>NZ_JAHWQX010000001.1:0-870000 GCF_019334345.1 Neohoeflea coraliihabitans
GCGCCCCCGGCGATCGGCAGAGATATCCGGACCTTTGTTCGCTCACCTGCCAAGACGAAACGTGAATGTGTCAGCGTGGTCCCGCTGGTGTACGCGATCGTCTGATAAATGTAGTGCAGCCCACTCGTCGCACTCTCGACAATCTTGTCCATCGTGGTTGCACCGGTCGGCGCAACTGCTGCATCGCTTGTGACGGTTACATTCGTCTTCGACCAGCTATTCGCATCCTCGGAATAGGTGAACCGGTTGGTCGTTGCCCCTTCTATCAGCAGACCCTCAGGATCACCGTTCTCGTCGTGCGACGTGCGCAGGGTCGTGCCCGCCACCAGAAGCCCGGATGCATTGCGCACATATTTCGTGGACGGACTGGTGTAGGTTACGAGATCGTTCGGATCGCCGCTGAAATTCGTCGTATGGCCCTTGACCACCGCCCTCGGCGTCGTATCCTCGAACGAGATCCCAAGGCCCGCATATTTGTTGACCAGAATGCCGCCGGCAATCAGGTGCTCGATACCGCCCCAAGGGTCAGTAAGCGGATCATAGAAGGGCGAGCGAAGAACCGGCCTCATCGCATTGCGAAGAACCATGGAAACCTCGATTCAATTCTGCAAGGGGCCGGGCGGGGGGGGTCAGGATGGCCGCGCCTATCCAGAAGTCGCGCAGGCAAAGAGGGCCGGGTTACTGGCTTACCGGCTAAGTCGAAGACGTTACCGCCTCGATATCATCCTGATAGGTGCCCCGCGCTCACCTGCTATAGCTAATGAGCTTCTGTGATGTTCAGGGAGGCGGGGATGGGGAATTACGACTGATCGGAGAGAAAGACCAGTTCAGCGCAATAGGCCCGGCGATACTTGCCAGCCTCGTTGATCGTAATCACGTCGCCAGCGAATTGCGCGTAGCAGTTTTTGTTGTTCGCCTCGGAGACGACAAGAAGCCGCTCACCAGTTGCGCGCGAAACCACTTCGTCACCCGCCTTGAACTGGCAGATGGGCGTTTCAGCCGCGGCCTGAGTGGCCTTGAACCAGCCCGCTCCACCGAGCAACGCCAAGCAGACGAGCGCAATGAAAGCGGTCGCGATATATGCTGTGCGCTCAGACATTGCCTTCTCCTTTGGGGTGGGGAATTGGTTGGCCGGGTATTCGGCCCCCTCGGCCTGGGCTTGAAACTGAGGCCAACTCACGCTGGCCTGCCACCATTCCCGGTGGTCTTGCAATCCGCCGAAGCGGTAACACCGTTGGCGACCGCCGGGCCGCTTGAGATGTACGCTCCAAGTGGATGGCTGCTATCCCGGTGCAGCACCGCACATCATCGCCGAAACGGTTGGGGGTAGCCGCCGGGTGGGCTTTTGGCCCTGATACGTTTCGACGTATCCCCGGCAAACCGTATATAGCGACTTCTGCGTGACTCGTCAAGGATTCTAGTTTTCATTCCGCTTGCGAAATGTTCACAATGCAAAAATGGGCCAGCCGCTTCTCGCAGCTAACCCATCGTGCATTTAATGCGCTATCTGATTCGGGATGATAAGTCAAGCCGCTCTATCCCCGCGTTGGAGGACTCTTGAACCTGGAAGGGACTTGCGCTATTATATCCGCCAAGCGGGAAGCGCAGTTTCCCCTTTACCCACCGAACGAGTCTCGCTAGGCCTCGGTGGGACCGGAAACGGCTCCAGACAGGTGTTCCACCACCTACTGGAGCCGTTTTCATTCCGGCGGTTCTATCTTTCATGCTGCCTTCCTCCGCTTTTTCAAACGCGCAACCTCGTTCAGCGCCAGGCGCAAATCCCCCACGAATTTCTGCATCGGCTTATTCTCGAACAATATGGCCTCAACAGCCATCATTCCAAATGGGCCGGATTCGAGAATTGCCCGCCGAACGGCCTTCCAGTCGGCCACAGCTCTCTCGTCTCGCTCGGCGCGCTCGCTCTCGAAAGGGTCTGAGCCATCGTAGCCTGAAGGCCCGGAATAGTCGCTGGCGGATCGCGGATTCCGCAGGCCCATGGCGTGACAATACCGCTCGTAGGTATCCATCACCATCTCAGCCGACCAACATTGCGCAACAGACACTTCCTCAGCCAGTCGCAGTTGCTCGAAATAGTTTCCGTGCCTCTTGTCCTTGGCTTGATCTGGCGTCAGGTCCGGGCGGTATTGGCGGCGCTTCCACGTCGCTGTTTCGAGGTTCATCCGGACCTCAACATGCTCTCCAACTGCGCGCGACAATGCCCCCGTTTGCGTGCGCTTGCCTCGTTTTCTCGGTCGTCCCGCCATGTCCCCGTTCCCTTGCTATTTCAGGCCCATCACCTTGAGCGCGTGAAGCACCGTTGTGTGGTCGCGGTTGAAAAATCGGCCGATCTGAGGCAGCGACATGTCAGGCCGGTGCAAATAGACCTCTGCCATCGCAGCCTGCCTTGCTCTGGTCAGCGGCTTGTACCGGCTTCTCCCGACGATCTCGCGCGGGGCGAACCCGAACCGCTCTGCGACCTCGACAATGATTTCCTTGACCATGAGCTGCGGCGTAATATCGATGATCGGCTCATACCGATTGCCAGCCTTGGCCATGATCTGTGTCGCTTCTTCGATCCTGCGCTGCTCGGCTTCTTGCTCACGCTCAGCCCTTGCTCTTTCCTCTCGCTCCCGGCGGGCTTCTTCCTTCGCCTTTGCCAAAAGCTCACGGTGAATCCTCGCGGCTTTTTCACGCTCGCGGCGTTTGTTCTTTTCCCGAGCACGCGCCAAGAATTCCGGGTTATAGCCAGGCCGATAGTCGCGGGCATCTGTGGCTGTGAACTCCATCAGCCTGACTCCTTCGAAAACCGTGCCAACACCTTCTGGCGCTCGGCTTTCAATTCTGCTGCCTGTGCGTCTGTCAGGCGCTTCATGGCCGCTTCAATCGGCGCTTCCCTTGGCTCTGGAGGGGAAAGTTTCATCCGCTCCCTTGCCCGCCGGATGACTTCGTTGCACTCGTGGACGTACCGGGCATGGTTCGCAAAAACGTCCGGGGATGGCGCCCAGCCCTTGCGCCGGCCCTCGATGTGTTCGCCGCTCGCCACATCGGCCACCGCCTGCTGCAGCGCCTCGTCGGGAAGCCCGCGACAGCCAAGCTCGACCATCGCCAGATAGGCCTCCCCGTTGATCTCATCGGATCGCGGGTAGGCTGAAAACATTGCGGAGATCATCTTCCGGGTCCTGCTGTTCATGGTCTTCGCCTCGCTGAATGAATTTTCGACATGCCTCGTCGGTCATGGTGATCCGGTTCGGCGGGGATCTGCCCCTGCCCTGATAATCGAGCGCCTTGAGCACCCACGTCCGCCACGCGGCAGACCAGTCCTTCTTCGGCTTGCCCTCCCCGAGCCAGTAGTTGACGAACTTCTCGGCCTCGGTCTGTGCAGCTTGCGGGGACAGGCCACGAGAAACAGCCCATTCGAGATCGGGCTTGAAACCAGCCGGGATTTGCCGTGCTCTTGTCGGTTTGGCTTTGGGCGCGTCCGCGCGCATCTCTTCTGAACGAAGTGAAGAAGAGTTATTACATCCTCCATCCTCCATCTGTTTTGGTTTTTCCCCACTAGTTCCGAACTGGTTCCGTACTGGTTCCGAACTCGGCTCGCTTGAAGCGGTGAACGTTCGGGACTCTGGGGTAACTGGATGGACCGCATTGGGCTTCTTCGGGCGCTGGAACTTGCAGAAGTTCCGAACCGCTCCGTAACTCTTCCCGGCAACTTCGAAACGCATCACAACGCCGAGGCTTACGAACTCTTCCAGGATCTCGGCAAAATCGATGTTGTCAGCAGGGAGAAGCCGCGCCTTGAGGACCACCGGCTTCCACTCGAACACGCCTTGATCGTCGCATTCCATCCAAAGCAGCGGCCATGCAGCCTTCGCATATGCCGTCATGGACATGAACGCTTCATCAGTCGCGAGGGCTGGATGGATGGATCGGATTCTAGCCATCATTCTGTCCTTCCATCTTCCGGCGGCAGGCTTCTTTCAGGCCCACGAAAAACCAGAGGTCGCGCTCGCTCATTCGCCCGCCCTCTCCGCTTCCCGCTCCGCGAGCTTGTCGTAGCCAACGGAAGCCCAATGCAGGGCGCGTATGTCGTCCTGATACATCTGGTGCCAGTGGTCGGGGCGGTCCTTGCCGAACCTCTCCAAGTGGTGCGTTTTCTCCCGCTCCATCTTGCGCAGTTGATCGCGTATCCATGATGCTGCTGGCCTCGTCATCTCGGGCTTATCTCCACCAGGACACTGCCGGGAGGTGAAGGTTCGACCTTGCGAAACGACAGGCTCCACCGGCTGTCATCAATGCCGATCACGTCAGCGATTCCGTCACGGTGCGCCTTGGTGGCTGCGGCCATGTTGTCGAGATCGCGGGCGCGGCGATCTGGCGGAACGAACGTCATGGAGACATGAACCTGCTCGCAGTTGAGCAGCGCGCCTCCTGCGGTACGGGTCAGCCATGCGGTATCCATGCGGGCTTTTCTCTTGGCCTTGGCTTCCGGTGCCCAATGAACCCGCTTGTTAGGGTTCAGGATTGGGTCGAACCATGGGAGTTGCAGCTTGATCATTCCTCGCTCCCTTTGCAGTCTACGCAGCGCCAGACACCGAGCCGCCCTTCCTTCAGGCAAACCCCGAATCCAAACGCAGCCCATTTGCCGGAGCCGCAATCACACCGCTTCATATCGCTCTTTGAAATCATCGAACTCGTCTGGCGAGACGGTTCGGAAAGTTTGGGGCGTGTCTTCAAAAAGTCCATCTGAGCAGGGCTTAACGAGCCCTTCTTGGATGAGGAATTTCGCGCTCGCCGTGCCAATTTTCTTCCCGTCCATTACTCGAAAATAGAGGTAGTTTTCACCCCTATGGGTGGCGTCGTCTGAACGGCTAAACTGCCTGCACAGAAGCCCGCGCCCCTCACTAAGCTGGGCGAAAGCGACCCTTACGTTCTTGTGAAGCTTCGGCATTCCGACCCTCCTTGATTGCGCCGGTTTTCTTCCGTGCGGCACCGGTAAGCCGCGTGTCTGACAAGCAAGGTTCAGCGGTTAGGGGTTCAGGATCACCCTTGCCGTCCCGGAATTCAAAAAACACCAACTGCAAACTGCCAGATGAACCACGCGGCAAAGCCGAAGTAGCCAACAAGCAGGAATGCGGCGACAAGCAGCGGAAGCCATCCAAACCAGCGCATCACTCAATCTCCCTCAATTCGGGAGCGATCCATTCCGCCCAACTGGCACCCCATTCCCTCAATCTGAGGGCTATGGAAAGCCGCGTCCGAGTGCTCAAGAAGCGAACGAAGACGGGCGGTTTTCTCGATGAATGCGGCATGTTCTTCCCTCGCTTGGGCGATCAGCGCCCGCTCTGCCTTCTTCTTCGCAGCAGCTTCGTGCAGCTCGACCATTTCGCGGTATTGAACCGTCGCGGCTTCCATGTTCCAGAAGGCGCGTAAGCGGCGCTCGGTCCATTGATTGCGGGGCTCTTCGTTGTGCGGAAACATCGCAGTCAGGGTTCGGTATGCCTCGAAAAGCATGACCTTTACTGACCGGCGACCGCCAATGTCCTGAACGAGTGAACGGGCCATAGCTACGTCAGTCATGGCGTTGCGCTCCGTTGCGGGTGAAATTTCCATGAATCTGGTTCTCCATCGTGGCTACATTGATTGCGTAGACACGTTGGAGAGAAGGAAACGAACGGATGGAAACCCTTGGTGAAGCGGCGGCTCGGCTCCTGGCAGAACTGGAGCGCCGAAATTCCAAGGTGACGAAAGGTGCTGGCGACCTTCAACGGCCAGTCAAATTCAGAACTCGCGCGGTCCTCGGCGCGGGACATGGTGCCAGCGGCAATTGCCCCGCCCGCCGCTGGCACCCAGCTAATGATGGATGGTGAGGTCATTTGCGGCCCTCGATCGTCCAGAGAATGGAAAAGACGCCAGCGCAGAGCGTGGCGAGGATAATGCCATCAACGACAATCGCCGGCGGGACGTTAGGCGCGAGGGCGACGAGAGCAACGCACCAAAAGGAGGCGAGGCCAAACCAGACAGCGCTCATCGGCACGCCCTCACGAAGATGTAAATCGGCCCGGCAACCGGCCAAAACAAAGCGGCGACGACCGCAAGCATATAATGTTCAGCGTTGAAGCTTGGATGGGAAAGCATGTACATGAGCGAGAGGACGAAGCCCGTCTCGTAGAGATAAAGAGCAATCCATTCTATCGGCGACATCACACCCACCCCTTGACCAGCGCCATGAGGCAGAGCGAACCGACAACAGCGAAAACGCCACAAGTGGCAAGGCATGCGACAATCAGGAGATCGACGGCGGGCGTGGAGGATATGACGCCCGCCGTCTTGGCTGCTTGGGAGGTCTTATCGCAGCCGTTAACCACGCCAGCAGTGCCATGCTTGCACAGTGCAAATATTTTAATTTTACTGGTATTCGAGGGGTTAAACGGGGAATTGCTATGATACATTACAGGGTGAAGGGACTTACCGAGCCGACTATTGTACTCGATACTTTCGTATCCGGCTTGGGAATGGTCGAGTGCGTCAGCGGGGGGCTGATGCGACTGACCTATTACGCAGAGATGGTCGATCCCTACACCGGCGACAACACCAGACCCATTGCGCTCAGGATGGTTCGACCAGTGCGCTATCTTGCCGAAGATACGAAACGGGTGCAGGAGGCTATCGCGCCGCAGCTTGTGCCGATCTAGCATCATTGCGCCGCCTCCGCCGGGAAGAGGTTCTCCACGGGAACGCCAACCTCTCGGCTGATCTTAAGCGCCGTCTCCAAGGACGGAGCTGCCTGACGGAGGCGGATTTTCGTGATTGTCGAACGATGCCTGCCGACAGCAGCCGCAAGGGCCTCATCAGAGATGCCTCGTTCTTTCATGGCTTCGGTCAGCGTTTTCATGCCCGTATTGTGAATGTGATGAACGTGCATGTCAAGAACATTGTGCATGACATTGCATGGATTCCCGCCGGGGCAGGTGCGAAAACTGCCTTATGCCGCCAGTAAGGAAACCCAAACGCCAGCTTCGCCGCACATTCCTCAGGGAATGGCGGGAACATCTGAACATCACTCAGGAGCAGGCAGCGGAAAGCCTTAATATCTCGCGGTCGCTGCTCTCCAAGATTGAGAATGCGCAAAGCCCCTACAGCCAAGGCTTAATTGAAGCAGCCTCGGACTATTACGGCGTTAGCGTGGCCTCGCTGCTAATGAGAAACCCGCTCATCCCTGATGCGGTCTGGTCGATTCACGACAACCTGGAGAAGGCGTCCGAGCCGGTCCAGCGTGAGATTTCCGACTTCATCAGCTTCAAGCTAGGCAAGACCGGCACCAACGACTGATTCCCTTAAATCCTTGATATTCTTCACTCTGCCCTTCTAGGCAGGGCTTTTTCGTTCATCTGATGCACATTATTGATTGACAAATATGTGAATGACATGCACTATCCTCTCACACCAAAGAGAGGACATGCAATGAAAACCCTCGACACAGCCGCATGGACAGATTTCGAAGTTCAGCCGGTCACGCTCGGCTTTCACGCACGAGCCATCGCCGCACAGCAGCGGGCCACCGACAAGCTTTGCGTCCCATTCCCGGCCTTCAACGTGATTGACGAAAAGGCGTCCTACGACGCTCACAAGGCGCAAGCCGCCAAGGTCATTGAGGTGGCTGTTGATCTTATCATCGATCAAATCGAGATCGTTCGCGACATGGGTGAGCAAAAGACCGATCGCAAGGATCTTCGCGAGCAGATCGAGGAAACCGTGAGCGAAGCGCTTTTCGACGCTGACGACTATTACGAGCAGGAGGATTCCTGATGACCGAGAGCAAGCACACGCCGGGGCCTTGGGGCGCGGAAAGAGCGGCATTCCCCGTTTTCGAAGCTTATGACTTCGCCATCCGAGCGAGCGTCGGCCACGGACCTGTGGTGATTGGCGAAGCGTTCGGGCGAGCAACTCAAACCGTGTACCTCCCCGCCGAGGCCAACGCCCGCCTGATTGCGGCCGCTCCTGATCTGCTGGAAGCGCTGGAGGGGCTGCTGGCGAAGTACACCGAACTCGTCAGCAGCGGAGACTGTGGCAGTTGGGACCCGGAGAAAGAGTCCGAGGTCATCGCCGCCCGCGCCGCCATTGCCAAAGCCAAGGGAGACGCATGATGGACAACATCGACCCCCGCACCACCCACCTGATCGGCCAGCGTCTTTCAGAGGAGACCGCACAGCCCAGCCGCAAGCCCAACATCGTGGGCGCGGTGCTGATTATCGCAATCCTGACGCTTGGTTTTCTCGCATGCGCGCAGGTCGGTTTCTCCCGAGCCGAAGCCGCCTATCAGACAGACAGGAGAGTGTAGCCATGAACAGCATCACCTTTCACGGCGTCATCAAGATCGAATTGGCGTCCTCCGATGACAGCAACGGCAAATGCAAGAGCCTGTGGGTCACATCGACAGATTACCTCGGTCACGAGCAGGATACGAAGATCAGTTTCTTTGGCGAAACCGACGCGCTCCTTGCCCTGCCCCGCTCTGAAGACTTCACCGAACACAGCGAGCCGGAGGCAGCAGAATGAACAATCACGAGAAACTCGCAAGCATTCTCCGCGAACTCACATGGTCCGAGATGGACGAATTTGCGGAATTCATCGTCAACATCGCAACCGATGACAAAGAGATGCCGAACGATGCCCACTACATCGCGGAGACGCTGCTGGAGTGGGCAAGCGCACTAGCGCCGGAGGCAGCAGAATGAACACCGTCATTGAAACGCGCCGCGATTTCTGGACCCGCATCGCCATGAGCGAGATTGAGCAAGCCAAAATCTGGCGGCGAGCGCGGCAATATCGTCAAGCATTCCGGTCCCTGTCTCTCGCCCGAGAATGGCTCAGCATTGCGAGGTCGGCATGATGGAACGCCAGCCCCCCGCGACATGGTGCAGTGACTGCCGAAACGTTGTCTCCGACACACGCAAGCGGCACCCCGGTTCATGGCTCTGCCGCAAGCACAAGCGCCTGGAAGGCATGGGCTTCGTGGACCGCGATTACTGGTCTCGCGAGGAACCCTTCATGCGCTGCGTGAACATCAACGGCGGCGACTGCCCCCTGTTCGACCCGCGAGGAAATGACAATGCCGACGAGTGACGAAATCAAGATGCTGGCTGCGGAATTCCCGAGGGATGCTGTGCACTGGCGCGCTCAGTCCGTCACCAAGGACGGCACCAAGGCGATGGCGCTGGCCTACATCGATAGCCGCGACGTTCAGGACAGGCTTGATCAGGTGTGCGGGATGGATGGCTGGCAATGCCGCTATTCCCACGCCGAAATCAAGACCATCTGCGAAATCGGCATCAAGGTCGATGACGAATGGATATGGAAGGCGGATGGCGCGGGAGATACACAGGTTGAGGCGCAGAAGGGCGCAATATCCGACGCCTTCAAGCGTGCTGCCGTGAAATGGGGCATCGGTCGATACCTCTACGATATGCCCACGACTTGGGTTCCGTGCGAGTGCTCGGAGTGGAACGGCAAGAAGCAATGGAAGCGCTGGACGGCTGACCCATGGGCTTACGTCAAGGGTAATGCGCCATCGGCAGCGGCAATGAAAAAAGCGCTGGCTGAACTTGATCAGGAGCTTTTCGATTGCTCCAGCGAGGTCAGCGTTGACCAACTGGCGCGCGTGTGGGGCGACAAGACCGCCCGCGAGTGCTGGCCCGCTGATTATCTCAAATTCGTCAAGGAGAAGTTCGCCGACCGGCGCGCGGCTCTCCACCCCCTCAACGCTGCCTAGGAGCGACACCATGATGCCACGATATCCTATCGTCGCCTTCCTCTCCAAGGCTGAAACACACGGACTTTCTGCGGAGAAGTGCTGGGCATGGAAAGGCGCGGGGAAGGGAAATGGGTACGGCCACTTTTCCCTGCTTGGGGAGCGAATGGGCGCGCACCGGGCTGCTTACATCATGTTCAAAGGCGATGTCCCGAATGGCATGGATGTCTGCCACCATTGCGACAACCGCTGGTGTGTGAACCCCGCTCATCTGTTCATCGGAAGCAGGTCGCAGAACATGGCCGATATGTCTCTAAAGGGACGGGGCAGTGGAGGGTGCCGCAAGCACATCAAGGAACACCAGGTTCAAGAGATCCGCAGGCGCATCCATGCCGGTGTCCGAATGTCGGAAATCGCGAAACAAATGGGCGTCAACTACTCAACTGTCACGGCCATAAACAGAGGAGATTCCTATGTCGGGATCAGTCAATAAAGCTATCGTTCTGGGGAACTTGTGCGCAGACCCGGATATCCGCAGGACGCAAGACGGGCGTCCAATTGCAAATGTGACGGTCGCTACGAACGAGACGTGGAAGGACAAGAGCACCGGAGAACGCCGTGAAAAGGCCGAATTCCATCGCGTTGTGATTTTCTCGGAAGGGTTGTGCAAGGTGGCTGAAAACTACCTGCGCAAAGGCTCCAAGGTCTATCTTGAAGGCCAGATCGCCACCCGTAAGTGGCAGGACCAATCCGGCAATGACCGGTATTCCACCGAGATCGTTCTGCAGGGCTTCGATAGCAAGCTGGTGATGCTGGATGGCCCGTCAGGGGATCGCTCACCCGCCCGCACGTCCTACGACGAACCGGACGCGGCTGGACACCCTGCAAGCAGCAGCGCCTTGGACGACGATATCCCCTTCGCCCCGGAATGGAGGGGATAGTGACCAAGCGCGACAAGCCCGTCTATGGCTTCATCCGAAAAGGCAATGCCCTGGTCCCCGAAATGGACATGGACCTTCACGCCCTTGACGGCGTGAAGCAGGGGCAGCTTGTCAAGGTGGAGGTGAAGAACTTTCGCCACGGGAAGAAGCACCGGCTCTACTGGCAGACGCTTCACAAGGTGGTGGAGGCCACGGAATGCGCGCCGACAGCGCGGCATCTGCATGAAGCCTTGAAGATGGAATTGGGCTTTCACGTACCGGTCAGGCTCAAGAGCGGCATGACCATTCTGGTCCCGGATTCCACGGCCTTCGACAAGATGGACGAGGCGGAATTCACCGCCTTTTTCGAGAACGCAATTCGCCACATGTCCATGGCGTTCGGCATTGACCCACTCGAATTTTACCGGAGTGCAGCATGAACCCCCTTCGCCCCTGGCTCCGCTGGTATCGCCGGAAACAGGCGCAGCGACGAGCACAATATCACGAGCGGCGTCGTCTCGCCATTCTTCGCCAGATCAGCGAAGCGCAGGACGCACGCAGGGAATGGAAACCCAAGCTCGGAGATTTGCAGGCGGCAACGCTTGCGGCCCTGCGTGCTGAAAACAGGATGGTGTGATGGCCCGTCTTGAGTTCCCCCGCAAGGTCAAGCGCGCCGCCATCGAGCGGGCGGCAGGTCACTGCGAGAAATGCGCCGCCAAGCTGAAGCCCGGAGAGGTCGAGGTCGATCACATTCTACCAGCTGAACTTGGCGGGGAACCGACGCTGGCGAACGCTCAGGCAATATGCCGGGTCTGCCACAAGGCCAAGACCGCCGATGACGTGCGCAGGATCAGGAAGGCCGACCGGGCGCGAGACAAGGCATCAGGAGCCATGCGGTCGAAACAAAAGATCAAGTCGCGGGGCTTCGCGCGCAAGGAGCGCAATCCGAAAGCGCCGCTGCCGCCGAAACCTCTATTCGAGGAAAGGAAGAACGCATGAGCGCTCTTGAGTCCTGCATGTCGCCGGAAGCCGTGGTCAGCCGCCTTGAACAGCGCGGCATTGCCATCAGCGAACGCAACCTGCGCAAGACCGCACGGAAACTCGGCACTTGCCGCCAGCTCGGCAATGCGCTTTTCTTTACAGAGGCCGACCTGGAAGCCCTTATCAACTCCATGCTGGTCCAACCCAAGGGGGAAGATGAATGCGGCTCATCAAGCGCGGCGCGGTCTGGCATTACCGGTTCACTGTTGACGGGGAGACAATCCGTCGATCTTCGGGAACGTCTGACAAGCGGCTCGCGGAAGACATCGCGCACGAGCACGAACAGCGCATCAGACGTGCTGCCGTTTACGGGCCGGAATCGGTCCTGACATTTGCCGAAGCCCTTGCCCTCTACGTAGACGAGGGCCGGGACAGGCGCTTCATGCTCCCGCTCTATGACCATTTCGGCAAGATGCAGGTGCGCAAGATTACCGCGCCCATGATCCGGGATGCTGCCCGCATCCTCTATCCCAAGGCATCAGCCGCCACCAGAAACCGCCAAGTCATTACCCCCATGTGCGCCGTGATTAACCGGGCTGCCAAGCGGGGGCTATGCGCGCCGATCAAGGCAGAGCGCTTCAAGGTCAAGCGCACGACACGCGCGGCCGGCGATATGGAATTTGCAACGAGATTCGCCAAGGCTGCGACGAACGAAGGCAAACCCCTTCTCGGGGCCGCTGCCCTGTTCCTATTCACCACCGGTGCGCGGCCATCTGAAATGATGGGCCTGACGTGGAGTGATTTGGATCTTGCTGCAGGCACCGCCACCATTGGCACCAGAAAGACGGGAGAGAACGGCCCCGAGGTCAGGTACAGGACCGTCTATCTTGTCCCTGCCGTGGTCGCCGCCCTTGCATCGATCAAGCCAGAAGACCGACATATCCGTCTGGTGTTCGGCTATCCCGCCAAGGGGACGTTTTACATGCACTGGCGCAAACTGGTGGCTGCGCATGGCCTCCCAAAGCTGACACCGCATGAAGCGGGGCGGCATGGCTTCGGAACTGAATTGATGATCCGCCAGGGCATTGACCCGGTGACAACGGCGGAACTTGGAGGATGGGAAAGCCCGCGCATGCTCATGGACAGATACGCGCACCCCGAGGCCGGGCGGTCGCTGATCATGGACGTTTTTGCGGGGAAAAAGCGTGGCGGGGAATGACCGTGAACAAAGCAGGATTTTCGTGTGTCGTTTTTGTGCTGCTTGTGCCGGTTTGTTCTGGTCCCGTTCTGCAAAATGCGGTCTGAAACTGCAAGAAAGGTTTTTGCTGAAAATGGCCGAAAAATCCGGCAAAGCCCTTGAAGGGCAAGGTTTTTACGGCTACAGCACCAGCCACGGAGAGGTGGCCGAGTGGTCGAAGGCGCTCCCCTGCTAAGGGAGTAAACCGGGAACGGTTTCGTGGGTTCGAATCCCATCCTCTCCGCCATTTTCCAAAGTGTCCGGCCCTGTCCGGCCCTGCCGCGCTTGCCCTGCATGACCAGCCGCTCGATCTGATCTCCTGGGTCAAAGCGTCCATTCGAAACCGGTGGCTTGTTCCGAGACGTCCCACAGCCGCTGCATGACGGCTTTGTCATAGGCATGGGCGTTCAGCGTGCCCTTGCCAACCGGGCCGACAAATTCCCGCGCCCCGAGGGCCCCGCCGGTGGGTCCATAGAGAGCGCGTTGTTCAAGCCCATCCTCGGTCGCGCACATGACCTCGGGATAGGCGCCCTGTTCGGCGCTTTGCACCATCGGCGTCTTGGTCATCAGCCACCAGACAAAGCGCATCGTGCGGCTGCCGCTGGTGGTGATCAGCGAAGTCGCCGCGGATCCGGGGTGGCAGACATAGACCTTGACATCGGTGCGGCCGGCGGCGGCCAGGCGATCCTGCAATTCGTAGGCAAACATCATCTGCGCCAGCTTGCTCTGCGAATAGGCAATGTTCGCGCCGTAGCCCTCCTCCCAGTTCATGTCGTCGAACTTGATCGTCTTCAGCCCCATATTGTAGCCGAGACTGGCCACCACGACGATGCGGCCCCCCGTCTGCGCGATGCGGTCAAACAGCAGACCACACAGCAGGAAATGGCCGTAGTGATTGGTGCCAAGCTGGCTTTCGAAGCCGTCCACCGTCAGCTTGCGCGTCGGAACCTGCGCAATGGCCGCGTTGCAGATCAGCGCATCGATGCGGGGAACGGTCTTTAGCACCTCGGCCGCGGCCGCGCGCACGCTGTCGAGAACGGACAGATCCATCCGCACGAAGCTGACCTCGGCCCGTGCCCCGAACTCCCTTTTCAGGTCTGCGATCGCCGCCTGCGATTTGTCGGTCGAGCGGTTGAGCATTACCACCCTGGCCTTTTTCGCAAGCAGCATCCGCGCCGCCTGAAAGCCGGCACCGGCATTGGCCCCGGTGATGAGATAGGTCTTGCCCGCAAGGGGGCCGAGGCGGTCGGGCGTCCAGCCCTCGGGTCCGAAAGTCGTATCTGCCATCTTTTCTCTCCTGCCAGCCGCGGCTGGCGACGTGAAGGGGTGTCGCTGTATTCTGGTCATGTAGATAAATCTCGAAGTACATCAGAAACAGGCGAAATCATCTCGAATATATGCCTGATTGTATCGCAACGATTGCAATGCATCATTTTTCCTGCCAGCTTGGCAGCATGCACAAGGACGCCATCAAGCACCTCATCGAGCGCCATCTCCCCGAGGCTGGCCTTATCGACACCGCGCTGGAGGGCGTGCAGCTGTTTCGCGTCAGCGAAGCTGTGCCCTGCGTGCCCGCCGTTTATGAGCCGACAGTCGTGGCCATCCTCAGCGGCGCCAAGGAAGCCGTTCTGGATGGCGAACACCATGTCTATGACAGCAGCCAATATCTGCTGTGTCCGATGACCCTGCCGGTCGAGGCGGGGTCGCCGCGCGCCTCGAAGGACAACCCGCTGCTGGGTGTGATGATCGCGCTCAGGCCGCGGCTGATGCGCGACCTTGCCATCGAAATGCAGACCGCAGCCGGTGCCGCCCGCCGGTCCGATGCCGCGCCCCCGCAAGCTCTGGCGCTGGCGCGCTGGGATCCGGGCTTCACCCAGGCGCTGCTGCGGCTTCTGGAATTGCTCGACAGCCCGGTGGATACGGCGGTGCTCGGACCAGGCCGCCTGCGCGAGCTTTACTACGCCGTGCTGAAGGGC
Organism: Neohoeflea coraliihabitans; assembly: GCF_019334345.1. Classification (GTDB taxonomy): domain Bacteria; phylum Pseudomonadota; class Alphaproteobacteria; order Rhizobiales; family Rhizobiaceae; genus Pseudohoeflea; species Pseudohoeflea coraliihabitans. The sequence goes on from NZ_JAHWQX010000001.1 coordinate 14,863, forward strand.
GAAGCGGGAGCTGCCGCCCGGCGCGCCTTTGGCGTCGGCAACGAGATCGCGCGGACCATCGACTACCTGTCCACCCATCTGAACGAGCAGGTCAGCATCGAAGCCATGGCCAGCCACGTTGGCATGAGCCGCGCCGTGTTCCACCGGCGGTTCAAGGAGGCGACGACGATGTCACCGCTCCAGTTCGTCAAATCGATGCGGCTGAACAGCGCCGCGATGAAGATCGCCGAGGGAAAGACCGTCAACGAGGCGGCCTGGGATGTGGGCTATGCGAGCACTTCGCAGTTCAGCCGGGAGTTCAAACGCCTATACGGCCAGTCGCCCAGGGACTGGAGCCACTCGGTCCAGGCCACGGCGCGGTTTGTGTAAGAGGAGATGCAGAGCCGGAACGGCGCCGGACGCCCGGCACCTGATCAGCTGTTATTGCCGGGCACATCCGGTGGCACCAGGACGAAATTCCCGACATGGGTTTTCCGCAGAAACTCCTTCTGCGCCGCAACGATCTCCTTCAGCGGAAAGACGCCGGCCAGCACCGGCCGGATTTCACCGCGCTCGATATAGTAGACGAGATTGGCAAACACCGGCTCATCCCAGGCGGTGCAGCCGATCAGGGTGATGTCTTTGAGATACATGTCCCGCATGTCGAGTTCGACGATGGGACCGGCGATCGCGCCGGACGAGACCAGCCGCCCGCCGCGTTTCAGCACCTTCAGCATCTGCGGGAAGCCGCTGCCCGCCACATTGTCGACCACCACATCGACCGACTTTTCGCCGAGTTCGCGCACCAGGTCGGCCCCGCGCTCGATGATGATATCGGCGCCGAGATCGCGCAGCGCATCGCCTTTGCTGCTGCTGGTGATCGCGGCCACCCGCGCCCCGCGGCGCCTGGCCAATTGCACCGTTGCCGACCCCACGCCCCCCGACGCGCCCGCCACCAGCACAAGCTCGCCCGAGGTCACGCCGGCGCGGTGCAGCATGTTTTCCGAGGTGCCGTAGGCGCAGGGGATCGTGGCCAGCTCCGCATCCGACCAGTCGCAGTCGACCGGGAAGACCTCGCTGGTGGGCACCTTGACGAATTGCGCGAAGGCGCCATCGAAATCCGAAGCCATCCAGATGTTTTCCATGTCGTCAAAGCCGTTCGGGCGCATGCAGGGCCGCACCAGAACACGCTTGCCGATCAATGCGGCGCCTGCAGCGCTGCCCGCCGCTGCGACACCGCAACAATCGGTTCCCTGGATCAGCGGAAACGGCGTCGCCGCGCTCCATCCGCCATCGGATTTGTGCTCGGCCGAAGCGCCCTGGGCCTGCGAAGCCGCATCCGTGTCGGTTGTCACGCTGGACGAGTACCAGCCGAGCCGGGTGTTGATCTCCGTGTTGTTCACCCCGGCGGCCAGAACGCGGATCAGAACCTCACCATCGCCGGCAACAGGGATCGGCACCTCGCGATAGTCGAGCTTGTCATAACCGCCATTGCCGGTGGTAACGACGGCCATCATCGTCTTTCCGGTGCCGGGCTCGCCGTGATCGGCCATGCCATACCTCTTCGGAGCTGTCTGTCTTCGCGCGCTGCATCGAATCTGCACCATTTGCCCACTGAACCGGCCGGCCCGCAAGGTTTGCATGACCCTTTCCTGGACGTAGGCATCAGATATAGCTGTAGGACGACCATCCGCCGTCGGCCACGAGCACCTGGCCGGTGATGAAATCGCCGGCATCCGATGCCAGATACAGCCCGCTGCGGGCGATCTCCTCCACCGAACCCAGGCGCCCGGCCGGGGTGCGCCTCTTGAGGGCTTCTAGATCCAGCCGCCCCTCGCCGGACAGTTTTTGCGTCAGGGCCGTATCGACATATCCCGGTCCGATCGCATTGACGCGAATCCCGAGAGCGGCCCACTCCGAGGCGAGAACCTTGGTCAGCGCCACCACACCGGCTTTCGACGCACAATAGGAGGCACGCTCGGGCCCGGCGACGATGCCGAACATCGAGGCCGTATTGACAATCGCCCCGCCCCCGGTGGCCCGCATGTGCCGGGCCGCCGTCTGCGCGAACAGGAAAACGCCGGTGAGATTGATATCAATGGACCGCCGCCAGTCCTCCAGCGCCAGATCGATACTCGCTTCGGCGCCCGCGATCCCCGCATTGTTCATCAATATATCGATCTTGCCGAACGCCTGGCAGGCGGCGTCACAGGAGGCTGCCACGTCCTCAGGATCGGTCACCGAGCCTTGAAACCACTGGCACGACGCGCCGATCGACGCCGCTGCCTGTTCGGCCGCCGCAGCATCCAGATCGAAGACCTGCACAGTCGCGCCGGCAGCGGCCAGTTCTCTGGCCATGGCAAGTCCGATCCCGGAGGCCCCGCCGGTCACGATTGCCGTTTTGCCTGAAAAATCGAAGCTGATGCTCATGAAGTCACTCCTGCGGATGGACGGGATGCCAAAGACGGTGCAGGGTCGCGCGTTCATAGGCCTTGCGCCCGGGAAAGCTGACCAGTTCGCATTGCATGCCCCATGGGGTCAGGAAATAGACCCAGGTCTGCCCGCCGCTCGGCCCGTCCGCGCGGTAGGTCGGCACACCGAGTATGCTCACGCCGCTGTCCTGCAAGGCGGCATAGGCCGTGTCGAAATCGAGGGCATAGAAGGCAAGATGATGTCCGCCGACATCGCTGTTGGCCGGCGGCGTCCTGGCCTGGTCGGGCGCGTCGTATTCGAAAATCTCGAAATTGCTGCCGTGACCGCAACGCAGGAAGGCCAGGCGCTTCATGACGGCACGCCGATCGACACCCAGATGCGTCTGCATCCAGTCCCCATCGCTTTGAAAGGGTCCGACCTCGTATATTTTCTGGCAGCCCAGCACATCGACAAAGAACGCCACGGCAGCATCGAGATCGGGAACGGTGAACCCGATATGTTCGACGCCCGCGATGCCCGGTACTTTCCCCGTCATGGGCCGCGTGTCCCCGCTGCACGCAGGCCGCCGTGCGGCTGCGCACTCATGATGTCGCCACCGCCAGGCCCTGGTCGGCCATCACTTTTCGCAAAGCGGCTTCGATGTCGCCGGTTCGCGTTGAAGCCGCCGCCTCGAGCACTTTCGAAATGCTCGGCGAGGCTTCGGCGCCATGCACACGCTGGATTGGCTGATCCAGCGCATCAAAACACCGCCGCTGCAATTCATCGGCCAGCCAGCCGCCATAGGATGTGCCGGCGGCCCCCTGCTCCACGATCAGGACATTGTTGGTCTTCCAGACGGATGCTTCGACCGTCTCCCAATCGAAGCTCGCCCGATCGAGGGTGCGCAGATCGATAATCTCGACATCAAGACCCAACCGCTCCACGGCCTCGCGAACGGCGGTCACCATCGACAGGTAAGTCAGGACGGTCGCATGTTTGCCGGTGCGCACCACCTTGGCCTTGCCGATGGGAATGACATAATCCAGATCGTCGGCCGGCGCCGCGCCTTTGCTCGCATACAGATCCACATGTTCAAGCACCAGCACCGGGTCGTCGCAGCGCAGGGCGGCATTCATCAATCCAACATAGTCAAAGGGCGTTGACGGCGCCACGATGCGCCAGCCCGGCGACGTGGCGAAAATGCCGACCGGATCCATCGAATGCTGCGAGCCGTACCCCGTGCCGATCGCCACCTTGGTGCGCACCACCAGGGGCATTGCATTCTCACCCCCGAACATGTGCCGCGCCTTGCCGATCTGGTTGAACAGCTGGTCGGCCGCCACCCAGATGAAATCGGGATACATGAACTCGACGACCGGCCGCACCCGCCCGTCTGCAGCCATCCCCGCGGCAAGGCCGGTAAAAGCGTTCTCGGAGATCGGCGTGCCGAGGCAGCGATCGGCAAATTCCTGCGCCAGGCCGCGCGTCGCCCCGTTGGTGCCACCCCTGAGCCGGTGCACATCCTCACCGAGCACGACGATCCGCTCATCCTCTGCCATGCGCCGCCGCATCACATCGGCCACGACGTCAATGAATTTCACGTCCTCGACAAGCGAACCGGAAAAGCTGTCCTGCTCCTCGAACCGGGCATCTGCAAATTCCGACAGATCGCCACGCAGCCCGAAATCGCGAAAATCCTCTGACGGCCAGAGGGCCGGCACCACCTGCCGCCGATCGCCGGTTTCCTCGACCAGTTCGCCGGCAATGTCGTCCATCATCGCCTGACAGGCATTGTGCAGCTTAACGACAGCGACGCTGCCGATGATCTGCCGCTCCTGAAGATCGCGCGCCATCGCCACGAGCGGATCGCGCCCGCGCCATTCCTGCTCTTCGTCCTTTGTGCGATATCCGAAAGCCGATCCGGGCAGCGCGCCATTCTGATGGAAATAGCGGTAGACATCCGCCTCGATGATCACCGGCCCGCCGCCACTGCGCATGATCGCGTTGGCCTCCTGCGCCGCAAGATAGACCGCCAGCGTGTCCATCCCATCAACCCGCAGGGACGGAATGCCGAAACCCAGCCCGCGCGCCGACAACCGGGTTTCGGCGGTAACCTCGTCAACGCGCGTGGATACCGCATAATGGTTGTTCTCGATGAAGAAGCACAGCGGAAGTTTCCAGGCGGCGGCAATGTTCATGGTCTCGAGAACCGATCCGATGTTCACCGCCCCATCACCGAAATAGGTGTAGACGACATCGCCGCTGCCGGCGCGCTGATGCGCCCAGGCTGCACCCGCCGCCATCGGAACGCCGCCACCGACGATGGCGTTGGTGCCGAGATTCCCCGCTTCGGCCCAGCGCAGATGCATTGATCCGCCACGCCCTTTGCAGAACCCGTCAGAAAGACCGATGATTTCCGCCAGGGTGCGCTTGGCCACCTGGCGAATGTCGCTGCCAAGTTCAGCTTCGGGGTCGATCCCGTCGGGCCGGAGATAAGCCAGCGCCTTGGCGAGAAACTGATGGTGGGCGCGATGCGAACCATTCACCTGATCGCTGCCACGCAGCGCCAGGATGGAGCCCACGGCACCCCCCTCCTGGCCGACGGCTGAATGCGCCGGTCCATGAACCAGCCCCTGCGAAGCCAGTTCCAGCACCTTTTCTTCAAACACCCTGACAAGGTGCAGCATGCTGAGCATGCTGCGTCCGAGCGGAGCGGCAAGCCCCGACCGGTCCTCAGGCGAGGGCGATATTTCGCGCCAGAAACTGTGGGGGACCAGATCCGAATAGACGGGCATCATGCATTCCTTGAGAATTTGCGGCCGCGCGCTGCGCTGATCCGCCACGGACGCCAGAGATCGGGTAATCCGACGGCGCTCACGTGCCCGGTCCTGCCGATCCTTTCGCTTCGGGAAGATCCTGGCGCAGGAAATCGAGCAGCAGAGCATTGAAGTAGCCCGGACGATCGAGTTGCACCCAGTGCCCGGCGCCGGTCACACGCTCATAGCGCCAGAAGCCCTCCACCGCGTTTTTCGATCCGATCATCCGCATTTCCTGCAGAAACACGTCATCGAGCCCGAACACCCCCATGGTCGCGGATTGGATGGAGCCGACAGACGGCATCACCAGGCCGTTCTGCGGCGAATAATTCGCCCGATACCAGTTCATGGCGGCCCGCAGGGCGTTCGGACGCGACAGATCTTCGATCCATTTACCGCATTCGTCGTGATGCCGCACAAGCTGCCGAAACAGGCTGAAATTGTCGCGCGCCATCATCTCCTCGGCGACGCCCTCGAACTGGAACAGCAGGATGTACCAGGCCTTTTCCATCCCCTCGATCGTGCGGCTGAAAATCGGGTGCCCCGAGCCGACGGGAATGAACCGGTTGACGCGTTCGGGATGGCGATGCGCCAGATACCACCCCACATTGGCACCCCAGTCGTGGCAAAGAACATGTGCGTTCTCGAGATCAAGGCTGTCCATCACCGCAACCACATCGCCGACCAGCAGATCGATCGCGTAGGCCTCGACCTCCACGGGCTTGCTCGACGCACCAAAGCCGCGCTGATCCAGCGCGATGACGCGGTAACCGGCACTCACCAGCGCATCGACCTGATGCCGCCACAGGAACCAGCTGTCGGGAAAGCCATGCAGGCAGACGACCGCCGGACCCTCTCCGAAGATCGCCACATTGAGATCGACGCCAGCGGAATGAATGGTTTGAAAATCCGGTTTCATCGTCATTCGCAGGCAACCTTTCTGAAACGCTATCGGCCCACTGCGGAGACGGTCATTCTCGCGGTCACGCAAAATTCAGGTCCACGGCGCAGCCCGCTGCCGCTGCAACTCACCCCGCTAATCGGCGACGATCCACCGTAACGAAAATTTTTCCGGTTAAAAGTGACATTAACTTATCGTTTGTGTGAGTAGATTTTACACTACCCCCCCCCCCAGAGACGGAATTCGGAGCTTCGATCGGTGGGAATGAGCGCACTCACCGGAAAGAACAGCATTCACTCCCATCACAGCATGCTTGTGGCGGGCCGATTAGCGCCGAGGGCATGGGCTATCCTTGCCGCGAGGTGGTCAACAGCGGCCTGCTGCCGCTATGATGGGAAACGACCACAGCCAGAAGCGGCGCGAGGGCGCCTTTCCGCAATCACAAAACTTGCGGAAATCGTATGATAGTATACGATATTTCTATGATAGACGGAGCCGAAACTGTCCCTGAGCGTTCCGCTGGGGCTGAGCGATCGACGCGCCAGCCGGCCGGCGGGCCTGTCGCTCAATCTGACACTGCTGCCCCGCCCCTCCTTGAAGTCCGCAACCTGAAAGTTGCTTTTGGCGCCGTACCGGTGGTCAGCGGTGTCTCCTTCACTGTGCATCAGGGCGAGGTGGTGGGCATCGTCGGCGAATCCGGCAGCGGCAAGAGCGTCTCCGCCCTCGCGCTGATGCGTCTGCTGCCGCGTCACGCTCACATCAGCGCCGAGCGGATGAATTTTTGTGGCGAGGATCTGCTGAGTGCCGACCGCAGGCGCTATGAGCAATTGCGCGGCGCCGACATCGCAATGATTTTCCAGGAACCGATGACGGCTCTGAACCCGGTGTTGACGGTCGGCGAGCAGATCGCCGAGACGCTGCGCCGCCATGAGCGCCTCGGTCGCCGCCAGGCGCGCGCCCGCGCTATTGATGCCCTCGCCCGTGTCGGCATACCGGCGCCGGCGCGCCGCGTCGATGACTACCCGCACCAGATGTCGGGCGGCATGCGCCAGCGCGCCATGATCGCCATGGCCCTCGCCTGCCAGCCGCGCGTGCTGATCGCCGACGAACCGACGACCGCACTTGATGTGACGATCCAGGCCCAGATTCTCGAACTGCTGCAGGATCTGCAGGAAGAGTTTCAGATGGGCACGGTGATGATCACCCACGATCTCGGCGTCGTATCCTCCTTCGCCGACCGGGTGATGATCATGTATGCTGGCCAGGTGGTCGAGGATGCGAGTGCGGCCCAGGCATTCGCCAGCCCGAAACATCCCTATACGGAGGGACTGCTGGCCAGCATCCCCTTAAGTCAGTCGGACGTTGACCGGCTTTACGCCATACCCGGCGCCGTCCCGCCACCCTTTGATCTGCCGCCCGGCTGCCGCTTCGAGCCGCGGTGCGCCGCATCAAGGCCGCCCTGCCGGGAGGCGAGGCCGGTGCTGTATCCCTGCGGCGATGACCACCGCGTCGCCTGCATACGCCCGACCGGCTACGTGTTTCCGGACCGCGGAGAGTGCAATGAATAACGCTGAGGCGCCGCTGTTGCGCGTCGACAATCTCGAAAAGCGCTTCGAGATCGGCGGCAGGCTTCTGGCCGCTGCAAAGACGGTGCGCGCCGTCGATGATGTCTCCTTTGCCATCAACAAGGGCGAGACACTCGGCCTCGTCGGGGAAAGCGGCTGCGGCAAGACGACGGTCGGCCGCCTGGTGCTGCGGCTCATCGAACCGACCGCCGGCGAGATCACCTTTGACGGCACCGATCTGAAATCACTGCAGCCAGCGGAAATGCGCGCCATGCGCCGCGACCTGCAGATCATTTTCCAGGACCCTCTCGGCGCCCTCAATCCGCGCATGAGCGTCGGCGAACTGATCATCGAACCAATGGTCATCCACGGCATCGGCACCCCCGCCGAGCGTTACCGGCGCCTTGGCGAACTTCTCAATCTCGTCGGCCTTGCGCGCTATCATGCCGGCCGTTTTCCGCACGAATTCTCCGGCGGTCAGCGCCAGCGCATCTGCATTGCCCGCGCCCTCGCCCTCAATCCGCGTTTCATCGTTTGCGACGAAGCCGCTTCCGCCCTCGATGTTTCGATCCAGGCACAAATTCTCAATCTGCTGCAGGATCTGAAAGCCGAGCTCGATCTCACCTATCTGTTCATCAGCCATGACCTCGGGGTCATCCGTCACATCTCGGACCGGGTCATGGTGATGTATCTCGGCAAGGTGGTGGAATACGGCGACAAGCAACAGATCTTCGAGCGGCCGGCGCATCCCTACACCATTGCCCTGTTGCGTTCTGCACCGGCGCGCCACAAGGGCAAGACGCGCTACAGGGCGATTGCCGGCGATCTGCCGAGCCCCTTCGATCCGCCCCCCGGCTGCCCCTTCCACTCCCGCTGCCCGATCGCACGCGAGATCTGCACGTCGACGCCGCCGCCGCTTTCGCCGGTGGCCGGCGGAACGCATCAGGCCGCTTGCCATTTCGCCGGTGAAATGACGCTCTGAGGCAAGTGCGTTGTCCGGGCCTAGAGATCCGGCGTCCGGTAGATCACTTCGCCACTGACGCGGATTTCCGTGTCAACGAGATAGGGCCGGATCGCCTCGACATTGATGTCGATCCCCAGTCCCGGTGCTTCCGGCGCCCGGACACACCCATCCGCATCAAGTCCGATCGGCACCGCAGCAATCGCCGCCGCCAGCGGTTTGGGGCTGGCCGGATATTCGCAGATGCGGCTGCAATCCATGCCCGCGAACGGTTGCAGCGACGCCGACAGGGCCAGGTGCGAGGTGAAGGTGTGATTGACATAGGTGACTTTGCGCGCTGCCGCCATTTCCGCCACCTGGCGCGCCGGTCCGATCCCGCCGATGCGGCCGCAATCGACCTGCACGAAGCCAATGCGGCCATAGTCCAGAAGATGCTGCGCCATGTGCACATTGTGCGCCGCCTCGCCACCAGCCAGACGCACCCGCGACCTATGCTCCGCCAGAGCTGCATAAGCCTCGAAGGCGCCGGCGTCGAACGGCTCCTCGAGCCACAGCACATCGGCCGCATCGAGCGCCTCGAGCCGGTCCGCAGCCGCGCCGACATCCGTTCCGAAGATCTGCCCGGCATCGACCATCAGATGCGCATCCGCGCCCAGCCCCTGCCGTGCCGCCTCGAACTGCGCCGCATCGGCAGCAACCCCGTGCCGGCCGATCGGACCCCAGCCGAATTTCGCAGCGTGGAACCCTTCGCCGCGCGCCTGCTCGGCCCGCCCCCGCGTGATCTCCGGCGTTTCGCCGAACAGCAATGAGGCATAGGGCGTCTTGGCGAGCGAAGCAGGAAATCCGAGCAGGGACCAGACCGGCGCATCATGCTTGCGCCCGAGCAGGTCCCACAGGGCCATCTCGATGCCCGACAACGTATGCGCCGACTGCAGCAGATCCATCGAATTGTAGCGCACCTCGGCCGAAATGCGGGCGATGTCGGCCACGCTGTCCAGCCGCGCGCCGAGAACCGAGGCCCCGACCGGACGGCAGACGCCATGCGATGGCGGACAGACGAATGCGGCGATCGAGGGCAGCGGCGCCGCTTCACATTCGCCCCAGCCGACCAGCCCGCCGGCACTGACTCGCACCAGCAACGCGTCCTGGCTGCCGTCCACCTCCTCGGTGATCTCCGGCATCGCCAGATAAAACAGCTCGACGGATTCGATCTTCATGTCAGCCTTTCAGACAGCCGCTCAGCCACGCCGATGGAGCGTGGCGCGCGGGACGAATTCATGAATGGCATCGAGCGGAAACATCGGGCGGGCGCAGATCCGGTGGCCGAGCTGCGCGATATTCGCCGATGTCGCGCCCGGCGCGTCGATGTTGAAATTGGCCGCCACCCAGCCGTCATACATGTGATATTCGGTGTGCGGCGACTTCACCACGACGAGGTCGAAATCAGCCGGATTAAGGCCACAGGCGAAATACATCGCCCGGTCAAACAGGCTGACGGTCCGGCTCATGACGACGACGGTGAACTGCTCGAATGCCAGCACCGCCGTCGCTCCCGCATCGAGCGGCAGCCCCATCGTTTCAAGGCGCGCCCTCCCGTCGGAGAGCAATTTTACTCGTGCCGTCACCGGCATCGGCCTGTAGCGCTCGGCATCCATGCCGCCCCCGAGCGTGAGCGAAAGCGTTGCCCCTACGCCCGCCTGGTGGGCCGCCGCGGCGGCGGCGGGATCGACAATCTGCGCCAGCACCCGCTTCGGATATTTCGCCTCGCGCAGGGCCTGCAAGATGACGTTGGAATCGCCGCTGGCGCCGGACGACGTGGCATCGGCCGCATCGGTGAAGCACACTGTTCCCTTTAGTGTGCGCGCCTGGCCGATGGCCCGCTCAAGGGGCACCAGCCGGCTTTGCATGCGATGACGCATCGCCCAGAACTCCGCGGCAAGCCGTTCGGCTTCCCGTTGCGCGGTTTTGCCATCCCCGTCCGTACTGATGATCACCTGGCTGCACACTTCCGGCACATCGGTGAAGGGATTGCCGATCATGACGCCGGCCGACAGGGCGCTTCCCTCGGCTTCCAGCCGCTGGCACTCGCGGATCAGATCGCCATAGCAGCCCGTACGCGTGATCAGTTCGTCGCCGCGCACCAGCGCCGGAATGACCGCCCGCGCGATTGCCGCCGGCGGTCCGCCGGCCATCAGACGCAGCAGCAGCCGCGCCGCCCGCGCCCCCGTGTCGGCAAAATCGACATGCGGATAGGTGTGATAGATCGCCAGCCCGTCGATCGCCTTGATCATTTTCTCGGTCAGGATGCCGTGCAGATCAAGCGAGATGACGATCGGCGTATCGGGGCCGGCCATGGCGCGGATTTCACTGAGCAGAAATCCTTCGGGATCAAGTTCGCCGGAAGCGCCCATGGCGCCGTGCAACGACACGTAAATGGCGTCGACCGCGTCGATCTTGGCCCGAACCGCCTCCAGCAGCTGCTGCGACAGGCGGCGCCAGCCCTGCTCCGACAACAGGCCGGCGCTGCCGGCGCGCGCCGCAATGCCCGGCATTACCCTGATGCCCGCATCGGCATTGAGGATCTGCAACGCACCGCCAATCGCGGTGTTGCCGCCGCGATGCGCAAACAGCGCCTCGCCTTGTTCGATCTCGAAATTCTCATACTCCGACGGCACAGGGTTGAAGGAGGAGATCTCCTGCATGCACTCGACGATCAGCACGGTCTTCATCGCAATTCCCCGGCGCATGCGCCTGTTCAATAACTGGGCCAGTTGTCCGCGTAATCCTCCATGACGATCGCCACGGCATCACCGCGCGCCACCCGGCCCGGACCGGCGCCGAACCAGATAACACCATCTTTTTGATAGTTTAGCGTGATCGGCTCTGAATCCACATCCTCGATGAAATGCAGATAGCCGGCCACGTCCCCGGCCCGCACCGCGGCCCCGACATAATGGGTCGGCTCGAACAAGCCTCCGCGTGGGGCGAAAACATAGGAGTCCGGATCCCGCACCATCATGTGCCGCGTTTGCGCGCTTCCGTCCGCCTGTCCGGTGACCGGTTCCCCCTCGATCACCCCCATATGCTTGAGGATGTTCTCGATGCCCCGGCGGGCAATACGGACACCTTCGATATTCACCCGCCCCCAGCCACCCAGCTCGGTGCCCAGCGAGATGATGCCGCGGCGTTCGACGCAGGAGGTAAAGGTCGCATCCTCGTCGACACCGCCGAACACGACGTTGTAAGGCGCCCCGAAGGCAGCCGCCGCCGCCAGCGTCTTCTCGCGCATGCCGGCATCGGCGACATGATGCATGTTGGTCGACAAGGCCGAATCAAACGAATGTCCGGCCGTGTGCATATCCACCGAAATGTCGGCCATGGGCAGGATGACGCTGTCGAGAAAATGCGCCAGCATCTGGCTGAACGTGCCGCGTGGATCTCCTGGAAAACAGCGGTTGATATCCCATCCGTCGACCGGCGACAGGCGTGTATCGGCAAGAATGGCGGGAATATTCACCGCCGGCATCATGATCACGCGGCCCTGCACCTCTTCGGGGCGCAGCGTGCGAGCCAGCCGCGAGATGGCAATCGGCCCCTCATATTCATCGCCATGCACCCCGCCGGTCAGCAGCACCGTCGGCCCTTCCCCGTTCTTCACCACGACGATCGGAATTTCGACCGTGCCCCAGCCGGAAGTGTTGCGCGACAACGGCGCCCGCGCATAACCGGCCTGCCGGCCGTTCCTCTCGAAGTCGATCGTCGTGACGATCCTGCTCCGTGCCGCACTGTCATTCATCGGGAGATCTCGCTTAAAAGGGTTGTTTCGTAAGATTGTATACTATATTTCTGGAGTCAAGGTCGGCGACACCGGCATTCGGCGGATCGCGGCATTGCAGTCAGGAGAAAGAGATGCAGTCGGGCATGCCGAAGATCACCCCGCCAAGCGAACCGGCTTCGCTCTGCGCACAAAGGATCACCGCCGTGCGGGTCGCTCCCCTGCACGGAGAGAGCCCGCAGGGCGGCTGGCGCCACGAGATCGAGCCCGATGATTCCATACACGCGCTGGTCGCCGTGCACACCGACGCTGGCGTTTCGGGCTTCGGCAGCGCCTTCACCAGCGGAGCTCTGGTGCAGGGCGCGGTTGATGTGCTCGCCCCGCTTCTGATCGGTGAAAACGCGCTCGAGGTCGAACGGGTCAGCGAGAAGCTCAACCAGCATACCTTCTGGCTCGGCCGGGGCGGCACCCTCACGCATGCGATCAGCGCCATCGACATTGCCCTGTGGGATATTCTCGGCAAGGCGACGGGCCTGTCGGTCGGGCGTCTCATCGGCGGTCGTCATCGTGATCGCGTCCGCCCCTATTGCTCGCTGTTGATGGATGCCCCCGAACGCATGGAAGGCCATGTCGCTCCCCAGTATGAACAGGGCTACCGTGCTTTCAAGATCGGCTGGGGTCCATTCGGACGCCGCGATGACCGCCGGCTGGATGAAGCGATCATTCGCGCCACAAGGACGGCCATCGGCGACGATGCGCGCCTGTTCGTCGATGCCGGCGCCAGTGACGCCTACTGGCCGAACGGTCTGAAATGGGCGTTGAACACCGCACATATGCTCGCCGATTACGATGTCGGCTGGTTTGAGGAACCGCTCAAGCCGGATGCCATCGATGATTATGTCACATTGCGCCAGGCAAGCCCTGTGCCTGTCGCCGGCGGCGAGGTCCTGACCCGCCGTCAATCCTACACTCCATGGCTGGTGCGCGGCGCGCTCGACATCGTGCAGCCTGACGTCACCAAGGTCGGCGGCATCAGCGAACAGCGGCGCATCGCCTGGATGGCCGCCGAATTTGGCGTGCGCTATGTCGGCCATGGCTGGAACACCGCCCTTGGTCTTGCCGCCGATCTGCAGCTGGCGAGTGCCATTCCCGACTGCGACCTTGTCGAATACATCTGCGGCAGCGCCTATGTGGATCGCCTTGCCCAGCAGCCCTTTGCCCTCGATGCGGATGGCTTGCTGCCAATACCGGACGTTCCGGGCCTTGGCGTGGCGCCTGATCCCGGTCTGCTGGCCCGCTACACGCCCGACGCCGGACGCTTTTTCTCCGCCTGAACCGCATCAGAGAACGCCGTGACAGGAGTGGCTTGATGAACCAGATCGACCTGAAGGATCGCACCGCCGTGGTTACCGGCGGCGCCCAGGGCATCGGGCGTGCCGTTGCCGAACGGCTGACCGCCTCCGGTGCAACGGTCTGCCTCTGGGACAAGGATGCGGCCCTTGCTGAGCGCACCGCCGCCGAACTGGGTGCCGGGACTTCTTTCCTCGCCGTCGACCTCACCGATTTCGCAGCTGTCGAGAAGGCCACTGCCGAGACCGAAGCCCGCCTGGGCCGGATCGACATCCTGATCGCCAATGCCGGCATCGCCGGTGCCAATGCTCCGGTCGCCGATTATCCGGTCGAGGAATGGCGGCGCATCGTCGACATCAACCTCAACGGTGTCTTCTATTGTTGCAAGACGGTGGTCGCCGGCATGGCACGCCGCAATTACGGCCGCATTGTCAATCTCGCTTCGATCGCCGGCAAGGAAGGCAACCCGAATGCCGCCGCCTACTCCGCCTCGAAAGCCGGCGTCATTGCCCTGACCAAGTCGCTCGGCAAGGAAATGGCCGGTCACGACATCGCCGTTAATTGCGTCACGCCGGCCGCGGCCCGCACCCGCATTTTCGATCAGATGTCGCAAGAGCACATCGACTACATGCTGTCGCGCATTCCGCGCGGACGCTTTCTTGAACTTGATGAAGCGGCCGCTATGATCGCCTGGCTCGTCAGCGCCGAGAACACATTTGCCACAGGCGCCGTCTTCGACCTGTCCGGCGGTCGCGCCACCTACTAGCTCAAGGAGCCCTTATGAAACTTCTTCGCACCGGCCAGCCCGGACAGGAGAAACCTGCTCTCCGCGCCGAGGACGGCAGCCTGCGTGATCTCTCGGGCATTGTCTCCGACATCGCTGGCGAAGTGCTCACACCCGACGGGCTTGAAGAGATCCGCCGCATTGATCCGGCGACCCTGCCGCAGTTGCCGGAGGATGGTCGTATCGGCCCGTGTGTGGGCGCGGTGGGCAAGTTCATCTGCATTGGCCTCAACTATGCCGACCATGCCGCCGAGGCTGGCCAGCCGCTGCCTGCCGAGCCGATCATCTTCATGAAGGCGACCAGCGCCATCTGCGGCCCGGACGACACGGTGCTGATCCCGCGCGAGTCGCAAAAAACCGACTGGGAGCTTGAGCTTGGCGTCGTCATCGGCAAGCCCGGGCGCTACATCGAGGAGAGCGATGCCCTGGCACATGTTGCCGGTTATTGCGTCATCAACGACATTTCCGAGCGCGAATATCAGCTCGAACGCGGTGGCACCTGGGACAAGGGCAAGGGCTGCGATACATTTGGTCCGATCGGCCCGTGGCTGGTCACCGCCGATGAAATTCCCGACCCGCAATCCCTCGCCATGTGGCTCGAGGTCGATGGCAAGCGCTACCAGGACGGCTCCAGCCGAACGATGATTTTCGGCGTTGCCGAACTGATCAGCTATGTCAGCCGCTTCATGAGCCTGCAAAGCGGCGACGTCATCTCGACCGGAACGCCGCCTGGCGTCGGCATGGGTCAGAAACCGCCGGTCTACCTGAAGGCTGGCCAGACCATGCGCCTCGGCATTGAAGGCCTCGGCGAGCAATGCCAGAAGGTGGCCGCCGACACCTGAGAACCGCCGGCCGGAAGCCATGTCGGCCTGCCCTCAAATGCTCCAGCCACCGTCGATCGCATAGGCCTGCCCGGTCGTGAAGCCGGCGCTCGCCAGATGCACGGCCAGAGCGGCAATCTCCTCGGGCGTCCCGATCCGTCCCATCGGCTGTCGCCCGATGAAGGCGGCGCGCGCCGTCTCGTAATCGCCCTGGGCCCGCATCCTTCCCTGCAGGGAGGGGCTGTCGACCGTTCCGGGGCAGATGGCGTTGCAGCGGATGCCCTGCGTGACATAATCGGCAGCAACCGCCTTGGTCAGCCCGATCACTGCCGCCTTGGTCGTGCCGTAGATGGCCCGGCTCGGCGCTCCCTTCAAGCTCGACACCACCGACGCCATGTTGATGATGCAGCCCTCTTTCTGCGCCAGCATGGCCGGCAGGAAGGCGCGGATGGTGCGCACCATCGCTTTGACATTGATGTCGAAAGCGGCGTCGAGATCGGCCTCCTCGAGTTCGAGGATCGTGCCGCCATGCACGACGCCGGCACAATTGAACAGCACGTCGACGCAACCGGTGTCAGCGGCCAGATCGGCGATTGCGGCGGCATCGCGCACATCGAGCTGCCGCGTGCCAAGGCCCGGTGCCGCCTCGAGGCCGGCGAGCAGCGCCGGGTCGACATCTGTCGCCAGAACCTGGGCTCCCGCCTGCGCGAAAGCCAGCGCGCTGGCGCGCCCGATCCCCTGCCCGGCCGCCGTGATCAGAACCTTCTTGCCATCAAGCGAACCGTTCATCGCTGCCTCCCTCTCTGCTTACACAGGCCTCAGCCAGCCTCACGCCCCTGCCGCAATTGCGGATCCGTGACGTCGCGCAATCCATCGCCCATCAGGTTGAGTCCAAGCACCGCGGCGGCGATCGCAATGCCGGGAAAGAACGCGATCCAGCCCGCTTCCTGCAGATAGGTGCGCCCCTCGGCGATGATGTTGCCGAGCGACGGCGCCGGCGGCGGTGGCCCGACGCCAAGAAAGCTCAGTATCGCCTCTGCAAGGATCGACACCGCGAACACGAAGGTCAGTTGCACGATGAGAGGCGACAGCGCATTGACCAGAATGTAGCGGAAGATGATGCGGCCATGCCCGGCGCCCACCGCCACCGCGGCCTCGACATAAGGCAGCGCCCGGATCACCAGGACACTGGAGCGCACGATGCGCGCCGTGCGCGGCGTGAAGGTCACGGTCAGCGCGATCACGGCATTCAGCGCCGACGGCCCGAGCGCCGCCGCAAGCGCAATCGCCAGCAGGACGCCGGGAAACGCCATCAGACCGTCCATGACCCGCATCAGGAGATTGTCGAGCCAGCGCACATAGCCGGCCAGCATGCCGAGAAACACGCCGAACACGCCGGTCATCACCACCACCGAAATGCCGATTCCCAGCGAAATGCGCGTGCCGTGGATCACCCGGCTTAAAATGTCGCGCCCGTAGCCGTCGGTGCCGAACCAATGCTTCATGGAGGGCGGCGCCAGCAAGCTGCGGTAATTGTTCTTGTTCGGCTCGTAAGGCGCGATCAGGTCCGCGAACACCGCGGTCAGCACGATCAGGAAGAACAGTGCAAAGCCGACCCGGAAGGACCGGTGCGCCGCAAGCCGCCCGAAAAAGCGGACAATGCCGCGGCGCCGCGCCCGGGCGACCTCCCGCTCAAGCGCTTCAGGTGTTTCGGCTGCCTCCTCAACGGTCATCACGCACCCTCGGATCCAGCCAGCCATAAGCGAGATCGACCAGAATATTGACGAACACGAAGGTCGCGGCCGTGATCAGCAGTCCGCCCTGGATGATCGGATAATCGCGCCGCTGGATGGCGCCGATGATCAGCCGGCCGACGCCCGGCAGCGAAAACACCTGTTCGATCACCACCGCCCCGCCCAGCAAGACCCCGGTCATCACGCCGACAACCGTGACAATCGGCACCAGGGCATTGCGCAGGGCGTGTTTGAAGATGATCGTGTGGCTGCGCATGCCCTTGGCGCGCGCCGTGCGGATGTAGTCCTGACTCATCACTTCGAGCATCGAAGAGCGCGTCATGCGGGCCACCACGCCCATCTGGGTGATCGCCAGTGCCAGGGCCGGCAGGGTCATCGATCGCGCCCAGCCGAACAGGCTTTCACTGAGCGGCACATAGCCCCCGGTCGGAAACCAGCCGAGCCCGACCGAAAACACGGAAATCAGGATCAGCGCGAACCAGAAATCGGGGACCGACAGGCCGAACAGGGCCAGCGACATCGACCCCTGATCGAGCCAGCTGTCATGGCGGATTGCCGAGACGATGCCGAGCAGAACGCCAAGCACGATGGCCAGAACAAGCGCGATACCCGCCAGGGACAAGGTGACCGGCAGGCGTTCGAGCACGGCATCGGTAACCGACATGTTGAGCAGATAGGACTGGCCGAGATCGCCGCTGAGCAGCCGCCCGTACCAGCGCACCGCCTGCTCGATCATCGGTCGGTCAAGCCCGAGCCGCTCACGGATCTCGGCCCGTTGCGCCTCGGTCGAATCGCTGCCGGCGAGCTCCGCGGTGACGTCCCCGGGGACGATCGCAATGATTATGAAGCTGACCAGCGAGACGACAATCAGCACCGGGATGGCGCTGAGCAGACGTCGCACGAGAAATGAAATCAAGAACCCTGCTCCGCTCTGCACAGACGTTTCGCGACAAGCTCCCATGCCATTCTTGCCGCCGTTCACATTCAAGGCGCGAGAAAGATCGTCAGGCGCCTTTCTTGTGACAGACCGGGCGCGACGGGGGTGCCGCGCCCAGATTTTGTTTCAAGCGTTCGCCCGCCCGGCTTAGTTCTGCTCCAGCCAGACGTCATAGACCCGCGGGAAGCGAAACGGCTTGAAGCCTTCGACATTGGCGCGCGAGGCCTGCATCAGCCCCGTTTCCCCGACTTTGATGATACCGAAGAATTCGTACATCCGCTTCTGGATTTTTTCGAACACCGCCTTGCGGCCCTCTTCGCTATCGGTCGAGATCAGTTCCTGGTAGAGCGCGTCGAGCTCCTCGTCGCTGTCGCGGAAATGCGCCGCCTCGCCGGTCAGGGCCGAAATCAGCGCCGCCGGGCCGAGATACGGCTCGATGCCCATCATCAGCGTCCAGCCGTTCCAGCCTTCATCCTGCAGCCTGATCTTCAGGGCCGTCGGCCAGTCAACCTGGTTGATCACCGCATTGATGCCGATGGCCTTCAACTGCTCGCCGATGACAACGCCGGCCTTGCCATGCTCGGGGATCGTGGAATCGGTCAGGATCGAGAATTCCTCGTTGTTGTATCCGGCTTCCTCCAACAGGGCTTTGGCCCGCTCGGTGTCGGCGACATTGTAGTACTCCTTGCCGACATCGCCCGCGTCATAGGTCGAGCCCTCATACATCCAGCCATGATAGAGGTTGAACAGCCCTTCTGTTGCGATCGCCATGATCTCTTCGTTGTTCAGGGCAATCTGCACCGCCTCGCGGAATTTCGGATTGTCGCTCGGCGCTTCCTTCATGTTGAAGATGAAGGTCATGAACGCCCAGGGCATGTTCTCGTAGATTTCAATGTCGTCATTTGAAGCCAGCCGGCGGGCGGTTGGCACCGGCAATTGTTCGAGCAAATGCACCTCCCCGGTCTCGAGAGCCGCCACCGCAGCGCCGGGCTCGGGAATCACCCGGAAAGTCACCGTGTCGAGATAGGCGGTCTTCTTTCCGCCAAAGCCATCGATCCCCTCATGGTCGGTATCGGCACTGTATTCGTCGAACCGTTCCAGCTTGACGTGGCTGTCGGGAACATACTCGACGAATTTGTAGGGCCCGGTGCCGATGAACGAGATCTCGTTCGGCGCCTTGGCGGCTTCTTCTTCCGGAATGATCACCGCCGGCGCGCGCGGCGAGGCAAAGGCCTCGAGAAAGGTTGGCGTCGGTTCCTTCAGGGTCAGCGTCACCTCGAGCGGACCGGTGACCTCAATGCTGGCGATCGGCTCTAGCATCGACTGGGTGGCGCCATGTTCCTGATAGCGCTCAAGCGAAGCCTTGACGTCTTCGGCAGTCATCTCATCGCCATTGTGGAACTTGACACCCTCTCGCAGGGGAATGCGATAGGATGTCCCGTCCTCGGAAATCTCGACGGATTCGGCGAGAATCGGTATCGGGCGGATATCCTCGCTGAAGCCGAACAGCGGCTCGTAGATGTTCATGGTGATGTTGCGGGAGGCCTGCGACGAGGTCACCATCGCATCAAGGCTGGGAGGATTGGAGCTTTGCACCACGACAAGGTCGCCTCCCGCCGTCTGTGCCTGAACCGGTGCTGCGGCGAGTCCCATCAATGCCGCGGCCACCAGGCCGGTACAGAGATACCCTGCCCTCTTCAAACTGCTGGTCTTTGCCATTTCCCGTCTCCCTCTATATTTGTTGGTTATTATTCTCCGGATGCGTCATCCTGATCCGATATCCTGCCGGATCAAGCGACCGAAATTTGCATTTATCGTATAATCGTATACGATTTTTATGACCCAATCAAGGAGCGTGAGAAGAAGCAAATGCCGCCATCCCGCCCCGATACACGCAAGGGCACTTTGCCGAAGCTGCAACCGCTCGAAGCAAAAACTCTGGTTGATCAAGTCGTCGATGCCATTGTCGAGGCGACGGCGACCGGTGTTTTCTTGCCCGGCGACCGGATCGTCGAGGCGGAAGTGGCACGCTCGCTCGACGTCAGCCGCGTGCCTGTGCGCGAAGCGCTGCGCATACTCGAAAGTCAGGGGATCGTCGTCAGCAGTCGCTATCGCGGCATGCGCCTGATGGATGTCAGCGTCGATCGCCTGGAGAAGATCCTGAAAGTGCGCACGGTGCTGGAAAAGCTCGCCGCCGAAGAGGTGATGGCGGGGCTCAAGGACGATCCCGACCTTCTCGCGCCGCTCGAAGATATCGTCGACCGACTGCATGCGGCCTTGAAGCGCGAGGATTCCTACGGCGTCGCCCGCCTCGACACCGAGTTTCATCGCACGCTCTGCCGCCTGTCGGGCAACGATGTTCTGCTGCATATGTGGGAGCCGCTGGCCCGCCAGCTGACCATCATCTTCGGCTTGTCGACCTTGCAGAAGGACCTCACTGCGATCATCGAGGAGCACGACGAACTGCTTGCCCGCTTGAAAGCCGGCGATGTTGACGCGGCGATCGCGCAAGTCCAGATTCACATTCTCGATTACGCGCGCGCTCTCGATTATGAAGGGCTGGTCTCCGAACGCCGAAGCGCCCGTGACAAATAAGCGGCCGTGACGAATAAGCAGCCGTGAGAATAAAGGCGTGCCGGTCTCTGAAGGCACAAGCAAGTCTCCCTGCAAGCCGCTCACTCGTTTCGCCGCACATCCACGGTGGTTCGACCTTGCCCCCATGCCCAACCGGCCTATAAAGACGGGACGGGGCACAACATGGCCGATCCGACCGATCTTGATGTCAGGGCAGCAGCCGCTGCCGGCAAAGGGTCGTTGCGGATCCGACGCCGCGCATGCGATGACGGTTCTGATTGCCCGAAACCAGCCATACCGCCCTTGTTATCGCTGACCGCAGCTGGATCACCGCCCAGGTCCTCGCAGCCTGGTTGCGGTCGGGCAATACAATCGCCGAGGTGTGGTGCTTCGCCGCCAAGAGCCCGCTTTTGCGTCCGCCCGGCGGCCTGTTCGGGCGCCTTTACCCCGAATGGGACACCGTCCGGCTGCTCGCCCGTCACCAGATACCGGTTCGCCTCTGCCCGCCCCTTAAAACCTGGCCGGCAGCCACCGAGGCAGCGGCCGCAACCCGAGCAGATGTTTTGATAACGCTGATGACGATGCAGATTGTTCCCCCCTCGCTGCTGGCACGGTTTGGCAACCGCGGCATCAATTTTCATCCGGCGCTCCTCCCCGGTTACAAGGGACCGGCCCCGCGGGTCGGCATGCTTCTTGACGGGGCCGGCGACACATGCGGCGGCATCACCGCGCATGTCCTCACACCCGGTATCGACGAGGGACCGATCATCGCCCAGTCCGCGGTGCCCCGCTCGCCGGCCCGCGATTTCCTCGACTGGGATGCCGCGCAGGCACGTGCCGCCGCGCAGATCACATCCGGACCGCTTCTGGATTTTCTCGCCGGCCGCATTTCGGCGCGCTCGCAAATCCCGCAAACCGGCAGCTATCGCCGACTGGCGCCCGGAGAGGAGCTGATCACGCCGGAGTGGACCGTCAGGCGCGTTGAGGAGTGGTGCAGGGCCCTGCTTCACTCCGGTCGGCTGCGCTTCAGCCTGTCAGAGGACAGGCCGTTGCCAATCACGGGTTTTGACCGCTGTATCGGCCCCCCGACCGGGGCCGCGGCCCGCGTCACACGAACAACAATCGAGTGCGACGTCCGAGATGGCCGCATCCGGCTCAGGCGGCGGACGGCCGCCTCACGCGTCGCTATGTGGCCGGCCAAGGTCCGGGCCGTCCGGCGCGCCGGCAGGGCTCATCACAGCCCCGCTTCGACCAACCGATCAGGGAGCCTTTGATGCCGCCGTTCTTGAAGCTTTCGTATCAGACGCCGACCGACCCCAGCGACATCCGCGTTCGGGTGACGGGCGGCAACTCCGACATCGGCACGGTGTTTTTCCGTTCTTCGGCCTTGCCGATGACCGCCAATGGCGATGCGTTGTTCTGCCTCGGGCTGACGCTGGCCATGGAACTCGGTGCACCGGTTCGGATCAACGGTGAAGTTGAACAGGGGCTGTTGCAGAATGCCGGTCCGATCAAGGATCTGCTGCGCTCGTGGTATCCGTTCTACCGTGACATCCCGGTCAGCACCGATGGACCGACGCAACGCCACTATCCCGAGGGGCGTGGCACCGCGCTGTTTTACTCCGGCGGCATCGATTCCAGCTATTCGCTGGCCGAAGCGGCCCCGCGCCTGACCGCGCTGATCAGCCTGATCGACGCAAAGCGCCCCGGCGAAATGGCGCACGGCTCGGAGCGGCTGATTGCGTCAACGACAAGGATAGCCGAGACCTACGGCCTGACGCCGGTCTTCATCGAAACCAACGTGCGCTATGTCATTCATCCCTATCTCGGCTGGACCCTGTATCATGGCTCGGCCATGGCGGCGATCCGCCACTTGCTCGGCCGGCATTTCGACAATGTGCTGATTGCCTCGTCCGGCGACGAAACGGTCTGGGACTGCCCCTGGGGGTCGCATCCGACCCTCGATCCACTGCATGCCACCGCCGGCGCGCGCCTTGAGCACCACGGACTGGTCAGCCGCCTTGAAAAGACGCGCACGCTGCTCGAGCACCCGGCCCTGATGCGGGAGCTGCACATCTGCACGGACAGCGCCACCCACAATTGCGGCCTGTGCAAGAAATGCCGCTTCACCATGGCCTGCCTGACGGCACTCGACGCCTTTGACCAGGCGCCGACTTTCCCCAAGGATCTGCAGGATGCGCCGAACATCTTCAACCTGGGAGACGAGGCATCGCAGTCGGATCTTCGCGTGCTGCGCCGGGCGCTCGCCGAAACCGGGCGCCACCCGGGCGTGCTTGCCGATGTCGAAAAGGCGATCAGCGACTATCAGCGCGCCAAGGCGCGGCGCACCCGCTGGCACCTGCCGAATTTCAAGCGCCGCTTCTATCTCATCAAGCGGCGCGCCCGCTACTGGCGGGCAACGCACCTGCCGCGCAAGCAAATGACCGGGTAAGAAGCGGTACTGCGCTCAGCTGGACACCATAGCGCGGAAATCGGGAACAAGTTGCTCCATCTTGTCCTTGGATGACCCCTTCAGATAGATCAGTTCATCCTTCTGCGCCGTCGATTGCAGGCAGTTGGCGACATCAGCAAGGTCCTCGAACGGCATCAGGCGCTCGCCATACTGCGGGATCATACGGCGAATGCGCGCGCTGTGCGGCCCCGTGAAGATCACGCGATCGGCGACCGCCAGAGCCTGCCTCGCCGCATCCTCATACTTCTTGCGTGCCGAACCGCCATAATCCGACAGCGTTCCGATCACGATGGTCTTTCGCGAAGCCTGCGCCGTCCGCACGGTTTCGAAACCGCTCGCCAGGGACCAGACCGGAGCCTTGTAGATGTCGGCGAGAATCACCGAACCGTTGACATAGGAATGCACCGAGTCGCGCCCCGCCACGGCTTCCGCCTCCGCGATCGCCCGCGCGCACTGTTCAGCGGGAATGCCGAGCCCGCGCCCCAGGGCAAACGCCGCCAGGATGGCCGTGGCCCACCTCTCCCCGACCAGTTGCGACTGCAATTCGACAATTTGAGCTCCATCATCGATTGACAGCCGCAGCGGATCGGGAAACCGGCCCGCGCAATCGACCAGGCGGATGTCCGCCGTTGCGGCACGGCCGTAGCTGACAACCCGGGCCTTCGTCTGGGCCGCCATCGCCGCCACAAGAGGATCATCGGCGTTCAGAACCGCAAGACCGTGCGCCGGCAAGGTGCGCACGAGATTGCTCTTTTCCGCGGCCACCGCCTCCCTGCTGCGGAAATTCTTGAAATGATCGAGACCGACCGTGGTGACAATCGCCGCATCATGGGTGATGAATTTTGCCACCGGATTGATGGCCCCGGGCGAATGGCCACTGACCTCCACCACCCAATTGCGGTGCCGCGGTCTCGCCCTGTAAATGCGCTTGGCGATCGCACTGGCCGTATTGTGGCCGATGGACGCATGCGTCGGCGCCTGACTGGCGAGGATTTGCGACACCAGTCTCGACGTCGTTGTCTTGCCGGCGCTGCCCGTGACGGCAACAATACGCTCGGGCTGCATCAATCGTCGCCAGGTCGACGCCATCAGAGCCCTTCGCCAGACCCGCAGGCGGCGCAGAAATGCACGCACCGGAGCGATGCGCTGGCGCCAGGCCATCGAAAACGTCTGCCTCACTGCGCCTCCCCTTCGGCGCGATCCGCACCCGCCGGACGAGCGGCATTGCCCGCCACCGATTTGTCAGTCCGCGCGTTCACCTGGTTGCCCCAGAGACCATATTGCGACGGCGCACGCTTGATGTCCTCAAGCATGCCGTCGCGAACCCGCAGCAGGATCTCTGCCATATCGGCGCGCCGCGCATCGCCCTGGCCGCTGCCCCCCTCACGCCGATCGGCCGCAGTCCAGATCGGCCGTATCCGGATTTCGTAGTGCTCGAAGGGCTTGATCTCGAATGTCGACATCATGAACATTGCCGCCTTGCTCTTTAAGACGAAATTGGCCGGCGCCGTGGCCAGTTCGATGCAGCCAGCGGCGCCGAACGCCGCTTCGGCAAAACGCGTCCCGGCATAGATGTTGTTGGTCATCAGAACAATCTTGTTGGAGCGAAGCGCCCTTGCCACCTGCCGAGCCGCATCAACCCCGTCGCCGCGGTCGAACGAGATGCGGCCGGCCAGATACCTGTTCTCCGCGGGGAGATAACCGGGATTGATCGTCCGACGGCCGAAAGCACTGCGCGACAGGCCGTGGCTGAACACGCTGACCTGATGCGCGGCCAGTCCGGCTTCGAACAGACCACGCTTTCCCACCAGCGTCTGAGAATGAAAGCTCGTGCCCCAGATCAAGGCGCCGTGACCTTCGGCAAGCGCGCGTTTGACCTCCGCCACCCCCGTGACAGTGATATGCGGCTGCCAGTTTATGCGCGCCATCTCCGCGGCGGCGATGATCAGGCGGCGATAATTGGCGCGGCGCGAATCCTTGTACATCTGCGCTGCCTCGTCATCGCTGATGCCGAGCACCGCCTTCACCGCCAACGCGAAACTGGGATAGCGCTTGCGCAGATGCTTGCGGTAGCGCAAGTGCACCATACGCTCCACGGCACGATCCCAGTTTTCGCGCTGCTGCCAACGCACGATCCGGCCGCACGCGGCCAGCAACGCCAGCATGCGCAAATCTCCCAAAGGTATCCGGGGGATGCGCCGATCCGGTCCGCCCGGCTTGTCGCGCGTGAAGGCGGTCAAGCTTTCGCCGCGCGCCGGAGCATGCATGTGGTGGATGGCCCGTCTCATGACGTGGTTCGATCTCTTTTCTGAGCAACCGTAAGTCCGTGAATTATCACAATATCGTTTAGACAAGTAAGGGCCTGTGAGCTATATCCTGAACGCAAGGGGCATAATAGGATGCAAGAGGCTGGGCCATGCAGT
The DNA here is from genome assembly GCF_019334345.1 of Neohoeflea coraliihabitans. Lineage (GTDB taxonomy): Bacteria > Pseudomonadota > Alphaproteobacteria > Rhizobiales > Rhizobiaceae > Pseudohoeflea > Pseudohoeflea coraliihabitans. The sequence continues at coordinate 40,388 of NZ_JAHWQX010000001.1, forward strand.
CCGTGCGAACATGCGCCTTGCAGAGTGCGCCGCATCAGGTCGATGCCATTGCGATAGCCGCGCCCGACCGGTCGCCGCTGACCTATGCCGCCTTGGCACGACAGATTGACGCTGTCGTCGGCGATCTTGGCCAACGCGGCTTTGGCCCGCACAGCATCATCGCCCTGTGCCTGCCGAACGGGCCGGAGATGGCCACCGCTTTTCTCGGAATTTCGGAAATCGCCACCGCCGCGCCGCTCAATCCTGCCTATAGCGAGGAGGAGCTTGCCTTCTACCTGGACGATCTGCCGGCTGATCTTCTCATCGTGCCGGCCGGACAGATGCCGGCCGCGCGCGCTGCTGCCAGCGCCGCGAAAATTCCCATTCTCGACCTCGTCTTCGACCCGGCTGCGCCAGCCGGCACCTTCCATCTTGAAGGCGCCGTCGACTTCACTGCTCCGCCAGCTCAAGCCTCAGTGAACGGGGGGCCGGGCGCACGCAACCAGCCCGATGACATCGCTCTCATCCTGCACACCTCCGGGACCACCGGCAGACCAAAGAAGGTCGGATTGCGCCAGCGCAATCTGCAGGCATCGATTGCCTCGATCACCAACGCCCTGGCCCTGACACCGGCGGATCGCTGTCTGAACGTTATGCCGCTGTTTCATATTCACGGCCTGATCGCCGCTTTGGCGTCGACCATCGCCTCGGGCGGCACCATCATCTGCACGCCCGGCTTCAACGCAATGCGATTTGCCGGCTGGCTCGACGCCCACGATCCCACATGGTTCACCGCAGTGCCGACCATGCATCAGGCGGCGATCGAGCGTCTGGCACGCCAGCCCGAAGGATCATACAGGGGCCGGCTGCGCTTCGTGCGCTCCTCTTCGGCTGCCCTGCCGGCCCGCGTTCATGCCGAGCTTGAAGCCATGTTCGATTGTCCGGTGATCGAGGCGTATGGCATGACCGAGGCCGCGCACCAGATCAGCACCAACCCCATCGCGCCCGGTCAACAACAGCCGGCATCGGTCGGATATGCCACCGGAGCCGACGTGGCGATCATGGATTCCGATGGCAATCTCCTTCCAGCCGGCACCTCCGGCGAAATCGTTATTCGCGGCGCCAATGTGCATGATGGCTATCTGGATAATCCGGATGCCAACGCGACCGCCTTCACCAATGGCTGGTTCCGCACCGGCGACCTTGGCTGCCTGCAGCGCGATGGCCGTCTGCGGATCGAGGGGCGCCTCAAGGAAATCATCAATCGCGGTGGCGAAAAGATTGCCCCTTTGGAGATCGACGCCGTCCTGCTCCGCTACCCGCAGATTGCCCAGGCGGTGACGTTCGCCGTGCCGCATCCGCTGCTCGGCGAGGACATCGCTGCCGTCATCGTGCCGCAACCCGGTGCGGAGATTGATATCAATGAGCTTCGCGAATTCACGCGCCAACGTGTGGCCGCATTCAAGGTGCCGCGCCATATCGTGATTGGCGACCGCATTCCGACCGGCGCAACCGGAAAGGTGCAGCGAATGCTGCTGGCGGGTCAGGTGCAATGGCAATCTCCCAGCCCGCTCGAAGACAGCGCAACCACACCAGGGCCGAAATGACGGTTCCGATTCAGTCATTCAGCGACCTGCGCCGCGCTTTGGTAAAATCTGCCGAACAGCGCGTGCGTCGCGAGGCGGCGCGTTGGAAGCGGGCCCGCAGCAAGGCGAAATTTGTCTGCGTGACCGGCAGTTCCGGCAAATCGACCACCTCGACCTTGCTGGCGCACATTCTTAATCTGCATCGTCCGACGGCAAGCCAGACCATCTCCAACACCTTCCCGTGGCTGCAACGCGCCGTCCGCAAGTTGCCCGCCGATCTCGCTTTCGCCGTATTTGAAACCGGCATCGCCAAGAAGGGAGACATGGACCCGATTACCGGCCTGCTGCAGCCGGATATGGCCATCGTCACCCTGGTCACAAACGAGCATTACAGCAGTTTTCGCGGCCGGCAGGGCGTTGCCGAAGAGAAAGGCAAGCTGGTTGCCGCTGTCCGGCCCGGCGGCTGCGCCATTCTCAATGCCGATGACGATCAGGTCATCGCCATGGCCGCCCTGACCGAACAGAAGGTCATCACCTTCTCGCGCCACAAGGCCGAGGCCGACTATCTCATCCTGCCGAGGCGCCCCGGTCCTGAGGGGCTGACCCTCGAAATAAAGGGGCACGGTCGCAATCTCGAGCTTCAGACCGGCTTTCTCGCCGAGCACTTCTGGGTGCCGACGGCCGCCGCCGCCATCGCCGCGCTTGAACTTGGGGTGCCTGATGAACTGGTGGTCGAGGGCGTGGCCACCTTCCCCGGTCTGTTCGGTCGCTTCTACATGATGTCGACCCGCCGCGGTCCGCAATTCATCCTCGACACCACCAAGGCGCCCTGGGACACGCTGATCACCGCAATAGAGAGCTTTGGCCGGCTGGACAGCCCCCGTCGCAAACGCATCATCCTCGGTCATATTGCCGATTACCGCGGCAATCCGCGCCCAAAATACCGGGAAGCCTGCCAGGTCGCGCTGCGCAATGCGGACGAGGTCGTGCTGGTCGGCGACAACCAGCGTCATGCCCAGGTCAGCGAGGAGGTCACCGCCGCGGGCGCCTTCAAAGCCATCAGATCCGTGGGAGAGACCGCCGAATATCTGCGTCGGACCGCCACGCCGGACGACCTGATATTTCTCAAGAGTTCAAGCAACCTCCATCTCGAACGCCTTGCCCTCGATTGGGATCACTCGGTGCGATGCTGGGAACAGGAATGTGGCATGGCGGGAAGTTGCAAGGGTTGCGGCCTTTTTAGCCACCCTTTCTCCGAGCATCCGCAATTGCGCAAGGCGAAAAAGCGCCTCTCCGTTCCGGCCGTCTTGTCGCGGCTTTCGATCGCCCAGCAGCGGCCGCGATCCTGAAGATGCAGGCCTATATCATCCATCTGCGCAACTCGGTGAACCGCCAGCAGAATGTCCGGCATCTGCAGAACTGCCTGCCGGGGCCGACCCACATCGTCGACGCCGTGGCCGGAGCGCAATTGAACCAGGACGATATCGACGCCGTTTATCAGCGCTCACGCTTCTGGCTTCCCTACCCGTTCCGCCTGTCGCGTGCGGAGATCGCCTGTTTCCTGTCGCACCGCAAGGCCTGGCGCGCCATTGTCGAGTCCGGCGATGAGGCCGCCATCATCGTCGAGGATGACGCACAAATCGATACAGACCGCTTTCCGGAAGCTTTAAGGCTGGTGGAGACGTTCATCGGGCCGCGCGATATCGTCCGCTTTCCCCACAAATGCCGTGGGCGGGTGCCGCCGCTCCTGCTCGAGGGTCCGAGTGTATGCGGCACGCCGATCACCATCCGGCGCGAGATCTCGCCGGGGCTGGCGATGATCATGCAATGTGTCGGCCGCGATGCGGCGCGCCACCTGCTGGCGCTGACCGAGACCTTTGACCGGCCTGTTGATGTCTTTCTGCAGATGCGCTGGCTGCACAAGCTTCCCGTCTCGTCGGTGCATCCGGTCGTGGTCCGCGAGATTTCGCAAACGCTGGGCGGTTCGACCATCCAGACGCACAAGCGGCCGCTGTTTCACAAACTGGGCCGCAATCTCAGCCGGGCCGCCTATCGCAGCTGGGTTCGCACCTACAATGGACTTGTCTGACACCCGATGAAGCATCCATTGGCAAAACTGGAAAAACAGCGCCGCTACTGGCGCTGGCGCCTCGCTTCCGGCAAGCGGGTGCCCCTGTGGTGGCATGTCGGCCGACCGAATTTTGGAGACGATCTCAACCCCGACCTCTTCGAAAAGCTGGCCGGGGTACCGGTCCGGTTTCCCGCAAACCGTCTGCACCCGCATCTGCTCGGGATGGGTAGTATCCTTGGCAAATCGCTTCCCGCCTCGATCATCTGCGGCAGCGGCCTGCTTTGCCCGCCGGGCCCGGACACACGCATAGAGGGCTCAGCGGTCGCCGTGCGTGGCGAACTGTCGCGACAGGCCCTGGCACACCATGAGGATGACCTTCTGCTCGGTGACCCGGCGGTGCTGATCAGCGAGATTTTCGAGGCGCCAAAGGTGAAACACCATGCTTTCGGCTTTGTCCCGCATGTGGATAGCATCGACCGCTGGAAAACGATGGACCGGCACGGGCATCACGTCATCGATCCCTCCGGCCCGGTCTGGTCGGTTGTCCGGCAGATTGCCGCCTGCGAAACGGTTTTCTGCCAATCGCTGCACGGAATGATAACCGCCGACGCGCTTCAGATCCCGAATGTCTGGGTGGCGCCCTCCGAGACCATGCGCGGGGGCCGCTTCAAGTTCGATGACTACATGACCACCGTCGACGCGGCGAAGGAAATGGTGCCGGAAACCGCCGACCTGTTTTCCGCACCGGCCCAGTTCGCTGCCACCGTCAGCCGCTATCGCTACGACAAGACGGCTTATCGCGACCGGCTGCGCGCCGTCTTTGACGACTTCGACGAACTGGCGATCTGAGGTGCTGCCCTTGACCGCGACGCGGCTTTCTTGACACAACCGTTGTCAGAAGGACTTTGCACAAGACACAGCGGCGACCCGCTCGCGATGGAACCCTAAACATTGTTTCAGTTCAAAGGTCTCCGTCGCTACGAACATGGCGGCAAGGTAAAATTCAGCCGGCTTGTGACACGCAAGCTCCGCCTGGCAATCCACCACGCCCTCAACGGTCCTGATTTCAGCTATCACGGCATAAGGATCACCGTCCCCGACACCGTGATGTTCTCGCTCAAGCGCCAGCTGATGCGCGGAATGTATGAGGAAGCGGAGCGGGAGATTATCGCCCGCCACCTTGATCCGGACTCTCCCGTCATCGAGTTGGGCGGGTCGATCGGCGTTGTCAGTGCCTTCATCGCCTCGCGTCTTTCGCCGCGCATTCGCCATCGTATCGTCGAGGCCAACCCTGCCTTGATCGACATTTGCCGGCACAACGCCGTTAGGGCCCGCGCCGGCGAAGGCACCGATGTGGTGTGGGCAGCAGTCGCCTATGGCGCCCAGGAGGTCGCCTTTACCGCCGGAGAGAACACCCTTGGCTCGCGCGTAGCACCTGCCGGCGAAGGGGACATAACGGTTCCGACGACCACCCTCGCCGAGCAGATCGCGGCGATCAATGCCGGCGACGGCTATACCTTGATCATGGACATCGAGGCCATGGAGCTCGAAGTTCTGGCCAATGAACGCGGCGCGCTCGCCCATTGCCGCATGGCATTCATCGAATTTCATCCCGGCCTTTATGCGCAGGAGGGGCGAACCGTCGCCGAATTCTTCGCGCTTGCAGCTGAGGCCGGGTTCGAGGTTTTCGACCAGGTCGACGATGTCGTCGCCCTGCGCCGCGCCTCTGGAAATACGCCACCTCCGCCTTTATAGAAGGCACCCATGCGCATCCGGCGCGAGAGAAGGCATCCATGCGCATCCGGCGCGCTGCCCGGCCACGAGGATTAGACCATGAACCGCAAGCAACGCAGGGCAGCCCCTAATGCTGGACGCGGCTCCCCGAATGCGGGACGCGGCGCGGCGGGCCGCCCGGCTGCCGCCATCGAGGAACAGATGGTGCGCCAGGCGGGTGCGCTCTTCCAGGCCGGACGCCATGACGAATGCGCGGCCCTGTGCCAGAAGATTCTCGCCGGCGATCCGAATCATTCCGAGGCCAATCTTCTCACTGGCCTTTTGGCGCTGTCATCCGGTCATAACAGCGAGGCTTTGACTCATCTTCGCAGCGCACTGTCGGGCAATCGCAAGAACCCGGTCATCCATGCCAATCTTGGCCTCGCCTTGTCGCAAACCGGGCAGTGGCGCGAAGCACGGCAAAGTCTGCAGATCGCCATACGCCTGCAGCCGGCCTATCTCGAGGCCCACACCAACCTGGCCAATGTCGAGATGCAGCTCGGCCATCCCGACAAGGCGGTCGCGCATCATGCCAAGGCCCTGTCCTTCCGGCCTGGTGCGCCGCTGTTGCGCGCCAACCTTGCCTCGGCCCTGTTGCGCAACGGCGAAACCGAGGCGGCAGCGAACGCCTATCGCGCCCTGCTAGAAGAACACCCGGACCATGCCGAGGCGCATTTCGGTCTCGGCCTTGCCTGCCGCGAGGCCGGAGATCTGGTGGAAGCAGGCACGCATCTTCGCAAGGCTACAGTGCTTGCCCCTCCGCATGCCGAAGCCATTCTCGCCTGGGTGATGCTGGCCGATACGTTGAGCGATGCCGACATTGCCAGCATCGAAGCAGCGCGCGAGGCCACCTTGGAGGGATCGCACGATCGCATGCAGATTGATTTTGCGCTCAGCAAGATCGCCCACGACCGCGGCGACTATCACCGCGCCGCGACGACCCTTCGGGCCGCCAACACCCGCCGCCGCCAGGACCTCGATTATCAGCGTTCCGAGGTCGAGGCCGCCTTCGCGGAAACCACGCGGGTCTTCGATGCCGACTTCTTCGCCGAGCGCGCCGGCTTCGGTCATCCCGATGACACGCCGCTCTTCATCCTCGGCATGCCGCGCTCGGGCACCTCGCTGATCGAACAGATCCTTGCCAGCCATCCGCAGGTACACGGCGCCGGCGAACTGACGCTGTTGCGCGATATCGCCGGCGGTCCGCAGGGGCCGAAGGACAGCGCCACACCGCCGGCCTTCGCCGCCGCCCTGTCCAGGGGCGCCTCGGCAACCGTCGGCCGCAACTATCTGCGTCAGTTGCAGGCCCAGGCGCCTCAAGCGCGCTTCATCACCGACAAGATGCCGGGCAACTTCATGCTGATCGGCCTTATTCGTCTGATCTTGCCGAAGGCGCGGATCATCCATTGCCGCCGCGACCCGCGCGACACCTGCCTGTCGATCTACCGCACCAATTTCAGCGGCAACGGGCTGGCATTTGCCTATGATATCGACGATCTGGTCCACTATTATGGCCTGTACCAGGACCTGATGGCGCACTGGCATGCGCTGTTCGGCGACACCATCATCGAAGCCGAGTACGAGCGGCTGATCGCAGACCCGGAAACCGAGATCCGCGCCTTGCTGGCACGCTGCGACCTTCCCTTCGACAGCCAGGTCATGGCGTTTCACGAGACCCGCAGGCCGGTCCGCACCGCCAGCGCCGCCCAGGTGCGCCGACCCCTATATGCCTCCTCACGCGGCAACTGGCGCGCCTATGCCGAATATCTGCCGGAACTTGCGCGCCTGACTGCTGACCCTTAGGCGCCGCGTTCGACGCCATCAATGAGATCGAGCACCATCTCCTTCGGACGGCAGAGCCGCACGCCGTTTTCGGTGCACACGATCGGCCGGTTGACCAGCACGGGATGCGCCACCATCGCATCGAGCAAACGGTCGTCATCAACCGATTCATCCGTCAGTCCGAGCTCCTCGGCTGGCGATTTGCTGACCCGCAAGGCTTGCCGCGGCGTCAGGCCAGCTGCCGCAAAAAGGCCGAGCAGTTGCGGCCGGGTCCATCCCTCTTTCAGATATTCGATCACCACCGGCTCTATGCCGCGCTCGCGGATCAGCGCCAGGGTGTTGCGCGATGTGCCGCATTCGGGATTGTGATAAACGACGACATTCATGGCGGCTCCTTGCAGCACTGGACTTGCGTTTCAAGCGCACTATATCCCCCCGCATTGCACAATCCACACGTCGCGGGCCGTTTCGCGCGCCAAATTCACATTTTATTGATCATTTTACTCAACGCCCCCGGCTGCTCATTGTTTTCAAGCCGTTAGCCTGTCGCGAGAGTGTCACCGACGCGGTCGATATCGGTCTGAGACCGGTCTCACACACCTCCTTGTGGAACTATTCCGGCGCGGCCGGCGTTTTACTGGCAATTCCGGACCGCGGTTGCACACCGACACAGACGTCAGTTGCAATGGCAGGCAGAAAAGGCCGGATCACAAGTTTTGCAAGGAGGCGGTGCTCGGAAGAGCACCGAAATGCCGAATGAACAACGCAATCGTCAAGACCGCCTTCCGCCACGTTGCCGCCACCGTTTTTGTGGCCGGCTCGGTTCTCGCAGCTGCGTCCTCTGTCAATGCTTTCCAGCTGGAAAACGTTGTCAAGGGACCGCGCACCGCCCCGGCCACCGTGATGGCCTATGCGGACCCGAATTTCGACGCCCGCTTCGGCAGCGCGCCGGCCGGTGAAGAATCGGCTGATCACGAGCTCAACGATGCCTGGCTGGGCATGACCGTGACCGCCGAGAATGGTGAGAACCTCGGTTATGTCGTCGACGCCCTGATCGATGAGGATGGCTACATCACCGATCTGGTCATCACCGATGATCCCAATTCCGAAGTCGAGATCTATGTTCCGGCCCGTCTGGCCACCCTGACCGACACCAATGTCACTCTGGCGCTTGACGGCAATGATGTCGCAGCTCTGCGGACGGCCTATAATTCGGTTCTCGCTTCGGCCAACTGATCGCGGCGAGACGATAAAGAAATAGCCGACCTCCAGCGAAAGGAACGGACTGTCCCCCCGTGATTTTCGATCGGCTCTTACGGCCCGGTGTTCCCCGCACCGGGCCGAACCTTTTTCTGTTTCCGGCAGCACTTTTTTGCTAGCGCTACGACGATAACGCTGATGCCTGCTTTCCGGACAAGCCATGCCCTGTCACACGATCCATCGCCTGAGACACCGCGCGCCCCCGCCGTCGCGCCTGTTTGCGCTCGCCCTTGCGCTGTTGATCGTGACCGCATCCGCCGCCGCATCACGGGCGCAACCAGCGACCAGCGACGCGGCGCCGACCAGCGCCGATGAGACAGACAATCCGAGCGCGCCTATCTCGATCGGGCTGGTCGATCTCGACAGCCTGCCCGGCCTGCGGGCCTATCTGCGCAAGACCGGCTACCTCGCTCCCGACAGCGTGGTCCGCCTGTTTCGCACCGGCCCGGTCAGCAAACCGGCGGCGACCGGTCTCGCGCCGCGCGCCATCTATGCCCTGCAGTTCGAGGACCTTGCCAATTGCGGCTCGCTCGGCTGCACGCAACTGATCATTCGTCAGGAGCACGATGGGGCCTTCACGCTTTACGATGAGCGTGCCGGCGGTGATCTGCAGTTGCTTGGCGAGACCACCCGCGGCATGCATGATCTGACAAGCCGCACCAACAATGGTCTGATGATCGGCCGCTACAATGGCACCAAATATCTCTGGTCGAGACTTGCCAGCGACGAAAAGAAGGCGGCGGACCCGACCGAGCCGGCGGCGCTGCCCGCCGAGATCGCCGGACCCTGCATCGATGATCGCGCCTGGCACGGCTATGCCGCAGCTGCCGATGGCGGCGCCGCCGGCTATGGCCTGTGCCGCACCAACCGCAGCGGCAATTTTCTGCTTTTCGAATGCACCACGTCCGCGCCCGACATCGCCGTGACGGCCAACGTGACCACCGGGTCGTTGCAGGATTCCGCGCCGGTGACAATGCAGCTGACCATTGACGGCAGCACTTTCACCCTGTCCGGCACCGGCTATTACGACGTGATGACCGGCGTGGTACTGCCGCGGATCGATCCGCTGCCCATCGACACACCGCTGCTCGAGGCGCTCGCCACCGGCAGGCAAGCCAGCTACGCCCTGGCCGGTCGCCGCAAGACATTGCACCTTGATGGAGCGCCAGAGGCCATTGCCCTGATGCGTGCCGCCTGCACCCCGCCACGCGGATGAACTAGGGTTGCGACACTGCTTTCTGCCGCCGCCGGAATGGCGCCCTGATCCACCCCTTGATGGTGGCCAGACGGCGCGTCACCGCACTGTCATTGGACCGGGTGACGATCATCAACAGAGCCGGTGTGACAATCAGGGTCAGCACGGTGGAAAAAGCCAGCCCGTAGACGATGGCGCTCGACAGGGCGATCCACCATTGCGTCGATGGCGCGCCATAGGTCGTCTCATGCGTCATGATTTCCAGATTGACGCCGAAGGCGATCGGCAACACCCCGAGTATGGCGGTCACCGCGGTCAGCACCACGGGACGCGCGCGCTCGGCACAGGTCTGCAGTACCGCCGGAAGCTTGTCCATGCCGCCACGTCGCAACAGGGCATAGGTCTCGATCAGCACGATGTTGTTGTTGACCACGACGCCGGCCAGCGCGATGACGCCGATGCCGGTCATCACCACTCCGAAGGGCTGCTGCATGATCAAGAGGCCGAGAAACACGCCGATGGTCGACATCACCACCGCCGAGAGCACCAGGCCGACAAACACGAAACTGTTGAACTGCGCCAGAAGCACAACGAAGATGAGAAAGATCGCGGCGCCGAAGGCTTTCGACAAGAAGGCCATCGCATCCTTCTGCTCCTCGTCTTCGCCGGCCAGCATGTAGCGGATGCCCTGACGGTCGAGCCGCGCCGCCTCGAGCTCTTCGACAATGCCGCGCCGCACCGCATCGCCCTGCACGCCATCACGCAGGCCGGCCGCAACGGTAATCGTTCGCGCCCCATCAATGCGTGTCAGCGTCCCGGTGCTCTCCACCGCCTCACGGCGCACGAAATTGGAGATCGGCACGGCGCCCTGGCTTGTCTGGATGCGCAGATTGTCCAGCTCCGACAGCGTCCGCCGCTCTTCCGGCAGCCGCAGGCGGATATCCACCGCATCATCGACCCCGGCCGGACGGTAATCGGTCAGTTTGAGCCCGGTTGTCACCAGCTGCACCACGGTGCCGACCGATGCCGGCCCAACGCCGTAACGCGCCGCCACCGAGCGATCGACCCGCAACTCCCAGTCAATGCCCGGCGGAGGCAGGCCGTCGGTGACGTCCACCACCTCCGGCACCTGGCGCAGCCGCTCGGCGATTTGCCGCGCCACCGCCGGCAGCGCCACCGGATCAGCGGCCGACAGGCGGATCTGGATCGGCTTGCCGGTCGGCGGACCGCCCTGCGGCACCGACACCTCGATTTCAACGCCCGGAAACCCGTTCATCTCGGCGCGAAAATCCGCCAGGATCTCGCCCGCCGGCTTGCGCTCGCGCCAGTCGACAAATTCGTACTGAATGACGCCCACCACGTCCGCGGCAACGTCGTTGCCACCGCCCGAGACCTGCCCGACCCGGGTGTAAACGCTCTTCAGGCCCGGCCAGCCGATGATGCGCTCTTCGACCATCCGCACCGCCCGATCCTGCTCTTCGAGCGACAGGTTGCCGCGCGCATGCACGTAAAGCAGCCCGTATTCCGGCTCGATATCGGGAAAGAATTCGAGCCCCGAACCGTATTTGCCATAGGCCACCGGCACGGCGACCAGAAGACCGATCACCGCTGCCACGACGATAAACGGATGCCGCACCGCCTTGTCGACCGTCCACATATAAAACCCGCGACGACCGTCCTTGGCGGCCGGCGTCGGCTTGGCGAACATCGCTCCGAGCGTCGGCGTGAACACCAGCGCGTAAAGCAGGGAGGCCGACAGCGTGGCGATCAGCGTGATCGGCAGGTATTTCATGAATTCGCCGACGATCCCCGGCCAGAACAACAGCGGCGAGAACGCCGCGACACGGGTCAGCGTCGCCGCTGTCACCGGCCCGGCCATGCGCTTGGCCGCCAGCGAAAATGCCGCCCGCCGCTCCATGCCCTCCGACATCCGCCGTTCGGCAAATTCCGTGACGATGATGGCATCATCGACCAGCATGCCGACCGCCAGGATCAGCGAGAACAGGACGACCAGATTGACCGTCATGCCAGCCAGGGACAGCGCCAGTATGCCCATCAGGAACGAAGCCGGAATGGCAAACCCGATCAGAAGCGAAGCGCGCCCCGACAGGGCGTAGAGAATGACGATGAACACCAGGATCACCGCCGTCAGCACGCTGTTCTGCAGATCGCTGAGCAATTGCCGGATTGTCTGCGACTTGTCCTGGCTGAAGCTGATTTCGGCCCCTTTTGGCAACAACGGCTCGAATTCCTCGACCACCGCCCTCACCGCATCGACGGTCTCGACGAGATTGGCGCCGGTGCGCTTTGACACCTCGATGGCGATCGCCGGTGCGCCGTTCAGCCGCGTTACCGTCGTCGCATCCTTGAATGTCGACCGGATCGTCGCCAGGTCGCGCGCCCGCACCACCGAGTTGGCGCCCGCAACGATGGGCAGGTTGGCGACGTCCTCCACATCCTCGATCAAGAGGGGCACCTTCACCGCGTAGCGGCCCTGCTCGCCCTCCAGCGCGCCGGCCGCGACCACCGAATTGCCGGCACGCACGGCAGCCAGCAACTGGTCGAGTTGCAAACCATAGGAATCCAGCTTCACCGGATCGATGATCACCTCGACCAGATCTTCGCGCGCCCCCTGCAGCTTGGCGTCGAGAACCCCGTTCACCTCTTCCAGGCGATCCTGCAATTCATGCGCGGCGCGCGTCATCACCCGCTCGGCCACCGGCCCGGACAGGGTCACGACGAGAACCGGAAACTCCGAGATATTGACCTCGTTGACCGACGGCTCGTCAGCGCCGGCTGGCAGTTCCGCCTCGGCGTCCGACACCTTGTTGCGGACATCCTCGAGCGCCTTGTCCAGATCGGCGCCGGCCTGGAATTCGATGACCACATTGCCGCCGCCCTGATAGGCCGTGGCCCGCATCTCCTTGATGCCCGAGATCGACTTGAGCTTCGTCTCCATCGGCCGCAGCAACAGCCGCTCGGAGTCTTCCGGCGAAATCCCCTGATAGCTCATGCTGACGTAGATCACCGGGATCTGCACGTCAGGTTCGGCTTCCTTCGGGATGTCGATATAGGCCAGCGTGCCGGCCAGCACGAGAAAGAACAGGACAGCGATCGTCAGCCTGGCATTGCGGATCGCCAGGTCGACGACGCTCATTGCGATGCAACGGCGCCGCGTTCAGCCGCGCCCGCCTCGGAAGTCTCGGAGGATTTCAGCGACAGGCCGATTGCGGCGCTGCCCTCCGGTTTGCTATCGGGAAATGCCGCCTCGGCCGGCAGAGCGCGCACCTTCTCGCCATCGGAAACCAGGTCCTGGCCGGCCACCACGATACGCGCGCCGGCCGGCACATTGCCGAGGACCAGCCCGTCCGGCGTGTCATCGATCAGGTCGATCGGCACGAAGGCGGTGACATCGTCCGCATCGACCACCCGCACGCCGAGATTTCCGGCAGCATCCAGCGTCACCACCGAGCGCGGCACTTTCACCGCCTGCACGACTTCCGCTTTCAGGCGTATCTCCGCCGTCATGCCGGCCGGAATGCGCCGATCGGGATTTGCGATCGCCACCTCGACCGGAAAGGTTCGGGTCTGCGCCGTCGCTTCGCGGCTGACATAGCGCACCGTGCCGGTCAGCAGCGACCCGTCGACCAGCGCCACATCCGCCTCGCTGCCGATCGAGACCAGATCGCGTTCGCGTTCGGACACCTCACCCCGGGCGATGATCGGATCGAGCGCCAGCAGGGTGGCCACCGCTTCCCCCGTCGTCGCCCAGCTGCCTTCCTCCACCTCGACCGCATCGACGATGCCGCCGAATGGCGCCACCACCTGCAGGCGGTCGAATTCCGCCTGCGCGGTCTCCAGCTGCGCCCGCGCCGCGGTCAGTGCCGACTGCGCGTCATCCGCCTGCGTTTTCGGCGAAATGCCCCGTGCGATCAGCTTGTCGACATTCGCCGCTTCGTTTTCTCGCTGGCGCAAAAGGGCGCGCGCCGTCTCCACCGCCGCCTGTTTCTCGCTGCCATCCAGAGACAGGACCACGTCGCCGCTTTTCAGCAACTGGCCTTCCGTCACATTCAGCGTCTCGATGACACCGGCGCTGCGGGTCGCCAGCACGGTCTTCTTGTCGGGCTCCGTGACCCCCGACACGCGCACGATGCGTCGATGCGCGATGAAGTCGGGAGCTGCCACGGCGACCGTTGGCAGTATATCGGATGGCTCTGCGGTGATGAGGCGAGCAGCAGTTTTGTCGTCATCTGCGTGCAGCGTCGCGGCGTCCGGACTGGACTCTGGCTTCTGCTCCGAAAGGGCGCTGCCGACGGAGGAGAATTCACCGGTCAGCACCCAGGCAGCCGACAGCGCCAGCACCACAAGAGCCGCGACCCGATGAAACTTGAATTTCGGCATGCCGTATGCTCCGTATCGCCGGAAAGCGCACGCCGCAATCCGGCCCCCAGCACCGGGCACCTATCAGACTGTCGCGGCCATATCGTGACGCTAGCCGATACTTTGCTTTACCCGTCATCGGGCGGTTTACACTATGGGGACGACTTGGCAACACCTTCCCTTACGGCAACCCGCGGCAAGAAAGAGGCGAACGATGCCGCTTGCTCCGCTGCGAAAACCGATGCGCAGCCCTGCGATGGCGCGATGCCGCAATAATGCCCGCTTTTTCGCCATTGTTCAGCTTGCATTCAGCTCACGCGGCCCAAAATATAGTCCTATGCAATTGATTGGCAGAGATTTACCATGATTCATCGTCGACTGTCCGTTTCCCTCTTCGCACTCGCAGCCATCGGCCTGGCGACGGCGCTGCCAGCCACGGCCCAGCAATATGGTGACGGAACCTTCCTCGTCACGCCGAACGGCCAGCCGCTGCGCAATATCCCGGAAATGGGCACCGTCCGCTCGGTAATGGATGTCGAAGGCCGCGAATTGCTGATCAACAGTTGGAACGAGGTCATCGCCATCCGCATGACGCCGCGCCAGTATGAGCGCCAGTTCGGCCATCCTCCGCCCTCGGTCAGGCGGCGGGAGCGGCAGCCGGACATGCGCGCCGGGCGCCCGATCGATCGCAGCCGGGTTCCGGTCATCCCCAACCCGGTCGATCCCTATCAGGACAATCGCAACGGCACGCCGCAAACCGAAACCTTCCCGGATCCGCCCCAGGCCAGCATCGAACGCCGCGACCTCAATCCGCAGACCGGTACGGTGCGCAGCGATGGCGGCTCGGCTGAAGAAAGCTCTGAACCCCAGGCTCCCGTCGTCGCCGATCCGATGACCGCGCTGAAGCGGGAACAGGTCACCGCCTTGCAGGTCTTTCTTGACCGCGCCGGCTTCTCGCCCGGCGTGATTGACGGACGCATGGGTTCGAATGTTCGAAAGGCCCTCAAGGCTTACCAGGAGGCGACGGGGGAGACGCTCGACCCGACGGACATTGCCGATATCATGGATCGCCTGACCAACGGCGATGGATTGCCCTTCACGCAATACGAGATTACTGCCGCCGATGCGGCTGGTCCCTTTGTCGCCTCGATCCCCTCGGATTATGGCGAAAAGGCCAAGCTCGAGCGCCTCGCCTTCACGTCGCCGCTCGAGATGCTCGCCGAGAAATTCCACATGGATCAGGATTACCTTGAGGCGATCAACCCCGATGCCGATTTCTCCCGGCCCGGAACCATCATCAAGGTCGTCAACACCGGCTCGCAGCGCAAGGGCAAGATCGCCCGGATCATCGCCGACAAGCAGCGCGAACAGGTGCGCGGCTACGATGCCGATGGCAACCTGCTTGTTGCCTATCCGGCGACCATCGGCTCCGCCGACACCCCCTCGCCGTCCGGCACCGTGACCATCGAGCGCATCGCCGCCAATCCGGGCTATACCTACAATCCGAAGATCAACTTCAAGCAGGGCGACAACGACAAGGTTCTTGAAATTCCGCCCGGTCCCAACGGCCCGGTCGGCTCCATGTGGATCGCCCTGTCGAAACCGACCTATGGCATCCACGGCACGCCCGAGCCCTCGACCATTGGCAAGACCGCCTCGCATGGCTGTGTGCGCCTGACGAACTGGGATGGGGCCGAGATCGCCAGCATGGTTGAACCCGGCGTGACGGTGATCTTCACCGATTGATCGGACCATCGGTCCGGCGCGCGTCGCAAATGCTTATTCACGGCTTGATGCGCGCCGGCTTGGCCGCTACGGCTTGGCGCACGTCAAGCTGGAGCTCGCCGCATGCCCCCTTTTTCTCGCTTCACGGCCCTGACCGAGCAATTGCCGGCCTCCGTGCCCTTTGTCGGTCCGGAGGTTCAGGAACGCCAGGCCGGAACGCCCTTCATGGCCCGCCTTGGCGCCAACGAAAGCGGGTTCGGCCCGGCACCCTCGGTGATCGCCGCGATCACGGAGGCCAGCGCGACTGTCTGGCGCTATGGCGATTCCGAAAGTTTTGACCTCTGCAGCGCGCTCGCCCGGCGCCTCGATCTGCCGTGCGAGCAGATCATCGTCGGAGAGGGTATTGATTCCCTGCTCGGCCTGACCGTTCGCCTGGTGGTCGAGACCGGCACGCCGGTCGTCACATCGCTCGGGGCGTATCCGACCTTCAACTATCATGTCACCGGCTATGGCGGACGCCTGGTCACCGTCCCCTATCGCGATGACCGTGAGGATCTGGAGGCCCTGCGCGACGCGGTTCTGCGCGAAGACGCGCCGCTCGTCTACCTGGCCAATCCCGACAATCCGATGGGCAGCTGGCATTCGGCGGATGCCGTAACCGCCTTTGCCAGATCCCTGCCGGACACCACGCTGCTGGTTCTCGACGAAGCCTATGGCGAATTCGCACCGGACGGTGTCCTGCCGCCGGTGTCTGATCTCGCGCAGTTGCCGAACGTCCTGCGCTACCGCACCTTTTCGAAGGCGCACGGCCTCGCCGGATTGCGCGTCGGCTATGTGTTCGGCACAGCCGAGACCGTGGCGCGCTTTCACCGCGTGCGCAATCATTTCGGCGTCAACCGGCTGGGACAGGTCGCCGCCCGCGCCGCCCTTGAGGATGCGCACTGGCTCGATCATGTCCGCGCCCAGGTGGCGGCGGCACTTCAGCGTCTGGCGCAAATTGCCGAGCAAAACGATCTGCAGCCACTGCCCAGCGCCACCAATTTCCTTGCGATCGATTGTGGCAGCGCAGTGCGCGCCCGCTCCATTCTGGAGGGCTTGAACGCCCACCGCGTTTTCATACGCATGCCGGGTGTCGCGCCGCTCGACCGCTGCATCCGCGTCTCGGCCGGCCCCGCTTCAGAGCTCGATGCGTTTGAAAAAGCCCTGCCAACGGTGCTGGCAGGGCTTACCTAGACCCTGTGTAGCGCTCAGGGATCAGCGCGCGACAAGCTGGTCCTAATTGTCGGCTTTCAGCACGGCACAAGCCAGCCGGCTGCCCGCATCTCCCGACGGCTGCGAGCTGTAGTCATCGGCCCCTTCATGCACGACGACGGCCGAACCGTCCTGATCGTGCAGCATCTCCCAGCTCAGCCCGCTGGAAAAGTATTCGATATTCGCGACGCCATCTGTGCTGACATGAATGTTCGGAAAGTCGCCCGGATGCGGGCCGTCCTCGGCCATGACGCCATGCGCCTTGTCGCCGGCGAGATGTCCGCCGGCGGATTTGAAGTCGCTGGATGAGCAATCGCCCTTCTCGTGAATGTGAAAGCCGTGCACACCTTGCGGAAGGCCTTGCAGCACAGCCGTCAGATGCAATTGCCCGGATGCCGTCTGGGCGAGCTCGACAGTGCCCGTCGCCTGTCCTTCGAAGGTGCCGCGGGCCGTCATTGTGTCCTGAGCTTGAGCGCCGCTGACCAGGGCGCCCACCAGGAATCCGGCAAGAATAAAGCTGCGGGGTTGCGGTGCGAAGCAAGTCATCATGAGATCTCCATCAGTTCCACAGGGCGCGTTTCGCCCTGTTTCCTTCCGATGAAAACGCATCGCGGATAGATAAGTTTCTGCGGAAACTTCCGCGGCGGCGCGTCAGCCGCATGATCAACAGCTGGACCGCGATGCAAACCGCAATGCAGTGGTTGGCAAAAAACTGTGTCTCTCCGCTGCCTTCTCAGCCTCCGGGCGCCGACCTTCTGCACCCGGCCTTCAGGGCCCGTCATTTAGTGCATGGTCATCCATTCGCGTGCTTCGCGCAGCGCCATGGCAAGTTCGGTTTTAGACATCGATGCCGCCAGTTCGGCGCGCAGCGCGGCGGCCCGGTCCGATCCCTTGACGGCCGCGATATTCAGCCATTTGTGCGCTGAAACCAGATCCACCCGGCATTCGCGCCCCGTGGCGTACATCAAGCCCATTTCGCAATAGACTTCCGCGTGGTTTTGCCCGCCGAGAGCGGCCCTGTCCTGCTCGTGCATTTCAAAACGTGCCATGAAACTCATCCCTGTAATCGTTGTCTGTGTCGTTGGCCCTGTCAGCCCTTGAGAAGCCGCCGTGTCGTCAGCGCTTTGCCGGTTTGTCCCGGCGCTTGTTGTTGATGACGAGAATGCGCCAGGCGTTTGAAAACCCAGTTAAATTGCATGCTTAATTTGCGACGAAGAAAGTTCAAATGCTTCGTAAATTTGGGACTTCGTTAAGCACCGAAAGCGCGCTGTTGCCGGCATTATCGCTCAAATTTACGCTTTGTTTGCCGGCACAAAATCAACCTTGCGCTAACCACCCCGCAAGGCAGGCGGCGCGATTGCACGCCCGGCGTCGACCATCTGCGCGGCTCCAACATGCCCGTTGCGGTGCATGAGCGGACCAGAAAAACCCATCGCCTCATCAACGCCAAATTGTCGATTTACCTTTACCTAAATCGCTTGTAAGTAAGAAATTGACGTGCGAGGCACGTCTTGAGGGAGGAACATTCATGATACGCACAACGACTTTGGCTTTGGCCCTGACCGCGCTGATGGCAGGTCCGGCTCTGGCCGATCCGATTGAAGGCAAGTGGCGCACCAAGAGCGGCGAAACAGCTGCGATCAGCAAATGCGGCGGCGCCTATTGCGTCACGCTGACCACCGGCGCCCACAAGGGCAAGCAGATCGGCCGCGTCTCCGGCAGCGGCGGCAAATATAAAGGCACGATCACCGATCCGAAAAAAGACAAGACCTATGCCGGCAATGCCACACTCAACGGCAACAGCCTGAAGATGCAGGGTTGCGTCGCCAAGATCCTCTGCCGCTCGGAGAACTGGAAGCGCCTCTAGGCCTTTCGGCGAACGATCCGTTTACAGACCGCACTGCAATCAAGTCCCCGCCCGCCGCGGCCTGCCCAGCGTGCCGCGGCGTGCCTTTCGATCACAGCCACGCGCTGATCGGCCCCTGCCCGAATGCTGCCACTTATTGCTGTCAGTGACGCGCCCATCCGCAGAGCACGCTCCACTTTCGACCCCTGACATGGTTCGGGTCATCAAGCGCGCTGAATATATTGCGCTCTTCGGCAGTTCAGGCCCGCGGGCCAGGTGAACGCAGGATGAACGGACCTCTCAGGGTCCATTCAGCGGCCAACCGTCATAGTCCCCTCAACATCAACGGGAGGGATCAGACGATGGCCATTATCACCCGGCGCTTCATCATCATCTGCCTCGCCGTTGCAATATTCGCCATGCTGCTCACTGCCGTGGTCACCAAACCCGGCCGCCAGAGCTCCATCAGCGCCATTCACGTGTGCCAAGCGCAGGATGATCCCGCCTGCGTCCTGGACTGGAATTGAGGAAGACCTGTCAATGATCCGTTCCGCCACCCGCTCCCTGAATACCTTCGTCCGCATTCTCGTCTTCTCTGCCATGTTCGTTGCGCCGGTCGGGGCATTTGCCTATTCCGTTGCCGGCACCGGCAGCCAGGGCCTGGGGGGCGCCGGTTTTGTCCTTTACGTCTCGCTGCAGCGCAACGCCGGCTGATCCGCCCCGGCCGATATGCCCTTGCGCCCTGCCCCTCCTGTCGGCCGCCTCGGCCGCAGGACCCCGCCTCCTCAAATCCCGGTCCCTCACTGCCCTGGGCCCCTCGACACCGATGGCCCCATTGTGCCCCTGATCTGAAATGCTAGGCTTGCCCTCCATCAGGTGATTCCGCATTTCGAACGAGGCGACGCATGGACCAAACCCGCTGGTATTACGCCGAGAACAACGAGCGCCGCGGCCCGGTCGCCGAGCAGGAAGCCGCGCTTCTCGTGCGGGACGGCATCATCGGCCCAAATACGCTGGTCTGGAGCGAGGGCATGAGCGACTGGGCGCCGGCAGACACCGCCATGCCGCACCTTTTTGCCGGGACCGCGGGCGCGACAGCCGCTCCTGGGCAGCCACCGCACGCAGGCACCACCGCGCAGGCAAGCTTTCCGCCAGGCGATCAAGGACCGCTGCCGTCGCATCCCACCGATTTCGTCAGTTCGGTAAAGACCGTTCTGAGCAAATATGCCACTTTCACCGGCCGCGCCCGCCGCCCTGAATACTGGTGGTATGTGCTGTTCTATTTCGTTGGCGGGCTGGTGACCGGCTTTCTCGATGGACTGCTCTTCGGTGCGGCCGCCGATTTTTCGCCGCTCAACACGATTTTCACGCTGGCGCTCATCATCCCATCCATTGCCGTCACCGCCCGGCGTCTGCATGACATCGGCCGCTCCGGCTGGTGGCAGCTCATCTGGTTCATTCCGCTCGTCGGCTGGATAGTCATGATCTACTGGACCACCCGCCGCGGCGATGAACTGTCAAATCGCTATGGCCCGGCCTGAGAAATCTGTGCCAAGCCTGAACGGCTGGGGACCGGGCCGTGCAACCACGCGATCCTGTCATTTTCTTTGCTCAAAGTTCCGGCTATAAGTCGCTATGGAACACACAATATTTCAGCATTCGCACGACGATTTCCTCACTCCGCCCGCCTACCAGCCTCGCGTCTTCGAAGATGCAGAGGCGGCGGTGGATGCGCTGATCGAACTGTATGAGCGCAATACCGGCTTCCTGCGCAAAGCCTTTGAAGATCTCGCACATGCCCAGCCTCAGGGCCGCTACCGCGCCTTTTATCCGCAGGTCAGCCTGCAGACCAGTTCGTTTGCGCATGTGGATTCACGCCTGTCCTACGGCCATGTCGCCGCACCGGGCATCTACGCCACGACGATCAGCCGACCGCGCCTCTTCCGCACCTATCTGATCGATCAGCTGGCGCTGCTGATCAAGAACCACAAGACGACCGTCACCATTTCCCAGTCGGAAACCCCGATCCCGCTGCATTTTGCCTTTGGTGAGGGCGCCTATGTCGAGGCCGCCGTGGCGGAGAGCCTCGACATGCCGCTGCGCGATCTCTTCGATGCACCCGACCTGTCCAACACCGATGATGAAATCGTCAACGGCCTGTATGAGCCGGCGCCCGGCGAGCCCCTGCCCCTGGCGCCCTTCAAGGGCCAGCGCATCGATTATTCGCTGGCGCGCCTGTCCCACTACACGGCCACCAGCGCCACGCATTTCCAGAATTTCGTCCTTTTCACCAACTATCAGTTCTACATCGACGACTTCATCGCCCATGCCCGTCAGCTGATGCGCGAGGGCGGCGGCGGCTACGACAGCTTCGTTGAACCGGGCAATCTCTTGACGCCGGCCGGGTCTGATGAGCCCATCAGCGGCCTGGCACCGCCGCGCATGCCGCAAATGCCGGCCTACCATCTGGTCAAGCCCGGGCATGGCGGCATCACGATGGTCAATATTGGCGTCGGCCCGTCGAATGCCAAGACGATCACCGATCACATCGCCGTCCTGCGGCCACATGCCTGGCTGATGCTCGGACACTGCGCAGGGCTGCGTCACAGCCAGAACCTCGGCGATTACGTTCTGGCCCACGCCTATGTCCGCGAGGACCATGTGCTCGATGACGACCTTCCGGCCTGGGTGCCGATCCCCGCATTGGCCGAGGTGCAGGTCGCCGTGCAGGAGGCCGTGGCGGAGGTCACCGGCTATGACGGCTACGATCTCAAACGCATCATGCGCACGGGAACCGTGGCCACCATCGACAACCGCAACTGGGAACTGCGCGACCAGCGCGGCCCGGTGCAGCGTCTGTCCCAATCGCGCGCCATCGCTCTCGACATGGAATCGGCGACAATTGCGGCCAACGGGTTTCGCTTCCGCGTCCCCTACGGCACGCTGCTCTGCGTCTCCGACAAGCCCCTGCATGGCGAGTTGAAACTGCCCGGCATGGCCTCGGATTTCTACCGCCAGCAAGTCAACCAGCATCTGCAGATCGGCCTGCTCGCCATGCAGAAACTGGCCGACATGCCGCCGGAGCGCCTGCATTCACGCAAACTGCGCAGCTTTTTTGAAACGGCCTTTCAGTAGGCGCCTCGCACCCCGTCAGTCGGCATCAGCCAGGAACGGCAGCAGCGCATCAAGGACGGCCTGCGGATTCTCCTCCATGGCAAAGTGCCCGGCATCGATCGGTCCGCTGCCCGTTACACAATCGGCCCATTCTCGCCAGATGGCGAGCGGATCGCCGGTTTTGGCGGGAAAGCCGTGCGCCGACCAGATGAAATGCAAAGGCACGGCGATCTTTCGGCCTGCCGCCCGGTCTGCCTCGTCCAGCGCCCGGTCGACGCCGGCGCCGGCGCGATAGTCCCAGCACATCGCCGCCACCCGGGCCGGATCCTGGAAAGCCGCCCGGTAGGACGCCAACGCGCCCGGGCTGAAGGTTTCCAGCGATTGCGCAGCTGTCCAGCTCTTCAAGGTCCAATCCACGTAAAAGGTCGGGTCGGCGGCAATCAGTGTCTCCGGCAATGGCTCCGGCTGCGCCAGGAATGTCCAGTGATAGGCCTTCAAGCCCATGCGCGCATCGAAATGCGCCCACATCTCCGCCGTCGGCACCACCTCGATGATTGCCAGCCTGTCGATACGCTGCGGCCGGTCAAATGCCATGCGATAGGCCACACGCGCCCCGCGATCATGCCCGACAAGAGCGAAACGCTCGATCCCCAGTCGATCGGCAACCGCAAAGATATCGGCGCCCATCGTCCGCTTGGCGTAGGTGCTGCCATCCGCCGCCGCGACCGGCGCGCCGCTTTCGCCGTAGCCGCGCAGATCCGGTACGATCACCGTGAACTGCTCCGCCAGTTGCGGCGCGATCCGGTGCCAGGTGGCATGGCTTTGCGGATAGCCATGCAACAGGAACAGCGCCGGTCCGGCGCCGCCGATCCGCAGGTGGATCGGACAACCGTTCGCCCCTTCTACATGGCGGCTGTCAAACCCGGGCAGAAGGTCGGTCATCGCCTCGTCCTCAATCGCCGGGCAGAGCGCCCCTACATGTCCTGATAGACGGGGCCCTCGCCGCCCTGCGGCGGCACCCAGTTGATGTTCTGGTTCGGATCCTTGATGTCGCAGGTCTTGCAGTGCACGCAGTTCTGCGCGTTGATCACATAGACGTCCTTGCCGCCTTCCTCGACCCATTCGTAGACCCCCGCCGGGCAATAGAGCTGCGACGGACCGCCGAACACGTCGTGCTCGGACCGTTTTTGCAATTCCATGTCCTTGACCTGCAGATGCACCGGCTGGTCTTCCTCGTGGTTGGTGTTCGACAGGAACACCGAGGACAAGCGGTCGAAGGTCAGTTCGCCGTCGGGCTTCGGATAGTCGATTGGCTTGTGCTTGCTGGCCGGCTCCAGGCAGGCATGGTCCGGCTTGCCGTGTTTCAGCGTGCCGAACACCGAGACTCCGAGCAAGGCATTCAGCCACATGTCGAAGCCGCCCAGCGTGATGCCGGCGATCGTGCCGAATTTCGACCACAACGGTTTGACGTTGCGTACTTTTTTCAGATCCTTGCCGACGGCTGAATCGCGCCACGCATCCTCGTAGCTCTCCAGCGTGTCATTGGCGCGCCCGGCTGCAATCGCCTCGACCAGGTGCTCGGCGGCCATCATTCCGGTCAGAACGGCATTGTGCGAGCCCTTGATGCGCGGCACGTTGACGAAGCCGGCCGAACATCCGATCAGCGCGCCGCCTGGGAAGGCCAGTTTCGGAACCGACTGCCAGCCTCCCTCGGTGATCGCCCGCGCACCGTATGACACCCGCTTGCCGCCTTCGAAGACCGGTGCGATCGCAGGATGCGTCTTGAAGCGCTGAAATTCCTGGAACGGCGACAGATAGGGATTCTTGTAATTCAGGTGAACAACGAAACCGACCGCCACGAGGTTGTCACCGTAGTGATAGAGAAACGACCCGCCCCCGGTCTTCATGTCGAGCGGCCAGCCGAACGAATGCTGCACCAGACCCGGCTTGTGGTGTTCCGGTTTGACTTCCCAGAGCTCCTTGAGCCCGATGCCGTATTTCTGCGGCTCGCGGTTTTCCGCCAGCGCGAATTTCCCGATAAGCTCCTTGGCCAGCGAACCGCGCACGCCCTCGCCGATCAGCACATATTTGCCATGCAGCTCCATGCCGCGTGCGTAGGAACTTCCCGGCTCGCCGTCGCGCCCGACGCCCATGTCGCCTGTCGCCACGCCCTTCACAGCACCGGCCTCGTTGTACAGGACTTCCGAGGCGGCAAATCCGGGATAGATCTCGACGCCAAGAGCCTCGGCCCGGGCGGCGAGCCATTTGCACACATTGCTCAGCGAGACGATGTAATTGCCGTGATTGTTCAGCATCGGCGGCATCATGAAGTTCGGCAGGCGAACCGAGCCGGCCGGGCCGAGCACCATAAAATGGTCGGCACTGACCTCGGTTTTCAACGGACATTCCGGATCGTCGCGCCAGTCGGGGATCAGCTTGTCGATGCCACTCGGATCGACGACGGCGCCTGACAGGACATGCGCGCCAACCTCGCCGCCCTTTTCGAGCACGACCACCGTCAGTTCGGGATCAAGTTCCTTGACGCGAATCGCTGCCGACAGGCCTGCTGGCCCTGCTCCGACAATCACCACATCGAATTCCATGCTCTCGCGTTCCGGAAGCTCCATCCCTTGATCCTCTGCTCTCTGACGCGCTTCGAAAAGCCGCAAGCGCTGCGCCAGACATCCCAATTAATCCGCCATCTTGTGACAAATGACCGGCGGCCTGTCGAGTCGCGCGCTGCGGCACCTGAAACACGTTGACACCGTGGCGGGCACCATCCGTTTGCAACGACGCGAAATTGACGTGAACGTAAATGTCGCAGCCGGTCCGGTTCGTCAATGGCAACGCCGACGATCGGCAACACGCGGAAACGCTTCCGCGAATTCCCGGTCCAGCTGCCGCGCCGCGACCGACGGGGCGCGCCGTTTCAGTGGCCGCCATCCATAAGAATGGCACCCGCCACATTGCCGTCCGGGCCGCGCAGCGCCGTCAGGCGATAGCGCAATCCCTCACGCCAGCTGTCGCAGCCCGAGCACGAGAACTCGTATCGGGTGCGCTTGCCGCTCAGGCAGGCCTGCAGCGCCGGTTCCAGCGCTCTGATGAAACACTCCTCACCGACCAGTTCGGCACTGTGCACACCGATCAGAGCGCCGGCAGCTGCGCCGTGAAACCGCGCAAAGGCATCGTTGCAGTAGATCAGCGTGTTATCGTGGCCGATGACGGCGATCTGTTCACTGAGCGAACTGAGCAGAAGTTCCTGAAGTGACAGATCATTGCCATCATGCGTATCGCGCAGGACCGCATGGCCGGCATTGGAGGCTCGGCTGAGATAGCGGTTGAACAAGCGCACCTGCATTGCAGAATACCGGCCAGACCCACCGGGGTCATCCTGATGCAGCTCGATCATACGTGAAAAGAAGCTGATCTGCCGGTTGATGTCGCTCCGCCTGGCCGCCGAATAGGAGAAGATCTCGTCGACCAGCCGACTGATCTTGTCGTCCAGCTCCGAGATCTCGCGGGTGTTCTCACCCTCGATAGCCTCTTTCAGCCTCAGGTTTTCATCATTAAATCTGCCAATCAGGCGCGCGATCATTACCGGCTTTCAAAGGATTATGATCTCGTCTCGTACTGTACCCCCCGCGGGAAATAGCAAAAAGACGCCATCTTTGTCGTATGACGATAAGTTTATCCAGTTTGTGCGCTGAAGACCAGCGGCTAGAAACTGCCCCTAACAAACGGCCATACCGGCACAGCCTGTGGCCTCTCATCCGCCGAGGAAGCAGCATCGGCCATCCGGACGGGGCCCCGCCGCTCCACTGAGCGGCCTGGTCCTGCGACTTGGAAAATCGGGATGACATCAAGGCCATTGGCTTTTGCCATGGTTTTTTCTATAGCTGCCCGCAAATTTGCAATGCAAGAAGGAAGACACGCGTGACCGCAACATTTGACAAGGTCGCCGACATCATCGCTGAAACCAGCGAGATCGACCGCGACACCATTACGCCCGAAAGTCATACGATTGACGATCTCGGCATCGATAGCCTTGATTTTCTCGACATCGTTTTCGCCATCGACAAGGAATTCGGCATCAAGATTCCGCTCGAGAAATGGACCCAGGAGGTCAACGAGGGCAAGGCGCCCACCGAGGAATACTTCGTGCTCGGAAATTTGTGCAACAAGATCGACGAATTGCGGGCGGCCAAGGCCTGATCTTGAATCTCGGGCGGATCCGGTCGAATGCTGCTTGAATATTTCCAGATGATTGACCGCGTCACGGCGCTCGATCCCGGCGCCGGGCGGCTTGAGGCTTCAAGCACGGTGCCGGCGGACAGCACGGTCTTTGAAGGGCACTTCCCGGGTATGCCACTGGTGCCGGGAGTCCTTCTGATCGAGACCATGGCGCAGGCGAGCGGTTTCCTCATCCTTGCGCACAGCCGGTTCGCGCACATGCCTTTCCTGATGGCCGTCGACAAGGCCAAGCTGCGCGATTTCGTGCGCCCCGAGGACGCCCTTGCGATAGGGGCGGAACTGGTGCACGAAGGATCAGGTTTCGCCGTCACCAAAGGCACCATCCGCTCAGCCGGCAAACCGGTCGCCGACTGCCAGCTGAAGTTCCGCACCGTCCCGCTTGGAGACACGCCATTGGGTCCGGTGATTCGCCGGCGGGCAGCCGAGGTCGGACTTGAAGGCGCTGCCCCTCTCGATCAGGAAGGTACATCATGACCGACATGCACCCGAAATCCGGTCGCGACGTCGTCATCACCGGTATCGGCCTTGTTACCTCGCTCGGCGTCGGCCTCGGCGCCCATGTCGAGAAGCTCCGCGGCGCCGAGCCGCTGCTGCCGGTCCTCGATTTCGATGTGCTGCCGTCTCACCCGGTGCATCCGCTGCCCGAGATCGACTGGAGTGGGCAGATTCCGCGCCGCGGCGATCAGCGGCAGATGGAGAATTGGCAGCGCCTCGGCGTCTATGCCGCCGGCCTGGCGCTGGACGATGCAGGCCTGAAAGAGGATCTGGATGCCTGCGCCGAAATGGACCTTTTCGTTGCCGCCGGCGGTGGCGAGCGCGACGTCGCGGTCGATTCCCTGATTGTCGAGGCGGCGCGCGGGCGCGATGACCGCGAGATCGTGCTCAACGAGAAATTGACAACCGAACTGCGTCCGACGCTGTTCCTCGCGCAATTGTCGAACCTGCTCGCCGGCAACATCACCATCGTGCACAAGGTGACCGGATCATCCCGCACATTCATGGGCGAAGAGAGCGCCGGCGTATCCGCCTTCGAGATCGCGCATGCGCGCATCGCCGCCGGCCAGTCCACCCGCTGCCTCGTCGGCAGTGCCTTCGTCGCCGAGCGCCCTGATATCATGTTCCACGTCACCTCGCTTGGCCAGAACGACCGCGCCCTGGCGCAAAGCCGCGATCCGTCCGTCCGTCCCGACGGTGTGGTGCTGGGAACCGTCGGCGCGTTCATGGTGCTGGAAGAGCGTTCAGCGGCAGAGGCGCGCGGCGCCCGCATCTATGCCACGCTCGACGCCGTGGCCGGTGACCGCGGCAGCCGTGAAGAGAATCGCCTCGAACAGCGGCTGATCCGGCTGGCAGACACGGTTGCCCCGGAAGCGCAGGCCGTCGATCTGGTGGTCTCCGCCGCTCCGGGCATTCCGGCGATCGACGCCCGCCAGGCGGCCAGCATCGACCAATTGTACCCCGATGCCACGCTGCGCCGGCCGGTGACGGCTTTCGGCCACAGCGTCGAAGCGCAATTCCCCCTGAGCGTCGCCCTCGCCGCGCTTGCCGTGGCTGCAGATCATCCTCTGGCACCCCTCGCCGCGGATGATCGGCAAGGGAACACACCGGCGCGCACCGCGGTCATAGCAGCGTCCGGCATGCGCCGTGGCGAGGCCATGGCCCGCGTCTCACGCTTCGACTGAAGTGCTGAGCCTGACGAGGACACCGGAAACCGAGGAACGAAGCGATGGCCCAAGATAAATTTCTCGACCACCTCGGCCGCCCGATCGTCGCCGTGACGGGGATGGGTGTCATGACCTCGCTTGGCGAGGGGATCAAGGACAATTGGGATGCTTTGACCGCCGGCCGCTCGGGGATCCGTTCCATAAGCCGTTTCCCCACCGACCACCTCTCCACCACCATTGGCGGATTGATCGACTTTGCCGCCGCACCGCACGCCGATGTCGTCGAGCGTTCGATGACTTTTGCGCGCTCCACGATGCGCGAGGCGCTCGCCCAGGCCCAGATTTCCGGTGAGTTTGGCGGTCCGCTGTTTCTCGCCGCGCCGCCGATCGAGCCGGAGTGGCAAGCCCGCTTCGAACTTGGCGAGCGCGTCGCCGAGGCCGACCGGGATAGCGATGCCTATACACAGTTTCTCAAGCTGTTGCGGCAACAGCCGGACCCGCACTTCTACGATCAGATCTCGTTTGGAACCATCGCCGATCGACTCGCCGACGAGTTCGGCACGCGCGGTCTGCCGGTGACGCTGTCGACCGCCTGCGCCTCGGGCGCCACGGCCATCCAGCTCGGCGTCGAGGCGATCCGTCAGGGCCGAACCGACAGGACGCTGGTCGCCGGCACAGATGGATCGGTGACCGCTGAATCGCTGATCCGGTTTTCGCTGCTCTCGGCGCTGTCGCGTCATAATGAAGCCCCCGAGCAGGCCTCTCGGCCATTCACCAAGAACCGGGATGGCTTCGTCATCGCCGAGGGCGGCGCAGCACTTGTGCTCGAATCGCTGTCTGCGGCCACGGCGCGCGGCGCGAGCGTTCTCGGGATCGTTGCAGGCTGCAAGGAGAAAGCCGATTCCTTCCACCGCACCCGCTCCTCTCCCGACGGCGGGCCGGCGATCGCCACCATTCGCGGCGCGCTCGAGGACGCCGGCCTCGGCGAGGATGGCATTGATTACATCAACGCCCATGGCACCTCGACGCCGGAAAACGACAAGATGGAGTATCTCGCCATCTCCAGTGTCTTTGGTGACCGCATGCCGGACATCCCCGTCTCCTCGAACAAGTCGATGATCGGCCATACGCTGACCGCCGCCGGAGCCATCGAAGCCGTGTTCTCGCTGATGTCGCTGCAAACCGGGACTTTGCCGCCCACCATCAATTACGACACGCCCGATCCGGCCATCCCGCTCGACACCGTGCCCAACGTCAAGCGCGACGTGCCCATCGCCAGCGTCCTGTCGAACTCGTTCGGCTTTGGCGGACAGAATGCCTGCCTTGTCATGCGGGCCGAACCCGCTTAAGCGGTGTCTGAACCAGGCCGTCGTCCACAGTGAGCGCTCCGAAAGGCGCGTTGCGCGCGTGTGCGGCACGCGGCCACGATCCGGACCGGCAACAATAAAGGGCCCCGCCCCGGGGAGATATCGGCATGCAGGCATTGCAACTGATCGAAGACCGTCGCCTTGAATGCGTCGATGTGAGTGCACCGGAAGCGCCCGGCCTCGGTGAGGTGACGGTGCGCATCGGCGCCGTCGCCCTCAACCATATCGATGTCTGGGGATGGCGCGGCATGGCCTTCGCCAAGCGCAAGCTGCCCCTGACCATCGGCGCCGAAGCAGCCGGTTTTGTCGAGGCGGTCGGTGCCGGCGTCGGCCATCTGCAGCCCGGCCAGCTCGTCTCGATCTACGGCGCGCGCACCTGTGGCCTGTGCAAGCCATGCCGCGAAGGCCGCGACAATTTGTGCGAACATGTCAGCGGCGTGCATGGCTTCCATCTTGACGGCTTCGCCTGCGAAAAGGTCAATCTGCCGGCCCGTCTGCTGGTTCCCGCGCCGCCCGGTATTGATGTCGTCGCCGCTGCCGTCGCGCCGGTGACCTTTGGCACCGTCGAACACATGCTGTTCGACAATGCAAAGCTCGAGCCCGGTGAACATATCCTCATCCATGCGGGTGGCTCCGGCATCGGCAGCGCCGCGATCCAGCTGGCCAAGAAACTGGGCTGCACGGTGTATACGACGGTCGGTTCCGACGACAAGATCGAGCCGGCGCTGGCGCTCGGTGCCGATCATGTCATCAATTACCGCAAGGACCGCTTTGAAGGCGTGTTGCGCAAGCTGACGAAGAAGCGCGGCGTCGACGTGGTCTTCGAGCATGTCGGCAAGGATACATGGGCCGGCTCGATGTTCAGCCTGAAGCGCGGCGGCCGTCTCGTCACTTGCGGCTCAACCTCCGGCGTGTCGACCGAGATCAACCTTATGATGCTGTTCCAGCAGCAATTGCGCCTCATCGGCTCGTTCGGCTGCCGCCGCGAAAACATGGCAAATGCAATGCTCAAGCTGGCCGCTGGCCAGGTGCGGCCGGTCATCGACACCGAGGTCGCTCTGAGCGATATCGCCACTGCCCTGGAGCGTATGGAAACCCGCGAAGTCTTCGGCAAGATCATTCTGAGAATGGACTGAGGCAGCAGATGAAGCTGCACCACGCCCCGCCGTCGGTCATCCGGCTCGCCAACCGCCTCGGCCGGGTCAAGGACTGGATGATCGCGCTGGTGGCCGTCTCGGTTCTGCGCATCGCCGCGCTGTTTCCCGCCGATGCCTCGATCAATTTCGTCGATCGGCTGGCGCGGCGCATCGGTCCGCGCACCTTCCGCCACAAGCTGGCCCTCGCCAATCTCGAGCGGGCCTATCCGGAAAAATCCGCCGATGAGCGTGAGCGGATCGCCCGCGACATGTGGGGCAACATGGCCCGCCTCGCGGTGGAATATGTCTTTCTCGATCAGATTTTCGATTTCGATCCCGAGCAGCCGGATAAGGGCCGGATCGAAGTGGAAGGCAGAGAGATCTTTTCGCAGCTGCGTGCCGCGCAGAAGCCGTTCATCGTCTTCACCGCCCATACGGGCAATTTCGAATTGCTGCCCATTGCCGCCGCCACGTACGATTTGCATACCACGGTGTTGTTCCGCCCGCCCAACAATCCCTATGTCGCCGAGCGCATTCTCGCCGCGCGCCGCGGCCGCATGGGCAATCTGGTGCCCTCGCAGGCCGGCGCGGCGATTGCCCTTGCCCGCAAGCTCGAGGACGGCGAAGGCGTCGGCATGCTGGTCGATCAGAAATTCCACCGCGGACCGAAGACGACGTTTTTCGGGCTGCCGGTGATCTCCAATCGGCTGCTGCCGAAACTGGCGCGGCAGTTCGACTGTGATGTGTATCCGGCCCGTTGCATCCGCTTGCCTGGCGGGCGCTTTCGCCTGTCAATCGAGCCGGCCCTGGAGCTGCCGCGCAACGCCGACGGTCAGATCGATGTCGTCGCCACCTGCCAGGTGCTCAACGACAAGGTCGAAACATGGGTGCGGGAATATCCCGGCCAGTGGCAGTGGTTTCACGACCGCTGGAACATCAAGTCAAAGCTTTAAGCCGCAGCGCATGTCTGCGTTGCCGGTCCGCCGCGCGAAAGGCGCGCCGGACCTTTACACACCGCACCACCCACCGGGCGGCGCATTTCTACCACTTGATGACGATGCGCGTGTTCGAATTGCCGTAACGCTGCACCAGCCGGAAGAACTTTGCCGCATTGTTCGGATGCAGGCGGATACAGCCGTGCGATGCCGGGCGGCCGAGCCGCTTCAGATCATAGGTGCCATGCACCGCATAGCCGCCGCGGAAGAAAACCGAGTAAGGCATCGGCGCATTGTTGTATTTCCGCGAGCGATGATTCTTCGACAGCCATTTGGCCGAATAGCTGCCCGTCGGCGTGCCATAGCCCTTGCGACCTGTCGATACCCTCCAGCGATATGTGACCTTGCCGTTCTGCGAGACGACCATTGTCTGGGAAGACAGATCGACCTTGGCGACAAGGCGAGCCGCCTGCGCTGAAGTGGCGGACAAAATGAAACCGAGTGCCACTGCCGCGGCTACGAAATACTTTCTCATGACGCTTCTCGCTCCCCTTCGAGCCCATTGAGCTTCGCCCCCCACCTAAACCTATAGGGTGAACCGCATCAGAAAAAGTTAAAAACCGGATTGCAATGCCGGTGATTCGGCAAAAAAGCGCTTCAGCCAGCCGCGATCAGTGCCGCAACCAGCGCCACGCCGAGCACAAGCAGCAGGCCGGCCACGGCTGCGCCCTGCGCCACCGACAGCGCCAGCCGCAGTCTGGCCACCGAGGCCGACGACGAACCGGCTGCGTTGAGCGGAACCGCTGCGACAACCACCTCTCCGTAGCGTCGCGGTCCCCCGAGCGGCAGGTCGAGCGCCCCGGCCATGGCGCATTCCGGCCAGCCCGCATTTGGCGACCGATGCACGCCCGCATCGCGGCGCGCCGTACTGATCGCGCGCCATCCGGACGTCATGCCCTGAATGGCTGCTGCCGCGATCGCCAGCAGTGCTGCGCTGAGCCGAGCCGCCGGCCAGTTCACGACATCGTCGAGACGCGCTGCGGCCCATCCGAAATCGCGATGCCGCGACGACAGATGCCCGATCATCGAATCCGCCGTGTTGATCATCTTGTAGGCCATCAGGCCCGGCAGGCCGAGAACCGCGAACCAGAAGGCCGGCGCCACCAGCCCGTCGGAAAAATTCTCGGCCAGACTCTCGATCGCCGCGCGGCAGACGCCCGGCCGGTCAAGCGTCTCGGGATCGCGCCCGACAATCTGCGCCACGGCGCGGCGGCCGCCCTCAAGTCCCTCGCGCTGCAGGCTGTCGGCCACCGCAGCGACATGTTCGAACAGGCTTTTCTGCGCCAGGAAAACCGCAACAATCAGCAATTCGAGCAGCAGGCCGGCCCAGCCCAATGCGGTCAGGGCAAGATGCAGTCCAAGCCCGGTTGCAAAAGCCAGGACGCTCAGCAGCGCCATGGCGATCACCCCCCTGCGACGGCGGCGATCCGGCGCAAGCTCGGGATCATTCAGGGCCTCGTCCGCCCAGCCGATCAACCTGCCGAAAACGACCACCGGGTGCGGCACACGCCGCCACAGGCGCGGCGGGTCACCGACGAGCCGGTCCAGCCCGAGCGCACCGGCGAGGATCATGAGATGCAGGAAGAACGGCGAGATCAGCATCCGTTCGGCACGCGCAAACCGGCCAGCCCCGCCTTGAGCCGGCTCGCCTCTTTTTCATCGCGCACCAGGCCAAGTCGAAGCCAGCGCGGCGAATGGTCAAAGGCGCGGGACAGGATGTGGCGCTGTGCCAGGGCGGCCCGCGCGCGGGCGCCATCCGCCACCGCGATCAGGAAGAACAGCTTCGTCTCCCCCACAATGGTCTGTCCAGATTGCACAAGAGCGCACCGCGTCAGCGCATGAGCCTCCAGATTGCACGCTCGTTGTGCCGCCACGAGGTCCGGGCGCGAGAACGCGTGTCGGGCGATC
Organism: Neohoeflea coraliihabitans; assembly: GCF_019334345.1. GTDB lineage: Bacteria > Pseudomonadota > Alphaproteobacteria > Rhizobiales > Rhizobiaceae > Pseudohoeflea > Pseudohoeflea coraliihabitans. The sequence goes on from NZ_JAHWQX010000001.1 coordinate 73,668, forward strand.
TCCAGCGCCGGTCCCGACACCGGCCATGGCCCGAGCGCCGTTTTCAGCACCACAGCCAGCGGCGCGGGCAGAAAGGCAAAGCCAAGCCGTACGCCCGCAAGCCCGAAGAACTTGCCGAACGAGCGCAACACGACGAGGCCGGGCACTTCGCCGGCCCATCGCGCCACAGACACATCCGGATGCAGGTCGGCAAAGGCCTCATCGATCACGGTCAGCCGGCCCGTCCGGGCCCGCGCGAAATCGAGCAGCCCTTCCGCTTGCACCTGCCGCCCATCCGGATTGTTCGGATTGGCCAGTACGACAACATCAGACCCGGCCGCATCCGCCAAATCACGGGCCGCGCTGACCGCGTAACCGGCCCGCGTGAACGCCGCTTCATATTCGCCATAGGTCGGCGCCAGCACCGCGACATGGCCGGATTTCGGATCGATCAGGCGCGCCAGCGTCGGCAGATGCTGGATCGCCGCCTGGCTGCCAGGGGTGATGCAGGGCGCATCAGCGCCGCCGTAAAAATCGCGTGCCGCCTGCGCCACCGCCTCCACGAGCCCCGGATCGGGAAGCCGCTGCCACGTCGCGGTGGGAAGATCGGGCAAGGGAAAGCAATGCGGGCTGATCCCGGTCGACAGATCGAGCCACTCTGCGGCCTCGCCGCCATTGTGCTCCATCGCCTCGCGCAACGCCCCGCCGTGAACCACCATCGGCTATTCCCCGGCAATATCAATGATATGCATATAGGATCCTGCCACTCGTCCGCGCCGCTGGCCGGCAGCGCCAAGGTCTGTGCCGCGCGCATCCGTGACCATGAACAAGGGGTCCGCCGCACTCTCGCGCACCACGCTGGAATAGTGGAATTCGTGGCCGGTAAGCGGCGAATCCCAAATAAAACCGTTGCACGGCGTCAGTCTGCGATAGCCGAGATGGCGCTGGCGCTGCGCAAAGCTGGTCGTCACCGGCAGGACGCCAAGCATCGCATGCTCCACATGCGCGGCATCGACAAGCACGTCACCGAGCACCATGTAGCCGCCGCACTCCCCATAGACCATCGCGCCCCGGTCGATCGCGGCCGCCATGCCGTCGCGAAATCCCTGCGCCGCCGCGATGCGGCCGGCATGCAATTCCGGATAGCCGCCGGGCAGGAACACCGCATCCGCACTCAAATCCGGTCCTTCGTCCGCCAGCGGCGAGAAGAAGCTGATGGTCGCGCCACGCCGCCGCCAGCCGAACAGAAGATGTTCATAGATGAAAGAGAACGCCTTATCGCGCGCCACGGCAATATGCTGCCCGAGCGGCGGCAGGCGCAAGATGTTGGCCGGCACTTCAAACGCCATGCCATGCCGCGCAAGGCGTGTCAGCGCCGCCATGTCCAGGTGCGCGGCAACATGGTCGGCCGCCGCTTCGATGAAAGTTTCAAGCGCATCGTTTTCCTGCGCCTGCACCAGTCCCAGATGCCGTTCCGGCACGGTCAGGTCCGGATTGTGCGGCAGGCTGCCGTAAACCGTGATGTTACAGTCGGCGAGTGCAGCCGAAAGCATGGCCGCATGCCGGGTGCTGCCGACCCGGTTGAGGATGACACCGGCGACATAGACATCCGGCGCAAAGTCGAAAAAGCCGCGCGCCAGCGGCGCCACCGAATGCGACAGCCGCGCACAGTCGATCACCAGCACCACCGGCAGGCCAAGCAGGCGGCCGAGATCGGCTGACGATCCCTTCCCATCTGCCGCCGCATCGAACAGGCCCATCATCGCCTCGACCACCAGGGTGCGTTCGTTGCCGGCGACCAGGCTGGCATTGGCCCGCAGCAGATCGGCGCGCATGGCCCAGGGATCGAAGTTCAGACAGGGGGCGCCGGCCGCCACCGTATGGAAGGCCGGATCGATGTAGTCCGGCCCGGCCTTGGCTGGTGCCAGCGCGATGCCGTTGCGGCGCAGGGCCCGCAGCAGGCCGAGGGTCACCGTCGTTTTGCCCGATCCCGATTGCGGCGCCGCGATCATCAGCCCCTTCATGCGCTGTCCTTCCGGACAATGCGGCGCGTGCCGAGCGGATCATGCGCCAGTTGCCGCCCTTCTGCGGCCCCCAGCCAGTCCAGCGCCTCGCGCAGATGCACCACTTCGCCGATGACGACGATCGCCGGCGGCTCCAGGCCGGCGGCGCGCAGATCGGCAACGCCGGCTCCCAGCGTGGTCACCAGCACCCGTTGCCGCTCCGTCGAGGCATCGGTGACAAAGGCCACGGCTTCATCGGCCCGCCGGCCGGCTTGCATCAGCCGCGCGAAGATCGTCTCGATATGTTTGATCGCCATGTACATCACGATCACTTCGCTGCCGCGCGCAACGCCATCCCAGTCAATACGATCGGGCACCAGTCCGCTGGAACTGTGTCCGGTCAGGAAGGTCACCGAATAATTCGTCTCGCGGTGCGTGACCGGGATGCCGGCATAGGCCAGCCCGCCGATCCCCGCCGTGATGCCGGGCACGACCCGGAAGCCGACATTGTGCTCGACAAGTGTCAGCGCCTCCTCGCCGCCGCGGCCGAAAACGAACGGGTCACCGCCCTTCAGGCGCAACACGCGCCCGCCCGCCTGCGCCAGTTCAACCAGCCGCAGCGAGATGTCGCGCTGCTTGGCTGAGGGCTTGCCGCCGCGCTTGCCGGCATATTCGATCCGCGCCCCCTCCTTGGCCAGCGCCAGACAGGCATCGCTGACCAGCGCATCATGCACGATCACGTCAGCCTGCGTCAGGGCATGGATGGCATGCAGCGTCAAAAGACCCGGATCGCCGGGACCGGCACCGACCAGCCAGACCTCTCCGGGCTGCATCTCCGGCAGTCCGGCCGTCAGTTTTTCCCATCCGTCGATCATCACTGTCCCAGTTGGTTTCGCTCTTTCCGGTCTATCGGCAGCCGGCTATATCGGCAATCGGCAAAGGCGAATAAAGTGGTTGGATGAGTGCCGAGACCGACGACAGCGATTCCCCGTCCGCCACCGCTTTGCGCCGCGGCTGGACCACGGGCGCCTGCGCCACTGCTGCCACCAAGGCTGCCCTCACCGCGCTTCTCGAGGGTGAGTTCCCCGACCCGGTCGAGATCACCTTGCCGGGCGGCCAGACGCCGAGCTTCGCCCTGTGCGCTGAAAAGCGCGGCGAAGACTGCGCCCAGGCCTCGATCATCAAGGATGCCGGCGACGATCCCGACATCACGCACGGCGCCACGATCAGCGCTGAAGTTAGCCGTGCCCCCGTCGGCAGCGGCATCAGTTTCCATGCCGGCGAAGGGGTCGGCACCGTCACTCTTGCCGGATTGCCCATCCCCCCCGGCGAACCGGCGATCAATCCGGTACCGCGCCGGATGATGCGTGAGGTGGCCGAGGCCCTGTGCGCCCGGCACGCCATCGCGCCCGATTTCGCCATCACCATCTCCATCCCCGGCGGCGCGGCCCTCGCCGAGAAAACCTGGAATCCACGCCTCGGCATCGTCGGCGGCCTGTCGATCCTCGGCACGACCGGCATCGTCAAGCCCTTCTCCTGCTCCTCGTGGATCCATTCGATCCATCGCGGCATCGACGTGGCGCGCGCCGCCGGCCTGACCCATGTGCTCGGCGCCACCGGATCGACATCCGAGACCGCGGCCCGAAATTTTTACCAATTGGACGAAATTGCCTGTCTCGACATGGGCGATTTTGCCGGCGGCCTGCTGAAATATCTGCGCGCCCATCCGGTTGACCGGCTGACCATTGCCGGCGGTTTTGCCAAGCTCACCAAGCTGGCGCAGGGCGCCCTCGACCTGCATTCCGGACGCAGCCAGGTCGACATGCAGTGGCTCGCCGACACCGCCACACCAAGCGACGTGAATCAATCTCTCAACCAGCAGATTCGATCTGCCAACACGGCGCTCGAAGCCCTTGAATTGACTCGCCAACAGGGCATCGACCTGGCCGCAATCATCGCCGAAAGGGCGCACGCCCAGGCGCTCGATGTCATGCGCGGCGCGCCGGTCAGCGTCGATGTGATGGTCATCAGCCGGTCCGGCGCGATCCTTGCCCATGCCCGCTGAACGGCGCTCCCGCCAAGAGAGCAGGGCGGTGCTCATTCTCGGCGGCACGCAGGAAGCCGCCGACCTGGCAGCCCGGCTTGTTGAGGACGCGCCGCAATGGCGCATTGTCACGTCCCTGGCTGGCCGAACGCAAGCGCCACGGCCGCTTCCCGGCCAGGTGCGCAGCGGCGGGTTTGGCGGCGCCGAAGGCCTGGCACGCTATCTCGCAGACAATGCCATTTCGGCCCTGGTGGACGCCACGCATCCCTTCGCCACGCAAATGTCCGCCAATGCCGCGGCGGCTGCGGCTGAGACCGCGACACCGCTCTACCGCCTGTGCCGGCCGCCCTGGCAGCCTCGATCCGAGGACAAGTGGCAGATCGTCGACAGCCTGCAGGCCGCCGCCGCGCGCCTGCCTGAAGCATCCACGGCCTTTCTCGCCCTTGGCCACCAGCACATTGGCGCTTTTGCGCGCCGACGCGATTGCCGCTTCGTGCTGCGCATGATCGATCCGCCCGCCGCGCCTCTGCCTTTCGATGCCACTCTCGTGCTGGGACGCCCGGGTCTCTCCCCTGATGCCGAGGCGGACACCCTCGCCGCCCATGGCGTCACCCATCTTGTTTGCCGAAATTCCGGCGGCAGGATCGGCTGGTCGAAACTTGAGGCCGCGCGCCGTCTCGGCCTCGCGGTGATCATGCTGGCGCGACCGCCCGAGCCGGCGGCGGCACATTTTGACGATGTTGAGACAGTGGTGGCGGCGCTGATCGCCGCCGATTGCTGAGGACCCGGACCCCAGCCGTGTCAGCCGGCCACGCGTTTCTTCTTGCCGCGATTGCGCAGCACATGCGCATAATCGGCGTCATAAAGGGCGGAATCGCGGAACTGCACGTCTCCGAACACCGGACCGACCATGATCAGCGCCGTGCGCGTGATCTTGTGCGCACGCACCGCCTCTTTCATCTCGGCAAGCGTTGTGCGGATGTACAATTCGTCGGGCCAGGTGGCGCGATAGGCCACCACCACCGGGCAATCATCGCCATAATGGGGTTCCAGCGCCCGCCGCACATAATCGAGATTGCGCACCGACAGATGGATCGCCAGTGTCGCACGCGACTGACCGAGCACTTCCAACTGCTCGCCCTCCGGCATCGATGAGGCTTTCATGCCGGTGCGGGTCAGGATGATTGTCTGGGCGATTTCCGGCAGTGTCAGTTCCGTGGCCAGCCGCGCCGCCGCACCGGCGAAGGCCGGCACCCCGGGCACCACTTCATAAGCAATGTTCAGAGCATCCAGCCGGCGCATCTGTTCGGCTGTCGCGCCGTAGATCGAGGGATCGCCCGAATGCACGCGTGCCACATCCTGGCCCGCAGCATCAGCGGCCTTGATTTCCGCAATGATCGCTTCCAGATGCATCGGCGCCGTATCCATCACCCGCGCATCGTCCGGCGCCGCTTGCACGATCTCCTCGGGCACCAGCGATCCGGCGTAGAGGCAAACCGGGCAGCGCTCGATCAGCTTGAGCCCGCGCACGGTGATCAGATCGGCGGCGCCCGGTCCGGCACCGATAAAATAGACCGTCATTGTCCCGTCTCCGTTCTGCGCATGGCGCTGCCCGCCTTCTGCGCGTAGCCGCGCGGTGTGTACACCCATTCGCGCCCGTCACCGGTGCGCGTCACCGCCGTGTTCGACGAACCGACAATCACCACCGTCAGCATGTCGACATCGTCGACCTGCAAGGCGCCGAGCGGCACGACACCCACCTGTTCGCCGTCACGACCGAGATTGCTGGCCAGTATGACAGGCGTATCAAAGGGACGATGCTCGAGCAGGCAATCGCGCGCCCAGGCCAGCTGGCTGCGCCGCTTGCGCGACACCGGGTTGTAAAAGGCGATAACGAAATCCCCTTCCCCGGCGGCCCGCACACGCCTTTGGATATCGGCCCACGGCGTCAGAAGGTCGGACAGCGAGATCGTGCAGAAATCATGCCCGAGCGGCGCTCCGGCCCGCGCCGCTGCAGCCTGCAGCGCGGAGATTCCCGGGCTGACCGCAATGCCAATGCGCCGCGCCGCGTCGCTCAGACCATCGCCGCCAGCGGATGTCTCCAGCAGTTCAAAAACCAGCGTCGCCATGGCATAGATGCCGGCGTCGCCGGAACAGACCAGCGCCACCTCGCGGCCCTCGCCGGCCAGTTCCATCGCATGTCGCACCCGTGCCTCTTCGGCGCCAAGCGGAAAATCGTGGCGCGTCTTCCCGGCTGCCAGCGGGCCGAGCAGGTCAAGATACAGCGAATAGCCGACCAGGTCGCTCGAAGCGGCGACCATGCGGCTCACCTCCGGCGAGCGCCAAGCCTCCGAGCCCGGCCCGATTCCGACGACACACAAACGGCCGCGGGCACGCCCCGGCAGATCATCGGCTGCGAACGGCCGCGCCGCTTGCGCAATCGCCGCCGTCGCGCGTTGTGATTTCTGCTTGGCGACCAGCAATACACCCTCGGTTCCGGCGGCTGCCAGCGCCGCGCCTTCCGCCACACCGTGACAGCCGACCTCCTGGAACACCACGTCCGACGGGGTTGCCAGCCGCCCGCGTTCGGCTTCCAGCCGCTGCGCCGGAAAAAATCGCGCCGGACAGCCAAGCCGCTCGGCCACCGCATGAATGGCCGCCTCGTCTGCCTTCACATCAAGCGACACGATTACCCCGACCGCCTCTGCAGCCAGTCCGGCATCACCGAGCGTTGCCATCGCCAACTGCCAGACCTCCTCGGCATCAGCGCCGCGCTCGCAGCCAAGGCCGAGCGCCAGGTGGCGTGGCCGGTACACCAGTCCGCCGCCTTCCGTTGCCGCGAGGCGGTCGGAAACGGCAATGCGGACCGTGCCCTTCGGGTCGAACGGCAGATCCGACTGCTCCAGCCAGTCTGCGCTCCCCTCGAGCCGCGCCTTGGCCCCGCCAACAAGATCCGCCATTACCGTTTTGGCCGCACGCGGATCGGCCAGCCGGTAGCCCTCCGGCGGCGCGTCGAGGGCAATATTGAACCGCAGATCGCCGGCTGTCGTCACCGCTGCCACCCCGCCGGTAAGCGCCGCGATGCGCCGCGCCAGATCGTTGGCCCCGTGATGCCCGCCGACAAGCGGCACCACCACCGAACCATCTTCGGCAACAGCCAGCACCGGCGGCTCGTTATGCTTGTCACTGAGACACGGCGCCAGGAGGCGGATCACGGCACCCGCCGAAAACAGCGCGATGATCGTCCGGCCGTCCTCAAACAGCACCTGCAGATGCGCGCTCGTATCCGCGAACGCAATCTCCGGTGTCTCGACCCGGCGCGCCAGACCATGCACTTCGCCCTGCAAATCCGCCGCCAGGCGTTCGGCGAGCGGGCGCGCCGCGGACGAGAGGACAATGATGGCCGGAGACCTGTCGTGCATCAGCATTTTCCATAGTCTGAAGAAGAAGGAGAGCGCGCGTCGGCGGCATGGCCGGCGGCATCGTCACTTCGGCCCCAGCTCTCCGCGCCGCGATAGATCAGCAGCATCGAAAAATACGGCGCCGTCTCTTCGCAAAGGTCCGCAAGCGGCAGCACCCGCTGGTTCGGCAGCCCGACACGCTCGATGTAAAAAGCTTGAGGCAACAGATTCATTTTCTCAATCAAGGCCCGCAAGCGTTTGAAATGGCGGCCGACCTTGATGATCACCGCCGCCTCCGATGCATCCAGACGCGCCGCAATGACCTCATCGGCGAGCGGTCCGGGTATGATGCTGAGCACATCATTGCGCGCCGCCAGCGGCCGCCCGGCCACCGCGGCAGCCGCCATCACCGAGGACACGCCGGGCACCACTTCGGTGTCATAGGCTCCGGCCAGCCGCTCGAAGACATACATGAACGAGCCGTAGAAAAACGGATCTCCCTCGCACAACAGAGCCACATCGCGGCCCGCATCGAGCTGTGCCGCGATCTCGGCCGCCGCCCGGTCATAGACCTCGCGCGCCGGAAAGCGCTCGACCCGCATCGGCACGCGGATGGCGATTTCCTGCTGTCCGCCCGGCAGATGCGGCGCGGCGATCGATCGCGCCAGACTGTCGCCCGTCTCCGGCGCCGGCCAGGCAATCACCGGCACCTGGCGCAGGATGCGCAGCGCCTTGAGGGTCAACAGCTCGGGATCTCCCGGTCCCAGCCCAAGCCCGTAGAGCCGACCGCTCATGCCGCCGCCTCCTTGCGCACGGACCACAATGTCACCGGCATCAGCGGTTTCCAGCCGTGAAAGCGTCCAACCGGCTCGGCACGGCTGATCTGCATGCGCACCAGCTCGCCGCCATGCGCCGCCTGCAATGCGATGAGACGCGCCTCGCCCTCGACCGTCACCGCATTGGCCACCAGGCGGCCGCCCGCTTTCAGCACCGGCCACAGCGCATCGAACAGCGCCGCGTCCGAGAGGCCGCCGCCGATGAACACTGCATCGGGCGGAGCCAGTCCGGCGAGCGCTTCCGGAGCGCGCCCCTCGCGAATATCCAGCGTCGGCACCCCGAGCGCCAGCGCATTGGCAGCGATCAGGGCGCGCCGTTCAGATTTCTGTTCGATGGCAATCGCCCTTGCGCCGGGCGCAGCACGCATCCACTCGATCGCCACCGAACCGCAACCGGCACCGATATCCCACAACAGGGCGGCGGGGCGTGGCGCCAGATGCGCCAGGGTCACGGCGCGGATCTCGCGCTTGGTCAATTGCCCGTCATGCTCGAAAAGCTGGTCCGGCAAACCGGGCACCGCGCCGACCGGCACGCTGCCGGCATCGGCCAGGCATTCAATGGCAAGCGTATTGAAATCCGCAAATCTTTCGGTTTCATCCAGCTCGGCGGCCGTCAACCGCAGGCAGCGCTCGGCGCGTCCGCCCATATGCTCAAGCACGCTCAAAGCGGATCTGCCATAGCCGTGCTGGCGCAACAGCGCCGCCGCTTCATGCACCGTCCGCCCTGTCGAGGTCAGCGCCAGGATGCGTTGGCCGGGAAAAAGCTGCGCCGCCAGCGCGTGCACCGAACGGCCGTGCAGCGAGATCGCCGCCACCTCCTGCAACGGCCAGCCAAGGCGCGCCGCCGCCAGCGAGAACGCCGAGGGGGAAGGCAAGACGCGCATTTCCGTTGCTTGCAGATTTCGCAACAGCGTCGCCCCGATTCCGAAATGCATCGGATCGCCTGTCGCCAGCACGGTGACCGGGGTACCGCGCCGCGCCTTCAGCAGGGCGATCGTCTCCTTCACGCCGAATGTCCAGGCGATCACCTCGCGATCGCCGCAGTCGATTTTCTCAAGAACCCGTTGCGGCGCAATGATCGTCCGCGCCTGCTCAAACAGCGTCCGCGCCGGCGGCGTCAGGCTGTCGAGGCCATCATCGCCAATTCCGAGAATGGTCAGCCAGGGGGAGGCTTCAGCCATGGCCTTCAAGCCCCGCGGCCAAACCGTTCAGCGCCGCTGCCGCCATGGCGCTGCCGCCGCGCCGGCCCTCTACTGTCAAAAAGGGCACCCCGCGCGGATTGCCGGACAATTCCGCCTTCGATTCCGCAGCCCCGACGAAACCGACCGGCAGACCGATGATCGCTCCCGGTTTCGGCGCCCCCTCGTCAAGCCGTTCGAGCAGGCGGAACAGGGCTGTGGGCGCATTGCCGATCACCACCACCGCGCCGCCAAGCTGTTCGCCCCAGATATCGACCTGGGCCGCAGACCGGGTCGTTGCCAGCGCTTCGGCCCGCTGCGCGACGGCCGGCGTGCCGATCAGCGAGACGAGCGGATTGCCGGCGCCCAGCAGCCGCTTGATGATGCCGTGCTTGACCATTTCGACATCGCAAAGGATTGGGGCGCCGCGCGCCAGTGCCGCCTGCCCGGCAGCGGCGAAATCGGGCGAGACAGCGATGTCCGATACCAGATCGACCATGCCGCAGGCATGGATCATCCGCACCACCACCGCCGCCGTCGCCGCATCGAAACGCGTCAGATCGGTCTCGGCGCGAATGATCGCGAAGGACTGTTGGTAGATCGCATCCGGTCGGCGTTCATAGGCATGCGCCATGCTCACGCCTTCGGCTTTTCCATCGAGCGCGGCCCGAGCGGGTGATCGGCATGCGGATAGGGATGATGGTGATGAGCATGATCGTGCCCGTGGCCATGCGCATGCCCGTGACCATGGCCGTCCTGCTCTGGGCTCCCCTGCTCCGGGCTCCCCTGCGCCGTCAGCGGGCCGGGTTCCGCATGGCTGTGCACCGGCGTGAACGGCAAGCCATGCTTGCGGCAGAATTCCTCATCCCGGCACGAGGCGTCGCAGTCGCCCTGACACGGACAATCCTCCAGCCCTCCGCCGATGCCTTCGACATGATGGTGATGACTTTCCTGCGGCAACCCGACCTCGGCTTCAAAGCCGAGCACCTGCTCGCGATATTTGCACATCTGGCAATTCATCAGCGCCTTGCCGTCAAGGATCTCCTGCACCCGGTCCTGAAAGGTATCGAGCACCAGCGGGTGATCGTTGAGATACGGTGCCTTGATGAACTGGATATCCGGATGCCGCGCCGCGACCTGGTCGGTCTCGTGATAGATGCGTTTCACCAATACGCCGGTGAACAGGAAATAGGGAAACACGATGATCCGCTTGTAGCCGAGGCGGGCCGCATGCTCGAGACCGGGGCCGACCAGCGGAAAGGTCACGCCGGAATAGCAGGTTTCACCCCAGCCGAAGCCGAGGCCTTCCCACAACATGCGCATCACCTTAGCGACGTTCGAATTGGCATCCGGATCGGATGCGCCGCGGCCGACGACCATCAACAGCGTCTCGTGCCGCCCGATCGCACCATGTTCGGCATCCGCAGCCGCCATGGCTTCTTCCACGCGGGCGCCGGCAGCGCGGATCATCTTCACATCGATGCCGAGCTCGCGCCCGTATTCAATGCTCACACCCGGATTCTGCGCCTGATAGGCGTTCAGCACCGAGGGGATGTCATTCTTGGCATGCCCGGCAGCGAACAGCATGCCCGGCACCGCCAGCACCCGATCGACCCCCTTTTCGCGCAGGCGGTCGAGCCCCTTGGCGATCACCGGATTGCAGAATTCCAGATAGCCGTATTCAACCGGCGTCTCCGGATGCCGGGCCCGCAGACCCTCTGCCACGGTGGCGAATTCGCGCGCTGCATTCTGGTTGCGGCTGCCATGGCCGCACACCATGATTCCGATCTTGCTCATTGCCAGTGTCCTCTCAGGCCGCGGTCTTCTTGCGCGCACGGCCGCCGCGCGCCTTGCCGTCGCCTTTTTCCACAGAGGCCTGTTCACCGCCGCCTGATCGGCTGCGCCGGCGCTTCTTGCGCGCCCAGGCCGCAAGCCCCGCCGCAGCGGCCACCGCCGCCCAGCCGAGCCAGTGCGAATGACCGGCGAGTTCGCCCAGATGTCCGCCATGCGCAAGCGCCGGCGAAACCGGAAGAATCAACAGGAGAAAAGCGAGAATTTGCTGGCGCATGGCGGGCTCCGATCGGCGGTTTCAGCGTGCACGAAACGCCGGAGACCCCCGCAAAGCCAATTGGCCGCGAGGAACAGACCCGAACCGGACAGCTCCGGACTTGGCCCTTGAAGTAAGTCAGCCGCACCGGAATATCTCTCAGCCTGTCGCCAGGCGCCGTCGCACAATCGCCGCGACTTTAGGCAAGCCGGTCTGCCGGGTCAAACGCTGTTTGCCTTGCGGCGCTGCAATCCACTCCTGGTTTGATGGACCAGCAGGCGGAGAACAGCGCCTCACTCCAGGCCAAGTCGCCGTGCAGTAGCGTGAAACAGCGCCCGTTCGCTGTCGGTCACCGTACCGTCAGCGCGCGCCATCGTCGCCAGGTGATCCATGATTTCGCGGCGCCGCTTCTCCGGCAGATCACGCAGCATTTCGGCCGCCTGTGCGCTGCTGGTTTCATATCCGAAGGAATCGAGAAAGCGGATGATGTCGCCGAGTTCATCGCCATCAAGCCCCAGCGCCCGGGTGCAGATCGCCCTGAACGCGGCCGCTTCCGGCGCATTCACCTCGTGATCGGCAAAGCCCATGCGCACCAGCAGCAGGAGTTCCGCGGTCAGCACCGGATCATCAGCGACCTGGCTGACCGAGGTACGTTCCCCGATCAAGGAGGCAAGACGCTCCGCAAAACCCGAAAGTGCCATAGTTACTCTCCTGCCATCTTGATCCCGGTGTCGCCGCTGTCCGGCTTCCTGTCCTCGCTGGCGTCCGATGTGCTCTCCGGCTGCCCCGGACCGTCGAGATCGAGAAGTCGCGCCGTCATGGCAATCAACCGTGCTGCCCGCGCATGCTCATCAGCGTTCGCCAGGGCAATCTCGCGCATCATTGCCAGCAAAGCCTGGCGCGCTGCATGGTCAAGACTGCCGATCAGCTCGGTCATCTGCGCTGCCACCGCCTGACCGTGCGAAGATTCAAGCAGGTCATGCAACGCCTCTCGATCCTCGCGCTCAATGCCGAAGCGGCGCGCACAGATGCGCTCGAAGGCGGCCAGTTCGGCGCTCTCGACCACGCCGTTGACCAGCACGGTGCGAAACAGCAGAAGAATTTGTGCCAGATCGGCGGGCGCCGCCTTCAATCGCGCGATGGCCGGCGAATTGCTTGGGCGCCGCCTGAAAAAGTCTGTAAATGTCGCGATTCGAATCACGGCGACACTCCCACCGGTCCGGCCGCACGAATCAACCGGGAGTCGAGCCTATTGGAGACGCGGCGCTTGTCCAGCACTTGTGCACTTCATACCCAACCTTTGCGCCTCGGCAGCCACGATGCTCGGCCCTGCGGATCGCGTTGCCGCCTCTCCGGCGGGTGCCTATGCCGCATCTCCGGCAAGCGTCCATGCCGCATCTCCGGCTCAACCGATGTCTGAACTGCCGGTCTATCTGCTGCTGTTTCTGCTTGTTGCAGCCTTCCTGGCCGGTTTCATCGATTCCATTGCCGGCGGCGGCGGGCTGGTCACCATCCCGGCGCTTCTGTTGAGCGGCATGCCGCCGATCACCGCGCTCGGAACCAACAAGTTGCAGGGTCTGTTCGGCGCCGCCTCTTCAACCATCGCCTATGCCCGCGGCGGCCATGTCGATTTGAGGAAACAGTTTCGATTTGCCGTCCTGTCGTCGCTCGGCGCCGCACTCGGTGCCCTCGCGGCCACGCTCATACCCGGTGACTTTTTCCACGCCATCCTGCCGGTTCTGCTCATCGCCATCGCGCTTTATTTCGCGTTCAAGCCGGACATGTCCGACATCGATCGCGCGCAACGCCTGACGCCGCTGGTGTTCGGCGCTACGATCGTGCCGCTGATCGGCGCCTATGATGGCGTGTTCGGGCCGGGAACGGGTTCGTTCTTCATGCTGGCATTTGTCAGCCTCGCCGGCTTTGGTCTGCTCAAAGCCACCGCCCATACCAAGCTGTTGAACTTCGCGTCCAATCTCGGCGCCTTCGCGGTCTTTGCCTTTGCCGGCGCGATCGCCTGGAAGGTTGGCCTGATGATGGGCGTCGCGCAGATTTTCGGCGCGCAGGTCGGCGCCCGCCTGGCCATGCGCCGCGGCTCAGCCATCATCAAGCCGCTGCTGGTCCTCACCTGTACCATTCTGGCAATCAAACTGGTGTCCGACCCGGCCAATCCGCTGCGCCTCTGGCTCGGCATCACGCCGTAAGTCCGGCGCTCAGTATTCAACCCCGATCTGCGCCTTGATGCCGGAGCGGAACGGGTGCTTGACCATCTCCATCTCGGTGACCAGATCGGCGCATTCGATCAGCGCCTCCTTGGCGTTGCGCCCGGTCAGGACAACATGCGTCATCGCTGGCTTCTCGCTCTCGAGAAACTCCACCACTTCGGCGACATCGATATAGTCATAGCGCAGCGCGATGTTGATTTCGTCAAGCAGGACCATGCTGTTGCGCTCGTCGCGGATCAATTCCTTGGCCTTGTCCCAAGCAGCTTTCGCCATGGCGATATCGCGCGCCTTGTCCTGGGTCTCCCAGGTAAAGCCTTCGCCGAGCGTGTGAAATTCGCACAGATCGGCGAACCGCTCCTCGATCAGGTTGCGCTCGCCGGTGGCCATCGCCCCCTTGATGAACTGCACCACCGCGCATTTGCGGCCATGCGCGATGTGGCGGAAAATCATCCCGAAGGCGGCGGTCGATTTCCCCTTGCCCTTGCCGGTATGGACGATCACCAGACCCTTTTCATCGGTCTTCGTCGCCATGATCTTTTCGCGCGCCGCCTTCTTCTTCGCCATCTTCATGGAATGGCGGGCGAGATCCTCGTCTTCACTCATCTTGATCAATCTCCTTTGCGGCGTGCTTTGTTTCACCTGTCGCGGCAAGTTTCCTGGCAAACCAGATGCGTTGCGGATGCCCGTCAATAGCCGGAAGCCGTCCGATCTCGCGGTAGCCAAGCTTGCGGTAGAACGCGGGAGCCTGAAAGGTGAACGTGTCGAGATACACGCCCGACCACCCATGTTCCCGCGCCACATCCTCCGCCCGCCGGATCAATTGCATGCCGACTCCCCGGCCGCGTGCCTCCGGCGTCAGCGCCAGCAATTTGACAAACAGCCAGCCGAGCTGGCCGTAGCCTGACAGCCCGCCCAGCAAAGTGCCATCCGGCTCGCGCGCCTCCAGCACCACCTCGACCGGGTTGAACGGCACGCCGAGCGCATCGGCCGCCTCGTCCAGCATCGCGTCAAGACGCGCCGCCAGTTCCACTCCACCGGTGGCAAGGCGCCGGATCTCAACCATCTGCCGTTCTCCCCGCCGCCAGCTCCTCCAGCGCGAACATCGCCGAATTGGAGCGCGGCGTCCACAATTGCCGGTCGATCGCCTCGCCGAACCGCTCCGCCATCTCGCGCAACGCGTCCGGGTTCTTCTCGCGCAGAAAGGCCAGAATCGCCGCATCGCACAGATAGGCGGCGTACAGCGCTTCGAAATGATGATCGCGCACCGCCCCGGTCGTCGCCGCAAAGGCGAACAGATAGTCGACCGTCGCCGCCATCTCGAATGCGCCCTTGTAGCCGTGCCGCATGACGCCAGAAATCCACTTCGGATTGGCCGCGCGGCCGCGCACGACCCGGGCGATTTCCTCTTCCAGCGAGCGGATCAGCGGCCGCTCGGGCCGGGAATGATCATTGTGATAGATCGCCGGCCGCTGCCCCGACAGCGCCTCGACAGCCGCCGTCATGCCACCTTCGAACTGGTAGTAGTCGTCGGAATCCAGAAGGTCATGCTCGCGGTTGTCCTGGTTCTGCACCACCGCCTCGACGCCCGACAGCCGCTTTTCGAACAGGCCGCGCGCCGCCTGCCCCTCTGCCTGCCCGTCGCTGCGCGCGCCATAGGCGTAACCGCCCCATACGATGAACGCCTCGGCGAGATCGCCGCGAGCGCTCCATCCCTTCTCGTCGATCAGCGCCTGCAGACCGGCGCCATACGACCCCGGCTTCGACCCGAAAACGCGGAACGATGCATTGCGGGCCGCCTCCTCGCTGCTTGCGCCTGCGGCGATCAGCTCGGCCTTCTCGCGGACAAAGCGCGCCGCGAGCGGATTGTCCGCCGCTTCCTCGTCGCGCTCCGCAATGGCCCGTGCGGCGCGGTCGAACAGGGCGATCTGGTCGGGAAACGCATCACGGAAAAATCCGGAAATGCGCAGGATCACGTCAACCCGCGGCCGCGCCATCTTGGCCAGCGGGATGATCTCGTAACCGGTCACCCGGCGTGAGGCGGTATCCCACACCGGTTTGGCGCCGATCAGGGCCATCGCCTGGGCGATATCGTCGCCACCGGTGCGCATGTTGGACGTGCCCCAGGCGGTCAGCGCCAGCGAGGTCGGCCATTCTCCATGATCCTGGGCGTGGCGGGTCACCAGCAGTTCCGCCGATTTGCGCCCCAGTTCCCAGGCCGCGGGGGTCGGAATGGCGCGGCTGTCGACCGAATAGAAATTGCGCCCGGTCGGCAACACATCCGGCCTGCCGCGGGTTGGCGCGCCGGATGGCCCGGGCGCCACGAAGCGTCCCTCGAGCGCCGTCAGAACGCCCTTCAGCTCGGCTTGTCCACAGGCCGTCACGGCAGGTATCAACCGGTTGTGGATTTCCGCCATCACGGCCGCACTCCGCCTCCAGCCTTGCGGGACGGACAATGCCCCGGAAACCAGCGCACTTGCCAGCAATTCGATGCGCTCGACCGTATCGCCGCAACTGCGCCAGGGCGCTGTGGACAGGCTGTGGAAAAGCTGTGGACGAGGTCCGTGCCAGGGGGCGGAAAAGTCGCAATCGAGCGGATCGAAATTCTGACCCTCGGCCGCCAAACCGTCTGCCGCCAGCGCCCGGTGCAGACTCGCCTCACCCGCTGCCGTCCCGCGCGGCAGACGCGCCAGCGCCACCACAAGATCGTCACGCAGACGCCCCGCCGGGGCCACGCCGAAGACATGCAGCCCGTCGCGGATCTGCATCTCCTTGAGATCGCAGAGATAGGCATCCAGCTTCTGCAACGCCAGATCGTCGTCATCCGCTTCCGCAATGCCGGCATCCTCATCAAGCCCGATGTCGCGCACCAGTTCGAGGATCTGCCCTTTGAGCAATTTCAGACGTCGCGGATCATGTCCCGAAGCCTCGTAGAATTCATCCACCAGCGCTTCCAGATCGGCCAGCGCCCCGTAGCTCTCGGCGCGTGTCAGCGGCGGCGTCAGATGATCGATGATCACCGCCGAACTGCGCCGCTTTGCTTGCGTTCCTTCGCCGGGGTCATTGACGATGAACGGATAGATGTGCGGCACCGGCCCGAGCACCGCCTCCGGGTAACAGGCCGATGACAGGGCCAGCGCCTTGCCCGGCAGCCATTCAAGATTGCCGTGCTTGCCCATATGCAGGACCGCATCGACACCTTCGACCGAGCGCAGATAGGCATAAAAGGCGAAATAGCCGTGCGGCGGCACCAGGTCCGGATCGTGGTAACTGGCTTTCGGATCAATATTGTAGCCCCGCGCCGGCTGGATGCCGACCAGGGCATTGCCGAACCGTTGCAGGGCGAGACGAAAGCTGCCGCCGGCAACCATCGGATCGGCCTCCGGCTGTCCCCACCGCCTGACCACCGCCTGGCGCACGGCGTCAGGCAGAGACGCGAAGAAGTCCCGGTAGTCGCCGAGTGGCAGGCTGGCAACGCCATTGTCCTGGCGCTTCCCGGCCGAACCGCGCGCATTGGTCGGTCCCTCACGCAGCCGCGCAATCAACTGATCGCCGTCCGCCGGCAAATCAGGGATCCCATAGCCCGCCCCGGACATCGCCCGCAGCACCTCGAGCGTTGCCGCCGGCGTATCCAGCCCGACACCATTGGCGATCCGCCCGTCGCGATTGGGGTAATTGGCGAGGATAATCGCCACCTTGCGCACCGCCGCCGGCGTGCTTCTGAGCGCCGCCCAGCCCTTCGCCTGCTGCGCAACGAAGCGCATGCGCTCGCGATCCGGCGCATGCGTGACGATATTGGTCTGCACGCGGTCGTCATAGCGCGCCGCCGCCTTGAAGCTGACGGCACGCGTCAGCACCCGGCCATCGATTTCCGGCAGCGCCACATGCATCGCCAGGTCACGCGATCCCAGCCCTTGCGAAGAACCGGCCCACGCATCGCGCCCGATGCTGGAAAACAGGGCCTGCAACACCGGTGCGCCGGTGGCCTCGAGCACTGTGCCGGTTGTTTCGCCACCGGGTGAGGCGACCGCGAAGCCGGTGGCGTTGAGCACGATGGCGGGCGGCATCTCGGCAAAGATTGATTGCACGACGCCCTGCGAGACGCCGTCCTTGAGGCTGGCGACAAAAATCGGCAAGGGATTGAGCCCCTCGCCGCGCAATTCCTCGATAAAGGCATCGACCGGCGTCAGCTGCCCGCTCTGCACCAGGGCCCGATAAAAGACCAGCGCCGCCACCGGCCGGTCCGGTGCGAAAAACCGCGACGACAGGCTGGCCACCGACGGTGCTGCCTCTCCCGGCCAGTAAAGGCCGGCACGCAGCAAGGGTGCGGCCGGTGGCGGCGCCTCCGCATCACTCAAACAGGCTTCGCAAGCGGTGACGAAGCGCGACATGTTGAGCGCCCCGCCCTCGCTGAGATAGTGCCCCAGCTGTTGCTGCCAGGCCGCATCGACCGTCGACAGTGCCGCCAGTTCCGGGTCGGGTCGCTCGTCACCGGGCAAGACAGCCAGCTTGATGTCCTGCGCCGTGGCCGCCGCATGAATGGCTTCGAGCGCATAGGAGAAGTAGCTGACGCCGCCCAAGGCCCGCACGACAATCAGCCGCGCCTTGCACACCGTCCGTTCCACATAGGTGTCGATCGACAGCGGATGGCGCAATTGCGTCAGACTGGCCAGGCGCCAGTCCAGCCCCGCCCCGCCGCAAGCCTGCGCCACAGCCGCCAGTTCGGTGTCGGCGGCACTGAGGAAGATCACATCACCCGGCGTCTGCGCAAGATCGAGCGCCTCGCCCTCCTCCGCCAATGTCCCCTGTTGTGCCGCCAGAAGATGCATGGTTCAGCCTGACTGGCCGTCAAGCGCCGCCATCTCCGCTGCGATGCCTTCGCGATCGAGCCCGTGCAGGCCAATCACCACGAGCCGCGTGGTGCGACGCTCGCCCGCCGCCCACACGCGATCGAAATAACTGTCGAGCCGTCCGCCGACCGCCTGGATCACCTGCCGCATCGGCTTGCCGCCGATATCGGCAAATCCCTTGAGACGCAGGATGTCATGCCGGGTGATCAGCGCTTTCAGCTCGGACAGGAACCTCTCCGGATTGCTGACCGTGCCGAGTTCGACAACAAAACTGTCAAATTCATCATGGTCGTGATCATGATCGGCGCCTTCGTGATGCAGTTCATGATGCGATTTGCGATTGCCGATGTCGTCTTCCGTCCCGACGCCAAGACCAAGCAGCACTTCCGGCGCCACGATGCCGTTCTTCGCCGCAATCATCGCGGGCTGACGCTTGAGATGCGCATTGATGCTGGTGCGGATCGTCTCGAGCTCTCTTTCGTCGACAAGATCGGCCTTGTTCAGGACAATGAGGTCCGCGGCGGTCAACTGGTCCTCGAACAGCTCCTCGAGCGGACTTTCGTGATCGAGGCTCTCATCATCCGCCCGCTGCGCTTCCAGCCGATCGTGGTCATCGGCAAACCGCCCCGCTGCCACGGCGGCGCTGTCAACCACGGTGACGACCCCATCGACCGTCACCCGCGTCTTGATGCCCGGCCAGTTGAAGGCATTGACCAGCGGTTGCGGCAGCGCCAGCCCGGAGGTTTCGATGACGATGTGATCGGGTCTCTCCTCGCGCTCGAGCAGCTTCTCCATTGTCGGGATGAAATCGTCGGCAACCGTGCAGCAGATGCAGCCATTGGTCAGTTCGACGATATCCTCCTCACTGCAGGCTTCGGCACCGCAGCCGCGCAGCACCTCGCCGTCGACGCCAAGATCGCCGAACTCGTTGATGATCAGCGCAATGCGCTTGCCGCCGGCATGGCCCAGCATGTGGCGGATCAGCGTCGTCTTGCCGGCCCCGAGAAAGCCGGTGATCACCGTCGCCGGTATCTTTGCCTGTGTCATGGTGTCCCTGTTCAACCCTTCATTTTCAACGGCAGCCCGGCGGCCACGAAATAAACCGCTCCGCTCAGAGCCGCGATGTCCTGATGCAAACGCCCGGCATGGTCGCGGAAGTCCCGCGCCAGGCTGTTGTCCGGCACGATGCCGAGCCCCACTTCGCTCGATACCAGCACCAGCGGACCGCGATAGGCCGCGATTGCCGTGCAAAGTCGCCCGCATTCTGCCGCGATATCATGCTCGGCGAGCATGTGATTGCTCAGCCACAGGGTCAGGCAATCAACCAGCACCGCCGCGGGTGCCTCGACCGCCATTGACAGAGCATCGAGCGCCGCGGCCAGGTCGAGCGGCACTTCGCGCGTCTGCCAATCAGCCCCGCGCCGCTGGCGATGCTGCACAATGCGCGCCTGCATCTCGTCGTCTCGCGCTTGCGCAGTGGCGATATAGAGGCGCGGCCCGGCATGCTCCGCGACCAGCTGCTCGGCGAAAAGAGACTTGCCCGAGCGCGCGCCGCCAAGCACCAGCGTCGTCTTCCCCTGCCCCGGCGCGCTCCCTTCCGGCGTCATTCACACCGCCTCGGCAGGCACAGTTTCGGCGTCCACCCGCGACAGGAAGAAGCCGAGCAGCCCGCCAAGCAGCAGCCAGAAGAACAGCGTCGTCGCCAGCGCCGCAGTGGCATATTCGGAGGCCAGCAGCGCCGGAACATCCGAACTGATGTCGTTGGGCACCGGCGCACCGTACAGATGCGGAGCGGCAATCAGCGCCACGCCGAGGATCTTCGCGGCAAATTTCGGCTGCATGACGAGGAAATACAGCCCGACAGCCGACAGCGCGACGGTCGACACCCACCAGATCTGCCGCTGCGCCAGATCGACATAGGGAAAGCCCGGCAATTCCGGCGGCAGACCCCAACCCGGCGCCAGTTGCACGGAAAACCAGCCGGCAGCGCCCAGCATCAGGCCGCGCACGACCCCCTCCCGACCGGCCGGAAAATTCAGCCCGGCAATCAGGGCCGCGCCGGCCAGCAGCAGAGCGAACCCGCCCCCGGCGACCAGATTGGCCAAGACGGTGTTGCCGAAGCGTCCGAGATGCAGAAAGCCGGCGCCATCGTGACTGTGGCCATCGGCGTGGTGGTCGCTTGCCGGGGCGCTATCGGACCCGGCAGACACAGCGGCATCGACATCCGGCGCCGCGCCGTGATCGTACGCCGCACCACCGCTTTCATAGGTTTCAGCCTGTTCGATCAGCGGCACCAGCCGCGCATATTGCGCCGGTGTCATCAACAGACCAGCAATCAGCCCGGCGGCAAGCGCCGCCAGGAAAATCCTGACAATCATCGGAAATCCCCCTCAGTGACAGGGGAAGCCGTAGGCGTGACGCGTATCGTGCGCCGCTTCGTGCAGCGCTGACGAATGTGCCAAACCGACGCCGAACACCAAAAGTGCACCGACAAACAGGGCAGCAAGCCCGGCCTGCAGCCGCGTATCCGCGCCGGTCAGCGTCGTTGAAAAAGTTCTTGCAGCCATGACAACCTCCGTGAATGGCCTCGGGACCCGTTGGTCCCTGATGTCGCCCGGAAAGACAGTTTTCCGGATTCGGGCCCAGTGCCCTTTCACGAATGGCAGGTCTCCTGGCTCACGGTTGACGGTGAGCAGCCTTTTCGGCTTGGCTCACCTGCAGCGCCTGTCGGCCTTCCCGGTGGGACAAGCGGCATGAAAACGGGACGATTCGTAGACAAAGAGGCGTCCGCGCCTTGGTTCATCATGCCGCCACACCAGTGGCGCTCCGTCCGGTCCCGCTGACATCATTCCGGCCCTATTGCCTGTGATGTCGAAAGGATCCTTTCGGTGACAGCCGCCTCGCCGTACTACAGTCGCGGGGTCGGCTGCGATTTGGATGCCCGACTTGGGTCCATCCCTCGCATTCCCTTTTGATCCTGGAGCGCTGTTCGCGCTCCTGGAACCACTCGGTCCTCAACTGATACGTCGCACCCGGCAGGCTGTCAAT
The DNA here is from genome assembly GCF_019334345.1 of Neohoeflea coraliihabitans. GTDB lineage: Bacteria > Pseudomonadota > Alphaproteobacteria > Rhizobiales > Rhizobiaceae > Pseudohoeflea > Pseudohoeflea coraliihabitans. The sequence goes on from NZ_JAHWQX010000001.1 coordinate 95,276, forward strand.
CACAGCCGCCAGCACAATGGGTCGCCGCCCCGTCAGCGCCGGCAGCCGCACAATGCAGCAATTGCGCTACGTCAACGCAGTCTTCAAGCGTCGCAGCGATCCGGTCGAGCGCCTTGTCGACTTCGGCGCGGTAATCAGCGATCCGGCCCGTGCCTCCGAGCGATGACAGCAACGTGGCGCGATACGCATCGCTGTCGAAAAAGCCATGCAGATAGGTGCCTGCCACGCGTCCATCGGCGGAGCAGGCCCCGTCCGGCCGGCTATTGATCATCGCAAAAGGACGCAGGCAATCGGCGCCCCGCGTCACGCCCATGTGGATTTCATATCCCGATAGATCCGCCCCGGATGCGACGCTGCGCGCGGTCACATTGCGCACGGTCTTGCGCGGCCGCAATTCGGTTTCGATGTCGAGTAGACCCAGCCCCTCGGCCTGGCGCAGCGGACCCTCGATACCGTGCGGATCGCTGATGTGACGGCCAAGCATCTGCAATCCGCCGCAAATGCCGAGCACCCGCCCGCCGGCCTTGAGATGCGCCTCGAGATCCCGATCCCAGCCCTGTTCGCGGAAACCGACAAGATCGCTGATCGTCGATTTTGTGCCGGGAAGAATGACCAGCGCCGCATCGGCCGGCAGACGCTCGCCGGGCCGCACGAAGCAAAGTTCGACCTCCGGCTCGGCCGCCAGGGCATCGAAATCGTCAAAATTGGCCATGCGCGAGATCATCGGCACGGCAATCTTCACCGGCGCCGACGCGGCGTCCGCAAGCCGCTCGAGCACCACCGAATCCTCCGCCGGCAGGCGGCGCGCATCCTGCAGCCACGGCACGATGCCGAAACAGGGCCAGCCGGTAAACCGCTCGATGGCGCTCACCCCTTCGGCAAACAGCCCGGCATCGCCGCGAAACTTGTTGATCAGATAGCCGCGGACCATCGACCGGTCATCCTCGTCAAGTAGCGCATGCGTTCCGACCAGCGAGGCAATAACCCCGCCGCGATCGATATCGCCCACCAGCACCACCGGCACATTGGCGGCACGCGCAAACCCCATATTGGCGATGTCGCCGCCGCGCAGGTTGATTTCCGCCGGCGACCCGGCCCCCTCGACCAGCACGATGTCGGCCGCCGCCGCAACCTTTGTGAAACTTTCGAGAACCGGCGCCAGCAATTGCGTTTTCAGGCGCTGGTAATCGCGCCCCTGCGCCTGGCCCCACACCTTGCCATGCACAATGATCTGGCTGCCGGTCTCGCTCTGCGGCTTGAGCAGCACGGGGTTCATATGCACCGACGCCGGTGTGCGGCAGGCCAGGGCCTGCAACCACTGCGCCCGGCCGATCTCGCCCCCATCCTCGGCGACCGCCGCATTGTTGGACATGTTCTGAGGCTTGAATGGGCGCACGGCGAGGCCGCGATTGGCCAGCAGCCGGCACAGTCCGGCAACCAGCACCGTTTTGCCGACATCCGACCCCGTCCCCTGCATCATGATCGCCCCGGTCATGCCGTCCCCCGCATCTCGCACGCGCCTTCGCTCATCGCAGCGCCGACCCCGTTGTCAATCATGTTTGCGTCGCGCTGGCGAGCGCCCATGTTTGCGTCGCGCGGGCGAGCCTCCGAGAATTTTTTCGCCAACCGTCAAAATTGCGACATCCGATGCCGCTTTTGCTGGCGCATGAGCAGGCGATTCGGTCTAGCTTAGGATAGCGGAACACGGCCGGTCCGAGTTTCAGTTGCCATCTCGTGTCGGAAGGAAGATGGAAATGCTGTTTATCTTCAATAAATCGAACGGTGTACAGATCGCTTGGCACAGCCAGGCTCCGCAGAGCAAGTTCGGCCGCGGCGGATTGGCCAGTGGTTTCGCCCGGCTGATCCGCACCCGCTCCGCCGGCTGAAAACCTTCTGATTTCGACAGACCACCAGACCCGACGGCCCGCGCCGCCGGTCGGGGAAGCGTGGCCGAAGATTGGGCCGCCGCTCCTCGGGCCCGGGTCCTGGGCGCATTGGCTTTGCCTGCGCGCATTGGCTTTGCCTTCGCGTAATGGCTGGCCTGTGTGCATCCGGCAGCGAAACTTGACACCTTGATGGGTCCGGTTTCCCGCGGCTGAACGCCACTCATTGCTCCCCGCGCGGAGGCTGGCGCGGCGCTGCATCAGGCCGATCGGCATGATCTGAGATGTGCATTTCGCAAGTTCAGGCGCGGAGTACAGGGCGTTCGCGCTGATTTTCTGATCAGCCGCGCATCCGCCGCCCTTACTTGCAGACGCGCGAAAGCCGCCCGATTGCAAAACAATTGGGCGGCTTGCCAAAGATACGCATGGCGCCTCGATCACCATACACGTGAGAGGCTCAAAACCCCGGTACGCAAGACCTGATCCGGAGCCGCCGACGGTGTCCCCCGCCGCACCAATGTTCTAACCTGTAGATTCTTACCGGGGAGTTAGTGAAACCCTAAGCAAGGATGAACGCGTCGTTTTTTTCGTTAACGCCGACCGTCGCCAGGGCCCCTTTCATTCCGCAAGGTTCTATCCGCGACATAGCAACTTTGCGCGCTCGGCTGTTGATTTCCTTGGCCAACCGCTTAGGTTAGAAGCTGGCTTAAACGTCGCATGGTTTCCGCATGCCGGTTCCCACCGGACAAAAGATGCAACGGATGTCGCAAATAAGGCATCTTGATGTGCTTCCTTTCATGTTGCGGAAAATCGCACGCGTCGTGCCTTCCGACACTTCGGGTTTCGGTCAATGCAGTTGCCGGAAGCCGGAACAGATGAAACTGCATCCACGACATAAAGACTGGGAGGTCTTTTCATGACGAAGCTTCTTGCTTCCACTATCCTCGCCGCTGGCCTGATGGGCTTTGCCGGCGCCGCTTCCGCACAGGAAGATTGCGGTCGCGTCACCATCGCCAACATGAACTGGGCATCGGCCGAGGTGCTGGCCCATATCGACCAGATCATCCTCGAAGAAGGCTATGGCTGCGATGCCGAGCTTGTCGCCGGTGACACCACGCCGACGCTGACCTCGATGATCGAGAAGGGCGAGCCGGATGTTGCGCCGGAAGCCTGGATCAACGCCATGCGCACGGTGCTCGACAAGGCGACCGAAGAAGGCTCGCTGCATTACGCCGCTGAATCGCTCAGCGACGGCGGTGTCGAAGGCTGGTGGATTCCAAAATACATCGCTGACAAGCATCCGGAGATCAAGACGGTTGAAGACGCCCTCGACCATCCGGAAATCTTCCCGCATCCCGACGATGCCGAAAAGGGCGGCCTCTACAACTGCCCTGAAGGCTGGGGCTGCCGCATCAACACCACCAACCTGTTCAAGGCCTATGAGGGCGAAGAGCACAATTTCGAACTGGTGGAAACCGGCTCGGCTGCCGGCCTCGACGGCTCCATGGCCAAGGCCTATGAAAGCGGCGATCCGTGGTTCGGCTACTACTGGGCGCCGACCGCCATTCTCGGCAAATACGAGATGGTCAAGCTCGAGTTCCCCGCCGAACACAACAAGGAAGAGTGGGACAGCTGCATCACCGTTCCCGATTGCGCTGATCCGAAGCCCAACTCCTGGACCAAGTCCGAGGTCTATACGGTGGTGACCGACCGCTTCAAGCAGGCCGGCGGCCCGGCCTATGACTATCTGGAAACCCGCAGCTGGCCGAACAGCACGGTCAACCAGCTGCTGGCCTGGATGGCCGACAACCAGGCCTCCGGTGAAGATGCCGCTCGTCATTTCCTGAAGGAAAACGAAGACATCTGGACCGAGTGGGTCACGCCGGAAGCGGCTGAAAAGGTCAAGAAGGAAGTGATGTAAGTCACTTTCCGTTAAGTGTGGCGGGCTTCGGCCCGCCACTTTAATTTTGCGCCTGCCAGATCGGCGGGTGCAGGGGTTTTTTGGGGAACACGGGTATGGAATGGCTCATCGAATTTCCGGCCATGGATCGCGACTCGCTGACCGCCTTTAAGAAGGCGATCGACTTTGCGTTCCGAGATTTTACGCGCGCTTATGGCGATGCGTTCGAAACGGCTTTGCTGCCGGTCAAGTGGTTCATGTTCTGGATGGAAGACCTGCTGACCGAATCGCCATGGCCGCTGGTGCTGCTTGGCATTGCCTTCATCGCCTGGCTGGCCAGCCGCAGCCTGAAGATCACGCTCGGCGTGATCATAACCTTGCTGCTCATCGGCTATTTCGACATGTGGGAAGACACCATGAAGACCATCGCCATGACGGTTGTGGCAACGCTTCTGGCAATCATCGTCGGCATCCCCATCGGCATTGTCATGGCCCGCTCCAACAAGGTGCAGACGATGATCAATCCGGTGCTCGACGTCATGCAGACCATGCCGAGCTTCGTGTATCTCATCCCCGTCGTGATGCTTCTCGGCATTGGCCGGGTTCCCGGCCTCATCGCCGTGATGGTCTACGCCATTCCACCGATCATCCGCCTGACCAATCTCGGCATTCGCCTGGTTGACAAGGACGTCCTGGAAGCCGCCGACGCGTTCGGCTCATCCAGCTGGCAACGGCTGAAAAACGTGCAGATGCCGCTCGCCCTGCCCACCATCATGGCTGGCGTCAACCAGACCATCATGATGGCGCTGGCCATGGTCGTCGTCGCCTCGATGATCGGTGTTCCGGGTCTCGGCCTGCCGGTGCTGAAAGCCATCTCGAACCAGTATTTCACACTCGGCGTTCTCAACGGCCTCGCCATTGTCGGTATCGCCATCATCTTCGACCGCGCCAGCCAGGCTTATGGCAAGCGGCTGCAAAAACATCTGGAGGTCGTTCATGGCTGATCCTGCCCCCGAGATCGGCATTTCGATCCGCAATCTCTACAAGATCTTCGGCCCCAACCCCGAAGCCTATATCGACGCTGTGCGGCAGGGGATGAGCAAGACCGAGCTCAATGATCAGCACAATCACGTGCTCGGCTTGAAGGACATCAACATCGACATGCCGCGCGGCGCCATCCAGGTGGTGATGGGGCTGTCGGGATCGGGAAAATCCACCCTGATCCGCCACATCAACCGCTTGATCGATCCGACCGTTGGCGAAGTCATCGTTGGCGACCAGGATGTGGTCAAGATGAGCGAGACCGAGCTGCGCGAATTTCGCCGTCACCAGACGGCAATGGTGTTTCAGAAATTCGCCCTGCTGCCGCACCGCACGGTTCTCGACAACGTCGTTTACGGTCTCGAGATCCAGGGCATCCCGCGCAAGAAGCAGGAAGAGGAGGCCCGCCGCTGGATCACCCGCGTCGGACTTGAAGGCTTTGAGGAGTCCTATCCCAATCAGCTTTCCGGCGGCATGCAGCAGCGTGTCGGCCTGGCCCGCGCTTTGACCAACGACGCGCCGATCCTTTTGATGGACGAAGCCTTCTCGGCACTCGACCCGCTGATCCGAATGGACATGCAATCGGTGCTGCTCGATCTGCAGAAGGAAATCCGCAAGACCATCGTCTTCATCACCCACGATCTCGATGAGGCGCTGCGTCTTGGCGACCGCATCGCCATTCTGCGCGATGGCGAGGTGATTCAGCAAAGCACCGCCCAGGAAATCGTCCTGCGTCCGTCCGACGAATACATCTCGAGCTTCGTGCGCGAGGTCAATCGCGGCCGGGTGATCTCCGTCGACATGGTGATGACGCCGCTTTCCGAAGCCGAACCTGGCGCCATGACGGTGCGCTCCGGCTCCGTGCTGGAAAACGCCGCCAAGAAGATGACCGAAAAATCCGCCAATCATGCCATTGTCATCGACAAGGCCGGCAAGCCGATCGGCGCGCTCGACATCCAGGATGTCATTTCGGCGATGGTGACGCCGGTCGACCACACCATGGTCGAAGACGAGGAAGATGCCGCCTGACGCCAGCTCCGGCGGACCGACCGGCAATCAGACTTCAATTCTGGCCCGTGGCGCCGTGGCGCCGCGGGTTTTTTGTTGAGGGCCGCGACCGCTTGCGTTGACATAAAGAAAACTTTATATCAACGACCGAAAACCCCGCGCACCGTTTACCGGCCTGAAGCCATGCCATCGCCCGCAGCCAAGGGCCGATCGATGCAACCCGGTGCCGCCCGATGGAGAATTGCATGACCGCGACCGCCAATCCCCTCGCCGAACTCCTGGCCGAAAAGGGTGTCCTGCTCGCCGATGGTGCCACCGGCACCAACCTGTTCGCCATGGGGCTTGAATCCGGCGAAGCACCGGAAATGTGGCTTGAAAGCGCGCCGGAAAAGATCGTCAAGCTGCACCAGGATTTCGTCGATGCCGGTGCCGACATCATCCTGACCAATTCGTTCGGCGGCACGCGGCAGCGCCTCAAGCTGCACGACGCCCAGGATCGTGTCGTCGAGTTGAACCGCAAGGCGGCCGAGATTGCCCGTGCCGTTGCCGACGCCGCGCCGCGCAGGATCATCGTCGGCGGTTCGGTCGGCCCGACCGGCGAATTGCTGGTGCCCCTCGGCGCGATGACCTACGAAGACGCCGTCGCAGCCTTTGCCGAGCAGATCGAGGGTCTCAAGGCCGGCGGCATCGATGTCGTCTGGATTGAGACCATGTCGGCTGTCGATGAGATCCGTGCCGCGGCCGAGGCGGCGGTCAAGGCGGGGCTGCCCTATGTCTATACCGCCTCCTTCGACACCGCCGGCAAGACCATGATGGGTTTGCACCCGAGCGACATTCACCGCGTTGCAGGTGATGTTGGCGACGGCCCTTTCGCGGTCGGGGCCAATTGCGGCGTCGGCGCCTCCGACATCCTGTCCTCGCTCCTCGACATGACCGAGGCCGACCCCTCGGCCACTGTCGTGGTCAAGGGCAATTGCGGTATTCCCGAATTCAAGGGGGCGGAAATCCAGTATTCCGGCAACCCGGAACTGATGGCAGACTATGCCCGCCTCGCCATCGATTCCGGCGCCCGGATCATCGGCGGCTGCTGCGGCACATCATGTGATCATCTGGCCGCAATGCGCGAGGCCATCGATACACACAAGCCGGCGCCACGTCCCAGTCTCGAGGCGATCATCGAGCGCATCGGTCCGATGAAGAATGCGCGCGCCGCCGCCGCTGCCGACATGCCAACCAGGCCCCGCCGCCGTCGCGGCTGACGCTGCGGCGCGAAACGCCTGCATCGACTTGCGCAACGCCGATCAGCTGAACGCATCCGGCATGGCCGCTTTCTTCGCGTCCATGAAGGCGAGCAGCGCTTCGTCGATGCTCGGGTCGAGGTCAGGCGCCACGTAAGCATCAAGCCATTCCTGGCATTGCTGCCGCGCGCGATCCTCGATGCGCTTCTCCCCGTCCGCCAGCCACTGCTCGTAGGAATTGTTGTCGGTCAGCGCCGAACGGTAAAAGGCGGTCTGGAAATTGGCCTGCGTGTGGGCGCATCCGAGATAGTGGCTGCCCGGGCCCACCTCGCGGATGGCGTCAAGCGCCTGGCCGCTCTCCGACAGGTCGACGCCTTCGGAAAACCGCTGCAGCATGCCGAGCTGATCGCAATCGATCATGAACTTCTCATAGGACGCGACGAGGCCGCCTTCCAGCCAGCCGGCGGCATGCAGCGCGAAATTGGTGCCGGCCATCAGTGTCGTGTTCAACGTCGTCGCCGTTTCGTGTGCCGCCTGCGCATCGGGCACCTTGGATCCGCATAAGGCACCGCCGGTGCGGAACGGCAGTTTCAGCCGCCGCGCCAGCTGCGCCGCGCCATAGGACACCAGCGATGGCTCGGGCGTCCCGAAGGTCGGCGCTCCCGACTGCATCGAGATCGATGCCGCGAATGTGCCGAAAATCACCGGCGCGCCGGGCCGCACCAGCTGCGTCACCGCCGCCCCCGCCAGCACTTCGGCGAGCACCTGCGTCAGGGTCCCGGCCACGGTCACCGGGCTCATCGCGCCGGCCAGGATGAACGGCGAGACGATGGCCGCCTGGTTGGCGCGGGCATAGACCTTGAGCGCCCCGAGCATTGTCTCGTCGAAGACCATCGGCGAGTTGGCATTGATCAGATTGATGACCACGCAATTCTGATCGACGAAGTCGCTGCCGAACAGGATCCGGCACATCTCCACCGTATCCTCGGCCCGTTCCGGCGCCGTCACCGAGCCCATGAACGGTTTGTCGGTGTAGCGCATATGGCTGTAGACCATGTCGAGATGGCGCTTGTTGACGGGAATGTCGACCGGCTCGCACACCGTGCCGCCGGAATGATGCATGGCCGGCGCCATATAGGCCAGTTTCACGAAATTGCGGAAATCCTCGAGCGTCGCATAGCGGCGCACGCCCGTCAGGTCGCGCACGAAGGGCGGCCCGTAGACCGGCGCGAACACCGTCGCGTCGCCGCCGATCTGCACCGAGCGGGCCGGGTTGCGCGCGTGTTGCGTGAACGTCTCTGGCGCGGTTGCGAGCAATTGCCGGCACAGCCCCTTGGGGAAATGAACACGCTCGCCGCGCACGTCGGCGCCGGCCTCTTTCCACAGCGAGATGATTTCGCTGTCATCGCGAAACTCGATGCCGATCTCCTCGAGAATTGTATCGGCATTGGCCTCGATCAGTTCCAGCCCTTCCTCGTCGAGCACCTCGTAGGATTTCAGCTTGCGCTTGATATATGGCATCGAGGTTCCCGGCCCCGCGCCGCCGCGCTGCGCCCGCCGCCCGGCCGAACCGCGACTGCGACGCCCGCTGCGCCCGCCCGCGCCCCCCTCGTCCGCGGCTGGTGCCGGATCGCTGCCGGAATCAACGCCCACATTCTGCACGTCCTTCAGGGAATCATCGCCCGTCATCGTTTCGCTCATGCCTGTTCCGCTTTGCACTCAGGCGAAGCCGGGTCGTCGCGCCGCTCCGCGTCCTGTCCCGATCTTGGCGCCTTGCGCCGCCAAATCACGCTTTCAGATGCGCCCTTGGCTGGCTAAGCCGCGACACCATGCGCATCCCGCGGCAGTGATCGGTCAAATCTCCGCAAATGTCTCATCGGGCCCCGGCCTGTCGTTTTGCGATGTTGTTATTGTCGCGGGCTAAATGATATAGGGGCCAGATTACACCTAGGGTGGCAGCATTCGCACGTCCCTGGTCGCCTCATGGAGGGCCTTATATGTCCGATGACGAAGAAATCGTTCTTTCCGAACTGCCTGACGACGAGCTTGTCCAGCAGATGATGGACGACCTTTATGATGGCCTGAAGGAGGAAATCCAGGAAGGCGTCAATATCCTTCTGGCGCGCGGCTGGGCACCCTATGACGTGCTGACGAAGTCGCTCGTCGAGGGCATGCGCATCGTCGGCGAGGATTTCCGCGACGGCATCCTGTTCGTTCCGGAAGTGCTGATGTCGGCCAATGCGATGAAAGCCGGCATGGCCATTCTGCGCCCCCTCCTGGTCGAAACCGGCGCGCCGAAACTCGGCAAGATGGTCATCGGCACGGTGAAGGGCGACATCCACGACATCGGCAAGAACCTCGTCGGCATGATGATGGAAGGCGCCGGTTTCGAAGTCATCGACCTCGGCATCAACAACGCGGCGGAGACCTTCCTCGAGGCGATTGAGGAGCACAAGCCGGAAATTATCGGCATGTCGGCACTGCTGACCACCACCATGCCCTACATGAAGGTGATCATCGACACGCTGAAGGAAAAGGGCATCCGCGACGACTTCATCGTCATGGTCGGCGGCGCCCCCCTCAACCAGGAATTCGGCGACGCGATCGGCGCCGATGCCTATTGCCGAGATGCTGCGGTCGCCGTGGAGACGGCCAAGGAACTGATGAAGCGCCGCCATAACAAGTCTGCCGCAACCGCCTGAGGATCGCGCCGCTCGGCGCCAGGAGACCACGGCCGCCATGCCACCGCCGCGATCCTGATGCAGGATGGGTGATTGCCGCATGGCTGTGCCGCAAGGGCAAATGGCGGTGCGGTCTGCACTGCGAAAGCGTGCACGGAGCCAGAACCGACATGGAAGCGCAGGACAAGCTCAACTCAGAAGCCGGCGTCCCGGATGGCGAGCGCATCCGGGTCATTGCCTGCGGCATGATTGCCCGTGAGATCCTCGCGCTCAACCGGCAACTCGGGCTCGATCACATCGACCTGAAATGCCTGCCGGCCGATTTTCACCATCATCCCGAAAAGATCGCTCCGGCGGCCGATGCGGCCATCCGCCAGGCGCGCGCCGAAGGTTTTGACCACATTTTTATCGGCTATGCCGACTGCGGCACCGGGGGCGCCCTCGACCGCGTGTGCGCCGAGCATGATGTTCAGCGCATCGCCGGCCCGCATTGCTTCTCGTTCTATCTTGGCAATGCCGCTTTCGATCAGAGCGCCGACGACTACGTCACCACTTTCTTCATCACCGACTTTCTCGCCCGCCATTACGAAACGTTTCTGATCCGCCCGCTCGGACTGGACCGCCACCCGGAGCTGCGCGAGATCTATTTCGGCAATTACGAGCGGGCGCTTTACCTGGCTCAGACCGACGATGCGGAGCTGACCCGGCGCGCCCGCCAGGTGGCGGACCGCATCGGCCTGCCGTTCGAGCGCCGCTTGACTGGCTATGGCGATCTCGCTCCCGCTTTGAAGGCGTTAACCCGGTCCTGATAGTTTTTCCTGACGCCCTGCGCTCCTCCGTCACAATTTGGTGGTAGAGTGCAGCTAATTGAGTATCAGTTTCGTCCAGGACAGTTGCGCCCCGTTGTGAACAGACATTCTTTTGATTCCGATTTTGCTGCCCCGCCGCATGATGAGGCACCGCATGGCGAGAAGCTGTCGGAACTCCTTGACCGGCTTGCCGATACGCCGGGTGACCAGGTGAGCATCCGGCAGATTGCCGGCGCGCTCGAGGATCGCTCTTTCGGCGCATTTCTGCTGGTCTTCGCGATCCCCAATCTGATTCCCCTGCCGCCCGGCGCCACCCTCATTCTCGGTCTGCCGATGGTGTTCATCGCTTGGCAGATCGTTGCCGGTTACCCGAAGGTCTGGCTGCCGCGTTTCCTTGCCGACACCTCCATCGAGAAGAAGCGCTTCCGCGCCATGGTCGACAAGGTCATACCTTGGCTGGGCCGCTCGGAACGATGGGTACGGCCACGCCGCTGGCCGATCAATGGCACCGTGCGCGAGCGGCTGTTCGGCCTTTTCGCCCTTGTGCTGGCGATCGTCTGTGTCCTGCCGATCCCGTTTGGCAACTGGCTGCCGGCCTTCGCCGTCGGCGTGCTCGGTGTTGCGCATACCGAGCGCGACGGCATCTGCCTCGCGGCAGGCTTTGCCGTCGGGATTGTGTCCATCGCGCTCGCCGGCATCGTCGTTCTCGCCACGGGCGCCCTGCTGATGAGCATTTTCTAGTCGGCGGCGCGCGCATGCAGCGTTTCTTTACCCCCTGAGCCTACACTGTCCGCAATCGCGTCTTTGACAGAACGGGGGCAGTTGTGACCATGCCGCACCAACCACGTATTCTGATCCTCACCGCCGGCGGACCGGCCCCTTCCATCCTCATCAATGCGGTCGCGGCGGAATTTAGCGACGTCGTCATCATCGAGGAAGCGAGCGAATCGCGCGGGCGCTTTCTGCGCCGCCGGGCCCGGCTGATCGGTTGGGTGCAAACCATCGGTCAACTGGCGACAATGGTCCTGTCGCGCCTGGGAAAGCGCATCGGCGCCAGGAGCATGGCAGCAGCGGCGCGCGCCTACGATGTCGATCTGACCGTGACCAGGGACCTGCCTTGCCACGCCGTCGATTCCGCCAATGGATCGCAAGCCCTGGCGCTGATCAATGACCTGAAGCCGGACGCGGTTCTTCTCGTCAGCTGTCGTCTTCTCAGCGCCCGCACCTTAACCGCGATCCCCTGCCCGGTGCTCAATTTTCATCCGGGAATCACCCCGGAATATCGCGGCATGTGGGGCGGCTACTGGGCCCGCGCCGCGCGCGACGCCGCCGGCTACGGCGCCACCGTGCATCTCGTCACCCCGGATGTCGATGAAGGCCCGATTCTCTATCAGCAAACCATCGCGCCGCTTGTCCGGCCGAGCATCTTTACCGATCCGGTCATCCAGGCAGCCGCCGCTTCGCCGCTTGTCCTGGCGGGCCTGCGCAACGCGGTCGCCGATACCATGCAGCCGCAGGCCGCGACCGGACGCCGCTCCCGGCAATATTTCCATCCGCCGGTCTGGAGCTATCTGTGGCGCGGCGTAACGCGCGGAATCTGGTAGCACTGCAGCGCCTCGATTCGCAGGCAACCCGAAGTCGCATTTGAAACCGGCGCGCGTCGTCACCGAAATAGCGGTGCCACGAGCGCCGCGTCATTGTTTTGCAAGGAGACAGTCATGGCCACCAGTTCAGACCCTCACGGCACATCCCCCCGCCGCCCCGATGCCGAGCAGGCCGGCGCCCAGGCCGCTTCCGGCCGCGGCAGGCGCCGCGCCGGGCAGAACGCCGGCACGGCGACAGCCGAGCGGCGCATCGTCTACTGGCGCGACATTCCCGCCCAGGTCATCGTCAAAAAGGGCCGGGAGAGCGCCAAGTGCGAGCTGGCACCCCGCTTTGCCGAAGCCATCGACATGGCCGCCATGCGCGCCGGCGCTTCCGCCACCGATGACTATCTCGCCGACTGGCGCCGCGGCGATCCCGAACCGGTCAGCGGCGATCTGCAGGCCGCAGCCGAGTCGCTGCGTGCGTCGCTGGAGGAAGCATGGCCGCAGGAGCGGCTGGTTGCCGTCGCCCGCAACAAAGGTCGATTGCCCGATGACTGAAAGCCGATCCGCAAGCCCGCGTCGATACGCCATCCGGCTCTGGTCGGTGCACCATGCGCGCGCTCTTGAAAGGATCTACAACGGCCTTGCGCACCTTTTGCTGCGGCTGCACCCGATGTTTGCCGCCCTCGGCTACCAGCGCTTTGAACCGCCAGTGCGGTTTCTCGAAGCCGCCGTCAAGAAGCCGCTTTTCGGCTGCCGGATGTGCGGCCAATGCGTCCTCTCCTCGACCGGCATGTCCTGTCCGATGAACTGCCCGAAGCAATTGCGCAACGGCCCGTGCGGCGGCGTCCGCGCCAATGGCAACTGCGAAGTCATACCCGACATGCCCTGCGTCTGGGTCCAGGCGGTCGCCGGCGCCGAGAAAATGGCGGCGGGCGATGCCATCAGGCAGGTGCAGCCGCCCGTCGATCAGCGTCTGGGCGGCACCTCGTCCTGGCTGCGGGTGACGCAGCAGGCAAAAGCGCCGTCATCACTGCAAGGACCGCGTCGATGACCCCGTCGCCGCCGGACCGCGCTGACGGGCAAGCGGCAAGCGAGACCTCCGGCCGCGACATCAATCCCGCCGGCGTTCATCTTCCACTCGATCCGCTGCCCGGCCATGCCTCACGCGGGCGACTTGAGCGCATCCTGCGGCGCGGCGAATTTGCCGTCACCGCGGAACTCAACCCGCCGGACAGCGCCGACCCCGATGACGTGTATGACCGCGCTGCGGTATTTGACGGTTGGGTTGACGGCATCAACGCCGTCGATGCGTCCGGCGCCAATTGCCACATGTCCTCGGTCGGCATTTGCGCCCTTCTGACCCGCATGGGCTACGCGCCGATCATGCAGATCGCCTGCCGCGACCGAAACCGCATCGCCATTCAGGGCGATGTTCTCGGCGCCGCGGCCATGGGTGTGATGAACATTCTCTGTCTGACCGGCGACGGCGTGCAGACCGGTGACCAGGCCGGCGCAAAGCCGGTCTTCGATCTCGACTGCATGTCGCTGCTCGAGACCATCCGCACGATGCGCGATGAGCACAAGTTTCTCTCCGGCCGCAAGCTGACCGCGGCGCCGCAGGTGTTTCTCGGAGCCGCCATCAATCCCTTCGCGCCACCGTTTGATTTCCGGCCGCTGCGGCTCGCCAAGAAGATCGCGGCCGGCGCCCAGTTCGTGCAAAGCCAGTACTGCTTCGACGTGCCGATGTTCCGCGACTACATGCGCCGGGTGCGCGATCTCGGCCTGCATGAGCACTGTTTCATTCTCTGCGGCGTCGGACCGCTCGCCTCGGCCCGCGCCGCCCGCTGGATGCGCACGCATGTGCCCGGCGTGCATATCCCCGACCATATCATCACCCGCCTCGACGCGGCCTCCGACCAGAAGGAGGAGGGCAAGCGGATCTGCCTCGACATCATCTCCGAGGTCAAGGAGATCGAAGGGGTCGCCGGCATTCATGTCATGGCCTACCGCCAGGAGGAGTATGTCGCTGAAATCGTCCATCAATCGGGCGTGCTGAAAGGGCGCGCGCCATGGCGCAAGGAACCCAATCCGGCCAATGAGATGGCCGAGGCGCGCCTTGAGGAAAGCGCCCGGGCACCCGACCAGGCCCTCCAAGCGCTGGCCGCGGCGGCGGCCGAACCCGAGACCTGAACAGCATTGGCCGGGATGCACGCCGCTGGCCCATCGTCACACTTGAAATGCTCTGCGATCACCTATAATGACATAAAGAAATCTTTATGTCTCTTCTCAGGCCCCCAGTCGAGGACCCTTCATGACACGCACCATCGTCGCCTCCGCCACCCGTGAAGCCATCATCGGCTTCGACCAGCCCTTCTGCGTCATCGGCGAGCGAATCAACCCGACCGGCCGCAAGAAGCTCGCTGCCGAGATGGTCGCCGGCAATTTCGACACTGTCCGCGCCGATGCCATTGCCCAGGTCGAGGCCGGAGCCACGATGCTCGACATCAATGCCGGGGTCACCGCCGTCAATCCGAACGAGACCGAACCGCCGCTGCTGGTCGAGACGCTGCGCATTGTCCAGGAGCTTGTCGATGTGCCCCTGTGCATCGATTCCTCGGTCAGTGCCGCGCTCGAGGCGGCGCTGGCCGTCGCCAAGGGGCGGCCCCTGATCAACTCGGTCACCGGCGAAGTGGAAAAGCTCGAAGCCATCCTGCCGCTGTGCAAGAAATACGATGTTCCGGTCGTTGCCATTTCCAACGACGAGACCGGCATTTCCGAAGATCCCGACGTGCGCTTTGCCGTCGCCAAGAAGATCGTCGAGCACGCCGCCGACTACGGCATCAAGCCGCATGACATTGTCGTCGATCCCCTGGTCATGCCGATCGGCGCCATGGGCACGGCTGGTCAGCAGGTCTTTCAGCTGCTGCACCGCCTGCGCCATGAATTGAAGGTCAACACCACCTGCGGCCTGTCCAACATCTCGTTCGGCCTGCCGAACCGCCACGGAATCAATGCCGGTTTCATTCCCATGGTCATTGGCGCCGGGATGACCAGCGCCATCATGAACCCGTGCCGGCCCGCAGAAATGCAGGCGGTGCGCGCCGCAAATGTGCTCAACGGCACCGACCCGGATTGCACCAACTGGATCCGCACCTACCGCGATTACGCACCGACCGCCGCCGGCGAAAGCGCCGCCGCACCGACCGCAGCGGCACCGGCCTCGCGCCGCCGTGGCGGTCGCGCCGCACGGCGCGGCGCCTGAAACCGCGCTTCAACCGCAGGACCGACACCCGATGAACGCTTCCGCATCCGATCCGCTTGTCCTGTTCATGCCGTCCGGCAAGCGCGGCCGCTTCGCCAAAGGCACGCCGGTGCTCGACGCGGCGCGGCAACTCGGCGTGTATGTCGAAAGCGTCTGCGGCGGCCGCGCCACCTGTGGTCGCTGCCAGATCGAGGTGCAGACCGGCCGCTTTGCCAAGCACAACATCACCTCGCTCGACACCAACATTTCACCGAAAGGGCCGAAGGAAGAGCGCTTTGAGCGGGTGCGCACCCTGCCCGAAGGCCGCCGCCTGTCCTGTTCGGCGACCATTGAGGGCGATCTCGTCGTCGACGTGCCGCAGGATGCCATCGTCAACGCCCAGACCGTCCGCAAGGATGCCGATGACCGGCTGATCGAACGCAATCCGGCGGTGCACATGTGCTTTGTCGAGGTTGAACCGCCCGACATGGAGAAACCGCTTGGCGACCTCGACCGGTTGCGTGTGGCACTTGCCGACCAGTGGGGCATGCATGGGGTGCAAATCGACCCCTGGCTGCTTCCCATCGCCCAGCAGGTCCTGCGTGACGGGGCCTGGCAGGTAACCGCCGCCGTGCATCACGATTGCGAGCGCGCCCTGCCCCGCCTGATCGCGCTTTATCCCGGCCTCAAGAACGAGGCGTATGGCATCGCCTGCGACATCGGCTCGACCACCGTCGCCCTGCATCTCTCATCGCTTCTGTCCGGGCGCACCATCGCCTCCGCCGGCGCCTCCAATCCGCAGATCCGCTTTGGCGAGGATCTGATGAGCCGCGTCTCCTATGTGATGATGAACCCGGAAGGCCGCGCCGCCATGACGGATGCGGTGCGCGCTGCCATCAGCAAGCTGATCGACGAGGTTTGCGAAAAGGGCGAGATCGAGCGGCGCGACATCCTCGATTCGGTTTTCGTCGGCAATCCGGTGATGCACCATCTCTTTCTCGGCATCGACCCGACGCCACTGGGGGGCGCACCCTTCGCGCTCGCCGTCTCAGGTGCCCTGACCCTGCCCGCCCGCGACCTTGGCCTCGACCTCAATCCCGGCGCCCGCACCTATATCCTGCCCTGCATTGCCGGCCATGTCGGCGCCGATGCCGCCGCCGCGACCCTGTGCGAGGGCCCGCATCGCCAGGAGGAGATGATGCTGCTGGTCGATGTCGGCACCAATGCTGAGATTGTCCTCGGCAATGCCAGGCGCACCCTCGCCGCCTCCTCGCCGACCGGACCAGCCTTTGAAGGCGCTGAAATCTCCTGTGGTCAGCGCGCCGCCCCCGGCGCGATCGAACGTGTGCGCATCGACCGCCAGACGCTGGAGCCGCGCTTTCGCGTCATCGGTTCCGAGCTCTGGTCGGATGAGCCCGGCTTTGCGGAAGCGGTGGCCAGGACCGGTGTGACCGGCGTGTGCGGCTCGGGCATCATCGAGGTCATCGCCGAGATGTACCTCTCCGGCATCATCACCGAGGACGGCGTCATCGACGGCGCACTGGCGGAGCGCTCGCCGCGCATCGTCGCGGAAAACCGCACATTCTCCTATGTGCTGAAGGACCAGGGACCGCGCCTGACCATCAACCAGACCGACGTGCGCGCCATTCAGCTCGCCAAGGCGGCACTCTATGCCGGCATCAAGCTTTTGATGGACAAGCACCAGATCGATACCGTCGATCGCATCGGACTGGCGGGCGCCTTTGGCAGCTTCATCGACCCGCAATACGCCATGGTCCTCGGGTTGATTCCCGATTGCGATCTCGATGCGGTCAAGGCAGTTGGCAACGCCGCCGGCACCGGAGCGCGCATGGCCTTGCTCAACAGGGGGCACCGGCGCGAGATCGAGGACACGGTGACGCGCATCGAAAAGATCGAAACGGCGGTTGAAGCGAAATTCCAGGAGCACTTCGTCAACGCCATGGCGCTGCCCAACAAGGTCGACGCCTTTCCCCGCCTCGCCGCAACGCTCACCCTGCCGCCACGTCAGGCTGACCAGAGCGACGCGAGCGGCGCATCAACTGCCCCACGCCGCCGCGGCGGGCGGCGCAACCGTCGCTGAACGCGAGGCAGGGAAATTGCCGCTGAACGCGAGGCAGGAAATTTGTCGCTAACGGCGCTGCGCAGCGGCTAGCAACCGAAACTGCCCGTCTCGCGAAAATGCTCGAACACCGAGCGCATATGATCGGCCAGTGCACGCGTCGGCGCCGCAGCGCCATCTGCGACATGCAGCATCAGACCGTAATTGCCGATGTCGGGAAGGCCGCTCTCCGGCCCGAGGATCTGCAGGTCGGCGCCGGTGAATTTGCGCCCCATCGGCGCCACGGCCAGATCCGACAGAATTGCCGCGCGCTGCCCCGACATGTGCGCCGTCATGAAGGCCACCCGATAGTGCCGTCCGACCTTTTCAAGATGGGTCAGGGCCGCCTGCCGCCAGGCGCAGTTCTCATCCCAGAGTGACACCGGCAGCGGATCGCAGAGATAGGCCTGCCCGCCCTTGGCGCCGACCCAGACGATGTCGTCCGTCATCATCAGTTCGCCGCCACTGTTCTCTCCGAGCATACCGCAACTGGTCACCGCGAGATCGATCTGACCGGCGGCAAAGCGGCTGCGCAATTCCGACGACTGGTCGATCACCACATCGACCACCACCTGCGGGTGGCTGGCGGCGAACCGCTTCAGCACTTTCGGCAAAATGACCTCGCCATAGTCGCTTGGCGCCCCGATCTTGACGATACCGCTGACCGACGGGCTGACGAAGCGCGACATGGTCTCGCGGTTGAGCGCCAGCAGGCGTCGCGCATAGCCGAGCAGGACCTCGCCGTCCGGCGTCAACGTCACATTCCGCGCATCCCGCGCGAACACCGCAACACCCAGCACCTCTTCCAGCCGCTTGATCTGCATCGAGACCGCTGACGGCGTGCGATGCACCCGTTCCGCCGCACTGGCAAAGCGCCCGGTTTCGGCAATGGCAACGAAACTGCGCAGGAGCTCCGGATCAAGCGTCGGCACAGTCGGAAGCAGGGGCGCATTCATCATCAATTTCCTTGATCGAACTACTCAATTCATTTCGTTTGATTCATTCTTGTCGCTGTCGCATCTTGTTGTCAACCGCTGGAGCCAAATTCTCGCGGCAGCCCTTGGAAAGGAGAATGTCATGTCTGCACGCAATCTGTTCGGCCAGATCGGGCCCAGAGTCATCACCCACTGGAAGCAGCGTCGCCTCGAGCGGCTGATGGAGGGCCTGAGCCCGGAAATCCGCAAGGATGTCGGCTGGCCCACGGCAGCAGCGACCGACGGTTCCATCGACCCGCGCCACAGCTACGGCTTTCGCCGTTGATCACCACGGCAACGCAACGGCTCGATCCTGCAGGATCAGGACCTTGAAGGCGGCGGCGCCATTCCGGCCCGCCGCCTTGCTTCGGCAGCATTCTTCCGCAGCGGCAGGTTTTTGGCCGCGCCCTCGCCGGCGCAGCGAGAAAAGCGGTGACAACGGCGATGATCTATGTCCTGATTGCGACGTCCCGACTCCACCGGTTTTTGCAGGGTGCGCCATGTTTTCGGCTCGAAGTGTCAAACGCTCGTCATTCGTGTTCTTTCTCGTCCCCGAGTTTTCGATGATCGCCTTTTCTATGGCCATTGAGCCGCTGCGGCTGGCCAACCGCATGCTCGGCGAGGAATTTTACACCTGGCGCCTGGCTTCCGTCGACGGGCAGCCGGTGCAGGCCTCCAACAGTGTCGCAATCGCCGTTGACGGCTCGCTCGCCGATGAACGGCAGAAACTGTCGGGCGCGGCGCGGCCGGACATGGTGCTGGTCTGCTCCGGCATCAATGTCGAGACCTACGACATCAAATCTGTTCTCGGCTGGCTGCGCGAGGAGCACAAGCGCGGCGTCGCCATCGGCGGGCTGTGCACCGGCGCGCATATTCTCGCCCTCGCCGGCTTGCTGGCCAACCGCCGCTGCGCCATTCACTGGGAAAACATCCCCGGCTTTTCCGAGCGCTTCCCGCTCGCCGAAGCCTTTGCCGATCTCTACGAGATTGATGGTGACATCTACACCTGCGCCGGCGGCACCGCGGCCCTCGACATGATGCTGCATCTGATCGGCGAACACCATGATGCCAGCCTCGTCAATCGTATTTGCGAGATGGCCCTGACCGATCGCGTCCGCAATTCGCAGGACCGCCAGCGCCGGCCGCTGCGTGCCCGCCTGGGCATCCAGAATACCAAGGTCCTGGCGATTATCGAGGCGATGGAAGCCAACCTGGCCGAGCCGGTTTCGCTGATTGACATCGCCGCACAGGTCGGCCTGTCACGGCGACAGATCGAGCGGCTGTTCCGGCAGGAAATGGGGCGCTCGCCGGCCCGCTACTATCTCGAGATACGACTGGACCGGGCGCGCCATCTGCTGCTGCAGTCTTCACTTCCGGTGGTCGAGGTGGCGGTGGCCTGCGGCTTTGTTTCCGCCTCGCATTTTTCCAAGTGCTACCGCGAACTCTACCATCGCTCACCGCAGCAGGAACGGGCCAGCCGCAAGCAATTGCTGTCCGCCGCATAGGCCTTCTGACGCCAAGGGCTACGCTCCTCAACCTCAGGCAACCGCGGTGCAACTGTCGTCTTCGCCTTCGCAGATGACCTGGCTTCGTCCCTGGTGTTTGGCGATATACAGCAACCGGTCGGCGGCGTTGAGATTCCGGTCGAACATCGCCACGCCGTCAATCTTCGCCAGACCGATCGACACCGTCACCGTCAGGGCGCCGCACTCGGTGGCGATGGGGATTTCCGCAAAGCTTTGGCAGATCGCGTCGCAAAATGTCCGCGCCTCCTGCAGCGGAAGACCGGAAAGGAGCATGCCGAATTCCTCGCCGCCGAGGCGGGCCACGAGGTGGGTGGTGCCGGCCTGTTGCTTCAGGCGCGATGCCACTTCGCGCAGCACCTGATCGCCCAGATCATGCCCATAGCTGTCATTCAGCCGTTTGAAGTGATCGAGATCGATCAGGGCCAGCGCCAGGGGAATTGGCGGAACTGCCGCATGTGCGGCGGCCACCCGGCGCGGCCCCTCATCGAAGAAATGCCGGCGATTGTACAGACCGGTGAGAAAATCGCGCTCTGCCAGGTCGCGCAGGCAACGCGTCTGCTGTGCCGTCCGCACATGGCGGTTAAGCCGCAGGTCAAATTCCTCCGGCGTGAATGGCTCGACGATGACCTCGTCGGCACCCGCCTTCAACCCGGCTATCGCCTGATCCTTCGTCCCGGCAGCCCCAAGGCCGATTATGCGCAAGGTTTGCAATTTGGAGCGCTCGCGGATCTGCCCCAGCAAGGCCGCACCGC
This sequence comes from Neohoeflea coraliihabitans, assembly GCF_019334345.1. GTDB lineage: Bacteria > Pseudomonadota > Alphaproteobacteria > Rhizobiales > Rhizobiaceae > Pseudohoeflea > Pseudohoeflea coraliihabitans. The sequence goes on from NZ_JAHWQX010000001.1 coordinate 116,037, forward strand.
CGTCCTCGCTATGGGCGAGATCGAGGACCATCACGCCGATGCGCGCGTCGGCGTCCAGATGCGCCATGGCTTCGGATGCGCTTTCCGCCGTCGCGATGGGATGCATCTGGTGGCCGAGGCGGATGGCCAGCCGGCTACACGCCGCTGATTTCTCTCCAACGAGCAGGATGCCGACCTCACGATTGTCGAGAAGACGGAGAATGGCTGAAAACACGTCTTCACACGCGTAGGATCCGGCCTTCTCGACAATTCCGGCGAGCGCCTGACAGGCGAGGAAATCGCGCATCTCCTTACGGATGGCATCGGCGACGAAAAGTGTCGGCAACCCATGCGCTGACAACAGTCCGCATACTTCTTCGACAGCGACGCGGGGCTGGTCGAGATCAACCACAGCCAGGACGTAGCGTTTTGCTTCGTCCGACAATACGGCCGCGAGCCCCTCTGCATCGGCACAGTGCGAAACCGAAACGCCTCGCTCCCGTCCCAGGCGGTAAGCCAGAAATGCAGCGCTGCTGTCACACCGGTCCACCAGGACAATGTCGACGCCGGAAGCTCGCCGACTTGGCTTTTCTTTGCGTTTTGTTCGTCGTGCCATCACGGTCGCCGCCCCCCTGTCAAAGTGAATTTTCGCAGGTCAAAAATTATGGGGCAGACGTTTAAATTTTCATAATTCGCACGCCGTCTGGCAAGTATACACAACTAAAGTTGAAAATATCCAAGAAATACCATGGACTGGCGCGACGAAGTTAACTTGCTTTTCCCACAAAGTTTTGGGGGTTACTTGCGTCAATGCCGAACGGGCCTCGGTCTACTGGCCGTCAAACATCCATTGCCGTTGCTGCCAGCGCTTCTCACCCAGCTCGCAATCAACACCATCGCCATCGTCGCGCGCCAGCTGAACCGGCCGCTTCCCGGGGCTTGTCCCGCCGATCTCCTGAACCAGCTTGCGCCGCACGGCCACCGGAAACTGCGTCCAACTGGTCACCGGCACCAGAAAACTGCCCGGACCGCCAATCACGCAGTCATGATAATAGGCATCGAGATTTGCAATGTCGAAACTGGTATAGGGGCCGCCGCGCGTCATCAGCGGCAGGCCATTGATGACGATACCGCGGTCAAGCGCCGCCTGCCGCGCTGAAAGCACCGGATCGCCCTGATTGTTCGGCCCGTCGCCGGATACATCAATCACCTTGCGCAACGCCGGGTGGGGCGAGGCTTCGAGCAGCATCACGCCATGCTGGAGCGCGCCGGAAATCGAGGTCCGGCTGCGCGGGATACTTGCAGAAGCGAGGATCAGATCAGCCAGGCTCTCTGCATCCTCGCGCGTTTCGAGCACACGCCAGGAGAAGATTTCCTGCTGGCTGAAATCCGCTGCCCAGGCAAACATGGCGATCGCAATGCGCTGATGGGCGCCCTGGCGCACTGCCGCCAGCACCTCCGGCGAGCGGATTGCCTCGGCATAGCCCTGGCGCTGCAACCGCAGCTCCTCGTTCGACATTGACCGCGACACATCGACGGCCAGCACCAATGCCACATCCACCGGCTCGGCTGGGTCCTCGGCTGCTGCCATCGGTACCGGCACCAGGGCGGCGGCCAGCACCACCCCCGGCTTGATCAGTCGGCACGCCAGATACCAGAACCAGTTCATGGCACCTACGATAGCACGTCCTGCGCGGCTGCAATATCGGCCAGACCGAAGTTCCGGTCCCTCAGCTGCGCAGCGCCGTGTTTTCCGCATCGAACGGGCTTTCGGCGATGATCTCGGCAGGGTGGTTCTTTCCGAGAATGCGGATGGTCAGACGCGTGCCGAGCGCGGCGAACTGCGGCCTGACCATGGCCAGAGCCAGGGATTTTCCGGTGCGAAAACCATAAGCGCCATGTGTTGCCCGGCCGACCAGTTGCCCTTCGCCATCGTAGATTGGCTCGTTGCCACGTGGATCGGCGTCGCTGACCTCGCCGACCTCAAGGGTCACGAAATTCCAGTTCAATCCCTTCTCGCGCGCCGCCAGCAGCGCGTTGCGCCCGATGAAGTCGCCCTTGTCGAGCTTGACGAAACGGTCGAGACCGGATTCGAACGCATTGTACTCGATCGAAAGTTCGCGCGGGATCAGCCGATAGCTCTTCTCGATCGCCATCGTTGTCATGGCGCGGATGCCGAACGGCTTGATCCCGAACTCGGCGCCGGCCTGCATCAGCGTATCGAACAAAACGGTCTGCTGCTCGATCGGATGGTGCAACTCCCAGCCCAGTTCTCCGACGAAATTCACCCGCAGGGCATGCGCCGTCGTGCGTCCGACCGAGATTTTCTGGCCCGAAAGCCAGGGAAAGCTCTTGTTGTCGAGCGCCGACCGCGTCACCTTTTGCAGGACATCGCGGGCCCGTGGCCCGGCCAGCACCAATACGCCCCATTGCGCCGTGATCGCGTTCATGCGCACCGATCCGTCAGCCGGCAGCAGCTTCTTCAGCACATCGTGGTCATGCGCTTCATACGCGCCCGCCGAGACGAGATAAAATCCGCTCGGCTGGCGGTAGACGGTGAATTCCGAACGCACCCCGCCATGCGGGGTCAGAAGGTGACACAGGCCGATGCGGCCGACCTTCTGCGGCAGGCGGTTGGCAAAAATCCCTTCGAGCCAGTTTTCAGCGCCCGGCCCATCAATCCAGCATTTGGCAAAGGCGCTCATGTCGAGCAATCCGACATTGTCGTGAACGTTGCGCACCTCGTTGCCGACATGCTCGAAATGGTTCGAGCGGCGGAACGACCAGCGCTCGACAATGCGGCCATCCTCAAGCGGCGGCGCGTGATTGTGCCGCGTCAACACGTCAGCCCCCACACCCAGCTCGGCAACCGGCACCTGATAGCCGGCCGGCGCGAACCAGTTCGGCCGCTCCCAGCCATACACAGAGCCGAACACGGCTCCGAGATCCTTCATGCGGCCATAGCACGGCGCCGTTTTCAAGGGTCGACCGGCTGAACGCTCCTCGTCGGGATAGTGCACGGTGAAGACGTTGGCATAGGCCTCCTCGTTCTTCTCGCGCAGATAGCCCTCCGTGGCATACGGCCCGAAGCGGCGCGGATCGACGCCCATCATGTCGATTGTCGGCTCGCCCTCGACAATCCACTCGGCCAGCTGCCAGCCGGCCCCGCCGGCCGCCGTGATCCCGAAGGAATGCCCCTCATTGAGCCAGAAATTCTTCAGCCCCGGCGCCGGCCCGATGATCGGCGAGCCATCGGGCGTGTAGGCAATCGCGCCGTTGTAGATCTTCTTGATGCCCACCTCGCCGAAGGCCGGGACCCGGGCCATGGCCGTTTCGACATGCGGCATCAGCCGTTCCATGTCTTCCTGGAACAGTTCGTATTCACTGTCTTCGGACGGTCCGTCGACATAGCAGCATGGAGCACCATGCTCGTAAGGCCCGAGCAGCAGCCCGCCATTCTCCTCGCGCATGTACCACGAGGAATCGCTCTCGCGCAGCACCCCCATCTCCGGCAGGCCCTGCGCCTTGCGCGCCACGATCGCCGGATGCGGTTCGGTGACGATATACTGGTGTTCGACCGGGATTACCGGCACGTCGAGACCCACCATCCGGCCGGTCTGCCGCGCGAAATTTCCCGTCGCCGAAACAACGTGATCGGCCACCACATCGCCCTTGTCGGTTGACACCAGCCACTTGCCGTCATCGCGCTGGCTGATCGCCGTGACAGCCGTCTTCAAGTGAATGGCGGCGCCCAGCGCGCGGGCGCCCCTGGCCAGGGCCTGGGTCAGATCCGCCGGCTGAATATAGCCATCCTCAGGATGCTGAATGGCGCCGATCAGACCCTCCGTCTCGCACAGGGGCCAGATTTCCTTGACCTGCTCGGGCGTCAGGATGTTGACGGTGATGCCGAGTGTTTCGGCGACGCCGGCGTAATACATGTACTCGTCCCAGCGGTCCTGGGTGCGCGCCAGGCGAATATTGCTGACCTGGGAAAAACCGACATTCTGTCCGGTTTCCGCCTCCAGCTGGCGGTAGAGCTGCACGGAATATTTGTGGATCTGCCCGACCGAGTAGCTCATGTTGAACAGCGGCAGAAGCCCGGCGGCATGCCAGGTCGAGCCGGATGTCAGGTCCTTGCGCTCGATCAGCATGCAATCCGTCCAGCCTTTGCGGGCCAGATGAAACAGGGTGGAAACGCCGACGACACCGCCGCCGATCACCACTGCCCGCGCTTCGCTCCGCATCTCCGCCATATCTTCGTCCCGCATCACCCATCGCCGGCGATTGCCGCCACGCGCACCTTACCGCAAACTATGCATCGCCATGACAGGCCCCTGCCGCCTGTTTGCGACATGACGCTGAAAGAGCGCGACACGGCCGCGCGCCACAATGGCGGCGCCGGGCAAGGTCTATTGTGATCAGCAGACAAAAAACGGCCCGCCGGGTTACGACGGGCCGGCAAATGCCACCGCCCGGCCAGGAGAGAGCGGCCAAGCGATGGTCGAAGCACTGGCGATACGCGAAGCTCAGTCGATGACGGCGACACCGCCGAGAATGTCGACGCTCTCGCTGCCGAGAAAGGTCTCGCGATCTCCCAACGGCATGGTGACGAAACAGCCCGCCGGGCAGATGTCGACGCTCTGGCCGGCATCGATCGTCACTTCGCGTGGCGTGCCGTCCTCGGTGACCACGATCACCTGCGTCTCGCTGTCCTTGTTGGTAAAGGTCGCCGCGAACGCCCCGCCGCCGGAGACGGCGAGAACCATGAGAGAAAGCAATACCCTGATCATAACTGGTCCTTTCACCGCCGACCGGACTGGCTTGGTGTCGCAGCAAGGCCTAGCACCGGCAAACTGAATGCAGACTGAACGAGACCGACGCGCAGCATCACGAATCCGCCTCGCCATCCTCCGGCGCATCGCGCCGCGGCTGACCTCCTGAGCTCTTGGCCGCATCCGGCCCGTCCTGCTCGTCGCTGTCCTTTGCACCCGTGGCGCCGGCAGATTTCGCCAATTGCTGCAGCAACTCGTCCGGGACGTTCTTGAGCGTGAAATTGACGTCGCTCTTGGGGAACGGGATTTCGATGCCCTCGGCCTTGAACCGCTTGTAGATCGCCACGCGCAGATCGTTCTTGACCGCCATCTGCGACAGCACGTCCGCAAGAAACACCTTGACCACAAAATCGAGCGAAGAGGCGCCGAAATCGACAAAATGCACCACCGGCGGCGGATTGCGCAGAACCAGCGGATGCGCCAGAGCAATTTCTTCGAGGATGCGCAATACCTCCTCCGGATCGGCATCATAGCCGGCGCCCACCATCACATCGGCGCGACCAAGGCTGTTGCGGTGGTTCCAGTTGCCCACGGTGCCGTTGATCAGCTCCGAATTCGGCACGATGATCGACTGTTTCTCGAAGGTCTCGATCTCCGTGGCGCGCACCGAGATACGCTTGACGAACCCTTCCGTCGAGCCAGTCTGCACCCAGTCGCCGGCCTTGAACGGACGCTCGGCCAGCAGGATCAGTCCGGAGACGAAATTCGAGACGATATTCTGCAACCCGAAGCCGATGCCGAGCGACAGGGCACCGGCGACAATCGCCAGACTGGACAGGTCGATGCCGGCGGCAAGCACGCCAAACAGGGCCGCAATCACCACACCGAGATAGCCGATGCTGGTCCGGATCGAATTGCGCACGCCCGGATCCATCTGGCTGCGCGCCATCACCGTGCTGTCCAGCCAGCGCTGGAACAGCCGTGTCACGACCACCAGGCCGATGAACAGGACAAGTCCGATCAGGATGCCCGACAGCGAGATCGAGATACCGCCGATCTGGATATTGGTGACGGCTCTGTAGAGCAGCAGCTGAATGTCCTGAATGCGAAAACCCCACTGCAGCAGGATCAGTGGTATCCCGATGATCAGCACCAGCACATCGATGACAAGACCCGCCGCCAGACCGATCTGATCCATGCGCACAGCGCTCGGATTGAAGCGGCGGCTTATTTTCGCCCCCAGCCGGGTTTGCGCGAAATTGCCCGGCTCCATCACCGCATGGCCGGACTGGAAGCCGATATAGATCAGCGCCAGGATCGTGCCGGTCAAAAGGATCTGTTCGGAAATGAACTTCGAAAGACCGACATAACCGCCGAGCGACAGCACCACCATGCCGACGCCGGATACGGTCAGGGCGACCTGCACCCATCGCGGCCATGCGTGACCGGGTGCGGTGATATCGCCGGCCGCGCCGACCATCGGCTTGACCCGCGATGCGCCCACCAGAATGAGGCCGATCAGGATGGTCGCCACCAGGCTGTTGACGACGGTGACGATCACCGGAGACCCGAGAATGCTGCTGATCTTGCCGAGCAGAAAGTCCGCTGCATTGATGAGCGTCATCGCCAGGATGAGGTGATAGATGCGGCGCGCGCCGCGGTTCGTGAACCGGATCAGACGCCAATTCGGCTTGCGTGGCGCCAGGATGCCCTTGGCAACACGCGCGATCAGCACCAGGCCGATGATGGCCGCGGAAAACGCCGACAGCAAAGCCGTGATGTCGTCGCGCAGCACCGAGAAGGCGCTCATCAGGGCAAGGACCGCGAGAAACGCCGCCGCAACGGCAGCCGTGGGCAGGATGGCCGACCAGAAGGCAACCGTCAGGCGCTGCAGGTAGCTCGGCGCCTCATTCGCCGGATCACGGTTGATGAACCGCCCGATAAACCGCGACCCCACCATGCTGATGAAGAGCCCGGTCAGCAGCGACAAGAACACCGAAGCCATCAGGGCTTCGAACTTGAATGTCCAGACAAAGCTGACCCAGCTGCCAACAATGCTCTTGAAGCTGCGCATTTCGCTCGACAGGGCCGATGCCGCCTGGTCGAACAACGCGCCATTGATCGGCGTGCGCTGCGTCAGGGTATCGGCGAACAGAGCCTTGCGCCGCTCGTTGATCATGTCGCCCAGACGGTTGGCGCGTATCGACACCGCTTCTGCCCGCCCGGTCAGCGCATTGATCTGGGCGCGCTCCTTGGCGAGCGCTTCGCGTGCTGCAACGGTCTCGGGCGCTTCCGCCGGCGCGCCTTCCGCCGGCGGGTCGCCGAGGACTGTTGAACGCGCCTTGATCTCGGAAAGGACAGGCCGAAGGCTGACGCCAATCTCCAGCATCTGCTGCGCCAGATCATCAAGTTCGACTTTCAGTTCGACCAGCTGCGCCTCATCCACAGCATCGTCCTCGACCGCCTCGCTCAAGGTCGAAAGACGCGTCTCGGACCGTGCCAGCGCCGTTTCGGCGGCCGCCACAGCGGGCGGCTGGTCGCTTGCCGTGACTGCGTCCTGCGCGATCGCAAGGCCAGGCAATTGCAACAGTGCGAAAAGCAGAAGAAATCCGGCCAGCCGGCGCGCGAAACTGAAAACCATTGTTACCGTCCGTCTTGCTGTTCCGGCCGGGAAAGCCCCGGATGCCGCCGGACAAGATCCATCAGGATGTGCCGCTGCGGCGAACGCGCGGTGGCATCGAACTTAAAATCCTGCACCCGGTTGCGCCAGATAGTCCTCTTCCGCCGGCGTGTTTTCACGCCCCAATATCGCATTGCGATGCGGAAAGCGGCCATGCGTGTCGATCACTTCATAGTGGCTTTTCGCATAGCTGAGATAATTTTCATTGCCGAGCGCCTCGAACAGTTCGACCGAACGCTTCTGATCTTCGATTCGCTCCGAATGTTCGAACGGCATGTAGAAAAATGCGCGGCGGTTGGCATCGACGGATTGGTCGAGCCCGGTCGCCACCGCAACGCGCGCCTCTTTCAGCGCCAGTCCATCCGTGGCGAAGGCGTGCGGACTGTCGCGGAAAAGATTGCGCGGAAACTGGTCGAAGACGAGGATCAGCGCCAGCCTCGCATCGGCATCGGCGCGCCATTCGGCGGAAACCTCGCGCGACAAGGCAAGATGCAGGTCGAGAAATTTGTCACGGATGTCCTGATCGACCGCTTCGTTTTTCATGAACCAGTCCTTCGGCGTCAGCGTCTCGAACCAGTAATCCAGCACCATGCGCGGGGTTTGCGCCATTCCGTCACTCCTTTGCTCCTCGTCCTCAGGGGTGGACCCCTAGCACGAAAGAACGACGTTCAATACCGCCAGCTTCGCCATGACCATTGCCCTGACCATTGCCATGACCACGGCCGGTCACCCCGCATCGGCCGCGCCGGTGAGCATGATCAGAACCGCGCCGTCGCTGACCTGGTCATCGGCCGAGACGAGAACCTCCGCGATCTCCCCGTCGCGCGGTGCCGTGAGTGTCATCTCCATTTTCATCGCTTCCATGATCACCAGCGGCTCGTCCGCAACCACTGCCTGGCCGGCGCTTGCCAGTACCTGCTTGACCACGCCCGGCATCGGAGCCGTGATCTGATCGCCGCCGGCGGCCGCGAGATCGCTGCGCACGGCTTTCGGCAGCATCCGCTCGTGGCTGGCGCCCTCGGCAAAACCGGTCACGCTGCCCGCAAGGCGAATGATCCGCATGCGCCGGCGCACACCATCGATGACCGCGCTCCAGCTCTGCCCGTTGTCGCCGATCTCGAGCTGCGACAGGGTGATGCCATCCGCAAGCCCCTCGCCGCTCACTGTCCACTGGCTGGCGCCGGGCCGGCAGACCACATAGGCACAGATCTCGCCGCCCCGTTCGAGCCGCACCGTGCGCCGTGGCGCTACCCAGTGGGCCCACGGGCCGATGTCTGCCGTCGGAGCATCCTCCGCTGCATCGGTCGGAACCATTCCGGAGGCCGCCAGCGCCATCATCGCCAGCAAGCCCGGCGGTGTCGCCTTCTCGTCGGTCAGGGCAGCCAGGTGCCGGTCGATCAGTCCGGTATCGAGCTGCGCGCAGGCAAAATCGTCCTGCCGCAACAGACGGATGAGAAAACTCAGATTGGTCACCGTGCCGGCAATCTCGGTGCGCGCCAGTGCCCCCGCCAGCCCGTCAAGCGCTTCAGATCGGCTCGGCGCATGCACGATGCCCTTGGCGATCATCGGATCGTAGAACGGCGTGATCGCATCTCCCGCAACCACACCGCTGTCAACGCGCATGCCGCTGCCGAAGGAAAGGTGGCCGATCGTCCCGGTCGCCGGCAGAAATCCGCGCGCCGCGTCCTCGGCATAGATCCGCGCCTCGACCGCATGACCGTTGATCGCCAATTCATCCTGCGCGAGCGGCAGCCGCTCGCCACGCGCAACGCGGATCTGCCACTCGACCAGATCAACGCCGGTGATCAGTTCGGTGACCGGATGCTCGACCTGCAGCCGCGTGTTCATTTCCATGAACCAGAAACGGTCCGGCCTGAGCCCCTCCGAGGCATCGACGATGAATTCCACCGTCCCGGCACCGCGATAGTCGATCGCCTTGGCGGCCGCCACGGCGGCATCGCCCATGGCGGCGCGCATCTCCTCGGTCATGCCCGGCGCCGGTGCTTCCTCGATCACCTTCTGATGCCGGCGCTGCGCCGAGCAGTCGCGTTCGAACAGATGCACGACATTGCCATGGCTGTCGCCGAACACCTGGATCTCGATATGGCGCGGCGTGGCGACATATTTCTCCACCAGCACCCGCTCGTCGCCGAAAGATGCCTTCGCCTCGCGTTTTGCCGACGACAGGGCCGCCGCGAACGCGCCCGGCTCCTCGACCTTGCGCATGCCCTTGCCGCCGCCGCCTGCGCGCGCCTTGATCAGCACCGGAAACCCGATCTCGTTGGCCTTGCCGGCCAGCACCACCAGCTCCTGCGCATCGCCATGATAGCCCGGCACCACCGGCACCTTTGCCTTTTCCATCAGCTGCTTGGCGGCATCCTTTAAACCCATGGCGCGGATCGCGGCGGCCGAAGGACCGATGAAGGTCAGCCCTTCCGCCTCCACCGCCTCGACAAAGGCGGGGTTCTCCGAGAGAAAGCCATAACCCGGATGGATGGCATCCGCCCCCGATGCCTTGGCAGCCCTGAGAACCGACGCCATGTCCAGATAGCTCTGCGCCGCCGGCGCCGGACCGATGCGCACCGCTTCGTCGGCCATGCGCACATGCAGCGCCGCGCAATCGGCGTCGGAATAGACCGCCACTGTCGCAATCCCCATCCTGCGCGCCGTGCGCATGATGCGGCAGGCAATCTCGCCGCGATTGGCAATGAGAATCTTGCTGATCATGATGTCTTCCCTTGCCGGCACCTAATAGCCGGCAACCCAGTACTACATTCTGAACACGCCGAACTTGGTCTCGCCGATCGGGGCATTGAGGGCTGCCGCCAGGCTCAAGGCCAGCACCTCGCGGCTTTTCATCGGATTGACAATGCCATCATCCCACAGCCGCGCCGAGGCATAGAGTGGATGCGCCTGCCGCTCGAACATCTCGATGGTCGGCTGCTTGAATTCGGCCTCTTCCTTCGCCGACCACGATCCGCCCTTGCGCTCGATGGCATCGCGCTTGACGCTGGCCAGCACCCCGGCCGCCTGCTCGCCGCCCATCACCGAGATACGGGAATTCGGCCAGGTCCACAGGAAGCGCGGCGAAAAGGCGCGGCCACACATGCCGTAATTGCCGGCCCCGAACGAGCCGCCGACGATCATCGTGATCTTCGGCACGCTGGTCGTTGCCACCGCCGTCACCAGCTTGGCGCCATCCTTGGCGATGCCGCCGGCTTCATATTTCTGCCCGACCATGAAGCCGGTGATGTTTTGCAGAAACACCAGCGGAATTTTCCGTTGCGAGCACAATTCCACGAAATGCGCCGCCTTCACCGCGCTCTCGGAAAACAGCACGCCATTATTGGCGATCAGCCCGACGGGCATGCCCATCACATGCGCGAACCCGCAGACGATGCTCGTGCCATAGCGCGCCTTGAACTCGTCGAAGCGCGAGCCATCGACCAGACGCGCAATCACCTCGCGGATGTCATAGGGCTGACGCAGATCCTGCGGCACGATGCCGGCGATTTCCGCCGGATCGTAGAGCGGCTCTTCTGCCGCCAGCCAGTCGATCGTTGCGAGCCCGGCCCGGCCCGGCCCGTTGAGATTGCCCACCGCCCGCCGCGCCAGCTCGAGCGCATGCGCATCGTCCTCGGCAAGATGGTCGGCCACGCCCGACAGTCGCGTGTGCACATCGCCGCCGCCGAGATCCTCGGCGCTGACCACTTCGCCGGTGGCCGCCTTGACCAGCGGCGGGCCGGCAAGAAAGATCGTGCCCTGGTTGCGCACGATGATCGTCTCGTCGCTCATCGCCGGCACATAGGCGCCGCCTGCCGTGCACGATCCCATCACCACGGCGATCTGCGCGATGCCCTTGGCGCTCATATTGGCCTGGTTGAAGAAGATGCGTCCGAAATGATCGCGATCGGGAAACACCTCATCCTGGTTGGGCAGATTGGCGCCCCCGGAATCAACCAGGTACACGCATGGCAAATGATTGGCCTCGGCGATCTCCTGGGCGCGCAGGTGCTTCTTCACGGTCATGGGGTAATAGGTGCCGCCCTTCACCGTGGCGTCATTGCACACCACCATGACATCACGGCCCATCACCCGGCCGATCCCGGCAATCACCCCGGCCGCCGCGATCTCGCCGCCATACAGATCATGCGCCGCGAAGGCGCCGATCTCCAGAAACGGTGAGTCCGCGTCAAGCAGCACACGCACCCGTTCGCGCGGCAGCAATTTGCCCCGCTCGAGATGGCGTTGCCGCGCCGCCTCGCCGCCCCCGCGTGCCGTTGTCTCGGCCACTGCGCCGATCTCGGCAACCAGCGCCTGCATCTGCGCCGCATTGGCGCGAAACGCCTCCGAGCTGGTCGAAATCTTTGATGCGATGACGCTCATGCCTGCGCCCGCTCCCGCGGCAGCCAAAGGTACAATTTACGGCTCCCGGATCGATGCTGCGCGTCCGTCACTGCCATTCCTTGCCACTGTTGCCGACTGCCGGAATGCCGCCATTGCTGCGCAGCATCTGCGCCATGTGCATCAGGTTGAAGGACATGAAGGTCAGGTTCTTGCGGGTGAATGTGCTGTCATAGCCGGCATGCTTGCCATCTTCGCCCTCATCGCCATAGGACGGCCCCGGACCGGCCTCGCCGATCCAGCCGCAATCGGCCTGCGGCGGAATGACATACCCGATATGCTGCAGGGCGTAGAGGATGGTCATCGACACATGCTTGATGCCGTCTTCATTGCCGGTCACCATTGCGCCGCCTGTCTTGCCGTAAAAGACATACTGCCCCTCTGCATTGGTCTGGCCGGAATGGGCATACAGACGCTCGATGATCACCCGGCACAGCGAACTTTCCTCGCCGAGCCAGATTGGCGTGCCGATCACCAGAATGTCCGCGGCATCCACCTTCGGCCAGAACTGGTCCGGCCAGTCATCGACCTTGGCGCCTAGTTCGCGCATATCCGGCTGCACGCCGAAGGCAATCTGATGATCGGCAGCGCGCAGATAGCTGACCTCGACCCCGCACCCCTCCATCAGCGCCATGGAATCGCGCATCAGATCTTCCGTGTGCGAGGCGGCCTGGCTGCGCGGCTTCAGCGTTGTGTTGATGAACAACGCCTTCAGACCGCTGAAGCGATCGGCATTGTCGGCCATCAGCTTCTTCTGGATGTCATTCAGGGGCATAAGCAGTCATCCTTTTCTCTCGCAGGGCCCGCCGCAGCGCATCTAGCGTTCCGGCGCCCCTGCTTTCGACAGGGATTCGATTTCCCGTTCCAGGAAAAAACTGATCACCGACCGGATCAAGACAAGCCCCCCGAGGAAAATCAGCCCGTCGAGTTCGAGCGTGATCGCCGTATGGATGACATCGGAGACGATGAGCAATTCCAGCCCGGCAAGAATATAGCTGCCAAGCTCGCGCCGCGCCGTATTCATGATCGAGAGGCGCCGCTCGCCATCGCGTGACGCTTCGCCGCGGATCACGCCGAGGACGAAGCGCAAAGCACCGATCAACAGGACGGCAATGGACAGAAGATCGATGGCGCCGGCCAGCGTTTCCAGCCACACGGTCGCCGCGCCGAACATTTCGCCGCCCTCGACCACCCCGGTCATCGGGTTTCCACCATGATCTCCCGGCCGATCAGCATGCGCCGGATCTCCGAGGTGCCCGCACCGATTTCGTAAAGCTTGGCATCGCGCAGCAGCCGTCCGGTGGCAAAATCATTGACATACCCGTTGCCGCCGAGCGCCTGGATCGCTTCCAGTGCCACCAGAGTGGCCTTCTCCGCCGCATAGAGAATGCAGCCGGCGGCATCCTTGCGCGTCGTCTCACCGCGATCGCACGCCGCCGCCACGGCATAGACATAGGCGCGGCAGGCGTTCATCGTCGTATACATGTCGGCCAGCTTGCCCTGCATCAACTGGAAATCACCGATCGGCCGGTCGAACTGCTTGCGTTCGTGCACATAGGGGACGACCACATCGAGTGCGGCCGCCATGATGCCCAGCGGCCCGCCCGACAGCACCACCCGCTCGTAATCGAGCCCGGACATCAGGATCTCCACCCCCTGCCCTTCCGCGCCGAGCACGTTCTCGAACGGCACCTCGCAATTCTCGAAGATCAATTCGCAGGTGTTGGATCCGCGCATGCCGAGCTTGTCGAGCTTCTGCCCGGTCGAAAACCCGGCCATCTCCTTCTCGATCAGGAAAGCGGTGATGCCGTGCGACTTGGCATCCGGATCGGTCTTGGCATAAACCACCAGCGTGTCGGCGTCCGGCCCGTTGGTGATCCACATCTTGTTGCCGTTCAGCACATAGCGGTCATTGTGCTTTTTCGCCCTGAGCCGCATCGATACCACGTCCGATCCCGCCCCCGGTTCGCTCATCGCCAGCGCGCCGACATTCTCGCCCGAGCACAGTTTCGGCAGATAGCGCTCTTTCTGCTCGCCGGTGCCCCAGCGGTTGATCTGATTGACGCAAAGGTTGGAATGCGCGCCGTAGGACAGGCCGACAGAGGCCGAGGCGCGCGAGATTTCCTCCATCGCCACGCAATGCGCGAGATAGCTCATGCCGGTGCCGCCATGCTCGGGGTCAGCGGTCATCCCGAGCAGGCCAAGCGCACCCATTTCCTGCCACAGCGCGGCGGGAAACTGGTTCGACCGGTCGATTTCGGCCGCCAGCGGCGCGATCTTCTCGCGGGCAAATTTCGACACCGTCTCGCGCAGCGCGTCGACATCCTCGCCAAGTCCGAAATTCATTCCCGTGTCAAACATCAGCAGTTCCTTTCGTCGCGCCGACCATGCGCGTCACCAGCGCGATGTGCAAATCCTCGATGGCGTCGAGCGACAGGCGCCCTTCCTTCTTGTACCAGATGGACATGCCGTTCAACGTGGCAATGATCGCCATGGTCGTCACCTGCGGATCGAGCACCGAGAACGATCCATCGGCCACGCCGCGGTCGATGATGGCGCGCGGGATCGCCTCATAGGCGCGCCGCATCCGGCGGATCTCGCTGAAATTCCCATCATCGAGATTGCGCAGTTCCATATACGAGATGTAGATCTCGCGGTGCCGGTCAAGATGATAGCGCACATGGAACCGGACGAAGGCTTCCAGCGCGGCCCGAGGCGCCTGCGTCCCGGCCTCCGGTTCCGCCTCCCAGGCGGCCAGCAGCGCCTCCATATGCGCCGTCAGGAGATGCTTGAGAATGTCCTGCTTGGTGGCAAAATGATTGTAGATCGCCCCGGCCTGAATTCCCGTCTTGGCGGCGATGGCCCGCATTGACACCGCCGCATATCCATCGCGCGCGAACAGCGTCAGCGCTGATTCCGTCAGTTTCTGCGCCGTTTCGGCACCTGTCGTTCCCGTTCTTCGAGCCATGGCCTGTTCGTTATCCGGTGCCGCATCGCACGCAAACGCCCCATCGTGCCTGCCGTCCCACTTTCCCCAACTTCCCGGTCGTCACGCCAGCCAGCGCTTGCGGCGCTTGTAGTGCTTGACCTCGCGAAACGAGCGCCGCCCCTCGCCGCCGAGGCCGAGATAGAATTCCTTCACATCTTCATTGTTGCGCAGCGCCGCCGCGTCGCCGTCCAGCACGATCCGGCCCGATTCGAGGATGTAGCCGTATTTCGCATAGCGCAGCGCCACATTGGTGTTCTGCTCGGCAAGCAGGAAGGAGACCCCCTGCTCCTCGTTGAGCTTCTTGACGATCTCGAAGATTTCCTCGACCAGTTGCGGCGCCAGCCCCATGGAAGGCTCGTCGAGCAGGATCATCGTCGGGCGGCTCATCAAGGCCCGGCCGATGGCCACCATCTGCTGCTCGCCACCCGACGTATAGCCTGCCTGGCTGCCGCGCCGCTCGCGCAGCCGCGGGAAATAGTCGTAGACCATCTCGATGTCGTCCTTGATGGCCGCGTTGCCGTCGCGCCGGGTGAAGGCGCCGGTCAGCAGGTTTTCCTCGACGGTCAGATGCCCGAAGCAATGCCGCCCTTCCATCACCTGAATGCAGCCGCGCCGCACCAGATCGTTTGGCGACAGGCCCTGAACCTCCTCGCCCTTGAAAATGACCTTGCCCTTCGTCACCTCGCCGCGCTCGGCCTTGAGCAGATTTGAAATGGCTTTCAGGGTAGTCGTCTTGCCGGCCCCGTTGGCGCCGAGGAGTGCCGTGATGCCGCCCAGCGGAACGGACAGCGATACACCCTTGAGAACCAGAATAACGTGGTCGTAGATCACTTCGATATTGTCGACCGAAAGGATCTTTTCGGGCGATGCAATCTCGGGCACGCGTGCTTCCTCGGTCATGTCGATGGTCCGGCCTTGTTGAATGCGGGATGGAACCCGGCCCGCGGCAAAAGCCGCGAGCCGGAATTTTCGAGTGCCTTACTCGGGGCACGGCTCCTCACGCTCCGGCCAGGGCGCGTTGCTGGTGGCATACTCCTTCGAGGCTTCCATCAGGATCGGCGTGACCTTCTCCGTCATCGGCTCGAACCAGTCACTGGCCGGCGTGTATTTCTCGCCATCCCACTCCTGAACGAAGATCGGATTGTGCCCGGAGTGGTTCTTGCAGGTGATCTTCATCGGCGAGATCATGCCCTTGAGACCGATTTCCTCGAGCCGCGCTTCGTCGAGTTCGAGGTTCTCGAGACCAACGCGCATGTCTTCCGCATTGATCACCGTCTTGCCGGTCTCTTCCTGCGCGGTGCGGATCGCCTCGACCATGTAGACGGCGTTGGCGACACCCTTGTTGTACAGGTTCTCGCCAAGCTGGCTCTCGGGCGTTTCGCTGTTGTCCGCATCGATCACCAGCTTCTTGATGTCCTGCAGGGCCGGATAGTCGGCACCGACATTGTTGAAGCTGATCGCCTTGTAACCCTTTGCACCGGCGCCGCCGGCGCGGGCATCATCGTCACCGCCGGCCCACCAAACGCCGATGAATTTCGACATGTCGAAACGATTCTTCACCGCTTCCTTGATCGCCGTCGGGTTCATGGCGCCCCATCCCCACATGATCATGTAGTCGGGCCGGTCGCGGCGCACGCTGAGCCATTGCGACGACTGGTTCTGCATTTCCTTGCCGGCCACCGGGTATTGCTTCACTTCGAAACCGTATTCGGAAGCGAGATCTTCCAACAGCGGGATCGGCTCACGTCCATAGCCGGCATCAAGGAAGATGTAGCCGATCGTCTTGCCGTCGAGATTCTCCATCCCGCCTTCCTGCTCACCGATATATTTGATGATGCCGGAAAGGGCGTCCCAATAGGTGTCCGGCGGGTTGAACACCCACGGGAAGGTCGTGCCGTCTGCCGCCGCCGACAGGCCGTAGGCCATCGACAGGACTGGGATCTTGTCGACCGAGGATTTCGGGATCACCTGCAGCGTGATGCCGGTCGACCAGGGATTGAACACCAGCGTGTTCTTGGCTTTCGCCTGCTCGTAGCACTCGACGCCCTTTTGCGTGTCGTAGCCGGTTTCACATTCGTCGAATTCGATCTTGACGCCGTTGACGCCGCCATCGCGGGCATTGATCATTTTCAGATAGTCCGACATCCCGTTGGCGATGGCGATACCCGAGCCGGCATAGGGGCCGGTGCGATAGGTCGGCAACTGGATATAGACCGAATCGGCCGCCAGCGCCGGTGCGGCAAAGGAAGCCGCAAGCCCGGCGAGCAGCGTGCCTGCCAGCATTGAATTCATGTTCATGTTCTTCCTCCCGTTCATGACCCTTTCGAAGGTCCTGCAACTGAGCCTCGCCATGTCGTCGGGTTCGGCTCCAAAACCCGATGCTATCTCAAGGTCCGGCATTGTTGCCGGCGCAGCCCTCCCGGCCGCTTCCCGTGTTCCCTCAGGCGTAAGGGAACGGCCAGACCCTGAGTTTTTCCTTCCCGATCGCCCACAAACGCGCCAGCCCGTGCGGCTCGACGATCAGAAAGAAGATGATCAGCGCGCCGATGATGATCTGCGCCATCTGGAAAATTGCCTCGGCGCCGATGTCGAACCCCATGGCCGGCAGCCAGACGCGCAACAGGATCGGCAGGATCCAGATGAACGCGGCGCCGAAGAACGATCCGACCAGCGAGCCCAGGCCACCGATGATCGCCATGAACAGGATCTGGAACGACAGGGTGATGGAAAACACCGCCGGTTCCGAGGCGCCGAGATAGAAGAACACGAACATCGCGCCGGCGACGCCGCAGATATAGGACGACACGGCGAAGGCGGAGAGCTTGGCAATCAGCGGCCGCACGCCCATCAGTTCGGCGGCGATGTCCATGTCGCGGATCATCATCCACTGCCGGCCGATGCGCCCGCGGATCAGGTTCTTCATCAAAAGTGTCATGCCGATGACGATTGCCAGCACCACGAAATAGCGCGCCACGCCGCTGGCCGCCGGTCCGGTGATCAGCACGCCGAACAGCGTCTTGCCCGGCACCTCGATTGCCGCCGACGGATTGTAATTGTACAGCCACGGAATGCGGATGAAGCACCATTCGAGGAAGAATTGCGCCGCCAGCGTCGTCACCGCCAGATACAGGCCCTTGATGCGTAGGGACGGCAATCCGAAGACCACACCGACCGCCGCCGCGAAGAAGCCGGACAACAGGATGTGGATGATCACATTCACATCCGGAAAGATCGTCACCAGCTTGTAGCAGGCATAGGCCCCGACCCCCATGAACCCACCGGTGCCCAGCGACAGCTGCCCGGCATAACCGGTCAGGATGTTCAGCCCGATGGTCGCCAGCGCCAGCACCAGAAACGGAATGACGATCGCCGACAGCACGAATTCATTGGCCACGAACGGCACCACCAGCAGCGCCACGGCCAGGATGATCGCCACGCCGATACGATCCTGCCGGATCGGGAAGATCTGCTGATCGGCGGTGTAGCTGGTCTTGAACTGTCCGGTTTCACGATAGAACATGCCGACCCCCTAGATCCGCTCGATGATTTTTTCGCCGAACAGGCCCTGCGGCCGGAACAGCAGGAAGATCAGCGCGATCATGTAGGCCAGCCAGCTCTCGATCCCGCCGCCGACGAGACCGCCCCAGTAAATTTCGCCGATCTTTTCGCCAATGCCGATGATCAGGCCACCGATCACCGCGCCGGGGATCGAGGTGAAGCCGCCAAGAATGAGCACCGGCAGCGCTTTCAGCGCGACGATCTCCAGGGCGAAAGACACGTCCGAGCGGGCGCCCCACATGATGCCGGTGGCCAGCGCCACGATGCCGGCGGCAAACCACACGATCGCCCAGATCTGATTGAGCGAAATGCCCACCGACAAGGCGGCCGTATGATCGTCGGCGACCGCGCGCAAGGCGCGCCCGATGCGCGTGCGATTGAAGAACACCGCCAGTCCGCCGACCATGATCAAGGCAATCACCGCCGCCGCAATGTCGATGTGCTGCAGGATCACCAGGCCGCCATTGTCCATCTCGAAGGCGGTCGAACCGGTGGGCAGACCGAGCTCTTCGGTGATCATCTGCTTCGGCTCGCCGCCGAAGATGAACTCGCCCAGCCCGATCAGGAAATAGGTCATGCCGATCGTCGCCATCAAAAGGATGATGTCCGGCTGGCCGACCAGCGGACGCATGACGAATTTCTCGATGCAGATGGCCAGTATCGCCATCACGCCGATCGCCATGATCAGCGCCAGCAGCGCCGGCACGCCCATTTCATGCAGCCCGACCAGCGAAAGTCCGGCAAACACCACCATGATGCCCTGCGCGAAGTTGAACACGCCCGAGGCCTTGTAGATCAGCACGAAACCGAGCGCGATCAGTGCGTAAAGGATGCCGGCGACGAAACCTTCCCAGACCACCTGCAACAAGAAGTCCGGCGCCTCAGCCATTTGCACGAATGGATCGATGAAGATGGTGTAAAGCACGTCCATCAGTGCGGCACTCCCAGATAGGCGTCGATGACATCGCGGTTGTTCTTCACCTCGTCGGGCGTCCCGTCGCCGATCTTGCGGCCGTAATCGAGCACCACGACACGATCGGAAATATCCATCACCACGCCCATATCGTGTTCGATCAGCGCAATCGTCGTGCCGAACTGATCATTGACGTCGAGAATGAAGCGGCTCATGTCCTCTTTTTCTTCGAGATTCATGCCCGCCATCGGCTCGTCGAGCAAAAGCAGGTCCGGCTCCATCGCCAGCGCCCGTCCCAGTTCGACCCGCTTTTGCAGCCCGTAAGGCAATTTGCCGACCGGCGTCTTGCGGATGTGCTGGATCTCGAGAAAATCGATGATCTCCTCGACCTTGCGGCGGTTGGCGATCTCTTCGTCGCGCGCCGGGCCAACGTGGAGCAGCTGCCAGAAGAAATTCCGGTGCATCTTCAGGGTGCGTCCCGACATGATGTTGTCGAGCGTCGACATGCCCTTGAACAGCGCCACATTCTGGAAGGTGCGCGCAATGCCCGAGGCCGCCGCCGCGTGCGGCTGCATGCGCCGACGCGCCTCGCCGCGAAACGAGATCGTGCCCTGTTGCGGATGATAAAAGCCGTTGATGACGTTGAGCATCGAGGTCTTGCCAGCACCGTTCGGACCGATAATGGCGCGGATTTCGCCCTTGCGGATGTCGAAGGAGATGTCGGTGATGGCCTTGACGCCCCCGAAGGCCAGCGAGACGTTCCTGACATCAAGCAGCACATCGCCCGGGTTCAACCCGTCATCGCGACCGTGCAGCGAGAAATGCGCGGCAGGCGAATTCATTCGGCCGCCTCCCTGACCGGTTGGGCAGTCTCGAAGGTCTCGGCATCGGCGATCTTCACCGTCGCCTTGATCAGACCCTTGCGGCCATCCTCGAAGGTCACCTCGGTCTCGACATATTTCTCGCTCGAACCGTCATAAAGCGCTTCGATCAGCGGCGCATAACGCTCGGCGACGAAGCCGCGCCGCACCTTCTGGGTACGGGTCACTTCGCCATCATCCGCGTCCAGTTCCTTGTGCAGCACGAGAAAACGCCGGATCTGCGCGCCGGCCATGCTCGGTTCCTGCGCCAGATCGCGGTTCACCTGAGTGACATGCTCGCGCATCATCTCATAGACCCGCGGCAGCCCCGCCAGTTCCTGGTAGGAGGCATAGGAGATGTTGTTGCGCTCGGCCCAGTTGCCGACCGCCGTCAGATCGATGTTGAGGAAGACGCACACGGAATCGCGGTCATCGCCGAAAGCCACCACCTCCTTGACGTCGGGAAAGAATTTCAGCTTGTTTTCGATGTATTTCGGCGCAAACAGCGCGCCGTTCCGCAGCTTGCCGACATCCTTGGCGCGGTCGATGATCTTCAGGTGGCCGTCGGCATCGAAGACGCCGGCGTCTCCGGTCTTGATGAAGCCATCCTCGGTCAGCACCTCGCGCGACTTTTCCTCGGCATTGTAGTAGCCGGTGAACATGCCGGGCGACCTGAACTGCACTTCGCCCGAATCCGAAAGCCTGATCTCGACATCCGGTGCCGCCGGACCGACCGTATCGGCACGCACCGCCCCGTCTTCCTGGCAGGTCACGTAGAGAAACGCCTCGGTCTGTCCGTAAAGCTGCTTGAGATTGACCCCGAGCGAGCGAAAGAACGAGAACAGATCCGGACCGATCGCCTCGCCTGCCGTATAGGCGACACGGATCCGGGAGAACCCCAGGATGTTGCGCAAGGGCCCGTAAATCAGAAGATCGCCAAGCGCATAGGCGATCCGCCCGCGCAACGGCACCGACCGTCCCTCGAGAACCGCTTCGCCGTATTTCTTGGCCACCGCAAGATAATGTTTGAACAGGCGTTTCTTGATCGGTCCGGCATCTTCCATGCGGATCATCACGCTGGTCAAAAGGCCTTCGAACACGCGCGGCGGGGCGAAATAGAAGCTCGGTCCGACTTCGCGCAGGTTCTCGGCCACCGTCTCCGGACTTTCCGGACAACTCATGCAGAGCCCGGAAACATAGGCCTGCGCATAGTTGAGATAGTGATCGCCGACCCAGGCGAGCGGCAGATAGGCCAGCACCTCGTCATCGGCCGTCAGCCGGTCGAAATTGGCCGTGCTCTCGGCCGCCCGGACCGATCGCGCCGCAGTCAGCACCACACCCTTTGATTGCCCGGTCGTCCCGGAGGTGTAGAGGATGGCGGAAACTTCGCTGCCGTCCGAGGCGCGCACCCCCTCGGTCCAGCTCTCCAGCACCGCCGCATCGGCAGCAATCGCCTCGCGGCCCAGATGCTGGACATCGGCGAAATGACGCAGGGCCGCATGATCATAGTCGCGCAAACCGCGCGGCTCATCGTAGATCACCTGTTCCAGCCCAGGCAGGCGCTCGGCCATCGAACGCACCTTGTCGACCTGCTCCTGATCCTCGACCACGGCAAAGCGCACACCGGCATTGGCGAGCACGAAGGCCAGTTCCTCCGCCACGGCGTCGGAATAGACCGGCACCGGCACCGCCTTGAGACTTTGCGCCGCCGCAAAGGCCCAGTAGAGGCGCGGCCGGTTGGTGCCGACGATCGCGATGCGCTCGCCTTCCCGTAGCCCCAATGCGCGAAGGCCAAGCGCGAAGTCACGCACCTCGTCGCGCTGCTCGGCCCAGCTCCAGGTCTGCCAGATCCCCAGATCCTTGAAACGCATGGCCGGCCGCCCGGCATAACGCTCGGCGTTCAACAACAGATATTGCGGAAAGGTCACCGGCATGCCGCCGGCGCTGTCAGACGCTGACATCTCCTCCACATCCTCCCCTCTGTGGTCCACGACCCCCGCCGCCGCGCTTGTGCCGGCTGGCGAACGGGTCGGAGACCCCGGTGCGCATGGCGCCCGTTATCCTTCACCGCCTCTCCCAAGACGGCGTGAGCGCATGCGACGGCCCTCCTCAGCGACCTTCGCAGCGACGTTCTGGTAAATGAACGCTCGTTTACTTTATTCACTCCGTGAAACGGCGCAAGTATGACTTTCGGATAAGACGCAGAATTTCGCGCGCCAACGAGGGGCAGCCTGCCGCGCGCGCAGGCACGCGCGCGCAGCGGGCCAGGCGCACGCCGCATTCCCCGGGGCCTTGAAGCCAGAATTTAGTCTCAGATTCGCGCCCTAGATCGAACGCAGCGCGTCGACCAGCTCGCTCACCCCGAAGCGGATTGGATCGGTTGCCGGCAGACCGTGCTCGGCGGCGAGCTGTTTCAGCAGCGCCCGCGCCTCGTCTTCTGCCAGCTTTTGCGTGTTCACCGCAATGCCGGTGCACCGGATGTCGGGATTGGTGCGCGACCCGAGGGCAATCGTCATGTCGATCACCTCACGGATGCTCGGCAGCGCGTGACTGACGCCGCGCATCGTCGTCCGTGTCGGTTCATGACAGACGATGAAGGCATCGGCCTGCGCTCCGTGCAGAAGACCCAGCGATACGCCGGCGAAACTCGGGTGAAACAGCGATCCCTGACCCTCGATCAGATCCCAATGCGAGGCATCGGCCGCCGGCGACACCCATTCGACCGCGCCGGAAATGAAATCGGCGGCCACCGCATCGATCGCCACGCCGCGCCCGGAGATGAACACGCCGGTCTGCCCCGTGGCGCGGAAATCGGCGTCCATGCCGCGCTCGCGCATTTCCTTCTCCAGCGCCAGAACGGTGTATTTCTTCCCCACCGAGCAATCCGTGCCGACGGTCAGGAGGCGCTTGCCAGAGCGTTTGCTGCCCTTGCCGGTGGCAAATTTCTGATCGGAAAAGCGCACATCATGCAGTTTGCTGCCGCTGCGTTGCGCCGCTTCGGCGATCTCCGGCACCGAGGCCAATCGGATATGCAGCCCCGTGGCCACATCAAGACCGGCGTCGAGCGCCGCCACGATCGGCTGTATCCAGTGATCGGGAAGAACGCCGCCGGCATTCACCGCGCCGACAACCATGGTTTTCACACCGCGCGCCTTGGCCTCATCGATGCTCAGATCGGGGATGCCGGCGTCGGCCTGGCAACCCTCCAGACGCAGCTGGCCGATGCACCATTCCGGTCGCCAGTCGACGATTCCGATACCGGATTTGGCGGCCAGCGCATCCGGCACGTCGCCGAGAAAGATCAGGTAGGGCGGATCAATGACCATCGAACTCTCCAAATCCACAGGAAGTAAGGGTGAAACGAGGCGCCGGCAGATCGATCCGGGTTCGCAAACCGGGGCCGGACAGACCACCGTCTGGCCGGCGGCAGTCCTCTCCCGTTTGCCTCTTCGAGGAGGTCAAAGCAAGTGAAATTCGTTGTCAAAGGCCGCGCGGGGCGCGTGTTGTCCTGGCTTGCGGGCCAGTCGCGGCACGGCGGCTCCCTCGATCTGTCGGCGCTTAGACCGGGCCGCGCTTGAGAACCTTCAGCACGCATTCGGTCTCGATTTCCTCGATCCCGCCGAAAGCAACGATGAGATCGCGGATATGGGCGACCTCCTCCATGTTCGCAGCGCGGACCTCGAGAATACAGTCCCAGCTGCCGGCGACCGCCCATGCGGAAACAACGCCGCGCTGCCCGCCGATATTGCCGATGAAGCGCGTGCCATCCATGCCCTTGGCAAAACGGATGCGCACGAAGATCGTCAGCGGCCGCTGCTCGCTGGCAATGTCGCGCGTCAGCACCGTGAACCCGGTGATGATTCCCTTCTTCTTCAGTGCTTCGACACGATTTTGCACGGCCACGCGCGACACCCCGATCTGCTCGGCCATGCGGGTCCATGTCATGCGCCCGTCTTCCCGCAGAAGCGCCAGAAGTTTCAGGTCTTTCTCACCCAATTGTGTATTCTTCATCACCTGCCCCACGGCGATATTGCGTTCAAGAAATTCTGCGGATGCAAGCGGCAGACATTGGTCCGCGACATCATGAGATGACAATGCGTCCGCATTTTTTAAGATCACGCGCCTGTTTTATATGACGCCAAACTAATATTGATAGAGTATCTCAAAGTTGAATGGCCGGATTTAAGCAGTTTTACCGAGCAAAACAAGTCTGAACTCGCATGCAGGTTTAAGGGCGCGCGAATTCCGCGGTGACAAATGACCGCAATAAGCAGCAGGAAATGTGCCAGCGACCGTGGAGCGCCACCCTGCGGCGACCGGTAAAAGCTAACCCTGTGATGGCAGGACAAAGCTTATGACCGAAAAGAAAGGGATAAAGATTGCGCCGCGGGTGCGGCAGGCGCGGTGGCTGCAGATTAATTCCGGGCGCTGCCGGAGATCCGCATCGCCCGGGATTCCTCTCAATCGTGCAAATCTGCACCTTTACTCGGCGTGGCTTCGCCGCTGGTCACCGACTAAATAAGAATCGCCTCAAGCGTCGATGCGCGCCACAACATCGCCTTCGGAAACCATGTCGCCTTCACCGACCAGCACTTCGGCAACTGTTCCGGAGGTGGCTGCCACGACGGGAATTTCCATCTTCATCGACTCGATGACGATAACAGGATCGGACTGCCCTACCGATGCGCCAACACCGGATTCGATCTTCCAGACCGTGCCAGTGACTTCCGACTTCACATCAACTCTTGCCATCTGCTCTCTTTCAATGAACCCACCTTGCCCATGCGCCGTATAGCTTCAGTCTGCGGCTTGCACCGTCGCCTGCCCCGCAAACACCTGCCGGTCGCCAACATGGCCGACGAGGGTGAGATTGCATAACCCATCCGCAGCCACTGCGTCGACGCGCCCGGTCATCTCGACAACATCGCCCGGCCGCACCGGCGACAGAAACCGCCCGCCGACCTCAACGATAGTCGTTGCCGGACCAGCCCAGTCCGTCACGCATTGGGCGGCAAAACCCATCGTCAGCATTCCATGCGCAATGACACCGCCGAGCCCGGCCTGCTGCGCATGCGGAAGATCATAGTGAATCGGATTGTAGTCGCCCGAAGCACCCGCATACATCACCAGTTGCCGGGTCGTGACCGGATCCTTGCGCAGCGAAAAGCTGTCGCCTTCACAAAAGTTTCCCGTGTGGAGAGGGCTCTCGCTCATCCCGGTTTCCGTCAACGCTGCAAGGTCGAATCAAATTCCTGCGACAATTCCGCCTGTCCGATGATCTGCGCCGTCTTGTCATGACCAGCATGCAAGACGTGCGTCTCCAGATCGCGAATATAGCGGCTGAGCGGGAATTCATCGAACAGCGCGGTCGATCCGGCCGCGTGAATGATCTTGTGCGACAGGTCGAAAGCGACGTCCGCGGCAATGCTCTTGGCACTCATGGCAAGCAGTTCCGCCTCGACGATGGGCCGGTCATGATAGGCCCGAATCGCGTCGTGAAAGACCGATTGCGCCGCCTCAAGACGAATTTTCATCTCGCCGGTCCGCATCTGGATCAATTCGGCGCTGCCTTTGCCGCGTCCCACCACATATTCCCGGAACCAGTTGTACATACCCTCTGTGGTGCCGAGATAGTTGGCGGCAAACCCGAGATGAAACTTGCCCTGCCAGCGCTTGCGGGGATAGTCGCCAGGCTGGCCGAGGACATTGGCATCCGGGACGAAGACATCGTTGAGAGTGATCACCGGGCTGTCGGCCGTGCGCATGCCGGACGGGCGGTACCAGCTGGTATCGATCGACACGCCTTCCATGTCCGGCTCAATGATCACCATCAAATGATTGTCGAGGAAATTGTCGACGCCTTCGATCGCGGCGAAGATGATCGCAAAACCCAGATCACTGCCATTCGTCGCGTAGTTCTTCTCGCCGCGCACGATGTAGCCGCCATCCACCTTCTTGGCAGTGGTATTCATCATGTACATGTGCTTGCGCTTGGCTTCCGAGCCGACAAACGAACCGAGAAATGGCTTCTTGAACATCGGCTTCAGGTAGCGTTCATGCTGATCTTCGGTGCCCATGGCCTCGACCGCCCAAGCGGAATGATTGGTCACCTGATAACAATGCGCCGTGCCGCTGCAGCCGCGCGCGATCATCCGCAGGCCCTGCAGGAAGGTCGAGGGATCATCGCTGTCGACATTGCTGCCACGACCGCCCATCTCCTTGGAAAGGGTCGTGGTCAGCCAGCCGTGATCATGCAGTTCCTGAATGTTTTCCTTCGGCATGACGCTGGCTGCATCGTAGGCGCGGCCGCGCGGCCGGAAGTTTTCGATGGCGAGCTTCTCGAGGGCTCGCATGTCATCGCTCTCAAGCGCATCTACAGGATCAATCAACGCATCATTCCTTCTCTGAAGCATAGTCTTTGTCTCCTGCGGCCCGGGGTCAGATCCCTAGCGCCGCGTTTCGGGGCCGCCGCTGAGGTAGATCACCTGGCCATTGACGTAGGATGCCTCGTCGTCGCACAGGAAGCGCGCCAGATTGGCCACATCTTCCGGCACACCGACGCGGCGGATGGCGATGGTTTCGGCACGCTTGGCTTTGTACTCTTCGGGCGTGAAGCCCAAGCGCTTGGCCGTCGCCTGCGTCATCTCTGTGTCGATGAACCCGGGCGCGATGCAATTGACATTGATGTTGAAGCGGCCGAGCTCCAGCGCCAGCGTGCGCGTAAATCCTTGCAGGCCCGCTTTGGCGGTCGAGTAGTTGAGCTGTCCGCGATTGCCCAGCGACGAGGTCGACGAAATGTTGACGATCTTGCCGTAGCGCTGCTCGACCATGTAGCGCTGCGCCGTCGAGGTGCACACGAAGGTGCCGCGCAGATGCACCCCCATCACAAGGTCCCAGTCGTCATCCGACATCTTGTGAATGAGGTTGTCGCGCGTCACACCGGCATTGTTGACCAGAATGTCGATCGAACCGAAGCGCCCATGCGCCTTCGCCATGGCAGCCTCGACGGAGGCGCGGTCACTGACATCGCAGCCCATGCCGAGCGCCTCACCGCCATGCGCCGCCGCGATTTCGCTGGCGCAGACCTCCGATGCCGCGCCGTCCAGATCGAGAATGACAACCCGGGCCCCTTCCCGCGCGAAACGTTCTGCGATCGCACGCCCGATGCCGCGCGCAGCTCCTGTCACCACCGCTGTGCGCACCGAATTGCTGTCGCTCATATTGCCTCCCATATCCCCGAACAGACGGTCGTTTCGAAACAGCCGCCCCTCTTTGCTCCCTAAATAGATAGCACTATCGAACAATATTGTCACCATAAAAATGGTAGCATTTGAGCGCAAGTTTTTCACCTTATCCACTCAGCACGCGCAGCCCATATCCTTCAAGCGTGACAATCGAGCGGTTCGATTCATTGAGCAGGATCATGTCTTTCCCACCGAGTTCGCTCAGAATCTGGGCGCCGGTGCCATAGTCGCGGATCTGGCTGCCGCTCAAGACCGGGGCACGGCTGCGCACCGCCACCACTTCCGAAGGAGTGGTTCGATGGGTTTCGCGCAGGAAAACGATGACGCCGCGGCCAGCCGCCTCGATTCGCTTCATCGCGTTGTAGGTCGCGGCGCCCTTGCTGTAGGCGCGATCGCCGATAATGTCGTCGAACAGATTGATCGCATGCACACGCACCAACACCGGCTCACCACTGGCCACATCACCCTTGACCAGCGCCACATGCTCGACATCGTCCACCTGGTCGCGGAACACGATGGCCCGGAACTGCCCGCCATGCGCGCTGTCGACATCGGCCTCCGTCACCCGCGCCACAAGGCGTTCGGTGCGGCGTCTGAAGGCGATCAGATCGGCAATCGTTGCAATGTTCAGTCCCTCGCGCTGCGCGAAGTTGCGCAACTGCGGAAGCCGCGTCATTGTCCCGTCAAGGTTCATGATTTCGCAAATGACGCCGGCGTCGCCAACTCCCGCCAAACGACTGATATCGGTGGCCGCTTCGGTATGCCCGGCCCGCACCAGCACGCCGCCATCCCGAGCCACGAGGGGAAAGACATGCCCCGGCGAGACGATATCGGCAGCCTGCGCCCCTTCAGCCGCCGCCGCCGCAATGGTGCGCGCGCGGTCCGCAGCTGACAGGCCGGTCGTCACCCCTCGCGCGCCTCGATCGAAACGGTGAACGCCGTCCCGGTGCGGCTGCTGTTGTCGCGCGTCATAGGCGGCCGGTTGAGGAACTCCGCCCGCTTCCGCGGCAGGGTCATGCAGAACAGGCCGCGGCCATGAAATTGACCGCCGCCGCATTGGCAAACGCCGCCGGAACGAACAGGTCCCCTTCATCCTCCTCGTATTCATCATCAACCAGGATCGACATCCGACCGGCGCGCGCATCATCCAGTATGGTTTCGATCGGCGCCAGTCCATTGCCCGGATGCGGCATCTCCATCCCCATCATTTACCCTCCGGAAGCCATCCTCTCTAAGGGTACAATTTGCACAATTCGGACAAACAATATACCAATTTTTCGGAACAATAAGTTGGTTTTGTAGCCCTTAAATCAGGCGAGCCGTGTTTCGCGCCCGCGCAGTTGGTGCCTTAGTGACAACCAAAGAGCCTTCCCCGCAGAATGCCGCACCTACCGAACCCACGCGGCAATCGCCCTCCGATGCCGGCGGCGCAACGCCGCCTTTGCCCGGCGCCCGTTCGGGATTTCTGATCGGCTTTGCGCTGCTGGTCGTACTATTTTCCATCGGTCAGCTGCACCGCTCCTCGGGGGGTGTGATGTCGATCGTCTTCGTCGATGAATTCGCCCTGTCGCCGGCGCTGATCGGCCCGCTGATCGGTGCCATGTTCATTGCCCAGGGACTGGGCCAGGTGCCCGGTGGCATCGTGCTTGATCGCTTCGGCACGCGGCGCACACTGGCCGGATTCGGCCTGCTGGCAGCGCTCGGAAGCCTGATGGTAGCGCTCGCTGGCACCTGGCAAGGCGTCATGGTCGGGCGAGTGCTGATCGGCATCGGCTTCGCTCCGGCGCTCAATGGCAGCATCAGCTTTTTCGTGCGCTGGGCCGGCAATGCCCGCCTTTCCACCCTGACCGGACGTTTTCTTTTTGTTGGCATGCTCGGAGGCATCGTTGGCACTGGCCCCCTGTCCCTTGCCATTGAATCCTATGGCTGGCGCCCGGTTTACGCCGCGCTCGGCGTCCTGACCTTGATGGCCGCCGCCAGCCTGCCGCTGCTGGTACGCGACGGCCCACCACGCCGCGCCACCGACACCGACAACCCCGCATACCCGCGACTCGCCGATATCATGCGCGGCATGCGCCAGGTCTTTCGCAACCGTGAAATCCGACCGCTGCTGCTGATTTCTCCCTTTCTCTACACGCCGACACAGCTTCTCGTCGGCCTCTGGGCCGGCCCCTATCTCGCCGACATCCACCGGCTCAATGCCGTCGACCGCGGATATGCGCTGACCATCATGATGGTCGGAATGAGCATTGGTGTGCTGGCTTACGGACCGATCGAAGCAAAGATCGGCCGCCGCCGCCCGGTCGTCATCGGCGGCGCGCTGACCGTCGCCGCTTCCTTTCTCGCTTTGGCGTTCTGGGGCCAGCAGTCACCGCTGATCGCCATCGCCGCCTGTAGCGCCTCCATCACCTTCTCGACCTATTTCGTCGTGGTCATTGCCCATGCCCAGAGCCTCTTTCCGCGCGAATTCTCCGGCCGGTCGGTGGCCGTCATTGGCCTGATTGCCATCACCGGCGTCTTCGTCAATCAAAGCCTGTCAGCCGCGCTGGTCGCAGCCTTTCCGGCGCCACCCGGTGCCACCGCCTCGCTGACCGGCTACCGCACGCTGTTCATCGTGGTGGCGATCGTCTTCGCCGGCATCGCTGCAGTCTATTCACGCGTGCGCGAACAGCGCGTCCGAAGCTAGGATGCCGACCGGACGAGACCAAGACCTGCGATGGCAAACAAGCCCGCCGCGAGCCCCGAAATCCATCGACGCCAGCGCCGATAGCCGGCCATCGCGCCCCGTAGTGAGAACACCAACGCATAGCCGGCATAGATCCAGCCCCCGAGCACCATGCAGGCGAGCGTTGTCACCATCAACTCTTCCAGGCCACCGCGGCTGCCAAGACCCATTGCCAATGCGGCCATCCAGGCGATGACCGCCTTCGGGTTGGACAGATTGAGAATGAGGCCGCGGGTAAACAGCGCCCCGACGGGCACGGCGCCCAGCTGCTCCACCGCAGGCGCAAGCGAGCTGCGTGCGGCCTGCAGCGCCAGCCAGAAAAGATACAGACTGCCAAAGATCTTCAGGGCAATGAGCGCGCCGCTCGAGGCTTGCAACACCGCTCCGAGACCGGTCGCCGCAACGACGCCCCAGAACCACAGGCCGGCCGCAAGGCCGGCGCCATAGATCAGCCCGCGCCGCCGACCATCCGCCATCGCAACGGTGGCCAGCGCCAGCGTGGCGGGCCCGGGCGATGCCGCAGCGACAGAAAAAGCCGCCAGCACCGAAAACAGGGAAAGAATATCTAGCATGACGCCTCCGCACATTCGCCGCTGAGGCTAGCGCGAATGGTTTGGCGGCGCGAGCCAAGTGTCCGACATTTAGAGATTGGCAAAATTCGCGCGGCGCTTTTGCAGAAAAGCATCCGATCCCTCGCGAAAGGCAGGCCCGACGATGCTCAGCGCCTGTTGCGCGATTTCGCAGTCAAACGCGGCCTGCATTGCAAGCGCCTCGCTCTTGCTGAATTGGGCCTTGATCAGACCCAGAGTCGCGGCCGGTAGGGCGAGGAACTCGCTGCCGATTTCCACGGCCCGCTCCGCCACTTGACCATCCTCGGCCAGCTCATCGGCGAGTCCATACGCCATCGCCGCTGCACCACCGACAGCTTCGCCGCGCATCAGCAGACGCTGCGCCCGCGCCGCGCCCACCCGGCGAGGCAGGAAGTGGCTGACTCCGAAGTCGGGGCCGAGTCCAACTTTGACGAAAGGAAACCCTATTCTCGCGCCGGCGCCCATGAGGATGACATCGGCGGCCAGAGCGAGCCCGGCGCCCGCGCCCATTGCATAGCCTTCAACGGCAGCAACGACCGGCTTGCCGCAGGTGGCGATGGCCCGCACGACGGCGTGCCCGGCAGCGATACGCTGGCGCATTTCGCCCGCCTCCACACCCGACAGGGAGGCAAGGTCACCGCCAGCGCAGAAGTGACCATTGCTTCCAGACAGAATGATCACCCGCACATCGGCGTCGCGCCCCGCCTCATGCAACGCAGCGAGCAGGGCTTCGCGCAGATCCGGGCTCAGCGCATTGCGCTTTGCCGGTTGGTTGAGGACAATGCGTCGCAGACGCGGCCGCGGCTCATCGCACATCACCAGTCCGGCCTCTGCCGTGGCCGCTTCGCCAGTCTGCGTGTCCGGCCCTTCTGCCAGATCCGTGCGAGGAGCACTCATGATCCCGCACGCGCCGCCGCAACCGGCGGAACGTCTACGCCCAGGCGGACCAGGGCGTCCTCCTTCAGCTTGAATTTCTGGATCTTGCCGGTCCCCGAGGTCATGGGCAATTCATCCACCAGGAACAGGTGATGAGGCAGCTTGTAGCTCGCCAACTGCCCGCGCAGACGGTCGAGCAGCGCAGCACTGTCCACCTCGCAGCCCTCCTTGAGCACCACATAGGCGATACCGATGTCATTCTCTCCCGGCCACGGAATGCCGACCACGGCGCTGATCGCCACTTCCGGGTGGCTGTTGATGGCGTATTCAATTTCCGCCGGCGAGACATTGAAGCCGCGCGACTTGTAGCCGTCGCCCAGCCGGCCGATGTAGACCAGTCGTCCATCCGCGCGCATGTGGCCAACATCACCGGTGCGCAGCCAGCCGTCCTTGGTCAGCGCGCGCGCCGTCTCCTCAGGTTTCTTGTAGTAGCCGAGCATGTTGCAATAGCCCCGCGCCCAGATCTCTCCCGGCTGATCAACAGGCATCTCCCGTCGGCTCTCGGGATCGATGATCCGCACCTCGATGTCCGGCAGCGGCTTGCCTTGTGTGGTATGCCGCACATCGCGCGGATCATCCCAGCGATTGCGCGTCAGAACCGTCGTCGTCTCGGTCATGCCATAGCCGGTCATCATGCCGGGTATGCCGAGCCCGTCACTGACCGCGTTGAGAACATCCGGATCGACGCTCAGCACGTAGCCGACGCGCAGCGACGATCGATCGTGGCGATCAAACGCAGCGTCATCCAGCAGAGCCCGCACTATGGGCGGCAGCAGATGGATCACCGTCACCTTTTCGCGCTCGATCGCCGCCAGACAAGCCGCCGCATCGAATTGCTCGCCGAGTACGACCTTGCCGCCCCGGACCCAGATCGGTAGCGCCCCGTTCATCGTCGCCATCGACCCGAACAGCGGGATCGCCATGTACAGGCAGTCGTTTTCGGTAAAGTCGACCGGCGTGCCGATATCCCACGCTTTGCGCCATACCTGGTGGCTGATCAGAGCGCCTTTCGGCAAGGCCGTCGTGCCGGACGAATAGCCGATGATGCCGGGCGTTTCGACATCCTCGACCATAGCCGGCGCTTCGTGCCGTTCGGTCGGCGGCCGAGACCAGTCGGTGGCGCCGCGATAGTCTTCTGGTACCGTGTCAAGCGCGATGACCCAGCGCAGTTCCGGCAGCCGCTCGCTCTGCAGCGTCCCGGCTGTTCCGCTGCGCAGAGCCGGTGCCAGTTCCGACAATTCGCCGAGAAAATCGCGGAACGCCCCGGCGCCGGGCACGATTACCGCCTTGCTGTCCGATTGCGCCAGCTGATAGGCAATTTCATCGCGCTTCAGCCGGGTGTTGATCATCACCACGACCAGCCCCATCTGCGCCGCGCCCAGCCAGGCCCAGAGAAATTCCGGCCGGTTCGGCAACAGGATCGAAACATGGTCGCCTTGCCGCAACCCCAGTGCCGCAAGGCGCGCCGAATAGGCATCGGCCTCCCGCTTCATGTGCCGATACGAATACCGCGTGTCGCGAAACACCAGGGCGTCCCGATGCGCATATTTCGTTGCCAGCTCGGCGATGCTCTCGCCATAGGTTTTGCCTAGAAACGGATTGGACATATGTCCGTCGACCTCCTGTCGCGACCACGGGTTCCGCAACCGGAGGCTACCGCCAGGCGTGTTGCGCGGCTGGCGCCTTGGCCCTCACCCTGATATTGTACCAATTGCACCCAGCGACTCTGATGGTGTGCGGAGAATGACAATGGCCTAAACTCCCGCCTCACAGCACGCCGTGGGAGAAAACCGACACAATTTTGAGAATGCCTCATAATGTTACCCTATTATACCCACTCAATTAACACAATTAGCAGCGGCGAAAAAGCGCCCAATAATCCCGGAGGCTTCACAAATGTGGGTTCCTGATCTCTCCCGCCTTGATGGCCCGCGTTATCTCGCTTTAGCGCGCGCAATCAACGAGGCGATCGATAGCGGTGCGCTGCCGCCCGGTGCGCAATTGCCGCCGCAACGCAACCTGGCGCGTGAACTGAATGTCACGGTCGGCACCGTCGGCCGCGCCTACAAGATTGTCCGCGAGCGCCGCCTGGTCAGCGGCGAGGTTGGCCGCGGCACCTTCGTGCGCGGTAATTCCGAAGGCGACGGCCAGCCGAGCTATCTGCCGTCTCTGCAGCCGGGAACAATCGATTTTGCGCTGTTCGCTGCCAACGCCCAGGGGCTGTCCGGTGCACTGTCGACAGCCTTGCAGGAGGTGGCCAACTGCACCGCCCTGATGCCGATGAATCGCTACCCGCCAGCCGCCGGTTTCCCGACCCATTGCGCCGCCGGCGCCACTTGGATCAGCCGCTCCGGCTTTGACGCCTCGGCCGACCGGGTTCTGATCTGCAACGGCACCCAGCAAGGACTGATGGCGGTGCTACTGGCACTTCTCGACGGCGATGATGACGAGGTCCTGTGTGAGAAGATCACCTATTCGGGGATGAAGGCGCTCAGCGTTGTCCTGCGCAAGAAACTGCGCGGCATTGAGGTTGATGAATCCGGACTCGTTCCGGAAGCTTTGGAACGCGCAATTGCCGACAGTCCGTCACGGCTTCTCTACCTGCAACCGACGGTGCACAACCCGACCGGTGCCAGCATGCCCCCGGCGCGTCGCCGGCGGATCGCGGACCTGGCGATCAGGTATGACCTGACCGTTATCGAGGATGATTCTTGCGTTGGCGGTCTGACCAAGCGTCCGGCGCCGATCGCCACATTGGCGCCGTCCCACACTATTTACATGACCGGCTTGTCAAAGAGCGTCAGCCCGGCGGTGCGCGCCGCCTATATCGCCTGCCCCGGTCAGTTTTACGATCGTATCGTCAATACCATGCATGCCATGACCCTCGCCAATTCGCCGCTAGTCGGCGAGGTCGCGGCGAGCCTGATCAATTCCGGCGCCGCCGACAAGCTGGCCACCCTGCATTTCGAAAAGCTCGAGCACGCGCATGCCATCGCTCGCAAGGCGCTCGGCGACGTGCCGCATCGCAGCAATCCGGCGGCTTCCTTCATATGGATTGAATTGCCCTCGCACTGGACATCGCGTGAGTTCTGCGATGCCGCAAGGCAGATCGGAATCTCCGTCGTACCGTCGGAAAACCATACGGCCAGCGGCACACCACCCCAGGCGATCCGCATCGCGATCAATCATCTGCGGCGGCCCGAACTCGTCAATGACGGCATCGATAAGCTCAAGCGCCTGTTCAGCCAGCGTTTGTCGCCGTCCCTGACGGTCTAATATCCGGGACCCAAGAGGTGGCCGACGATGGCCACCGAACAGACATTCTGATGCGGGGCGCCGCCGAGATTGTGCGTGAGCCCGAGCGACGGGTCTTTGACCTGGCGTGCGCCGGCCCGGCCATGCAATTGCAGATACATCTCATAGATCATCCGTAGTCCGGACGCGCCGATCGGATGACCGAAGCATTTGAGCCCCCCATCGATCTGGCACGGCAGGCCGCCATCCGCGTCGTAAAAGCCGTCGAGCACGTCGCGCCAAGCCTTGCCTTCTTCCGACAGAAACAAATCCTCCATGGTCACCAGTTCGGTAATCGAGAAACAGTCATGCACCTCGGCGAGACTGATTTGCCGGCGCGGATCGCTGACGCCAGCCTCCTCATAGGCGCGGCGGCTGGCGATGCGTGCCGTATGAAAATGGCTGCCGTCCCAATCGCTGAACCCCGATTCCGTGCCGTTGGACACCGAAAGCTGCATCGCCTTGATCGACACCAGATCGGTTTTGCCCAGGCTTTTGGCAATTTCCGGTGTCGTTACGATGGCGCAGGCGGCCCCGTCACTGACGCCGCAACAATCAAATACGCCAAGCGGCTCGGCGATCATGTTGGCATTGATGACCCGCTCCTCTGTGATCCGGTTGCGCAAGTGCGCCTTCTCGTTCAAGGCGCCATTCTCATGGCTCTTCACTGACACATGCGCCATGGCGCGTTTAAGCTCATCCGTGTCGATGCCATGTTTGACGCGATAGGCCGACGCCAGTTGCGCAAAGGCGCCGGGAGCTGAATAATTCGCCCACCACATCATGTTGAGAACGCCGCGGCTGGCCTCAGGCAGGCCGCCATAGCCGGTGTCCTTCAGTTTCTCGACGCCCAGCGCCAGGGCGATGTCGCAGGCGCCGGAGGCCACCGCATAGGCCGCCCCGCGCAACGCTTCCGAGCCGCTGGCGCAGAAATTCTCGACCCGCGTGACCGGAATGTTCGGCAGCCGCAATGCAAATGACAGCGGCAACCCGCCCTTGCCCGAATGCAGTTCCTCCTTGGCGGTCGCCAGCCAGGCCGCATCGATCTGCGCCGTCGCGATACCGGCATCGGCGATGCATTCGCTGTAGGCCTCGACCATCAGGTCTTCGGCGTCGCAATCCCAGCGTTCGCCGAACTTCGAACAGCCCATGCCGAGGATGACGACCTTGTCCTTGATCCCGCGCGCCATGCTACTGCTCCTTGCCCTGCGAACCGCCATCGGGGACCGCTTTCCAGAAATACCGCCGGAAATTGCGCTTCCGGTCATGCTCCTTGACCCGGAACGCCATGCGCATCACCGATCCGACATCCACAGCTCCCGCATCCACCTCGGCAAAATTGGCGAACATCCGCCCGCCGCCCTCGAAGGCGATCAGGCCGTAATAGGACGGTGGATCGGGCGTGAACGACAGATGGTCCGCCGACCATGTCAGAACGCGCGCCGGCACATCGGCAAAGGCAAACGGTTTCTGCGTGTCCAGCGCGTTGCACTTCGGATTGACGCAATAGCGGCTGCGCGGCAACTGCCGCGTGCCGCATTTTTCGCATTCGCCGCCGACCAGCCCGAGAATGAGGTCACGCCGCCGGTAAAGCTGCGTCAGCGCCGTCTTGTTGTCGCCCTCCGCCCGCATGCCCAGCTCGCGATCGATCAGACCGGCGAACGACAGATATTTGGCGTAATCGCTGATCGGCCGCCGCTGCGCCAGAGCACCGGTAACACCAAGCCGCGGCTGGCGCGTGCCGATCGCCGCCGTCGTCTCAAGGATCAGCACATCGGTGCCCTGCCCGAACGCAGCCAGCAGGATCTTCTCGCCCGCCCTGGCGCGCGACAATACGGCGGCCAGACGCAGCAGAGGATGCGCAGCGCCTGTGTCGCCGATTGTCTTGTCGAAAGTCTCCGCCAGTGCCGCTTCCTGAAATTCGAGCTGCGCCGCCAGCCTGGCGCCGACCCCTGGAACCGGCGATGGCAGGATCACATGGTCGATATCGCCCGCCGCCATGTCCGCCTGTGCCAGCGCCGCTTCGACAACCGGCGGCACGATTTTCATCACGCCTTCATCGCGAATCCAGCGCTCCTCCCAATAGTAATCCTGGGCGGCATCCGCCGCCCGGAAATGGTCGACAAAGTCGACCGTGCGCGTTTCCGCCGCCCGCAATTCTGCGATGACATCCGTTGCTCCGATGGACAGGGCCGCTGCCCCATCGCCAAAACGGACCTCATGCGGCGCGCCGGCACGCGTCACCCGGTGCTCGCTGGCAACCACCAGCCGCTCGCCGCCCTCGCACCCCGAGCGCAGGGCAGTGATCAGCGCCGTCGTTCCGGCGCGCTGCGCGCCGCCGACATCCATCGATTGCAGGTCCTCATCGAGGTCAAGCGCCGCCGCGACGATGCCGGCATTCTGGCGGTCGGCAAATGGTGCCGTTGTCGATGCGAGTGTGATCCCGGTAAGGCAATTGCGCTCCTGCAGGCAGTCACGCGCCGCCTCGACCGCCAGAGTGATGGCGTCCTCATCCCAGTTGCAGATCGCGCGCTCGCCCGCAATCGTCTTGCCGCGCGCGCCGCCCGGCTGGCCATCGGCGATCTGCTGACGTGTCAGGCGCAGCCGCGGCACATAGGCGCCAAACCCGGTAATTCCGATCATGCCGATCTCCCTGCTCCGCCCGAATACCAATGTAGTTGCATAAATTGATACAATTTACGTGTCAATCTCCGCAAATTTGGGTTACAATTCATGCAGCTTGATTTCCCAGTCGAGATAGTCGCGCATTTCCGCCAGCCCCTTGGAATAGGGCGGTTCGACCACATCGGGCAAGAATGGCGACGGCGCCGGCCCACCGGTTTCCACCGGCAGCCCGGCAGCCGCCCAGCATTTGGCCTGCCCCGAAAGCACGGCAACATTCTGCGCCCCGTTCACCTGCAACTGCCGCGCTGCGAGAAGCGCCTGCTCCTCATCCCGCGCAACGAGACAAATGCTCCGGCGCGCGCTGATATCGGCGGTCTGCAGATAGGTTTCGAGCCATCCGCGCGGCACCCAACTGGCGCCGGCCAGATGCGCCTTGGCATATTCGCGGCTGGTGCGCGTGTCGAGGATCGCAATCTCAGCGGTGTCGCTCTCGAACCTGCCAAGCAGCTCTTCCGGTGTCAGGCGTGCAACGCTGTCACGGAGCTCTTCGAGATCAATGCGGCTTCGTTTTGGGCGGCCGCAGGCCGACGGTCGCGCGTCCCGCGCCCAGGCAGGGTAACCGCCAGCCAGCCAGGCGACATCGGTAAAACCCATGCGCCGCAGCCAGTAACCGCCGAGCGCCGCCTGCCCGCGACCGTCATCGACCAGCACCACCGGGTGCCCCGGAACGGCGAGAAAATCGTCGGTGCGCTGGATCGCCTGTCCGCCGGGCAGAGCGATGGCGCCAGGGATATGCCCGGCGCGATAAGCCTCAAGCGCCCGCATGTCGAGAATGTAAGGCTGTTCCTCGCGGGAGCACAGCAGCACCGCCAGCTGCGCCACATCGACCGGTCTAGCCCCGGCCTCGCGCGCCAGATCTTCAGCCCGCGCGACAATGGTGTGGCCGCCCTGCACCTCGCTCGTCTTTTGTCCGGATACGGCTTCATCAGCGGTTTCAGACAATGACGCCCCGGCTTCGGTGCCATACCCGGCCAGCCGCCAGCCCATGGTGCCGTTTTCCAGCGCCAGCACGTTCTCAAATCCCAACTGCCGCGCCGTCGCCGTCGCAATGATCGAGCGTGTTCGCCCGGCGCAACTGAGAACGAGGCGCGCATGCTGACGCGTCAGATCGTCAAGCAGCGGCGCCAGGTCGAAACCCGGCGTCGAGCGCGCCCGCGGCAGATGGTGATCGACAAATTCCGGCGCCGTTCGCACGTCGCAAATGCCGATCGCCTTGCCGTCGCTGAGCGCTTCGGCGAGCTCTGGGGCCGACAGAGACGGGACCGCATCCTCTTCGAGGACCCGTTCGCCGAATAGCTTGCTCGGCACATTCGAGCCGGTCGCAACGCTGCCACCGGCCGCCACCCATGCTGAAAACCCGCCTTCGAGCACGCTGACATTCACATAGCCGCAGTCAATCAGGGTCTGCCGCGCCAGCTCTGCCCTGAGGTCCGCGCCGAAAACCGGGTGCTCGCCGCTGTCATAGATGACGATCTGCAAGGTGCGGCGCGGCACCGTCTCGGCGATGCGAAACTCGATGAGCCGGCGTGGCAGGAACGTGGCGCTGTAAATATGCCCGGCATGCGCCTCGCCCTGCTCGCGAATATCGAGAAGCGCCCAATCGCGCCGCGGCCATTGCCCCTCAGGCGCCGCCAGCAAGGACTGCAGTCGCTCAGCTTTCATGCCGGCCGGCTCACTGCTGCGCCATCTTGTGATCGAGACCGCGATACACTGCAACACGGCGATGCGTGAATACCGCTTCGCCGCTATCCGCATCGTTGCCGCGGTTCTCCTGGACGATCAGTTGCATCGAGCCGGACCGTCCCTTCTTCTCGATGACCTCCACAAAGTGGATCTGGCAAGCAATGACATCGCCGGCAACGATCGGCCGGGTATAGCGAAACGATTGCTCACCGGCGAGAATGCGCTTGCGGTCGATCGACGTCCACCACGCCGGCTCTTCCGGCGGCAAAAAGCTGACCGGAAAGGTGGGCGGCGCCACCACATCGGCGTGACCGTGCTGTTGCGCGAAGGCCGCATCGCTGAACAACGGATTGGAGTCCCCGATGGCACGCGCGAATTTGACGATCGCGCCACGTTCTACAGTCACCAGGAAGGGAGCGCTGGCACTGCCGATCAACGACCGGTCGATGGGGTTTGGATCTTCGCGCATCAATCCCGTTTCCACTGGCTGATGCGGCGCTCGAGCAGCGCCGCGGCGATCATGTTCTTGTGGATCTGCATGCTGCCGCCGTAGATCGAGCCACCACGCACCTCCGCATAGCGGTGCGCCAGCGGATATTCCTTGGTGTAGCCATTGGCGCCGAGGATCTGGATGGCATCATCACAGATTTCCTTGGCTGCCTTGGCAGTAAACACCTTGGCAATCGACGTCTCCGTCGGGTTCGGCAATCCCGTCGCCCCGGCATTGCCCGCGGCGCGATAGCAGAGCATCTTGGCCGCATCGAGCTTGACGCGCATATCCGCCAGCATCCACTGGATTCCCTGAAAATCGCTGATCTCGCGGTTGAACTGCTTGCGCTGCTTGGAATAACCCAGCGCATAATCGAATGCGGCTTCCGCCGAACCGATCATCCGCGCAATGCTGCCCAGCCGCTCGGCATTGTAGACGCTGATCAGTTTGCCGAAGGCGCCACCGTCGATCAGCACATTTTCAACCGGCACGCGGCAATCGTCGAAATAGAGCTCGAACAGCAATTCATCCGCCATGTTCAGCGTGCCCGAGGAATGGCTGAAGCCGGGTGCGTCATGCGGCACGATGACGGCGCCAATATCCGCGCCGCGGCCGGTCGTGCCGAAGCGGCAGTAGACCAGCGTGTATTGGTTGTAATTGACAAATGAGACGAACTGCTTGCGGCCATTGAGCACAACCTCGTCGCCCTCGACCACCGCCCGCGTCGTCATCGCCGTCGCCGCCGATCCCGCTTCCGGTTCGGTGATGCCGATCGAGATGCCGATCTCGCCAGCGCAGGACGGGCGCACGAATCGTTCTCGCTGATCGTCGGTGCCGTATTCCGCAATCGCCCCGACAGCACCGGTCGAACTACGATGCGCGATGCCGCCAAGGATCGGCGCGACGATCTGCAAGGCCTGGGTGACCAGCAAGGTGTCGAGCAGCGGCAGGCCGAGACCGCCATAGGCTTCCGGCAGATTGAGCCCTAAAAGCCCCTGTTCGGCCATCAGGCCGCGCAAATGCGCCAGCTTCTCGACCGACATCGTCTCTTCAACACGCGGCAGGAGCTTTTTTTCGCCGACCTCACGCGCGGCTGCAACCAGCTCCTGCTGTCGTTCGGTGAACTGGAAATCCATGCGGCGCGATCCTCCCTGCAGCCCGTCCTGCGCCACATTGATGCCAATTTTTGGTTGAATTGCAACTCTTATTGTGTCAATAAATATTATATCAATGCCAAACGCCGGCGCACGGCGATCCGGTGGGGAGGAACGGCGCGATCATGGTGGATCCAGACGATTTCAGGTTCGGAATGCGGCACTTGGCGGCCGCCGTGAATATCGTTTCGAGCCTTAACGGTGACAAACCATGCGGCCTGCTCGCCACGGCGGTCTGCTCGGTCAGTGCCGAGCCTCCGATGCTTCTTGCCTGTATCAACAGGAATGCCAATTCGTTCGCGGCTATCAACGATTCCGGACATTTCTGCATCAATGTTCTGCGCGGCGGCCAATATGATCTCGCCCAGCAATTCATGAAGCAGAACGGCCATCGCCGTTTTGAGGGACTTGATTGGCGCACCCTCTCGACTGGCGCGCCTTCGATCAATAATGCGCTTGTGAATTTCGACTGTGAAGTGGTCAATACCATCGAAGCCGGCTCGCACATGGTCTTCATCGGCCGTGTCGTCGCGGTGAAATGCCACGGCGAAGGCGATCCCCTTCTTTACTTCAATGGCGGCTATGCGGCTGTGCGCGATCTGCCGTCGGACATCGTGCCGATGGGCGCCGGCTGAACCCTCTACCGCATGCCCTCCCCCAGTCTCGCGCAGCAGGCCGCATATGGACAACGACAAGATCAATGATCTCGAACAACGCCGCAACGCCGCGCGCGCCATGGGTTCACAAGCTGCGCGGCAGCGGCTGGCGGAGGCCGGCAAGCTCGATGCGCGCGCCCGCCTCGACATTCTCCTCGATCCCGGCACCTTCACCGAACTCGGCCTGCTCGGTCGCAGCCAGCGCGAGGAGCTGCGCGAACGCACCCCCGCCGATGGCCTGATCGCCGGCAGCGGTGAAATTGATGGCCGCAAGGTC
Source organism: Neohoeflea coraliihabitans (assembly GCF_019334345.1). Lineage (GTDB taxonomy): Bacteria > Pseudomonadota > Alphaproteobacteria > Rhizobiales > Rhizobiaceae > Pseudohoeflea > Pseudohoeflea coraliihabitans. The sequence goes on from NZ_JAHWQX010000001.1 coordinate 157,926, forward strand.
TATGTCACATCCGAGGATGCCAGCGTTCTGGGCGGCACGCGCGGACGGGTTGCCGAGGCAAAGACCGCCCGGCTGCGCGAACTCGCCTTGCGCCACAAGCGACCTTTCATCGCCTTGATGGAAGCCGGTGCCGGCCGCTTTCAGGAAAACAATGGGGCCTTCGCCGCCGGTATCGGCCAGCGCTTTCGCGAGCATTTCCTGCTCTCGGGCAAGGTACCGCAGATTGCCGCGATCCTCGGCGGATGTTTCGGCGGCCCCTCATTCACCGCCGCGCAATCGGACTTCGTCACCATCGCCGCCGGCAACGGTTTCATGGGCATGTCCGGACCCAAGGTGGTCAAGGTCGGCATCGGCCAGACGGTGACCCCCGAGGAGATCGGCGGCGCCACGATGTCGGCGGAAGTCACCGGCCAGGCGCATCATGTCGGCCAGGACGACCGCGAATGCCTGCGCGCCATCCGCCAGTTCCTCTCGTTTCTGCCTGACAATTGCGACGCGCCGCCGCCCCGCTTCGCCCCCGAGGCGGCGCCGGTCGAGACCGAGGCGGGCCAGCGCGAAATCAGCGCGCTGGTGTCGGAGAACGGACGCCGCGCCTATCCGATGCGGCGCCTGGTTGACCTGATCTGCGATAGTGGCACGGCCTTTCCATTTGCAGAAACTTATGGGCCGAATATTCTCACCGTGCTGGCGCGAATTGAAGGCCGCTGCGTCGGCATCATCGCCAACAACCCGATGAAATGGGCCGGTGCGCTCGATGACAAGGCCGCCAACAAGGCGCGCCGCTTCGTCGATCTGTGCAACGCCTTCCATATTCCGTTGGTCTTTCTCACCGATTGTCCCGGTTTCATCGTCGGTCCCGACATCGAGCGCCAGCGCATGGTCTCGCTTGCCAGCCGTCTGCTCAACAGCGTCATCGCCGCTGACGTACCGATCGTCACCATCGTAATCCGCAAGGCCATAGGCCTCGCCTATCTCGCTTTGGGCGGAAAGGCGATGCAGCCTGACACCATCGTCGGCTGGCCGACCGCGCAGTTCGACGTGATGGGCACGGCCGCCGGCGTCGAACTGGTGCATGGCAAGGCCATCGCCGCCGCTGAAGACCCCGCCGCCCTGCGCCGCTCTTTGCTTGAGCAGGCCGAAAGCGAAGCGGAAGGCTATCGCGCCGCCGAAGCCGGACTGATCGATGACATCATCCAGCCGGCCGAGACGCGCCGGGTGATTTGCGACACGCTTGACCGCGCCTGTCCGGCGCAGCGCTTCGGCTTCAAGCAGAGAATCGACCCGTGACCGCTCTCGATCAGGCCGATGAGGTCGGCTTGTTCGACCGCGAGGTCGATGTCATCGTCGTTGGCTATGGCGCCGCCGGCGCTGTCGCCGCTGCTGAAGCCGCCAGTACCGGGGCCCACACTCTGCTTTTGGAAAAGATGCCGTTCCCCGGCGGCTTGTCGATCGCCTCAGCTGGCGGCATTCGTATTGCAACCGACGCCGATGCCGCCTTTGCCTATCTACAGGCAACCTGCGGCGGCCGCACCCCCGACGATCTGTTGCGCGTGCTGGCCGACGGCATGACAACAATCGCCGGTCACCTCCAGCAACTGGCAGAAAAGAGCGGCGCCACGGCATCCGTCTCGCCGGCCCTCGGCAATTACCCGCTTCCTGGCTTTGAGAGCCTTGGCTATTGCGAGATCACGCATGTCCCATCGCTCGAGGGAGCCGAGGCCTATCACGCGATGAGCCCGGTCAAGAACGGCGTCCGCCTGTTCAAGGTGCTTGAGGACGATGTCATCCGCTCCGGTGCCGAGGTGCAACTTGAGGCGCCGGTCGAGCGCCTGCTGCGTGACCGAAACGGCCGTGTCATCGGCGTTCGCGCCCTCATCGCGGGGCGGCAAACCGCCATTCGGGCCACCGCCGGCGTCATACTGACCTGCGGCGGCTTTGAGGCCGACCGCGCCATGCAGCGGCAATTTCTGCAGGCTGATCCAGTGATGCCCGGCGCGTTTCTCGGCAATACCGGCGATGGCATTCGCATGGCCCAGGCGGTGGGCGCCGATTTGTGGCACATGTGGCACTATCACGGCCCCTACGGTCTGCATCACAGCGATCCGGATTATCCGTTCGGGCTGTTTCTCAAAGCGGTGCCGATGTGGACCCCGGGACATACGGACAGTCTCTCGACGCTCGGTGTCGAGGCACCTGCGTCCGGCAGATCCGCTGCAGCCGAGAGCAAGAAACTGCCACGCCTGGCCTGGATCGTCGTCGACCAGAAGGGTCGGCGCTTCATGAACGAGTACCCGCCCTATCCCGGTGACGCCGGCGTCCGCCCCTTCGACCACTACGATTTTGAACAGCAGGGTTTTCCGCGCAATCCGGCCTTCATGATCTTCGATGAGGCGGGGCGGAAAATGTACCCCCTGGGGCGTGCTGTGCACAACGACTGCCACCCGCGCTACCAATGGAGTGCCGACAACCTGCAGGAAGTCGAGAACGGCATATTCGAACCCGCCGGATCCCTCGATGAACTGGCCAGGAAGATGGCGGTGCCGGCCGATGAGCTGCGCCAGACCGTGGCGCGCTGGAATGACGCCGTTTCCGCCGGGATTGACGCCGATCACGGACGCCTGCCCTCAACCATGATGCCGATTGCCGAACCGCCCTATTATTTCGGCCGCGTCGGCCCGATCGTCATCAACACCCAGGGCGGCCCGGTGCATGACGTGCATCAGCGGGTGCTCGATCCCTTTGGCGACTCCATCCCCGGCCTTTACGCCGCCGGGGAACTGGGCAGCCTCTTTGGTCATCTCTACATGAGCGGCGGCAACCTTGCCGAATGTCTTATCGGCGGACGGACCGCCGCCCGCCACTGTCTTGCTCAGCCGGAAATGAATGCCGGAACGACCGATCTGCAACCGGCGAAGGCAATCTCATGACAGCGACCCTGTACCAGTCGGACGGAGCCATCCGCCGCGTGACCCTGAACCGGCCGGACAAGCTCAATGCCCTGACCATCGCCATGCTCACCGAGCTCAAGGACGCAATCGACACAGCCAATGCCGACCCGCAGGCGCGGGCCATTGTGCTGACCGGTGCCGGTCGCGCCTTCTGTGCCGGCGCCGACCGCACGGCGCTTGCGACGCTGCGCGATGAGGCACACATCCGCGGCCATGCAATGGCCATGCACGACGCTTTCCTGAGCATCCGCAAGTCGCGTCTGCCCGTCGTCGCCGGCGTCCAGGGCTATGCCCTCGGTGCCGGCTGCGGGCTGGTCACGGTCGCCCATCTCGCTGTTGCCGCCGAAGACGCAGTCTTCGGTTATCCGGAAATTGGCCAAGGCATCATGCCCGCGCTCGTCGCTCCCGGTCTGGTCGATCGGGTCGGGACGCGCCGGGCCTACGGGCTGCTGGCGACGGCGCGGCGGCTCGACGCGGCGGCTGCCTTTGCTATGGGCCTTGTCGCCGACACGACGAGCAAAGATGCGGATGCCGCGGCAAGCGAATTGGCGCAGCGTCTGGCCAAGGACCCGGAGCATCTGCTCGCCGACATTGCCCGGCTGACGACGCGCTGCGTTGAGGTCGATTTCGAGATCGCCATGAGCGAAGCGGCCGAGCAGAACATTCGAGCCCGCCTCGCACGCCTGAACGCCAGCCAGGCGTGACGGCTTTGGCCTGCCAACAAGCGGAAGCTCAAAAATTGCACCACTTATTTTTGCGACAATTTCGTAAAAGTATCCCAAAAATTCTTGACACAGAGGTCGACCTGTCGAATGGTCCGATTGGCCTGCTGCGGGGGTTACGAAACATGCAGCCGCAGGTCGGGGAGGACTAAATGGCAATTGCGAGACGTCTCGCGGGCCTTCTCAGCGTCGTCATCACCCTGGTCGGGGCGGTGGCAATGGTGCTGATGATGGTTCACATCATAGTCGATGCGGTTTTGAGAACCTTTTTTGCCTCCTCGGCGCCGGGCACGACCGAGTTTGTCTCCTTCTATTACATGGTCGCCGTCACCTTTCTGCCGCTGGCCTACATCCAGTGCCTGCGCGGTCACGTCATCATCGAACTGTTCACTGGCGGTCTGCCGCCGCGGGTCGTGCATGCCATTGATGGGGTGGTCGCCCTCGTGATTGCCGGTGCCGCCGGTTACTTCGCCTTTGCCGCCGGCTGGAAGGCCATTGCCATGACGCGCGCCGGTGAATTCGTCATCGGTGCGATCCTCGTCGAGACATGGCCGACGCGCTGGTTCGTCGTCTCCGGCGTCGGCCTGCTTGCCGTCGTCGCACTGCTGCAGGCACTCGACGACCTTTACACCGCCGCCGGCGGCCAGACCCCAGAGCAAGCCGCCGAACGTCGCGGAAGCGAAGCACGGCGGCTCGAAAGCATCTTCGGCCTCACGCCAGGGAAACACTGACATGACACCAGTCGCGGTTGGCGCGGTCGGCCTCCTCATCCTGCTTATCCTGCTTGCGCTGCGGGTCCCGATCGCCATTGCCCTTGCCGGTGTCTCGGTGGTTGGTGTCGGTGTCATCCGTGGCCCCCACGCCGCATTTGCCGTGTTGGCCGAACAGCCTTACAATTTCATCGCCCACTGGACTCTGTCTGCAATTCCGATGTTCCTGCTGATGGGCAGCATCGCCTATCATGCCGGCCTGACCGAAAGCCTGTACAAGGCGGCGCGTTTGTGGCTGCTTCGCTTGCCCGGCGGCCTTGCGGTGGCCAGCACCATGGCCTGCGCCGGTTTCGCCGCGGCCTCCGGATCTAGCATCGCCACATCGGCCGCCATGGGCCGCATCGCCATCCCGGAGATGCTGAAATACCGCTATGATCCGGGCATCGCCACCGGTTCTGTCGCGGTGGCCGGTACGCTCGGTTCGCTGATCCCGCCAAGCATCCTGATGGTGCTTTATGCCATTTTCGCCGAAGTCTCGGTCAGTCGGGCGCTGCTCGCCGGCATCCTGCCCGGCCTGCTCTCGGCGCTGATGTTCACCCTGCTTATTGTCGCCCGCTGCTGGCTCAATCCGAAACTGGCGCCGGTCGCCGCTGACGAACGCGTCAGCTGGCGTGACCGTTTTAGCTCGCTCCTGGAGATCTGGCCGCTGCCCGTTCTCGTTCTTGCCGTCATCGGGACCATGTATTCCGGCGTCTTTACCGCCACGGAGGCTGCCGCCGGCGGCGCCTTCATGATCACGCTGATCGCCGCCCTGCGCCGGCAATTGACCCCGCATATTTTCCTGCAGTCGGTCTTTGACGCCCTGAAAGGAACGGCAACCATCCTGTTCATCGCCATGGGCGGCTTCCTGCTGTCGCGCTTCATGGCCTTCAGCGGCCTGCCTTTCTACCTCTCCGAACTGGTCGAGGCGATGTCGGTCAACTGGATCGTCTTCATGCTCGGCATCTCGCTAATTTACATCGTGCTCGGCATGTTCCTCGATTCCATCGGCATCATGCTGCTGACCATTCCGATCCTGTTGCCGGTGATGGCATCGATGAACATGGATCTGATCTGGTTCGGCGTCATCCTCATCAAGTATCTCGAGATCGGGCTCGTCACGCCGCCGGTGGGGCTCAACTGCTTCATCATCAAATCGGTCGTCGGCGACACGGTTCCACTCGAGAAGATCTTCAAGGGCGTCATGTGGTTCATCGCCGCCGATCTGGTGACGCTGGCCTTGCTCATCGCCTTCCCCGACATCGCGCTCTTCATTCCAAATCTGCTCAAGTAAGAGGCAGTTCAACGCACTGATTGATCACCAAAGGAGGAGACTATGAAGACCAAACTGATCGGGGCCGCTCTCGGCCTGACCACGCTTGCGGCCACCCACGCTCTGGCGCAGAACACCAAGAAGATCGTCTATGCCAGCTATCTCAGCCCGCAGCACATCACCAACCCCGTCCTCACGGAATTTTTCAAGGCCATCGAAGAGGACACCAATGGCAGTCTGACGGTCGAAAGCCATGTCGGCGGCTCCCTGCTGTCAGGCCGAGACATTCCCGGCGGCGTGCGCGACGGCGTTGCCGACGCCGGCTATTTCGTCGGTGCCTACATCCCGTCCGAAATGCCGGTCGACAATTATCTGGCGCAGTTCAGCCTGTGGAACAGCGAGCCGCTTGTCATGACCGCTGCGCTCAACGAACTCGTTCTCTTCAACTGCCCTGAGTGCACCGAGGAATACGCCAAGTTCAACACCCGTTACCTGGCATCCTACGCCCTGACCCCTTACGTCTATCATTGCCGTTCGGAGCTGACCAAGCTCGAGGACTTCAAGGGCAAGAGAGTGCGCGGCATCGCCGCCTATGGCGACCTCGCCCGTGCCTTGGAAGCCGTTCCGGTCAATGTCAGCCCCGATGAGGCCTATGAAGCGCTCGATCGCGGCATTCTCGAATGTGCGCTGCATTCCGTTGCCGCACAGAAGGCGCGCTCCTATGGCGAAGCCGCGAAATTTGTCATTCTCGACCCCCTCGGCGGCTATCTCGGCGCCTCGACCTTCAACCTGCGCATTCCCAAGTGGAACGATCTGACGCCGGACGAACGCAAGGCGATCACCGATAATCTGCCAGCCATGGTGACCGGAGCGATCTTCAACTACATCGAAGAGGACAAGAAGATCATCGAGGAGTACACCAAGACCGGCACCAAGTTCTATAATGCCGATCCTGAATTTGCTGCCTTCGTTGAAGACTTCAAGAAAGATTACCGTCCGAACATCATCGACAAGGGCACCGAAATGGGCATCAAGGACCCGCAGGCCATCTCCGACGAACTCGACCGGCTGGCTGAAAAATGGCGCGGTCTGCTCGCCGAAAACGGGACCGACAAGGAGACCTACGAGCGTCTCCTGCACGAGGAAATCTTCTCGAAGATCGACACGCAATCGCCGATCGGAGAGTAAGCGACATCGCCTCTGACAGAAGGGTCGCCATCAGGCGGCCCTTCTTTCTGCGGGCGGAAATAGAGCTCAGGCCGTATCGGTCTCGTCGATATCCTCGCCGAAATGATTCCGCAGCAGCGCGACATTGCGCCGGTTGGCCTTGAAACCGATGTCGAAGAGATCGCCGATCAAAGGCACCGTGCCAATCGCCGTGTCGACGGCAACATTCACGCCCATGCGCGTCAGCAGACGCGCCGGCGCGCCGATCCGGTGAGCGCGCCACAGGATCCACGCCGAGGGCGCCAGCGAGGCGGCGTCGCCGATACCGGGAATGAGACCGAGCAAGCCGTCCCAGCCGAACCGGAACCCGGTGCCGGGCACGCGAAATGCCGTGTCCATGCTGTTGGCCAGGCGTTGCAGCCGGGCAATCTCAGCGTTTCGCGATGATCCAGACAGCATGGACGATTCCCGGAATGTAACCAAGCAGGGTGAGAAGGATGTTCAGCCAGAAATGTTTGCCGAACCCTTCCTGCAGAAAGACGCCGAGCGGCGGCAGGAAAATGGCGATGATGATGCGGATGAGATCCATGCGATGCTCTTGCTTGTGCTGACGACCAAAAGGCCCGAACGGCTCCGGCATACGATTTCCGGGGCGCTGTGCGAGCAGGATCAACGGCGCAAAGGGGGTTTCGGTTCCGCTTGGCGCTTCGGCAACAGCGTGGCTCATGCCCCTGCCCTTACGGTAGCAGCACGAGCAGTGTCAGGCCGAGCGCTGCAATGAACAGGGATGCGAGGGCGCCGAGCACCATCGGCCGCACGCCCTTGGCGCGCAGCTTGCCGAAATCGGTCACCAGACCCATGGCTGCGAGGGCCACGGTCAGCCCGAAGGTCGTCACGGTACGCAGCACCGCGTGTGTCTCGTCGGAAAAATCGATCACGCTGTTGAGGACGACCACGGCGAGGAACGCGAACACGAAATAAGGCAACGGCGCGGATGCCTTGCCGCCCTGATCTGCCGCCGCGGCGCGACGCGCCCGGCGGGACGCCAGCATGCCGAGCACGATCACCAGCGGGCCGAGCAGGATAACCCGGCTCAGTTTCGCCACGGTGCCCGCCTCGCCGGCGCTGTCGCCGCCCTGGAACGCCGCGGCGACAACCTGCGCAACTTCATGGATCACGGCGCCGCTCCACAGCCCGTAGGTTTCCGGGGCCATGGCAAGCGCTGTCCCGGCCAACGGCAGCACCACCATCATGATCGAGCCGAACACCGTCACGCAGGCAATGGCGTAAGCGACCTCCTCATCCTTGCCGCGCGTCACCGTGTTGGTGGCAATGACCGCCGAGGCGCCGCACACCGCGGTGCCGGCGGCAATCAGCTCGGACAATTCACGGCTCACCCCGAGGCAACGGCCGGCCCATTTGGTGAACACGAAGGTGGCGGCAAGACACACGACAACGAGCAGCACACCCTGCCAGCCGATGGCGGCGATCTGGCTCAATGTCAGCTGGAAACCCAGCAAAATGATTGCGCCGCGCAAGATGCGTTTGAGCGAAAAATCGATTCCCGGCCGCACCTGCGGTCCGGGACGCAACCCGTTGCCGATCAGCATTCCGGCAATGATTGCCAGGAACAGCGGGCTGAGCGCCGCAACCCCGATCAGGCGCTGCGCCAGCGTTGCAAGCACGGCCAGACCCACCGCCAACGCCAGACCGGGCAGCAGCGCACCCAGCCATGCAAGGACGCCGGTGCTCCCGCCACTTTCGCGGCCTGCCGGCTGCTCAAGGGCGGATGCCACAACGCTCGCAGCGTCGCCGTCGGTTTGCGATCGGGTCATCAAGTGTCCTCCTGATCGCATTATCTGCTGTCTACAAATGATCAGTCCATCATAATATAATTGTTGAAATGATCGATTTGATTTATGAATTAGCGCATGACACTCGATCAGATCCGCATCTTCATCGCCGTCGCCGAGCGCCTGCACGTCACCCGCGCCTCCGAGGCGCTGCATCTCACTCAATCGGCGGTCAGCGCGTCGATCGCCAGCCTTGAACGGCAGTACAATGTGCAATTGTTCCGCCGCGTCGGACGTGGCATCCACCTGACCGAGGCCGGCAGCATTTTTCTTGAGGAAGCGCGCGCTCTGGTGGCGCACGCCGATTCCACGCGGCTGTCGCTGAGCGACCTCGGCGCCGAGACCCGCGGACGGATCCGCATCCATGCAAGTCAGACCGTCGCCAATTACTGGCTGCCGCCCTTTCTCGTGCAACTGCATGAGCGCCATCCCGGCATCGAGATCAAGCTCAAGGTCGGCAACACTTCCGAGGTGGCGAAAGCCGTGCATGACCTCAGCGCCGACATCGGATTTGTCGAAGGCGAAATCACCGAAGGCGGACTGGACCGGCATCAGGTGGCCTCCGACGATCTCGTCATGTTCATGCGCAAGGAGCATCCGCTCAGCCAGCGCAGCTGGATCGGCCCACGCGATTATCGCGGTCAGAAATGGATCCTGCGCGAGGTCGGATCGGGCACCCGGTCCGCCTTCATCGCGCATCTTGAGCGGCTCGGCATGTCGGCCGACGAACTCGACATCATCTTTGACCTGCCATCCAACGAGGCGGTGCTCGCCGCCGTCGCCTCCAGCGAGTGCGTGACCGTGCTCTCGCGCCGCGCCGCCTCGGGCGCGACAGCCTTCGGTCGGTTGAAAATGGTGCCGCTGCAAAAGGCCCACCGCGCCTTCGCCATGCTGCTGCACCCGGAAAAACGCCGCACCCGCGCAGTCGCCGCGCTTGTCGATTTCATCAAGGCAAGCTGAACCGAGATCTGCCTCCAGGCATCACTCGTCAAGGCACCGCGCCGGACGTGAAAAGTCGCGCCGGTGCCACTCAGTCGGACTGCGGCCACGGCACACCTCGCCGCGTCATACCAGCTCGCCAGCGCTCCGCGCCACATCTCACCCTTCGCTCGAACAGGGCGAGCAACAAAAAATTCGCCCTCCCATATTGACATTCCATAGTTTGGCATACCAACATACAATCCATAGTGATGAGAGGCCTGCCAGACCATGTCGATCCGCATTCGCAAGACCGTTCTGCAAATCGAGACAACCCATATCGAAGGCGGTCGCGAAGTCGCTGAGCCGCTGCGCCTGGTCACCGCCGCCGCGGTCCTGACCAACCCCTGGGCCGGTCGCGGCTTTGTCGAGGATCTGCGACCGGAGATTCACGCCATCGCCTCGCCGCTGGGCGAACAGCTGACCGCGATGATCATCGATGCCATCGGCTCCGGCGAGGCCGTCGAGGCCTATGGCAAGTCCGCCATCGTCGGCCTTTCCGGCGAGATCGAACACGCCTCGGCGCTGATCCACACGCTGCGTTTCGGCAATCATTTCCGCACGGCGGTCGGGGCCAAGTCCTATCTGGCTTTCTGCAACTCGCGCGGTCCGGCGAATGCGCCGCTGATGATTCCGCTGATGGACAAGAACGATGCCGGGCGCCGCTCCCATTACCTGACCATCCAGACCGCCATTGCCGATGCGCCGGCGGCCGACGAGATCGTCGTCGCGCTCGGTGCCTCCGTCGGCGGCCGCCCGCATCACCGGATCGGCGATCGCTATCAGGACCTTCAGGAGCTCGGCCACGATGTTGACAACCCTGCATCGCTCTAAGACAGCCTCGGGCGTCGCCTATCGCGATGTCGGCGCCGGCGAGCCGCTTGTCCTGATTCACGGCGTCGGTCTGCGTCTTGAAGCCTGGGCGCCGCAGATCGAGACTTTTTCGGCCACCCATCGCGTCATTGCCGTCGACATGCCGGGTCATGGCGGCAGCGCGCACCTTGAGAACGGGGCGCGGCTGGAAGCCTTTGTCGACTGGTGCGGACAGCTGCTTGACGATCTCGACCTTGACGCGGTCAACCTTGCCGGCCACTCAATGGGCGCCCTGATTGCCGGCGGTGCCGCTGCCCGCCTTGCCGGTCGCATCCGGCGTGTCGCTCTGGTCAATGCGGTTTACTGCCGCGATGCCGCAGCGCGCCAGGCCGTCGAGGCGCGTGCCGGCGAGATTGCCCTCGGCGGGCCGATCGATGTCGAGGGGCCGCTGCACCGCTGGTTCGGGTCTGATGACGACACGCGCGACGCCTCTCACCTGGTCCGGCACTGGCTCGGCGAAATGGACCCCGACGGCTACGCCACGGCCTATGCCGCCTTTGCCGGCGGCGACCGGACTTATGCCGGCGCCTGGCCGGATATCGCCTGTCCCGCACTGTTCATCACCGGCCGCGGTGATCCCAATTCCACCCCGGCAATGGCCGAGGCAATGGCGCGCGCCGCGCCACGCGGCCGTGCCGTGATCATCGAGGGACGTCACATGATCAATCTCACCGCGCCGCAACAGGTCAACGCCGCTTTTGCTGACTGGCTGGCCGAGGAGGTAACGCCATGACCTCATCATTCGATCCGCGCGCGCTGCGCGATGCCTTCGGCGCCTTCATCACCGGCGTCACCATCGTCACCGCCTATGGACCTGACGGGCAGCCGCTTGGGTTCACTGCCAATTCCTTCTCCTCGGTGTCGCTCGATCCACCGCTGCTGCTGATCTGCCTCGCCAAGACCTCGAGCAACTTCGAGGCCATCACCACGGCCAGCGGCTTTGCCGTCAACATTCTCGCCGAAACGCAGCAGGCCCTGTCCAACACCTTCGCCCGGCGGGTCCCTGACCGCTTCGCCGATGTGGCTTGGCAGGATGGCCCCAACGGCTCGCCGATCTTCCCCGAGGCAGCCGCCTGGTTCGACTGCGAAAGGCATCAATGTGTCGATGCCGGCGATCATGTCATCCTGATCGGCCGCGTCGCAGCCTTCGAGAACAACGGGCACAACGGTCTGGGCTATGCCCGCGGCAGCTATTTCACCCCGGCGCTGGCCACCGAGGCGATCGCCGCAGCCGCTTCCGCCACGACCGGCAAGGATGCAACCCGGATTGCCGCCATCGTCGAGCGCGACGGCGCCATCCTGCTCGTCGAGCGCGGCAATTCCGTCTGGGGTCTGCCGGGCTGCGCTGCAGCCGGCGGCGACCCGGTCGGCGCGCTGTCGCGGCAGATCACCGAGGACACCGGCTTGAACGTCGAAATCGGCTTTCTCTTCTCGGTGTATGAGGAACGCCCGCGCGGTTGCCAGCACATCGTCTACCGCGCGCACGCGTTACCCGGCACGCCGAAGAGCGGCGCATTCCACACCCTGGCCGACCTGCCCTTCGACCAGCTCGACACGCCGCAAACGGCCGACATGCTGCGCCGCTTTCGCGCCGAGAGCGCCCTGGGCCAGTTCGCCATTTATTTCGGAAACGAGACCGCCGGGCGCGTGCACCGCCTGTCGAAGGAGGCCTGATCGATGAAATTCTCGCTCTTCGTTCACATGGAACGACTGAACGCCAGTCAGAAGCAGGAGCAGCTCTACGAGGATTTCCTGCGCCTGTGCGAGATCGCCGATCGCGGCGGCATCGAGACCATCTGGACCGGCGAGCACCATGCGATGGATTTCACCATTGCCCCCAACCCGTTTCTCACCATCGCCGCCCTCGCCGACCGGGTGAAGAACGCCCGCCTCGGCACCGGCACCGTCGTCGCGCCCTTCTGGCATCCGGTCAAGCTGGCCGGTGAAGCTGCGATGACCGACCTGATCACCCACGGCCGCCTCGAAATCGGCATCGCCCGCGGCGCCTACAGTTACGAATATGAACGCCTGTCCCCCGGCCTCGACGCCTGGGGCGCCGGCCAGAAGATGCGCGAATTGATCCCGGCGATGAAAAAGCTCTGGCAGGGCGACTATGCCCACAAGGGCGAGTTCTGGTCGTTTCCCGAAACCACCTCGGCGCCGCGTCCCGTGCAACAGCCGGGCCCGCCGATCTGGGTCGCGGCGCGTGATCCCAACAGTCATGAATTCGCCGTCGCCAATGATTGCAACGTCCAGGTCACCCCCCTCTGGCAGGGCGATGACGAGGTGGCGACACTGATGCAGCGCTTCGAGGCGGCCTGCGCCCTGCATCCCGACAAGCCGCGCCCGAAAATCATGCTCTTGCGCCACACCTATGTCGGCTCCGATGAAGCCGACATCGCCGATGCCTCGGAAAAATTGTCGGTCTACTACAATTACTTCTTTGCCTGGTTCAAGAACGAGCGTCCGGTCAGCCAGGGTCTGCTGGCGCCCCTCAGTGACGAGGAACTGGCGGCCAATCCGATGATCTCGCCGGCCGCGATGCGCGCCAACAACGTCGTGGGCAATGCCGCCACCGTCATCGAGCGCCTGCGCCACTACGAGGCCCTGGGCTACGACGAATATTCCTTCTGGATCGATACCGGCATGTCGTTCGAGCGCAAGAAAGCCTCACTCGAACGGTTCATTTCCGACGTCATGCCGGAGTTCGCCTCATGACCGGGCTGCCGCGCTTCCAATCCTATATCGATGGCGCCTTCACCGATGGCGAGGCCACATTCGAAAGCCTTGATCCGGCAACCGGCACGGCCTGGGCGATCATGCCCGAAGCCCGCGAAAACGATGTCGAACGTGCGGTTCGAAGCGCAAGCCGTGCCCTGCGTGAGGGACCATGGTCGGCCACGACCGCCACCGCCCGCGGCAAGCTGCTCACCGCTCTCGCCGGCCTCATCTCGGAAAATGCCCCGCGCCTGGCGGAACTCGAGACCCGGGACACCGGCAAGATCATCCGCGAAACCAGTGCGCAGATCGCCTATGTCGCCGATTACTACCGCTATTACGCCGGGCTGGCCGACAAGATCGAGGGCGCCGTCCTGCCGATCGACAAGCCGGACATGAATGTCTGGACCAGGCGCGAACCGGTCGGCGTCGTTGCCGCCATCGTGCCGTGGAACAGCCAGCTCTTCCTCGCCGCCGTCAAGCTCGGCCCCGCGCTCGCGGCCGGCTGCACGGTGGTGCTGAAGGCCTCGGAGGACGGCCCGGCGCCGCTTCTGGAATTTGCCCGGCTGATCGATCAGGCCGGCTTCCCGCCGGGCGTTGTCAATGTCATCACCGGCTTTGGCGAGACCTGCGGCAGCGCCCTGACCCGCCACCCTCTGGTCGACCACATCGCCTTCACCGGCGGCCCGGCCACGGCCCGGCACATCGTCCGCAACTCGGCGGACAATCTGGCATCGACCTCGCTCGAACTTGGCGGAAAATCGCCCTTCATCGTCTTTTCCGATGCCGATCTGGAAAGCGCCTGCAACGCCCAGGTGGCCGGGATTTTCGCCGCCACGGGTCAGAGCTGCGTTGCCGGCTCGCGGTTGCTGGTCGAAGCCAGCATCAAGGACGAGTTCATCGCCCGTCTGAAGGACAAGGCGGAGACCGCGAAAATTGGCGCGCCACTCACCATGGACACCGAGATCGGACCCTTGTGTACCGAGCGCCAGCGCGCCCATGTCCAGGCGCTGGTCGACCGCTCGCTGCAGGCGGGCGCCGCGCTGGTGACCGGCGGCGTCATCCCTGACGGCGCGGGCTATTACTACCCGCCGACCATCATCGACTGCGATCAGGTCAACTCGCCCTCGATGAGCGAGGAGTTCTTCGGCCCGGTTCTCTCCGTCGTCTCCTTTGCCGATGAAGCCGAAGCGCTGCGCATCGCCAATGACACGGCCTATGGGCTGGCCGCTGGCGTGTTCACGCGCAATCTTTCGCGCGCTCATCGCATGGTCGAGGGTCTGCGCAGCGGCATTGTCTGGATCAACACCTATCGCGCCGTCTCGCCGATGGCGCCCTTCGGTGGCTCCGGCCTGTCCGGGCATGGCCGCGAAGGCGGTATGGCCGCGGCGCTCGATTTCACGCGCACCAAGACCGTCTGGTTGCGCACCTCCGACGACCCGATCCCCGATCCCTTCGTGATGCGGTGATGGCGATGTCGTGCACCACAGACCTCCTAGCTTTGGCGACCTCGGTGAGCGCGCCCGGAACAGGATCATGAAGCGCGCCCCGGCCGGATCGCGGGGCGTCACGGAGGATCATGATCTCATGCACTGCGATCCCAACCGAACGAATGGAGAATTGCGATGAACACTTTCAAGATGACCGCTTTATCCCTGATCACCCTGCTCGCGGCCACCGGCGTTAACGCCCAGGAGCAGATGGTTTTCACCAGCTGGGGCGGCACCACCCAGGATGCCCAGGCCGAAGCATGGGCGACGCCGTTCTCCGAGGAGAGCGGCATCGATGTGCTGCAGGACGGTCCGACCGACTACGGCAAGCTCAAGGCGATGGTCGAAGCGGATGGCGTCAGCTGGGACGTGGTCGATGTCGAGGGCGACTACGCCATTCAGGCGGGCGCCCAGGGCCTTCTCGAGCCGCTCGATTTCACCGTCATCGACAAGTCCAGTCTTGACCCGCGTTTCGTCACCGATCATTCGGTGGGCAGCTTCTATTATTCCTTCGTCATCGGCTGCAATGAGGGCGCCGTCTCCGACTGTCCTGAGACCTGGGCCGAGCTGTTTGACACCGAGGCCTTCCCCGGCAAGCGCACCTTCTACAAATGGTCGGCACCCGGCGTCATCGAGGCGGCGCTGCTCGCCGACGGTGTCGCGCCGGACGCGCTTTACCCGCTCGATCTCGACCGCGCCTTTGCCAAGCTCGACACCATCAAGGACAGCATCATCTGGTGGTCCGGCGGCGCCCAGTCGCAACAGCTTCTCGCCTCTGCCGAAGCCGCTTTCGGCAGCTTCTGGAACGGCCGTCTGACCGCCCTCGCCGACACCGGCGTGCCGGTGAAGACCTCGTGGGAGCAGAACATCACCGCAGCCGATTCCCTCGTCGTGCCGAAGGGCGCCAAGAACAAGGAGGCGGCCATGCGCTTCATCGCCCGCGCCACCTCGCCGGAAGGCCAGGCCCAGATGGCCGCCGCGACAGGCTACGCGCCGATCAATCTGAAATCGCCGGAGCTGATGGATGCCGGCGTCGCCGCCACCCTGCCAGACCAGCAGACGGCGACCCAGGTCAACGCCGACATGGCCTATTGGGCGGAGCATCGCGACGAGATCGCGTCCCGCTGGTACGCCTGGCAGGCGGAATAAGCGGCGGACCTGTCTGTCGTCGGCCGATGCCGCTTCCTGCAAAGGATGTAGCCCGGCTGACGGCACACAGCCCTGCCCTTGCTTGCCGCCCCGGTTTCACTGACTGCGGAAAGAACATCACATGTCGAGCCATGCCGTTCACAGCATCACCGCTGCCAAACTGCCCCGCCGCCGCAAGGCTGGCGGCTTGCGGGGCTTTGGCGGCGCCATGCCGGCCACGTTTCTGGTCATCCTGTTTTTCGTCGTGCCGGTTCTCGCCTTGTTGCTGCGCAGCGTTCTCGAACCGGCTCCCGGCCTGCAGAATTACGAAACCCTGCTCGGCTCGACCACCTATCTGAAGGTCTTTGCCAACACTTTCATCGTCTCGACGCTCGTCACCATCTGCGCCCTGGTGATCGGTTTTCCGGTCGCCTGGGCGCTGGTCATCATGCCGTCGACGCTGACCCGCATCGTCTTCGCCATCCTGCTTTTATCGATGTGGACCAATCTGCTCGCCCGCACCTATGCCTGGATGGTGCTCCTGCAGCGCACCGGCATCATCAACAAGACGCTGATGCAGCTTGGCGTGATCGATCAGCCGCTGGCTCTGGTCAACAATCTCACCGGGGTGACCATCGGTATGACCTATATCATGTTGCCCTTCGTCATATTGCCGCTCTACGGCGTCATCCGCACCATCGACCGCGCCGTCCTGCGCGCCGCCGCCCTGTGTGGCGCCACCCGCTGGCAGGCGCTGACGCGCGTGCTGCTGCCGCTCGCCGCGCCCGGCATGGCCGCCGGCGGGCTGATGGTGTTCGTCATGTCGCTTGGTTACTTCGTCACCCCGGCGCTGCTCGGCGGCACATCGAACATGATGCTCGCCGAACTGATCGCCCAACTGGTGCAGTCGCTTGTCGACTGGGGTCTCGGCAGCGCCGCCGCCTTCCTGCTGCTGGTCGTCACCCTGGCCCTTTACGCCGTGCAGCTGAAGATCTTCGGCACCCGGCAGATGGGAGGGCGCTGAGATGCTGCTCGATTTTCACCGTCTCGGCTGGTGGCGCTGGGTTTTGCTGGCAATTGTGATTGCCGTCAGCGCCTTCCTTCTGCTGCCGATCATCTTCATCGCCACGCTCTCCTTCGGCTCCTCACAATGGCTGATCTTTCCGCCACCCTCCTGGACCACGCGCTGGTATGGCGAATTGTTCGCCGATCCGCGCTGGCTCGCCGCTGCCTTTAACAGCCTGAAAATCGGCCTGATCGTTACCGTCCTGTCCGTGCTGATCGGACTTGCCGCCTCCTTTTCGCTGGTGCGCGGCAAGTTTCGCGGTCGCGAGACGTTGAAGGCGCTGTTTCTCACGCCGATGATCCTGCCGGTGGTCGTGTTAGCCGTGGCGCTCTATGCCTTTTTCCTGCGCCTCGGCATCAATGGCACGGTCACCGGCTTCGTCATCGCGCATTTGCTCGTCGCCCTGCCCTTCTCGATCCTGGCGCTGACCAACGCCCTTGAAGGCTTCGACAAGTCGGTCGAGGATGCCGCCGTGCTGTGCGGCGCCCATCCCCTCGAAGCCAAGCTGCGCGTCACCCTTCCGGCCATCGCGCCGGGCCTGTTCTCGGCGGCAATCTTTTCCTTTCTCACCTCCTGGGACGAGGTGGTGCTGGCAATCTTCATGGCCAGCCCGACATTGCAGACCCTCCCCGTGCGCATCTGGTCAACCCTGCGGCAGGACCTGACGCCGGTGATCGCCAGCGCCTCGACGGTGCTCGTCGCCGTCACCATCATCCTCATGCTGCTCGTCGCGCTTGTTCGCAAAGGTATGAAATCATGACCACACCCTTTCTCGAAATTCGCGGCATCCGCAAGGAATACGGCCCGGTGGTCGCCGTCCACGACGTCAATCTCGAAGTCGACCGTGGCGAACTGATTACCTTTCTCGGCCCGTCCGGTTCCGGCAAGAGCACCACCCTGTACATCCTCGCAGGCTTCGAGGAGCCGACCCGCGGCGACATCCTGCTCGACGGTGAAACCCTGCTTGCAACGCCCTCGCACCGGCGCAACATCGGCATGGTGTTTCAGCGCTACACGCTGTTTCCGCATCTCTCCGTCGGTGAGAATATCGCCTTCCCGTTGCGCGTCCGGCGCTGGTCGAAGGCCGATATCGACGCCCGCGTCCGGCGCATGCTCGAACTGGTGCGGCTGAACGGCTACGAGGACCGCAAGCCGGCGATGATGTCCGGCGGACAACAGCAGCGCGTGGCCCTGGCGCGCGCCCTGGCCTATGACCCGCCCATTCTCCTGATGGATGAGCCGCTCTCGGCCCTCGACAAGAAATTGCGCGAGGAAATACAGCATGAGATCCGCCGCATCCATCACGAGACCGAGGTGACGATCCTCTACGTCACCCACGACCAGGACGAAGCCCTGCGCCTGTCCGACCGCATCGCCGTGTTCTCGCAGGGCTGCATCGACCAGGTTGGCACCGGTCCGCAACTGTATGCCGAGCCGGCCACACGCTTTGTCGCGGAATTCATCGGCGACAGCGATTTCCTCTCCTGCGACCTGGTCGGCTCAAACGGCACGACTGCCGATATCCGCCTTGGCGATGACCTGGTGGTGTCCGGCGTCCCGCTGCACGGGCGCCCTGGCGAGAGGGCCCGCGGCGCGTTGTTGTTGCGGCCTGAACGCATGGATCTCAGCCGCCAGGCGGGACCCGACAAGACCGGTCTGCCTGTGCAGATCAGCGACATCACCTTCCTTGGCAGCAACATTCATGTCGCCGCCGCGACCGGCTGGGGCGAGACGGTCTCCGTGCGTCTGCCGTTCGGCCACCAGAGCATTTCCGGCCTGTCGCGCGGCGACACCGTCTGGCTGCGTTTCGATCCCGGGGCAGCCCATGTTTTCACTTAGGGCACTTGCGCCCGGGGCAGAGATGCGCATGCCCCGCGTTGCCGCCGAAGATGCAAAACGGTAAGGCTTCGGATCAGGACGCGTGGGGCGACAAGGGGGGAGCCGGGACACAAGGCACGGACATTGAAATGAAGCAGGATAACGGCATGCAACCAACCGGACGGGACAGGGGCGACGGACTGCGCGTCGAACGCGCCACCAAGACGCTGCGAGAACTCACTCTCGACAAGATGCGTGAGGCGATCCTCACCTCGCATTTCAAACCCGGCGAACGGCTTGTCGAACGCGACCTTTGTGCGCAGCTCGGCGTCAGCCGCACGATCGTGCGCGAAGTCCTGCGTCATCTCGAATCCGAAGGTCTGGTGACCAGTCTCGCCAACCGCGGCCCGATCGTCGCCCGCACCTCGCGCGAGGAAGCCTGGCAGATCTATGAGATTCGCGCCTCGCTGGAGGCGATGGCGGCAGCCGCCTGTGCCGCTGACCCAGACGATGCCGCGATCAGCGAACTGCAGCGGCACCTCAAGTCGATCGAACAGGCCTACGCCAGAAAGACGCCGTCGGCCGTGCTCGAGGCGACCAGCGAATTCTACCGGGTGCTGTTTGAAGCCGCCGGCCACACCATTGCCTGGGGCATCGTCAGCTCGCTGATGCTGCGCATCAACCAGTTGCGTTCACTGACCATTGCCGACAGCAACCGCGACCAGGATGGGCCGCGCGAAATGCGCGCCGTTGTTGATGCCATCGCGGCCAGGGACCCTGCTGCCGCCGCAACCGCCGCCCGGACCCATGTCATGCAGGCTGCCGCCATTGCCCGCCGCATTATCGAGGTGCGCGACCGCACGGCGCCGCCCGAATGACAGCTGCCACAGGGCTCAGGAGCGGCCGAACAACCGTTTGATTTTCGACTTCAGCACCGCCCAGAACAGATCGAGCGCATTCAGCTCGTTGGAAGGCTCCGCCGCGCGCTGCTTCGGCGCCTCGGCCGGCTTGGCAGCCGTCCCACCTGGCGCAGCGGGAGCCGTCGCCGCGGCTTGAGGCTGCGCTGCACCCGCAGGCGTCTCGCCGGCTTGCGCCACTGGCGCAGCATCCGCATTCGCAGAGGCATTCAACTCTTTCTCGAGATTTCTGGCGAAGCTCAGCGTGATCTGCTCGGCCACCGCCTCGACAATGCCGCCCCGCGCGAACTGCGCAAGCGAGCCCGACAGCGTGTAGTCGACATCGACCTTCACGCCCGTCTTGCCGGCCGACAGCTCTTCGAGATGATAGACGACATCGCCCTTGGCCCGCGAGGCATGGCTCTTGTCGATGCCTTTGCCCTTGATCGTGCCCGTATAGGTCGTGGCATCGGCGTCGATTTCCGCCTCGCCGGCAAAATCGGCCTTGACCGGTCCGAGCTTGACCGTCATCCGGCCTTTCGCGACGTTGTCCTTGGGTTCCTCGTCCAGCGAGGCGCCCGGCAGGCAGCGCACCACGAGCGGCAGATCCTGGAACGTGGCCCAGACCTGTTCACGGGGATGGTCGACGGTAAAATTCTGGCTGAGGACCGGCATTGCCCACTCCTTGTTGCTGCGTTGTCACGGCCCCGCGCCGGATGCCGGCGCGGGCACGTCGCGGCTCAGTTCTCCGAGCCGCACCAATCATAGATCGACAGCGCCATGACCTTGATCGAGGTGATATAGTCCTCGATCGACACATATTCATCGTTCGAGTGCATGACCGCCGTCGAGCCGGGTCCGAAAATCACCGTCGGCGTGTCGGCATATTTGTTGAGGAACCGCGTGTCGGCAGCGCCCTGGCGCCCCGAAATCGTCGGTTCCTTGCCGGTGACTTCGGTGTAGGCCTTGGCCACCACATCGACGACCGGGTGATCGCCGGGGATCTCGGAGGCCTCGGCATCGTAGCCGACGAACCGCACCACCGGAGGATGATCCTTCATCCAGGGATCGTCCTTGGCAACCGCGGCGATCTTGTCGACCAGGCTTTGCTTGACGCCCTCGTGATCTTCGCCCGGCACCGTGCCGATGGATCCCTTGAGCAGCGCCGTCGCCGGAAAGGCACTCGGATAGGTGCCGGCCTGGAAGCTGCCGATCAGGCAGGGCAGCGAATCGATGGCGCTCGGGTAGAGCGGATGCGTCACCGTCGCCACGCGCTCGTCCTCGAGCTCCTGCACCGCCTTGCAGATCTTGTAGCCGAGCTCGATGCCGCTGATCCCGAGATAGCGCTGCTGAACACCCGCCGGCTTGCCCTGGATTTCGATTTCGAACCAGATGCGGCCGATACAGGCCGGCTGAACGTGCAGATCGCTGGTCTCGCCGGAAATGCCGGCATCCGCCTTGTAGCCGCGGATCACCGTGTCGAGCGTGCCGTGGCCGCTGACTTCCTCGTCGATGACGACATTGATCAGCACATCGCCCTTCAGCTTGACGCCGGCGGCCTTGAGATACTCGACCGCCAGAATGTGACTGGCGACACCGCTCTTCATGTCGCAGGAGCCGCGGCCATAGATGCGCCCATCCTTGATCGACGCCGACCAGGGATCATCGCTCCAGCCTTCGCCGTCGCCGACCGGAATGACATCGGTGTGGCCATTGAGCAGAAGTGACCTGCCGCCACCGGTGCCCTTATGCGTCGCCACGATGTTCGGACGGTTCTCGTAACCGCGCGCCACCGGCCGGTACCCGGGATGCTTCTTCAACTCTTCCCAGTCGGTCTCCCACATGTCGACGTCGAGACCGATGTCGGTCATGTACTCGCTGACGAATTTCTGGATCGCCGCCTCGTCGCCCGTCACGCTCGGAATCGTGACCATCTTGCGCAGCAGTTCCACCGCTTTTTCGCTGTTCTGATCGATCGTATCGAGAATTTTCTGACGTGTCTCAGTGCTCATGCAGTACCTCTTTTTCAGTGTGCCGCATTCACCGCGGCATCGCGTCCCGTCCGTTTCGAAGCGATGATCACATCATGCCCGGCAGCCAGAGGACGATTTGCGGAAAGGCGATCATCATTCCCATCAGGAACAGGTTGATCATGATGAAGGGCACGGCCGCCTTGTAGATGTCGACGATGGTGTAATCGGGAGGCACGATGCCTTTCATGACGAACAGCGACAGACCGAATGGCGGCGTGATGGTCGCCATTTCGAGATTGAGCATCATGATCGTGCCGAACCAGATCGGATCCCAGCCCATCGATGCGATGATCGGCAGGAAGATCGGGATGGTCACCAGGACGATCGACGTCTGTTCAAGGAACATGCCGAGAAACACCACGACCAGTTGCATCAGAACCATCAGGATCAGCGGATGCACCGGCAGTTCTGTGGCGAAATTGGTGATCGCCGTCGTCACCCCGGAAAAGCTCAGCAACTGGCTGAAAGCGGCCGATCCGGTCAGAATGATCAGCACCATCACCGACAAGGCGGTTGCCGAGCCGACACCTTCGCGGATCACCTTCCAGCTCAGCCGGCGGTACAGCGCCGCCAGGATGAACGTCAGGAAGGTCCCGACCGCCGCCGCTTCGGTTGGCGTCGCAATTCCGAGAAAGATCGCCACGATCACCAGAACGATGATCGACACCGGCGGGATCATGTAAAACAGCGTATCCTTCAGCCGCTGCCGCATCGGCACATGCGGCACCTCGTAGGGCGGCGCAATTTCCGGCTGCAGGACGCAGCGCAGGATGATGTAGGTGGCGTAAAGGATGGCCAGCAGCAGGCCGGGCACGACGATCGCCACAAGGATCTGGGCGACGGAAATGCCGGCCAGGCTGGCCAGCACGATGGCCAGCGTGCTCGGCGGGATCAGGATCGCCAGGCTGCCGCTTGCCAGAATCGGCCCGATCGAGATCGACTTGGCATAGGCGCGCTGCTGCATTTCCGGGATCAGTGTCGAGCCGAGAATGGCAACGCTGCCCATGGCAACGCCGGTAAGCGCCCCGAGCAGCGCCCCGGTCATGATGGCCAGCACCGCCAGGCGCCCGGCCACGAAACCGATCCATTGATCGAGCACCTCGATCATGCGCTGGGCGATGCCGGCATGAAACATGATCGCGCCCATCAGGACGAACATCGGCACCGGCACCAGGACGAAGGTGCCGATCGAGCTCTCGATGCTCAAAATAAGCTGGTTCAGCCCGCGCGTTCCGCCCCAGAGGTAGAAAACCCCTACCATGTTGACGGCGGCAAAGGCCAGGGCGACGGGCAAACCGATGAGCAGCAGTACACCGAGGCCGGAAAAGAACGCCAGCAGGAACATCCACCATTCCATAAGTATCAGGCCTCCATCCGGATGCTGGTGTCGATCGCCCCGGCACGGGCCCGGGCGGCACGCCGGAGAAATTCAACCCCCAGCAGGAAGAACCCCAGCGGGATCGGAGCGATCACGTAGGCGCGCAAGATTTCAAGCTCGGCGGCGACGACGATGCCGCGCTGCCAGGAGGACCAGGTCGCGGTGATGCCGAAATAGGTTCCGAGAAAGCACACCAGCGCGCCGATCAGAGAATTGAGAATGACCAGATTGCGGCCGGAGCGGCCGCCGGTCGAGGAAACGAGGAGATCAATGGTCACGTGGCCGTTGTTGCGCAGCACCCACGCCGCGCCAAAGAAGGTCATGTAGACCATCGCGGTGCCGCTCAACTGATCGACGCCGATAATGCCCTGCCCGGTCAGTTCGCGCAGGCCAACCTTGTAGACCGTCGCCAGCATAAGACCGACGAGGATCGTGCAGGCGAGAACCGCCATCACGTTCAAGATGAAATCGAATATCCTGTTTGCTTTTGACAAGCCCGGCCTCCCCTCGTTGCCTCGCCCCAAAAGGCGTCAAGCGGCCGCAATCCATAAGAGTTGCGGCCGCTGATGTCAGTCTGGCTTAGTCGAGATCGTCGAGATCAAGCAGTTCCTTGGCCTTGTCGGCATCTTCGGCCGACATCACGCCCTTGTAGTAGTCCCACAGCGCGGCGCGCGCGACCTGGGTCCATTCGGCAGCTGCCTCATCCGAAAGCTTCAGCACTTCCATGCCGGCTGCTTCCATCTTCTCGATTTCACCGGCTTCGGTGCCCGCGAAGAACTCACCGCCCCAGGCCTGGACTTCCTCGACAGCCTTCAGGAGGATTTCCTGCGCCTCCGGCGACAGGTTGTTCCAGGATTCAAGGTTCATCGCGACGCTGCCGCCACTGCGATACATCGCCTGACCGACGAGATATTTGGTCACGTCCTGCCAGCCATTGCGGGTGTAGGCGTCGGCCACCGGCCAGGTGAAACCGTCAACCGTGCCGCGGTCGATGGCGAGGAAGATGTCGGACGGCGGCAGCGTGATCGGCTCGGCTTCGGAAGCCTGCACGAAGTGACGCAGCAGCGGCGCGACGCGCAACTGACGACCCTTCAGATCGGCAACCGATTCGACTTCGAAATTGGTGCTCAGATAATGCGCGCCCGTGCCGACGTCGCCGGTCGAGTGACCGAGATAGCGCACGCCCTTTTCTTCGAACAGGCCGACGAGAAACTCGTAGAAGTCGCTGCCCGGTCCGTTATCCGGAATGGCGAACGGCGAAAGCTCGGCCACATCACCGCCCGGCACGATGCCCGACCAGTAATTGGGAGCGCCATACCAGACATCAAAGACGCCGTTGACCAGCGCTTCAGGCTGGTCGAAAATCGGAATGACATCGGAAGCGCCGATGTACTGGATCTGCACGACGCCCTTGCCGAGCTCGTTGACCCGCTCCATGAACTGATTGCCGACTTCCGCGGTCGGCGACGGACCGATCGGGAAGGATCCGACCATCCGCAAGGTCGTTTCGGCGGCGACATGTCCCGCCCCCATCAAAAGGGTCAGCGCCGCCCCGAGAAAGGCTGCTTTTATCTTGTTCCCTGTTATAGTCATTTTGAACTCCCAGTTTACGTTTCCCGGCGCACACTGAAACCAGCGCACCGGGCATCCAAATGCGATGAACACGCTATTCGAATATACGATAGCCGTATTTTTGTCTACAAACTTTTTCCTATTGCATACAACGCTAATCGCCCATAGGCTTGCGAGGCTGGCTGGATACCCGTGCCATTCACAGGGCGTCCGCCCACAGGCTTCGCGCATCATATTGGAGGACCCCGATGAGGCCCGCAGCATTCGAATATCACAAGGCGACCTCGCTTGAGCATGCCCTGACTCTGCTTCAGGAGTTCGGCGAGGACGGTCGGCCGCTGGCCGGCGGACAGAGCCTCGTGCCGATGATGAACCTGCGCCTCGCCCGGCCCGGCCACCTGGTTGATATCAACGGTCTCGGCCTCGACAGCATCGAGGAGCGCGGCGACGTTCTGCATATCGGCGCCCTGGTGCGGCATCAGCGCTATTTTGACGACCCGATCATCGCCCGGCGCCTGCCGGCATTCCTTGAAGCCGTGCATTGGATCGGCCACCCGACGATCCGGCGTCACGGCACGCTCGGTGGCAGCATCTCGCATGCGGATCCGACCGCCGAGCTTCCGGCCATCTGCGTTCTGTACGACGCCCAGATCCTGGTCGCTTCGACGGCGGGCGAGCGGCGCATCGCGGCAGCCGATTTCTTCGCCAACGCCTATGTCACCACGCTCGAGCCGGGCGAAATGGTGACCGGCGTGGAATTTCCCTTCCCGCCGGAGAACAACAGCGGCGCCTTCCTCGAACAGGCCGAACGGCGCGGTGATTTTGCCCTCGCCGCCATTGGCGTTTCGATCAATCACGACACCAGCACGATCACCAGCGCCAGCATTGTCTGCGCCGGCGCCCGGCTGGTCCCCACCCGTGCTCCTGAGGTCGAGGCAGCACTGGTCGGGCGCGCCCTTTCTGCCCCCGAAGCGCGGGCCGCCGGAACGCAGTTCTCCGAAAACATCAATCCGGTCGGCGATCATGCGGCCAGCGCCGACTATCGTCGCGGCCTGATCGCCGAGCTGACGACGCGCGCCATCGAGCGTGCCTGTGAGAAGGCCCGAGAACACTCATGAGCGACATTACCCTTACAGTGAACGGGACAAAGCGCACCGTCTCCGTGGAATCACGACGGCTGCTCGCCGATGTGCTGCGCACCGAATTCGATCTCGCCGGCGTTCATATCGGCTGCGCGCATGGCGCCTGCGGCTGCTGCACCGTCGATCTTGACGGCCAGCCGCGCCTGTCCTGCCTGACCTTTGCCGTCCAGTGCGACGGCGCCACCATCAACACCGTTGAAAGCCTCGGCGGCAAGCAGGCTGAACATCCCTTGCAGCAGGCCTTCAAGAGCGAGCATGGCCTGCAATGTGGCTACTGCACGCCGGGCTTCATCATGACCCTGGCGCCTTATGTCGACGAGATGGTCGGGCGTGGCGAGATGCCGTCCGACGCTGACATTCGTGAGGCGATGAGCGGCAACATCTGCCGCTGCACCGGCTATCAGGGGATCGTGGCAGCGGTGCGCAAGGCGATCAGCGATCAGATCGGCAAGGAGACCACGCCATGAACGGCGAAAACCCGCGCCAGATCGGCGCCCGCGTCCAGCGTTTCGAAGACACGCGCCTCTTGACCGGCTCGGCGCGCTATATCGACGACATCCGCCTGCCCAACATGCTGCATCTGACCATTGCCCGCTCGCAGATGGCGCATGGCAAGATTGTCGAGATCGACACATCGATGCTCGAGGACAGCGACTTTCCGACCTGGGTCTTCACCGGCGAGGATACCAGGGGGCTGGCCCTGCGGGCCCACCAGGATTATCCGGAAATGCAATATTCCGAGCAGCCGCTGCTGGCGCTCGACACGGTGCGTTTCGTCGGCGACCCGGTGGCCGCCGTCCTTGCCGAGGATCCCTATCTCGCCGAGGACGCCGCCGAATTGGTGTTCGTCGACATCGACCCGCTGCCGGTGGTCGCCACGATGGACCAGGCGCGGGACAGCACGGTGCCGCCAATCTTTGAAGGCTGGAAGAACAACACCTTCATCGAACGGCAGATGAAGGGCGGCGATCTCGAGGCCGCCCGCCAGGCGGCAGCGCATGTCATCAAGCGCACCTACCGCAACCAGCGCCAGACCGGGGTCCCCATGGAATGCCGCGGTGTCGTGGCGCATTTCAATGATGCCGACCGCGTTCTGACCGTCTGGTCATCGACCCAGATGCCGCATCTGGTGCGCACCTATATCGCCGAGGAACTCGATCTGCCGGAATCGCGCATCCGCGTCATCGCACCCGATGTCGGCGGAGGATTCGGCATCAAGGGTCAGGTGTTCGGCGAGGAAGTGCTCGTCGCCTGGCTGGCGCTCAAGACCGGCCGCCCCGTCAAGTGGATCGAGGATCGCCGCGAGCATCTGATCGCATCGATCCATGCGCGCGACCACGAGCACACGCTGGAGGCCTATGTCGCTGCCGACGGCACGGTGCTCGGCCTGAAAGCCGATATCAGCGTCGATGTCGGGGCCTATTCGACCTATCCCTTCACCGCCGCCGGCGATCCCGGCATGGCCGCCAAGGTGCTGCCCGGCCCCTATACGATCGGCGCCTATGAGGCGACTTTCCGCGCTCTGGCCAGCAACAAGTGCCCGCTGGGCACCTATCGCGGCGTCGCCCGTCCCTCCGCGGTGTTCTCGCAGGAGCGGCTGATGGACGAGATCGCCCGCGAGATCGGCATGGATCCCTTTGAATTCCGCCTGAAGAACATCATCCGCGACTTCCCCTACAAGAATGTCCTCGGCTTCACCTATGATCCAGGCTCCTACGCGGAATCGCTGGAAAAGATGCAGGCGCTGCTGGCCGATGATATCGCCGCCGCCAGCGCATCGAAGCAATCGAAAGACAAACGCATCGGCGTCGGCTTTGCCTGCTTCATCGAACAGACCGCGCACGGCACCCCCGATTTCACCCGGCGCCGGGTGCCGATCGAGACCGGCTATGTCGCCGCCCGGGTCGAGATGAACCCCGATGGCGAGGTGGTCATCGGACTTGGCTTGCAAAGCCACGGCCAGGGCCACGAAACAGTGATGGCGCAGGTCGCTGCCGACGCTTTGGGAATTGATCCGGCGAATGTCTTCGTTCGCCATGGCGACACCCTCACCTCACCCTATTCGGTGGGCACCTGGGGCAGTCGCGGCGGTCCGCTCGGCGGCGGTGCCGTGCACATGGCCTCACTGCAGATTGCCGACAAGTTGAAGGCGATTGCCGGGCACCTCCTGCAGGCCGAGGCCGGCGATATCATCCTGGCTGATGGCAAGGCTGCGCTCGCCAATGATCCAAGCCGCTCGATCGAGATCCGCAAGCTCGCGCGCGCCGCGCTGCGCAATCTCGATCAGGTGCCGGAAGGCATGACACCCGGCCTCGTCGCCGAATTCAGCCTCGATGGGCCGAAGGACGGCACCTATGCCAACGCCGTGCACGCGGCGGTCGTCGAGATCGACGTGCCGACCTCGAAGCTGACCCTGAAGCGTTTCGTGGTTGTCGAGGATTGCGGCACGATCCTCAACCCGATGATCGTCGACGGCCAGGTGCGCGGCGGCGTCGTGCAGGGCATCGGCTCGGCCCTGCTCGAGCATTTCGTCTACGATTCCGAAGGGCAGCCGCTGACCACCAGCTTTGCCGATTATCTGATGCCGCTGGCGCCGGAAATCCCCGACGTTGAAGTCCACCACATCGAGACCCCCACCCCGCTGACGCCCCTCGGCGCCAAGGGGCTCGGCGAAGGTGGAGCCATTGGACCGGCGGCGGCAATCGCCAATGCCGTGTCCGATGCGCTCGGGACCGAAGTGGCTTCGACACCGCTCAATGCCAGCGCCATCTGGGATCTGAGCGCGCATCTGCGGAGCGCATGAAAAAGGCACCCGCAGGCGCCTTTTCCGTCCCCGATGCGGATCGCCGCTTTAAAATCCGGCCTTCGGATTGACCTGATGCAGCGGGGCTTCCCCCTGTTCGACGCGCCGGATGTTGGCGGCCACATCGCGCGCTGCGGCATCGGGAACCGTGATGCTCGCCAGATGCGGGGTGATGTAGACGTTCTCCATTTTCCAGAACGGGTGATCGCTGCGCAACGGCTCCGAAACAAAGACATCAAGCGTTGCGGCACCCACCTGTCCCGACCGCAGCGCTGCGAGCAGATCATCCTCGTTGACCACCTCGCCGCGCGACGCGTTGACGAATTTCGTCCCCGGCTTCAGCGCATCGAACACCGACTTGTCCAGCATGCCGCGTGTGCCCGTCGTCAGGGGCATCATATTGACCAGAATGTCGACATCGCCGAGGAAATTCTCCCACTCGCCCGGATCGGAAAAGCATGCCACGCCGTCGATCTGCTTGGGCGCGAGATCCCAGCCGCGCACATCGAATGTCAGATCGGCCAGGCTGCGCGCCGCAGCCGAACCGAGCGCTCCGAGACCGAGAACCCCGACACGGATACGATCGAGCGGGGTTGGATGGATATAGCGCCATTCCGACTGGCGTTGCGCCTTTTCGAAATCCGGCATGTCGCGCGCATAGCGGATGACGGCGAACAGAACGTAGGAGCGCATCAGCGCCATCATGCCCGAATCCGACAGCCGGCAGATCGGCACCTCGGGCAGGTCGGCCCGTCCGGTCAGGGAATCCACCCCGGCGCCGAGATTGACCACCAGCTTGATGTTCTTGTACGGCGCGAAAAAGCCCTCCGGCGGCCGCCATGCCAGCACATAGGTAATGTCATCGGCATTGCCGACATCCGGATAGATGCGGATATCCAGGCCCGGATAGGCCGCCTGCAAAGCGTCAGCCCACTCGGTCGGATCGTCGAACTGCGAATAAAACAGCAAGGCCCCGCGCGATGTCTCCCCTTGCGGCGCATGCTCCTTGAGCGTGATATCGGTCTTCATCTTACCACCTGGTCGGTTGTCTGGCCGGACATTGCGTCTGTCCATCCGGCAATTCGGTCCATCTGCACGGCCGTGAAACGCACCTTTCGGGCACCTCTCGCGGCCTGTTCGGGTCAAGTCGGTCCGGACGGCCGATGAATGGATCGGCTGCCTGGGGCCACCGCCCGAAGGCGATGACGAGCTGGTCAGGGGCCACTACATCAGGGCATAGGGCAGCCAGGTCGAAAGGCTTGGCACACACACCAGCAGCAACAGGAACAGGATCATCGCCACCAGAAACGGCGTGTTGGCGCGTATGGTCGCCACCACGTCCTCCTGGCCGATCCGGGCCGCCACGATCAGGGCCAGCGCCACCGGCGGTGTCACCTGTCCGATCACCACGGTGACAATCATCAGAATGCCGAAGTGAACGAGATCGATGTCGAGCGTGAGAAGGGTCGGCAGCAGCACCGGCATGATCATCGGGATCAGCGGATCAAGCACCATGCCGGCGACCATCGCGATCAACAACAACAGGATGATCTGCGGAATGACCGTCTCGAAGGGAAACAGCGACTGCAAGCCCTCGGCCAGCATGATCGGCACCCGTGCCTCCGACAGCGCCCAACCGAGCGCCACCGAAAATCCGACCACCAGCAGCACTTCGCCAGTCAGGATCGTGGCCTCCACGAGGACGCGCCCGAGGTCCTTGAGGCGCATCGTGCGATACACCCCCATGGCCAGGAAAAGCGCATAGGCGACCGCGAAAGCCCCCGCTTCGGTCGGTGTGAACAGCCCGAAGATGATACCGCCCAGGATCAGCGCCGGCAGTCCCATCGGCAAGATGGCGCGCCGCCCGGTGCGCAAAAGCTGCAGCCAGGCAAACCCTTCCATCGGTTGCCATCCATGCCTGCGCGCCAGCACCCCGACCGTCAGCATCAGCGTGGCGGCGAGCAACAGGCCGGGCACGACGCCAGCGAGGAACATGGCCCCGAGCGAGGTCCCGGTCACCGCCGAATACAGGATCATCGGCGAACTGGGCGGCAACAGCACTCCGATGCCCGAGGATGTTGCCGTCAGCGCCGCCGACAACGGGCCCGGATAGCCATTCGCCTTCATCTTCGGGATCAGGATCGATCCCGAGCCGGCCAGATCCGCCACCGATGTGCCGATCATGCCGCCAAACATCAGGCTGACCGCCACATTCACATGCGCCAGTCCGCCGCGCAGCCAGCCGAACAGGGCGGTGGCGAAGGCAAACAGCCGGTCGGCAATGCCGCTGGCATTCATGATCCCCCCGGCCAGAATGAACAGCGGCAAGGTGATCAGGATGTAATCGTTGATCCCCGTCAGCATCTGCTGCGGCAACGCCAGCTGCCAGCCGCCGCTGATCAGCAGGAAAACGACGACCGAACTGGCCAGCGCGACAATGATCGGCATGCCGATGACGGCCAGGCCACACAATGTCACGATCGTCACGAAAGCGACCCACAGCATCAGCGCGGCTCCCGCTTGAACACCGACGCCAGCACCGTGACAGCCAGCCCGGCAAGGGCGAAGAACACGCCGCCGATCATCACGCCTTTGGGAATGCGCAGGATCGGCGAGACATCACGCCCGAACAGAGCCAGATATTGCCATGTGAGATAGGCGCAGTAGAACAGCACCGCCGAGCCCGCCAGGCCGCACACGATCGAAAGAACCCGGCGCACGCCAGGGCTGATGCGCCCGATCAGAATGTCGCAGCAGATCAGCGACTGGCGCAGCCCCGCCAGCACCATGCCGGTGGCAACGATCCAGACGAGGATGTTGCGGATCAGTTCCTCCGACCACGGCAGCGGCGAGGAGAAGGCGTAGCGGCCAACCGCATTGGCCAGCACCAGGGCCGCCAGCGCCGACATCAACACCATCGCCGCCGCCTCGAGCAGGCGCGTGAGCACCAGCACCGATTTCGCGCGCCAGCCGCTTGCCGCCGATGCCCCGGTTTCGGCATCGAGAAGCGGCATCATGACGGTGATCCCGCAGCGCTGCTCTTCGCCACGCGGCCCTCAAACAACATGCCGTAGCCCGGCTTGGCGCCATCGACGCCGAGGGTCTCCAGGCAATGCCAGAATGACGCCTGCACAGCCGAGATCACCGGCTTGCCGAGTTCTTTCTCGAGGGCGTCAATGACGGCCACGGACCAGAAATTGGTGCAGGAAATGAAGATCGCGCTGGCATCCGGCCGGTCCACCGATTTGACCAGCTCGTAGATGTCCTTCAGCGGCACCTCGGCAAGCGCCTGGTCCGTATCGATGCCGAGATTGGCCGAGGCCACCACCGGATGATCATTTTCTTCCAGGAAACGGATTGCCCGCTGGTGAATTTCGTCAAGATACGGTGTCGCCAGCGCGATCTTGCCGGCTCCGACCTTTTTCAGAGCCGCCAGCGTCGCGGTCGAAGCCGTCGTGATCTTCGGTCCCGGCACCCAGCTTTTCAGCTTCTTGGTCAGTCCCTCATCATAGGCCGTTCCGTGCAGGAACGAGGCGCTGGTGCCGCCAAAGCACAGGATATCGACCGGCGCCGACCCGAGAAGCTTGGCGGCCTGTTCAAGTTCAGGTGCCGTCATCATCGCTTCAATGCCGGCCAGCGTGACCTTCGGCAGCTTGATGCGCGTCGTGTGGATCGCCACGCCTTCCGCCGCCATGGCCCACATTTCCGATTCCATGACAATCGATGAGGCCATGAAGATCAGGCCGATCCGCGCCTTGGTGCCGTTGCCGTCATAGCGGAAGATGGGGGTGGCAGGACTTTCGTCCTGCCGGTTTGTTGCGCCCCTATTCATTGATGCTGCTCTTCACGTCAGCCATGAAATCCTCACCGACAACCTTGCCGATTTCCTCATGGATTTCAGCCGAGGCCTCCTGGAAAGGAGCCAGATCCGGAGCATTCACCGTAACGCCGGCCTCTTCGAAGATCGCCACGAGTTCGGCGTCCTGCTTGTCCGAATTCTCGTGCGTGACAGTCGCTGCCGCCTTCGCCGCATCCTTGACCGCGGTTTTCATCTCGTCGGACAGAGCGTCATAGGCGTCGCCATTCATCGCCAGCGTCACCGGGGTGTACACATGGTTGGTCAGCGAGATGTACTTCTGCACTTCGTGCAGCGAGAACTCCTTGATCACCGACATCGGGTTTTCCTGACCATCGATCGTGCCCTGGCGCAGCGCCAGATACACATCTCCGAGGTCGATCTGCACCGGTGACGCGCCGAGCTTGGTGAACGCCATGATGCGCGTCGGGCTGCCCGGCGTACGCAGTTTCAGACCCTTCAGATCCTCCGGGGTCTCGACCGGGCGTGTATTGTTCGACACGACGCGCACGCCGATTTCGCCAAACGCCAGCACTTCCAGATTGGCCGATTCGCGCAGCACTTCGGTCAGCTTCGCGCCAAGATCGCCGGCGAGCGCATCACGCGCCTGCTGCTTCGAGGTGAACAGGTACGGCGCATCGAAAATGGCGAATTGCGGTGCCAGCTGCACCACGCCGTCCGATCCGAGCGGCACCACCTGTGCCTGGTTGACGCGCAGCATCTCGACCAGGGCAAACTCGTCGCCGAGCGAGCCGCCATCGAAAAATTCGATCTCGACTTCGTCGCCGGCTGCCTCGGCAAGATTGTCACGGAATTCCGCCAGCATCACATTGGTTGGATCGCCGGAGGTGGTTTCCACGGCAAGGCGAAGTTTGACTTCGGCCATTGCGGTGCTCGCATAAAGCGCTGCCGCCATGAGGGCGGCGGACGCAAATGCTGTGTTCTTGAAGATGCGCATGAGTGACTGTTCCTTTTTTGGTTTCGATGTGGTGACCAGCGTGTTCATCGATTTTTGCTGAGGTCCCCCGGGCTTGCCGGCCATACTGCCTTCGTCGCCGAAGCCGCGTCGCCACACGTGAGGTGACGGTCTGACGGTGCGCTGAGACAGCCTGGTTCAGACGTATGCAAGCGTTGCTCCCTGTTTTCGAGAAAATGCAACAAGGGGAGTGTGCAGCCTTTCCCGATATCGGTAAAATACGAAATCAGAGGGTTTTGCATCGGAAAAAATTATGCAATTTTCACTTCGTCTGTTGCGCTATGTCGTCACGGTGGCCGAACTGGGCAGCGTCACCCAGGCGTCGCGGAAATTGCGGATCTCGCAACCGGCCATCTCCGGCGCCATCGCTGACGCGGAAGCGCATCTGGGCACGCAGATATTCATCCGCCACCACGCGCGCGGCGTCTCGACCACCGCTGTCGGCGCCCGTTTCGTGCATGAAGCCCGCCTGCTGCTGCGCCACGCCGAAGATTTCGAGCGCTCGGCAGCGACCCTCGGCACGGGCATTGCCGGTGAGATCACGGTCGGCTGCTTCGGGACCCTCGCCACCCGCTACATGCCGGCGCTGCTTTCCGAATTTGCCCAGCGCATGCCCTCGATCACCGTTCAGCTGGAAGAGGGAAACCAGCAGGAAATCGTCGATGGCCTCGTGTCGGGGCGCATGGAGATCGCCATTGCCTATGCCTACGCCTTGCCGCGCGAGATCACCGGCGAGCCGCTGGTCGAGTTGCCGCCCTATCTGCTGGTCGGCGCCGACCATCCGCTCGCCCACCAGGACGAGATCAGTCTCAAGCAGGTGGCCAACGAGCCGTTCATCCTGCTCGATCTGCCGCATTCACGCGAATATTTCATGAACCTGTTCAGCCTCTGCCACGTCATGCCGCAGATCGTGTACCGCTCGAAATCCTACGAGCTGATCCGCGGTCTGGTCGGCCATGGCCGTGGCTACACCATTCACAATGCCCTGCCGGGCACGTCGGTGACATACGATGGCAGTGAGGTGACGGCGCGCCCGATCGTCGAAAAACTGCCACCGGTGCGGGTGACCAGCCTGCGTCTGCGCGACCAGACGATGCGCCCGGCAGTCAAGGCCTTTGCCGAGTTCCTGCCGGGGGCGTTCTCACCGGGCGGCCTGTTCTAGCCGCCCCTTCAAGATCGAACGCCGGGGCTATGCGGTGCTGGCGTTGAACTCTTCGATCATCCTGTCCCAGACCGGAACGATGTCCATCAGCCCGTCCCAGAAGGCCTGGTCGCGCCGCGCTTCGAACAATTCGAGCGGCGTGCCCTGCTGCTCGACCCAGGTGTAATAGCCGAGATTGAAGATACGATCCTTCTCGGCGCGGGTCAGTTCCAGCATGTTGTCGGTGGCGATTCCGCCGATCTCCCGCCCGAACACTTCCGCAGCATCGAGTTCGGTGAACCCGTCAGGGAACCGGGTCGAGAGGGTCTTGGTGAACTGCGAGCCGTACATTTCCGCCGAATCCGTCGCCACCGTGACCAGCGCATCATCCGATTTCAGGTCAAGGAAGCGCGCCAGCTTGATGGCTGCCACCACATTGGCAAGACCCGAAAGACCCAGATGCGACAGGGATTTCAGCGTGTCCGCATCAACCCCCTTGTGGGCGCGCAGATAGTCTTGTCCGGCATCGCTGTTGAACAGCACATTCAGCGTATCGGAGCTGCGGTCAGACACGCCGATCACATAATCGCTTCCGAAAACATTGTGGATCAGCGGCACATGTTTATCGCCGATCCCCTGGATGTTGTGTTCGCCATAGCCATTGCGCAGCAGGGTCGGGCACTCGACCGCTTCGACCGCCGCAACCTCCATGCCGAGGCTCGCCTTCAGATGATCGCCGGCGGCAATCGTTCCGGCCGAACCGGAGGCGCAGACGAAAGCGCGCGGGCGTATGCCGCTCTCCTCGCTCAGCGAGCGTGCCACCGCCTCGAGCGCCTTGCCCGTCACCGCCCGGTGAATGACGTAGTTGCCGAACTCGCTGAACTGGTTGAGGATGACATTGCGCTCATCCTGCGCCAGTTCGTGGCAAGCGTCGTAGATTTCCTTGAGATTGCTCTCGCTGCCGGGGGTGCGGACAATGTCATCGGGATCCTTCACCCATTTCGCCAGCCAGTCGAAGCGTTCGGCGCTCATGCCTTCCGGCAGCACGGCAACGCTGCGGCATCCGAGAATCGTTGAAATGGCCACACCGCCGCGGCAGTAATTGCCGGTGGACGGCCATACCGCGCGCTGCGATAGCGGATCGAACTGGCCGGTCAGAAGGCGCGGCAACAGGCAGCCATAGGCCGCCAGAACCTTGTGCGCGGCGATCATCGGGAAACCGGCGCCGAGCACGACGACGATCTTCGCCTTGACCCCGGTCAGTGCCTCGGGAAGCACCATGTGCCGCGGCATCTCCGCCTGCCCCTTGCGGTCCGCCCCGTTGTGCCAGTGCACCCGATAAAGGTTCAGCGGATCGGCACTATCGGGATCGACGTCGCTCAGCGCCTGCCGCGTCTCGCTGGAGATCTTGTCCGGCTTGGCGAGTTCGGCGATCGTCGGCAGACGCACGCCCTGATCCTTGAGATGATCGCGGGCGCGCTGCAGGCGAGCCTTGTCTACGGTTGTCTTGGCAAAGACCTCATGCATGGTTGTAAATCCCATCAAGTGCAGTTTTCGTGTCGCCGCTGACCAGAGCCTCGTACAAGCCCGGATCAGTGGCACCTTCGGTGCCGAATAGCAGAACTCGCGAGTCCGCGCCCAGCCCCAGTTTTTCGCGCAGCGTTGCGTCCGACAATGCCGTCTGCAGGCCGGCGAGGCCCGCTCCGCCGGATTCGCCGATCACCAGCGCCGGGTCGCCGCCGACCGGATCCGCCAGCACCCGCATCGCCTTGATCGCGGAACCATCGCCGATGGTCAGGTAATCATCGGCGGTCTTTTCGAGAATCTGCCAGGCGACAAGCGAAGGCTCGTAGCATTCGAGCATCGCCATGACCGTCGGCTGCTCCGCCGCCATTGCCACCAATTGACCGGCCGTGGCGCTGCGCTGCAGGCAGTTGGCCCGGTCCGGTTCGACGACGATGATGCGTGGACCGTTCTCGCCGAGCCGGTCGTGGAAATAGCCCGCGACGACCGCCGCCAGACCGCCGACGCCGCCCTGCACGAAGACATGGGTATAGGGCGCGCTGGCCTGCTGGAAGATTTCCTCGAGCATCAGCGTGTAACCCTGCATCACCAGGCCGGGAATTTCCTCATAGCCAGGCCAGGAGAAGTCCGACACCGTCGTCCAGCCTTCCTTGGCGGCGGTTTCCGTAGCTTCGGCAACCGACTGGTCGTAATTGCCGGCGGTTCTGCGAATCTCGGCGCCGAACTGCGCGATGGCACGCTCGCGGCCCCTGCTGACACCGCGATGCAGGAAGATGACGCATCGGCAGCCGAACTTCTGTGCCCCGGCAGCCACCGAGCGGCCGTGATTGCCATCCGTGGCGCAGGCCACCGTCATTTGCGCCGCGACCGCCTTGCTCTCGTCGCTGAGCATTTCCGCCGGTTCGACCTTGCGGCCAAGGCGTGCCTCGAGAAAACGGTGCACCAACCGCGCCACCGCGTAGGACCCGCCAAGCGCCTTGAAGCTGAACAGCCCGTAGCGCTGGCCCTCGTCCTTGAGATCCAGGCTGGCGACGCCGAGCGAGGCGGCAAGACCGGGCAGGCAGACGAGCGGCGTCGCCTCGTAATCGGGAAAGGCATCGAGATATTCGCGCACGATGGCCGGCGCCTGCTGCCCGGCGATTTCCGCTT
The DNA here is from genome assembly GCF_019334345.1 of Neohoeflea coraliihabitans. Lineage (GTDB taxonomy): Bacteria > Pseudomonadota > Alphaproteobacteria > Rhizobiales > Rhizobiaceae > Pseudohoeflea > Pseudohoeflea coraliihabitans. The sequence goes on from NZ_JAHWQX010000001.1 coordinate 195,179, forward strand.
CCGCGGCCGACAGCGCCGAACCCTTGTGTGCCGACGAATTGGCAACCAGGGTGCCTTGTGAGGGTGGTAACGTCATCGATCTCTGTCCTTTGCGCAAAGGTCTCCCCGCCGCCCGGCCGCGGCGGCAGGGCTTCAGAAAGGCGTTGGCAGATGCCGGAGCAAACCGGCGGTGGTTCAGCTTGGGTTGGGCGCGATCCGCCAGGGTCAGGACCCTAGTCCCGGTTTTTCACTTCCAGCGCGATCAGCACGTCCGTTGCTGACCCCGCAAGCAGATCGACATGCTCACGCATCAACTGGTGGGCGGTTTCGCCCTCCCCTTCCTCGATCGCCTCGACAATGCGGTAATGCTCTTGCACCGAGCGTTCCATGCGCCGCGGCTGGAAGGTGATGTGCCGGCGATAGACATTCAGCCGCTTTTCAAGTTTCTCGCATTCCTCCAGCAGAAACTGGCTTTGAGCTCCCTTGTCGATAAAGGCGTGAAACTGTGTATTGGCCGCATAGAATCCATCCGCATCATCCGCCTCGGCACGCTGGTTGCAAATATCGTTGAGGCCGCGCAGCGTCTTCAGCTCGGAGCGGTTGAGGCGTCGGGCGCACAGCCGTGCCGCCAGACCGTTGAGTTCAGCAAGCACCTGGAACATCTCGACCAGTTCCGCGGTCGTCAACGTGCGAACAGCCGCGCCCTGGTTGCGCCGGATCTCGACCAGACCACTTGAAGCCAGATGCCGCAGCGCTTCACGCACCGGCGTGCGCGACACTTCGAAACGGCGCGCCAGCGCCTGTTCATCCAGTCTGTCGCCCGGCTTGAGCTGCCCGACCAGGATATCGTCCTCGAGTATCCGGATCAGATTTGCTGCCGATGCTCCCTGTTCACTCCCCACCGAAAGCCACCTCCCGCTTGATGCCGCACTTTCACGTCCCAGACAGATGCAACGCGCGACTTGCAGATGCAAGAGTGGACGCTGCCCGGTCCTATTGCACGACCGTTATAACCAGGGAAACGCACTCTTCCTCTTGCTCATTGATCGTGTAATGCGGGTCCTTCGGCTCGAACAGCACCGCTTCGCCGGCCTGCAGCGTGAACCGCTCATTGCCGGTATCGAACGTCAGGGCGCCGCTGAGTACATAGAACACCTGCGACCAGTCGTCATGATGATGCAGCTCGCCACCGCCGCCCTTCGGCGCCTTGGAAACCTGCACGCTGAAATTGCTGCCAGCAAAAGGCACGATATCGAGCACATTGAGGCCGCCGAAATGGTTTGGCGGGGTGATCCCGGTCTTGTCACCGTCTTTCCAGATCTTCACCTGCATTCTCCGAGTTTGGTTGCGCTTGTTTCGGTTGAACCTACGAAATATAGGCCATGTAAGGGCTGATCACGCTGCGGACCGGCACCTGGATGATCGCCGGCTTGCCGGACTTGATGGCTTCCTGCACCGCGTCTGAAATCTCTTCCGGCGAACGCGCCAGATAGCCTTTTCCGCCCAGACCCTCGGCGACTTTCGCCCAGTCGCGGCGCGGCAGATCCATCTCATAGGTCTTGCCGAAGCTCTGCTCCTGCGGCAGGGCGATGGCTCCCCACAGTTCATCGTCGAGCACGACGACGATGAAGGCGTGGCCATAGCGTTCGGCGGTATCGAGTTCCGTGACGTGATATCCGACCCCGCCATCGCCGACAAAGACGATCACCGGCACATCCGGGTCGGCAAATGCAGCCCCCGCGCCGTAAGGCACTTCGGCGCCCAGCGTTCCGGACTGGCCCGCCCTGAGATAGCGCCCCGGCGCCTTGATCTGCAGCCGCGCATCGGCCCAGAAATCGATATTGCCATGCGAGGTGACGAAGATGGTCTCATCCGGGGCCGCGCCCGAGACCGCATCGACAGCTGCGACCGGATGCAGGCCCTTATCATTGCCCTCGCCAAGCTGGCTCTCGCGCTCGGCCTGCCAGGCAGCAACCACCTTCTCCACCCAGCTCTTGTCAACCGGCATTGGATCGAGGTCGGCAAGCTGCTCGACAAAGGATGACGGAGCCGCCGCGATTGCCACATCCGCCTTGCGGTTGCGATGCAGGAGTTCCGGGTCGGAGGCGACCTGGATGACCTTCACCCCCTCGCCCAGCTTGTCGCCAAATTCGAGATCGAACTCGAAATGATGACCGAGAACGAGGACGCAGTCGCTGTCCTTCAGAGCCTGCCGCAGGGTCGCATTGCACGGCGCATAGCCGGGCCCGGCGCACTGCGCATGCCGCTCGTCGATGATGCCGCGCGCCAGCCGCAGGGGCGCAAAGGGCAGACCGTGCTTTTCCACCGCCTCCTGCAGGCGTTCGCTTCGATCGTAAAAGGCCTCGTCGCCGATCAGCACCAGCGGCCGCTTGGCCCCAGACAGCAATGACTTCGCCTGCTGCCAGTCGCCGCCGTCCAGTCCGGCCCGGCCCGGCATCACCGGGGCCTTGTCGGACAGCGCCTCGGGCTTTTGCAGCGGCGCATGCAGCACATCGGTCGGCACTTCGATGAACACCGGACCCGGACGGCCCGCCCACATCTTGCGCCAGGCGATATCGAGATATTCCTGCAGCCGGTCGGGATCGGTGCAGCGCGCCGCCCATTTGGTCACGGCCCGCATGGCCGGTAGCGTTTCAAACGACATGCCGGCGCCGCGCTCGGACACCGCCGTGCCCGACTGGGCGCCGACGATCAGCAGCGGCGTGCCGCCCAGATTGGACACGAGCGCCGGGGTGATCGCATTGGTCACGCCCGGTCCGAGCGTTACAACCAGGGCCGCCGGTCGACCGGTCACCCGGCCCGCCGCCTCGGCCATGTAGCCTGCCGCCGCCTCGTGGCGCGTATGCACCAGCTGCACGCCCTGCGCCGCACAGGCCTGATAGATCGAATTGATGGGGCCGCCGGAAACCGAATAGACGTGCCGGATGCCGGCATTCTTGAACCAGCTTATGATCGCGGAGCCGCCATCGGCAGTCCTGGTCATCGTCGAATCAATCTTGGTCATGTGTCAGTAAGCCCTTGATTTGCCGCCATCGAGCGCGATGGCTGTGCCGGTGATGAAGCCGCCGCGTTCGGAGCTGAGCATGGCGACCATGGCTCCGAAATCGGACGGGTCGCCAAATTTCTGCGCCGGCACCTCATTCAGCCACAGCGCCTCCGCATCGGCGCGGCTGAGATTGTCCCGCTCCATTGATGACGTGACGAGATATTCCATGCGATCGGTCGCGAACGGTCCCGGGCACAGGCAATTGACCATGATGCCCTCATGCGCGAACTCGATCGACAGCGACTTGGCCATGCCGACCATCGCCAGCCGGATGGAATCCGACAACACCATGTTCGGCTGCACGATCTTCACGCCGACCGTGGTGACGAAAAGGATGCGGCCCCATTTCTGCTGACGCATGTGCGGCAAGACCAGATGGCACAGGTCGACCACCGGCAGCAGGCTCTCGTTCAGCGCCAGTTCCCAGTCCTTGCGCTCGATATCGAGAAACGGCCCCGAAGCCGGCCCGCCCGTGTTGGCGACAAAGATATCAATGCCGCCCAGGTGCTCGACAGCTTCCGCCACGCCGGCAGCAAGCGTATCGCGTTCCGACAGATCGATGCGCACCGCAACCGCCTTGCCGGCACCGGCTTCGCGCAGCGCGTCGAGCAATTCCGACATTTTTGAAAGATCGCGCCCGGCGACTGCAATGTCAGCCCCTTCCGCGGCCAAAGCCAGGGCCGACGCACGTCCCAATCCGCGTGATCCCGCGGTCACCAGAACACGTTTGCCCTTCAAGCCAAGGTCCATTTCGCTCCTCCATTTACTTTCGAGATCGCTACCAGACCGCACACAACCTGTCAATTTATGTCGACAATATTTTTTTATATGTATACAATGCTGGACGTAAACCGAATGAAGAACACCAAGCAGGAGCCAATTTCATGGGCATCACCACGATCCCCCTGGTCATCGGAGGCCAGACACTCTCGGAGGGGTCCGAGGGCGTCGGAGAATCGATCAATCCGGCCACCGGCGCGGTGCTGGCAAACTATGCCAAAGCCGGCGAGCGCGAGGTGAATGCCGCCGTCAGCGCAGCGCGTCAAGCATTCGATACGGGACCCTGGGGCCGCATGCGCCCGCATGAGCGTGGCCGCATCCTGCACCGCATCGGCGAGTTGATGCTCGAGCGCCGCGACGAGATTGCCCGGCTGGAAAGCCAGGACAGCGGCAAGCCGATGCGCGATGCCTACTGGGAGGTCGATTGTTCCGCCCGTTTCTTTGAGTACTATGCCGGCGCCGCCGACAAATTGCACGGCACATCGATCCCGATCGGCCCCGGCTGGACCGACTGGACGGTGCAGGAGGGCATCGGCGTCAGTCTGCACATCATTCCCTGGAACTACCCGTTCCAGCTGATTGCGCGCGGTGTCGCTCCCGCCCTTGCCGCAGGATGCTCGGTGATCATCAAGCCGGCCAGCGAAACGCCGGTCACCGCCTATGAGTTTGTCAAGATCTGTCAGGAAGCCGGTCTGCCGGATGGCCAGGTCAATCTCGTCAACGGACGCGGCTCGACGGTCGGCGACATGCTGGCGCGCCACCCCGGCGTCGATCAGATCACCTTCACCGGCTCCGTGCCCACCGGCCGCCGCGTTCAGGAGGCCGCTGCCTCGCACGCCATCCCGACCAATATGGAACTGGGCGGAAAATCGCCGCAGATCCTGTTCTCCGATGCCGACATGGACAGCGCCATTCCGATCGTCGCCGGTGGCGTCTTTTTGCATTGCGGCCAGGTCTGTAACGCAGGCACCCGTCTGCTGGTCGAACGCTCGAGCCATGATGCGGTGGTCGACAAGCTGCACGCCCACATCAAGAACATGCAGCTTGGCGCCGGCATTGATGACCCGGACATGGGACCGCTGGTCAGCAAGGCGCACAAGGAGGATGTGACGGGTTACTATGAAGTGGCCGGACAGGACGGCGAGTTGCTTCTCGGCGCCGAACTGCCGACCGATCCGTCGCTCTCCGATGGCGCTTTCGTCCGTCCGGCTTTGGTGGTCGGTGCCAGCAACGAGACGCGCATCGCCCGCGAGGAGATTTTCGGCCCGATCCTGACGGTGATCCCGTTTGATACGGCGGAAGAAGCAGCGCAGATCGCCAACGACTCGCCCTTCGGGCTGGTGGCCGGCGTGCATACCACCAATCTCGACAAGGCGATGAACATGAGCCAGCAGCTGCGCGTTGGCCAGGTGTGGATCAACTCGTTCGGTGTCGGGCTCGACGTCGAGTTTCCCTTCGGCGGCTACAAGCTCTCCGGCTTCGGCCGCGAAAAGGGGCTCGAGGCCATCGGCGCCTATCAGCAGACCAAGAATGTCTGCATCCGCCACACCCGGTAAGAGGGCCGGCAAGACCCTGCGTCGCGGGAGAGGCGGGACCGCCCCTCGCGGCGCCTATCAGATGACCGGTGGCCGGCGGCGCGCATTGCCGGCGGCCATTGGCCCCGACACGGATGACCCGCAACCTGTGCGGTAAGCATTGAATCCAAACGAGAGCTCCGGCAGATTCGTCTGGTCCATGAGCTTTGATGCGAGTGTCGCCTTGTCGCGCGGCTTCGCTGCCACGGAGAACCTCGCATGCTGGCCATTCTTCACAACCGCACCTACCGGCACCTGTTTTCGGCGCAGATCATCGCACTCATCGGCACCGGTCTCGCCACCGTCGCCCTCGGCCTGCTGGCCTTCGAACTGGCCGGCAACGAGGCCGGCGTGGTTCTCGGAACGGCACTCGCCATCAAGATGATCGCCTATGTCGGCGTCGCCCCCATCGCCTCCGCCTTTGCCGAAAGCATTCCGCGCCGCGCCATGCTCGTCTCGCTGGATCTCGTGCGCGCCGCGATTGCCGCCTGCCTGCCCTTCGTCACCGAAATCTGGCAGATCTACGTCCTGATCTTCCTGCTGCAATCGGCCTCCGCCGGATTTACCCCCACCTTCCAGGCGACGATCCCCGACGTGCTGCCCGATGAGCGCGACTATACCCGCGCCCTGTCGCTCTCGCGCCTCGCCTATGATCTCGAAAGCCTGGTCAGTCCCCTGCTCGCGGCCGCGCTGATCACCATCGTCTCGTTCAACAGCCTGTTTGCTGGAACGGCGATCGGCTTTCTCGCCTCCGCCCTGCTGGTTCTGTCCGTGCGCCTGCCCAGCCCGACACCCGAGGAGCCGCGCGGCATCTATGATCGCATCACGCGCGGCATCCGCATATATCTGTCGACCCCGCGCCTGCGCGGCCTGCTGGCGATCAATCTGGCGGCGGCGGCAGCCGGTGCCATGGTTATTGTCAACACCGTGGTGGTCGTCCAGGGCGCCTTCGCGCTCGGCCAGCAGGAAACCGCCCTGGCGCTCGCCGCCTTTGGCGGCGGTTCGATGCTCGCCGCCTTTGCCCTGCCATCGCTGCTCGATCGTCTACCGGAGCGGCCCCTGATGATCGGTGCCGCAGCCGCAGCGGCCCTCGGCATGGCCATCGGCAGCCTGATCAGCACATTCGCTGTCCTGCTTGTCCTATGGGCCGTGGTTGGCGCCGCCTATTCCGCGGCGCTGACCCCGTCGGGACGGCTCCTGCGCCGCTCGGCGCATCCCGAGGATCGGCCGGCTGTGTTTGCGGCGCAATTCGCGCTATCGCATGCGGGCTGGCTGATCACCTACCCGCTGGTCGGCTGGCTCGGCGCCACCGCCGGGCTCGATACCGCCTTCCTCGCCATGGCGGCTCTCGGGGCCGTCGGCATTCTCGCCGCGCTGCGCTTCTGGCCGGCCGATGACAGCGAAGTCATCCCCCACACCCACGACAATCTCGACCCGGATCATCCGCATCTCGCCGATGCCAGGCCGGGACGCGCGGGCTATCGCCACGCCCATGCCTATGTCATCGACTCCTATCACCCGACCTGGCCGACGCAGTAGGTGCGGCAAAGCGGTAAGCAGCGCCGGCCGTGGTGATGATCAAGTCAGAGGCGGGAGGCTAATTGGACGATCGTGCGTTAACCCCTTTGAAGACAAGCACGCCTCAAGCCTCTTTTATCCGGCATCCAAGCTCATGGCGAGTTCAGAACGAGACATGAAGAAAATGTGTGTTTGGGGGGGGGGGCGAACGAAGCGACCCGGCCAGGCTCATGCGCGTCAAGCTGTGCAGTTAGTTTGCGGTGACACAAAGTTTGCAAAGTTAACGCTGGCGTGGATAGGTATGCGCAATATCAAATATTTGCTGTGCAACCGATGTAGGGGCTCCCCTTGCAATATCATCAATTTGCAGTTCCGCCGGCGCATGTCCAAACTTCTCATGGCTAGTGTTTCGAACGGGAAGCTTATTAATTGCAACGCCAAGAGCCGAAAGGTCTGGAATTTCAATGTAAATAGGCGGGCTCATCGCGATATCTTGGCATATTCTGTTCCAATATATATATGATGAAGCGGCAGCGCCGACTGGGCCCATTTCAGCAATATCCACCCCAAAATATTTTTTTATCGTTCCCCGGCGATGCTTAAAGGAAATGTTATTTCTTTGGCTCGCTTCATTCTCAAGGATGATGGACGGAATAGCTTGGATCGGATTACGCATATAATGTAATATTTTCTCGGCCTTCAAGGTTTGAACCTTGTCGTCAAGCATGCCTTTGAAGAAGCCGTTCTGATGAAACCCCGCGTGCCACCAAGACACCAAACCGTCCGCTTTTAGCGTTTCATGGCCAACTTGTACTCCCACCTCTCGTAATCCAGATGCGAGGGCTGCTGACCCGCACCTTGGATGGCCGATAACGAGGAACCTAGTGTGGACGACATTCGTATTGATGGTAGAGTGGATCACAATAATTCCATCGTGCCGGAGTACAGGTTTGATCTTCACTTACTGGACACATCCGCTCAAGGACGCACCCGATTCCGAAAAAGAGTGGAAGACGCTTACCAGCGCTTTCCGGTCTTTTGGCGATGAGGACGTTCTACCTCTTCTGGACCAACACCGGGCGGGGCTTCAAGACCTCTTTCAGCGCATATCTCTTCCAGCATGCAAGTCCGATATTGCGAGATTGGCTCTACTCTATCAATTTGGCGGACTTTACGTGGACGCACATGCTGCCCCAACCACCGGCGGCCCACTTATCCGCACTCTTGGGCGACTGGCAAGGCTGGAGTGTGTGCTATTCGGAAAATCGGTTGAGGATAACACACACAGGATTGATCTTGTTAACAGCGCGATCTGCGCACGAAGTCGCAGTCCGATCATAGGCAAGGCCCTTAATCTCATCCTTGACAACCTTTACGCGCACTTTGAAAGGGAACAAGAAACTTCGGAATATATCCCCTATAATTTAGCTGTAGTTTCAGGTGCATGGCCGATTGGAACAGTCGTTCTTGATAGAAGTCGGAAACCGTTCGTCGTAAAAGATGAATTACGTGATAGGGTGGATATATTACACCTTTCTGAACAGTCGGATCACGGATTCCGACTGTATCGTCATTATAAATACAGGGGAAAAGGACAACACTGGAGAGAACTACAAAATCATAATCGTCTGTTTATTGATAAATGAAAATATTTCACTAAAAACACATTACTATATACAGATTTCCATCGATTTTTTTGAGTAATCGATTTAAATAGAAGCGATCCAAATTTGATCCAATACCCGCATCACGCGAGGCAAATGCGCCCGCCTGGAATCGGACAAATTATCTGAAGAAAAAATGGTGGGTGAGCACGGGCTCGAACCGTGGACCCGCTGATTAAGAGTCAGCTGCTCTACCAACTGAGCTACACACCCATTCCGAAAACAAGCGGAACGAGGCGGCATATAGGACGAACGCGCCGCACTGTCCAGACCTTTTCTGCATCAACGCCGCATTCCGCGCCGCCAGCCGCAACACCGGCCGCAAACCCGCATGGCAAGCTCTAGAACATCAACCCGAAGCTCGCCCTCGCCCGCACCTCGGCGAAACTGTCACTGCCGCCACGCCCTTCCAGCGAGGCATCCAGCGACCAGTTGCCGCGATCGGGCCGGTGTTTCAGTCCGACACCGGCAAATCCGCTCACCCGGCTCTCGCCGAACGAGCCGGCCACCGCAAAGGGCATGCCGGCCAGGGTCACATTGACATCGTCATCTCCGAGATTGAAGACGCCGTCGATGCCGGCCCAGGTCTCGACCGACAGCGTGCCGCCGGCAGTGTGCTGCTCGGCGGCGCGATAATTGACCTGCGAGCGGATCGTCGCGGCGTGCAGGTCGCGGCTGCTCACACGCATATTCGCGGCCGAGCCGGTTTCCGTGTATCCGTCGAGAAACAGCGAGGCGAAGTGCCCGCCGACGCTGACCGCGACCTTTTCATTGAGCGCCCGCGAGACGGTCAGCGCGGGCGAAAAGAAATAGCCGTCATAATCGCCGGACGCCGTTTCGACGCCGCCGGCAACCGTGTTGTTGGCAACCGTCCGCTCGGAACTGAAGCGGCCCAGCCCGCCGACAAGACTGGCGCTGACGCGGTTGCGGCCCATGTCACCGGCGCCATACAGCCCGCCAAACAGCGTATCAGCATCGATCCGCTGCGCATCATAATGGCTTTTCAGCTCGGAATGCGAGGCGCCGAGAAAACCGCCAAAACTGTGCGCGCCGGAGGCATATCCGCCGCCGGCGATGAAACCGCCATAGCTCTGGGCGCCGCCTGTCGTAATGCCCGATCCGTCCTGCTGCTGGTACCCGGCAAACCCGCTGGCCCAGACATGGCCGTTGCCATCGGCATCGCCCTGCGCATATCCGCCGGCGGGGAATGGCCCGCCATCCGAAGCGTCGCGCACCGCCGCGTGCACCGCCCCGCTCAGCGTCTCGATGAAGGACTGGGACAGCGCAAAGCCCGACGGATCGATCGCATAGACCATCGTGCTGCCCGCATCATGGTAAAACGGCACGGGCGAAGTCACGCCTTCCAGTGTCCCGTCATAGGTGAGATGCAGATTGAGCCCGGGGGCAATCATCAGCACATCATCGGGGCTGTCGAATACCACCCCGCCATCGAGCACGGACCCCCCGCCCAGGGTCACGCGCGATCCCGCCATATCGCTCGCCATGTGAATGGCGTCATAACCGGTGGCTGCGATGATCGTGCCGAAATTGCTCAATTCTTCCGTGCGGTCCGAACTGCGGAAAAGGACGCCGTGCTCGACTGTGCTTTCGATCAGCCCGAAATTGAACAGAGCATTTTCTTCAGGCACGAACTCGCTCACGAATGGATTGTCGGCGATGAGCTGCGATTCAATCGTCGCCGGATCCACGTAACTGTTGGAGAAATCAACCCCAGGTCCGCCGCTGCTGCGGATGATGCCATTATTGATCAGCGTGTTGCCGTGACCGCCGGTCATGTTGAATTCAACGCCAGCGTCTCCGCTGCTCCAGATCACGCCATCATTGATGAGGGAATTTCTGTAGCCATATGTCGAACTGAAATAGGCGCCCCGGCTGAACGCGCTGCCGATCTCACCGCCACTGTGGTTGTGGAAAACATAGGCGTAGCCATAGGTGCTGCCGAGCGTTACGCCGGGCCGGATGCCTTCGCTGGTGATGGTGCCGAAATTGTCGAGCCGGCCGAACGATCCGTAGGTCTCGCTGAAATAGACACCCCGATTGGCGCCCGGAGCGGATGAAATCATCCCGTAATTGACCACCGTGTTGTGGTGCCCTTCCAACTCCGAAAAGTAAATGCCATCCCTGTCCGCCGCGAAGATCGTGCCGTGATTGATCACGACCGTGTTGTCACCGTCGATATCGATGCCCGAGCGTCCTCCGAAAATCTCGCCAAAATTCACAATGCGCTGATTGTCGGCATTGGCCTCGACGGCGTGATCGGTTCCGGCTGTCGTGTCGATTGACGCCCCGCGCTCGACCGTCAGACTGTCCCCGTCATCGCTGAGCACCAGCGTCGTGCTGCGGTCCGAGGACACCACGTAATCCGTGGCTGCCGCCTGGGCCGCCATCAGGGCCAGCGCGGTGCTGCCGGAGAGAATGCAGAGAAGCGAACGGTTCGGAAGCATCATGGCGCGCCTTCACGATCAGCGACACAGGTGAGCGAAAATCCAATTCACCCCCTGAATCAGATTGGTTTGGGATGATTGCACAGAAGTGAATAAATCCCAAGCGCACCCGCCCTCCGGGCCGGCCCAGCTTTTCCAAGGGCTGCTGGTGCGGGTCAGAGCAGCAGTTTTCCCTCTGCAACCTTCACTGCCTGGCCACCGATGCGCCCGGCCTTGATCTTGCCGCCGGCAAGATCGAGATGCAGGTGAATGTGGCTCGGCCGCCCCATCTCCACCCCCTGCTCGATCATTTCCGTGCAATGCCCGTCAAGCAGCCCGTCGAACCGATGAATGGCCCCGGCCAGCGCCGCCACCGCCGCGCCCGTCGCCGGATCCTCGGCGATCCCCATGCTCGGCGCGAACATTCGCGCGTGAAACGACGCATCGTGATGCTCGCCGCCGCGGCAATAGAGATAGCAATCGGCCGGCACCCCGCCGACCAGCGGTGCAAATTTCAACCAGTGGTGCATATCCATGCGCGCCTTTGCCGCCGCAGCCATGTCATGCACCGGCACGAGCACGAACGGCACCCCGGCACTTGAGACGGAAACGACATGGTTTTCAAAACCGATCTCGTGCACGCCGAGCCCGAGCGCCGCGGCGACATCCGCCGGCTCCACCGACGCTGCGATCGGCGCCGGCAGCCGCGGCAGGTCGAATTCGGCAAATCCAGGCCGCCCCTTCTCGAGCTGCACCGCGCAGCGCACCGGTCCGACCTCCTCTTCCAGGACTTCGACGAGATCGATGCCATCCTCCTGCAGGTCGGTGCGCACCCGGCGTTCGGCCAGTGCGATCGCCGCGCCAACGGTCGGATGACCGGCAAAAGGCAGTTCCCGGCTCGGGGTGAAAATGCGCAGCCGCGCCGTGTGCACCTCATGCTCGGCCGGTCCGACGAAACAGGTTTCCGAGAGATTGAACTCGCCGGCGATGCGCTGCATCAATGCCGCGTCGAAATCACCGGCGCCAAACACCACCGCCAGCGGATTGCCGCCAAAGGGCCGGTCGGTGAAAACGTCGTAGATCGCATATTCGCTCATGCGTTGTCCTGTCATGCTCCTGGGATGTCGGCTTTTCGGTTGCGCACGCCGATATCTTTGCATGCACTCACGAGCGGACGAAATGAAATTCGATGTAACGCCGGATATAGCTCGGCATCGCGGCGCTGATCTCCTCCGCCGCGCCGATCATCACCACATCATCGATCTCCGCATCATCCTGCTGCGCGATAAATGCGCGAACCCGCCGCTCCAGCGCCGCGGCGCTTTCCGGCATGTGATACCGCCGCACCAGCGTGCAGATGGCGCCGTCGCGAAACAGCAGAAAGCCCGGCTCGGCCCGCGCCTGCTTAAGGTCGAGGCCGGTTTCCTCAAACACTTCGCGCTGCATGTTGGCGTTCAGATCGGCGCGCCCGGCCACCACGTCGCTGTCATCGAGCGAGCCGCTCGGCGCATAGATGCGGCCGGCATTGGCGGTTCGCGCCGCCATGCGCACGAGCAGCAGCGCACCATCGCTGCTCGAGAGCGCCGGGGCGCCGAACAGATGACATACCCCTGCCGCCTTGGCGCCTTCAGTCCGGGCGCCTTCAGCGAGAAAATAAAGCAGCCCGGCATAGGGCGTGACATAGCCCTTGGCTGTCAGCCGGCCGGCGGCCATGTGCGGCGGCTCGAACAGGACGACAAAGCCGTTGTAGAGAAACGGACGGCGGCACACCTCTTCGGCCCAGAACCTCTCGATGGCCACGCGGTTGTCGGCGTACCATGGATGCACCCCGGCAAGCACGCGCAGATCGACGCCGGTCAGTTGCAAGGGTTCGCTCTGGGCGCGCGCATCCCTCAAATCACCGGCACCTCGACGACGACCGGACAATGGTCGGAAGCCTTCGGCCGGTCCCAGCCGGTGCGCGGATAGCGCTCGAGCGCCTGCCCGGGCGGAAAGATCGTCCGGTATGGCTGCCCCGCGCGAATGATCTCCGGCACCGCCTTGCCGCTCGTCTGCGCCAGGCGGGGCGACAGCAGGACATAATCCAGCTGACACAGATGCCGCTCCTCCGGCCCGCGTGTGTGATACAGCGTCCAGCGGTCGAGTACGGCACGCCGCTCCACCGGATTGACCACGAAGCCGTCATCGAGCAGCAGATCGAGCGCCGAGACCTCTTCGCGCCGCGGCTCGAAGGTGAAGCCGTTGCGCCGGTCGCCTTCGATCACCACCTTCTCCCGGTAGTCGTTGAGATCACCGCAGATCGCAAATCTCTTATTGGCGGTCTTGCCGCCAAAGCGCTCGCTTATGATATGCCGGACGGCGCGTGCTTCCGCCTGGCGCACCGGCATCGTCCATTCCCTTCCCGGCGTCCCGTTACGCCCCGGGCCCATCGACTTGAAATGCACCAGAAAGAAGGTGAACGGCTTGCCGCCGACGCGCACATCCACCTCGAGGCAGTCGCGCTTGAAGATGCGGTCGCCTGGACGGGCGCGATCGGCAAGGACCGGATCCCACAGATCGAGCATTTCATAGGTCAGATGCGCATGACTCTGCAGGCGTTCGAAGACGATCGGCTCGCCCTGCGCCGTTTCCTCGCGCATCAGGATCGCGACATCGATGCCGCGCCCGTCATTGCCCTCGACCAGGTATTTTTGCCGGTAGCCGGCCCCGGCCATCTTGAACAGATAACCGTATTCGAACGCATGCAGCGTATCGAGGCTCTCGACCTCCTGCAGGCAGAGAATATCCGCAAAGCAGTCGGCAATCGCCAGCGCTGTCAATTGCCGCGTGTCGTCGGTCAGCGAGATGGTGCGCGCCATCTCGACCTGCTGGTACACCGCTTCCTTGCCGATATCATACAGCTGCACCGCGCGGTCGCGTCGCAGATCGTTGCGAAAACCCGAAAAATCGAAACGGCTCAACAGGTTTTCGGCATTGAAACTGGCTATTCTGAGCGCCATCAGCGACCTTCCCGGCATGCGTCTGTCGCGGTTCCGCCCGGCAGTGCGGCCCACAGCTTGGGGAAGCATAGGCGCTCGCAATCAACCGCGAAAGGCCGCCCGCAGCTCGCTCACAGGCTTCTCGCACACGGCTCGGAAGTTTTCCAAGCAGCCGGCGTTGCCGCATCCATGGCCCTGCGAATGGACCGACCAAGGCGCGCGATCCCCTCTGCGATCGGTCCCTCGTCGGCGCAGGAAAACGACAGCCGGATGGCGTTGCCACGCCCTGCATCCGGATAGAACGCCCGGCCCGGAACGAAGGCGACCTGTTCGCGCTGCAGGCTTTGCGCCAGAAGCTCGGCGCCATCGATGGCTTCGGGCAGAGTGAGCCAGATGAACATGCCGCCTGCCGGCCGCGTCCAGTGAACACCTTGCGGCATGTGCGCGCTGAGCGCCTTCAGCATGGCATCGCGGCGCGCACCATAGGTGGCCACGATCCGGCTGATCTGCGCATCAAACACCGTCCGCGCGACATGATCGACCGCCATCTGGTTGAGCGTCGCCGAGTGCAGGTCGGACGCCTGCTTCATCAGCACCAGCCGTCCGATCACCGCTTTCGGCGCACACACCCAGCCGACCCGCAGGCCCGGCGCCAGCGTCTTGGAAAAGCTGCCGCAATAGATCGTGCGCGCCTTTTCGATCGACCCGCAGCGCGCGATATCCAACGCCAGCAGCGGCGCGATCTCCTCGCCCTCGTAACGCAGCGACTGGTAGGCCGCATCCTCGATGACCGCGCAGTCGAGCGCATCGGCAAGCGCCAGAATCCGCTGCCGCTCGCTCAGATCGAGCGTCTCGCCAGACGGATTGGCGAAATCGGCGGAGACATAGATGAATTTGGCGCGCCCGCCCTTCGCTTCCGCTGCATCGCGGAATGCGCTGGCCGAGCGGTTATCACCCGGCACCAGCCGGTCGTAGTTCGCCTCATAGGCATTGAAGGCCTGCAAGGCGCCGAGATAGGTTGGCCAGCCCGTGAGCGCCGTGTCGCCCGGCGACAGCAGCAATTTGCCCAGATAGTCGAGCGCCTGCTGCGAGCCTGAGGTGATCATGATGTTGTCGACGTCGCACACGATGCCGAGCGACGCCATCCGCCCGACAATCCATTCGCGCAACGGGCGATAGCCTTCGCTGAGCGAATATTGCAGAGCCTGGCCGCGATCCGCGCCGCTGAGTGCCGCCTGCAGGCCGTCGCGAAAAGCTGCATCGGGAAACAGTGCCGGGTCGGGAATGCCGCCGGCAAAGGAAATGACCTCGGGCCGGTCGAGCAGTTTCAGAAGCTCGCGAATTTCCGAGGCCTTCATGCGCGCTATACGGCCGGCGAACAGGCTGTCCCAGTCAAGACGGGTCTCGCCCGCTGCGAGGGAAGACAAAGGGCCCATGCGTTCGCTCCTGCCAATGTGCAGCCAACTCAAAGCAGAAAGCAAAATTTATGTCAATATTGCTGACCTATTTTGCGAAACATTGCGGAGATTAGAGACCCTGCGCAAGGTTATGTCCCCTCAGACGCCATCTTGGCGGCCTGTGCGCCGGCGCAATGGAACAGCGGCTGCCGCCCTGCGTTTACTTGACGGTTCCCGCTTCCCACCCTTCGGCGTTCGTCCTCCCCGCGCCGATAAACGGAAGCTGCAGATATTCAGAAAGGGATCACCATGCCCCGCACCCGTCCCACACTCGCTCTTCTGTCGGCCTCGGCCCTCGCTGCGACGTTGTTCACCGCGCCCGTAAGCGCACAGGTCGATACCGTCGAAGTCGGAGCCCTCAATTGTGTCGTCGAAGGTGGCGGCAGCTTCATCTTCGGCTCCAGCCGTGATCTGGCCTGCACCTTCACCTCGGCCGCCGATCCGGACATGGAAGAGGTCTATGTCGGCCAGATCGACAAGTTCGGCATCGACCTTGGCGTCACCGGCACCACCCTGATGAGCTGGGCTGTTGTCGCCCCGGCGAACAGTGATTTCGTCACCGGCGCCCTTGCCGGTCAGTATGTCGGCGCCACCGCTTCCGCCTCCTTTGCCGCCGGCCTCGGCGCCAATGTCCTGGTCAGCAGCGGCGGCGGGTCGATCGCCCTGCAGCCGGTTTCCGTGCAGGCCCAGGAAGGCGTCAATGTCGCCGCCGGCATTGCGCAGCTGACGCTTGTCGGCACCCAGGGCTGAGTTCGCCTCGAGCGACAGCACTGAACAAACGAGACAGGCCGCACGCGAGTGCGGCCTGTTTGCTTGAGACCGATATCTAGCAGCAGGAAACCCTGTTCATCGCTCCGGCGAGACCAGGACGCCGGCCACCGGCAGGCGCGGGCCGTCAGTTGCCCGCTTCATCCGGATGCCGTTGTAGAGCAGCGCCGTCACCCGGTTGCTGGCAACCAGCAGATGGCAGCCATAGGACGCAATCGCAGCAACCGGAACGACGATCAGAAACTCGGCGACCGGCGGCCAGTCTGTCAGCGCGAAGACGGTTGCGAGCGCCATGATGATCGGGTGGTGAAACAGGTAGATGGAAAATGACGCATCCGCCAGCTGGCGCACCCGCAGGCTTGGCCGGTCGCAATAGCGGCGCGCCATTGCAGCGATGAAACCGGTGATCAGCACGGCGCCGATCAGCCCGGCGAGAATCACCACGCCGTGCGCCCAGATCCGCGCCGGCGTCGCCATGGCGACCACCAGCAGCACGGCGCCGCCGATCAGCGCCGCCGCTCCGAGACCCGTATACCGCGCTTTCAGGACCGGGCTGGCAAACAGCGCCGCCCCGAGGAAGAAAAACGGAAAATACTGGATGTAGCCGATCAGCGCCGGCATCTTGTCGCCGCCAAGGGCATACACAAGCGGCAGCACCACGGCGCAGCCAACCGAGATCAAAGCCAGCCCGGCCAGCGACAGCCATCGATGCGCAAAGGCGAATTCGAAGGCCTGGCGGTACCATCGCACAAAGCGCGCCTGCCCGATCACTGCTGCGCCAAACGCCAATGCGGCAGAAAAGGCAAGCAGGCTGTACAGGAACCATAAATGCGAGATCCACGGCTCGTCGAAACGCGTCAGCCGCGCGATGAAAGTCGTCCAGAACGCCCCCGCCGGCAGGCTGCCGGTCAGGCTTTCGAACCAGACCTGAATGAGCATCTGCACCGGAAGAATGGTCAGTGTTGCGGTCAGCAGCGGCAGGCCGAGGCGCACCAGTCGTGACATCGCCCAGTCGCGCGCCTCCTGCCGCATCAGCAGCATCAGAGAAAAATACCCGGCGATCACGAAAAAGCCGGGCATGCGGAAGGTGTGCAGCGTGTCGGCGACGGCAGACATCAGCGGGTCGCGCACCGGCGACGGGATCGCCCAGTCATGATGCAGCGAATAGGTCACGGCTGCATGAAACGGGATGCCGAGCAGCAAATAGAAGGCTCGTGTGAAATCCCAGAAATGCTCGCGCTGGGCATCTTTCATGGCATCCGCTCCTCTTCAATCCGCCAGACTTAAGAGAAACAGGTTAGGATTTGGCCAAGGAAACCGGAACAATTCGAAACAATCCCGCAATCGGGCATATCCCGCGCCGCCGCAGGCGCGCAAAACAGACAACCCGCCGCCGCAGGCGTGCAAAAAAAAGACCGCGGAGTCGCCCCCGCGGCCTTGGATCATTCCAATGTCGCCGTGGCGATCAAAGCCTAGTTGCGATCCTTGTCGACCAGCGCGTTCGACTTGATCCACGGCATCATGCCGCGCAGCTTCTCGCCGACTTCCTCGATCGGATGGCTGTCATTGACGCGGCGGATCGCCTTGAAGCGGGCAGCGCCGGCGTGCCATTCCTGCATCCATTCGGAGGTGAACCGGCCGGTCTGGATGTCTTTCAGAACGCGCTTCATCTCGGCCTTGGTATCTTCGGTGATGATACGCGGGCCCGACATGTACTCGCCCCATTCGGCGGTGTTGGAGATCGAGTAGTTCATGTTGGCGATACCGCCCTCATAGATCAGGTCAACGATCAGCTTGACCTCGTGCAGGCACTCGAAATAGGCCATTTCCGGCGCGTAGCCGGCTTCCGTCAGCACTTCGAAACCGGCCCGGATCAGTTCGACGAGGCCACCGCACAGAACAACCTGTTCACCGAACAGGTCGGTTTCGCATTCCTCGCGGAAATTGGTCTCGATGACGCCCGACCGGCCGCCGCCGACGCCGCAGGCATAGGACAGGGCGAGGTCATGCGCATTACCGGAAGCATCCTGATGCACCGCAATCAGGCACGGAACGCCGCCGCCCTTCTGATATTCGCCGCGCACCGTGTGGCCCGGACCCTTCGGCGCGATCATCACCACATCGACCGACTTCTTCGGCTCGATCAGCCCGAAATGCACGTTCAGCCCATGCGCGAAGGCGATCGCCGCGCCATCGCGGATATTGTCGGCAATGTCGGCCTTGTAGATGCCGGCCTGCAATTCGTCGGGCGTTGCCATCATCATCAGGTCAGCCCATTTTGCAGCTTCCGCCACGCTCATCACCTTGAAGCCGTCGGCCTCGGCCTTCTTGGCGGTCGCCGAACCCTCGCGCAGCGCCACGGCAATCTCCTTGCCGCCCGAATCCTTCAGGTTCAGCGCATGCGCCCGGCCCTGCGAACCATAGCCGATGATCGCCACCTTTTTTGATTTGATCAGGTTCAGGTCAGCATCGGAATCGTAATAAACGCGCATGTCGGTTCCTTCCTTTTTGGCGTTACAATTGGGTGAGGCTTGGCCCCGTTTCCGCCCGGTCCGCTAATGCGGATCCGGAATGAGAGGTGACGCCGTAGAGCGTCAGGAATTGTTGTGTCGCCAGCGCTGCATCCGCCGCGATCCTGTCTGGTGGCAGGCTGACCGTCTCGCCGAGCAGCAGCCGGATCTGCACATCACGCCCGACGAGGCCGAAAAAGGTCCGGAACGCGGCTTCCGTATCGCCGAAATCGAGAAGCCCGGCATCCCGCCCTGCCTCGAGCAGCGGTTTCAGGCGCTCGCCGATTGCCAGCCGGCCATTGGCCAGGACAATGGCGCCGAGCCGGCTCTTGCCCGATCCCGCATGGCTGACCGCCACCCGGTTCAGCGCGATCGAGGTCGGCGACGAAATCACCGTCAGCCAGTTGGCCGCAAAATCGGCAAGGCTTTTGCGCAACTGCCCCTCGTCGAGGCGCTGTCTGTCATAGGACCCGGCCCGCACCCGTGCCGCCTGCCAGCGCACCGTCGCCGTCAGGATGCCGTCGCGGTCACCGAACCACTTGTAGAGCGTTTCCTTTGAGCAGCTTGCCGCCTGCGCAATGCGCGCCACGGAGAAGCCGTCCCCCTCCTCGACCATCAGTTGCAAGACGACGTCGAGCACCTCGCGCTGGCGCGGCGTGAAATCGGCCTCGCCGGCCGCCGGCGTGTCAGATGAGGTAAGCGTCCCGCTGATCATGACGATGCTGTACTGTACCGTACGGTACGGCGTCAAGAGCGGACTTTGGCTCTCTGCGAAGCGCGTTGTTTTTGATAGGAAGGCCTGCGCAAGTGCAAGCGCTCAGCGCGGCTCGACCAGCGCCACCCTGTTGCCGTCGGGATCGGACAGCATGCACAATTGACCGACATCGCCCGTCGAAAGAGGTCCGGGCGCCAGGTGCGCTTTCGTCAGGCGCTGACGCAACGCGGCCAGAGCTTCGACGATCAGCGTCAGCGTCCCGCCGCCCGCCCTCTGCGCATCCTCGAACAGCTGCAGGCCGGCGCTTTCATCGAGATGCCATTCGACAAGACCGGCCATCGGCCGCCGATCCGGCGCACGCTCGAACAGCTGAGCATACCAGGCTTCGCTGCGCTGAAGATCCGAGCAGTCGAGATGCGCGATCACCTGTTTCAGCTGCATCACGTTTCGCCTATCTGCCGCATTGTGCCAACTGGGTGGCATAGCTTTGTGCCAGACTTTCCGCCTTGCGCGCCGCGCGCTGCGCCGTGGCGCTCGGATTGCCGCGCCGGAAGCCGCCATGCCCGTGATAATAGTTGAGATACATATTGTAGGTGTCGTTGAGCGCCACGCCGTTGGTCGTATGGCTCAACCGGTGATACCACCCGACGAAATCGATGGCATCGTCGAAATTGGTGCGCCGCGCCCGCCAGTTGCCGGTCTCGCGCTGGTAGCGCTCCCAGGTGCCGTTCAGCGCCTGCGAATAGCCGAGCGCCGTCGATTTGCGCTTCCACGGCACGATGCCGAGCAACTTGCGCCGCGGCGGCCGGGCATCGCCGTCAAAACCGGATTCAACGCGGATGGTCGCCAGGAGCACCGCGCGCGGCACACCGTACCGCCGCTCCGCCTTCTGCGCCGAACGCGACCAATTGGTCAAGAAACCGTCGCGCTGGTCAAGAACCGCGCAGACATTGTTGATTTTGCTCGGCGGCGACGCGCAGCTGGCCAGAACCAGCGCCAGCACCGCCAGGAGAATGATACGCATGACTAAACCTCTTGCTCCGCAGCAGAGACAATCATGAAAGCTTTAATTTTCGATAAGTCGGCGCGTTAACCCTGGGTGCCCGGAAACATCAGCTGCCGCAGGCGGCGATGAACCGCCGGACCGTGGCCGCCATGCCGAATTCCAGCGCATCGGCCGTCAGCCCGTGGCCGATCGAGACTTCGCGCAGATCCGGCAGCGCTTCGGCGAGCGGCGCCAGATTGGCAACCGTCAGGTCATGACCGGCATTGATGCCGAGTCCGATTTGCGTGGCGATTTGCGCCGAGGTCTCGAGTTTCTGCAATTCGCGGCGCGCCGCGGCGCGGTCATCATGGGTGGCGCCATAGGGCCCGGTATAGAACTCGACCCGGTCGGCGCCCGTCGCCTTCGCCGCCGCCAGCGTGACATGGTCGGCATGCGGATCGCAGAACAGCGACACCCGGCAGCCGCCCTTTTTCAAGCGTGCCACGCTTGTCTCGAGCAGGTCCGAATGCGCGGCAAAATTCCAGCCGTGATCGGAGGTCGCCTGCGCCGGATCATCGGGCACCAGCGTCACCTGCTCGGGCTGATGGGTTTCGCAGAGCTCAAGAAAATCCTCGTTCGGATAGCCTTCCATGTTGAACTCGGCCTGCGGAAATTCATCATCGATCAAGGCGCGGATCTCCGGCAGATCGGAAAACCGGATATGGCGCTGATCCGGGCGCGGATGCACCGTCAGCCCGTGCGCCCCGGCCGCAAGGGCAATGCGCCCCAACCCGGTGACGCTCGGCCATGGCAGGTCGCGGCGGTTGCGCAGCATGGCGACGGCATTCAGATTGACGGACAGCGCGGCAGGCATGGCGAAAAATCCTTCGATGTGCCCGGAGACTGCATCATCTGACAGGGCGTGCCGGGGACGTGCACCGGTCCTGGTCTGCAGCCGGGCTGTTGATGCTCAAGATCAGAAACGTGAGCGTTTCGGCCCTGCACCGCGGCGGATGCGGCTTGAAAATTCCGCCAGTTCCGCATCATAGGCTTTGATCCGCCGGCGGCGCCGGCGACGACCGATCGCGGCGGCCCACCATAGCACGATTGCCGCCAGCACTGTACCCGCAAGGATCAGGGGCATCGCCCATTTCTCGAGCGTGTCGCCCGTCAAATGGCGAAACATCCTCTCGAGATCAACGGCATGTGCCGGACCGTGCATCGCCATCAGAATGATCGGGCTCATTGCGGCCGTGGCCAGGGTTTTCATATCGTCTCCCGAAACATTGTCCTGTTCTAGGATCTCGACCCTAGCAGCGGCCCGTTAATGTCCGGTTGCTGCCAGAGCGTTGCCGCAACCGCCTTGCCAGCCGCAACCACGCGAGTAATCTGGCCCGATGACCGCTGATGCTCTTACCAGGGACCGCCGCCCCGTCCATCTACGCCGCTCCTGGCTCTTCCTGCCTGGAGCCGACCGGCAGGATCTGTCCGCCGCTGCCACCTGCGGCGCCGACGTGCTGATTCAGGAATTCGAGGACTTCACCGTTCCCGAACGGCGCCGCGAAGCGCGTCAGCTTTGCGAGGAGATTTTTACCGCCTGGCGAAGCGCCGGCCGGCTCGCTGCGGCCCGCATCAACCCCCTCGAAAGCGCGGATGGCCCCCAGGATCTCCGCGCCGTCATGGCCGGACGCCCGGACATCGTGCTCTTGCCGAAATGCGACCGCGCCGCGCAGGTCGCGCGTCTCGATGGCGCCATCGAGGCGCTGGAGAAACAGCTCGATCTGCCGCGCGGCCGCATCGAGATCGTGCCCAATATCGAGAGTGCCCGCGGCCTGGTGGCGGCCGCGGACATCGCCACCGCCAGCCCGCGTGTGACGGCCCTCTTGCTCGCCTCCGAAGACATGGCCGCCGATCTCGATGCCGAGCGCAACCCGGGCGGATCCGAGCTCGACTATGTGCGCCAGCGTTTTCGCCTCGAATGCGCCGCCGCCGGGGTCACCGCGATTGACTGTCCCTACACATTCGCCGACATCGAAGGTCTGCGCCGTGAAACCCGCCAGGCCCGGCAATGGGGTTTCAAGGCAAAAAGCCTGGTGACGCCGGCGCATGCCAGTGTCATCAACGAGGAACTGACGCCTGACCGGCGCAGCATCGAAAAGGCGCGCCGGGTTCTGACGGCCTTTGACGCCGCCCGCATTGGCGGTGCCGAGCGCGCCAGCGTTGACGGTCACGCCGTCGAATTGCCCACCGCCAATGCCGCCCGCAGGCTGATTGCCCGCGCCAACGCGTTCGATGCCTGGGACAGCCGCTTCAGCGCACCACCGTCAGACGCTCCGAAGCGCGGGTGATCGCCGTATACAGCCAGCGTTCGCGGTTGTCGCGAAACGCCCAGCTTTCGTCAAAGACCACGACATTGTTCCACTGCGAGCCCTGCGCCTTGTGCACGGTCAGCGCATAGCCGAAATCGAAGTCGTCATAGCGCTTCTTGGTCGTCCAGGGCACTTCCGCCTCCGGTGTCTCGAAGGCCGCCTTGAGCAATTTGATCTTGGCGGCGCCGCGATCCATATCGTCATCCTCGGGCTTGACCAGGAGATTGATGCCCGGTTTGACCGTCTCCTTCGAAGAGGTCATCACCTGCCACAGCGACCCGTTGAGCAGCCCCTTCGCCGGATCATTGCGCAGGCACACCAGCTTGTCCCCCGACTGCGGGAACATCTGCGAAAAACCCTTCAACTCGCGCAGGCGCTGATTGTAGCGCCGCCGCGTCCGGTTGGTGCCCACCAGCACCTGATCCGCATCGAGCACCAGCTCCTGCGTCACCGCGCGCTTGTCGATCACCTGGGCGCTGCCATAGTCGCCATGCGCGATCTGCCGGCCTTCGCGTACCTGCATCGCCAGATCGATGATCGGATTGTCACGCGCTTGCCGGTGGATCTCGGTCAACAGACAATCCGGCTCATGCTCGGTGAAAAAACCGCCGCCGGAAATCGGCGGCAACTGGCCGGGGTCGCCAAGCACCAGCACCGGCGTTCCAAAACTCAAGAGATCGCGCCCAAGCGCCTCGTCAACCATCGAGCACTCGTCGATGACGATCAGCGCCGCCTTGGCGAGCGGGCTTTGCCGGTTGATCGAAAACATCGGCGACACGGTCGTGCGTCCGGTTTCCTCGTCCTCCACGGCCTCCTCGCCGCGCGGCCGGTAGATCAGCGAATGAATGGTCTTGGCGTTCGACGCCCCGCGCGCTCTGAGCACCTGCGCCGCCTTGCCGGTGAACGCGGCAAACAGCACGTCGCCATCGACATGTTCGGCGAAATGGCGCGCCAGCGTCGTCTTGCCGGTGCCGGCATAGCCGAACAGCCGGAACAGCGGACTGCGCCCTTCCTTCAGCCAGCGCGACACCGCCTTCAGCGCTTCATCCTGTTGCGGAGAGAACTTCATCCGCCTCCCCTGCCAGCATTCGCTGATTCCCGCAACGCTCCGCCGCCAAGCTGCCGCAGTTTTCCCGCCGCGATCACGCCTGCGGCTATATCCCTTCCGGGCCGCGATTCATTGCCGCCACGCCGGTGCGGCAGATCTCGACCAGCCCGAGAGGCCGCATGATGGCGATGAACTGCTCGATTTTCGAGACGCGACCGGTGATCTCGAAGATGAAATGCTCGGTGTTGGCGTCGATCACCTGGGCGCGGAACGCATCGGCCAGGCGCAAGGCCTCGACCCGGTCGTCGCCATTGCCGCGCACCTTGACCAGCGCCAGTTCGCGCTCGATCGCCTTTTCATGCCCCAGAGCCCGTGCGCGCTGCGACAGATCGACGACACTGCGCACCGGCACGATGCGTTCGAGCTGCGATTTGATCTGCTCAAGCACATGCGGCGTGCCCTTGGTGACGATGGTGATGCGCGACAGATGCGCCTCGTGCTCGGTTTCCGAGACCGTCAGGCTCTCGATATTGTAACCGCGCCCGGAAAACAGGCCGATCACCCGGGCCAAAACCCCCGGCTCGTTGTCGACAAGCACCGACAGGGTTCGCGTTTCAGGATGTTCGGTTTCCTTGGCGATGAAATAGGCCGAACCGGTGGGCTGGTGCTGGGCGTTCATGATCGTGTTCCTGTCAGTTGCAGCTCAGACGAGCTGGCGGCCTTTCGCGTCGATGGCGGTGGCGACGACCTCGTCGGTGGCTTCGTCGGGCAGCAGCATTTCATTGTGCGCCTTGCCGGACGGGATCATCGGGAAGCAGTTGGCCAGCGCCGCCACGCGGCAGTCAAAGACGAACGGCTTGTCGCTTTCGATCATCCGCGCGATCGACGCATCAAGATCACCAGGCTTGTCGCAGCGCAATCCCTCGGCGCCATAAGCTTCCGCCAGCTTCACGAAATCAGGCAGGGATTCCGTGTAGGAATGCGACAGGCGGTTGCCGTGCAGCAATTGCTGCCACTGGCGCACCATCCCCATATACTGGTTGTTGAGGATGAAGATCTTCACCGGCAGCTCATACTGGACGGCACAGGACAGTTCCTGGATGCACATCTGGATCGAGGCATCGCCGGCGATATCGATGACAAGACTGTCACGATGCGCCGCCTGCACGCCGATCGCCGCCGGGAACCCGTAGCCCATGGTGCCGAGACCGCCGGATGTCATCCAGCGGTTCGGTTCCTCGAAGCCGTAGAACTGCGCCGCCCACATCTGATGCTGACCGACCTCGGTGGTGATGTAGGTGTCACGGTCTTTCGTCGCCTCGTACAGCCGCTGGATGGCATGTTGCGGCATGATGACATCGGCATTGGCCGTATAGGCCAGCGAGTTGCGCGAGCGCCAGCCGGAGATCGCCTTCCACCACGGATCGAGCCGCGCCCGATCGGTGTGCGAGGAGGCGCGCCACAAGCGCACCATGTCTTCCAGCACATGCCCGACATCGCCGAGGATGGGGATATCGACGCGCACATTCTTGTTGATCGACGAGGGATCGATATCGATGTGGATCTTCTTGGAATTTGGCGAGAAGGCATCGATCCGGCCGGTGATGCGGTCATCGAAACGGGCGCCGATACACACCATGACGTCGCAATCATGCATCGCCATATTGGCTTCATAGGTCCCGTGCATGCCGAGCATGCCCAGCCAGTTCTTGCCGGAAGCCGGATAGGCGCCCAGCCCCATCAGTGTCGAGGTGATCGGGAAACCCGACAACTCGACCAGTTCGCGCAACAGGTGGCTGGCCTCGGTGCCGGAATTGATCACGCCGCCGCCCGAATAGATCACCGGCCGTTCCGCCGTCGCCATCAATTCGATGGCGGCACGGATCTTGTCGAGATCGCCCTGCACCTTCGGCGCGTAGCCGCTGTGCCGTCCGACAGGTGGCGGCGGCGTGTAAAGGCCCGTCGCGAACTGGACGTCCTTCGGAATATCGACAACCACCGGGCCAGGACGCCCGGACGTCGCGATCTTGAAAGCTTCGTGAATCACAGCTGACAGCTGATTGACATCGCGCACCAGCCAGTTGTGCTTTGTACAGGGCCGCGTGATGCCGACCGTATCGCATTCCTGGAACGCATCCGAGCCGATCAGGCTGGTCGGCACCTGGCCGGTGATGCACACCAGCGGAATGGAATCCATCAGCGCATCCTGCAGCGCGGTGACGACATTTGTCGCCCCCGGCCCCGACGTGACAAGCACGACGCCGGCCTTGCCGGTCGAACGGGCATAACCCTCAGCCATGTGGCCGGCACCCTGCTCGTGGCGCACGAGAATATGCTCCACCTCGTCCTGCTGGTGCAATTCGTCGTAGATCGGCAGAACCGCTCCGCCCGGATATCCGAAAATGTGCTCAACGCCATTGTCCACCAATGCGCGCAGAACCATCTCGGCGCCTGTCATCTCCATGCTTGTGCCAGCCATTGTCTTCGTCCCGTCTTTCGCTGTCCCGACCCTGCGGCCGCCTTGGTCCCGTCATCCGGCACCTGATAAACCATAAAAAAAGGCCCCTTTCGGAGCCTGTATTCGCGCATGGGTGCTTCCGCCGGGCCGCTACGCCGCCCTGCCCATGCGCGTTCCTACTACGAGAATGGTGTTGCCAGTCATCATATGCCTGTCCTAGCGGCAGATCGGCGCGCGGTCAATCCGCAAATATCGCCAACAGGCCGTCACGCCGGGTTGCCTCTGCATGGCCTGCGGCGGATGGACGCCGGCGCGCCCCGCCTGTATGCCGGACCAATGCAGACGCTTCCCCTCTATCTTGCCGCCGCGCTCGCCGAAATCAGCGGATGCTTCGCCTTCTGGGCGTGGCTGCGCCTTGACCGCAGTATCCTCTGGCTGGTCCCGGGTCTGGCCGCTCTCGCCGCCTTCGCCTGGATCCTGACGCTGACGCCGCTGGACCACGCCGGCCGCGCCTATGCGCTCTATGGCGGCATCTATATCGCCACCAGCCTCCTCTGGCTGCGCCTTGTCGAGGGTCAGATGCCCGATCGATGGGACCTGCTAGGCGCCGGCCTCTGCCTTCTAGGCGCCATGATCATCCTGTTCGGCCCCCGCGACGCGCCTTTGAGCTGAGGGTCTGTGGCCCGGCGGCAACGAGCTGTTAACCGGCCGGATGCTAGGGTGGAGTTTACGTTGGGGGACGGATAGGTCATTGAGTACCGAGCCACACATGCAGCATGGCGCATATCAGGACGAGGCGGACCGCCGCGACGCGGACCTCGCTGGCAACCGCTGTCTCGGTCATGTCGTCGCCTGTTCCGGCGCCCGCGCAACGGTCAGCGCCACGGCGGAAAAGGGCTCCACCGAACTTGCCGAACTGTGGTCCGTTGGCCGCCTGATTTCCATCCGTGTCGGTGAGAACCGGGTCGTGGCGCTGGTTTGCGCCATGCACACCGACGTTCCCGGCTGGAAGGACGGCGAAGACAATATCATGCAGATCGAGGTCGAGCTGGTTGGGGAAATTCACCCCGACGAGCAGGGCACCTTCATGTTCTCGGCCGGTATCAGCAAATACCCCTATCTGGGTGCGATCGTGCACCGCATGCGCACCTCCGACCTGAAAATGATCTATGATCAGGGATCGACCAACACCGCGACGATCGGCTGTCTGACCCAGGATCGCTCGCTCCCCGCCCATATCAACGTCCCAGCCCTCCTGTCGCGCCATTTCGCCGTTGTCGGCACCACCGGTGTCGGCAAGACCACCGCCGTTGCGCTTCTGATGCACAAGGCGTTGCAGGCCGACCCCTCGCTGCGTGTCCTTATCCTCGACCCGCATAACGAATTCGCCGCCGCCTTTCCCGATCACGCCGTGGTCATCGACACCGATACGCTTGATCTGCCCTTCTGGCTGTTTCGCCTCGAGGAATTCACCGAGGTCCTGTTTCGCGGCCGCCCGGCCATCCCGGAGGAAGTCGATGCGCTGCGCGATCTCATCCCGGAAGCCAAACGGGCCTTCAAGGGCAGCGCCGATACGGCATTGCTGCGCAAGAGCACCGAAAAATCATCCCTGACCGCCGACACACCGGTTCCCTACCGGGTCGCCGATCTGCTTGCCCTGATCGACGAGCGCATCGGCCGCCTCGAGGGCCGGTCTGAAAAGCCGCATCTGCGTTCGCTGAAAGTGCGCATCCAGAGCGCCATCAACGATCCGCGCTACGAGTTCATGTTCTCGTCCAACACCATTCACGACACCATTGCGCAGACGATCAGCCATATCTTCCGCATCCCCGGCGACGGCAAGCCGGTGACCACCTTCCAGCTCTCGGGCATTCCCTCGGAAGTGGTCAATTCCGTGGCCTCGATCCTGTGCCGCATGGCCTTCGAGATCGCCTTGTGGAGCTCCGGCGCCGTGCGCCTGCTGGTCATCTGCGAGGAGGCGCACCGTTACGTGCCCGCCGATCCCACTCTCGGCTTCTTTCCGACCCGCCAGGCCATATCGCGCATTGCCAAGGAAGGCCGCAAATACGGCGTCTGCCTCGGCGTTGTCACCCAGCGGCCGGGCGAACTTGATCCGACCATCCTGTCGCAGTGTTCGACGGTGTTTGCCATGCGCCTGGCCAATGACAATGACCAGGAGATCATCCGCTCGGCGATCCCCGATTCCTCGACCTCGACCATTTCCTTTCTGTCTTCGATCGGCAACGGCGAAGCCATCGCCTTTGGCGAAGCCGTCGCCGTTCCGATGCGCATGGTCTTCGAGCGGGTGGCCAAGCGGGTCCTGCCGCGCGCCAATTCCGGCCTCGCGCCGACGATCGACAGCGCCGCCGCCGGCGTTGACCTCAAGGCCATTGTCCAGCGCATGCGTCATATCGATCCCGCCGAGCAGCCGCAGATGGCCGATCTGCCGCAACCGGCCCCGGCCCCGGCACAGGCACAGGCACCGGCTCCGGCTCCGGCTCCGCCGATGCAGCCGGATTATGACGAAGCTCCGGCTTCGAACCATCTGGACACCGCCGCCGATTTTCCGGCAGCAAGGCCCGAGCCGGAACCGCAGCGCCCCGACCCGGCCCTCGAGCCGGCTGCGCCAATCCCTCAGGAGCGTGCTTCCGAGTCGCGTGCCGGCGATCGCGATCAGCCGGCCCCGACCTTCAGCCCGAAACCGCAATTGACGCGGCGCTTTGGCGGCGGCGACGAGCCGCGCCGCGAGATGTCGTCCCTGCGCTCGGGACTTCTCAAGCGGCCGCTCAGTTCGCTGATCGACAAATAGACCTTCGCCAGCCGTAGACGCGCACCAGCCGGCACCGAATGGCAAGCCCAGGAGGCGGTTCGGCACGGAGAAATCAGTTCTAAAGTGAAATCAGGTGGCGCAGACGCGGTTGCGGCCGGCGCGCTTGGCTTTGTAAAGCTGCTTGTCGGTCCGCCGGTAAAGTTGCTCCCCGCTTTCCTGCCCGTCCCAGACCGCGATGCCGGCACTGACCGTGACCTTCAAATGCAAGTCGCCATCGATGATTGTCAACGCTTCGACGGCGCGGCGGATGCGTTCGGCCAGATCGAAAAGCTGCCGCTGCGGCGTGTTCGGCGACAGAATGGCGAATTCCTCGCCGCCGATCCGTGCCACCACGTCGTGATAGCGGGTGAATTCACGCAGGCACAAGGCCACCTGCCGCAGCACCGCATCGCCGACATCATGCCCATGCGTGTCGTTGACCACCTTGAAGTGATCGAGATCGAGGATGATCATGCCGACCGGCTTGTCGATCTTCGTGAACGCTGCCAGATACTCTCGCATCGCGTCATCGAAATAGCGCCGATTGTGCATCCCGGTCAGCGCATCGGTCACCGCCGCGTGCTCGAGGGTTTCCGAGCGCTCCGACAGGGATTCGGTCATCCGCCGCAATTTGCCCTGTTCGGCGACCCCCACCTTGAGCGCCGGATAGATCAGAAGCACCCCGCAGGCGACGCTGAGGCCGCTGATCACCATGCTGAAATAGGAAAAACGCAGAATCGGATCCAACCGCGGGTCGACGCGCACGAGATCGGCGGCTGTGGCCCATGCGGAATAGGCCGATACGCCGGCCAGGCCGATCAGCAACAGCAAGAGAAAGAAATAGATCTCGGACTTGTGAAAATGCATCGGCCCCAACAGCACAGAATGACTTGGCCGCAACAGTAACCGGCGGGGAGTTAGGGTTGACTTAACGGCAGCGCAAGCAACCAAAGCGCCGACACGTCATTGTCCACTCAGCCGGCGCCAGCCCGGATCGAGTTGGTTGCGCAGCCAGGTCATTTGCCGCTTTGCATAGCGCCGGCTGTGCATTGCCGCCCGCGATTGAGCCTCCTCAAGGCTCACCGCGCCGGCAAGATAGGCCGCCAGTTCCGGCACGCCGATCGCTTTCATGAGCGGCTTTTCCGGCGCGATGCGCCGTTTGACGAGCGCCTCGACCTCGATCAGGGCGCCCTCCGCGATCATTAGTTCCAGACGCTGATTGATGCGCTGGTAGAGCAGCTCGCGCGGCGGCAGCACGAGGAGCCGGGCGGCCTTGTCTTCGCTCACAACGACGCGTCCCGTCGGTGTCTGGAACGAGGCAATGGACTGGCCCGTCGCCGCATGCACTTCCACGGCCCGCAGCACCCGCTGGCGATCGCCCGGCGCCAGCCGCCGCGCCATCTCGGGATCACGGCGCGCCAGTTCCGCGTGCAATGTCTCCGGTCCCGTGCGCGCCAATTCATTGCGCCAGTGGCTGCGAATGTCCGCCGGGACCGGCGGGATCTGCGACAGGCCTCCGCTCAGCGCCCTGAAATACAGCCCGGTGCCGCCGACGATCACCGGCAGACGGCCCCGCGCACGGATCGAGGCAATCGCCGCGGCCGCATCCTCGAGCCAATGACCGGTCGAATAATCCGTCTGCGGATCGACGTGACCGTAAAGATGGTGCGGCACCAGCGCCATCTCCGCCTCCGACGGTCGCGCCGTGAGAATGCGCAGGCCCTCATAGACCTGCATCGAGTCGGCATTGACGATCTCGCCGTCATGCTTCTGCGCCAGCCGGATCGCCAGCCCGGACTTGCCGCTCGCCGTCGGCCCGGCTATCAGGATGGCCTCCTTGCCCTCGATCGAAAGTTCCTCGCTCATGGCTCTCGTTGCCACGCTGATTGCCAATCCGTCAAATCCTGCTCTCAGCCCCGCGCTGGGCGAAGCAGCGGCCGACGCGCTAGATGCCGCCGGCCTGTACTGGCTGGCCGACGGCATTGCCTGCGACCTGGCGCTTCGCGACACCGCCGACCCGCAGGCCGCCCTCCCCCGGCTGCGCGAAATTCTCGCCGGCCATCCGGTCGATATCGCCATCCAGACGGCGGAAACCCGGCGCAAGAAAGTGCTTCTTGCCGACATGGATTCGACCATGATCGACCAGGAGTGCATCGACGAACTGGCCGCCGAGGTCGGCTTCAAGGCCGAGGTTTCCGAGATCACCCGGCGCGCCATGAATGGCGAGATCGCATTCGAGCCGGCCCTGCGCGAGCGGGTGGCCCTGCTCGCCGGCCTGCCCGTCAGCAAGATTGGCGAGGTCATCGACAAGCGCATCACATTGGCCGCCGGCGGCACAACGCTGATTGCCACGATGCGCGCCAACGGCGCCTATACGGCGCTGGTCTCCGGCGGCTTCACCGCCTTTACCGGCCCGGTAGCCGATCAGCTGGGATTTGATGAACACCGCGCCAACCGCCTCGAGAGCGAAGACGGCAAACTGCTCGGCACCGTCGCCGAACCCATCCTCGGCAAGCAGGCCAAGGTGGATGCGCTGCGCGAATTGACCGTTCGTCTCGGCCTCGACCCGGAAGATGTTCTCGCCGTCGGCGATGGCGCCAACGATCTCGGCATGCTGCAGATTGCCGGCTCGGGTGTCGCCCTGCACGCCAAACCGGCGGTGGCGGCACAGGCGCAAATCCGCATTGACCATGGCGACCTGACGGCGCTCCTGTATCTGCAGGGCTACCGCAAGACCGACTTCGTCGGTGCCTGAAGATGCAGATGCTGACCACCGATCGCCTGATCCTGCGCAACTGGCGGGACAGCGACTGGCCCCTGTTCCACCTGATCAACAGCAATGATGAAGTGATGCGGTTCTTCCCGTTCCGCCGCGACCGCGCCGCCTCCGATGCCTTAATGCAACGCCTCGCCGCCGGTATCGCGCGCGATGGTTTCGGCTTCGCCGCCATCGAATTGCGAGACAGTGGACAGACGGCAGGCTTTGCCGGGCTGCACAGGAGCGAAGGCCTTCCTGCCCTGCCGCCGGGCAGCATCGAGATCGGCTGGCGGCTGGCCCCGGAGTTCTGGCATCGCGGCATCGCCAGCGAAGCGGCGCGGGCCTGGCTGGCCTGCGGGTTTGAGACGCTTGGCCTGCAGCGCATCGTCAGCTTCGCGGTCGCCGACAACGTGGCGTCACTGGCGGTGATGCACCGCATCGGCATGCGGCGCCGGCCCGATCTCGATTTCGACCATCCCGGCGTTCCCGCCAGCCACCCGCATCTGCGCCATCACGCCTTCTGCGAGATCACGGCCGCGCAGTGGGCGAAACAAAACGACGGATAGCAGGCCGGGCCCTAATCCATGCGCAGGGTGATGAAGCGCAATTCGCCATCCTTGTTGGCGAGCATCAAAAGCGCGTTGCGCCGCCCGTCTTCCTGCAGTTGCGCCAGCCGCTCCATGACCTCCTGCGGCGTCTCGACGGCGCTTTGCGCAATCTCGACGAGCACGTCGCCGGCAACGACGCGCTTGTCCGCCGCCGCTGACTGCTCCGCGACCTCCGAGATCAGCACGCCGGAGACATCCTCGGCGATGCCATATTCCTGCCGCGCGGCATCATCGAGCGGAGCGAAGGTCAGGCCCAGGGCCGAACGGGTCGGAACCGCCTCGGCGCTTTCCTCGGCCTCTTCCGCCGCCGCCAGTTGTTCGCCATCCTCGAGACGGCCGAGTGTGACCTGAACCGTGACCTCTTCACCCTTGCGCACCACTTGCACATCGACCGCCTTGCCGACCGGACTTTCGGCCACGATGCGCGGCAGATCGCGCATCTGGCGCACCGGCTGTCCGTCAAACGCCACGATCACGTCGCCTGCCTCGATCGAGCCGTCATCCACTGGCCCGCCGCGCACGACCCCGGCGACCAGCGCGCCGCGCGCCGTGGCCATGCCGAGGCTCTCGGCGATCTCGTCGGTGACCGGCTGAATGCGCACGCCGAGCCAGCCGCGCCGCGTCTCGCCGAATTCGCGCAATTGGTCGATGACGCTGACCGCCATCTCGGTCGGCACCGCAAAGCCGATGCCGATGGAGCCGCCGGACGGCGAAATGATCGCCGTGTTGATCCCGATCACCTCGCCCTTCATGTTGAACAGCGGACCGCCGGAATTGCCGCGATTGATCGCCGCATCGGTCTGAATGAAATTGTCATAGGGACCGGCCTGGATGTCACGGCCGCGCGCCGAGATGATGCCGACAGACACCGAGCCGCCCAGCCCGAACGGATTGCCGATTGCCATCACCCAGTCGCCGATGCGCATGGATTCGGAATCGCCGAAAGGCACCGCTGTCAGCGGTTGCGGCGGGTCGACCTTCAGAAGGGCAAGATCGGTCTTGCCGTCCGCACCAACCAGCTCTGCCTTCAGCTTGCTCCCATCGGCAAAGTTGATCTCGATATCATCGGCATCCTCGATGACATGATTGTTGGTCACGATATAGCCATCGGGATCGATCACGAAGCCGGAGCCGAGCGACGACATCTGCCGGCTGCGCGGCCCTTCGCCGCGCTCACGGAAGAAATCATCGAAAAAGTCCTGAAACGGCGAGCCATCCGGCGCCTGCATTCGCGGCCCGACCCTGTCGTCGCTATCGACATTCTGCCGTGTCGAGATATTAACGACCGCGTCAAGCAGCCCTTCAGCGATATCGGCAACCGATGCCGGTCCGGCGCCGCTTTGCGCCCGGGCCTCGGTTCCGAAGCCATTTGCGGCCGGCAGGAAAATCGGCGCGATACCCATGGCCACCGCCATAAGGCCGGGCAGGAAAACGGCCCGCATCGTTTGCAGGGCCGCGGTCCCGGGGTGTCTCGAAAGGGCTGGCATCGTCACGCTCGTTTTCTCCCGCTTGACTGGGTGCACAAAGACAACCTCAGACATAAGGCGAAATCGGGAGCGGTCCAATCATCTTTTTGCGAGCACAGCCACTGACGGGCATGGCGGGATGACACGCCGGCGCACCGGGCGTGAGCAGGTACTGGCGGGCGACCCGAAGGCCGTCAGCCCCAGTGCTTGGCGAGGAACACGAGACCGGTGCCGACCGCCAGCACGATGACGCCGGTCAGGCGCAAGGTCTGGTCATCGATGCGCGGCAACTGTTCGGCCATACGCCGCATTGCCCCCGGCGCCAGAGCCCAGATCAGGCCCTCGACGACACAGACCAGACCGATCGCAAGCAATAGCGTCGGCATGACGACCCTATTGCGCCGTCGCCGCTGTCCCGTTCTCCGCGCCGCCGGGCTCGCTTTCGCTTCCAGCACTCGCCGCCGCGTCCGGCGCAGCGGGCGTTTCCGCCGCAGCCGCATCGTCGCTGCTGCCGGCTGCGGTGGTTGCGCTTGTCGAAGCCCCCGCGTTGGGCGACGCTCCGGCCGAACCGAAGAACTCGAAGAACTCCGAATTCGGTGACAGCACCATCGTCGTGCCGCTGTCGGCGAGTGCCCCCGCATAGGCGCTCATCGACCGGTAGAAGGCAAAGAAATCCTCATCGCGCGAAAACGCATCGGCAAAGATGCGGTTGCGCTCGGCATCGCCCTCACCGCGAATGATCTCGGCGTCGCGCTGTGCTTCCGACTGGATTTCCACCACCTGGCGATCGGCGATGGCGCGGATGCGCTGTCCCGCCTCATTACCGCGGGCCCGGATCAATTCGGCCTCGGCCAGGCGTTCGGCCTTCATCCGCTCAAAGGTCTGTTGCGAGACTTCCTGCGTCAGATCGGTCCGCCGGATGCGCACATCCTCGATCGCGATGCCGAGATTCTCCGCCTCCGGACGCATCTGGTCGCGCACTTCACGCATCATCGAAGTGCGCTCTTCAGACAGCGCTGCCTCGAATCCGCGCAGGCCGTAGACCGTACGCAAGGCCGAGTTCAGACGCGTTCTCAGCCGCGATTCCGCCGCCACGATGTCGGCCGAGACCGTCTGCCGGAAGCGGCGCGGATCGGTGATGTCGTAGAGGACGAACGCGTCGACCTCGTAGAACTTGCCGCCCGACACCTGCACCCGGATGTCTTCCAGGTCAAAGCGCAGGACGCGCTTTTCGACGAACTGCACGGTGTCGATCAGCGGCACCTTGAAGTAAAGGCCCGGTGTTTCCCGCACGTCCTGAATTTCACCGAAGCGGACGACGATCGCCTGTTCGCGCGCATTGACCACATAGGCGGCCTGGTAGATCACGAACAGAACGAGAGCGGCAAGAATGCCGATGGCTGCGAAACGACTGCTCATTGCTGTTCACCCTGGGCGTTTTTCCGGATTTCCGGAAGCGGAAGATATGGCACCACGCCCGTTCCCTGTTCCTGTTCCATGATCACCTTGTCCGATCCCCTGAAGACGTTCTCCATGGTTTCGAGATAGAGGCGCTTGCGGGTCACCTCCGGTGCTTTCGAATATTCGTCATAGATCGAGATGAAGCGCTGCGCCTCACCGGTCGCCTCATTGACGACCCGATCCTTGTAGGCCGAGGCCTCTTCGCGGATCTGGGCGCCGCGTCCACGCGCCTGGCCCAGCTTCTGGTTGGAATACTGGTTGGCTTCCTCGACGAAGCGGTCCTCGTCCTGCTCGGCACGCTGCACCTCGTCAAAGGCATCGGCGACTTCGCGCGGCGGCGCCGCATCCTCGATCGACACCGCCGTGATCGACAGGCCCGAATCGAACAGATCCATGCTGTTTTGAATGATGTCGCGCACTTCCTGCGAAATCATCTCGCGATTGTCACGAAAGATGTCCTGCGCCGGACGCCGGCCGACCACCTCGCGCATGGCGCTCTCGGAGACCATGCGCAGCGTGTCTTCCGGCCTTGCCACGTTGAACAGGAAGTTCTTCGGATTGGCGACAGTGTAGAGAATCTTGAACTCGACATCGACGATGTTCTGATCGCCCGACAGCATCAGGCCGCCGGCGCTGCCGGTCCGCTGATTGCCGCCCGTCTCCATTTCGCGCTCGACGATCGACACCGTCTCGACCGTCTCGAACGGCCAGAAGATCATGTGCAGGCCGGGCATCGAGATTTCATCTTTCGGCTGCCCGAAGCGCAATTCGACGCCGCGCTCATCCGGCTGCACGGTGTAGATCGCCTGCATCAGCCACAGGGCCAGCAGGCCGACGACAATCACCGCCGCCATCACCTTGCCGCTGCCGCCGGATGCGCCACCGCCGCCACCGCCGCCGGGCATCACCCGCCGCAGGCTTTCCTGGCCACGGCGAATCAGATCCTCGAGATCCGGTGGCTGATTGCCGCCACCCCCGCCGCCGCGCGGACCCTGCGGGCCGCTGCCCCACGGTCCCTGGTTGTTGCCGCCGCCGCCGCTCCCGCCGCTGCCGCCCCAAGGGCCGCCGCCATTCTGATTGCTCCAGGGCATCCATACCTCTTTTCAAAAAAATGCGGGCGAAGCGCCCTTTCCGTGCCACCCACGCGGGCGCCCGACTTGCTGACTTCGTTATAAGGATCACGGCAGGCGCTTTCAACGCACCGGCGCTGCTAATCGTCCGCCGAGGGCCGATTTTATGCCGCGCGGCCGGTTTTAGCCGCGGATGTGGCGCCGCAAGCCGAAATATTGCCCTCTCAGCGGCGTCGATAGACCGCAAAGCGCATGGCATGGCTGTCACGCGGCCCTTCCGGCTGATGGCGCTCCGAGACGAGCGCCCACTCCGCCGGATCGATCGCCGGGAAGAACGTGTCCCCGTCAAGCTCGGCTGCGATATGCGTGATCTCCAGCCGCGCCGCGATATCCATGGCCTGCGCGAAAATCTCGCCGCCGCCGATGATGCAGATCTCCGGACCGTCGCTTTCTTCAAGCGCCTGGCGCGCCTGCTGCAACGCCGCCGGCAAACTGTCCACGACCGTGACGCCATCGATCGTCCGGCCGCTCCGCGAGATGACGATGTTGGTGCGCCCCGGCAAAGGCCGGCCGATCGATTCGAATGTCTTGCGGCCCATGATCACCGGATGGCCCAGCGTCACCCGTTTGAAATGCTGCAGATCGCTCGACAGCCGCCACGGCATGGCGCCATCGCGGCCAATGACGCCATTCTCCGTCAACGCCGCCACGAGAATGATTTCGGCCTCGCCGGCATTGCCTCTGTCAGGCGATGACTGTGCTTTTGCGCTCATACGGCGATCGGCGCCCGGATATGCGCATGCGCCTCGTAATTTTCGAGGCGGAAATCTTCGAAGCGAAAGGCAAACAGGTCGTCGACCTCCGGGTTGAGATGCATGCTTGGCAGCGCCAGCGGCTGCCGCTTCAATTGTTCGCGCGCCTGGTCGAAATGATTGCGGTAAAGATGCGCATCGCCGAGCGTGTGAACGAAATCACCGGGCTTGAGCCCCGTGACCTGCGCCACCATCATCGTCAGCAGTGCATAGGATGCGATGTTGAACGGCACGCCGAGAAAGATGTCCGCCGAGCGCTGATAGAGCTGGCACGACAGCTGTCCATTCGCGACGTAGAACTGAAACAGGCAATGACAGGGCGGCAGGGCCATGTCATCAACCTCCGCCGGGTTCCAGGCACTGACAATGTGCCGGCGCGACTGCGGATTTTGCCGCAATTGCGCAACGAGCTGGGCGATCTGGTCGATGCGGCGGCCATCGGGTGCAGGCCAGGACCGCCATTGCGCGCCGTAGACCGGCCCGAGCTCACCCTTCTCATCGGCCCAGTCATCCCAGATCCTGACGCCGTGTTCGTTGAGATAGGCAATGTTCGTGTCGCCGCGCAGGAACCACAGGAGTTCGTGGATGATCGACTTCAGATGCAGCTTCTTGGTGGTTACCAGCGGAAATCCGCCGGACAGATCGAAGCGCATCTGGTGGCCGAAAATGCTGCGCGTTCCGGTCCCGGTCCGATCATCGCGATCAGCTCCGTTTTCCAGCACCTTCTCGAGAAGGTCCAGATACTGGCGCATTGTCGTCTCCTGTCATCGCGAACCGGGGGCAGAAAGGCAAAACGCCCGGGCGTACCGGGCGAATTCCCACGTCTCGGACAGCGGCGCCCCGCGCCGCCGCCGCGCGTCCGGCATCAGATGCTGTCGAGCTTGCCAAGTTCCTTGGCGCACAGATAGTAGAAGGTCACGCGCGACTTTGAATTGTCACCCTTCATCATCGCGCAGACCTTTTCCACGGCCGCTTCGCCATCGCTTGCCGAAACGCCAAGCTTTTTCTGGCACCATTTTTCGTTCACGCGCGCGGTTTCCGTCGGATCCGAGCAGGACACGAGCGAGGAATCGCGGTTGCGCAGAGCAATCCCGAGATATTTAACGATCTTGGTGATGGTTTCGTCGGACGCGCCCGCGTCATATTTTTTCACATCGGCGGCGTAATCTGCCATGCTTGGCTCCTTGAATGCTCATCTTCCCGCACCCGCCGAACGCGAACACGGAACCCCCTGCGGCGAAATGTTTGCCATCCGGACCCGCGAAGTCAAGGGCTCCGCTCCTTTGCCCCCAACTTGCCGCTGCCCCACCCCGAAGTCCCGCCGCAGCGAAAGGCGGGCGCTCGGGCAAACGGCTGACACGGCCCTTTTCAACCCAGCCGCGGCCACCTATATAGGAAGCGTCGTCTTTGGCGACTATGGCAATAAACGGGCGATGCAATAAGCCATTCGGACCCGGGGGCGGTACCCGGCGCCTCCACCACGATCGGGCGAACGGAATTCGGCACTTTGACCGGTTCTCGCGGCCCGCTGGTGATGGGGGCGAAACAGGATCGACGAGGGTGTAAAGATCGACTTTTTGCTCGGCATAGTACCACCGTTATCGGGCTAAACTTGTAGTTGCAAATGACAACTATGCGGAAGCACGTCTCGCCGCGTAAGCAGCGCGACAGCTTCAATTGAAGTCCTGACCAGTCGCATGGTCAGGCGGGGTCCGGAGGCACCTGGCAACAGAAGCCTCCACTCTTTTCTTTTTTCGTCTGAATCTGACCGGCAACGCGCCTGACGAATGCGCTTGCAGCCGCATCGCGCCTGCCAATTGCGCCTCGCCGATGCGCATTGGATGGCCGGATACAGCCAATTTTTCACGTGATGCGCGCCGGCTGTGCCTTTTCCGCGCCCCGGAAAACCGTATATATGGAGAGGTACGTCGACTCGCGATATCGTGGCGAGCCGCCCATTCGGCGAAAGCCGCGCGTCGGGTCGCCCCAGGAGCAGGAAAGTAGTTCGCATGCCGCAGGACCATATCCGTTACGACATTCTGGCCCAGGATGCGTTGCGCGGCGTCATCCGCAAGGTGCTCAGTGAAGTCGCCGCGACGGGCTATCTGCCCGGCGAGCATCATTTCTTCATCACCTTCATGACCGAGGCTCCGGGCGTGCGCATTTCCACGCAGCTCAAGGAGCGCTATCCCGAGCAGATGACCATCGTCGTCCAGCACCAGTTCTGGGACCTGAAAGTAAGCGAGGCGCAGTTCGAGATCGGCCTTTCCTTCTCCGACAAGCCCGAAAAGCTGATCGTTCCCTTCGCCGCCGTGCGCGGCTTTTACGATCCGTCCGTCAATTTCGAACTGGAATTCGATACGGTGTTCGAAGAGGCCGCCAATGACGGCGAGACCGTCGAAGCCAGTGACGAGGATCTTGCCGAGGCCATCGAGCGCATCATCGAACCGGAGGCGGGCGCTGACGCATCGCAGCCAGGTGCCGGGGGTGCCAATGCGGCCGATGCATCCGAAAAGAACGGCGCCGATGTCGTCTCTCTGGATTCCTTCCGCAAGAAAAGCTGAGCGCCATGCCTTCCGTCAGCACGAGCCCGCTTGAATGACCGGCGAGATCGTCAATCTGCGCATGGCCCGCAAACGCAAGCGTCGGGCGACAGCGGAAGACGAGGCGGCACGCAACCGCTTAAGCCACGGCCGCAGCAAGGCCGAGCGGCAGGCCGCATCGCTCGAAACGGCGCGCTTGGATCGGCTGCATTCCGGCGGACGCCTTGACCCGCAACGGACCGCTGATGATCAAGACAGCGACGTCTGACACCCCTTCCACCGGCAATATCAAGCACTCGGTGACCATTCGCGGGCACCGCACCTCGATCTCTCTGGAACCCCGGTTCTGGTCGTGTCTGCGCCAGATGGCGCAGCAGCGCGATCTGCCGCTGGCCGCCCTGATCGCCGAGATCGACGCCGGACGGGGCCACGCTGAAGCCGGCAGCAACCTGTCCTCGAAAGTGCGCCTCGCCGTGCTCGAATGGGCGCTGGCCGCAGGCGTCAGCAACGCCGCAGCGCCGCCACAGCAATGATCGCCTGACCCGGCTCGGCATCTGCGGCTTGCAGCAAATCTGCCTGGAAAAGCGAAAAAATGCCTCCGAGAACGCTGCGCCGCGCACCACGCATCGCCCCTCGCAAAGACTAGAAGCGCTCCACCGATGGCGTGTCGAAATGGAAGTCGGACAGCGGATCATCGGGTTTGATCGTGCGCCGCGGCAGCGTCAGCACAGGGTCGGGATCTGGCGGCGGGGGCTCGATGCCCGGAACCAGTCTTGCCGCCGGCGCGCTGGCCGAGGCGGCATCTTTCTCCGCCGCAGCCCGGGCCTGACGCGCGGCCTCTTCCAGAGCCTTTTTCCGTTCCGCTTCCATCTGCCGCGCTGCCTGCCGCGCCGCTTCCAGACGCGCTGCACGCGCCGCTTCGTCCTCGGCTTCGCGCATGGCCCGCTGCTCCGCCTGGCGCGCCGCCGCCTCTTCCCGCTGCTGCCGGTCGATTTCCCGTTGCCGCGCCTCCTCCTGGCGCCGTTGCGCCTCCGTCTCGGCGCGCGCGGCCCGGTTTTCGCTGACCAGCGAAAGAACGCGCCGCAACCGCTGTTTCTCAAGCACCCCGGCCTGCAGCAATTCGACGCGACGACGCTCGCGTTCAAACGCACGCACCGACAGGAAATTCGTCAGTGCCGACACATCGAGATCGACGTCGGGGGCAGCAATCGGACCTTCAAGGGCAAAGGCCAGTGCCGGCTCCGCGCCGGCCTGCGCTTCAGATTCCGCCTCGAAGCCGAGCTGCAGCTGCGCCGTCATCTCGCCGCTGACCAGATCGACGCGCCCGTCGACGGAAACCTGCGCTCCCTGGGTGGCGATTTCCGCCGCCGAGAAGCGCTGAACACCGTTGGTGATCGTGAACGGCAGAACCACTTCACCTGCCTTAAGACGCCCCCCGGCCATCTCTCGCTCCGCCAGTCCTGCCACCTGCTCATCTGTCGGCTCGAATCCCTCCCGGTCGGCCGCCGCCAGAATGTCCGGCAGCGCCGACGCGGCAATCCCCGGCAGCACCACCTCGCTCAGCCGCATTTCGCCGCCGCCGGTCAGCGTTTCGACAAGCGCCAGTGGCGTTGTTCCGGAGGTTTCGAACCGTCCCGTCAAAGCCATGCGGCCTTCCGCAATCGCCTCACGCCCGAGCACCTCCTGCACGGCTCGCAGATCGCTGTCACTGAGGTCAAGCCGTGCCGACAGGAACGCCGTGCCTTGCGTGTTTGTCAGCTCAACATCGCCCGCCAGACGGCCACCGAGCCAGTCCGCCTCTGCACCCTTCAGGCTCAAACGTCCGTTGCGCAAACTCGTCTGTCCGTCGAAATTCTGCGCCGCAATTTTCGCTCCGATGTCGAAATGCACGGCGCGCAGCGCCACATCGAACTCGGCTCCGCCTGCCGCCGGATCCACGAAGGACTGCTCGCTGAACAGGCCCTCGTCCGCTTCGCCGGTCTGCGCTCCGAGCACCAGCCCGGCCAGCCAGGCCAGATCGGCGCGTTCCAGCGCCAGGGCACCGCGGGCCGACAGCGTCTCGCTCTGCCGATCGAAGGACAGCCGTCCGGACACGCCGTTGCCATCCACCGTGCCAAGAATCTCGTCCAGTCCGATCTCCGTGTCCGACAGGCGCACGGTCGCCCTGCCCCGCGCATCAAAGCCGTCGATCAGCGTTCCGGCGCCGGCAAGCGCCGGGTCGAGAAACAGCAACGCCATGACATCGCCGGAGGCGCGCAACTCGCTCTGAAAGGTTCCG
Organism: Neohoeflea coraliihabitans; assembly: GCF_019334345.1. Classification (GTDB taxonomy): domain Bacteria; phylum Pseudomonadota; class Alphaproteobacteria; order Rhizobiales; family Rhizobiaceae; genus Pseudohoeflea; species Pseudohoeflea coraliihabitans. The sequence goes on from NZ_JAHWQX010000001.1 coordinate 237,298, forward strand.
GTCAGCGGCCCCTCTGCCGGCAATTTCCCCCGCCCGCGGGCGGTCAATTCGCTGTCGCCGGCCTTAATCGAGACAGCCATGTCGGCTACGCCGCCCGATGATGCCGTCCGATCGATGGTCTCGATGCTCAATTCGACGCGTGCCGGGCCGACATCGAGAACCGGCAGGACATCGAAACCGGCCTGTTGCGCCAGCTGCGCCGCCGAAGGATTGTCCGCTTCAAGCCGCACGCCCCACACGCCCATCCCGTCGAGCGAAACGGGCGCCGCGTCGGCCTCCATGACCAGCGTGCTGCCCCCGGCCATGCCGCGCGCCTCGACGCGGCTGCCCTCACTGCCTTGCAATGCGATTTCGACGCTGAGATCGAGATCATCAAAGACGCCCGGCACAGTGCGCAAGCGCTCGATGATCGTGTTTCCGTCACCCACCCGCGCGGCGAGGCTGAGAAGCTGATCGCCGGTCTCGGCGGCAATCTGACCGGAAATTTGCCCTTTCGGATCGGACAGGACCGTCTTGATCGTGCCCTGCAATTCGCCGGACCCGCCGGCCAGGTCGTTGAAGGCAAATTTCTCGATTGCCAGATCGCCCTGACGCAGGATCGCGCTGCCCTCAAAGCCGCCAATATCGATCCCGCCCACATGCAGGACCCCGGCCTGAACATTGGCGGACAGGTTGCCGCCCCCGAGCCATTCGCCGTCTTCGCCCGCATTGCCGAGTCCCGCCAGAACGGCCAGGGCGCGAATGGCCTCGATGTCGAAACGGTCTCCGGCAAGATCGAGTGACAGATTCGCCGGCCAGCCCTCTGGTTTCTGCCGTTCGAACCGGCCCGTCAGCTGCGACGGACCGATGGCCAACTCCAGCGCCTCGAAGCGCTGCACTTCCGCGCTCAGATCCACCTGCGCCGAGAAGCCTGCCCGGTCAAGCCGGCGGATGCCGGGATCGACCTCACCCGTCAGCCATTTCGCCAGCCCGGAAGGCTGGCTGGAGGCCACGACCATGTCGCCGACAAAACCCGCCTCGCTTCCAACACTCAGGGTCCCGCTGGTCTCGACCTTGGTGCGTCCCGGCAATGTCGCCACGAAGCGGTCAATGCGCCAGCTTTGCCCCTCGGGATGGGCCGCGATTTCAACATCGCGGACCGTGGTCTCGCCGGTCAGAAGCGCCGGCAGGGAAATCTCCACCCGGCCCGGCAGCAGCGGCGGCGGCATCTTGCCGAGAATGCGGTTGAGCTGCGCCAGCCGCGCGCCCACACCAGGCCTGTCGGGCTGGCCTTTGTCCTTCTCCCCGCTCGCCGCGCTGCGCCCCGTCTTGGTTCCGGCTTGCCGGCCAGCGCCCTGACCTATCGTGTCAATGTTCACCTGTTGTCCCTTGGCAATCAACAGGAAATCGGGATCAGGACCGGTATCCACCGTCGCCTCGCCCGTGACCACATAGGGATTGAGCCCGCCCCCCATCTCCAGCCGGTACTCTTCGATACGCAGCCGCTCGTTATCGGCGGCGAAATCGCCGCGCGCCACCATGGCAAGACCATTGGCTTCGGCGCCGGAGGGGTTTGCCGCAGCGGTGGCGGCATCGTAGCCCTCGGTTTGAATATCCGCCGGCATCGGAATGCGCAGGGTAAAGGTTCCGTCATAGCGCGGCTTGGCCTCGCTTATGCGTGCCGCGCCCTCGGTTTCAAGCGCGTATAGCCGGCTGTCCGGATGCAGCCTTGCCCTGAGCCGCAAACCGTTTTCCGCATCGACCGTGCCGGTGCTGATCGTGAACCCACCGCGCTGGCCGGCGACGCGGCCGCGTCCCTCGATCTGCCAGGGACCGGCCAGCGATTCGGCCGAGAGTACGGCGTAGATATCGGCAATCTGGTGCACGCGTCCGTTTTGCGCATCGACGATCTGCACATCGCCGTCGCTCACCCGCACTTTCTCCAGGACGATGGTTTCTCCGGGGCTCACCGGCTGGCGCGCCAGTGCCCAGTTCAGCGAACCGTCCGCCTCGATCGTCAATGTCGCTGACGGCTGCTGCAGATGCATGTCGATGATCCGCACCTCGCCGCGCAGGAACGGCGCCAGCTCGGCATCCATCGAGAATGTCTCGACGGTCATCAAGGGCGCGCCCGCCTCGTCAACGCCGATGACAACGTCCGAGAAGGTGACCGAGGGAAACGGCACCAGCCGCGCATCGGCATCGCCGCGCACCTGCACGGGCTGGCCCAATGCCCTGCTGGCCTCCCGTTCAAACGCCGTGCGATAGCTCGTCCAGTCGATGAAATAGGGGCCGATCAGCGCCGCGAACAAGGCGAGCACCAGAAGGCCTCCGATTAAGACAAAGATGCGGGCCAGTCCGAAATCCTCCTTGCGTTGATCGTGTGATGCGCCGCCGCACGATTGCGCGTTTGCTGTCGCAGTCTCCGCCCACGAAGCATCAACTGCTTATCAGATTATCTGCTTCGCAATGCTGCCGCCAGCACCCGGCGGAAACAAGGCACTGCGCCGATTTTGCAGCGATCTCGCGCCGCCATCAGTTCAAAGCGCAAACACCTTGCCCGGATTCATGATCTCATCCGGATCCAGCGCGCGCTTGATCTGCCGCATGATCTCCACGCTGTCCCCCAGCTCGGCCGGCAGATACGCCTGTTTGCCCTGGCCGATGCCGTGCTCGCCGGTGCAGGTGCCTTCAAAACGCAGCGCCCGTTCATTCAGCCGCGCCACGAACGCCTCTGCGGCCGCGATCTCCGCGGGGCTCTCCACGTCGATCAGCAGCAGCACGTGAAAATTGCCGTCCCCGGCGTGACCGACGATCGGCGCCGTCAGATCATGGGCCGCGAGATCCTCCTGGGTTTCCACCACACATGCCGCAAGCTGCGAGATCGGCACACAGACATCGGTGGAGAGCCCGCGTGCCCCGGGCCGCAACTGCAGCGACGCCCAATAGGCATCATGCCGCGCTTTCCACAACCGCGAACGCTTCTCCGGCTCCACCGTCCATGTGAATTCGCCGCCGCCACACTCCGCGGCAATCTCGCCAAAGCTTTCCGCCTGTTCCGCCACCCCGGCATCGGAGCCGTGAAATTCGACGAACAGTGAAGGCTGTTCGGCATAGTCGAGACCGGAATAGGCGTTGCAGGCCTTCATCTGCAGGGCGTCGAGCAGTTCGATGCGCGCCACCGGGATGCCCATCTGGATGGTCATGATCACTGCCTGGCAGGCCGCTTCGACGCTCGGGAACGGGCAGACGCCGCCGGAGATCGCCTGCGGAATGCCCTGCAGCCGCAATGTCACCGATGTCAGCACGCCGAGCGTCCCCTCGGCCCCCACGAACAGGCGCGTCAGGTCGTAGCCGGCCGAGGACTTGCGCGCCCGCTGCGCCGTGCGGATGTGCCGGCCGTCAGCCGTCACCGCCGTCACCGCAAGCACATTGTCCTTCATCGTGCCGTAGCGCACCGCATTGGTGCCCGAGGCGCGTGTCGAGGCCATGCCGCCGATCGTCGCATTGGCGCCGGGATCGATCGGAAAGAACAGTCCGGTGTCGCGCAGTGCGATATTCAGGTCTTCACGGGTGATCCCCGGCTCGACCGTGCAGTCCAGATCCTCCTGGTTGACCTCGATCACCCGGTTCATGCGCGTCAGATCGATACAGATGCCGCCGCGCGGCGCATTGACGTGGCCCTCGAGCGATGTCCCGGCGCCGAACGGGATCACCGGCACCCGATGTTTCGCGCAGGTCCGGACAATCAGTTGCACCTCGTCGCTGGTCTCGGCGAAGATCACCGCGTCCGGCCATTGCGCGGGAATGTAGGTCGTGGTGTGCGCATGCTGCGCCCGCAGCGCCTCGCCCGTCGACAGCCGCTCGGCAAAACGCTGGCCGAGAATGCCGATCGCTGTCGCGATTCCCGCTTCGTTGCGCGGCCCTGCCGTTATGTTGGCCAGTCCCATACTCGACTTTCCGTTGGCCGCCTGCGGCCCGTTGCTATCCGACACGGTCAGGCGTCGGTCCGGTTGCCACCTTGGCCCGCCCCGCCTCTGCGGCTAATGTGCCCAAGCGCTGCGACTTGTCCAGAGGGAGGACGTGACACCGATGACGACGACCCCGTTCCAGACCCCCCTGCAGGAGCTCGAACCCGGCTGGTTCGATTATAACGGCCATCTTAACATGGCCTATTACAATGTCCTGTTCGACCGCGCCGTCGATGTCTTTTTCGATGCGCTCGATTGCGGCGAAGCCTACCGCACCGCAGCCGATTGCAGCTTCTTCACCGCCGAGATCCATGTCAGCTATGTCCGCGAACTGCGCGAGGGCGCCCGCGTCCGCGCCGATATCCGCGTCGTTGATGTCGACGAAAAGCGCCTGCACGTCTTCGAGGAACTCTATCACGAGGACGGCTGGCTCGCCGCCACCTCGGAAACCCTGCTGCTGCATGTCGACATGCAGGGCCCGAAGGTGGCGCCAATGCCCGAGGACCTGCACGCCCGGATGGCCGCCCTGTGCCGCAAGCATGCGCATCTGCCCGCCGACCCCCGCATCGGCCGGTCGATCGCCATTCGCCGCAAGGGCTGAACTCAGCGCCCGCCAAGCCTATGAATAATGATTGCGGATCACTGCCTGCGCCACTTCCTCGCGGTCGATCACCCCGGCCACGTCCTCGGCGCGCGGCACGCCCGATTCATTGGCCACGACGATGGCATAGGAGCGCGCCCGCCGGCTCATGCGCGTGATCACCGTGTTCAGCGTGCTGGTTGGCACCGCGATGACGAAATCCGTGTTCATGATCTCGCCCAGCGTCTGCTTGACGAAGCGGTCGGCGTGATAGGGCACGGTGGCAAAGCGCACATAACCGACGATCCGCGTCCCGTCGGCGACCACGACACGGTTGGTGTCGACATCCGTATGCGATAGCGCTTCAGTCACCGACATTTCCGCCGGCAACACCTTGAAACTGTCATTCATCGCCTCGCGCGCCGGCTGCACCAGGAACATGTTGGTGGTCCGGTCGGTGGGAATGGCCCGCCCGCGCTTGCGCAGCTTGATCGTGTAGATGTCGTTCATCACCAGCGCCCGCCTTATGCCGAGCGCCAACGCCACGGCCAGCACCAGCGGCAGGATGATCGTGTAGTCGCGAGTCATTTCGAAAACCATCACGATCGCCGTCATCGAGGCGCTTGTCGCCGCCCCGACCATCGCCCCCATGCCGATCATCGCAAACACCGCGACCGACAGGCCGGCCTCGGGAAACAGCCATTGCCCGACCGTGCCGATCGCCGCCCCGAGCGTCGCGCCCATGAACAGCGACGGCGAGAAGATGCCGCCCGAAGCGCCCGCTCCGAGGCTGACGGTGGTCGCCAGCATCTTGGCGACGAACAGCGCCGCCAGCAGCACCGCCGGCAAGTGTCCGCCCGACAGGATGTCCTGGATCGTCGCATAACCGACGCTCATGACGTGATACTGGCCGGCCGTCAGCATGAACAGATATCCGGTCAGCCCGACGAGGCTCATGCCGAGAATGTTCTTGAAATAGTCGTTGACCGGCAGCGCCTCGAACCAGTCCTCGGAATATTCCAGCACCTTGACGAAGGCATAGGCGGCCAGTCCCAGCGCAATGCCGGTGAAGGCCGCCAGGCCGATCTCCGGGAAATTCACTGCATCGGCATGCGCCGGACTCGCCCAGGCTGGCAGATGGAAAGCCGCCTCGGCACCGATGATATGCCGGTAGGCGTAGGTTGACGTCGCCGTCGCCGCCACCACCGGCAGAAAGCTGCGCGGCGAAATTTCCGGCAGCAGCACCTCGACCGCAAACAACACGCCCCCGAGCGGCGTGTTGAAGGTCGCAGCGATGCCTGCCCCGGCGCCGGCCGCCAGAAGCGTGATCTTTTGCGAGCGGATCAGCCCGAGCCAGCGCCCGAAGGTCGACCCGAACGACGCGCCGATCTGGATGATCGGCCCTTCGCGACCAACCGAGGCGCCGGTGCCGATCGACAGGGCCGAAGCGAACGACTTGATCACCGCGACGATGCCGCGAACATTGCCGTCGCGGTGGTAGATCGCGAACATCACCTCCGGCACGCCGTGCCCCTTGGCTTCCGGCGCGAAGGTCTTGACCAGGAACACCACAATCAGTCCGCCAATCACCGGCACCAGGATGATAAACGGACCCCACGGGCTCGGCGGACCATAGACATTCGGATCGAGTTCGAACGACAGCAACCCGTAAAACGACAGGTTGTAGATGCCGGCAATCAGATATTTGAAGACGATGGCGCCGGCCGCCGCCACAAGCCCGACGATGAAAGCCAGGAACACCAGCAGCGGCAGACCGACCTCGCGTTCACCCTCGCCCACCTCCTCGTTCGAGGTATTCGGGACGGGCGAGAGCGGGCGATTCATGGCGGTCACGGACGGTTGGCGGCCTGCTGGCAGCCGCGGGGGGATAGCGGTTTCGCTCTAACGCAGTTGTTCCACCCGGCACAAGGGGCCAGGCCGGTCGCACGGTCCGAAACGGCAAGCTTCCCCGTTTGCATCCGCACTGATTGCGGCTATGGCATTGTCTCTCTGCTGCCGCATCCCGGCGCTGTACACCCGATCAGGAGGCCCCCATGCTGCGCGTGTTCGATTGCACCGGTACCGAACTCGAGGTTCCCCCCTCCCGTGATCTGACGACTCTTTCGGCCCCGTGCTGGCTGGATCTCAACGACCCGACGCCACAGGAGATCGCCGCCGTCGAACGACTCAACGACATCGATCTGCCAAGCCGCGATGAACTCGGCGACATCGAACCCTCGAGCCGGCTCTATGTCGAGGATGACGCCATTTTTCTGACCGCCAGCGTCGCCTGCCGCACCGATCTCGAGATCCCCGGTCTGACCGATATCGGCTTCATCCTGGCGCGCGGCCGGCTGATTACCCTGCGCCACGCCGAACCGCGGGCCTTCCCGGTCTTCATGGCCAATCTGCCGCGCACCGCCGATCTCGACGATGGCACCGACATTCTGCTGTATCTGCTCGAGGCGATCGTCGACCGGGCCGCCGAAGTGCTCGAGGGCGCCTCGCGCGACGTCGATGCGCTGACCACCGAAGTCTTTCACGCCGAGGAGGAAAAGCGCCTCAACCGCGCCACCCGCAGCCTTGAGGGCCAGCTCGCCGCCATCTCCACCCTGCAGCGGCGCGTGGCCAAAGTGCGTGAAAGCCTGATCACCCTGTCGCGCGCCACGGCCTTTCTGCAGACCCAGCGCAGCGCGCTTGACACCAAGCCGCGCAAGGAGAAATGCCGCTCGGTCAACCGCGACATCACTTCGCTGTCGGAACATGCCGGCTTCATCGCCGGCAACATCACCTTCCTGCTCGATGCCTGTCTCGGTCTGATCTCGGTGCAGCAGAACACCGTGATGAAGATCTTCTCGATCGCCGCACTCATTCTCTTGCCGCCGACCTTTATCGGCGCCGTCTACGGCATGAATTTCCGATATATGCCGGAACTCGATTTCCGCTGGGGCTATCCCATGGCCCTCGTCGCCATGTTTCTCTCAGGGGCGATTCCCTTTCTCTGGTTCCGCAAGAAAGGCTGGCTGTAGCGGCTGCTGTCCGCCGCCCCTTGCAGCGCCGGGCACGCCCGGCTAGGTCTGTCGCAAACGGAGTATCGCCCTTGCCAGTTTTCCTTTCCGCCCGCGCGCGTCTTGGTTCGCGGCGTGTCTTCACGTCTTGCGCGCCCCTCCTTCGCCGCTGGTCAGCTGCGTTGATTTTCGCTCTCCTCGGGCTGGCTCCGGCGCACGCCGTCACCCCGGTCGAGCAGGTCGAGCCCTATGCAATCTCGGGCCAGAGCGGCGCCGAACTCTACGCCTCGATCGGCGCCAGGGGACCGAAGCTCTCCGATGGCCGCCGCACCATTGCCCACACCACCTTCAAGCTGACCTGGCGGCGCGATTACCGGCCCCAGGCAGATGGTGCCTGCGTGCTGGCAACAGCCATTCCGAAACTGATCATCACCTACACCCTGCCCAAGCCGCGCGGCGCCATGCCTGCCCCGGTCGCCCAGCGCTGGAAGCGGTTCTATGACGGCGTCGCCGCGCACGAACGCGTGCATGGCCGCTATATCGTCGAGATGGTCGAGAAAATCGAGGCGGTCAGCACCGGGATGCGCGCCGAGGACGATCCCGGCTGCCAAAAGGTCCGTGCCTTTCTGCAGCGCAACCTGAAGGTGCTCTCCGATGAGCAGCGGGCCCGCGGCCGGGCCTTCGACCGCGACGAGATGAGCGCCGGCGGCAATGTTCAGGGCCTGATTTTCGACCTGATCAAGTAGGCTGGCTCACACCGGCTCGACGAACCCGTCCAGCACCCGTTTCTGGCCAGCCTTGTCGAAATCGATCGTCAGCTTGTTGCCGTCGATCGCCGCGATGTTGCCATTGCCGAATTTCAGGTGAAACACACGGTCGCCGACCGAGAAGGACGACGGCACGTCGGTGGTCGAGCGCGCCACCAGTTCGCCCTCGATGGTGCGCGCCCGCGGGCCCGATTCGCCATAGGCCACCCGTTCGACCGCGTGGCCCGAGCGCGTCCCCCAGTTCTCGCGCGTCGCCGAAGTGGCATTCTGCTGCGCCCGCCGCCAGCCGGGTGACTGGTAATTGCCGGCAAACGGCTCGGCCCGGTCGAAACGCGAGGCGCCATAGGGGCCACCCGACTGGCCGCGCCCGTAACTGGCATAACCACCATACTGCCCATCGGTCTCGGCGACTTCGACATGGTCTTCCGGCAACTCATCGAGAAACCGCGACGGGATCGTCGATTGCCACAGACCGTGAATGCGCCGGTTGGACACGAACCAGATGTGACAACGCCGCTTGGCGCGCGTCAGCCCGACATAGGCCAGGCGCCGCTCTTCCTCCAGCCCCGAGCGACCACCCTCATCGAGCGCCCGCTGGTGCGGAAACAGCCCCTCCTCCCAGCCGGGCAGAAACACCGTGTCGAACTCGAGACCCTTCGCCGAGTGCAGCGTCATCAGGGAGACGGCATCCATGTCGGCGTTGGTGTCGACATCCATCACCAGCGCCACATGCTCGAGGAAGGCCCGCAGCGATTCAAAGCCGCTGATCGTCTCGATCAGCTCCTTCAGGTTCTCCAGCCGCGACGGCGCATCGGCGGAGCGATCATTCTGCCACATCTCGGTGTAGCCGGATTCCTCGAGAATGACCTCCGCCAGCTCATGTCCCGGCATGGTCTCGAGCAGGCCCTGCCATCGTGCGAACTGTTCGGTGACGTCGCTCAGCGACTTGCGCGCCCGCGGCTTCAACTCGTCGGTGCCGACCAGGTCCTGTGCCGCCGCCAGCATCGGCTTGTCGTCGGCGCGCGCATGGTCGTGCAGCAGCCGCACGCTGGCCTCGCCGAGACCGCGCTTCGGCACATTGACGATGCGCCCGAAAGCCAGGTCGTCGGCCGGCTGGCACACCACCCGGAAATAGGCCATGGCATCGCGGATTTCCTGCCGCTCGTAAAAGCGCGGCCCGCCGATCACCCGGTAGTTCAGCCCAAGCGTGACGAAGCGTTCTTCGAATTCACGCATCTGGAACGAGGCACGCACCAGGATCGCCATGTCGTTGAGCCGCACGTCGCGGCGCTGCAACTGCTCGATCTCCTCGCCGACCGCGCGGGCTTCTTCTTCAGAATCCCAGGCCGCATGCACCTGCACACGATCATCATCGGGATCGCGGCGATCGGTGAACAGCGTTTTGCCCAGCCGCCCCTCATTGTGCGAAATCAGGTGCCCGGCGGCACCGAGAATATGTTCGCTGGAGCGATAATTGCGCTCGAGCCGCACCACCTTGGCGCCGGGAAAATCCCGGTCGAAGCGCAAAATGTTCTCCACCTCGGCGCCGCGCCAGCCATAGATCGACTGATCGTCATCGCCGACGCAGCAGATGTTCGGGGCATTCTCGCGCCGCCCCGTATCGCCGTCCTCGGCGGCCGGTCGCTGCGCCAGAAGCCGCAGCAGCATGTACTGCGCGGTGTTGGTGTCCTGATACTCGTCAACGAGCAGGAAGCGGAACTTGCGCTGATACTCCTTCAGAACATCGGGATGGTTGCGGAACATGCGGATCGGATGGCACAGAAGATCACCGAAGTCGCAGGCATTCAGCGTCTGCAGCCGCGCCTGGTAGGCGGCGAACAGGGCCCGGCCCTTGCCATTGGCGAAAGCCCTCGAATCGCCTTCCGGAATGTCCGCCGGCGCCAGTCCCTTGTTCTTCCAGCCGTCGATCATCGAGGCGAACTGCCGCGCCGGCCAGCGCTTGTCATCAATGCCCTCGGCCTGGATCAGCTGCTTGATCAGCCGCACCACGTCATCGGTGTCGAGAATGGTGAAATCGGAGCGCAAGCCGACCAGTTCGGCATGCCGGCGCAGAAATTTCACCCCGATCGAGTGGAAAGTGCCAAGCCAAGGCATGCCCTCGACGGCGCCACCGACCAGGAGCGCGATGCGCTCCTTCATCTCGCGCGCCGCCTTGTTGGTGAAGGTAACGGCGAAGATCTGCGACGGATAGGCCAGGCCGAGATTGAGAATATGCGCAATGCGCGTTGTCAGCACCCGCGTCTTGCCGGTTCCCGCGCCCGCCAGCACCAGCACCGGTCCGTCAATCGCCTGCACCGCTTCGGCCTGCTCCGGGTTCAGCCCCCGCAGATAGTCAGGCTGCGCCGCCGCACCGCGTGCCGCCATGGCCCGCGCCGCCAGCCCGCCGCTCGCGGCCAAGGGGGCGGCATCGGAACGGACCGGTGAAGTTCCAGGCAAATCACCGGGAAAGGGAATATCGTCTTCAGGAAAACTCATGGCCCTCAATGTAGTGATTCGCCCCTGGAAAACCAGCAATCCCGGAAAATTCGGGGGTGATGAGTGCTGTCGCCGCGGAACAAGGCGCGAGCCGGCCCGGTGTCGCGGCCGGAACGTGCTAACGTCCCGGACGCCCTGTCTTGCCCGGCCGGCGCTTCCGGCGTTGCTCCTCGCCCGCATCCTCGTAGGATCCAATGCCGATCTTGCCGCGCCGCACCGGACCCGGCGAATCCGGCGTGTCGCCGCCTTGCTTCGGCCCGAGCGGCTTTTCGGTGCGCCCCACCGTCATCTCGTCCAGCGTGTTCTTGCGGAAATACGATCCCTTTTCTTGCGATGCCGGCGCCGGCTTGCCCTGTGCCTTGGCCTTGCGCGCCGCCTTGGTGTTCTCGACACCGGCATTGCGCGCCAGCGGATCGTCCATCAGTTCCAGCTCGACCGATTTCAACCGCTTGATCTCGTCGCGCAGCCGCGCCGCGGTCTCGAAATCGAGATCGGCGGCTGCATCGCGCATCTGTTTTTCGAGCGCTTCCAGATGCGCCGCCATATTGCCGCCGACCAGCGCGCCTTCATCCTTCGCGCCCTTGCCGCCTGGCAGGGCGATCGGGGCACGCACATGATCGCGCTCATAGACCGAATCGAGAATGTCGGAGATGCGCGCCTTGACCGATTGCGGCGTGATGCCCTGCTCGGCATTCCAGGCCGCCTGTTTCTCGCGCCGCCGCGCCGTCTCTTCCATCGCCCGTTCCATCGAGCCGGTGACCTTGTCGCCATACAGGATGACCTTGCCATCGACATTACGCGCCGCCCGTCCGATGGTCTGGATCAGCGAGGTCTCCGAGCGCAGGAAGCCTTCCTTGTCGGCATCGAGAATGGCCACCAGTCCACATTCGGGAATGTCCAGTCCCTCGCGCAACAGGTTGATGCCGACCAGCACGTCGAAAGCGCCAAGCCGCAGATCGCGGATGATCTCGATGCGCTCCAGCGTGTCGATATCCGAATGCATGTAACGCACCCGCACGCCCTGCTCGTGCAGATATTCGGTCAGATCCTCGGCCATGCGCTTGGTCAGGACGGTGCACAGCGTGCGATAGCCGGCCTGCGCCGTGGCGCGGATTTCACCGAGCACGTCATCGACCTGGCTTTTCGCCGAGCGCACCTCGACCGGCGGATCGATCAGCCCGGTCGGCCGGATCACCTGCTCGGCAAACACCCCGCCCGACTGCTCCATTTCCCAGTTGCCGGGGGTCGCGGACACCGCCACGGTCGATGGCCGCATGGCATCCCACTCCTCGAAACGCAGCGGCCGGTTGTCCATGCAGGACGGAAGACGGAAGCCGTATTCGGCCAGCGTCGCCTTGCGCCGGAAGTCGCCGCGATACATCGCGCCGATCTGCGGAATGGTCTGATGACTCTCATCGACAAACAGCAGCGCGTTGTCGGGCACATATTCGAACAGCGTTGGTGGCGGCTCGCCGGGCGCCCGCCCGGTCAGATAGCGCGAATAGTTCTCGATCCCCTGGCACACGCCGGTCGCCTCGAGCATTTCGATGTCGAAACGGGTCCGTTGCTCAAGCCGCTGCGCCTCCAGAAGCCGCCCCGCCTGTTCCAGCTCGACCAGCCGGTGCTTGAGCTCTTCCTTGATCGACTTGATCGCCTGATTGAGCGTCGGACGCGGCGTCACATAGTGCGAGTTGGCATAGATCTTGACGCTTTTCAGATCGCCGGTCTTCTGGCCGGTCAGCGGATCGAACTCGGTGATCGCGTCGATCTCGTCGCCGAACAGCGAGATCCGCCAGGCCGCGTCCTCAAGGTGGGCGGGAAAGATTTCGATCGTGTCGCCGCGCACCCGGAACGAGCCGCGCTGGAAATCCATGTCACGTCGCCTGTATTGCTGCGCCACCAGATCGGCGAGCAATTGCCGCTGATCGATCCGGTCGCCGACCTCCATCTGGAAGGTCATCGCCGTATAGGTCTCCACCGAGCCGATACCGTAAATGCACGACACCGAGGCGACGATGATGACGTCATCGCGCTCCATCAGGGCGCGCGTCGCCGAGTGGCGCATCCGGTCGATCTGCTCATTGATCGTCGATTCCTTCTCGATGAAGGTATCGGTGCGCGGCACATAGGCTTCCGGCTGGTAATAATCGTAGTAGGACACGAAATACTCGACGGCGTTGTCCGGGAAAAAGCCCTTGAATTCGGAGTAGAGCTGCGCCGCAAGCGTCTTGTTCGGCGCCAGGATCAGCGCCGGGCGCTGCGTTTCCTCGATCACCTTGGCCATGGTGAAGGTCTTGCCCGAGCCGGTGACGCCGAGCAGCACCTGGTTGCGCTCGTTTTCGTTGGCACCGGCCACCAGATCGGCAATCGCCGTCGGCTGATCGCCGGCCGGCTGCAGATCGCTGTCCATGCGGATTTTAATGCCGCCTTCCGATTTTTGCGGCCGCGCCGGCCGGTGCGGTGTCCACAGCTTGCCGTTCTTGTGCAGCGGGTTGCCGCTCTCGATCAGGTCGGACAGGGCCTGCACAGTCGCCGTATTGGCGGTGCCGGCGAGCGTTTTTTCCGCCTCTTCCATAGACATGTCGAGGCCGGCGACGGCATTCAGCCCGGCCGCAGCGCGTGTGCGTGGATTGCTTGAGCCGCCGATCGAGGTGCCGCGCGCTGTCTTGCTGTCACGGCTTTCGTCCGCTTCGCCCGCTTTCCTGCGGTGCTTGCCGGCAGCCGAGCGGATGGCGCGGGTTTCCTCGCGGCGGCGTGCGCGCACGCCTTCCTCTTCGGCAGCGCGGGCCATCTGCTTGGCCCAGTCGGACACCGAACCGGTAACCGGGACACCGTCAAGAGGCGCCTGCGGCGCTTCACCGAAGCCGGCGGGATCTGTGGAGTCCGAAGCGCGTCCGGAGCGGTCTTTACGGGAGGATTTTGCCATCACGGCAATATGGGGAAACCGATCTGGTTTTGAAAGCCCTGCCCGGTACAAAACGGAAACATTTTCCGGGCGTCTTTGCTTCAGCGGCCGCTTTAGTTCGGCGCACCCTCGGACCACTCGACCTGCTGACCGTACAGAGGCACCGTCGAGATCGCCATCTTGGCGGAACCGTCCTGCACCTGGCGCGAATGCACCAGATAGATCAATGTGTCGTTCGCCTTGTCATAGATGCGATTGACGACCAGCTTCTTCCAGACGAGCGAGCGCGATTCCCGAAAGATCTCTTCACCGTCCTCGTCGAGATCGATGTCGCCGATCACCAACGGCCCGGTCTGCCGGCAGGCGATCGAGGCATTCGAGGGATCCTCGAACCAGTTGCCCTTTTTCAGCCGGTCGAGCACGCCGCGTTCGAAATAGGCGACATGACAGGTGACACCGGCAACCTCCGGGTCGGCAACAGCATCCACGACGATATCGTTGCCGATCCAGTCGACACCAACCTCGCCGACCTGCTCGGCATTGAGTGCCGATGTGCCAAACAGCACGGTGGCCAGCACCAGGCCGGCAGCGCGAAAGTGGCGCATCGATGGGCGAGAAAATGTCATGAAAGTCTCCTGTAGCGGTTGGCTCGCATCCTCGGGCTGGCGCGCCACACAGCGAGGCGGCCACCCGGTGCATATGGGGTGCGACAGAATGCTTTCAAAGCGCCGCCCATCTTGGCAGCGGCGCCCCCGCGCGATAGATAAGCGCCGATGCAGCACCGACCCCGCCCCACCGTGACTCTCGCCTGGCGCCGCATGGCCATTGCCGTCTTCGGCCTGTCCGGGCTCGCGCTGCTGTCCGCTTTCACCTTCGCAGGCTGGTCGGCCCATGGCGCGGCGATTTTATCCACGGTCATGCAGACGGGCCTGTCCTGGTGTCTGTGAACCCATTGCGAAAGACCCAGAGGCGTCAGTGGACGCCGCATCGCCTGGTTGCTCCAGTCTGATCCCGGAGAAGCGTCATGAAAATCTTTCGAAACGTCCTGTGGGCGCTGATCTTCGTCTTTGCCGGGATGCTCGGCTGGCTGGTTTTCGAATGGTCCCGCTCCGATGCGGGAGGCGCCAACGCCGCCTACGGCGTGCCCTTTGAGCTGACCGACCATCGCGGCCAGCCGATCACCCAGGCGGCGTTGCGTGATCGTCCCAGCGCCCTGTTCTTCGGTTTCACCCATTGCCCCGAAGTGTGCCCGACCACCCTGTATGAGCTGGACGGCTGGCTGCAACAGGCTGACCCTCAGGGACGCATTGGCGCCTATTTCGTCACCGTCGATCCGGAGCGCGACACGCCGGAGATGATGGACGCCTATGTTTCGGCGGTATCCGACCGGATCACCGGCATTTCCGGCACGCCCGAAGAGATCGCCCGCATGGTGAAAGGCTTTCACGTCTACGCCCGCAAGGTGCCGCTTGATACGGATGATCCCGATGGCGATTACACCATGGATCATACCGCCTCGGTGTTTCTGCTCGACCGCGATGGCCGTTTCAAGAGCACCATCGCCTGGGGCGAAGATGCAGCCGTGGCCGTCAAGAAGCTGGAAAATCTGCTGAAAGACTGACAGAACTGAATGACAACGCTTAAAGGTTCGCGCCGTGGAAGACATTGCCCTGAAAATTGCCTTCATTGGCGCCGCCGGCATCGCGGCGCAGTGGTTTGCCTGGCGCCTGGGCCTGCCGGCCATCGTTTTGTTGCTCGCAGCCGGCTTCGCTGCCGGTCCGGCCACCGGGTTTCTCAACCCGGCCGCCGATTTCGGTGAGATCTACCGACCCATCATCTCACTCGCCGTCGCCATCATCCTGTTCGAGGGCGGGCTGACGCTGAACTTTCGCGAGATTGCCGAAACATCGAAGGCGGTGCGCCGGATCATTCTGATCGGCGGGCCGGTGACCTGGGTGCTGACGGCGCTGTCGGCGCACTATATCGGCGGCCTGAGCTGGGCCACGGCGATCGTTCTTGGCGCTATTCTGATCGTCACCGGCCCGACGGTGATCATGCCGCTGCTGCGCCAGGCGCAACTGACCGCACGCGTCGCCTCGCTCCTGCGCTGGGAGGCCATAATCAACGATCCGATCGGTGCCCTGTGCGCCGTGATCGCCTTCGAGGTGGTGCTCGTCTTCATCGGCCAGCACGCCGCCGAAAGCCTGGCCCTGCAGATCGTCCTGGGCGGCGGCCTTGCGGTCGGTCTTGGCTATCTCGGCGCCAAACTGATTGCCTGGTCCTTCATTCGCGGCCATGTGCCGGAATTTCTCAAACAGCCGGTGCTGTTCGCCATCGTCATCCTGGTCTATGCCGTCACCAACGCCGCCCTCGAGGAAGCCGGCCTGCTGACCGTGACCATCATGGGTGTCGTGCTGGCCAATGAGAGGATCGCGTCGCTGACCGACATGCGCCGGTTCAAGGAGACGATCACCACCATGCTGGTCTCAGCGGTATTCATCATGCTGACCGCATCGCTGACGCTCGCAGATCTCGCGGAACTCGATCTCTACGCCGTCCTGTTCGTCGCCTCGCTGCTCCTGATCATCCGGCCGCTCGCCATATTCGCCGCCACTGCGAATTCGGGAATCAGCGTCAAGGAGCGAGTGCTCAGCGCCTGGATCGCGCCGCGCGGTGTCGTCGCCGTCGCCGTCGCCGGACTGTTCGGCACCCTGCTCGCCGATGCCGGCATTGCCGATGCATCGCGCATGGTGACCTTCACCTTTGCCGTTGTCGTCACCACCATCGTCCTGCACGGCTTTACCCTCGGGCCACTGGCGACGCTGCTGGGGCTGAAGAAGATGTCGCGCCCCGGCCTGCTCATTGTCGGCGGCTCGCGCTGGAGCACGGCGCTGGCCGCCAAGCTCAAGGAACACGACATTCCGGTACTGCTCGCCGACATGAACTGGAATCATCTCTCGCGCGCCAGGCTGGCCGATGTGCCGGTCTATTTCGGCGAGGTTCTCAGCGAAAACGCGCACCACACCATTGAACCGACGCGCTACACCAATCTCATCGCCGCCACCGACAATGACGCCTACAACGCCCTGGTCTGCACCAATTTCGCGCCGGAACTTGGCCGCTCGCATGTGTTTCAGATCGGTCGCGATGAGGGCGACAAGGAGCACAGGGCGCTGTCCTTCACGATCGGCGGCCGGCCGCTCGCCAAGCCGGGTCTGACCTTTCAGGAGTTTCGCGAGCGCTTCAACCGCGGCTGGACGTTCCAGGTCACCGGTTTGACCGAGGAATTCGACTATCAGGATTATCGCGAATCGCGCCCCGACGACACTCTGGTGCTGCTCTGGTTCAAGGCGTCCGGCGCCATCACCTTCGCCTCGATCGCCAATGGTCCGCCCGGGCCGGAGGATCAGATCCTCAGCTTCGGCGAGCCGCCTGGCCGGACCGCCAGCGAAAAGGCCGAGGAGCGCGCGGAGAAGCGGGCAGCGCGCAACGGGCAGGACACGCCCGGCAAAGGAGCTGACAAAAAGAAAGTCACGAAAGAGGCAGCCAGCCAGCCGGCGGCTGGCGCTTCATCCGGCGATCAACCCGCCAAGCCCCGCTCCTGATGCCAACCTATCGGCTGTTCGTCACCACGAATGAAACCGGCGCGGGCCAGGCTCTCGACCGGCTCGCGGCGCATTTCGAGGAGGAGGGCTATCCCGCCGCCACCACCGAGATCGACGAGGACAACGGGATCTGGCAGGCCAGTCTCTACCTTGAACACGAACCTGATGAAGCCCTGCGCGCTGCCATGGCCGAGGCGCTGGCCGGCGCCTTTCCCCGCGAGGCCATCGAGACCGAGACGCTTCCCGATATCGACTGGGTCAGTCATTCCCTGGCCGGGCTGAAACCGGTGCGTGCCGGCCGTTTCATCGTTCACGGCGCCCACGACCGCGCCGCCGTCCAACCGCACGACATCGCCATTCAGATCGATGCGGCCCAGGCGTTCGGCACCGGACATCACGGCACCACCGCCGGCTGTCTGGAAATGCTGGACGAAGTGATCCGCGCCTGGCCGGCGCGCCGCGGCTACCCGGCCCGCATCCTCGATCTTGGCACCGGGTCGGGCGTGCTTGCCATTGCAGCCGCCCGCCTGGTCCCGGCGCGTGTTCTCGCCACCGATATCGATCCGGTCGCCACCGCCGTCGCGCGGGACAACATGCGCATCAATCAGGTCATGAGCCGCGTCACCACGCTGACTGCTGGCGGTCTCAACGACCCGAAAATCACCCGGGCCGCACCCTTCGATCTGATCATTGCCAATATCCTCGCCCGGCCCCTGATGACCCTCGCCCCGAAGATCGCCGCAGCGCGCGCCCCGGGTGGCGCGGTCATCCTGTCCGGCATTCTCGCAACGCAGCGCTGGAAGGTGCTTGCCGCCTATCAGGCCCAGGGGCTCTACCATGTCAGGACCCTATGGCGTGATGGCTGGGTCACGCTGCTTTTGCGCTGAACGCACGTTAAAACCAAAAAAGGCCCGGCACCGCAGCGCCAGGCCTTAAGTGACTTGCCAAAGGAATTGTCCGATCAGAACGGGTAGCTCTGATAGCCTTCGCGATTGATTTCGTCACGGTTGCGGCCAAGGATGGCCAGCGACTCGTCATCAAGCTGCATCAGCGCGCCGTTGACGTAGCGGCGAACCTGACGCTCGCGTGCCTTGACCATGCGATCATAGGCGGCGGAGAAAAAGCTGCGCTTCATCATTCTACTCCTGTCTGTTGGGGCGGAAACAGGCCGACCGCCCGACTGTTGGTTGACTGATATATACAACCATTTTTGTGCATGTGCACAATCTATGTTGCAGTGCAGCTATGTCCAATTTGCATATCGACGGCGAAAGCAATGCGATCTGCTCATCTTTCCTCAAGGCTTTCAGCGTTTTGCCACTTCCGCCACGCCTTGCAGCCCCGCAGCGTTGCCGCTACGACAGGCTGTGACCGATCGGCCCAACACTGCGCACGCCGGAACCGGCAGTGCGGCATGAGGTGACTATGTTCCAGAATTTCGATGTTCCATCGGCGCCGCATGCGGCCGGCGACCGGCTGGCGGCTCTGCGCTTGACCTTTTCGCATCTCGGCGTCGATGCCATTGCCGTGCCGCGCGGCGACGAATTTCTCGGCGAGTATGTGCCGGACAATGCGGAGCGTCTTGCCTTTCTTACCAGCTTTACCGGTTCCGCCGGGCTGGTGCTGGTCGAACGCACGGCTGCGACGCTGTTTGTCGACGGTCGCTATACGGCGCAGGCCCGCACCCAGACCGATCCGGCCCACTTTTCCATTGTCGATCTGGTCTCCGAACCGCTGCCGGTGTTCCTGCAAAGCCGCGCGGCTGCTGACAAGCAAAAGACCGGCGCGCCCTACCGGCTCGGCATCGATCCTTGGACCTGGCCGGGTTCGGACGTCGAGCGCCTCAAGGCTGCGCTGGACAAAATCGGCGGCGAATTGGTGCTTCTTCGCGAAAATCCCGTGGATGCGATCTGGACGGACCGACCGGCCGCGCCGTGCCAGCCGGTGACGATCCAGCCCCTTGAATTCGCCGGGGAGCCGGCGCGCGACAAGCTGGCCCGGCTGCAGGACACGATCGCCGGCAGCGGCGCCGACGCGGCGGTGCTTTCCGATCCCTCCTCCATCGCCTGGAGTTTCAACATCCGCGGCAGCGACCTGCCCTCGACGCCGCATCCGCTCAGCCGCGCCATCCTTCCCGCCAATGAGCGGCCGACCCTGTTCATCGAGCCCGCCAAGCTCAACCGCGAAGTCGAAGCCTATCTAACGCAATTGGCTGATCTGGCGCAGCCCGACGCGTTCGAGACCGCCCTGCGCCGCCTTGCAGCATCGGGCGCGCGGATTCTTGTTTCGCCGGCCTCCGCTCCGCATGCCATCAGCGAGCTGGTCGAAAGCGCAGGCGGCACGGTGATTGCCGCTGCCGATCCGGCGCAGGTGCCGCGTGCCGTCAAGAACGAGGCCGAACTGTCCGCCAGCGCCGAGATCCACCGCCAGGATGG
The DNA here is from genome assembly GCF_019334345.1 of Neohoeflea coraliihabitans. Classification (GTDB taxonomy): domain Bacteria; phylum Pseudomonadota; class Alphaproteobacteria; order Rhizobiales; family Rhizobiaceae; genus Pseudohoeflea; species Pseudohoeflea coraliihabitans. Next base: position 257,044 of record NZ_JAHWQX010000001.1, read on the forward strand.
CGCCGCCATGGTGCGGTTCCTCGCCTGGTTCGATGCGCAGCCGCCCGGCAGCATCGACGAGATTGCGGCGGCAACGCAGCTCGAGGCGTTTCGCGCCAGCACCGGGGCGGCCATGCAGCGCCCGCTCATGGCATTGTCCTTCGACACCATATCCGGCGCTGGTCCCAACGCCGCCATCATCCACTATCGCGTCAATCGCGACACCAACCGCCAGATCAACGCCGGCGAGATGTATCTCGTGGACTCCGGCGGGCAGTATGTTCCCGGAACCACCGACATCACCCGGACCCTGGCCGTCGGTGCGGTACCAGCCGAGCAACGGCGGTTCTTCACCCTGATCCTCAAGGGCATGATCGCCATCAGCCGGCTGCGCTTCCCCGCCGGCACACGCGGTATCGACATCGATGCTTTCGCCCGCCAGGCGCTCTGGCAGGGAGGTGTGGATTACGCGCACGGCACCGGCCACGGCGTCGGCAGCTATCTTTCCGTTCACGAGGGACCGCAATCGCTCTCGCGCCGCGGCATGCAGGAATTGCTGCCCGGCATGATCCTGTCCAATGAGCCCGGCTATTACCGCGACGGCGCCTTCGGCATTCGCATCGAGAACCTCGTCTATGTGCATGAACCGCGCGATATCGCCGGCGGCGACAGGCCGATGCTCGGCTTTGAGACCCTGACCCTGTGCCCGATAGACCGGCGGCTGATCGTCCCCGGCCTGCTCGATGACACAGAGCGGCACTGGCTGAATGCCTATCACGCACGGGTGCGCGACAGCCTTTCGCCGCTGCTGGGCAATGAGGTCCTGACCCGCCAGTGGCTCACGGCCGCCACCGCCGACATCTGAGACCTGCAATGCGGCTTAAAGGCCGATATTGCGCAGCGCCACCAGCAGGATCCAGGCGATCGCGAACATGCCCAGCATCGGCAGGCGCAGCCCGATCAGCGTCGCCACCGCCAGGGTCAGGATTTCCCCTGTCCCGTACTGCACCAGGCTCGGTGCGACCAGGGTGGTGATCACCGCCGCCGGCACCGCATTGAGCGCCACATCGACCCGCCGCGGGATCGTCTTGAAGCGGGACATCAGTAGATTGCCACCAATGCGGGTCACATAGGTCACGACGGCCGCCGCGAGGATGATCCACACATGCGTCGCACTCAGGGCGAAGGTTGGCCCCAGCGCCGGCGCGAGATCGGCTGTGGCGGCGCTCATATCACCCCCTCCGGACGATCCTCGCCGGGCACCGGGTCGTTCGCTGCCTTGCCGGGCGGCAACAACACCGCCACAAGAATGCCGGCCAGCGCCCCAAGGCTCACATGCCAGGGCGAACCGACATACAAGAAGGCGAGGATCGACCCGACACCGCTCGCCAGCACCACCGGCAGCCAATTGGCGCGCCGGCGAAATCCGAGCAGCAGCCCGAGAAAATAGATCGGCAACAGGAAGTCGATGCCATAGCGCTCCGGCTCTGAGATCAGCCGCCCGAACAGCGCACCGGCCAGTGTCATCAGGTTCCACACGACATAAACAGGAATTCCCATCCCGAGATACCAGGCAAAACCCAGCGGACGGCGCTTTTCAACCCGCATTTCCGAAGCGGCATAGACCGGGTCCACGAGCAGGAAATAGGCGAAGATCTTTTGCGCAAAACCGAAATGCCGCAGGTGCCGGCCAAGCGATGCCGAATACAGCACGTGCCGGAAATTGACCGCAAAAATCGAAAAGACGATCAGCCAGGCGGCCGCATTGTCGCGAAACAGGTTGAGACCGACCATCTGACTGGCACCGGCATAGACGGTCACGCTCATCAGCACCGCCTCGCCGGCTGTCAACCCGTGATCGACCGCCAGGGCGCCAAACAGGGCACCGAACGGCGCCGCTGACATTGTCGGCGTGATCGATTCGCGAAACCCGACCCAAAAATCGGCCCGCGCACCGGACCGTGCTGTCGACCGTGCGCGCAACTGTGCAGATGCCATGCCAAACTCCTTGGCCCTGCGTTAGGTCAGCAATACTGACCTGTCAAATCAAACTGCTTGAAGTGTCGACAATCCCGGGCAGCCCCCCCGGGCACGCTTGAAGAGCGCCCCCGAAAAAGTTCTGCAGAACCCTTCCGTCAGATTGACCCGGCGTCTTCGCACAACATGTTAATCCGTGCGGTGCGAGCCTCGGCCTTGCGGAAGCTCCCTGATCCTGAACGTGATCCCGGCCTTTCCGGCCCGGCTTTCCGACCCTGAGGTATGCGATGAACGAGCCCATTGTTCCCTTCGACCTTGTGCGAATGTTTCTCGGAACCGACCCGCCACTGTTTTATCTCGAGATCGTCTTTCGCACCCTTGTTGTCTACATCTATGCGCTGGCGATGATCCGCTGGGTCGGCGGGCGCGGCATCGCGCAGATGTCCACCGTCGAATTCCTTCTGGTCATCGCGCTGGGATCGGCCGTGGGCGACGTGATGTTCTATCCCGAAGTGCCGATCCTGCATGCGATGCTGGTGATCACCGTCGTGATCCTGATCAACAAGGGTCTCGACACGCTCATCTTCCGATACCGGTCGCTGGAGAAGGCCGTCGATGGCCTCACCGCCGAGGTGATCCGCGACGGGGTCATCATTCCCGAGACGCTGCGCGACAGGAAGATGGGACGAAGCGAGGTCTTCGAGGGGCTGCGGGCGCAGGGCTACCGGAACCTCGGCGAGATCCGCAGGGCCTATCTCGAAACATCGGGCAACTTCAGTGTCTTTCCGAGCCCTGGATCCACTTACGGCCTCCCCATCGAACCCGCCTGGGCTGTCGAACCTCCGCCGATGATCGGGCCGAACGCCACGATCGATGGCGGCGCTCGACCGGCCTGTTGCGAATGCGGAAAGCTTGTCGGCCCGGAGACACGCGTCACGCCGTCCGCCTGTCCGAATTGCGGCAGCACCAGTTGGACACCCGCTCGTCGCGTCAACGAGGCTCCTCCAGACCGCAAAAGCCTGCCGACATGATGGTCGAAGAGGCTGCCGCGGGTCGTTTCACCCTGCAAAACCCTTGAAAGGGTCCCGCCGAACTTGACGGCGGCGCCCTCCGGCATCGACAAGGAGGGCGGAACGGATCGTACAGCGGATCGTTACGCACACGGGGCTCAGGGGAGAGATGCATGCCGGACACACTGCGCAAACCGACACTCGACAAGGACCTCGACAAGCTCACGACGATTGAGCAGGCCACCGAACGGGTCAGTCGCGGCATCATGGCGCCCGGCCTGTCGCTGATTTTCGTGCTTATCTGCGCCCTCGTCGCCGCCTTGCTGATGACCGGCCAGCCCGGCGCCGTCGTCATCGTCGCCGCCGCCGTTGTCGGCGCCTACATGGCATTGAACATCGGCGCCAACGATGTCGCCAACAATGTCGGCCCCGCCGTCGGCGCCCGTGCCATGACGCTCGGCACCGCCCTGATCGTCGCTGCGGTCTGCGAAAGCGCCGGCGCCCTGATCGCCGGCTCCGACGTCATCGGCACCATCTCCAAGGGCATCATCTCGCCGGACGCGGTCAGCAACCCGTCGGTGTTCATTTCGGCGATGCTTGCCGCCCTGGTGGCCTCGGCAATGTGGATCCATCTTGCCACCTGGCTGAAGGCGCCGGTCTCGACCACCCATTCCATCGTTGGCGGCGTCATGGGCTCGGGCATCGCCGCCGCCGGTCTGAACGCCGTCAACTGGACGACTATGGGCTCGATTGCCGCCAGCTGGGTGATCTCGCCCGTCCTGGGCGGCATTTTCGCGGCAATCTTTCTCGCCTTCATCAAGACGGCGATCATCTATCGTGACGACAAGATCGCCGCCGCGCGGGTCTGGGTGCCCGTCCTCGTCGCCCTGATGTCCGGCATTTTCGCAGCCTATCTGTCGGTCAAGGGCCTCAAGGGTATCGTCAAGATAACCCTGCCGATGGCGCTGATCATCGGCCTCGTCGCCGGCGGCATCTTCTGGCTGCTCGCAAGGCCGCTGATCGCAAAGCAGTCGCGTGGGCTGGAAAACCGCAACCAGTCGCTGCGCTACCTGTTCTCGCTGCCGCTGATCATCTCCGCCGGGCTCCTGTCCTTTGCGCATGGCGCCAATGACGTTGCCAATGCCGTCGGCCCGCTGGCCGCCATCGTGCACACCGCCGAGGCCGGCGAGGTTGCCGCCAAGGTCTCGATCCCCCTGTGGGTCATGGCGGTCGGCGCCTTGGGCATATCGCTTGGCCTGTTGCTGTTCGGCCCGCGCCTGATCAAGCTCGTCGGCAACGAGATCACCAAGCTCAACCCGATGCGCGCCTACTGCGTGGCCCTGTCGGCCGCCCTGACGGTGATCGTCGCCTCGGGTCTCGGCCTGCCGGTCAGCTCGACCCATATTGCCATCGGCGCGGTGTTTGGCGTCGGTTTCTTCCGGGAATGGTACACCAGCCGCTCGCAAAGGCGCGCCGACTACGTCGCCCGCCGTGCCGCCGATCAAAGCCAGCCGAAAGCAAAAAAGACCTCGAGCGAGGATCAGAAGCACCGTTTTCTGGTGCGCCGGGCCCACTTCCTGACCATCGTCGCCGCCTGGCTGATCACTGTACCGGCAGCCGCCATCCTGTCCGGGATACTTTTTGCGATTTTCCGCATCTTCATCCGCTGATTCGCGGCGCGTGGCGCGCGCCTGTCAGCAGTTGGCCGCACGCCGCAGGGCTGCGCTCACGGGGTCTCGCCAATATGGGTGAACCACTCATCCTCGCTGAGAACCTGGATGCCAAGTTCCTCCGCCTTGGTCAGTTTCGAGCCGGCTCCCGGCCCGGCCACGACGAGATCGGTCTTCTTCGACACCGAACCGGCAGTCCGAGCCCCCAGCCGCTCGGCCATCGCCTTGGCCTCATCGCGGGTCATCTTCTCCAGTGAGCCGGTAAACACGATCGTCATCCCCGTCACCGGACTTTGCGTGCCGGATACCGCCTCCGCCGCCTCGGGGGTCACCTCGTCAAGCAACCTGTCAATGACCTCGCGATTGCGCGCCTCGCGGTAGAATTCGACCAGCGCCCGCGCCATCACCTCGCCGATGCCGTCAATGGCGTTGAGATCGTTCCACGCCTCGCCGCCGCTCTCCTGCGCCGCCTGCATTGCCTCGGCGAAAACCGCATAGGTGCCGTAGGACCGCGCCAGCAGCTTGGCGGTCGTCTCGCCGATATGGCGGATGCCGAGCGCATAGATGAAGCGGTGCAATTGGATGGTCCGCCGCGCATTGATCGCCGCAAACAGATTGCGCACGCTGACGCGCCCGAACCCCTCGACGTTCTCCAGCTTGGTCAACGACCCCTTCTGACGCGCCTCGAGGGTGAAGATGTCCGGTGCTGTGCGCACGCGCATCGCCGGGTCTTCGGTCTCGAAGAAGAACTCGATCTGCCGCGCCCCCAGCCCATCGATGTCGAAGGCATTGCGCGAGACGAAATGCTTGAGATGCTCGATCGCCTGCGCCCGGCAGACGAACCCGCCGGTACAGCGGCGGACCGCGTCGATCTTGCCGCTTTTCTCGTTGACCTCGCGCACGGCGTGCGACCCGCAGACCGGGCAGTTCTGGGGAAACGCATAGGGGGTTGCTTCCTCCGGGCGTTTGTCCAGCACGATATCGACAATCTGCGGGATCACATCCCCGGCGCGCTGCACGATCACCGTGTCGCCAATACGGATATCGCGTCCCTCGCGGATCGGTTCGCCGTCCGACCCCAGGCCCTTGATGTAGTCCTCATTGTGCAGCGTCGCATTGGTCACCATCACGCCGCCGACCGTTACCGGCTCGAGGCGGGCCACCGGGGTCAGCGCACCCGTCCGTCCGACCTGAATGTCGATGGCCTTCAGCGTGGTGAAGGCCTGCTCGGCCGGGAACTTGTGGGCGATCGCCCAGCGCGGGCTGCGCGAGCGGAAGCCGAGCCGCTCCTGGTAGTCGAGCCGGTCGACCTTGTAGACGACGCCGTCAATGTCATAGTCGAGATCGGCCCGGTCGAGCCCGATCTGGTGATAATGCGCCAGCAGCGCCTCGATGTCGCTCAAACGCCGGGTCAGCGGATTGGTCGGGAATCCCCAGGCCGAAAGAACCTCGATCATGCCCGATTGCGTGTCGGCCGGTCGCTCGGACAATTCGCCCCAGGCATAGGCGAAAAACCGCAGCTTGCGTGCCGCCGTGACCGACGCATCGAGCTGGCGCAGCGAGCCTGCCGCCGTATTGCGTGGATTGACATAGGTCGGCTTGCCCTCGGCTTCCATGCGCGCGTTGAGCGCGAAGAAATCGGACTTGGCCATGAAGATCTCGCCGCGCACCTCGACAATCTCCGGCGCAGTGCCCGGCAGCGTCTCCGGGATGTCCGCAATGGTGCGCACATTGGCCGTGACGTTCTCGCCGGTGGTGCCGTCGCCGCGTGTCGCCGCCGTGACCAGCTTGCCGTTCTCGTAACGGATCGAGATCGACAGCCCGTCGATTTTCGGCTCGGCGGTCAGGGCGATGGAGCCGTCGGGGATCTGTCCAAGGAAGCGGTAGATCGAGCCGAGAAAATCGCGCACATCCGCGTCGTCGAAAGCATTGTCGAGCGACAGCATCGGACGCGCGTGCCGCACCGGCGCAAAGGTCTCGGACGGCGCCGCTCCGACCCGCTGCGACGGGCTGTCCGGCAAGACCAGGGACGGGAAACGTTTCTCGATCGCCAGATTGCGCTGCTTGAGGGCGTCATAGTCGGCATCGGAAATCTCCGGAGCGTCCTGCCGGTGATAGAGCAGGTCGTGACGCTGCAACTCTTCCGCCAGCCGCTTGAGTTCGCGCCGCGCCTGGCGTTCGCTCAGCGCATCGACCGGTGTCTCGGCCCAGGTCGGTGCCGACGTCGATGCCGGCGTCGCTGCGGGCGTCTTCCGCGCGCTCATTGCGCTTCGGCTCCGGCCAGAAGCCTGGCCGCGGCGGCCCGCGCCTCGTCCGTGACGCTGGCCCCTGCCAGCATGCGCGCAATCTCCTCGCGCCGCCCGGCCGGGTCCATCTCCTCGACCCGCGTCGCCACCGCGACGCCGTTGCCACTCGGCCCCTTGGCGATCAGCAGATGCGCATCAGCGCGCGCCGCCACCTGCGGCGCATGCGTTACCGACAGCACCTGCACCTGTTGCGAGAGCCGGCTGAGCCGCTGACCGATGGCGTCGGCCACCGCCCCGCCGACGCCCGTATCGATCTCGTCGAACACCAGGGTCGGGGCCGAGCCGCGCTCGGCCAATGCCACCTTCAAGGCAAGAAGAAAGCGTGACAATTCACCGCCCGAGGCCACCTTCATCAGCGCGCCGGCCCGCGAGCCGGGATTGGTACGCACGCGGAATTCGACCGTGTCGATACCCGCCGCCCCGGCACGTTCGCGATCGCTGTCGACCACCACCAGGAATTCGGCCCGCTCGAGTTTGAGGGCCGGCAGCTCGGCCATTACCGCCTGCGCCAGCGCGCTTGCCGCATTGTGGCGCCGTTCCGACAGCGAGCGGGCTGCGTGCTGATAGGCCGCCTCCGCCTCTTTCACGCGCGCCTCGAGCGCCAAAAGCCGCTCGGCGCCGGCATCAAGATCGGCAAGATCGGCAAGCATCGTCGCGGCCAGCTCGCCCAGACCATCTACCGGCACGTTGAACTTGCGCGCCGCCGCCCGCAACGCGAACAACCGCTCCTCGGTCGTTTCAAGCTCGCGCGGATTGAACTCAGTCGCCCTCAGTGCCGCCTCGACAGCGGTCTGCGCATCGGCCAGGGCGTTCAGCGCCCGGTCGAGCGCTGCCACCGTTTCTCCGAGCAGTTCAGGCGCATCCGCCGCCTTGCGTTCGAGCCGCCGCAACAGCGAGGCCACCATCGGCGTCGGCGCCGACTGGCCGCTGAGCAATTGATCGGCTTCGTTGATCTCGGCCGCCAGCTTTTCGGCCTTCATCATCAAGGCACGCCGGTCGGCGAGGTCCTCCTCCTCACCCTCCTGCGCCGCCAGCAATTCCAGTTCCTCTGCCGAGGCGCGCAGCCAGTCGCCTTCCCGCGCCGCTTCCTCCACCCGCTCGCGCTGTGACTTCAGGTCCCGTTCGGCGGCCCGCCAGCCGCGATACAGCGCCGCCAGAGCTTCGACATCGCTGCTCAGACCGCCGAATGCATCGAGCAGCATGCGGTGGCTGTCGGCATCCACCAGGGCCCGGTCGTCGTGCTGGCCATGAATTTCGACCAGAAGCCGGCCGACGTCGCGCATCAGGGCGACGCTGGCGGGCTGGTCATTGATGAAGACGCGCGTGCGGCCATCGCCGTTCTGCACCCGACGCAGGACAATATCACCTTCATCATCGAGACCATTGTCGCGAATCAGCGCGCGCACAGGGTGATCCTGGGTGACATCGAAGGCCGCCGTGACCTGACCGCGATCCGCACCCTGCCGGACGAGCGATCCGTCGCCGCGCCCCCCCAGAGCCAATGACAGACTGTCGAGAAGGATCGATTTGCCGGCTCCGGTCTCGCCGGTCAGTACCGACAGTCCCTCCGAGAAAGCGAGGTCGAGCCGTTCGATCAGGACGATATCGCGGATCGACAGCTGCGCAAGCATTGATGACGGGCCTTTCTTCTGCTCAGGCCCCGATCAGACGCTTGCCGGCGCGCGACACCCAGGAGCCCTTGTTCTCGCGCGGCTCGAGACCACCGGTCTGCAACAGCTTGTAGGAATCGGCATACCACTGGCTGTCGGGGAAATTGTGCCCGAGAACGGCAGCCGCCGTCTGCGCCTCGCTGGTCAGGCCCATGGCGTAATAGGTCTCGACGAGCCGCGCCAGCGCCTCTTCGACCTGACGCGTGTTCGGATAGGTTTCCACGACGGTGCGGAAGCGGTTGGCCGCCGCCACATATTCGCGCCGCTCGAGATAATACCGGCCGATCTGCATTTCCTTGCCGGCCAGCTGATCACGCGCGTAGCGGATCTTCGCCTGCGCGTCGTCGACATATTCGGAATCCGGATAGCGCTCGACGACTTCGTTCATCGCCTCGATGGCGCGCGCCGATGGCCGCTGGTCGCGGGTCACGGCCGGGATCTGTTTGAAATAGGCAAGGCCGACAATGTACTGCGCATAGGCTGCGTCGGGATCATTGGGATAGAGATTGACGAACCGCTTACCGGAATTGATCGCTTCCTGGTGCTGACCCTGGCGGTACTGCACGAAAGTCTGCATCACCATCGCCTTGCGGCCATATTCCGAATACGGATGCTGCTTGGTGATCGCTTCGAACTTGCGCGAGGCCTCGGTCATGTTGCCGGCCTGCATATTGGCCAGCCCCTCGTTATAGAGCTGGTCGGCCGGATCGAGCGAAGCCGCGTAATTGGAAATGTCGATATCGGGATCGCCGTTCTGGCAGGCGCCGAGCACCAGCGACAGTCCGACGAGACCCGCCGCGGCCAGCAACCTGTGCCCTGCCCACCCCCGATTATAGCTTCCGGTAGCTGTCATTTCCAAACCTCTTCAAGCCCCCGAACGCGACATCCGCCCCCGCCCACAGACGGCAGGCATGCACCGCGTTCTATCCGTAAATGCCCATTCTTCGCAATCGCATGATGCCGCTTTGCCGCAAATTTATGGCGAAGGGGGTTTTTTAAACGGGATTGCAACCGCGAACGCCCGGGACGGGCAGGCTGAGACAAGAATGCGCGTGAATGGCCGCGAAAGTCGGGTGGGGAAAAGGCGGTCGAAATTCTGATCTGATGGTCTCAGACGAGCCACGGCGCGAAGGCCGGGGCACTGACGGCGACCAGTTCGCCATAACGGCTGCCGCCGCGGCGTGCCGGCTGTTCGACGACTTCATAGGCGCTCGCATCGGCCAGTAAGGCCCGCAGCGCCATCGCATTGAGTCTGTGGCCACCGCGATAGCTCCGGTAGCATCCGATGAACTGCGCACCGGCAAGTGCCAGATCGCCAACCGCGTCGAGCGTCTTGTGGCGCACGAACTCGTCTTCGAAGCGCAGACCCTCACTGTTGATCACCGTATGGTCGTCGCCGATCACCACGGAGTTCTCCAGGGACGAACCGAGAGCATGCCCGGAGGCCCAGAGCCGCTCGACGTCGCGCATGAAGCCGAAGGTGCGCGCCCGCGCCAGCTCGCGCCGGAAATTTTCGGCGTTGATCTCGCCTTTCCAGCTCTGCCGGCCAATCAGCGGCGTATCAAATTCAATATCGATCTCGAAGCGGGTGCCGTTGTGCGGCGTGAATTCGGCCCAGGAGCCACCCATCTCCATGCGCACCGGCTTGACCACCCGGATGTAGCGGCGCTTCTCTTCCAGCATCTCGATACCCGCCTCGTCAAAGGCCTCGATAAAGGCGCCGGCGCAGCCGTCCATGATCGGCACTTCGCCGGAATCCAGCTCAACGACGATATTGTCGATGCCGAGCGCATAAAGCGCTGCCATCAGGTGTTCGACTGTTGCGATGGAGCGATCCGGAGCGGTGCCGAGCAGCGTGCAGAGATCGGTCGAGCCGACCTGCGACGACACGGCACGAACCGAGGCGACCATGGTCTTGCCGTCATACCGGTTAAAGACGATGCCGCTGTCCGCTTCGGCGGGATGAAATGTGATGGTGACACTCTGCCCGGAATGAACGCCCACGCCCGACAAAAACACTGAACGCGAGATGGTGGCCTGATAGCCGCTGACATCCATACCCATAAGGCCAACCGTTTTCCCGTAGCCGAACACGCAGGTTCGACTGAACCCCTGATACATTCGAGGACATCACGCCACTATAATCGCGCTAACCAGTCCCCGCCCCGTCTTTACCCCCTGAGGCCGAAGGGAAACATACGGCGACCATTGTAACAAACCAAATCACGCTTTCTTTCGTTTTGTAACGAAGCATATCACGCGAATCGTTAAAATTTTAGAAACATTAACAAGCAGTTAAATTGAAGACGACGGCGCGGACCTCGCCGCACCGTCGTCTTTTGTTACAGGCATCGGCGTGCGCGGCGCGGGGCCGCGCGAATCGCCTATTTGACCTGGCGGCGAAGAAACGCCGGAATCTCCAGGTGCTCGTCATCGAGATTGCCACGCGCCGGCGCCGGAGCGGTGCGGCCCTGGTCGTCGAGCTGACCGCGACGCGGGGCGTAAACGCTCGCTTCCGGTGACAGCTGCCGGCGGGCCGGAGCGGCCTGCATCGCGGCTTCGCCCGCCGTCTCGTCATCGTCCTCGCGCTTGCCGAGCGATGCCGACAGCCGCTTGAGGAGACCCATCGGACCACGCTCGTCCTGCTCGCCGGCTGCGACATTGCGGCGTTGGGCGATCTCGGCCTGCACCACCGGCGGGAAATCCTCGACCTGCGGCATCCGCACCGCTTCCGCCTGATGGCGCAACTGGGCTTCAGAGACGGTCTCGGCCATCGGCTCGACCGGCTGCGGCGCGATTGCTGCCGCGGCCGCCGGCGCGCTCGCCGCCAATGGAGCGGCAGTCATGCTGGGACGCTGCGCCTGCTGTGCCGCCGGCTGCGCAACAGGCTGTGGCGCGGCTTGCGCGGCAGCTTGTGCGGCCGGCTGCCGGGCCGGTGCCTGTGCGGCCTGGGGCGGCGCCGAAAACAAACGGCTCTGCGGCCGGAAATCGTCGCCGGATGCCGCGGCAGCGGGTGCTGCCGGAGCCTCGGCGATGTCGAGCTCGCGCTCCATGTCGCGGGTCGCGGCGCGGATCGTCTGCGCGATGGCATCGCCGCCCGCTTCGCCAGTCGGTGCGGCAGGACGCGCGGCCGGAGCCGCCGCCGGTGCTGAAGCCTGCGCCGGGGCCGGTGCGGGAGCCGGTGCCGGGGCAGCCGGCGCCGGGCTTGCCGTTTGCGCCGGAGCCTGTGCAGCAGGACGCTGCGCCGGGCGCTGCGGCGCCGGAGCGCGGTAATCGCGTCCATCGCCGCTGTCGGCGCCCAGTTCGCGATCGATGCCGGTGGCGACCACCGAGACACGGATCAGTCCTTCCAGTTCCTCGTCGAAGGTCGCACCGAGGATGATGTTGGCATCCGTATCGACCTCTTCGCGGATGCGGGTCGCGGCCTCGTCGACCTCGAACAGGGTCATGTCGCGACCACCGGTGATCGAGATCAGCAGACCCTGCGCGCCGCGCATCGTCGTTTCGTCGAGCAGCGGATTGGCGATCGCCGCTTCCGCCGCGGCCATGGCCCGGTTTTCGCCGGAGGCCTCGCCGGTGCCCATCATCGCCCGGCCCATCTCGCGCATCACCGAACGCACGTCGGCGAAATCGAGGTTGATCAGGCCTTCCTTGACCATCAGGTCGGTGATGCAGGCCACGCCCGAGTAAAGGACCTGGTCAGCCATCGCGAAAGCGTCGGCGAAGGTCGTCTTGTCATTGGCGATGCGGAACAGATTCTGGTTCGGGATGACAATCAGCGTATCGACATTCTTCTGCAATTCGTCGATGCCCGATTCCGCCAGCCGCATGCGGCGCTGACCCTCGAAATGGAACGGCTTGGTGACGACGCCGACGGTCAGGATACCCTTTTCGCGGGCTGCGCCGGCGACGACGGGAGCGGCGCCCGTACCGGTGCCGCCGCCCATGCCGGCGGTGACGAAGCACATATGCGTGCCACTGAGATGATCGACGATCTCATCGATGCACTCCTCGGCGGCAGCCCGCCCGACTTCCGGTTGCGAACCGGCTCCGAGACCCTCGGTGACGTTTGCGCCGAGCTGGATCAGCCGTTCGGCTTTCGACATGGTCAGGGCCTGCGCGTCGGTGTTCGCCACGACGAAATCGACGCCCTGGAGTCCCGCCGTGATCATATTGTTGACGGCGTTGCCGCCACCGCCGCCGACACCGAATACGGTGATGCGCGGCTTCAGCTCGGTGATGTCCGGCTTCTGCAGATTGATGGTCATGTCACCCGTTCCTTCCTTGCTCATGGCCGCATCGCCTGCCGGCCAATTCCGAAAATTCAAAAACTGTCTTTCAGCCACCGTCCGACATTCGCCAGCCGGCCGCCCGTTCCGGTCATGCGGCTCAGGCCGCCCTCGCCCGCCGCATGGGTCTCAAGCCCCGCGACCTGCGGGTAGATCATCAGTCCGACGGCCGTCGAAAAGGCCGGGCCCTTGGCCGCTGCCGGCAGGCCCGAGACCCCCAAAGGCCGGCCGACCCGCACATTGCGCGCCAGGATCCGCCGGGCCGTCTCCTGCAGACCCGTCAACTGGCTGGCGCCACCGGTCAGCACGATGCGTTTGCCGACAATCGGCGCGCAGCCCGACTGCTGTATCCGCTCGCGGATCATTTCCAGGGTTTCCTCGATGCGCGCCCGCACGATGCGCGCCACCAGACCGCGCGGCACCTGCATGGGCTGGTCATCCTCGTCACCGATCGGCGGCACGCTGATCACTTCGCTGTCCTGGGCCGCCTGCGGCGCGGCCGAGCCGTGCACCACCTTCAGCCGTTCGGCATCGTCAAAGCGCGTCGACAAGCCGCGCGCCAGGTCCATCGTCACATGCTGACCGCCGAGCGCGATGGCATCGGCATGCACCAGCTTGCCCTCAGCAAACACCGAAATCGTCGTTGTCCCGCCGCCCATGTCGATGGCCGCGCATCCCATTTCCGCCTCATCCGCAACCAGCGCCGCCAGACCGGAGGCATAGGGCGTCGCCACCATCGCATCGACCGTGAGATGCGCGCGATTGACCGCCAGTTCGAGATTTTTCAAGGGCGCTGATTCGGCGGTCAGCACATGCATGTCGACACCGAGCAGATCGCCATACATGCCGAGCGGATCGCGCACGCCGCGTTCCCCGTCGAGACTGTAGCCCGACGGCAGCGAATGCAGCACCGCCCTTTCATCGAGATCCGCCTGCCGGGTCGCCGCCGAAACCACCTTGCGCAGATCGGAACTGGTGACCTCGTGCCCCCCAAGCGTGACGATGGCCGAATGCGTCTCGCTGCGCAGCCGCCCGGCGGACACATTGATGATCAGCGATTCGGCGGTCATCCCGGCCATCCGTTCGGCGGCATCGACCGCAAGTCGGACGGAATTTTCCACTGCTTCCATGTCGGCAATGACGCCGGCTTTCAGCCCGCGGGATTTCTGGTGACCGATGCCGAGAATCTCGATCTTGTGGCTGCGGCCGGCAAGAACATCGACGCTGGCGATCGGCGACAGCCGTCCGATCATGCACACCACTTTCGACGAGCCGATATCGAGCACCGTGACGATGCTCGAGCGCTTGCCCGACAGCGGCTTCAGCCGCGGCACCCCGGAACTGGAACGAAAGAGGGTCATATCTGCCCCGCCTTGATCGCCTTGTCGCGCGCCTCAAGCGCGTCCTGACGCCGTGCCAGTGCCGTTTCCGTCAGCCGCAGCGTGACCCGATCGGCCACCCGCAGATCGATCGCAGCGATATCCCGATCGGCGACGCCCCGGCCGGCATCGAAATCGGCGAAGCGGGCAAACGCCTCATCGACGTCGCGCTCGGGCAGGCGAATGGTCACGCCATTGTCGAGACGCAGGTCCCAGCGCCGGTCGGCAACGCGAATGGCCGCCTTGACCCGGCCCTTCAATTCCGGATGGAAAATCAGCCGTGCTTCCAGTTCGTCGGCATGGCGATTGGCACCGAGACCGACGTAAAGCGGCAGTCCGGCATGCCGCGAGCCGCTGAGCGGCACGATCGCATCGCCCCGCGCATCGATCAGCGACAGCGTCTCGCCATGCTGCCAGATCGCCACCGCCACCCGCTCCACCAGCTTGACCGAAAGAGAATCGGGATAGACTTTCGTCACCTGTGCATCGACCACCCATGGCAATTCGATCAGCCGCTGACGCGCTTCCTCGACCGAGATCGACAACACCGATGTTGCCCCGTTCAGGCCGATTTGCTCGAGCACGGTGATGTCGGAGGTTTCCGAATTGCCGGCAATGTGCACGTCTTCCAACGCGAACCCGGCCGTCGATGACAGGGTTTCGGCGACAAATGGCGCATGGCCACCGATCTGCATGCCGTAAAGGCCGGTGGCTCCGAAAAACAGGACAGCGGCCACCGTACCGATGTGGGGCGGCATCGCCGTGCGGCCGGAAACCAGCGCAGCGACAAGGCGCGCCGGGCGGCGAAGGAAACGCGGCAGCGCAAGCTGCGCCCGCGACAGGAAATCCTGCCCGCGGTTCCGCGCTTCGCGCTCGCTGGTCCCCTTCATCGACAACACGTGGCGTCCTCCACCATCCAACTGACAAACTCTTCGAAACTGTGTCCCGCCTGCGCCGCCATTTCCGGCGCCAGCGAGGTGGGTGTCATTCCAGGCTGGGTATTGATTTCAAGCCAGACAAGCTCCCCGTTTTCGGAGAAACGGTCGTCGTAGCGGAAATCCGACCGGCTCACCCCGCGACACCCGATGGCTTGATGGGCCTTGAGTGCAAGTGTTCGTATCTTTTGGTAAACAAATGGTGAAATTTCTGCCGGACAGACATGTTTTGATCCGCCCTCGACATACTTTGCGTCATAATCATAGAAGGTGTGGCCAACCGGCACGATCTCGGTCACGCCAAGCGCCACGTCGCCCATCACCGTGCAGGTCAGTTCGCGGCCATGGATATAGCGCTCGACCATCACGCGGTCGCCATATCGCCATTCATCGGAGGTGATGATCTGTGGCGGATGCGGTTGATCCGCCTGCACGATGACGATCCCAAAGCTTGAACCTTCAGCCACCGGCTTGACGACATAGGGTGGCGGCATCGGATGCGCCGACGTCAGATCGAACCGGTTCATGACCTTGGATTCGGCAACCGGAATGCCCTGCACCTTGGCGACGATCTTCGACAGCTTCTTGTCCATCGCCAGCGCCGAGGCGAGGACGCCGGAATGGCTGTAGGGGATCTCGAGATATTCCAGGACGCCCTGAATACTGCCATCCTCGCCGAACGGCCCATGCAGCGCGTTGAAACAGACATCGGGCGCCAGCGCCCTGAGCCGTTCCGAGATATCGCGCCCGACATCAACCCGGGTCACCTGATAGCCGGCCCGTTCGAGCGCCGCCGCGCAGGCTTCACCTGAAGCCAGGCTGACCGGCCGCTCCGACGAAAATCCGCCCATCAGAACGGCCACATGCTTTTTATCTGTCATGGAATGAGGTCCCCTTCGCTCCCGCCCAGATTGGTCGTCCGGCAGTGACCACGTCCGGCCGCGCCGACGGGTATGCAGGCGCGAATCAACAGCGCCATCAAGTCCGGATGAAAGAATCAGAGAGTTGATTCGCTGGCAAGACCGGCGCCACGGCAAGAACGGCGGCGCCTATCCCTCCAGAACGCGGGAAGCTGGCTCAGATTTCCCCGACCAGCGGGCTGAGATCCATGTCACCGGCATACAGCCGGGCAGCGGACAGGACCACCTGCCGCGCCGCCTCCGGCAGCTCTTCGCCGCGCCCGGCCACGCCCTTGTTCAACCGCAGCGATGCCGCGTCCGAGGTGTTCTCGAGCGCTTTTTTCAGTCGCACCACATCAATCTTGTCACGCCCGAGATAGGCAGCGATCCGGCCCGCCAACTGCCGTTTGTCACCGAGAATATCCTCTTCGTAGGACACCCAGAGTGGACTGACGAGGCCCATGTCCTCGCATTTTTTCCAACTGACATAGAACTGCAGCAGCCACATGGACCACCGGTGCGCCAGCAAAGTCAGCCGGTCCTCGCGCGGCATGCGGGAATAATTGGCCGGCATGGCGTCATTGAAGAAATGGCCAGAATTCTCGGGGTCGTCCGCGCGCCAATGAATCAGCATGTCATCCAGCGAGATCAGCGTATCGAAGATATTGCGGTGGGTCACGATCGGCCGCAGCTTGTAGAGGCTGAGCAGACGCATCGTGAAGGGAGAAGCCCGAAGGTGATGCTGGGCGACAAAACCCTTCGCCTGAAGCGTGGCGCGCAGCAATGCCAGTTCGTCAATCTCCTGCTCGCGAATATTTGCGCCGAGGGCGGACGGATTGGCGCCGAAGGCGAAAATCATTGCAGCGCGCAGATCGGTCGCCTCTCTCAACTTGCTTTGTAAGAACGTCGAGGCCGATTTTGGCGCGCAGGCTACGAGCACGTACAATTCGTCGGACTGATGTGCTGTCAACCGCGCCCGCAGCACGAGCTCGGAAAACTGGTCGGTGCTGAGCGTAAGCTGAGTGGCTTGCGGCGCCGGAACGCGCGGCATGAAGAACGGATTTTTCCAAGCGATGATTGTCGCCAGTTCCAACCCATATTGAGGCGGGAAGCTATGCAGGAATTCGTGACATTCCCTGTCGAGCTGCTGATCATTCATCATCGTCGAAATACGCGCGATGAACTGCTCGATTTCACCTTTTCGTTCCAGTAAAGGGTTCCCCAAAACCGCAAGATCCTTCAATGCTTGATACAAATCGACGAGACAATAACTGAAAATAACGCGTCTATTAAACCAATTTTCGAAAATTATATATTTATAATATCATGATATTATACAATAATACCCCGGAAAAAACGAGTATACGCCCATTCCTTTAGTAACACGGGAAAACGTCCCTGTATGCTGCGGTGCGGACACACCGACATGTTTTGACCCGGAAGCAGGCGTGAAACCGGCATCAATTGGTTTGATAAGCACTGCGGCAGGTCGAGTGCAAGCCGGGCCAGCCTGGACGCCGGTGCAAGGCGGGAATGATGGCACTAAGCGCGCAGTTGCGCTGCGCTTGAGGTTGCCGCGTTGTGGGCCGCCGCCCGCGCTTCGCCCCCGGCAAAACAATTCCGGCCCTCGGCCTTGGCGGCGTAGAGCGCCTTGTCGGCCAGCGAGAACGCCGCGCCGAATGACAGGTCTGCCGGAGCGGCTGCCAGGCCGCCGGATACCGTCGCCGTGAATGCCTGTCCGGAGACCGAAAATTTCAGTTCCGCGACGGCTCGGCGGGCGGTTTCGGCAAGCGCATGTACCTCCTCGATACTGCGCTTCCAGCACAGCACCCCGTATTCCTCGCCGCCGATCCGCGCAACCAGGCAATCGCTGTCGAAGATCTTCCGCAATGCTGCGCCGACACGCGCGATCACCATATCGCCGGCCGCGTGGCCATAGGTGTCGTTGATATCTTTGAACCGGTCGATATCGAACAGGATCATCACCCGGTCCTCCAGCCGATCGGTGTAGGCATCCTGAAACGCCCGCCGGTTGGCCAGTCCCGAGAGCACGTCGGTGCTGCTGATGCGCTGCAATTCCTCGCGCGACACGCCAAGATCAAAAATAGCCAGACCGACGACCGCATAGGCGAACAAGGCAACGAAGAAGCCGATCGGCGGGGCGACGATGGTGTTCACCAGCAGCCCGTCCTTCAGCGCAAAGGGCAACAGCCCGACTGCAGCCAGGCCAACATGCGCAAGAACACTGAGAACAAACGCGACCATGGCGATCTTCAAGGCCATGCCGGCGGACTTGCGCCATACCTCGCAGACAGTCGAAAACTCACCGAGCGATAACTGCCGCACGATCCAGTCGCGCGTGGGACCAACCATACTTTGCTCCTCAACCACGCGCGACAGAGTAAGGATGGCGGATTAACAAAATCTTGGGAAAATGGCGGCTGGTCGGCACAGGCCGCGGATAATCGCCCAACCTCCTTTACAATTTCTTTCCAGCCCCCCGTAAAAAGAGGCACAATGGAGCTTGATCAAGCCAGTGATCGCGGTCGATAGGGCAAGGGCGTTCCCGCCAGATCGGTGGCGCCTGACCTCAGGTCTCGTCCTGCAGGAAGGGCGCTACCGTCCGATTCTCGGCAAAGATGCCGATGCGCTTGATCTCCCAGTGCAACCGAAGGCCTGAGGCCTCGAGAACACGCGCCCGCACCGTTTCGCCGAGCCGTTCGAGATCATACCCGGTTGCCGCGCCGGTGTTGATCATGAAATTGCAATGCATCGGCGACATCTGCGCGCCGCCCTCCGTCAGGCCACGACAGCCGGCCTTGTCGATTTCCTTCCAGGCGGACGATCCCTCGGGGTTCTTGAATGTCGACCCGCCGGTCTTCTCGCGAATCGGCTGCACCGTCTCGCGATGTTCCTGAACCGCCGCCATTTCAGCCTCGATCGCCGGCTTGTCCTGCGGCATGCCTTCAAAGACGGCGCGCGTGAAGATCAGGTCCTGGGGCGCATCTGAATGCCGATAGGCATAGCCCATCTCGGCATTGCTCAGGACATGGCGCCGGCCCTTGCGATCAAGCGCATGCACCTCGACGACCCGTTCGCAGGTTTCGGTCCCGTTGGCGCCCGCATTCATCCGCAAAGCACCCCCAATGGCACCTGGAATGCCGTGATAGAAGGCAAAGCCGCCTAGTCCGCTGTCGAGCGCCAGCGCCGCCAGCCGCTTGTCGGGGCACACCGAACCGGCCTCCAGGCGCGTTTCCGACAGACGCCTTGTCTGCCCGAACCCCTTCACCGAAGGCCGCACGACGACCCCGGGGATGCCGCCATCGCGCACCAGAAGATTCGAGCCGATGCCGACCGGCAGCAGCGGCACCTCCTCGGGCAGCAAGGCGAGAAAGGCCGCAAGGTCCTCCTCGTCAGCCGGCTGAAACAGCAATTCTGCCGGTCCTCCGGTGCGAAACCAGGTGATTTTCGACATGTCGGCGTTCGGCGTCAGCCGTCCGCGGATCGCATCTGTTGGTATCCCGAGATCCGCAAGCAAGCGTTCGCCGTCGATGCTCACGCCGCTCACGACTGCGCCTCATCGAGCGCTTTCAGTTCTGCCGGCAAGGCACCGGCCCACTGCGTGATGCTGCCGGCCCCCAGGCAGATGATCAGATCATCCGGGCGCGCCAGCTCGCGCAGCAGCGGCGCCAGCGCCGGGGCGCCGTCGACCAGACGCGCATCGCGATGTCCGCCGGCGCGCAGCCGCGACAACAAAGCTGCCGAATCTGCACCCGCGATCGGCTCCTCGCCCGCCTCGTAGACGGGCGTCAACACGACGGTATCCGCATCGTTGAAACAGGCTGCGAAATCATCGAACAGGCTCTGAAGACGGCTGTAGCGATGCGGCTGCATGACGGCGATCACCCGTCCGGAACAGGCGTCGCGCGCCGCCCGCAAAACAGCCCTGATTTCCACCGGGTGGTGTCCGTAATCGTCGTAGATCGCCACGCCGTTCCATTCGCCGGTCAGCGTAAAGCGGCGCTTGACCCCCGAGAACTGCGTGATGCCACGCGCAATATCGGCAGCGCTCATGCCCAACTCATGCGCCACCGCAATCGCCGCCGTGGCATTCGAGACATTGTGCCGGCCCGGCATCGGCAGGCGCAGATCCCGCAGCTCCTGCGTTTCCCCATTCTTGCGATCGCGGATGTCGACATCGAACAGCGACACGCCTCCATCCATGCGATGATTGAAAAAATGCACGTCCGATTGCGGGTTGGCGCCATAGGTGACGACCCGGCGGTCCTCGATGCGGCCGACCAGCGCCTGCACCTCCGGATGGTCGATGCACATTACGCCCAGACCATAAAAGGGCACGTTCTCGACGAATTGCGCGAAAGCCGCCCGCACCGCGTCGAAATCCCCGTAATGATCGAGATGCTCCGGGTCGATATTGGTCACCACGGCGATCTCCGCCGGCAGCTTCAGGAATGTGCCGTCGCTTTCGTCGGCTTCGACCACCATCCAGTCGCCGCCGCCCATGCGCGCATTGGTGCCATAGGCGTTGATGATGCCGCCATTGATCACCGTCGGATCCAGCCCGCCGGCATCGAGCAGCGCCGCCACCATCGAGGTGGTTGTCGTCTTGCCGTGCGTGCCGCCGATGGCGATGGCATTGCGAAAGCGCATCAACTCGGCAAGCATCTCCGCACGCCGCACGATCGGCAGCACCCGTTCACGCGCCGCCACCAGTTCCGGGTTTGACTTGCGGATCGCTGTCGAGACCACCACCACCCGCGCGTCGCCGAGATTGTCCGCCGCATGGCCGACATGCACGGTGATGCCCTTCTTGCGCAGCCGCTGCACATTGGCGCTTTCCGCCTGATCGGATCCCTGCACCCGGTAGCCGAGCGTATGCAGCACTTCCGCGATGCCGCTCATGCCGATGCCGCCGATGCCGATAAAATGCACCAGCCCGATATCCTGTGGCATCTTCATGTCTGTTCGCTCCTGGCTGCCGCAACTGATTTGCCGGCTGCAATAGCCTCAACCAGATCGGCAAGCAACCGCGTCGCGTCGACCCGCGCCACGCCATGCGCGTTCGCCGCCATGCTGTAGAGCCGTTCCGGGTCGGACAGAAGGGCCGTCAGGTCCGCCGCCAGAGTATCGCGGGTGATCGCGGGCTGCCGGCGCATCAGCGCCGCATCGGCCTCCACCAGCAATTGCGCATTGTGCCCCTGATCATCATCGAGCGCATGCGGCAAGGGCACCAGGATCGCCGGCCGGCCGATGATCGCCAATTCGTTGACCGTCGAAGCGCCCGAGCGCGACAGCACGAGATGTGCATTGGCGAGATGCGCCGGCAGATCATCGAAGAACCGAGCCACATCGGCTTGCACACTCATCTGCGCATAGCGCGCCGTCAGCCGCTCCTCATCTTCGCCGCGCGCCTGCTGCGTCACGACCAGCCGCTGCTGCAGGGCTGCGGGCAATTGCGCGATCGCCTCCGGCACCGCGGCGGAAAAGAACTGTGCGCCCTGGCTGCCGCCAAACACCAGGAGCCGCAGGGGCCCGCCCTCCTGGGGACGCTCATAGGGAGTTCCGGCCCGCGCCAGAACGGCAGGGCGCGCCGGATTGCCCACCTCGACGATTTTCTCGGCATGCCGACCCCTCGCCTTGAGAAAGCCGCCGGCGATGGCATCAACGCGTCCCGCCAGCGCCCGGTTGGCGCGGCCCATGACGCCGTTCTGCTCGTGAATGATCGTGCGCTGCCCTGACAGTGCCGCCGCCATGAGCGGCGGCACGGTGGGATAACCGCCGAAGCCGACGACGATTTTCGGCTGCACCGCGCGCATCAGGGACCAGGCCTTGAAAAAACCGTGCGCGAGCGTCGATCCGGTTTTCAAAAGGCGCAGCGGCGACTTGCCGCCAAATGTTGCCGAGGGCACCAGATGGATGCGTTCGGCGGGAAAATCACCGGCGAATTTCTCGGCCCGCATGTCGGTGACCAGTTCAACCCGATGCCCGCGTGCCGCCAGTTCGCCCGCCAGCGCCTCCGCCGGAAACAGATGTCCGCCCGTGCCGCCAGCCGCCAGCAATATCGGCCCCCGGCCCACGCCGGACCGCTCAGCCATGCGCCTGACCTGCGGCAGGAACGCCGCTCGCCGGCAGCGCACGCCGGCGCCCTCCGCGCCGCAGCCGGTGTTCCGGGCTGTGCCGGGTCAGTGCCAGCAGAAAGCCCGCCGTCAGCGCCACGGCGATCATCGAGGACCCACCATAGGAAATCATCGGCAGCGTCATGCCCTTGGCGGGCAAAAGCTGCAGGTTGACACCGATATTGATGAAGGACTGAAAGCCGATCAGCAGCGCCAGCCCCGATACCGCCAGGCGGCTGAAATCATCCTGCAGCGCCCCGGCCTTGCTCAGTCCGCGAATGACGATGAAGGCAAACAGTACGGTCAGCACCATGCAGAATAAAATGCCGAATTCCTCGGCCGCCACGGAAAACACGAAATCCGTATGGCTGTCGGGCAGGATGCGCTTGATCGTGCCCTCCCCCGGACCGCGCCCAAGCCAGTCGCCGCGAATGATCGCCTCGCGCGCCGTGTCGACCTGAAACGTGTCGCCCCCCTTTTGCAGGAAGCCGTTGATGCGATCGGCCACATGCGGAAAGACGAAATAGGCGGAGATGAATCCGGTGATCGCCACCGCGCCAAGCAGCATGATCCAGAACCAGCTCATGCCCGCCATGAAGAACATGCCGCCCCAGATTGCCGCTGTCAGCATTGTCTGGCCCAGATCCGGTTGCGCTACCAGAAGGGCCGCGACAATGATGAACAGGATGATCGCGAACAGATTGCCCGGAATCTCCGGATGCCGGGAATGCTCGGAAAACAGCCAGGCACAGATGATCACGAAGGCCGGCTTCATGAATTCCGAGGGCTGCAGCGACACGCCGGCAACCGAGATCCAGCGTCGCGAGCCTTTCACTTCGACACCGAAAAACAGCGCCGCGATCATCGCCGCGATGGAAATGCCGAGGATCAGCAAGGCGGCGCGCCGCACCTGGCGCGGCGACAGGAACGACACGCCCAGCATGGTCACCAGCGTCGGCACGAGAAAGACGGCATGGCGCTTGACGAAATGAAAACTGTCGAGGCCGAGCCGCTCCGCTACCGGCGGACTGGCGGCAAAGGACAGCATGAACCCCAGCCCGATCAGCAGGGTGAAGACCGCGAGGAACAGCCGGTCGATGGTCCAGAACCAGTCCGCAACCGGCCCCCGTTCGGCACGCGTCACCATCAGCTTTTCCCTTCATCAACGTGATCGACAAGCATTTCGATGCCTTCGATCTGAGCGATTTGCCTGACGAAAGCGTCGCCCCGCACCTCGAAATTGCGGAACTGGTCGAAACTGGCACAGGCCGGTGACAGTAACACCACCGGGCTTGCGTCGGCGTTGCCGCCCGCATCCTGCGCTGCCGCATCGGCATCCTGCGCCGCCTGCGCCACCGCCTGCTCGATCGTTCCGGAGATCTCGAAGGGCGCGTGCGCGCCGATGATGCTGGCAAATGCGGAGGCGGCCTCACCAATCAGATAGGCCTTGGCCAGCCGCGGAAACAGCGGCTCGAGCGCGGCAATGCCGCCATCTTTGGCCAGACCGCCGGCGATCCAGTAGATCTGCTCATAGCTCGACAAGGCAGGCGCCGCCGCTTCCGCATTGGTGGCCTTGGAATCGTTGACGAACAGGACGGCGCCGCGCCGCGCCACCGGCTGCATCCGGTGCTTGAGGCCTGGAAAACTCTCAAGCCCGCCGCCGATCTCGTCATCCGAAAGTCCGACCGCCTGGCAGGCGGCAATCGCCGCCGCGGCATTCTGGCCATTGTGACGCCCGCGCAGCGTCGTACTTTGCGACAGATCGGCAACGGGCAATTGCCGCCCCGCTTCGACCCGCATGACCGTGCCGTCCCGGGCCACCAGCCCGTCGCTGAGCGCTGCGGCTGTGTGTGTCGTTGCCAGCCGGATCACCGCATGGCCGGCATCATCGAGGCGTGCCGCGATCGCGCTGCAATACGCGTCGTCAACGCCGACAATCGCGATGTCGCTGCGCGCCACCAATTGTTCCTTGATAGCCGCATAGCGCTGCATCGTGCCGTGCCGGTCGAGATGATCCGGCGTCAGGTTGAGCAGAATGCCGGCCGTCGGATCAAGCGACGGGGCCAGTTCGATCTGGTAGGATGAACATTCAACAACGTGAAAGCGCTCCGCCCCCGGCTCTTCGAGCGCCAGCACCGGCGTGCCGATATTGCCGCCCATCTGCGTGTCACGACCACTGGCGGCAAGGATGTGTGCGATCAGCGCCGTTGTCGTCGATTTGCCGTTGGTGCCCGTCACGGCGATGAACGGGCTGCCGGGTGCGAAGGCCCGGCGTTCCCGCACGAAGATTTCGACATCGCCAATAATCTCGACGGAGTTGGCCTGCGCCAGACCGACCGTCCAATGCGGCTTGGGGTGCGTCAGCGGCACGCCCGGCGACAACACCAGGCTGTCGACCAGTGCCCAGTCGAGATCATGCAGATCGTCAGTGGCGATACCGTGCGCCTTCGCCCGCGCCACCTGCTCGGGATTGTCATCCCAGGTCGACAGAACCGCGCCGCCGGCTTGCAGCGCCAGCGCCGTTGCGAGCCCCGATCCGCCAAGGCCGAACAGCGCCACGCGCCGCCCCTTGAATGTCCGCGCCGCGATCACCCCGAACACTCCGGCTTGAGCACCGGATAGGCCCCGCACAGGGCCGCGACGATGCGGCCAAACCCCAGCCCGAGCGACGATTTGACCACCACGACGTCGCCGGCTTCGAGCGTCTCCTGCAGCCATGCCGCCAACTCATCGGCCGTCTCGCGCCAGACCACCGGCACGCGCTCGCCGAGCGCCGCTTCCAGATGCTTCATCTCGGGTCCGGCCAGACCGACGAGATCGGCCTTTGCCTCGATCACCGCGTCGGCGAGATCCGCATGCACCTTCTCGGCATAGCGCCCCATTTCCAGCATGTCGCCGAGCACGGCGATGCGCCGCCCGCCCGCCTCGACCGGCGCGTCGGCCAGCAGCGCCAGGGCGGCGCGCATCGAAGCCGGGTTGGCGTTGTAGCTTTCGTCGATCAGCGTCACGCTGCCTTCGCCGATCGCCAGGTGATGACGGGCGCCGCGGCCCTTGTCCGGCGCAAAATCGGCGAACGCCGCTGCGACCGTGTCCACGTCGGCCCCGGCAAAGGCGGCAGCGCCGAGCACGGCCAGTGCATTGTCAACCACATGCCGGCCCGGCGCCCCGACCCGCAGCGTCAGGTCGCGCGCATTCAGCCGCACGGTGGTGTCCGAATGCTCCGGCCCGATCTCGCACGCCATCAGCCGGATGCTGGCCTGCTTGTGCGCACCGAAACTGCGCACCTGCGGCACGCCAAGCTCACTGGCGCGCTTGCGCAGCTGCGAGAATTTCTCGTTGTCGCGGTTGAGAAGCACCGTGCCGCCGTCGGCAAGGCCTTCCATGATCTCCGCCTTTGCCGCGGCAATCTCCGACAATCCCTTGAAGTTGCCGAGATGCGCACCGGCCACCGTGGTGATGATGGCGATGTGCGGACGCACCAGCTTGACCAGCGGACGGATCTCGCCTGGATGGTTCATGCCGATCTCGAAGACGCCGAAATCGGCATCTTCCGGCATCCGCGCCAAGGTCAGCGGCACGCCCCAGTGATTGTTGAAGGAGGCCCGCGCCGCATGCACCTTGCCGCACGGGGTCAGAACATGCCGCAGCATCTCCTTGCTGGTCGTCTTGCCTACCGAACCGGTCACCGCGATCACCTGCGCCGACGAGCGGGCGCGCGCCGCCGCCCCAAGGGCCCCGAGCGCTGCCAGCACGTCGTCAACGACGATCATCGGCACATTCAGCCGGCCGAGCGCCGGCAGCCGCGCTTCCGAGACCACCATCAGCCCGACGCCGGCCGCCATGGCGGCGCTGGCAAAATCGTGGCCGTCGAAGCGATCGCCCTTGATGGCGAAGAACGCATCGCCCTTCTGCAGGGTGCGCGTGTCGATCGAGATGCCGTCGACGCCGTCCGGCAGGTTCCCGACCGGGCGGCCGTTCATCGCCGCCACCATCGCCTCCGCTGTCCACAGCCGGCTCATGCCTGGCCCCCGCCATCTTCCGCAGCCCCCGGCAATGCGGCCAGCGCCTTGCGGATCTCGGCATGATCGGAAAACGGATGCACCGTCGCCCCGACAGTCTGCCCTTCCTCGTGTCCCTTGCCGGCGACGATCAGCGTATCGCCATGCGCCAGCATCGCCACCGCCGCGCGGATCGCCTCACCGCGATCGCCGATCTCGCGTGCGCCGCTGGCCGCCGCAAGGATCTCCGCGCGGATCGCCGAAGGTGTTTCCGACCGGGGATTATCGTCCGTGACGATCGTCACATCGGCAAGACGGGACGCGATTTCGCCCATGATGGGCCGCTTGCCGCGGTCCCGATCACCGCCGCAGCCGAACACCACGACAACGCGTCCGGTTGTGAAGGGCCGCACGGCAGAAAGGACGTTTTCGAGCGCCTCCGGCTTGTGCGCGTAATCGACATAGCAGGGTGCGCCCTCCGGCGTCGCGCCGACCAGATCGAGCCGGCCCGAGGCGCCTTCCAAGGATTCAAGCGCCTCCAGCGCTGTATCCACCGACACGCCGGACCCCATCGCCATGCCCGCCGCGACCAGCGCGTTGGCAAACTGGAAATCGCCGGCCAGCGGCAGATGCACCTCGAAGATGCGTCCATCATGATGAATTTCACCCACCTGCGCGTGGCGCCGGTGTTCGACCCGTTTCAGGGCGAGAAAGCCGCCTTTGCGACCGACACTCAGCACCTGCGCACCCGCCCGCTCGGCAGCGGTGACGGCGCGTTCCGACCATGCATCGTCGGCAAAGATCACCGCCGGCTCACCGCGCGGCAGCAAGGTGTCGAACAGGCGCATCTTGGCGGCAAAATAATCGTCCATGTCGGTGTGATAATCGAGATGATCGCGGCCCAGATTTGTAAAGCCCGCCACGGCAAGCGCCACACCGTCGAGCCGTCGCTGCACCAGCCCGTGGCTCGACGCCTCCATGGCTGCATGGCTGACGCCGGCGCTGGCAAGCTCGGCCAGAAGACGCTGCAGGGCCACCGGATCCGGCGTCGTCAGGGCGCCGTAGTCGCGCCGGCCGGGCGCGATCACGCCCGTGGTGCCAATCATCGCCGCCGCCTCGCCCGCATGCGCCCAGATCTGCCGAAGAAAGGACGCCACCGAGGTCTTGCCGGCCGTGCCGGTGACCGCGCCGATGACCCGGGGCTGCAGCCCGAAAAATGCCGCCGCCGCCCGCGCCAGAACCTGCCGTGGATCATCGGCCAGGATGATCGGCAGGCCGCTGTCGAACAGTTCAGCGTCGGAGGACGCGACCACGGCCACCGCACCCTTCAGCGCCGCCTCGGCGACATAGCGTCCGCCATCGACCTTCGTCCCGGGGAGCGCAAAGAACAAGTCGCCCGGCTGCACGGTACGGCTGTCGGCGCACAGGCCGGAAAAGGACAGTTCGGCACCGTCCGCCGGAGGGATCGTCAAGGCGCCTTCTGGCAGCGCTCGGAGCAATTCGCTCAGTTTCATACAGTTTCTGTCCCGCCGATGAGAAAAACGCGTCGATAGCCAGACAAAACAGGCCTCAATATGTCAAGCCGGCGACCGCTTCGCCATTGCCGAAGACCGGCTTGATGCCGAGAAAACCAGCCGAACGGCGAATGATCGCGCCCACCGTCGGCGCTGCATTCATGCCGGCGGTGGCGTAGTGCTTGCCTTCCTCCGGCTTCGGCTCATCGATGATCACCAGGACGACATATTGCGGATCGTCGATCGGAAATGCCGAAAGGAAGGCATTGAACCGGACCTTCGAGGAGTAGCGGCCATTGACCACCTTTTCGGCTGTACCGGTCTTGCCGCCGACCCGGAATCCATCGACCTCGGCGCGGCGGCCTGAGCCCTGCTCGACATTCATGCGCATCAGCTGACGCAACTCCTCGGATGTCTGCGGGCGGATCACCTGTTCGGCAAACTTTGCTGCTTCGTCACGGCTGCGCGGCCGGAAAGTCGGTTCGATCAGCTTGCCGCCATTCATCAATGCGGCAGCCGCCACCGCTGTCTGCAGCGGCGTGGTCGCCACGCCGTGACCGAACGAGATCGTGATCGAATTGATCTTCTTCCACACTTTCGGCTGGGTTGGCGTGGCAACCTCCGGCAGTTCCGTCTCCAGCCGCGTCAGAAGGCCGATCCGGGTGAGAAACTCCCGCTGCGCCTCGATGCCGACCACATCCGCCATTCGCGCCGTGCCGATATTCGAGGAGTAGATGAAGATTTCCGGCACGGTGAGAACGCGGTTCTTGCCGTGAAAGTCGCTGATCGTGAACCCGCCGATGCGGATCGACTTGCGCGCATCGAAGGTGTCGGTGAAACGCACCTTGCCCGAATCCAGCGCCATCGCCGTCGTGAACGCCTTGAAGGTCGAGCCCATCTCGAAGGTGCCGGCCGACATGCGGTTCAGGCGATCCTTCTCCAGCGCTTCGACCGGATTGTTGGGATCGTAATCGGGCAGCGACGACATTGCCAGCACTTCACCGGTGTGGATGTCGAGCACCACACCCCCGGCGGCAATCGCCTGGTAGCGCTGCATTGCCGCCGCCAGTTCATCGCGCAACACATTCTGCACCCTCAGATCGAGCGACAGGCGCACCGGCTCCAGCGTTTCATCGACGGTCAGCCCTACCGCAGCCAGATCACCGAGACCCTGGCCATCGACGAATTTTTCCATCCCGGCGATGCCCTTGTTGTCGATATTGACGTGACCGACAATGTGCGACGCCGTGGGCCCGCCCGGATAAAACCGCCGCTTTTCCGGCCGAAAACCGATCCCGGGAATGCCGAGCGCCAGGATCTGGCTCTGCTGCCGCGGGGTCAGCTGCCGCCTCAGCCACTGAAAGCGGGAGGAGGAGGACAGCTTGCGATAGGTGGTGCGCACATCGAGATCGGGCAGCACCGTTGCCAGCCGTTCGATCGCCTCATCCGGGTCAACGATCTTGTTCGGCTCTGCATAAAGCGACACCGTTCGGATATCGGTGGCCAGCACTTCCCCGTTGCGGTCGACCAGATCGGGCCGGGAGGCCATCAGCTTGTCAGCGGGGCCGATCGAGGCCACCGTGCCTTCACTCTCCAGCCCGTACTGGGTCAGGCGCACCCCGATCAGGGCATAGAGCATGGCGAAACAAAGTATGGTGATCAGCACGCGACTGCGCGCCTGCCGCCCATGTCCGATGCGCTCGCCCGTCAGGCGAATGGGGTGCTCCTGTTTGCCGGCAGCCTGCTCAGCAGTCCGGCCTGGCGCGGACGACAGGCGCATGCGGCGCAGGACCCGGATGTCGAAGGGAAGGGAAGCGGCGCGGTTCATGGCTGCACCGAGCCGGTCTTGAGCATCGTATCGAGACCGGGCACGCCACCGTCAGACCCGGATGCATCCTCGGCTACGGCCGGGTCGGGAGCCGGCGGCAGTTCGCCCCAGGGCGCCATCTGTCGTGCCGTGATCACCTCGAGTTGCAATTGCTCGGCATAGTCGGCGGTCAACCGCTGCAACCGGCTTGGCTGGTTGAGCAGGCTCCAATCCGCCTCAAGCAGATCGATGGTGTCCTCCTCGAGCTGGATTTCGGCTTGCAGCCTTTCCACATCCTCAAGCTTCACCTCCGCCTGATGCTTGATGTGATAGGTCGCCGTCGCCGCGCCGATCATTGCGAAAATCAAGAGGACATCGTGGGTACGCAACATGGCATCAGCCTCCAAACGCCGACAGCGCAGCGAGTTCAGGGACGGGTAGAATTGAAAGGTCACGCGAGCGCGGCGCCGCCTCGGTGCGCCGCGCGGCGCGCAGCTTGGCAGACCGGGCGCGCGGATTGCGCTCGCATTCTGCCGCATCCGGCTTCACCGGCTGCCGTCCCAGCGGTTCGAACACCGCTTCGCGTTCAGCCGTCTCGGGCAGATGCCGCGATCCGCTCGCCTTGCCGCTGCGATCAGCCAGGTAGCGTTTGACGATGCGGTCCTCGAGCGAATGAAAGGTGACGACAACCAGGCGTCCGCCGGGCTTGAGCGCCCGTTCGGCGGCAAACAGCGCCCGCGCCAGTTCGGCAAGCTCGTCGTTCACATAAGTGCGCAGCGCCTGGAAGACCCGGGTCGCCGGATGGATGCGGTCCTGGGCGCGGCGCGGCGCCACTTTCTCGATCAGCGCCGCCAGTTCTCCCGTCGTGGTGATCGCCTTGTGCTGCCGCGCCTTCTCAATGGCGCGGGCCATGCGGCCAGCCTGTCGCTCTTCGCCGAGCAGCCCGAAGACACGGATGAGGTCCGACACCTTCATCTTGTTGACCACGTCGGCGGCGCTGACCCCGGCCTGGCCCATGCGCATGTCGAGCGGACCATCGCGCATGAAGGAAAAGCCGCGCTTGGCCTCGTCGATCTGCATCGAGGACACGCCGATATCGAGCACAACACCGTCAAGGCTGTTGCTTTCGACATGATCGAGCATTTGCGAAAATGGCGCCATCACCAGGCGCAGCCGTGAGCCGTATCGCTTCTGCAGCGCAGCAGCGCCGGCGATCGCATCCGGGTCGCGATCAAAACCGATAATGTCGGCACCCGCCTCGAGCAGCGCCGTCGAATACCCGCCGGCACCGAAGGTCGCGTCAATCATTGTCGTTCCGGCGCGCGGATCAAGGGCAGCACAAACCTCGGCCAACATCACCGGCACATGGCGCGCAGAGCCAGGATCGGCGCCCTCCGGTATGTCCCCACTCTGCGCCATCAATCCCCGTTCCCCTTTGGTGCCGGTCAGGCCGGCCGCATCCGTTCCCTTCGGGCCCGCGCCTGCATCTCCTCGAAGGCCGCCGGTTCCCACAACTGAAAATGATCGCCGCGCCCCGCGAACGTGACCCGGTCGGCAATCCCGGTGAAATCGCGAACGAAATCCGGGATCTGCAACCGCCCCTCGGCATCGAGCTTCATGAAGATGCCGCCGCCATGAACCAGAAGCGACATCCTGTTGGCTTCCTCGGAGAACGGATCCAGCGTGGCGATCTGCCGCTCGAAGCGCTCGAGGATCTCCGCTCCCGCCATCGAAATGGCCGGAAAGATAAAGTCCTGGTAAGCGTAGAGTTCCTGCGTTCCATTGCGCGCCAGAACAGAGCGAAACACCGACGGGACAGAGACCCGTCCCTTCGCATCGATCTTGTTCGTCGCATTCGACAGGAACCGGTCTGCTACGCCCAACCGCTGTATCCGCCCCTTGCCTGCATCGCGAAAATCCCACGGTCTTACCCCCGGTTTCCGAAGGCAGCGCCGCTGCGTGCGCCGGCCTCCGGCCCGCCACCCGTCCGGCGTTCCAGAGCGCCCGCGGCACCCCGGTTCCACCCCGCGATCCGGTTAATATGGGATATCATGGGCATATATGGGCGTCAATGGGATTGCCTCCCATTCGATGAGATCAGACATGCCCTGTTAATAACCCGTCAAGATTAATGAAGGGTTAGAGCAGCCGTGACCGTGGAACGCTCGAAGACGGCGTTCGCGCTCTGAAAAATCTTCGTAAATGATTGAAAATGCGAGGAAATTACCAGCCGGCCTGTAAGCCGGGTTCTGTATGGCTTGCGCCCGAAGGCGCAAACGTGGCAGCCATTCCTCTGGGACGCGCCTTGCGGCGCGCCTCTAGCAACCTACCCGGATGACTGGCCCGGAACAGGCCGGCCGAAGCCGCGTCATCCCTATTCGGTCTTGCTCCCGGTGGGGTTTGCCGTGCCGTCTTTGTTACCATCGACGCGGTGGGCTCTTACCCCACCCTTTCACCCTTACCCGGTCGCCCCGCCCTTGCGGGCTGCGAGCAGATCAGGCGGTTTGCTTTCTGTGGCACTTTCCCTGGGGTCGCCCCCGCCGGACGTTATCCGGCACCGTTGTTCCGTGGAGCCCGGACTTTCCTCGACCCGCGGCCTTTCGGCCTGATGCGGAGCGCGGCTGCCCGGCCGGCTGGCGAAGGCTAGATAGGCGTTTTTCCCCGCCATGACCAGCCCCGCCCGGCGCCGGACATCACTTCATGAACTTTTTGACCTTGCCGCAATAGGCCTTGGAAATCGGGTTCATGCGCTTCGCGCCGTGGCCCGCATTGTACTTCAGGATCGTACCGCAGGTCGTTCCGCCGCCCAGCTTGTGCGCGCCGGCGAGATACTTCATGCCGTATTTGATGTTGGTCTCGGGATCGTAGAGCCCCTTGGTCGACCCCTTGTAGCCCATCATCCGCGCCGTCGCCGGCTTGATCTGCATCAGACCGATTTCGCCCGCCGCGCCGCGCACGTCCGAGCGGTAGTTGCTTTCCACTGACACGACAGCATGGGCCAGTGGCTCAGGCACACCATAGGATTTCGCATAGGACGAGATCAGCGATCCGAAAGGACGCGCTGCATAGCCCGCCACGGTCGTTTTGGTTTCCAGTTTGCTGGAGCTTTTGGTTTCTTTTGCGAAGGCGGTCTGGCTTCCGATCATGGCAAAGCCGAGCACGGCCGCAACAGCGGCTGCTGTCAGTCGATTCATCTTGGTGTATTCTCCGTTGGCGCCATGATGGAAGGAAGCTTCCGTCATACCCCTGGCGCGTTTTTCTTTCGGAACCAACGTGCCGCTCAATGCGTTGACGTGGCCCTCTGTGGTACGGGCGCCCTGATAAGGGGTGGCACGGGGTGAAAATGTGACGATTTCCGCATCAGAATGTGGCAGCCGATGAACTTGTGTAAACGGCTGTTACACACTGCTAGGCCTGCGGGTGACCGTTAAAGGCCTGCGCGCCTATGAAAACCGCGGCAGGGCGGCCAGCAGCCGATGCAGAGTTGTGATCGTCGATGCGTCGGCAATGCCATCGACGCGCGCCGGACGAAAATGCCGCTGGAAAGCGATCACCGCCTCGCGTGTGGCCGTGCCGAAGGTGGCATCGGCATCGACCTTGTACCCGTATAATCTCAGCATCGTCTGCAGGGCATCGACCGGCATGCCGCTATCACCCTCCTGCAGGAAGCGCCCGCCGCCCAAGGGTTCCGGCTCGACCCACAGCCCCACCCCCTCGTCGGCAAGATACTTCCAGTCGAACCATTCGCCGGGGTCGCTCTTGCGGCCTGGCGCCACGTCGGAATGCGCCAGCACCCGCGCAGCGGCAATCTCGTGCCGCGCGATGATGTCCCGGCACAACCGCGCCACGGCCCGCATCTGCATGATCGGAAAGGGCGGGCAGCCGCCCTCATGCCCGGGATTGACGATCTCGATGCCGATCGAGGCGGAATTGATATCGGTCTCGCCGTTCCAGAAGCTCTGGCCAGCATGCCAGGCCCGTTCGCTCTCCGGCACCAGCTGCGTGACAATGCCGCCCTCATCGACGAAATAATGCGAGGAGACCTCGCTCTCTCGCGCGCACAGCCAGTCAAGCGCCGCCTTGCCACTCGCCATTCCCGTGTAGTGAAGAAGGATCATATCGGGCGGATGCGTGCGCTCCGCGGTGCCATCGCGCCGCGCGTTGCGGTTTGGCGAGACACGTACCAGGGCCGCCGCAAAGTCCGGATCGAAAGTTTCAGCTCGGAACCACTTCATGCCGGCTCTTGCTGCTTTTCGATGGCCCGGTAAGCCGCATTCAGCGCAGCCATGCGATCATTGGCGATCGCCAGGAATTCCTCGGGCACGCCGCGCGCCTGCAATGCATCGGGATGACTTTCGGCAGCCAGCTTGCGATATTTCTTGCGGATCTCGGCAAATGGCAGATCAGGCGACACGCCCAACACGGCAAAGGGATCGATGCCGTCCGGATGCACATGCCGCGCCAGAATGCGGTCGAAATTGCGCTCGTCGAAACCGAAAATGTCGGCAACAAGCGCAATGAAATCCAGTTCCTTCTGGTGAACGACACCATCGGCCTTGGCAATGTGGAACAGCCCGTCGAGAATATCCTCCAGCATCGCGCAGTTCGCCGTTCCGGACCCGCACAGCCGCGCAATGCGCTCGGCATAGACATCGAAACCGGCAACATCCTGCTTGGCCAGATTGTAGAGCCGCGCCACATTCGCCGCTTCCTCGTCCGGAATGGCGAAAATTTCCTGAAACGCCGTCACTTCTTCCTGCGAAACGATGCCGTCGGCTTTCGCCATTTTCGCCGAAAGCGCGATCATCGCCACGGAGAACGCCACCTTGCGACGCATTTCGGGATCGCCGGCAAACACCGTGCGCACCGATTCCATCACATTGGCGAAGGCCTGCGACGCAGTCCCGCCGATGGCGTCTATGAGGCGTTTAAACAGCGACATGCCGGTGGTTTATTGCATCGCCGAAGGAAAATCGAGAGGCAGATTTTCACGAAATGATCAACAAAAGGAATGGATGGGCCAAACCGAATTGACTGGACCATGCCGGGCAAAGCCGCTTAAGCCGCGGCATGACATATTACGCTTCCACCCGCCCTGCGGCGCATCCGGTCACCGGCTATCTCCTCGGCCTTGCCGGCGTTGCCATTTTTGGCGGCACGCTGCCTGCCACCCGCCTGGCGCTGGAGGGCTTCAGCCCCGGCTTCATCACCTTCGGCCGCGCCCTCATCGCCGCTTGTGTTGCTGCCGCCGCACTGGCGCTGCTCAAACGTCGCCCGCCGCGCCGGCACCTGCCGCAACTGCTTCTCGCAGGCCTCATGCTCGCCTATGGGTTTCCCGGCTTTTCCAGCATCGCCATGCAGACCGTGCCGTCCGCGCATGGCGGCGTCGTCCTTGGTGTCTTGCCGCTCATGACCGCCGCCTTCGCTGCCCTGATCGCCGGTGAACGGCCGGGGCCGGCCTTCTGGGCCTGGGGTGTGGCGGGCGCGGTGCTGGTGGTCGCATTCTCCCTGTCAGGCGGCGATATCGAGGCAGCGCGCGGCGATCTCTGGCTTGTCATGGCCGCGATCTCAGCGGCCTGCGGCTATGTGATCTCCGGCAAGCTGGCACGGACCATGCCCGGCTGGGAAGTCATCGCCTGGATGCTTGTCTTTGTCGCTCCGATTTCCCTCATCGGAACAGTTGTCACCTGGGACAGCGGCTTTGACGCGCCCGGCAGCATGGCGCTTTCAGCGCTCGCCTATCTCTCTCTCGGCTCGATGTTTCTCGGTTTCGTCTTCTGGAACCGCGGACTGGCACTTGGCGGCATCGCCCGCATCGGCCAGGTTCAGCTTCTGCAATCCTTCTTCACGCTTGCCTTTGCCGCACTGATCCTCGGCGAAACCGTCGCTCCGGTCATGATCGCTTTCGCCGTGGCTGTGGCCGGCGTCGTCTTCATGGGCCGCAAATCGCGCATCGATTAAGGCTGGCGCGAAAGTTGCGCCTGCCGCCAAGGCGCATGTTGACGCTGCCCGGCCGGCATGGTTGACAGGCCGGAGCAATCCCGGAGAGGGCAGAGATGAGCGACGACAGGTGGGACTTCTGGATCGACCGGGGCGGGACCTTCACCGATATCATCGGGCGCGCGCCGGACCAGACCCTGCACCAGCGCAAGCTGCTGTCCGAAAACCCGGACGTCTACCGCGACGCTGCCATAAAGGGCATTCGTGACCTGCTTGGCGTGAAGCCGGACGACGCCATTCCGTCCGGCCGCATCGGCCATGTGAAGATGGGGACGACGGTGGCCACCAATGCGCTGCTCGAGCGCAAGGGGGATCGCACGCTGCTGGTCACCACCCGTGGTTTCCGCGATGCGCTGAAGATTGCCTATCAGGCCCGCCCCGACATCTTCGCCAAGCAAATCGTTCTGCCCGAACAGCTCTATGACCAGGTGGTCGAGGTCGATGAGCGCCTTGCCGCCGACGGCAGCGTGCGCCGCCCGATCGATGCGGCTTCCCTTTCGCAACCGCTGCGCGCTGCACGCGCGGCCGGCATCAACGCCGTGGCGATCGTGCTGATGCACTCCTGGCGCAATCCCGAGCATGAGATCGAAGTCGAGACAGCCTGCCGAGAGGCCGGCTTCACCCAGATCTCCGTCAGCCACCAGGTTTCGCCTCTGATCAAGCTGGTCGGCCGCGGAGACACCACCGTGGTCGATGCCTATCTTTCGCCAATCCTCAAACGCTATGTTGATCGCATTGCCGAAGAACTGGGCGCCACCCCGGCCGGCCAGCCGGGCCCGACCCTGCAATTCATGATGTCGTCGGGGGGCCTGACCGCAGCCGACAAGTTCCGCGGCAAGGATGCCATCCTCTCCGGGCCAGCCGGCGGCGTCGTCGGCATGGTCGAAACAGCGCGCTTGGCCGGCTATTCGAAAGTGATCGGTTTCGACATGGGCGGCACCTCCACCGACGTGACCCATTTCGATGGCGATCACGAGCGGGTCTTCGACACCGAGGTCGCCGGCGTCCGGATCCGCGCCCCGATGATGCGCATCCACACGGTCGCCGCCGGCGGCGGTTCGATCCTCTCTGCCGAGGAAGGCCGTTTTCGCGCCGGGCCGGGATCGGCGGGTGCTGACCCCGGACCCGCCTGCTACCGCCGCAACGGGCCTCTGACGGTAACCGATGCCAATGTCATGCTCGGCAAGCTGCAGCCCGATTTTTTCCCCGCGATTTTCGGCCCCGGACAGGATCAGCCGCTTGATCGCGAGGTGGTCGCCGCGCGGTTCGAGGACCTCGCGGCCCGGCAGCCGGGCAAGTCCGCAGAAGAGATCGCCGAGGGCTTCATCACCATCGCCGTCGAGAACATGGCCAATGCCATCAAGAAGATCTCGGTCCAGCGCGGCTACGACGTCACCCGCTATCTGCTCAACTGCTTCGGCGGTGCGGGCGGTCAACATGCCTGCCTGGTCGCCGACGCGCTCGGCATGCAGGCGATCCTGATCCATCCCTTTTCCGGCCTCCTGTCGGCCTACGGCATCGGCCTGGCGCGTGTGTTCGCCAGCCGCCAGCAGGCGCTGATCGCCCCGCTGGCGCCCGACAGCCGCGATGCGGTCAACACCCTTGTCGACACCCTGACCGCCGGCCCGGGCGGTGTTATCGAGGAAATGGCGGATCAGGGCATAACCGAAGAGAAACTGCGCTGCCGCACCGTCCTGCAATTGCGTTACGAGGGCACCGACACCACCCTGCCCGTGGTCAGCGAGGATCTCGATCTGGGTGCGGCAAAAAGCGACTTCGAAACGGCCCACAAGGCGCAATTCGGCTTCATCTATGATGACAAGGGCATCGTCATCGAGGCCGTCTCCGTCGAAGTCACCGACGCGACCGGTGGCAATCATCACGAACCGCACCAGCCCCTTGAAGAGGGCGAGGCCGAGAGCGCCCAGAGCCGCCGGATCTATTCCGGAGGAGCCTGGCATGATGCGCCGGTGTTCGAGCGGACGGCGCTGCGGCCCGGCAGCCGGGTTCGCGGGCCGGCGCTGATCATCGAGGCCAACCAGACCATCGTTCTCGAACCCGGCTGGAGCGCCGAGATCAGCGCCCATGACCATGTTCTCCTGAAACGCCATGAGAAAAAGCGCCGCGAGCTGGCAATCGGAACCACAAAGGCCGATCCGATCCTTCTTGAAGTGTTCAACAACCTGTTCATGGCCATTGCCGAGCAAATGGGCGTGACACTTCAGAACACCGCCTATTCGGTGAACATCAAGGAACGTCTCGACTTCTCCTGCGCCGTCTTCGACCGCACCGGCGCCCTGGTCGCCAACGCGCCGCACATGCCGGTGCATCTCGGTTCGATGGACCGTTCGGTGGAGACGGTGATTCGCCTCAATGGCGATGAGGTGCGCCCCGGCGATGTTTTCGCTTTGAATGCACCATATAACGGCGGCACCCATCTGCCCGACATCACCGTCGTCACACCGGTCTTCGATGATGCCGGCGAGACGATCCTCTTCTGGACCGCGTCGCGGGGTCACCATGCCGATGTCGGCGGCACCGCGCCCGGTTCGATGACACCGCTCGCCACCAGCGTCGACGAGGAAGGCGTGTTGATCGACAATTTCAAGCTCGTCGATCGCGGGCGCTTCCGCGAGACGGCGCTGCGGCAATTGCTCACCGAGCACCCCTATCCGGTGCGCAATGTCAGCCAGAACATTGCCGACCTGAAGGCGCAGATCGCCGCCAACGAGAAGGGCGTCGCCAGTCTGCGCAAGATGGTGGCGGATTTCTCGCTTGAGGTCGTGGAAGCCTATATGAGCCACGTTCAGGACAATGCGGCCGAGAGCGTCGCACGCGTGATCGCGACCCTGACGGACTGCAGCTACGACTATCCCACCGACACCGGCCAGGTGATCCGCGTCCAGATCAGCGTTGATCGGGAAAAGCGCCGCGCCACCGTCGATTTCACCGGCACGTCAGAGGCCTGCGACAATAATTTCAACGCGCCCGAACCGGTCGCCCGCGCCGCCGTCCTCTATGCCTTCCGCGTCATGGTCGAAAAGCCGATACCGATGAATGCCGGCTGCCTGCGGCCGATCGACATCATCATACCCGACGGCTCGATGCTCAAGCCGGCCTATCCGCGTGCCGTCGTCGCCGGCAATGTCGAGACCTCGCAACATGTCACCAACGCCCTGTTCGGTGCGCTTGGCGCGCTGGCCAACAGCCAGGGAACCATGAACAATCTGACCTTTGGCAACGACATCTATCAGTATTACGAGACCATCTGTTCCGGCTCGCCGGCAGGCTATCACAATGACGGTCGCGGCTTTGCCGGCACGGCGGGCGTGCACACCCACATGACCAATTCGCGACTGACCGACCCGGAAGTGCTCGAATTGCGCTTCCCCGTCGAACTCGAGGATTTTCACATCCGCCACGGTTCCGGCGGCACCGGGCACCACCGGGGCGGCGATGGCACGATCCGCACGCTGCGCTTTCTTGAAACGATGGACATGGCGATCCTGTCCTCGCACCGCAGCCATCCCCCGCGCGGGATCGGCGGCGGCGGCGGCGGTGAGACGGGATCGACGGTGATACGCCGGCTGGACGGCACCCGTGAAACGCTCAAGGCCTGTGATCAGACGGTCCTGCAGGCCGGCGAAGCCGTTATCCTGACAACGCCGACATCCGGGGGGGCCGGGCGCGCCAATTGAGCCTGGAGCGCCGCCCTCAATGGGCGGCCGCCAGAGCAACAGACAGCGGCAGGGAACACACATTGCCGGCGGACAGGACCGCGGGTGGCGAGTGGATGCCGGCCATGGCGGCGACCTCGGCGTTGCTCAGTCCGGGCCCGGCAATACGCCCGTCGACCAGCGCGTCCGGAAGCTGCGACACCAGCGCCAGATCGCCTTCGCTATCGACATTCTGAAAGCACAGCTGCACACCGACGGCAGCGGCCAGGTCGCTGACCGCCTTGAGCGTATCGCTTAATGAAAGTCCCTTGGCGACGGCGCGAAGATCATTCAGATCGGCCTGCCAGAGGCCGACCGGCTCGGCCGCCACCGGGTCCAGATCGCCGGCGCCGCGCGTAATCGCCTTTGCGGCAATACGCACGCCCATCGCCTGCAATGTTTCGAGCAGTCCGCGCGCCTGGCCGATCAGCCGTGCCGAAGCGTTGCCGAATTCGACCTCGAAAACGATTCGCGTCGCCGCCACCTTGCGCTGGGACAGCATCTGCGCGAACTGCGAGGCGAAACTCGGGCGGGCCACCTCCTCCACGGAGATGCGCAGCACGACGGCGATCTCAGCCGGCCAGCCGGCGGCATCGTCAAGCACCTGCCGCAAGTGCCATTGCTCGACCAGCGCCATCGTGCCGCTCTCGCGTGCCATCGCCATGAACAGCTGCGGCGCGATTTCGCCGTGCTCGGGATGCGTCCATCCAATTTGCGCCCGATAGGCGCGTGGCTGCAGCGAGCCGGCCTCGAGGATCGGCTGATAGTCGATGCGCAGCGCGCCGCTTTCGACCCCCTGGCGCAGATCCAGCTCGGTTCTGCGGCGCGACCGGTCATCGCGCTCCATTTCGTCGGTGTAGAAACAATAGGCAGCACCCGCCGCTTCCTTCGCCTCATATAGCGCCAGATCGGCGCGTCTCAGGCACGCCGACAGGCTGTCGCCCTCGACCGGGCAGAAGGTGATGCCGATGCTGCCCGCAGTCTCGATCTCGGTTCCCGCGTGATGCACGGGGCGGAAAACGCCCTGGATCAGCTCGCGCACGATACCGGCCAGGAGCGCTTGATTGCCCGGCGCTTGCATAAGGATGACAAATTCATCGCCGCCGAGCCGGTAAATGCGGCTGTCGCGGCCACACCCATCGCGCAGCCGCGTGGTCAGAGCCCGCAACACGGCGTCGCCAGCCAAATGCCCCATCGTGTCATTGATGAATTTGAAGCGGTCGAGATCCATGACCAGCACCACCGCCTGATCTGCCGTACGCTCCGCCGCGTCCGAGCGTGGCGCCGCAAAGGCAGGAAAGTCGCGGCTGAGGGCATGGCGGTTGCCAAGTCCCGTCAGGGCGTCGTGATAGGCAGTGTGATACAGATCGCGCGTGCCGGCCCGCTCGGCCTCGGCGAATCTCGCGCGGCGCTCAAGCTGCCGGCCGAAGCGCGACGCCATGACACCGCCGATCCCGCCGGTCGCCAGGGCGGTTGTAGCCGCAAGTCCGATCGCCATCGCCGGGAACGCGAGCAAACCATGCGAAAACCCGGCGGAAGCCAGCGCTCCGGCCGCGAATGCCAATGGCGCCACGGCGCCCAGTGCCGAACCGGCGAATGCATATCGCCATCCCATGTCCGGCAGATTGCGTTTCAACATCATGTCAAACTCCTGCCTTGGCGCGACAGTGC
Source organism: Neohoeflea coraliihabitans (assembly GCF_019334345.1). Taxonomy (GTDB): domain Bacteria; phylum Pseudomonadota; class Alphaproteobacteria; order Rhizobiales; family Rhizobiaceae; genus Pseudohoeflea; species Pseudohoeflea coraliihabitans. Next base: position 298,001 of record NZ_JAHWQX010000001.1, read on the forward strand.
GCGGCGGCCGCTTAAGAGTTTGCTAATTCGAATGTCGGCAACTAGGGATATAGTTACTGCGTCGTCACCGACTGCCGCAGGCTTTTCAGGGCGGCGCACTGGGGGTCTGCAGCGGTCTTGGCAATGGGGAGGAAGCCCGGAAATGAAGTTGCGCGCCGCGTTACCATCCGCTGCCGTCGAAACGAAATATCCGATGCGAACCCCGCTTCGGCGTCACCTCACCCGGCAGCTGTCACGCCCGCCGCGGCGCTTCGCCCGCGCGCTGATATTGTCCACTCTCGCCTTGGTCGGCTGCACGGCCGGCGGCCCGACCGAAATGCTGTCCTCGGCGGTGCTGGCCAGCAGCGGCCGCACCACCGCGACCCCCTATGGCGATTACGACCCGGTGGATTTCGGTGCACGCCATCCGGGGCGCTACCCGGTCCACGGCATCGACGTGTCGAAATACCAGGGCAGCATCGACTGGCGCAAAGTCCGCGCCGCCGGTGCCGCCTTTGTTTTCCTGAAAGCGACGGAGGGTGGCGACCGCGTCGACGACCGTTTCGATACGTTCTGGCGCGGCGCTGCGGCGGCCGGTCTGCCGCATGCGCCCTACCACTTCTATTATTTCTGCCGATCGGCTGCCGACCAGGCCCGATGGTTCATTCGCAACGTGCCGAAAGCTGCGGTGAAGATGCCGCCGGTGCTCGACATGGAATGGAACGCCGCCTCACCGAGCTGCAAGTTGCGCCCCGACCCGCAGACCGTCCGGCGCGAAATGCGGGTCTGGCTGAAGGCGGTCGAGCGCCATTACGGTAAGCGTCCGATCATCTACACGACGGTCGATTTTCACCGCGAGAACCTTGACGGTCATTTCAGGGATCATCAGTTCTGGCTGCGCTCGGTCGCGGCGCACCCTTCCGAGATCTATCCCGGCCACCCCTGGACGTTCTGGCAATATACCGGCACCGGAAAGATGCCCGGTGTCACGGGTCACACGGACATCAACGCCTTCGCCGGAAGCCGGGCCGAGTGGAATGCCTGGCTGCGAAAGCATGCCGATTGACATCAATGCTCCCGCGGCAGAGTTCCGCTTTGCTTCCGCCGGCCACGGGCTGCGGGCGCCGACCCAAAGACGCCCTATTTGCCCGCCATCACAGATCACGACAAAACAGGAGATGTTCATGCAGCGCCGCCTATCCTCATTCTTCCGGCCCACCACCCTCGCCGCCTTCTGCGTTTTCGCCATGCCCGTAGCTATGGCCTCGGCACAGGGAGCCGCCTGCGGCGGTGATTTCGGCCAGTTTCTCGAGGGGGTGAAAGCCGAGGCGATCGCCAAGGGCGTGCCGGGCGATGTTGCTGCGTCCGCCCTGCGAGGCCTGTCGCCGGACCAGAAAGTCCTCTCGCGCGACCGCGCTCAGGGTGTATTCCGTCAGACCTTCCTGGAATTTTCCCAACGCGTCATCAGCGGCAGCCGCATGCAGATCGGCCAGCGCAAGATGCGCGATTATGCCGCCACCTTCGACCGCGCCGAGCGTGATTACGGCGTACCCGCCCCCGTCATCGCCGCATTCTGGGCCTTGGAGACCGATTTCGGCGCCGTGCAGGGCGACTTCAACACGCTGCGTGCCCTTGCCACGCTATCCCATGATTGCCGCCGCCCCGAACTTTTCCGGCCGCAGCTGATCGCTGCCCTTGAAATGGCCGCGCGCGGCGATCTCGATCCGCGCACCACGACCGGTGCCTGGGCCGGCGAAATCGGCCAGGTGCAGATGTTGCCGGAAGACATTCTCACCTACGGCATGGATGGCGACGGGGACGGCCGGGTCCGCTTGAAGACCAGCGCCGAAGACGCGATCCTGACAGCGGCCAGGTTCATCCAATCGCTTGGCTGGCGCGCCGGCGAGCCCTGGCTGAAGGAAGTCACGCTGCCATCCGGCAATTTTCCCCTGGAAAAATCCGGCCTCGATCAGAACATGACCGTCGGCGACTGGACCGCGCTTGGTGTGCGGATCCGCGATGGCGCCAGCCTGCCGGCCAGCATGCCCGCCGACCTGCTTTTGCCGCAGGGCGCCGGTGGTCCGGCATTTCTCGCCTTCCCGAATTTCGATGTCTATCTCGAATGGAACAAGAGCTTCATCTACACCACTTCCGCAGCGTATTTCGCCAGCCGCCTAGCCGGAGCCGACCGTTATGACGCCGGCAATCCCGCACCCGGTCTTGGCGATGCGGAAATGAAAGCCCTGCAGCAAAAGCTCGCCGCGATGGGCCACGATGTCGGCGACATCGACGGAATTCTCGGCGCCGGAACGCGCGACGCAGTCCGCGACGAGCAGTTGCGCCTCGGGCTGCCCGCCGATGGCTGGCCGACACGCGAATTGCTCAACCGGCTCTGACTGCAGCCCCGGCGTCGCTCAGGCGCCGGGCGCCTTCGTGTCGCGCTCCGGCGGACCGGCTTCCGGCGGTCCGGGCTCAATAGGTGCGGGCTCGGGCGCGTCGGGTTCGGGCGTCTCGGGCTCAGCCGGTCCGGGCTCAGGCGCATCAGGCGCCGCAGCCTTGCGCGCCCGTCTCTGATACAGCGCGAAGCGTCCGGCGCGATAGCGCAGCCGCCCCCACCAGAACGCTCTGTCGATCGCCTGCCGTCCGCGCTCGACCTCCCCAAGTTCGCCTTCATAGGCCAGCCGCAGAGCCTCGCGATACGGCCCGAGACCGGAGGCGGCAATACGCTCGATGCGCTCCATCAGATTGAACCAGATCGGCGATACCAGAAGCGACACCGCCGTCATGGCGATCGCCAGCCGGTATATGTCGTAGCCAAGGGCCCGCGACGATAGCCCGGCCGCCGCCAGCACGAAGGAAAATTCACCGACCTGCGCCATCGACAATCCGGCCAGAAGCGCCGTCTTCGGCTCTGAACCGGTGGCGCGCAACAGCATGATGTTCCAGATCGTTTTCACGCCGATGACCAGAAGCGAGGCAAACAGCACCAGGCCGATATTGGCGACAATGAAATCGAGATCGATCAACAGGCCGATCGACAGGAAGAAGACCACCACGAGAATGCTCTGGATCGGCTCGATCACCGGGATCACCCGCGCCCGAAGGTTGGAATTGCCGACGATGATGCCGGCCAGAAACGCGCCATAGACCGGCGAAAGTCCCGCCACACCCGACAGCGCCGCAGCGGTAAAACACAAGGCCAGGGCGCCAAGCGCCAACAGATCGACATTCTCGCCGATCGAGGCGGCATAAGGCAGTTTCAGACGGCTGTGATTGCCGAACCACCACATGATGCCGCCCAGCAGGGCCACCGCAACGATGACTTTGAACACGACTTCCGAAATGCTCACCGTCGCGCCGCCGAGGCTGGAGACGAGAATCAGCATCGGAATCACGGCCAGGTCCTGCGCGATCAGCACGCCGACCGTCACCCGCCCCGTCTCGCTGCGCAGTTCGCCCATGCCGTCGAGCATCTTCATCGCCACCACAGTGCTCGACAGGGCGATGATGAAGCCGAGGATGATCCATTCCGCGACGCTGGCCTCGAACCACAGCGCCAGCACCGCCGCCAAGGCCATCGACGCAAGCAATTGTCCGCCAGCGACAAGCGTCGCCTGGCGCACCGTCAGCATGAAGGCCTTGATCGACAGCTCCATGCCGATGAAGAACAACAGCACCACCACGCCCATCTCGGCCAGGACCGAAACATTCTCCGAGTTCTGGATGACTCCCAGTCCGGTGGGACCGAGCGCCAGCCCGGCCAGGATGAAACCGACCAGCGGGGGCTGCCGCAGACGCATGAACCCCAGTCCCATGATCGCCGCCACGGCGACGGCGATGGCGATGCCCAGCAACGGATCGCCGCTATGGGCCACCTCTTCCACAGCTTCCGCAGCATTGGCGATCTGGTTTTCCATGGCTGAGATTCGGTCCCTTCATTGTCGCCGCCCCGGCTGTCTGCCGGCGGTCGGCCCCTAATCGCCCATCGTCTCGAGGCTGGCGAAACTCTCCGCCGCGCCATCGGCCCCGAACGGGGTTGTCACCTCGACGAAATCATCCGGATAAAAACCGTTGAAACGCGTGCGCAAGGCCAGCGAATACGCGCCGATATGGCCGATTTCGATCCAGTCACCGGTGTCGATTGTCTCCGGCAGCCAGAACGGCCGCGACAGGATATCGACCGAATCGCAGGTTGCGCCGCAAACCTTGAAGGGCGTGACCTTGCTGGCATCGCCGTTGCGCGACCGCCGCGCCGGATCGGGGATAAAGCGCGCCGGCAGGGTGATCTTGCCGGTCCAGCTGTCCGACAATGAGGCCCATATGCCATCATTGATGTAAAGCCGCCGTCCCTTCCGCAACAAGACGCGGACAATCAGCGAAAAGGCGCGTGCGACGATGACCCGGCCCGGCTCGGCTGTCAGCGGAAGCGTGTCGAATTCCCATTCGACGATGTCCCTGCGCAGTTGCCCCATCAGATCCTCGAGCGGCGGCGTCGGCTTGTTTTTGCGGGCCGGATCATCGCCGTACCGCGCCGGAAACCCGCCGCCGACATCCAACCCGGCCAATGCGACACCGGCGCGATTGCGCACCCAGTCGGCGGAGCGCAGAGCGGCCTCGTAGCTTTCGGTCTCCTCGACCTGGCTGCCGACGTGAAAACAAAGACCCACCTTGAAGCCGATGCGATCGAGCCGGCGCACCAGATCGACAGCATGGCCAGGCGCTGCACCGAACTTCTTCGACAATTCGTAAGCGGCATGTCCCTTGGTGGCCAGGCGCACATAGATGGTCATCGAACCCGGATCGAGATCGAGCGCGCGCACGATGCGCAGCACCTTGGCGATCTCGTCTTCGTGGTCGAGCGACATAACGCGGATGCCGTATTGTTCCAGCGCCAGGCGAATGTCCGACTGCGCCTTGACCGGATGCATGTACAGCATCTCCGCGTCCTGCGAGGCGGCACGCACGGCTGCAAACTCGCCGGGTGAAGCGACATCGAAGATCTTCACGCCGGCTTCGACGAGCGCTTTCAGCACCATCGGCTCGCCATTGGTCTTCACGGCATAGGCGGTATCGCCTGGAAACAGGCTCATGAATTGCTGCGCATCCTCCCGCAATACTGCAGGCCGGAAACAATAAAGGGGGTGATCAGGACGCAACTTCAGGGCCGCTTCGGTTCCGGTCGCAAAGATGCGCATGTGGTCTCCCTCTTCTTCGGTCGTCATGGCAGATTGCGGGCGCCGGAATGCAATCTGAAATAGTGCAGCCGGCTCGTCCGTCGAGCCTGCCACCTGTTTCACTATCGTCAGTTTGCCGCCAACCGCAAATTGTTTGGCACCCGATGGATCTTGCCGGGGGTTCTCGTGTGGTTTTCGGGTGGTCTGCGAGTTCGATTCGAGGCACAGATCCATCAGCCGGCGATTCCGGGTCTGCCCTCGGCGACCGCACACCGCTCACCTCTTGCGACCCGCAGCCCGCGGCGCCGTCCGCTCAGGAGATTTAAATGTCAATCGCGCCGATCGCTTCGACCGCCACCACCCCGATGCGCTCGATGAACGCCTTCAGTTGGTCCCTGCTTGTGCTGCTCGGCCTGATCTGGGGCGCCTCCTTCTATTTCGCCCGGGTAGCCGTGCCTTACGTTCCGCCGATGACCCTGGTGTTTCTGCGCGTCGCCATCGCTGCGCTTGCCTTGCATCTGGTCTTCGGCCGGACACCCGGGTTTTACAGTCAGCTGCGCCGGCGGGCATTTGCCTTTCTGGTGCTTGGCCTGCTCAACAACGCCATCCCCTTCACGCTGATCTTCACCGGCCAGACGGTGATCGGCGCCGGCCTGGCCTCAATCCTCAACGCCACGACGCCGCTGTGGACCGTCTTGATCGCCCAGGTGCTGACCAGCGATGAGAAGATCTCGCCCAACAAGCTCATCGGTTGCGCCCTCGGCCTTGCCGGCACAGCGGTGCTGATCGGCCCTGCAGCATTCGATCTGCGCGCCGCGCCGCTCTGGCCGATGCTGTGCATCATCGCTGCCGCAATCTCCTATGGCTTTGCGGTGATCTGGGCGAAACGTTTTCGCGACATGCCGCCGCGCAGCATCGCCACCGGCCAGTTGACCGCTTCCAGCTTTCTGATGCTGCCGCTCGCCGCCTTCTGGGATCAGCCCTGGCACCTGCCTGCGCCGCCGCCCGGCGTCCTTTTCGCCATTCTCGCCCTGGCGCTTGTTTCGACAGCGTTCGCCTACATCCTCTATTTTCGTATCCTCGCCCGCGCCGGTGCCACCAACGCCTCGCTGGTCACCCTTCTCGTGCCCCCCTCGGCCATCCTGCTCGGGGTCCTGCTGCTGGGTGAAAGCCTGTCGATCGGCGAATTCAGCGGGCTGCTGCTCATTGCGCTCGGGCTGTTGATCCTCGACAATCGTCTCGTTGTCCGGCGCCGCCGGAAATCCTGAAGCCCGCCGCAATCCTGCAGGAATGAGAAAATTTGATGCCCGCACCAGAACCGATATCGCTTTCCGCACTTCTTCAGGCGCGCGACAGCGGCCAGACGGCGCCGCCCGAGATGGTGGCGCAGGCCAGCGAGGCCATCCGGACGAAAGACGACGACATCGTCGCCTTCACCCATGTCGAGAATAGACCGGCGATCAGCAACGGCGCGCCGCTGTCGGGCATTGCCATCGGCATCAAGGATATTCTCGATACCGCCGACATGCCGACAGGCTATGGCTCTGAGGTCTTTGCCGGCCACCGCCCACGCACCGACGCTGCCGTGGTGGCGCTGGCCCGGCGCCGTGGCGCAACAATCATCGGCAAGACGGTCACTACCGAATACGCCTTCTTCGAGCCCGGCCCGACGGTCAATCCTCACAACACCAGCCACACGCCCGGCGGCTCGTCCTCCGGGTCCGCGGCAGCGGTCGCAGCGGGGATGGTGCCCGCCACCATCGGCACACAGACGGGCGGCTCAGTGCTGCGCCCGGCCGCCTATTGCGGCATTGCCGGTTACAAACCGAGTTTCCGCCTGCTACCGGCGACCGGCATGAAGCATTTCGCACCGTCGCTCGACACCGTCGGCCTGTTCGCCGCCACGGTCACCGACGTTGCGCTTTTCGCCGATCTGTTGACCGGCCGCGACCTGCGCGTCGCGAGCGACCCTTCCCTCCGTCCCGCCGACATCCGCATCGGCCTGTATCGCTGCTCAGAATTGCCGACGGCCGATGCCGCCATGCAGGCGGCGCTCGAGACCGCCATTGCGGCGGCACAGGCGGCCGGCTTCACGATCATTCCCGTCGAGGAGCCGGACGTGCTCAAAAAGGCGCGCGCCGCCCACTCCCCGCTGCAGGCCTTCGAGGCCGGCATGAGTTGCGGCCCGGACCTGGCACTCTTCGAAGACCAGCTCAGCCAGCGCCTCAAGGACGTCATTCGGGAAGGTCAGGCCATGGCCCCGCAAGCCTATGATACGGCCCGCCGCGATGCCAAGCGCGGCCGCATGGCCACCGCCGCGCTTTTCGATGACATCGACATCCTCCTGACCCCGTCGGCGCCGGGACCCGCACCGCGCGGTCTTGCCTCCACGGGTGATCCGCGCTTCAACAAGCTGTGGACGCTGATGGGAACGCCAAGCATCAGTATTCCCGCATTTTCAACGGCGGATGGCTTGCCCCTCGGCATACAGGCCGTTGCCCGCTTCGGCGACGACCGCCGGCTTCTCAAGGTCGCGGCGCATCTCGAAAAGGTGTTCCGCACTGCCGCATGAATTGCGATCCCGACCGGCAAAACTGCAATTTGCTGCAAATCCTAACAAATTGTGAAGAACCGATTTTTATGCTCTTATTCAGGTGCTTGAAGCCCGGCTGGAGCATGGAAATACCGGTTTAAGCTGCAATGCAGCATAAAATTCGCTTTTCCTCGCGCCCGCTCCGCCCTTAGTATGCCCTCTCCAACGCAAGGAGGTCCGCGATGGGATTTACACAATCTGTCAATGCCCTGGTGATCTGTGCAGCGTTTATCTTCGTCGGAGCCATGCTCTTCATCTAGGGCAGCGTCTGGCCAGCGCCGTGCGGCGGCGGGCTCAAAGGCAACGCGAAAATGGAAAGAGTTTACGGGAGCGCTTCGGCGCTCCCGTTTTTTGTGCCCACGCTCCCGGGCAATTGCCGCAACCGCAGAGCTGGGCACTCATCCTCAAGGGTCGGCGAAAGCCGGATCAGGCGGCAGCGCCCATGCCGCCCGACTTGCGGCTCTTCTGCGCGGTGCCGTCCTTGTTGCCGCGCAGGCCAAGAATGTGGCAGATGGCATAGACGAGCTGCGCGCGGTTCATCGTGTAGAAGTGAAAATCATCGACACCGCGCTCGATCAGATCGTTGACCTGCTCGGCGGCCAGCGCCGTGGCGACGAGCGCCCGGGTTTCCGGGTCGTTCTCCAGTCCTTCGAACCGATGTGCCAGCCGCGCCGGCACCGAAGCGCCGCACATCGAGGCAAAGCGCGACACCTGGCCGAAATTGTGGATCGGCAGAATGCCGGGCACGATGGGGATGAAAATGCCCGCCTTGCGCACCCGCTCGACATAGCGTTCATAGTGGTCGTTCTCGAAGAAGAACTGCGTGATCGCACGGCTTGCCCCGTTGTCCACCTTGCGTTTGAGCATGTCGATGTCGAGCGCGTAATCAGGGCTTTCGGGATGTTTCTCCGGATAGGCCGCCACCGAGATTTCGAAATCATCGATCGCTTTCAGGCCGGCCACCAGTTCCGCCGCATTGCCGTAGCCGTCCGGATGCGGAACATATTTGGCGCCGATGCCGCCCTGCGCATCACCGCGCAGAGCCACGAAATGCTTGATCCCGGCCGCCTGAAATTCCCGCGCCACCGCATCGACCGCTTCGCGTGTCGCACCGACGCAGGTCAAATGCGCCGCCGCCGCCAGGGCGGTCTCCTCGGCGATCCGCGATACGGTGTTCAGGGTCGGCTGTTTCGTCGAGCCGCCTGCGCCATAGGTCACTGAGACGAAATCGGGATTAAACGGCGCCAACCGCGAAATGCTTTCCCACAAGGTCGCTTCCATGTCGCCGCTTTTCGGCGGAAAGAATTCGAACGAAACCTTGATCCGGTCGGCTGCGATCGGCGAGGCGGAGCGGGAAGACATATCAGGCAGTTCCTGTCGCAAGAAAAGTGGGTTGGGCAATCAGCAGACGCGGGTCGCGCGCCAGCCAGAGCGTAACGGTCAGTTCGCCGGCATCCTCCGGGCGCGGCGGCAGATCAACGATCTCCTCGACCGCCAGGCCGACCTGGGTCAGCCATTCACCGACGGTCTCCTGCGCGAAGCCTAAACGCGCATGCGCATGTTCGCTGCGCAAGTCCTCGTAGCTGTGCGGCGCGAAATCGATGATCAGCAGCCGCCCGCCGGGACTGAGCATGCGCGCCGCCTCGCGAATGGCAGGCAGCGGATCATGCAGGAAGTGCAGCACCTGGTGGATGGTAACGACATCGAACGTCTCGCGTTCGAGCGGCAGATTGTAAATGTCACCCTGACGCACCGACGCATGCGTGACGCCCGATGCGTCGAGCCGGCTGCGCGCGATCGCCAGCATGTCACGGCTGGCGTCGACACCGATGCCGCGGCGGTACCGGTCTGAAAGAAGGTTGAGAATCCGCCCGGTCCCGGTTCCGAGATCCAGCAGAGCATTGAACGGGTTGCGCCCGAGGATGCGCAGGATCTCCGCTTCGACCACGTCTTCCGGCACGTGCAGCTTGCGCAATTCGTTCCAGCCGTCGGCATTGGCGGAAAAATAAGCCTGCGCCCGGTCCGCTCGCGCCTGCTTGATCGCCTTGAGCCGTTCGCCGTCCCGCTCGATCACCGCATCGTCGGGCGTCATTGCCGCCAGGATGCGCCGGATCAGGCCGGCGCGCAGTCCGTCGCCGACAAGACGAAAATAGGCCCAGGCACCCTCCTGGTAACGCTCGACCAGTCCCGCCTCGCCCAGAAGCTTGAGATGCCGCGAAATGCGCGGCTGCGACTGCCCGAGAATTTCCGTCATCTCCGACACCGTCAAGTCACCGGAGGCCAGCAGCGCGATCAGTCGCAGGCGCGTCGGCTCGCCCGATGCCTTGAGGACATCAACGCATTGCTCAAGACCGAGCGTTCCGGGGTGAGAACCCCGGTTCTGCTCTGCATCGGGCCAATCTGCGGAAGACAACGACATGCACACCTCGGAAATGATATAAACATATCTTTATGTCATTTTGACGAAAGAGGCAAGTCGTCCTGCGGCGTTTTCCGTTTACGCGTTCCGTTGGCACACGCACGGGCCCGACCGATCAAGCGCCGAGATCGGCCACAGGTCGCTCAGCCATTATTTGCGATGAGGGAAGGAGGCAGACGTTAAAAGTGACGGTCAGGGCCGGTAGATCCATTGTTCGGGCACATGCACCTTCACCGCCTCGCCGGCCTCGATGACCCCGGCTTTCTCAACGACCGCAACCAGGCCGCGGCGGCGGCGCGCATGCCGCGGGAAGGCCAGCGCCAGGCTTTGCGCATCATGCTCCGGGTAGCGCGCGGCGATGGCACTGCCAGCCAGCCGGCAGGGCGCATTCATGCCGTCGATCCGCAGTGTGACGCCACCGGCAAAGAACAATTGCGTGCGCGGCGGCAGGAAGGAAAACTGCCGGATGCCGGCGATCGCCATGTTGGCGCCGATCCATTCCGGCGCAATGTGCGCAATGCCCATATCCGCCGCGATCACCGCCAGCTCAGCCTCGCAGACCAGGCTGACCTGCCGCTCGTTGCACATCTCGGTGCCACGCGGATACCACGGCTCGCGCCCGCCGGATCGGCGCGTATGCCCGTAATGATGATCGCCGACAATGCCGCCGAGATCGACTTCCAGCCGCGCCACCGCGGCAGTCTGCATGTGCCCATCGCGCGCCGCCATCAGGCGGGTCGCCGCAGCCATAAGCCGCCGTGCCGGAACGATCTCCGGCAGCCGCTCCTCAGCCTCGGGCATCAGATCGGGAAACAACGATTCGACTGGCAACGCGCCCGGACGATTGTACATCGCGGCAGATCCCCCTTGGCTCCCCCCACCGGGAGCGATGCGAATCTCATAGAACGCGGCGGCGTGATGCACCAATCAACATTGGTGATCGAACATCGCCGCCGCTGAAGGTGCGCCTCTAGCGCGTCAGGCGCTTGTAGGTCACCCGCTTCGGGTTGACGCTATCGGGACCCAGCCGGCGAATCTTGTCGGCCTCGTAATCCTCGAAATTGCCTTCGAACCATTCGACATGGCTGTCGCCTTCAAACGCAAGGATGTGGGTCGCCAGCCGGTCGAGGAACATGCGGTCATGGCTGATGATCACCGCGCAGCCGGCGAAATTCTCCAGCGCTTCTTCCAGCGCACCGAGAGTCTCGGTGTCCAGGTCGTTGGTCGGCTCATCGAGCAGCAGCACATTGCCGCCCTCTTTCAGAAGTTTCGCCATGTGCACGCGGTTGCGCTGGCCGCCCGACAGCGTGCCGACCTTCTGCTGCTGATCGCCGCCCTTGAAGTTGAAGGCGCCGCAATAGGCGCGGCTGTTGACCTCATGCTTGCCGAGCTTCAGCACATCGTTGCCGCCGGAAATCTCTTCCCAGACGGTCTTGTTGGCGTCGAGCGCGTCGCGGCTTTGATCGACATAGGACAAATCGACCGTCTCCCCGACCGTGATGGATCCGGAATCGGGCTCTTCCTGGCCGGTGATCATCCGGAACAGGGTCGTCTTGCCGGCGCCGTTCGGGCCGATGACGCCGACAATGCCGCCGGGCGGCAGCTTGAAGCTCAGGTCGTCGATCAGCAGCCGGTCACCGTAGCTTTTCGAGATGCCCTCGACATCGATCACCGTGTTGCCCAGGCGCTCGCCTGCCGGAATGACGATCTGCGCCTCGCCGGGACGCCGTGCATCGGCGGCCCGCACCAGTTCGTCATAGGCCCTGATGCGCGCCTTCGACTTGGCCTGCCGCGCCTTCGGCGAAGAGGCGATCCATTCCTGTTCGCGCGACAGCGTCTTCTGCCGGGCCGCCTCCTCGCGGCCCTCCTGCTTCATCCGCTTGGCCTTGGCTTCGAGATAGGCTGAATAATTGCCTTCATAGGGAATGCCGCGCCCGCGATCGAGCTCGAGAATCCAGCCGGTGACATTGTCGAGAAAATAGCGGTCATGGGTGATCATCAGCACCGAGCCGGGATATTCGCGCAGATGCTTTTCCAGCCACGCAATGGTCTCGGCATCGAGATGGTTGGTCGGCTCGTCGAGCAGCAGCAGGTCCGGCTGCCGCAAGAGCAACTGGCACAGCGCCACCCGGCGTTTTTCGCCGCCCGACAGCTTGTCGACCGAGGCATCCGCCGGCGGACAGCGCAGCGCTTCCATCGCCATTTCCACCTGGCTGTCGAGATCCCACAGGTTCTGGGCATCGATGATGTCCTGCAGCCGCGCACCCTCGTCCGCCGTCTCGTCGGAATAGTTCATCATCAATTCATTGTAGCGGTCGAGGATCGCCTTCTTGCCGGCGACGCCTTCCATGACATTCTCGACCACGTTTTTCGACTCATCGAGATGCGGCTCCTGCGGCAGGTAGCCGCGCGTCGCCCCCTCGGCGATCCATGCCTCGCCCGTATATTCGTTATCCAGCCCGGCCATGATCCTGAGCACCGTCGACTTGCCGGCGCCGTTCGGTCCGAGAATACCGATCTTGGCATCCGGGTAGAAAGACAGGTGGATGTTCTCGAGAACCTTCTTCGAGCCGTAGGACTTGTTCAGGCCGGACATGTGATAGATGAACTGGCGTGCCATGGTGCGCGCGTGCTCCACAAGAATGCGAGGGAAAATCTGCCGCTCATTTAGGCGATTTGGCATCTTGGTGCAATGGCAGCCCGCTTGACGAAAGCGCGCCCGCCCCGTCATCTGGCGCAATGACCAATACGCCCTTCCCCGCCACCCCCTTTGTCAGCCCGACCGGCGCGACGCTTGCCCTGCGCCATTGCCCGGCCGCTGCGCCGGCGTCTGGTCAAGCGCGTGGTATCGTGCAGATCAACCATGGCCTTGCCGAGCACGCCGCGCGCTACGCGCGTTTTGCCGGCTTTCTGGCCGCGCGGGGTTATCATGTCTACGCCCATGACCACCGCGGCCATGGCGGCACCCGTGCACCGGACGCCGCCCCCGGCCTGTTTGCCAGGGAGGACGGGGTCGCCAAGGTGCTTGCCGACATTGCCGCCGTGCATGCCGAAATCCGCCGTACGCATCCCGGACTGCCGGTCATCTGCTTCGGTCATTCCATGGGCGGCCTCATCGCGCTGAATTACGCCGAGCAGCATCCCGGCAACCTAGACGGGCTGGCGGTCTGGAACGCCAATTTCGACGCCGGAGCTGCGGCCATTGCCGCGCGTGCCATTCTTGCCACCGAGCGCTTTTTCCTCGGCTCCGATGTGCCGAGCCGCATTTTGCCGCGCCTGACCTTCGAGGCCTGGGGCAAGGCCGTGCCGGATGCCCGCACGCCCTTCGACTGGCTCAGCCGCGATCCGGCCGAGGTGCAGGCCTATATTGATGACCCGCTGTGCGGCTTCGAGCCGACCGTCAGCCTGTGGCGCGACGTTTTTGCTTTGGTCGCCGCCGGCCCGAAGAACCTCGATCGGCTCCCGCCCGGCCTTCCGGTCCAGCTTGTCGGCGGCGCTGCCGATCCGGCAACCAGCAATGGAGCCGCCGTACAGGCCCTGGCCCGACAATTGCAAAAATCCGGACAGAACGATGTCAGCCTGACCATTTTGCCCGACACCCGCCATGAGAGCCTGAACGACATCAATCGCACCGAAACAATGCTGCTGTTCGCCGACTGGGCCGACACCGTCGTGCGCCGGCAATGACCGTCGTTTGCGCAGGCCAGGACAGCGCCGCTGACCCCGGCGGCGGTCGGCGCTGCGAGCGGTCGCCGCAAACAATTTTGGCCGGGGTCTTGTTTCGGACACGATTATAGCCCATCTATGTCCAATCGAACTTTCGGCCGAACGACACCGAACGACTATTTTTGCGTTTTGCGCAGTCTGACGTTTCTTCTACCCTGATTTCGACACCACCGTCCGCGGTTGCACCAGGCAGACAGCCAAAGCAGTCAGGGACAAACGCCAGCACTTGCAGTCAAAGGAACACGCAAAATGGCTACCGGTACCGTTAAATGGTTCAATTCCACCAAAGGCTTCGGCTTCATTCAGCCTGACGAAGGCGGCAACGACGTTTTCGTCCACATCTCCGCCGTCGAGCGCGCTGGCATGCAGACGCTCAATGATGGTCAGAAGATCAACTATGAGCTCGTGCAGGACAAGCGCTCGGGCAAGTCGGCTGCAGACAATCTCAGCGCCGCCTAATATGCGCTGACGCCGGTTCGCGCCTGTCAAGTCACGGATGTACTGGCAGGCAGGCCGCTGAACAAGGCGATAGCGCGCGGCGCAGATGGAAGGCGGGGTTCATCCCCCGCCTTTTTTCTTGTCTTTTTTCCACGTGGCGGCACCCGAGGGGCACCTCACCAGGAGACATCACCTATCCCGCTTCTCTCATGCCTGTTTCTCCACACCCTGCGCCACTTTCTACCAATGACCCGTCTCTCAACGCCGCCGATTTTGCGGCTTGCCAGCCCATCGAGACGTGGTGTAGCCATTCAGACAACCTCCTCTGATCAAGGCGAACCTGTTTATATTTCGATCGCGCCCTACCCTTTCTCCGACAGTGATCGCAGATAAAAAGGAATGGCATCGTGGACATGCTGGCTGAACTCTTCTCCGTCGAACATCTCATCACCTTCCTGGTGCTGACCGCATTGGAGACGGTGCTCGGCTTCGACAACCTTCTCTACATTTCCATCGAGGCGCAGCGCGTGGCCCCCGAGCGCCAGGCCATGGTGCGCCGCTGGGGGATCATCCTCGCCCTCGTCCTGCGTATTGTCTTGCTGTTCATCGTCCTGCAATTGATCGAGATGTTCCAGGAGCCGCTGTTTTCCGTGGACTGGGGCGGCATCGTCAAGGGAGAGGTCTCCGGTCATGCCCTCATCGTTCTCGCCGGCGGCGTATTCCTGATTTACACGGCGTTGAAGGAAATCACCCACATGATGAGCCTCGAGGAGCACGAAAAGAGCAGCGAGCGCCGCGGCCCGGGGTCCGTGAACAAGGCGTTGTTCCTGATCGTTGCCATGAACCTCGTCTTCTCGTTCGACACCGTGTTGTCCGCCGTGGCCCTGACGCAGAACTTCATCGTCATGACCGCCGCAATCGTCGTCTCCGGCATCCTGATGGTGCTGATGGCCAATACGGTCGCCAACTTCCTCAAGCGCAACCGCATGTATGAAGTGGTCGGCCTGTTCGTTCTGCTGCTTGTCGGGATCATGCTGATGAGCGAAGGCGGCCATCTCGCCCATCTTGCTTTCTTCGGCTACGACATCGTCGCCATGTCGAAGGCCACCTTCTACTTCGTCCTGGTCACCATGGTGCTCATCGAGATCGTTCAGGGCCGCTACCAGCGCAAGCTGATGCAGGAAAAAAGGCGCATGCTTGTCGATCAGCTGGACGACGACGGTCCGCAGAGTGTCTGACGCGCCGCTGAAAGGCGTGCGGGTCATCGAATTGGCCCGCATCCTCGCCGGCCCCTGGGCCGGGCAGTTGCTCGCCGATCTTGGCGCCGATGTCATCAAGATCGAAAAGCCCGGCAGCGGTGATGACACAAGGCAATGGGGACCGCCCTTCGTCAGCGGCGCCAACGGCGAGAACCTGTCCGCCGCCTATTACCATTCCACCAATCGCGGCAAGCGCTCGGTCGCCGTCGATATCGCAACGCCCGAGGGCGCCGAAACCGTGCGCCGGCTCGTCGCCGATGCCGACATTCTCATCGAGAACTTCAAGGTCGGCGGCCTGGCGAAATACGGGCTCGACTATGCCAGCCTGAGAAAGCTCAACCCGCGTCTCGTCTACTGCTCGATCACCGGTTTCGGTCAGACTGGCCCCTATGCCAGCCGCGCCGGCTATGATTTCATCATCCAGGCGATGGCCGGCATGATGTCGATCACCGGCGAGAAAGATCGCGAGCCGCAAAAGGCCGGCGTGGCGATATCCGACATCTTCACGGGGCTTTATGCGGTCATTGCCATCCAGGCCGCCCTGCGCCACGCCGAGCAAACCGGCGCCGGCCAGCACATCGACATGGCCCTGATGGATACCCAGGCCGGCATTCTCGGCAATCAGAATCTCAACTATCTCGTCTCCGGCATCGCCCCGATCCAGATGGGCAACGCCCATATGAACATTGCGCCCTACGAGGTGTTTCCGCTTGCCGATGGACACGTCATCCTGGCGGTCGGCAATGACGGTCAGTTCCAGCGCCTGTGCGCCCTTCTTGATGCCGAGAACCTTGCATCCGACCCCGATTTTGCCACCAATCCGCTGCGTGTGAAATCACGCGAGCGGCTGCGTGCAGAGTTGATCGACCGTCTTGCCAATTGGACCAAAGCCGCGTTTCTCGCCGCCTGCGAAGCACACGCGGTTCCCGCCGGCCCCATCAACACGATTGCCGAAATGTTCGACGACCCGCAGATCAAGGCGCGCGGGTTGCAGATGCAGATTGCGGACCGGGATGGAACCGCGATTCCCGCCGTGCGCGCGCCGATCCTGCTGCCTGCTTCTCCGCTTGTTTATGACCGCCCCAGCCCGAGGCTCGGCGAACACACGGAGGAGGTGCTGGCCGAACTTGGCGCGAAAGCTGGAAAAGAACTGGACGAGGATCAATGACCGAGAACAAGCGCACTGGCGGACAGCTGATCGTCGACTGTCTTGCCGCCAACGATGTCAGCCATGCCTTCTGCGTTCCCGGCGAAAGCTATCTCGCAGTGCTCGACGCCCTGCACGACAGCACGATCGAAACCATTGTCTGCCGCCAGGAAGGCGGCGCCGCGATGATGGCCGATGCCTGGGGCAAGATGACGGGACGGCCGGGCATCTGCTTTGTCACGCGTGGCCCCGGCGCCGCCAATGCCACCGCTGGGCTGCACATCGCGCGGCAGGACTCCACGCCGATGATTCTGTTCATCGGCCAGGTGCAGCGCGACGCGCGCGAGCGCGAGGCCTTCCAGGAAATCGAGTACCGCCGCGCACTCGGCGAATATGCCAAATGGGTGGCCGAGATCGACGACGCCGCGTGCATCCCGGAATTTCTCGCGCGCGCCTTTCGCGTCGCCACGTCCGGACGGCCCGGACCGGTGGTCCTGTCCATGCCCGAGGATATGCTGCGCGATGTCGTCGAGAGCCCGGTGGTGCCGCGCGCCGCCCCGCCGGTGGCAATCCCTCCGGCGCCCTCGCAGATGAGTGACCTGGCGCACCGCCTCGACCGCGCCGAGCGCCCGCTGATCATCCTCGGTGGATCCGGCTGGACGGCAAAGGCCAAGGGTGCCATCGAGACACAGGCCGAGAAGGCCGCTTTGCCCATATGCTGTTCCTTGCGCCGGCAGATGCTGTTTGACCATCTGCACCCCTCTTATGCCGGAGATGTCGGCATCGCCATCAATCCGGCTCTGGCCGAGGAAGTCAGAACTGCAGACCTGATCGTCCTGGTCGGCGGCCGCATGTCAGAAATGCCCTCCTCCGGCTATACGCTCCTGGATATTCCCTATCCGGCGCAGGATCTGATCCATGTGCACGCCGATGTCGGCGAACTGGGCCGTGTCTACCAGCCATCTCTCGCCATTTGCGCCGATCCGGCGAGCTTTGCCGAGGCGTTTGCGGCGCTCGATCTTGATGAGCCGAACCCGGCGCGCGCCGAGCGCACGGCACGCATGCACCAGGCCTATCTCGACTGGTCGACACCGCCGCTTGAAGGGCCGGGCAAGGTGCAGATGGGCGCCGTGATGGCATGGCTGGAAGACAACCTGCCGCCCGACGCGATCCTCACCAATGGTGCCGGCAATTACGCCACCTGGGTGCATCGCTTCCACCGCTTCCGCAATTTCGCCAGCCAGGCGGCGCCGACCTCCGGTTCAATGGGTTACGGACTGCCCGGCGCCATTGGCGCGGTGCTTGCCAATCCCGAGCGCCTGACCATCGCCTTTGCCGGTGACGGCTGCTTCCTGATGACCGGTCAGGAGTTCGCCACGGCTGTGCACTACCGCCTGCCGATCATCGTCATTGTCGTCAACAATGGCATGTATGGCACCATCCGCATGCACCAGGAGCGCGACTACCCAGGCCGTGTCAGCGGCACCGGCCTGACCAATCCGGACTTCGCCGCCTATGCGCGCGCCTTTGGCGGCCATGGCGAGACAGTCGAAACCTCCGGCGAATTCGCAGCGGCATTCGAACGGGCCCGCCAGTCCGGCCTTCCGGCAATCATTGAAATCCGCCAGGACCCGGAGGCCATCACCCCGGCCCGCACGCTCTCCGATATCCGTGATGCCGCGCGCCCCTAGCGCGCGTGGTTGCAACAGCGATTGGCGTTTCCTATCTGTCTGTTTGCATAGTCTTGAACCGAGCCGGCTTCGGCGCCCCATCCTCCCCGAAGAGTTAAAGCGACAGGATCTCCAATGACCGAGACATACACCCCGCCAAAAGTCTGGAAATGGGACAAGGAGAGCGGCGGCCGCTTTGCCAACATCAACCGCCCGATCGCCGGACCGACGCATGACAAGGAGCTGCCGCGCGGCGAGCATCCCTTCCAGCTCTACTCGCTCGGCACGCCGAACGGCGTCAAGGTCACGGTGATGTTCGAGGAACTGCTGGCCGCCGGCCACAAGGGCGCCGAGTATGATGCCTGGTTGATCGATATCGGCGAGGGCGATCAGTTCTCCAGCGGCTTCGTTGACGTCAATCCGAATTCGAAGATTCCGGCCCTGATGGATTACTCCGGACAAGCGCCGCTGCGCGTCTTCGAATCCGGTTCGATCCTGTTGCATCTGGCCGAAAAATTCGGTGCCTTCCTGCCAAACGATCCGGCCAAACGCACCGAAGCGCTCAACTGGCTGTTCTGGCAAATGGGCAGCGGCCCGTATCTCGGCGGCGGCTTCGGGCATTTTTACGCCTATGCGCCGGTGAAGATCGAATACGCCATCGATCGCTTCGCCATGGAGGTCAAGCGCCAGCTCGACGTCCTCGACCGCCGCCTTGCCGACAACCGCTTCCTCGCCGGTGACGACTACACCATCGCCGATATGGCCGTGTGGCCCTGGTATGGCCGTCTGGCCACCGGTGGCGCCTACGGCGAATCCGCCACCTTCCTGGAAACCGAGTCCTACAAGAACGTCCTGCGCTGGGAAGCCGAGATCGCCGCCCGCCCCGGCGTCAAGCGCGGCAACGCCGTCAACAAGAACTCCGACGACGGCAAGACCATTCGCGAGCGCCATTCGGCAGCCGATCTGGATGCGCTGAAGCTCGACTGAACATCCGGCCGCGCTTTTGCGGCCGG
The DNA here is from genome assembly GCF_019334345.1 of Neohoeflea coraliihabitans. Lineage (GTDB taxonomy): Bacteria > Pseudomonadota > Alphaproteobacteria > Rhizobiales > Rhizobiaceae > Pseudohoeflea > Pseudohoeflea coraliihabitans. The sequence goes on from NZ_JAHWQX010000001.1 coordinate 317,419, forward strand.
GCATCCGGCATCTGTTTAATTGCGCAGGTGAGCGGTCTGCTGGTAGCAGGCCGTCGAACGCGCGCCCGAGCGACAATAACCGAGCATCGGGCGCTCCATTTCATCGAGCGCATCGACCATCGATTGCACCGCCTCGGCGGTCACCCCGGTCTGGCCGATCGGGATGTGCCGGGCCTCGAGGCCCAGTTCGGCGGCGGCCGCACTGACGCTGGCAAAGCTGGGTTGTCCGGGCTGCTCATCGTCGGGTCGATGACAGACGATCGAACGGTATCCGGCGGCCTTGATCTCCTCAAGGTCCTCGGGGCTGATCTGGCCGCTGACCGCATATTCCTCGTTGATCGGACGGACGTCCATGGCAACTCCACCTCTTGTTGAAATATGATCCTGATTTACGGCGCGGACCCTCTGCCGTCAATCAATGCGCTGGCTTCGAGCTGAGATCGGCCATCTCGGTTGACGCTAAAACCTGCATGACATACTCAAGATTTACGGGCGCAGCCGGACGAACGGCGGCGCCTCGGTCACGCATGACAAGGGCTTTGTATTGTTCGGCGAACGCGCACTGAAGACGGCCGCCTGGGTCATCTCGCTGATCTGCCTGGCACCAATCCTCGCGGTGGCCATCGCCGCGGCATCCGGCACCTTGGTGACCTGGAACAGCCTCGCCGGCACGGTGTTGCCCGGCTATGCGGTAACGACGCTGCTGCTGGTCATTCTCGTCGGGATCGGCACCGCCGTGATCGGAACCGGCGCGGCCTGGCTGGTCTCCGTCTGCGCATTCCCATTTCGCCGCACCTTCGAGATCGCTCTGGCCCTGCCGCTGGCTTTCCCCGCCTATGTGCTCGCCTACGCCTACACCGATCTTCTCGATCATCCGGGCCCGGTGCAAACCTGGCTGCGCACGGTCACCGGCTGGGGACCGCGCGATTACTGGTTTCCCGAGATACGCTCCCTGGGCGGGGCGGCGGCGATGCTGACCTTCGTTCTTTATCCCTACGTATACCTGCTCGCCCGCGCTGCTTTTCTGCGCCAGTCGCCGACCGCCTATTTCGCTGCCCGCACGCTCGGCCACCCGCCCTGGAGCGCCTTTCTGCGCGTCAGCCTGCCAATGGCCCGCCCGGCCATTGCCGGCGGCGTCATCCTGGCGCTGATGGAGACCATCGCTGACTTCGGCACCGTGGCGCATTTCGGTGTTCAGACCTTCGCCACCGGCATCTATCGTGCCTGGTTTTCCATGGGGGATCGCCTCGCCGCCTCGCAGCTGGCCCTGTGTCTGCTGGCTGTCGCCTTGCTGTTTGCCACTCTCGAGCGCGCCCAGCGCGGCCTCGCCAAGCGCTACCCGGCCGGTTCGCGCTTCGAGGCCAGCGAACGTCATGTCCTGACCGGCGGTCGTGCGGCTCTGGCCTTTGCGGCCTGTGCCCTGCCTGTTCTTGTCGGCTTCGCCATCCCGCTCGTCGTGCTGATCGACATGGCCGTGTCCTCCGGTCACGACTGGCTCTCGCGCCGCTACGTCGCTTACATCGAGAATTCCCTGACCCTGGCCGCAATCGCTGCCGCCCTCACCGTGGCGGCCGCGGTGCTCATCGGCTTTTGTGCCCGCATCGCGCCCAGCCGCGCCGCCCGCTTCGCCGCCGCCTCCGCAGGCATCGGCTACGCGGTGCCGGGAGGGGTCATCGCCGTCGGGCTGCTGGTCCCCTTTGCGCATCTCGACAATGCCATCGACGATTTCGCGGAAGCCGTTTTCGGCGTCTCGACCGGGCTGTTGTTCACCGGCAGCATCGGCATTCTCGTCATTGCCTATATGGTGCGCTTCATCGCCGCCGCGCTTGGCGCCTTCGACACCGGCATATCGGTGATCCGGCCGAACATCGATGCCGCTGCACGCACGCTGGGCCGCACAGCCGGGCGCATGCTCTGGCAGATCCACCTGCCCTTGCTGCGGCCAAGCCTGCTGACTGCCCTGCTGATCGTCTTCGTCGATGTCATGAAGGAACTGCCGGCCACCCTGATCATGCGGCCGTTCAATTTCGACACGCTCGCCGTTCAGGCCTATCGCCTCGCCTCCGATGAGCGGCTCAACCAGGCCGCGATCCCGTCGCTGATGATCGTCGCCTTCGGCCTGATGCCGGTTATTCTCTTGTGTTACTCGATCGGCCGCTCCGGGCGGCCGCGCGCCGGTCAGCTGCCGTCCGAGGACGGCGGCGTTCCCGCCGTCTGACACACCGCATCAACCTCGATCTCGACCAGCCATTGCGGATTGACGAAACCGCTGACGGCCATGATCGTGTCGACCGGACGCGCGGTCAGGCAGAACGCCTTGCGCACCTCGATCGCCGCACGCCAGTTCTCGATATCGGTCAGCAAGATCCGCGTGCGCACCACGTCGTCGAACCCGGATCCGGCATCGGCAAGCGCGGCACCGATGATCTCGAAACAGCGACGCGTCTGCGCGGTGATATCCCCGATCCCGACCGTGCTCCCGTCCGCCGCCACCGGTGCGGTTCCGCCGATCGCGATGAACGGTCCGACGCGCACTGCCCGGCTGAAACCGACCACCGTTTCCATCGGATTGCCATTCGAAATCAGCCGCCGTTGCCAGGTCATCACATGCCTTTCTCGGGAGGTTGAACCTAGCACGAAAAACGGCCGGTGAAGACACCGGCCGTTACATCGCGAATTGAGACTGGAAATGTCAGCCTATTTGAAATCCGCCTCGTTGTAGATTTCCTGCGCCCGGGCCTGATTTTCGCCCAGCGCATTGAGGTTCAGTTCATCGGCCTTGAAGTCGCCGAGGCTTTCGACAAATGACGAAGCCGCCACGCCTTCAACCACCGGATACTCGTTGTTGCCGTTGGCAAAGAAGGACTGCGCCTCGTCGGACGTCAGATATTCGAGGAAGGTCACCGCATTGTCGCGATTTGGCGCATGCGCGGTGATGCCGGCACCGGAAATGTTGACATGCGTCCCGTTGCCATCCTGATCGGGGAACACGACACCGATCTTGTCGATACCGTTCGACAGGCCGGAGACGTCCTCGGCCAGTCCGCGGGCAAAGTAATAGGTGTTCGCCACGGCAATCTGGCACTCGCCGGAAACGATGCCGCGCAGCTGGTCGGTATCACCCCCCTGCGGCTCGCGCGCCAGGTTCGATTTCAGACCGGCCACCCACTCGCTGGCTTCCGCCTCTCCATGATGGGCAATGTAGGAGGCCAGCAGCGACAGCATGTAGATATTGCTGCTCGAGCGCACACAGACCATCCCCTCATATTGCGAATCGGCCAGCGCCGCGTAGGTCTGCGGCGGATTTTCGACCTCAGCCTTGTCGTAGAAGATCACCCGCGCCCGTGTCGACAGACCGACCCAGTGACCCTCCGGGTGGCGCAGATGCGCCGGAACCCGCGCTTCGAGAACCTCCGACTGCACCGGCGAGAACAATCCGGCCTGCTCGGCGCGCCACAGCCGGCCCGCATCGGCGGTGATGAAGATGTCGGCCGGGCTGTTGTCGCCCTCCGCCTTCATACGCTCGATCAGCTCGTCTTCCTTGCCCTCGATCAGGTTGACCGTGATGCCGGTCTTCTTCTCGAAATTCGCATACAGCTTCTCGTCAACATCATAGTGGCGGGCCGAATAGATATTGACCTCGCCGTCGGCGAAGGCCGGGCTGACGGCCAGTACCGAGACGGCAGACAGAAAGGTGCACACGGCGGCGGAACGCAGATTCATCGGAGAACTCCTTCAGACGATTAAACATGACTATCGTTGTCAGGTTTTTAAGAGCGCTCTGGCAGGCTGTCAATATCCAGCGTCATCTTTGTGCCCGGCTTCGCTGTAAAGTTTGAAAACCTCGTCGGCACGGCACAATTCGGTTCCTGGCGTGCGCGCCGCAGCGGCACCGGCAGCAACCCCGAAACGAAAGGCTGCTTCGATGGACTGGCCCTGGCTGAGAAACCACACCAGTGCGCCGACGAAGCTGTCACCGGCGCCGACCGCTGAACGCACCACCACATTCTGTGCCGGCAGCCGGATGACCGATTGCCTGCTGACCAGCAACGCCCCGTCGCGGCCAAGCGTCACGGCGACATATTCGGCCTTGCCCTCGCGGGTGATCTGGCGCGCCGCCTCTTCAACGCCCGCGTCGTCAAGATCGCCGCCGCTCAGTTCCTCCAGCTCGCCGCGGCTTGGCTTGACGAGAAACACCGGGCTCTGTTCCAGCGTCGACCTGAGCGCTGCACCATTGGCATCAAGGATGAATCGCCCGCCATTCTCCTGCGTGATCTGCGCCATCCGTGCATAGGTGTCGGCCGGCGCATTGCGCGGCAGCGAGCCGCTGGCCACGACATAGCCGGCTCTGCGCTCGCGCACCTTGTCGATCGCGGCCTCCAGTTCGGCAGAGCTCGCTTCCGGTCCTTCCGGCACGAAGCGGTATTCGGAACCGGTGTCCTTCTCGAAGACCATGAAGGCCAGCCGCGTCGGCTCAGTGATCATCACCGGGCTCAGGGTCACCGGCACATCCGCGAGCAGTTCCTTGAGCAAGGCTCCGGTCGGACCGCCGCACAAGAACACCAGTTCGCTGCGCACCTTGGCCGCCCCTTGCGCAGGGTTGCGCTCACAGAGCATGGCAATGACGCGCGCCACGTTGACGCCGCCACCACCCGGATGCCAGCGTTGCCGGCCGGTGCGCACCTTGCGCGTCGGATGGATCCGTCCGGTGTCACTGGACACATCGATGGTCGGATTGAGGGCGATAGCGAGAATATCAGTCACGAAACCTCCTTCCGAGGCGGATGGCGCGGCGCGCCCCCGGTTTATCGGGAATGCAACGCCGGCAGCGGTCACTTCGTTGCAGTCACCACGCTGTGCCATGCTGCCCCGCACGGCGCAATAATGGCGCGGCCACGCCCGCTTCTCACCGAAATGTGTGCGGGCACGATTTGACAGCCGGCCATTCCCAATGGAGAACCGAAACCGGAAACAGCAAGGCGGCACCTGAGATGCCGCAGGTTCAGGGGCCGGAAATGAAGCGTAGAACAATCCTGGCTGGTGCGTCCCTCGCGGCAGCTGCAACCTGGCTACCGGGACTGCGACCCGGCCATGCCGCCACCGCGGCGGTCGCGCCGCAGGCGCTGTTCTTCGACGCCGATGCGCCGGTGCTCGGCAACCCGCAAGGCGATGTGCAGATTGCCGAGTTTTTCGACTATCAGTGTTCCTGGTGCAAGCGCACCCACGCCGAAACCATGCAAGTTGTTGAACAGGATGGCGGCGTGCGTCTGGTGAAGAAGGACTGGCCGGTCTTCGGCCCGGCCTCCGTCTTCGCGGCACAGGCCGTTCTCGGCTCTGCCCGCCTTGGACACTACCGGCGCGCCATGGATACATTGATGGCGCAGAGCGGGGCGCTGACCAGCGAGTCCATCCTGTCATCGCTGGCAACCGCCGGCCTCGACATCGAGGCGTTGCGCGGCGTCGTCAATGCCGAGAGCGATCGCATCGGCAATCTGCTGACCCGCAACTGGCACCAGGCAGAGGCCTTCGCATTTATCGGCACACCCTCCTTCGTCATTGGCAGGACAGCCTATCCCGGGGTGCTCGACCGCGAGGCCCTGAAACGGGCGATAGACCGGGCCCGCGGCTGATCCGGACACCGGGGCCTCCGAATCTGCCTGAACCCGCCCGTCCGCTTGCAGGCTGAGACGTCTATCGCACCGCCGCCGATCACGTTAGGCTTGCCGCACCATCCTCACCTTCGCCGATCAAGGACCTTCTTCCAGCATGAATTTCGACACCGACAACATTGAGGCCGCGACCGCCGGCGTCGCCGCCAGCATCGCCCAGATCGTCACCACCTATGCCTTCTCCGTGCTTGGCGCCATCATCATTCTGATCATCGGTTTCTTCATCGCCGGCTGGATCAAGCGTGCCGTCTACCGCCTCGTCAGCCATCGCGGCGAGACGACGCTGGCCAAATTCCTCGCCAATGTCGCGCGCTACACCGTCCTGACCCTCGTTCTGGTGATGGTCCTGCAGCAATTCGGCATCCAGACAGCGTCGATCATCGCCGCACTCGGCGCCGCCGGCCTCGCCATCGGCCTGGCGCTGCAGGGGACATTGCAGAACATTGCCGCCGGAGTGATGCTGCTGTTTCTCCGGCCCTTCAAGATCGGCGATTTCATAGACACCGGCTCGGTCTCCGGCACCGTCGAGGAGATCGGCCTGTTCGCCACCGAACTGAAAACGCTCGACGGGCTGTATGTGCTGGCGCCCAATTCCAGCGTCTGGGGCAACGAGATCACCAATTTTTCCTATCACAACAAGCGGCGCTTCGATCTCGTGGTCGGCATCGGCTATGACGACGACATCGATCTGGCCATGCAGACCATGCGCGAACTGGTCGAAGGCGATGAGCGCGTGCTGACCGATCCGGCGCCGTTCATCTATGTCAACAATCTCGGCGACAGCGCTGTCGAGATCGTCACCCGCATCTGGATGCCAAGCGCCGACTGGTGGGTCGCCAGCCGCGAATTGATCAAACGGGCAAAGCAGGCCTGCGACGCCAAGGGGATCAACATTCCCTTCCCGCAGCGCGATGTGCATTTCTACCCCACCGACGGCGCGCAACCAGTGGAAATCAGGGGAAAAGGCGAGGCTGGGGCGGATGGCCCGATAACGACGGGCGCGGGATCGAACTGAGATCGCCCGGCCGCGTCGCGCGGACTTCACAGCGCAACGGATTCGCCAGATGTCGGGCGAATTCCGCAGGCGCGACCGCCAGCAAGGGCTGCGCGGTGTGTTTAGAAGCGCCGAATGAGACCGAATTTGACCGTGTGCAACGTATCATCAAAGGCGAAGGGCTGGGTCCCCGAGATGAACGTGTCGTAGGTCTCGCTGCCAAAATCGGCATAGGAGTATTCAGCTTTCACACGCCACTCCTCCGTAAGCGCATGCTCGGCGCCAAAGCCGATCATCCAGCCGAAGCGGGTCGTGTCACCAGTACCGGTTTCATTGCCATCGAACCCGCCGAAACCGCCGCTGTCTTCGGAACCGACGCCGTCATATTCTCCGCCCGCGGATTCGATGCGAGCAAAAGCCAGTCCGCCCTTGCCATAAACATAGGTGCGATCGAAAGCGTAGCCGAAGCGCCCGGCGAGGCTGCCGTAAAAATCATAGATGGTGCGCAGCCCATCGTCGCCGTTGATCACCCGGGTTTCATCATTCGACAGGCCGGCGAATTCGAACTCCGGGCCGAACACGAATTGCCCATGCTGGAAATTGTAGCCCGCCAGCACGCCACCGATGAAACCGTCATCTGACAGGCTCATCGTCGCACCGACCGATCCTCCGCCATATTCCTCACCGGAAATGTCGGTCGCCGTCGTGCGGTTGTGCGCCCAGCCGGCAAAGATACCGACATAGCTGCCGCGCCAGTCATAGCCGGCTCCTCCGGCCTCCTGGGCACTGGCAGTCGAGGGCAACAGAAGAAGACATGCAGGGGCCAAAAGACGAAAAAGCATCATTTTATCCTCGAATTCTCAGCCAGTTCCCGCTTGAGAATACCCGCAATGAAAACGCGGCTTCCTCAGCCTACTCGGCCGGAATAAATGCCAATATTGCCCCTTCGCAACATTCGATAGCAGAAACGCGCACGCCACGCTAGCTGGGAAGATATCGTTCCGCAGCGACCGGCACCCTGTCACAGCGCGCAATGACCTCCTGAAAGAGAGGGATCAGAAAGCTGTTCATGGCTTCGGTGGTCTGATGCTGGCGCAGGAAAGCCGGCATGCGGGCGCGCATTTCCGAAAGAATCCCGGCCTCGTCCAGCCGGGTGAAGCTCCCGTCGCGGATGACGAAACACCCATCCACCATGACGCTTTCAACCGAACTGCCGTTCTCGCAATAGACAAGCTGATTGACGACATCCGACAGCGGCGTGAACGCCGTCCCGTGCGACAGGTCGAGAATTATCAGATCGGCCTGTTTTCCCACTTCCAGCGAACCGGTGGTCTCCGCCAGCATCGCCGCTTGCGCGCCCCCCAGCGTCGCCGCATGCAGGACCTCGCCGGACGACAGACCTGCCATGGGCCCCTTTGCCGTGGCGGAGGACACCAGGGCTGCGGCCCGCAGCACATCGAACAGGCGCAGCGTGTCGTTGGAGGACGCGCCGTCGGTTCCAAGCGCCACGTTGATGCCGGCATTGAGGAGACGCCGGACGGGCGCGAGACCGGATCCGAGCTTGAGATTGGCGAGAATGTTCCAGGAGACCGACACACCCGCATCGGCCATCAGCGCGATGTCCTCGTCGGTTATCCAGACAGCATGCGCCATCAACACGTTCGGATTGAGCAGCCCGTGCTCATGCATGTAGCGCACGATGGATCCGCCAAACAATTTGTCTGCCGTCACCGCCTGCGTGCGGGTCTCCAGCACATGCGTATGGTAGGGCACCTGCCATTGCCGCGCCAGATCACGGCAGGCCTGCATCAGTTCGACGGTGCAGCGCTGCGGCCCGGAGGGCGCCAGCATGTAGCGCAGCCGTCCATCACCGCTGTTGTGCAAAGTGCGGAAGACCGCCTCGCAAAAGGTGGTGTATTCATCCGCTCCGGTCAGCGGAAAATCCAGTTGCGCCTGCACCCTGGCCGGGAAGACCTCCCGTCCATAGGCCAGCGTGTCGAGATAGGGCCGGTTCATCAGCCCGCTCGAGACATTGGCGCGAATGCCCGCTTCGTCATAGGCGCTGAAGACCGTTCCCAGCCGGGCAAGATGATGCGCAGGCGGATCGAAAAAATCATCGGAGATCATCGTCACGCCCGAGCGCAGCGATTCCATCGCCACAAGCAGGCTGCGCAAACGCAACAGTTCGAGATCCGGCGGTTCCAGGCCGAAAAATGGATAGGACCAGCAGAGCCACATTTCGAGGGGAAGCCGCTCATAGCGCCCACGCAGGAACATTTCGCTCGAATGAAGATGCGCATTGACGAGGCCGGGCATGACGAGCCGCCCGGCCGCCTCGACAATCTCGGCGCCGGCGGGAACGGCAAGATCTGCGCCAAGCCCGGTGATCCGCCCGCTCTCGATCAGGACATCGGCGCGGCTGGGCCGGATCTCCTCGCCTGCCGCCATGGTCAGAACGTCGGCGCCGCGGATCAGGATGATCTCGGCCTCGCGGCTGCTCATTGCTGCCCCAGTTCCCTGCTCGTCGTTGCATGTCCGCCGCGCGTGCGGGCCGAGATCCAGAGGCCGATGACCGTTGCGACATAAGGCAGGGCAAGCAGCAGACTGCTGGGGATCCGGTCTCCATAGGCAAGTTGCGCGCGAATGCCCAGCGCCCCGACGAATGCGAAGAAGAAGGCGGCAAGAGTTGCGCCGACCGGATGTCCGGCCCCGAAGATGACCGCTGCAAAACTCATGAAGCCGCGGCCTGCCGTCATGTTGACGGAAAAGATCTGAAGGCTGCCCGCCGCCAGTTCCGCACCGCCCAGCGCACAGAGCGGCCCGCCCAGCAAAAGCGCGATGAGCCGCATCAGACCCGGGCTGACGCCGGTCGCCCGCGCTGCGAACGCGTGTTCCCCACAGGCCGAAAGGCGCAGCCCGAAACGGGTGCGGCAGAGCAGCACCCAGCAGGCGAACACCACCAGCGGCATCGCCGCGACCAGAACCGAAAGTCCGCCGAATGCGCCAAACGCCGGTCCCAGCCGCGGCAGGCCGGCCGGTGCGCTGACCGCCGCTTCGCTTCCGAAGATGGCGGTCAGCGCCAGCGCCGTGCCGCCAAGACCGAGTCCGGAAAGACCGAGCCCGGCAATGATCTGATTGGCTTTCAGCACCTCCACGACGAACCAGAACAAAAGTGCCAGCAGGCAGCAGAATATCGTTCCGGACAACAGACCCACCATCACCGACTGCGTTAAAACGATGCCGACGATCGTGGCGCAGGCGCCGGTGATCATCATCCCTTCGAGGCCGAGATGCCAGATACCGGCGCGCTGCGCGATGACACCGGCCAGGGCGACGTAAACCAGCGGCGTGCCGGAACGCAGGAAGGCAACGATCAGATCTTCCATGCCTCTACCTCCTGAACCAGCTCAGCAGGCCGCGCAGGGCCCCCGCTTTCGCCGTGATGAAAAGAGCAATCGACGCGTGGATGATGTCGATGGCCGCCGAAGGCAGGCCGGTCATGATCGGCAGCCACAGACCCGAGGATGTCAGCGCCCCGAAAAACAGCGCAACCAGCGTTGCCGCGATGACCGACATGCCCGCCACCAGGGCAATCAGGATCGCGGTGAAGCCATGGTCCGGCAGAAAACCGCTCGCCAGCCGGCCATTCGGCCCCATCAGTTCAACGGAACCGGCGAGTCCTGCGAGCGCGCCGGACAGCAGGAAGGCACTGATGGCAATGCGCTGCACCTTGGCGCCCTGCCAGGTCACCATCACCGGATTGCGTCCGGCCAGTCCGGAAAGGATGCCGAATGAAGTCCGGTTCACCAGCCACCAGCCGAAGACCACCACCAGCGCGGCAATGGCGATGATGATCGGCGAACTTCCCGTTGACTCCGAGATGCGCCAGGCCGCATCGATCGGACGCGAGGAGGCCTGTTGCCCCGACCCGGCCGGATCCTTCAGCGGGCCGGAAGTGACATGCACGAGAAATTGCGCAGCGATGAAATTGCCCATCATCGTCGTGATCACCTCATCGGCCCCGGCCTTGACCCGCAACAGGGCCGGCCAGAGGGCCCACAGCGCGCCGCCGGCCATTCCGGCCAGAAGGCAGATGGGTACGGCAACCAAGGCCGGGCTGCCACGCAGCCACTCGGCGGCGAAGGCGGCGCAAATCGCTCCGAGATAGAACTGCCCCTGGGCCCCGATGTTGAAGTAGCCGGCGCGAAAACTGATGATCACGCCGACCGCGGTGATCAGCAGCGGCAAACCCCAGCGCAAAATGTGATTGAGGGCGTTGGGGCGAAAAAATGCGCCGTCGATAATGGCGCTCAATGTGCCGGTGGCGGAGAGGCCGACGGACAGGAAAATCAGACTGCACAGGACCAGAGCCAACACAATGAAGGCTCCGGTCTGCAGGACAGGCACCAGACGTCCGCTCATGGCACTGCCTCCAGGGCGGGTTGCTGTCCTGCGGCGGTCATCGCCCGCCCGACCGCCTTGAGGTCCCATGGCGGGGCAAATTCGGCCACCACCCGGCCCGAGACCATGACCGCGACGCGATCGCAGATGTCGAACAACTCATCGAGGTCGGACGACACCAGCAATATTCCGGCCCCCTCGCCGCGCGCCTGGCGCAGCGCCTTCCACACCGCCATTGTTGCGCCGATGTCGAGACCGCGTGTCGGCTGCGCCGCGAGGATGAGCTTGGCCCCCGGGTCCATCTCGCGCGAGAGAATGACCTTTTGTGCATTGCCGCCCGAAAGCGATCCGGCCGGCTGGGCGGTATTGCTGAACACAACGTCCCAGGCCTGAAAGGCGGCCTCGGCGGATCTTTGCAGATTGCGTGGCCGCACCGATGCCAGAAGCGAGCCGCCGACAAGTTGCGCGGCACCCCAGTTTTCCCATAGCGGGCTTGAAAGGGACAGCCCTTCCACGTTGCGTTCGAATGGAATGATCCGCAGCCCGGCCTCGCGCCGCGCCGCTAAAGATGCGGTCTCCATACGCTGGTCAGCCAGAGAAATCTCGCCTGCCGTCAAAGGCTCGAGGCCGGCAATGGCCGCCACCAATTCACGCTGTCCGTTGCCCTCGACACCGGCGATACCAACAATTTCACCGCAACGGACCGTAAGATCCACCTCGCTCAGGCCATTGCCGCGCGTATTCGACGCCGTGGAAATGCCTTTCAAGACCACGGCGGGTGGCGCATCGGGCCGCCCCTGATCGGGCTGGTGCTGCGCGCCGGCGCCGACAAGGGCGGCGCGGTCGCTGGCATCAAGGCGCGCCGCGGCTTCCCCGATAATCAGTTCCGCCAGCGTCTCGGAGGTCAGATCCTGTGCTTCCACAGGTCCTGCGACAAGCTCACCACCGCGAAGCACGGTAACCGTATCGGCGATGGCGAGAACCTCCCGAATCTTGTGCAAGACGAGCATGATCGTCACGCCCTGGGCCTTGAGTTCGCGGACACGCGCGAACAGCCGCTCGGTTCCTTTCGGTGACAGGACGGCAGTCGGTTCATCAAGGATCAGCAGCCGCGCGTCTGAAACCATCGCTCTGGCGATTTCGGCCGATTGCTGCATTTCAATTGGAAGATCGCGGATGCGGGCGCGCGCATCAAGGCCCAGACCCAGCCCGTCCAGCCAGCGTTGCCAGTGTCGCTCGATCCCGCGCTTTGTAAACAGGCCGGCCTTGGGTCCGACAAATTGCAGAACCTCGGCCACCGTGAAAGAGGGCGGCAATGCGAAGCTCTGATGCACGAGTTCAACGCCAGCGCCACGTGCTTCGGCCACATCACCGCCCGCCAGCCTCCTGCCGAACACGGTAACCGCTCCTTCCGCCGGCGGCACCAACCCGGCAGCCACGCGGGCAAACGTCGTCTTGCCAGCACCGTTCTGGCCGAGCACCGCATGAATGCGCCCCGGCTCGAACCGGGTCGAAACGGCCGACAGCGCCGTGACCTCGCCATAGCGCACCGTTACCGCTTCGGCCGCCAAGGCAGGCGCCGTGACGCCTGCCTCAGTGTGCTGCTCCGCTTTCACGCCCCGCCTCAGAGACTGGTGTTGAACGGCACGTTCAGGGAACCATCGAGGATCTTGCCCCGCGCCTCTTCGACGGAGGCCAGGGCGACCTGGGCCATCTTCCGAAGCTCTTCCGGACCTTGTTCGGCAAACAGGGGAGAAGGGATGAAATCGATGACCCCAGTCCCCAGACCCGTTGCCTCATGTCCGCCGCTCCAGTCCGCTTCGAGCGATTTTGTCGCCTCGTTGTAGAGCGAAGCGCCAAAATCGAGACCGACAATCGAGATCACCGATTTGGGATCGAGGGGGAATTGTGCCGGATCGAGGGTCGAGACGACCCGACCTTCGTTCTCGCCGGCAGCGGCGATGATACCGAAATCGGTCGCCGCGGCATCCGTCTGGATGAAGTCCACGCCATCCGAGAACATCTGCGTGGCGATTTCCTGTCCCTTCGCCGGATCCTGGAAGCTGCCCGCGAAGGCGACGGCAACGGTCAGATCCGGATTGACAGACTGTGCGCCGGCCTTGAAGGCGTTATAGTCCGCATTGATCGGCGGAATGGAAATGCCGCCGATAAAGCCGAGCTTGCCGGACCGCGACACCCGGGCTGCGAATATTCCCGACAGATAACAACCGAGATAATAATCGTAGGAGACGGTCGCCACATTCGGGATCTTCGGCTCGAACGGATCACCGAAGAGCTGGATGAATTTCGTATCGGGGAATTTCGGTGCGACTGCCCGGAACGGCTCGGCCACCTCGTTGAAGGTCGAAACCACGATTTTCGCGCCTGCCTCGCCCAGTGAGGTGAAGATCGTCTCGTAGGTCGAGGGATCTTCGGCATAGATGGCGCGCGCCGTCATGTCGTGCTCTTCGGCAAACGCGTTCAGCTTTGCGATCATCGAATCGACAGGCCCTGCGTCCCCGGCCGCCTGGGTGTGCACGAGGGCGATGAGGCCACCGGCCGCCTGGGCAGGAAGGGCGCCGTATAGCGCGCTCGCTGCGAGGGTTCCGGCAACGCCGAGGATCACCTGACGGCGGCCAACGGCAATCGGCACTTTGGTGTTGATGCTCATTTGAGTTGTTCCTCTCTTGTGGTGGGCGGTATTATTTTTGGGGTTGGGGAGAAATCGGCAGGCGCCATGATCATGACGTCCTGCGAAGTGATCGCGTCGAGCGCCCAGACCGACGCGATGAATTCTTTCCAGGCGGGATCCGCATACATGGCCGCCCGCCTTGCTTCCCGGTCGGCAAGACTGTCATAGGCCCAGACGAGGATTGTCGTGTGCAACCGACCTATCTCGGACTGCCAGAGACCGACGAAGCGGTTGAGATGCCGCTTCTGCACCGGCAGGCCCTGTGACCGGTATTTCTCCATCCAGCCGTCCACGGTGCCGGGCCGGAAGGTGTAGGTACGGTGTTCGATAATCATGCGCGTGCGTCCTCAAGGATGAAATCGGAAGCCCGCTCGCCAATCATGATGGCGGGCGCGTTGGTGTTGCCGGAAGAAATGATGGGCATGATCGATGCATCCGCGACGCGCAGGCCATCAATGCCGCGCACCTTCAACCGGCCATCGACCACCGCCATGGGATCGGTGTCGACGCCCATCTTGCAGCTGCCGACCGGGTGGAAGGTGGTCATCGCCGTTGCCCGCAGCCACGCCGTCAGCTCATCGTCGCTGTCGACTGCTGCGCCGGGAGCAAGTTCGGCACCCTTGAAAGGCGCAAATGCCTGTTGCGACAGGATGTCCCGCGTCTTGCGGATGGCATCGATCATGGTGCGGATGTCAAATTCATCGGCCAGATAATTCGGCCGTATTTTCGGCGCCGCGAAGGGATCGCCGGACGCCAGTTCGATCGCGCCGCGACTGGCCGGATTGACCGGACCGACACGCATGGTGAGCCCGTGGTTCGCTTCCACCCGCTGCCTGCGGAACGGATTGGGAAAATTGAGATTTGCGGTCTTTTCGAGGGCCGGCATGAAATGCAGCTGCACGTCCGGAGCCTCAAGGCCTTCTCGCGTCTTGAGAAAGGCGCCGCCCTCATAGGGAAAGGTCGTCACGATCCCGGTGCCGAAAAGCATCGCCTGGACCATCGACACCGCCAGGCGGTCGGCGCGAAGATCGCTGTAGAGTGTGACCGGCTGCGAACATTCCCAACTCATCACGCAATCGACATGGTCCTGAACATTCTGGCCGACGCCCGGCAGGTCGTGGCGCACCGTAATCCCATGCGACTTGAGATGCGCGGCCGGACCGATGCCGGACAGCATCAGCAGTTGCGGTGAATTCACCGTACCCCCCGAAACAATGACCTCACGCGCCGCCTGCGCGCTTTCGGACCGGCCGTCGCGCGACCAGGTGACGCCCGTCACACGCCGCCCCTCAAGGCTTAGCCCGTCCACATGAGCTCCCGTCAGGATTGTCAGATTGGGCCGCCTGGAAGCCGGCTTCAGAAACGCCGAAGAGGTCGACCAGCGGCGGCCTTTGCGTATGGTGAAGTCGTAGCGCCCGACCCCCTCCTGTGTGGCTCCGTTAAAGTCGTCGTTGAAGGGCAGTCCAGCCTGTTCGCCGGCTTTGATGAAAGTGTCGAACAGTCGATTGCTCGACCGCGCCCGGCAGACCGTCAGTTCGCCCCGTGTGGAATGGTATGCGCCATCACCGCGCTCGGGATTGCTTTCCGACCGCAGAAACGCCGGCAGCACCTTGTCGTAACTCCAGTCCGGCAGGCCAAGCTGGGCCCACCGGTCGTAGTCGTGCCGGTTGCCGCGCACATAGATCATGCCGTTGATCGTCGACGTACCGCCCAGCACCTTGCCGCGCGGCCAGTACAGCTTGCGCCCGTTCAGATGCGGTTCTGCCTCGGTATGGTAGTGCCAGTTGTAAAGGCCGGAATGAAACAGCTTGCCCATCAGCATCGGCAGGCGCACCAGCGGATTGCGATCTTTCGAACCTGCTTCCAGCAACAATACGCTGTGGCGTCCGTCGGCGCTCAGCCGGTTGGCCACCACCGCGCCGGCGGATCCGGCTCCCACCACAATGAAATCATAGGTCCGGGTCATCAGGCTACCACGCGATTGGTTGCGCGCCCATGCGCTGCAGATGCGCATTTGCGGCAAGGAAGGGATTGGCGCATGCGAGGAACTCCTCTGCGAATGCGGGATGGGGCAGAACAAGGGACAGATGCGGCGCGGGCGCAGGCAGACATCCCGCATGTTCCAGATTGTCCGCCGCCGCCTGCCCGAAAGCGACGAACACCACCGGCCGATCCTGGCTGGCGATGTGACGCAGCGCGGCGCGGATCACCGGCCTCCAGAACAGCACGTGACCGCGCCCCTGGTGCGGATCGACATCACGCTGGAACCGGCTGAGTGTCAGGGCCGAGTTGAGAAGCAACACGCCGGCGCGCTCCTGGCGGTCGGCCATGTCCGCAGGATCCTCGATCTGCAAGCTCCCGCTTTCGATCTCCGCGAGCATCGTCGACCAGGCCGAAAAACTGTGCGTCAGCTCCGGTCGGTCGTAGCGCGCCGCCATCAGCATCAGCGTGAAGGCGCGGATCGATTTCGAGAACATTCTCTCAAGGTCACGCCAGACAAGCGCATTGCCGATTTCGAACGCCCGTCCGGTCGAGGCAGCCGGATCGGGATAGGGATCCTGGCCCAAAAGTACCACCCGCACAGCATCTGCTCGCACAGCATCGAATGCGCGCAGCATATGCGCGCCCTCCGGCGCCCCCGGAAAGCTCCGGCCCTTCCGGGCCGGAAAGATGGGCTCCCAGGCCTCCAGCTGCAAATGAGGATCAATGTCGTCGGCGCCCGTCTCGACGTCCTGCATCACCAAGCGCCAGTCCGGCGGAAGGTCGTCCTTCCAGCCTGCGGTCATCTCACGCATTGCTTCACACAACGTCGTTGCCATGATCGTCTCCCCGAGCCATCAAGGGAAGACGATCCTGACGATTTCGTCAAGTTTTATTTCGCATAAGTTGACGAAACCGTCAGTTTTTGAGCGCCCCGTCTTGCCCTGTCGAGCGAAGCTGATAAGACGTGTTTGAGACGAGTTGCAGCCAAAGCGGGTGGAAAGCATGGCACGTCGAACGGGCGGTGGAAGCAGGAAAGCGAACGGTGACACCGACGGCCGGATCCGTGCCCGCAATGAGGCCAGAATCCTCCAGGTCTCGGTGCGTTTGTTCTCAGCCAAGGGGTTTGACGGCACGACGATTTCTGAAATCGCCGAGGACTCCGATCTGCCCAAGGCGAATGTCTACTATTATTTCCAGTCCAAGGCGGCGATCTATGAGCGGCTGATCGCGGAGGTCTTCGACGATTGGGACGCAGCTCTGCGCCATATCCGCCCCGAGCGGGACGCACGTGAAGCGCTGGGCGACTATGTCCGCGAGAAACTGGAAAGTTCCCGCCGCAATGCGGCGCAATCGCGGTTTTTCGCCGGAGAACTGCTCCGCGGCGGCAAATTTCTCTCACGCCGCCAGCGGCGGCACATGCTCGATGTCACCCATGAGGCCTGCGCGGCCATCGATCAATGGATCGCCGAGAAGCGCTTTCCGGACATCGACCCGCGACATTTTCTGATCATGATCTGGGCCACGACGCAGTTCTATTCCGACTTCGCGCCGGTGGTGGCTGCGACGCTGGAAGTGCCGCGCCTGCGCAAGTCCGAATTCGACGATGCAGCCGAACAGATCCTCAAGGCCATCAAATTCGATCCCGATTGACCGGATGCATCAGCGACCTCTGCCGCCACCTGACGACGGGATCAAACGGACCGGGTCGTCGCCTCTGCCTGATTTCCGGCCGACACATTCCACGGCGAGGGCATCGGTTCGCGATACGCCGCATCGAGCCAGTCCGAAAGGTCTAGCCCGGTCAGATGTCCGGTGCGCATGATATCCTCGGCAAACAGGCGTGTCAGACGCTCGCGCGCACGCGGTGCCATCGGCGCGGTATCATCATTCTCCACCGGCACGATATAGCGTGGCTGCACATTCTCCCGCAGCCAGCGCGGCGCGCCGAGAAAGTCTTCCACCTGTTGCAGCGATTTCAGGGGCTGCGACCAGAAGGTGTCCGTGCGCACAAACAGGATCTGCTCGCGCTTGAACAGCGACAACAGCCGCTCCACCTGCCAGCCATAAAATCCCCGTTCGACATAGGAGAATTTGCGCTTAACACCGTGCGGTGCTCCCACCACCCGGCGACGCCCCTTGTCCGACACGGCCTCTTCAAAGGACAGCGGCTCAATCCCGCGAAACCTGGCCATACGCCACTGTGAGTAGGCCCGGAATGCCGGGTGCCGCAGGATCAGGATCAGCCGGGCCTGTGAATTGTAGTCCTGCAGCCGCTCCAATGCGCCCGGCCAATAGCAGTAAATCGGCGTTGCCTCGCCGCGCATCACATCTTCGACAGTCCAGTCGAAATGCTTCTTTAGTTCGAACCGATCCTGCGCTGCCACACCAGCCACACCCTTGTCGAACACATGCAGTTCCTTGCGGGCCGGCAGTTGCAGCGAAGGATGCTGGGCGAGAAGACTGGCAAGTGCCGTCGTGCCGGCCTTCTGGACGCCGATGATGAAAAAATCGACTTTCATAGGTCTCCGTGAGCCTGTGTCCGGCTGCAGATCGGCCTTTTCGCTAGGATAGCCGACTAGCACCGCACACGGTCACTGTCCAACCGGCCGAGACACGAAACCGGCTCGATGACCGCGACATTCACGCAAGCGAGAGGCGATCGGTCGAGGCAAGTGATGCACGGCGGTTGCTTTGCCGGCAGCTTGCAGCCTAAATCCACCCGGACGCAACGGTCGATGCCCATAGGATCGCATCACGCCGGGGTCTCCGGACTTTTGACCGCAAGATGCCGTGGTGCGTCAGCGTCGAAGCCGAATGTCGATACCGGCTTCACTCCGGGGCAGGACGCAACAATGACCCGCTCGACGCAGCGGCAGGGAGGACTGACATTCATGACGGAGGACGCCACACGCAGCCCGATTTCCGGCATCGTCCTGATGTGCGCCGGCATCGCATGTCTGAGCCTGAACGATGCCATTGCCAAGACCCTGACCGCGACCTACGCGCCGCTACAAATTCTGTTTCTGCGCAATATCATCGCCATTGTTCCGGCTCTGCTGATGGCCCTCTATATGGGTGGCACGGCGGCACTCGTGACCGCTTCACCCGGCGCGCATCTGCTTCGCGGCGTGTTGTGGACCTGCGCCGCATCCACCTTCTTTCTCGGATTGAGGTATCTTGGACTTGCCGAAGCGACGACCCTCGTTTTTGCCGCGCCGATCTTTATCGTCACGCTCTCGAGCCTGTTCTTGAAAGAAAAAGTCGGCTGGCGCCGCTGGACGGCGGTTCTGGTCGGATTTCTCGGTGTGCTGGTCGTCGTCCGTCCGGGCATGGCCACATTTCAGCTCGTCGCATTGCTGCCGGTCAGCACGGCCTTGTTCTACGCCCTGCTGATGATCGGCTCGCGACTCGTCGATCCGCGCGAAAGCCCCTGGACGGTCATGCTGTATCTGGTCACCTTCGGCGCCCTGACCAGCGGCGTTCTTGCGCCATTCTTCTGGACGGCCGTGCGCCCCGAGGACATCTGGCTGTTCGTCGGAACGGCGATCCTCGGCACGGCGGCGATGACGATGATCACTCAGGCCTTCCGTTTCAGTTCGGCCTCGGTCGTCGCGCAGTTCGAATATACGGGCCTGTTATGGGCGATCCTGCTTGGATGGCTCATCTGGCGCGAGGTGCCGGACCTTGCAACCCTCGTCGGCGCCGGCATCATTGTGTCGACCGGCCTGTACATCATCTTCCGCGAACGCCAGCTGCAAAAGTGATGAAAATGAACTGCAGCCGCTCGCGCAGCACAGCGCGATGGGGATCCGGAGTGCCGCCCTGGTAAGGGACCGCGAAGCCTGCACTTGAGTATTCTTACGCAGTAGAATAACTAGCTACTGATCAGTCAAATGCGCGCAGACGCTCTTACTTCAGGAACTCCCATGCCAAGAACGCGAAAGAGCACAAAGGCCGCCTCCGTGTGGAACGAGGTTGCGGAACTGAAGCGGGAGAAGATCCTGCAGAGCGCAGTGGATCTCTTCTACCAGAATGGTTACCTGCCAACGACAATGGACGTGATCGCCGAAAGCATCGGCGCAACCAAACCCTTCGTCTATTATCACTATGAGAACAAGGCCGAGCTTCTGTCGGAAATTGCCCGGCGCACGCTGCGCGAATGGCTGGCGGTGACCACACATGTCACGGATCAGTCGCTTCCCCCGAAGGAGGCACTGTCCCTCGCCGCACAGCAGTTCACGATGATCGTGCTGAACATGTACAAGCTCGTCTCGATTTACTATCGCGAGCAACTCAATCTTCCAAAGGAAGTCGCTGACGAGATTGCCGGCATGCGCCGCGAGATCGACGCGCAGGTGCGCACGATTCTTGCCGAAGGCAAGAAGACAGGCGTCTTCGAGTTCGAAGATCTGGCCGTTGCCAGCCAGGTGGTCACCGGCATGGTCAGTTTCGTCTTTGCCTGGTACCGCGAACCCTCGCGCCTGTCGAAGGAAGAGATCTGCGCCCAGATGGTCTCGCATGTGCTGCGCAGCGTCGGGGCCACGACGACGCCATCCTGACATACGGCTGCGCAGGTTCCGGTGCCGGAAGCGCTGCGCGCCCCCGAGCGTGTGTGCAATTGCTTGCAGCCTCAGGGCAAGGTGGGATCGAGAATCAGCTTGCCGAAAACCTTGCGCTGCCGCAGCAGCTCCTGTGCCTTGGGCACATCGGCCAGCGAAAACCTGTCCTGGACGACCTGACGCAAGCGCCCGGCTCCCCCCATTTTCATGACCTCGAGGAAATCGCGGCGCGTGCCGCCGAAGGACCCGATCAGGGTCTGCTCCTTGACGAACAGGTGCCACAAATTGAAGCCGACCTGAAATCCGGAGTGTCCGCCGCACGTCACCAGCCGGCCGCCGCGGGCCAGGGCCTTGAGACTGCCTTCCCATGTCGCCGCGCCAACATGCTCGAAAACGATGTCGACACCGCGCCCGCCGGTGAACCGGCGCACCTGGTCGGGCCATGACGGATCGTTGTGATCGACAGCGAAATCGGCGCCCACCTCAAGCGTTCGGCGCACCTTGTCGGGACCGCCGGCGGTTGCGATCACGCGCGCACCCGCCGCCGCGGCGATCTGCATACCGAGCACGCCGATCCCCGAACCGGCGGCGATGATCAGCACATCCTCGCCCAATACGACCTTTGCCCGGTCGCGCAGCATGTGCCAGGCGGTCGGTCCGGTGACGGCCATCGCAGCCGCGGCTGCATAATCCAGCGCCTCGGGCAGTTCGAGCAATTGCCGCGCCGGCGCAACGGCATATTCGGCGTACCCGCCGGGAGTCTGAACGCCGAACACCCGACTGTTGCGGCACATGTTGGTCTCACCGCGGACGCAGTTGTCGCAATGCCGACAGGCGATGATCGGATCGACGACCACGCGCGCCCCGATCTCCCAGTCGGCAACATCCGGCCCCACTGCGGCAACATCCCCGGCAACCTCCGTGCCGGAGATATGCGGAAGAGCAACATCCTGCGGGGTCTGGCCGTCCTTCGTCAAAAGATCGACCTGATTGAGACCGCAGGCCCGCACGCGCACAAGGACCTCGCCCGGTCCGGGCACCGGAACCGCGACGTCCGTATCCAGCCGCAATTCGGTACCACCGTTGGCTCCGTGGTGTAGACGCGCCGCGCGCATGGTGCCTGTCGCCTTGGTCATCTGCGCCCCTCCTTGAGAGCATCGAGATAGTCGCTCTTCTTTTGGCGGAATTCCTCGGACTGAAAGGTCAGCCCGTTGGCGACCGCCTCGATTCCAAGCTGACTACGCAGGTCGCTGCGCTCACCGTTGCGCAGGATCAGCTTCATCATCCGCAGGGCATCAGAACCCATCCCCTCGATCTGCACAGCAAGCGCATCCATGCGCTCCGAGAGGGCAGCCGCATCATCGGCCAGTTCGTTGACCAGCCCCCAGGACAGCGCCGTATCGGCATCGATCTTCTGCCCCAGGACCGCCATCTGCATGGCCCGGGAGGGACCGATCAGACGCTGCGCAAGCCAGCTCAGACCGAAATCCTGAATGACGTCGAGCATCAGCGGCACCATCCAGAACCGGGCCGCCCGGACGCTGATGCGCATGTCGCAAGCCATTGCCAGTCCCAGTCCGCCGCCGCCACAGGCGTGGCCGTTGAGCGCCGCGATGGTGACCACCTCCTGCTCGAACAGCGCCGATATCACGCGGTGCTGCGCGTTAAGGAGCCGGGTGCCTGAAAAGACCGATGGATCTTCGACATGCTCCATGAAGAAAGGCGTATCGAGATCGACACCGGCGGAAAACAACCGTCCCGCACCCTGCAGGAACAGGGCATTGAGACCGCTCCGTGCGCGGACCCGGTCCAGCGCGTCGAGCAATTCCTCGAGCATTTCCGGATTCAACGCGTTCAGCCGCTCCGGCCGGTTCAGGGTCAGACGTGCGATCCGCCCCTCGAAGGCGAGGGTCACGGTAGCGTAGTCTGGAAGGTCGTCGCCAGTTCCCATTTCCGTCCCAATCTTCATACTATTAGGTCTGTTTTAATACTGACTAGTATCATCTTCGCGAGGTGCACGTCTGTCAAGCGCCAATTCGGCGCCACGTTTCACCGACCGTCGGCGGTCGGCCCTGCCATTCACGGCGATCTGCCTGGCTCTCCGGGCGCGTCACATGCGTTCAATGGCCAGCGCAATACCCTGGCCTCCGCCGATGCACATGGTGATCAGGCCATAGCGCCCGCCAGTGCGCTGCAGGTGGTAAAGCGCCTTGACCGTCAGGATCGCACCGGTCGCTCCGACCGGGTGGCCCAGGGCAATGGCCCCGCCATCCGGGTTGACCTTTGCCGGATCAAGGCCGAGTTCGCGGTTGACCGCAATGGCCTGCGCGGCGAATGCCTCGTTGGATTCGACAACGTCGAAATCGTCCAGCTTCAGCCCGCACCGCTGAATGAGTACCCGCACCGCGGGCACCGGCCCGATTCCCATCACCTCCGGCGCCACTCCGGCGTGGGCATAGCCAACAATCCGCGCCAGCGGTGCGGCGCCAGCGGATTCGACGTAACGTTCCGACGCCAGGACAACTGCCGCTGCGCCGTCATTTATGCCCGACGAGTTGCCGGCCGTCACGACACCATCTTTCCTGAAGGCGGGGCGAAGGCCCGCCAGCATCTCGGCGGTCGTCTCGGGCTTGGGATGTTCGTCCGTGTCGACGATCACCTGGCTCCGCCCCACTTTGGTCTCCACCGGAAGAATCTGGCTCCTGAAATGCCCGGCAGCCATGGCCGCCGCCGCCCGGCGTTGGCTTTCCAGTGCGAAGGCGTCCTGGTCCTCTCGCGACACCCCGTATTTCTGCGCCACGTTCTCGGCTGTCACGCCCATGATGCCATTGCCGAACGGGTCGGTGAGCACGCCCGCAAGACCATCCACAAGTGCGGCATCACCCATTTTCTGGCCGAAGCGGGCCACCTGCACGAAATGCGGCGCCCGGCTCATCACCTCGGCCCCACCGGCCAGCGCGACCGGCGCATCGCCGAGCATGATGTTTTGCGCCGCCGAAACGATGGCTTGCGCGCCACTTCCGCACAGGCGGTTCAGGGTCATGGCGGGAACGTCTTCCGGGATGCCCGCGCTGATCGCCGCGATGCGCGCGAGATAGGCATCCTGGGGACCGGTGGGGATGACATTTCCGAACACCACGTGTCCGATGCGCGCCGGTTCCACATTCGCGCGGACCATGGCTTCGGCCGCGACCCGGCTTCCCAGCTCACTCGGCGCGATGCCCATCAGGCCACCACCGAAACGACCGATGGCGGTCCGCACTGCGGAAAGAATATAGGTGGTTTCGGGCATGTCTTGTTGATCCTTCAGGCGGGAAACGAGGGTTCGGGCAGCGACGCGGCCGGTTGGCGAGCGCTAATGCGGATGTGCGGCAGCATGCTCGGCGCGCAACTGATACTTCATGATCTTGCCGATCGACGTCTTCGGAAGCGCGTCGCGGAATTCGAAAAGGGTCGGCACCTTGAATTTGGCAAGCGACTTGGCACACCAGTCACCGAGTTCGTCCTGCGAAGCTTCCATTCCAGCGCGGACCACCACGACCGCCTTGACCGCTTCGTCGCGAAGTGGATCAAAGACGCCGATGACGGCGCATTCCGCAACCGCCGGATGACCGGACAGGACCCGCTCCACCTCGCCGGCAGCGATGTTCTCGCCGGCGCGCTTGATCACATCCTTCGACCGGTCGAGGAAATGCAGATAGCCATCCTCGTCGAGCGATCCATTGTCGCCGGTAGTCAGCCATCCATCCCGCATGCAGGCGCGCGTGGCCTCTTCATTGCGAAAATACCCGCTGAAAAGCGGCGCCCCGCGCACGACTATGCCGCCGCTTTGCCCCGTCGGAACGTCGTTCCAGTCGTCATCGATCACGCGGATCTCGCGGCCCATGACGGGCAGCCCTATGCAATGCCGCTTGGTCCGGCCATGCAGAACGGGATTGGCCGTGCAGATGCCGAAAGTCTCCGACAGGCCGTACCCTTCGATCAGTCTGACGGCGTACCGGCTCTCGAACGCGGTCCACTCGGCATCCGATGTCGGCAGGGCATAGAACGTCATCCTGACGGAATGCTGCGTGTCGGTTTCCTGCGCGGGCTGCGCAAGAAGCGTGCGCAGGATCATCGGCACGATGCTGATGAAGGTGCAGCGATGCCGCCGCACCTGCGACCAGAACCGGCTGGCGCTGTAGGACTGAAGCAGAACGATCGTGCCGCCGACGGTCAGGGTCGGAATCACGCTGACAAACTGTCCGTTGACGTGGAACAGGGGCAGGACAACGCACGTCCTTTCATCACTTTTCAGACCGAAATGCTGTGCCAGGGCGATCCCCTGGATCACGCTGCCATGGTGGCTGAGAATGGCGCCCTTGGGACGCGATGTCGTGCCGGACGTGTAGATGATCTGCGAACAGTCGCCCGGTGCGATCGCCACCTGAGGACAAGGCGCACCGGCCTCGTCGATCTCGGCAAGAAGGTCGAAGCCGCCGGCAGCTTCATCCGCGCGCGCCAGGATTTTGACCGTGACCTCAGGACAATCCGCTTCGACCTCGCGGTATTTTGGCAGAAATTCGGGTTCGGTGATCAGTCCCACACACTGCGCATCCTGCAGGAGGAAGGACAATTCATCAGGAGAATAGAGAACATTGACCGGGACCATCACGGCGCCGATCTGGTTGATCGCGAACCAGGCCTGCAGGAATTCGCTGCAGTTCGACAACATCACCGCGACGTTGTGCTGCGGACGAACTCCACTCTTCGCCAGATGCCCGGCCAGTCCGTTCACCTTGTCGGAGAATTGGCGGTAAGTGAGTTCGATGACGTGCCCGGCGTCATCCTCATGGAGCAGGAACAATTTCTCGGGATGCTCCTCGACCCGCTGCCGCAAGAGCGACGCCACATTCTGGCTGCCGGCGATGTCCATCACGTTTCCTCCCTTCAATCCGTTAAGCGGGACCGTCTGCGCCGAGTGAGGATACCGCCCCAACCTGTTCGCCCCCATGGTCCGCGCCTGTCGTCCGCCATCCGGGCGACCCTTTGTAAACTCGTCGCCGGCGGCCGGGGTCCCCGGTCCTCCGCATGCAGCAACGCGGCCGCAGCCCTGCCCGCCTTAGTCTGCGAGCTGCACGTTCCCTTCGATCACCGTCTCATCCCGCTGATTGATGCAGCGAAACTCGAAACCGGTTTCGAGTGTGGCCGTGACTTCGATGCCGATCGTGTCCCCCGGATGCGCCGGCCGAAGATAACGCAGCTTCATGCGGCTGTTCGGCGGCATTGCCGGCTGGCCGGTGCGCGACTGGACCAGCCGGAAGATGGGCTCCATCGGAATGCACCCATGCGCGATCGTGGTGCCGAACGGCGTTGTCGCAGCGAAGTCCGGATCCACATGGACCGGGTTGAAATCGCCCGAAATCGCTGCGTACGCGTCGATCATCGCCTGATCGATCGTGATCGTCGGCTGCACCGCCATCTCATCATCCCCTTCGGTTTTCATGGAAGGATCGCCGTGAACCTGACCTTGCAGACCTCATCGTCGACCTGATTGGTCGTGACCATCTCATAGGTCAGGAACCGGCGCCCCTTACGCTCGAAGCGGTCGGTGATGACCAATGTCGTGGTCAGCACATCACCGGCTCGGGCCGGCACCCCGTAGGTGTTCTCGTCACCGACGCGGATGACACCTGGCGGAAAAACCTGCTCCTCCCACCCCAGGCGCAACCCGAATGCCAGGCACATCGACGTCGGCGCGATGCCGCCACCCGACGGCCCGGCGCGAAAGGCGGCGTCGTCATAGCCCATCAGGCTGCAGAAGCGATCGATTTCCTCCTGCGTCAGGGCGATCCGGCCGCGGCACACCTCGCGCCCCAGCTCAGCGCCTTCGAATGTCGTCAAAGGGTTGCTCATCTCAGATCCGCCAGCATCGTGTATGGACTTTCCAGCAGCGAGCGCAGCACGTTGCGGTAGCGACCGGCCACCGCCCCGTCGATGAGGCGGTGATCAAAGGTCATGCTCAGCATCATCATCGGACGAATGACAATCTGCCCGTCGCGCACCACCGCCTCGTCGCCGATGGCGCCGATCCCGAGGATTGCCGATTGCGGCGGGTTCAGCAGCGGCGTTTCGAAATCGCCGCCATAGGATCCGAAATTGGACAGGCTGAAGGTGCCGCCCTGCATCTCGTGACGCTCAAGCTGACCGGAGCGGGCACGCGCGGCAAGATCGATCCGCTCGCGCGCAATCTCCACAAGCGACTTCCGGTCGGCATTGTGGATCACCGGCACGAGGAGACCATCGTCAAGTGCCACGGCAAGGCCGACATTCACATCGGCCCAGGACACGATCTCCTCGCCGATGATCGATGCGTTGATCTCGGGCATCCGGGCCAGGGCAATTGCACAGGCCTTCAGAACGATATCCGTAAACGAGATCCTGACCCCGGTGTCCGCTTCCCGCGCCAGACAGGCCTTTCGCAGGGCAACCACTTCGGCCATATCAACCCGCGCGAAGGCGGTCATTTGCGCCGTCGACTGCAGGCTCTGCATCATGTTGCGTGCAATGCTCCTGCGCAGCCCGGAAAGTGGCCGGCGCGAGGCTTCACCGGTGGCGCCGGCTGCAGCGGCACCCGTCGTTTCTGCCGGTGCCTTCCCGCGCCGCTCGATTTCGGCATCGACGTCGCGGCGCAGGATGGCGCCGCGCGCGCCGGTCCCGGTCAAATCGCGCGGGTCGATCCCTGCTTCCCTCGCAATGCGCCGCGCCAGCGGCGAAACCCGCTGCCGCGATCCCTTGTCGACCGCGGCCGGCGCGAAAGGGCGCTCGATCTCTTCCACGACAGGTGCCGGCGTGTCCGCCGCAGCTTCCTGCTGGTCGATACCGGCCGAGAGAGCCGCCTCTTGCGTCGCGTAGAGGCCGCCGATCACGCTGCCAACGGTGTGGGTCGATTCCACTTCGGCGTACCGGCGCAGATAGCCGGCGCCGTCCGCCTCGACTTCGGAAGTGATCTTGTCGGTCTCGATCGCAAACAGCACTTCGCCCGGCTCGACGCGGTCACCGTCGCTCTTGTGCCAGTCGACAAGAGTGCAGTCGGTCATTGTCAGACCAAGCTTGGGGATTGCGATCTCGTGCGTCATCTTCTGCTCCTCACGCCATCAGATCGCGCAGCGCCGCCACGATGTCGTCGGTGTCGGGGTTCAGAAACTCGTCGAATTGCCGACCGAACGGGGCGGGCGTGAAGGGCGGCGACAGCCGGCGCACCGGCTGGTCGAGATCAAAGAAGCAACGCTCGCCGATTTCCGCCGCTACTTCCGAGCCGAAGCCGAAATTCTTGTGCGACGAGCTGACAACCAGGCAGCGATTGGTCCGGCTGACCGATTCGGCGATCGTATCGAAGTCCAGCGGCGAAATTGTCCGCGGATCGAGAACTTCCACGCTGACACCGTCCTTTGCCAGCACCTCGGCCGCGGCAAGGGCCCGCGCCACCATCAGTCCGGAGGCGACCACCGTCACATCCGTGCCACTCCGTTTGATGTCCGCCTTGCCGATCGGAATCAAGAGATCGCTGTCATCCTCGATCTCCTCCTTGTTCCGATGCATCGCGATATGCTCGATGAAGACCACCGGATTGTCGTCCCGGATCGCCGACTTCAGCAGGCCCTTTGCATCCCGCGGCGTCGACGGCATGACGACTTTCAGGCCCGGAATGTGCGCCACAAGGCTTTCCCACGCCTGCGAATGGTGCGGGCCGATGCCCATCTCGACTGCCGTGCTGGTTCGGATCACCAGCGGCATCTTGAACAGGCCATTGTAGATGTAGTGGGTCTTGGCCGCCTGGTTCGCGATCTGGTCGAGGCACAGTCCGAGAAAGTCGATGAACATGATCTCGACGATCGGCCTGCGACCGGTCATCGCCGCGCCAACCCCCATGCCGACGATGATTTCCTCGCTGATCGGGGTGTCTCGGACCCGCGTCGGCCCGAAAGCATCCAGCAGACCGCGCGACGCGCCGAAAGCGCCGCCGGCGGCCGCAACGTCCTCTCCGATCAGGAATACCTTCTCGTCGCGTGCCATTTCTTCATGCATGGCATCAATGATTGCCCAGCAAAAGGTCTTTGAAGGCATGTCAGCTCCTTAGCAATCCGGCGCAGCGCCGGAACCGGCGAAGACTTTCGACAACGCGCTACGCGGTTCGGGCAGCGGGCTGTTCAGCGCGAACTCCACCGCTTCGGCAACTTCGGCCGCAATTTTTGTCTCGAGCGCCTCGAGTTGCGCCCCTTCGACACCGACCTCGTCGAGCAGATGCGCGCGGTAGCGCGCGACCGGGCAGAGCGCTTTCCACTCGGCCTCCTCCTCCTTGCTGCGATATTTTCGCGGGTCGCCCTCGAAATGCCCTCCCCACCGATAGGTCTTCAGTTCCAGAAGGGTCGGCCCTTCGCCGGCCCGGGCGCGCGCATAGGCGCGGCCTGCCGCAGCCCGCACGGCCAGCACGTCATTGCCGTCAACGACTTCCGATTCCATTCCGTAGCCGGCAGCGCGGGCGGCGACGTCCGGCTGCGCGACCGTATCGGCGAAGGGTGTCATTTCGGCGTAGAGATTGTTTTCGCAGACCATGACCAGCGGCAGCTTCCAGGCTGCGGCGATGTTCAGGGTTTCGCCGAAGGACCCGTTGTTGCTGGCGCCTTCGCCAAAGAACACGGCGGCGACCGCGCCCTCCCCGTCCATTTGCGCCGAAAGCGCCGCGCCCGCGGCGATCGGCATGCCGGCCCCGACAATGCCATTGCCTCCGAGAATCCCGAGCTCCGGATCAGCGGCATGCATCTCGCCGCCCCGACCGCCACAGATTCCGGTTTCCTTGCCGAGCATCTCTGCGACCATGGGCTTCAGCGCCATGCCTTTGGCCAGGTAATGCCCCCGCCCGCGGTGATTGGAAACCACATAGTCCCGCTCGTTGAGATCGGCACAGATGCCGACCGCGCACGCTTCCTGTCCGAGATAGGAGTGGATGTAGCCCGGAAACTTGTTCTGCGCGAACAGGGCATTCAACTGGGTTTCGCACTCCCGAATCTCGAGCATGCTGCGGTAGAGGCTGATCGGATCCTGGGTCATGGTGCCCTCAATATGATTTCGGCAGGCCAAGCCCGACCTGGGCAATGAAATTGCGCCCCATCTCGTTGGTGATCGGCGCAAAGATGAGCTGACGAATGTCCCGATAATAACGCTGCATGTTGTACTCCATGGCAAAACCGTAGCCAGCCAGCACGCGCATGCCCCGATCGGTGGTGCGGAACGCCGCTTCGGAAGCGAAATATTTTGCCATCGATGCCGGCAGCGAACAGTCCTGCCCCTGATCCTGCATCCAGGATGCCTTGTAGGTCATCAGGCGGGCAAGTTCGATTTCGGTGAGGCTATCGGCGAGCGGATGCTGGACTGCCTGAAACTGCCCGATGGGCTTGCCGAAAGCATTGCGCTCGCCGGCATACTGCACGGCATCGTCCAGCGCCCCCTGACCGAGGCCGACGCAGACGGCGGCAACGAAGATGCGCTCATTGTTCAATGTGTCGATGATCGCGTGCCAGCCCCGCCCTTCCTCTCCGACGATCGCGCTTTTCGGAACGCGGACATTGTCGTAGCTGACCTCATAGGAATGCAGGAACTTCGACCCCAGCTTCTCGATCTTGCGGTAGGAGATGCCCGGCGTGTCCTTCGGGACGAGAAACACGGTCAAGCCACGCGACAACTTCGCCGGATCCCGTTCGGTGCGCGCGACGACAAACAGCCAGGACGCGATGTTCACCCCCGTGGTCCAGATCTTGGCGCCATTGATGACATAGTCGTCGCCATCGGCGACCGCCTTGGTCTTCATCGCGCCGAGAATATCGGTTCCCCCGTTCGGCTCGGTCATGGAAAGCGCGAAATGCACGTCCCCACCCGCGATCTGCGGAAGGAATTCCTGTTTCTGGCTATCGGAGCCGTGCCGTTCGATTGTCACCGCCCCGAACGAAACGTCGAGCCCATACGCCAGGGCGACCGTCGAGGAGTGCCGAGCGAGTTCTTCCAGAACGATGGTCTCCTCGACCACCCCGCCGCCCGTGCCGCCGAACTCTTCGGGAATTGAAGCCCCCATCAGGCCGATTTCGGCCATCTTATCCAAAAGATCCGAAGGAAACGTCCCGTTCGCATCCCACTGCGCGACAGCATCCTTCGGCATTTCGCGGGCGACGAACTTCCGCACCAGATCGCGCAAGGCGTGCTGATCCTCTGTGAAATCGAAGTCCATGATCTTCCTTCCGTATCCGGGCGGCAATTCCCGTGAACCAGAACCGGGCCTGTAGCGGTCGTTGCGGCGCCGGCAGTCTTTCTTACCTTGAAGTATCTTTGTCTACTCGTGGGTATATTGTCAACCTTCGGACGGTGTCCGGGGCGAAAAATCAGCGCTGAGCGATTGGCCAGGCATCCCTCGCCGAGGCTATCCGCCCAGCCCTGGTGGCCACTGCCATTATGTTCAGGGCGGCTGGGTGGCGTCGGTCTTATGCACAGGGGCGGGCTGAACTTACGCCTTGGCAAGGACTTGCAGCGAACGACGATGCCGCCGTGCATCGAGCATTTCACGACGAACCAGTTGACGACCTACTCAATGGTATAATATTTTACTTTTTGGTTTTTAAAGGTCTCAGTGCCTGGTCAATACGGGGCGCGCCCGGTTGGTGCGCGCGCGTGACGACCAACACCAGCGCCTGGAGGAGGAAGATCGTGCAGGGGTTAGATCAACGGCCAACCAGCCGCTGCAACCGGGTGCAGCCGCAAAGCCTCTGTTCAGGGCAAAAATCCGCATGAGCGCGCATACCGGTTCAGCGCCGCCCGCAGGCCGGGTCCTCCACTACCTGCTCGAGGAGCGTGCCGCAGCCGCGGAGCAGAAACCGTTTCTTGTCATGGATGACCGCAGCCTGACGTGGCGGCAGGCGGATCAGGAGGCGAACCGCTGGGCCAACGGTCTTGCAGCGGCCGGCATCGGCAAGGGCGATCGGGTGTTGCTGATGATTCCCTCCGGCATCGAGCACGTGCTCATCTGGCTTGGCATCTGCAAGATTGGCGCCATCATGGTGCCGGTCAACGCTGCCTACAGGGGAGAGATGCTGCGCCACCAGGTGAACGACTCGGAAGCCGCCCTCGCCATCGTTGCCGAGCGTCATCTCGCCGTCTGGACCGATCTTGCCGATGGTTTGCCACACATCCGCACCATCGCCGTCTTCGGCGGCGAACCGCCATCACGCGCCGGCGAACTGCCCTGGACGTGGACCGCTGCCACCAGCCTTCAAAGCGCCGATCCGTCCCCGCTGCCCCGCATCGTCTCCGACAGCGATCCGATGGCGATTTTTTATACGTCCGGCACCACCGGTCCATCCAAAGGTGTTCTCTATTCCCACGCTCAGGCCTGGACGACTGCTGAGGTGCCTGCCGCGTGGTGCGCGCCGCAAGACGTCTTCTACATGTTCCTGCCCATGTTCCATGTCGGTCTGTCGCAGATGGTCGGGATTGTCCTGATTGCCGGCGCCACGATGGCGATACGGGAGAAATTCAGTGCGAGCGGTTTCTGGCCGGACATTCGTCGATACGGCGTGACGATGACCATACTTCTTTCGACAATGCCGAGCTTCCTGATGACGCGTCCGGCGCAGGCCGACGACCGCGATCATCCCCTGCGCAAGGTGGTGATCATCCCGTTGCCCGCTGACCTCGAGGGTTTCAAGGCACGTTTCAACATCGAAGTCGCCACCTGGTTCAACATGACGGAGGTCAGCGTTCCCCTGCACTCGGACGGCTTCAACCTCGCAAACGACACCGCAGCCGGTCGTCCGCGCCCCGGGGTGACGGCCCGCATCGTCGACGAATTCGACACCCCTTTGCCGCCGGGCAAGACCGGCGAACTGGTTGTCCGCGCCGACCGTCCGTGGGATTTTTTCCTCGGCTACTGGAAGAACCCGGCAAAGACCCTGGAGAGCTGGCGCAATCTCTGGTTCCACACCGGCGACATCTTCCGCTGTGACAGCGAGGGAAATTTCTATTTCGTCGACCGGTTGAAGGATGCCATCCGGCGGCGCGGCGAAAACATTTCTTCCTTTGAAGTCGAGCGCGAGATCGACACTCACCCGGCCGTGCTGGAATCGGCCGCCGTCGCCGTGCCCTCCGGCATGGGCGAAGACGAGATCAAGGCGGTGGTGTCCTTGAGACCCGGCGCTGACCTGACCGCCGGGGATCTGTACGCCTATCTCGAGCAAAGGCTGCCGGCTTTCATGCTGCCCGGTTTCATCGAGCTGGCGCGGGAGGAACTTCCGAAAACGCCGACCGGCAAGATCCTCAAGGCCTCCCTGCGCGCGTCGGGCACCGACGCCTGCTGGTCACCCGGGCGATAGGCCGGACCCTTCCGATCCGCAGCCCATGCGGCGGGGCTACTGCAGGCGGGTAATCTTTGGAGAGGGCGTCTTCGCCGGGCTCTGCAGCCGCTCGGCCAGTTCGAATGGCGGATCGATCCACCCGTCACTCCCAGCGACCGTCAGACGCCGGCTGGCAATCCGCCAGCCCTTGTCAGTCAAGCTGTGCCGGTCGTGGTAGCGCCCCCACAGGTCGATGCGTCGCCCCTCGTTCACGGTGACATGCCACGCATAGACATAGGCAGTCGATCGGGCCGTTTGCGGCCCTGTCAGATCGATCTTGATGTTCGAGACATGGTGGCTTGTTCTGCTGAAGGCCGCGAGCGTCCTGGCAAACATGAGGGCCAGGTCCGGGCGCCCGATCACGGCGTGGCGCGAGCCGAGTTCGAACCGCCCGTCCTCGCAGAACACCTCGGATACGAGCCCCTCCGGATCATTGCGATCCACGAAGTGACAGTAGTCGATCAGCACCTCCGAAATCAGGCGGCGCTGTTCCAGTTCCCACAGCAGGCCTTCGTCCTGGCTCATGTCATCTCCCCCGTCTTGGCTCATGCCATCTCCCTTGGTGAGGCGCCCCGTTCGAAAGCGGCTGGCCGATCAATTGTAAGTCCAGGACACCAGCCCCGGCCAGATGACACATGCGACGATCAGGACAAGATCGGCGATGAAGAACCAGATGATCCCCCGAAAGATCGTGGTCATGGAGACCTGCGAACCGACCACATTCTTGATGACGAAAACATTCAGTCCGACCGGAGGTGTGATCATGCCAACTTCGAGAAACTTGGCGACAATGACGCCGAACCAGATCAGATCGTAACCGGCAAGCGTCACAAGCGGCAGAAAGATCGGCAGCGTGATCAGCATCGCGCCGATCGGCTCGAGAAACATGCCGAGCAGAAGGTAGACCAGCGCGATCGTGAACATCAACATGATCGGGTCGACACCCCAGCTGATGACCAGGGCTTCCAGCGCACCGCTGATTCCACTCACCGCGATGACGCGTGTGAACAGGCTGGCGCCGACCGTGATGACAATGATCGCGGAAGTCGTGACAAGCGTTTCCACGATCGTGTTGCGCAGCACCTTGAAGCTCAGGCTGCGCTTGGCGACGGCGATCACCATGGAGGTGAACGCCCCGACGGCGCCCGCTTCGGTGGGCGTGAAGAACCCCAAAAACAAGCCGCCGAACACGGCAATCAGCAACAGCATCAGCGGCCAGGTATCGAGCAGGACCGCGCCAACCGGTTCTCTCTCATGATCCTGCACCGCCGGCGCCAGGGCCGGGTTGAGCTTGACGCGCACGACGATGACGATGACGTAGGAGAGTGCCGTCAGCAGACCGAGGGCGATGCCGCCGGCAAACAGCTTGATGATGGAAACCTGCGCGATGGTCCCATAAATGATCATCAGAATGCTGGGAGGAATGAGAGCGCCGATCGTGCCCGCCGCCGCGAGCGTGCCCGTCGACAAGGCTGCGTCATAGCGCTGCTTCATCATCTCGGGGATCGCGATCCGTCCCATCGCCGCGGCACAGGCGACGCTGGATCCCGTCACCGCGGCAAAACCGGCGCAACCGAAGATCGAGGCTATGGCCAGCCCGCCGGGAGCATGGCGCAGAAACAACCGTGCCGCCCGGAAGATGCTGGTGGTGATACCGGCGTGGTAGCAGAGATATCCCATGAACAGGAACATCGGGATCGAGCTCATCGTCCAGGTCGCGACAAAGGTGTAGGGCACGGTCTGCAGAAGGCTCGAGGCGACCTTGAAGTTCGTGAGCACGGTGATGCCGCCGACCGAGACACCGATCAGGGCGATACCGATTGGAACCCGGATATAGAGCAGCACGAACAGGAGGACGACACAGGCTGTGCCAATGAGTTCCTTATCCATTGGTCTGCGCCTTGTCGGCGGTCAGCGCGAGGCGCGGCTTGACGATCTTGGCTGCCAGAAGAGCGCCGATCACAACGAATCCGAATGGAAGAACGTAATAGCTCGGCCATGTGATGACGAGCCCTGACTGGTCAAGCACATACTCGCCCTCCGCCTGCTTCCGCATGGCGTCTTTCAGGGTGTTCCATGCCAGAAGGAAATAGATCGCCGATGACAGCGCCCAGTTGAAGCGCAGGCCGAGCATGTCGAGCCAGCGCGGTGCCTGTTCGGGCCATAGATCGACAAACACGTGCTGATTGCGCAGTTCGGCCGAGGCAAGCGGCAGGAAGACGATCATCGTCATGTAGAAGTTCGAGACGTAGACGATCGTGCCGGGTATCGGTTGCGCGAAGAAATACTTCATTGCGACGTCGGCGGTCACATGCAGGATCGACGCCAGGAGAACGGTTCCGGCGAGAGCGATGAGAACGGTATCGACTGTTGACCAGAATCGTCGAGCCACTTGTCTGTCTCCGGGGTCGTGCCTGGCTTGAAGACGGGCCGGCTGAACCGGCCCGTCGATCGCATCAGGGTGAAGAGGTCACATCCCGAATTCAGCCGTGTCAAGCTTGTCGAAAATTTCGCTCTTGTAGACGGCAGACAGGTTATCGGCAGTCGGCTCCACGCCTTCCATCAGCTTTTCCCACTTGCCGACCAGTTCTTCGAAACGCGCAATCTTCGTTTCCGCATCCTCGACACCGCGCTCGGCGGCCAGAGTCGCGATCTGGGCCAGATCCTCCGACACGAAATCAGCGGTCGCCTGCACCAGTTCGGAAGAGGCTTCGTGAACCTCGATGCCCTGGGTCTTCGCTTCCTCGATCGCCTTTGTGGCGTCCGTCATATAGCCGACGGTCGTTACCGCGATCGCATGAGCGCTGGCATCGATCATCGCCTGGCGCTGGTCTTCGGTCAGGCCTTGCCAGGTGTCGCGGTTGACGGTGGCGATGTTGATGAGGTTGTACGTCCCGCCGGGAACACCCAGCGTCACGTGCTTGACGACGTCGATCATGCGGATGTTGTACAGCTCACCGGCCGACAGGAGCGCCCCGTCGACAACACCCTGCTTCACGGCTTCGAAGATTTCGTTGCCCGGCAGGGTCAGAGCGACACCGCCGAAATTCTCCACCCAGCGGTTGAACGTGGCGTTCGGCGAGCGAAGCTTGGAGCCCTTGATATCCTCGAGTGAGGTGAAGGGCTTCGTCGACAGGATCGCGTAATCGGGCGTCGAGCCCGATCCGAGATAGACGACGTTATTGTTCGCGTATTCTGCCAGGCAGAGATCGCAGGTCATCATGTATTCGGTCGTCGCGCCCGCCATGGCCGCAGCGTTCTTGCCCATCATGGCCAGGTCGCCGATGAGGTTGGATTCCTTGAACTGGGCTGCGAACACCATTGGCAGCACCACGCCCACATCCGCGACTCCGTCGCGCACCCCGTTGAGCATCTGAGGCACGCTCAGCAGTGTCAGGTCATGGGTGGTGAAAGTGATTTCACCGTCTGTCAGTTCGTTCACCCGGCTGGTGAACGCTTCAGCACCGAGGCTGACCGTTGAGCCCGCTGCAAAGCCAGGCGCCATTGTCAGGTCCTTGGCCGATGCCGTTCCGGCGGTCAGTGCACTAAGAAATGTCGCTGCCAGCAGCGCAGCAAACTTGCCCTTGATCTTCATTCTCGTCTCCTCCCGAGTGGCGCAAAACGCGCGCCTGACGTCTGATCCCTTTCGGAATTTGCAGACTTCATGCCCGCAAACCTACTGCACGGTATATAAATTATACTCATCAGTCAAGACAAGTGACCGGCCTCTCTCTCGCCCTGAAATGGGCCTGCAAAAGGGCACGCGGCTCCTCAGCGCCTCAAGCGTCAAAGCTTTGTTTTCATTGAGATACGGGGCATCATCGGTCGGGGGCGGTTGACTTGCAAGAAGGCCCTGTCAGACCAGCCGCTCGACTGAACCGCGGGTTCGGCGCTCCGCCTGCAGCCGGACAGCATGGACCGCAACCGCCGGAACGAAAAGTTTCCTGACGCGTGGCGGGCCGCGCACATTAAAAGCACGCACAGTGAGCCGGCCGTCATCTGCTTGGCCGTTGTCGGACTTCTGCGCCGCCCCACCGTGGGCTGGCACGCAATAAATTCTTCCTGGACTGCGCCAGGAACAGATCTAGTGTGTGGGCAACTCAGCGCAGCGAGAACGGAACGGCAAAGCCGATCGTGGCGCAGAAACCATCATCGCCACCCGCTCCCTCAGCGCTCAACCAGTCAGCCGATCGCCAGACCATTCTGGTCGAAACTGATGAGTTGATCCGGCTGATAGCCGAGCGTCACCTCCGTCCCCACCTCCATCTGGTGCTGTCCGCGCAGCAAGGCGCGATAGACGGTCTGGGACTTCGATTGCTGTGGCGCGACCGTAACGACCGTGAAGCCGCCCAGTGGCTCGACCGAGGAGATGCGGGCGGTCGCCACGTCTCCAGCTCCGCCATCAGGGCGAATTGCCAGATTCTCTGGCCGCAGACCGACCTGAACCGCATTGGCCGGAACTTCCCTGGCATCGAGCTGTATCAGTCCCTCCCCCGCCAAACGGATCCCCGATGCCTGCGTGTCGTCGAGCTGGAAAAAGTTGATCGCCGGCGAGCCAAGCATGCCGGCGACATACTTGCTGACGGGGCGGTCATAGATGTCGATCGGCGTACCGATCTGGCGGATCTTGCCATTTTCGAGAATGGCCATGCGATCCGCGATCGACATCGCCTCCTCCTGGTCATGCGTCACATAAACCAGAGTTTTTCCCGCATCGCGCTGGATGCGTTTCAGCTCGACGCGTGTTTCCTCGCGCAGCCGCGCGTCGAGCGCCGAGATCGGATCGTCCATCAGATAGGCGACAGGGTCACGGACCAACGCCCGGGCAATCGCCACCCGCTGGCGTTCACCGCCCGACAGATGGGCCGGGAGCTTGTGCAGGATATGCTCGATATGCAGCTTGGCGCTGACGTCCTCGACTTTCTGCCTGATATGCGTCTCGGACATTTTGCGTTCAACAAGCGGGAAACGGATGTTGTCCAGCGCCGTCATATGCGGAAACAGCGCGAGATTTTGAAACACCATGGCGATGTTGCGCTGCGAGGCCTGGAGCGTCGTCACCGCCTTGCCGTCGATGTAGATTTCGCCGCTATCGGGGACTTCCAACCCGAGAAGAAGGCGCAGAAGCGTCGACTTTCCGGAAAGGGGCGGTCCGAAAAAGCAGAAAAATTCGTTATCCGCGATCTCGAAGGAGACATTGTCTACCGCGGTGGTATCACCAAAGCGCTTGGTGACGTTCTTGAAAGCGATGCTTGCCATTTCAGCCGATCCTCGCCCCTGTTTGCGCATCGAACAGTCGTTCAGACCCTGAGGCGGGCCGGAAACTGACCATGCTGTCGAGTTGCACGGCGACATTGTTGTCAAAGACCGCCTTCACCTCACGCCCGGAGGCTTCGAGATGCAGGATCGTGCGGGCGCCGATCCGCTCGAGAAAATCGGCCTTCATGGACAGTCCATTCTGCGATGTCAGTTCGATCTCCTCCGGACGGAAGCCATAGAGGACCGCGGCAGAATTTCTCTTCTCTGCCAATCGCGCGAGTTCGTCCGGTAGCTCGATGGTCTGATCGAGCTCCTCGAAAGCGATCGCCGGACGTCCATCGCGGGAGGTCAGGGCGCCTTTCAGGAGATTCATCCCCGGCGAGCCGATGAAATTGGCCACGAAGATGTTGGCCGGATTGTTATAGACCTCGAGCGGCGTCCCCACCTGCTGCAAGACGCCCTGATCCATGACGGCGATCCGATCGGCCATGGTCATCGCCTCGAGCTGGTCGTGGGTGACATAAACCATGGTTTGCCGGAAACGCCGCTGCAATTGCTTGAGCTCGTAGCGCATCACCGAGCGGAAAGCGGCGTCGACATTGGATAGGGGCTCATCGAGCAGGAAGATCGCCGGCTCGAGCACCGCCGAGCGGCCGATCGCGATCCGCTGCAGGATATTGACCGACAGGCCTGCCGTCGGCTTGTCGAGGAGCGGGCTGAGCTCCAGGAATCCGGCAATTTCGTCGACCTTACGCTTGCGCTGCGCCGCGGGCAGGCCATGCATCCGCAGTCCATATTCGAGGTTCTGGCGCACCGTCATATGCGTGAAGATCGCATAATTCTGGAAGACGAAGCCGACACCACGCTTACCCATCGGCACGCGCGTGACGTCCCGATCGCCAAAATACACGGTGCCTTCGCTCGGACTTTCCATGCCGGCGATGATGTTCATTGTCGTCGATTTTCCGCACCCGGACGGGCCAAGCAAAGCGAGAAATTCCCCGTTGCGCACCTGCAGGTCCATCTTTTCGATGGCCGTAAAATCACCAAATCGCTTGGTCAGCTTCTCCAGCCGTATCTCGCTCATGCGCTCGCCCTCGATTTGTTTCTCTGAAGCAGATACATGCCAAGCGCCGCGACGATCGACAGGGTCACCAGGATGAGCAAGGCCAGTGCCGCCACATAGCCCCAGACCAGTTCGAGCGTGGTGATCTTGTAGATGAAAACCGATATGGTTTCAGTGGCCACGCCCGGCCCGCCGGCGGTCATGATGTACAGCGTATCGAAAATCTTGAAGAGCTCGATGGTGCGGATGGCAACGGCGATGATCATGATCGTCTTGATCTTCGGCAGCACGATGGTGACGAAACGCTGCCACGGCGAGGCTCCGAGCAATGTCGCCGCCTTGAGCTGATCATTCGGCACGCCGAGCAACCCGGCCAGCAGGATCAGAAACATCAAGGGTGTCCACTGCCAGATATCGGCCATGATCACCACGGCCAGAGCGAGATCGGGATCAGACAGCCAGCTGATCGCCACCTTGCTGCCCGTAAACAGGGACAAAAGCTGATTGATGGGCCCGTCGGACTGGAACAGCAGGAAGAACATGTACCCCGCTACGGCCGGGACGATCATCATCGGCACCAGCAGGGCCGAATAAAAGACCTTCTTGGCCGGGAATTCCTCCATGAACAGCATGGCGATGGCCAGACCGAGGAGAAATTCGATCGGCACGGCGATGATGATGATCAGGAAGGTTCGCCAGAGCGCTCCAAAAAAACGATCATCGTCGAAGAGATCCCTGTAGTTCGCAAAACCGGCCCACAATTCATAGGCGCGCGTCCAATTCAAACCACTGAGCGGAGTCCAGTCGGTCATGCTGATGTAAAGCTGCATCAACAGCGGAAACACCGCGATGAACAACACCAGAATCTGAGTTGGAAGGGTCAGGTAAAAGCCCAGGCGCCGTTGATCGGCGCTGGCCAGTCTCTGCCGGCCCTTGGTGTCAGAAATCGACTTGGACATTGCTGTCGCCCCACTTGCATCGGTCATTGTTTCAGGGCTCCGAAGGTCAGGCCGCGCACCAGGTGACGCTGGATGGCGATCCCCAGGATCACCGGCGGCACCGCCGCGATCAGGCCGAGGGCGGCCTTGGCACCATACAACTGGCCTGTCATCGAGGAGGACAGGGAGGCCATGTAGACCGGGATGGTCTGCCATTCCCGCGTCGTCAGCATCAGCGCGATCAGATAGTCAGACCAGTTGAGAATGAACACCAGCAGTGCCGAACTCGCCAGCGGACCGGCCATCATCGGCAGCGTAATCCGGGTGAACACCCTGAAACGTGTGCAGCCCTCGACGAGCGCCGCCTCTTCGATTTCGCGCGGCATCTCGTCGAAATAGGTTTTCATCAGCCAGAACGAGAAGGGCAGCGTGACAATGCCGTAGATCAGGGCGAGACCCCACCAGGTGTCGATCAAATTGAGAAAGGTCCACATGATCATGACGGGGATCATCACCGCCAGCGGCGGAAACAGGCGCAGCTGAATCAGGGCCAGCGGCAGGTTCTTGCCACTGTTGAAAC
Source organism: Neohoeflea coraliihabitans (assembly GCF_019334345.1). GTDB lineage: Bacteria > Pseudomonadota > Alphaproteobacteria > Rhizobiales > Rhizobiaceae > Pseudohoeflea > Pseudohoeflea coraliihabitans. The sequence goes on from NZ_JAHWQX010000001.1 coordinate 357,976, forward strand.
GCGACAGCCCGTACGCAGCGGAGGTTCCGGCCACCATCGCGATCAATGTCCCGATCACCGAGGCGAGAAGCGAAGCAAGGATCGGCCGACCCGCAGTCTTTTCCAGTTCAACGATCAGATCGTTGGTGCTCTGCCCGAAGATGAAGCGAAAATTGTCAAGCGTCGGCTGCCGCGGCCACCAGGTCAGGTCGTCGCCGAGCGCCGACCATTCAGGGATAGGCTTGAACGCCATGGAAATCATCCAGGCCACCGGAATCATCGCAATGAACAGCGCCAGAAGGATCATGCCGTAGCGAAAGATCTCGAAGGGAAATGTGCGTTGCATGGCTGGACGGTCTCGTTTGGAAATCGGGAGCAGTCACCGACGGCTGGGCCGCCGGTGACCGCGTTGCATGTCAGACCGCCGGATCGAGAACCGTCGGCCAGGCAGCGTTGTTGGCACGGACGGCCTCGACGATCTTCTCTTCGCCGGTGCGCCGCACGATGCGATTCCACTGCTTTTCCGTATTGGCCATCGCCATTTCCGGCGTGATCGATCCGGTCAGTGCAGCCACGAGATTCTCGTCCAGCGCATTGTGCAAAGCCGTCGCGCCGGGATAATTGATCGTCGGCACGATCCGCCGCACCGTCTCCTTGATAACCTCGACGTGGTAGTCGTGGTAGGTTTTAGCGACCAGCGGATCGGAGAAGTTGGCCAGTTGGAACGGGTCGAAATAGCCTGACGGATTGGCTGTCATCCACGAATAGATCTTCGACGACCCAAGCCATTGCAGGAACAGGTAGGCAACTTCCGGATGGGTGGCTTGCGTCGAAACCGAGGCCGTCAGCGAGAACCACAACACCGATCGGCGTACCAGATCGTCATCGTGCACGCGTCCTGGAGGAAGCATCGACCCCAGTTTGCCGGTTATTTTCGATCCTTCATTGCCCGGATTGTCGAGGAATTTCGGCAGGTTCGAAAAGGCACAGGTCATCGCCGCGCCACCTGCGGCCATGTTGCCGTACTGTTCCGGCCAGCCCCAGGAAATGGCGTCCGGCGAATGGTAATCGAGGGAATCGACGTATTCCCTTGTCGCCAGAACCCCTTCTTCCGAGTTGATCAAGGGTTGCCCGTCATTGCCGAACAGGTGACGATTGGGCTTTCCGGTGGAAACATAGCGCTGATACCAGTTGGTGTATCCCCAGCCTTGGTTCCTCAGATCGGTGCAACCGAACAGCCCCTCTTCCGGACGATGGAAGAAGCGGGCGATCTCATCAAGCTCCTTCCAGGTCCGCGGCGTCTGCAGCTCATAGCCATACTGATCGCGGAAAGCCGCCTTTTCTGCGGAATCCTCGAACAGGTCGGTGCGATAGACCCAGGTCTGGAAGTCACCATCCAGCGAGACCCCATAGACGGAACCGCGATATTCGTTGAGCAGTGACACGCCCTGCGAGCCGCCGACATAGCCGGTCTCCGGATCGTCCCACTCGGGCCGGTGCTTTGCGACATACTCATCGAGGTTGACGATCCCGCCCGTTTCGGCGAGGTCGCCCAAGCGGTTATAGTCGAGGGAGTAAATGTCGTAGTTTCCGCCGCCGGTGGAAATGTCCTGGATGGTCTTGGTGAAGCCCTGCCCTTCCGGGATGCCGATGATGTCCAGCTTGACGCCGGTTTCCTTCTCCCAAAGGTCCTTGACCGAGGGTGCCCCGTCAGGGAACGGCTTGGTCAGCTGGCCAATGGATCCTTCCGACAGCGCCAGCCGGATGCTCGACGGCGCCTGCCCCTTGCCGGCCAGCTCCTTGACCGCCTCTACGGCACGTCCTTCCGGGGAATCGGGCCCGTATTGGTAAGCTTCGGCTCCGGCAAAGCCGGTCGGCCCGCCGATCATGCCCTCAGCCAGAGCATCCGCCGCAAGGGCTCGGCCCGGACGGATGAATTGCGTGCCGATCATGGCACTGGTGCACAGCAGCGCACCCTTCCCGCCCAGCTTGAGGGCGTCACGGCGCGTATGTTTCTTGAAAGCAGTCACGGGCTCTCCTCCCCATTGACGAATGAACCGAGATGCATGTGCATTGGAAACCATCAGGAACCGCTCATGCAACTGACGCAGGACGATAGGACGACCCGCCACCCCTGTCAACTAAATTCATTTTATTGATTTGTTTTTCTCATAAAGTTGAGTTTTTTCTGCTTTCCTGTAAATTTGGCTGGTCGAACGCCTAAACCGCGCCTATCACCCGAGGGGAAATCGACTGTTCCCTCAGATTCAGCCCGAGCGGAAATGATGAGAAACGTTTCAAAATCCGAACAGCGGCGAGCCAAGCGCCAGGTGCTTTTGGCCGATGTCGCGGAGATGTACTTCATCAAGCAGATGACCCAGGGTGCGATCGCCAAGAAGATCAGCACCACCCCGTCCAATGTGTCGCGCATGATTTCTGACTGTCAGCGTCTTGGCATTGTCAGGATCACCATAAATCGGCCCCGGGTGGAGGATGACACGCTTTCAAGCGAACTTGCGGAGCGCTTCAAGCTTGTCGACGCCCGGGTCGTGGTCAGCGATGAACATGACCCTGGACAGATTTCAAGGACGGTCGCGGCAGCCGGGGCCGAAATGCTCAAGGACAATCTGGTTGTCAGCGGCACGCTCGGCATAACCTGGGGCAGGACACTTCTGTCGATCATCGAGGAATTTGGCGAGCCGGTGAACAATGGCGGCACCGTGGTCCAATTGGCCGGCTCCATCGGTGCGACCCATGAGGAGTTCGACGCGGTCTCCCTGGTGCATCGCCTCGCCGACCTGCTGCACGCCCGCCCTGCCTATCTCAGCGCCCCCTTCTTTGTTGACGATCCCGCCGTAGCCGCGTCGCTGCTGAAGAATTCGTCCAACCTGGAAGCCCGACGCTCCTCGCTGCAGTGCGATGTGGTGATCATCGGTGTCGGCAATCTCGATCCGCAGCATTCGACGCTGCTGAACAGCGGCCATCTCTCCGAAGCCGAACGCCAGCATATTCTCGACGGTCCCGGTGTCGCGGAAATCTGCGGCCATCCGATCACCGTCGACGGACAGCTCGCCTCTCCTGATTTCTCGAAGCGGATCATCAGCATCCGGCCAGAGGAAATTCTCAGCGCCAAGACGCGCATCGCCATCGCGGCCCGCCCGAACATCGTCCAGCCCACGCTCGCTGCCCTGCATGGCGGCTATGTCACCCATCTGGTCGCCAATGTCGAAACCGCGAACGCGCTCCTCGCGGAAGACTGATCGTCCGAAAAGCCCCGTTGTCGTCCAAGCCGCACCGGTGTGCGGGCGAACAAACGTGTGCACATTCCGCACAAAAAATCATATTATTGATTTTTCTGTCTCAAATTTATGAAGTTTATTGACATCAATCGAACCTCGACGTATGTCTCGATCGAACGGGCCGGGAAGCTTGCTACGCGATCTCGCGCCATCGGATGCTCACTCAAGGGCGGGAAGAGATATGACCAAGAACTGGGTTGCGGCGGTGGAGCAGGCCGCGAACAACATCCGCAAGCGCGTGCTCGGACTGACGATCAAGCAGAATGGCTGCTACCTCAGCCAGGCGCTGTCGTCCGCCGAGATCCTCTCCACTCTTTACCTCAAGTCCCTGAACCTCGGACCAAGCGAGGCCGCCTTCGTTCCCGGCGCCTTTGCGGGCGTGCCCGGAACCCCGAACGGACATCCCGCCGGGCATGGCGGCAGGTACAACGGCCCCGGCAATGGTGACTGGGACCAGTTCATCATCTCTCCGGCGCATTATGCCGTCGTGATTTATGCGGCCCTTGTCGAAGCCGGCCGGCTCTCCGAGGACTGCTTTGACTCCTTCAATACCGACGGTTCGACCATGGAAATGATCGGCGCCGAACATTCTCCCGGCTTCGTCATGACCACCGGCTCCTTCGGCCAGGCGCTGTCGCAGGCCGGCGGTGTCGCCCTTGGCCGTCGATTGAAAAACGAGACGGGCCAGGTCGTGGTCTTCCTCTCTGACGGCGAATTCGAGGAAGGCCAGACCTGGGAGGCCATACAGTGCCTCGCGCACCACAAGCTGGACAACGTCAAGGTCATTGCCGACGTCAACGGGCAGCAGGTTGATGGGCTGACCAAGGACGTGATGAATATCGAACCGCTGGAATCGAAAATCCGCGCTTTTGGTGGATCCGTTTGCGTCATCAACGGCCACGACCCCGTCGCCATCGATGAAGCCCTCGGCCAGTCCGAAGCCGGCAAGCCGCATGTGGTGCTGTGCTACACGGAAACAGACCGCGGCATTCCGCTTCTCACACCGCGAAAGCCCCATCTGCATTACGTCCGTTTTCACGATGATGCCGAAGTGCAGGCTTTCCGCGAATTTCACGCTGCGATGTAAGGATCTGCGTCATGCTTGAGTCGAAAGTTCACAACCGCAATCTTGTCGCCTGGGCGAAGCACCATCCGGAAGTCGTTGTTCTCTCAGGGGACCTGACCGGATCAACGGAGATCGCCGGCTTTCGCGATGCCTATCCGGATCGTTTCTTTTCGATGGGAATGGCCGAACAGAACATGCTCAGCTTCGCCGGAGGGTTGGCGCGCGAAGGATACGTGCCGATGCTGCACACCTTCGCGGTCTTCATGTATCGCCGTGCTCTCGACCAGCTGTCGATGTCGGTATGCTATCCGAACCTGAAAGTTCGACTTTTCGGCTTTCTGCCCGGGGTCACGACACCGGGCGGCGTCAGTCACCAGGCGATCGACGATATCGGCGTGCTCTCGGCGATCCCGAATCTGAGCATTCTCGAAGTCGGCGATGCGACGGACGTCGAAACCGCGCTCGACCCGATCCACGCGATCGACGGTCCCGTTTACATCCGCATGATACGCGGCGAAATTCCGCGCCTGTTTCCAGCTGACGAGCCTCTGCAGTTCAACAGGGCGCGGGTTCTGTCCACCGGAAACGATCTCGCGGTCATTTCCTCCGGGGTCTGCACCCAGGAGGCCATCGGCGCCGTGGCTTTTCTGAAAGAACAGGGTCTGGCGGTCGAGCATCTGCACGTCTCCACGCTCAAGCCCTTCGACGACCCCCAGATTTCCGAAACGCTCGGGCGCCAGCGCCATGGTGTCATCACCCTCGAGAATCATACGGTGCTCGGCGGCCTCGGCAGTCGTGTCGCAAACCGAATTGCCGAGGAAAAGCTCGGCGTGCGCCTGATCAAACTCGGTTTGCATGATACCTACGCGCACGGCGCGTCATACCCCTATCTCAAGGCCAAATACGCGCTCGACGGCGCCGCCGTCATTGCTGCGGCCGAGCGCCTGACCGGACAGACCTTCGATCTGAACGGCAGTCTTCCGGAAGTCACAGCGACCCAGCAAAATCTTCGCGCTTCCGAACAGTTGGAGGCACTATAAAGCCCCAGGCGCTGGACGAGCAGCCAAAAGCCGTATGGGCAGCAGACCCCGGTGCCGCGGTAAACAGGACCCGTGAGCAAAATTTTGATGCTAGAAACCACCCGAACGAGAGCCTAGCCCTATGCACCAGCTGGAACTACGCAAGCAGGTCTGCCAAGCCAACCAGGCTCTGGCCAGTTCGGGTCTGGTGCGGTGGACGTCTGGCAACGCATCCGGACGCGATCCGGCGACGGGCGAAATCGTGATCAAGCCATCCGGAGTCCTGTTCGACGACCTGACGCCGGAAAAAATGGTGGTTCTCGACGCCAGTGGTCACGTCATTGACGGGGACCTCAAGCCCTCGGTTGACAGCACCTCGCATCTGTATGTCTACCAGAACATGCCGCAGGTGCACGGCGTCGTGCACACGCATTCCCAGTACGCCACCGGCTTCGCCGTGGCTGGACGCGATTTGCCGATTTCGACCACCACGCACGCCTGTCTCTTTGGCGCCCGCATCCCCTGCTCGGGCCTCGCCTCGATCGGTGAAACCGAGATCGGCCGCGAGATTGTCCGCCTCATCGGCGACGGCAGCGCGGTGCTGCTGCGCAACCACGGCGTATTTACAGTCGGCAAGTCGGCTTGGGATGCCCTGAAATATGCTGTCTATGCCGAGGAAAGCGCCGAGGCGAGCTTCCTGGCCCATCAGCTCACCGGCGAAATTCCCGAACTCGATTCAACTTTTGTGGCGGGATGCCGCAGCATGTATCTCAACGACTATGGTCAGGAAAAAGAGAATAACTCAAATTATTGAGTTTAGTTTTGCAATAATATGAGTTTTTGTTGACACCCCTCGAGGCTTTTGGCAAAATCTGAAAAGGATGGATTTTCAAAAGTTCGGGTTTGGTAACCCTGACTGCGGTGATCGAAATGTAGCCTCCCGTTTCCGGCAGATCACGTCCGGAATCGCGATGCAGGCAGCGCGGGCGAAGACGTATCGGGAGGATAATCAATGCCGCAGCTTCTTCTTGGAATCGATGTCGGATCGCATGAAACCAAAGGCGTCCTGACCGACACTGCAGGCAAGGTCATCGCCCAGGATGTCCGCAAGCACGAAATGAACTATCCGCGACCGGGCTTCGTCGAGCACGAAGTCGAAACGGTCTGGTGGTCGGAATTCGCCGATCTCGCCCGCAGCCTTGTCGAAAAGGCCGGGGCAGACGCCGCCGAGATCGCGGGAGTGGCCGTCAGCGCCGCCTTTGGCATGGTTCCGGTCGATGAAAAGGGTGATCCGTTGCGCAGCGGCGGCATCATGTACGGCGTGGATACCCGCTCGACAGACGAGATTAATCAGCTCAATGCGCGGCTCGGCGAAGAACAGATCCTGCAGCGCTGCGGAAATCCGCTCTCAACCCAGCAGATGGGGCCGAAGATCCTGTGGCTGAAGAACAATGAGCCGGAGGTCTATGCGCGGGCCCACAAGTTTCTCCCCTCCTCCAGCTTCATCGTCGCGCGGCTGACCGGCGCGTTCGTCATCGACCACCTGCATGCTGGCTTTTTCGGTCCGCTCTATGACTACAAGAAGCAGTGCTGGGGCGAGGATCTGTGTGAGGGGATTGTCGAGATTGAGCGCCTCCCCGAGATCAAATGGGCCTCGGAAATCGCCGGCCGGGTCACCGAGCAGGCTGCCGCGGCCACGGGTCTGGCCCCGGGCACCCCGGTCACTGTCGGCACCTCCGATGTTGCCTCGGAAGCCTTGAGTATCGGCGTCACCAAACCCGGTCAGACAATGATGATGTACGGCTCCACGGCATGGATCACGCTGCTGGTCGAAAAGCCTGTGCTCGATGAGATGTTATGGGCATCGCCCTTCGTTTTCCCGGGTGTCTTCTGCCTGCATGGCGGTACGGCGACCAGCGGATCTCTGACCCGGTGGATCCGCGACAATGTCGCCACGGATCTGGTTGCGGCAGAAGCAGAAGGAAATCCCGAAGCCTATACCGTGCTCACACAGATGGCCGAGAAAGCCCCCGCCGGTTCCGAAGGCCTGGTCATCCTGCCCTATTTCTCCGGCGAGCGCAGTCCGATCAACGATCCGCACGCCAAGGGCATGATATTCGGCCTGCAGATGCACCACGGCCGCGAACATCTCTACCGTGCCGCTCTTGAGGGCGTCGGCTACTCGATCAACCACACACTTCAGGTGATGGCTCGGGCCGGCGCCAATCCGCAATTGCTGACGGCCGTCGGCGGCGGCACCAAGAGCAAGGTCTGGCTGCAATCTGTTTCCGACATCACCGGTGTGAAACAGAATGTTCCCGCCACCACGCTCGGCGCCTCTTATGGCAATGCGTTTCTGGCCGGCTATGCCACCGGTCTGTTTACAGCTCCGGAAGACATCCAGAATTGGATTGCCCTTGCCGAGGAGATCACCCCGAACCCGGCCAACGCCGAGACCTATGGCAAGCTGATGGACATCTATCTGACCCTGTATGAGCGCAATGCCGACCTCATGCGGCGGATTGGCGACACCACATCCTGACCTATCCAGACCCACTCCAACCGAAAAGGGCACAAAAATGAGAATGGCAAAAACAAGCTTCGGATCCTGGGCCTTTGCGTTCGGACCTTTCGCGACCAACCCCTATCCGTTCGAAAAAGTCTTGCAGTACGCCTCCGAGACGGGCTTCGATGCAATCGAGATCAACGGGTTCCGCCCCCATCCGCATGCAGACGATTTCGACACGGCGGAAGGCTGGAAGCCGCTGAAGTCAATGATCCACGACAAATACGGCCTGGAAATTTCGGCCATCGCCGGTGACTTCCGGTGCGCTCCGCCCAGCCAGGTGTCCAAGGACATCTACATGAAGGAGTTCCGCAAGAGCCTCGAGATGTGCAAGCACCTCGGCACATCGATCACCCGCGTCGATACGATCGCTCCGCCCAACGCGTTGACACCGGACGAGTACAAGGAGCGTTTCGACAATCTGATCGAGAACTGGTCGGCCGCCGCGGAACTGGCGCGCGAATACGACGTGACGATCGCCTGGGAGTTCGAGCCGATCCTCTGGATCAACAAGCCGAGTGAGATCCTCAAGGTTCTCAAGACGATCGACCATCCCAATTTCACGGTCATGTTCGATACGGCGCATGCGCATATGGTGGCTGTGGTGGGCCGTCATCAGACCGGCGAAAAGGAAACGCACCCCGGCGGCATCATTGGCTTTGCCAAGGATCTTGGCGATTACATCGGCCACTGGCACCTCATCGACTGCGTCGAAGCCGACCAACTGGCGGATGGCAACTCGATTCACTCGCCGTTCGGCACCGGGGCCATCGATTTCGTGGGTTTCTTCTCCGCCATGAAGGAACGCCTCGAAAACGCACCCTACTGGACATTCGACTTCTGCTCCTGCCCAACGACCGAAGAAGACGGCAAGGATGCAATCCCCTTCATCAAGAAAGTCGTGGCACAGGTGGACTGATCAATGCCTTACACCAACAACGGCCCTGTCAGCCTCTACTGGGAAGAGCATGGCGAGGGCCCGCCCCTTGTCATGATCGTCGGCCTTGGCGCCGACATCAGCGTCTGGCCGCTGCATCTCGACCACTACAAGAAGCATTTCCGCTGCATTCTTGTCGAAAACCGCGGCATCGGGAAATCCGATAAGCCTCCGGCCCCTTATACCACCGAGGACATGGCCGGTGACGTCGCAGCGGTGATGGATGCAGCCGGGGTGGACAAGGCTCACATCCTCGGCGTCTCGATGGGCGGCGCCATTGCCCAGGCATTCGCGCTCGCCCACAAGGCACGCGTCTTGTCGCTGGTCCTGGTCAGCACCTGGGCCAAACAGGACAATTACGGCAAAATGATCTGGCGTCATTTCAAGAATGTCCGCGCCCATGTGCGGCCCGAACAATGGGTGGAGACGCTGCAATTGTGGATCTGGGCGCCGCGATCGATCGAAGCGGATCCCGAGAGCATGGCCGCGGCGCGGGAGGGGGCTGCAGTCGGTCCCAATCCGCAACCCGATCATGGCTTCGAGGGTCAGTGCGATGCCAGTATTGCCCATGACAGCAGTCATCGCCTTGGCGAAATCGAGGCTCCGACTCTCATCACCGTCGGCGACAAGGATATCTTCACGCCCCCGCACATGTCGGAAGCGTTGCACAAAGGCATCCCCAACGCCCGGCTCGATGTCTACGAGGGTTGGGCGCATGTGCACCATTTCGAGGATGTCGAAAGGTTCAACCGGACGACAACCGAATTCATGTTGGAGCATTCGTCATGACCATACGGTTCGGCTGCCAGACCTATACCTGGCAAATGAGCGGGGAACGCTATCTCGGCGAACTCGACCGCATCATCGGTGTGGCCGGTGATGCGGGTTTCTCCGGGCTGGAATGCGAAATCCAGTTTCTCGGCAAATTGCGCGATCCGGCTCTGATGCAAAAGGCGCTCGACGATGCCGGCATCGATTTCGCTGCCCTGAGCATCGTTTCCGACTGGGCCGAGAACCGGGAGACGGACGCGGAAAAGGCGGAGACAGATTTCGCCATCGATTATCTGGCGACCAGCTTTCCAGACGCGATTCTCAACATCGTGCCGTTTGCCGGTCCGAACCGCGACAATCTCGCCGAACGGCAGGACAATCACCTTGCCATCATCAACGATATTGCCAGGCGGGCAGCAGATCGCGGACTGAAGGCCACCTATCACCCGAACTCGGTGCCGGGCTCGACCTGCATCACGCGGGACGACTACCGCAAGATGCTCGACGGGCTGGACACGACAATCGTCGGCTGGTGCCCGGACATCTACCACATCAAGGCCGGAGGCATGCAGCCACTGGAATTGCTGCGCGACTACCGCGAACTTGTCGGGCATGTCCATTACTCGGATTTCGATGCGCAGATCACGCCGCAGGCCATGGGACAGGGCGTGATGGACTATGAGGCGGTAACCTCCTATCTCGCCGAGACCGGCTACGACGGCTGGCTGGTGGTCGAGGACCACTGCGAATGGGCCAAATCGGAACCCGACGAGGTGACCCGCTCGAACGGACGCTACTTCCGCGAAAAACTCGCGCCTCTGATCGGATCGGGGCGGCAATGAGAAAATTTGCCATCAACCAGATCTGTCTCAAGGATCAGTCTTTCGAGCAGGCGGTCGAGGCAACCGCGAGGAGCGGCTTCCACGCCTTCACGCCCTGGTATGACTACATCTCCCACCTTGACCCCGCGGCGGCGCGGCGCATTATCCTCGACGCCGGTCTGGAGGTCAGCGGCTTCTGCAATTGCGGTCTCTTCGCGCTGAAAGGTCCGCAGGAGCGCCAACAGGCAATCGATGAGGCGAAACGCAACATCGAATGGGCAGCCGAGCTCGGAGCGCCGTCCATCGTTGCCGTCGCCGGCGGTCTTCTGCCCGGCTCGACCGATCTCGATGCCGCCCGGGATTTCGCCTTCGACTGCCTGGCCGAAACGCTTCAGTTCGCACGCACGACGCCGGTGACCATGGCCCTCGAGATCCTTCACCCGATGTACACGCCGGACTGGTCCGTCGTCACCACTTTGAAGACAGCCAACGACTGGTGCGACCGCCTGGGCGACGGCATCGGTCTCGCGGTCGACACCTATCATTCCTGGTGGGACCCTGAGCGCGATGCGCAGCTTGAGCGCGCGGCGCTGTCTCAACGAATTGCCACGTACCACATTTCCGACTGGCTGGTGCCCACCAGTCATCTGCTGCTGGACCGCGGCATGCCCGGCGAAGGCGTCATCGATCTCGCCGGCTTCGACGCGCAAGTCACCGGCGCCGGATATGCGGGCCCGGTCGAAGTCGAGATATTTTCCGAGCGGCTCTGGCAGCGTCCGCCGGCGGAATTTCTCGCGGACCTGCTCAAGCGCTGCCAACAGGTCTACGGCGCCTAAGACGCGCTTCTCATTTAACCAGAGATATAAATCCAATCACCACCGCTGCCCCCGCTGACCGCCAGTTGGACGGCAGGCCGCACGGGCGTCGTAGGACGCGCAGCGCTCGCAACCTCCTATACAGTTCTGTCTGCATGAAAACGCCGCCGCCCGGTCCGCCAAGCCCCCGGACTCGCCAGATTGCTGTCCTGGCGGACAGCCGCGCGTCCGGCGCCGATGTCTCCAGAATGCTGTTTCGTCAGCAGGGCTGACGCAGCGCCTGCAAAGCCGCGGCGATGGTCGCGGTGCGCGCCGTACCGGAATGGTGCTGCTCGATAAAATCGCGACCGGCGCGGCGCAGGTCCTCCCGGCGTGCCGGGTCGCCGAGTAGCAACCGCAATGCGGCTACAAACTCCCGGGATGTCTCGGCGGACAGAAAATGGCGCCCTGGTTCCAGATCCAGCCCCTCGACAGCTTTGGCGGTAGCGACCACCGGACAGCCGACCGCCAGCGCCTCCAGGATTTTGATGCGCGTTCCGCCGCCCTCGCGCAACGGCAGCGCCATCACCGCGGCGCGCGCATACACCGAAGCAAGATCGCGTGCATCGGCCACAAGCCGGTAACCCGCCCGCTCCACACTTTGTCTCAACCGGGCGCCCGGGCGTCGGCCGCAAACTTCGAGCCGGACATCAGGCAGCGACTTGCGCAGGCCGGGCAAGATACGACTGCACAGTTCACGCACTGCGCGCTTGTTCGGCGGATAGCTGAGATGTCCGAGAAAGAGCACCCGGTCCCCGCCGGGTGAAAACGCCGCGCCACCCGCCGCGCACCAGGCGGGGACCGGGTTGGGCACCACGGTCGCTGCCCGCCCCGTTAGCGCCACAAGGCGGGCGGCGTCGGGACCGGAACAGGTCCATATCGCGGTGGCCAGCGCCGCGCATTCACGATCAGCCTCCACGAGTGCGCGGCGCCTTTCCCGGTGGATCAATGGCGCCAGCGATCGCAGCGGCCGCGGCAGGCGGGCGCGATCGATGTCGGCCTGAAGCAGGCTCTCGACATTGTGCATGTCAACAAGGATCGACAGGGCCGGATGGCGCCGCCTCACGGCGCGCATGGCTGTCAGGGTGGCGACGCCCTCGAAGAGGACGAGCGACGGCTGCTGCTCTTCCACGTATGCGAGCAGCCGCTCTACCTCGCCCGGTGCCAAGCTACGAACCGTCGGGGCGCCGGCCCGCGCCGCACGTCCCTCAACGGGCCTCAGCCGTATCGTCGCCCCGGTCCCAGAGCCATTCCGTAGCGCGGGGCTGCCCGCCGCTGCCAGCGTTGACAAAGCTGCAAAGTTGGCGTTGTTGCGAAGTTCAGCCCCCGAAAACCCAGCATCAAGTTCCTGTATCACCACTTGTAAAAATGGCATTATCCTCTCCCCGGCGCCTCCCGCGAATAATACACCAGACTTGGCGCGACAAGCACGTTCCGGCAGAGCTCGGCGACCCGGGCAGTTGGCGGGCGCTCAATCCCGGGTGGGATTACCGGTTCTGGACCGACGACGACCTGCTGGAGTTCTTCGAGACCGAGCGGCCGGACCTGCTGAACCTTTACTTGAGCTACCAGCGTCCGGTGCAGCGGGCCGACCTCGCCCGCTATTGCCTGCTCGCCCGCTATGGCGGCATTTATGCCGATATCGACACGCGCTGCGTGGGGTCGCTGGAGCCGCTGGTGGGCGAGACCCGGGCAGTGCTGTGCGCCGAGCCCCCGGCCCATGACGAGCCTGCGCGGGTGCGCGGCCTCGAACGGCTCTGGTTCAACGGCACCATGGCCAGCCCGCCGGGTCATCCGCTATGGGACCAAGTGATCGATTTGTGCCAACGCATGGCGTTCCGGCACGCGCACGATGTGCTGGAAACCACCGGACCGCTGATCCTGAGCGCGGCTGTGGCGCAATCTGCGGATCCGTCCGGGCTGGCGCTCAATTCGTCCGGGTTGTTCGCGCCGCTTGCCGTGGACGGTGGATATTGCGACGACCCCGCCTTCGGCCCCTATGGCCAGTTGCGCCTTTCGCAGCACCTGTGGAAGGGGACCTGGTACAAGAGCCGGCACGAGAGCTGGTACCGCCGGCAGATCGGCAAGTTGCGCAAGCTGCGGCATCGGCATTTCGCAGGTGCACGTCTCGACCCGGCGGCCATGCGGCGCAACATAAACCCCGATGGGCTGACCGACCCGCTACCCGTATCCGACGCGACACCGGAGGTGGCGATCCTGATCCCGGTGCGCGACGCCGCGGAGGTCCTGCCGCGCTGTTTCGAGCTGTTGCGCAGCCTCGACCACCCGCACTCGCGCCTTCATTTGGTGTTCGGCCACGGCGCCAGCCGAGATGACAGCGCGGGGCTGATCGACGGCTTTCTCGCTTCGCACGCCGCTGCCTTTGCCTCGGCTCGGCGGATCGAGCTTCCGCGCGAAGGACCGGCGTTCACCGACGCGGACCGCTGGAAGCCCGAGAAGCAGCGGCATCGGCGGGCCGGGCTGGCACGAGCGCGCAATGACATGCTGGCGGCGGCGCTGCCTTTGCCGGTGAAGTGGATTCTCTGGATCGACGCCGACATGGTGGCCTATCCGCCCGATCTTGTCGCACGGCTGCTGGCGGCGCGGGAGCGAATCGTCACGCCGGACTGCGTTCTGGAGCCGGGCGGCCTGAGCTTTGACCTCAACACCTTCCTCTCGGTGTATACCCCGAGCCGGACCGAATATTACCGGCATGTGCGCGACGGCCTGCTGCAACCACCCGAGGACTGGTGGTTTCGGCGCCATCTGCACGACCTGCGCTACCTCGAAATGGTCCCGCTGCACGGTGTGGGCGCGACCGTCCTGTTGGTGCATGCGAGCGTGCACCGCGCCGGCATCCATTTCCCGGAACTGCCCTATCGCGACCTGATCGAAACGGAGGGCTTCGGCCAGCTGGCCCGCGACCTCGGCGTCGTCCCCGTCGGCTTGCCGCAGCTCGAGGTGGTCCATGCCCGCCGCTGACGCCATGGCCCGAACGCCGATCGTCATGGTTCTGACCTGCGCGATCTCGCCCCCCCAGCGACTGCGATCCGCACGATCCGAACTGGCCGGCGCCGTGCCCGGCGTGCCTGTGCGGGTCGTCGACGGACTTGTCGAGGAGGACCCGGCGGTCGACGCGCTGTTTGATGCCGGGCGGGCGCAGCGGTTGTCCAAGCGGCCGCCGACGCGCCGTGAGGTGGCCGTCTACGGCACCCATCGCCTGGCCTGGCAGGCCTTGCTCGACAGCGGCCGAACGACGGCAATCATCCTGGAGGACGACTTCAAGCTGGTGGCGCCGGCGGCGCTGGAAGCGCTGCTGGCCCACCTCCCCGGCGTGCTCAACAGCGGCTTGCACATGCTCAAGCTGTTCGACTATCCGCGCACGCGCAACGGCGGCTGGGCGCTCGAGCGGAAATTCGGCGACGTGTCGCTGGTGCAATGGGCCCGGCCACGCGCCGGCATGGTGGGATATCTAATCACCGCCGAGGGCGCACGGCGCCTGCTGGCACGCGAACGGGTGTTCCGGGTGGTCGACGAGGACACGAAATACTTCTGGGAACTGGGCCTCGACATCTGGTCGCTGCGGCCCCTGCCGGTGGCTGACGGCTCCGACGCGCTCGGCGGCAGCCTTCTCGACGCGGCACGAAACTGCACGCGACGCCGCCGCCGGCTGCGCCGTTCGCTGCTTGGCATGGTGCTGACGCTGCACCGCCGAAACCGGTCGCGGCTCGCCTTCCTCGCCGCGGTGCTGTCCACCCGCAACGCGCGGCTGCGCCGCTTCGCCACGCGATGACAGCCTGCACGCGGCAATAACCGCCGAAAGCTCGACGCGCGCCGGCGTGGCGCTCCTCAAGGTATGCGGCGCAGTTGTCAGCGCATACGATGTTATAGCCGCAGCCTGCTCGACGGCCATGTCGATACTCTGGTCGGTCACAGATAGATTGGCGATCAAGTTCCCGATGCCGAGATTGCGCGGAAGGCAGCGGAGGATCGCTTGCTTTCGCCGTTGGCGAGGTACATGCTGAATATTCAGGCCGGTACTCAGCCGACGATCGGATAATTCGATCCGCACTATCTAAAGGTTCGGAACGTATACCCTCCTCCTCAAGGGGCAGCGCTCGATTGGTGCCGGAAGACGGGCGTCGAGAAGGACCGATTTGTCCAGTAGTTTGATTCAAACATCGAAACCATGGCTCCGCGGAGCTCAGAAACCCAAACTCTTCCAACAAGGCCTTTGCGGTTACCGGGGCGATCCGAATTGCAACTCCGCAGACCTGGGACCCGGAATTATCTTCTCGACAGAAGGTTCTCGGATGCCGCTTCCGGAATGGTTGCGTCGGCAATGTCCTCCGGCAGTTCGTTGATCTCATTGCCGAGGCCACCTTCTGGCGCAGTCGACTCGGTCCCAGATTCGACGACGGTGAGCCTTTTCCTGGTCGCGTCCGCAATCGCTGTCTGTGTCCCAGGAGGCGTGTCTTTGTCCGCCCCATCCATAACGACCACCGGAAGACCCTGCGGGAAGATGACCTCGCGCGCTTCATCCGGCATCGATACGCCATTCTCGACCAATGTCCGTTTGATGAGGCGCAACGCCGAGGAGCGAACCCTGTGCGGAGAAAGCGAGCGGCCGTCTATCCAGAAATGCGCTTTGAGGTTCACTGTTGCCGAACCGAGCGCATCGACCAGGACCATAGGAGGTGGCTCGTTCAAGATTGCTTCGTGACCGCGCAACACGTCCACGATCAGGCGTTGCGTTTCGCCAATCGAGGTATCATAGCCGATGCCGACCTCCGCCGTTATCCGGCGCGCCGGCCCAGCCGTGTAGTTGACGATTGTGTTCTTGAAAACCGTTGCGTTGGGTATCTGAACGTGGTTGCCTTCAAGGGTGAGCAAGATGGTCGATCGTGTGTTCATCGACTGCACCACGCCTTCAAAGTCAGCAACGCCGATCACGTCGCCCTGCCTAAACGGGCGGCGAATGCTGAGCAGGAGGCTGGCAAGGAAATTCTCTGCAATATCGCGGAACGCAAACCCAATCACGATGCCGATAACGCCCGCGCCGCCCAGCAGCGAAACCGCCAGCCCGGTCAGCCCGGCAACCTGCAAGACGAGATAGACGCCGAGGACCAAAATCGGAATTGCGATGGCACGGGCTATCACATTGCGCAGGAAATCCTGCTCGATCCGTTGGGCGAGAACACGTCTTACCAGTGTGGCGATCATGCTCGACAGCAACCAGGCAAGCGGCAGGATCAGGACTGCAAGCACGATCAGCGGCAATGAGACCGCGAACTTCCTGGCGAGCGACTCGATTTCGCCAAAGGCCGGAGCGAAATCCCAATTGACCTCTTCCCGCACCTCGATCCGGTTCACCACGGCGACCGTGCCCTCGGTTCGCGCCGCCAGATCACGAGCCCAGTCGCGCTGATCCTGCGAACCCGCAATGCCGTCGATGAACACAATCCCTTCATCCACATCGACCAGCACGTTGCGATACCAGCCCGTTGCCCGCAATATCCGGCCGATTCGGTTTTCGATGACTTCATCTCGCGCGACTGGCTCCACGGCCACCGCCTGCTCCGGTGAGCTGGCCTCGTCGGCAGGTTGCGCATGCGGTTGTGCGGGAACGAAAAGCAGGACAACGAAAAACAACATGGCAAGGACGGCGAGCCGCAGGCGTGGAAAAATCGAGGCCCGTGTTAAGCCGATTGCTGGCAGCACCATCTGACGTCCTTGCTTTCGAAAGCTCTTGCCGAGAATGTCACTCGGCGAAAAGCTCTCCACTCCATCAAGTTGTGATGTGCGCGCCAAATTTCCAGTTCCCGCTTGGCAGACAACGGACAGCGCTGGGAAATTTTTGGTGGTGGAGCCAGTCCTCAGCGAACCCGTCTCTGGTCGCAATTTCCCGGTTATCCGGGAAGAAACCGCGTATTCTCCGCGTTTTCGCGACATGCCGCTGTGTTGGAGCGCGAATAGCCATAATATTACTGCCGCTTAGAAGATTTTTCCCGTCAGGCAGAAATCGGGAAATGAAAATCGGAAGACGGGAATCGGCGGCGCGAAACGGGGAAGATTGCAAGGATCATCGCCGCTCACGGATAAAGTCGGACTGAGCGCAATCGTCAAGCTTCAGTCAGAGAAATCGGCGGCCATCTCCCATGATCCTGATGCTAGCGCTGCTCACCCGCTCCACATACGGCTTGAACAGCGCGCGCGATGGGACTGGACGGCTCAAGATACTCGTCCATGATATTGAAATGGTGGTATCCGGGGAGAATGTGAACCTCCGGATCTCCACCGTGCTGGCGCAGGTGCCGGGAATAGCGGTAGCTCTGATCGATCCAGGCCCACGGTTCCTTTCCGCCGGCGATGACGAGGTTGCGGCAATCGACCTTCGGTGGAAGGCGTTCCGTGTTGTTGCGCTCGATGATCTCCTCGGTCAGCGCCAGGTCCGCATTGACGCTAATGTGCATCGCCGGTGTTGGATCGAAAATGCCGCTGATCATGACTGCGCCGGTAATGATGTCGCGCGGCAACCCTCGCGCCGCCCAGTCGGTGGCGACAACCATCGAGCACAGATGCGCGCCGGCCGAATTGCCTGACACGCTCATGCGGTGTGGGTCGCCACCGTACTGATCGATATTCCGGAAACACCATTCGATGGCATTCAGGGCTGATGCAGTGACCCCGTCGAGCGTCACAGCGGGGCACAGGTCATAATTTGCGATGACGACCGTAACGCCGCTGGCGACCAGATCTCGCGCGATAAAGGAGAAGTTTTCCTTGTCCTGAATCCGCCAATAGCCGCCGTGGAAAAAGATATGGACCGGAGAATCCGGACCTGCCGGAAAGATGTCGAGCCCATGAAGGGGTCCGGGACCGTACTTCACATCCAGATGCGCCTCCATGCTTTGCCGGCAAATGCGGCTCATCATGGTCCGGTGCGCTTGAAATGAGCTCGCGGGTTTATCTACGGATTTTTGCGGATTGAACTGATATTCGCGTTCTTCCGCGTCGAGGCTTTGCCAGTCGTGCATTATCAGATCATCCTGCGAAGTAAGGTTCGGCAATACCCTTGGCGTCCAGCCCGGTGATCGCAAAGGTGCTTCCGGCAAGCGGCTGATCGGGACGGTCCTCAGGCTTCAGGAAGCGGCTGCTCGTGACCACGTACAGAATATCGAGATCCGGCCCCCCGAAGCTGCACATCGTCGGATGCTTCACGGGAATCTCGATTCGCCGGTCAAGTTTGCCGGCCGGGGAGTAGCGGCAGATCGACCCGTCATGGATCATGGCGCACCAGTAGTGACCCTCAGTGTCGGTGGTCGCGCCGTCGACGCGGCCGTTGGTATCGTCTGTGGTGAAGAAGATCCTTCTGTTCGTGGCGTTGCCCGTTTCGATGTCATAATCGTAGGCGTAGACCTTCAGCGCGCGTGTATCGGCGAAATACATGGTCCGGTCGTCCGGAGACCATGCCAGGCCGTTCGAGACCGTGATCCCGGTATCCACCTGGTGCGTTGTCCAGTCCGGATCCAGACGCCACAGCACGCCAGCGCCCTCCACGAAATCCCGGTGCATGGTGCCGACGAAGTAGCGGCCGCGTCGATCGCATTTGCCATCATTGAAGATGATACCCTCTTCTGGCTGCGGATTGACGATGGGCTCCACGTTCACCGGGTCGAGGGTCACCTTCCCGAAGCCCGACGTCAGCCCTGCGACGATTTCCTGCTTGCGATCGAATACGAGCGATCCGATGATGTTCGGCATCTTCCAGGAGTCGACCTTTCCGGTGGCATACTCAAGCCTGCGAATGAAGGGCCCGAAGGCATCCACCCAGTAAAGGCACTGGTCGGCCGGGTTCCAGATCACACCCTCTCCAAGAATGTCATTCGTCTGCGCAACACACTCGATCCGCACTCTTTATCTCCACTTCTAGTTCTTCGATTGCAGGCCCCGGCCGATCAAGATCACGGCGAGCGACGACAGGATCAGCGCAAGACCCGGGAAGATCGCCGTCCAGCTCGCGAAAAGGACGTAATCCTTGCTTTCCTGAAGGCTCGCACCCCAGTCAGGCGTCGGCGGTTGAACACCAAGCCCGAGAAATCCGAGCGCTGCCTGAATCTGCAGCGCAAGCGGAAACAGGATGATGTATTGGGTGAGCACGGCTGGCAGCACGTTGGGCAACAGGTGTCGGAAGATCACCCGCAGATCACCGGCGCCCAGCACCTGGGCCGCTTCCGTGTAGGATCGCGACGCCTCGACCATCGTCGACGATCTTGCCACCCGCACGAACAGCGGAAAGTAGATGATCGCCATTGCGACCACGAGATTTGCCACGCTCGAGCCGAGAATACCGGTGATCATCACCCCGAGGAAGATCGGCGGAAAACTCAGGATAACCCCGGTGAATTGCCCGGTTGCCAGGTCACTGAAGCCGCGCAGATACCCAGCGAACAAACCCGTCAGCCCGCCGAATATTGCAGAAAGCGCGAGCGACCCGCTGACGATTCCGAGCGTCACGCCGGCACCATGCACAACGCGGGAATAGACGTCCCTGCCCACGTGGTCGGTTCCGAAGGGATGTGCCGTTGAGGGAGGCTGCAAGGCGCGTCCCATATCGATCTCGAGCGGCGACGTTTGCGAGAACAGCCCGGGAAACAGCGCGGCCGCTCCGATTATGATGGCAATCGCAACCCCCAGCGCGAGAGCGGGATTGCGCCTTGCTCGATCAAGCAACGTTTTCATGTGCGCAGCCTGGGATCAATTGCATGGTAGAGGACATCAACCAGAAGGTTGATCAGGATCGCCGAAACAAGGATCATCGCGAGAGCGCCCTGCACCACCGGAAAATCACGGGCATAGAGCGCATTGACCAACAGGCGCCCCAGTCCCGGCAGTCCGAATATCGATTCGATGACGACTACGCCGCCGAGAATCTGAATAAAGATCAGGCCCATGAAAGTGATCAGCGGGACCAGGATATTGCGCAGCACGTGCTTGCCCAGAATGACCTTGGGCGGCACCCCGCGCGCTTTTAGCGCGCGCACGTATTCCTGCTGCATCGCTTCAACGACATGCTGCCGCACGAACTGGGCATAAGCTGCAATCTGCAGAAATGCGAGGCTGAGCATAGGCAAGAGGAGGATGACGATGTTGTCCGACAACGATCGACCTGGCGAGGCGTAAATCGTCGGTGGAGACCAGTGAAAGAGAGCTGACACTCCGAACAGCAACATCAATGCCAGCCAGAAGACCGGCGTTGCAAGAAACAGCACATTGAAAGACTGGATGATCGTGTCAATCACGCCCCCGGCGAGATATCCCGCCAGGAGACCGAGCGGCACGCCGATCAGGGACGACACCACAAGCACCATCAACGCCAGTTGAAGCGAGACGATGAATGCGCCGAACACCAGGCTCAGAACCGGGCTTCCCTGTCGCCAGGAGACGCCGAAATCACCGGTCAGGACGCGCGAAAGCCAGTCGATATACTGCATGTAGACGGGCTGATCGAGGCCGAAGAAGCGCCGCAGCGCCGCCTCGCCCTCGGTGCTTCCCATTTGTCCCATCATCGTCTCGACAATGCTTCCCGGCACCGCCCTGACCATCAGGAACACCGCAAGACTTGCGAGCAGAAGGGTCAGGGCGGACGCCAGAATGCGGAACAGCAGGAACCGTCTCATTCCGTTCACTCTTGGTCGATCCAGGTCTTGACGAGTCCGAAATGCCAGCCGATGGGATGCATGGTGTGATTGCGCACGGCATCCGAGACAACCACGATGTGGTCCGATCCGAACATCATGACGGTTGGAACGCTCTCGGCCAGCAAGCGCTGGAACTCATTGTAGATTTCCCGGCGCTTGCCGTCATCCCCCGTCTGGCGCCCTTCGTCGAGCAGCCGACTGCCGTCGGCATTGGCCCAGTTGCGGAAATCGGCGCCTTCCGGTGGCTGGTGGAAATGCCGGTAGTAGAGGATGTTCGGATCGGGCGGCGTGCCCCAATCGTTCAGCGTGAAGCCCATCTTCTTGGCCCGGAAGTTCTGCAGCCATGTGCCCAGGTCCAGACGCTCGATCGTGACGCGCACGCCGCCTTTCTGCAACTGCTGCGCCAGCGTCAGCGCTGCAGGCTCCATCCAGTCATATCCGATGATTGTCCGCAGTTCGAGATCGATCCCGTCCGGGTGCCCGGCCTCGGCGAGCAGGGCCTTGGCCTTTTCGACGTCGACTTTCTGATTGGGCAGATCATCAAGCGGCACGCCCCAGCGATCCTGCATGCCCGGAACCATCATTCCCAAAACCTGACCATATCCGGAAATGGCGGCCTGCATGACCGCTTCCTTGTCGATCAGGAGCGCGACGGCCCGCCGCACCCGTTCGTCCTCAAGCGGGCCATAGGTGGAATCGAGATCGAGACTTTTCTGGTTCAGAGACCGTGACCGCTGAACGGTAAGGCTTGTGTCGTTCTTCAACTGGTCGGCGTCTTGCGGTCGAACGAGGACTGCCATGTCGACGCGTCCGTTGCGAGCCGCCACAAGCATGCCCGCACTGTTCGGGATGAAATTGATGATGATTTCGTCGAGATAGGGCAGGCCTGGCTGCCAGTAGTCCGGATTGCGCTGCAGCCGCATGTAACTGTTCTGGACGAACTCGGCCAGTTTGAACGGTCCTGTCCCGACGCTCTTGCTGTTGAGTTCGGTACGCGAGGTTTCACCGTCAAACCAGTTCCGCGGGACAACCGATCCGTTGCGATGGGTCAGTGTAATGAGAAAAGCGGAGTTGGGTTTTTTCAGGCGCACGACGACTGTGAGGGGATCGACGACTTCCACTTCTTCCAGATCTGCAAAGTCGAGAGCTCCGATCGTCCCGTTGTCGGGATTGCGCATGTAGTCGAGACCGTATTTGACATCAGTCGCCTCCAGCGGTTGGCCCGTGTGAAAGGTGACACCGCTGCGCAGCCGGAATGTATATTCGGTAAGGTCTTCGCTCACCTCCCAGCTTTCGGCGAGCAGAGGATGCGGGTTGCCGTCATGGTCGGCATAGACAAGCGTCTGGTACATCAGCGGTGCGACGAAATTAACCGCCTCGCCCGCCTGGTGATAGATGTCGAAGGAAGGCGGTTCGATCAACGAGCCGACAGTCAGCGACCCGCCCTGTTTGGCGGCGGGGTCTGAAGGTCCGTAAAGAACCGAGTCGTCGGCCCAAGCGGGCGCGACGGGAATGGTCAGCCCTGCCAGGGTAACGAGCGGGATCGCGGCAGCGCTTAGAAGTAGCCGGCGGCGAGTCGTTTTGAACTTGTCAGACATGGTCGTGCTTCCTTTCTTCCGAGTGTTAGGTGACGCAATCGCGGATGATTTCTGTGCCGCCGAATTCCGGCTTAAACCCGATGTCCTCAGTAAGGCGCTTGGCTGAGACAAGCGGAAAATGGGTGGAACCGGTTGTCTCGTTGACGGTCACCCTCAAGCTGAGGCGGCAGGTTTTCGCGACGGCAACGATTTCGTGGATGTCGGTTGGACCGGCATTGATGTGGTAGACGGGGCGCAATGGCTTTTTGGTCATGGCAAGTGCCAGGATGGCCGCGGCACAATCGCGCACATCGACAATGTCGAACCGGTGCGGACCCCACTCGACTGTCACTGCCTCGCCGCCACGGCCTGATGCGGCGTCGAAAAGGGACTTGAGCGGATCGAGAATTCCCCGATACGGGTGACCCCGGCCGAGCACGAGCGTTGGCCGCACAGCAACGACTTCAAGGTCCTGCCGGCCGTGCTCGTACGTCCCGATCTCTTCTGCAAGTGTCTTGGTCAGAGCGTATACGCTTTCCGGAAAGCAGGGGGCGTCCTCGTCGACGATTTCACGCTCGTGCTGATGCGCCGAGCCCAGCACGGTCGTCGAACTCGACCAGATGAGACGCGAAACGCCGTGCCTGCGGCAGGCGGCAATGATGTTGCGAAAGCCGCCGACGTTCACCATGAAAGCAGCATCTGGATCAAGCTCGGCCGAACGGCCTGGCCCGAGGCCCGGCTGAATGTAAGCGGCCAGCGAAATGACGGACTGCGGTTTGGACTGGCGCAGCGCTTCGTCCAGGAGTTCCGGGTCGGAAACCGAACCGCGGCAATGAGAGGCAAGCTGGTCCTGCGTGCAGCTCACGGGATCGAAGCCGTGGACTTCACCGCCCTGCTCGGCGATCGCAGCAACAAGCTTCCGGCCAAGAAAGCCGCTCGACCCGATAACAAGCGTTCGTGTGCGGGAAGTCATCGACGTTCCACCGCGGTTGCATTGAGATCGAGGTCGTCGCGAATACACGCCGTCAGGTGGCCCGGAGCAACCGTGCGGCTGCTCATATCGGCCTGCTTGCAGGCCGGGAGTGCATAACGGCATCTGGGGTGAAAGACGCACCCCTGCGGCGGCGAAATCGGATTCGGCAATTCCCCTTCCAGTACCAGGCGCTTTTTTGCCGGCTCCGCCGGGTGACGGGGCACTGATTGAAGCAGGGCTTCCGTATAGGGGTGAGCGGGCGAGGAAAACACCTGATTGACAGGACCGGCTTCAACGACATGGCCGAGATACAGCACCAGAACGCGGTCCGAGAGCTCGCGAACAATCCGCAGATCGTGACTGATGAACAGCATCGACAGGTGCTCGCGCCGTTGCAGGTCTTTCAGCAGGTCCATGATCTCGGCCTGCACCGAGACGTCCAGAGCGGATGTCGGCTCGTCGGCAACGATGATCGACGGTTCGACCGCCAGAGCCCGGGCGATCGCAATCCGCTGCCGCTGGCCGCCTGAAAGCGCCGACGGCCAGCGCTTGGCCAGTTCGGCCGGAAGCCCAACTCGCTCGATCGCTGCGGCGACTCTCTGACCGACGTCTCTGGAAGATGCAATGCCATGCAGCCGCATACCTTCCCCAACAGCCTCGCCAATACGGATTTTCGGATTCAGGCTCCCATATGGGTCCTGAAATATCATTTGCATTTTCCGGCGAAGCGGCTTCAGTTTGCGCCGATCAAGGTGAGTGATCTGTCGGCCCTCGAGCCAGATCTTTCCCTGCGAAGGCTCTGTGATGCGGATCGCGGCCCGGCCGAGGGTGGACTTTCCCGAACCCGACTCTCCCACCAATGCAACGACTTCGCCGCGGCGGAGAGACAAGGAGGCATTTGTGACTGCCTTAATGACGTTTGACGCCCGGAGGCTGGCCCTTTGAAAAAAGACCTTGCTGACCCCATCGAGGCGAAGCACTTCGTTTTCTGGGTTCATGCCATTTCCTCCCAGAAGAAGCAGCGTGAAGTCCATCCGGGCCCAGTCTCGAACATCGGCACGTCCCGTTCGCATGTCGCACGCGCCATCGCGCAGCGCGCGCGGAACCGGCATCCAGTGAACGTCTCGTCGATCGTTGGAACGGTGCCGGGCTTCGCCCGCTCGTAGGCGGCAGTCTGCGCTGCAGCGTCCCAGTCGATTTGAGGAAGGCAGGCAAGCAGCGCCGCGGTATAAGGATGGCGGGGGCGCTGCAGCAGGTCGCCTGCCGCACCGCTTTCCACGATCTCGCCCGCGTACATGACCACGACGCGATCGGCCACTTCAGCGACAACCCCGAGATCGTGGGTCACGATCAGAATCGAAAGGTCGCGATCGCGTTTAAGCTGCTCCAACAGGTTGAGAATTTGCGTCTGGATGGTGACGTCAAGCGCCGTGGTCGGCTCGTCTGCGATTAGCAGCCGAGGCTCGCCGGCGAGTGCTATCGCGATCATCACACGCTGGCGCATGCCGCCCGAAAGCTCGTGCGGATAGCTGCGCGCCCGCTGCTCGGCCGCGGCGATTCCGACATCCTCCAGCAATTGCACCGTTCGCCTCCAAGCCTCCTGCCTGTCGGCGCCGGCGTGAAGACGAATGGTTTCGGCGATCTGTTCTCCGACCCTGATTAGCGGATTGAGGCTTGCAGTGGCGTCCTGGAAGATCATTGCTATTTCGCGGCCGCGTATCCGGTCCAGTTCACGCCGCGGCATCCTGCGCAGGTTGCGGGTTTGGCCATTGCCATCGAAATAGTGCACGTCACCGGTGACCTCGGCGGTCTGACGATCCAACAAACCCATGACCGACAGCATCGTGACCGATTTGCCGGAACCGGATTCGCCCACCACCGCCAACGTCTCTCCGGGCCGTACCGCAAAGGACACACCGTCAACCGCCCGAGCCGATGAGCCGTTCTGACGGAACCGCACGCGCATGTCGGCAACCTTGAGCACGGCGTCGCCATGGTCGGCGGTGGGCGTGTCGAGAACCGGGGCTGCGACCGGACTGCTCATCGCCCCTCGCCCGACCTGAACATGCGGGCGGTCGCTCTGGCATGACCGAAAAGCAGGCTGCAATCGGTCGTGACGGACACGAAGTCGAACCCGGCGCTCATATAATGCTTGGCCAGATCGGGATTTGGAGCCAGAACGCCGACGGCTTTGCCCGCGGCTTTTACCTTCTTCGCCGCATCTTCAATCTTGCGCGTGATGTCCGGCTCCCCTGGGCGACCGAGCATGCCCATACTGGCGGAAAGATCACCCGGGCCGAAGAATACGGCATCGATGCCCGGGACGGCGGCGATGTCTTCGATCTCGCCGATCGCGGAAATGGTCTCGACCTGGACGATGAGGAAAATGGTCTCGCTGGCATGATGGACATAATCTGCGATCGCTCCGAAGCGGCTGGCCCGGTGCATCGCGGCAAATCCCCTGCGGCCCTCCGGCGGATATCGTGTGCTTGCAACCGCACTCCGCCCTTCCTCGGCATTCTGCACATAGGGGATCATGATCGTCTGGGCGCCAATGTCGAGATATTGCTTGAGCATCACATGATCGTTCCACGCAGTGCGAACAATCGGCACCGTGGGCGTGCACGAGAGTGCCCGCAGATGTGAGACCGCATCCGCAAGGTTGATCGGCGAGTGCTCTCCATCGAGAAGTAACCAGTCAAATCCGGCCCAACCCAAGCCCTCGACTGCGTTCGAAGAGTTCAGCATCGACCACACGCCGGCTAACGGTCTGCCTTCGGCCAGGGCTTTCCGGAAAGGGTTGCGATATCCGTCAGCGACCGACATCGATGGTCCTTTCTCGACATTGCGACCGGATGGACCGCGATCCCGGCGCCGCTTCAACTGGAACCGCAAGGCCCGCCCTCATCGGGAAACCGAGAGACGGACCGATGCTCCGTGCAATCCGGCAGGACTGCTCCTGCCATCTGAAGATGTGGGTGCTCGCGGGCGTTGGCGCCCCCCGCGGCCAGGTCGGCAATCCTCGCATATCGCCGCGAGAAACTTGGGTCGCAGACTTGAAAGTCCCCCTACGGCCAATTCCCCCCGCCGTGAAATATGCTGAGTTCGACAAAATCAGCCCACTCCGTCTTGACAGTACATCTAAGATATCACATCTCAATGCGGGCCTGTCAAGCGATTGCAGTGTGGTGCAAGTATCGGTAAACCGACGGGCTCTGGAGGCTGGAATAACATGGCGATCGAACGGCTCAAACGGGCTCCCTCCCTCTACGAAATGGCGCTGGATAACATCCGGAACGCCATCGTCGACGGCACCATCGAGCTGGGGGAGCATCTATCCGAGGCGCGGATTTCGCGTCAGTTCGGCATCAGCAAGACGCCGGTCCGCGAGGCGCTACAGGAACTCAGGCGCGAAGGTCTGGTCAGAATTGATCCTCAAAGCGGCACCCGGGTCTTCTTGCCGGACGAACGGGAAATCGAGGAAATTTTCGAGATGCGGCACCTCTTCGAGACCGGCGCCGCACGTAAGCTGTTCGATCTCGAGTGGCAGACCGTAGCATCCGAGATGAAGGGCATCGTCGAGCAGATGTTTAAGTGTGTCGATACCGAGGACTACGACAGGTACCGGGGCCTGGATTCGGCATTTCACAATCTGATCGTCTCCGGTTCCGGCAACCGCCTGCTCATCGCCTCCTATGTTCCCTTGTCGTCGAAGATCGACGCCCTGCGAAACCGCGGGTTGAAGGACATCGAGGTGGTTCGCCGCTCATTGAAGTTTCATCGTGCGCTGTCCGATCTTCTTACGGCGGGCGCGCGAAATGATTTTTGCCGCGAGCTCGGCAGACATATCTCCAACAGCAGCCGCGACTATGAGGCATGGGCCGTAAGGCAGACTGCGACCGGAAGCCAGTAGCCAGCTGACATTGCCTCGCTGAGCTATGATTAGTTTTGATTTTGCTCTCGTCCATAGAGTGGACCAGTCTCGCTGCCCGAATTGCCGGCGCCGCTAGTTAGGAAAATTCTTCGCAAGCGGAGGTTCGAAAGCGACCAGCAACCAATAAGCCATGGTTCCCTGGACAGATACAGGCCGAAAAGCAGATGAACCCGCTATCCGCGATGTCGCATCCATCATGCCGTCCATACCGTGCGCCAACATCAATCTGACCACCGTAATGATGGGAGCGGAATTGTCAGATGCGATTCTCGCCGAGCGGCACCAATAGCCGTGTGATCAGGCGAAACAGTTTCCGTCCGGCAGCAGGACGGCCACCAACGAACCGAAAACCACCGAGCCAGTTGATTTCATTGCTGATTGCTATTTCCATATCTGGCCAGCGAACGCACAGAAAGTTTCCCGAAGACATAGGTAACAGATTGTTCCTAAGACATGGGTGCCGAAGACGATCGTCTCCGACAACGGCACGGAGATGACCAGCATGCCCATCCTCAAAGGTGCCATATCGACTGGCACTTACATCGCCCCGGGCAAGCCAATGCAGAATGGCTTCGTCGCAAGCTTCAATGGCAGGTTCCGTGACGAGTGCCTCACCGAGCCTCTGTTCTCGTCACTCGCCCAAGCCGGCGCTGCCGTCACCGCATGGAAGGAAGACTAAAACTGCAACAGACCCCATTCATCGCTGAGCAACACCCAACGACCTCGCAATGAACATGGCTTTGGAAAACAGGCCGCATCAGGCCAGATTAGCAACCCAAGACTCTCCCGAGAACTGGCGGGAACTCGGGCCTCTGGCCAATACGCACCAATAAGAGTTGGAGGTCCTTGCTCCGCTAAACTAAGAGATGATCGGTGATACGTTTACGCGCACCGCTGTCGCTGAACCTACCCTCTGCAACCATACAACCGCGTTCAATCAAACCGTACCGCGAAGCCAATCCTGCTACGAAGTCAACATTCTGTTCAACAACCAATATGGTGATGGACCTCTCCTTATGGTCGCGCAGTAGCACCTCTCGGACTCGGTCGACGATCATCGGTTGAAGCCCTTCGGTAACCTCGTCCAAGATCACTAGACGCGGCTTCGGTAGCAGAGCTCTGCCAACTTTGACCATCGCCTGCTCTCCACCACTCAGTGTACCGACCTTTTGAGCAAGGCGCTGTCCGATGAAGGGAAACATTTCGACGATTCGATCAATTTCTCCACGGAACTGCTGGCGCGATTGCCCTAGAGCGCCCAGACGAAGGTTTTCTTCGACGGACAGGTCGTTGAAAAATGGGCGGTCCTGGGGAGAGGATGCAATACCAAGAGAAACCACCTGGTTGGTGCTCAACTTAGCCGCGTCATTACCGAAAAGCGTAAATGAACCACCCAGCAGGGGCAAGACGCGCATGATTGTCTTGACAAGCGTGGTTTTGCCGGCGCCGTTTTTACCGACAATGGCGTAGATATCGCCTACGTCAAGTTTGAGATCGATACCGGCAATAATCTCCATGTCGCCATAGCCAGAACGAATGTTGTGGCATTCCAGTGCGGGGGTCATTTTATTTCTTTCTCGTGGCTTTTTCCGAGATAGGCCCGTTTGACGATCTCTGAGTTGGCGACCTGGCTCACAGTTCCGTCAGCAACGAGTTCACCTCCAACAAGCACGACGATCCGGGAACTGATCCGCTTTACGAATTCGAAGTCATGCTCAATGAGAAGGACGACCATCCGTCGAGACGCTACCAGGCTCAGCAGGACCTCGCCGACTCTTTCGCGTTCGGCCGTCGAGAGACCAGCGGTTGGCTCATCAAGGATCAAGACGCTGGGCTCGAGAGCAAGCACCATTGCGAGTTCGAGCGCCTGTCGCTGGCCGTGGCTGATGTCTCGCGCCAGTTGATCCCAAACTTCATCAAGCCCGAGAGCTTCAACCACATCAGCAGCACCGTCTGGAAGCCGGACTTCCGCATCGCGCCTCCACCACGACGGAGCTTTTCCGCGCCAGCTCGCAACTTGTAGGCAGTCGCGAACGGTTAACGATCCGAATATGCTTGGTGACTGAAATTTGCGTCCGACTCCAAGTGCCACCACCTTTTCCGGAGCCTCTCGCCCTATTGAGATCCCCGCAATTTCTACTGATCCCGATGAGCGTTCATCGCCGTCGGCAATGCAGCGCACCAGGGATGTCTTCCCGGCGCCATTCGGCCCCACGATGCTCACGAGTTCTCCTCGATCTACAGAAAAGGAGACATCGTTGCAGGCCTGAAAGCTACCAAATCGCTTCGAAACATTGATCAGTTTGGCCACCGATCCGGCATTACTTATTCCATTCGGGTTATTCGTACGGGTAAAATACGTTTCGGCGGCTGTCTGTCTAGTTCTGTCCACCGGTCGTTTATGGGCCGCGCTTTGAAAGGATCTTTTTGCGCGTTCAATCGCGAAGGGCATCAGACCTTGCGGTAGAAAAACTACGATTAGTACAAATATCGCACCGAGGAAGCCCTGCCAATACAATGGAAACGCGGTGCTGAGCTGCGGTGTCAGAGTCGTGATGAGGATCGCGGCCAAGGCCGGCCCAATTAGTGTCCCACGTCCGCCGAGAATAACCCAAATCAGCACGTTGGTAGCCGCGGCCATGCTGACTAGAGAGGGTGCGACGACGGTGGTGAACATTGCGTATACTGCGCC
The DNA here is from genome assembly GCF_019334345.1 of Neohoeflea coraliihabitans. Taxonomy (GTDB): domain Bacteria; phylum Pseudomonadota; class Alphaproteobacteria; order Rhizobiales; family Rhizobiaceae; genus Pseudohoeflea; species Pseudohoeflea coraliihabitans. Next base: position 388,165 of record NZ_JAHWQX010000001.1, read on the forward strand.
GACAACTGCTATTGCTGCGTTTGCGACCGAGAAAACTACTGTCCTTACTAGCGGCGTATCGATCCCAAGATAGCGGCAGCGCACTTCGTTGTCGCGGATTGCTTTGAGGACGAGACCGTAATCGCTGCGCACGACTCGGGTTGAGACATAAAGCAGTGCTAGGAAAAGCGCCGCTACAAACCCGTACCAATGCTGATTCAAGGCCGCAAACGTTGCGAAACCGCTGAGCCCATTGCTGCCTCCGGTTAACGCACCCCCGTAGAGGATTGCTTGCCCCATTAACACAGACACACCAAGCGTCACTATGGCAATGTAAAATTCGGAAACTCTAATTCGACTATAGAATGCTAGCCATCCGATCGCCGCACTTGTTATGAAGGCGCATGCTGAAGCGGCTATCACCGCGAGAAAGGCGCTACCCGGAGTTGATGCAAAGTGAACGAATGCACCGCCCATAAAATAAGCACCAACCCCAAACATCGCCGCGGAGGCGAATGTCAAAATACCTGCATAACCCCAGATTATGTCAGTCAATAGCGCGACCATGCCAAACAGTAATGCCTGCACCAAGAGGCCTGTCATGTAGTCGCCGACGATAACCGTTGGAAGCATCATTGCGGCGATGCCTGCAAGCATCAACATCCAGCGCGTAGACCTCGCGGGGTCAGCCATGCTCGTGTAACCTTTCACGGAGTTGTACATGGATTGTGTCAACGTGACTTCATAATACCGACGATGCCATCTGGCGCGAAACGTAGAAGAACGATGGGAATTGCGATCACCAGTACGCTGCCGATGACTGGTGCCACATAGTAGGTGGCCAAGACCTGGGCGGCGGCGAGCAAAAGTGCGCTGATCCCTAGAGCGGGTAGAGAGAAACCCGCTACGAGCACCACCATGAACGCGGTGATGACCCAAGGTGTCCCCATGTTTGGATCGACGCTGGACATCGGAACAATTACGGAACCGGCAAAAGCCGCAAGGGCACTGCCGAAACCGAATGTAATCAGATTGACAACACGGGTATTTATTCCAAGCAATCGCGCGAGCTCGGGATTGAGCACCACGGCCCTTGCAACCACACCCGCATCTGTGAAGCGAAGCGCAAGGTAGAGCGCAAGTCCCACGCTCACTGCAATCGCCACGACAAAGATCTTGTAAGGCGAAATATAGAGGCCCCACACTTCATATGGCATGCCCGTCATGATTTCGTCGACGAAGTGCGCCGACCGACCGAAGTGGGTCGAAAGGAGCTGTACGAGAACGATAGAGAGGCCCCAGGTCGCCAGGATCGTGTCAAGCGGCCTATTGTAAAGCCGGCGCACCAGAAGGAGTTCGGTTACCAAGCCAACCATGAAGCCAATAAGTGGCGCAAACAGTAGCGAAAGCCATGGATTGAGACCGATCTGTGAGATAACCACTCCGGAATATCCGCCAACCGTGAGGAAGGCGCCATGTGCCAAATTCACCACGCCCATTACGCTTAGGACGAACAGCAGACCTGCCGATACCAAGAAGAAGATGCTGGCGGTCGTGACGATATTAAGTGCGTGCTCCAGCATGCCTGTGACCTTTGACCTCTGAGTTGGGCAGGCCCGCCTTGATGCGGGCCTGCGGACTGCGTTCCGTCGTCAGCCCTTTTCAAACGGCGGCTGCGGGTCACACTGCTTTGGTGCTTCCTGGACGCCGAGAGATTCTTTAACCTCATAGGTCCCGTCGGCTTTAGCTTCGGCGATGAAAATTGGCATCGCTGCATGGCGATCCGGCGTCATCCGAATCGACCCCTTTGGGCTCTTTGTGAACTCCACTTCTGACAACGCCTTGAGAACGGCGCTGGTCTCCGTAGTGCCGGCCTTGTTGACGGCGAGCGCGTATAGATGGACGGCGTCATAGGCAGGCTCCGACAGATAGCCCTGGGCCTTCATATTGCCCCCGTATTTGGATTCGAGCGCAGCTAGGAACGCCGTATTGGCCTCGCTGGTATCTGTCATGAAGTAGCTCGCGGCCATGTAGGTGCCCGCCGCAGCGTCGCCAACAGCCGCTAGCGTCGAGTCGTCTAGTGCTATGTTGCCGATGACCTTTAATGATTGCGTAAGGCCAGCTGAGCGCGCCTGTTTGAAGAAGGCCACGTTGTCTGGGCCTCCGACGAGGCCCGAGAAGAGGACCTCTGCACCCGAATTTCGAATCTTGGTGATGATTGGCCCGTAGTCTGTCGTATTGAAGGGCGTGTATTCTTCACCGACGATTTCTATCTCTAGCCCTGGAGCAGCCTCCCGGACCATGCCGGCCGTAATGCGTGCCCAATTGTAGTCGGTGGCCAGAACGAAGAATTTCGTTCCCCCATTTTGCTTGAGAAACTCGAGGTAAGGAGCAATTTTCTGTGGTTCGATCTCGCCTGCGGTATATAGAATTCGACGGCAGTCACCACCTTCGTAATCATTTGCGTAGATCGCCGGAACGTTCGCAGCTTCGGCTACGGGCAAAACCGCTACTCGCGCGGCCGACGTCTCCCGGAAGACGAATGCGTCGACGCCATCGTTAACGAGCTTTTCCCATACTTGACGGGCGATATTTGGGTCAGTCGCGTCATCTGCTACGGCCAGCGTCAGATCACCACCTAATACACCACCCGATGCGTTTACCTCATCTACAGCAAGTTCAGCAGCCTGCAATGCGGCTTCACCAAATAGACTGGCCGGCCCGCTTAGTTCCGTTACAAAGCCAAGTTTAGCCCCCGTTTCTTGGGCGCGTCCGGGCGCCGCTGACCAGATTGCAAACGAGCCTGTAAGAGCGAGAACGGCTACAAGAGTTTTACCCCTGAATCTCCATGTCATGATTCTATTACTCCTTTTGTTGTAAAGTATGTGGCTGATCAACCGACATGCGCGCTCAGAATGTCGCCGAAATTTTTCTGGACGGCGTCGATCACTTCGTCGGTGCTCATTACGACGCAGTAGACGCCGGCTAGGATTTCAAGTGCGAGGCGTTGATGTTCTTCACTCATTGCTGCGCAAGCATCGCTCACGAGCACAACGTTATAGCCGCGGTCGCCTGCGTCCCGGACAGCCGTTTCCACACAGTAGTTCGTGACAACGCCAGTCATGATTAGAGTGTCGACGCCGAGATTACGCAAAATCTGGTCTATCGCCGTTGCATTGAAGACGCCCGAAGCACCCTTTGAGATGACGATCTCGTTCTCGATCGGCTTGATTTCGTCGAGAATTTCACTTTCTCGCGAGCCAGCGGCTGCAAGCAGTTTGATGCGTTTATGCTCGATGCTGACTTCTCGGCAATCGTTTACAAGCGACGCTATGCGCGGATAAATTACTTGGACACTTGCCGCTCGCGACACATCAAGCAGCCGCTTGGTATTCGGGATGACAATTTTCTCGACCTGATTAAAATAGTACTCATACTTGTCTGTTATGCCCTCACGCTTAGCGTCGGCGCCCATACCGTAATCGCGATGCGCATCGAGATATTGCATATCAATTACAAGTAGTGCGGTATTATTCGGAACTATTTCGAAATCAATGTTATCAAAAACTGAATCAAACACTTTCGATCGGCCGGCATCTTTCTCTACCATTCTGTTGCTCCTTACGTGTTTGTGGACAATCTCAGTTATCGATCTCGTTCTTTACGACACAGCCGGATTTGATGATTAGCGACAAGTTCTCGCCTTGGCCGCCAAGAAGCGAAATACGCGGTTTACAGCGCTCGAGACGACGACGAATACGTGGTGATCGAGGCGGCGGTGGCCTGGTCGGGAAGTATGGACCAGACGGCGGATATCATCAGACCTGACATCGCGATCGTCACGATGGTCGGCCTGGAACATTATTCAGCCTTCCGCGGCAAAGAAGCGATCGCGCGTGAGAAAGGCAAACTTGTTGAGGCGCTCGGCTCCCGCGGCCTCGCGGTCCTGAATGCCGACGACGAGAATGTCATGAGCATGGCGGCACGATGCGAAGGACGCGTCGTCACCTTTGGTCAGAACGCGGATGCTGACTACCGAATTGTCGGTGTGAAACAGCGATATCCGGGCCCGCTTGTGGTGAAGCTGGCATCGCGACATGGAACCCACACCGTCACCGCAGAACTTATCGGCAAACATTTCAGCATGTGCATTGCAGCCGCCTATGCCGCGGCCATGGAGATTGGCGTTCCCGTCGAGACCTTCACGAAAGCTGTCTCCGGCTTCGATGCCATCCAGGGTCGATGCGAACCGGTCCACCTCGACAATGGCACGACCTTCCTGATGGATACGGTGAAGGCACCGTGGGAATCGCTGACGCTTCCGATGGAGACCGTCAGGGACGCCAAGGCAGTCCGCAAACGAATTGTGATCGATCAAATGTCTGACTATCCCGGCAGCTCAAACTCAAAGTACCGCGCGGCATACAAGGCGGCCCGCGATGCGGCTGATGAGGTCATTTTCGTGGGCGACAACGCCCATCGGCATGGTGCAAGCGAGGAGGACAGGGCTTCCGGCCATATCGTTGAGGCCCTTGATGCCCGCGCCGTTCACGAGCATCTGCGTCGGACCTTGACGGACGGCGAACTCGTCCTGTTGAAGAGCTCACAAAACCTCCACCTTGAGCGGGCGGCTTTGGCATTCAACAGCGATGTAAAATGCTGGGTCGACAGATGCGGCAAATCGGGCACATGCGTCCAATGCGGCATGCTTGCCTACCCCTATGAAGAACACGCTGCCATCAGGAAATCACGACGACAGAAGCGCTGGAAGTCACGGATCATCGGCTCCGACACAGCGTGACCGCCGGAGGTGTACAAGGGCGCTTACGTATGGGCGGGCTGCGGCGCGACCTGAGGAGATTGCATCCGCCATATTGTTCCTGGCTGCGGATGCGACCTTCGTCAACGGTCAGACACTCGTGATCGACGGAGGTTCGTGACTGGTTTGCCGGTGGCCGGCAGTTGAGTGGAAAATCATCCTGATGTGCTTCCCGGAAACGCCGTCGCTATAGGTTAGAGTTTTCTGCGATGTGCTCTGGGACCGAACTTTGGACCGCCGGGGAATAGAGTTTCCGGCTCTGATCACGATGGCTAGCTGGTTGGGCCACCAGTATTGTGTAGGGCGATCGGGACGTTATATCCGATCGCCGAGTGAGGACGTTCCTCGTTGTAGTATTTTAGCCTCATGGTCTGCGATAGGACAGCCTTAACGCGCGGGCGATTCAGCGCAGCGAGAACGGGACGGCAAATCCGATCGTGGCGTAGAAACCGTCATCGCTGCTTCCCTGCTCATCCTGATAGCCCGCCGAGACCACCATGCTCAGACGATCTGTCAGCGGAATGTCGCCGACGAACGCGCCATAGCGCAGGGTCGAACTGCTCGCCACCTCGTCGAACACCGTAAATTCGCCGCCGAACCGCAGCGTCGGCAGCTTATAGCCGGCCTTGGCGTGCAGATAGACCTGATCATAGGCGGTTGAGAATGAACCGTAGCTCTGGAAATAAAGGCTATTGGTGCGGGTGGTCTCGAAACCGTATTGAGCGATCGCCCCGAACTCTGACCCGTCAGTGATTCCGCCGGGCGGGTTTTCATCGTTGTTGACCACATGCGCGCCACCCGCCAGCGAGACGTAGAAGTCCGGCATCACCCACTGATAACCTAGTAGAAGAGTGCCGTAGACGGAGTCCGTTTCCGACAGCGGCGCATCGGTGTTGCCGTAGCCGATGCTGCCCGACATGATCCAGCCCGAGGCCGCAATATTGCCATTCAGGGCGGTGACGAAGCCGGCATCGAGACCGAAGGCATCGCTGTCCGTGTTGGCATAATCCGCTCCCCAGTAAACGACCGTGTCATAAGCTGGTTCAGAGATGAGACTGCCGCCCATCCGGGCATCCATGTCAGCCGCGAGTGCCGTCGCGGGCAGTGCTGCAATCAACGCAGCAGCCGCAAGGCTTGCTGCCCGGTTCGTCTTCACCCGATATTTCACGTCGTCCCCGCTTTCTTTTCACGTTTTTTTCCCGGCCACCCATGGTCCCAGGGTGACACCGGGCTTCAATGCCAATCTGCATTCGCGTCCACTCGGCCGCCGATGGCCGGTCCCCGACAATGGCGGAGGCTACCCGGCTCCATAGACCACATGGGTTGGCATCGGAAGACCCGATTCAGTTTCATCCTCGGCTTCCGGACGGCCAATCGCCGCCTCTTCGAGATCGATATCCCGTCCCGGCGTCAGGGCAGAGGCGAGAACCACCCCCGTGGCACCGAAATAAAGACGTAGTCCCCCAACGGCCTGGTAGCGATTGCGCAGCCCATACGAGTTTTCGCCGAGGGTCGTCAGCCCGACAAGGCCGGTTACACCAGGCAACCCGGTGGCAGTGTCGTCAGCTGACGGTTGGGCGCCAGCTTGTGCCGCCGTCAATGAACCAAGGCCGATCAAAGCAACGAGCCCCGAAACGCGCGCCACCAGCGCGGCCAGGCCGCGCCCGGCGCTGCGCTGCATGGATTGATTGTCAACCGGCGTATAGCGCGTCGATGGAACGCTGCTACTGACGCGCACCGAGCGCAGCGCTTTTCTCAGATCTTCGCAGACGCTGCTCTCGATGAGCGCGTGCACGCCTTCAATGCCCGCGCGCTGACTGGCGGCGCTGCCGGCGGAGGGCATGATGAGGGTCAGCGCCGCAATGTCCGGCTGCCAGAGAATACGGTCGATGGCGTCGCCAAGCCGGGCTCTTATCAGACGAGCGAGGCTCAACAACTTCGAGACACGGGAGAAGGAGCCGGTCGGATCGGCAAGAATCTTGTCGTGGTGAAATCGTTCGGCGAAGGCTTCGAGACTCTGCGGGGCATGCAGCTGGCGGTTCGAGTGAAACCGCAACCGCAATTCATGGTTCGGATGAGTTGCGGCGAATGTTTCGGTGATGAAAGCGCGCTGCTCGCGCGTCAATGCGTCATCGACCGCATGAATGGTGATGATCTCGGTCCGTCGACCTGATCTGGATCGATCCGCCCCGGCGAGAAAGTAAAGCCCGCAGCGGGCATCGTTCAGTGTCTCTTTTACTTCGAGATTATCCACCCGCGTTCCCTCCTCCGAGAAATGCGCAATGCCGCACTTTAATTGAAGCAGGTCGTTATGCCAAGCAACCACCATCGGAGTACCTGTCCTGCACTTCCACTTTGCAGGAAGGTGTTGCTCAGACGCTAAACAATGTTTGCAACCGGAGGTCGGGCGCCCTGCAGAGCCATGGCGCGGAGGTAGATCTCGCGGCGAATGGCGGTGCGCGGCTCCATTGAGCGCGCCATCACCTGCTGCCAGAACGGCCACCACTCCCTGGTCTTGATTTCCCAGGACCAGTTCAGTGCACGCTGACGGTTTTCCTGCCGTAGACTCAAGCGCCGATCGCGATCCTGCAGCAGTCCTGCGATGCAATCGGCCAAGCGTTCGGGAGAGGGGTCGGCAATGATCAGACTTGTTTGCAGATCGCCAAAGGCTTCGGGCACGATGCCGACATCCGTGGAGATGACAGGTACGCCGCAGGCCATTGCCTCGAGAACCGTGTTCGGCGTGCCTTCCATCGCCGAGGTGCACACGAACACGTCGAGGTCGCGATAAAAGTCGGGCATTTCCTCAAAACGGATGCGATTGATCTGGGGGTCCGCCACGCGCGCTTCGACCGCAAGGCCGCGCTCCGTCAGTGCATCCATCATCGGCCGGAACAGCCGGTGGTAACCTTTCACATCCCAACCCTGGTTCTGCCGACCCCATGCGCTGTTGCCGGCCCAGCCGATCGCGAAGGTTTGCGGTTCGGGCGGAATCGTGTCGCGAGGTGAAAAATGCTCGATATCCACGCCGTCATGAATGACGAGGTCCGGCGCCGGTAGGTCCGGCTCTGCCTCATAGATCGCCTGCAGCTTGCGCGAGGATACTGTGTATCCATCGATGGTCACGAAACGTGATCGCCGTTCCTGAAGCTCCGCGCTGGCGGAAAAGAGATGATCATAGATCGAGGTGGTAAAGGCGCAGCTATTCACTGCACGGACCAGGGTCGCGTAGTCGTATCCCAGATGACGGGCCGCCCTGTCGATGATCGCCGGCTGAAGAAGATAAAACAGGTCCTCGCGCCAGAAAATGTGGCACAGGTCGATCCGCTTGAGAAAAATCGTCTCAAACAGCCGGTGCTCCTTGCCGATCACGTCGCACATGAACACCTTTGAGATCTTGTTCTTGCCGGCATAACGGGCGATGTTGTTGGCAATGTTGTCGAAAGCCCAGGATGGCTGATCGGGGCAGAGAAGGACATGGATGGCCTGACCGGGGGACTGTTGACCTTCTGAAAACGCCATACACCTTCCCTTCCCCCGGAATATCGCCGCTGCACATCCTGCCGCAGCGAGGGGAATGGGATCAAGTCCGGCGTGCTCTTATTCCATCGCCGGACCGGTGGGCGGAGAGTTTCAGGCGTGAGGGTGTGGCCGTTTCGCAAGGCGAACGATGAAGGCAAGGCGTCTCGGAAGGCCCGCCTGCAAAACCTGTTGCTCATCTCTCACGCCGACGATCGTCAGGGTCTGGCCATTCTCGACAACCTCTGCACGGCGCTGGAATTTGCCAAGCTGCGGTTTTCCGTCCTCGATCTGAAACGCCAGCGCGCCTGGCCCGGTTTCGGGGAATTCGCTGCCATCGTCATCTGCACAGAACACATCGAGGCATGGCAGAAGGATAAGGGAGAGGAACTGCAAGCCTACCTGCAGGCTGGCGGCGGCCTGCTCGTCGCCTACCGAGGCTGGAATGACCGGTTTTCCGACCTGTTCGGCGTTCTGCCGCGCACCCATGCGCCGGCAATGCACATAACCACCGGGCTGGAATTTGTCTCCGAGATTTTCCCGGATGTGCGCGGACTGAAGATCGGCGATCTCGATTGGTTGTTCGAACATAGCCGATTTGATCTCGGTGCCAGTGAGCTTGCAGCAGATTGCCACCTGCTCGCGACCGACGGAACCGGTTTGCCTATCGCCTGGAAGCGGCGCGTGGGCCAGGGCCACCTGTGTTATTGGAACACCGGAGCGCTGTTCTGCCGGGCGCTGCGCGGGTTCCTCCTGCAGTGCGTTCTCGACGTGATGGGAACCGGGGTCTGCGCAATTCCCGGCTTCGCGATGCTTCACGTCGACGACTTCCCTCCCGCCTTGTCCAACGCCCGCGAAGAACCCGTGGCGCAAGAGTTTCCAGGCATCGACCAGCAGGACTTTTATTTCGACATCTGGTATGAAGACATGATGGCGCTGCGCCGAAGGCATGACCTGAAGGTCACCTGGTACAGCATCATGGATTATGATGATGACGCCCCGGTGAGGTCCAGCGTTCCCACCGAAGAGACGCTTGCCGACGCGCGCCGTATCCTGCGCGAGCGCTTCCGGCTTGCCGCCGAGGCGGGAGCGGACGGCGACATCGATGAGTACGGATTTCACGGCTTCAATCACGTGCCGCTCATTGAGGCATCCTGGCCGGATCTGAACGTCCTTCGCCAGCGGCTGGAACTTGCGCGAACCTTCTGGCAGGACATCGTCCCGGCGCCCCTTCCGGCCTCCTGGGTGCCAGCCAACAACTGGTACGAAGAGGACCACGTGCGGGCACTGAAGGCGGTGTTTCCGGAGATCACGGCGGTTTGCAGCCTCTATTCGAGCGGCATAACCAATCGTGGCGGGTATCGCGAATTCGCGCGCGAACCATGGGAAGACGGTCTCGTCTGCCTGCCGCGAGACACCTACGGCTATGTGTGCAAGCCGGATCTTCGGATGATAATGCTGTCACAGCTGTCGGGCATGGGCGCCTGGACGCACTTCGTCCATCCCGATGATGTCTACGATGTACCGCGCGGACTGGCCGATACGCCCTTCTGCCGAAATCCCGAGGGAGCGTTCTGGCGCGCCCGCAGGGAAAATGGTGCGCCGGGGCTTCTGGCCCAATTCGATAGCTGGCTGACGCGGGTGCGATCGAGCTATCCCTGGCTTGAATTCCTCACCACCTCGCAAGGCGAACGCAGACTGAGATCGCATCTGGGCAACGACGTGGAGGTGTGGCACTGCGACGATGAGATCGAAATCAGCACGCGCGAGGCGTCGCTGTTCTATATCCGGGTCGGCGAGGGCATTCAGCTCTCCTTCCGCACGGGCGCAGAGATGCTCGACCAGCGAAAAGTCGATGGCGGCACGCTGTATGTCGTCCGATGCGAGGCTGGACGAACAAAGGTTGGCCTCACAAGAGTTTAAAGTCTGCAGCTTGAATGCGGCCCCGCCTAGGACGAGCTGCGCCGTCATCTCGGCTTTCATCGCCCAGTCGACGACGCGCCGGGAGAACAGGGTACTGGCCAACGGTTTTCCGACGGGTGTAGAGGTCGGCGACACGATCGTTCACGGCGGACCTTACCCCGCTTCCACAAACTTTGGCGCGACATCGGTCGGCACACTGTCGATCCGGCGGTTCCTGCGCCCTGTTTGTTATCAGGATATGCCGGCGACATTGCTGCCACGTGATCTGCAATAGGGGTCTGTGGCAGTAACAAGGGAGACACGGCGAAAGTCTCTATTTCTGCCAGCCGGCCGTATTGTCGCCGGTCCAGCCGCAGGCGGCGCTGGCGTCGAATTCCACTCGAAACGCCTCGACGGTCGGTCGCGCCCTTGCCGACGGCATCGAGCATGTCGAACAGTTCCCCGGCAACTCATCGCGTCTGAGCCATTCGCGCACGGCGCCGGCCTGGGCCGTTTGGAGCGCATTGCCGCACGCCGCCTCGACGGCGATCTTCAACTTGCTGACCGAGCGCTTGCGGGTGCCGGAGGACGCCGGTTTGAGAAAGAGGCGATGCAGATGTCTCGAGGACGTTCATAGTCGGATCGCTGGCGTTGCGCCTAGCTTTCGGCGTGCTGTGATGCGGCGGTCTCCACCTCGCGCTGTCGCTCGCGATAAAAGACATATAGGCCGGAGGAGAGGATGACAGCAGTGCCGAGCAGGGTCATGGCGTCAAAAATTTCGCCGAAGACGAGAAAGCCGACAAGTGTTGCGCCGACGATTTCCAGGTACTGGAACGGCGCAAGCAGGCTGGCTTCCACCTTGCTGAAGGCAAAAGTGATTGCGAGGAATGCAGCCATCGCCAGCACCCCGGCTGCTAGGACCATCCAGAAAACCCAGACTGGCAAGCCGGCCATTGCTGTCCGCTCGAAGCCCAGCGTACTGACCACGAGATGCATCACGAGAACGAATGCCGCGGCCCAGAGAGAGGCACCGAACTGGAAGGCCAAAGCGGAACGTCGGCGTGTTGCCTTGCGCATCACGATCATGTTGAACGCAAAGGCTGTTGCGGCCAAGACAGGCAGCAATACGACTGGTCCGAATTCAACAAAGTTCGGCCGGATCACGATCAGAGCGCCGATCAGCCCGACGCCGACCGCGGCATATCTGCGGGGACCTGGCACTTCTCCGAGAAACGGGCCGGCCAACAGCGTCAGCAGTAAGGGCTCCACGAAAAAGATTGCAATTGCCGTGGCGATCGGCATGGAGGCGAAGGCCGTGATCAACGACAGGGTTACGGTGACGATGAGAAGCGCCGAGAGAAGCGACGCGCCCGAGAGGACAGAGCCGCTGAGACGGTGCCGAAGAAGTATCGCGACCGGAACGAAGAATACCGCCTGCGCCAGCGTCCGCCAAACGGTCACCTCGAACGGTGTGGCAAAGGCGGTCAGCGTTTTAGAGATCGCGTCGCCGAGCGGAAGCAGCACCATTGCGATGCACATCGCAGCAATACCAGCCCGCTTTTCGAAACCGGGGAAATCGGCCGGGATAAAATCTAATCGTGACATCACAATCTTTTCTGACACGGCCGCTACTAACTTACAAACGCGGGCTCGATAGAGAGCATGCTCTGTGTTCAGATCCCGTCAAGCTCATTGCAAATATGAAACGATTGTTCTAATTAGAATTAGAATTTGAATTTTGGAAAAATCCGATGCCCACCAAGCCCAATATCATTTTCATCATCACCGACCAGCAGCGCTATGATACCATCGCCGAATTCGGCTATGACTTCATGGAAACGCCCAATCTGGACCGGCTGGCAAGGGAGGGTGTGTATCTGAGCGCCTGTTACGCGGCCGCGCCTTCCTGTGTTCCGGCCCGCGCGAGTCTCTTTACCGGCCATTATCCGCATACGACGGGCGTCGTCGACAACGCGGCCACGTGGCGGCACACCTGGGTGGAAGACCTCGCGGAGGCCGGATACCATTGCGTGAACATCGGCAAGATGCACACCCAGCCAATGGATACACCCGCCGGATTTCATGCCCGCATGATCGTCGAGAACAAGGACCGGTCGATGGCCAAACGCGGCGCCGATTTTGTCGATGAGTGGGACAAGGCCATTCGAAAGGCCAATTTCGAAAAACCCGGGCTGCCGTCCTACCGGCTGCTGAACGACTATGCGGACAGGCTGGGCGCCTTTGAATGGCCGCTTCCCGATGAACTGCATTCGGACAATTTCGTCGGCAGTCTCGCGGTCGACTGGATTCAGGAGAAAAGATCCGACAAGCCGCTGTTCCTCCAGGTCGGATTCCCCGGACCGCATCCACCCTATGACCCGCCCGCCCATGAGGTGGAACGCTATCTTTCACGCGAATTGCCCATCGATCCGGTGCGTCCCGGCGATGTCGAAAGCCAGCCCAGACCCTTCCGCGAGCTTGTACAGAAACATGTCGATGGCGATCATGATTCCGTTCGCCACAAGGTCGATGCCTCGGCCGAGGAACGCCGCCGCCAACGCGCCTATTACCTTGCCAATGTCACGATGATCGACCGCGAAGTTGGACGGATAATCGATGCGCTGGACGAAACCGGCCGGCTCGAAGATACGATCATCGTGTTCACGTCCGACCATGGCGACATGCTTGGCGATCATGGTCATAGCCAGAAATGGTCGATGTATGAACAGGTCATAAGACTGCCCATCATCATCTGGTCGTCGCGGGGTTTCAAGGCAAGAGGCCGTCTCGACCCGCTGGTTCAGCACATGGATATCGCACCGACGCTCTTCGATCTCGCCGGCTTGGAAAAACCCTCTTCCTGGGAAGCGGTTTCGTTTGCCGACGCGTTGAACGACGACGCGTTCGAAGGCCGTTACGCGGTCTATTGCGAGCAGGGTCGCGACGTCGTCTTCCGGTTCAGCGATTTCGTGTCCATGGTGCGAACGCGGCGCTGGAAATATGTTCATTTTCTCGGAGAGGATTTTGGGCAGCTCTTCGACCTGGAATCGGACCCCGGGGAATACGAGAATCGCTGGGACGACCCCGCTTGTGCTGCGATAAGGGACGAGATGGAAAAAGAGCTGATGAACTGGCGGATACGCAGCGGTTACAAGGCACGGGAATGGGCCGAAAAATGGCGCTAGGGGCGGTCCGGTCAGACCATTAGCTCCTCACGGCCCGCACCTTCGGCGAGGCTGTCGCCATTCAGCTCGTTGATATAGACCCGGTAGCGATACAATACGGTGGCCAGACTGGCCGCGGCATGCTCAATCCCCGGAACAAGCGCCTTCATCCGCTTGCGCGTGAGCCGCACGCTCGGCCCCGCAATGGAGACCGCACCAACGAAACGTCCCGGTTGTTCCAGGTCCTCGATCGCGCAGGCCACCGAACTGACCCCGATCTCAGCCTCCTCCTCGACCAGACCGAAGCCCCGCTCGCGCGTCAGCTGCAACTCCTTGAGAAACTGTTGCACCGTCGCAACGCCTTTGGTCCCCGGACGCCGTCGCCTGGGATCGCCCAATCCGGCCGAGAGGGCGATGGACACCGCTTGTTCATCGCTCATGCTGGCCAACCATATGCGGCCGGTGGCTGTCAGATGCGGAACGACCGCACGTCCCGAATGACCATCATAGCGCAGCGTATGCTCGCCGCCTTGACTCGAAAGCACCCATATCAGCTCCTCCCCGATCAGAAGTGAAAGCCTGGCCAGTTCGCCGGCTTCGGCGCTTAAATCCGCGATGACGGGCTTGAGAAATTCCTTGAGATTGGTGGTCGAAAAATACTTTGCGCCGATCAGTGACAGCTTCAGGGTCGCGCGGTAGAGATCGGTATCGGGATCCTGCTCGACATAGCCGCGATCGCGCAATGTGATCATCAATCTGTGGACCGCGCTCTTGGGCATGGAGAGCTTTTCTGCAAGATTGCTCAGCGCATATCCACCGGGGGCCTGATGCAACGATTCCAGAATGTCGAGACATCGTTCGATTTGCGACATGGTCGTGTCTCCGTCAGGGGCGCTATCAAATAGGTCGATATCCGAACTGTTCGGGGACGAAAAGGACCAGCTCGGGGAAGAGCACCAGCAACACAAGACTGGCGATCAGCATCGCGATGAAGGGCAGGATCTCTCGGATCACATCCCAGGTCGGAAGCCTGTTCACGGCTGACACCACGAATATCAGCACGCCATAGGGTGGTGTCACAAGACCGATCATGGTGTTGATGACAATGATCACGCCAAAATGGATGGGATCTATCCCCAGCGTCAGGGTGGCAGGCACAACCACCGGAACGATCACCAGCAGTATCGTGGCGGCTGGAAGGAACATGCCGAGGCCGAGGAACATCAGGTTGATCATCAGGAGGAACGTGGTTGGCGACATGTCCCAACCGCCGACCCAGGCCGCCAGCGTATTGGGAAGGCGCTCTATCGCGACCACATAGCCGAACAGGAAGGCTCCGGCCAAGATCATCACCACAACGGCGGATTTTTCCGCGCTGTCGACCAGCACCTGCCACGTTTCACGTGCCCCCATCGCGCGGAAAATGACCAGCGAGACCACCCCAGCATAGGCCACCGCCACCGCTGCAGCTTCGGTCGGCGTCATGATGCCCGAGTAGATTCCGCCCAGCAAAATCGCCGGCGTCAGGAGCGGCAAGATGGCACGTCGAGCCAGGAGGAGGCGCTGCGCTGGTGATGCTTTCTCTTCCGTGGGAAAGCCTCGAAAGATCGCGATGACATAGCACAATGCCATCAGCATGCCGGCAATAATGAGGGCCGGCACCACACCGCCCAGAAAAAGCGAGCCGACAGAGGCATTTGCGGATATGGCGTAGTAGATCATCGGAATGGACGGCGGAAAGATCGGTCCGATAACCGAGGATGCGGCGGTCAGCGCGCCGGCATAGCCGCCCGGATAGCGGTTACGTTCGCGCATCATGCGCACGAGGACGCTGCCTACACCGGCGGCGTCGGCCGTGGCGCTCCCGCTCATGCCTGAGAAGATGAGGCTTGAGAGCACATTGACCTGGGACAGGCCGCCGCGCATGTGACCGACAGCGCCGATGGCGAAATCAAGCATCCGGTCGGTTATCGATCCCGCATTCATGATACGCGCGGCGAGGATGAACAGCGGGATTGCGAGAAATATGTAGTTTGAGCTGAATCCCTGCATGATGCTGTCGGTGACGGCAGTCAATGGCAGGCCGCGCATGTGGATATAGGCAATCGAGCTGCAGATCAGCGTAAGCCCGATCGGCACTCCCATCAGGGCCAGTGCCACGAGCAGGCCCAGCATGACTATGAATTCACCGCTCATGATGCGTTTTCCCCACGGCGAAACAGTTTTCGCATGGCGAGAAGGGACTCGTAGGCAAAGCGGAACGAAACCACCACGAGGAACACCACGAAAATGCTGTAGACCCATGACAAGGGCATTTTGAGAACGCCGGTCGTGATGCGGCCCATCACCTCTACATACCGGATAGCGGCAGGTAGTGCCGAAAGCAGGAGACCTGCCACGACAATGCCGCTGACGATCCGGCAAATGATCTGGCCGCGCTCGGGAAGCCGGGAATAGACCACATCGAAATTGACATGTTCGCGCAGCGAGAGATGCCAGATGATCGCCCACCATGCACCGAACACGAAACTGTTCAATGCAATCTCAACCGCCGCGCCCACGGAAAGGCCGAGGAAATATCGGAGTATGACCTGCAGGAAGACGGCAAAGAACATGGCCACGAACAGGCTTACCGAAACCAACCGTACCGCGAACCCAAAACTCTTGTTCATCACCGATCGCCTGAACGGGGCGCCATTGGCGCCCCGCAACTATTGTTGGTTCATGAGGTGGAAACAGCGCGGATTGTCAGACGGCGTATCCGCCAGGCGTTGTGCCAGTCCGTCAAGCCAGCCTTTGGCAAATTCCGATTCGGCGTAGACCTTGCGCGCATGCTCGGCGAAAGCCGCGACATCGGGCTCGGTGAACGTTATTCCGGCGTCTTCAAAGACAGAACGCAACTCCATCTCGTCGCGCATTTTCTTGCGGTCATTGTAGATTCGGGCCACATCGGCAGCTTCCTGCAACAGGCCCTTCTGCCGATCGTCGAGCTGGTCCCAGACCTGCTTAGACACCACCAGCACCAGGTGGTTCATATAGTGCCCCGTCAGCACCACCTGATCGGTCACCTCGTGCAGCTTCAGGCGATAGCTGGTCGGAATGGGCAGACTATGAGCATCGATGGCGCCGGTCTGCAATGACAGAAAGATTTCACCGAACGCTGTTGGTGTCGGATTGGCACCCAGCGAACGGCCTTGAAGCTGCCAGGCTTCCGACGCCGGCTCGCGTTGCTTCACCCCGGCGAGGTCAGCGGGACTGTTGACGTCCTTGCCCTCGCGCAACGAAACATGACGGATACCGAAAAGCGTCGCGCCAAGGGGGACAAGCCCGGCTTTCTGCTCGAGCGCCTCGCCGAATTCCGCTCCGATTTTGCCATTCAGCACCGAACACATATGGAGCGGGTCGCGCACCGAATAGGCCGCCGTCAACGCGCCGTATTCGGGAACCTGTGAAGCCACGTCGAATGCGTTGACATAGGCCAGTTCGATGCCGCCCGACTGCAGCGAAGGCAGGACACCGGCCTGTTTCACCAACGTGCCTGCGGGATACACTTCGATATTGAAGACGCTCGGGGCGGTTTTTTCCAGATAGTCCCCCATGAGCTCGATGGCGAGCACCTGGGAATCGTCCGCCGGAGCGGGACCTGCCCATTTAAGCGTGATTGGTTCTGCGCCTGCGGATTGGTAGCCGGCGCATACGAGCATGCCCAAGCCAATCAAAAGCCTCTTCATCGTCTCCTCCCGAACGTATATTGCAATTAGAACATCTGTTCCAAATTAGATTCGTGAATGGGTTATGTCAATCGCCGACATCGTCCCTGTCAAACCGTGCGGACAAAATTCTCGATGGACGCGCGGTCCGGCATGCTGGGCCCTGCGCCAGGTTGCATCACCGAGAGCGCAGCGGCAGCGCCTGCCAGCCCGATTGCATCGTCAAACGACTGTCCCTGCGACAGAAATGATGCCAGACTGCCGCAGAAGCAGTCTCCCGCCCCGGTTGAATCCACGACGTCCACGCGATAGCCGGCAAAATGCTTCGAATGGCCGGAAGCAACTTTCAGCGCCCCGTCTTCGCCGAGCGTGACAATGGCCACCTGATCGCTTCTGCCCAGAATGGTACGGGCAGCCTTCCCGATTTCCGTATGCCGGCCGGGCGCAACCGGCATTCCTGAATAGGCCGAGAGTTCTGTTTCGTTGAAAACGAGCACATCTGCCAGGTCGAGCACCTGTCGACCGGCTTCAACCGCCGGCGCAGCATTCAGGATCACCGTCCCTTGAGCCATGGCTGTCGTCGTCCGGTATTCACGGATAACATCGCAGATCGCTTCGACCGGCATTTCGAACTGGGAGAGCAGGACCGGGCGGCCGTTCCCCGAAACCGGCAGGCTGCGACCGCGCTCGAAACGATAGGCGTGATTGGCTCCGGGGCTGACGACGATAATGTTTTCGCCATTTCGCGCGACACAAATAATGGCTTGGCCGGTCGTCTCCTGTGGCAATTGGACCAGACCGGCGATGTCCACCCCCGCACGTTCCAGATTGGACCGCAGCCGCCTCCCGGCCTCATCTTCGCCCACCGCACCCAGCAGGCTGGTCCGCGCACCCGCACGGGCGCAGGCGATTGCCTGATTGGCGCCCTTCCCGCCCGGATATTCATTGACCGACAGCGCAGAGATCGTCTCGCCGGCACCTGGAAGCGACTCCACCGAAAAGACCAGATCCCTATTGATGCTTCCGAGAATGAAGACGCTCATTCCGGTTCACCTTGCGCAATGCGCGCTCTGAACCGCTCGGTGCCCGCTGCGATGTGGTCAAGAAGCACCTCGGCAGCCCAGTGTCGCTCGCCGATATCGTAGTCGATAACCCTGGAGAAATCGCAGGAAATCGTCCCGATCCGCTTGTGGTAAAGCTTGGCCAGGCGGGGGTAGCCCATAGGTTCGGCCATGGCCGCCAAGGCCAGGAACCGAGCGAGTTCGTCGACCCGCTCTGACGCCTCGTGGCGATGGGCATGAAGCCAGGCATAAAGATCGGGATGGAAATTGGTGAATACGCCACCAAAGCCATGCGATCCCGCGCGAAAGGCTTCGTGCGCGATCGCCGCATTGGCATTGACCACCGCCAGCGGCGTGCCTTGGGCCAGCGCCACACGCCGCCGGACGGTCAACAGGTCGCAGGAAACATCCTTGAGCAAGACAAAACGCCCTGAATTCGCGCAGAAACAGAATTCCTCGTCGTCGAGGAGACGCCTAAAGGGGGCCGGACATTCGTACAGTCCCAGCGGCAGATCCGCCGGCAGCCAGTTGAGAATCTGTTGCAGCCGCGAAAGGAATGTCTCGCGCCCCCCGTTTTCCGGGTCGATCCGGTTTGTCACGAGCACGAGCGCGGCAGGCCCAAGATCCGCCAATGCACGAAGTTCGCGCCGCTGATCTTCCTCCGACGTTGACACGTGACCCGAAACGACGACGGGCGCCCTGTTGCCGGCCAGCGCCATGGTTTGCCGCGCCAGAAACATCCGCTCTTCCAGATCGAGATATTGCATCTCGCTCGACTGGCAAACCGCAAACAGCGCCTCCGCACCGTGTCCGAGATACCATTCCACGAGGTTGGAGAGCCCCTCCTCATCGATTTTACCATCGGCGCGAAACGGGGTCAGCATGACAGGAATGATGCCGCCGATGCTCTGCAAAGATGAGGTGGTGAGGTCCATTTCCAAATCCAGAAAATTTTGGTAATGGAATTGGAATAGCATTCCAAAAATATCTTGAAAAGGCGGGGTAACGAATTTTGACGGTTATCAGATGGGAAGACGATGCGCTGGTCTGGTCCGGTCCGTATTATGGCGGAGAGGCACTCCACTACGATGACAGCGTAGCCACCGGATTTGCGGCAGGTCGGATCATCACATGCCCCGAAGTCGTGGACTGGTCGGGAGACGGATCACGCGACCTTCTGCTTTCAAGCTGGGACGCATGCTATGACGGAGTGGTCGTCTTGCGGCGGCAGGTTGGCACCAATCCTGACGGCACGCCGATCCTCGGCCCCGAGGAAGTGCTCGACGGTATTCGCGGATACACTACGGCGGTGCCGGACGGCGACATATTTCATCTCGTCACCACCTCACGGTTGCGCAGGCAGATCTATCTCTATCGAAATGTTGGCAGGCCGGGGGCGCCGATATTTGATAAACCGCTCGCACTCGACCTGAATGCGGACTGGGTCCACGAGAATGAATATTTTCATCTCGCGCGTTTCGCGGATATCGATGGCGATGGATCGTTGGAGCTCGTGGTCGGCACCGACTACTGGGGCGACTACTGGCCAAACGGGCTGGAATGGAACGATGAAGGCTATCGCGCCTATGATGCGGCGGGTCGCTGGCTCGGCGGCCCGCTTCGGGGATTTCTGTATGTTTTTCGCAATCGCGGCAGCCTTTCGGAACCGGTCCTGGAAAAGGGTGTACCTGCAAGGAGCGGCGAGAATCCCTACGAGGTCTATGGCCAGTTCGCCCCCGCATTCGCGAATTTCGACGGACATGGACTGTCGGCCGTCGGCGGCGAATTCTGGAACGTCCTGCATTTCGCCCGACATCGCGAGGGATATTCCTTCGAACATGCTTCGCTCCTGCACGATCAGGACGGTGCGCCGCTTCTGCTCGACCAATGCATTCACATCCCCTGCGCAGTGGACTGGAACAATGACGGAAGGGTCGACCTGCTGGTGGGGGCAGAAGATGGCTACGTCACCTATCTGCGCAACACCGGCGACACCGCATCGGGACGCCCGCTCTTTGAAAAGGCCGGCCGGATCGAGACCACGTCGCCGCTGATCCATGGCGGTGTCCTTCCCTCTCCCGCGGCCCATGATTTTTCAGGCAACGGCC
Source organism: Neohoeflea coraliihabitans (assembly GCF_019334345.1). Lineage (GTDB taxonomy): Bacteria > Pseudomonadota > Alphaproteobacteria > Rhizobiales > Rhizobiaceae > Pseudohoeflea > Pseudohoeflea coraliihabitans. Next base: position 408,427 of record NZ_JAHWQX010000001.1, read on the forward strand.
TGCCGGATTTGGTCGTCGGAAACAGCAGCGGCGAACTTCTGTTCTACGAGAACATCGGCACCGCCGTCCGCCCGGCCCTGGCGCGTGAAACCATGATCGAGGCCGGCGGAAAGCCGGTTCGTTTCGCTGCAGGACTGACCGGTTCGATCCAGGGGCCGTCCGAAAAGATGTTTGGCTATTCGTGCCCAATCATCGCGGACTGGGATGGCGACGGATTAGCTGACATTCTTCTGAGCGATGTCACGGGCTACCACTATTTCCTGCGAAATGACGGCCAATCCAAAACTCCGCCCTCGTTTCATGCCCCGGAAAAACTGAAATATGAAGGACGCCCGCTGAAAACGGTGTGGCGCGTGCGCCCCGCCGTCATCGACTGGACCGGCAGTGGCGAGCTTCATTACGTGGCGCTGGACGAAAAGGGCAAGCTCAGCGACTACCAGCGCGCATCCGATACCGAACTGGTCCACAAGCGTTACCTGACCTTTGACAATGGCGAAACCGTCACCTTCACGCCCGATGTGGGCGGCGGCAGGGGCCGGATCAAGCTGTGCGCCTGCGATTGGAACGGATCCGGCACGACGGATCTCATCGTTGGGACGCATGCGCGCGCCAGCCTGCCGCCGGGACCGCACGGTGCGCCACGCAACACGACAGGCCAGGCTGGCCTGTTCTACCTTGAGAATATCGGCTCGAATGAAGTACCCGTTTTCGCCAGCCCGCGGCCGTTCCGGTTTCAGGGCGAAATTATTGCCATGGGAATGCATGTCGCCTCACCGGAATACACGGACTGGGACGGCAGTGGTGAGGGCGGATTGTTGGTAGGGGTCGAGGACGGGAGCATCGTCTGGTTGCCGCGCAAGTATCTGACTTTCTGAAGAACGAGACGACGTTTGGTTGAGGCGGCAGGTATGAAAATTCGCGGAACAACGAAAATTATGGGTGTCATCGGAGACCCGATTGCGCAGGCGAAGACACCCGAGGCGATCTTGCCGCATTTCGACCGGCTCGGCACCGACATGGTGTGCATCCCCCTGCACGTCGCCGCCAATTCACTCGAAAAGGCCTGGCGTGGGTTCGAGGTCACACGAAATCTGGTCGGGCTCGGCATCACCCTGCCGTACAAACAGGCCGCGGCTGGTCTTTGCGACACGCTCGATCCGGTTGCCGAACGCGTTGGCGCCGTGAACGTCGTTCGACGGGAGCGGGACGGCTCGTTTCGCGGTTACCAGTTTGACGGTCGCGGCTTCTGCTCGGGCCTGCTACAGGCCGGGCATGATCTCGAAGGGCGCGACTGCCTGATGATCGGAGCGGGCGGTGCAGCGATGGCGGTGGCCTGTGCCCTGATGGAGCACGGCGTGAATTCACTGACGATCGCCAACCGGACCCCGGCCAAGGCCGCGGAGGTGGCTGAACTGGCGAACAGGGTAACTGGGCGGCGGGCGGCGAAGGCGGGTCCGGCGACCCCCGCAGCAGGGCAGATCGTGATCAACGCGACTTCGCTTGGCATGAACGCGGACGATCCGCTGCCACTTGATCTCGGCACTATTGACGATTCGATGCTGGTCGCCGAGCTCGTGGCTGAGCCCGAACGCACGCGGCTGATGATCGCCGCGAGGGATCGCGGTGCCGCAATCCATTCGGGCATGCACATGATCCGCGCGCAGGTCGGACTGATCGCGGAGCACCTGGCTGAAATTCACGGCTAGACAGGGGACAGACCGGATCGGGCGGGGTCGAGCCCGAATATCTCGCGGCACCGACGCATGGCAGTCCGCATGACCAGTTCCGAGTCCTGCGACCACCAGTAGTCAGAGAATATTTCCACCTCGACAGGTCCGCGATATCCCGCCTGGCGCACCGCTCTTTCGAGCGCGGGCAGATCGATCACGCCGTCGCCCATCATTCCCCGGTCACGCAGCACGTCCTTGGTTGGTATCAGCCAGTCATTGACGTGAAAGCCCAATATTCTGTCCCGTCGGCCAGCGCGGGCAATCTGTGCCCAAACCTCCCGATCCCACCAGACGTGATAGGCATCGATCACGAGCCCGACACCTTGTCCGAGTTGATCGCAGAGATCATTTGCCTCAGTCATCGTGCAAAGGACCGTTCGGTCACCGGCCAACATTGGATGCAACGGCTCGAGGGCCAGCTTGACACCGGCTTCACCGGCAAAGGCCGCAAGACGCGTGATACTCTCGGCAACTTCCACACGCGCTTCCGCAAGATCGCGGCTGCCCTGGGCGAGCCCGCCGGTAAATACCATGACATGATCGGCGCCAAGCGCAGCGGCAATCTCTATTTCCCGGCGTGCGTTTTCCTCAAGGCTTGCGCGGCCGGCCTCGTCACCCGCGACAAGCGGCCCGGCGCGGTTATAGCCGAGCACGGACAGACCGGTTTCCTTCAACAGAGCGTCGGTCCTGTCAAACCCCAGACGCGCAGTCTCGTCCCCCCAGATCGATACGTTCTTCAATCCCAGTTCGGCGCATCTATAGAAGAATATATCCATGCCCAGCCGTTCGCGTACGCACGCATAATTGATCACGATCTCGGACATCGGACTGGTCATTTGTTTTTCTCGAAGGCACACGTCGTTTCGTTCACTCTGAACGGGTCAGGATGTCGGATTTGCTTGACGAAAGTTCGGGGTCGGCGGCGGCGGCGGCGAACTGTCGCTCGCCGCGCATCCGCCTGCGCAGTGGCCAGATCGTTTCGATCTGCCGTGCAGCATTTTTCAGGGCGGCGGCCAACTCATCGAACCGTTCCGGCCGCACGCGCAGGAGCGGGCCCGCTACGCTGATCGTTCCGGCCACCGGAGCACCCGGCTCCTGGCTGGCGCGAAATGGAACAGCCACGGCTGCAGTTCCCGGTTCGGCTTCCTCGATGGAAGCCCCATAGCCCGTTCGCGCGGTGTCGCGAATACGCTGACGGATCTCCGGGATCTGGGTGGCACTGTTCGGGCCAAGGGGTCGCCGGGAGCGAAGCCCGCGCGCTTTCACAATGCGGATCGCCTCCTCCTCGGCAAGCGTGGAAAGCCACGCCTTTCCGTTGGCGGTTGCGTGCAGGACAATTTCCTGCCCCATGTCCGGATCATAGCGAAGACCACTTCGCGCCCCCTGTGCCCGTGCAACCCAGACCAAATCCTCCCCTTCCACGATAGCTAGCCGGCAATACTCGCAGGTTTCACGCGCCAGATTGTCGAGTATGGCCTGCACGGCATCGGAGACGGCACGCACATCGAGATTGCGAAAGGCCAACGTGCTCATTCGCAGCGACAGGGCATATTTCTGCGTGGTTTCCTCCTGGACAACCCAACCGCGTTCCGCCAGCACCGAGACCGTTCGGTGCGCTGCACTTGGCGGTATATCCAAAATGCGCGCCAACTCGACCAGCTCGACGGGTTCGGGTTCACCAGCCAGTTGCTCGAGAATTCTCAGGCCTCTCTCGACCGCCGCTACTGTCATTCGCATCTGTCCATGTTCTTCAACATAAAGCAAACTGAAAGTTTTTGGAATATGATTCCAATAATTTGCGCAGGCAGGGCGGCACGGGACTTACCGCGGAGTCTACTGCCATTCACGGCGTCCGGTTGATCGCCGGTACGCGCTCGATATCCGATCTCCTTCATCGAACAATTGTTCGTTCTTTTCTTTATCATGCGCTGCGACATTGGAATGTGATGAGCTACAATCGACCACTTAAGCCATCGATCTGCCGGGTCTAAAGAGAACTCAACGGCGGATACGGCTCGTTCAAGCCAAATGCCTGCGGGTTCAAAGCTTCGGGCGATCGCATGATGCCCCGCATTCGCGATCAGCCCCTATTAAGACATCTGAACTCTGACATTTCCAGCGCAGGTTGAATACTGCGCACAAAAGGTTTGACAGCAGTTCCGATCCGCCAACCTGCGGACGCGGGTTCGATCCCGAAAAAACAGCGAACGGCGATCGGACCTTGAGTTTAAAAACTCTATTTCCCCTATTGCACGCGGAACATAACAGGTTCATAGTGTGAACACCTGAATTGAGGTTCAGTGCGTCGGCGTGATGCTGGCGATGCCAGGATGGCAAGGTGCGCGGGATGCAAGCCTGATGGTCCTGGCCCCAAGCGGGCGGCGGGATGCCAAGCGTGACGGTCTGAAATGTAGGTTCTTGTGAGGGCGGGACGCCCGATGGGTCTGGCCGGCGACTGAAAGTTTAGTCGCGGTTTCAGCAAAATCATTCGCCTTGTCCGACGAATCTCTTCGTCGACGAGCGCGTCCTGTTTTCTCAATTCTAGGAACCTATCATGACATTTCATGTCACAGTTCTCGCTGTGAGCGCCCTCATGCCCTTCAGCGGCAATGCGCGCGCACATTCAAAAGCACAGATCAATCAGATCGCCAGGAGCATCGAGACGTTCGGGTTCACCAACCCGGTGCTGATCGATGAGGCCAACACAGTGCTTGCCGGCCATGGCCGGTTGGCCGCGGCAAAGCAGCTTGGCATGAAGGAAGTTCCCTGCCTTCGCTTTGACCATATGAGCGAAGCGGACAAGCGCGCCTACCGGATTGCTGACAACCGCATTGCCGAGAAAGCTGGCTGGGACAAGGAGATCCTCGCAATCGAGTTCCAGGCGCTCGCCGCGCTCGAATTCGATCTCACCACGACAGGGTTCGAGGTTCCCGAGATCGACATCATCATCGGCGAATTCTCACCTGACAACCAGGATGACGCTGATGAGGAGGTCGATGATGACGGGGGTGATCGCATTGCCGGCCCGGCGGTAAGCCGCACTGGCGATCTCTTCCAGCTTGCCGATCATCGTCTCTTGTGCGGCAACGCCCTGTCGGCGGCGGATATGGCTGCACTCATGCAGGCGGAGACGGCGGGCGCGTGCTTTGCAGACTTTCCGTACAACGTGAAGGTGGCCGGCCACGTCTCCGGCCTCGGGCAGACCAGGCATCGCGAATTCGCGATGGCGTCCGGCGAGATGACGCCGGCTCAGTTCATCGACTTTCTCAATGAAGCCTTTGGCCAGATTGCTTCCGCCTGCAAGCCGGGGGCGATCGTCTTTGCCTGCATGGATTGGCGCCATGTTGAAGAAACCATTCGCGCTGGCAAGGCGGCACTCGGTGACCTGCTGAACCTTTGCGTGTGGAACAAGACCAATGCCGGCATGGGTAGCCTCTACCGCTCGCAGCATGAATTGGTTCTGGTGCTGAAGAACGGACGCGCGCCGCACGCCAACAATGTCGAACTGGGCAAGCACGGGCGCTACCGCACCAATGTGTGGACCTACCGCGGCATGAACAGTTTTGGCGCCGGCCGCATGGATGATCTGTCATCGCATCCGACGGTCAAGCCCACCGGTCTGGTCGCTGATGCCCTCCTTGACGTCACGCGCCGTGGCGACATCGTGCTCGACCCCTTCGGCGGGTCGGGAACCACGCTGATGGCTGCGCACAAGACCGGACGTCGTGCGCGGCTGCTCGAGATAGACCCCGCCTACTGCGATCTCACGGTTCGTCGCTTCGAAAGCCACACCGGCAAGCAGGCGCGACTCATTGCGACCAGCGAGACATTCGAGGAGCTTGGCGAGCGCCGGCGCCAGGGAGCGTCCACGTCAGCTCCAGAAGCACCCGCCTCCGCAACCACAAATCTGGCGGGAGAGATGCAATGAAGGAGCCTAAGAAAACCAAAGGAACCGGCGCGGGCAAGGGCACCGGCGACTATGAGGTGGGTTATGGCAAGCCACCGGTGAAGAACCAGTTCCAGAAGGGCAACTGCGCCAATCCGAACGGCCGGCCGAAAAAGCGCAATGATCTATTGAGTATCTTTGATCGCGTTATGGGTGAAAAAATTGCGATCAAGAAAGATGGCATCTCCAAATCAATGTCGACCGTCGAAGCGCTCATGATGCGGCTTGCCAGGGACGCTCTCGCTGGCAATCGCGGCGCTATGCGAGACATTATCAGCCTGTTGTCGAGAGCGGCGCCGCAAAGCTCTACAGAACCCGGAGAAGCGGTGCTGCCTTCCCTCACCCTGGAAGAGACACATGTCCTTATCAAAGACTACTTGGCGCACCACGACGAAGATGAAAAAAAGGCCATTGAGGACCGAGAAACCGCACCTGCGATCGAGGGCGAGCCCACATGACCGGCCGCCCCCCGAAGCAACAATCGGCGAACCCCGCCGAACATCACATCCGCGCGCTGTTGCAGCTGGCGCGCGGAGAACTTGCGACCTTCACCGGCCTGGCGTTCTTAACGATCCAGCCGGGCGAGCCTTACCTTACCAACTGGCACATCCGCGCAATCTCCCACGCGCTTGGCGAGGTGATGAATGGTCGCTGCAAGCGCTTGATCATCACCATGCCGCCACGATCGCTGAAGTCGATTGCGGCTTCAATCGCCTTCCCGGCCTTCGTTCTGGGGCACGATCCGAGTAAGAAGATCATCAACGTCTCCTATGCCCAGTCCCTGTCGGTGCAGCTTGCCAACGGGTTCCGATCGATCGTCGAAGCCCCTTTCTATCGGCACCTGTTCCCGGACTTCAAAGTCAGCGACCGCAAGAACACTGAAAACGAGCTTCAGACGACGCAAGGCGGCTTCAGGATGGCGACCTCGGTGGGCGGGCAGCTGACTGGCCGCGGCGCGGACATTATCATTATCGACGACCCGATGAAGGCTGACGATGTGTCATCGGCGACGACCCGCCAACGCATTGTCGAGTGGATGCAAACGACGCTCATGTCACGGCTGAATTCGCAAAGGGAGGGCGCCATCGTCGTTGTCATGCAACGGCTTCATGTCGACGACCTCGCGGGCGTGCTTCTCGAAAGCGGCGGATGGACGCATCTTAATCTGCCGGCAATCGCCGAAGAGGATCAGCGCATCCCGACCGGCGACGGAAAGCACCATCACCGGGCGGTTGGCGATCTCTTGCATCCCGAACGCTGCGGCAAGGCGGAGCTTGACCAGCTCCGGCGCGATATCGGCTCGCTCGGCTTCTCGGCGCAATACCAGCAATCCCCCGCTCCCCCCGATGGCAATCTCGTCAAGCGCGCCTGGTTTAGAAATTTCGACCTCCAGATCCTGAACACGCGCGGAATGACCATCGTGCAATGCTGGGATACGGCGCTCAAGGGTGATCCCAGCTGCGACTATTCGGTGTGCAGCACCTGGGCGCGGGATGGCTCAAAGTTCTACCTGCTCGACGTCCTGCGCCGGCGCATGGCCTATCCGGAGCTCTTGCAGGCGGCACTGAAAGCCGAAGATGACTACCGACCCGAAGCGCTGCTCATCGAAGCTGCCGGCTCGGGAATAAGCCTCAGCGCCGATCTGAACCATCGCGGCATCGCTACGATCGCGGTCAACTCCAGAGGCGACAAGGAAAGCCGCCTCGCCCGCGTATCGGCAATGATCGAAAGCGGCAGCGTGTTCCTTCCGGAAATCGCACCATGGAAGGACGACTTCATGATGGAGGTATTGTCCTTCCCCTCCGGCCGCCACGATGACCAGGTCGATTCCATGAGCCAGGCACTGATCTGGATGAAGGATGAAAAGCCCACGGGAAGATTCTGGATCGGGAAGTTTTAGAGGGCGGAGGCAGGAGCGGCGGTCATCGAAACTTCGCGCGATTCCTACCGCGACTGCTCGCTGCTTTCGGTCATAGGGGACCGCCGCCTATCGCGATATCGGCGGGTGTCGGCGCGGATGATAGGGCTCAAGTCGTCGTCGACGGCGGACATGAAGAAGCAGTGACGCGACCTGTTCGGCAGCGAAGCGCCGCCGTTCAACCGTCGCTACCTGGAGAGCCGGCTCGCTTACCGCATCCAGGAACTCGCCTACGGCGGACTGAAGCCCGAGACCGTCCGACGGCTGGAGCGGCTGGGCGAGGAACTCGACGGGGGCGACAGGAAGAAGAGCCGCGTCCGCGCCGCCACCATGCCTATCGCCGGCACGAGGTTGATCCGCGAGTGGCAGGGCGTCGAGCACGTCGTCATCGTCACCGCGGACGGCTTCGAGTGGCAGGGGCGGCGTGCCCGGTCGGCCGCGTGCCTGCGGGCGAGATCGAGGGCGCCGTCATAGACCAGCTCCGCGCCGTTTTCCGCCAGCCGGAGATTGTTGCGGGGACCTGGAAGGCGGCGCGTGCCCATGCCGACTACATCACCGAGGCCGACGCCCGTGCGGCCCTGCAACAACTCGACCCGCTATGGGACGAACTTTTCCCCGCCGAACATGGCCGCATCGTCGCGCTGCTGGTCGAGCGTGTGGACATCGGCATGGACGGGCTGAAGGTGCGGCTACGCATCGACGGTCTCACTGGCCTTTCCCGCGAGATGCTGGGCGGCAATATCGGAAAAGCGGCGTGACACGCGGCGCGCCGATTCCCGAGACTGTGACGCTCCACGTGCCATTCCGCATCGTGAAGCGCGGCGGGCGGAAGGAAATGCATTCGCCGGATGGCGCAACGCACTTGCGGCGAACGGACAACACGCTCGTCAAGGCGCTGGCTCGCGCGTTCCGCTGGTAACGGATGCTGGAGTCGGGTGAGTTCGCCGCCATCGCCGAACTGGCCGCGCGGGAGGGCATCGCGCCCTCCTACATGACCCGCGTCCTGCGGCTCACGCTGCTCGCGCCCGATGTCGTCGAGGCGATCCTGGACGGGAAAGCGCCGGACGTGACGCTGGTGCGCGTGCTGGAGCCGTTTCCGGCGGAGTGGGAGCGCCAGTACTTAAGTATTTGTGCCGTAAAATCGAACGCTTAGTTCAATTGACCTTGAGCCCCATGTCCCGCCTGAAGTCAGGTTCCTCCAACAGAGCCGGCTGGAGCATTCTGGAACGGAGCTCCTTCTGCTTCGGCGATGTTGAGAATCTCGACACCGCGCAATGCCTGCTTGACTGACGGGGCCTTCGCCCAGTCTCGCGCGGCGTATCCGCTCAGAGTGGCTGCAATCCCGCACTGCCAGTCCTTCAGGTTGCCTGTCTCTGCACCCCACTGACTGATTGCGATCCATTCCTGGGCGGAGGTTCCCTGGCAGCGATGCATCGCATCCAGTTCGGCAGGGCTGAGGGACGGGTCGGCAGGTCTTTCCCTGCCTTTCCCCTTGCCTGTATCCTGCGTTGTGCCGCCGATTTCCGGCGGCAGTGTTGATGGTAGGGGAAGGTCTAGGCCCCGGATCACCTTCCAGCACTCGGCCTTCTTGCACCATTCGGTCACGTTCTTGCCGTTGGATGTCTCGACGATCGCATCACGAATCTCGTATGCCCAGTCACGCATGAGTTCGACGATCTCATCCGAGAGTTCCTGCTTTCTCCAAATCGCGTCGAGATCGACCTGCCTCCCCGTGCGGTGTGACAGAGACGGTTTCCGGGGCTCTTGGTACAGGGGCCAGTGCTCAGCCCCACACGCATAACTCTTGAAAACAACGGAAAAATCCGGCCGCAGCCGGATCGGGAGAACGCCTTCGCAGGGGCAAGTGGCGGAGGGAACGGGACTGCGGTCGAACCTTCTCTGCCGCTAACCCATTGATTTTAATTTTGATATGATCACTCCTACCCTCCAAGCGAATAGCAACGGTTCCCTCACCGCACGCTGCAATCTCGATACCGATCAGATTCCGTCTGCCTGAGGCCAGTAGTTGGCGGCGTGGAGTCTGCCCTAGGCGGCCATTCGCTGGGCGCCGTCTCAAGGATAATGATGCGGAACAAAGCCGACCTCTCATTCGGAATTCGTAGCGTCTGCTGTTGGCCCATCGCGACAATGATCGCTTGTCAGAACGTGCGGCAGTTCATGCCAGTTGCGTACGGCGAAGTGTCATGCATGATCGTGAAAACTGATCCTGTAGGACGCAATGATAAAAAGTCAGATCACCCTAAAGCAACTCGAAGCTTTTGCCTTTGTCGTGGACACTGGCACCTTCCGAGCCGCCGCAACTGCTCTCGGAACGACGCAGCCCAACATCTCGTCGCGGATTGCAGCACTTGAAACGGCTTTGGATGTTGCGCTTCTCTACCGCGATGCAGGTTCCGTACGCCTGACCGAGAAGGGTCGGGAGCTCCTCGCTCTAACAAGAGATATTCTTCGCGCTGGAGAAGCCCTGTTGGAAGCAGCGGGACGGCAAGAGTTGATCGAAGAACGCCTTCGGCTTGGTGTCACCGAACTTGTCGCTTGCACATGGCTGCAAACGTTCCTGCGGTGCCTGCGACAGGAGTACCCAAACCTGCGCGTCGAGTTGGAGGTCGATCTATCCCATCAGATTGAAGAGCGTCTGCGCGAGGGGCGGATCGATCTGGCGCTGCAGAACGGTCCCTTTGCATTCCAGGCCACCGGCGAACAAGCGTTGTCCGAGGAACCGTATGTTTGGGTCGCCAACACGGACATAGCGAACGAGCTGGCAGGCGGGACATCGGTCGCACGTTTTTTTGACAAAGCCGTCTTGACCCATGCCCGTCATACCAGCGCGGCACGGGCGCTGCACGAGTTGGCTGCCACGGGTGGCCATGATGCGGGCAAGATCATTCACTCAAGTGCTCTGTCCGCGTGTCTTCCCATGGTCAATGAAGGCTTGGGGGTTGCGTTGCTGCCCTGGTCCCTGGTCTCGGAGGAGATGAAAGACGGACGTTTGCAGTCTCTCAAGTCGGATTGGATCGCGCCACCGCTTTCGTTTTCTGCCCGTTTCAACGCGGATCGTGCACCGCGCTTCGTTGCCAAGGCTTGTGAGATTGCAGCATCCGTACGGCCAGCGAACGCATAAGATAACGCAAATTTATCGGGTGTAGAAAATCTATTGATTTGATTTCTACTACCCCGCGGGGCGTAATGCAGCGAATTCAGGTGCTGCAGTGGAGATCGTAATGAAGGCCGAATCTATTCGTATGGGCGTCGACATTGGTGGCACGTTCACGGATGTCGTCCTCGAAAAGGGCTGTGAACAGCATTCCACAAAGGTCCTGACGACCTATGCTGCGCCGGAAAACGCCATCATCGACGGTATGCATCAGGTTTGCGCCAAGGCTGGTGTGGATCCCTCAGCCATTGAGCAGATCATTCACGGAACAACTCTGGCCACCAATGCGCTGATCGAACGGCGCGGGGCCAAAACCGCGTTGATCACCACGGAAGGCTTCCGTGATGTGATCGAGATGCGCACCGAGAGCCGGTTTGAACAATACGACCTGAACCTGAACCTGCCTGATCCACTGTTGCCGCGTCAGATGCGTTTCACTGTCCCAGGACGGGTGAACGCCAAGGGCGAAATACTCGTCGATCTTGATCGCGCGGATGTCGAGGCCGTGGTGGACCGGATCGCGGAAGCGGGGTTCGAAAGCGTCGCCGTGGGGCTCATCCACTCGTATCTGAACCCCACCCATGAAGAGTTGGTGCGAGACGTGCTGGCTGAAAGGCTGCCCGATGTGGCGGTGTCGATCTCTTCGGAAGTCTCGCCCCAGATGCGGGAATACGAGCGGTTCAATACGGTTGTGGCGAATGCTTATATCAAGCCTTTGATGGCCTCTTACTTGGGTCGGCTTGAGGATCGTCTGCACGGCGAAGGTGTGAACTGCCGCATCTTTCTGATGCATTCCGGCGGTGGGATCATTTCGATCCAGAACGCCGCAGATTTCCCGGTGCGCCTGGTGGAAAGCGGACCGGCGGGTGGGGCGGTCTTCGCGGCCCATATCGCGGCCCGCTATGGTCTGGACAAGGTGCTGTCCTTCGACATGGGCGGGACTACGGCCAAGATTTGCCTGATCAAGAACCAGACCCCCAAAACCAGCCGCGTATTCGAGGTGGCCCGCACTTATCGCTTCAAGAAGGGGTCGGGCATGCCGATTTCGATCCCGGTGATCGACATGGTTGAAATTGGTGCGGGCGGCGGATCACTGGCCCATGTGGACGGAATGCGGCAAATCCGCGTCGGCCCTGAAAGCGCCGGGTCCGAGCCGGGCCCCGCCTGTTATGGGCGTGGCGGCACGCGACCGGGTGTTACAGATGCTGATCTTGTGCTGGGCAAGTTGGACCCGGACAATTTTGCTGGTGGTTCGATCACCCTGCATCCCGATCAATCGGAACAAGCATTGAGCATGCATGTCGGTGACACTCTGGACATGGACGCGGTCGAAGCCGCCTTTGGTGTGGCCGAGGTGGTAGACGAAAACATGGCCAATGCGGCGCGGGTTCACGCCGTTGAGAACGGCGAGGACCTGAGCGAATACACCATGATCGCCTTTGGCGGCGCCGCCCCGCTGCATGCGGGGCGTCTTTGCGAAAAGCTTGGGGTTGAGCGGCTGTTGGTACCGCCAGGGGCTGGGGTTGGCTCTGCCATCGGCTTCCTGCGCGCGCCGTTCAGCTTCGAGGCCAACCGGTCTGTCTACATGAAGCTGAGCGACTTTGACGGCGAGAAGATCAGAAGTCTGCTGACTGATCTTCAGGCCGAGGCGACGGGCTTTGTCCGGACGTGCGACGAGGTCAGCCCGATCCTGTCGGAGTTCAAGGTCTACATGCGCTACACCGGTCAGGGCTGGGAAATCCCGATTGATCTGACCGAGGAACAGGCGATGAACCCCGATGCCGCTATCTTTGAAGCGCGGTTCGAGGAGGATTACACCAAGCTCTTTGGACGCCCCGTCGCAGGCATGGATATCGAGATCACTGTCTGGTCAGTGAATGCCACGACCCCGCCAGAGGAGGTATCACGTATCTCCGAGACCGAAGGTACTGCTCAAGTGGCTTTGAACGGGACCCGGCAGCTCTTCGATGCGGCCTCCAGCTCGTATCTCGATGCGCATGTCATTGACCGAAATTGCATGGAAGCGGGCCAAAGGGCGAATGGTCCGGCCGCAGTGACCGAGGCGGAAACAACGATCATTGTCCCGGCCAGCCGGGATGCCATTCGCCAGCCGGATGGCTGTATCGACGTGGTGACGAAGGGAGCAGCGCAATGAGCCAAGACCATTCTAAAGTCGCCTATCAGGTCATGTGGAACCGCCTGATTTCGGTCGTCGAAGAACAGGCGCAGGCCCTTGTCCGAACCGCGTTCTCCACCTCTGTCCGCGAAGCCGGGGACTTGTCGGCAGGCGTCTATGACACCCACGGCAACATGCTGGCGCAGGCGGTCACAGGAACACCGGGCCATGTCAACGCAATGGCCGACGCGGTGGCGCATTTCATTCGCCGGATTGGGCGACAAAACATGTTTGAAGGCGATGTCTACATCACCAATGACCCGTGGGAGGGCACGGGACACCTGCATGACATCACCATGGTGACGCCGTCTTTCCACAAGGGCACGCTGGGGGGCTTCTTCGCCTGCACAGCCCACATCGTAGACATCGGCGGGCGCGGCTTTGGCGCGGATGCGCAGAGTGTCTATGAGGAAGGTCTGTACATCCCGATCATGAAGTTCGCTGATCGTGGTGTGGTCGATGAAACACTTGTCCGCATCATCAGGGGCAACGTCCGGGAACCAGACCAGCTGATCGGTGACATCTATGCGCTGGCAACCTGCAATGAGATCGGACACCGCCGCCTGATCGAAATGATGGAAGAGTTCGCCCTCGACCATCTGGACGGCATCGCGGAGTTCATTCTGGACAATTCGCGCCGAGCTACAATCGAGGCGATCGCGGCTCTGCCGCAGACCTCGGCCACGGGCGAGATGACAATGGACGGCTTTGATGTGCCGATTACGCTGAAGGTGAAGGTCAGCGTGGAAAGTGATCGGATCGTCACCGACTTCACGGGAACGTCCGGCCTCGACAAGAAGGGCATCAACTGCCCGCTTGTCTACACCAAGGCTTACGCCTGCTATGCGCTCAAGGTGGCGATTGCGCCGGAGATACCGAACAACGCAGCCTCGCTTGCGCCGTTTGAAATCGCAGCACCCGAAAACTCCATCGTCAACGCGCTGCACCCTGCTCCGGTCGCCCTGCGTCACATCGTCGGACACTTCGTGCCGGATGCGGTCTACGACGCCTTTGACAAGATCGTGCCGGGTCTGGTGCCCGCTGAAGGCGCCGGATGTCTGTGCAACTTCCAGGTCAGCCTGCGTCCGCGCAGCGACGCACCTGCCCCCGCGGATGCGCGCAGGTCCGAAGTCTTGACCTTTAATTCCGGCGGATCCGGCGCACGGCCCGAGCACGATGGCATGAACGCCACGGCCTTCCCATCGGGCGTGATGACGATGCCCATCGAGGCCACCGAACACGCGGGCCCGGTCATCATCTGGCGCAAGGAATTGCGCCCCGACAGCGGCGGCGCGGGCAAGACGCGCGGCGGTTTGGGGCAATACATGGAAGTCGGCGCACAGGAAGGCCACGAGTTCGATATTCAGGCCATGTTCGACCGCAGCCAGCACCCGGCGAGGGGTCGCCGTGGCGGCTTGAGCGGCGCACCAACAACGATTGCCCAGGACGATGGATCGGCGATGCGGGTCAAGGGCAAGCAGTTCGTGCCTCACGGCCGCAAGGTGGTGATGGCCTTCCCCGGTGGCGCGGGCTACGGCGATCCGGCGGAGCGTCCCAAAACCCAAGTGAAACGGGATCTGGCGCGGGGATATATTTCTGAAGACACGGCTCGGACGGCCTATGGATTGTCCGCCGAGGACATCGCGGCGGTTCAATCTGCCGTCGCAAGGGGGGAACAGATATGAGCAACCAAAGCCCAACACGGCAAACCTATGACGTGATCATCATCGGAGGCGCCATGATGGGCGCCTCGACTGCTTGGTTCCTGTCCGACAACAAGGATTTCGATGGCTCGGTCCTCGTCGTCGAACGGGATATGACCTATGAGAATTGCTCGACCACGCACACAAACTCCTGCATGCGGCAGCAATTCTCGACCGAATTGAACGTGCGGATCAGCCAGTTTGCCGCCGACTTCGTCAAGAACATCCGCAGCTATATGGGCGGCGATGACCGCGTGCCGGAGCTTGGTATCCGCTCCTTTGGCTACATGTACTTTGCCGACAACGAAGACTTTGCCGATGTGCTGCGCGAAAGCCAGCAGGTGCAACGGGCGGCTGGTGCTGCAACCCAGCTTATGACAGCCGAAGAGATCAAAACCGCTTACCCCTTCTACAATGTGGACGACATCGTGCTTGGGTCCATCAACCTTGTGGACGAAGGCTATTGGGACGGTGCCGCTGTCAACGACTGGTGGCGACGTCAAAGCCGCGAACGTGGTGTCGAATGGGTCCAGAACGAAGTTGTGGCGATAACCCGCAACGCAGCTGGCACCCGCGTCGAAAGTGTCACTCTCGCATCAGGCGAAGTGATTGCCTGTGGTCAGGTCGTCAATGCCTCCGGCCCACGCGCGGCACGCACCGCCCAGATGGCAGGCATCGACGTGCCGGTGGAGCCGCGCAAACGCTATTCGTGGATCTTCAAAGCTGAGCAGCCGCTGGATCAGGACTTGCCGCTGACCATCGACCCCTCAGGTGTGCACGTCCGCGAAAACGGCGGGGGCACATATCAGTGCGGCGGGCATTCCGACTATGATCCGGCGGTGGATTTTGATGACTACGCGATGGATCACTCCATGTGGGAAAACCACGTCTGGCCGATCCTTGCGACCCGCATCCCGCAGTTCGAGGCGATCAAAGTGCAATCCGAATGGGGCGGTCACTATGCCATGAATACCTTTGATCACAATGCGATCATGGGGCCACACACAGAGCTTCCGAACTTCATCTTCCTCAATGGCTTCTCAGGCCACGGGCTGCAGCAGTCGCCTGCGATGGGGCGTGGCACGGCCGAGTGGCTGACCTACGGCGAATACCGCGCACTCGACATGACCCCGTTCAATTACGAGCGGATCCCGGCAAACAGGCCGATCATCGAAAAGGCCGTGATTTGATGAAGCTCCCCGCCAATCCCTTCACCCGTGCCATTGCAGCCGGTGAGAAACAAGTCGGCCTTTGGATCAGCCTGTGCAGCAACTTCGCCGCAGAGGTTGTATCGACCGCAGGATACGACTGGGCGCTGATCGACATGGAGCACAGCGCCAACGATTACTTCAGCGTGCTTGGTCAGCTTCAGGCGTTTGCGGCGTCCCCCACCACGGCCCTTGTGCGGGTGGAATGGAACGACGCGGTAGCGGTCAAGCGGCTGTTGGATCTGGGCGCGCCGGGCCTGTTGTTTCCCATGATCCAAACAGTAGAAGAGGCCAGACAAGCCGTTGCGGCGACGCGCTACCCGCCACACGGCGTTCGTGGCGTTTCTGGCGCGACCCGCGCAACGGCCTTCGGGCGCATCACCGATTATGTGGCTCGAGTTGAGGAAGAAACTGCCGTTCTCTTGCAGCTTGAAACCCGCGCGGCGGTAGAACAGGCCGAAGCGATTGGCGCGGTCGATGGCGTTAGCGGCATCTTCTTCGGGCCCGCGGACATCGCGGCCGATATTGGCAAACTCGGCAAGCCGAGGGACCCGGATGTCTGGGCCTTGATCAAGCCAGCGGCGCAAAAGCTGATTGCGAAAGGCATGCCGGTCGGCACCTTGGTCACCGACCCTGCCTTTGCGGCTGACCTTTTGAACGAGGGCTTCACCTTTGTGGCCATTGCGACAGACGCGGGGCTTTTGGCGCGGGCCGCCGATGCGGCCCTGAAGCAAACAAAAGGCGGGCTGCAATGAGTTTCGCCTCCTCGCGTCTTGCTCCGGTCAAACCGTCCGCCTCTGCCTGGGTCAGCCAGGCCGCAAAAGAGGCCAGGGCGCGCGGCGAAGATGTCATTGATCTTGGTCTTGGCGAGCCGGATTTCGACACACCTGACCACATCAAAGAGGCCGCGCATCAGGCGGCCCTACGTGGGGAGACAAAATATCCCCCGACGAATGGCACGCTCGTGATGCGGCAGGCCGTGGTTGACAAGTTCAAACGCGAAAACGCTCTGGACTACGCGCTGGACGAAGTGATCGTGTCAAACGGCGCCAAGCAGGTATTGTTCAACGCCTTCATGGCCACGTTGGAGCCGGGCGACGAGGTGCTGCTCTGCGCGCCCTATTTCGGTCAGTACAAGGACATCGTGCTTATTCTGGGCGGCGTGCCGGTGCCGCTGGAATGCCCGGCAGAGGCTGGCTTTCTCCTGACGCCTGATCAATTGCAAGGTGTCATCACGCCCAAGACCCGATGGCTGCTCCTGAACCAACCGTCAAACCCATCGGGTGCGGTCTATTCGGATGCCGAGATTACGGCACTGGGCGAGGTGCTGGCCGATCATGAGCGTGTGTTGGTCCTGTCGGACGAAATCTATGAGCACATCCTGTTTGACGGGCGCGTGTTCCGATCGTTTGCGGCGCTTTGCCCGGGTTTGAAAGACCGCACCCTGACGGTCAACGGCGTGTCCAAGGCCTATGCAATGACGGGTTGGCGCATTGGCTATGGTGCTGGGCACAAGGAACTGATCGCGGCGATGACCAAAGTGCAAAGTCAAATCTCGTCAGGCGCCTGCTCCATCGCCCAAGCGGCGGCCGCGGCCGCATTGGACGGGCCACAAGATGAGGTGCGTAGCTTTTGCCGGGCGTTCGAGGCGCGCCGTGATCTTGTGGTCGCGCGTGTGGCCCGGATCCCGGGCCTGACGCTCGCCGCACCGGGCGGCGCGTTTTATGGCCTGATCGGCTGCGCAGGTCTGATCGGGGCCAAGACCCCTCTGGGCGAAACGCTCACAAACGATACAGATGTCACAGCCTATCTTCTGAAGGCTGCAGGCGTCGCGGCCGTGCCCGGCAGCGTCTACGACCTTTCACCGTTTTTCCGAATTTCAACAGCGGCCTCGGAAGAGGTTCTAAACGATGCGATGGATCGCATTGCCCGCGCTGTTTCTGACCTCAAGGGACTGACTTCATGAAAAAGATCGTACTCACCGGCGCGGCAGGTCGCCTTGGTTCCTATTTACGCGAGCCACTTTCGAAGATGTGCGAAGACTTCGTCTCCTCGGATATTGCGGACAGCGTCACCAACCTTGCTGCGAATGAAACCTATGTGAAAGCCGATATCACCGATCTAGACGCCATGGTTGCGCTTCTGGAAAGCGCAGACATGGTGGTGCATTTCGGTGCGGTCG
This sequence comes from Neohoeflea coraliihabitans, assembly GCF_019334345.1. Taxonomy (GTDB): domain Bacteria; phylum Pseudomonadota; class Alphaproteobacteria; order Rhizobiales; family Rhizobiaceae; genus Pseudohoeflea; species Pseudohoeflea coraliihabitans. The sequence goes on from NZ_JAHWQX010000001.1 coordinate 426,465, forward strand.
GCGACGAAGCCCCGATGGAAGTGCTTTGGGGGCCGAACTTCTACGGCGCCTATACTGTGTGGGAGGCTGCGTATCGCAACAAGCTGCGCCGCGTGGTCTATGCCTCGTCCATCCACGCGGTGGGCATGCACAAGAAGACGGATTTCATCGGCATCGACGCGCCGCACAAGCCCGACACGTTCTACGGCCTTGCCAAATGTTTCGCCGAAGACCTCGCCTCTCTCTACTGGGACAAGCGCAGATTGGAATCCGTCTGCATGCGCATCCTGTCTTGCGCGCAGCCAACCAATTCCCGCGCTGTGGGCACCTGGCTCAGCTATGATGATCTGATCCACATGGTGGAACGCGCGATCACCACGCCCATCACTGGCTTCAGCGTGGTCTATGGTGTGTCGAACAACGATCGTGCGCCTGTGGACAACGCTAAGGCGCAACACTTGGGCTACCGCCCAAAGGACAACGCCGAGCAATTCGCTGCAGAAATCTATGCCTCAGATGGCCCGCTCGACCTCCACGACCCCGCCAACACCCACCACGGCGGCCCATTTGCAGCCGTGGAGTTGGGCAATAGCGGCGTGGCCCATCTGAACCTCAGCACAGACGATACCGGAAAGGACTAAGCATATGGAAAAAGTTGCACTGATTACCGCTGGCGGATCAGGTATGGGCGCAGATAGCGCACGTGCCTTGGCCGCGGATGGTTTCAAGGTTGGGATTCTGTCTTCCTCCGGCAAAGGCGAAGCCCTTGCCAAAGAACTTGGCGGTGTCGGCATCACAGGCACCAACAAATCTGACGAAGACCTGCAAAAGCTGGTCGATGCGGCCATGACCCACTGGGGCCGTGTCGACGTTTTGGTGAACTCCGCCGGTCATGGACCGCGCGCACCGGTGTTGGAGCTCACCGATGAGGACTGGCACGAAGGGATGGAAGTCTACTTCCTGAACGCGGTGCGCCCGTCGCGCCTTGTTACACCGATCATGCAAAAACAGGGTGGCGGTGCGATCATCAACATTTCGACCTTTGCCGCGTTTGAGCCCAACCCGGTGTTTCCAACCTCGGCCGCACCGTTCATGTGCTTCGACCGAGTCGCGCCGCCGACGGCGCGGTTGTGCTCTGGGCTGCGATAGGCGGAGCGCACGATCAGCGGCTTGCCCAGCCGGTCGCGCAACGCCTGCAGCTTGTCGAGCGCGGGTTCGTTGACAAGCAGCTTGCCGGTGCCGCGGCAGGCGATCTCGGCGGGCGAGAAGTTGGTCCAGCGCCAGGCGCTTTCCGGCACGTCGCGCCAATGGTCGTAAAAGGTCGGGGTCATTCAGGCGCCTACTTGAAGACAAGAGCAAGATCGCCGGCCAGTTGGAAACCGCTGGCATCGGCAGTCACGTCACGAGTGTGATCGCGAAGGCAGGACAGCAACTCGCGAACTACGAGCGCGCTGGGAACGCCGGGAAAGGCGCGATTCTGCGCCAGTTCATTGAGCGCGTGGACCTTGCGAAGGACAGAATCACCATCACGTGGAACTTCCGACGATTGGTCGACGAAGCGGACGACCCAAACTTGTCACAGGCCGGAAAGCCAGATCGCGAACATTCTTCGCTTCGATATGAGGTTGTCTTGCCGATCGCACTTAAGCGGCGCGGAGTAGAAGCCAAAGTCATCCTCGCCAACGGGGAATCGTCCTCCGCCAAACCTGATCCATCGCTGATCCAGCTGATCGCCAAGGCCCATTGCTATCTTGCGAGGCTCACCGATAGTTCCGGACGCAGTCTGAGTGAGGTGGCCCGGCGCTTCGACACCGACCTTTCGGAAGTAAGCCGCATCCTGCCGCTCGCATTCCTGGCCCCGGCGCTCACCACCGCGATCCTGGCCGGGAAGCATCCAGCATCGCTGACCACGCAACGGCTGCTCCGCATGTCGGACTTGCCACTCGACTGGCGGACGCAGTCAGAACGCTTCCCCTGATTGATTTCTTACCTCCGCGAAGTATTGGCCTCAATCGCCTGGTCCTTCCTCCATGTCGCCGCCTCATCATTCGCCGCAGACATTGCCGATGCGAGGAATGGAACATCCGACCATCGCGGCGATGCACCCTGCATCGTTGTTGTCGTCACTTGGACATGGAACTTGGCGAACTGAGACACTCGGTCGGAAGTCCGGCGAAATCCCCCAGAAGTCTGCGTATGCGCCAAGAGAGACGGCGCATTGCGCTGATAAACCGCTGAATTTTATGCGGATTTTCGAGACACCCCAAGAGCACCGGTTTCCGGTGGACTGGGTGGTGGGCCCGGAGGGATTCGAACCCCCAACCAAGCGGTTATGAGCCGCCGGCTCTACCATTGAGCTACAGGCCCGAGCGGAATGGCGATGTGCTGGAAACGCCCCCTCTCGTCGACAGGCGATGTAGACGAAATAGTGGCCGCCGACAAGCCGCCGACCCGGGAGCGAAAAGAGTGGCCCGTCCTTCTCCGGCCCGGGCGGAGGCGTTTTGCGCAAACCGCTCCGGAAGATCACCGCCTCCATGCGCCGTATTGCGCCCACAATCACGCGCCAAGTCTGACCCGTTCTGACATTTTCGCGCCAATGGAGACCGCATGACACGCAAAACCGCACTTATCCTTCATCGTCCCGCCCGCTGGATCCCGGCGGCCGCGATTGCCATCGCCGCGGCGCTGGCCCTGAGCCAACCGGCGCTCGCCAATGATGCCGCAGTGGAGCCCGGCATCATCTTGGTGTCGGCGGAGGGCAGCGCCCAGACGGTCCCCGACATGGCAGTGATCCAGTTGACGGTTATGCGCCAGGCCGAGACGGCGCGCGCCGCGCTCGACGCCAGCAATGCCGCCATGCAGGACGTGCTGGCCGCCATGAAGCAGGCCGGCATCGCCGACCGCGATCTGCAGACTTCGGATTTTTCCATCCAGCCGCAATGGAACTATCATCGCAACCGCGACGAGCCCGAGACCCCGCCCACCATTGTCGGCTACCAGGTCTCGAACGGCCTGACGGTGCGCATTCGCGAACTCGACAATCTCGGCAGGATCCTCGACGAATCCATCAGCCTCGGCGTCAACCAGGGCGGCCAGATCATGTTCACCAATGATGATCCGGAGGCCACGCTAAGCGAAGCGCGCCGCAATGCCATCGCCAAGGCGACGAAGAAAGCCTCCGAGATGGCGGCTGCCGCCGGCGTTGCGCTTGGCCGCATCACCCAGATCAGCGAACAGGCCGGCGCCCGCCCGCCAATGCCGCTGATGCGTGCCGAAATGGCGATGGCCAAGGACGCCGGCGCCGTCCCGGTTGCTACCGGCGAGAACAGCTACCAGGTCACGGTGCAGATGAGCTGGGAGATCGATCAGTAGCTCTGCGCGTCAGGCGTATAAGCGGATCGCCCCCACATCCACGCAATAAAAAACCCCGAAGCGGCAGCTTCGGGGTTTTTGATCGACAAACGCATGCCGTTAGCGCCGGGCAATGACCGGGCAACGGCGGGTATTGGCGAACACCGCCTGCACACGATGACCACGGCTGCGGCCTGCCACCTTCACAACGCGCCGGTTGGCGCGAACGATGCGCGCATGCCGGATGCCCATCCGGCGCGCCTTGCGCAGAGCCTTGTTCGGCGCGCAATAGCCACGCGCCGGCCGCGGCGCACGCCAGTGAGAGGAATGGTAGCCCGGACCCACGCCGAAGCTGAAACTGAAGCTCGATGCGGCCGCCGGGGCGACCGATGCGGACATGCCGGCGGTGGCCAGCGACACGGCGACAAGGGTGGTTTTGACAAAGTTCAACATGATTGGTTCTCCTTCGGTTCGGCTCGTGGACGAAACGCCCCTCCAGCAATCGGGAGACGACCCCGATCGACTGGAAGAAGGCTAACCCGCCCCGCCTGAACCCAAACAGAACCCCTCATTCATCTGGCATTCAGCTTGCCGGATGGCCTTAATGTCCGGAAACCTGCCGGCGCAACTCGACTGGGTTGAAGCGCAGCGACAGCCGGGACAACCCCGCATCCTCGGCCTCGCAGAACACTCCCGCCGCGAGCGCATAGTCCTGCCCCGAGGCGGGCGGCAATTCATCGGCATCGGAGCGATAGCGCCCGCGCAGGGTGAACTCCGCTGCCGCCCGGGACCCGTTCTCGGTCGTCATGATGACGATATCGCCGACGCGCTCCTCGAACTGCTTCAAACGCTCCGCCAGCGCAAACCGAATCTGCCGCCGTCCGATCACCCGCTCGGAATTGGTGATATCCAAGGCCGCATCCTCGCCAAAACAGTCAAGCATGTCATCAATGTTGCGCGCACTGTAGGCGGCAAGAAAGCGGGAAATGAGATCGATGGTGACGTCCGGCATGGTCATCGGCAAGATCCTTGAGCTGCAACTTTACGAGCGCGCAGGCCGCGCACATCAAGCATATAGGACGGTGACTGCCGAAAACCCGAAATGTCCAGGGCCTGCTCGCAGGCCGACTCCGACCGCATCGCCGCAACAAGGTGCCACGGCAATGCGAGCCTGGAAACGCAGGGCATGGGGTAGGCCCTAGCTGTCGAGGAAGGACCGCAGCTTGCGCGAGCGGCTCGGATGCTTCAGCTTCCTGAGCGCCTTGGCTTCGATCTGCCGGATGCGCTCGCGCGTCACCGAGAATTGCTGACCAACCTCTTCCAGCGTGTGATCGGTGTTCATGCCGATGCCGAAGCGCATCCGCAACACCCGCTCCTCGCGCGGCGTCAGCGATGCCAGGACGCGCGTCGTGGTTTCGCGCAGATTGGCCTGGATCGCCGCATCGATCGGCAGCACGGCATTCTTGTCCTCGATGAAATCGCCCAGGTGCGAATCTTCCTCGTCGCCCACCGGCGTCTCGAGGCTGATCGGCTCCTTGGCGATCTTCAGAACCTTGCGCACCTTCTCGAGCGGCATCGCCAGTTTCTCGGCCAGCTCCTCCGGCGTCGGCTCGCGGCCGATTTCGTGCAGCATCTGCCGCGAGGTGCGCACGATCTTGTTGATCGTTTCGATCATGTGCACCGGAATGCGGATCGTCCGCGCCTGATCGGCGATCGAACGGGTGATCGCCTGCCGGATCCACCAGGTCGCATAGGTCGAGAACTTGTAGCCGCGGCGATACTCGAACTTGTCGACAGCCTTCATCAGGCCGATATTGCCTTCCTGGATCAGATCGAGGAACTGCAGGCCACGATTGGTGTATTTCTTGGCGATCGAGATCACCAGGCGCAGATTGGCCTCGACCATTTCCTTCTTGGCGATGCGCGCCTCGCGCTCGCCCTTCTGCACCATCTGCACGATACGGCGGAATTCGCCGATGGCGATCCCGGTTTCCTGCGCCAGGTTCTGGATCTCGGCGCGCAATTCGCGGATGGCACCCGATTCCGACTTGGAAAAGTCCTTCCAGCCGGAAGCCGACAGATTGGCGATCGACTTCATCCAGTTCGGGTCGAGTTCGGCGCCATAGTAATGCTGCAGGAAATCGTCACGCTTGACACCATAGCTTTCAGCCAGGCGCAACAGGCGGCCCTCGTTCTGCACCAGGCGCTTGTTGATGTCGTAAAGCTGTTCGACGAGGTTATCGATACGGTTCTGGTTCAGGGACAGTGACTTGACCGCAGTGATCAGCGTGTCCTTCAGTTCCTTGTAGCGGCGCTCCTGCGCTGGCGATAGCGTCCCCGATGCCTGCAGGCGCGCTTCGACCTGCTGATCCTGCAGCTTGCGCAGTTTCTTGTAGGTCTCGGCGATCAGGTCGAGTGTCTCCATCACCTGCGGGCGCAATTCGGCTTCCATGGCCGCCAGCGACAGGTTGGACTCGTCGTCCTCGTCGTCCTCGTCTTCGATATTGCCTTCCCCGCCGACATTGGTGACATCGTCGGAGGCGGCGCGCTCGCGGCGCACCTTTTCTTTTTCCTCGGCGGCCTTGCGGTCCGCTTCAATCTTTTCCGGGCTCTGAAACTGCGGCGCGGCCTTGGCTTCCGGACCGGAATAGGTGGTCTCCAGATCGATGATCTCGCGCAGAAGGGTCGCCCCTTCATTCAGTTCCTCGCGCCAGATGATGATCGCCTGGAAGGTCAGCGGGCTTTCACACAGCCCGGCGATCATCGTCTCGCGGCCGGCCTCGATGCGCTTGGCGATGGCGATTTCGCCTTCGCGCGACAAAAGCTCGACCGAGCCCATCTCGCGCAGATACATGCGCACCGGGTCGTCGGTCCGATCGGTCGGCTCTTTCTTCTTGGTGGTCGCAACGGCGGTGCCGGAGGCGGGCGCAACTTCGCCGCCCTCGCTCTGCTCGCCGCTCTCCTCGGTATCCGAATTGCTGTCCTCGGCGGCCTCGTCATCCTCGACGACGTTGATGCCCATATCCGACAGCATGGAGAGAATGTCTTCGATCTGTTCGGAAGTGACCTCCTCGGACGGCAGGACGGAGTTCAACTCGTCCATCGTCACGTAACCTCGCTTCTTCGAGGTCTTGATCATCTTCTTGACGGAATCGTCGGACAGATCGAGCAAGGGACCGTCAGAACCGCCTTCGCGTTCGTTCTCGGTCTCTTCCGCTGCCGCTTCTTTAACCTTGCTTGCCATTCGCAGTCACTTCCCGCTGTTATCTCGGCGACCCGCTTTACCGGGCCATCGCCTGCACCGCATGCGGGCAGACCGAATCATTCCCGCCATTTGTGCAGTCATGACCCCTAATTCCCTGTTAACCATGCGCCGGCCATTTTCACCGGCGACATCCCTCGCCTGCATTGTTCCCTTGGACTGCGGCTTATCAACTTCGGCCCGCACCGGGCCCGTTCACCTGCGCCAGAACGCATCCGGCCCGCATCCGTTCAGCGGCCTCCTTGCGACGCGGGCCTATGAAACCCGAGCAATTCGCGGTGACTGATGCCGTGTGGCAGAGCAGCAGACCTGTGACCGGAACACGCTATTTCCCTGCCGAAAGGTGATTCCCACAAAAAAACCATCCGTCAAGTTTTATCGGCTGATTCCAGCCACAAATGCCGAATCAACCGCATTTTCCCGCAAGCCGACAGCTCGCGAGCGGCAATAGCCTGCATGCAGATGTAGGTATGCGAACGTCGACTGCAAGGGGCGATACGGGCCCGCAAAGTGATTCTTTTCAGCAATTTGGGCCATCGGCCGCATTGCCACCCTGCCGGTTTCACTCCATTGCGGTCGGGGCTCAACTGCCGCGCGTCCGTCCCGACGACACACCAAAGCCGTCGATGATCGCCTCCTGATGTTCGAGCCGCTGCAACTCCGTCTGCACGGCGCCGAGCGCGCGCAGCAGTCGGGTCACCGTTTCGTCATCGCCGCTTTCGGTGGCCGCTGCGATCTCGCTTTCCAGCTCGCTGCGCTGCCATTTCAAGGCACGCGTGCGCTGATGCAGCGCCAGCGCCTGGCGATAGGCTTCGCGCGCATCCTCGGGTGCCGCCTCCTCGGTGGCGGTCCAGATGCGCGCATTGCGCACCTGCGCCGACAGCCGCGCCACCACGTCGCCAAGCTGCCGCGCCTCCAGCGCCGCAGCGACAGTCTCGCGATCGGGACGGCTTTCCTCGGCCACCGTGTCGAGCACCGTGCGCCAGGCCAGCATCAGGGATTTATCGTCGAACTCCAGGGTCGAAAGCTCGTCGAAATCATCGAGCAGCATTTGCGGATGATTGATCACCGTCATCACCAGCACCGCCTCGCGCAGGGACGGCATTGCCCGCCCGCCGCGCACCAGACCCGATTGCGCCAGCTTGTCCGAGATACCGACGCGCAAGGCGCTGCCAGGTCTTCCAGACCATCCCTCCTGCCCGTAGCTTCGGCCCGCCCCCGAGCGGCCTCTTCCCTGCGACTGCCCGCTCGCTGACGCTCCGCGAGGTCCCCCCGCGCCCCCGGAGCGCTGGCGTCCGTTGAACGAGCCGCCGCCGAAAAATGCCTGCATGCGTTCGCGCATATCCTGCTGGTAGTGGCGCCTGACGCTTTCGTCGCTGATCGTCGCGACAATCTGTTTGAGCCGCGCTTCCAGTTCCGCCCGTGCTTCCGGCGTCTCGAACACACCACCCCCGGCTTCGCGGGCCCACAGCGTGTCCGCCAGCGGGCGGGCATTGCCGACAACCGCATCAAAGGCGGCGCGCCCCTCCTCGCGCACCAGATCGTCCGGATCTTTGCCGGGCGGCAGCACCGCAAAGCGAATGGAGCGGCCCGGCCCGATTAGCGGCAGCGCCAGATCAGCCACGCGGCTTGCCGCCCGCTGGCCGGCCTCGTCGCCATCGAAACACAGCACCGGGGCCGGCGTGATGCGCCACATCAGTTGCAACTGGTTCTCTGTCAGAGCCGTGCCGAGCGGCGCCACCGCCGTTTCGATCCCCGCCTGGTGCAGCGCGATGACATCCATGTAGCCTTCGACGGCGATCAGCGTTCCGTCCTTCCCCAGGGCCCGCCGCGCCGCTGCGAGATTGAACAGCACGTTGCCCTTGTGAAACAGCTCGGTTTCGTTGGAATTGAGATATTTCGCCGGCACCCCGGGCGACAGTGCCCGTCCGCCAAAGGCGATGACCCGCTCCCGCGCCGACAGGATGGGAAACATGATGCGGTCGCGGAAACGATCGTAGGAGACGGCGATCTCCGGCCCGTGCACGACCAGGCCGCAGGCTTCGATCTGCCCCTTGTCGACCCCTTCCCCGGCAAGATGCTCCTTCAGGCCGTTGCGGCTGTCCGGCGCATAGCCGAGGCGAAATTTCGCGATCGTCCGCCCCGACAGGCCGCGATCACGCAGATAGGCGCGCGCCTTTGCGCCCTCAGCCGATTGCAGCATCGTCTCGTAGTGACGCGCCGCCATTTCCATCACGTCCTCGAGGCTGGCGCGCGTGCGCTGGCGCCGCGCCGCTTCCGGGTCGGGCGCCGGCAACGGCACGCCGGCCATGTCCGCCATGCGCTCCACGGCCTCGGGAAATGACAGGCTTTCAAGTTCGCTGAGAAAACGGAAATGATCGCCGCTGACGCCGCAGCCGAAGCAATGGTAACGCCCCTTGCGGTCCTCGCAGTGAAAGCTCGGTGATTTCTCGCCGTGAAACGGACAGCACGCCCAGTAATCACCGCGCGCCGCATTGGTTTTCTTGCGGTCCCACGTCACATGTCGCCCGATCACGTCGGAGATCGCCACGCGCTCGCGAAGATCATCGAGAAAAGACGGCGAGAACCGCACTGTCACCTGCCTCCCTCTGATCGGCGTCGACCAGGCGCCCGCAAGAAACTTGAGACGCTTCCGTTACAGGCCTTTTTCGGCAGCGGCAACATTACACCTTGAAGCGCGGCTCCGGCAGGTGGGCAACGGCGCGACGAAACCGCTTAGCCCGGATCCGGCCGGTCGCATGCCCGGACCAGACCGCTTCCGGGATGGTCTTCCACCTAGCGCAGCAAACCCTTCACCACGCTGGAAGCCTTGCCGAAATCCATCTGACCCGGATAGCGCTCCTTCAGCACATTCATGCATTTGCCCATGTCGCGCAGCCCGTGCGCACCGGTTTCGCTGACCACCGACGCGCACAGTTCGCGCATCTCGTCCTCCGGCACCTGGGCCGGGAGAAACTCCTTGATCACGGTGATTTCCTCGCGCTCCTGCTGCGCCAGTTCGAGCCGCGCATTTTCCTCGTAGATCTTCGCTGAATCCTCGCGCTGCTTGATCATCTTGATCAGGATGCCAAGAATCTCCTCATCGCTGACCGGATCCTTGCCCTGGCCACGATTGGCAATGTCGCGGTCCTTGATCGCCGCCTGGATCAAGCGCAACGTCGCCATCCGCAGCGTGTCTTTGGCCCGGATAGCGTCCTTCAGCTTTTCTGAGAACTGGTCGCGCAGCATGAAATTACTCCAGAAGTCGGCGAGCAGGATCAGCGATCACATCGCAATCCCTGCCGGCAAGGCAGCCCGCCCGGCGTCGACACGGCATCATGCCGGTGTGCGACGAAATTGAACATGGTTGTTTCGGGTCGGCTCATTGACCGCACAAACCGCATTGATTATGTCTCGGCTCTGCATGGAATGGCCATGCGGACGTCCCAGCGGACCGGCCAGATCGCTGGCCCGGCTCCAGTCGGGACCCGATCCTGAACCCGCCAATAGATGGCACGAGCTCCGGTGCAATTCAAGGCCCGCCACACGGGCCGGCAGCGGTGCGCACGAATCTGGAGCCGAAAGGGCTGAATGATGAGCGAACCCTGGAGCACACACAAACCCACCGCCGTTCTCGTCTTCGCAGACGGCACGGTCATCGAAGGCACGGGCGCCGGAGCCAGCGGCGCGGTGGTGGCAGAACTGTGTTTCAACACGGCCCTGACGGGCTACGAGGAAATCCTCACCGATCCGTCCTATCTCGGCCAGATCGTCACATTCACTTTTCCTCATATCGGCAATATCGGCGCCAATGACGAGGACATTGAAGATCTGGCGCCGGACGCCCGGCGCGGCGCTGTTGGCGCCATCTTCAAGGCGGACATCACCAACCCCTCCAATTACCGCTCGGCCGGCCATTTCAACGCCTGGCTGGAGGCCCGCGGCATTATTGCGATGACCGGCATCGATACACGCGCGCTGACCGCGTGGATCCGCGAGAATGGCATGGCCAACGCCGTCATCGCGCACCAGCCCGATGGCCAGTTTGATCTTGAGGATCTGCGTCGCCAGGCCGCGTCCTGGAGCGGCCTCGAAGGGCGTGATCTGGCGATCGAGGCGAGCCTGCAGCAGCCGGCAGCATGGACCCAGACCCCGTGGGTATGGCAGAGCGGCTTCGGTGATGGCGGCTCCCATAGCGCCCACATCGTCGCCATTGATTATGGCGTCAAGCGCAACATCCTGCGGCTGTTCGCCGGTCTCGACTGCAAGGTGACCGTGGTGCCGGCAAAGACCTCCGCCGAGGACATCCTCGCCCTGCAGCCGGATGGCATCTTCCTGTCCAACGGCCCCGGCGATCCGGCCGCCACCGGTGAATATGCCGTTCCGGTCATCCGCAAATTGATCGACAGCGGCATCCCGGTCTTCGGCATCTGCCTCGGACACCAGATCCTCGCCCTTGCGCTCGGCGGTCGCACCACCAAGATGCATCAGGGCCACCACGGCGCCAACCATCCGGTCAAGGATCACACCACCGGCAAGGTCGAGATCGTCTCGATGAACCACGGTTTTGCGGTGACCTCAGACAGCCTGCCCGAGGGTGTCGAGGAAACTCATGTGTCGCTGTTTGATGGCAGCAATTGCGGCTTGCGGCTGGTCGGCAAGCCGGTGTTTTCCGTGCAGCATCACCCGGAAGCCTCGCCAGGCCCGCAGGACAGCCACTACCTCTTCCGACGGTTCATCAACATGGTGCGCGAGAAAAGCGGCGCGCCGGCTCTCGCCGAACGCTAGGCGTCACCTGGGGCAGAACTCGGCCCGGGATTGCAGCCAGAGCGGCGCACGCCATGGCCCGGCCTTGGTAAGCAATTGTTTTCTTTCCTGCGGCAAGCGCTATCATGCTGGTCATGGGAGAGATCGATCTTGCCTATCTGCTAGCCGAAAGCCGCGGCGCAGGCACCGCGCTGTGGGCCTATCTTTCCGAACGCTGGACGCTGTATCAGTTGGCGATCCTGATCGGTGCATTTGCCGTGGCCTGGCTGATTTCCTTGAAAATGGAGCCGGCGCTCGAGGCACGGGCGCGCAACATCAAGGGCAATCCCGGCCTGTTGCGGGTCATCATCGCCTTTATGCGGCGCACCGAATGGGTGCTTTTTATCCTGTTCATCGCCCTGGCGCGTGAAATCCTGCTGCAGACCACATGGCCGAGCCGCAGCTATCTGATCTCGCTCGCCTTGCTGCTGGCGCTGACCTGGCTCGGCGCCTCGGTGCTGACCCGCATCATCCACAACCGCGTTCTGGCGCGGTTCCTGGCGCTCGCGCTGTTCATCTACATCGCCACCGACATCCTTGGCGTTCGCCGGCGCCTGAGTGCCGTCCTCGACGATCTCGCCATCAATCTCGGCGATTTTCGCCTCTCCATGCTGTTTGTCATCAAGGCGGTCGCCGTGGTGGCAATCCTGCTCTGGCTGGCCAATCTCGCAGGACGCTTTCTCGAAACCCGGCTGTCCCAGACGAAGGACCTTTCGCCGTCCTTTCAGGCGCTGGCCGGCAAGGTTCTGCGCATCACCCTGACTGTCGCCGCCGGCCTCGTGGCGCTCAACCTGATCGGCGTCGACCTGACGACGCTGACCGTGTTTTCAGGCGCCATCGGCGTCGGCCTCGGTTTCGGCCTGCAGAAGGTGGTGTCGAACTTCATTTCGGGTGTCATCATACTTGCCGACAAGTCGATCAAGCCTGGCGACAATATCGAGCTCGGCGACACATTTGGCTGGATCCGCGAGTTGCGCTCGCGCTTTGTCTCCGTTGTCACCCGCGACGGACGCGAATTCCTTATCCCGAACGAGGATTTCATCACGCAGCAGGTCGTCAACTGGTCTTTCTCCGACAAGAACATCCGTCTGGATGTCGATTTCGGCGTGTCCTATGACAGCAACCCGCACGATGTCTCGCGCATCGCCATTGCCGCCACCGAAAGTGTCAAGCGCGTCCTCTCACGCCCCAAGCCGGTCTGCTGGATGACCGATTTCGGCGCGTCTTCGCTCGACTTCAAACTGCGCTTCTGGATCGAGGATCCCGAAGCCGGCCTGACCAATATCCGTGGGCAGGTTCTGCTTGCGCTCTGGGATGCCTTTCAGGACGCCGGTATTGCCATCCCCTTCCCGCATCGCGAGGTCCTCATGCGCACGCCCGTCGAGATCGTCACCCGCAAGGCCTCGCCTGAGCCGACGCCCGGTTCCGCCCGCGAGCCGGAAGACTGAACATCATGTGAAGGAGAGCTGCCGCACCCTTGCAAAGAACCGGCCATTGAGCAGCACCGCAGCGATCGCAAGCCCGATCGCAAGGCCGCTCCAGATACCGACCCCGCCATAGCCGGCCACGATTCCAAGCAGGTAGGCGGTCGGCATGCCGATGCCCCAGTAGCTCAGCACCGCCATCGCCAGCGGTGTCTTGGTGTCTTTCAATCCGCGCAGCAGGCCGGCGCCGGTGACCTGCATCGAATCGAAAAACTGGAAACCCGCCGCAACGGTCAGCAGCGGCACGGCCGTTGCCAGCACCAGGGCCGCTTCCGGATTGCCAGAATCGAGAAACAGTCCGATCAGCGGTTCCGGCACAAGAAAGAACATCAGCGCCGCCAGAATGGCGATCACGCCAGCAACGCCGATCGAAGCGATGGCCGCGCGCGACAGGAGATCGCCATCGCGCCGCCCGATCGCCTGCCCGATGCGGACCGTGGCCGCGCCCGAAAGCCCGAGCGGAACCATGAACGACATGGAGATCAGTTGCATGGCGATCCCATGCGCGGCCAGCGGCACCGTGCCCAGCCAGCCCATCATCACCGCCGTGGCAAAGAACAGGCTGGTCTCGGCAACGATCGTCAGCGCGATCGGCAGTCCGAGCCACAAGACTTCGAAGAACGCCGCCCAGTCCGGCCGCCACAGCCGTGCGAACAGGTCATAGGAGGCAAACAGTTCATGCCGGATGATCCAGCCGATCAGCACCAGGAGGATCAGCGTTGCCGAAATCAGAGAGGCGATGGCGGCGCCTTCGACCCCGAGTTCCGGCGCCCCCAGGCGCCCGAAAATGAACATGTAGTTGAACAGCGCATTGCTCAGCGTGCCGACCAGTGTCGCCCAGAGGATGATCTGCGTGCGCGACACCGCCGAATAGAAAGCGCGCAGCGCCAGCGTTCCGAGCGCCGGAAACAGGCCCCATTGCGCGATGCGCATGTAATCCCCGGCGAGTTGCGCCAAGTCCGGCTCCTGACCCAGCCACAACAGGATCGTCTCGATGTGCCATAGCATCGGCATGACGGCCAGTCCGAACAGGGCCGTCACCCACAGGCCCATGCGCACCGAGCGCCGCACCCCCTGGATGTCGCCCCGCCCTTCGGCCTGCGAGGCGATCGGAATGATCGCATGCGCAAAACCGCTGCCAAACATGAAGGTCAATAGAAACGCCTGTGTTCCGAGAACGCCGGCCGCCAGATCGTCGGTGCCGTACCAGCCAAGCATGATGACGTCGGTCATGTTGATCGCCATCTGCGCCAGTTGCGCCCCGGCCAGTGGCAGACCGAGCATCAGGGTGATTCGCACATGCTGAGCCCAGCTCATGCGCGGCTTGACCGCTCCCCCTGCACCAATCGGGCTGTCCATCACTTCCCCCCTCGTCTTGCGCCCGCAGTACACGTCCCGCCAACGCCAAAAGCGCCCGTCACGGTTTCCCGCAACTGGCGCTTTGTCAAAGTCTAGCTGATCGATCCGCCTCACGCCAGTACTGCCAGTCGCCGGCGAGCAGCTAAGGCGCCCGGCCCGAAAGCCTTGGCAATCAGACGGGATTGTTGAACGTATCGCAATCGGCCATGCGGCCACTTTCGAAACCGCGCGAGAACCAGGCCTTGCGCTGCTCCGAGGTGCCGTGATTGAAACTTTCCGGCACGACATAGCCCTGGCTGCGCCGCTGCAGCGTATCGTCTCCGATCTGCTGTGCCGCATTCAGCGCCTCGGCCAGATCTCCCTGCTCGAGAAGTCCCTTCTGCGCCGTGTAGTAACCCCATATCCCGGCAAAGCAATCAGCCTGCAACTCGACGCGCACCGACATGCGGTTTTCTTCTGTCTCACTCATTGAGCGGCGCATTTCGTTGAATTTCGGCAGGACGCCTATGATGTTCTGCACGTGATGGCCGACCTCATGCGCCAGCACATAGGCCTGCGCGAAATCGCCCGAAGCCCCGAAGCGCTGCGCCAGTTCGTTGTAGAAGCTCAAATCGATATAGACCTTCCGGTCCGATGGGCAGTAGAACGGTCCCGATGCGGCGCTGGCAAAGCCGCAGGCCGATTGCACCTGTCCGGAAAACAGCACGAGCGTCGGCTCCGGATAGTCGGCGCCCTCACTTTTCATGATGCCGTTCCAGACATCCTCGGTCTCCGCCAGCACCGTCGCGACGAATTGCTTCATCTCGTCATTGCGGCCACTGGAAATCTGCGGGCTGGTGGGCGCCACACCACCGCCCCCGAGCAATTGCATCGGGTTGATGCCGAGCGCCCACAGCACCACGGCGGCGATGATCAGAAACAGGATGCTGCCGCCTCCGCCCCGGCCGATGCCGCCGCCCCGGCCCGGCAATCGCAGCCCGCCGCCGCGCGGCAGACGCAGCCCGCCACGCCGAAATGGGCTCCCGCCGGCTCCACGCCGATCCTCGACATTGCGGCTTTGCCGGCGCCCTCTCCACTTCATATCTCTGCTCCGCTCCTGATGGGGTGGCGCGATCCTAACGTCATCGGCGCCGAGTGCCAGTCCTATAATGTTTCGCGCGTGGACTGCGTTGCACGCTTCAGCTCTCGCTCGGATCAACGGCCTTTAGAGCCTCCACGATGAGGCCGCTTAGTGCCAGGACATTAAAGCCGCACCGGCGCAAGGCCCGGAACAGGTCTGCGCTCCGTGACCACCAGCACGAGCGCCAGTCCCGCCAGCACTGCCGCCACCAGCCCGAGGACAGCGATCGGCGCACTATCCAGCACCCGGCCGCCCAGAAATGTCCCCGTCGCGATCGCCAGATAGGTTATCGACATCTGCAGCGCCAGCGACAGATGCGCCGCTTCCGGAGCCGCGGTCACGACACGAGTGGTTTGCGCCGGCGAATAGGCCCAGCCGATCAGCCCCCAGAGAAACAGGAGCACCAGCAGGACCGGCTGCGCCACCCGCGGCGGAAGAAAGGCGACAACCATCGCCAGTGCCAGCGCCACGCCGATGCTCAACGCCAGCGCAGCGATCACCACCCGCCGCGCTCCGATCCGGTCGGCGACCCGGCCGCTGATGATATTACCGGAAATCGAGCCGATGCCGTAGGCCAGCAGGACAAACGGCAGAACGTCGGGCGCGAAATGCACACCTTCGATCGCGATCGGCCCGATATACACCACCACCGCAAAGGCACCGCTGACCGTGCAGAAGGTGGTCGAAAGCAGCCGCGCGATCCCCGGCCGCCGCACCACCGCCAGCCGTTCTCTCAGCGGCACCCGCGCGCCATGCAGGGTTTTTGGCAGTTGCAGCCACAGAATGATCAGACAGGACAGCGCCATCGCGGCGATGGCCGCAAACGCCATGCGCCAGCCGAGAAGATGCGCCACCAGCGAGCCGAGTGGCGCTCCGACGGCGACGGCGAGCGTCGTGCCGGCGACCACGATGGAAATTGCCGCCGCGCGCCGCTGCGGCGCTGACAACGTCACGGCAACGGCCAGACCGGTGGCGGAAAAAAGCCCGGCCGCCATGCCGGTGACGATCTGCGCCAGGACCAGCATGACGATCGTCGTGCTGACCGCTGTCAGCACTGTCCCGGCGATGAACAGAGCGAGCGCCGCAGCCAGGACATGCCGCCGGTTGAACCGTCCGCCCAGCGCCGTCATCACCGGCGTCAGCACCGCATAGGCCGTGGCGTAGGCGGTGGCCAGATAGCCGGCCTGCGACACGCTCACCCCGATGTCGCTGGCAATCAGCGGCAACAGACCGGCAAAAACGAAGGCGATGGTGCTGACGGCAAACGCCCCGAGGCCGATCACGGAAATACGACGGTCCAAGCTATGTGCTTTCTTTGTTCAATATCCATTGAACGTTAGGCAGCGCCTCCAACCGTGTCAACATCGGCCCCGATCGCCTCTTGAACGCCCCTGAAATGCCCGTATTCTGCCGGCATGAAATATCATCCGCCGGAAGACGAAATCGAATTGCCGACTGTCATGGCGACGCTCGGCGACCCGACGCGTCTGGCGATTCTCGGCCTGCTTGCCACCTGTCGGACGCAATCGCTCACCTGCGGCGATTTCGTGCATCTCAGTTCCAAATCCAACCTGACCTATCATCTCGGCCGGATGCGCGAGGCCGGGATCATCCGCATCGAACCGATAGGCACGTCGAAGCGGGTGACCATCCGCCGCAGCGCGCTCGACAGACGTTTCCCAGGTTTTCTCGATGCGGTGCTGCGCGCCGCTGGCGACCCGGCGGGCCGACCGGGCGCCCGCCGGATGGTTGGCGCTGCGAACCACAGCAACGCAGCACGGCACTGAGCCGGGTGCGCACCTTGCCGGAATATGCCCAGAAGGCAGTGAAAATCCCGCCTGCGGCCATTTCCGGGGTTCCATCAAGGCCGGCTTGCCCCTATAAGCCCGGCTTAGCCTGACACCCCCGGCCTCGACCTGCGCGGCTTCTTCCGTGTGGTTGCGCGTGGCCGCACGACGGATGATTTTCCCATGCCCAAACGCACAGACATCAAGTCGATCCTGATCATCGGGGCCGGCCCGATCGTGATCGGCCAGGCCTGCGAGTTCGACTACTCAGGCACCCAGGCCTGCAAGGCGCTGAAGGAAGAGGGTTACCGGGTCATCCTGGTTAATTCCAACCCCGCGACGATCATGACCGATCCGGGCCTTGCCGATGCCACCTACATCGAGCCGATCACGCCCGAAGTCGTCGCCAAGATCATCGCCAAGGAGCGGCCCGACGCCCTGCTGCCGACCATGGGCGGCCAGACAGCCCTCAACACTGCGCTGTCGCTGCGCCGCATGGGCGTTCTCGAGCGCTACAATGTCGAGATGATCGGCGCCCAGCCCGATGCCATCGACATGGCCGAGGATCGCTCGCTGTTCCGCGAGGCGATGGCGCGCATCGGACTTGAAACGCCAAAATCATTCCTTGCCAATGCCACCGAGATCAAGGAGGCCGACCGGCGCACCCATGAGGCCGAGCGTGCCAAACTGCGCGAAACCGAATCCGGCGAGGCGCTCAACAAGGCGCTCGACGCCCTTGAGAACCAGTGGAACCTTGGCGAGGGCGATCGCAAGCAGCGCTACATGGACCACGCCATGGCGCTGGCCGCGCGCGCCATCGATGAAGTCGGACTGCCGGCCATTATCCGCCCGTCCTTCACCCTCGGCGGCACCGGCGGCGGCATCGCCTACAATCGCTCCGAATTCTTCGACATCATCGAGCGCGGCCTGGACGCCTCGCCGACCACCGAGGTGCTGATCGAGGAAAGTGTTCTCGGCTGGAAGGAATACGAGATGGAGGTTGTCCGCGATCGCGCCGACAACTGCATCATCATCTGCTCGATCGAGAATGTCGATCCGATGGGCGTCCACACCGGCGATTCGATCACCGTCGCGCCCGCCCTGACGCTGACCGACAAGGAATACCAGATCATGCGCAACGCCTCGATCGCGGTGTTGCGTGAGATCGGGGTTGAGACCGGCGGCTCGAATGTGCAATTCGCCGTCGATCCGAAGACGGGCCGCCTTGTCGTCATCGAGATGAACCCGCGCGTCTCGCGCTCTTCGGCGCTCGCCTCCAAGGCCACCGGCTTTCCGATTGCCAAGGTCGCCGCCAAGCTGGCCGTCGGCTACACCCTCGATGAGCTCGACAATGACATCACCGGCGGCGCCACACCCGCCTCCTTCGAGCCGTCGATCGACTATGTCGTCACCAAGATCCCGCGTTTCGCCTTCGAGAAATTTCCCGGCGCCGATCCGGTGCTGACCACCGCCATGAAATCGGTCGGCGAGGTTATGGCGATCGGGCGCACCTTTGCCGAATCCCTGCAAAAGGCCCTGCGCGGACTTGAGACCGGCCTGACCGGCCTTGATGAGATCGAGATCCCCGGCATCGGCGAAGGCGATGATTCCAACGCCATCAAGGCGGCCATCGGCACGCCGACTCCGGACCGGCTGCGCATGGTCGCCCAGGCCATGCGGCTCGGCATGCCGCTTGCCGAGATTCATTCCATTTGCCGGATCGATCCGTGGTTTCTCGAGCAGATCGACCAGATCCTCACTCTTGAAGCGCGGCTGCGCGAGCACGGCCTGCCGCAGGATGCCGATAATCTGCGTCGTGTAAAAGCCAGCGGCTTTTCCGATCAGCGACTGGCCAGCCTGACCGGCCAGTCCCTGGCCGCGATCGCCGCCAGGCGCGCCGAACTTGGCGTGCATCCGGTCTACAAGCGCATCGACACCTGCGCCGCTGAATTCGCGTCGCCCACCGCATATATGTATTCAACCTATGAAGTGCCCTTTCTCGGCGCACCCGCCGATGAGGCCGAGGTCTCCGACCGGCGCAAGGTGGTCATTCTCGGCGGCGGCCCGAACCGCATCGGTCAGGGCATCGAGTTCGACTATTGCTGCTGCCACGCCGCCTTCGCCCTGAAGGATGCCGGCTTTGAAGCGATCATGATCAATTGCAATCCGGAAACGGTCTCGACCGATTACGACACTTCCGACCGTTTGTATTTCGAGCCGCTGACCGCCGAGGACGTGCTCGAGATCTTGCGGGTCGAACAGGCGAAGGGTGAACTGGTCGGGGTGATCGTGCAGTTCGGCGGCCAGACCCCGCTCAAGCTCGCCGATGCACTGGAACGCGCCGGCATCCCGATCCTGGGAACGGCCCCCGACGCCATCGACCTTGCCGAGGACCGCGACCGATTCCAGAAGCTTCTGATGCGGCTCGATCTCACCCAGCCAAAAAACGGCATTGCCCACTCGGTCGAACAGGCCCGCCTCGTAGCCGCCGAAATCGGCTTCCCGCTGGTCGTGCGGCCGTCTTACGTGCTTGGCGGCCGCGCCATGCAGATCATCCGCGATGAGACCGGCCTGTCCAACTACTTGCTCGGAACGGTGCCCGAACTGGTGCCCGAGGATATCAAGGCGCGCTACCCGAACGACAAGACCGGTCAGATCAACACCCTGCTCGGCTCCAATCCTCTTCTGTTCGACAGCTATCTCGCCAACGCCACCGAAGTCGATGTTGACTGTCTGTGCGACGGCGAGACGGTGCATGTCGCAGGCATCATGGAGCACATCGAGGAAGCGGGCATTCACTCCGGCGATTCGGCCTGTTCGCTGCCTGCTCACAGCCTGTCTGCGGAGATGGTCACACGCCTTGAAGAGCAGACCATCGCCATGGCGCGCGCCCTTCGTGTTGGTGGCCTGATGAACGTTCAGTTCGCCATCAAGGACGATGTCATCTACGTGCTCGAAGTCAATCCGCGCGCCTCGCGCACCGTGCCCTTTGTCGCCAAGACCGTCGGCGCGCCGATTGCCAAGGTGGCCGCCCGCGTCATGGCCGGCGAAAAACTCGCACCGGCCTTTGCCGCCTATGGCGACACGCCCGACCACCGCACCCTCAACCACATCGCCGTCAAGGAAGCCGTGTTCCCGTTCGCCAAGTTTCCGGGCGTCGATACGCTGCTCGGTCCCGAAATGCGCTCGACCGGCGAGGTGATGGGTCTCGACACACAGTACGATCTGGCGTTTGCCAAGAGCCAGCTCGGCGCCGGTGTCGACCTGCCGCGCTCCGGCACCGTTTTCGTCTCCGTCAAGGACGAGGACAAGGAGCGCGTGTTGGCCACCGTCCGGCTCCTCGCCGACGACGGCTTCGGTCTGATGGCAACGCGCGGCACGGCCCGCTTTCTTGCCGAGAAAGGCTTTGCCGTCGAAACGGTCAACAAGGTGCTTGAAGGCCGCCCGCACATCGAGGACGCGATCCGCAATCGTCAGGTGCAACTGGTCATCAACACCACCGAGGGCGCCAAGACGATTTCCGACTCCAAATCCCTGCGCCGCGCCGCACTGATGCAGAAAGTGCCCTACTACACCACCCTCGCGGGCGCCCATTCCGCCGCCTTGGCGATCGCAGCACTGAAAGCCGGAAATCTCGAGGTCCGACCGTTGCAGGATTACTTCTGAGACCTACCAAAGGTTGCAGGCCGTGAGGCGTTCCTCTAGCATGACACCGCCGTGCGCGGAGGAATTGTCGTGCCCAGAAATATTGTCATCCTGCTGGATGGCACGTCCAACCAGATTTCCGGTGACCGCACCAATGTGCTCAGACTCTATGGCAGCCTCGAGCGCTCCGCCCGCCAGGTGGTGTTCTACGAACCGGGCGTTGGCAGCTTTGGTCTTTCCGGCTGGTGGCGGCGATGGCAATCGAAGGCGCGGATCGTTCTGGGATTGGCGAACGGTGCCGGCATCGGTGACATTGTCGAGCGGGCATATCGGTTTCTCGTCGAAAACTGGCAGCCGGATGATCGCATCTACCTCATCGGGTTCTCCCGCGGTGCCTATACGGCGCGGTTGCTGGCCGGGTTTTTGCGCATCTTCGGTCTGAT
The DNA here is from genome assembly GCF_019334345.1 of Neohoeflea coraliihabitans. Lineage (GTDB taxonomy): Bacteria > Pseudomonadota > Alphaproteobacteria > Rhizobiales > Rhizobiaceae > Pseudohoeflea > Pseudohoeflea coraliihabitans. The sequence continues at coordinate 447,701 of NZ_JAHWQX010000001.1, forward strand.
CCGGCCCGAGCAGCTCAATCTCTTGCGCTATGCGTGGCGCGCTTATGTCCGGCTCGGCCAGCCGGAAAGCCAGACTTTTTCCACCGAAATCAGCCACTATCAGAAAGTTCTGCGCGGGCGTGCGGTGCGCATTGAATTTCTCGGGTTGTGGGACACGGTCGCCTCCATCTTCGATCACACGGCCTCGTTTCCCTGGCTGACGACAACCCAAAAGGCTTACACCAATCGCAACGAGCGGGTTCGTAGGGTCCGTCATGCGCTGGCGATCGACGAGCGACGGACCTATTTCCAGCCGTCGCTCTGGGAGCCCGGGCAGCATTTCGAGGCGTGGTCGCCTCAACAACGCCGCTACACCCGGGTGCCTCAGGATTTTGAAGAGGTCTGGTTCACTGGCTGTCACACGGATATCGGCGGCGGCAACCCCGAAGCCGAGAGCGGCCTCGCGAAAATTCCGCTTGAGTGGCTGTATCGCGAGGCCAGCGCCGCGGGAATTCTGGGCCGTGAAGCCGTCTTTGAGCGGCTGGCGCTCGGGGAACCGGTGCCCGACCGGACCGGCAGCCACTCTGCCACCGAGGACACGGAGGTGGAGGCATCGCCGGAAGCTGAGAGCGTGGCGCTCGACGTCGCCGCTAACCGCCCGCACAAGGCCTATACGCCTCCTGATCCTCTCGCCGCCATCAACAATTCGATGAACTTCGCTTGGGCGACCGTCGAGTTCCTGCCCCGCAAGATCCCGAAAACGGCGCTTCGCCGCCGGCCCAGGCTGGGGCACTTTTATGTGCCTCTGTTCGATCACCGCCGTATTCCCGAAGGTGCCAAACTGCATGAGGTGGTACGTCTCAGGCTTGAAAACTGTCCCGATTACCGGCCCGTCAACCTGCCCCGGGACTACGAATTCGTTTCGACCCGGCCCCCGGCCGCAGGGAGCGCAACGACGCCCGAGCCTGCGGCGAGACCATCAAGAACCTGACTCGCTTCCGTGAGCCGAAATCCACCCGCAAGGCCAAGACTGAGCGATCGCGGAGATGCCAGCAGATTGTGACGAATGTGTTATTCCCGCGACCATTTCGTGACGCGCGGAACTTGCGCAATCCGGCGCCGTTGTGTGTTCCGCTAGGTAATTTTCACAACGAGATGGAGACATTCTGATGACTTCTATCAAGACCCTTCTGAGCGCCTCGGCGCTGTCCCTGATCGCCGTTCCGGCTTTCGCCGCCATGTCGGTAACCGCCACCACCGATCTCAACGTTCGGGCCGGACCAGGCCCGCAGCACCCGGTCGAGACCGTGATCGGCGTCGATCAACAGGCCACCTTGAACGGTTGCCTGGAAGATTCGAAATGGTGCCAGGTCACCGTCAATGGCCAGACCGGCTGGGCCTACTCCGATTACCTGACCACCGATATGTCGGGTGAACGCGTTGTGGTCTACGAACAGCGCCAGCAAATTGGCGTCCCGACCGTCACCTATGAATCGAGCGGCGGCGCCGTTGCCGGCGGTGCCAGCGGTGCTGTTGCGGGTGCGCTCATTGGCGGCCCCATCGGCGCTGCAGTCGGCGGCGCGGCCGGCGCGGTGATCGGCGCCAGCATTTCGCCGAGCGCCACGACAACCACCTACGTCGAAAGCAATCCGGTCGACCCGGTCTATCTCGAAGGTGAAGTGGTCGTCGGCGCCCAGCTGCCGCCGGAAGTTCAGCTCTACGAGGTTCCGCAGGCTGAATACCGCTACGTCTACGTCAACGGTCAGCGCGTTCTGGTCCAGCCGGACAATCGTCAGATCGTCTACGTCTACCGCTAAGACGCCGGCACAGCTGGCACGCGAAACGGAAAAGCCCCGCCACCAGGCGGGGCTTTTTCTTGCCTGAACAACAAACCAGGGATTTATCCTGCGGAGATTTGCTCGGGGGCCCGAAAGCAGACGGGCGGGCGGTCCGCGCCAGCTCTTTTCAGCCAGCTCCTTAGTTTTTGGATTGCCCGATGAACGCGTCAAAGGCGTTGATCCAGCTCGCGAGGAATTCGCGCGTGCCCTCATTCGTGACCTGCAAATCGTCATCGATCAGGCCCTGCTTGAATTGCAGATAGAGTTCCGGCTGGCCCATCACCTTCAGATCGACATGCACGAGCACCGAGCGCAGCAAGGCCTGCGCTGCCGCCGTGCCGATCGCTCCCGGCGATGTACCGGCGATCGCCGCCGGTTTCTTGGTCCAGGCGCTTTCCCGAGGCGGCCGTGACCCCCAGGCGATCGCATTGCCGATGATCGGCGAATAGGTGCGGTTATATTCCGGCGTCACCACCAGAATCCCGTCTGCGGCCTCGATCTGTGATTTGAAGCGGGTGACAGTCTCCGGCGGCTGCTCCCACAGATCGTTGTCATAGTGCGGCAGGGCGCCAAGATCGGCAAACGTGAAGCTCATCTTGTCACCGGCAATCTTTTCGAGAGCGCCGGCCAGTTTGCGATTGTACGATCCCGCGCGCAGCGAGCCGACGAGAACCAGAATCTTGTGCATGGAGATATCCTTGTTTCAATTGGTCACTGTGACCCAATTGGTGACCGGTGACGCGATGGCAAGCCGGCACTTTCGGGCGAGCCCATTACCTTAATGAAACCAAGAGGGACGAGACTGAAGCCCTGGGGGGCGGCTCCCCGTCGGCTTTGCATGGCTCGATGTGCCCCGAAATGCGCTAGGACAACCTGCGGCGTCAGGAGGCCCGACGCCTATCACGGGGCGTTTCGCCGCATTGCGCAAATTTTCAGTGAAGTACCTTGCTAAATTTGCTATGGCGGTCGTCAAAGTGTTGAGAACGGCTCCGGGGTGACCGCTTCGCGAGCCGTTCATCTTTTGCGCCCGATCGACAGGCGACCGCGCCATCTGGCGCCGTGAAAGATTGAGAAGGATTGACGACATGGTGGAAAAAGTGCCGATGACCAAGGCCGGTTTTGCCAAATTGCAGGAAGAACTCCGCTGGCGTCAGCAGGAAGAGCGGCCGCGCATCATCGAGGCGATCTCCGAGGCCCGGGCGCATGGCGACCTCTCCGAAAATGCCGAATATCATGCGGCTAAGGAAGCGCAGAGCCTGAATGAGGGCCGCATCGGCGAGTTGGAAGACGTCGTCAATCGCGCCGAACTGATCGATCCGGCCAAGCTTTCCGGTGACACGGTCAAGTTCGGTGCCACCATCCGTCTGGTCGACGAGGACACCGACGAGGAAAAGATCTACCAGATCGTTGGCGATCAGGAGGCCGACGTCAAATCCGGACGCATCTCCATATCCTCGCCAATTTCACGTGCGCTGATCGGCAAGGCAACTGGCGATTCTGTCGAAGTTGTCGCGCCTGGCGGCTCGAAGGCCTACGAAATCCTGGAGATCACCTGGCGCTGACAGCGCTGCTATCGATCGGCGCTCATGAGACGCCAGACCGCGCGAGAAAATGGGGTACCGGTCATCCGGCACGGCACCCCGCCGCATGAAAAGGCTGACGCAGTTCACGCGCTGCCGGACGGGAGAGCGATGACGGATCGCATCGAGATGGCGGAGATCGAGGTCATCGCTCCGAATTTCAAGAAGCGGCTGTCCGGAGTGACCTCGGTCATCATCCAGATCGTTCCCGAGCAACGCCGGCTCGGCACCGTGGTGTGCGCTCTCGGCCCGGGTCTGCCGCCGCACGTTCCGAAATTGCGGCTCAGGGATCTGCCGCGTCTGCTCAGCCGCCCGCGCAGGCGGCCGGTACGCGTCTGGCACGCCCGCCGCAACACCGAGATGCTGGCCGGTCTCGTCCTCCGCCAGGTTCTGCGCGCGCCCGTCAAGCTGGTCTTCACCTCCGCCGCACAAAGATCCCATACCGCCTATACGCGTTGGCTGATGCGCCACATGGATGCGATTGTCACCACCAGCTCACGCTCCGCCTCCTTTCTTTCGCTTCCGCATCGGATCGTCCCCCACGGCATCGACCTCGAGCGTTTTCATCCGCCCTCGGAGGAAGAGCGCGACTGGAGCTCCAGTGGACTGCCGGGCACCCATGGCATTGGATGTTTCGGCCGAATCCGCCCCCAGAAGGGCACGGATCTGTTTGTTGATGCGATGATCGAACTGCTGCCGCACCATCCGGAGTGGACGGCGGCGATCTTCGGACGTGTGACCTCCGATCATCGCCGTTTCGCCGAAACACTGCAGCACAGGATCGACGCCGCCGGTCTGGCCGAGCGCATTGTGTTCATGGGCGAGGTGCCGGACATCAAGCCGTGGTACCGGCGCATCAGCGTCTGTGTCGCCCCGTCGCGCAATGAAGGCTTCGGCCTGACGCCGCTCGAAGCGATGGCGTCGCAGACCGCCGTGGTCGCCAGCGACGCGGGCGCCTACCGGGACCTGGTTGCCGAAGGCGAAACCGGCTTCGTCGTCGGCGCCGGAGACGGGGCTGCGCTGACCGCGGCCATTTCCACCTATCTGCGGGCGCCGGACCTGGCAGCAAGACATGCCGAGGCTGGCCTCCGGCGGGCCCGTGAGCACTACGCCCTGGAACGCGAAGTGCAAGCCCTTGCAGAGGTCTACGAGCACTTGTGGAGCGGCGCATGAGAACGGCGCTTGTCATCGCCCGCGACAATGCATACGGCCTCAGCCGCGATGCCCGGATCGTCGCCACCGCCTTGCGTCAGGCCGATTACTCGGTCGATATCCGCACGCCGCGCGGCCACTGGCTCGAGCGCTGGAAAACGCGACAGGACGCGGTTGACTGCGTCATCCATCTCGAACGCGTGTTTCCCGCATGGACCCGCTCCGGCGCCTTCAACCTCCTGATTCCCAACCAGGAGCGCTATCCGGCCCGCCACATCCCGCGACTGCGCCAGGTCGATCTCGTCCTCGCCAAGAGCAATCACGCCGCGCAGATATTTGCCGGTCTGGGAAAGCCCTCGGTCAATGCCGGCTTCGCTTCCGCGGACCGCCTGGATGCCTCGATCGAAAAGAACTGGCGGCGCTTCTTTCACCTTGCCGGCGGCAGCACCGTCAAGGGCACCGAGGATCTGCTGAAGCTCTGGGCCCGCCATCCCGAATGGCCCGAGCTGGTCATCGTGCAGAAAGCGGCCAATGCTCCGAAATCGGTCCCTGACAATGTCCGCATTGAGGCCGGCTACATCGACGACGAGGCGCTGAGGCAGTTGCAGAATGCCTGCGGTATCCATCTCTGCCCATCCCGTTCCGAAGGGTGGGGCCACTATATCCTCGAGGCGATGTCCTGCGGCAGCGTCGTGGTGACCACCGATGGCGCGCCGATGAATGAGCTCGTCAACGCTGATTGCGGGCATCTCGTGCCGGTCGAAAAGACGGCCGCACGACACCTTGGCATTGATTATCACGTCAATATCGCGGCCCTGGAAGCGACGATACTGCGCCTGCTCGAGGCGCCGGAGATTCAGATGCGGGAAACGGGCGCCGTCGCCATGCGCCGTTTTGCCGAGATTTGCGACGCATTTCCGAGGGCTCTCGCCAGCAGCCTGGATGCATTGTTTGCCACCGGGGCATCCGCCGGATCGCTGCCGACCGCGGTCTTCGGTCAGGCCACGGGAAAACCTTTGCAAGACAGCGGGTCACATTGACAACCCCGTCGCCAAGCGCTTCAACAACCCTGTTTTTCGAGGGGCTTCGATGAAACGGTGCATATATCTCGACGTGACGGGACTCATTGCGTGGGGACCGGCGCCGCCGACAGGCATTCAGCGGGTGGAACGCAGCCTGCTGCATGCGGCTGCCGACTATCCCGATGTCCGGCCCGCCTACGTGACCAGAAAACCGCCTCGGCTTGTGCCGCTCGGACCCTCGGCCCTGAGCCAGCTGCGCGGACTGCTCGCTCCGCGGCCGGACGCCATATCCCTGAATGATCGTCTTGGGCAGTTATGGCAGTACTACATTCTCAATCGACCCGTCATCCGCAATGAGACGGCGCGTGAACTCGCCAGGATCGCCCTTGCCAGCAACCAGCAAAAGGGAACCGCCTATCAGACGCTCAAAGCCGTCTTCCGATTTCTTCTGCTGATCGATAAGGCGCTGCAGATGCTGCTTGCCCTCCTCCCCTTTCGCGCCGCGGCGGCGAGGTCGGAAGAGGATGGCGTGGCGCTGCTGTGCTTCGAGACGGCCCGCCGCACCGGCGGCGATATCCGCCTGCCGCCGGCGGTGCGTCCAGCCTTCCTCATCTATGATCTCATGCCGGTCCGCCAACCCGAGTTGAGCATGGGGCACCGCACGGAAATGATGGGCCATCTGCTCCGGCGCGTGATCGCCCGTTCGGACATCCTCATAACGATTTCCCAGACTGTGCGTGCCGATCTCGAAGATTTCGAGAAAAATGCGTGTGATGCTCCGTCCAGACGCCGGGCCAAGGCCATTCAACTCGGTTCCTCCGCGGTCAACCACGACGCGGCCACCACGCCGATCGCCGAACTGGAAAACAAGCGGTTCGCCCTGTTCTGCTCTTCCATCGAGACCAAGAAGAGCCACCATGTGCTTGTTGCCGCCTGGGAGCAACTGATTGCAGAGCTCGGTCCGGAAGCGGTTCCATATCTGGCCTTCATCGGTCGGCGTGACACGGCCTATGAACGCCTGACAAAAGCCCTGGACGAGAACCCCGCAGCCCGGCGCCGGACCGTGCTGCTGCACGATGTCGACGATTCGGGCCTTAGATGGGCGTATCGCAATGCCGCTCTCGGCCTCTTTGCCTCGAGCTTCGAGGGTTGGGGCCTCGGGGTTTCGGAAAGCCTGGCCTATGGGCTCCCGGTCATCCACTCGCCACATCCGGCATTGCGCGAAGCAGCACAGGATCTGATGCCCTGCCCGGCTGAGGATACGCCTGAGTGCTGGGCTGACACGCTCCGGCCTTATCTCAGGGATCCGGAGCGCATCGCCGTCCTGAAGGCGCGGATCGCGCAAGACTACAGACCACGCGCACCGGACGAGTTCGCACGCCAGCTGTTTGACCATCTTCGCACCGTGTCCCTAACACCGGATGCTGATGAAAAGCCGCCCGTCTCGGCAGGGATGCGATCCGATGCCGATTGACGATGTCAATGCGACGCCCACGCAAGCCGGCGACACAGCCACGGACATGCCCGCCATCTTCCTGGATGTGTCCGGCATTCTGCAATGGGGACATCAGCCCCCCACCGGCATTCAGCGGGTCGAGATTGCGATCGCCAGGCAGGCCGCGGAGCGTGCCGATATCACTTTGGTTTCCTATGACCGACTGAAAGGCCGGTACCACACGCTGACCCCCGCGCACCGGAGCTATCTCGACAGCATCCTGGAAGGCAGCCGGCTCAATCAGATTGCGGAGCTGCGCGCCGGGCAGCTTCCCTCCCAACTCGGTCTGCAGCTGCAATTCCGCGGCAAGGAGCTGGGCCGGCAGATCGCCCAGAAATATATCGGCGCCAGCACCCGCGGTGGGCTGCACTACACTGCGGTCAAGACCGCGATCCGCCTTTATGGCCGTCTGTATGCGCTGTCTCACCGGCTTGCCGGCAAGGCGCACGGGCCAGCGCCCGCCAGCTCCGAAGGACCACGGGCTATCCTCATTTCCCATGAATTTGCCCGCAATGACGCGGCGCGCCGCGCTGCCGTTCATCTGGGCGCACAGCCGGTCTATCTGGTGTACGACATCATCCCAATTCGCCAGCCGCAGTTCGTCTCGGCGCGCTTTGCCGCCACGATGGACGCCTTCATCAATCGCTGGCTGGCAACCGATGATCCGATGCTGACCATTTCTCAGGCCGTCAAGACCGACATTGTCGCCCTGAGCAGAGACCGCGGCCATGAGAATGTCGCGCACCGCATTCAGGTCTGCCCGCTCGGCAGTTCACTGGCCGCCTCCGACGCGGCATCGCGACCGATCGAGATCCTGCTAAACCGCCGTTTTGCTCTTTATTGCTCCAGTCTCACGCCGCACAAGCGACAGGATGTGCTGGTCGACGCCTGGATCCGCCTGAACCGGCTTCTGCCGGCGGAGGATCTTCCCGACCTCGTTCTGATCGGGCGCGCCGGCAAGATAATGCCGAAGATCGATTCTTTGCTCGACGGCGCACCGGAGACCAGATCGAAGGTGCACGTCCTCACCGATATTCAGGATGACCAGCTCGCCTGGGCCTACCGCAACGCCAGCCTCGGCCTGTTTGCCAGCGTCAATGAAGGCTGGGGTCTCGGCGTGTCGGAGAGTCTGGCCTATGGTCTGCCGATCGTCCATTCCGCGGCGCCATCCCTGCGTGAAGCCTCCCAGGGACTGATGCCGGTGGTGGAAGGCGAGACGGCGGACGCCTGGGTCGAGATGCTCAAGCCGCTCTTTTTGCATCCCGAGCGCATCGCCGCCTTGCGCGAGACGATAAAAGCGCAATACCAGCCGGGCACGCCCGGAGATTTCGCCCGCGACGTGCTGAGCGCCGTCGCCAGCCATGCAGGGCCTCGCCCGGCTGACCAGATCTGAAAAACGCGAAATTGTCCTGCACCGACACCTCGTCGGGTGACGCATCTCTCACCGCCCCGCTCAGCGCGAAGCGGTCGAGATCTCCACCAGGCCCTCATCCTTCACCTTGCGGATGGTCAGCATCGTTCGCACCGTGTCAACATTCTCCTCCGCCGTCAGCTGCTCGACGACGAAATCCTGGAAATGCGTGAGATTGCGCGCCACGCAATGCAGCAGAAAGTCCGTTTCGCCCGACACCATCCAGGCTTCACGCACCAAGGTCCAGTGTTGCGTGGCCGCCGCGAAGCTCTTCAGGTTGGCATCCGACTGATGCTTCAATCCGACCATGCAGAACCCCACGAGGTCATAGCCAAGCATCGGTGCATTGATCAGCGCGCGGTAGCCTTTCAGGATTCCGGCCTCTTCCAGCTTGCGAACCCGCCGCAGACATGGCGGCGCCGAGATACCGACGCGGCTGGCCAATTCCACATTGGTCATGCGCCCATGTGCCTGCAATTCCTTGAGAATGCGAAAGTCGATCAGGTCGAGTTCAGCCTTGAACATGGGACGATCCTCGTGGCGCCGTAACACGGGCAGTATGAAACAATATTGCGCGTTACGGCGGCTTGTCCACCCGGCGCCGGTTTGCCCGGTCTGCAAGTCCTGTGCGTAAGCCGCGCCGCTGCAGCGACCCACCTTGCAACCACCCCCCGCCAGTTCATAGATTAAGGCACAGCTTCGGCAGACCTGTTTGCCTTCCGCTTGCCTCGAGGCGAGACAGTTGCAGGTTTGCTCCGCTATAAGAATTCATCCGCCGATCGATCGGTTTTCCGTCGGCGCAAGCAGGCGGTCGCATCGACGAGGCGCCGCGAAAGCAGGAAGAGATACAATGTCCGCACGCCACGTCCCTGTTCTCATCATCGGCTCCGGCCCAGCCGGCTACACTGCAGCGATTTACGCAGCGCGCGCCCTTCTCAATCCGGTGATCATCACCGGCATGGAACAGGGTGGCCAATTGATGATCACCACCGAGGTGGAGAATTATCCCGGTTACGCTGACCCGGTGCAGGGTCCGTGGATGATGGAGCAGATGCGCCAGCAGGCCGAACATGTCGGCGCCGAGATCGTCAACGATCTCGTCACCTCCGTCGATCTCGATCGGCGACCCTTCACGGTCAACACCGATTCCGGCGCTGTCTGGACCTGCGATGCGCTGATCATCGCCACCGGCGCGCAGGCGAAATGGCTCGGCATTGCCGGCGAGAAGGACTTCATGGGTTTCGGAGTTTCCGCCTGCGCCACCTGCGACGGATTCTTCTATCGCGGCAAGCACGTCATCGTGGTGGGCGGCGGCAACACCGCTGTCGAGGAAGCGATCTACCTGGCCAACCTTGCTGAAAAGGTGACACTGGTGCATCGCCGCGATGAACTGCGCTCGGAGAAGATCTTGCAGGAGCGGCTCTTCGCCCTGCCCAATGTCGAATTCCTGTGGAACAGTGAACTGGTCGAGTATATCGGCGGCGAGCCGGTCGGAGCCATGCCACCCGCCGTGCGCGCCGTGCGCATCAAGGATCGCACCAGCGGCGAAACCCGGGAGATGGAAATTGACGGTGTCTTCGTCGCCATCGGCCACGCGCCGGCGGTCAGCCTGTTCAAGGACAAGCTGCGCCTCAAACCCAATGGATATTTGTGGACCGCACCGGATTCCGCCGCCACCGAAATTCCCGGCGTCTTTGCCGCCGGCGATGTCACCGACGACATCTACCGGCAGGCTGTTACCGCGGCCGGCATGGGATGCATGGCGGCGCTGGAAGCGGAACGTTTCCTGGCCGGCATCGGCACCCAGGCGGAGGCCGCCGAATAGCGGCAAGGATCGCACCGCCGCCGGCGGCGCCAAGCAAGGCCCGCGGGCCGGGAGAGAGCCATGCAACTCGACTGGGACAAGCTGCGGATCTTTCACGCTGCCGCCGAAGCCGGCTCCTTCACCCATGCCGCGGAGGTCCTTCACCTGTCACAATCGGCCATCAGCCGCCAGGTCAGCGCCCTGGAAGCCGAGATCAACACCAAGCTGTTCTACCGCCATGCGCGCGGGCTGATACTCACCGAACAGGGAGAAATGCTTTATCAGACCGCCCATGAGGTGCTGATGAAGCTCGAGAGCGTCAAGAACCGCCTGACCGAAACCCGCGAAAAACCGAGTGGCAAGCTGCGTGTCACGACCACGGTCGGCCTTGGCCAGGGCTGGCTGACCGAGAAGGTCCAGGAGTTTCTGTCGCTTCATCCGGACATGCAGGTGCAGATGATCCTCGACAACGAGGAACTGGACGTCAACATGCGTCAGGCCGACTGTGCCATTCGCCTGCGCCGGCCGCATGAATCCGATCTGATCCAGCGTCGGCTGTTCACGGTTCATTTTCACATCTACGCTTCGCCGGCCTATCTCGCCCGCCACGGCGAACCGACCTCGATCGATGATTTTGATCAGCATCGCCTGATCACCTTCGGCGAGCAGGCGCCGCTCTATCTGCACGACATGAACTGGCTCGAAACCGCCGGGCGCTCTGCCGATGATCCGCGCCGCGCCCACCTGCAGATCAACAATCTTTCCGCCATTCGCCGCGCCACGATGAACGGCGCCGGCATCGCCATGCTGCCCGACTACATGGTCAGCCGCGACTCCGGTCTCGTGCAGCTGGTGATTCCAGCGGAATTTCCGACCTTTGACACTTATTTCTGTTACGCCGAGGAAATGCGCAACGCCGCAAAACTGAAGGTCTTCCGCGATTTCCTCATCAACACGGCGCGAAACTGGAATTACTAAGGGTCCTGACTCCGGGCAGAACGCCTGCAAAAGCGGCAGAAAATTGCCTCCGGGCGGCTGCTCAGCAGCAGACATGCGAGTGGCGCATAGCTGGATTGCACCTGTAGCACTTGCCTTATGCACATAAAATCATCATATCGCCTGCAGCTGATGCACCTTTGGCGGTCACTCCTCCCAGTGCCGCCGCATGAGCTGTTCCCCTCTGGAGGTTTTGACCTTCACACCTTATGGGCCCGTGAGTTATCTCCGGGCCCTTTTTTTATCCGGTAATGTGGGATCGGGTGATCTCAGGCCGCATCCGCCTTTACCTTGCAGGCTCGCGCCCCTGAGCGCTGCGGCGGGCGGCCACGCCGCTCAGCGATACAGCGCCTCATTCTCGAGCCCGGCATACAGACCGGCCACCTGGGCGCCATAGCCGTTGAACAATTGCGTCGGCACTTCTTCCCTCGTGTGCAGCACCCGTTCGCGGGCCTGGCTCCAGCGCGGATGCGCCACCTCCGGATTGACATTCGCCCAGAACCCGTATTCGCGGGCGTTGATCTGTTCCCAGAAACTGACCGGCCGCTCGTCGGTGAAACTGATGCGCACCAGCGACTTGATTGACTTGAAACCGTATTTCCATGGCAGGGCCAGCCGGATCGGCGCGCCGTATTCGGCCCCGATCGGCTTGCCATAGGCCCCGGTGACAAGAAACGACAGATCGTTCTGTGCCTCGGCAAGGGTCACGCCCTCGACATAGGGCCACGGATACCAGATCTGTCGTTGCCCCGAGGCCATCTTTGCGTTCTCGAAAGTCTCGAAGCGCACATAGCGCGCCTCGGGCCGAGGCGAGACGCGCGCCAGCAGAGCGCGCAAGGGAAAGCCGGTCCACGGGATAGTCATTGACCAGGCCTCGACGCAGCGCAGCCGGTACAGGCGTTCTTCGAGCGGCATGGCGCGCACCAGATCCTCGAATGCGATCGTCTCCGGGTTGTCCACCAGCCCGTCGATGGTGATGCTCCACGGGTCGGTCACCAGGTTTCGGCGTGCCGCGGCGGCAATCTGCTTGTGCGAGCCATATTCGTAGAAGTTGTTGTAGCTCGAATTGACCTCCTCGGGCGTCAGCTCGCGCTCGATCTTGTAGGCTTCATTGCGCTCGGCCGGATAAAGATCGGCGGTCTTCTCGGCTGCTCCGCCCACCCCCTCGGCGGCATTTGCGCGGCCGGCTCCCCCGCTCGCCGCCGCCATGATCGCAGCCCCGCCGAGCCCCTTCATGAGGCCCCGCCGGTTCAGCCAGACAGATTCCGGCGTCGCCTGCCGTTCGGGTATGAACCAATCAGGCCGCTGTTGCAGGGACGGCGCCGATAACGGTTTCGAGGGGTCGGCGGAAGAAAAGAAGGCGCGCATATCAAAGACCATTCGCTTCTGAAAGAAACGAAAGCCTAGAATGGACCAGGAGCGGATGCAAAATCACCCGTCCTCACATTCGGGTGAGAATAGCCAGGCAAAGCCACGCGCTAGCGTTGCCTAGCGCAATGCTGCGCAGAACCGCTGAATTCGTGAGCAGGCTTCTTCCAGTATCGCATCGGATGTGGCGTAGGAGATGCGGAAATTCGGACCGAGTCCGAATGCCGAGCCCTGCACCACGGCAACGCCTTCGCTTTCCAGAAGCTCGGCGACAAAATCTGCATCCGTCTCGATGACCTTGCCCGACGGCGCCGTCTTGCCGATCGTGCCGGCACAGGATGGATAGACGTAGAAGGCGCCCTCCGGCACCGGGCAGGTGATGCCGCTTGCCTGGTTGAGCATCGAGACCACCAGATCACGGCGCCCCTTGAAGATCGCCTTGTTGCGCGCAATGAAATCCTGTGGCCCGTTCAGCGCCTCGACGGCGGCCCACTGGGAAATCGAAGCGGCGCCGGACGTCTGCTGTCCCTGAATCGTGTCCATCGCCTTGATCAGCTTCTGCGGTCCGCCGGCATAGCCGATCCGCCATCCGGTCATCGCATAGGCTTTCGACACGCCGTTCATCGTCAGTGTCCGCTCTTTCAGCGACGGCTCGATCTGCGCCGGCGTCTTGAAGACGAAATCATCGTAGGTCAGGTGCTCATACATGTCGTCCGTCAGGATCCAGACATGCTCGTGGCGCTTCAGCACATCAGTCAGCGCCCGCAGCTCATCCTCGCTGTAGGCCGCACCCGAAGGGTTGGACGGTGAGTTGAACACCAGCCACTTGGTCTTGGCGGTGATCGCCTGTTCAAGATCATCCGCCTGCACCTTGAAGCTGTTCTCCAGCGTGGTCGGCACTTCCACCACCGAGCCGCCGCACAGCGCCACCATTTCCGGATAGCTCACCCAGAACGGAGCGGGAATGACCACCTCGTCGCCGGGATTCAGGGTTGCCATGAAGGCATTGAACAAGATCTGCTTGCCGCCGGTCCCGACAATGATCTGGGAAGGATCATAGTCCAGTCCGTTTTCGCGCTTGAACTTGGCACTGATCGCCTGCCGCAATTCGGGAATACCGGCCACCGGCGTGTATTTCGTTTCCCCGCGCTCGATCGCCTCGACCGCTGCTGCCTTGATGTTGTCGGGCGTGTCGAAATCCGGCTCGCCGGCCCCCAGCCCGATGATGTCCCGCCCCTGGGCTTTCAGTTCGCGCGCCTTCTGCGTTGCCGCGATCGTCGCGGAAGGTTTGACACGTGAGAGGGCATCGGCAAGAAAAGCCATGTTTTTGCTCCGGAAATCCAATGACGAGTGCGTTTGGCGTCTCCCGGCATGACCCGGGATCGTGCCGGGTCTGTATGTCGCAACTGCGGCGCGGGTGCAAGCGTCTAGGCCAATGCGCGCTATGATAGCAATTAACCGGAGAGAAAGCTTTAAAGCGTATTGACGACAGCATGCCGTCGATGCGCATCGACTGCGGCGCGCGATCAAATACAGGAGGCTTGGCATGATGCCGGAGCACGGAGAAGCTCACTTTCTCGAGGACGAGCACGGAGCCCTGTCGACAACCTATGGCCCATATCTGCTGCGATCGGCCTTTCAGCCCATCTTTTCGCAAGGCGAGAACGGCCATCTGTGCATCGAGGCCTTCGAAGCCCTGATCCGCCCCCAACGCAACGGTGAAATGGTTGCACCGGTGCGCTTTTTCACAATGGTCGAGGCGAACGATGCGTTTGCCGTAGATGCCTTGTGTCGTCAGTTGCACCTTCGCAATGCGGCGCGAATCAAGCGGCCGGACGCGCTGTACTTCATCAATTTCAATCCCGGTCTCTTCAAGCACGGCGAAAATGTACAAAGTGAAGTACGGGCCATGCTCGATCTGTGCCACGCCTGCGGGATCAGTCCCCGCCGCGTCGTCTGTGAAATCACCGAGCACGGCTCCGATGAGGATGCTCTCGCGGATCTGGTTCAGGCGCTGCGCAACGGGATGTTCCGCATCGCCATCGATGACTATGGAGCCGACGATTCGGAAATTGCCCGGGTTGATCGGCTCAAGCCGGACGTCATCAAGTTCGACGCCGCCTGGGTACGCCGCTTCTACGAGACTCCGGCCGGCCAGAGCTTGTTGCGGCTGATGGTCGGGCAATTTGTCGATCGCGGCATTCTCTGCCTGTTCGAAGGCCTCGAGGAGGAAAGCCAGATTGCCTTCTGCCACGAAATCGGTGTGCATCTGATGCAGGGCTACGCCCTTGCTCGCCCGCAACTGGCACCGACAGACTTCGAAACGCGCTTTCCCGACCATGCAAACGGTTCGCTGCAACACCGGCTCAGCGCCGCGCGGGCCGCAATCGCCGAAAGCGGGTCGGGGACCGGTCCGGCCAGGCCGCTGGGTTTCAGCCGGCAGGAAACGGACATTGCAACGCCGGCTCCTCAGCCCGCTGCCCGCCGCGCTGTGCCCTTTGGGCGCCGCCAGCGCTAGTCTGCATCGCTGCCCGCCTCGCGTGCGAAAGCCGGTAAGCGTCAGCTTTCTGCGCTCGCCGGCCGGCGCCGTTAACCGCCATCACGATTTCGCCACAATAAAAGTCCGCGCCCGCCACAATGCCGTCCTCTTGCGGTCCGCTTCTGCCGCTCTTTTCCAGCTCAGACAGGATCGCATCAGGGGATGACATCATGCAGGCAGACGACGATTTTGGTTCTGCGCGCGGCGCAAGGAAGGCTCAGGCCCGGATTCTCAAGCTTGCAATCTTCGCTCTTCTTGGCTGTCTGGTGATGCTTGGTGTCCTGGTCAATGGGGCCAGAGCCGCGCTCTACGAAGAAGCCCATTCGCCAGCCGTTTCCACCACACAAGCGACAATGCCGGCGCGCCCACGCGCTTTGGCGGCGATCCGCATGGAACCGAACAGCATCGTTTCTCCCACCGTCACACTGCAGCTGGGCCAGGATGCCGCGGACCAGCTGACCCGCTCCGGATTGCCGGTTGAGGCCGGACCGCCCGGGCGGGCCGAGCGCCGCCCGGACCAGCGTCTGGTGAAGGGTTTTCTTGCCGAGCGATCGAATGTGATGGTGCTGCTGCTGGCGACCTTCGCCATGATGCTGGTTCTGACCACGAGGATATGGAAAAGAGCCCCCGCGGCCAGTCCTCTGCAGCCAGCCCCCGTAGCGTTGCGCCGGAGCCGGCATCCCCTTTAAGCTCGCCGCGCAGGTGCCATATATACCCGCAGATACGTTAGGGGAGCAGGCAATGAAAACGATGCGCGCGGGCCGGTTGGTCCTCACAGCCCTTCTCGGTTCAGCTCTATTGACGAGCGCGGCGACCGCGATGACGGTCAAGACACGGGAACACACCGTCGCCGTCGAAGTTCTCGCCGAAGACCTCGTCCATCCCTGGGCCGTCGAGGATATGGGCGATGGCGGGCTGCTGATTACCGAGCGGCCCGGTCGGCTGCGCCTCTTCCGCGATGGCCGCCTGTCTGCACCGATCGCCGGTCTGCCGGACATAAGCGCCACTGGTCAGGGCGGCCTGCTCGACATCGCTCTGTCCGCCGATTTTGCCGAGAGCCGCATGCTGTATCTCAGCTATTCGACCGCCGGACAGGGTGGAACCGGCACCGCCATCGCCCGCGCCCGCCTGTCTGGCGATGCGTCGAAGCTTGAGGCGGTCGAGGAAATCTTCCGCATGAACCACTTCACCGACAAGACCCAACATTACGGCTCGCGCATTGCCGTCGGCGGCGATGGCAGCCTGTTTTTTACCATCGGTGATCGCGGTGAGAGCGAGCGCGCCCAGGATCCGGGCGATCATGCCGGCTCGGTGCTGCACATCATGCCCGACGGATCGATCCCCGCCGGCACGCAAAGCGCCCCGGCCTCGTGGCAGCCGGAGATCTGGTCCATCGGCCACCGCAATCCGCAGGGCCTGGCTTTCGACCGCGAAACGGGCACCCTTTATGCCGTCGAACACGGCGCGCGCGGCGGCGATGAAGTCAACCGCCCGCAGGCTGCGCTCAATTATGGCTGGCCAATTATCTCCTATGGCCGCCACTATTCCGGCGCCGAAATCGGCCGGGGAACGGCGGCCGAGGGCTATGAGCAACCGATCCACTATTGGGATCCCTCGATCGCGCCGGGCGGCATGACGGTCTATCGCGGCACCATGTTTCCCGAATGGCAGGGCGACATCTTCGTCGCGGCACTGAAGTTCCAGCTGCTGGTCCGCCTCGACCATGATCCCGAGAGCGGCGAGATCCGCTCCGAGGAACGCCTGCTGAAGGGTGATTTCGGGCGGCTGCGCGACGTCATCACCGCCTCGGATGGCGCTTTGCTGATTGTCACCGACGAGGAGGACGGCAAGCTGTTGCGCCTGTCAAACGCCGACGCTCAGGCCGACTGACAACCGGCCGCGCACCGGCGGCGGGCTCCCTTCGGGCGTTGCGGTCGGCGCGAGCAAGGCACGCCTTGATGCCGCAGGTTTGCGCTGCTAGAGCGGAGCGCCCGAGCGGAGCAGCCCGCTTTTCCAACCATGTTGTCCTGCCATGCCGCGTCACACTGCCAATCTTCTGTTGCTGTTGTCCGGCGCCATATGGGGCATGGGCTTCGTCGCCCAGTCGACGGCGATGGAGGCCATCGGACCGCTGCTTTTCATCGGCCTGCGGTTCCTGGTGGCCACCTTGTTTCTCCTGCCTTTCGCCTGGTTCGAACATCGTCGCGCCACTGCTCCGGTGACGCGCGGCAACCGGATTGGCTTTTTGCAGATCGGACTTGTCCTCTTCAGCGGCATGGTCCTGCAGCAATATGGCCTGCTCTATACCACCGTGACCAATTCCGGATTTCTGACCGGTCTTTACGTGGTGATGGTGCCGATCCTCACCCTACTGGTGCTCAGAACCCGCCCCCACCCCCTGGTCTGGCCAGCCGTCATCATGACCTTCATCGGCATATTTCTGCTCTCGGGGGCGCGGGTGACGACCCTCAACCGCGGCGATGCGTTGACCCTTGGCTGCGCCCTGTTCTGGGCCACCCAGGTCATCCTCGTCGGCCGTTACAGTGTAGCCAGTGGCCGGCCGCTGGCCTTGTCACTGGTTCAATTCAGCGTCTGTGCCGTCCTTGGCCTCGGCGCCGCGGTGATGTTCGAGCCCATCGCCTTGCCGGCGATCCGGGCAGCTTTGCCGGAAATTCTCTTTGCCGGCATCTTCGCCAGCGGCATCGCCTTTACCCTGCAAGTGGTCGGTCAGCGCTACACCACGGCACCGCAGGCGGCGATCTTTTTGTCGACCGAGTCGATCTTCGCCGCTCTCTTCGGCGCGCTTCTGCTCGGCGAATTTGTTCCGGCCATCGGCTATCTCGGTGGCCTGTTGATCTTTCTCTCGATCCTCCTCGTCGAGGTCGGTCCGGTCATCGCAGCACGGCGTCGTCTGGCAACCGGCCGCGGTCTATGAGGCGCCGGTCCCGCCCGTCGCAATCCGCCTGCCCCCGGGTGAAAACATTGACGGCTCCGTCAACCGCCCGGAAAATCCATGCCGGGCACCACCTGCGGCAATAAAGTTTCGCTTGCCTTGAGGGCAGAAAACGAGCATCTTCGGCCTGTTCGGGCATTTTGCGAACACGGGAAATCCATAATCATGCGAGCCAGGGACGCATAACATCCCTGGGCGGTAGAGCAACGAGATCGCCTTTGACGAGTGCTTGATGAGCCGTAACAACCAGGACCTTTCCTCACAATTCGAGAACTGCCTGCCTCACCCTCGCGCGAATGCGGGATTGATTGTGATCGTGCCGAGCGAGGCGTGCGATGTCTACTCTCGGCTTCTCAAGGACCTGTAGACATGGCCGAGACTGGCACTGTAAAATTCTTCAATAACGACAAGGGCTTTGGCTTCATCAAGCCGGACAACGGCGGCGCCGACATCTTTGTTCATATCTCCGCGGTTCAAGCCTCTGGCCTTGCCGGCCTCGACGAAAATCAGAAAGTCAGCTTTGACACCGAGCCGGATCGCCGCGGCAAGGGTCCCAAAGCGGTGAACCTGACCGTCGTCGATTGATCCTCTCGTCTGCTGACGGGATGGCCTGTCAGCTTCCGGAGCTGGATCTCTGATCTGACCTCAAGCCACCGGGAGAGCCGTTCTTTCCGGTGGCTTTTTTGGTCGTGCAGCGCGCCGCGGCAGCTTCAGGCCCGGCCGCAGCGCTTCACGCAGTGGAACCGGCAGGCTCGCGGTTCGTTCAGCTAGCATTCAGGTGCCACGAGGATAATCGGACATCTCTCAGGATGAGGTGCCACCGGAGGTCCGGTTGGCCAGGAAGGATGAAACGATGAACATGCTTCGTAAAATTATGGTTGCGACCTGCGTTGCCACCATGGCTCTCACCACTCCGATGACTACGGCCTTTGCCGACAGTGGCGCGACAAACCGCTTTGATTCCACCAAGAGAATTCGCCGCGACGACCATCGCGAGTGGCGGCATCATCGCGGCGACTTGCATCGTGACCGGGCCGAATGGCGCCGCGAACTGCGCCGTGATCGCCGCGCCCGCCGTCACCACCGCCATCGCGGCAATGACGATGCCATCGCACTCGGCCTTGGCCTTGCCGCCGGCGCCATCGTTCTCGGCACGATCGCCAGCCAGCAGCAGCCAACCTATCGCGCGCCGGCCTCGGGCGGTCGCTACGAGCCCTGGTCGCCGTCCTGGTACCGCTATTGCGACAACAAGTATCGCTCGTTCAACCCGAACACCGGTACCTATCGCGGATATGATGGGCGCGATCACTTCTGCGTCGTCAATTGAGCGGAATGACCGGCCGGTGATCAGCGCCGGCAGTTCAGTTGCCTAATGAACGGAGCCCCGGACCTTGTCCGGGGCTTTGTTGTTTATCGCGTGCTTTGAGACCGGCTTACAGGCCCTTGAGAAACGGGTTGCTGCGCCGTTCCTCGCCAATCGTCCCGCCCGGCCCATGCCCGCAAATGAAGCCGGTGGCATCCCCCAGCGGCAGCACCTTGTCGCGGATCGAATTGAGCAGCGTCTGGTGGTCACCCCCCGGCAAGTCGGTGCGCCCCACGGAACCGGAAAACAGCACATCGCCGACATGCGCAAATCCGGCCTTGCGGTTGTAGAAGATGACGTGCCCGGGCGCATGGCCGGGCGTGTGCAGCACTTCGAACTTGTGCTCGCCAAACTGCACGCTGTCGCCCTCATCCAGCCAGGTGTCAGGAACCAGATCGCGCATGTCGCCGGCCGCGAGGCCGAATTGCTGCGCCTGTTGCGACAGCCGCGCCAGCATCATCTCGTCGGCGCGATGCGGTCCTATCACCTTGACGCCCAGGCGCTCGCGCAATTCGTCCGCACCGCCGGCGTGATCAAGATGACCATGCGTGATCCAGATCTCCTTGACGACAATCTTGGCTTCCTTGATCGCGGCCGCAATGCGCTCGACGTCCCCACCCGGATCGATCACCACACCCTCGAGGCTCTCGGCATCGAACAGGATGGTGCAATTTTGCTGGAACGGTGTGACCGGAACGATGCCGGCACGCAGTTCACCCATGAAGATCTCCATTGGAAAAGACCGAAGACCGCAACAGCGCGCCTCGGGCCATATGTCTATTCGGCGGCGCTCTGCAGCGGCTGCACGGCCTGCATGTAATCATTGACCAGATTGGTCGAGATTTCGCCCACCTTGAAGTTATAGGGGCCGATTTCGGAAACCGGAGTGACTTCCGCCGCCGTCCCGGTCAGGAAACATTCGCTGAACCCGCTCATTTCCTCGGGCATGATGGCCCGCTCCACCACTTCATATCCGCGCTTTTTGGCCAGCTCGATCACCGTCCGGCGGGTGATGCCGTCAAGAAAACAGTCCGGCGTCGGCGTGTGCAACACCCCGTCCTTGACGAAGAAGATATTCGCGCCCGTTGCCTCCGCCACCTGGCCGCGCCAGTCGAGCATCAAGGCGTCGGCATAGCCGCGCGCCTCGGCCCGGTGCTTGGACAAGGTACAGATCATGTAAAGACCGGCGGCCTTCGATTTTGCCGGAGCCGTACGCGGATCGGGACGGCGATATTCCGCCTGGTCGAGGCGAATGCCCTTTAGCCGCTCTTCCGGCTTGAAATAGCTTGGCCACTGCCAGATCGCGATTGCCAGATTGATGCGATTTGTCTGGGCCGAGACACCCATCATCTCCGAGCCGCGCCAGGCGATCGGCCGCACATAGGCATCGCTCAGGCCCTGACGTTTCAGAAGGGTTCGGCAGGCGTCATCGATCTCGGCAACGCTGTAGGGAATCTCCATGCCGAGGATTTCCGCCGAGCGATGCAGGCGCTCGGTATGTTCCGTCAGCTTGAAGATCTCGCCGCCGTAAGCACGCTCGCCCTCGAACACGGCGCTGGCATAGTGCAGCCCATGCGTCAGAACGTGCAACTTGGCCTCGCTCCAGGGGACATAGGCCCCGTTGTACCAGATCTCACCATCCAATTGATCGAAAGGCACCGAAGCCATCGCATTTCCTCCAGCGGCTGGCCGCAATTTTAGGGTGTCACCCCGGTTGATAGCCGGATTCGCGGCGCCGCTTCCACTGACGCCTGATTACGCTGTGCCGAACAAAACCGGATGATGATTGGCACGCCGCAGCACCCAGCATACGCGCCATCACAGCGAAATGAAGGCTAGCAATTGCGAAAAATTATGTCAACATAACTGACATATTCGGAAGGAATGGACGCTATGCCACGCACCGGCGCAACAAATCCCCCGGCGCCCCCGGCCCCCGATGGATCAGACGCGAGAACCGAGAGCGGTGAAGAGATCGATTTCCAGACAATCGAACTGCTGTTCTTTGCCTATCGTGATTTCATCTCGGACCCCGACGCCATCCTTGCCCGCTACGGCTTCGGCCGCGCCCATCATCGCGTGGTTCACTTCGTCAGCCGTCAGCCCGGCCTGACAGTCGCCGATCTGCTTGAGACCCTGAAGATCACCAAGCAGAGCCTGGCCCGCGTGCTCAAGCAGCTGATCGAGAACGGCTATGTCAACCAGGTCGCCGGTCCGCAGGACAGGCGCCAACGCAAGCTCTTCGTCACGCCGAAGGGCCGCGAACTGGCGCTGGCGCTGGCCCGGCCACAGTCTCGCCGTATCGCCCATGCATTTTCCCGGCTTGACAATCCGGGCCGCGAAAACGTGCTGCAATTTCTTGCCGGGATGATAGACGCTCAGGATGGCCTTGCGGCGCATACGGCAGGCGCGGCACAATCTGCCGACGCCGCGGATGAAGATGAATCGAGCCGGACCTAGGCCCCGAGCAGCCGGCAACAGGGAGAGTTTAGTGGAGCAGCAGAAGACCCGCGTCCCACCTGACGATGCCGCTCATCTCCTGATCATCGACGATGACACCCGCATTCGCGAGCTTCTGCATCGCTATCTTTCCGAGCGCGGCTTTCGCGTCTCCACGGCCGCCGATGCGGCCGAAGCCCGTCGCAAGATCGAAGGCATCGACTTCGACCTGCTGGTCGTCGACGTCATGATGCCCGGCGAAAGCGGTCTTTCACTCGTGCGCAGCCTGCGCGAGACACAGTCCGTTCCGATCCTGATGTTGACCGCGCTGTCGGAATCGAGCGACCGCATTGGCGGGCTCGAGGCGGGCGCCGATGATTATCTGCCAAAGCCGTTCGAACCGCGCGAACTCGTGCTGCGCATCAACAATATTCTCAAACGCGGCGGCCAGCCCAGTCTGCCGAAGATTGAGCAGGTCGTCTTCGGTCCCTACACATTCGTCATTGCGCGCCGCGAGCTGCGCCGCTCCGGCGAGCCTGTCCGCCTGACCGATCGCGAGCGCGATATCATGGCTGTATTTGCCGAACGCGCCGGCGAGACCATCCCGCGCCACGAATTGGTGACCAGCGACAGCGATGTCGGCGAGCGCACCATCGATGTGCAGATCAATCGCCTACGGCGCAAGATCGAGGCTGATCCCGCCAACCCCGTCTGGCTGCAGACCGTGCGCGGCATCGGCTATCGACTCGGCGTTGAGGCCTCCGCCACCGGCTGAGCACATTGCCCCTGGCCTGCGCATAGGCGTGGAGATTCCAACCTAGAAGATCCCCCTTGATGCGAGGGGAAGCCTCGTCGCCTCCTCCTCGGGAAGGCCCCGAGGCACGCAATCGTGCCCTGCGCTGCTCAAAATCCGATCGGTTTTGAATAAATTTGCCCTGGCCAAACCCTTTAATCGCAAGGGTTGCACAACCATCCCATGTAAATTCTAGCCTGTTCCCTTAACCTGTTGTTAGACCGCTGTATCAAAATTAGACACACGGACCCGTTGATAGTGTGATCGAACCCCACCCAGTTTGCCCCCAGTCTGTCGGAGTATAGCAGTGATCAATAGGCGTTCTATATTTTCAAAATCGAGTCCCTCCCAGGTTATCGAAGCGATCGGTCGGTCGCAGGCCATGATCGAGTTTGATCTCGACGGGACCATACTTGATGCAAACGAAAACTTTTGCCAGGCCGTTGGCTACGAGCTTTCTGAGATCAAGGGAAAGCACCATCGCATCTTTGTCGACCGGGAAATGAGCGAGAGCCCTTCTTACCGCGAATTCTGGGCCAAGCTGTCGGCCGGCAAGTTCGATCGCGGCGCCTATCGGCGCATCGCCAAGAACGGAGCGCCCATCTGGATCGAAGCCTCCTACAACCCAGTGTTGAAGGGTGGCAAGCCGGTGCGCATCCTCAAGATCGCGACTGACATCACCGACAAGCACAACAAGGCCGTGGCCGATTCCAGCCGGCGTGAAGCCGTTTCGCGCTCGCAGGCCGTCATCGAATTTGACGGCACCGGCCGCATTCTCTCCGCCAACGAGAACTTTCTCGCAACTGTCGGCTACACCGCCGAAGAGGTGATCGGCCGGCATCACCGCATGTTTTGTGACGCAGCCTACACCCAGTCCGAAGACTATGCGCGTTTCTGGGAACGCCTCAACGAAGGCGAATTCATTGCCGACGAATTTCGCCGTTTTGGCAAGGGCGGCCGGGAAGTCTGGATCCAGGCCTCCTACAATCCGATCCTTGATGCAGACGGCAAGGTCGTCAGCATCATGAAGATTGCCACCGATGTCACCGCGCGCATGGAAGCAATCGACCAGATCGGCGAGGGTCTGACCCGTCTTGCCGACGGCGATCTGCGCACCGACCTCGACAAGCCATTCGTGCCGACGATGGAAAAGCTGCGGGCCGATTTCAACAAGGCGATCGGCCGGCTGCGCAGTGCGCTCGGCGAGATCGGCGATGGCGCCGTGCAGATCAAGGCACGCGCTGCCGAGGTCGAGGGGGCGGGCCGCGACATGGCCGCACGCTCGGAAGCTCAGGCCGCCAGCGTCGAGCAGACTGCCGCCGCCATCGAGCAGATCACGACGGCGATCGACCACGCCAGCCGCCGCGCCGCCGATGCCAAGCGCATGGTCACGGCGACGCAGGAAGACGCCAGCCGCTCGCGTGATGTTGTCGGCAAGGCAATGAGTGCGATGGATCGCATCAAGACCTCGTCGAGCGATATTTCCTCGATCATCGGCGTGATTGACGGCATCGCCTTCCAGACCAATCTGCTGGCGCTCAATGCCGGCGTCGAGGCCGCCCGGGCCGGGGAAGCCGGCAAGGGATTTGCCGTTGTGGCACAGGAAGTGCGCGAACTGGCGCAACGGTGTGCCGACGCCGCCGGCCAGGTCAAGCAACTGATCACCACCTCGGGAGACAATGTGCAGGCCGGTGTGTCGATGGTCGGCGAATTGGGCGAGGTGCTGACGCGCATCGCCACCGAGATCGGCGAGATCAACACCAATGTGTCGGCCATTGCCGATGGTGCCGATGAACAGGCGGCAGGCGTGCGCGAGATCAATGGCGCCGTCAACGCGATCGACAGCGACACCCAGCGTAACGCCTCCCTCGCCGACACCTCCCAGCGGCTCAGCGAGGAACTGGCCAGCGATGCCAACCAGCTCTTCAAGCTGCTCGCCAATTTCCACCTGACCGGCGCAGCTTCCACAAACCAGGAGATCCTCAAATTGCGGGACCTGCGTTCCGCGGCCTGACGGGGCAAATGGCGGTACCCCTTCCGCCGAGCCTCCGATCAGCACTGGCAGCGCCGCCCCTCCCCACGGGGCGGCGTTGCTGCTTGCGGCGCGCTATGGCAAAACCATCTTCCGGACGCCGCGACATGATGCGCTGGCAGTCCGTGCCCGTCCGCCAATCCGGCATCTTTGCGGGAAGTGGAGCCAGACGTGACGACAATCGACGCCATACGTCGCGAATACGAACGCTATCCGCCGCGCGGCCTGCGCCGCCTGACCCGCTGGTTCGGCAAGAGACTGCCCACCCGCCTGTATGCCCGCGCCCTGCTGATCATCATCATCCCGATGGTGCTGCTGCAGTCGGTCATCGCCTTCGTGTTCATGGAACGCCACTGGCAGACCGTCACCCAGCGCCTGTCGACGGCGGTCACCCGCGACATCGCTGCCGTCATCGACATCATCGACACCTATCCGAGTGATCCCGCCTATGACGAGATCATTCGCATCGCGCGCCAGCGGCTGGCATTGAACATCGCCATCGAACCTGCCGGCGACCTGCCGCCGCCGCGGCCCAAGCCCTTTTTCTCGATCCTCGACCAGATCCTCTCCGAGGAGATCACCCGACAGATCCAGCGCCCCTTCTGGATCGATACGGTTGGAAATTCACATCTCGTCGAGATCCGGATTCAACTCGACGACAAGATCCTGCGTGTCTTCGCCCGCCGCAGCCAGGCCTACGCCTCCAACACCCACATTTTCCTTTTGTGGATGGTCGGAACGTCGATGGTGCTCCTGATCATCGCCATTCTTTTCCTGCGCGGGCAGATCCGGCCGATCCTGAAATTGACCCAGGCCGCCGAGAGTTTTGGCAAGGGACAGAGAATGCCCGCCGATTTCCGGCCCCGCGGAGCCGACGAGATCCGCCGCGCCGGCCTGGCCTTCATCAAGATGCGCGAGCGGATCGAGCGGCAGATGGAGCAGCGCACCGCCATGCTCTCGGGTGTCAGCCACGATCTGCGCACCATTCTCACGCGCTTCCGTTTACAGCTGGCTCTGGTCGGCGACAGCCCGGAAATCGAAAGCCTCAACAAGGACGTCGACGACATGCAGTCGATGCTCGACAGCTATTTGTCCTTTGCGCGCAACGATGCGGAGGAGGATGTCGGTACCATCAGCCTGTCGGAGACCATCGACCGCATCGCCGCTGACGGCCGCCTGCGCGGCGCCACGGTCAGCGTTGCCATCGAGGGCGAGGATACGGTGCGCGTCCGCCCCACCGCATTCACCCGGATGATCACCAATCTGGTCGCCAATGCCTGCCGCTATGCGGAGACGATTTCCATTGCCGCCACTCACGGCAACAAATGGCTGATCCTGACCATTGACGATGACGGTACCGGTATTCCGTCCGAGGCACGCGAAGAGGTATTCAGGCCGTTCTTTCGTCTCGACGCGGCGCGCAATCAGGACGAGAGCGGCAGCGGACTGGGCCTGACCATCGTACGCGACATCGCGCGCTCGCACGGCGGCGATGTCATCTTGTCCGACAGTCCGATGGGCGGGCTGCGCGCCCAGGTCCGGCTGCCGATCTGACCGGCCGCCGCTCTACATCAGGCGGGCGCCGTTTGCGACCGCCTGATCCGGGCCGATCAGCACCACCGCTCCCTGACCGTCCAGCACTCCGAGCGTCAGCACTTCCGACATGAACGGACCGATCTGCCGCGGCGGAAAATTGACCACCGCCATCACCTGCCGACCCAGCAAGGTCTTCGGATCGTAATGTTCGGTGATTTGCGCCGAGGATTTCTTCTCCCCGATCTCCGCACCGAAATCGATGCGCATCTTGAACGCTGGCTTGCGCGCTTCCGGAAAGGCTTCCGCATGCACGATCGTCCCGACCCGGATATCGACCTTTTCGAAATCCGCAAATGCGATCAATCCCTGCGGCCCCGGACTGCTCATTGCCCCAGCGCCTTGGCGCGGTCGAAGGCGGCCCGGACCGCACGCGTCATCAGCGGCTGCAGGCCGTCCTCATCCATCAGCACGTCCAGCGCCGCGGCGGTCGTGCCATTCGGCGAGGTGACATTCTTGCGCAGCGTCGCGACGTCGGCTTCGGCCTGGTGCATCAATTCGCCGGCCCCTGACACCGTGTGGCGCGCCAGGGTCATGGCCAGATCGGCCGGCAGCCCGCACTGACGCCCCGCCTCGGCCATGCATTCGGCAAGATAGAACGCATAGGCCGGACCGCTGCCCGACACCGCGGTAACCGCGTCGATCAGCTCTTCCCGCTCAACCCACACCACCGGACCGCTGACCGACAAGAGCTGTGTGACCGCCTCGCGCGCCTCGGCCGGCACCTTGTCATTGCCGTAACAGCCTGTGATCCCGCGCCCGACCATCGCCGGCGTGTTCGGCATCGCGCGGATCACCGCGCCGCCGGCCATCTCTTCCAGATGCGCGATCGAAATCCCGGCTGCGATCGACACGCTGACCGTCTCCGCGCCGATAATGCTGGAGACCGCCGCCACAGCCTTGGCCATGATTTGCGGCTTGACCGCGAGCAGCAAAATACCGGCCTTGACCCCGTCGGGTGCCGAGGTCTCGTGGCGTATGCCCCTTGCGGAGAGCTCGTCGCGCATCGCCTCGGAAGGCTGCGGATCGAGCACCAGCACATGCGCCGGGTCGATGCCCTCCTTCAGCCAGCCGCGCAACAGGGCGCCGCCCATATTGCCGGCGCCGAGAAGAACCAGGGGTCGATCTGCGCCAATCATGCAAGCCTCATTTAAATTTTTGCCGGGTCCGCGAGCAGAGCCTCAGGCCTCGCCATGCGTCTCGAACAGCACGGCAGCCATGGCGCTCTTGGCGTCCATTCCGGACCAGACCACAAACTGGAATGCCTGAAAATAGGCTTCGCAACTGTCGAGACCGTTAGACAGCAACATCTCCACCTGCCGGTTGGTCGGCTCGGCGCCACCGGACAGCAAGAGGGACTGCCGGAAAATGACCACATCCTCCTCGTCCCAGTAATCGAAATGCCCCATCAGCACCTGGGCATTCACCTGGGCGAGAAGCCGCGTCACCTCGGTGGCACGGAACGCCGGCACCTTCAGGTCGAAAGCCGAGGCAATATGCAGCGCTTCCCAGTCTTCCATCCAGGAGAAGGAGACGTTGTAATCGGTCCAGCGCCCTTCGACCGTCATCGCCAGTTCGTCTTCGCCGGAACGCTCGAAAGCCCAGTCATTGGCAGCGGCGACAAATTCGATGACGTCGACCGGATTGGAATGCCGCTCGGTTTCCAGTTGCAACAGATTCATGTCCCACCCTTGCCCATGCCGTCATGCGGCCTGCCTGATTTGGAATGAGTCGGAGAACGGCCGGCGCACCATGCGACTGCATTGCCGCCACCGGTCTTCATGACCACGTTCCGAATCATCATTTAGAATCAGTGTATAAATGCAGATTCACAGCGCCAGCCCCCGAACCGAATTTTCTCGTCGGACGGCGATGTGGACCATTCACGAACGGATTCCAGACGCCCATTTAACTGACTCACGCAAAAGGGTTTTTGCCCCCTGCGAGCCGGTGGATAACGTGTTGAAATTTTCTTTGGGACGAATGTCAGATCCGGGCATGCGGCGGGGCAGGCCGGAAGGCAGCATCAATGCGCCGGCCAGCGTGGGCACTTTCCGCGTGGTCAGATGCAGGCGGCGGGACGCCGGATCAGGCTGGCGCTTCGGTCTCGTCAGCATCCGGCGCATCGTCGCCGGCGCCTTCAAGCTTCGCCAGCCGCGCCGCTAGCGCCTCATTTTCTTCGCGCGCGAGAATGGCCATGTCGCGCACCGCCTCGAACTCCTCGCGCTTGACGAGGTCCATCGAATTCAGCAGCCGCTCGATCTGCGTTCGCGCCACGGTTTCGAACTCCTGGCGCACGCCCTGTGCCGCGCCGGCCGCATCGGTCATCAGTTTGGCGAAATCATCAAATAGACGGTTGGGTCCAGTGGCCATGGTGAGTCTCGCTTTCCGCCCGCCGGGCTTTCAAAATGGGTTGTCTCTTCAGCTAAGCATAAGGTGACTTGAAAACAAGAAAAAGGCGTGGCGTTGCCACTCCGCAAGCTCGACGCAAACCGGCAATGCGAGGAATTGCCGCAGCAACCAGGAGAAATGCCGGTCCGGCATGACTTGACCGCGGTGATGCCGTCTGAACATGGTCCGGCGCTCAACGCCCGCAATGCGGCGGGATGGCCGACCGGCCGGAAGCAGGCTGAATGCAAAAACCCGGCCGGGACTTCTTGCCTGACGGCCACCGCCACAAGCCGTGCAGACCGGCGATCTCCGGACAGCGCGCGAAAAGGATGAAATCTTGGAACTAGCCGCTCCCCTTTTGGCTGTCATCGCCTATCCCGACATCGATCCGATCCTGTTTTCGATCGGCCCCGTGGCGATACGCTGGTATGGCCTGGCCTATCTCGCCGGCATTCTGCTCGGCTGGCAATACGCACGTTTCATGATTTCCAGGACCGAGCTGTGGCCTGCAGGGCGAGCGCCGTTGACGCGCGCCGCGCTGGACGATTTTGTCTTCTGGGTGGCGCTCGGCATCATCGCCGGCGGACGCATCGGTTATATTCTTTTCTACGATTTCGCCGCCGTTGCCGCCAATCCGCTGCGGGCGCTTGAGATCTGGAACGGCGGCATGTCCTTCCACGGCGGCCTTCTCGGCACCGGCCTGGCCATTGTCTGGTTCGCCCGCAGAAACAGCATTCCGCTGCGCTCGATGGCCGATCTCGTCGCCGCTGTCGTGCCGATCGGACTGTTCTTTGGACGCCTGGCCAACTTCATCAACGGTGAATTGTGGGGGCGTGTCAGCGACGCGCCCTGGGCGATGATCTTTCCGAGTGGCGGCCCCGTGGCGCGCCATCCCTCTCAGCTCTACGAGGCGGGCCTCGAAGGCCTGGTGCTCCTGCTGCTCCTCGCCTGGCTGATCTTTTCGCTCAAGAAGCTGCGCGCACCCGGCTTCGTGACCGGCGTGTTCGTCGCCTTCTACGCCCTCTCGCGCATCCTTGTTGAATTTTTCCGCGAGCCCGATCCGCACCTCGGCTATCTGGCCGGCGGCTGGCTGACCATGGGCATGGTGTTGTCGCTTCCGATGATCGCCGTCGGGATCTGGTTCATGCTGTCAGCCCGGACTGGCGCTGCTGTGCCGGCTGAGCGGTAAGGCCGAGCGATATGCCGACCCCCCTCGCCCGCAAAATCAAGGATCTGATCGTCACCGACGGGCCGATCAGCGTCGCCGATTTCTTCTCGATCTGTCTCGCCGACCCGCAATATGGCTACTACCAGGTGCGCGAGCCGTTCGGCCGCAGCGGTGATTTCGTCACCGCGCCGGAAATCAGCCAGCTGTTTGGTGAAATTATCGGCGTGTTCCTCGTGCATGCCTGGCAGGGTCATGGCGCACCCGATTCGGTGCGGCTCGTCGAAATCGGCCCCGGCCGCGGCACGCTGATGGCTGATGCGCTGCGCACGATCGAGCGGCTCAGCCCGGATTTTTACGCCAGCATCGGGATATCTCTTGTCGAAACCAGCGAGCGGTTGCGGCAGACGCAGCGTCAGACCCTGATGCGGCACAAGCAGCGCATCGACTGGCACGATGATTTCGCCTCAGTCCCTTCAGGGTTCACGCTGCTCATCGCCAACGAGTTCTTCGATGCCATTCCCATCCGCCAGTTCGTAAAATGCGATGGGCATTTTCACGAGCGGGTCGTGGCGCTCAATGACGCCGGCGAACTGATCTTCGGGCTGGGACCGCTGCGGCTTGAAGCATCGCTGCTGCCGAGCGATGCCGAGCGAGCCCCACCAGGGGCCGTGGCTGAAGTTTCGCCGCCGCGTACCGCCATCATGTTGTCGATCGCCGAGCGCCTGCGACAGCAGGGCGGCTCGGCTTTGATCATCGATTACGGCCACACCTCCTCGAATTTCGGCGACACGCTGCAAGCAGTCCGCAATCATGCTTTCGATCCGCCGCTGGCCCACCCGGGCGAGGCCGACCTGACCAGCCATGTCGATTTCGAGGCGCTTGCGATGGCTGCACTGGCCGCCGGCGCCCATGTCCACCGTCCGCTTGCGCAGGGTGATTTCCTGCTCGGGCTCGGATTGCTCGAACGCGCCGGAGCGCTAGGGGCGAACAAGGACAGCCTGACCCGCGCCACGATCACGGAGGCGGTCAATCGCCTTGCCGGCGAAGGCCCCGGCAGCATGGGCGAGCTGTTCAAGGTGCTGTGCATCAGCGGTCAGCCGCTCGCCTTGCTTCCCTTTGATCCACAGGTTGCACCGCCGCCACCCCCTCCAGCGAATTGACATCACGCGCTGCGCCCGGCACCATCGCACGCTTGAAACAACGCTGATCATCGCGACGGCGGCCGCGCGGAACCGGATGGGTTGTGCCGCTCCATCGGTGCCGCTGCCGGAGCGGGCTGTCAGGTTGTACGATGCGGAGACGCTGCGCTGGACGTGTTTCACTCAACCGGCCATGGCCATGACGACCGGATATCTCACCAGGACGGGAGCGACATGACCACCCCACCAGCCCGCGAGCCGGAACCGGTCCGAAGTCCGCTGCTTGATCGCACCTGTCATGGCACGGCGATCCGGCACGGCTATTTCAGTCGGCGCGGCGGCGTGTCGGATGGGCTCTACCACAGTCTCAATGTCGGGCTGGGCTCCTCCGACAGTCCGCATCACGTCGCCGCCAATCGGGCCCGCGTCGCCACTTGTTTCGGCCTTGCGGTCGATCGTCTCGCCACCGTGCATCAGATCCACTCACCGGATGTGCATGTGATCACCCGCGCCAATGTTGCCGATCGTCCGAAAGGCGATGCCATGGTCACGCGGGAGCCGGGCCTTCTACTTGGTGTCTTGACGGCCGATTGCGGTCCGGTTCTTTTCGCCGACCCGGTGGCCGGAGTGATTGCCGCTGCCCACGCCGGCTGGCGCGGCGCCCTCGACGGCGTACTTGAGAACACGATTGCGGTGATGCAGGACCAGGGCGCCGAGCGCTCGCGCATTGTCGCCTGTCTCGGCCCGTCGATCAGCCAGGCCAATTACGAGGTGGGTCCCGAATTCATGCAGCGCTTTCTAGATGCCGATGCGGACAATGCGGCCTATTTCGCGCCTTCACCGCGCGCCGGGCATGCGTTGTTCGATTTGCGCGGCATGACGATTGCAAGATTGCGCCGGGCCGGCGTCAGCGCCGAGCTAGTTGACAGCTGCACCTATGCCGACGAAACGCGGTGGTTTTCCTACCGCCGCGCCACACACCGCAACGAAGCGGATTACGGCCGGCAAATGGCCGCCATTGCCCTTATGGAGGACGCCCATGGCGCTTCACTTTGAGCCCAGCGAATTCGAGCAAAGACGCAACCGGCTGATCACCCGGATGCAGGAGGAAAAGCTCGATGCCATGCTGCTCTTCGCCCAGGAGAGCATGTACTGGCTCACCGGCTATGACACATTCGGCTTCTGCTTCTTCCAATGTCTCGTTGTCACCGCCAATGGCGACGTGACCCTGCTGACCCGCTCGGCCGACCTGCGCCAGGCGCGACATACATCGAACATCGAGAACATCGTCATATGGGCCGACCGCGCCAATGCCGACCCGTCTTCCGATCTCAAGGATCTGCTCACCGAGCTCGACCTGCTCGGCTGCCGTGTTGGCGTCGAGTACGACACGCACGGCCTCACCGGGCTTAACTGCCGCAAGATCGACGATCAGTTGCAGAGCTTCTGCGACATGCTCGACTATTCCTATCTCGTCAGCCAGTTGCGCCTGATCAAGTCACCGGCCGAGATCGCCTATGTCCGCAAGGCGGCGGCGCTGGCCGATGCCGCCCTTGACGCAGCGCTGGAGATTATCGCGCCCGGTGTCAACGAGGCGGCCATCCTTGCCGCCATGCAGGGCACGGTCCTTGCCGGCGGTGGCGAATATCCCGGCAACGAGTTCATCGTCGGATCGGGCCGCGACGCCCTGTTGTGCCGCCACAAGGCGGGGCGACGCGATCTCTCCGACAACGATCAGCTGACCCTCGAATGGGCAGGCACGATGGCGCACTACCATGCGGCAATGATGCGCACCGTCATCATCGGCACCCCCAGCGACCGCCACCTCGAACTCTATGATGCCGCCCGCGCCGCCCTTGAGGCCGTCGAGAACTCCATGCGGCCGGGCTATACCTTCGGCGACGTCTATCAGGCGCATGCCGATGTACTTGACGATCTCGGCCTGACCCGCCACCGACTGAATGCCTGCGGTTATTCGCTCGGTGCCCGGTTCACGCCCTCCTGGATGGAGCATCAGATGTTTCAATCGGCCAATCCGCGTGCGATCGAACCCAACATGACGCTGTTTGCCCACATGATCCTGATGGACTCCGACAGCGGAACGGCCATGTCGCTTGGCCGCACCTACCTGACCACCGAGGAGGCCCCCGAACCGCTATCGGCGCGGCCGCTCGAACTTCTGGTGCACGCAGGCTGACAGAGAGAACGGCGATGGGGTGGGGCAACAAGTTTTTACCAGGCGGCTGGCAGCTGAGCACCGCAGCGATCGTGCTGCTGGCAGCCGGCTGCACCAGCACCGAAGACACGATCCGGCCCCTGTCGGCCGACGTCAATGAGATGGCGCAGGCGCAACCGGCCCCGCTTCGTTCGGCAGGCGTGGCGACAGCGCCGAAGTCGATCCGCTTCGCGCCGATCATCGGAGCGCCGATCGGCCGCATCACCCCCCTGTCCAAACAGCTGGCGCAGGAAGCCAGAAGCCGCGGCTTTTCGGTGCACCCCTCGTCGGATGCGCGCGGCGACCACCTGCTCAAGGGCTATCTCTCAGCCTTCAATGACGGCGCGGTCACCACGGTGGTGTTCGTCTGGGACATCCTCGATCCGGCCGGCAACCGACTGCATCGCATCCAGGGTCAGGAGCGGGTTGACGGCGCCGCCGACGAGGCCTGGGAGGCGGTGCCCGATTCCAGCATGCAGCGTATCGCCAGTCGTCTCTTCGATGAATATCAGCAATGGCTGCAGCGCAGTCCCGCTGGCTGACCGGGTTACGCCATGCGTTTTTTTGGGAAAAGACCCTGCCGATCCGCATCGTGACTTGCAATCGCGCCGCACACGGATAAAAACCGGGCGCGAACGCGAGGCGGCGGCCGTGCCGCGCTCGACGAAACGAGACGTGCGGGCAAAAACAGGCGGTTCGAGATGAAAATTTTCGCAGGCAACTCCAACAAGCTTCTGGCGGAAGCGATCTGCGGCTATCTCGACATTCCGCTTGGCAAGGCCAGCGTCAGGCGTTTCGCCGATCAGGAAATCTTCGTGGAAATTCAGGAAAACGTGCGCGGCGAGGATGTCTTCGTCATCCAGTCCACGTCTTTTCCAGCAAACGATCATCTGATGGAAATGCTCATCATGATCGATGCATTGCGGCGCTCTTCGGCGCGCCGTATCACCGCCGTCCTCCCCTATTTCGGATATGCCCGCCAGGATCGCAAACCCGGCCCGCGGGCGCCGATCTCCGCCAAGCTGGTTGCCAATCTGATCACCGAGGCAGGCGCCGACCGCGTGCTCACGCTCGACCTGCATGCCGGCCAGATCCAGGGTTTCTTCGACATTCCGACCGATAACCTTTTCGCCGTGCCGCTTCTCTCGCGTGACGTCAAGGAGCGGTATCCGCAGGGCTCTCTGATGGTGGTCTCCCCGGATGTCGGCGGCGTTGTCCGCGCCCGGGCGCTCGCCAAACGCTTGGATTCACTGCTCGCCATCGTCGACAAGCGCCGCGATCGTCCCGGCGAATCCGAAGTGATGAACGTCATTGGCGATGTCACCGGCAAGGATTGCCTGCTGATCGACGACATCGTCGATTCCGGCGGCACCCTGTGCAATGCCGCCGAGACACTGCTCGAAAAGGGCGCCACGAGCGTCACCGCCTATATCACCCATGGCGTCCTGTCTGGCGGCGCCGTGGCCCGTGTGACCGCCTCGAAGCTGAAGGAACTGGTCATCACCGATTCCATCCAGCCGACCCCGGCGGTGCAGAGTGCGGAGAACATTCGCGTCATCTCGACCGCGACCCTGATCGGTGAGGCGATCAACCGCACCGCCGCCGAACAGTCGGTCTCCAGCCTGTTCGACTGAGCCCGATCGAGCGCCGATCCGCCTCACGCCACGCCGAGCAGCGTCAGAGCGAGCCCTGCCGCCACGGCGCCGAAAAGCACCTTGAAAAGTCCCGTCTTGAAACGGATCAGCGCCAGCCCTGCAGCGAGGCTGATCAGCAAGGCCGAGCCGTTCAGGCTTTCGATGTCGGGCACCGGCAGTGACAGCAGCCCGATTTCCAGCGCGTCGACGCGGCCGAACAGCACATGCAGGCCGAACCACAGGGTAAGGTTGGCAATCACCCCGACAATGGCAGCAGTGATTGCCGCAAGACTTGCCGCCAGCCATCGCACATGCCGCAGCCGTTCCACATGCGGTGCACCGGCGAAGATCCAGAGAAAGCAGGGCGCGAAGGTAAAGAACAGCGCCACGCTGCCGCCGATCAGCCCGGCTCCGAGAGCGCCATCCGCAACGGAGCGCGCGCCACCGAGAAAACCGACAAACACCAGGACCAGGATCAGCGGCCCCGGCGTGGTTTCCGCAAGTCCGAGACCGGCCAGCATGTCGCCCGGCAGCAGCCAGCCTTGCACCTCGACCGCCTGTTGCCCGACATAGGCCAGAACCGCATAGGCGCCGCCAAAGGTCACGATCGCCGCCTGGCTGAAGAACAGCGCCATCTGGGAATACACCCCTGGCCACAGCACCATCAGCAGCGCCAGCGGCAGCAACCAGATCGTCCCCCAGATCGGAATGGCCGCAAGATCGCCCGGGCGCAGCGGTCGCTGCTCCGTGAAATCTGCCTCAGCGTCAGGCGACATTTCATTCTGCCGAAGCGTCAGCGCTCGCATCAGTCCGATCAGCCCGGCGGCGAGAACGATCAGCGGAAATGGGAGATTGAGGAAGGCGATGCCGACCAGTGCGCCAACTGCGAGGATCCAGGCGAGCCGGCCCTGCAGCGCCCGCCGGCTGAGCCGGATCAGGGCCTGTGCGACAATGGCCAGAACGGCCGCCTTCAGGCCGAGCAGGATGCCCGCCACAGCCGGCACGTCACCGAAATAGAGATACGCCGCCGACAGAAGCAGCATGACGAGGAAACCGGGCAGCACGAACAGCAAGCCGGCCAGCAAACCGCCCGCCGTGCCGCGCATCAGCCAGCCGGCATAGGTCGCCAGTTGCATGGCCTCGGGTCCCGGCAGCAGCATGCAGAAATTCAAGGCATGCAGAAAGCGCGGCTCGTCAAGCCATCGGCGCTCCTCCACGAGTTCGCGGTGCATCAG
Organism: Neohoeflea coraliihabitans; assembly: GCF_019334345.1. GTDB lineage: Bacteria > Pseudomonadota > Alphaproteobacteria > Rhizobiales > Rhizobiaceae > Pseudohoeflea > Pseudohoeflea coraliihabitans. Next base: position 483,840 of record NZ_JAHWQX010000001.1, read on the forward strand.
CGCGATCTGACCCGCCGGACCGCCGAAAGACAACAGACCGATCCGGCCGTAGACGGCAAACATCTCCCGCCACGAAACAGGCTCGCGCGCCACCTCAGGCATCGGACCCATCCTGCTGCTCAGCGCCATCGAGTGCCGCGACCGGCCAGCCGCCCATGCGCAAGGCTTCGAACCCGCCCTCGACATAGAGTGCGGCCACACCCTCGTCGCGCAGATATCCGGCCACCGCCTGACTGACCTCGTGGCCATGAACGCAGAACACCGCCAGACGCCGTGCGGAGAATTCTGCTTTCCAATGCGCGGCGGCGAAAGGATGCCGCCATATCACGCCGGCGAGCTCGAAACCGGAGACCTGACGCGCCAGCGGCTTGCGTACATCAAGGAGCATGAATGCGTCCGTCTCGATCAGGCATGAAGGGTCACGGGCGGCAAGCAGTGCAGCAGCATTCAGCGACAATGGAGAAGGATTTCCGGACATGGCAAAGCTCCGCAATTTTGCGATGTTACGGAGCTTGGAGCAAGGCTCTCAACGGGGGTCCGGATCCCCGTGCCGGAAATCTAATCCCGCCGCCGGAAGCTGTCAAATACTCCACCGCGCCCACCGGCCGCCGCCGGCTGGTGCGCCTGCGCGGCACCGCGGCCGGGAAGACCGGGGCCGCGCTTGCATTCACGGGGGGTCTCGGCTATAGAGCGCGCGTCCGCGCAGACACCCTTGGAGGCACCGCGGATGAAGCGCCGGCAACGGCGCTTGATGTTTTCTGGGACCGGCAAAACGGGATCCGGCAGACAGCCCCACACATCGCGAAAGGAATGTCGATGAGCCAGGATATTTACGAGCTCAAGGCCGAGACGCGCGAACGGGCCGGTAAGGGGTCCGCCCGTGAACTGCGTCGCAATGGCATGATACCCGCCGTCATCTACGGCGACAAGAAATCCCCCGTTTCGATTGCGCTGTCGCGCAAGGAAATCTCGAAGAAGCTGCACCAGGGCGGTTTCCTCACCACCATCGCCAGCATCGATGTCGGTGGCGAGAAGATCCGCGTCCTTCCCAAGGACTATCAGGTCGATCCCGTGCGCGACTTCGTCCTGCATGTCGACTTCCTGCGCGTCTCCGCCAAGACCAAGGTGCAGGTGGCCGTTCCCGTCCACTTCATCAACGAGGACGATTGTCCGGGTCTGCGCCAGGGCGGCGTTCTCAACATCGTGCGCCACGAAGTCGAAGTGAACTGCTCGGCCAATGACATTCCGGAATTCCTGACGGGTGACCTGAAGGGTCTGGAACTCAATGACGGCCTGCACATTTCGGCCTTCGATCTGCCCGCGGGCGTCACGCCGGTGATCACCGACCGCGACTTCACCGTGGCGACCATCGCCCAGCCCGCCGGCCTGCGCAGCGAGAAGGACGCCGACGAGGAAGAGACCATCGAGACGGAAGTCATCAATCAGACTGATGAGACCGTCAGCGAAGAGGATGACAGCTAAGTCATTTTCAGCCGCAACGCGGCGCGCTTTGGAAGGGAGAGCCGGTCATGATGCTGATTGCAGGACTTGGAAATCCCGGCGCGAAATATGAAAGCAACCGGCACAATGTCGGCTTCATGGCGGCGGACGCGATAGCCCGCCGCCATTCCTTTTCGCCCTGGAGCCGTAAATTCCGGGGCGAGATCGCCGAGGGCACCCTCGGCGGCGACAAGGTGCTGCTCCTCAAGCCGATGACCTTCATGAACGCCTCCGGTGAGGCGATTGGCGAAGCGATGCGCTTTTACAAGCTGCAACCGGAGAACCTCTTCGTCCTGCATGACGAACTCGATCTGGCGCCCGGCCGGGTGCGGGTGAAGACCGGGGGCAGCCATGGCGGCCACAATGGCTTGAAATCAGCGGATTCCCATTGCGGCAACGCCTATCACCGCCTGCGCATCGGCATCGGCCATCCCGGCGACAAGGCGCGTGTGCACAATTACGTGCTGGGCAATTTCTCCAAGGCGGACAACGACTGGCTCGATCCGCTACTGGATGCCATTGCCGACCATGTCGAATTGCTGCTCGACGGGCAGACTTCGAGTTTTCTCAACAAGCTTACGCTGGCAACACGCGAAGCCGACCTAACGCAACAACCGGCGCAGGAACCGGCACCGAAATCGGCAAGGAAGGGCGGTGGCCAGTCGCATATCCGCCAGGCCCGAACCAGCAGAACCATACCGGCGCAGCCCGAACGCGGGCCGATGGCCGAGATGCTGCGCAAGCTTTTCGGCTCCAAGGACGGCTAGGCCAGACCCCTGGTCACTTTGCGCTCAGGATCGGGCGGTATCCTAGCCGAAGATCTCCTCGACGCGCAGCCGAAACAGCGCGATCAGCGCCTCGCATCCGGTCTCCACGATGACGCTCATGCCCTGCGCCGCCTCCTCGCTCGCAAGAAGCACCAGCATGCCCCCGGCCACGGTAAAGGCCACGGAAAGCTTGAGATTCTTTGAGCTGTCGAGCCGATAATAGCCGCCTTCATCGAATTCGCTGCCGAACAGATGATCCGCCCAGCCATAGCCGCGGCTGACGAGGATGTTGACCACCGCAGTATCGGAAATCTTGTCGGGAAACAGGTTGCAGACGGCCCGCACCACATGCGCGGCCGCGCCGAACAGCGCAAATGCGGCCATTGCGACCGCATAATGCCATGTGGCCTGCTCGACCTCCATTTGCCGTTCCTTTCCGCCCCTCGCCGCGCCGCGATCATCTCAGCAAAACCTTGCCGACGAGTTGATGCCCAAGGCTTGACCCCACCGCGCCTTTCGCCCATAGCCTGCGCCAAAGACAACGCTTGGAAAGTTACACCTCATGGGTTTCAAATGCGGCATCGTCGGCCTGCCCAATGTCGGCAAGTCCACCCTGTTCAACGCCCTGACACGCACGGCCGCCGCGCAGGCAGCCAATTACCCGTTCTGCACCATCGAGCCGAACACCGGCGAAGTCGCCGTTCCCGATCCGCGCCTGACAAGGATCGCCGCGATCGCCGGCTCGAAGGAAATCATCCCCACACGCATTTCCTTTGTCGACATTGCCGGTCTCGTGCGCGGCGCATCGAAGGGCGAAGGCCTCGGCAACCAGTTCCTCGCCAATATCCGCGAGGTCGATGCCGTCGTGCACGTGCTGCGCTGCTTCGAGGATGACGACATCACCCATGTCGATGGCCGCATTGATCCGGTGGCTGACGCCGAAACCGTCGAGACCGAGCTGATGCTCGCCGATCTCGAGAGCCTCGAGCGCCGCGCCGAACAGACCCGCAAGCGCGCCACCGGCAAGGACAAGGAAGCAATGACCATCCTGCCGGTGATGGAAGAAGCGCTGAGCCTCCTCAAGGACGGTCAGCCGGTCCGGAAAATGCTCAAGGGCATTGCTGCCGAGGATCGCAAGATCCTTGATGGTCTCAATCTCCTCACCTCCAAGCCGGTCCTTTATGTGTGCAATGTGGCTGAGGATGAGGCCGCGACCGGCAACGAGCAGACGGCGCGTGTCGCGGCGATGGCCGCTGACCAGAATGCCGAGACGGTGGTCATCTCTGCCGCCATCGAAGCCGAGGTTTCGCAACTGGCCGACGAGGAACAGGCCGAATTTCTCGAATCCCTCGGACTTGAGGAACCGGGCCTCGACCGGCTGATCCGCTCCGGATACCTGTTGCTCGAACTGATCACCTATTTTACCGCCGGCCCCAAGGAAACGCGCGCCTGGACCGTCCGCCGCGGCACCAAGGCGCCCGGCGCCGCCGGCGTCATTCACACCGATTTCGAGCGTGGCTTCATCCGCGCCCAGACCATTGCCTATGAGGATTATGTCACGCTCGGCGGCGAGGTCCCTGCCAAGGAAGCCGGCAAGGCCCGCGACGAAGGCAAGGAATACGTTGTCCAGGACGGTGACATCCTTTTGTTCAAGTTCAACACCTGAGCGGCACCGGGCCGGAAAGATGCCTTTATGAACGCTCTTGTGGTCAACCTCGTCCTGCTGGTCGCCATCGCCGCCGAGGTCGTGGCAACCACCGCCCTGGCGCGCTCGGACGGTTTCACGCGCTTGTGGCCGAGCCTGATTGCCGGCATCGGCTACGCCTTTGCCATCTGGCTCCTGGCCTACGCGCTGCGCTTCATGCCGGCTGGAATTGTCTACGCCGTCTGGTCTGGCGCCGGCATTGTGTTGATCGCGCTCGTCGCCTGGCTTTTATATGGACAGACGCTCGATCTGCCGGCCATCATCGGTATCGCGCTGATCATCGCCGGTGTCGCCATTCTCAATCTGTGGTCCGACGCAACGCTGCACTGACCGAAAAACATCCGCCGTTGATGGAGCAGTCCATGACTGATCGTCTGTTCTTTGAAGATCTGAGCATCGAGGACAGCTTTGATCTCGGCCCGAAAAGCGTTGACCGCGAAGAGGTGATTGCGTTCGCGGAAGACTTCGATCCGCAGCCCTTTCATCTCGACGAGGAAGCCGGGCGCGCCTCGATCCTTGGCGGCCTGTCGGCATCCGGCTGGCACAACTGTGCCATGCTGATGCGGATGATGTATGACAGCTTCCTGCCCCGCATGGCCTCGGAAGGCTCGCCCGGGCTCGATTTCGTCAAATGGCAACGCCCGGTGCTCGCCGGCGACACGCTCTCCGGCCGGTCGCAGATCATCGAATTGCGGCCCTCGGCCTCGCGGCCGCAACTCGGGATCGCTGTGTTCACGCACACACTGCACAACCAGCGCGGCGAGGACGTGCTGAGCTCCCGCAACCCGGTGCTTATCCGCCGTCGCCTAGCTGCGAAAGACCCCGCATGACCTCCGAGAAACACGATGACCCGCATTACAGGGTCGGTGCCCGGGCCGAACTGGGCAACTATCTCTTCACAGCCGAAGAGATCATCGCCTTTGCGCAAAAATTTGATCCGCAGCCCTTTCATGTCGACGCTGAAGCCGCCGAAAAGAGCTTTCTCGGCGGGCTCTGCGCCAGCGGCTGGCACACGGCCGCCGTGTGGATGAAACTGAATGTCGCGGCAATGGGCAAACGCATCGCCGAACGCAAGGCTGCCGGCTTGCCCAACTATACGCTTGGCCCCTCTCCCGGGATCCGCAATTTGCGCTGGTCTCGGCCGGTCTACGCCGGTGATACGATTTCCTTTGCCCAGCAGCTGGTGCGAATCCGGCCCTCACGCGGCCAGCCCGGCTGGTCGATCCTTGAAGCGCTGGCAGAGGCGCACAACGCCACCTCGGGCGAGCGGGTGATGAGCTTCGACAGCGCTGTATTGATCCAGGTGCCGCCGCAGTTGCATGACGGCAACGAACCGCAGGCGCCAGGGCCGGACAGGCCCTGAACCGCCGCTCAGTGACCCCCGCCGTTCAGTGGCCCCCGCCGCTTAGTGACCCTCAAACGACATCAGGGTGCGCACCGGCACGTTCAGCGCTTCGATCTTGGCCCGCCCGCCAAGATCGGGAAGGTCGATGACGAAACAGGCGGCGATCACCTCGGCGCCCATCTGCTGCAACAGCTTGACCGCCCCCTCTGCCGTGCCGCCGGTGGCGATCAGATCATCGACCAGCAGGACCCGCTCGCCCGGCTTGACGGCATCGCGGTGCATTTCCATTTCATCGACGCCATATTCCAGGCTGTAGGCGATGCGCACTGTTTCGTGCGGCAGCTTGCCCTTCTTGCGGATCGGCACGAAGCCGGCGGACAGCTGGTGCGCGATGGCTCCGCCGAGAATGAAGCCGCGTGCTTCGATCCCGGCGATCTTGGCGATATTGTCGCCGGCATAGGGATGCACCAGTTCATCGACGGCGCGGCGGAACGCCCTCGGCTGTCCGAGCAGCGTCGTGATGTCGCGAAACAGCACGCCCGGCTTGGGGTAATCCGGAATCGTTCGGATCGAGGCTTTCAGTTCACGGGCCAGATCGCTCATTGTCGTCTCCTTGCAGGACGTATCAGTGTGTTCAAACGCCCGCCGCCAGCGCAAGATGGAAAAAGGGAAACCACAACAAAACACCGCCCGGAGGCGGTGTTGTCGTTACGGGAGGGCCCCGTCAGATTAATCGGAACTGCGCGGCGCTCAATGTTCGACGCGCGAGAAGATCGACTTCTTGGTCATGAAGATCAAGCCGGTCAGGATGAGCAGGAACAGGATCACCATGAAGCCGGTGCGCTTGCGCTCTTCCATGTGCGGTTCGGCAGCCCACATCATGAACGCCGAGACATCTTTCGAATACTGATCCACGGTCTCCGGAGACCCGTCATCATAGGTGACCTGCTCATCCGACAGCGGGGGCGCCATCGCCAGCGCCGGACCCGCCAGGTAATAGGGGTTGAAATAGGCCCCTTCCGGCACTTCGATCCCTTCCGGCGGCTCCTGGTAACCGGTCAGCAGCGAATAGATGTAGTTCGGACCAGACTCGTTGTAGCCGGTGAAGATGTCGAACACGAATTGCGGGAAACCGCGCTCGACATACCGCGCCTTGGCAAGCAGCGAGAAATCCGGCGGCGCGGCGCCATTGTTGGCCGCTGCGGCCGCTTCCTCGTTCGGGAAGGGCGAGGGGAAATAGTCCGACTGCACCGCCGTGCGGGTAAACATCTCACCGTCGCCATTCGGGCCGTCCTCGACCTCGTAATTGGCGGCAAAGGTCTTCACCTGCGCCTCGTTATAGCCGAGGTCCTCCAGCGTCCGGAACGCCACCAGGTTCATCGAGTGGCAGGCCGCACAGACTTCCGTATAGACCTTCAGGCCGCGCTGCAGCTGCCCCTTGTCGTAGCCGCCGAGCGGCCCGGCAAACGACCAGTCGACCAACTTCGGCTTCAACAAAGGATAGTGCGGCGTCGCGCCCTCTTCCTCGGCGGCCATCGCCGGTGCCGACAGGGCCAGCACCATCGCGGCGATCGGCGCGACCTGGGCGAAAAGTTTTCTCATGGCTTTGTCCTTTCCGTCGCTCGGTTCAACCGCGGGTGTCAGGCGTCGCCGCCGCACTCGCTGGTGTGTTACCGGTGTTGCCGCCATCCTTGCGCAGAACCGCTTCGGTGATGGAATTCGGCAACCGCTTCGGCGTTTCGAAAAGACCGAGCAGCGGCATGATGATGAGGAAGAAGGCGAAATAGTACAGCGTACCGATCTGCGCCATCGTCGTGTAGGTGCCTTCCGCCGGCTTGGCGCCAAGCCAGCCGAGGAAGATGGCATTGATGACGAACAGCCAGAAAAACAGCTTGTACCAGGGGCGGTAGACCGCCGAGCGCACCTTCGAGGTGTCAAGCCAAGGCAGGAAGAACAGCACGATGATCGACCCGAACATCACCAGGACACCGCCGAGCTTGGAATCGATCGGCCCGATATTGAAGGTGATCGCCCGCAGCATCGCGTAGAAGGGCAGGAAGTACCATTCCGGAACGATATGCGACGGCGTCTTCAGCGGGTTGGCCGGAATGTAGTTGTCGGCGTGACCGAGGAAGTTCGGCATGAAGAACACGAAATAGGCAAACACCAGCATGAAGAGGGCGATGCCGAGCGCATCCTTGACCGACGCATAGGGTGTGAACGGCAGGGTATCGGTCTTTTGCTTGACCTCGACGCCCGTCGGGTTGGTCTGCCCGGTCACATGCAGCGCCCAGACGTGCAGCACGACCACACCGGCAATCATGAACGGCAGCAGGTAATGCAGCGAGAAGAAGCGGTTCAGGGTCGGATTGTCGACCGCGAAGCCGCCAAGCAGCAATTGCTGGATCGGCTCGCCGATGCCGGGAAATGCGGTGAAGAAGCCGGTGATCACCGTCGCGCCCCAGAAGGACATCTGGCCCCAGGGCAGCACATAGCCCATGAACGCCGTCGCCATCATCAGAAGGAAGATGATCACGCCGAGGATCCAGAGGATTTCACGCGGCGCCTTGTAGGAGCCGTAATACAGACCCCGGCCGATATGCACATAAACCGCCACAAAGAAGAACGAGGCGCCGTTGGCATGCAGATAGCGCAGCAGCCATCCGGAATTGACGTCGCGCATGATCTTTTCGACCGAATTGAACGCCAGACCCGTCGAGGCGGCGTAATGCATCGCCAGAACGACGCCGGTCAGGATCTGCAGCACCAGCATCACCATCAGGATCGCGCCGAAGGTGTAGGCGTAGTTCAGATTGCGCGGCACCGGGTAGGACACGAAGCTGTCATGGCTCAGCCGCACGATCGGCAGGCGCTGATCCATCCATCTGCCGAAGCCGGTCGAAGGTTGGTAAGTCGAATGATCGGAGCTCATTGGCGCTGTCCCCTTAACCGATGCGGATCACGTCGTCCGAGCTGAACGCGTAAACTGGAATGTGAAGGTTTTCCGGTGCCGGGCCTTTGCGGATGCGGCCGGCAGTGTCGTAGTGCGAACCGTGGCAGGGGCAGAACCAACCGTTGAAGTCGCCGGCCTGGCCGAGCGGCACGCAGCCCAGATGGGTGCACGAGCCGATCATCACGATCCAGTTTTCCTTGTCCTCGCCAGCCGAGCGCAGCAAATCCGTGGCCAGCGCGTCGCCGGGCACATTCTGGTTGCGCGCCACCGGGTCCTTGAGCTCGGTGATCGGCACTTCCTTGGCCTCTTCAACTTCCTGAGCCGTCCGGTTGCGAATGAAGATCGGCTTGCCGCGCCATTTCACCGTCAATGACATGCCCGGCTCGATCGCCGAGACGTTGACGTCGATCGACGCCAGCGCCAGCGTCGAGGCGTCTGGGCGCATCTGGTCGATGAACGGCCAGGCGGTGGCAGCAGCGCCGACTGCGGCGGCCATGCCCGTTGCAAGATAGAGAAAGTCCCGCCGGGTCGGTTCTCCCGTCGTTTCACCCAGGCCGTCGGTGGTCGATGTGTTGTCGCTCACGGCTTGTCATCCTCTTAAAGCTGTGTCCGGACCAGAAACTTCGCCCGCCTGGCGCCGCAAGCGGCGCACTCGCTCGCTAGGCGCTTTCGCATTGTGGCGAAATCCTGTCAATTGCGCGGTTTCTAAGCGGGATGCGAAAAGAAGTCTAGACCACAGGAAACAGAAGGTCACTATGTCGCAAATATGCCGCCCGCCTCAGTCCCCTGACCGCTCCGTCACAGGCGCGTCCGCGCCGTCGCCGAGAAAGCCGCCCGACTGGCGTTCCCACAATTCCGCGTACAGCCCGCCACGCGCAACCAGCGCCGAATGCGTGCCGCTCTCGACAATCCGGCCGCCATCCATCACCACCAGCCGGTCGAGTCGCGCGATCGTCGACAGCCGGTGCGCAATGGCGATCACCGTCTTGCCGGTCATCAGGCCCTCGAGATTGTCCTGGATCGCCGCCTCGACCTCCGAATCCAGCGCCGAAGTGGCCTCATCAAGCACCAGGATCGGCGCATTCTTCAGCATCACCCGTGCTATGGCGATGCGCTGACGCTGTCCGCCCGACAGCTTGACCCCGCGTTCGCCGACATGCGCATTGAGGCCGCGGCGGCCGCGCTGGTCGACAAGATCAGCGATGAAACCGGCCGCCTCCGCCTGCCGCGCCGCCGCCCAGATTTCGGCATCGCCAGCTCCGGGGCGTCCGAAGGCGATATTGTCGCGAATCGAGCGGTGCAGCAGCGCGGTATCCTGGGTCACCATGCCGATCTTCCGGCGCAGCGATTGCGGCGTGACGGCAGCAATGTCCTGGCCATCGATCAGGATCTGGCCGGAATCGAGGTCGTAAAAGCGCAGGAGCAGATTGACCAGGGTCGACTTGCCCGCGCCGGAACGACCGACAATGCCGATCTTCTCGCCGGCGGAAATCGTCAGGCTGAGATCTTCGATCACCGGCAGATCATGGTGATAGCCGAAAGCGATCCGATCGAAGACAATCTCCGCACGCGGCGTTTCCAGCCCGGCAGCGTCCGGCCGGTTGGTCAGCGTCACCGGCTGGGCAATCAGTTCCGCTGAATTCTGCACCGTGCCGAGATTGCGCATGATGCCGTTGAGCTGCGTCATCATGCGGCCGAGCAGCATGTTCAGCCGCAGGACCAGCCCGAGCGTGAACGCCACGCCGCCCGCTGTTATCGCACCGGCCAGCCACAGATCGATCGACAGGAAGGCGATCATCGAAATCATCGTTCCCGACAACAGCGCCAGCGAGGAACGGACACCGGTCAACAGCCGCGCAAACGGCCGCAACGTGTTCTGGAAGCGCTCGAAACCGTCGCGGATATAGGCATCATTGTCGTCCTCGCGTCCGAACAGCTTCAGCGTCTGGATATTGCTGAAGCTGTCGACCAGCCGCCCGTTGAGCATCGAGCTGGCTTCCGCGGTCTGCCGCGCATGGCGCCGGATGCGCGGCACGAAATAGCGCGCCAGAACCGCGAAAACCCCGATCCAGACAGCCACCACCGCCGCCAGCCGCCAATCAAGCTGGCCAACCAGCATCAGGGTCGACACCGTGTAGATCGCCATGAACCACACCACCTGCAGGAGCGACGTCATCAGATCGCCGCTGGCCTGGCCGGCCGACCACACCTTGGTGACGATCCGCCCGGCAAAGTCGTTCTGGAAAAAGGTCAGCGATTGCCGCGCCACATGCGCATAGGCCTGCCAGCGCACCAGATTGAAGAAATTCAGAACGATGATCTGTTCCTCGATCAGCGCGCCCAGCGCCACTACGACGAACCGTCCGACAAGCACGGTGGCCGCCATCAGCGCCAGTTCCGGGCCATACAGCGTCAGGAAACCGGACCAGCCCGCCTCCCGCTCGGCCATTGCCAGCATGTCGACCAGGCGGCCGACGAAGTAGAACAGCGCCGCTTCCAGCACCGCCACCGCGCCGCCGAAAAAGGCCATGCCGGCAAATGCGCCCTTGGCCTGGCGCACATAGTGCCAGACGAATGCAAGCGTTCCCGCAGGCGGCTGCAGATCGCCCTTCCGGCCGAATGGCGTGATGCGCTCTTCAAAGAACCGGGCGATTCGGGTGACGTTCATGCCCGCACATATAGATGCTTTCGAGCGTCGACCAAGACCGCCGGCCAAGACCCCCGCCAAGACGGTTGGCTGAGCGATCCGCGGCTAGCGCGCCGCGGCAGCCGCCTGGCTGTCGTTGATGAAGCCGCCGGACTGACGCGCCCAGAGTTCGCTGTACAGCCCGCCGGCGGCGATCAGATCCGTGTGCGTGCCGGTTTCGACAATGCGGCCCTGATCGAGAACCACCAGCCGGTCCATCTGCGCGATGGTCGACAGCCGGTGCGCAATGGCAATCACCGTCTTGCCCGCCATCAGGTCGAACAGGTTTTCCTGGATCGCCGCCTCGACTTCCGAATCGAGCGCCGATGTCGCCTCATCGAGCACCAGGATCGGCGCATCCTTCAAGAACACCCGTGCGATCGCAATGCGCTGCCGCTGCCCGCCGGACAATTTGACGCCGCGTTCGCCGACATGCGCATCAAAGCCCGTCCGCCCCGCCGGATCGGCAAGCCCGGCGATGAAATCGAGAGCCTTCGCCTTGCGCGCCGCCTCGATGATCTCCGCCTCGTCAGCTTCCGGCCGGCCATAGGCGATGTTCTCGCGCACCGAACGATGCAGCAGCGATGTGTCCTGTGTCACCACGCCGATCGCCGCCCTGAGCGATTCCTGCGTCAGTTCGGCCACATCGTGGCCATCGACGAGAATGCGGCCGCCCTCGAGATTGTAAAAGCGCAGCAACAGATTGGTCAGCGTGGTCTTGCCGGCCCCGGACCGTCCGACCAGGCCGACCTTTTCGCCCGGCTGTACAGTCAGCGACAGGTCCTCGATCACACCATGCGCCTTGCCGTAGTGGAACCGCACGTGGTCGAAGCGGATTTCGCCGCGCGCCGGACGCAACGCTCCCGCGCCCTCGAGATCCACCACCTCCTGCGGCTGTGACAGCATTGTCATGCCGTCCTGCACGATGCCGATGTTCTCGAACAGGCTTGAGACCTCCCACATGATCCATTGCGACATGCCGTTCAGGCGCAGCGCAAGGCCGATGGCAATGGCGATCGCCCCAACCGACACCGCGCCATTCAGCCAGAAGCCGATCGCCAGCGCCGAGACGAGAAACACGAGCAGCGAATTGTTGAGATAGACCAGTGTTTCGAACATGGTCACCTTGCGCATCTGCCGGTGCACGGTCGAAAGGAAGGCATCCATCCCCTCGCGCGCATAGTTTTCCTCGCGGCGCGCATGCGAGAACAGCTTGACCGTCGCGATATTCGTGTAGCTGTCGACAATGCGCCCGGTCATCGCCGAGCGGGCGTCCGCCTGCGCCTCTGAGATCCTGCTCAGCTTCGGCACGAAATAGAAGATCAGCGCCAGGTAAACGGCCAGCCACACCAGCATTGGCAGGGCCAGCCGTAGGTCGGAGCTGCCGACCATCACCACCATCGCAATGAAATAGACGCCGACGTAAACCAGAACGTCGAGCACCTTCATCACCGCTTCCCGCATCGACAGCGAGGTCTGCATCACCCGTGTCGCCACGCGCCCGGCAAATTCGTCGGAAAAGAAGGTCAGGCTTTGGCGCAGCAATTGCCGGTGCATGCGCCAGCGCGTTGCCATCGCGTAATTGCCGAGCAGCGTCTGGTGCACGATCAGCGAATCGAAAAAGATCGCCAGCGGCAATCCGATCAGCACCAGGGCGGCCATCCATGCCAGCCGACTGCCCTCGCGCGCGAGAAAATCGTCCGGATCGGCGGCGGCAAGCCAGTCGACGATCGAACCGAGAAAACCGAACAGCATCACTTCGCCAATCGATATCAGCGCCGTCAGCACTGCCATCGCCAGCAGCCACGGCGCCGCATCGCGCGAATAGTGCCAGCAGAACGCCAACAGACCCTCAGGCGGAAGGCCTTGCTCGGATTGCGGATAGGGATTGATCCGTCGCTCGAACCATCCGAACAGGGTCATGTCGCGCGTTCCTTGATACCGGGTTGCGGCTGATCGCCGGTCAATGTCACACCGCCCTCTAGCATGCGTATTCCGGTCCCTCCACTCTCGCAGGCGCGCCGCCGCCGCTGGTCCACCGCCCGAGGCTGTTCGAATCGCCCGTTCTGTGACAGGAACACCCTTGATGAGCCGTCCCGCCCTCGCCCTTTACCAGCCTGACATCCCCGGCAATACCGGCGCCATATTGCGTCTCGGCGCCTGCCTCGATCTCGATGTGCATCTGATCAAGCCGGCTGGCTTCGATTTGTCCGACAAGGCCCTGCGCCGCGCCGGTATGGACTATCTCGCGATCGCCGCCCTGATTGAACACGTCTCCTATGCCACCTTCGACACTTGGCGCCGGGCGACTGGGCGGCGACTGGTGCTGGCCACCACCCGCGCCAGCACCTCCTGCCACGATTTTGCAATGGCGGCGGATGACATCATCCTGTTTGGCCGCGAAACCGCCGGCGTCCCCGATCAGATCCACGATCAAGCCGATGCCCGCATCACCATTCCGATGCGCCAGGGAGCCCGTTCGCTCAACCTTGCCCTGTCGGCGGCCATGATCTCCAGCGAGATCATCCGCCGCTTCGGCATACCACCGGACCCGTCACCGCAGGGTCAAACCTGAGGTTCGTCTAGTCGGCGCTCGGCAGCCGGCGCATGGTGAATTCGATGCGCGCATCAGGCAGTTCGCGCCAGCTCTCGACTTCTGTCCAGTAGGCGGCCTTCGGCCAGCTGTCGAACCACTCACGCGCCTTGGCACGCGCCGCCTGCCGCTCCAGCAGATAGGTTTCGCGGATGAACCCGGTGGACTCGCTGCGATCGCGCTTCGAGGACGGCGTGGCGCGCGTCTTGCGGATTTGCTGACGCAGCCCTTCAAGGGGCGGTGATGGGTGCTTTTGACGCATGTCGTTTCATTCCCGCTCAGGACAATATAAGGCGGCATGATCGCGCCGGCCAGTCAGCGCTGCGGCCCGCCCGTGGGCGAACCCCGCCGGCTCAAACGGCTGTTGACGGGCTCGCGGCAATGCTATGAGGCCTGCCGAAGACCTGAGACCGGGCTTTGCCTGAGCCGGCAAGCCGGTCCCCTGAGAGGATTTTATGCAACGTCCCGACCTGCCCATCGACATTCCCGCCGATATCGAAACCAAGAAGCAGACCGCCCGGCGCTGGTTCGAAGCCCTGCGCGACAGCATCTGCAACAGCTTTGAAATGCTCGAGGCGGAAGTGGATCATCCGCAGATGCGGGGCGATCCGGGAAAGTTCGTGCGCACTCCGTGGCAGCGCGACAACGACACCGGCGGTGGCACCATGTCGGTGATGAAAGGCCGCCTGTTCGAGAAGGTCGGCGTTCACACATCGACCGTGCACGGCGAGTTTTCGGAGGAATTCCGCGCCCAGATCCCCGGCGCCGAAGAGGACCCGCGCTACTGGGCCTCGGGCATCTCGCTGATCTGCCATCCTGTCAGCCCGCATGTGCCGACGGTGCATATGAACACCCGCATGGTCGTCACCACCCGCCAGTGGTTCGGTGGCGGTGCCGATCTCACCCCGATGCTCAATGATCGACGCACCCAGGACGATCCGGATACGCGCCTGTTTCATCGCGCCATGCAGATGGCCTGCGGGCGTCATGCCGTGGCCGACTATCCCAAGCTGAAGGAATGGTGCGACAGCTATTTCTTCCTGCCGCATCGCGATGAACCGCGCGGCATCGGCGGCATCTTCTATGACTGGCTGCATTCGATGCCGCCCGAAGGCGGCTGGGACGCCGATTTCGCCTTCACCCGCGATGTCGGCAAGGCGTTTCATGTCGTGTATCCGAAAATCGTCCGCAACAACTGGCAGACACCGTGGAACGACGATGAGCGGGAAGAACAACTGGTGCGCCGCGGCCGCTATGTCGAGTTCAATCTGCTTTATGACCGCGGCACCATTTTCGGCCTGAAAACAGGTGGCAATGTCGATTCCATTCTCTCATCGCTGCCGCCGGTCGTGCACTTCCCCTGACCGTTCCATCCGCGGCGGAAAAATGCTATACTCGGCCTCGCCGGAAGGCGTCTGTTTCACGCTGGCGCCCCCGGCCATCGCTGGCGGCATGCTTTGACGCAGCCGCCCCGTTCAACGTGGCGCGCCGGTCCATGCGGCGCGTTCGAGAAACAAGCGAGGCAGCCATGAAAAAATTCGAATGCGGTATGATTGTGCCCGGGTGTCACTGGCAGACACGCGCGGCCACCGATGCCGATCTCGTCGCCCGCGCCGTCGAGCACATGCGCCAGGCCCATGGTGAAACGATGATCCGTGAAACGCTCGTCAAGCGGATCAAGACGGCGATCGCGGACGATCGTGCCACGGAGCGCGACGCCGCCGCCTGATTATCGAGGCCGGCGGGCCCACAACGCGCAATGGATGACCGGGTGGGCCCGTCTCAGGGCATGTCCAGCATCGTCTTGAGCAGGCTGTCCCGGTCGAGGCTGAAATTGCTGTCGATCCATCGCGCCTCGCCGGCCTTCAGCCGCGCGCCGATCGTCTCCCCCGGCGCCATCCCGACCGCGAGCAGATCCTTGCCGCTGACCGGAAATTGCGGCCGCTTCCAGGCCCGCGCTCGCTGCAACTGGCCTTTCAGATGGCCGAACGCCGCCATCGCCGCGGCATTGGGCTCCTCAGGCCGTGCTTTCAGCGTGGCGAGCGCGACGGTCAGGCGGTCGATCACCGCCGCCGCGCCATGAAGGTACAATTGCCGGTCCAGTGCCGTGCCCGCCAGAGCCGCATCCGCCGCCGGCGCATTGGCCCAGGCAACAAGACGCGCCGCCTCAGCCTTGCTCAGTTTCAGGCGCACCGCCAACTTCGCGAGCCGCTCGGCATCGGGCGGCAGCATGGCCATCAGGCGGATCATCGGGTCAATGTCGAGCGCCAGCGCTTCTTCCAGCTCGACAAGCCCGGCAATCGCATCAATGCCCCATTTCTCGGTTTCCGGAAGAAGCGCCGTGAGAATGCCGCTTTGCCGCATCCACAACAGGGCCCGCCCCGGCGACGGCGCCGACAGCAGGACCTTCAGCTCCTTCCACACCCGCTCGGCCGACAATTTGCCGAGCGTGTCGCGCTGGCGCACGCAGGCCTTCAGGCCTCCCGCATCGGGCCGCCCGCCGCCGTACCAGGCAAAGAACCGGAAGAAGCGCAGGATCCGCAGATGATCCTCGACAATGCGCTGCTCGGCATCGCCAATGAAGCGGATGGTGCGCGTCTTGATGTCAGCCAGACCGCCGGTCGGATCGAAAATGCGCCCCGCGCTGTCGGCGTAGAGCGCGTTGATCGTAAAATCGCGCCGCGCTGCATCTGCCGCCCAGTCGGCACCGAAGGCCACTTCCGCGTGCCGCCCGCTCGGCTTCACATCGGTGCGCAGGCTGGTCACCTCGAAGGGCTGCCCCTCAATGACCAGCGTCACGGTGCCGTGCTCAATCCCCGTCGGCAAAGCCTTGATGCCGGCCGCACCGGCACGCCGCATTACCTCATCGGGCAACAGCGTCGTCGCCATGTCGATATCGGCAACCGGCGCGCCGAGCAGGGTGTTGCGCACCGCCCCGCCAACCACACGGCCTTCGCCGCCATCGGTGTTGAGCAGACGAAAGATGCTGCGCAGCCGCTCGCTCTCGAACCAGCTTTCGCCGGCGACGCTGCGGCCTGTCGGCCCGCTGTCGGCACCACTCATGAATAAAGCCTTTCATACAGGGTGCGGATGATCCCGGCCGTGACGCCCCAGATATGATGCCTGGAATAGGGAATCACATAATAGTGCCGCTCCGCCCCTTCCCAGACCCGGCTTTCGCGCCGGTGATTGTCCGGGTTCATCAGGAAGGACAGCGGCACTTCGAAGACTTCATCAACCTCGTGCGGATTGACCACCAGCGAGAAGCCGGGCCGGACCACCGCCAGCACCGGGGTGATCGAGAATCCGGACGCCGCCAGATAGTGCGGCAGCTCGCCGACAATCTCCACATGCGCCGGATCGAGGCCGATTTCTTCCTGCGCCTCGCGCAGCGCCGCATGCGCCGCCGATGCATCCTCGGGATCAATCGATCCGCCGGGAAACGCCACCTGCCCCGAATGCTTGCGCAATTTGATCGTGCGCCGCGTCAGAAGCACTTTCGCGCCGCCTTCCGCGTCGTCTGCCCCGTCAACGACGGCAATCAGTACGGCCGCATCGCGCAGGCTGCGGCTCATCAGGCTGCGCACCAGCGGCCTGTTGAGCGCATGGTCGCCATGCGCCAGGAATGCCGGACCGGGGCCGGCGATCTCGCTGGCCGGATGATGATCTTTGGCGCGGCGGCGGAAATCCGCCGCATCGAAGCGGCATGTACAGGGCGCGCTCACCGGTCTGCGGTGTCCTGCACGGCGGCCATGTCCATCACCGGAAACACTTCGCCGCACGAGCGGATGGCAAACATCATGCGGCCGTCGATCTCCACTTCCTCACCGAGCCCCATCAATTCATGGGTCACCGCCCGGCTGATCAGGGCATCCAAGCGGCCCCGCACCCGGATATAGGGTTTTAGCTGATCATCCTTGCCGGTCACGACAAAGCGCAAGGGATGCTCGGCGTCAGCCCGCACCACGTCGCCGACATTGGTGCGAAAGGTCAGCACCGGCTGCCCGGCCTCCTCGCTGCGTGTCATCTCCACGGCCACAAAGTGCGCATCGACGACGCGAATGGCAATGCGCTCCACCGGCGTGACGAGATAGGTCACGCCATCCTCGTCCTTGCGCAACACCGTCGAGAACAACCGCACCAGGCGCGCCCGGCCGATCGGCGTGCCCATGTAGTACCAGGAACCGTCGGCTCGGATCTCCATGTCGATCTCGCCGCAATGTTCCGGGTTCCACTTGTCCACCGGCGGCAATCCGTCGGCGCCGGCGTTGCGGTCATCCGCCGCCCGTTCGATCAGTCCTGCTAGGCCGGGAGGTGCTTTTTCTGCCATTGAACTCAATTTCGCCATTGTGCTGCGCCGCAATCGCGGAAGACTCGATGCTGGTAACGAGATAGTCAAGTCGGCACCACTTGTCAGCCTTGATGCAGCGGCTACTGTCGGTTTTGGCAAATCAGCAGCCCGTGCACGGCGAAAAGGCCCTGGATGACAGGCTACGGGCTGATCCCATCGACCCCCGGCCGGCCTGTTGCACCGGCCCCGGCCAGCAGACGGAGATGCAGAGCGATCTTATGGAAACACCCCCCTCATCCCCGCAGAGCGCCGCCGATATTGGCGGGGTTTCAAACGATACACCGGGCGACTCGACAACCGGCGCTGCGCCGGCTGCTGGCGAGGCCAACGCCGCCATGATTGCCGCCGCGGAGGCAGCGCTCGCCGATATTGCCGCGATCAGGCAGGCCGTCTCCGAGGTGATTTTTGGTCAGGAAGAGGTCGTTGAGCGCACGCTCCTGGCGGTTTTGTCTGGCGGTCACGCGCTGCTTGTCGGCGTTCCGGGCCTGGCCAAGACCAAGCTGGTCACCACCCTCGGCACCGTGCTCGGGCTGGACTCCAACCGCATTCAGTTCACGCCGGATCTGATGCCGTCCGACATTCTCGGCTCCGAGGTCATGGACCAGGATGACACCGGCCGCCGCTCCTTCCGTTTCGTCTCCGGCCCGGTGTTCACGCAGCTGTTGATGGCCGATGAAATCAACCGCGCCTCACCGCGCACCCAGTCTGCGTTGTTGCAGGCGATGCAGGAATACCATGTCACCGTAGCCGGCCAGCGCCACGACCTGCCGCAACCCTTTCACGTTCTCGCCACCCAGAACCCGCTGGAACAGGAAGGCACCTACCCCTTGCCCGAAGCGCAGCTTGACCGCTTCCTGTTGCAGGTCGACGTGCCCTATCCCGAGCGCGAGGCGGAACGCCGCATTCTGCTCGAGACGACAGGTGGCGCCGAGGCCGTTGCCAGCCCGGCCATCACCGCCCGCCGCCTGACCGAGATCCAGGCGCTGATCCGCCGCATGCCGGTACCCGACAGCGTGGTCAATGCCATCCTGGCGCTTGTCCGCTCGGCCCGGCCGGGGCATGGCAATGCCCGCACCGACGCCACCGTCGCCTGGGGCCCGGGACCGCGTGCCGGGCAGGCAATGATGCTGTGTGCCCGCGCCCGCGCCCTTTATGACGGTCGTCTCGCCCCCTCGATCGATGATGTCCGCGCCCTCGCCGAGCCGGTGCTGCAGCACCGCATGGCGCTGACATTCGCCGCCCGCGCCGAGGGCACCGGCATCCGCGACGTGATCGCCAGCCTCGCCGCCTCCGAGGCGCTCTGAACGATGGCTCCGATCGGCCGCACCGTTGACCCCGCTTTCCGGCTGGATGTGCTTGCCCGGGCGCAGGCGCGCGCCGGCTTGCTGCCCGATTGCCTGGCCGAGGCGCGGCGGGTTGCCAATACGGTGATTGCCGGCTGGCACGGTCGCCGCAAGCGCGGCATCGGCGAGACCTTCTGGCAGTTTCGCCCGCATGTCGAGGGCGAGTCCCATTCGCGCATCGACTGGCGCCGATCGGCGCGCGATGACCATCTTTATGTCCGCGACCGCGAGTGGGAGGCCGCCCACACCGTCTGGCTGTGGGCCGATCCCTCCCCCTCGATGCGCTATCAAAGCGAGATGGCGCTGGTCTCGAAGGAAAGCCGCGCGCTCGTTGTCATGCTGGCGATGGCGGAAATCCTGTCGCGCTCCGGCGAGCGCATTGCCTGCCCGGGCGTGATGGACCCGGTGGCGGCCCGCAACGGCGCCGAACGCCTCGCTTTGGCACTCGCCCATGCGGATATGGACAGTCTGCCGAAGCAGCCGGAACTTGGCCGCATCAACCGCATGAGCGATGTGATCCTCGTCTCCGACTGTCTCGATGACGAATTGCTGTCCGCCTGCATCGCCCCGGCCGCCCAGCGCGGCATCCGCGGCCATCTGGTCGAGATCTTCGACCCCGCCGAGGAGCGTTTCCCCTATACCGGTCGCACCGAGTTTCGCGATCCCGAAACCGGCGCTACTCTGACCGCCGGGCGCGCCGAAACCGTTGCCGATGACTATCGCCGGGCCTGGAACAATCGCCGCGCCGCGCTCGCTGCATCGGTCCGCCACAGCGGCTGGAGTTTCCTCGCCAACGCCACCGACCGCCCCGCTTCCGAGGTTCTTGCCGCCCTGCATGGGCGTCTCTCGGGCACCCCCGTCAGCCGGACCGATGCGACATGAGCGCTCTGCCGCTGGCCTTTGGCGCCCCGCTGCTGTTGTTCGGCCTGCTGGCGCTGCCGGTGATCTGGTGGCTGTTGCGCATGACGCCACCGCGGCCCCAGCGCGAGGCCTTTGCCCCGCTGCCGATCCTGGCGCGGGTGCTCAAAGCCGACCATACCCCGGCGCACAGCCCATGGTGGCTGACCGCCCTACGTTTGTTGGTCGCGGCGCTGATCATCTTCGCCCTCGCCGAGCCGATCCTCAACCCGCGGTCGCAGACCTTGTCGCGCACCGGGCCGCTAGTCCTGATGATCGATAATGGCTGGGCCGCCGCGCCGGACTGGAGCGAGCGGGTTGAAAGCGCCGAAGCGCTGCTTGCCGAGGCGCGCGAAGCTGAACTTCCGGTCCTGATCGCTTTTACCGCCGAACGCCGCCATGAACCGACCCCGACGACGGCCGAGGCCGCGCTCGAGCAATTGCGCGCCGCCGAGCCGCGATCCTGGCAACCGGCGCGGGCGTCGGCCGTCGACGCCATCATCACCGCTCTGGCCGATACCGCGCCCGGCACCATTGCCATCCTGTCGGACGGCGTGGCCGAAGGTCAATCCGCAGCAGCCGATGAGCAGACCACCGCCCCCGATGACGATGCCGCCGCCTTTGAGCGCCTTTTCGCCCTCGGCGCGTCCGACATCCAGATCTTTGCACGCACCGGCAGCGCGCCCGTCGCCCTGACAGCGGCCAGCAACGCGGCCAACGGCTTCGAGGTAACTGCCGCACGCCTGCCCGAAGCGGGGGCCCGCGACATCACCCTGATTGCCCGTGACAACCGCGGCCGCGATGTGGCGCGTGGCGCGTTGACCTTCGCCGCCGGCGAGATGACGGCATCCGGCCGTCTCGATGCGCCGTTTGAGCTGCGCAATGACATCGCGCGTCTCGAAGTCGTCGCCGCCCGCACTGCAGCCGGTGTGCGGCTGATCGATGACAGCGCCCGCCGCCGCCGCGTCGCCCTCATTTCCGGCGCCCCCGCTGACCAGTCGCAGCCCTTGCTGGCGCCGCTCTATTACATCGACAACGCCCTTTCGCCCTTCGCCGAGCTGCGCCGCGCCGACAGCGCCGATCTTGCCATTGCCGTGCCGAAATTGCTGGCCACCAATCCCAACGTCATCATCATGGCCGATATCGGCGTTCCGCAGACGATCGGCGCCCCCTCCGAGCTGTCTCCCTCGGCTTCGGCCGACACCTCGGCCTGGCCTGCTGCACTCTCCGAGTGGGTCCGGCGCGGCGGCACGCTCATCCGTTTTGCCGGGCCGCGCCTTGCCGCAGCAAGCGGCGACGATCCGCTGATCCCCGTGCGCCTGCGCCGCGGCGAGCGCGAGCTAGGCGGCGCCTTGTCCTGGGACGAACCGCAGCCTTTGGCCGCCTACCCGACCGCCGGGCCGTTCTCCGGCCTGCCGACACCGGGCAATGTCACCGTCAAGCGGCAGGTGCTTGCCGAGCCATCGGCGGATCTGGCGGCCCGCACCTGGGCTTCGCTCGCCGACGGCACACCGCTGGTCACCGCCGCGCCGCGCGGCGATGGGCGCATCGTCCTGTTCCATGTCACCGCCGAGGCCGGCTGGTCAAACCTGCCGATCTCCGGTCATTTCGTCGAGATGCTGCGCCGCATCGTCCAGCTCTCCAATGTCTCGCGCGCCACCATCGAGGCGCAAGATGCCAGTGCCTCGACATCATCGGACAGCGCCGCCGGGCAGGCACTCCTGCCCCCCTGGCGATTGCTCGATGCCAGCGGGCGCCTGGTGCCGGCGAACGGTGACGCCCGCCCGCTCGATCTCTCCGCCGCCCGCCCGCAGCCCGGCCCCGACAGTCCGCCCGGCCTTTACGGCAACGAGGATGGCCATGTCGCGCTCAATCTCTTCGCGCCGGGCGAGAGCCTGCGGTCCCTCGTCATTCCGGCGCCCGCCGCTCCCCTCACACGCCTGCCAATCGGCAGCAGCGAGACTATCCCGCTGACCCCTTGGCTGTTCGCCGCGGCCCTGTTCGGCCTGATCGCCGACACGCTGATCGTTCTCATTCTCGCCGGCGGCCTGTCGCGGTTGCGCTCCCGCGCCGGCCTGCTCCAGCGCTCGCGGGTGGCCCTCGCCCTTCTCGCCGCCCTTGCTGTGAGCCTTGTACCCGCCTTGCAGCCGGCCAGCGCCCAGCAAAATGCAGGTGCGCCGGCTGCCGCCAGCGACGCCCGGGCCGGCGACGCGCATATTCTCGAGCAACTGGACACCACGCATCTGGCCTATGTCCTGACCGGCGATGACACCGTCGATGCCACGAGCCGCGCCGGACTGGACGGGCTGTCGACCTATCTCGCCAACCGCACGGCGCTCGAGCCCGGCGCCGCCGTCGGCGTCGACATCGAGCGCGACGAACTGGCCTTCTACCCCTTGATCTACTGGCCAATGTCGGAACAGGCTCCGTTTCCGACAGAGGCGGCCATCAGCCGCATCGACGCCTATATGCGCAGCGGCGGCTCGGTTCTGTTCGACACCCGCGACCGCATCGACAGCCTCGGCGCCGGCACCACAGGCCCCACACGCCGCCTGCAGATCATCCTCTCCGGGCTCGACATCCCGGCTCTCGAGCCCGTGCCCTCGGATCACGTCCTGACCAAGGCATTCTACCTGCTCGACACCTTTCCCGGCCGCTATGCCGACGGCCCGCTATGGGTCGAGGCGATTGGCGAGGGCGGCCCTGACGGCGACCGCCCGGCACGGGGTGGAGACGGCGTCTCCTCGATCCTGATCACCGGCAATGATCTCGCCGCCGCCTGGGCGCAGGACGCTGCCGGCAATCCGCTTTTCGCCACGGTGCCGAACGATCCCTGGCAGCGCGAATACGCTTACCGGGCCGGCGTCAACATCGTCATGTACATGCTGACCGGCAACTACAAGGCCGATCAGGTGCACATTCCCGCCTTGCTCGAGCGGCTCGGGCAATGAGGAGCGCAAGCCGATGACGCTCAGTTTCGCGCCGCTTCTCCCGCAGTCTCTAATAGTTGCCCTGGCGCTGGCCGCGGCGCTGCTTGCGGCTGCCGTCCTTTTCGCCCGCCCGCGCGGTGCCGTCCTGCGTCTCGCGGCTCTTGCCGCGCTGCTGCTTGCCCTCGTCAACCCGGTCGTCAATTTCGAAGACCGCGCGCCGGTCGACAGCGTTGTCGCCATCCTCGTCGATCGCAGCCAGAGCCAGAGCCTCGCGGATCGCACCGCCCAGACCGATGCCGCCCTGGCAGGGCTGGAAGCGCAACTGGCGCGGCATCCGGGATTTGTCACCCGCATCATCGACTACCGCGACGACGCCGATGCCGACTCGCCCTCGACGCGCCTTTTCGAAGCGCTGGCCAGCGGCATTCGTGATGTGCCCGTCTCCCGCCTTGCCGGAGCCATCCTCATCACCGACGGCCAGGTCCACGATATCCCGGCCAGCCTCAAGGCAAGCGGCCTTTCGGTGCCGCTGCATGCACTGATCACCGGCGAGGCCGATGAGCGTGATCGCCGCATCGAGATCGTCAGCGCGCCGCGCTTCGGCATTGTCGGAGAACCCCAGGAGATCGTCTATCGCGTCACTGTCGATGGTGCGGATGACGCCGCCCTTGCCAGGCTCCCCGTGACCATCCGGGTCAATGGCGAGGACCGGGATGTCGCCGCCGCCCGCCCCGGCAGCAATGCCACGTTCACGTTTGAAGTGCCGCGCGGCGGCGATTCGATCATCGAGTTCATTCTCGAAAGCAGCCCCGACGAAATCACCACCGTCAACAACCGTGCCATCGCGCGACTGGAGGGCATCCGCGAGAACCTCCGGGTTCTGCTGGTCTCGGGGGCACCGCATGCCGGCGAACGCGCCTGGCGCAATCTTCTCAAATCCGATGCCGCCGTCGATCTTGTGCATTTCACCATTCTGCGCCCGCCGCAGAAACAGGATGGAACACCGATCACCGAATTGTCGCTGATCGCCTTCCCGACGCGCGAATTGTTCATCGAGAAGGTCGATGAATTCGACCTGATCATCTTCGACCGCTACCAGAACCGCGGTGTCCTGCCGGTTCTGTATTACGACTACATCGCCCAGTATGTCGCCGATGGGGGTGCGCTCCTCGTTGCTTCGGGGCCGGAACTCGCCGGCATCGAGACCGTGGCCGATACGCCGCTGGCCCCGGCACTGCCGGCGCGGCCGACGGGCGCTGTGACCGCCGAAGGATTCTATCCGCGTCTGACTGAAGCCGGTCGCCGCCATCCGGTCACCCGCGCTTTGCCGGGCAGCCGCGGCGAGACCCCCGACTGGGGACGATGGTTTCGCACCATCGATGTCACCAATGTCAGTGGCGATACGGTGATGCAGGGTGCTGGCGACGCTCCCCTGCTCGTCCTCGACCGCTATGGCAAGGGGCGCGTTGCAATGCTGCTGTCCGATCACGGCTGGCTGTGGGCGCGCGGCTTCGAAGGGGGCGGTCCGCATATCGCGCTGTACCGCCGCATTGCCCACTGGCTGATGCAGGAGCCCTCGCTCGAAGAGGAAGCGCTGCGCGCCGAGAGCCGTGGCCGCACGCTGCGCATCGAACGCCAGAGCATGGCCGACAGCGCCGCGCCGGTCACCGTCACAATGCCCTCAGGCGCCAGCCGGCAGGTGCCGCTCGAACGCGAGGCGGATGGCCTGTTCACGGCGGAGATGCGCATTGACGCCTTTGGCCTTGTCGAGGTCCGCGACGGCGAGCTGACCGCCTTGGCGCATCTTGGCGCTGTCGATGCGCCGGAGTTCCGCGCCGCCGTCTCGACAGAAGAGTTGCTGCAGCCCCTGTCGCGCCAGAGCGGCGGCACGGTGGCGCGGGTGGATGACGAAGCCGGCAACCTGCCGCAGATCCTGCCGATCCGCACGACCGGACGCGATGCCGGAGGCCGTCTGGTGCTGCGCGCCTCCTCCCAGACCGTGCTGCTCGGCGTCCGCTCCGTGCCGTTGCTGGCCGGTTTTCTCGGCCTCGCGCTCCTGCTCGCGCTTCTTGCCGGCACCTGGTTCCGGGAAAGCCGTTAGGTCGCGCCTGGTGTCAGCCGCGCTGGCGGTGACGGATTTCTCCCTCGAGCGCCGGCGCCTCGGCGCCGTTCAGGCAAGCGGCCAGCACCCGGCGTGGATCGACCGGGCCCGGCATCTGCAGGGCGCCGGG
This sequence comes from Neohoeflea coraliihabitans, assembly GCF_019334345.1. Lineage (GTDB taxonomy): Bacteria > Pseudomonadota > Alphaproteobacteria > Rhizobiales > Rhizobiaceae > Pseudohoeflea > Pseudohoeflea coraliihabitans. The sequence goes on from NZ_JAHWQX010000001.1 coordinate 509,141, forward strand.
ACGGATGACGGAAAAGCCCAGCGGCCCGTAATAGGGCGGATCGCCGATCAGGATGACCGCCTTTGCGCCGGCCTGCTCCGCAGCCGCGACAGCGATCCGCACCAGTTCCCGTCCGATGCCGAGATTCTTGTGCGATGGCCGCACCGCAAGGGGGCCAAGCAGATAGGCCGGAACAGGGCCGGCCAGGATCGGCGTCATGCGAACCGAGGCGATGATTTCGCCGCCGGACGCACACACATAGGACAGGGCCTGCTCGTACGGACCCTGCTCGCGGATGCGCTCGGCGGCACGCGCGAAACGCCCGGGGCCGAAGGCTTCCTCATTGATGATCTGGATGGCTGCATCATGCGATGCGTCTTCGGGCAGATAGGCGAGATCGGAGATGGACATGGCGGGATACCGAACAGAGAGAGGAGACAACACATGCGTCGGCGCGCCATAGGCGCGGCCGGAATCAGCGTCGTCGCAAGGTCCAGGTCTCGGTCAAGATCATCTCTCCGTTCCCTGCGCTCCTAGCAAACACCGCTGCGTGCGGCAAATGAAAAAGGACATTCCCGCCCGTGAGGGGGTGTGAAACCGGTCCACCAGACCTATCTTGCAGGCCAAAGGAGATCACCAATGGGCATGCTCGAGAACGGCGTCTGGAAGGACGTCTGGTATGACACGAAATCCACCAAGGGCCAGTTCAAGCGCTCGCAAAGCGCTTTCCGCAACTGGATCACCCGCGACGGCAGCGCCGGGCCAAGCGGCGAGGACGGCTTCAAGGCCGAGGCCGGCCGCTATCACCTTTACATCTCGCTGGCGTGCCCCTGGGCCCACCGGACCCTGATCTTTCGCCGCCTGAAAGGCCTCGAGGAGATGATCTCGCTGAGCATCGTTGACTATCACATGGGCGAGGAGGGCTGGTCGTTCAAAGCCCGCGATGGCGGCACCGGCGACACGCTGCTCGGCAAGCAGTTCCTGCATCAGGTCTATACCGAAGCGAAAGATGATTATACCGGGCGCGTCACCGTCCCGGTCCTGTGGGACAAACAGCGCCAGACAATCGTCTCCAATGAATCCGCGGAGATTATCCGCATGTTCAATTCGGCCTTTGCCGACATCGCGCCGCCTTCACCCGACTTCTATCCCGAAGCGCTGCGCGATGAAATCGACGCGATCAACGATGAGGTGTACAGCCACGTCAACAATGGCGTCTACAAGGCCGGTTTTGCCACCACCCAGGAGGCCTATGAGGAAAACGTCACCGCCTTGTTCGACACGCTTGATATGCTGGAGGAGCGCCTGTCAGGACAACGCTATCTCGTCGGCGAGCAGCTGACTGAAGCCGATTGGCGCCTGTTCACCACCCTGGTCCGGTTCGATGCGGTTTATGTCGGGCATTTCAAATGCAACATCCGGCGCATCGCCGACTATCCCAACCTGCACAACTATCTGCGGGAGCTCTACCAGATGCCCGGTATCGCGGACACGGTCGATTTCCTGCACATCAAGAACCACTATTACGGCAGCCATCCGACGGTCAATCCGACCGCCATCGTCCCGGTCGGGCCTGCCCTGCAGCTTGATGTCCCGCATGACCGCGCGCATCTGCCGAAAGCAGCCTGAGCCGCATTCGCGGCCGTCGCCTCACGAGCGGATCTTGAAGCCGGTGCGGAAGGTCCACCAGATGATGCCGAGACAGAGCGCCAGAAACAGCGCGATCATCATCAGGCTGATGGCGATATTGACGTCGGCCATGCCGAAGAAGCTCCAGCGAAAACCGGAGATCAGGTAGACGACGGGGTTGAACAGTGCCACCGTTTGCCAGCCCTCCGGCAGCATCGAGATCGAATAGAAGCTGCCGCCGAGGAAGACCAGCGGCGTGATCACCAGCAGGGGGACCAGCTGCAGCTGCTCGAAATTCTTCGACCACAGTCCGATGATGAAGCCGAACAGGCTGAAGGAGATGCAGGTCAGCGTCAGGAACGCAACCATTGCCGCAGGATGCTGGATGGTCAGATCGACGAAAAAGAACGCCGTGCCGAGAATGATCAGCCCGATGAACATCGATTTCGTTGCCGCCGCCCCGACATAGCCCAGCACGATTTCGATGAAGGAGACCGGCGCGGCGTTCACCTCATAGATCGATCCGATGAATTTCGGAAAATAGATGCCGAAGGACGCATTCGAAATGCTTTGCGTCAGGACCGACAGCATGATCAGCCCCGGCACGATGAAGGCGCCGTAGGATATGCCTTCGACTTCCTGGATGCGCGATCCGATGGCCGCTCCGAAGACAATGAAATAAAGGGACGTCGAAAGCACCGGCGAGATCAGGCTTTGCGTGATGGTACGGAAGAACCGCCGCATCTCGGAACGATAGATCGACCAGACCGCCTGCAGGTTCATGTCCGCGCCTCCGGTTTGTCCTCGATCAGGCTGACGAAGATGTCCTCGAGTGAACTTTGCCGCGTGTCGACATCCCTCAGCTTGATACCGGCAGCATTGAGATCATTGAACAGCGACATGATGCCGGTGCGTTCGCCATTCGCTTCATAGCTGTAGACCAGCGTGCAGCGGTCCTCCGACTGCGCGAGACTGTATTTGGCCAGCGTGTCCGGCAGGCTGGCGAGCGGCTCGAGAAGCTCGATGCGCATTTCCCGGTGCCCCATCCGGCGCACCAGCGTATCCTTGTCTTCGACCAGCAGGATCTTGCCCTTGCTGATGATGCCGACACGATCGGCGATCGCCTCGGCCTCCTCGATGTAATGCGTCGTCAGGATGATCGTCACCCCTTCGGCGCGCAGCTGGCGGATGACCTCCCACATGTCCTTGCGCAGTTCGACGTCAACGCCGGCCGACGGCTCGTCGAGAAACAGCACTTTCGGCTGATGGCACAGCGCCTTGGCAATCAGCACCCGGCGCTTCATGCCGCCCGATAGCTCCGACGTCATGCTGTCGCGCTTGTCCCACAGCGACAGCCGCCTCAGCACATTTTCGAGAAAGTCCGGATCGGCCGGCTTGCCGTACAGCCCGCGCGTGAAGCGCAAACCATCAAGCACCTTCTGGAACGGCTCGAGCGCGATCTCCTGCGGCACAAGGCCGATCAATGACCGCGCCGCGCGGTAATCGCGGATCGTGTCGTGCCCACCCACCGACACGCTGCCGGAGGTCAGATTGACCAGGCCGCAGATGATCGAGATCAGCGTCGTCTTGCCGGCGCCGTTCGGTCCGAGCAGCGCCAGGATCTCACCCTCTTCGATGCTCAGATTGACATCATCGAGGGCGCGGAAGCCGCCATCATAGACTTTCGAGACGTTCTCGACCTGGATGATGGAAGCCATAAAGTACCGGGGATTGTCGTTTGTCGGGGGGCGAATGCAGCGCCAATGTAACCGCTCGCCGGCGCGAAGCAAAGCACGATCGCAACAGCCGGGCCATGCGCCGCGAATTACCAGAAATCGGCATGCGGCGCGCCATCGCGCAACTCGTCAATCCGCCGCCGGGTGGCCGGCGTGACGCCCTCGGGCAAGGCATCGGGCGCGAAGAACCGTGCCTCGATGATTTCCCGGTCGGGCATCTTTTCGCGGATCTGCCGCACCGCGCACCGATAGAAGACGACATGGTCGCGCCGCGACATGCGCGCATTGAAGAACACCGCCAGCATCTCCGGTTCTCCGACAATCTCGAGGCACCCTTCCTCCAGAAGCTCCCGCCGCAGCGCCGCTTGGGCTGTCTGGCCGCGCTCGACGCCGCCGCCGGGCATGTGCCAGCCTCCCACATAGGAATGGCGCACGAGGAAGATCCGCCCCTGCGCGTCAAAGCACGCGGCCCGCACACCCAGCGTCATGCCGCGCGAGACGAAGAACCATCGATGCAGCACGAAGGTCAGCAAGCGTGCCCCCAGGCTGCGCTTCTCCGCCGGTGCCGACGCTGCATGTTGAGCGCTATCGCTCATATCTCCGGAAGACGCCGCTTGCCGCACGCCCGGCCCCCCGCTATGTGACGAAGCATGTTTCGGCTGGTTCATATCTCCGACGTTCATCTTGGTCCTCTTCCCCGCATCTCGCTGGCCGAATTGGCATCCAAGCGGATCACCGGTTACGTCAACTGGCGGCGCAACCGCCGCAAGCACATGTTCGGCACGACGCTCGAGGAACTGATCGAGGCGCTGGCTGAAACCGAACTCGATCATGTCGCCATTACCGGCGACCTCGTCAACCTCGCCACCAGTACCGAGATCGAGACGGTCACCAAGTGGCTTGAGACCAATTTCCTGCCCGAACGCACGACGCTGGTGCCCGGCAATCACGATGCCTATGTCCCCGGCGCGCTGAAACATGCGGTGAAGGCCTGGCGCCCCTGGTTGCTGTCGGGCGCTGAAGCGGAGCACAAAAAGCCGCTGTTTCCCTCGCTGACCGTGCGTGACAATGTCGCCCTGATCGGCATCTCCAGCGCCAATGCGTCGCTGCCCTTTCTTGCCACCGGCGATCTCAGCGCCAAGCAGGCGCGCCGCGCCGGCAGACTGCTCGCCGAAGCGGGCGAAAAAGGCCAGTTCCGCGTGGTTCTGATCCATCATCCGCCGGTCGAGGGCGCCGCCAGCTGGCACAAGCGCCTGAAGGGCATCAGGCGCTTCCGCCGGATGATCCGCAAGAACGGCGCCGAGCTCGTGTTGCACGGCCATACCCATCTCAATTCTCTCTACCACATCACCGTACCCGGAGGGGCGGAGGTGCCGGTTGTCGGCATCGCCTCGGCCAGCCAGTCGCCGGGGGCCCGCAAGCCGGCCGCCGCCTTCAATCTGTTCGAGATTTCAGGCAGTCCCGGCGCCTGGGAGCTGCGCCATCGCCGCTATTCGCTCGCGGAAAACGGCGTTGCCGTCGTGGAGAACACCACGGATCCGCGTACCGGCAGCGCCGATCCGCTGCTGCGCTGAGCATGTCCGCACCCCGCCACGGCGCCGATGCCGCCGGCCGTGTCAGCCAGTGCCGGATTGCCCGGCACGCATCGCATTGAGCAGGTCGGCAACGTCTTGGGGACATTCTTCCGGCAGCATGTGGCCGGCACCGGGCAGCAGGGTCACGCGGAAACTCGCCGGCAGCGTCTCGCGTTCCGGACAGGGCAGAACGCCATCGGCGGTGCCCCACAAGACTGCAACCGGCATCGCCAATGCGTCCAGTTGCGCGCGCGGCAGCACCCCCTGGCCGCGCTCGGGCCCGTCCGGAAACATCGCCGCGTAGGTCGCCTGCAGCGCTTCCAGCGCCCCTGGCCGACGTCGCCGCTCCACCTCGGCGGCCACGCCCGCTTGCGGCCATGCGACATTGCCTCCGGCCATGGCGGTCAACAGGGACTTCAGCGTCTCGCCGTCATCGGCCCGGGCAAACTGCTCCAGCAGCACGGCGTCGATCTCCGGCGCCATGCCGCCGGGCGCAATCAGGCTCAGCGAGACCACAGCCTCCGGCGCCCGCAGTGCAATCAGCGCCGCCACGGCGCCGCCCATCGAATGCCCTGCGAGGTGAAAGCGCTCGATCCCCTCCGCCGTCAGGGCCGCGAGGATCGCCTTGGCCATGCGGCCGGCACCGCCCGCGCCATCCGCGTTCAGCGACTCGCCGTGCCCCGGCAGATCGAACAGCACCAGTCCGCCATCGTCGCCAAGCAGCGGCAGGACGCGGTCCCACATCTGCATCGAGCCGCCAAAACCATGCAGGAGCACCAGGGGAACCCCCTGGGGCGTCCCCCTGCGGCAGAAATACGGCGCTGTCATAAACTCTCCTTCCACCGGCAATCACAAACTCTGTCATGTCCGGTGCAGCAACGAAACCCGGGGAAAATCGGGAGCTGTTGGCCCCCGACGCGCCCGGCGCCCGCCTGTCAGCCGGCTGACTGCCGTGCCAGGTAGAGATTGGCAGCCGAGATGATCGCCGCCAGCGACGCTGCCACGATATTGGTGTCGATGCCGACACCGAACAATTTGCCGGCCGGCGTTTCCATCTCCACATAGCTGATGGCCGCCGCGTTCGACCCGTGCTGCAGCGAGTGCTCGGAATAGTTGGCGACCGTCAGTTCAATTCCGAGATAGGCCGACAGGCCGTTGACGAATCCATCGATCGGGCCGGTGCCGCGCCCTTCGATCCGCACGCTCTTGCCGCCATCGGTGATCTCCGCTTCGACCATCCGCATCTGCTTGTTGCCCGCATCCGTATGCGACGTGTGCTCCGAAAACCGCAACCGCGCCTCCGGCTGATCGACATAACGTTCGATGAAGCGCTCATAGATCCGCTGCGAGGACAGCTCCTTGCCCTCCTCGTCGGTGATCCTCTGAATGTCTTCGCGAAATTCCGCCTGCAGCGCCCGCGGCAGCGACAGGCCGTAATCCTCCTGCATCAGATAGGCGATACCGCCCTTGCCGGACTGCGAATTGATGCGGATGATCGCCTCGTAGCTGCGCCCGACATCCTGCGGATCGATCGGCAGATACGGCACTTCCCAGTGCGGATCATTGGCCTTGCGGATCGACTTCATGCCCTTGTTGATGGCGTCCTGATGCGATCCGGAGAATGCCGTATAGACCAGTTCGCCGACATAGGGATGCCGCTCGGGAATCGCCATCTGGTTGGAATACTCATAGACCGCCTTCATGCGCTCGATGTCCGAACAATCGAGCTGCGGATCGACCCCTTGCGTGTACATGTTCAGCGCCATCGTCACGATGTCGACATTGCCGGTACGTTCGCCATTGCCGAACAGCGTGCCTTCAACCCGGTCGGCACCGGCCATCAGGCCCATTTCCGCCGCCGCGATGCCGGTGCCGCGGTCATTGTGCGGATGCAGCGAGATGATCAGATTGTCGCGCTGGTCGAGATTGCGGCACATCCACTCGATCTGGTCGGCATAGATGTTCGGCGTCGACATCTCGACGGTCGACGGCAGGTTGATGATCAGCTTGTCTTCAGCCGTCGGCTGAATGACCTCGATCACGGCATTGCAGATCTCCGCCGCCACCTCCAGTTCGGTACCCGTGAAACTTTCCGGCGAATACTGGAAGCGATAGCCGCCACCGGCCTTGGCCGCCATGTCGGTGATCATTTTCGCGGCATCGACGGCAATCTGCTTGATCCCCTCGACATCCTTGCCGAACACCACCCGGCGCTGCAATTCCGAGGTCGAATTGTAAAAATGCACGATCGGACGATGCGCCCCCTCGAGCGCCTCGAAGGTCCGGGTGATCAGTTCGGGCCGGCACTGCACCAGGACCTGCAGCGAGACATCTTCCGGCACATTGCCGTCCTCGACGCACCAGCGCGCGAAGTCGAAATCGGTCTGCGAGGCGGAGGGGAAACCGATCTCGATCTCCTTGAACCCCATTTCCAGCAACAGCTGGAACATTCGCGCCTTGCGCTCGTGTCCCATCGGATCGACCAGCGCCTGGTTGCCGTCACGCAGATCCACCGAGCACCAGATCGGCGCGTTTTCGATCTGCCGGGCCGGCCATGTCCGGTCATGCAGACCGACCGGCGGATAGGCGCGGTACTTGGCGCTGGCGGTCGGCATGCCGCGCCCTTCACTCATGGATCGTTGGGTCATCTCTTCTCTCGCTTTCGCTTCCGGGCCGGAGCCGCGCCTGCGGCTCGATCACGCCTCGGATTAAGGAACAATATTGGGAACGTGGCTTGCGAGGAGCTTGCACCTGCGGCACTTCGACCGCCGGACGCTCCTCAACGGGCCCGGCGATCGCCGCTAAGCGAGAGAAGAAGCAGGCCGCCGGGAAGAGCGCGCGCGGCTGCCACGGCCTGGGCGGCACGGGCAGCTGGGGCGGTCAATATGGCGACTGCGATCGTCAACATGGCAAAAAGTGATAGTTCAAACCGCCTGCCTGCGCAAGCCGCAAGCCGCAAGCCGGTCAGCGCCGGTGAAGCGCGGTCCTCTGCGCCCGCCGCGCCAATTCATCGGCGGTGGCGTGGGCAGGCGAGTTCAGCTGTCGAGCACCGAGGGGTTGGTGGTGATCGTGTAACGCAGCCCATCCGGGTGATATTCGATCTGCGCCGTACCGGAAAAATGCGCCGCGACATTGTCCTCGATCAGCCGCCTGCCGAATCCGGTCTGCGCCGGCGGGGTGACCGGCGGCCCTCCCGCCTCGCGCCAGACAAACGAGAATGCCTCTGCGTCGCGCCCCCACGAAATGTCGATGACCCCATCTTCCGTGGACAAGGCCCCGTATTTGATGGAGTTGGTCATGAGTTCATTGAGCGCCAGCGCCAGGGACAAGGCCTTGCGCCCCTGCATATGGATCTCCGGCCCGGCAGCATGAACGCGCTCGGCGGCGCCCAGCCGGTCGACCACCATATTCGTCACCAACTGCCGGATGGTTGCATCGGGATGCAGCTCCGAAAGCAGCAGTTCCTGCGCCTTGCCGAGCGTTTCGAGCCGCCCTTCAAACACCTCGAGCCGGTCTCCGATGCCGGGTACCGTCTTGAAGGTCTGCCGCGCCAGCGTCGAGACCACCGCCACCAGATTGCGCATGCGGTGATGCAGTTCGGCGTTGATCGCGACCTCGTCGCGCTGCGCGCGGACCGTCTCGGTGGTCTCGATAACCGTGTCCATGAAGCCGCGAACCACACCCTCGCCATCACGGATCGGACTGTAGCAGAAGGTAAAGAACGCCTCTTCGTCGTGCCCGCGCCGGTTGATGACCAGCGGGAAATTCTCGATGAAGGTGGCCTCTCCCGCGAACGCCTTGTCGGCAATCGGGCCGATCGTCGGCCAGGCTTCCTGCCAGATCTCGCGGAATGAACGGCCGATCGCCGCCGGCTTGTCGCCCAGCAACGGCTTGAAGGCGTCATTGTGCAGGGTCGTCAGCGCCGGCCCCCAGACGATGGCCTTCGGGAAATGTGAGCCGAGCATCAGCCCGACGGCGATGTTCAGCGCCTCCGGCCAGGCTTCAACCGGCCCGAGCGGGCTCTGCGCCCAGTCGAAGTGGCGAATGGCTTCACCAGCCTCGCCGCCGTCTCTGAGAAACGCCGGATGTGTCGCGCCCATTGCTGTTAAAGCTCCTGTTGACCGGCCCTCACAATACCCGTCGCCTCAGGCACATCTATTAACAATGACAGGCCAGGAGAACTATTTTTCATCCTTGTTTTGCCTAAAAACAACCTAGGAAACACTGCGTGCGGATTCTAACGAAAAAAGGCTCCCGGATCGCTCCGGAAGCCTTGTCATTCAGATTGCGCAGATCCGATCAGGCGGAAGCGACTGCCGGCCGCTGCCCACCGTTCTGACCACCGGATTTGCGGCGCTTCGGACGACGGTTCAGCTTGTTGCCGGGCGCGCCATGCGCCGCGCGGCCACCCTCGCCTGTGCCTGCGTTCGCCTCACCTGGCTTGCGCGGACCGCCTGGACGGCGATGCTTGTGCGGCCCCTTGTTGCCGCCGGCATTGTTGCCGGGGCGGCCATTGCCGCGGCCACCGCCGTTGCGTCCCTTCGGACCGCGACCCTGACGGGGCGCCGGCATGTCGGCTTCAGCGGCAAGATCATCGGACTGCAGGCCTTCCGGCGCCGGTAGCACCGGCACCGACAGCTTGATCAGCCGTTCGATGTCGCGCAGCTGCGACCGCTCGTCCGGCGCGCACAGGCTGATCGCCTCGCCCGAAGCACCGGCCCGGGCCGTCCGCCCGATGCGGTGGATATACACTTCCGGCACATCCGGCAGGTCATGATTGACCACCAGGCTGACACCGGGGACATCGATACCGCGTGCTGCGATGTCCGTGGCAATAAGCACCGGGATCGAACCGCGGCGAAAGCCTTCCAGCGCCCGCTCGCGCTGGCCCTGCGACTTGTTGCCATGGATCGCTGAAGAGCGGATTCCGGCCGCTTCCAGCCGCTGCACGACCTTGTTGGCGCCATGCTTGGTGCGTGTGAAGACGATCACCCGATTGCCGTCATGCGCCTCGATGACCTTCGTCAGGGCCGTCGTCTTCGCACGGTTGGAAATGTGAATGACGCCCTGCTCGATGCGATCGGCCGTGCGCGTCGCAGGCACGACTGAAATTTCCACCGGCTCACGCAGATATTTCTGCGACAATTGCCGGATTTCCTTCGGCATCGTCGCCGAGAACAGCATCGTCTGGCGCCGTTGCGGCAGCATGCCGAACACCCGGCGGATGGCCGGCATGAAACCGATATCCAGCATCTGGTCGGCTTCATCGAGCACGATCAGATGCGTCTCGTCGAGCGAGACGGCGTTCTGCCGGATCAGGTCTTCCAGCCGCCCGGGCGTGGCAATGAGGATGTCGGCGCCGCCGGCAAGAAATTTCATCTGCGGACGGATCGACACACCGCCGACCGCCAGAACGCTCCGCAGTTTCAGTCGCCGCGAGAAGTCACGGATGCTCTTGTGGATCTGCGAGGCCAGTTCGCGCGTCGGCGACAGGATCAGCGCCCGCGTCTTGCACGGCGCGGCGCGGCCGCCGCTCGACAGCTTTTCGAGGATCGGCAGCGAAAAGGCCGCCGTCTTGCCGGTGCCGGTCTGCGCCAGGCCCACCAGATCGTGGCCGGCGAGCGCCGTCGGGATCGCCTGCTCCTGAATCGGAGTCGGCGTTGTGATGGAGAGCGCGGTCAGCGCGTCGAGGATCGGCCGTGACAGGCCGAGTGTATCAAAGGACATGCGTATCTTTCCTTGGGGGAAGGCACAGCTACGCATTCGACTGCGTCACAGCTTCGCCTCGCCCGAAACGGGGTTACCCCGGCTGCCGGCATGGCAGTCGGTGATTTCGGGTTGGCGCACCGCCGCTGGATACGCGTCAATTTCATCGTGGAATGCGGGGGAAGTCAGAACACGCGGGCAAGGATCATCGTTTGATCAAGGTAGCGCGTGCAGCGGCCGAGTTGGCCCCCATCCGGTCTGCCGCCATAAGCCTGACATTGACACCGAAGTCAAGCTGCATTCCGCACATCTCCCCCGCGTCACGTGCATGGCTGCCCCAACACGGTCGCCGCAACCCGCTGTTTGCCCGTGGTTTTCTCCCATTCTGCCGCAATTGGGGCGCGGTGCAGCTCTACACCGCGCGCGTCAAACCACCGTCAATGCGCAGGTTCTGCCCCGTCATATATGCGCCTTCCTTCGAGGCCAGCCAGGAAATCAGCGACGAGACCTCATCCGCATGACCGTAGCGGCCCATGGGGATACGCGCTTTCCGGTCCTCGGTTTCCGGCAGGCTGTCGATAAAGCCCGGCAGCACATTGTTGATGCGGATATTGTCGCCGGCATATTTGTCGGCATAAAGCTTGCTGAACGCCGCCAGGCCGGCACGAAATACGCCGGAGGTGGGAAACAGCGGATCCGGCTCGAACGCGGCGAAGGTCGAGATATTGATGATCGCGCCGCCACCCTGCTTCTGCATGATCGGCGTGACGAGCCGCGTCGGCCGCACGACATTCATCAGATAGACTTCCATGCCGCGATGCCAGTCCTCATCCGAGATCTCCAGGACGGGACCCTTGGGCCCATGCCCGGCGGAGTTGACCAGAACATCGATCCGTCCCCAGCGCTCTCTGGCGCCATCGACCAGCGCCTGCAGGTCCTTGGGCTCAAGATTGGAACCGGTGACGCCGAAGCCGCCGAGCTCATTGCCGAGCGCCTCGCCCTTGCCCGACGAGGACAGGACGCCGACCTTGAAGCCGTCAGCGGCCAGCCGCCGCGCCGCATCGGCACCCATGCCGCTGCCGCCAGCCGTGATGAGAGCTACTTTTTCTGCTGACATGCGATGTCTCCTTTGCACGTTTCATGGCAAGACATATCCGGTATCATCCGCAAAACCCAACCATGTTTTCATCACGTTGATTGTAGAAAAATTACTGCCATGAATCAGCCACTGCCATCGTTGAATGCCTTGCGGGCCTTCGAAGCCGCCGGCCGAAATCTCACTTTTCGCGCCGCTGCCGCGGAACTTGGCGTCACCCAGGGCGCAGTTGCCCAGCAGGTGCGTGCCCTCGAAGCCACCCTCGGCGTGCCACTGTTCAAGCGCCACGCCAAGGGACTGGCGTTGACGACGGCCGGGCGCGGCTATCATGGCCGAATTGGCGAGGCGTTTGCGACCATCCGTGAAGCCACCGCAATGCTGCAGCCGGGTATCGACCGGGTCATGATCAGCGTCACCCCGACCTTTGCCGCCAAGTGGCTGATTCCGAATTTGCCCGCCTTCAGCGCCGCGCATCCGGAGATCGATCTCCGGGTCCTGGCCACAGAGAGCCGCTCGAGCTTTCACGGGGACGGCATCGATCTCGCCATCCGCCAGGGCAGCCCGCCCTTCGGCGCCAGCCTGCACAGCCATCTGATGTTTCGCAACACGATCATCGCCGTCGCCGCACCAGCCTTGCTGACGGGAAAGGCACCGATGACCGCCGAAGCGCTGGAAAGTCTCCCGCGTCTGCATGACGGCCATGATCTGTGGCCCCGGTTTTCTGCCCGGCTGGGCCTTTCGCCGCACGATTCCGAGCGCACCGCACGCGGCATGCGCTTCAATCAGACGGCCCTGACCATCGACGCGGCGCTCGCCGGCCAGGGCGTCGCACTCGCCAGCCGTTTTCTCGTCGAGCGCGATCTCAACGCCGGCCAGCTCGTGCAGCTCACACAGGAGAGCCTGACCGAGGAAACCGCTTTTTACCTGATCCTGCGGCGTGGCCCGCAACGCAGCGAGGCGATCGAGAAGGTTGTTGCCTGGCTTCTGGCCAGGGCGGCGCCGGATGCATGATCGGGCTGGCGCGGCTACAGAACCACGCCCTCGTCCTTTGCCTTGTGTCCGGGTTCAACATGAATGGTCACCTTGACACCGGGAACCTCGCGCCGCAGCACATTTTCCAGCCGGTCACAGATCTGGTGCGACGTCTCGACCGTCATGTCACCATCGACCACCAGGTGGAACTCGACGAACGAGGCATAACCGGCGCGGCGTGACTTGATGTCATGCGCTTCGATCGCCCCGGTCGCATGCGCGGCGATCAGCTGGCGGATGCGCTCTTCCTCATCCGGCGCAACGGCGCCATCCATCAGCCCGGCCACCGACGATCCGATCACCTTCCAGCCCTGCCACAGGACATTGCCGGCCACCAGCAGCGCCAGGATCGGGTCGAGAATCGGCACATCGAGCCACAGAGCCAGCACCAGACCGACGATCACGCCTCCGGAACTGATCACGTCGGTGAGGATATGGCGGCCATCAGCTTCCAGCGCCGGTGAGCGGAAGGCGCGCCCCTCACGGATCAGCACCATGGCCCAGACGCCGTTGATCAGCCCCGCAAAGATGTTGACGGCGATGCCTTCCACCGGGGCCGTGATCAGCCCGGGTGACACAAGCGCCGCAACAGCCTCACGCACGATCAGCAAGGCCGCAAGCACAATGAGAACGCCTTCGATGACGGCGGAAAAATACTCGGCCTTGTGGTGCCCGAACGGATGATCGGCATCCGCCGGCTTCTGCGCATAGCTGACCGCCACGAACGCCACCATCGCCGCGATCACGTTGACGATCGATTCCAGGGCGTCCGAGAAAAGCGCCACAGACCCGGTCAGTTGCCAGGCGATGAATTTCAGACCCATGACCGCAAGCGCCAGCGGAATCGACCAGAAGGCCAGCCGGCGCACCGTTGTCTCGCGCGAAGTCATGCCGCCTCACTTTCCGGCTCGAAACAGGGCCCTCAGGCGGCCTTGATGTCCTTGCGACGCGCCAGATGCGCCACGACATTCTCGATCATCCGCATTCCGGCATCCTGCCCCAGCGTCATGATCGATTCGGGATGGAATTGCACCGCCGCGATTGGCAATTCGCCGTGTTCGATCGCCATGATCACGCCATCGTCCGTCTCGGCGGTGACGCGAAACTCGCGTGGCAATGTCGCATTGTCGGCGAAGATCGAGTGATAACGCCCGACGGTCACCTCGTTCGGCAAGCCGGAAAAGATGATGCCATTGCGCGCCACCTTGATGCGTGATGGCTTGCCATGCATCGGCAGCGCCAATTCGCGCAGATCGCCGCCGAAACTCTCGGTCAGCGCCTGCAGGCCGAGGCAAACGCCGAACAGCGGCAGGTCCTTCTCGCGCGCCGTGGCGATGGTTCGCGCACAGTCGAAATCCTTCGGACTGCCCGGTCCCGGCGACAGCACCACCAGATCGGGTGCCAGCCGGTCGATGAGCGCAGCATCGATCGGACCGCGAACCGTCGTCACGCGCGCCCCGGTCTGGCGGAAATAGTTGGCCAGCGTGTGCACGAAACTGTCTTCGTGATCGACCAAGAGGATGTTTATCCCCTCCCCGACCGCGGCGCTGGCACGCCCCGCGACATCGGCATTGCCGCGGCCCGCATCGCGGATCGCCGACAGCATCGCCGAGGCTTTCAGCTCGGTCTCGGCTTCTTCGTCCTCCGGCACTGAATCGTAGAGCAATGTCGCACCGGCGCGCACTTCGGCAATGCCGTCCTTGACGCGGATGGTGCGCAGCGTCAGCCCGGTATTCATGTCCCCATTGAAATTGACCATGCCGATGGCGCCGCCATACCAGGCACGCGGGCTCTTCTCGTTGTTCTCGAGAAAACGCATCGCCCATAATTTCGGGGCACCGGTCACGGTCACCGCCCAGGTGTGCGACAGAAAGGCGTCGAACGCGTCCATGCCGTCGCGCAGCCGGCCCTCGATGTGGTCGACCGTGTGGATCAGCCGCGAATACATCTCGATCTGACGCCGCCCGATCACTTTCACCGAGCCCGGCTCACAGACCCGGCTCTTGTCGTTGCGGTCGACATCGGAGCACATCGTCAGTTCCGACTCGTCCTTTTTCGAGTTCAGCAATTTGAGGATCTGTTCGGAATCGGAGATCGCATCATCACCGCGCTTGATCGTCCCGGAAATCGGGCAGGTCTCGACGCGCCGGCCGTTGACCCGCACGAACATCTCCGGTGACGCACCGATCAGATATTCCTGTTCACCCAGATTGATGAAGAACGAATAGGGCGATGGATTGATGGCCTTCAGCCGCCGCGAAATGTCCGACGGCTTGCTCTCGCAACGCTCGAAGAACGTCTGGCCGGGAACCACCTCAAACAGATCGCCGCGCTTGAAATGCTCCTTGGCGCGCCGCACCAGTTCGGCATATTCGCCCGGTGTGTGATCGCCCTTTGGCGGCAGCGTATCGCTCGGCCGGAACGGCGCTTCCGGCAGCGTGCCGTCCTGGCCTTCGGTCGACACATCTCCGAGCGCAAAATCGTAGCGGTCGATCCACGCTTCCGCCGAATAGTGATCGACCACCAGGATCTCATCCGGCAGGTAAAGCACCAGATCGCGCTGCGTCTCAGGCCGCTTCAGCTTGAAAGGCACCGGGTCGAACTGGAAGGTCAGGTCATAGCCGAAGGCGCCATACAGCCCGATATTGCCGTCTTCCGCGGAATAAAACAGATCGACAAGCACGCGCAGCACCGAAAACACGGTCGGCGCCTTCGAGCGCTCCTCTTCCGTCAGCCCGCCCTTCGGTTCGGCGATCGTGATCTCGATCCGCCGTGCCGCGCAAGCGGTGACGCGAAAATCAGCATGGCCTTCAAGCCGGGGCGCCAGCATGGCAATCAGCGCCGCACCGCGGTCGTTATACGCCTCGATGGTCAAGGCGCGGCCATGCGAGGTGATGCCGAGCGGCGGATCGACGATCGCCGTATCCCAGCGGGTGTAGCGGCCCGGATATTCGTAGTTCGACGAGAACACCGCGCCGCGCCGGCTGTCGAGCGCATCGATATAGCTCGATATCGCCTCGCCGTAGGCGGTTGGCCGGCGCCGTCGGGTGACCGTGACACCGCCGCGCGTCTGATAGCGCTCGCCGCCGTCCTGCAATTGTTCGGTTCCCATTTCGCTCTCCGCTTCACCCGCCCGGATCGCGGCGGATACGAAAAAGCCGCCTGGAACGATCCCGGGCGGCTTGTTGATCTCATGCAAACATGCGTGGTCAGCGCCGCCGGATGCGGATCCACCACCAGATGATGCTCTGAGAAATTTCGCTCATGGCCCCTCTTACCGCGCGCCACCAGGCGGCGCAAGCATGAAAGCCATGTGCCGCAAGCGCGGTAGAAACCGCAATCCGTGCCGGCGCTGCATGGCCGGTTTTGCGACACCGAAACCGCCTCCGCGTCCGCCGCGCATGACCAATTTGTAACCTTGCTTCCATTTTTCGGAAAGGACGGTTAGGCCAGTCTTTTACTGCAAAATGCTTTTTTCAACGAAGGAATTGCCATGACCATCCAAGATTTCAGGCTCAAATTCATTCCCGCCGCGGCCGCCCTTTTCGGCTTGATCGTCGCCCCGACCATTGCCCTGGCTGCCAAGGGCTCGGCCCGCATCACCAAGAGTGGCGGCAGCATCTGTCTGGCCTCCGACGGACTTCCCGACCATGGCACCGGCCGTTTTCCCAACCGCAACAATCCGCACGCCATGCGCGCCCAGAACATCAGGGTCTGCGTTCCCGCCAACCCGCAAAAGACCGGCCACGCCCAGACCCTGCGCGGCTCGATCGGTTTCGCGCTGAACGGCGTCATGATCCAGCCGGGCACCGCCGACTATTACGATCCGCGATCGCCGCGCAAACATTCGCGCAACGGCAACCGCAACTGGAAACTCGATGGCATGGGCGCCGGACGGCAGCTCGGTCTCGATACCAACAATGCGCATGTCGATCATCGCGGCCTGTACCACTATCACGGCAAGCCGACGGGCTTTCTCTCCCAGGCCAGTTCATCCCTGATCGGCTTTGCCGCCGACGGCTTCGAGATCCACTATGTCGGCGGTGCGGCCCGCTCGGGCTATACGCTCAAGCCCGGCCAGCGCGATGGCGGACCGGGCGGACGCCACGACGGCACCTATGTGCAGGACTGGCGCTTCACCGGTGGACCGGACACGCTCGACAAGTGCAATGGCGGCACCTTCGGCGGCAAGTTCGTCTATTTTCTCACCGACACCTACCCCTATTATCCGCCATGCCTGTGGGGCAAGGTTGAGCGCGGTTTCCGTTGACACACACACCGCTGCGAGGTCCGGCAACCCCGGGCCTTGTCGGCGGGATCTGGCGCCAGAATGCTAGCCGTCGCCGATGGCGATCAGACTGGCATTGCCGCCCGATGCCGCCGTGTTGACCGAGACCACCTGCTCGACCGCGAAGCGGGAGAGATAGTTCGGCCCCCCGGCCTTGAACCCGGTTCCTGAAAGGCCCGATCCGCCGAAAGGCTGCGTGCCGACGACCGCCCCGATGATGTTGCGGTTGACATAGACATTGCCCGTGTCGAGCCGGTCGACCACCTTGCGCACGGTGGCCTCGATCCGCGTGTGCACCCCGAGCGTCAGGCCGAAACCGGTGGCATCGATCGCGTCGAGCACCTTGTCGAGCTCCTTTGCCTTCCAGCGCACCACGTGCAGCACCGGGCCGAAAATTTCGCGTTCCAGGCTTTGCGGTCGCTTCAGTTCGACAATCGTGGGCGCGAAAAACGTGCCGCGATTGGGCACCTCGCCCTGATAGATGACGCGCTCGCGGCTGCGCATCCGGTCCACATGCGCCGCAAGCATGGTTCGCTGCTCCTCGTCGATCACCGGCCCGACATCGGTCGAAAGCTGCATCGGATCGCCCAGCTTCAGCTCCCGCGCCGCGCCAGCGATCATCTCCAGCATGCGGTCGGCAACATCCTCCTGCAGATAAAGCAGCCGCAAGGCTGAACAGCGCTGTCCGGCCGAGCGAAAGGCTGACATCACGACATCATCGGCCACCTGTTCGGGCAGCGCCGTGCCATCGACGATCATGGCGTTGAGCCCGCCGGTTTCGGCAATGAACGGCACGATCGGGCCGTCCTTCGCCGCCAGGGTCCGGTTGATCGCCCGTGCGGTCTCGGTCGAGCCGATAAAGGCAATGCCGCCGATACGCGGATGCGCGCTCAGCGCCGCGCCGACATCGCCCTCGCCCGGCAGATACAGCAGCGCGTCCTCGGGGATCCCGGCGGCATGCAGAAGCCGCACCGCCTCATGCGCAATCAACGGCGTCTGCTCGGCCGGCTTGGCAATCACCGCATTGCCCATCGCCAGTGCCGCGCTGACCTGCCCGAGGAAGATCGCCAGTGGAAAGTTCCACGGAGAGATACAGGCAAACACCCCGCGCCCCCGCCAGCCGAGACGGTTTTCCTCGCCGGTCGGGCCCGGCAGGATCTGCAGCCCGGCGCACATCTTGCGTGCCTGCGCCGCGTAGTAGCGCAGGAAATCCACGGCTTCGCGCACCTCGGCAAGTCCATCATCGAGCGTCTTGCCGGCTTCGCGCGCCAAGAGCACCATGAAACGATGGCGCTCTGCCTCCAGCCGGTCGGCCGCCTGTTCCAAAGCCTCTGCCCGCACAGCCACCGGCGTTCTTGACCAATTGGTAAAGCCTTTCAACGCCGTTGCCATGGCTGCATCGACATCTTCAGGACGAGCGAAGACGACACTGCCAAGATCGAGCTCCGGATCGTGCGGCGCCGCCAATTTCCGTGCCGGTCCGGCGCTCTTCAACCCCGGCACCAGCGGCCGCGCATCGACGCGCGCCGTGTTTTCTTGCATGGCCTCTAACAGCGCCGCCACGGCGCCGCGGTCACCGAATTCCAAACCGGCCGAATTGCGCCGTTCGCCGTAAATCTCCAGGGGCAGAGGAATGTAACCGTTGCGCGCCGATCGGCCATCCGCCAGTCCGAGCTTGTCGGCCGGACGCACGAGCAGATCGCTGATCGGAATGTCGCGATCGCCGGCAACCGCCACGAACGAGGAATTGGCTCCGTTTTCCAACAGGCGCCGCACCAGATAGGCCAGCAGATCGCGATAGCCGCCGACCGGCGCATAGATGCGGCAGGCAACCCGCGCCTTGCCGGCCATCAGGCTGGCATACAGCGCCTCGCCCATTCCGTGCAGACGCTGGAATTCGTAGCCCTCGGCGCCGCCGGCCATCTCGAGGATCGTCGCCACGGTGAGAGCATTGTGGGTCGCAAATTGCGGATACAGCACGGCGCGCATGTCCAGAAGCTTGCGGGCGCAGACCAGATAGCTCAGATCGGTGGCCGGCTTGCGTGTGAACACCGGATAGTCATCGAGGCCGCGCTCTTGCGCCCGCTTGACCTCGGTGTCCCAGTAGGCGCCCTTGACCAGACGCACCATCATCTTGCGGTCAAGCCGCCGGCACAGATCGCCGACATGATCGATCAGCTGCGGCGCGCGCTTCTGATAGGCCTGGATGGCGAGGCCGAAACCGTCCCAGCCGGCCAGCGAAGGATCGGCGAACACCCGGTCGATGACATCGACGGACAGTTCCAGCCGGTCCGCCTCCTCGGCATCGATGGTGAAATTCAGATCATGCGCCTTGGCCATCTGCGCCAGTTCGATGACATCGCCGACCAGACGGTCGACCACCTCGTCGCGATGCGTGGCGATATAGCGCGGATGCAGGGCCGACAATTTCACCGAAATGCCCGGCCTGTCGGGCAGCGCCTTGCCGGAATTCAACTTTGCCGCCGCCTTGCCGATCGCCGCAATGGCATTTGCATACGACTTGAAATAGTGCTGCGCATCGGCGCGGGTCCGCGCCCCCTCGCCGAGCATGTCGAAGGAATGGCGATAGCCCCGCGCTTCGTTCTTCGCCGCGCGCGACAAGGCTTCCGAGATCGTCTCGCCGAGCACGAAGTGATGGCCGAGAAACCGCATCGCCTGGCGCGTCGCCGTGCGCACGGTCGGCATCCCCATCCGCTTGACCAGACCACGCATCACCCCTTCCGGGGTCTCGCCCGGCGAAATGACCCGCGCCGACAGTCCCAGCGCCCAGGCCGAGGCCGAGACGAACCAGGTATCGCCATGCGCTTCGTGCTCGCTCCAGTGTCCTTCCCTCAGCTTGTCCTCGATCAGCTTGTCCTGCGTGACCGCATCGGGCACCCGCAGCAATGCCTCGGCGAGCACCATCAGCGCCAGCCCCTCGCGTGTCGACAGGCCGTATTCGCGCAGGAAATCCTCGACCCCGCCGATCGACCCGGCACCATCGCGGATCGCCTCGATCATCTGCGTCGCACGCCGATCGATAGCGGCGTTCTGGCTGTCGGTGAAATCCATCTGCGCCGCCAGCTCGGCGATCAGCCGGTCATCGTCCGGCGCATAGGGGGCATGAAACGGAGCAATGGCTGTCATGGAGAACTCCCTGGGACGGCTGTGATTTCAACCGTTGATCTGCCTAGGATAACCGAAATGGATTTGCAAAATTCACTATTTATGATTATATCTTTAGTGATTTTCTCTAGAAACTTAGGAAATATTGGGTATGAGAAAGGGCATTGATCGACTGGACCGCAAGATCCTGCGCGCCCTACAGGATGACGGTAGGCTTTCGAACCTGCAATTGGCCGAGCATGTCAGCCTGTCGCCAACCGCCACCGCCGAACGTCTCAAACGCTTGACGCGTGACGGCTACATCCTCGGCTATCAGGCCTGTCTGTCGCCCGAAAAGCTTGACCGCGGCATGCTGGTTTATGTTGAGGTCAAGCTTGACCGGACCACGCCCGATGTTTTCGAAAGCTTCGCGGCCGCCGTCCGCCGCTCCGCCGACGTGATGGAGTGCCACATGGTCGCCGGTGGATTTGACTATCTGGTCAAGGCGCGCGTGCAGGGCATGGAAACCTACAGAGCCTTCCTGTCCGACGTCATCCTGTCTCTGCCGGGCGTGCGCGAAACGCATACCTACCCGGTGATGGAAGAGATCAAGAACACCGATAAGCTGCCGGTTTGACCGCCATCTAATGGAAGCGGAGCAAAAACCAGTCGAATATTACTGAAAAGTGTGATATTCGATTTTTCGAAGCAGCTTGACGCGGCGGCCCAAGAGGATGTTGTATCTTACAAAGGACCCTTGCGGCCCGCTGGACCTTCGGTCACGCAGCATTCGGATGGCATTGGAACAACGTTTATTGCGGCACGAAACGGCGGATAAAGGGCGCCGGCCGGCACAACCAGACACAACCGGTCACCACCTTTCCGGCTACCGCTTCCGGACCTGAAAAATTCCGAGCGCTCGACCAACGCGGCGCCGCTGATGGGGGACGTTCAGTGATAGTACGCTTCGAACATGATGACGATCGGCGTTTACCCCAGGATCTCGACCATATTCGGATGAGCGGCGACGAACTGTTTGAACTTGTCTGTGCCCACCAGAAATACGGGTTCTGGCGCGCCGAGCTCGATACCGGCTCCGTCTACTGGTCATTCGACATCTACGATATCTACGGCATGGAATATTCGACGGGCCCGGTGAATCTGCTCAAGGCCAATCAGGCGATCCATCCCGACGACCTGCCCTATATGCTCGAATTGATGGAACGCACGGCCCAGGAGCGAACTGGCCATCATTTCATTGTGCGCCTGAAGACGGCCAGTGGCCGCTACACCTATGTCCGCTCCGTCGGTCGCTTTCGCGTCACCGAAGAAGGCCGCGAAGAACTGTATGGCATATTCATCCAGTTTCACGATCGCGTGCCGCTGGTCGGCATCACCGGTCAGCCCCATTTGCCGAACCTTCGTCCCGTCGCCTTATAAGACCGTCAGACCTGCTCGAAAATGCCGCTGCTAGCGGTCGAGAATGTCGCGCATTTCCACCAGGTTGGAGCGCACCCGCAGCAGATAGAACCCCATTGTTGCCAGATGCGACGGCATGATCCAGCTTGCCTCGTTGCCGTTCGACACGATGGCTGGCGTCATGTCGAGAGCACTGCGCAACTGCCTGTTGGCGCGATCCCAGACACTGACGATGCGGCGATCATCATAGACCTCGCGAAAGTCCGACTGCGTGGCCTGCAGGATGCCGTAATAGGCGTAGAGCTGCCCATAGGTGAACCAGAAGCGATCGTCGGCGCGCGGGTCGAACCAGCCGAGATCACTCGCCTCCATCTGCGCCCGCAGGATGTCCGAGGTCGAACCGATATCGCCGGAAATCCGGTCGAGAAACTGCAAGAGATTGTCGGCGCGCGCGTCGAAATCACCCTGACAGGCGGCGAGCTCGGCATTGAAACCCGCCAGTGCCCGCATCGCCTGACGCTGCCGCTCCGGTGTCGAGGGCTGGATGAAGGGGGGCGTGAAGGTCAGCCACCAGGCGTCTTCGTCATAGGACGTCGCCTGGCGCGCATCCTGCAAATTCTGGTTGATCTGCGAGGTGCCGCGCACCCGCCCGAGCCGGTCGACCAGTTCCACTGTGGTGCGCCGCACCACCTGGTTGATGCCGAGCTGGAAGGCGGCCTTATTGTCGAGAAACGGCGTATATTTCCAGTCGAGCCCGAACAGCCCGGCCTTCGACAGCGGGTGGGAGGGCACCCACGTATTCACGTTGACATTGAAATCGATCAGATCGTGCGTCACCTCGACGATCGCCGAGCTTGCGCATTGGCCGCTGTCGCCGGTCACCGGTTCGCCCGGCGAGGCGGGCCGTTCGGCAAAGGCATAGGAGGCGGGATAATCGGGATCCCAACCGGTCCAGCGCTCCGCCACGAACAGGAAGTGACCATAGCCGACGACAAGAGCCGCCAGCAGCACAAGGACCGGCAATCGGACCATCCAGCCACGCCGGCGATACCAGCGGCCAAGCGCCACGAATGGCCACGCCAGGACGGCGACCACCCAACCGATCCCCCGGCCAATGGCATGAAAGACGCGCTCGAAAAACGCGATGATCGGGTCAAGCATTCTCGTTCGCTCCGTCAAGGCCGTATAGGCGCGCCCGCAGCGCCCGCTTGTTGGGAAGGTAGGCGTTCACGAGCCAGCTCACAACATGCGCACGAAAATTCTCCGGGTAGCCTGCATAGGTTTCGTAAAAACCCTGCTTGTCGAACATGAAGCGGCTGGCGAAATCGAAGGGCGCCAGGCGCGCCAGCAGCCGGTTGACCAGCCATTTGTCGTCATGCTCGGGATTGGCCCGCACGAGGAGCAGGCGGCGCTCCGGTGCGATCTCGTCAAGCCGGACAATGCCATCGCGCGCCACCTCGTTCAGGGCTTGCTGAAAAAACGGATACAGCCCGTCCTCGGCGACCGCAGCCGCATGCCGCTGCACATAGGTCTGCAGCCAGACCGCATCCTTGCCGTCAAGCTCGATCTCCGGCGCCGTCCGTCCAATCAGCGCCCGCACCGCCATTTCCGCCCGATGCGCCAGCAGGCCGGAACGCTCGACCCAGGACGCCTGCGGCACCTGGATACGCTTGCTGCGCGCCAAAAAATCGAAAATGCGCTGATGGTCGCGGATATCGATATAGCTGACCTCCCAGGGACGTGAACGCCGGAAGCCGGGCGCCTCGCGGTCGCCGATCACCACCATGCTCCGCGCGTCGCGAAACAGGAACACGCCGCCGAAATGGTCGGCCCAGAACGACCGGTGCGGAAACACCAGCTGATCGGGAACCAGCCGGTTGTGCCTTATGTCGCCGGTCTCCTGCGCCAGCGCCACCATGCGCGCCAGCATCGCCTCGTCGCGCCAGGCCTCGGCGCTTGTTTCAAGCCGGTCCACCAGCGTGCGCAATTCTGCCGCCTTGCCGGTCAGGTCATCGGCCGACAGGACCCGGAACCGCACCTCCTCGATGCGCAGCAGGTCCTCGATGTCCTCCACCTGCGTGACATCTTCCTCGATCTCGCCGTACAGGGCATCCTTGATCGTTACCGCCGAGATGACCCGGCGATTGGCCTCGAAGAAGGCATGCATCAGCCCCGCCGTATTCGAAAATCGCGTGTGAACGACCGGCAGCCCCTCCTGTTCGGGGGTCAGGATGATGAAGCGGCGGTTGACGCCATTCGGATCGAGATAATCGCGGTCGCCGAGTGCTGCGGCGATCTCCGGTGAAAAACCGGTCATGTCGATGGAAAATCGCTCAAGTCCGGTTGGCGCCACACCGAACGCCGACAGCGCCTTGTTGTAGCGCGCGATCAGATGCGGCGCCTCGACCGCATGCAGCCGGCCGTAAATCAGCGCCTGTTCCGCCAGCCGTTTCATCCGCCCATCCCGTCGTTCATTGCCAGCGTCCGTCGCGTTTCATCGCCTCGATCTTTGCGGCCGCCTGCTGGCGTTGCCGCTCACGCCGGACGATCTCCTCGACCGCGGCGCTGTCGGCGCGGTCGCTGTAGCGGAATTCCGAATCCGCATAGCGATGGATCTCCTGCATCACCATTTCGAGGGTAAAGGGCGTCCGCAACTCCGAGATCATCGCCAGCTTGTCATCATAGCTCTTGCGCAGGAACGCATCCGGCGTTTCAAACCAGGCATCCGGCAGATCGATATCCATCGTCCGCATCTTGATCGCATCGGTGATGTTCTTGATCGCCCGGCCGGTAAAACGCGGCTCCGCCTGTTTGATCATGTGCAGATAGATGCCGAGATCGCGCAGGGTCCTTGCCGGCCCGTGCGTCGCGGTGAAGCGCTCCCAGACAGCCTGCAGCCGCGCCTCATCGGGCCGGTCGTGGTCCGCGAAGGCGCGCCTCACCGCCTGCCGGATCTGCTGTCCTTCGAAAAGCGCATGATCGCCGAGCGGAATGGCATGGTTGTCGCCCGCCAGCAGCGCGAAAATATCGATATAGTCGGCTTCGCTCTGCGGCCCGTCGATCAGCCAGCGCGCTCCTGCCCGCTGGCGCAGCGCATCATCGACATTCTCCGGATAGTTCGAGAACATGCCGAACAGACAATTGCCGCGCACCACGGTTCCCGCCCCGGCAAAGGCCTCCATCAGCACCGCCGTCACCTCCTGCTGGCCTGCCGAGGCCCGGTCATCGGACCGCTTTGCCGCTACCTGGTCGATATCGTCGATCGTGCCGAAACCGATCGCCCGCGGATTGACGACATTGTCGATGAACGCCTTGCAGTTCTGTCCGGATTTTCCCTGGTAGGACGAGATCTGGTCGACGCCGAAATTCTCGTAATGGAACGGGTAGCCGGCCATCTGACAATAGTCATTGATCAACCCGGCCATCATCTGGATCAGGATCGTCTTGCCCGTCCCCGGCGCACCATCGCCGATGAAGGTGAAGACAAAACCGCCCAGTTCGACGAACGGATTCAGTTGCCGCTCGAAATCATAGGCGACGATCATCCGGGCCAGGCGCATTGCCTGATGCTTGGCGAGATGATTGCCGATGATCTCCTCTGGCTTCTTGAAGTCCATCACCAGCGGCCGGCGACGCTGCCCGGGAGCCACCTCGAATCCGTCAAGCGTGAAATCATCGCTTTCCAGCCGGATATGCGCCTGCGCAAAGGAGGCCAGCGCCGCAAAGCGGCCCCGCCGCACCAGCAGCGCATCGATCGCCTCGCGCGCAAAGGCCCGTGTCCGCGCCACCATCACCGCATCATCGCCGGCGCCGTCGATCGTGGCATCGAGCCCGGCCAGCAGCGCTTTCAACGCATCCTGCGGTGTATCGAACGCAAGGTCCGGCTCTTCATCGGCGTTTAGCGGTTCACTCTCGCCATCGACCGTCTGCAGCAGATAGGCGGCAAAACTGAAGGCGGCGACATAGCTCGAGGCGGAAAGCAGCGCATGAAACCGCGCCGCATCATCACCCTGCAAGGGCTGGCTGCGATTGCGCGCCTGCAAATCCTCGAGATGGCTCTGGCGGGCAAACTGATCGGCCACCGCCAGCGCCACCGCCACGCCACGCCGAACACGGTAGACCAGCGTGTGCCGTGCCGGCGACAGCAGCGGATCGTCGGGCGTCAGGGCCGCGACCGTCTTCGCGAACTCGATCTCGCGCGTGCGCCGCATCCCGCCGGTCGCCACCGTCGAGACAAAGCGCCGTCCGGTCCCGGCCAGCGGCGTTGAACGACCGCCGCCCTCTGCGGTCAACAGGACGAAACGGGTAATGAGCGCCTGTGCGGTCTGCCGATGCGCATCGACATCGTCTTCCGAAAGCGCGGTCAGGCCGGTGCTCTGGCTCACTCTCTCATACCTCGCTGATCACCTGATTGCCGGAAATGACATGCACCCTGTAATCGTCGAAGACGCGTTTTGCTTCGCCTTCCGCATACAGGGCCTGATAGGCGTCATGCGGCACCAGCGCGTGCTTCTCGTAGCCGCTGACCCCTTGCCGCACCGCTTCGAGATTGGCGGTGTCGATAAAATACTCCTCCGCCGCCGGCGTGTCGCTCCACAGTCCACGCTTGGCCGGCCGCTCCGCCTGGGAAAACACCTCCTGGATGGTCCAGGTCAGCACCCAGCGATTGTCCGGCGCGCGCACCCGCGTCAGGATCTCGCTCACCCGGTCGCCGATTTCCGTCAGCCCGGCGCCGTAAAACGGACCGAGCACGACGCGGCGCAGCTGTTTCGGGTGCAGCTCCGGGAAGTCCTGGTCAATATTCTGCGCAATCGTCGCCGGCGACAGCGAATAGGCGCCGTGGCGTTCCGCGGAGGCATCGAAATCCCGGGCCAGGCGCGGGTTCAAAAGCCCGCCGACCGGCAGCGGTATATCCACCGCCTCGTTAAGCTGGCCGTCTTCCGTGACCAGCATCCGGGCGATATCCGGGCTCGAATCCTCGATGCTCGCCATGTAGATCATCGGCAACATCTGGCTGCCATCGTAAACGCCCCAATGCACCACGTAAAAAGGCCGCTGCGTCTTCGGATTGACCGAAACCCGGATCGTCTCCGGCAGCACGAACGGCGAGAACACCGCGCCATCGTCGAGGCTTTCGAGATAAAGCCGCTCGGCCATCTGTTTTTTCAGCGCGCCGGGATAGGCCTTGTGCCGCAAGATGAAATCGGCCATCTCGCGGCGCAGCGCCGGTGCATCGGGCAGGCTCGCCAGCCGCGCCGCCGCCCCGGCCCGGTCGCTCTCCAGTTCAAGCAGCGTCTGATAGACGGGAAAACCGCTCTCGGCGCGCGCGATGCGAAAGCGTTCGGCAAAGCCGAGACGGTTCTCCCACGCCGCGAAGCTGGCTTCGAGCCGCGCCACGTAACCGGCCACCACGCCGGCCACCAGCGAATGCTTGTAGAGCGGCGAGCCGGCGTCGGCGAGATAGACCCGCAGGCCGGCCAGCGCCGCCCGCATCGACGCGAAATATGCGGTCGCGGCATCCGGTCCCGGCGGCATCAAAGGTCTCCGCGCTTCACTTGACGTATTTTGCGGCGTTGTGCTTCTCCATCACCTCGCCGAACCGGCGCGCAAAGGCATCATCGGCCAGTTGCTTGCGCCGCTGGATGTCGCGGGTCGAGGTCATGTTCTTCTCATGCATCTCGAGAAGATCGCCGATGTGCTGCTGCGCCGCCGCGCCGATGCCCGCCATCGTTTCCTCGGCGGCGGTATCGACCTGGCTGCCCAAGGTGTTGATCTTGTGCGCCACATCCTGCTGCGCGGCGGTTTTCAGGGAATCCTCGAGCGCCTTGTACAAAACGATGCGCTGTTCGGTGTCGATCGACAGCTTGTTGATCAGCGTGGCCTGGGCCGCGATCTGATTGTTCAGCGAATCGACAAATGTCTGGAACATCGAGGTGTAGCGTTCCAACGTCTGGCTCTCGGCCAGCAACTCCTGCTCGCGCGCCTGCATCTCGTTATATTTCGTCGCCAGATCGGCCCGTTCGCTCTCGAGATCGGTGCGGGTCTTCTGGTCCGTCGATGCCGCGATTCGGTTCTCGACATCGAGCAGCATCGGGTTCAGTTCGGTGATCCGCTTTTGCGTTTCCTCGAGCCGGGTCATCGCCGCCTTGCGCCGCTCGAGCACCTTGACGAGGCTGGCTTCGGAGGTCGCATAGCGGCTTTCCAGCACCGACTTCTGGTCCTTCAGGATGCCGACAATGGCATCCGACTTGGCCAGAAGCTCCTGCAAATTGCCGGCCAGCGACATGTTGCGCACGCGGTCGTTGCGCATGCGCTGGGCCCGGGATTTCGAGAACACCGAGACAAATTTCTCGACCCCCGTATAGCCTTTCATGCTCTCGAACTCGGCGCCGAACACGTTGGTCGCGTCTTCCAGGCCGATGATCAGATCGGCGATATTTGCTTCCATCACCTTCTGCTGCTGCAGAACGTCCTCGATGCGGGCATTCTCGATATCAAATTCGGCGTCGCCGAGCTTGGCATCACTTGTCGCCAGCTTGTCGAGAAGAATACTCGACTGCTCGATCTTGTTCTGCACGTCACTGACGACGCGCCTCGAATTGGCAATCTCGGTATCAAAGCCGGAAAGGCGCGCCATGGTCTCATCCTTCTGCGGTCGGGCTCAGGTCACCGAAGTTTGGTACACCAGCCTTTCCGCCGAGACCAGTCTCATCGCTGCAATGCCCTGGATACGGCCCTCGCCCGCAAACCGGCCGAACGCCCGCATCCGGTCCTACTCGGCAGCCGAAGGATCTTTCAGATAGGCGATGATGTTGGCCAGATCCTCGTCCTTCTTCAACCCGGCAAACGCCATCTTGGTCTTCGGAACGACATCCCTCGGCTTGCGCAGATAGGCAGCCAGCGCCTCTTCCGTCCACTCCGGTTGGGTCTGCGCATACTCGGTCATCGCCGTCGAATATTGGTAATCCTCAAGCGCTGCCACCGGCCGGCCGACAATATCGACCAGATGCGGACCGACCTTGTTCTTTTCCACGTCGACCAGATGACAAGCCTGGCATTTTCGAAACACCTTGGCGCCGGCGACCGCATCGCCCGCGGCAAGCTCCTGCGCCCCCGCAACCGGCGGCACCGCGAACGCCGGCACCAACAGGGCCGCGGCCAGTGCGAGCGGCCACCCGCTTCTGATGCGTGAGAATGCGATGCGTGTCATGAAAATCTCCCTTGTCTGAGCTTGTTCAGGCGGTTCGGCGGCGCCGCAGCGGCCGTGATCCTGTAAGATGGCGCAACGCTGCGACGAGAACAGCCCTCTCACTGCGCCGCCGTGTCGATTGCGCCAACCGGCCAGCGCCCCATGCTCTCTTCCCAGTGGCGCCGGCACAGCGAGACATATTTGTCATTGCCGCCGACCTCGATCTGCGCGCCCTCATGCAGGGTTGTGCCGTTCTCATCCATCCGCACGACCATTGTCGCCTTGCGGCCGCAGTGGCAGATGGTGCGCACCTCGCGCAACAGGTCGGCAATCGCCAGCAGCGCTGCCGAGCCGGGAAACAGCCTGCCCTGGAAATCGGTGCGCAATCCATAGGCCATCACCGGCGTCGACAGCCGGTCGGCCACCCGTGCCAGCTGCCAGACCTGCGCTTCCGTCAGAAACTGCGCCTCGTCGATGAACACGCAGGCAATGGTACTCTCGGTGAGCAGGCGCTCGATGATCTCGAAAAGATCATCCTCGGCGCGAAAAGGCAGCGCCTCATCCGAAAGGCCGATGCGCGAGCCGATGCGGCCGCTGCCGGCGCGGTCATCGAACGCCGCGTTGAACAGCACCGTCCGCATGCCGCGCTCGCGATAATTGTACGAGGCCTGCAACAACAGCGTCGACTTGCCGGCATTCATTGTGGAGTAGTGAAAATAGAGCTTCGCCACGATGCCCCGCCTCCGCGTCTTCAGACCCTGCTACATGCCGCGCTTTGGCCGACATTTCCAGCGCCCGGCCGCCCTTTCAACAGCTTGCTGGCAACACCTCGGCGTTGTCCCGCATCGGCCACCGATCGAATTTTCCCTCACGCGCTTGAGTTTGCGGCGCAAGGATGGTTGTTTCCTCCATCCAACAGGGAGAACAAACATCATGAAAACAATCGCTCTCGCCCTTGCCGCTTCTCTGCTTGCCGGCACCAGCGCTTTCGCCGCCGAACCGGAAAGCTGCCAGACGGTGCGTTTTTCTGATGTCGGCTGGACCGACATCACCGCCACCACCTCCACTGCTTCGGTCGTGCTTGATGCGCTCGGCTATGAGACCGAAATCGAAGTGTTGTCGGTGCCCGTCACCTACACCTCGCTGAAAAACAAGGACATCGATGTGTTCCTCGGCAACTGGATGCCGACGATGGAGGCCGACATTGCCCCCTTCCGCGAAGACGGCTCGGTTGAAACCGTTCGCGAGAACCTCGAAGGTGCCAAATACACCCTGGCGACCAACGCCGCCGGCGCCGCGCTCGGCATCAAGTCCTTCGAGGATATCGCCAAGCATCGCGACGCGCTCGACGGCAAGATCTACGGCATCGAGGCCGGCAATGACGGCAACCGGCTGATCCTCGACATGATCGAGAACGACACATTCGGCCTGAAGGATTTCGAAGTCGTCGAATCCTCCGAACAGGGCATGTTGGCGCAGGTCGCGCGGGCGTCCAAGAGCGACGAGGCGGTGGTCTTCCTCGGCTGGGAGCCGCACCCGATGAACGCCAATTTCGAGCTGACCTATCTCGCCGGCGGTGATGACGTCTTCGGCGCCGATTACGGCGGCGCCACCGTCTACACCAATGTGCGCGCCGGTTATGTCGATGAATGCCCGAATGTCGGCAAATTCCTGTCGAACCTGAAGTTCTCGCTGCCGATGGAAAACGAGATCATGGGCGCCATTCTCAATGACGGCGAGGACGGCGAGGATGCCGCCACCGCGTGGCTGAAGGAAAACCCGCAGGTTCTCGAGGACTGGCTTGCCGGTGTCACCACCTTTGATGGCGGCGACGCCATGGCCGCCGTCAAGGCCGATCTCGGCCTCTGATCGGGGAAACTGATCGGATCCGGCGCATCGCCGGGTCCGCTCACCTCGCATGCGGCATTAGCAGGAAGGCGCATTTCTGGTGGAATGGCTTGAAGCCTATCAGATTCCGGTCGGCCGCGGGGCCCGGCTCTTTGTCGACTGGCTGACCGATGAATTCGGCTGGGTGTTTGACGGCATCTCGACCATCATCGGCGCCCTGATCGATGCTCTTCTCTGGGCTTTGGAGACACCGCACCCGCTGATTGTCATTGCCGCCTTCTGCCTGCTCACCTGGCTGCTCCGGCGCGACATCGTGCCCGTGCTGATGACCGCCGTCGGCCTGCTGTTCATCATCAACCAGGGCTATTGGGAGGAGACCGCCGAGACGCTGGCGCTGGTGATTGCCGCCACCGCCGTGTGCATGCTGATCGGCGTGCCGCTCGGCATCGCCGCCGCCCGGCGCAAATGGCTGTATTCGATCCTGCGTCCGGTCCTCGACCTGATGCAGACCATCCCGACCTTCGTCTATCTCATTCCGGCACTGATCCTGTTCGGCCTCGGCATGGTGCCCGGGCTGATCGCCACGGTGATTTTCGCCATTCCCGCCCCCGTGCGGCTGACCCGGCTCGGCATTGCGGCAACTCCCAAGGCGCTGACCGAAGCCGCGCTCGCCTTCGGCGCCACGCGGCGGCAGGTGCTGACCAAGATCGAACTGCCCTATGCCCTGCCGCAGATCATGGCCGGCCTCACCCAGACCATCATGCTGTCCTTGTCGATGGTCGTCATCTCGGCGCTGGTCGGCGCCGACGGTCTTGGAAAGCCGGTGATCCGCGCCCTGAACACCGTCAACATCGCCAAGGGTTTCGAGGCCGGGCTGTGCATCGTCATCCTGGCCATCGTTCTCGATCGCATGTTCCGCACCGGTTCGGGAGATGAGACATGACCCCGGTGGTCTCGATCCGCGATTGTGACATCATTTTCGGCGACCGCTGGAAGGAAGCCGCGGCGATGCTCGACCGCGGCGGTACACGCGAGGAGATCGCCGCCGAAACCGAGGCGGTGCTCGGCGTCGCCGGCGCCTCCATCGACGTCAATCATGGCGAGATTCTCGTCCTGATGGGGTTGTCCGGCTCGGGAAAATCCACCCTGCTGCGCGCCGTCAACGGTCTGGCTCCGGTGCGCCGCGGCACGATCGAGGTGCATTGCGGCGACGAGGTCACCAACCCCTACGCCTGCAGCGCAACGCAATTGCGCCAGTTGCGCGCCGATCATGTCTCGATGGTCTTTCAGCAGTTCGGCCTCTTGCCCTGGCGAACGGTCGCCGACAATGTCGGTTTCGGTCTCGAACTCGCCGGTATCCGCCTCAAGGAGCGCCGGACGCGCGTCGCCGAGCAGCTTGAACTGGTCGGTCTTGCCGACTGGGCCGACCGCCGGGTCGGTGAACTGTCCGGCGGCATGCAGCAACGCGTCGGTCTCGCCCGTGCCTTTGCCACCGGCGCACCGATCCTGCTCATGGACGAACCGTTCTCGGCTCTCGATCCGCTGATCCGCGCCCGCCTGCAGGATGAACTGCTCGAATTCCAGGCCAAGCTGAACAAGACCATCCTGTTCGTCAGCCACGATCTCGATGAGGCCTTTCGCATCGGCAACCGCATTGCCATCATGGAGGCCGGCCATATCGTCCAGTGCGGCACACCGCGCCAGATCGTCGATAATCCTGCCAACGACTATGTCGCCGATTTCGTCGCCGGCATGAATCCGATCGCCATGCTGACCGCCGAGGACGTCATGGCGCCGGTCACGCAAGGGACAGGCGGGCTGCCGCAGGATCGGGTGACGGCCACCGTCAAACGCCAGACGCCGCTCGCCGAGGTGATGGACGCCCTGTCGCGGCGCCCCGGGACCATCGGCGTGATCGAGGGCGGACGCGTCGCCGGTTCGATCACCGCTCAGGATATTGTCAGCGGCTTGACACGTCATCGTCGAGGGTGAACAAGACCGCCCATCACAAGAGCTGAATAATCCAGGAGAGAACCATGAAGGCTGAAGGCAAGGCCGCGATCGTCACCGGCGGTGGGTCCGGACTGGGAGCGGCAACGGCGCGCCGGCTCGCGGCGGCGGGCGCCAATGTGGCTCTTCTTGACGTCAATCTCGAGCAGGCCGAAGCGGTTGCGTCAGAGATTGGCGGCATGGCGATCGAATGCGATGTCTCCAGCGCCGAGGCCGCCGAGGCCGCGATCGCACAGGCCGCGGATGTGCATGGCGAGGCCCGCATCCTGGTCAATTGCGCCGGCATTGCTCCGGCGGCGCGTGTCGTCGGCCGCGAGGGACCGCATGATCTCGCCCTGTTTCGCAAGGTGATCGAGGTCAACCTGATTGGCAGCTTCAACATGCTGCGCCTGGTCGGCGACCGCGCATCGCGCCTTGAACCGCTCGAGGACGGCGAGCGCGCGATTCTCATCTCGACCGCCTCCGTTGCCGCATTCGACGGCCAGATCGGCCAGGCCGCCTATTCGGCCTCCAAGGGCGGCGTGCATGCCATGGCGCTGCCGATCGCCCGCGAACTGGCGCGCTACGGCATTCGCGTCAACACCATCGCGCCGGGGATCTTCGGAACGCCGATGCTGCTGGGCATGCCGCAGGAGGTGCAGGACAGCCTCGCCACCTCGGTCCCCTTCCCCTCGCGCCTCGGCAAGCCCGAGGAGTATGCCGATCTTGCCATGCACATGGTCGAGAATGTCATGCTCAACGGTGAGACCGTGCGCCTCGACGGCGCCATCCGCATGGCGCCGAAATAAGGCGCGCAAATTGGGAACACGGATGATTGCTGACCGGTTTTCTGAGAAAATGGCTCGATGGCCAAGGAAGAAAACCCCGCGATAGCGCAAGGCGACACACCCCCTCGGGTCAAACCGAGGCTGAAATCTGCTCCTAGAATTCGGCAGCTCTATTGGTGCGATCTGCCGAAAGACGCCCAGCTCCCCGAATTCTGGAAGCGACGGCCGGTTATCATCCTGTCAAAGAATGCTACGCTTTACGGCGCCGTGACAGTGATCCCTTGCTCCACGCAGGCCCAGCCAAACCCGAAGCTGGCTTTCGCCTTGCGCACGACCATCGACGGCAGGGCCGCATGGGCCGTATGTGACAAACCCATGACCGTGGCCGTGAGCCGCCTCGTGGCGACCCATGGCGCCATCGTTCGCATACCACAGGACGAATTCGACGAGATGCTGGCCGTGGTCCTCGACCTCCTGCCCAAACCCCCTGCCCCAGACCAATCCGACACTTAAAGGCAGGCCATCGGGGAGACCCGAACTTGATTTCTGAAGCCAGATTGGTTATATGAGAAACACTTACGGCGCCCTGCAAAGGGTAGTCCGCTGTCCCGAAAGGGGCACTACTGACCAAGGGAGCTTCGGCTCCCTTTGGCTTTTCTAGGCACATGGATATTTGACGGCTTAAGGTCGAGACCCAAGCGGGCTACAACGCGGATCGCGCAGGGTCGGGGGCCCCGGGCACAAGGGCATTGCATGGCGGAGAAACCGGAGACCATCCGCACCACCGACGATGAGGCGCGGCAGCTCGGCCGCAACCTGATCCGCCAGGCGCGCTCGGCAGCAATGGCCGTCCTCGACCCCGGCTCCGGCGATCCAATGGCGAGCCGCGTTCTGACCGGCACCGACATTGACGGCTGTCCGGTCATCCTGATTTCTGCCCTGGCGCCGCACATGGCCGCCCTGCGTGCCGACCCGCGCGCCTCGCTGCTGTTCGGACTGCCCGGCAAGGGCGATCCGCTCGCCCATCCGCGCATCACCGTCAAGGCCGAGGCATGCGAGATCCGGGCTGACGCTGCGCCCGAAGCACAAGGCGAACAGGCGGGCGAAAGCGCGCGCGCCCGCATTCGCCGCCGTTTCCTTGCCCGCCAGCCAAAAGCGGCGCTGTATGCCGACTTCCCGGATTTCGCGTTCTTCCGCCTGCAGCCGGTTTCCGCCAGCCTCAATGGCGGCTTTGGCCGCGCCTACCAGCTCTGCGCGTCCGATCTGCTGATCGCATCGCCGGCCAGCTCGGATCTTGCGGCCATGGAAGCCGGCGCGGTCGCGCATATGAACAGCGACCATCCGGATGCCGCCGACACCTATGCCCGCGCTTTTGCAAAATCGAACAAGTCCGGCTGGAAGGTCATCGGCATGGACTGCGCCGGGCTTGATCTGGCCTTGGGCGATGCCATTCTGCGGGTCGATTTCGACAAGCCGCTCGAAGATGCCGCGCAATTGCGGACTGCCGTCGTCAGCCTGCTGACGCGGGCCCGCCAGCTTCTGTCCTGATCTGGGTGCCGGTACCGATTTAGGTATGGGTGACGGGCGCCGCGCCAGGGCGGCACCCGTCAAGCGACAGCGGGTCGCCCCGTTGTGCCGCCGGTCACCGGTGAATTAACGCCAGAAAGCTTGCTCAAGCCTTGCGTCGCGCGCTCGGGGGTCCCGACCCTAGCCGGGCTGATCCGCCGTATCGGCGAGAAACTGTGCCACGAAAACCAGCGCCGCATTCCAGTTGATGGCGATCTCGTTGGTGGAGAACGATCCCGGATCGTCGACATAGCAGGCCTGCGGCGCGCAACCGCCGAGTTTCGCCTCGGCGATATCATCGGCCGGCTGGCTGTTCGGGCCGCCGGCCAGAGCGCCGTCGGGCGGTGGTGGGTAGGCCGGGTCGGTGGCATGCGCGAACATCAGCGCGTGCTGGCGGCGCGCATAAGTGCTGCCATGGCCGGTGACATAGGACAGGCCGAGCGCGTTGCGACCGAGAATGTAATCCATGCTCTCGCGCACCGCCTGCAGATAGCGCCGCTCGCCGCTCAGATCATAGGCGGCCGCCACGACCGCCATGTTCTGCAGCACCGAATGGTTCGACCCCCAGCCATAGATGCCGCTGTCCGGGTGATACATCAATCCGAACCCCTCGCCGGCCTGGGTTGCAAGCAGCCGGTCCGCCGCATCGATCACGGAGCCACGGATATCCGCCAGCTCAGCCTTCGGCAACGCGGAAGGCACCGTCGCCAGCTGCAATCGCGCCAGCCCGGCGACATCGCGCCAATTGAAACCATCGGAAGAAAACACCGGCCCCTGCCAATGCGGCGAGGCCTTCAGCTTTGCATGCCATTCGGCGCCGCCGGTCGTCAGATAAAGCTCCGCTGCCGCCCAGTAGAATTCGTCGGAGACATCATCATCGGCATAATCGCCGCCGCCGAAACTGCCATCCGTCAGTGGCGCCAGAAGTTCCGGATGCGCCTCGGCGGCGCGATAGGCCCGCTGCGCAGCGCCAAGCAGACGGGCGGCATAGGCTGAATCGTAGCGCGCAAACAGCCGCGCGCCCTGCGCCGCGGCAGCAGCCAGGTTCAGCGTTGCCGCCGTTGACGGACGATGCAGCACCCGCCGCTCGCGATCCCGATGCGGCAGGATCGGCCCCAAGGTCCAGCGCTCTCCATGCACCTTGTGATGCGCCATGCCGGCGAGCGGCTCTCCTTCCGGCACCTGCATCGCCAGCAGGAAATCCAGCTCCCAGCGCGCCTCGTCAAGAAGGTCGGGGATGGCATTGCCGGCTTCCGGGATGGCCAGTTCGGCATCGGCCACTGCCGCCGAGGTTTTTGGCCCGTGCGAGGTTTTCGGCCCGTGATTGAGCGCCCGCTCATAGGTCGCCATCAGCTGCGCCGCGGCAATCCCGCCATTGACAACATATTTGCCGAAATCACCGGCATCATACCAGCCGCCGCTGACATCGAGCCGGTAGGCGCAGCTCCACGCCGCACCGTAGACCTTGAGGGCTGTCTCCGATGCGAGGCAGGGCACATCCGTGTCGCCGCGATTGGCGCCGCGTCCCAGATGGCCGGCCGGACGCTCATAGGCGGCGCCCGCCAGCGCCCCATCGATCGCGATCCCCGAGCGCAGCTTGTAGAAATAGGCGGCCGCATCCTGCGCCAGGCGGTCATAAAGGCGCCGATCCACCGCAAAGGGCGGGCTCTCGGCATCCCCGACGCGCAGACGGTAACTCGGACCACTGTCCGCAAATTCGGAAAAGTCGATGATGTGCAAGGGCAGTTCGGAGGCAAGATCAAAGCCGAAGGGCCGTGTCCGGCCGAAAGCCACGACCCGCTGTTCCGCATCGATCAACTGCCAGTCAAGCGCCGCGTCCGCCTTGCTGACCAGGCTGGCGCGTTTCGGCCCCTTGGGCAGATAGCCAAGCTGATTGACCCGCAGAGCGGAGGGCCGCCAGCTGGCGTCATCCGGCGCTTTCTCCCCGGTCACCAGCGAGACGCGCGAGAAACAGATTTCCCATGGCTCCGCCTTGCCGCCGAGCTGGAACACGACCTGCGCATCGGCCAGCGCCGCTGCCGCCGTGAAACGCGTCGTGGCAATCAGCGGCCCGTCCCCGGCACCCGCCGGCGCCAGCGTGCGCAGCAACTGACCCACCGGTGTCCACGGCGCCACGCTGTCCTGCACATAGGCCCGAACCGGCCCGCCCTCGGCAGATCGCGCGGTAAAGGAGAAGCGATAATGCGTGTCGCGCCGGATCGGCACCCCGTTGAAGCCGATGATTGCATCCCACGGATCGGCCGTACCCCCCGGGACGCTGGCGCAGACCGACCCGGAGCCGCGTTCGAGCTGCACGCCGTTAGTTGCCCACCATGCCCTGCCCGCCTGTTCGAGCAGCGGATCGTCAAGAACCTCGCCGGCAGGCGCCATTGTTGCGCCAGCGAGCAGGCAAACCATCAAGCCAAGAAGTCGAGCCCAGTGTGCTGGCATGTGCATGTCCCATTCCTCAGCGCTCCGAGCAGCGCTCGAACGCGGCGCCCATGCTGCCGCCTGCCCGTGAAGGAAGCTTTAAGTGCGGCTCTGATAAAAAATTTGACCTTTTGATAAAATCGTCTCAAACTGCCTTACCAACCGGCAGAAAGACCGGACCGGGAGAACATCCCGACCTTGAAAAGGGGAACCGATGACGATGATGCCTGACACCCGCCCTGTCCAGGACAGCCGGATTTCGGCTGCTGACCGTTCGGACAATTTTTCCGATCTGCATCCGCCGCTTGACCGCCACGAAGCGCTGGTCGAGGCGGACCGCTGCTATTTCTGCTTTGACGCGCCGTGCATGACCGCCTGCCCGACCTCGATCGACATCCCGCTGTTCATTCGCGAGATCCAGGCCGAGAATCCGGTCGGCGCCGCCAGAACAATCTTCGAGCAGAACATCTTCGGCGGCATGTGCGCCCGCGTCTGTCCGACCGAAACCTTGTGCGAGGAAGTCTGCGTGCGTGAGGTGGCCGAGGGCAAGCCGGTCAAGATCGGTCTGCTGCAGCGCTATGCCACCGACACCTACATGGCGCGCGCCACCACGCATCCCTTTGCCCGCGCCGCATCCACCGGCAAGAAGATCGCCGTCGTCGGCGCCGGTCCCGCCGGCCTGTCCTGCGCCCACCGCCTGGCCACCCTCGGTCACGACATCACCGTCTATGATGCCCGCCCCAAACCGGGTGGCCTGAACGAATACGGCATCGCCGCCTACAAGACCGTCGACAACTTTGCCCAGCGCGAAGTCGACTTCATCCTCAAGATCGGCGGCATCGAACTCGTCCAGGGCCAGGTTCTCGGCCGCGACGTGCAGATCGACAAGCTTGTCGACGACTTCGACGCGGTCTTCCTCGGCATCGGCCTGCCCGACACCAATGATCTTGGCCTCGAAGGCGAAGACGCCGCCGGTTGCATCGACGCCGTCGATTACATCGCCCGCCTGCGTCAGGCCGGCGATCTCGGCGCACTGGATGTCGGCCGCAACATCGTGGTCATCGGCGGCGGCATGACCGCCATCGACATCGCCGTCCAGACCCGGCTGCTTGGTGCCGAAAACGTCACCATCGTCTACCGGCGTGGCAAGGAGAACATGAACGCCTCGGTCTACGAGCAGGAACTGGCCCAGACCAACGGCGTCGTCATCCGCCACTGGACCCGGCCGGTCGGCCTGACCCGGGGTGACGATGGAGCGATCAACGGCATCGGGATCGAAAAGACAGGCCTCGCCGACGGACGGCTGGTCGGCACCGGCGAGACCATGACGCTGCCCGCCGACCAGGTGTTCAAGGCCATCGGCCAGAAATTTGATCCTGCTCCGCTCGGCGCCCTTGGCATCGCGCTGGAGGCCGGCCGCATCCGCGCCGACGCGACGCGCCGCACCTCGCATGACAAGGTCTGGGCCGGCGGCGACTGCGTGGCCGGCGGCGAGGACCTGACGGTCGCCTCGGTCGAGGATGGCAAGATCGCCGCAATGAGCATTCACGCCGCCTTGATGGGATAATGGAGACGAAAAATGGCTGATATTTCCGCAAATTTCCTCGGCATCCGCTCCCCCAACCCGTTCTGGCTCGCTTCGGCGCCGCCGACCGACAAGGCCTACAATGTCGAGCGCGCCTTCGAGGCCGGTTGGGGCGGGGTCGTCTGGAAGACGCTCGGCGAAGCCGGACCGCCGGTGGTCAACGTCAACGGACCGCGCTACGGCGCCATCTGGGGACCCGACCGGCGGCTTCTCGGTCTCAACAATATCGAGCTGATCACCGACCGCGATCTCGAGGTCAATCTGCGCGAGATGACCGAGGTCAAGAAGCGCTGGCCCGACCGCGCCCTGATTGCATCGATCATGGTGCCCTGCGACGAAGAGAGCTGGAAGGCGATCCTGCCGCGTGTCGAGGAAACCGGCGCCGACGGCATCGAGCTGAACTTCGGCTGCCCGCATGGCATGAGCGAACGCGGCATGGGCTCGGCCGTCGGTCAGGTGCCGGAATACATTCAGATGGTCGCCGAATGGTGCAAGAAGTATTCCCGCCTGCCGGTGATCGTCAAACTGACACCGAACATCACCGACATCCGCTATCCGGCCCGCGCCGCCCATGCCGGTGGTGCCGATGCCGTTTCGCTGATCAACACCATCTCCTCGATCGTTTCGGTTGATCTCGACAATTTCTCGCCCAACCCGTCGATCGACGGCAAGGGCTCGCATGGCGGCTATTGCGGCCCGGCGGTCAAGCCGATCGCCCTCAACATGGTGGCGGAGATTGCCCGCGACCCGCAGACCGCAGGCATGCCGATTTCCGGCATTGGCGGCGTCACCACCTGGCGTGATGCGGCTGAATTCATCGCTCTCGGCTGCGGCAACGTCCAGGTGTGCACGGCGGCGATGACCTACGGCTTCAAGATGGTCCAGGAGATGATCTCGGGCCTCTCCGACTGGATGGACGAAAAGGGCTACACCTCGATCGAGGATTTTCGCGGCCGTGCCGTGCCGAATGTCACCGACTGGCAGTATCTCAACCTGAATTACTACACCAAGGCGCGCATCGACCAGGATCTGTGCATCAAGTGCGGCCGGTGCCACATCGCCTGCGAGGACACCTCGCACCAGGCCATCACCCACACCGTCAATGGCGCGCGTCATTTCGAGGTCATTGATGAGGAATGCGTCGGCTGCAACCTGTGCGTCAATGTCTGTCCGGTCGAGGATTGCATCACCATGGTCGAACTGACCGCCGGCACCGATCCGCGCACCGGATGCCCCGTCGATGCCGATTATGCCAACTGGACGAGCCATCCGAACAACCCGGCAACGCGCGAGGCAGCCGAGTAGAGAACGCGCGCACCGACGGGGAAAGTTGCCGCGGGCACGCGGCTGATTGAGCGCTGAGCCGGCTGCAAGGGCGTACTGGTCCGCCCCGCCCTAGGCCGGATCGCGACCACCGTCCGGCTGCAAGGCCGGGCGGTCGGGGTCGCCAGGCAACGGCATGCTTTGACGGAACAGCTCCGCGGTTTCCCTTTAAGTTTTTTTCGGGCAGGAAGGTGATCCTGCACCCAAGGGAGACCCGCATGGCTGAACAATCTGGCGTTCCTCACTCAAACGGTCCGGATCTGTCTGGAAAAGTCGCGCTCGTCACCGGCGCCAGCCGCGGCATTGGCGAAGCCACCGCCCGCCACCTCGCCGCCTGCGGCGCCAGCGTCGTACTCGCCGCCCGCTCGACCGGCGACATCGAACGCATCGCCGCCGAGATTGGCGACAAGGCCGCGGCGATCGCCTGCGATGTTGCCGCCTTTGACAAAGTGGCCGACGCCGTCAGCCACGCCGTCCAGCGCTTCGGCGGTCTTGATATCCTGGTCAACAATGCCGGTGTCGTCGACCCGGTGGCGCGCATTGGCGAGTCCGACCCCGACGCCTGGGGCCGCGCCGTGGATATCAACCTCAAGGGGGTTTATCACGGCATTCGTGCCGCCATTCCCGCCATGCGCCAGCGCGGCGGCGGCGTCATCATCAATATTTCCTCCGGCGCCGCCACCAGTGTGCTCGAGGGGTGGAGCCATTATTGCGCCACCAAGGCCGCGGTGCTGATGCTCACCCGCGCCGTCCATCTCGAACATGCGGGCGAAAATATCCGCTGTGTCGGCCTGTCCCCCGGCACGGTCGCCACCGACATGCAGAAGGTGATCAAGGCCTCGGGGGTCAATCCGGTCAGCAAGCTCGAATGGTCCGACCATATTCCGCCCGAATGGCCGGCACGCGCCATCGGCTTTCTGTGCACCGCAGCCGGGCGCTCTTATGATGGCGGCGACATGTCGCTGCGCTCAGCGGACGCCCGTCGCGCCGTCGGACTGCCGGTCCCGGACTAGGGACCTGGCCCTAGAGCTGGTCCGGACCGACCCGGATCACCCGCTTGCCGAAATTCTCGCCGCGCAGCAGGCCGATGAACGCTTGTGGCGCGGCCTCCAGACCGTCGATCATTTCTTCGCGGTAGCTGATCCGGCCCGCGCCGATCCATCCGGTCATCGCCTTGGCGAATTCCGGATACAGATGGCTGAAATTCTGGAAAATGATAAAGCCGCGCACCGTCAGCTGCTTGCGCAGGATCTGCCCCATGAGCCAGTTCATGCGGTCCGGCCCATCCGGCAGAGCTGTGGCATTGTACTGTGAGACCAGCCCGCAGACCGGCACGCGCGCCTCGCGGTTGAGAAGCGGAATCACCGCATCGAGCACCTTGCCGCCGACATTCTCGAAATAAATGTCGATGCCATCCGGGCACGCCTCTTTCAGCCGGCCCTTGAGATCGTCAGCCTTGTGATCAAGGCAGGCATCGAACCCCAATTCATCAACGCCATAGGCGCATTTCTCTTGACCGCCGGCGATGCCGACGACGCGGCAGCCGAGAATTTTTCCGATCTGCCCGACTGTCGCGCCCACCGGACCGGTCGCCGCGGCAACAACCAGCGTTTCCCCGGTTTTCGGGGCACCGATCTGCGTCAATCCGGCCCAGGCGGTAAATCCCGGCATGCCGAGAATACCCAGCGCCCAGGACGGGTGTTCCGGTGTCGCTCCAAGCTTCACCAGTTCCTTCCCATCGGAAATGGCATAATCCTGCCAACCGTTGAAACTGACCACCCAGTCCCCCTCGGCAAACCCGTCATGGCGGCTCTCGACCACCCGCGCCACCGTACCGCCGACCATCGTTTCGCCGACCTCCACCGGCGCCGCGTAGGATGGCGCGTCGCTCATGCGGCCACGCATATAGGGATCAAGCGACAGAAACACGGTGCGCAGCAGGATCTCGCCTTCGCCGGGCTCGGGTCGCGCCGCTTCCTCCAGCCGCAGCGTGTCGGCGTCCGGCTCGCCCTGCGGCCGTTGCGCCAGCACGAAACGGCGGTTGCTGTCATGTGTCTGTGTCATGTCTTCTCCAAAGGGGCCGGCATCACTCGTCGCCGAGTACCCGAATTTTCGGTTGTGGCGCGACCCCTTGCGGATCCCGCGGTTTCAGGCCATCGAGAAACAGGGTCTCGAGAAAGCGCGCAGCATCGTCAAAGCGGCCTTCGCCGCCTCGTTTCGGACCCAGCACGGCACGCACCTGCACGTCGAAATCGGCATAGTGCTGCGTCGTCGACCAGATCGCGAAGATCAGATGTCGCGGGTCGGCCCGGTTCAGGCGGCCAGCCGCCATCCAGTCTGAGATAACCTCCGCCTTTTCATCGACAAGGTCGCGCAGGCGCGTTTCAAGCACTTTGTGGATGCGCGGTGCACCCTGCAGCATCTCATTGGCAAACAGGCGGCTTTCGCGCGGATAATCGCGCGCCATCTCAAGCTTGCGCCGAATGTAACCGCGCAATTCCGGCAGCGGATCACCCTCCTGGTCAAGCTCGATCAGCGGCTTCAGCCAGGTGTCGAGCAGCCGGTCGATCAGCGTCTGGTAAATGTCCTGCTTGCGGCGGAAATAATAGAGCAGATTGGGCTTTGACATGCCCGCGCCGTCAGCAATCTGGTCGATCGTCGCGCCGCGATACCCATGCCGCGAGAACACCTCGAGCGCTGCATCGAGGATGCGCGCCTTGTTCTCCGTTTGAATGCGCGTCTTGCGCTCGACCGGTGCCTTTGCCATCAGCCTGCATTGCTCCGTGCCGCGCCCCGGTCATCCTGCCGCATCACCCGCCCCTTTCCTCGCATCAATGGCC
This sequence comes from Neohoeflea coraliihabitans, assembly GCF_019334345.1. Lineage (GTDB taxonomy): Bacteria > Pseudomonadota > Alphaproteobacteria > Rhizobiales > Rhizobiaceae > Pseudohoeflea > Pseudohoeflea coraliihabitans. Next base: position 552,263 of record NZ_JAHWQX010000001.1, read on the forward strand.
CTTGACCGCACCAATCGCCCTGATAGAGTTTGATCAAACAGTCAAGTTTTTCGTAGCACAGCTTGGTCAGAGTGACCAACAGCGCCTCATTTCTCAGCTGCCGATACGGCGCATCGCTCAAGGAGACGACCATGTCCAACCGGCTGCAAGCAACCCCCAATGATCTGCGCGCTTTCTGGATGCCTTTCACGGCCAACCGCCAGTTCAAGAAAGACCCGCGCATGCTGGTCGCCGCCAAGGACATGCACTTCACCGCCGCCGACGGCCGGCAGATCCTCGACGGCACCGCCGGACTGTGGTGCGTCAATGCCGGCCACTGCCGCCCGCGCATCACCGAGGCGATCAGCCAGCAGGCCGGCGAGCTTGATTACGCCCCGGCCTTCCAGATGGGCCATCCGAAAGCCTTTGAGCTGGCCAACCGGCTGATCGACATCGCGCCGGACAACATGGGGCACGTGCTGTTCACCAATTCCGGCTCCGAATCCGTCGACACGGCGCTGAAGGTGGCGCTCGCCTATCAGCGCGCCAAGGGCGAAGGCTCACGTTTCCGCCTGATCGGCCGCGAACGCGGCTATCACGGCGTCAATTTCGGCGGCATCTCGGTCGGCGGCATCGTGCCCAACCGCAAGATGTTCGGCACCCTTCTGACCGGCGTCGATCATCTGCCGCACACGCATCTGCCGGAAAAGAACGCCTTCACCCGCGGCGTGCCCGAGCATGGCGCCGACCTTGCTGACGAGCTGAACCGCATCATCGCCCTGCACGATGCCTCGACCATCGCCGCCGTCATCGTCGAGCCGGTCGCCGGATCCACCGGTGTCCTGATCCCCCCGCAAGGCTATCTCAAGCGCCTGCGCGAGATCTGCACGCAGCATGGCATCCTGTTGATCTTCGACGAGGTGATCACCGGCTTCGGCCGTCTCGGCAGCGCCTTCGGAGCGGACCATTTCGACGTCAAGCCCGACATCATGATCACCGCCAAGGGTCTGACAAACGGCGTCGTGCCGATGGGCGCCGTATTCGTCACGCCGGAGATTCACGACGCCTTCATGCACGGTCCGGAAAACCTGATCGAATTCTTCCACGGCTATACCTATTCCGGCAATCCGCTTGCCGCCGCCGCCGCCCTGGCGACGCTGGAAACCTACAAGGAAGAACAGCTCTTCGAGCGCGCCAATGAGCTGGCGCCCTATTGGCAGGACGCGCTGCATTCGCTGAAGGACTGCCGCAATGTCATCGACATCCGCAATATCGGCCTCGTCGGTGCCATTGAACTGGAACCGATCGCCGGGCAGCCGACAAAGCGCGCCTTTGACTGTTTCCTGCGCGCCTGGGAGAAGGGCTGCCTGATCCGCACCACCGGCGACATTATCGCCCTGTCACCGCCTCTGATCGTCGAAAAGGGCCAGATCGACCAATTGGTCGACACCCTCCGCGACGTTCTCCAGGAGGTCGACTGAGCCACTTATTTTTCATTACGAAACAGGAGTATCCGATGGCCGCACCCGCTGCAAACATGAGAATCAACGCTGACAGGCTGTGGGACTCGCTGATGAAAATGGCCGAGATCGGCCCGGGCGTGGCCGGCGGCAACAACCGCCAGACCCTGACCGACGAGGACGGCGAAGGCCGCAAACTGTTTCAGAAGTGGTGCGAGGACGCGGGCCTCGAGATGGGTGTCGACACCATGGGCAACATGTTCATGCGCCGCGAGGGCACCGACCCCGACGCGCTACCGGTCTATGTCGGCTCGCATCTCGACACCCAGCCGACCGGCGGCAAATATGACGGCGTGCTGGGCGTGCTTGGCGGTCTCGAATGCATCCGCACCCTCAATGACCTCGGCATCAAGACCAAACATCCGATCGTGGTCACCAACTGGACCAATGAGGAAGGCACGCGCTTCGCGCCGGCCATGCTCGCCTCCGGCGTTTTTGCCGGCATTCACGAACAGGACTGGGCCTATCAGCGCCAGGACGCCAAGGGCAAGACCTTCGGCGACGAGCTGACACGCATCGGCTGGCGCGGCGAGGAAGAGGTGGGCGCCCGCAAGATGAAGGCGTTCTTCGAGCTGCACATCGAGCAGGGGCCGATCCTCGAGGCCGAGGGCAAGGATATCGGCGTCGTCACCCATGGCCAGGGCCTGTCATGGACCCAGGTGACGATCACCGGCAAGGAGGCGCACACCGGTTCGACCCCGATGCCGATGCGCCGCAATGCCGGGCTCGGCATGGCCAAGGTGCTGCAACTCGTCGACGAGATCGCCTGGAGCCACAAGCCGGACGCGGTCGGCGCCGCCGGACACATCGATGTCTATCCCAATTCACGCAACGTCATTCCCGGCAAGGTCGTCTTCACCGTCGATTTCCGCTCGCCCAACCTTTCCGTCATCGAAGACATGGAACAACGCCTCAAGGACGGCGCCCAGAAGATCTGCGACGAGATGGAGCTCTCGATCGAATTCGAGAAGGTCGGTGGCTTCGATCCCGTCGAGTTCGATGCCGGCTGCGTCACGGCCATCCGCGATGCCGCCGAGCGTCTCGGTTACGCGCACCGCGACCTGATCTCCGGCGCCGGCCATGATGCCTGCTGGATCAATCGTGTTGCGCCGACCGCCATGGTCATGTGCCCCTGCGTCGACGGCCTGTCGCACAACGAGGCCGAGGAGATCTCGAAGGAATGGGCCGCCGCCGGCGCCGAAGTGCTGATGCATGCGGTGGTCGAGACAGCACAGATCGTGGAATAGGAGATCCGCGCCGCCATCGGCGCAGCAAAAACGATAAGGGCCGCGACAGACGGCCGGAACTGCCAGAGGACGAACACCATGCCAAGCACCATCATCAAGAACGGCACCATTGTCACCGCCGATCTGACCTACAAGGCCGACATCAGGATCGAGGACGGCGTCATCGCCGAGATCGGCGCCGGCCTGTCGGGCGAGACGGAACTCGACGCCTCCGGCTGCTACGTCATGCCCGGCGGCATCGACCCGCATGTGCATCTCGAAATGCCGTTCATGGGCACCTATTCCTCCGATGATTTCGAAAGCGGCACCCGCGCCGCGCTCGCCGGCGGCACCACCATGGTGGTCGATTTCTGCCTGCCCAATCCCGAACAGTCGCTGCTCGAGGCCTTGCAGCGCTGGGACAACAAGTCGACCCGCGCCCACTGCGACTATTCCTTCCACATGGCGATCACCTGGTGGGGCGAGCAGGTGTTCAACGAGATGGAACAGGTGGTGCGCGACAAGGGCATCAACACCTTCAAGCATTTCATGGCCTACAAGGGCGCCCTGATGGTGCAGGACGACGAGATGTACGCCTCCTTCCAGCGCTGCGCCGAACTCGGGGCGATGCCGCTGGTGCATGCCGAGAACGGCGATGTCGTCGCCGATCTGTCGGCCAAGCTGCTCGCCGCCGGCAACAACGGACCCGAGGCGCATGCCTATTCCCGCCCGCCGCAGGTCGAGGGCGAGGCCACCAACCGCGCCATCATGATCGCCGACATGGCCGGCGTGCCGCTGTATGTCGTGCACACCTCCTGCGAGCAGTCGCACGAAGCCATCCGCCGCGCCCGCCAGAACGGCATGCGCGTCTTCGGCGAGCCGCTGATCCAGCACCTGACCCTTGATGAGAGCGAGTATTTCGACAAGGACTGGGACCACGCGGCGCGGCGCGTGATGAGCCCGCCCTTCCGCAACAAGGCGCACCAGGATTCGCTCTGGGCCGGGCTGCAGTCCGGCTCGCTGCAGGTGGTGGCCACCGACCATTGCGCCTTCACCACCGAGCAGAAGCGCAACGGTATCGACGATTTCACCAAGATCCCCAACGGCACCGGCGGGCTCGAAGACCGCATGCCGATGTTGTGGACCTATGGCGTCGCCACCGGCCGGCTAACCATGAACGAATTCGTGGCCGTCACCTCGACCAATATTGCCAAGATCCTCAATGTCTACCCGAAGAAGGGCGCCATTCTCGTCGGCGCCGATGCCGATATCGTCGTCTGGGATCCGGAGAAGAAAAAGACCATCTCCGCCAAGAGCCAGCAGTCGGCCATCGATTACAACGTCTTCGAGGGCAAGACGGTCAAGGGGCTGCCGCGCTACACCCTGACGCGTGGCCGGGTGGCGGTCGATGATGGCGCCATTCAGCCCGAGGAAGGCTGGGGCCAGTTCGTCAAGCGCGAACCCTTCGGCGCCGTCAACAAGGCCCTGTCCACATGGAAGGAGCTGACCGCGCCGCGCAAGGTCGAACGTTCCGGCATTCCCGCCAGCGGCGTGTGATGCCTGCCGCCCCGCCGCCCATCGACGGCGTTCTGGAAGCCGCGCTGTATGTCGAGGATCTCGACGCGGCAAAGCGCTTCTATGGCGATCTGCTCGGCCTGCAACTGATCACCGAGGTCGAGGGCCGCCACGTCTTTTACCGCTGCGGCGCCACCATCGTCCTGCTGTTTCGCGCCGCCGCCACCCGGCAGCCGACCAGCAATGACAGGCTGCCCGTGCCGCCGCATGGTGCCGAAGGCGACGGTCATCTGTGTTTCGCAGCCGACGCGTCGGCACTCGATGCCTGGCATGCCGCGCTGACGGCGGCCGGGATCGAAATCGAAGCCGATTTCTGCTGGCCGAACGGCGCCCGCTCGATCTATGTCCGCGATCCCGATGGCAACTCCATCGAGTTCGCCGAGCCGAAATTGTGGGGTCCCGACACGTGAGCCTGACCGGTCCGCATCGCAACCCTCCCGCTTTCGAAAAGCCCTTGAAAACAATCAGGGAAATACAAGAGCCATTGCCTTTCCACCGCCTTTGGGTGCAGGGTAAGAGACCACAAAAAAACAAGCGTTTTGACAACGGGGAAGCTGCACAATCAGCATGAATATTGCGCCGCACACATCCGCCTCGAATGGCAGCTCGGTTCCGCAGGGTTCGTCCACCCAGGACGACGCTTCGGATCGCAAAGTCATCTCGACCCGCAATCTCGATCTCACATTTCCCACCGCCGACGGATCCGTCCAGGCGCTCTCCGACATCACGCTCGACATCGACAGGGGCGAGTTCGTCTCGCTGATCGGCCCCTCCGGCTGCGGCAAGACCACGCTCCTGCGGGTCATCGCCGATCTCGAAAAGCCGACGGGCGGCAGCATCGAGGTCAATGGCACGACACCCGAAGGGGCCCGCCAGGACGGCGCCTATGGCTACGTTTTCCAGCAGGCGGCCTTGTTTCCCTGGCGCACCATCGAGGCCAATGTCGCTTTGCCGCTGGAGGTCATGGGGCTGAAAGCCGAGGAGCGCGCGCGCCGCGTCCGCTCCAATCTCGAACTGGTCAATCTCATCGGCTTCGAGAAGAAGTTCCCATGGCAACTGTCCGGCGGCATGCAGCAGCGCGCCTCGATCGCCCGCGCCCTGGCCGTTGAACCGGACATGCTGTTGATGGACGAGCCGTTCGGTGCGCTTGACGAGATCGTGCGCGACCATCTCAACGAGGAACTGCTCAAGCTTTGGGCGACCACCGGCAAGACCGTCGTCTTCGTCACCCACTCGATCCCCGAAGCCGTCTATCTCTCCACCCGCATCGTCGTCATGAGCCCGCGTCCCGGGCGCATCCACGAGATCATCGATTGCGATCTAGGCGCCGACCGGCCGCTGGAAATCCGCGAGTCGCCGCAGTTCCTCAAGATCGCCCATCGCGTCCGCCAGGGGCTGGCCGCCGGCCATGCTCCCGAAGCGTGAGGTGAGAGGATGACCCGGAGACGCTCCTTTACAATCGCATCTTTCCTTGCCGCGGCAGCCCGGCGAAAGGGCCGGCCATGAGCGCTGCCGCCAGCCATCTGACCGGTCGCTTCATCCCGGTCTTCAGCATCCTGCTGGTCATCCTCTTTGCCTGGTATATCGGCGCGGTGGCGCTCAATGCCCCCTTCCAGCACGATCTAGAAAAGCGCACCGGAAACGTCACCACCGGCGTCGCCTTCATCGAAAAGACCCTCTCGCAGCCGAAACCGACCATGCCGGCGCCGCACCAGGTGGCTCAGGCGCTCTGGAAAGGCACCTTTGGCGTCAAGCCCTGGTCGCGCCGCAGCCTCGTCTATCATTCCTGGGTGACGCTGTCGGCCACCCTGCTCGGTTTCGCCATGGGCACACTGCTCGGCGTCGTCATCGCCATTTCGATCGTGCATGTGCCGGCCCTCGACAAGTCCTTCCTGCCGTGGATCATCACCTCGCAGACAATCCCGATCCTCGCTGTCGCGCCGATGATCATCGTGCTGCTCGCCGCCATCGGCGTCACCGGGCTTTTGCCGAAGGCGCTGATCTCCACCTATCTGTCGTTCTTTCCGGTCGCCGTCGGCATGGTCAAGGGCCTGCGCTCGCCCGATATCCTGCATCTCGATCTGATGCGCACCTATTCGGCCACGGCGGCGCAGACCCTCTGGAAGCTGCGCATACCCGCCTCGGTGCCGTTCTTCTTCGCCTCGATCAAGGTGGCCATTGCCGCCTCACTGATCGGGGCCATTGTCGGGGAACTGCCGACCGGGGCAGTCGCCGGCATCGGCTCGAAGCTCTTGGCCGGCTCCTACTACAGCCAGACCATTGACATCTTCGCGGCCCTGATCGCCGGCTCGATCTGCGCCATCCTGCTCGTCACCCTCGTCGATGTCGTCGGTCGCTTCACCCACAGACAGATGGGAGGCAAGGCCTGATGCATGCCGATGCGCCCACCCGCCTGGCTCCCAACTGGCAGGCGCTCCTGGCCTTCCTCGCAGCCCTCGCCAGCCTGTTCTCCGCCCTCGCCGCCACCCCGTTCACCGCCACGATGGATGGCACTGCCGCGCTGATGGTCGCCGCCCTGCTGGTCGGCGCTGCCGCGCTGTCGAACCTGCGCCTGTCGGCGGCGCTCGAATCCGCGATCCTCGCCATCGGCAGCTTCGGGGCGGCCTGGCTGCTGCTTGGCGGTCTCAATGAGGCGTTTGGCACCGCCACCCTGGGTTACTGGCTGGCTCTCCTCGCCGCCTGGCTGCTCGGCTGGCGACTGGTCTCGGTGCTGTCCGGCGACGGCGTCAAGACCGGCACCAGCCGTCTCATCGCTCTCATCGTTCCGGCCATTTTCGGGCTCTGGATCCTGATTTTCTGGGAAGCGCTGACCCGCGGCGCCGGCGTGCCCTTCGTGCTGCTGCCGCCGCCCTCGGCGATCGGCCTGCGCATTGCCGCCGCCACCGATATCCTCGCCGCCGACTTCGTCCAGACAGTCGTCAAAGCCGTCTTGATCGGCTATCTGATCGGCTGCCTGACCGGCTTTCTTGTCGCCATCCTCGCCGACCGCTACCGGTTTTTCGCCAATGGCCTGCTGCCGATCGGCAACATGGTCTCCGCCCTGCCGATGATCGGCATTGCGCCGATCATGGTCATCTGGTTCGGCTTTGACTGGCACTCGAAGGCCGCTGTCGTCGTGGTGATGACCTTCTTCCCGATGCTGGTGAACACGCTTGCCGGCCTCGCCGCCACCGGCCACATGGAGCGCGATCTGATGCGCACCTATGGCGCCAGCCACTGGCAGGTCCTCGGCAAATTGCGCCTGCCGGTGGCCATGCCCTTCATCTTCAACGCCCTGAAGATCAATTCGACTCTGGCCCTGATCGGTGCCATCGTCGCCGAATTCTTCGGCACGCCGGTGGTCGGCATGGGCTTTCGCATTTCGACCGAGGTCGGTCGGATGAACCTCGACATGGTCTGGGCGGAAATCGCCCTCGCCGCCATTGTCGGGTCGTTGTTCTACGGCCTGCTTGCCCTTCTTGAGCGGGCCGTGACGTTCTGGCACCCGAGTTATCGGCAATGATTGCCGGGGCCATCTTCCAGAGGAGAATGAAAATGAAAAAGACAATCGGCATGACACTCGCAGCCTTCGCGGTCGCTGCGATGGCAACGACGGCGCAGGCCGCCGACGAGGTGACACTGCAGCTCAAATGGGTCGCCCAGGCACAGTTTGCCGGCTACTTCGTCGCCAAGGACAAGGGTTTTTACGAGGAAGCCGATCTCGACGTCGAGATCAAGCCCGGTGGCCCCGACATCGCCCCCGAACAGGTGATCGCCGGCGGCGGCGCCGATGTCATCGTCGACTGGATGGGGGGCGCCCTGGCCGCCCGTGAAAAGGGCGTCGGCCTCGTCAACATCGCCCAGCCCTTCAAGAAGGCCGGCATGCAGCTCGTCTGCCCGAAGGATGGTCCGGTGCAGTCGACCGACGATTTCCCCGGCCATACGCTCGGCGTCTGGTTCTTCGGCAACGAGTATCCGTTTTACGCCTGGATGAACAAGCTCGGCATTTCCACCGAAGGCGGTGACGACGGCGTCACCGTTCTCAAGCAGAGCTTCGACGTGCAGCCGCTGATCCAGAAACAGGCCGACTGCATCTCGGTGATGACCTACAACGAGTATTGGCAGCTGATCGATGCCGGCTACCAGGAAGACGATCTGATCGTCTTCAACTATACCGAAATGGGTGCCGACCTGCTTGAGGACGGACTTTACGCGCTCGAAGAGGATCTTGAAGATCCGGAATTCGTCGACAAGATGGTCCGCTTCGTGTCCGCCTCGATGAAGGGCTGGAAATATGCCATCGAGAACCCCGAGGAAGCCGCTGAGATCGTCATGGAAAATGGCGGCCAGGACGAAAATCACCAGAAGCGCATGATGGGCGAGGTTGCCAAGCTGATCGGCGAGCCCGACGCCAAGCTGATCGAGGCCGCCTATGAGCGCACCGCCAAGGCGCTTCTCGATCAGGGCATCATCGAGAACGAGCCGGAAGGCGCCTGGACGACCGTCGTGACCGACAAGGTTTCGGTCGAATAATCCAGTCAGGACGCGAAAATCAGCCTGCCGGCAGCAATGCCGGCAGGTTTGCTGTATCAAGAGGGCGACCTCGAGGGGCCACATCAAGGGGGATGACATGAGCAATCGGCTGGACGATCGCATCGAGCAGGGCCAGGGCAATGCCCCCGCCGACATCGTTCTCAAGGGCGGGCGGCTCTTCGACCTTGTCACCGGCGAATTGCGCGATGGCGACATCGCCCTGTGCGGCGACCGCATCGTCGGCACGCTCGAAACCTATTCCGGCGTTGAGGAAATCGACATTTCGGGGCGCATCGTCGTGCCGGGCTTCATCGACACGCATCTGCACATCGAATCCTCGCTGGTCACCCCGCATGAATTCGACCGCTGCGTCCTGCCGCGCGGCATCACCACCGCCATCTGCGATCCGCACGAGATTGCCAATGTGCTCGGCGCCACCGGCATCCGCTATTTTCTCGAGTGCTCCGAGCACACGCTGATGGACATCCGCGTGCAGCTGTCGAGCTGTGTTCCCGCCACGCATCTGGAAACCGCCGGCGCCCGCCTGGATACCGATGATCTCTTGCCGTTCCGCGATCATCCCCAGGTGATCGGCCTGGCGGAATTCATGAATTTCCCGGGTGTGCTGGCCCGTGACCCCGTTTGCATGGCCAAGCTGGAGGCCTTTCAGGGCGGCCATATCGATGGCCATGCGCCGCTGCTGCGTGGCCTTGGTCTGAACGGCTATCTCGCCGCCGGCATCGCCACCGACCACGAAACGACCAGCGCTGACGAAGCACTCGAAAAACTGTCAAAGGGCATGCATGTGCTGGTGCGCGAAGGCTCCGTCTCGCGCGACCTCGACGCCCTGATCCCGCTGATCACCGAACGTCATTCCCCATTTCTCGCCTTGTGCACCGACGATCGCAATCCGCTTGATATCGCCGAGCACGGGCATCTCGATTACATGATCCGGCACGCCATCTCAAAGGGTGTCGATCCGCTCGCCATCTATCGCGCCGCCTCGATCTCCGGCGCCCGCGCCTTCGGGCTGCGCGACCGTGGCCTCGTCGCCCCCGGCTGGCGCGCCGATCTGGTCGTCCTCGACAGCCTCGCCGATTGCAATGCCGAAATGGTGTTCTGTGCCGGCCGCCGCGTCACTGCCGATCTGTTCTCCAGCCGCCGGCCGGTCGCGCCGGTCGGGCTTGCCAGCGTCAAGGCGCCAGAAGTGACGGCCGAGACCTTCGTCGTGCGCAAGAATGCCACCACCACGCCGGTGATCGGTGTCCTGCCCGGCAAGATCATCACCGAGCGCCGCGATTTCGATCTGCCGGTCAATGGCGGCGAGAAAACCGTCGATCTCGAGCGTGACATTCTCAAGGTGTCGGTCATCGAGCGCCACGGCCGAAACGGCAATATCGCTGTCGGTTTCGTGCAGGGATTTGGCTTGCAGCGTGGCGCCATCGCCTCGACCGTCGGCCATGACAGCCACAATCTCTGCGTCATCGGCGCCGATGAGACCTCGATGGCCACGGCTGCCAATCGCATGGCCGACCTTGGCGGCGGGTTCGTCGTCGCCGACGGCACCGAGATTGTTGCCGAGATCGCCTTGCCGATTGCCGGGCTGATGAGCCTTGAACCCTATGAGGCCGTGCGCGACAAGCTGCGGCCCCTGCGCGCCGCCGCCAAGGCGCTCGGCAGCACCCTCGACGAGCCGTTTCTGCAACTCGCCTTCCTGCCCTTGCCGGTCATTCCGCATCTGAAGATTTCCGACCGCGGCATGGTCGATGTCGATGCCTTCGAGATCATCGAAGCGTAAGCAGTTGCTAACGTAAGGATCAGGCGGCCGGCTGGTCTTCGGTCAGGCCAAGCAGGAAATTGATTGACGGCCGCGCCTTGACCAGATCATCGATTGAATACTCGGCAAGCACGGCGAAAAACGCGCCCAGCGCCTTGCGCAGCGCCGAGTTCAGCGCGCAGGAATCGATCAGCGGGCAGTCGGCGAACTCGCTCTCGAAACATTCCGCCATGGCGAAATTGTCTTCCGTAACGGTCACTACATCGACCAGCGAAATGTCGCCGGCGGCCTGGCCGAGCCGGATGCCGCCATTGCGGCCGCGCACGGTTTCCACCAGCCCGGCCTTGGTCAGCGGCTGCAGGATCTTGAACAGGAACAATTCCGAGACCGAATAGGCCTTGGCGATGTCCGCGATGCGGCTCAATTGACCTTCGTTGGCGGCGCAATACATCAGTATCCGGATCGCGTAATTGGTCTGCCGTGTCAGCCGCATTGAGATGCTCCGTCAATCAACCATAAAGGATTGCCAGGTAATTTAGAATGATTCCATGAAAAGTGAACCCATTCATTCAAGTTTTTTCCCTCCGGCCTGACAACGCCAGGAAACGAAGCCGCGAAAAGGGCATCATGGAAGACGAATTCGAGACCCGCAATGGCTTTCCGCGCTCCGCCGCGAGCCTTGCCAATTGGCGCACCCAGCCCTTCAGCCGCTGGGCGTTTCGCAACACCGCCGAACTGATCCCTTCGGCCCGCATTGCCACCGCGACGCCGCGCCCGCTGCCCGCCGTGCAGCGCAATGCCGAGATCATGAGCCGCCCGATCGGTGCTGCCAATGAGACGGTGGCCTGGTTTCTGGCGCGCAGCCAGACCGACAGTTTCCTGATGGCACGCGACGGCCGGATCGTCGCCGAATGGCATGCCGCCGGGGTTGACCGCGGCGACCCGCACCTTCTCTTCTCGATCACCAAGTCGATCACCGCGCTGATCTTTGCCATTCTCGAGGAGCGCGGCCTTGTCGACCCGGCGCTCAGTGTCGGCATGATCCTGCCCGAAACGCGACGCAGCGCCTATGGGGACGCCACCTTGCGCGATCTCCTCGACATGCGCGTCAGCATCGATTTCGACGAGCAATACCTCTCACAGGGCGATTATGCGCGCTACCGCCGGGCGATGCTGTGGAATCCGCCGCTGTCCAGCGGCGCGGACGAGAACCTGTTCGCTCTGCTTTGCGATCTCAAAAAGGCCGACGCGCCGCATGGCGGGGCCCATTATTACTGCTCGCCGAACAGCGACATGCTCGGCGCGGTGATCGAGAAATCCGCTGGACGACGGGTCTCCGATCTTGTCTCCGATCTGCTCTGGAAGCCGCTTCAGGCGCATGCCGATGCGTTTCTGACGGTCGACAATCTCGGCGCGCCGCGCACCGCCGGCGGCATGTCCTGCCGCCCGCACGATCTTCTGGCGGTCGGCGAGCTGCTTTTGAACGACGGGACCGCTGCGGGCGCACGTATCCTGCCGCAACGCTGGATCGACGACATGCGGCACAATGGCGATGCGCACGCCTGGGCCGATGGCAATCAGGCCGACTTCCTGCCCGAGGGCCGCTACCGCAGCCAGTGGTACCAGGTCGGTGGCGACAGCGAGGCCTATCTTGCCGTCGGCATCCACGGCCAGTTTCTCTATATCGACCCGCCGAGCCGTACGGTCGTCGTCAAGCTGGCGTCCCAGGATGAACCCCAGGATGACAGCCTCGATCGCGAGAACCTTGCCCTGTTTCGCCGCTTGTGCGCCTGAAAGCGGCTGAACCGCGCTTCTACTCGAAGACGATGCTCGGTGCCGGGCGGCGGCTGGTCTCGTAGCGCGCCATCTCGTCCAGCAGACGACCGGCAATCTCCAGGTAGCGCTGTGCATGCACACCGCCGGGATCGCTGGCGACCACCGGCGCTCCGGCATCCGATGTCTCGCGGATCGGCAGCGCCAGCGGAACCTCGCCAAGGAACGGCACGCCGATCCGCTCGGCTTCCTTGCGCGCCCCGCCATGCCCAAAAATGTCGTGCTGGCTGCCGCAGTCGGGGCAGATGAAATGACTCATATTCTCGATCAGCCCGAGCAGCGGCACCTCGACCTTGCGGAACATGTTGATGCCCTTGCGCGCATCGAGCAGTGCCAGATCCTGCGGCGTCGAGACGATCACCGCGCCGGCCAGCGGCACCTGCTGCGCCATGGTCAGCTGCGCGTCGCCGGTGCCGGGAGGCATGTCGACCACGAGCACATCGAGTTCGCCCCACGCCACCTCGCGCAGCATCTGCGTCAGGGCCGAAATGACCATCGGCCCGCGCCAGATCATCGGTGTGTCCTCTTCGACCAGGAACCCCATCGACATCACCTTCAGACCGAACTTCTCCATCGGTTTGAGAACCCGGCCCTCAAGCTGCTCGGGACGCCCCGATATCCCGGTCAGGCGCGGCAGCGACGGGCCGTAGATATCGGCGTCCAATATGCCGACCCGCTGGCCTTTCTCCGCCAGCGCCAACGCCAGATTGACCGCGGTCGTCGATTTGCCGACCCCCCCCTTGCCCGAGGCCACGGCGATGATCTTCGCGACACCCGGCACCTCCGTCTTGGCGCGTTGTCCACGCGGTCCGCCCCGCGGCGCACCGGGCCCGCCACCCGGCGCAGCACCGGGGGCAGCCCCGGCCGGCCCGGACGGTCTTGGCGGCGGTGATGCGGCAGCCGACCCCGCAGCCCGCGCCGCCGTCAGCGCCACCATCGCGCTTTCAACGCCGGGAATCGTCAGCGCCGCCTTTTCAGCTGCAAGCCGCATCGGCTCGAGATCACGCGCCCGCTCGGCAGGCACCGTCAGCGAGAAATAGACCTTGTTCTCAGCCACGAAAATGTCGGACACCAGGCCTTGATCGACAATATTCCCATCAAGATCCGGGCCCTGCACGGTGCGCAATTTTGCGACGACGTCGTCCTTGGTAAAACTCAAGATAAGCTCCAGCGTGAGATTCGATTGTTCTAGACATAATGGCTTCCAGCGTCCGATCCAATGGGCGGCTCACGCCGCCGGGCGTCGCAGCACCAGCGCCGGCACAATGAATGTCAGCATCAACAGCCGCGAAATGTGATGCGCGGCCACGAAAGTCGGGTCGACCCCGAGCAGCACCGACATTGCCGACATCGTTTCAACTCCGCCCGGCGCGAAGGCAATCAGCACTGCGGTCAGCGGCAGGCCACTTGCGGCCGAGGCCGCCAGCGCGAAGACAAACGCGAGCATCACCGATACGAGCGTCACCGCGATTCCGGCCCCGATACAGCGCCGCAGCTCCGCAAAACTGACGCCTGAGAACCGGCTGCCGATCAGCGTTCCGAGAACGATGAACGCAACCGTGGTCACCGCCGGCGGCATGTTTCCGGTCACCATGGTGCTGCCATGCAGGAGCAACGACACCCCAAGACCGCCCATCAAGTATGCGGCTGGCAGGCGCACGCGGTGCAAGCCCCATCCGGCAAGCCCGGCAGCGGCAAGCACCAGCACGAACTGCAAGGGCGCCAGAGGGGCCGGTGCGGCCATCTCTGCAGCGGACGGCAACGGTGCGATCACCAGCGCCGCCACCGGGACGGCGATGGTCAGGGACAGAACCCGGAAGCTCTGGATGATGCTGACTGCCGCCAGATCGGCCTGCATCCCCTCACTCAGACCGAGCACATAACCGAGATGGCCCGGCGAGGCGCTCAGTAAGGCGGTCGTGCGGTCCATGTGCCAGAAGCGTTCCAGCATGATGCGCGTCACCAGCAGGATCGTCACCAGCAACACCGCCAGCAAGACCAGCGTCACCGGCCAGCGTGTCGCCGCAGAAAGCACATCCGGCGTGACGCTCTGGCCCATCGTGACACCCAGCACGATGAAAGTCAGATCACGCGTCCAGCGCCCAACCGCCACGCGTACACCTGCCAAAGCCGCAACTGCCGCCGCGATCGCCGGTCCGATCAGAAACGGCGCCGGCGCCCCGAGGAGAAAGGCGAGGCCGCCGCCCATCGCTCCGATGATCAGCGCGGCAAGATGCGAACGAAAAGACGAGGACATGAACACCCTGGGAATGGGCTTTCCGATCGGCTGGGAGACCGGAACAGCCACGCGCGGCACATGCGCGCGACTATAGGGGCGCGATGTAGCGCCGTCGAGCGCGGCACGAGCCAGACGAGAACGCGGTCGGTTCGTTCGGCTGCGGCGCTGGCCTAGATGAGGAGACTGGCGATCCCCGCCAGCGCCGGCAGCGCCTGCACGTAAAAGATACGCCGCGAGACGGTCGCCGCGCCATAGATGCCCGCCAGGCTGACACACACCAGGAAGAACAGCGCCACATGCGACTGCCAGACCGGGTTCGATATGATGATCGACCACACCAGCCCGAAAGCGAGAAACCCGTTGTACAGCCCCTGGTTCGCCGCCAGCTGCTTGGTCTGGCTGAACAGCTCCGCCGGCAGCGTGCGGAACACTTTCGGCCCGCGGCGCTCCCAGGCAAACATCTCCAGCCAGACGATATAGAAGTGGATGAGGGCAACAATGGCCACCAGCGACAGGCTGACAACGGACATGGTGATATCCCGCAGGCAAGAATTCAGTGAAATGCCCGATAATCGCCGGGCAGCACGCCGCGCAGCTTGCCCCCTCGTCCCGGCTGCCGCAACGCCCGACTGCGCTTTTCCCCGAGACTCTGGAGCCTGCGCCCGCCAACGCTGATTGACCGCATCGGAAAGCACTGTGTTATATAGCCGCGTGAAAAGACATTTCGCTTCGGCCCCGTCCGGCCCTTCCCACAAGGATCCGTGGATGGACCTCTCCCCGCCCCTGCGCACCGCGCTGCGTATCCTCGCCATCGCCATCGGTCTTGCCTCCGGCCCGGCGGCCGCCGAGAAGACGCTCGTGGCGGTCGCCGCCAACTTCACCGCACCGGCTGAGGACATTGCCGCCGCCTTCGCCGCCGCCAGCGGGCACCAGGCCGTCTTGAGTTACGGCGCCACCGGGCAGCTCTTCGCCCAGATCATGCAGGGCGCGCCCTATGAGGTCTTCCTTGCCGCCGATGCGGAGAGGCCCGCGCGCGCCCTCGCCGAGGGACTGGCGGTCGCGGGCAGCGGCTTCACCTATGCGGTCGGACGACTCGCCTTGTACGGGCGCGAACCGGGCACTGCCACGGGGCCCGACTCCCTGCACTTGGGCCCGGGCGAACGCATCGCCATTGCCAATCCCGATCTTGCCCCCTATGGCCGCGCCGCCATCGAGGTGATGCAGGCGCTCGATCTGGAAGACCGATTGCGCCCGACCTTCGTCATCGGCACGACGATTGCCCAGGCCTTCCAGTTCGTCGAGACCGGCAATACGGCCATAGGCTTTGTCGCCCTGGCGCAGGTCATCGGGCGCAGCGAGGGCAATTACTGGCCGGTTCCGGCCAGCCTTCACGCGCCGATCCGCCAGGATGCCGTGTTGCTTGCCGCCGGCAAGGACAACCCGGCTGCGCGCGTCTTTCTCGATTTCCTCCGCTCCGAGGCAGCGCACAAGATCATCGCAGCCTATGGCTACGATGCCGCCATGGCGGAGTAGGCACAGATGCCAGCCTTGAGCCCGGAGATCTGGAGCGCCATCCGCCTGACCGTGCAACTGGCGGCGCTGACAACCTTGATCCTGATCATTTTCGGCACGCCGATCGCCTGGTGGCTGGCACGCTCCCCGCGCTGGTACAAGGAGGTTGTCGGCACGCTGGTCGCACTGCCCCTGGTCCTGCCACCGACAGTCCTCGGCTTCTACCTGCTTCTCGCTCTCGGGCCGGACGGGCCGGGCGGGCTGCTGGCACAAAGCTGGGGCGCCCGCACGCTCGCCTTCACATTCGAGGGACTGGTCATCGGCTCGGTGATCTATTCCCTGCCGTTCGTCGTCCAGCCCATTCGCAACGCCTTCGAAGCGATGGGCGATCGGCCGCTCGAAGTGGCTGCCACCCTGCGCGCCTCCCCGGCCCGCGCCTTCTGGACCGTCGCCCTGCCGCTCGCCCGTCCCGGTCTTCTCACCGGCGCCGTCCTCGGCTTTGCCCATACGGTCGGCGAGTTCGGCGTTGTCCTGATGATCGGCGGCAACATCCCGGGCGAAACCAAGGTCCTGTCCGTGGCGATCTATGATTTCGTCGAAACGCTGCGCTGGCGCGAGGCCAATATCCTTGCATTCGGCATGGTGGTCTTCGCTTTTCTCGTCATCCTGTCGGTGACGCTGCTCGACAGACGCCTGCGCCGGAGGGCGAAATGAGCGGCGATATCATAGAGGCGGCGTTCGAGGACCGCTTCGAGCGCTTCACGCTTAACGCCGCCTTCACGGCCCCGAACCGCGGCATCACGGCGCTTTTCGGCCCTTCGGGATGCGGCAAGACCACCGTTCTGCGCTGCCTTGCCGGGCTGGAGCGGGTGCGCAACGGCCGGTGCCGCATTGGCGGCGAGACCTGGCAAACGCCAGACACATTCATCCCGCCGCACCGCCGCGCCATCGGCTATGTCTTTCAGGAGCCGAGCCTGTTTCCGCACCTCACGGTGCGCGGCAACCTGCTGTTCGCCCGCCGCGGTCAGCCACCCGCAGGCGCCGCCGAGACCGCGGCCTTCGACGATCTTGTCAGCCTGTTGCGCCTCGAGCCGCTGATCGACCGCAACCCTGAGCGCCTGTCCGGCGGTGAGCGTCAGCGCGTTGCCCTCGCCCGGGCGCTGCTGTCGAGACCGCGTGTGCTTTTAATGGATGAGCCGCTGTCGGCGCTCGACCAGGAGGCGCGCGAGGAAATCCTGCCGTTTCTCGAACGCCTGCACAGGACGCTCGATATCCCCGTCATCTATGTCACCCACGACCTGCAGGAGATCGAGCGCCTGGCCGACTGGCTGGTGCTGCTTGAAAGGGGCCGGGTGATCGCCTCGGCACCGCTCGACAGGGTTCTGGGCGATCCTGCCCTGCCGCTCGCAAGGCGCCGCGACGCCAGTGTCGCCCTCGATGCGCAACTGGCCGGCTTTGATGCCGCCTACGGCCTTCTCGAACTGCGCATTGCCGGCGCCACCCTGCGGGTGCCTGGCACGCCGCCGGATCCGGCCGGGCCGCTGCGCCTGCGTATCCGCGCCTCCGACGTGTCGATCGCCCTGGCGCCTCCCGGCCCCTCCTCCATCCTCAACATTCTGCCGGCCACCATCGTCAGCGCCCAGCCCCAAGGGGCGACCGACATGCTTGTTGTCCTGCAACTGGGCGCCGCCGGCGAGGAAGGCACCCGCCTTCTGGCCCGCATCACCCGGCGCTCCTGGGAGACACTCGGTCTCGCCCTCGGCCAGCCGGTACAGGCTCAGATCAAGGGGGCCGCACTCGCCTTCGCCTGAGGAAAGGATGCCGGTGCGGTGGCTTGAACCAGGCCAGGCGCAATGCAGAACGGGCCGGTCGCATGTCGCGGTCCGGCCCGTCATCGTTTTCGGTCTGCTGTTCTCAGCCGATCAGACGCTCATGCAGAGATACTTGATCTCGAGGAAATCCTCGATGCCGTATTTCGAGCCTTCGCGGCCCAGCCCCGACGCCTTGATGCCGCCAAACGGCGCTTCGGCGGCCGAGATCAGACCGGTGTTGATGCCCACCATGCCGCTTTCGATTTCCTCGGCCACGCGCCAGACCCGTGACAGATCACGCGCAAAGAAATAGGCGGCAAGTCCGAACTCGGTGTTGTTGGCCAGGCGGATCGCTTCTTCCTCGGTCTCGAAGGTGATGATCGGCGCCACCGGTCCGAAGGTCTCGTCGGTCAGCACTTTCATGCCTTCCTTCACCCCGGTCATCACGGTCGGCTGATAGAAGGTATGTCCGAGCTCGGAGCGTTCACCCCCGACCAGCACCTTGGCGCCCTTGCTGACCGCGTCGGAGACGTGCTCTTCGACCTTCTTGAGCGCCGCCTCATCGACCAGCGGCCCGATTGTCGTGCCGTCTTTCATGCCGTCACCGACCTGCAGCTTCTTGGCCGCTTCCGCCAGCTTTTGCGCAAATTCCTCGGCGACACTGCTCTGCACATAGATGCGGTTGGCACACACGCAGGTCTGCCCCGAATTGCGGTATTTGGCGATCATCGCGCCTTCCACCGCCTTGTCGATATCGGCATCGTCGAACACCAGGAAGGGGGCATTGCCGCCCAGTTCAAGCGACAGCTTCTTGATGTCGTGCGCGCACTGCTTCATCAGGATGCGGCCAACTTCCGTCGAGCCGGTGAAGGTCAGCTTGCGCACTTTCGGGTTGCCGCACAGCTCCTGGCCGATGCCCTTCGAATCCGAGCCGGTGACGATCGACAGCACGCCTTTCGGCACACCGGCGCGCTCGGCGAGCACCGCCATCGCCAGCGCCGAAAGCGGCGTCTTCTCGGCCGGCCGGCCAACGAAAGTGCAGCCCGCGGCCAGCGCCGGCGCCACTTTGCGGGCGATCATCGCATTCGGGAAATTCCACGGCGTGATCGAACCGACCACCCCGACCGGCTGCTTCAGCACGACGATGCGCTTGTCTTCCTGGTGGCCGGGAATGACATCCCCGTAGATGCGCCGGCCCTCCTCGGCGAACCACTGGATATACGAGGCTCCATAGGCGATCTCGCCTTTCGCCTCGGCCAGCGGCTTGCCCATCTCCGCCGTCAGGATCTTGCCGAGATCCTCCTGATGCTCGAGCATCAGATCGTTCCATTTGAGCAGGATCGCGCAGCGGTCTTTCGCCGTGCGGGCGCGCCATGCCTTCTGCGCCTCATAGGCAAGATCGATGGCCTTGCGCACATCGTCTGCCGACAGGTCGGCGACTTCGGCGATCGTCTCGCCGGTCGCAGGATTGACGACCGGGAAGGTTTTGCCGGTTTCCGTCCACTCGCCGCCAAGGAAGGCGCGGGTTTCAAGCAGGCTGGAATCGGAGAGATTGAGAGACATCATTGGTCCTTTCATTGCAGATTGTCAGTAGGCGGCACGGTAGATCGCCAAAGCGTCCGCCTCGCTCAGCGGACGGGGATTGTTGACGAGCAGCCGGGTCTGTTTCATCGCGTCGGCGGCCAGCATCGGCAGGGCCGCCTCGTCAATGTTCATTGCCCTGAGATTGGGCGGAAGGTCGCAGGCTTGCGAAAGTTCTGCCAGGCGATCGCAGAACGCAGCCGCCCGCTCCTGGCCCTCGAAGCGGCCAAGCTCGGGAAAGGCGAAGGGCGCCAGTTCGGCGTAGGGCTGGGGCGCCGCAACGATGTTGAAACGCAATACATGCGGCAGCACCAGCGCATTCGACAGGCCGTGCGGGATGTGGAAATGACCGCCCAGCGGATAGGCCAGCGCGTGCACGGCGGCGACCGGCGCATTGGCGAAGGCCTGGCCGGCCAGCATCGCACCAAGCAGCATGTCCGCGCGCGCCTGCTGGTCCGCACCGTTGCGAACCGCCGTCAGGATGGCCGGCCCCATCAGGCTCAGAGCCTGTGTGGCCAGGAGCCGCGAGACCGGATTGTTGTTGGCGCTCGCCGAGGCATAGGCTTCGATCGCATGCACCATCGCATCGATCCCGGTCGCCGCCGTCACATGCGGCGGCAGCCCATAGGTCAGTTCCGGATCGATCAGCGCCACGTCGGGCAGGAGAAGCGGCGAGACCACGCCCTTTTTCTCATGCGCGCCGGTGGTGACGACGGAAATCGGCGTCACCTCCGAGCCGGTGCCGGCCGTCGTCGGCGCAAGGATCAGTGGCAGACGCGGCCCGCGCGCCAGCCCGACACCATAGGCATCGGCAAGGTTTTCGCCGCTGCCGGCGAGCAGCGCCACCAGTTTCGCGACGTCGAGCGATGATCCGCCGCCGAGCCCGATGATGCCGTCGACGCTCTCGGCCCGGGCCATCTCCGCAGCCGCCTCGATCACCGCTTCCGGCGGATCCGCCTTGACGTCACTATATAGGCTGACCGCGACGCCGGCCGCCGCCAGTCGCTCCTGGGCACGCCCGACAATTCCGGTGTCCATCAGCCCCGGATCGGTGATCAGCATAACCCGCCGGCCAATCTCTGCCGCCGCCATCGTGCCGAGATCATTCAGGGCACCGGCCCCGAACCGCACCGACCGGGTCGTATTGAAGACGAAAGGCGTCATCGCGCTGTCACCTGTGCGCGATCAGTAACGCGGCTCGCCTGCCAGACCCCGGCAGAGCAAATCGAATGTTGCATCGGTCATTTTGTCCCGTATACTGAACGCAATTTCTTATTCGGAACAATAGCAGAGTGCGCCGCGGGGTCAACGGGATGGATCAAAGAGCAGCAGCGAGCGACGCCGATGAAGGCGATCCGAAGCGGATCATCCCCGCCATCGGGCGCGCCAGCCGCATTCTCGATCTGGTCGCCCGCAGCCGCGCCCCGCAGACACTCTCGCAGATGGCGCGCGAACTCGGTATCGCCAAGAGCACGGCACACACCCTGTGCCGCAGCCTCGTCGAGCTCGATCTTCTGATCCGCCGTCCCGATCAGACCTACCGTCTGGGGCCGCATCTGATGCGCTGGTCTCAGGCCTTTCTGCGGCAGTCGGATATCGCCACCGAATTCGCGGCCATATGGGACTCCGAGACGGAAATGCCCGGCGCCACCATAACCCTGTCGGTGCGCGATGGCGCCGAGGTCGTCTATATCGCGGCGCGCAACTCGGCCCTGAGCCATCCGCTAGTCGATTTCCGCGCCGGTATGCGCCTGCCGGCCGCCTTCACGGCCACCGGCAAGGCACTGCTCAGTCGCAGCACCGAGGCAGAACTGCGGCGCCTCTTTGACGCCGGCCTGCCGCGTCCCTTGACGCCGCACAGCGTGCGTTCCCTGGCAGATCTGCGGGCCGAACTTTCCGTGGTCCGCCGCACCGGCATTGCCATCGACAATCAGCAGGTCGCCGAGGGGATGGTCTGCTTTGGCGCACCGGTGCTGGATTCGGCCCATCAGGCCATTGCCGGCGTCGCGGTCAGCCAGCTCGTCGAGGACATGACACCCGACCTCGAGCCGCGGATCGTGGCCACGCTCAAACGCGTCGCCAGCCGCCTGTCGGCGCGCATGGGCGCCGATCTCGGCGCGCCGGTCGACTGAGTGACAGTGGCAACCCCAACCAGACCGCCCTCTCCCCCACACCGGCAATCTACAAATATTTCAGCGGCACGGCGGTCGTGTATTTCAATTCCTCCATGCCAATGAAGGCCGACACATCCATGAAGTCGAGCCGCGTGATCAGTTCCCGGTAGACTTCATCATAAACCTCGACGCTCGGCACCACGAGGCGCAGGATGTAATCCATCTCGCCAGTCAGCCGGTAGGCCTCGACGATTTCCGGGATCGCAGCGATTGTCGCGCGGAATTCCTCCGTCCATCCGATCGAATGGCGGGAGGTGCGCACGGCAACGAACACCGTCATCCCGACATTCGCCTTCTTCCGATCAACCAGCGCCACCCGCCCGGTGATCAAGCCCGTCTCTTCGAGATTTCGGATCCGCCGCCAACAGGCGGACACCGACAAGGCGACCTGGTCCGCCAGATCGCCGATCGAAATCGCCGCATCCCGCTGAAGGCATTCCAGTATCTTGCGATCCCGCGGGTCGAGCATCGAGTTTTCCTTTCGCCCGGTGGTGGCCATATCGAAAATATGAGCGCAAATCTATCAGGACACAAACAATTTTTGCGCATACGCACTTGAGAGAGGCGAGATACGCGCACCGTTTTCGCGGCACATCGCCTAGATTGCCCGCATCAGAACGGGAGAGCGAAGATGCAGAAGACCATTGGCCTGATCGGCGGCATGAGCTGGGAAAGCACCGCTGTTTACTACCGGCAGATCAACGAAATCGTGCGCGAGCAGCGTGGCGGCCTGCACTCGGCGGACATCCTGCTCGCCTCGGTCGATTTCCAGACCATCGTCGACTGGCAGACGTCCGGCCAGTGGGACCGCGCCGCCGAGTATCTTGCCGGCGTGGCCAACCGCCTCGAGCAGGCCGGCGCGGACTGCCTCGTCATCTGCACCAACACCATGCATCGCATCGCCGCGCCGATTGCCCAGGCGGTCGCGATCCCGCTGATACACATTGTCGATGTCACTGGCGCCGCGCTGCGCGCCGGCGGTGCGCGCAAACCGCTGCTGCTTGCCACGCGCTATACGATGGAAGACACCTTCTACCGCGACCGCCTGCACCAGATATTCGGCCTTGACGCAACCGTCCCCGATGCGGCGGGCCGCGAGCTTGTGCACAGGGTCATTTTCGAGGAGCTGTGTTGCGGCATCGTCAGCGCCGCATCCCGCCAGGCTTTCCAGGATCTCATAGCCGCGGCACGGCATAAAGGCTGCGATTCAGTCATTCTCGGCTGCACCGAGATCGGCCTGCTGATCGGTCCGGAAGACTGCGCCCTGCCGGCATATGATTCCACCCTGCTGCATGCCGCTGCGGCGGTTGATTTCGCCCTGGCGGACACCCGGGCCGCCGCCCGCCGCGTGGCCTGACGGCCATAGCTAGCCAGCGCGCTGAAGCGCCGGCGGGTCACCGTCGCGGGCTCAGCCCATGTCTTCCAGCTCCTCGCCGATGCTGGCGATGATCTCGGCGCGTTGCTGCGCCGACTTGCCCGCATGCGCCGCATAGCTCAGGGCCAACAGCCGCAGGATGCTGCTGACGGCGGTCGCCGAAGCGCCGAGAGCGAAACTGGAAACATGGCACGGCAGGATGACCGTCGACAGCCGCTGCAACTCCAGCATCGAACTGCGGTCGGTGACGGTGATGACATTCAACCGGCTGGTTTTGGCATAGGACAGGAGCGGCATGAGGGCCGCCGGAAACGGCGGCAGCGCCACCACCAGCAAGACATCGCGCGGGCCGGTCATTGCCAGATCCTCTGCCCAGGCGCCCGGCTGCTGGCCAAGCAGCGTCACCCCGTGCCTGAGCCGCGCCAGCAGCAGTCGCGCCGACCGCGCCAGCCCGTCTTCAAGGCCGATGCCCAGCACCCACACGCGTGGCGCATCGGCGATCAGCTCGACAGCCGCACGCACCTTGTCGGAGCGCAGCTCCTCGAATGTCTTGGTCAGATTGCGCAGCTCCAGTTCCAGATGCGCGCCGATGGTCCGGCCCAGCGCCATCTGCTCGGACTGCGTGACCGAGTACAGGAACGGTTCGGTGCGATCGCGCTCCTCGCGCGCCTGCAATTTGACCTCGTTGAAATCGGCATAACCAAGGTGCTGGAAAAACCGCGCCGCCGTCGCTTTTGAAACGCCGGCCATCTCGGCGATCTCCGTCGCCGAATGGGTCAGGATGTCATGTTCCCGCTCGAGAATCAGTTGCGCCAGCTTCTGCTCGCCCGCCGTAAGCTTCGAATACCGTTCCTGAATTCGCAATATGAGGCGCGAAGCCATAACACCCTTCCCAAATCAAATATGCAAAAACCATAGCACCCCCCTTGCATTTATGAAACTCCAGTTTCATGATAAAGAAACAATGAAACAGGGGCGGATAATCATGTCGCAGATGAGTTTCATGCGCCAGCGGATCTGGGACCGCCTGAAGGATGTCGCCCGTCCCGACACGCGTCTGCATCTCGACTTTTCCGAGTTCATTCCGGATTTTGAAGGCGCCGACCGCGCCACCGCCCGGCTTCTCGATCACGCACCGTTTCGCGACAGCCGCCTCACCTTCGTCACGCCGGACAGTTCGCTCACCGAGTTGCGCGTCAAGATGATCGAGGCGGGCATGCCGTTCATCATGTCGACCTATAATATGTGCCGCGGCTTCCTCTATCTGGCGCCCGGCACGGTGCCCGAAGGCGCGGCGCGTTACGCCGCCTGGCTCGATGGCATGGAGCATTTCGCCCGCCCGATTTCCCTGGCTGGCATTGCCGATCTCGGCCGTTTCGATTTTGCTGTCACCGGAGCCTCCGCGGTCTCGACGGATGGCGTGCGCTTCGGCAAGGGCCACACTTATTTTGATCATGAATGGGGCATCTTCACCGATCTCGGCCTGATGGACGAGACAACCCCGGTCGCCGCAATCGTCCATGATGTGCAACTGGTCGCCGACAAGTTTTACCAGTCCGAAACCGACATCGCCATCGATCTGATCGCCACGCCCGAACGGCTGACGGCAGTCGACCGGGCGACAATGCGCCCGCGCGGTGTGCGCTGGGATCTGATGACCCCGGCGCAGATCGACACCATTCCACCCTTGAAGGAGCTCGCGCGAATGCGGGGAATCGCCTGAATTCAGCAAAGGAGACCGTCATGAAATTCGCAGTCGACAGACGTCGCTTTCTCACCCTCGCCGCAGCAGCCGCTGCCATGCCCATGGCCGCCCGCCATGGCGCTGCCGCCGAACCCTTCAACTTTCAGGCATCCTGGATCAACGATGCCGAATTCACCGGCTACTTCATCGCCCTCGACAAGGGCTATTACGCCGAGGAAGGTCTCGACGTGACCTATTTTTCGGGTGGTCCCGATGTCATCCCGGAAAGCACGCTGATTGCCGGCAAGGCCGATCTCACACTGACCACGCCCGACACCACGATCAAGGCGATCGCCGATCAGGGCGCTCCCTTCCGCATCATCGGTGCCCAGTACCAGAAAAATCCGATCGGCATCGTCTCGCTGGCCTCGAACCCGATCAACAGCCCCGAGGATCTGGTCGGCAAGACGCTCGCCGTGCCGCCGGTCAACATCATCTCCGTCGAGGCGATGCTGAAGACCTCGGGCGTCGACCGCTCGAAGATCAACATCGTCCCCTATGCCTATGACCCGACACCGTTGATCAAGGGCGAGATCGATGCCTCGGTCGATTTCACCACCAATGTGCCCTACACCATCGAGCAGGCCGGTGCCGAAGCGGTGTCCTTCCTGCTCTATGACTTCGGCTTCACCATCTTCAACGACACCGTTGTCGTCACCGAAGACGCCCTGAAGAACAACCGCAAGAACATCACCGGATTCCTGCGCGCCAGCCGCAAGGGCTGGAACGACAATTTCGAGGATCCGTCCGTCTGGCCGCCGAAATTTGCCGACAGCTGGTTCAAGGGCACGGGGCGTTCGATCGAGAACGAACTCTATTTCAACCGCGCCCAGCAGCCACTGATGGAACATCCGGATGGAATTTTTGCCATGAGCGAAGAATCTATTGAGGCCAATATCGAGGCCCTCAACGCGGTCGGGATCGCTGCCAAGCGCGAGCATTTCGACACCTCGGTTCTCGAGGACATCGGATGACCGACCGGGCCGGCATCCGGATCAGTCGGGTCTCACGCGTCTTCGAAGGGCGCGGCGCGACGGTCCAGGCGCTCGACGATGTCTCGCTCGAGTGTCCCGCCGGCTCGTTCACCGCATTGATCGGACCGTCAGGCTGCGGCAAATCGACGATGCTGCGCCTGGCGCTCGGTCTCGACCACCCCAATGACGGCGAGATCCGCATCGGCGGCCTCGAACCCCTCGCCGCGGCGCGGCAGGGGCTGACCGGAGTGGCATTCCAGGATGCCGCCCTGATGCCCTGGCGCACCGTCGAGGACAACATCATGCTGCCGCTCGATGTCCTCGACAAGAAGCGCGGCGCATTCCGTGCCAAGGTCGACGAACTGGTCGATATGGTCGGCTTGTCCGGTTTCGAGAAAGCCCTGCCCGGCGAGTTGTCGGGCGGCATGCGCCAGCGCGCCGCCATTGCCCGCGCCCTGGTCACCACGCCCGACGTTCTCTTTCTCGACGAACCGTTCGGCGCCCTCGACCAGATCCTGCGCCGCCAGATGAACATCGAGCTGCAGCGCATCTGGATGGAAAGCAACGCCACCACGCTGCTGGTCACCCACGGCATTGATGAGGCGATCTTTCTCGCCGACCGCGTCGTCGTCATGCAAAGCCGCCCCGGACGCATCGGCCAGGTGATCGACATCCCGTTCGCCCGCCCGCGTCAGAGCGCCATTTTCTCCGACCCTCAGTTCCACGCTCTGGAAGCCGAGATCGCCGGAGCGCTCGATGGCCACTGAAACCCTGGCCAGCCCGCGTCCCGTCCCGCGCCGCAGGATGGCCGGGCAGGGCCGCCTCGGCACGCTGCGCAACTGGGGGATCCTGCTCGTCCTGTGGGAGATTGTCGGCCGCCTGCGTCTGGTGGCGGACGGCGCGCTGCCGGCGCCCTCGGCAATCCTGCAGCGCCTGTGGATCGACTGGTCCGATTATCCGCCGCACATCTGGGCGACGATCGAGGGCGCATCGATCGGCTTCCTGATCGGCAACGCCCTGGCGATCGCTGCCGGCATCCTGTTTGTCCTGTTCCCGCTGACTGGCCGCCTTGCACGCGGCATCAATATCGCTCTTTTCGCGCTGCCACCGATCGCCCTTTCGCCGATCCTCGTCATCACCTTTTCCGGCATGACGCCGCGCATCATTCTCGCTGCCATCGGCTGCTATTTCATCACCATGAGCGCCACCGTCACCGGCCTGTCGCAAACCGACCGGCGCGCTATCGACATCGTCAGGGCCTATGGTGGCAATCGCTGGAAGGTTCTGCGCCTGGCGCAATTGCGCAGCGCCCTGCCATCGATCTTGTCCGGCCTGCGCATCGCGGCGCCAAATGCGGTTCTCGGAGCCATTCTCGCCGAATTCGGCGGCGGCGGCCGCTTCGGTCTCGGCGTGTATCTGATCGGCTCGCTCGGACGCGGCGAACCGGACCGGCTCTGGGGCATCGGCCTGGCTGCAACATTGATCGCCGGCCTCGCCTATGGCCTGTTCTCCCTGATCGCCGCACGGCTCACCGGAGCCTCGCGCGCCGTCACCATGCCGGCAGCCGCGCCGAGTGAAGCGCGGGCCAAGGGCTTTTTGCGCGAGACGATGATTGTTCTCGCCTCCATCGCTCTGCCCTTCCTGTTCTGGTGGGTGCTGCTCTATGCCATGGGCACGCCGGCGATGATCGCCAAGACGCCACCGGCCCTTTTCGAATATCTGTTCCTGTCACCGCAATCGGCCACCAATCTCGGCAAGCTGGCCGCCGCCCTGGCGCAAACCCTGCCCATGACGATCATCGGAATGGCCGTCGGGCTGGCCTTCGCCTTTGCGCTCGCCATCGGTTCCGTGCTTTATCCCGTCATCGTCCGAGCCTTCATGCCGGTCGCCCTCGTCACCCAGACGATGCCGCTGGTCGCGCTGACCCCTCTGCTTGTCCTGATGCTCGGGCGCGGCCATTCGGTGATCCTCTGGATCACGGTCTCGGTCACCTTTTTCCCGGCCTTCGTCACGATGGCGCAGGGGCTGTCGCTGGTCTCGCGGGCCGCCCTCGATGTGCCGCGCGCCTATGGCGCCGGCCCCCTCAAGCAATTGCGTCTCGTCACCATCCCGGCATCCCTGCCTTATGTCTTCGCCTCCACACGGCTCGCCGTGCCGCGCGCCCTGCTCGGCGTCATGATCGCCGAATGGCTGGCCACAGGCAAAGGCCTCGGCAACCTTCTCAACCAGTCCCGCGGCTATCTCGACTACGGCATGATCTGGGCCGTTGCCGTGGTCTCGGTGCTGCTGTCCGTCGTGTTCTATCAACTTGTCGTTCTCATCGAAAACCGCGTCCTGTCCAAACGCGGCATGAGCCCGGCGCAATGATCAATCAGGAGTGAATTGCCATGACCATCGACATTGCCGATCACAAATCCTCGGTGCGCGAGCGTGTCTGGAGCGAATTGCGCAAGGTCGCCCTCCCCGACAGCCGGTTTCACTATGACTTTGGCGAGTTCATCGCCGATTTCGAGGGCGGTGAAGCGGCGGTCGAGCGGCTGATCGATCATCGCTACTATCGCGACGCGAACTATCTGTTCATCACGCCGGACAACTGTCTCGACCGGCTGCGCCTGCGCGCCCTGCAGGACGGCAAGACGGTGCTGATGACCACCTATTCCATCAAGCGCGGCTTCTGGCTGCTTGACCCGGCAAAGATCGACCCGGACCTCTATCTGTACGCCTCGACCCTTGATGGCATGGAGCGCGTCGCCCGGCCGCTGGGCCTGCGCGAAATCGCCGACCTGCCCGAAGTCGATTACATGATCACCGGCACCGGCGCGATCAACATGGAGGGCGTGCGCTTCGGCAAGGGGCACGGCTTTTTCGACGCCGAATGGGGCATTCTCTATCAGCTCGGACGCATCTCGACGGCCACCCCCTCCGCCGCGGTCGTGCATGATTGCCAGGTGCTCGATGAAAAGCTGTCCCCGGATGTCTACGACACCGTCGCCGACGTCATCTTCACCCCGACACGCACCATCGAGGTCGACAGTCCGCACAAGCCGACCTGCGGCATCATCTGGGATCGTCTCGATCCGCACATGTTTGAAACCATCCCGCCACTGCAGGAACTCAAGGCCATGGGGCTCTGACCGGCGGCATCACCCTCGGATCCGGCTAGCTTCCGGCATGCAAGGAGGCAAAGGGCGAGGCGCGAGCGGCGCTTGCCCTCACTCCTCCCTGACACCCACGACCGCGACGCAATCGCCGGCCTGCACCAGGCCGGGGAAATGCCGCGAGATCAACACACCCGACCGCGCCGCGCGACATTCGACCGGCGCCTGTCCGGTGCGCTCGCTCGACCAGATGCGCGCCACCACATCGCCGGCCTGCACCTCCTCGCCGAGATCGACCATCGCCTCGATCAGGCCATGATCCTCCGAGACCACGAAGCAATCGCTGTCCGGCATATCGAGCACCACGCTTGGCCCGCGTTCCGGCTCGCCAGCCAGGATGCCCGCATGTTTGAGGACGTTGCGCACGCCGCGCTTGGCGATCCCCGCCGTGCGCGCCGTCGCCGTGCCGCCTCCCCCCAATTCCGTCGTGACGAAGACCTTGCCCTGTCCTTCCACCTCGGTGTCGTACATGCCGACATTGTCGATCTCGAGAAGCGTCAGCGTATACGGGGCGTTGAAAGCCGCGACGGCGGCGGTGCACGCCGCCTGCTGGTTCTTGTTGTCGAGCACGTGCGAACAGGCAAACGGCACGAAATCGAGCGTCTTGCCACCGGAATGGAAATCAACGACCAGGTCGGCCATCGGCACCAGCGTGCGCGCGAAATAATCGGCGATCTTTTCGCTGACCGTGCCGTCCGGCCGTCCCGGAAAGATGCGGTTGAGATTGCGCCCGTCGATCGGCGAGACCCGCCGTCCCGACTTGAAGGCCGGATAGTTGAAGGCCGGCACGATGATCACCCGGCCGGTGATGTCCTCGGGCTGCAGGCTGTGCGCCAGGTCCTGCAGGGCGATCGGCCCCTCATATTCATCGCCGTGATTGGCGCCCGTCAGCAGCGCCGTTGGGCCGACGCCGTTCTGGACGACACAGAGCGGGATCATGATCGCCCCCCACGCCGAATCGTCACGGCTGTAGGGCAGTCTGAGAAAACCGTGAAACTTGCCGTTCTCGTCGAACGGCACCGTTGAAACAATGGGATTGCCCGCCACGCGCCTACTCCTTGACGAAAAGTTTGCGCGGCACATTGGCCAGGCATTCGGGGCCGTTCTCGCCGATGATGATGCTCTCGGTGATTTCGAAACCCCAGTCCTCCATCCACAGACCGGTCATGAAATGGAAGGTCATGTTTTCCTCGAGCACCGTCTTGTCGCCGGTGCGCAGCGACATCGTGCGCTCGCCCCAGTCCGGCGGATAGGAAAGGCCGATCGGGTAACCGGTGCGGTTGTCCTTGCTGATCCCGTATTTCTTGAGCACGGCATAAAATGCCTTGGCAACATCCTCGCAAAGATTGCCGGCGCGCGCCATCTCGAGCCCCGCCTCCATGCCCTCGAGCACCGCCTGCTCGGCATTCAGGAAGGTCTCCGTCGGCTTGCCGAGAAACACCGTCCGCGACAGGGGGCAGTGATAGCGCCGATACACACCTGCGATCTCGAAGAACGTGCCCTCGCCGAGCCGCAGCGGTTCGTC
The DNA here is from genome assembly GCF_019334345.1 of Neohoeflea coraliihabitans. Lineage (GTDB taxonomy): Bacteria > Pseudomonadota > Alphaproteobacteria > Rhizobiales > Rhizobiaceae > Pseudohoeflea > Pseudohoeflea coraliihabitans. The sequence goes on from NZ_JAHWQX010000001.1 coordinate 582,799, forward strand.
GTTCCACGTCAGATGCGGTGCCGAGGCATCAATGCCCGAGGGCAGCAGCGGCACCAGCGCCGGGTAATCGCCGCCAAAGCCGTAATCGGAATCAAACCGCAGGGCCGCATCATAGATATCGGCCACCAGGTCACACTTGCGAATGCCCGGCTCCACCTTGTCGTAGATGCGCTGATGCATGCGTTCGACGATGCGCGCGGCGCGGTGCATGTACAAGAGTTCCTGCGTCGACTTGACCGCCCGCTGCCAGTTGACCAGCGCCGTGGCGTCGGAAAAGCGCGCGTTCGGCAGCTCCTGTTGCAACACCTGGAAGGCTTTTGCCGAGAACCAGTAATTGTCCATCTCGACACCGATGCGCTTGTTGCCCCAGCCGCGCTCCTCGAGCTTGCCGGCCAGGTACTCCATCGGATGGCAGACCTCCGACTGCACGTAGTGATCGGGATAGCCGATCATGTCCTCCTCGGCCATGAAACAGGTGCGCTTGGCACCGTTGCGGTCCTGGCCGCGGCCGAACCAGACCGGATCGCCATCCGGCCCGACGATGACCGCCTGGTGCACATAGAACGACCAGCCGTCATAGCCGGTCAGCCAGGCCATGTTCGACGGATCCGAACAGATCAGGATGTCGATTTCCTTGGCCTCCATCGCCGCACGGGTCTTGGCGATGCGGGTGGAAAATTCACTGCGGGAAAATGCCAGTTGTGGAGCAGACATGAAGGGGCCTTTCTATGCCTCGGTGTCGAAGACCGTGCCGAGATCCAGCGAAGCGGCGCGTTGTACCGCCAAGGTGGCGATCGCCGTGTCCTGAACTCCCGTCCCGGTAAGATCTGCAATGGTGATGTCAGTGGCGCTTTGGCGCGCCTTGGCCTTCCCTGCGATGACCGCGCCGAGCTCGGCGAAGTAGCGCGTTTTGGAAATCAGATTGGCGGCAATGGCAGCGCGCAACTCGCCGAGTTCGGCTGTTTGCGACTGCCGGTCCGGCACATAGCAATTGGCGCGCAAGAAGCAGGCCGGGTCCAATTCGTTCTTGGTGTGCTGGTCCGAGCCCATCGCCGTGACATGCTGACCCGGCTTCAGCCAGTCGGCCATGAGGATCGGCGTCGTTGAAGGGGTCGTCGTGACGATGATGTGCGCTGCCCCAACCGCCGCACCGGCATCCGGCACCGCCGTCGCCTCCAGTCCGTCGTCCCGCAGCTCGCCCGCCAGCGCCCGCGCTTTGCTCGCATCGCGCGCCCAGACCGTCACATGCGTGATCGGCCGCACCAGGCGCAGCGCTGCAAGCTGCAGCCGGGCCTGCATCCCCGCTCCCATCACACAGACGCTGGAGGCCTCGCGGACCGCAAGATGATCGGCGGCCACGGCACCCGCCGCCGCGGTGCGCACATCGGTCAGGTAACCATTGTCGAGCAGCAGCGCTTCAAGCACGCCGGTCTGCGATGAAAACACCATCATCAGACCGGAGGTGCTGGGCAAACCCAGCGCCGGATTGTCGAAAAAACCCGGAGAGACCTTGATGGCAAAACTGTCAAGGCCGGGCACATAGGCGGTTTTCACATCGACTTCGCCATTGTACTCGGCAATCGCCAGACTGAGGATCGGCGGCATCACCACCTGCCCGGTCGCCAGCGCCCGGAATGCATCTTCGACGCATTGCACCGCGGAACGATCAAGGGCCACCGCCTGCCGCAGCTGCCGTTCGGTCAGGATCTTGACCTTGCCCATCTCAAGCCTCCTTGCTGGTGCCGTCGGGACGCGCCCGGCCGATCACCTCGAAATGCTGCTTCATATCGACATTGCCGCCGCTGAGGATCAGAACCACGGGACCGTCCGCGGCGATCGATCCGGCAAGCACCGCCGCGATGCCGACGGCGCCGGAACCCTCGATGATCTGCCGCTCCTGCCAGTAGGCATGCGCAATGCCTGCGGCGATCTGGTCTTCGCTGAGCAACAGCGTCTCGTCGACCAGTCGTTGTGTCATTGCAAAGGTAAAACGGTTGTCGAGGCCGATGCCGCCACCGAGCGAATCCGCCAGCGTCGGCAATTCCTCGACTTCGACCGGATGCCCGGCCCTGAGGCTGGCCACCATCGCCGCGCCGCGCTCCATGGAAACGCCGACGATGCGGATCTCCGGCTTGCGCGCCTTGGCCGCCGCCGCCACGCCGGCGATCAGCCCGCCACCCGACAACGGGACGACAAGTGTCGCCGCATCCGGCACCGCATCGAGGATCTCAAGTCCCAGCGTCCCCTGTCCGGCGATTACGTCGCGATGATCGAAGGGCGGGATCATCGTCATCCCTTCAGCCACTAGCTTGTCGACCTCGCCCTGCGCTTCATCCTGCGAGCGACCGACAATCCGCACTTCGGCGCCCTGGGCGCGAATGCCGTCGATCTTCACCTGCGGCACCAGTTCCGACATGCAGATGATGCAGCGCACGCCCGCCCGGCTCGCCGCATAGGCCAGCCCGCGCCCGTGATTGCCGGTCGACACCCCCACGACGCCGGCGGCTTTTTCCGCCTCCGAAAGACGGGAGACCGCATTGGCCGCGCCGCGCAGCTTGAAACTGCCGGTCCGCTGCAGATATTCGAGCTTGAGATGCACCGGCACCCCAAGCCGTGCGCTCAGGCTTTCAGACAGATTGACCGGTGTGACGCGAATGGTGTCGGCCACCCGCGCGCGTGCCGCCTCGATCTCGTTCAGCGACACCATGGAGTTGTCATTCATCGCATCTCTCGTTTGAAGTTGGCCCGGATGCTCCGGGCTCATGCGGCGCGCCCGTCGCTGGGCGCTGCCAGACAGGTGCGGAAAAGCCGCCCGTATGCCGCCGGCTTCCAGTCGGCCAGCCCGCCTTTCTGAGCCATCGCCCAGGCGGATGCCTGGTTCGAGGTCACGACTGGCTTGCCGGTGCGCGCCTCGATTTCGGCAATGGCGGCGATGGCGGGCAGCGCCGTGCAGGACAGGAAGATCGCATCATTGTCGGGCCCGTCGGCGGCCAGCGCCGCAGCAATGATCGTCTCGCGCGACACGCGTGCCATGGCCCGGTCATCCTCAAGGCCGAGACAATCAAGCGCCGTCACGGAGAATCCCTGCGCGCGGAAATAAGATCCGACCGGCACGGTCGCCTCGGGCAGATAGGGCGTGACCACCGCGATCGAATTCACCCCAAGCGCCCTGAACGCGGCACTGGCCGCCGCCGTCGGCGTGATCACCGGAACGCCGGGCTTTGCCGCCTGGATCGCTGCCGTGACCTTCGCATCGCCGATCGTCGCCGAAGCGGAGGTGCAACTGAAACAGATCGCCGCCAGCTCTACATCCGGCACCAGAAGCGCTGCCGCCGCTGTCAGCAGCGGCTCCATCTTGCGCAGATTCTCGGGCGTCGTCGGATTGGCATACGCAACCCGCGTCGTGTGCACCGCCGCCGCCGGCGGGAACAGGCGCGCCAGGTCGCCTTCGCTGGTCAGATCGGTGGCCAGCGCCAGCAATCCAAACCGGACCGTACTCTCCGGCGGGTCAAAAGCGACCGGCCGAGCCGATAGTCGAACCAGATTGTCCATTGTAGGGACTCCCGCCCAAAATGCGCTATGCGCTCAGACCACCAGAACCGGACAGCGCGCCAGGCTTGTGACCTTGTGCGATACGCTGCCCAGCAGGAAACCTTCCAGATCGCCGATGCCGCGGCTGCCGACAATGATCAGATCCGCGCCATGCTCGGCCCCGAACTTGACGATCGTCCGGGCCGGCTGACCGCCCTTGACGAAGGCACGGAAATTCGTTGCTCCCGCCTCGCGCGCCCAGCCCTTGGCCTCGTTGACCACCTCCTTGGCGTGGTCGCGCATCGCATCGTCCAGGGTCTGCGGATCGGAGGGCCGCACCATCGACATTGACGCTTCAAGCAACGAGTGGTGACGAAAGACGGTCAGCAACAGCAACTCGCCTTCGCTCATCTGCTGCAGCTGCGCGCCGTATTCCACCGCCTTTTTCGAACCTTCCGAACCATCGACGGCCACCAGGATGGACTTGAACATCGTGCTCTCCTCGTCCTACCGGAATGCCAGGTCGCGCGCGAACAGGGCGATCTGCGGAAAGAAGATCAGCGCCACGGCGACACAAAGAAGAATGAAGATGAAGGGCGGCGTGCCGCGGATCACTTCGACATAGGGGCGCTTGAACACCGCGATCGCGGTAAAGATGTCGCAGCCGAAGGGCGGGGTCGCCGAACCGATCGCCACCTGCAGGGTGATGATCGTGCCAACCAGCACCGGATCAAGGCCGACCCCGTCGACCACCGGCGCGAAGATGGGCACCAGCACCAGGATGACGACGATCGGATCGACAAACATGCAGCCGACGAAGAAGGCGATCGAAATGACGAACAACACGCCGATCGGCCCCATTTCCGTGATGCCGATGGCTCCGAGCATGGCCTGCGGCACCTGCGCGAAGGAGATCACCCAGGAAAAGGCTGCCCCGGCGCCCACCAGGATGAACACCACGGCGGTGATCAGCCCGGTTGATTTCGCGGTCGAATAAACGTCCATCAACGAGATCGAGCGGAAGATCACCACTTCCAGAAGCAGCGCGTAAAGCACACAGGCCGCCGCCGCCTCAGTCGGGCTGAAGATGCCGCCATAGATGCCGCCGATGATGATCACCGGAAAGCCCAGCGGCCATAGTGCCGAGACGAAGGCGCGGCCCCGCTCGCGCCAGCTCGCCTTGGGCTCGGCCGGCACCTTGTTGCGCACCGCGTAGATGTAGCTGTAGATCGAGAACAGAACGAGGATCAGCAGGCCCGGACCGATACCGGCGATGAACAGTTCCGCGATCGATGTGTTGGAGACCACGCCATAGATGATCATGCCGATCGATGGCGGGATCAGGAACGCGATGTCACTGGCATTGACGATCAGCGCCAGCACGAAACTGTCCTTGTAGCCGGCCTTGAGCATCCGGGGCCTGAGAGGCGATCCGATCGCCACCACGGTCGCCTGCGTCGAGCCGGAAACCGCGCCGAACATCGTGCAGGCGGCAGCCGTCGACACCGCCAGCCCGCCCTTCACGTGCCCGACAAACGCCATCACCAGGTCGATCAGTCGGCTGGCGGAATGACCGCGCGTCATGATGTCGGCGGCAAAGATGAACATCGGCACGGCGATCAGCGATGCCGGCCGGATACCGGCCATCATCTGCTGGATCATCGTTTCCATCTGTCCGAGACCGCCGAACATCGTCACAAAGCCGATGAAGGCGCCGACGATCAGCGGAATCATCATCGGAAAGCCGAGCAGCAGGAGGACGATCATGGACAGGAAGACTGTCGCGGCCATAGCGGTTCCTCAGATCTCTTGCTCGGTTTCCTCGTAGCCCTCAAGAACGCTCGTCGACAGGTAGATGTCCCTGGACGTCAGGTTCTTGATTGCTGTGAGGGTGTATTGCATTCCGGTCATGAAAAACCCGACCGGCACCCAGACCAGGGTGATCCACACCGGGATCTGCAGAGCCGGCAGGACGCGGCCCCGCGAGGCCTGCGTCTCGATATAGCCGATCGAATAATAGCACAGGCCAAACATGAAGATCGCCGTGATGAAGGCGATGCCGACCATCAGCGGCTTGCGCGCCGTCGAAGGCAAGGCGTCGTAGATCGCCGACATGCGGATGTGCCGGCCGTGCCGCGCCGCATAGGAAATCCCGGCGAAAGTAATGAGAATAATGAGGATGCGGTTGAGCTCCTCGGAAAAGAACAGGCTCGACTGGAAGACGAAACGCCCGACCACGTTCGATACCGTGTTCAGAGCCATCAGCAGAACGCCGGCGGCCAGCAGAAAGGACTCGATCCGACTGATCGTCGAATCGATGATGCCGAGAACGCCCGGAAGACTGGAATCGTGTGTGCTTAGGTCCGGATCGTCGCTCATCGGCTCTCTTCCTGAAAGCCGCCCGGACGCGCCTCATGCGCCCGGGCGGAGGGTTTGGCGTCTGGCTTACTCGGCGGCAGCCTGCAGGTCAGCCTTCAGCTGGTCGAGGATTTCCTTGCCGGAATCGCCCGTCATCTCGATGAACTTGGCCTCGACGTCAGCGGCGGCATCCTTGAAGCATTTGCGCTGCTCTTCGGAAAGCGTCGTCACCGTGATTTCCGGCTTGGCTTCCTGGATCTTCTTGAGTTCGGAATCGGCGAGACCCTTCTGGTACTCGACGATGTAGTCGTAAGCCTCATCGGCGGCGCGTTCGACCAGCTGCTGATCTTCCTCGCTCAGACCGTCGAAGAAGTCCTTGTTGGCCATCACCGCCGTGGTGAAGTTGTTGTGGCCCGCATAGGTGATGTAGTCGGTCACCTCGTACAGCTTCGTCGAATACAGGAAGAAGGTCGGGTTTTCCTGACCCTGGATGATGTTGGTCTGCAGCGAACCGTAGACTTCGCCCCATGGCAGCGGCGTCGGTGTTGCACCGAAGGCCTTGTAGCTTTCGACCAGAAGCGGGTTGGTCATGACGCGAAACTTGACGCCCTCAAGATCGGCACAGGATTCCACCGGCTCCTTGGTGGTCATCGCCACTTCCCCTTCGGGGAACATGGTCAGAAGCTCGAGGCCCTGTTCCGCATAGAGCTCGGGGAACATCTCGTTGACGGCCTTGGAGTTCTTGTAAAAGCGCGCCAGCTGCTCCTGATCGGTTGGCAGCAGATAAGGCACGAAGAACACCTGCGCTTCCGGGATCAGCGAACCGGTAAAGCCCGGTGACTGGTCGACGAACTGCAGGATGCCGGCCTGCGCCTGCTCCATGATGTCGGCGGATTCACCGAGCGTGCCGAACGGGAAAAGCTGGATTTCGTGATCGGAATTGGCTTCGATCACCTCCTTGAACTTCTGGGCATATTTTCCCTGGACTTCTTCCATGGCTTCTTCAAACGCATATTTCCAGGTCTCGGCCTGGGCTGCGAAGCTGGAGAAAGCGAGAACCGCCGCGGCAACGCCGGCGGAAAGGGTGAGCTTGTTGAGTTTCATCGAGCACTCCTGTCTTTTTTGTGACCTGGATGGCAGTCAAGGGCCCAGCGGTATGCCGCTGCACCTTGCGAACGCCTGTCTGGCCAGCTCTGAGTTCCGACCGCGGGATCGCTGTCGGGTGTTCCGCCTTTTGTTATTATTGTTTTGATTTCACAACGGTGAAACAAGGACAATTCGCTGTCAACACGAATATTAAATCAGTACAATTATACCGACGTCAAGGAGGCGTCTCAATTGGCCAGCAGCGCCGGCTCCGGCTGACCGCGCACCAGCCGGGCCGCAACGCGCAATCCCTTCTCGACCTCCGCCAGTTGCCCGGCCCCGATACAGATGCGCACCGCCGGCGCGACCAGCTCGTCGGCCACCGCGAAAGCCGACCCCGGCGCCACCGCCACGCCATGCTGTCGGGCATGCGAGACGAAATCATCCTCGGTCCAGGCCGCCGGCAAAGGCAACCAGATATGCATGCCGTTCGCATGGCCGAGCACCGGTGTTGCGGCAAAGACCCGGCGCGCCAGTCGATTGCGCTCCGCCAGCGCTTCGCTCTGCCAGGCCACGACCCGCTCGGCGGTTCCATCCTTGATCCAGCGCGCCGCGATCTCGGCAATCAGCGGCGTCGCCATCCAGCTGGTCACCAGGTGCCGGTTCGCAGCGGCAGCCTCGAAGGCCTCCGGCACCACCAGAAAGCCAAGTCTCAGACCGGGCATCACGCATTTCGTCAGGCCGGTGAAATAGAAAGTTCGCTCCGGCGCCAGCATCGCGATCGGTTTGTGACGCACCGACTGCATCGGCCCCCAGGCATCATTCTCGATGATCTGCAGATCATGGCGGGTCGCCACCTCGACCAGCGCGCTGCGGCGCTCTTCCGGCATGATGACCGCCTGCGGCCCGAGCCCCGCTGGCATCAGGAACACAGCTCTGATCCCCTCGCGGCGGCAGGCCTTGTCGAGCGCCTCCGGCAGCATGCCGGCCTCGTCCGACGGCAAACCGCGCAACCGCAGACCCTGGTAGCGCGCCAGCGGTTTCAGCGTGTGGTGGCTCAGCGCCTCGGTCGCCACCAGATCGCCGCCATTGGCTACCGTCATCAAGGCCAGCGCCATTGCCGAGGTGCTGCCATTGGTCAGTACCACGCTCTGGTGACCGAGGCGGATGCCGCATTTGTCGAGCCATTGCACCGCCGCGGGGCGGTGCCGGGACAGCGCCCGTGCCGGACGGAACGAGGAATAGACAAGGTCGGGAAGGTCGTCGGCCAGCTCTCCCAGTGCCCGCCGCATCAGTTCGCCATGCATCGGTTCGAGCACCGGTTTGAGCAGTGACAGGTCGATCAGCTCGCCTTCCTGCCGCTGGGCCAGATACGGCGTTCCCGCCTCGCCGCGGGTGGCGCGGATAAAGGTGCCGCGCCCGACCTCTCCGGTGATGACCCCGCGCCGCACCAGTTCGTCATAGGCGCGGCTCACCGTTTGCACGCTCAGCTTCAGATCATAGGCGAGATTGCGATGTGTCGGCAGCCGATCACCGTATTTCAGCTCTCCGGTTTCGACGGCATGCATCACCGCATCGGCGAGCGACCGATAGGCAGGACGCCGCAGCGAACCCGGTTGTGGCGGCCATATTGTCATGATTTAGTGATGCCCTGTATCGAGACAATTGACAAGCCCCGCGCCCTGGCCCACAGAAATCCATGATCAAGCTTGACGACCGCGATATAAAGATCCTGTCCGTGCTCGAACGCGAGGGCCGCATCTCCAAGACGGAACTCGCCCGCCGGGTTTCCCTCAGCGCCACTCCGTGCTGGGAGCGCCTGCAGCGGCTGGAAAAGGCAGGACTGATAGCCGCCTATCGCGCCCAGATCCACCTCAAGAAGCTCGCCCCGCATGTCGAGGTCTTCGTGATGGCCGAGCTCGACAATCACCGCGCCGAAACCCTGCAGATCTTCGAAAAGGCGGTGCAGCGCTACGACGACATCGTCTCCTGCTGGTCACTCGGCGGCGGCTTCGATTATCTGCTCTACATCGTCAGCCGCGACATCGACACCTATCAGAGGATGATCGACACCCTTCTCGGTGACGGCGTCGGCCTGGCCCGCTACTTCACCTATATCGTCACCAAGCCGGTCAAGGATGGCCCCCTGCCGCTGAAGGCGCTGCTCGCCTCCCGCTCCTCCGAATAGAGTGTCTCTCGCTGATCGCCGCCAAGAACAGAGGATTTCTCGCGGCGAGCCGGAAGTTTTGGTGAATCTCTCTCCTCGCAAACCCCGAAGATAGCTCCATTCGGGCGCTTGTCAGCGAAACGCTCATTCGCCCGCCCTCAATCGCCCGCTTCGGCTTCGTTTTCAGGAGGATGCCATGTCAGCCGCCGCTTCTGCCCCATCCGGTGCCCCGTCGCGACGCCCCGATGCCGCCCCGCATCTGCGTGATCCCGGCCTGATGCGCAGCTTCGCCTATATCGACGGCCGCTGGACGGCAGGCGCGGACGCCCGCAGCCTGGACGTCATCAACCCCTGCGATGGCAGCCGGGTCGGCTCGGTTGCCCGCCTGTCGGCCACCGACAGCACAGCTGCCGTCGATGCGGCCGACCGCGCCTTCCCCGCCTGGGCGGCGCTGCTGCCGCAGGCCCGCGCGGCCATTCTGCGGCGCTGGTATGAACTGATGATTGCCAACCGCGAGGATCTTGCCCGACTGATGGTTTTCGAGCAGGGCAAACCCCTGTCCGAAGCCCTCGGCGAAATCGACTACGCCGCCGCTTTCATCGAGTTCTACGCCGAGGAAGCCAAGCGACCGAACATCGAAAGCGTCACCTCGCATCTGCCCGATGCCGAAGTCGAGGTCTGGCGCGAGCCGCTTGGCGTCGCGGCCCTGATCACGCCGTGGAATTTCCCCTCGGCGATGATCACCCGCAAGGCTGCGGCCGCCCTTGCCGCCGGCTGCACGGTGCTCATTCATCCCTCGGCCGAAACGCCGTTCTCCGCTGCCGCTCTCGCCGAGCTGGGCGAGCGCGCCGGTCTGCCGGCCGGCACTTTCAACGTCGTTACCGGTGATGCGGCCACCGTCGTCGAGCCGTGGCTCACCGATCCGCGCGTCCGCGCCTTGTCCTTCACCGGCTCCACCGAGATCGGCAAGCACCTCTACCGCCGCTCCGCCGACACGGTCAAACGGCTGGTTCTCGAGCTTGGCGGTCACGCGCCGTTCGTCATGTTCGCCGACGCCGATTTCGATCTCGCCGTCGACGAGGCGATAAAGGCCAAATTTGCCACCTCCGGGCAGGATTGCCTGGCCGCCAACCGCTTCCTGATCGAGCGCCCGGTCTACGCGCAATTCTGTGAGGCTTTTGCCAGCCGGGCCGCCGCCCTCACCCTCGGCCCGGGCATGGACGACCGCGATCTCGGCCCGCTGATGAACGAGAAGGCCATCGCCAAGCAGATTGAACATGTCACCGATGCGCTCGATCGCGGCGCGCGTCTGCTGACCGGCGGCCAGGTCGATGCGCAGGGGCCGCTGTTCTTCCAGCCCACCGTGCTCGCCGATGTTCCCGCCGACGCACTGATCATGCGCGAGGAGACATTCGGACCGGTGGCTGCCCTTGCCGCCTTCGATGGCGAGGAGGAAGCCCTGGCGCGCGCCAATGCGACCGAATACGGCCTCGTCGCCTATCTGCACACCCAGGATCCGCGCCGCATCTATCGTGCCAGCCGCGCCATGCAGTTCGGCATGGTCGCCATCAACCGCACCAAGGTCACCGGCGCACCGATTCCCTTCGGCGGCATGAAGCAATCGGGCATCGAGCGCGAAGGCTCGCGGCTCGGGATGGAAGCCTTCACCGAAGTCAAGTATGTCTGCCGCGACTGGGCCTGACACAACCAATGAGAGAGGACGCACCATGCTGCGCAACGACCAACTCGACCAGTGGGATCACGACCACTTCTTTCACCCCTCGACCCATCTCGGCCAGTTCGCCCGCGGCGAGGTGAAGAACCGCATCATCACCGGCGGCGAGGGTGTGCACATCACCGACCGGGACGGCAACCGTCTGCTCGATGCCTTTGCCGGCCTGTATTGCGTCAATGTCGGCTATGGCCGTCAGGAAATCGCCGAGGCGATTGCCGAACAGGCGCGCGAACTGGCCTACTACCATGCCTATGTCGGTCACGGCACCGAGGCCTCGGTCACCCTGGCCAAGATGATCATCGACCGTGCGCCCGATAATATGAGCCGCGTCTATTTTGGCCAGTCCGGCTCCGATGCCAACGAGACCAACATCAAGCTGGTCTGGTACTACAACAACATTCTTGGCCGTCCGGAGAAGAAGAAAATCATTTCGCGCTGGCGCGGCTATCACGGCTCCGGCCTGATGACCGGTTCGCTGACCGGCCTCGATCTGTTCCACAAGAAGTTCGACCTGCCGCTCTCACAGGTGCTGCACACCGAGGCGCCCTATTTCTATCGCCGCGCCGACCTCAACCAGTCGGAAGCCGAGTTCGTCGCCCATTGCGTCAGCGAACTCGAAGCGATGATCGAGCGCGAGGGCGCCGACACCATCGCCGCCTTCATCGGCGAGCCGGTGCTTGGCACCGGCGGCATCGTGCCGCCGCCTGCCGGCTACTGGGAGGCCATCCAGAAGGTCTTGAAAAAGCACGACATCCTGCTGATCGCCGACGAAGTGGTCACCGGTTTCGGACGCCTCGGCACGATGTTCGGCTCGACCCACTATGGCATCGAACCCGACATCATCACCATCGCCAAGGGTCTGACTTCGGCCTATGCGCCGCTCTCCGGTTCGATCGTCTCGAAGGGTGTCTGGGACGTGCTTGAACGCGGCACCGACGAGAACGGGCCGATCGGCCATGGCTGGACCTATTCGGCGCATCCGATCGGTGCTGCCGCCGGCGTCGCCAATCTCAAGCTGATCGACAAGCTCGATCTGGTGACCAATGCCGGCGAGAATGGCGCCTATCTCAACAAGTCGATGAAGGAAGCGCTCGCCGACCTGCCGCATGTCGGCGATGTGCGTGGGGAAGGCATGCTCTGCGCCGTCGAACTGGTCGCCGACCGCGACGACCGCACTTTCTTCGACGCTTCGAAGAAGGTGGCTCCGGCCATCGCCGCAGCCATGGCAAAGCGCAATGTCATCGCCCGCGCCATGCCGCAGGGCGACATCATCGGCTACGCGCCGCCCTTCTGCCTGACGCGCGACGAGGCCGACACCGTGGTCGCCGCCACGGCAGACGCCATCCGCGAAGTGCTCGGCTGACATTTGCGTTCCGGCGGGGCGGGCAGCCGCCTCGCCGGATCTCTATTTTCTGGAACCCTGGCTCCGGCGTGTCAGGGCCGCGCAGACCCGCCGGCATCCCGGTTCGAATATTTGCGCAGTTCCAGCTTGGCGATCTGGTTGCGATGCACCTCGTCCGGACCGTCCGCAAGCCGCAGGATGCGGGCCGTCGCATAGGCCGATGCCAGGCCGAAATCATTCGACGTGCCGCCGCCGCCATGCACCTGGATCGCCCAGTCGATCACCTGGCAGGCCATGTTCGGCACCGCCACCTTGATCATCGCGATATCGGCCTTCGCCACCTTGTTGCCGACCGTGTCCATGCGGTGCGCCGCGTTCAGCGTCAGAAGCCGCGCCTGCTCGATCATGATGCGCGATTCGGCGATGCGCTCCTGGGTCACCGTCTGCGCCGCCACCGGCTTGCCGAAAGCCACCCGCTCGGAGGCACGCCGGCACATCTTCTCAAGCGTCCGCTCGGCCAGGCCGATCAGCCGCATGCAATGGTGGATGCGCCCCGGCCCAAGCCGCCCCTGGGCGATCTCGAAGCCGCGCCCCTCGCCAAGCAGCATGTTCGATTTTGGCACCCGCACATCGCGGAACATCACTTCCGACGCGCGATCGGGCACGCCGTAGAAACCGAAGACCGGGATCGATCGCACCACCTCGACGCCGGGCGTATCCTTCGGCACCAGGATCATCGACTGCTGCTTGTGCCGGTCGGGATTGTCCGGATCGGTCTTGCCCATGAAGATGATGATCTTGCAGCGCGGATCGGTGGCGCCCGTCGTGTACCATTTATGACCATTGATCACATAATCGTCGCCATCGGCGACGATGCGGCTTTCGATATTGGTCGCATCGCTCGAGGCCACCGCCGGCTCGGTCATCGCGAAGGAGGAGCGGATCTCGCCGGCCAGAAGCGGCTTGAGCCATTGCTCCTTGTGCGCTTCGCTGCCGTAGCGCTCGAGCACTTCCATGTTGCCGGTGTCCGGCGCATTGCAGTTGAAGATCTCCGGCGCCATATGCGCCCGCCCCATGATCTCGCAGAGGGAGGCGTATTCGAGATTGCTCAGCCCGGCGCCGCGCTCGGATTCGGGCAGAAACAGGTTCCACAGCCCGGCTTCCTTCGCCTTCGGCTTCAATTCCTCGATCACCGGCTGCACGCCCCACGGACCGACCTCCTCGGTCTCCCGGTAAAAGCGCTCTTCATTCGGATAGATATGCTCATCCATAAACGCCTCCAGGCGTTTTTCGAGATCCTGCACCCGCTGCGATTTCTCGGTAATCATCACTGCCACTTTCTCATGTTTGATTTTCCCGGACGATAGGCGGGAACGCAGGCCTGCGCAAGATCGTCAGACGATTTTGATTGACTTTGAAGGTGCGCGGCCTGTTTTATGGGTCCCGAACGAAGGACCAGCCTCGCTTCGAAATGGCCGCAGACAACCGACAGGACGCGCCACGCGTGACCAGGAACTCCGACGACACCAGCGATAAACCGGCTGCCGCCCATCGCCCGGCGGCAGGCCAAGGCGGGCGCAGTTCCTCGCTGCAGATCGTGCGCGACGTCGTGCGCGGTCTCTATGAGGGCCGCTATGTCCCCGGCCAGCGCCTGGTCGAGCCGGATCTGATGCGCCGCTACAAGGTCAGCCGCCCGACGGTGCGCGAAGCGCTGACCCGGCTCGCCGCCGAGGGGGTGGCGACCGTCCTGCCGCATCGCGGCGCCCAGATCCGCCAGCTCACCCGCCGCGACGCCGGCAACATTCTTGCCATTCTCGAAGTCACCATCGGCCTTGCCGCCCGACTTGCCGCCGAACGGATCGACGCGCCCGGCGCCGCCGCGCATTTCAAGACCGCCTATGCGGAGCTGGCCGCTTTTGCCGGCGAGCGCGACTCCTATGATCTGGTCCGCGCCCGCAATCGCTTCTATCGCGCCATCACCCGCATCGGCGGCAATGCCGATCTCGAACGCCTGCTCTCTAGCTTCCAGGTCCATCTGATCCGCGCCAATCTGCATCAGCCGCCAGCCCAGCGCTTTGCCGATTATGCCGCCATCGCCGACGCCATTCTTGGCGGCCGCCCCCGGATTGCCGAGGAGGCGGCGCGCGACCATATCCGCCATCTTGCCACCGCCGTGGCCGACGCGCCCGACGATCTTTTCGCGCCCGCCGACGATCGCCCGCCCGCGTTCAACACCGAGGATTTCGACCATGCGTGAAGCCGTCATCGTGTCCACCGCTCGCACCCCGATCGGCAAGGCCTATCGCGGCGCCTTCAACACCACCCAGGCTCAGACCCTGGGCGGCCACGCACTGAAACATGCCGCCGAACGCGCCGGCATCGACCCGGCGAGCATTGATGACGTCCTGATGGGCACGGCATTGCAGCAGGGCTCGACCAGCAGCAATATCGCCCGCCAGTCGGCCCTGGCCGCCGGTTTTCCCACCTCCGTCGCCGGCATGAGCCTTGACCGCCAATGCGCCTCCGGCCTGATGGCGATCGCCACCGGCGCCAAGCAGATCATCGTCGATGGCATGACGACCGTCGCCGCCGGCGGGGTCGAGTCCGTCTCTCTGGTGCAGAACGAGCACTACAACAGCTTTCGCGCCAGGGACCCGGCGCTGGTGGAAAGCGTGCCGGCCATCTACATGTCGATGCTGGAAACCGCCGAGGTCGTCGCCGCCCGCTACAATGTCTCGCGCCAGGCCCAGGATGACTATGCTCTCCGCTCGCAGCAGCGCACCGCCGCCGCCATCAAGGCCGGCCGCTTTGACGACGAGATCGTGCCGCTGACCACCACCAAGATCGTCAGGGACAAGGCGACCGGCGAAAGCCGCGAGGAACAGGTCACGCTGCAGCATGACGAGGGCCCGCGCCCGTCAACAACCCTTGAGGATCTGGCCAAACTGCAGCCGGTGTTCAAGGATGGCCTCGAGATCGCCGAGGGCCGTTACATCACCGCCGGCAATGCCAGCCAGCTCTCGGACGGCGCTTCCGCCACCATCCTGATGGAGGCCGGCGAGGCCGAACGCCGCGGCCTCGTCCCGCTCGGCGCCTATCGCGGCATGGAAGTGGCCGGCTGCGATCCCGACGAGATGGGCATCGGGCCGGTCTTCGCCGTGCCGAAACTTCTCAAGCGCCACGGTCTGAGCGTCGATGACATCGATCTGTGGGAACTCAACGAGGCCTTTGCCTGCCAGGTCGTCTATTGCCGCGATCGTCTCGGCATCCCCGATGAGCGCCTGAACGTCGATGGCGGCGCTATTTCGATCGGCCATCCCTACGGCATGTCGGGCGCCCGCATGACCGGCCACGCCCTCATCGAGGGCCGCCGTCGCAATGCCCGCTTTGTCGTCGTCACCATGTGCGTCGGCGGCGGCATGGGCGCCGCCGGCCTGTTCGAGGTGTTCCCTTGATAGAGCACTCCGCCAGCAATCCGGGAGAATGACAAATGCAGATTGAAGGCAGGATCGCCGTCGTCACCGGCGGTGCCAGCGGCATCGGCAAGGCGCTGTGTCATGCTTTGGCCGAGGCCGGCGCCGGCAGGATCATCGTCGCCGATCTCGACGCCGCCGGCGCAAACACCGTCGCATCGGCCATCGGTGGCGAGGCGGTGACCTGCGATGTCTCCGAGCCGAGCGATCTCGCCGCGCTGATCGATGACGTCGAGGCGCGCTTCGGCCCGATCGACCTGTTCTGTTCCAATGCCGGCATCGCCACCGGCTTCGACCCGACTTTTGCCAATGCCGCCGGCGCAGCGCCGCACGTCTGGCAAAAGGCCTGGGCCGTCAATGTCATGGCGCATGTCGAGGCGGCCCGCCATCTCATCCCGCGCATGCGGGCGCGCAATACGGGCTATTTCCTCAACACCGTCTCGGCGGCGGGGCTGCTCTCGCAGGTCGGCAGCGCCGTCTATGCCACCACCAAACATGCCGCCATCGGCTTTGCCGAGAATCTCGCACTGACCCACCGCGATGACGGCATCAGGGTATCGGTGCTGTGCCCGCAGGGCGTCGATACGCCGATGCTCAGCGCGCTCCCGGAAGGGCCGCAATCGGGCGATGGCGTGCTCAGCGCCGGGGATGTGGCGCGCGTCGCCCTTGACGGCGTGCGCGACGAACGCTTCCTCATCCTGCCGCACCCGCAGGTGGGCGGTTACATGCGCGCCAAGATCGACAATTATGACCGCTGGATCGCCGGCATGGCCAAATTGCAGCGGGCGATGAAGGGCTGAGGCTCCCGATCCCACCCGCACGCCACCGCCGACACGTGCCTTCACCGCCCGGCAATCGCCCGAGCTGAAGCAGTAGCGATTTTCACGCACTGTTGCAGGATTGTCACGGGGATAATTTCAAGCTCCATGCAAGCTGAACCTGTTGATTGCGCGACGGATAATCTGCTCTGCCCTCCGCTTCACGCGCCCGCCCCCACAGCGCCGAACGGATACATGAGCCCCCGGCCCTCTACCCGGCGACGAAGCCACTTCCCGGGAAACGTCGGGCGCGCTATGATCACTGACGGGGCACCACCTTCAGCTTTATGGGTCGTATGATGAAGCAGATTTTGATGGGCCTCCTAGTCAGCGTGCCGCTGACCCTCCCGGTCTACGCGGCGGATGATCTGGCTTACGAGGTCGAGCCAAGCTACAATTGGACCGGGTTTTATGCAGGTTTCGCCGCCGGCTACGGCTGGGGCGACGCGCGGGCCGAGGATGTCGATGGCTACAACGGTGACCTGCCTTTCAGCTATGACGTCGACGGTTTTGTCGGCAATTTCTATGCCGGCTACAATCACCAGTTCGCCAATGGCTTCCTTCTCGGCGCCGAGGTCGAACTCGGCTATCTCGGCATTGAGGGTGGACGCCAGTCTCCCGTAACGGTGGCTTCCGGAGCGCCGGCCGATGACAGTTTCTACTCCACCGATGGCGGGGTGTATGGCGCTCTTTTCGCGCGTGTTGGCTACACATTCGACCGCGTTCTCCTTTACGCCAAGGGGGGCGTGATCGCGGCGGATATCGACCAGGGATTCCGCGACACGGACGCGACAGTATTGGGAGGCCTTATCGACCCCACAGAAGACAATGTCGATATCGGACTTGCGATCGGCGGCGGTTTGGAATTTGCCGTTACACCGTCGATTATCGCGCGTCTGGAAGGACAATACGTCGATTTCGGAACGACGGAGGCAATCGGAGACGGCTTCCGGTTCCGTCAGGATCTGGACTTTGCCGTCGTCAAAGCCGGAATCGCCATAAAGTTCTGAGCGACTGGTCCGCGCCAACACACCAAGGCGGCCGTTGAGGCTCTCCCTGACGGCCGCAACTGTGCTGACGGCGCGCTCGGCGCCGAACGCGGTCGCACGCCTTCGCTATCATGCGCCGTCATGCGCCGTTCCCGTTTTCCGGTCGCACGACCCGCCCGCGCTGCACCAATGCGCGCCGCACCCGCCGCCATTTCCCCTGTTCCGACGGCGCGCAGCGCTGCCAGGCCAGATGCTCCTCGATGAACGCCATCTCGGCCGCCTCGGCGCCGTACTGCGCCACAAGCTCCTTGGCCACCCGCGCAATGTCCCGCCGCGATAACAACAGCGGCACCACATGAAACCGCCACGCCGCCCGCCCGACGACGATCAGCACCAGGCCGCCGAAGATCAGGAACGGGAGGAAGGGAGAGGAGGGCATGCCGACATAAACCACAGGGAAAGTTCATTTTGATAGGAACGCATCCTACATGGACACGGTCAGCCTGTCAGGAACATTTTGTACGGGATGGACGTGTTTGCAAAAAACCTCAGACGACGGGCGCAGGAGCTTGGCCTCGCCAATGCCGAGGTCGCCCGCCGTGCCGGTCTGAGCGAACGCCGCTACGCTCACTATGTCAGCGGTCGCAATGAACCGGACCTTGCCATGCTGCTGCGCATTGCCGAGGTTCTGCAATCGACCCCGAACGACCTTCTCAGCGCCACCGCCGCTGCTGCGAGCGATCCACGCACAACGCTGCTCGATCGCCTCAACTCCGCCGCCACGTTGATGACCGACAGTGATCTGCAGGCCGCGATTGCACAAGCTGAAGCAGTGGTTCGGCTACGGCGCCGCTGAACGCCCGGTTCTGCGAGCACGCACACCCCGCACCCGCGGCTTCTCTTCCAACTCATTTATTTTGCAAACACGACTTCATAGTCACCGCACACAGGCGAAGGTCGACAACTGGCCAGCATTCACTGCGAGTGCGTGTTCCTTGTGCCTGCGCTCCTCCTCAAAACGCTGGATATTCGGCTCGATCCGGCGCATTTCAGTCTCGAGCGCCGTTATCTGCTGTCGGACTAGGGCGAGTTCCACCTCTAGCCCGCCAGTTGAAAGACCGGCAACTGACCCAAAAGACCGGCCTATGGCGCTGACGGCCAGCCCGGCCGCATTGCGCTGCCGCAACGTCTTCTCCTTCGATCGAAGCGCGCTCAGACGCCGGCGCATTTGCGCAAGCGCAGAACGTCTTCGGTGGACCGCAGCGCTCGCCTCCTTCACATCGGCCTGCAATTGACGATCGATCTGCCTCAGACTCCGACATCTCTGCGCATCTTTTTCTCTTAGAATTCCAGCATCTCCGCACTATGATCAGAGTTGTCAGAATAAACTGGCGGAGAAGGCAGTGGATAAACTTGCAGAAAGCTTGGTTTTTTCTTATGCAAGCCTCGCCCGTACGTTGCGTTTGAGCGGCTGCCGGCACCGGCAGTTGAAGAACTTGTTGTCCGTGCTTCCTCTCGCATGTCTGATGCTGATCAGCTGCCTGCTCGCTCCGGTAGCGGCGGACGCACAGCACCTCGCCTCGCTACGCGCCGAAATTCCGGCCCTGGCGCCGGAGCCGGACTGGTCGTTCAGCACGCACCCCGTCACGCCGCCCCCGCTCCCAATGCCATTCGAGATCGCGCTCCTCAATCGGCTGCCCTTCGCGGAGATCATTCGCCTCGACATCTTTACCGCCGCGCTGCGGACCGGGTTTCATGCCTATGAGCGGCGCTTCCCGAATTTTGCGGCAAGCGGCACGGCCGAGACGCGTTTTCGCGCCTACAAGCGCCATCTGGCAGCGCGGGACAATGCCGTCATGAGTCTTTCTGTCGGCTACGGCCTCCGTGACGCTCTCGAACGCGCCGGCACGGCCCTCGGGCGGTCGGATCTTTCCTATTGCGGCTTCTTTTCCCGGCCTCCCGCAGACGCAAAGGAACGCCGCTTCACCACCCTTCTCGAAGAGCTGGTCAGCTATGCGCGCCTCGGCCTGACGCAGGCCGTCATCGAACTCTATTTCCAGGGTGAAGCGCAAAGCGCGGTGCGGCTGAACAGCGATGTGCGCCATGCGCTGCGGACGGCCATGCAGCGCGCCGGGATCTACGCCCTCGACTGGGATTTTCAGCGCCGGCAGCCCGATCCCGCGGCCGCACCGCCGGCCTTTCCTGACGCTCCGGTCAGGGACGGATCCCTGGACGCGGCGCTGCGCACCACTGCGCCCTGCCCCTTGCCGCTTGTGCGCGACGCCCGCCTTGGCGGCTGGTCCTTCACCCTCGCCCCGCATCCCTTTTTCCATGAAATGACGGTGGCGGAGGCTGCAGCGACCCGGATGAGCGAAAACGCATCGTTTGCCGAAATGCTGCAAACCCAGTTCGCCATTTACCATGCGCGGTACCCGGAATTTGCGGCGACCGCCTCACAGTCAACCCGCCTTGCGGCATGGAAGGAGCATATCGTCGGTACGGAAAATCCGGTAGCAGACGGGGTAATCCTGCAGCTCCTGTTCTACGATCTGCTCGACGCGCTGGGCCACCAGGACGGCGAGGCCGTTCTGTTTTGCGGTGGGCCCGCCGAGCCGCCGCAAACCCCTGCGGAACGGCGCCTCGTCGCGGGCATGGATGAACTGCTCGGCTATGCCCGCCGCGGTTCGACCCGAGCCATGTTCTATCTTCCTATTCTCGGCAACCGGCAGCCCCCTCTCATGCTCAATGCCGATGTCGCGTATTTCCTGCGCGCCGTCGAGAACCGTCACGGATCGCCGGTCGGCGCGGCGCGGCGCCCGCTGCCCCTCCAGGATGAAAACCTCGCCGGCCTGGCACGGCAGATCACCCCGCAGCGGCGGTGCGCGCTCGACGCCGCGGTCGCGCGCCTTGATTTCGAGGCGGTTTTGCGCAGCTCGGCCCCCTGCCCTACTCGATCTCCGTGACGATCGCCGATGACTGTTCGAGCGTCTTGTGCACCGGGCACAGATCGGCGATGCGCTTGAGATCGGCGGCCACCTCGGCGCTGACCGGCCCGTCCACCCTGATGCGCCGCTCGAACCGGTCGATGCGCCCCTCGCGCCCCTGCTGCTCTTCGCTGCACGCCGCGCAATCCTTTGCATGCACCTTGGCATGGCTGACCTCGACCGACAGGCGCGGCAGATCGAGCTTCTTGCGCTCGCCATACATGCGCAGCGTCATCGACGTGCAGGCGCCGAGCCCGATGGCGAGGAAATCGTAGGGCGTCGGCCCGCTGTCATCGCCGCCAAAGCTTTCTGGCTCATCGGCAATCAGCCGGTGCCCGCCGACATCCACCCGCTGCTGGAACTTGCCCTGGCCGGTCTCCGTCACCCGCACCGCGCCATCGGGTAAAACGGTGTCCGGCGTGGCCTGCGGTGCCGCGGCGGCATCGAGATAGCGCGCTGCCCAGCCGGCAATCACATCGGCGGCAAACTGCGCATCGATCGGCCGCGACAAGAGGTGATCGGCGCCATCCAGCGAGATGAAGCTTTTCGGATGTTTGGCGGCTAGGAAGATGGCGCTGGCATGATCGATGCCGACGCTGGCGTCCCGTGGCGCATGCATGATCAGGAGCGGCTTTTTCAGCTCCGCGATACGCTTTTCCAGCCGCGCCGCGCAGGCATCCTCGACAAATTGCCGCTCGATGGTGAACGGCCGGCCCTCAAGGCTCACCTCGACGGCGCCGTCGGCGCGGATCGCCGCCAGGTCGGCCTCGAAATTCTCCAGCACATGCGCCACATCCGACGGCGCGCCGATGGTCACCACCGCCTTGACGCCATCGATCTCGCCGGCCGCCGCCAGCACCGCCGCGCCGCCCAGCGAGTGGCCGATCAGCAATTCCGGCGCCCCGTGGCTTGCCGCCAGATGCGCCGCCGCGCATTTCAGATCTTCGATATTCGAGGAGAAATTGGTCGAGGCGAACTCGCCCTCCGACGCCCCGAGCCCGGTGAAATCGAACCGCATCAGCGCGATACCCTCGGCGGCAAGCCCCGCGGCGATGCGCTTGACCGCCAGCAGATCCTTCGAGCAGGTGAAGCAATGCGCAAACAGCGCATAGCCGCGCACCGGCCCGTCCGGCAGATCGAGCCGTGCCGCCAGTTGCGCCCCCGCATGCCCGTCAAATTGCAGTTTCATGCTGGTCATGTCACCTCGCTCCGTGTCCGTTTCGGCCAGCCTGCCGCCGGCCTGTCTTAAGCCGCCACCATGCGCCATCTGCGGGGGCCGGGTCCAGCCGCGCCGCCACGCCTCGCCTTCACGATCTGGCGAGGCCGGCGGAGTGAAACCCGATACCGGATCGGCTGCGATAGCGCGCTCACCCGCCGCCCGTCTGCCGCCGTCACGAAAAACGGCAGGCCCGGCGCCATCTTTCCACGCCGAACCGACCGAACAGCGCTAGGCCTCTTATTGAAAGATTTACTTAATAAACACTGCAATATTATTTACTTGCGTAAGGAAAATTTTTCTTGCCTAATTTGACTTCACGCCGCCTACTGAAAGCAAAAAATATAGGCAGGCATGATTTATAAATAAAAGATCAGATTCAATAAGAATAAAATAGTATTTCTGCTCTTTTGAATTCAGAAAAGTACGGGAGAGATTTATGCGTTGGAAGAAACTTGGAATAGCCATCTCCGCGGTTGCTGTCATGGCGCTTGGATCAACGCATGCGATCGCTCAGGAAAAAAATATTGTTCGCGTCCATGAGTACCCGGGCAGCATCATTCATATTGTCAACTGGGTGATGCGCAGCAAGGGGTTCTGCGCCGAGGAAGGGCTCGAGTGCCAACCGGTCTATCTGGCAAGCGCCATTCTGGCAATGCAGGCGGCGAAGACGGAAGGAGTGGACATTATCGTCAGCTCTTTGGACGTGATGATGCAGGCGGTGGACAAGGGCTATGAACTTGAAATTATCGGTCCGTATCTCACCAACAACGTCTATTCCCTCTCCGCGTCCAGCGAGGTGGCTGCGACGGTTGCGGACAAGTCCTACCCGGAGAATATAGAGGCGCTTGCCGGCAAGCGTATCGGTGTCGTGGCGCGCGGCGGCTCCCCCGAAATGATCGCCAGGGCCCTGTTGGCCGGGGCCGGCATGGAGCAAGACGAGGTGTTCTTCGTGGCGGTCGGCGGGCCGGCTACCGCATTTGCGGCCCTGACTGCCAAGCAGGTCGATGCAATTGTCAGTTGGGATCCGGTTCCGGCGCTCTGCGAAGCGACCAAGTCGTGCGCCGTCTTCGCTGATCTTTCAAGGGGCGAGGGTCCTTCCGATTTGCAAGCCATGAACGGCGGCTATGTCGCTTACTATGCTCCCAGCGAGTATCTGCAGGACAACTCTGCGATCGCCGATGCCTTCATGCGCGCGCATGCGCAAGCCGTGAAGTGGCTTCAGGATCCGCAGAACCTTTCTGAAGCCAAGCAGATCGTCAACGAGCAGTTCAAACTCGGCGATGATGTCCCGGATCGCGAAGCCGTATTGGACCAGCTCGTCCAACGCACGATCGAGGGCTACGGCCACAATTTCGATCGCAAGGCTGTCGATGGATTCAACGAATTCCTGCTCTCCTACAAGCTGATCGACAAGCCGCTAGCCGTAGAGACCATAGTCTACGACAAGGCACCCTGATTCCCGCAGAGGGTCGTCGCAAGTAGTTTTGCAAAAGCGTCGCGGCGAGCGGCGCAAAGATGAGAGCACTGCTTCCGCGCTGGCGGGTCCGAGGCGATCTTCGGGCCCAATGGCTGCGGCAAGCGGCCGCTGCGCCGATAGCCCAGCCCGACCCGATCGATCCGTCATAAGAGAATGCAAAAGCGCAAGGCGCTGTCGCAAAATGAGCAAGGAGACTACCGATGAGCAGCGAGAATTTGACAGATCGCTTTGATATGTTTCTAGGCACTGCAGCCTATCCGGATCCGTTGAATCCCTATTCATCGAATGACTATCGCGGAATCACCGCACTGTGCCGCACCGATGCCGATGTCGTGAAGAAGATCATTGCCACGACTCCGTTCGAATATGTCGACAATCTATTCCAAATCACGTTTGGAGATTCGAGCAACTCTGTATTTCCGCACAGCCACCGGGTCGACATAGCCGGATACATGCATTTCCGCTTCACGATTCCGGTTCGCTACAAGGATATCGTTGGCGGCTATACATTCACATGGTTCGAGGATCACTTCGCCGCCGTGCTTGCAGGACGCGAAGTCTGGGGTTATCCGAAGAAACTGATGTCCGCCACCTATGAGGAGACGGATGACGCGGCGGTCGCGACATGCACTGTAGGCGACGATCAGCTCATCAGGATGGCTTTCGATTTCAACAGCGAGCCGGTCGATGATCTCCCTGCGATCAAGCTCAATCCGCATCTGATGATCCACACGGTTTCAAACCCGGAAGGTCCGGGCATCATCCAGAAACGCATCCTGACGCGTGATCCGTCTCCCGACAACAAGCCGAAACACGCCCGCACCGGCAAAGTCCGAGTCGCACTGCGTGGCAATCGGGCCAATCCGCTCGATGCGCTGTTGCCGATGGAGGTCCTGGGCGGCGTTTACAGCCAGGGCATGCACGTCAGCAGTGAAGAGAACGGCTGGGCCAAGATCATAGATCAGCTCAAGTAAACGCGCCCGGCGTCGCACCGGCATGTGTCGCACGTATTCGCGCCGTCTGGCTTGACGCCCGTCTGGCTTCGCACGTGTCTGGCTTGGCACTCGGGCGCCGGCATTCCTTGTCCTTGGTGGACACATATCTCAGGAGAACGCGATGAAAAGGTTCGACGGACAGGTGGCTGTGATCACCGGTGGCGCTTCCGGTATCGGCCTGGCCATAGCCGAGGCGCTGGCCACGGAAGGCGCGTCGGTCGCCCTTCTCGATGTCAACGCGGCATCGATTGCCGATGCGCTGGCCACACTCTCGCTGCCCGAAGGGCGCGCCCGCGGATATACTGTTGACGTCACTCGCGAAGAGGAGGTGGCTGATGCATTCGCCAGGATCGACGCGGAGTTCGGCCGCCTCGATGTTCTGGTCAGCGCGGCCGGGATCATCGGGCGCGGCTCGCTCGAGGAGACCGAAAGCAGCCAGTGGAAGCGCGTCCTCGACGTCGACCTCAGCGGGATCTACATGGCTTCGCGCGCCGCACTCCCGGCGCTCAAGCGCGCCGGCGGGGCAATCGTCAACATCGCTTCGATCGCCGGCATTCGGGCTGTCTCGCCACAAGTGAACGTCGCATATGCCGCCGCGAAGGGTGGCGTCATCAGCCTGACCGAGCAGATGGCCGCCGAGCTCGCTGCGCATGGCATCCGTGTCAATGCGGTCTCGCCCGGCTTTGTCGAGACCCCGATGAGCAGTGAGCAGCGTTCGATCGGTGCCCATCATGGCTGGACGCGGCGCATACCGTTGCGTCGTTATGCGCAACCCTCGGAAATCGCCGAGGTCTGTCTGTTCCTCGCCTCCTCGCAGGCGAGCTACGTCACCGGCACCAACCTCGTTGTCGACGGCGGCCTGACGGTTGTGCTGACGTCCGACACGATCCCTGCACCGGCTGGTGATGCTGAACCTTCAAAGTGACCGTATGACATGAGGATATGCCGCCAACGGCGCCGCTGCCGGTCCATTGCAACGCCGCGGCCCACGCGAATAACTGCGGAGAGCGTGGTCGCTGAAAGCCGCTAGCCCCACGCACCCGCCTCAAAGCGCCGCCATACTTCGCGCCTGACTTCTGCAGGTCGTTTATCTCCAGATTAATCGCCAAGCCGGCAAAGGCCAGGGTTTCCTCAAGGCGCGGCTTGCCCGCCATACGCAGTTGCGATCTTCGCAGTTGAGGAGAATTCTCCCGGTGCTTGCCGGGCTGCGCGTACCTGCCCCACTTGGCCCTGGCATCCCCTCACCAAACCGCGTGCCTTATTCTTGTGCAGTGCAAGAAATTTAGGCGAAAAAGCACACCCCGCCGCATGAATAGGAGGCATCGAGCGGCGTCGCCGGCGATGCCTGCCGGGTGCGGCAGGAAAAGTTAACGCTTTGACAACAAAGGAGTCTTGCGGCGCGAAACCGCAGAAGGGTTCATCTGGCACGATTTGTGCAGTGCAAGGTCGGTGCAACTGACTTTCAGAGGGAACACAATTCAATGAACCATATTGCCCGCACATTCGGCTTCATCGCGCTCGGTGCAGCGCTGACCGCAACCTCAGCCATGACCCCTGCCAGCGCGCAGGAAGACACCATCAAGGTCGGCATTCTTCATTCGCTCTCCGGCACAATGGCGATCTCCGAGACGACGCTGAAAGATGCCATGCTGATGCTCATCGAAGCGCAGAACGAAAAGGGCGGCCTGCTCGGAAAGAAACTCGAGGCCGTCGTCGTCGATCCGGCCTCCGACTGGCCGCTCTTCGCCGAGAAGGCGCGTCAGCTCATCGAGCAGGACGAGGTCGCCGCGGTGTTCGGCTGCTGGACGTCGGTGTCGCGCAAATCGGTGCTGCCGGTCTTCAGCGAGTTGAACAGCATCCTCTTCTACCCCGTCCAGTACGAGGGCGAGGAAAGCGAGAGGAATGTCTTTTACACGGGCGCCGCTCCGAACCAGCAGGCCATTCCTGCGGTCGACTATCTGATGAACGAGGAAGGCGTCGAGCGCTGGGTGCTGGAGGGGACCGACTACGTCTATCCGCGCACCACCAACAAGATTCTCGAGCAGTATCTCCTCGACAAGGGTGTCGCCGCCGAGGACATCATCGTCAACTACACGCCGTTCGGTTTTTCCGACTGGCAGACGGAAGTGGCGCGCATCAAGGAGTTCGGGTCGGCCGGCAAGAAGACCGCGGTGGTCTCCACCGTCAACGGCGATGCCAATGTGCCGTTCTACAAGGAACTGGCCAACCAGGGCATCAAGGCCGAGGATATTCCCGTGGTCGCCTTCTCCGTCGGGGAAGAGGAACTGGCGGGCATCGACACGGGGCCGCTGGTCGGACATCTGGCGGCGTGGAATTACTTCCAGAGCGTCGAAACCGAGGCGAATGCCAGCTTCATCGAGGAGTGGCATGCCTTCACCGGGGACGAGGCACGGGTCACCAACGATCCGATGGAAGCGCACTACATCGGCTTCAACATGTGGATCAAGGCGGCGGAAGCGGCCGGCACGACCGATCCGGATGCGGTGATCGCAGCGCTTCCGGGCATCGAAGTGCCAAACCTGACGGGCGGCATCTCGAAGATGCTTCCGAACCACCACATCACCAAGCCGGTGCTGATCGGCGAGATTCAGGAAGATGGCCAGTTCGAAGTGGTCTCCGAGACCGACGATCTGGTTCCGGGCGACGCCTGGTCTGACTTCTTGCCGGAAAGCAAGAAATTGAAGTCCGACTGGGTCGACCTGAAATGCGGCAACTACGACACCGAAGCGGAAAAATGCATTGCCGAAACCGCCATGGCCGAGCCGGCCACTGAAGCGGCCAAGTCCAACTAGGACCCTCCGCCACCTCCGGACCCCTCCGCCGGGTCCGGAGGCTCTTCCCCGGCCTCTTTCCCCGGCTTCTCCGCATGAACGTGATCAAACGCATGACAGTCACAAGATCGATCGCCGCGCTTTTCGCCGTGCTCGCCGTCCTGCTCAGTCCATCGATGGCGACCGCCCAGGACAGCGATGTGGCGCTGCGCCAGGCCATTGCCGGTCTCGGCGCCGAAAAGGGCTACGCCCGCCTCAGGGAGGCGATCAATGTGGTGGCGCAGACCGGTGACCCGCGTGCGGCGCGCGTGCTCGGCGCTCTGACAGAAGGGGATGTCTACCGCCGGGCGGACGACGGCGCGGTTGTCATCGTCAGCGGCCGCGGCCAGCAGCTGACCCTGCACGATCCGGTCACCGGCGAGGCCATCGGCACGGCGCCGAAGTCGGCCCTCGACAAGGTGCGCGTCAACAACTCCGTGCGCCGCTCCGTCCGGGCAGCACTGGGCGGACTGACACTGGCGGCCGGCGATCCCGACATTCGGATGACGGCGGCGCGCACTCTTATCGCCACCCCGGACCCCGACAGCCTGGCGGCGATTGAAAAAGCAATCTCCGACGAGGAGGACGATGCGGTCCGCGACGCCCTCGAGAATGCCCGGGCCGGCGCGATCCTGTTTTCCGGCGCCGACCCCGAAACCAGGATCGCCGCCATCGAGACGATCCGCAACATGGGCGGCCAGCAGGCGCTCAGTCTTCTCGCCCGTATGCCGGCAAGCCCCGACCAAGGCGTCCTGCAGGCCGCCGAGGACGCCGCGGCATCGGTGCAAAAGCGCCTGCAATACTGGGGGCTGGGACAGAATATCTGGTACGGTGTGTCGCTCGGCTCTGTCCTCTTGCTTGCTGCGATCGGCCTGGCGATCACCTTCGGCGTCATGGGCGTCATCAACATGGCGCATGGCGAGATGGTCATGCTGGGCGCCTACACCACCTTCACCGTCCAGGAGGTGATGCGCACGAGTTTCCCGGGTCTGCTCGACTGGTCACTGCCGATCGCCCTGCCGCTGGCGTTTCTGGTCGCCGGTTCCGTCGGCTTTGCACTCGAACGCGGCGTCATCCGCTTTCTCTACGGCCGGCCGCTCGAAACGCTGCTCGCCACCTGGGGTGTCAGTCTCGTTCTGCAGCAATCGGTCCGCACCCTGTTCGGCCCCAGCAACCGTGAGGTGTCGAACCCGTCCTTCATGAGCGGCGCCTTTCAGCTTGGCGAGATTTCGGTCACCTGGAACCGCCTGTACATCGTCGTGTTCGCCCTCGTCGTCTTCGCCGTGCTTTTGTATGCGATCAACCGAACCTCGCTTGGCCTGCGCATGCGCGCCGTCACCCAGAACCGCCGCATGGCAGCGGCGATGGGCATTCGCACGCCCTGGGTCGATGCGCTGACCTTCGCGCTGGGATCCGGCATTGCCGGCATTGCCGGCGTCGCGCTGAGCCAGATCGACAATGTCTCTCCCAATCTTGGCCAGGGCTACATCATCGACAGTTTCATGGTGGTGGTGTTTGGCGGTGTCGGAAACCTGTGGGGGACACTAATCGCGGCTCTCAGCCTCGGCGTCGCGAACAAGTTTCTCGAACCCTTCGCCGGCGCCGTATTGGGCAAGATCCTTGTCCTGGTGTTCATCATCCTGTTCATCCAGCGGCGGCCGCGCGGGCTGTTCGCGCTCAAGGGCCGGGCGGTGGACGCATGATCACCGGATATTTCCTGCGCCAGGGCCTGAACCGCTGGATCATCGCCAGTCTCGTCGTCATCCTTGCCATCGGCATTCTGGTTCCGGCGGCCAACCTTCTGCTGCCGGCTGGCCATCCGCTGCATGTCCCGAGCTATATCGTGGCGCTGTTCGGCAAGTATCTTTGCTATGCGCTCCTGGCCCTTTCGCTCGATCTGGTGTGGGGCTATGTCGGCATCCTGTCGCTCGGCCACGGGGCGTTCTTCGCGCTTGGTGGCTATGCCATGGGCATGTATCTGATGCGGCAGATCGGCACCCGCGGCGTCTACGGAGACCCGACCCTTCCCGATTTCATGGTGTTTCTCAACTGGAAGGAACTGCCCTGGTTCTGGTCGGGCTTCGACCAGTTCTGGTTTGCCGCAATCATGGTCATGCTGGCCCCGGGCCTCCTGGCTTTCGTCTTCGGGTGGTTCGCCTTCCGAAGCCGCGTCACCGGCGTCTACCTGTCGATCATCACACAGGCGATGACCTATGCGCTGATGCTGGCCTTCTTCCGCAATGACATGGGCTTTGGCGGCAACAACGGCCTGACCGACTTCAAGGACATCCTCGGCTACTCGATCCAGTCCGACCAGACGCGGGCCGCGCTGTTCCTGTCCTCCGCCGTGGCGCTGGCACTTGGCGTGCTGCTGGTCGGCGCGCTCGGCGCCAGCCGCTACGGCAAGCTGATGGTTGCCGTTCGCGATGCCGAGGATCGAACCCGCTTCCTCGGCTACCGGCCGGAATTCGTCAAGCTGTTCGCCTTTACCGCATCGGCTGTCATGGCCGGCATCGCCGGCGCCCTGTATGTGCCGCAGGTCGGCATCATCAACCCCGGCGAGTTCGCGCCGGCCAATTCCATCGAGATCGTCATCTGGACCGCCGTCGGTGGACGCGGCACGATCATCGGCCCGATCATCGGCGCCATCCTGGTCAATGCCGGCAAGAGCGCCTTCACCGGGCTGTTTCCCGAATACTGGCTGTTTGCGCTTGGCGCCCTGTTCATCGCCGTGACGCTGTTCCTGCCCAAAGGCATCGTCGGCACGGCCATGCATGGCTGGGACGCCCTGCAGCGCCTGCGGGCGGCAAGACGCCACGAGGAAGGCCGCCATGATGGCCCAGCCGCATCCCAACCGGAGGCCGCCGAATGAGCGAGACCGCATTGGCCCTGGCCGAACCCGATGAGCCCGACGTGATGACCGGAGCCGAGGTCGCGGCTTCTGGCAAACCGGCCGGCCACCGCGAAGACACGATCCTCTATCTCGACGGTGTCTCGGTGTCCTTCGACGGTTTCAAGGCGATCAACAATCTGTCGTTCCTGTTGCGCGAAGGCGAGATGCGAGCCGTCATCGGTCCGAACGGCGCCGGCAAAACCACGATGATGGACATCATCACCGGCAAGACAAGACCGGACGAAGGCGAGGTCTTCTTTAACGGAAACGTCGACCTCACCCGCCACGACGAACCGGCCATCGCCACCATGGGCATCGGTCGCAAGTTCCAGAAGCCGACGGTGTTCGAGGGGCATACCGTCGACGACAATCTCGCCCTGGCGCTCTCTGGCGTGCGGTCGATCTTCGCATCCCTCGCGCATCGCCGGACGATCGAGGAAGAGCGGCGAATCGTCGAAATACTCGAGACGACGCGGCTTTCGCATCTGCGTCACACCAGCGCCGCCAGCCTGTCGCACGGCCAGAAACAATGGCTGGAGATCGGCATGCTGCTGGCGCAGTCGCCGAAGGTGTTGCTCGTCGATGAACCGGTCGCAGGCATGACCGATGCGGAAACCGCGGAGACGGCCCGGCTGTTGCGCGACATCGCCCGGAGCCATTCGGTGGTGGTCGTCGAACATGACATGGGGTTCGTGCGCGATCTCGGCGTCAAGGTCACCTGCCTGCACGAGGGATCCGTATTGTCGGAAGGAACGATCGATCACGTTTCCGCCGATCCGAAGGTTATCGAAGTCTATCTGGGGCGCTGACATGCTGATCATCGACAATGCTCGCCTGCACTATGGCGCCGCCGAAGCGCTGCGCGGCGTTTCGCTAGAAGCCGAACCGGCAACGATCACCTGCATTTTGGGTCGCAACGGCGTCGGCAAGACCTCGTTGATGCGGGCGATCGTCGGCCATCATCCGCTCACCTCCGGCACGATCCGCTTCAACGGCGAAGTCTTCGCGCGGCGGCCCGCCTACGATCGTGCCCGCGCCGGCATCGGCTTCGTACCGCAGGGCCGTGAAATCTTTCCATTGCTGACCGTCAGGGAAAATCTGCAGACGGGCTATGCCGGTCTGCCCCGTTCCGAGCGCCACATCCCGGATACCGTATTCGAGCTGTTTCCGGTCTTGAAGGACATGCTGAACCGTCGCGGCGGCGATCTGTCGGGCGGTCAGCAGCAGCAGCTGGCCATCGGCCGTGCGCTCGTCACACGCCCCAAGCTCCTCGCCCTCGATGAGCCGACGGAGGGGATACAACCTTCGATCATCAAGGATATCGGCCGCGCGCTGACCTTCCTGCGCGATGAATTCGGCATGGCGATCCTGCTCGTCGAGCAGTATCTCGACTTTTGCCGAGGCCTGGCCGACAGCGTCAGCATTCTCGATCGCGGCGTCGTCGTGCATCAGGGCGTTGCCGAGGATCTCGATCGTCCCGAGGTGCGGGCTCATCTGACCGTATGAAGCGCGCCCTTCAAGTTTTGCCGGACCGGTTCGGCTTTTTGATTGACGCAGTCGCGGCCGAGTGGTGCGATGGCCGGACGGACGAGGAGGCTCGGCAGACACCATGACGGTCCAGCCCGCATCGCATCATTTCGATCCTGCTGCCCCTGGCCCGGCGGAGGCCCTTCCTCGCATGCAGCGCAGCACAGGGCGCGGACGCCTTTCCGTCAAGGCGGACGCTTCGGGTCGGACTCGCCTGTGCGAGCTCTTTCAGGAGGGTTCGGCGCGCATCCGCACACCCAACAGCCATTCCGGCGCACACATGCAAGCCGTCCTGCTCAACACGTCGGGAGGCATGACCGGTGGCGACAGCCTCGACTGGCATGTCGAAGCGCAGCAAGCCACCCACCTGAGCGTGGCAACGCAGACGGCGGAACGGCTCTACCGGACAACGGCCGATACAGCCCGCCTCGATATCCGGCTGGAGGCCGCGCAACAATCGGCACTGCACTGGCTGGCGCAGGAAACCATCCTGTTCAACGAGGGTGGGTTGCAGCGCACGATCTCCGCTCATCTGGCGGCGGACGCCGAATTGCTGATTTGCGAGCCGGTGATCTACGGCCGCGCCGCAATGGGCGAAACGGTCACCCGCGGTACGTTGCGGGATGACTGGCGCATCTACCGTGATGGCCGGCTGATCCATGCCGAGGCCTTCCGGCTGGATGGGGCCATCGCGGCGCGCCTCGACCATGCCGCGATCGCCGGCGGAGCGCGGGCGGCGGCGACCGTGGCGCTGTTTTCCATGCGCGGCGAAGGCCTCATGGACCAGGTGCGCGCCATCATCGGCCCGGCAGGCGGCGCCTCCCACCTTCACGGCAAGCTGCTGTGCCGGTTGCTGGCGCCCGACGCGCTGGCTCTGCGCAAGCGGCTCATCCCCCTTCTTTCGGCATTGCGTGGCGGCCATGCCCTGCCGCGCTGCTGGCACTGCTGACCACGAGAGGACACTCATGCTGCTCACACCCCGCGAAAAGGACAAGCTGCTCATCGCCATGGCCGCACAGGTGGCGCGACGGCGGCTCGAACGCGGCGTCAGGCTCAACCACCCCGAAGCGGTGGCGCTGATCACCGATTTCGTTGTCGAAGGCGCCCGCGACGGACGGTCTGTCGCCGATCTGATGGCAGCCGGCGCCAGCGTGATCTCGCGTGACCAGGTGATGGAGGGCATCGCCGAGATGATCCGCGACATTCAGGTGGAAGCGACTTTCCCCGACGGGACCAAGCTGGTGACCGTGCATGAACCAATCCGCTGACCCGCATCCCGCCGGCCAACACGGTCCGGCGGGGACCGATGCTGATCTTGGCGATTTAATGCACCGACCGAGGAGAGAGCAATGAGAATGAGACCCGACCTTTGCGAAACTGCCGCCGCCCGGCGACCAAGCGGGCCGATGGCCCGGACGGAGGCCACCCGATGATTCCCGGCGAGATCCTGACGGCTGAAGGCGACCTGATCCTCAATGACGGCGCGGAAAGCATCACGCTGCTGGTCGCAAACACCGGTGACCGGCCGATACAGGTGGGCAGCCACTACCATTTTGCCGAGACCAACCCCGGATTGTCATTCGACCGTGAGCGCGCTTACGCCATGCGCCTTGATATCGCGGCCGGCACGGCGGTGCGGTTCGAACCCGGCCAGCAGCGCGAAGTGAGGCTCGTCCCCTTCTCAGGACACCGCCGCATCGTCGGATTTCGCGGCGAGACGATGGGGGCCGCGCCATGATCGGCTCTTATCCGGCGCAACCTTCACCGGTGCCGCCATCTCGTTGCGCTGCCTGCCTGCCGACACACACCGACTGAGAAAGAATCACGATCATGCCGACGACGATCCCCCGCACCGCCTATGCCGACATGTACGGTCCGACCACCGGCGACCGGGTCCGCCTCGCCGACACCGAACTTTTCATCGAAGTCGAGCGTGATTTCACCACCTATGGCGAGGAGGTCAAGTTCGGCGGTGGCAAGGTGATCCGCGACGGCATGGGCCAGGGACAGTCGAGCCGGGCCGAGGGGGCCGTGGACACGGTCATCACCAACGCCCTGATCGTCGACTGGACCGGCATCTACAAGGCCGACATCGGCCTGAAGGACGGACGCATCGCCGCGATCGGCAAGGCCGGCAACCCGGACACCCAGCCCGGCGTCGACATCGTCATCGGGCCGGGCACCGAAGCCATCGCCGCCGAAGGCCGCATTCTGACCGCCGGGGCCATTGATTCCCATATTCATTTCATCTGCCCGCAGCAGATCGAAGAGGCGCTGATGAGCGGCGTGACGACAATGATCGGCGGCGGCACGGGTCCGGCGCATGGCACGCTGGCCACGACCTGCACACCCGGACCCTGGCACATCGCCCGCATGATCGAGGCGGCCGACGCCTTTCCGATGAACCTCGCCTTCGCCGGCAAGGGCAATGCGTCTGAGCCGGCGGCGCTGGAGGAAATGGTGCGCGGCGGTGCCGCAGCCCTGAAACTGCATGAGGACTGGGGCACCACGCCGCAAGCGATCCGCACCTGCCTTTCGGTCTGCGATGATTTCGACATCCAGGCGATGATTCACACCGACACGCTGAACGAAAGCGGTTTTGTCGAAAGCACCATCGAAGCGATCGCCGGGCGCACCATTCACGCCTTTCACACCGAAGGCGCCGGCGGCGGCCATGCGCCCGACATCATCAAGGTCGCGGGCCTCTCCAACATCATTCCCAGCTCGACCAATCCGACGCGTCCCTATACCGGCAACACCATCGCCGAGCACCTGGACATGCTGATGGTCTGCCACCACCTGGACGGCAATATTCCCGAGGATGTCGCCTTTGCCGAGAGCCGCATCCGCAAGGAAACCATCGCCGCCGAGGATATCCTGCACGATCTCGGTGCTTTCTCGATCATCGCTTCCGACAGCCAGGCAATGGGCCGCGTCGGCGAAGTGATCATCCGCACCTTCCAGACCGCCGACAAGATGAAGCGCCAGCGCGGACGCCTGCCGGGCGAAGCCGGCGAGAACGACAATCTGCGGGTCCGCCGCTACATCGCCAAGGTGACGATCAATCCGGCCATCGCGCACGGGCTGAGCCGGAACACCGGCTCCGTGGAAGTCGGCAAGCGCGCCGATCTGGTGATGTGGCACCCGGCGTTTTTCGGCGTCAAGCCGGAAATGGTGCTGATCGGCGGCATGATCGCCGCCGCCCCGATGGGTGATCCGAACGCGTCAATTCCGAC
The DNA here is from genome assembly GCF_019334345.1 of Neohoeflea coraliihabitans. Lineage (GTDB taxonomy): Bacteria > Pseudomonadota > Alphaproteobacteria > Rhizobiales > Rhizobiaceae > Pseudohoeflea > Pseudohoeflea coraliihabitans. The sequence continues at coordinate 617,460 of NZ_JAHWQX010000001.1, forward strand.
CCCGCAGCCGGTTCACATGCGGCCGATGTTCGGCGCTTTCGGCAAGGCTCTGACCCAGTCCTCGGTGACCTTCGTCAGCCAGGCGGCGCTCGATGACGACCTGCCGAGCCGGCTCGGTACGGCCAAGCGGATGCTGGCTGTGGAAAACACCCGCGGCGCAATCGGCAAGGCGGCCATGAAGCTGAACGACGCCACCCCGCAGATCGACGTTGATCCCGAGACCTACGAGGTGCGCGCGGACGGTGAATTGCTGACCTGCGAACCGGCAACCGTGCTGCCGATGGCGCAGCGCTACTTCCTGTTTTGAACCTGCAAACCGGCTGGTGCCCTGATGACCCTCGTGACCTGCAGAACCCTTATTGATCCGGCCGCCGGCAACGCCGTGCCCTGCGACAGTATTACGCTCGATGAGACCGCCCGCCACCGCCGCAGGGCGAAACTGATCTCGGACGGCGGGACCGAGTTCCTGCTCGACCTGCCGCACGCCCGGCTGTTGCGACAGGGCGATGGCCTGCTGCTCGACGACGGACGCATCATCAAGGTCCACGCCGCCCCCGAAGACCTCGTCGCAGTGCGTGGTCGCGACCGGCGCCACCTGCTCGCTTTGGCCTGGCAGATCGGCAACCGTCATTTGGCGGCGCAGATCGACGAACATCGTATTCTCATCCGCCGCGATCCGGTGATCGAGGCCATGCTGACCGGGCTCGGCGCGGAACTTGATTTCCTGGAGGCTGCGTTCAATCCCGAGGGCGGTGCTTATGATGCTCCGGCTGCCGGCCATTCCCATTCGCACGCACATCCTCACACGCATTCTCACGCGGAAGAGCACCCCCATGAACGCGATGCGTGAAGCCGATGCCACAGGCCCGGCTCCGGCGGCGGCTCTCCTCACCCTTTTGTCCTGGCTGTCGCCGGCCTTTCCCACCGGCGGCTTTGCCTATTCAGCGGGCCTCGAGACAGCCGTGCTGGAAGCACGCCTCATCCATCCCGCGGCGCTTGAAGAGAGGCTGCAAACCCTCCTCGAGCACGGTGCCGCCTGGAACGATGCGGTCCTTCTCGCCGCCGCGAACCGGGCCGCAGATGACGAGGGTGAGCTCGCGGAAATCAGCGCTCTTGCCGTGGCACTTTGCGGCTCGTTCGAGCGGCTGCGCGAAACGCAGGATCAGGGAGAGGCGTTCCGCCTCGCCGCCAGCCCCTGGACAGAAAGCGCAATGCCGGCTCTGCCGCACGGCACCCCGTTTCCGGTGGTTCTCGGCGTGGCGGCGGCGCATTGCCGGCTGGGGCTCGATCAGACCCTTGCCGCATTCCTGCACGCCTTCGTCTCGGCGCAATTGCAGGCGGCGATCCGGCTGTCGCTCACCGGCCAGACCGGAGCGGCCAGTATCCTCGCACGTCTTGAAGCGGTCATTGGCACCCATGCGGCGCGCGCCGCCACCGCGACGCTTGACGACATCGGCACCGCAACGCTCGCCGCCGAGATCGATGCGCTGCGCCACGAAACCCTGCCTGGAAGGCTTTTCCTGTCATGACCAACGCGCCCTCGCCCCACCCGCCCCTCCCTCTCCACGGCACGCCCGGCTCCGTCTCACCGCATGGTCCACTGCGCGTCGGTATCGGCGGTCCTGTCGGCTCCGGCAAGACAACCCTGACGGCACGCCTGTGCGAAGCGCTGCGCCAGGATATCGATATCGGGGTGGTCACCAACGATATCTACACGCGCGAGGATGCCGAGGCGCTGGTGCGCATGCAGGCGCTCTCCTCCGAGCGCATCGAGGGAGTCGAGACGGGCGGCTGTCCGCATACGGCAATCCGCGAGGACGCCTCGATCAATCTGCGGGCGATCGAGCGGCTGAAACAACGCAATCCGGGCCTGCAACTGGTGCTGATCGAAAGCGGCGGCGACAATCTGGCAGCCACCTTTTCCCCCGATCTCGCCGATCTGACGATCTATGTCATCAGTGTCTGCCAGGGCGACGACATCCCGCGCAAGGGCGGGCCGGCGATCACTCGCAGTGATCTCCTGATCGTCAACAAGGCCGATCTGGCGCCGCATGTCGGAGCCGACCTCGAGCGCATGCAAAGCGACGCCGAAGCGGCGCGCGGCGACCGGCCGACGATCTTCAGCGACCTGCGCAATGGCCAGGGAACACGAGAGATCGTCGATTGGCTGAAGGACAATGGCGGCCTGTGATGTCGCGCTTGAGATTGGCGCGCGCTTGACTGCGTGGATCTGAGATATGTCCGATCGCGAGCTTGAGGAACCACGACCCCTTACCGACGGGATCGCAGCCCTGTTTCTCTGCGCTCGCTGGCGGTCTTCTCACCTATTCCGTCAAAGTGGTGATCAAAGCGTCTATCAGGTCAGCTTGTGAGTGTTTCAGTGGATCGCGCAATGCATCCGACAATGCGCACATGAGAACCAGCCCCAGAACTGCGGAATGGATGACAACAGCCTTTTTGCGCGCCGCTTTCTGGTCTTCACCAAGATGATCGGCAAGCATGCCGTATAGGCGATTGGTCACGCTGTAGATTTCCTCGCCTGCAACAAAGCTGCCTGAAATATCTGACTTGAGTTGGGTCGTTTGCAGCGCAAGGTACATCATTCGAAACCGATCCAGATCCGCCAGATGAAACGCGGCAATAGCGCGAACAAAAGACCCAATCGCCTCATTTTTGTTCGTGGCGTCGGACACGGCTTCTTCCGCAGCGCGAGTTTCCGCTTCAAGCCAGGGCAAAAACATCGCAACCAACAGATCGCGCTTGGTTGGATACCAGTACAGAACCGCCTGTTTCGATCGACCGATATGCCGTGCGATCGCATCGAACGAAACGGCGCCAAGTCCTTCTTCGGCAATGATTTTTCGGGCGATCGCGAGAATTTCCTGCCCGGTATTCGAACTTTTCATAAGGGCATCCCTTGACGACTTACCATTGGTAAGTATGCTTGCTTACCAATGGTAAGTAAAGCACGTTCCGCGTCGACGCCACCAACTTGACCGTCGCATCGGAAATGCGCTTACGAGCCCCAAGGGAGGGAGATCATGAACCTACTCACCATGGAAAACCCGGTTTTCGAAGTTTACGTCATCGCAGCTGCGATCATGGCGCTGAAAATCATGCTCCAGGGTTGGATGACAGTCTTCCGGATGCTCAAAAGCAATTCCGGTCTCGCAAGCCCGGAAGACTTGCAGAAGGGCCTGATCAACAAGGATCCAAATCCGAAACAACTGGAAATCAACGACTATGTCGACCGCTCCCGCCGGATGCATAGAAACGACCTTGAAAATATTCCGGCCTTTTTCGCAGCCGGCTTGTTGTTCGTGGTCGTGGACCCGGCATTGTGGCTGGCACAGCTCCTGATGTTTGGATTTGTGTTGGCGAGGCTGGCGCATTTCGCCGCCTACGCAACCAAACAAACGCACGAGGTCCGGGCCACATTCTACACCATCGGATCCTTGATCGTGATCTACATGGCGGCTCATGCTCTTTGGCAGGCATTGACCTGACATCTTCGCGACCAGATGCCGACGGGGTTGGATGCGATCGATCTGCCGCGACCCACACCCCAGCCTGCATCCACTGGCCTTGAGGAAATTTTGGAAAATGCCAAAATTCCGAAAGGCTCCTTCTATTATTACTTTGAAAGCAAGACCCGTTTCGGGCTTGCGGTTATCGACAACTACAGCGAGATCTGGGCGCGAAAGCTCGAACGGCTACTAAAGGATCAATCCGTCCCTCCTCTGCGTCGCATCGAGAATTACATCGACGAAGGCATTCATGGACTGAAAAAGTATTCCTTCAAACGAGGATGTCTTGTCGGCAATATGGGTCAGGAAATGGCCGCCCTGGACAACGAATTTCGCTTCCGAATTCTGGCCGTTCTCTCCTCCTGGGCCGAGCGACTGTCCGAATGTCTTGAAGAAGCGCGACAAAGCGGCGAAATCGATAAGGACATGGATGTCGATATCGTAGCCAAGTTCTTCTGGTCCGCCTGGGAAGGAACGATCTTGCAGGCGAAACTTGAAAATTCCACCGAGCCGCTGGAACGGTTTCGCACCGTTATGTTTCGTTATGTGTTTTTGGCGAAGCCGTGATCGGATGCAATGCAGAACGACAATTGTTGCAATTAGCCCCCCTTAAATAATAGGAAAACTCACGTCTGCAGGAGAGGGTCGGGGCACGATACTCGCCACGGGTTTCAGGACTGCCCAAACCCTGCCCCGACAGGCGGACCGTCGTCTCCGCGTGTCGAACCTCCGAGCGTATGTATCTGAAAATCTTACAAGGCATTGTAATGTACGCCTTAGTGACGTACATTGCGTATAGACAGAGTTCTTAGGAGAACGGCCATGCGCGCGTTCAACGACACCACAAAAGAGATTGACGAGCGGGCAAGCGAGCGGATGAATTTCCGCACCAAGCCGCATATCAAGCAAGCGATCAAGCGCGCGGCAGCTCTTAGCGGCGTGGATGATAGCGTGTTCACGATGAATGCCGCCTATCAGTCTGCGCTCAAAACGATCTCCGCGCATGAGCGCACGGTGCTGGAGCCGGTCGATCATGCCGCGTTCTTTGGTGCGCTCGACACACCACCGCAACCGACCGAGAAGCTGAAGGGCGCATTTGCCCGCCATAGATCGCGCGTCTTGTCGAAGTGACCGGAGACGTCCCTCGAAGAAGCACGATAGAGCCGTTCGATCCAGACAAGCACGATCGGACGGCTTTTTCCTGTGGTGTCGAGCAGGTCGACAACTTCTTCAAAAAGACGGCGAACAAGCTGGCGAAGGCGGACAATGCGCGCGTCTATGTGATGACCGCGCCGAATGGTGAGGTGATCGGCTTCTATGCGCTCAATGCCCATGCGGTCGACTATCAGGATTTGCCGAAAAGGTACGCCCGGACACGACCTGCGCATGGCTCCATTCCGGCGGCGTTCCTGTCCATGTTCGGGGTGGATCAGCGTTACACTGGTCAGGGTTTAGGTGGCGATCTTCTGGTCGATGCGCTGCTGCGTGTCGAACAGGCCGCGGCGCATGTGGGGATCGCTGTTGTGGTTCTAGATGTATTGGACGATGGAAATCCCGAGCTCGTCGAACGGCGGATCAAGCTCTACGCGGACTATGGTTTCCGCCCCTTGCCGACAAACCCGCTTCGCATGTTTCTGCCGGTAGCGACCGTGCGCTCACTGTTTAAAGACGGGGAAGGGGCTTAGTATTAATCGCTTATCAGCCTCGCGGTGCCAAACTGACCTGAAATCCGCCTGTCCACCCTGTTGCTGCTGTGGGACGATAAACCCCATGCGCACCCCCACAGTCTCAGCAGAAATCACATCAGAAAAACAAGAGCTTGCGCAGAGATGGAGAGGTCAATTCAGACACGCCGCCACAATCCGTCCGCGTATCGACCATTCTAAGATACTATTTTACCTGCTAAATTCCCGACCCCGGAAATATTTGCACCCCCGAATATAGGGTTATGATAAAGCGTCACATCTTGATTGTTTCGCCACAAATGGCCCCGAACCGTTTCATTAACCGGTTGATTGCATTCAGAAAAGGGTCGCCGAACCGACGCAAGCAGCTTCATAACATTGCATTCAAGCCCACCGGCAATTGCACCCCACTTGCAACCCAGCGGCGATCGGCTCGAGGGCAGACGGTGTCGGTCTGCACAGGCGGGTGGTCCGCGACCCGTCTTAGAGCCAATCGTTGGATAGCGGATAGCGGGTGCCCAGCATGTAGATACCGCTGTGCACGTCCAGCAGACTCCACCCAGACAGGCCTTTCCTGAATTCTGCCATTAGGGCATTGTTCTCGTAGATTGAGCCGGGTTCAAAAGCTTGGTCATCAAGTTCGCTCCCAGACGGCTTGCTTGAAAGCAAATGCGCACCATGCAGAATGGACATTCCCATATAAATGGGGCCTCCGGGGGGAAGCATAACCTCTCGCTCAAGGTCTGCTGCGAGTGAAGGATTTGTGAACAGCGCAACCATAAACATGGCTGTCGCATTCCAACTGCCAATATACCTTGGGCGGTTTGAGTTCGGTCCCAACAAGGGTGATAGCCACCTCTCTTGAGCACGCCCGATCTTAACCAGATCGGTTGGGATCGTTTCTGGAAGCTTAACCTTTTGAAACATCAGGTAGCCGCCCCGAAGGGATTGCTCGATAGGTGTGGGGCCGCGCTCGAAATGAAAAGTCGTCGCGTATTCCAGCGCAGAACTGTCTAGAGTTTCGAGAGCGGTTGTCGCGGCTTCGGTGAAGTCGTCCTCAATCTTAGCGAGGTGCCCCCACCCTAGACCGACGGCAAAACAGACCTTCCACGGGTCTCTATCAGAAAATTTCGTCAGCTGATCTTTGATTTCGGCTAAAGCAAACTTATTAAGTTTTTTGCTTCCTGAGAATAGGAGCTGCTGCACCTTTGAGCGCGCAGGGCCTCCCTTCATTCCGCCACCCTTATCACAGAGCTCGTTAAACTCCCTCTGGAGATCGTTGATCGGTTTTGCAATCTTCATCGGGTTCTCCCATGATCTGCACGCACTGCGTAAGTCTACAATTTAAGCGAAGATTTTTTCCAAATGCGGTACTTCCTTACCGACGATCGGATTATATGCAGTCATTGGCTCCAAATGCATACCTTCCTGACCTTATTTCTCCTAGCCGCATGGAAGCCCCATTTCCTTCAAGAAGCCGACAAGCATTCGAGCTTGTGGATCTATAAGCTCGTTAGAACTCTTTCTGACGATATCAGTCAAATTATCCTCCAAACATTCAGATGCTGGCAGTATCGAAAGCACATTTTACCCCAAACCATACCCTGACACGCGGATATTGCTATCTTAGTTTCGTCGTCATGAAACGACGCCTGACCCCCAAGACTATCGATGCGCTGCCGCCAGCCACTGGCAAGCGCTACGAGGTTTATGACCAGTTGCTGCCCGGTCTGCACCTGCGCGTGTCTGCCACAGGCGGCAAGGTATTCTATGTTTCCAGCCGCATCAACGGACGCATGAAGCGCATCAAGATTGGCTCCTGGCCGATCCTGACACTGCACGATGCGCGCGAAAAGGCGCGCAGCCTGCTGCGCTCCATCGAGCTTGGCCGCTATGTCGAGAAGGCGCCGCACGAGGAAGAACAGCGCATGATGACGCTGGGCGAGGTCGTGCCGCAATTCATCGAGCTTTACGCCAAGCAGCGCACCAAGGACTGGAAGGGCAGCGAGCGCATGCTGCTGAAATTCTCCTCGCTGTTCTCGCGCCCGATCGACGAGATCAAGCGTGCTGACGTGGTGCGCGTGCTCGACACGATCATTGCCGATGGCGCAGCGACACGGGCGAACCGTGCGCTGGCTGCGATCAAGAAGCTGATGAACTGGTGCATTGACCGCGGCATGATCGAAACGTCGCCCGTGGCTCACCTGAAGCCGCCCACGAAGGAAATTGCGCGCGAACGCATGTTGAGCGATGCCGAGCTGACAACCATTTGGCGCATGGCCGAGCTTGAAGGCTTCCCCTTCGCGCAATGGATTCAGATGATGATGCTCACCGGCCAACGCCGTGGCGAAGTCTCCGGCATGCGCTGGTCTGAACTCGATCTGGTCAACGGGCTGTGGAGTCTGCCCTCAGCGCGGGTCAAGAATTCGAGCGCGCATATCGTGCCGCTTGCGCCCTTGGCGATCGACATCCTTAAAAAGGTGCCGCGCTTTCACAACTCGGAGTTCGTCTTCACCACCGCCGGCACGACATCGATCTCCGGCTTTGGCCGCCTCAAGCAACGGCTCGATGCCGCCTTCGCAGATGCCGAGGACTGGCGCTTCCATGACCTGAGCCGAACGATGGCGACCAACATGGCGATGCTGCGCGTTGCCCCGCACATCATCGAGGCTGTCCTCAACCACAAATCCGGTATCGTCTCCGGCGTTGCGGCGATCTACAATCGCCACGCATATCTGGACGAAAAGCGTGAGGCGCTGGAGCTGTGGGCCAAGAAGATCGGGGAACTGACGAGGACGACATCTTCGACGACGAATGCCTTGCCGGCCTCGCCACTATCCTCGGCGTCACAAACGATGCCCGACTGGCCGCATTCCGCGACGATCTGAAAACCTTCGGCATCGAGCGCCGCAAGGCCATTCGCGCCATGCCGATCGCCTACCCCATCGCTCCCTTCGACGCCTCCCTGTCGCGCCGCATCGCGTGGCTCGAAACGCAGGTGATCAATCCCTCCGAAAAGCTCCTGGCCGCACTCGCACCTGACAAACGGCCCTATTTTTCCGATTGGCCCGAAGAGTTCGCGAACAAGGCCCGTGTCAATTTTGAAGGCGCCGCAAGCGAGCTCGAATGCCTGCTGGAGAACGCAAGCGAACTGCGCGCCTCGCTTATTACGCAACGCGACCAGGGCATCTCGCATTTGTCGGAGATGCGCTACGACATCGTTTTCAATCTCGTCGAGATCCTGCGCCAGCACTTCCCCGAGCTGAAACTTTCACGCGGCCAGTTCGACCGGCAGCTCGGCATCACCATAGGCGTCATTCCCGACTTCATTCGCGCCGCTTATCTCGAGATCACTGGCACCAGCGAGCAGCTTGACGCGCCGATCCAAACGACGCTCGACGCGGTTCGAAAAAACCAGCGAAAATCCCGCTGAGAGTTTCAAGAGCTTGGCTCGCATTCCGGCGCAAACTTTATCATCCTGATCCTCGTTGGAGCCGGCTCCTTCATCAAACGATGAAAGGAAATCCAATGAGCAATCACACCACAGGCCATCAGACGGCCGACCAGCAGATCGTGCTGAACCGCAGCGATCTCAAACGCCTCGGCATTCGCGTCAGCAATTCGTCTCTCCTGAGATGGGAACACGCCGGCCGCTTTCCGCGCCGCATCCGCATGGCCGGAACCAGCGTCGCCTGGCTCAAATCCGAGGTCGAAGCATGGCTGGGTGACCGCGCTATCGAGCGCGCCGATCACCACTATGCCGATCCCTACTGATCGAGGGGCCTGAGCGCCCCTCCTCTTCCCGGAAAATTTGGAGACGAATGATGCCGAACTTGGATCGCATCGACGGGGATCTTGTATCCGCGTCAAAATCAAAGGCAGCCTGTGCATGGATCAAGGCGGGGGCGAAAGTCGTCGCCCTGCATGGCGTCCATGAGAATGGCCAGTGCACCTGTGGAAACAGAAAGTGCAAGTCGCCGGGCAAGCACCCGATCGCCGCTGAGTTCCCGAACGGACATCACAGCGCCACACGCGCGAGGGGCAAAATCATCCGCGCCTTGAAAGCGTTTCCGGATGCCAATATCGGCGTGGTGCTGCCGGACAACATCGTCGTGCTCGATGTCGATGGTCCCGAAGGACGAGACACCTTTGACAAACTCAACCTGCCGCGAACCGCGACCGTGCAGACGGGCCGGGGCACGCATCACTATTTCCGCACCACCGCGGCGTTGCCCGAAAGAAAGCAGAGGCTGGCCGGCATCGATTTCAAGGACAGCAGGAGCGGCTATCTTGTCGCGCCACCAAGCCGGCATCACTCAGGCCAGCGCTACCGCAGAAAGCGCGGCAGCACGCCCAAAATGGCCGCGTTGCCCCAAAGCTTCATCAGCGCTTTGGTCGCGAAGCCGTCAGCGACCGCGAATTTCAATCAGACGAACACGATCACCAAAGGCGGGCGCAACAGCACGCTGGCCAGCTATGCCGGGTATTTTCGCTATAAGGGCCTGGGCAGCACGGCGCTTGAACGGGTGCTCGGCGCCCTCAACCGCGAGATCTGCAGCCCACCGCTCGACGATAACGAACTCAGCCACATTGCCCACAGCATCGGCAATTATGAAGCTGGCTTTGAAAATGCCTTTGGCAGTCTGGCCGATGTCGAGGAGGAAGACGTTCAGTTTCTTGCGCATCCCTATATCGTGAAGGGTGCAACCACCGTCCTTGACGGGAACATGGGCCAGGGCAAATCGACCTTCACCGCTGCGCTCGCGGCAGCCGTCACGACCGGCAGGCCACCCCCGTTCCTGGAGACAATCGAACAGGGCAGCGTGCTCTTCCTGTCCGCAGAAGATGACCCGGCACGAGTGCTCAAGCCACGACTGGTCGAAAACGGTGCCGATGTCTCGAAGGTGCGCTATCAGGAGCAGGTGTTCTCACTCGATGCCAACGGCATGATGATGCTGCGCCAGGAAATCGAAACGCACCGGCCTGCCCTCGTCGTGATTGACCCGATCATCGCCTACATGGATGCCGGCGTTGATGGCAACAAGGCCAATGACACGATGCGCTTCATGGTCGAACTTGACCTGATTGCGCGCGAGTATGACGTCTCCATTCTGATTGTCCGGCATCTGCGCAAGGCCAGGGCAGACAACGCGATGCATCAGGGCATCGGCTCGATCGCCGTGTCGGCGAGAGTCCGCTCCGGCCTCATTCTTGGCCTCCACCCGCATGATCCATCAAAACGCGCCATTGCCCATTCCAAGGCCAACTATTCTGAAAAAGGACCGACGATCGTCTTCGAACTGCGCAGTGGTGAGAAAACCCGCCCTCCGGTGGTAAAATGGCATGAGGTCGATCCTGACATTAGCGAAGACGATCTCCTCGCAAAACCACCCGGTGCACTCGGACGGCCAAGCGAGGAACGCGATTTTGCCAAGGAGTTTCTGCGTGAGGCGCTGTCCAAAGGCCCACTCGAAAAGGCCAGGCTCGACCAGATGGCATCTGCCCGCGCAATCACACCGGAAACTTTGAGACGCGCCGCCGATGACATGAACATCGTCAAGCAGCGTGGCCAAAAAGGCCGGTCGGTCTGGTCGCTGCCGTGATCGCTCAAATCACCTCTGGCGATGCACGTCCGTCACGTTCTGGCGGGCGTTTTTCAATCCACTTGTTCAAAATTCACTCACATACATGAGTTTTGAACAAGTGGATTTTTATGCGCCTGTGAACGAAGGACCAAGAGGAATGCACGAATGCAGTCTCTCAAAAATACGCACATACGATCATTCTGAACAACTGCATTGCGCAGCACATTGCAGCGACCTGTCTCATCCGGCCTCATTCCGCCCCAGACCATACCGGGACGCTCGCCCGCTCGATTTCTATGCTCGGAACGCCATGAACAGGAGAAGAGCGCTATGCGTCAGCAGCCCGAATTTATGCATACGGTAACGGCAGAGAAAGAGCTCTTGAGCGCGCTTCGCGGTGCAGCACGCGGCAGAGAAATCCTCTTCCACGGAACAAGCTACGGCAGCCTGATCGCCAGAACAGACACTTTGCTCGTGCCGCGTGCCGGCGCTCCCGCGGTGGCGTTGACCCGGTCACCGGAAGTCGCGATTCTCCACGCCACGCTGACGATGGACAACAATGACGGCATCCCGACGGTTTTCATGTTTGATCGCCAATCCCTGAAAACACGCTACCGCATTGAGCCGCATGCAGATGCAGAACCTTGGGAGAAGCGAGCCGCGAAATCCGAGATGGAAGAACGGGTCTGGCTTCGAGACATCAGGCCAATTTCAAGGCACCTGATCACCATCTTCTATTGCGTCGGCGACCGCGTGTATGAGCAGTCGTCCCTAACGCGGTTCGCCATCATTGCTGATCTTCTCGCCCGCGCTCGCATCGCCGCATGGCAAAAGCAGAACGGCTACAGAGCTAAAACCTTGGCAGTCTGAATACCTGCCTGGCCGCGTTAAGAGAGATCGCGAATAAAAAAACGCCCTCCCCCATACGGTCTGCGGCCAGCATGACCTATTGCGTTATATGAGGTGATGCGTTCAATTTTGACGATGGAGGACCGAGCAATGTCGAAATCGTCGACGACCACGACTGAGCTTCTGCCGAACCCGCATCCCGGCGAGATGTTGCTTGAGGAGTTTCTCAAACCCATGGTTCTCAGCCAGAACGCTGTGGCTCGCGCCGTGCATGTGCCGCCTCGCCGCATCAATGAAATCGTCTTGGGCAAACGCGCCATGTCGGCCGACACCGACCTGCGTCTTGCGCGCTACTTCGGCATGTCCGAGGGCTTTTTCCTCGGGCTGCAGACCAACTATGATCTGATGCAACGCCGCCGGGAAATCGAAGGCGACTTGAGCACGATCGAGCCGAGAGTGGCGTAAGCAAGGAACGCAGAATAATGCATGAACGGTTTGCCGCAGTTGTTGAGACGCTACATCCACTCTTTGAGGCGCTAGTCGCAGCCCCCTCTTATTCCGGGGGCAAAATACCTCAGTCAATGCCAGAGCAGGGCGTATATCTCTTTAGCGAAGGCGAGGACCACCTATATGCGGGACGGTCCAATAATATGCGGCAGCGCTATAGCCAGCATACCTGGCCCAGCTCAGGGCACCAGGCAGCTTCCTTTGCTTTCCGGCTAGCGCGGGAAAATACTGGTCAAACCACGGCTACCTACAGATCCGGGGACGGTAGCAGGAATGGGCTACAAGCCGATCCGGCTTTCTCCCAGGCATTCGCCAGCGCCAAGGCGAGAGTGGGGAAAATGGACTACAGGTTCGTCGAGGTTACCGACCAAACGCAACAGGCGCTGCTCGAACTCTACGCCGCAATCTCCCTTGGCTGCCCATTCAACGACTTCAACACGTACTAGGTTGCCCTACATTGGCATTGCACACTCTCACATTTAAGCTAAGACCGACACGCTGATCAATCATCAGCCTTTCAGACGCATGGCCAGCGCAAATTGCTCAATCCAAACAACAGGTCCGATCTCGCCCCTACCCGTAGCTGCCTGTTCTGGGTGACACTTGGGTAGCAAAGCGTGTGTTTCGGGTATCTCAAACCACCGACCACCCTGCTTGTCTGCTCGGCGCGCTCTGTCTTTAAGTCGCAGCGATCATTAGCGTCACAGTTCGCCCCTCAGCGAGCCAGCGCTGGGCGGTCGCATGTGCGCAGGCATAACCCCTCAGGACGTGACACTATCGGCGCTGCTGGCTCATTGTAACGCCGCCGCGCGCGCGATTGTCTGCGTAGAGTGCTGGTTAGTTCAAGCCTGGAAGATATTAATTCATCCGCGCGCCAACTCATTCATTCATCTCTCAAACCACCATTTATTAGACAGCGCGTTGCCTCTACTGTCTCGGAAGGGTGCCTGTTACAAATAAAATAGTTCGTTTCAAGGAAATCGTATGACCTCACTCTATAGAATAGTTGGAAATCAGCTTCAGCCCGCCAACCGCCGGGCGCTTACCAAAGAGAGCCTAATCGAAGATTGGCTGGCCGCCGATCCAAAGCTTGCCGGGCTCGACGCGATGATTATCGGTCGGCAGGTACCAACCGACCACGGCAAGTTCATCGATCTCTTGGCATTGGACGCTACAGGCGCTCTGATCATAATCGAACTGAAAAAGAGCCGCACGCCGCGCGAAATCGTCGCGCAAGTGCTCGACTATGCCTCCTCGGTGCGCACGTTGACAACGCCTGAAATTTACGAACGCGCGGAGAAATTCCTTAACAAGCGACTGGTAACCGCCTTCCGCGAACGGTTTGGCGAAACGATACCCGAACGGCTCAACGCTACGCATTCTATGCTGATCGTCGCGAGCGAGCTTGACCAGGCTTCGCGCCGAATCGTCGAGTATCTTTCCGAGGAGCATGGCGTTGCAATCAACACAGTGTTCTTCAACGTCTTTGAGGCCAATGGAGAGGAATGGCTAACGACAGACTTCCTGCTCGATCAGGAAGAGGTCGAAGAACGCTCCGAACGCAAAGTTCGCGCTCCGTGGTCGGGGTACTTTTTCGCTAATGCTGGCCTCAACGAGAATCGATCGTGGGAGGATTATCGCAAATATGGTTACGTGGCCGCAGGCGGTGGAGAATTCTATTCGGGTCGCTTGGGCCAGTTGGGGGTTGGCGATGAGGTATTCGTCTTCGATAAAGGCAATGGCTACATTGGCTATGGCGTCGTCACTGCAGAAAAGACCCCAGCCGCTGACTTCCAGACGCAGGACGGCCCCCTTCTCGAACAGCCGCTGATTGGCGAGAGCTTGGGACACGACTTCGAGAATCCCGAGCTTGCTGAATATGTTGTCGGTATAGACTGGAAGCGCACCGTAGATCGCACACAGGGCAAATGGTTCAAGGGCGCCTTCGCCAACCAAAACATTGTCTGCAAGCTGCGCGACCAAGCCACGGTTGATTTTCTAAAAGCAGAGTTTGGGTTGGAGTAGACCGGACGTCACAACCGCTAGTCAGCGAAGCGTTCGGAAACTTGCAGAGCGTGCTGGGTGCTGCCTTCCTCGCACCCATCGCGATCGGAGGCATCGTCATCATCGTTGGCACTCTGAGACAGCCCCAACGAACTGTCGTACGCTGACGTGCCGCAAGTATTGAAGCGATACCGCGAATTCTACGGGGACACTGCGCAGGAATTGCAGCGCGACCTCTAGGATTTTCCCTGACAAGGCCTCTGTGGTCGTCTTATTGGATAGATCGTCTTGAAACCGAAGGAGACGATCAATGGCTGAAATCATCACCCTCAAGCAGCTCTGCGCCGAACTGAAGCTTGATCCGCGCGAGGCCCGCGAACGCCTGCGCTCAGCAGCTCGCGATCCCAAGAAACACCCTGAACTCGCCAAGCTGCACAAACCTCGTGCCCCCTGGAGCTGGATCAAAGGATCGGCCGGGGAGAAGGAAGCGAGGACTATTTTCACTTCGAAGAGCTAGCGCTACCTTGCCGCCAAAGCAAAGCGCGCCTGCCAATATTCAGGCGCGCTCTTTGGTGGTCACCGGGTTTCCTTTTCCTGCACCCCGGCTCCGACACACACCGCTGTCCGAACGGCCGTCGCTTGACTGAAAGCATCTGAGCGATTCTTCTGCGCGAATCGCAAACTACTTCAGGGCAAGGGGAACGTCCAACCAATGAACGTTCAAGTTCACGAGCGGCTAAAGGCCGACATCTGGGAAATCGCCAACCGGCTGCGCGGGCCGTATCGCCCACCGCAATACCGTCTGGTCATGCTGCCGATTGTCGTTCTGCGCCGACTGGATTGTCTACTTGAGCCCACCAAGGATGCTGTACTTAAGGAATACAAGAAGCTGACGGCGCAGAACGTGCCGGAAAGCGCGATGGAGCGACTGCTTGGCCGTGCCGCCAACCCTGACCGCAAACATCCGCTCTACAATACCAGCGCCTACACCTTCGAGCGCCTGCTGGGCGATCCCGAAAATATCGCGCCGAACCTCGTCTCCTACATCAACGGCTTCTCGTCCACCGCCCGGACCATCTTCGAGAAATTCAAGTTCACCGACCAGATCGAAAAGCTCGACGCCAGCAACCGGCTTTTCACCATCGTCAAGGCGATGGCTGATGTGGACCTGCACCCGGATCGCATCGACAACCTGCAAATGGGCTATCTGTTCGAACATCTGGTGATGCGCTTCAACGAACAGGCCAACGAAGAGGCCGGCGACCACTTCACCCCGCGCGAGGTCATCCGCCTGATGGCCAACCTCGTCTATACGGGTGAGCAGGACGTCTACACGCCGGGCATTTTCCGAACGATCTACGACCCGGCCTGCGGGACCGGCGGGATGCTGTCAGAATCCGAAAAGTTCATTCTCGGCCAGAACAGCCAAGCCAACCTTGCCCTGCATGGACAGGAATACAACGACGAGTCCTGGGCGATTTGCTGTTCTGACATGCTGATCAAGGATGAGGACACCAAGAACATCGTGCTTGGTGACACGCTGGGCGATGGCAAGACCCGTGACGGATTCGAGGGAAGCAGCTTTCACTACATGCTCGCCAACCCGCCCTTCGGCGTCGAGTGGAAGGATCAGAAAGCGGTCGTTGAACGCGAGCACAAGGAGATGGGCTTTTCAGGTCGTTTCGGCGCTGGCCTGCCCGCAATCAATGACGGTTCGCTGCTGTTTCTGCAGCACATGATTGAGAAGATGCATCCCTATGAAGCGGGGGACGAGGACGCAACTGGATCCAAGATCGCGGTGGTCTTTAACGGCTCGCCTTTGTTCTCTGGCGATGCAGGCTCGGGGCCGTCGAATATCCGCCGCTGGATCATCGAGAACGATTGGCTCGACGCCATCGTCGCCCTACCTGATCAGCTCTTCTACAATACGGGCATCTTCACCTATGTCTGGCTCGTCACCAACCGCAAGGCACCTGAGCGGCGCGGCAAGGTGCAACTGATCGACGGCACGCGGTTCTTCGAGAAGATGAAGAAGAGCCTCAACAATAAGCGCAACGAGATCAGCGATGACCAGATCAATGACCTGACCCGTCTCTACGGCAATTTCAAAGATGAGGAAAAGGCCGAGGTCGTCCTCGACCAAAAGACGGGCGAGAAGGAGACTCGCGTCGTCTCCCGCGTCTTCGAGAATCGCGAGTTTGGCTTCCTCAAGGTGACGGTGGAGCGTCCCCTGCGCATGAATTTCGAAGCGACGCCAGAGCGTATCGCCCGGCTGGATGACCAGAAAGCTTTCGCCAATCTTGCCATCTCCAAAAAGCGCAAGGATGCGAAAGCGGTCGAGGCCGAGGAAGCGGCTGGGCGCGCCGAACAGGATGCCATTCGCGCTTTGCTTTCAACTCTGGAAGCCAAGCGGCGCTACATGGATCGCGAGGCGTTTGATGAGGACCTGTCTCGCGCCGCCAAGCGCGCCGGACTGAAACTCGCCGCGCCCATCAAGAAGGCGATCTTTGCCGCGCTGGGCGAGCGCGACCCGGATGCCGAGATTTGCCGCGACGGTAAGGGCAGGCCGGAGCCGGACAGCGAGTTGCGCGACACCGAGAATATCCCGCTGCCCGAAGGCACGGCCCTGCCGCTGCCCATGCAGTTCGGGCCGGACAAGCCCAATGACAGACTGGTGGACGAATTCCGCGATGTGATCGACGCCTATATGGCGCGCGAGGTGCTGCCGCATGTGGGGGATGCCTGGGTCGATTATGACAAGACCAAGGTCGGCTATGAAATCCCAATCAACCGGCATTTCTACGTCTACAAGCCGCCGCGCCCGCTGGATGAGATCGAAGCCGACATCACCGCGCTGGAAGGCGAGATTGCCGGGCTGCTCAAGGGACTGGTGGCATGAGCTACTTCGCGCGCAGTGATGAGCTGCCGGGTTGGGCGGCGCATGTCCCGGAAGGTTGGGGCAAGGGCTGGCTTAAATGGTCGGTCGGGCTGTCAACGAAGCGCCCAACTGAGTCGGAACAGGAGGCTCTTCCATACATCTCGAATGAGGATATTGCTTCTTGGACGGGGAAGCTTCTGGTTGAGGAGCCGAAACCGGCCGAAGCGGATAGTCGGACATTTCAGAAAGATGATGTTCTCTTCAACAAGCTCCGTCCGTATCTCGCTAAGGTCTATCACGCAACATTTGACGGCGTGAGTTCAGGTGAGTTGCTGTGCCTTCGGCCGTCTGAGGCTGTTGAACCGCGCTTCCTGTTTTATGTTCTGGTATCAAAAGGCTTCGTCGACACGATCAATTCCGAAACCTTTGGATCAAAGATGCCTCGCGCGGATTGGGAGACGGTCGGCCACCAGCCGCTGCCCCTTCCGCCCCTCGAAACCCAGCAGCGGGTTGCGCGGTTTCTGGATGAGAAGACGGCGCGGATCGATGCGCTGATCGAGAAGAAGCGCGCGCTTCTGGACCGGCTGGCCGAAAAGCGTCAGGCCCTCATCACCCGCGCCGTCACCAAGGGCCTGAACCCCAACGCCCCGATGAAGCCTTCTGGCATCGACTGGCTTGGCGACATCCCGGCAAACTGGCAAGTTAAGAGGTTATCTTTCGTTACTGATGTGATCGACTGTAAACACAGAACGCCGGAATACGTTGACGACGGTATCCCGCTGGTGAGTACGACAGAGGTGAAGCCGTTTCGCATTGACTATGCGACTAAACGGATGGTCAGTGATGACGAATTTGAACTGATGTCCGAGGGCGGTCGGAAACCTGGTCCTGGCGATATTATCTACAGCAGAAACGCGTCAGTTGGCTCAGCGGCGCTTGTAAGGACAGCAGATCCACTTTGCCTAGGTCAAGACCTTTGCCTAATTCGGCCAAAGGCGATCAACTCTGAATTCTTGGAGTTTTTCTTGAATTCTAGAGCATGTTTGGAGCAATTAGATCGAGAATTAGTCGGCGCGACATTCAAGCGGGTCAATGTAGACGCAATAAAGAAATACTTCACGCTTCTACCTCCTGCTGCAGAACAGGACGCAATTGCGGCATGGCTGAACGAACGCCTCTCCGAGGAGGAGGCTAATTCCTCAAAGGTCGAGAAGAGCCTTGATCTCCTAGTTGAATACCGCGCGGCCATCATCACCGCTTCGGTCACTGGACAGGTCGCAGATTTGGCATGACTCTCGACGCGTCCAGCTATTTCGATCATATCAAAGCGTACATCAGCGACGCGTACATCGTTCATCGCGGTGATGGTGGTGAGATCGTCCTTCGTGAGAAGTACTTCCGCGAAGACGAGACCAGAAAGACCACGCGCGAGGTGAAGCTGCCCTATAAGGGCAAGGCGTTCGCCATCAAGCTCGATGGGCGCAATAATTCCCTTTTCCATTTCCTTGATGAAAACGGCAAGGAATGGTCCAAGCGCTGCGACTTCGTTGTCTTCCAATGCTTCAACCGAAAGGTAACGGCGTACCTGTTCGAGTTCAAGACGAAGAGCCTCGACGCAGGCTCGATCATCGACCAACTAAAGTCAGGGCTTCATTGGTGTGCTTGCTTGCGAAAGGTGGTCGCCCAGTACACCGGTGATACGAGGCCGTTGGAGGTCAAGAAATTTGTCCTGACCGAGAACAACAATCCTGACGCTTATTTCGATGCGCACAAGAAATATCTCGCCCGTGACCCTTCCGTTCGCCACTATCACTATGATGAAATTGAAACGCTCGGGCTTGATGATCTTGAGAATGACTCGGTAAATACAGTTTGAAGGCTGGGGGATGCAATGGCAATTGAATTTCACGATGGGCCTGACGCTCTGATCGAATTAGTAGCATCGCATGACGTCAAAGGTGAATGGTCTGATGACGGAAACGGGCGGCTATCGTTCAGGTCGCAGCGGGGTGGTGTGCTGAACTACTGGCCTCGAAAGGGAACAGTACAGTGTCAGGGTAAGGCCGAGCCAAAAGCCGAACTGGAGGCCATTTTCTCGTCCACTGGAGCTGCCGTTCCCGCTGCCGCTCGGGCAAAACCAAAAGACGGCAAAACAAAAATCTTCGTGGTCCACGGACACGATATGACAGCTCTGGAACAGCTTGAGCTTGTTCTGAGGCGGCTTAATCTCGATCCCTATATTCTGCAAAACAACGATGGCGGCTCAAACACGATCATCGAGGCGCTTGAACAGCAGATTTACGATGAAGCCGCATTTGGCATCGTCCTCATGACGCCGGACGATTTCGGCTATGCAAAAGCGAAGGGTGAAGACGCCAGCCAACCTCGCGCTCGTCAGAATGTCATACTTGAACTTGGGATGGTCCTTGCCTCGTTGGGTCGGAACAGAATGGTAATCCTCAAGAAGGGTGCCTTGGAGACACCCAGCGATGTTGATGGAGTGCTGCGGCTGGAGTTCAACGATCACGTCAAGGAAATCGCTGTCAAACTGGCCCGCAGAATGAAGTCGGCTGGTATCGAGATCGACGACGCCCTCGTCGCTGGCTGTGGAGCCTGATGGAATATATGCCCGGCCATACCGAAAACGACTTCGAAACAGCTATTGAAGCCGGGCTTATCGGCGCGGGTGGCTATGCCATGCGAGCACCCGCCGCCTATGACGAAGCGCTGGCGCTTTTCCCCGAAGACGTCACCGGCTTCCTAAAAGACAGTCAGGCGGCGAAGTGGGGGCAGCTTGAAGCCCTATTGGGGGCTAAGACGGAAGCGACCGTGCTCGACAGTCTCGCCAAGGAACTCGAGATCAAGGGGACGCTCCACGTCCTGCGGCATGGCTTCAAATGCTACGGCAAGACGTTCCGGTTGGCCTATTTCCGCCCGAACTCCGGCATGAACCCCGAGGCCGCCGCGTCCTATGCTGCGAACCGCCTGACCATCACAAGGCAAGTCGCCTTCACCTCGGTAATGAGGAAGGCGGACGGCAAGAACCGGCGCTGCATCATCGACGTGACGTTGAGCCTCAACGGCCTGCCAGTCGCAACAGCGGAACTGAAAAACCCGCTGACCGGCCAGCGCGCGGCGGATGCCGTGCGCCAGTATTGCGATGCGCGCGACGAGCGCGATCTGCTGTTCGCCTTTAAGAAACGCGCGCTGGTGCATTTCGCGGTGGACCCGGATGAGGTGTGGATGACCACGCGGCTCAAGGGCAAGGAGACGGTGTTCCTGCCATTTAACCGGGGCAATAATCACGGCGCGGGCAATCCGCCCGTCGAGGGCGACTGGAAAACCCACTACCTATGGGACGAGGTGCTACAGTCCGACAGCCTGATCGACATCCTGCAGCGCTTCATGCACCTGGAGGTGAAGGAGCGGCAGGTCAAGACCGACAAGGGTGTGCGCACCATCCGCAAGGAGACGATGATCTTCCCGCGCTATCATCAGCTTGATGCAGTGCGGAAGCTCGTCACCCACGCGCGCGAGAACGGCGCGGGGCGAAATTACCTCGTTCAGCATTCGGCGGGGTCGGGCAAGTCCAACTCCATCGCGTGGCTGGCGCATCGGTTGGCCAGCTTGCATGACGCCAATGACCAGAAGGTGTTTCATTCGGTGGTCGTCGTAACTGACCGTCGCGTGCTCGACCAGCAATTGCAGAATACGATCTACCAGTTCGAGCACAAGACCGGGGTAGTCGAGAAGATAGACGAAGACACCCAGCAGCTCGTTCGCGCTCTGTCGCAGGGCACGCCGATTGTCATCACCACGATCCAGAAATTCCCGTTCATCTCTCAGGCGATCTCGACGCTCGAAGGCAAGGGCACGGGCGTGAAAATCGACACGGCTGGTAAGCGCTTCGCCGTGATTGTGGACGAGGCCCATTCCTCGCAGAGCGGCGAGACCGCCACCGCGCTCAAGGGGATGCTGAACAAGGACGGCATCGAAGCCGCCATTGCGGCGCAGATGTCGGACGAAGAGGACGACGACCTTTCCGACGACGCCAAGGCGGCGATGCTGCGCGATGCGCTGAAGCGCGCCCGTCAGCCGAACCTTTCGTTCTTTGCCTTCACCGCTACCCCGAAATTCAAGACCAAGGCGCTCTTTGACGAGCCGGGACCGTCGGGCACATCGCCGTTTCACGAGTACACCATGCGGCAAGCCATTGAAGAAGGCTTCATCATGGACGTGCTTCAGAACTACACGACCTACAAACGCTTTTTCGGCCTTATCAAGCAGGTGGAGAACGACCCGGAGGTGCCACGCAAGAAGGCAGCGAAGGCGCTGACGCGATATCTGGAACTCCACCCGGTCAATATCGAGCAAGTGGTCTCAGTCATCGTAGAGCATTTCCGGCTCTACGTCATGCACGAGCTTGGCGGGCGGGCCAAGGCAATGGTCGTCACCGGCTCACGGCTCGCGGCCGTCAAATACAAGCTCGCCTTTGACCGTTATATCAAGGACAACGGCTATACCGGCATCCGCTCACTGGTCGCCTTTTCGGGCACCGTGGAAGACCCGGAAGATCCCGGCTCGTCCTATACCGAAGTCGCCATGAACGACGGGCTGGCGGAAAGCGAACTGCCCGAAACCTTCGAGCGCGACGATTACCGCGTGCTCCTGGTCGCCGAAAAATACCAGACCGGCTTCGACCAGCCTCTGTTGCAGACGATGTATGTGGTCAAGCGTCTGGCCGGGGTGCAAGCCGTCCAGACGCTCTCCCGGCTCAACCGCATGGCACCGGGCAAGGCGCGGACTTTCGTGCTCGACTTTGCCAACGACGAAGACGACATCTACAAGGCGTTCAAGCCCTATTATGAGGCCACGCCTATCGGTGAAAATGCCGACCCTCACCGCCTTTTAGAGTTGCAGCACAAGCTACTCGAATGGGCGATTTTCGCGCCCGATGACGTGAACGCCTTTGCCGAAGTCTGGTATCGCGCCAAGCGCGATCATTCGGCTACCGATCACCGGCTTATGAACGCGGTGCTTGATGCGATCGTTCAACGATTCAGCGACCGCGAAGAACATGAACAGGAGGAATTTCGCGGCCAGCTAACCGCCTATCGCAATCTCTATGCCTTCCTCTCGCAGATCATCCCCTATCAGGATAGCGAGCTTGAGAAGCTCTACGCCTTCGTCCGCAACCTGATAGCCAAGCTGCCACCGCCCGGTGATGGCCAAGCCTTTGCACTGGACGATGAAGTTGCGCTTCGCTTCTTCCGGCTCCAGCAGATGACCGAAGGCTCAATCGATCTCGGCTATGGCGAGGCCGTCCCGCTTAAGGGGCCAACGGACGTTGGGACGGGCGGGTTCAGCGAGGAAGCTGTTGCCCTATCGACGCTGGTGTCGAAACTGAACGAGCGCTTTGGGACAAACTTCACTGAGGCTGATCAGTTCTTCTTCGACCAGATACGCGCCAGCGCCGAAGAGGACGACAAAATCGTTGAAGCGGCGAAGGCGAACAACCTCGCCAACTTCTCATCCTATCTCGAACGGATGCTGGATGAACTCTTCATAGATCGCATGGAAGGCAATGAGGAAATCTTCTCGCGCGTGATGACGGACAAGGAGTTCCGTTCGGCTGCGCATGAGCACCTCGCCATGGAGATTTTCCAGCGTGTGCGGGACCAAAAGAAATCTGATAGTACCAAACTATGAGACCCAGCTAAGAAAATTTGGCCGCCCGTACATACTCGTTGGTGCAAGGGGACCATCCCCAGTAGTTTGTGGTCCGAGCTTCTCACCGACGATAGGAAGTATGGTTCTTCCTTAATGCTACGCACCTCAGCGAGCCAGCACTGGGCGTTCGCATGTGCGCAGGCATACACCCTCAGGACGTAACGCTATCGGCGCTGCTGGCACGTTTTAACGTCGCCGCGCGCGATCGTCTGCGTAGAGTAGTCGGTCAGTGGCAGAGCGAGCGCCATTGTGAGAACGCCATCCGCTCCTTTTAATCATTGCCGTATCAACAAGGCCCGGCAGGTGCGGCAACACCCACCGAGCCTCTGACCAACCGAACCCAAGGAGTTCGATATGGCTACGCTCGACACTATCACCAGGCGCACCCTTCTGCGAGGCGCTCCATTGGCTGCGCTCGTCCCTTCAACACCCATGTCCGATATGGCGAGAGCGATTGCCTGGCACCGTCAATCCCTCAAAGAGTTCAGTGCCAATTGCTGGCGCAGCGACGAGCTCGATCCACGCTATGCGTCCGATACGCCCGAAAACAACGAGCGCATATTCGCCACAGCCCTCAAAAGGGAGGAGGAAACGTTGGCTGATCTCCTGCAATTACCGGCGCATGACGCCACCGCCATGAGTGCCAAAGGCGCATACCTGCTCGCCTACCTTGAACGTGACGGTCTCGAGGAACGCCATGTCAAGCTGCTGCTGAAATCCATGATCGCTTGAGGGTTTTCCCTGACAAGGCTGATTTGGTCGTCTTATTAGATAGATCGTCTTGAAACCGAAGGAGACGATCAAATGGCAGATATCATCACCCTTAAGCAGCTCTGCACTGAGCTGAAGCTTGACCCACGTGAAGCCCGCGAACGCCTGCGCTCCGCAGCCCGCGATCCGAAGAAGCACCCTGAACTGGTGAAGTTGCATAAGCCTCGTGCCGCATGGAGCTGGGTCAAAGGATCGGCTGGGGAGAAGGAGGCGCGTGGCCTGTTCGTTGCGAAGAACTAGGTTGGGATGAGCAGAGCAATCATCTAAGTGCGCCACCACCTCTTCCAACCAATGCATCCACGATCAGGATGATGGCAGCATTGAAGAAGATCGTCAGCGCAGAAATAGCGAAAATGGCCGGGCTGAACGATGTGTTCGATTGCTGAAAAAGCCAGATAGAAAGCGGGAAGACATCTACTGTGTAGAGGAAATAACTCAAGGTGAATTCGTTGAAAGAGAGAACGAACACCAGCAGGACACCGGAGGCAACTCCGCTGCGGATCAGCGGCAGGACAATCTCGAAAAAGGTGCGCAAAGGGGACGCGCCGAGTGTCTTGGCAGCTTCCTCGAGCGCCGGATCGACGCTCTTGAGTGCCGTCATGCAGTTTCGCATCATGAATGGCAAGAAAATGATGCAATGGGCGATGACGATCTGCCAGATGCCGAAATCGATGCCGCTCGCACTGACCAGAATCAACAGTGCAATTCCGAGCACGACGGCGGGAAAGACGATGGGTAATCCCAGAAGCTCTTCGATCGCGGCACGGCCGGCAAACTTGTAGCGGACGAGCGCATAGCTTGCCGGAACCCCGGCAGCGACGCATCCCAGCGCGGAAAGGCCGGCAATGATCAGGCTGACCCAGAAGGATTCCAGCAAGCGGGTAAAGCTTGCATTCTCGCCGGTCGCCATGTCCCAGACATCTGCATACCAGCGGAACGACAGTGCCGGCGGTGGGAACTCCAGGGTTGTCGAAGCAGTAAACGACATGATGACCACGACAATGATCGGCAGCAGGATCAGCGCCATCAAGAAGATCGTGCTCGATCTGATCAGCATCGCTTCAAAACCACGCCGTCCAATAGCATTGGCCATGTCTTGTTACCTTTCGAATTGCGATCTGGCACCAATCAACCGATTGGCGGCTTGCATCGAGAGCGCGATGACAATCAGGATGACCGAAAGAGCCGCGCCGAGCGGCCAGTTAAACAACGTGCCCATCTGATCGCGAATGATCACGGCAATCGTCGAAACGCGTGAACCGCCCAACAGGAGCGGCACGACGAAGGCGCCGGTGTTGAAGCCAAACACCAAGATCGTGCCTGCGATGATGCCGGGCGCCGCCAGGGGCAGAATGACATGGCGGTAGGTTTGCAGACGTTTCGCACCAAGCACGCTCGCCGCCTCTTCGAGATCAACGGGGATACCGCCCAATGACGAAATGATCGGCAGGACAGCGAGCGGGATGGTGGTCTGCACCAATCCCAGCAGCACGCCCGTCGAATTGAACAGCAAGGTGAACGTTCTTGGCTCTGCGGTGATCGCGAAGGCAATCTGGTTGAACAGGCCATCCGGCCCGAGGATGGCCACCCAGCCAAAACTCTGCACTAGAAGACTGATGACCATTGGCAGCATGATGCCGATGAGGACAACGCGGCGAGCGAAATTTGAGGCCGTGCGCACCATGAACAGCGCGATTGGAAACGAGATGAGTACGGCCAATATCGCACTGGCGACAGCCAACCAAACAGTGTTCAGAACAATGGAGAGAAAATAGGGGTCGGCCGCCTCGGCATAGGCGGACAAACTCCAGCCGTCCCATTCGGCGTAGCGCGGGCCGAGGCTGATACGCACAACGGTCAGCGTGCAGACAAACAGCGTACCGATCAAAAGGCCGGCTGGCAGAAGAAGCCAAGCGACCGGGCGCCGCTTGATCTTGGGCCTTTGCGCCGGGACAACGGGGTTCGGGAGTCCTGAGCTCACCATCTTACTGCTCGACCACATGCGTTTGTTCATGATCAACGCTCACCCAGATGGGCTGTCCACTACTGACACCGCCCAGATCGTCGCGGGTGGATTGCGCCAGAAGCGGCGTCCCATCCGCCAAGCGCATCATCCAGTGATACAGACCGCCATTGAAGCTGACGGAGGTCAGTACAGCTTGCATTGCGCCGCCCGGATCATCGGTGAACACCTTCGTCTGTCCGGGTCGGAAAAGCACCATCTGCCCGCCAGCGAGGTGATCATCCGCTGAAACGGCGAGTCTTTGCCCGGCCTCAACCTCCACTTGCTGCGCCACACCGGAGCGCTCATGCAGCCTTGCGATGGTCAGCACATTCGTATCGCCGAGAAACTCGGCAACGAAGCGGTTTGCCGGACGATTGTAGATTTCCGGCGGTGGCCCGACCTGAACAACGCGGCCGGAATTCATGACCGCGATGCGATCAGACATCGTCGACGCCGTTTCCTGATCATGGGTCACATATACTGCGGCAATCCCAAGCTGTTTCTGGATGGCTCTGAGTTCGATGGCCATATAGTCGCGCAAGCGGCGGTCGAGTGCCGCCATCGGCTCGTCGAAGAGCACCAACGCCGGCTCCGTCACGAGAGTTCGAGCGAGGGCCACACGCTGCAATTGCCCACCGCTGAGTTCACTTGGCCAGCGAGACGCGAACTGATCGGGTGGCAGTTGCACGAGATCGAGCACCGTATCCACTTTGGACTTGATAGCGGCAGCCGAGAGTTTGCGCATGCGCAATCCGAAGCCGACATTTTTCTCGACGTTCATGTGGGGAAAGACAGCAAGCGACTGGAACACCAGTCCGACATTACGTTCATGCGGCGCCAGTGATGAAACATCTCGCCCGTGGATGCGAATTTGCCCGCTGGTCGGAACCTCTAGCCCGGCTATCATCCGCATCAGTGTCGTCTTGCCACAACCCGACGGCCCGAGGATCGACAGGATTTCGCCCGGCTCAACCGTCAACGATACGCCGTCGACGGCCCGGACGCGTCCGTGCGCGAAATGTCGCTCCAAATTCTGCAGTTCCAGAGCGCAATCTTCATGTTGCATGGGCACTCACATACGAAAAGGTTGAAAGAACGCCCGCGAAGCGCCTCATGACGCGCCGCGGGCAAATATCAAAGATGAGCCAGGGCAGCCCCTAGGCGATAGCCTGAGCGTACCGCCGCACCCAGTCGTCGCGCACGGAAGCCAGATACTCCGCATCCACCTGTACTGTCCGGTTGGCGATGACGTCGGGGGAAGGAATGTACGGGCTGGCTTTTGCCTTGTCCGACAGCTTGGCATCCTGATTCACCGGACCGTACCAAACTTCTTCCGCCATCTTGCCCTGCACTTCCGGGTCGAGCGCCTGGTTGATGAGAGCATTGATCGCCGCCGCATCGCCTGGATGGCCCTTTGGAATGACCATGAACTGCAGGTCGACGAAAAACCCCTCGGCCAGATCGTAGGTGCCGCTCATGTTGAAGGCCGGATCAGGAATATTGTCGGCGAAGAGAAGCGGCGAGTAGATTGCGCCGGCATTCGCCGAATTGGCCCTGAAAAGATCGGCCATCTGAGGTGAATTTTGCGAGACGGTCAGGATCTGGTCCTTAAGCTTGGCCAGAAGCTCGAAGCCACTATCGGGATTCTGAGCATCGCCACCAGCCATCCGTGCGGCGATCATGATCAACTCCAGTGCACCAAGATTCTCTGCCGGCGGCACGATGATCTTGCCCTTATTGGCCTCATCCCAGAGCACGTCATAGGAACTGGGCGCGGTCGAATGGGCGTTCGTATTGTACAGCAGGCCGTCGCTCCACAGAAAGTAGCCAACGCCATAGCCCTTGGCACCGGTCCGGTATTGCGAGAACATTCTGTCGGTATTCGGGATCGCCGACAAATCTGGCTTTTCAAGCAAACCCGCATCGGCCAGAGCAGAGGCGCCGAACCCGGAGAGGATCACGAGGTCGTATTGGGGTCGGGCCGCCGAGGCCCGGATCTTGGCGATCATATCCGAGGTCGACCCCGTCAAATCCGCGATGATCTTTGCCCCGGTCGCCGCTTCGAACGGCTGCAATATGTTGCGTACCGCAGCTTGGCCGGTCGGGTCGGACCAAGTCAGAACGCGCAACTCCTTGCCCGAGAACTGCTGTGCCGAGGCAGTCCGCACAAATGGCATCCCCAGGCCGCCTGCGACGGCCACTCCCGCGGCGCCTTTCAGGATGGCCCTGCGCCGAAACGAATTCCTGTCAATCTTATCTCTGGTCATTGTCTGCTCCCGTTTATTGTCTCTAATTCGCTGTGTGCACCGTGATGAAAACGGTCGCTACTTGATGAATAGCTCCCGCGCATTGTCCGGAGTTAGCCGTTCCGACCCGTCCCTAGTGACGGCGACGGTTTCGCTAATCCCAAACCCCTTAGCAAGGCCAAGCATGTGAAACACCATGCCTTCCTTGACCTCCCAATCGACATGTTCGTTGAAATCGGCTGCGTCCCATTCCGCCGTTCGCGGGGGAAAGCCGATACCGGTCGAATAGCCACTGCGGTTAAAGTAATCGGGCCGGATGGAACGGATCGGTTCGCGCACCAGACGGTCGACCTCAAGGGCGGAAGCGCCCGGTCGAAGGGCTGCGATCGCAGCATCCTGCGCCGCGATAATCAGATCCACGGCATCGCGCACCTCGCTGGTCGGGGAACCGAGACAGACCGTCCGCATCTGGGTTGCGTGATATCGTTCCACGCATCCATAGAGTTCGAGGAGGACCATCTCGCCATTCACGATCGGCTTTGAGGTCCAGTTGGCGTGGCAGACATCGTAGCGATAGCCGGACATGATATGGTGTGGCAGCCCGGTATACTCGCACCCGGCAAGAATTCCGGCTTCGAAAACCGCTGCCGCCACTTCCGCCTCGGTCACGCCGTCGCCGATCCTGTCGCAAGCAACCTTCTGTTCGATTTCGGCAATACGGCCAGCCGCGCGGAGACATGCGATTTCCGCCGGAGATTTGACCAGCCGCACTCGGTCAACCAGTAGCGAAGCATCGACGATCTCGGCGGGACTGACGGCGGCGCTCACCGCCTCCGCCATTGCAGCGGTCAGAAACCATGTCTGCTTTTCTAACCCGATGCGCATGGCCCCCGGTGCCGTTTCCCGTAAAACGCCGCAGGTGCGTGCCACGAGATCATCACCCTCACGCCATGTATCAGCCTCTTCAAGCCACGAATATTCGCCGACATTGCCGTGCTCTAGAAAACGTACGAGAAGTCTGATCGGTCCGTCCTTGGGGACAAACGCCACCTGATATGCGAAGTACCCCGAAGTTTGGTATCCGGTGAGATAGTAGATATTTTCCGGGCTGTGCAGCAGCAGAACGTCAAGACCGCTGTCCGCCATCGCCGATTGCACGCGTTCAATACGCTGGTGGAACTCTGAGTGGTCGAAGGCCTGTCGCAATCCCATTCTAAACTTCCCGATAAGCCTGCCTTTAAGCCGTATACAGCAGTGCGTGGTTCACTCGTTAGAAGAGCCCTTTACGCCGGCGCCCGGCGGGAAAACTTCTTACCATTGTCATGCTGTATATAGCTTCAGGGATTTAACGTCAATCCATCGGGAAAAGATTGGATCAAATTGAACAGCTGTGTACCGGAACTGCGCATTGCCCAACGGGGTCCATTCGCTTGACAGGAGGAGGGAAAATGGAATGTATAGCTTGTGCCGAGTTGGCGCAGCGGTGCGGGCACCGTATGGACAAGGAGAAGCAATTGGCCGTTGCGCACGAACCTCGGACGACGCACCGGACGCAATCTCGCGCCAAGGGCCGCCGACTTTCGGCGTCAATCTACGAGGAGGTGCGTGACCGGATATGCCAGCTCGTCTACCCGCCGCAACACCTCATACGCGAGGCTGAACTGGCGGACGAGTTCGGGATTAGTCGCACGCCCGTGCGTCAGGCGCTGCAGCGCCTGGAGATCGAAGGATACGTCGAGACCCGAAACGGTGTCGGAACGATCGTCACTGCGATCGATATCCCCGCTTTTCGGGACATTTATGCGATGCGCCTTCAGCTCACAACGCTGATCGGCCAGATGAACCCGAAGCCGGGCAAACCGCGTATGGTAGAGAAGGCAAGCGAGCTTTTGGCGCGCGCACGCGAACTCGCAGCGGGCAAGGATCTTC
This sequence comes from Neohoeflea coraliihabitans, assembly GCF_019334345.1. Lineage (GTDB taxonomy): Bacteria > Pseudomonadota > Alphaproteobacteria > Rhizobiales > Rhizobiaceae > Pseudohoeflea > Pseudohoeflea coraliihabitans. The sequence continues at coordinate 647,176 of NZ_JAHWQX010000001.1, forward strand.
ATGAATTCTGGCTGATCAACCTCGAGCGGCATGCGATCATTTTATCCCTGATCGGCAATTCGGCACTGCGCGAGCTTTACGACTCCTACTATTTCAGGACTTCGCGGGTCTGGTATCTTGTAATTGACCAGATTTGGGAGGACCAGACTCTGGCGCTCAGTGAAGAGCTAGAGGATCTGTGCAAGGCGCTCGAACTGGGCAATGCACAGGTCGTTTGCAATGTCGAATACAACCATCTGAGCTACTATCTGAAAATGTTCGAGCGTTTTGCTGCCTCTGGCGAAACATAGAATTTGGCGACTGCGCGGCTTAAATCAGATCGACCGTGCGTGGGAAGGGTGAAGCTCCACTTCCGGCGGATCCTCAGCGCCTAACTCAAGACAATCAACGAGGCGGTTAAAATCGATCAAGCCGGAAAGGATCTAACGGCACGACAGGCGTTGTTCCCGAGGCTATATCGGCAACCAGGTGCCCAGCACCAGGACCGATGCCAAATCCGTGACCCGAGAAGCCGCTGGCGATGATCAGGCCAGGCACAGACCGCACCGCGTCAATGGCCGGGACGGCGTCCGGCGTGACATCAATCGCGCAGCCCCAGGTCTCGGCGATCTCCGCTCCTGCAAATTCGGGAAAGGCCCTGGAAAGGTTGCGCAAGCCTTCACGCAGGATCCTCTCCGAAGGTCTCGGGTTCAGCACGCGCAGCTCTTCAAAAGGTGCTGCCTCATCGCCTTTCCAGCACTTGGCCATAGCTAATTCATGAAAGAACGCCTGACCAAATCTCAGTCTTATCTCATTCCCTTCGGAGCGGAAGGCAGGCAGGAACTGGAACAACAACCGGAAACTGTCAGGCACAATTTGCGCCAGATTGGCATTCTTCTGGGCGATCGTGTAACCACCATCCAGACGTTTGCGGAATGCGAAATCGTTCCCGGCCACGGCGCACTCCGGAGGCCCTTGCATGGGCTTGGTGCGCAGCACCGATCCGTTGACTTTCAATTGTGGAAAATCGATGCCGAGATTGCCACAAAAGAGCCGCGTCCATGCGCCTGTCGCCAAGACGACCGTGTTGCACCTGATTTCACCCTGCTCCGTTACCACCGAATGCACAGCTCCGCCGGCCGTTTCGACCGTGCGCACCGCACAATGCTCGATGATGACGCCTCCCTGCGCGCGGAAAGCCGCGGCAATCGCAGGCGTTGCCAGGGAAGGTTCGGCACGCCCATCACTCTTTGTGAAAAGCCCGCCTTCCCATTGCCCCGTCAGGCTCGGCAGAGCCTCACTCAATTGCTTGCGCGTCAACAGTGCAGAATCAATGCCATGCTCCTGGGCGATATCTAGCCAGTCCGCATATTTCTGCAGCTCTCCTGCTGTCTTGCAAAGATAGTGAATTCCGGTCTGCCTGAAGCCCGTCTCGCGTCCGGTCAGTGCATTCAAATCGGCCCACAATCTTGCGCTGGCCAGCGATAGCGGAATCTCCGAGGGATCGCGCCCCATTTTTCGTACCCAGCCCCAATTTCGGCTCGACTGCTCACAGGCAATATGCGCCTTCTCGCAGATCACCACGGACAGGCCACGCTTGGCCAGAAACAAGCCGGCGGTACAGCCGATGATGCCGCCGCCGATGATCACCACATCAGCGCGCTGAGGCATAGCTGACGTGTCAGCTTCTGCCGTCGTCGGTGAAGAACTTGTCATCTGCTCGCTCATTCGTGGAGAACTATGTCTGAGTTGGCTCGGCATCGATCATGGCAGCAATGCCCACTTCAAGCGCCACCATGCCGGGATCATCGAGCCCGACACCTTTCGAAGGCTCGAGCCGCAATCGGCCGATCATCGCCGGCTTTTCGCGATAGGCGGCCAATGTCTCAATCGCGGCCTCATGCGCAGCCTGCCCAACCTGCCGCGCGTCCCCACCACCTTTGACGGCCTCGCAAACGGCGTGCAGGCCATCGAGCACTGTCTTGCTGCCAAGGGGAGCCTTGGACCGCTGCTGCATGCTCGTCAGGGCTTCGGTGAGCAATGCGCTCAGATCCGCATACTCGGTATCGCGCTGGCCCCTGGTCTTCAACGACAAGGTTATCAGCCCGGTCATGATCACAGCGCTGAGGCTCGAGCCCGAATGTTTCGAAATGATCTTCGCCAGCCGCATAAATGCTTTCGAGACGTCTTCGGCGAAAGGCTCCATGTCGGCTAGTATGGCTTTGGACACGGTAAAAAGCGTGGTTCCCATATCACCGTCGCCCCCGGCCGCATCCAGCCTGTTGAAGCGTTCGGCCTCAGCCACGTAGGCCTTTGCCACACGTCGTGCCGCCGCGCCAATGTCTTTGCCAGTAAAGGTGCTGGACATCAGGCCCTCCACAAGGGACAGTTGACAGGTGCGTTGAGCAAGTCCAGGAGCTCGTCATCAACCGTCATGACAGAGAGCGAAGCGCCGGCCATTTCCATTGAAGTCGCATAATGGCCGACCAGCGAATAGGCGATCTCCAGTCCGGCCGCATTCAGAAGCTGGCTCACCTTCCGATAGAGAATGTAAAGTTCATCCAGTGGCGTTGCCCCGAGGCTGTTGACGAGCACCGCAAGCCTGGCGCCTTTCGGCGGCTCCAGGTCCGCCATCAGTCGTTCAACCATTTCAGAGGCAATCTCGTCGGCCGGTTTCAAAGCACCGCGCCACAGACCTTTTTCGCCGTGGATGCCCATGCCCATCTCGATTGAATTTTCATCAAGAACGAATGTCGGCGTGCCAGCTTGCGGCACCGTACACCCCGAAAGCGCAACCCCGATGGAACGGCAGCCGGTCATCGCCCTTTCAGTGACCGCTTTCACGCCCTGCAGATTCATCCCTTTTTCCGCAGCCGCGCCCGCGATCTTGAACGCCAGGATCAGCCCGGCCACACCACGCCGCGTCTCCGCAGACTCTCTTGGCGCACTTGCCACATCGTCTGCGACAGTGACCACGGCACAATCGGTACCCTCCGCCGCCAGCATGTCATTGGCCATTCCGAAAACCATGGTGTCGCCGCCGTAGTTGCCGATTACGGACAAGACGCCGCCGCCGAAATCGGCCGCTTTCAGACTTTCCGACACATCGTCGAAAGAAGGGCCGGCAAAAACATGGCCGACTGCGCAACTATCAAGAAGTCCTTCCCCGACATATCCGGCGAACAGTGGCAAATGGCCGAACCCGCCACCGGAAACAATGCCGACTTTGCCTTCTGATTTCCGTGTTGCGCGCTCGATTACGCGGCCATTGCTGCCTGAAACAGTATAGCCGCGCGGATGTGCCAGCCGCATGCCCTCGAGGGCCTCATCGACATAGTAGTCTGGGTTGTTGATCAGCTTTTTCATAGATCGCGCTCTTTCATTTCACGTCAATATCCCGCGGGCACATGTACGAGCCCGCCGCGATGCTTCTCCAAGGCACGCGCAATGCGCAGGGCAAGCGCATCATCAAATTTGCGCACCACGATCTGAATGCCCGCTGGCATGCCCTCGGATGTCAGTCCGGTCGGCGCTGCCACCGCCGCGAGATCGAGAAAATTGACGACGCGGCCATAAAAGTTCGGCGGCACCGATTCATCGACATCCGTCAGTGTGCGCGCGACGATATGGCTGCCGGGCATGACCAGGGCGTCGTAATCCGCAATGCGGTCGGCAAATTCAGCCTGCGCCTCGAGCCGCCTTTGCAACGTCTGCCGGTAGGCGTCGTCTGTGATCGACTTGCCCGCCATTATGCGGCCCCGGATTGTCGGATCGACTGGGCTACTCTCCGCCTCGACATACTGGCCGAGCGCGCGAAAACTCTCATAGCTCATGATGTCCCCGCCCGATTTCAGGTAATCGGCAATACTGAGCGGCAGGTGGATCGGCGCAATTGTTGCTCCGAGAGCTTCCAGATCCTCGAGCGCTTCGTCATGCAGACGCAGGATATCCGGATCGACACCCGCGAGATCAGCGTCCACGAGCCGCCCGATCTTCATATTCGCAATACCGTGTTCGATCTCGGCAAGTGCATCGATCTCTGCAACCCTTGCATTTGCCGCATCGCGGGGGTCCGCGCCCTGCAGCACATTCAACAGCAGAGCTGAATCTCGGACTGTGCGTGAAAACCAGCCGACGCTGTCGTGGGTGCCGCAGAGCGGCACAACCCCGCCCCTGCCGATCAACCCGTGCGAAGTCTTGAGGCCGATTACACCGCACCACACCGCCGGGGTCCGCACCGATCCGCCGGTATCTGTACCGAGCGCGACCGGCGCCAGACCAGCGGCAACGGACACGGCCGAGCCACTGCTCGAACCACCGGCAACGCGGTGCTGTGACGGATCCCACGGATTGCGCGGTGCGCCCATCACCGGATTGGTGCCCCAGCCGCCAAACGCAAACTCCACCATGTGCGTCCGGCCAATCACCACCATCCCCGCCTGGATGAGGCGCTGCACCGCAAAGGCCGACTGTTCCGGCACTCTGTCGTGCAGAGCTGTCGACCCGGCAGATGTCGGCAGCCCAGCAATATCGAAGATGTCCTTAACTGCCACCGGAATGCCATGCAGGGGACCAATTGTCTGGCCGGAATGTCTTATCGCATCGCATGCCGCTGCCTGCCGCAGGCAGGCATCCGCAAATGTTTCGCTATAGGCATGCAGCTGCGTGTTAAAGGTCGCAATGCGGTTTAGAAAATACTCGGTCAATGCAACGGAGGTTGTCTCGCCGCGCTCGAGCGCCGTCGCGATCTCTTCAAGCGAACGGAATGCCTGGCCCCGCTCAGATCCCGCGTTCTCTAATCCGTCTTCTCTCGACACCGCTGATCCTCCGTTATCCCCCTTGTGCCCAGCTTTCAATCGATCGATCTCTATGCTCATCAGTTTATTCCGAGCACGAGGCGAGGCAGCCACAGCGAAAGGTCTGGAATGAACGTCGTCAGCAGCAAAACCGGCAGGTAGGCGAAAAGCACCAGGATCAGCGTCGGCTTGAGCATGCCCTGAAGACGCGTCTTGCCAATCCTTGCTCCGAAATAGAGAAGAGGTGCAGTCGGGGGTGTAATGTTGCCCATACCGAGATTGACACCAATGATGGCGGCAAAATGCACGGGGTGAATGTCAAGCTCCCGGATCACTGGAAGCAACATCGGGGTGGCCAGCAACAATCCGCTGAAATCATCCATTATCATTCCCAGGACAATCAGGAAGACATTGATGAGAAGCAATAAGACGATACGGTTCTCACTTATCGAAAGCAGCAGATTGACGACCGACTGGGGAACATTTTCCATCGTATAAAGGCGGCTCAGCATGACCGCGAAAAACACCAGCACCATGACCACTCCGACAGTGGTCCCGGCGCTATAGCCAATGCGCCACAGTTCTCTCAGAGGAATATCGCGGAAGATGATCACGCCTACGATGAGCGCATAAACCACCGCGATTGCTGCCGCTTCGGTGGGGGTGGCAAGACCCCCATAAATCGAAGTCAGGATGATGAACGGCATCACCAAGCCAAGGGTCGCTCGGCGACCTTTCACGCCGATATCCTTGATCGCTTGCCGCGCGCCGACCGCTTCTGGCTGAACAATCGGCATGTTGCGTGTCATGACGAAGTTCCACGCCGAGAACAGTCCCATCAGCAGGAGGGCCGGCACGATCGGCGCCAGAAAACATGCGGCGATTGAAGTACCCGAGATCCAGCCATAGACGATTTGTGCTGAACTGGGCGGTATGAGAAGCGCGAGGACCGAAGATGCAGCAACCAGCGCCGCTGCGTAGCCGCGGTCATACCCGCGCTCGACCAGGCGCGGCACCATGATCGTGCCCATCGCGGCAACGGCAGAGGACGCGGTGCCTGAAATTGCGCCGAATACTGCGGTCACGACGATGACCACCACCCCCAGGCCGCCTTTCAGACGCCCGAAAATGCTGTCGCAGAAATCAACGAGACGGGCGGCAAGACTGCCAGTGCTCATGATCTCGCCGACAAGGATGAAGAGCGGCATTGCCAACAAGATGATGGAGGATGTCTTGTTGAAGCCTGCAGCAACCAGGAAATTGGACCCGACATAGTCACCGGTCAGGAACAGGAACAATGCCGCAGCAGCAAAACAAAATGGGACGGGCACGCCGATGATGAGCAGTCCCATCAGCAATAGAATGTCGACGATAACTTCGATGCTCATTTGATGTTGGCCTCACGGAGTTCCGCCAATCGCGTGCTGCCGGCAAGGCGCGAGACCGCAACTGCAAAATCGAGGAAAAAGTAGAACGCCATAAGACTAAGGCCCACGACCATCGATGCGTGGACAAAGTAGAGCGGCATCTGCAATTCGAGAGAATGCGGCCGGCGTTCAATGCTCCAGAGAAGATATTGGAGAACCCAAACGCTCATCCAGACGGAGACCACCAGAGTGATTGCCTTGACCACGAGATCCAGCACCCCAAAAACGCGCTTGTTTTTGACGAATACATCCAGGAGGCTCGCGGATATGTGCGATCTCTCGTAAGCGCCATATGCCCCGCCGATAAAATAGGTCCACACGGCAAGGTAGGTTGCCAGTTCCTCGATCCCATGAAGCGGCAGAAAGAGGAAATATCGAAACACGATTTCCATCATCACGAGGACCGTGAACCCTGCGCAGGTCGCCACCAGCACGAACTTCTGCAGCCAGAGCTTGAATACCCAGAATTTATGCAGCACTCCGCCTGGCGTGACTTCGGACATATTCCCGCTCCGAGATTGAAGGACGACTGCTTTTTGGATGCGTGCAGGTCATCCTTGGAAACCTTACACTGCGCATTGCAGTGGCACGGAACCAGCGTCACCAGCTCCGTGCCGCATCAGTTTACATTCCAAGCTCTGCTTTCAGGCGGGCGTAAAGCTCTTCGCCGATCTCGTCCTTGATCTTCGGCCAGACATCCTGACGCGCAGCGGACGCAAAGGCCTGCATCGTGTCCTCGTCGAACGTCACCACTTTGACACCGGCATCGCGAAGCTGCTGCATATATGCCTCGTCCGACGCCTCGGCGACAGGGAACCGCTCATTCATGACCTCGACAGCGGCCTCCTGAACCGCGCTCTTATCCTCCTCGGACAAGCCATCGAACAGTTCCTTATTGATCATGATGTAGTGGTTTTCGAAGTGGTCATTGTACTGGACATACATCTTGGTGATGTCCATGAAATGCGTGACAGTCAGTTCCGGATTGCCACCGATCACGCCATCGGCCACGCCCGTCTGAAGGGCCGTGTAAACTTCGTCCCACGGAATCATTGTCACGGTGAACCCGAAATCCTCCATCAGGGCGCGGTGGGTTACGCCGCCCGGCCAGACGCGGACCTTGAGTCCCTGTTGCGCATCGGGGTTGGTCGGCTCTGGCAGTTCCTTGGTAAAGGCACCGCCGCCCATGCCCAAGGCCCATGTGCTGAGCACCTGCACACCCTGATCGGCAACGATGGATGAGACAATGTCGTACATGTATCCGCCTGGCGCATAGGCCTTGGCCGCCTCTTCGTAGTCCGCCACCGCGTAAGGGAAGGAATCAATTGCCAGCCGTGCGTCGAAAGTGGATGGCACAGCACCCATCGTCATCTGCACGGCCCCGCTGGTCACCTGTTCGTAGACCTCGGTCCAGTCGCCGAGCTGATTGGCCGGAAAGACCTGAATTTCAATCCGCCCATCCGACTTCTCCTTCACGAGTTCCGCGAAACGCAATGATCCCTCATGCGCTTCGGAGTCGGATTGATAAGACGTGGACAGACGCCATTCCGCGGCGTGGGCGCTTGTCGCCGCGATCGTCACAAGGGAGACGATGCTTGCCGCTGTCAGCATGGATTTCAATGTGATTGTCATTTTGTTCCTCCTCGATGGTTCAGTTTTTATGCCGCGCCGGTACCGCGGCAAAAATTCGGCCCCTAGCCGGTGAACCTGGACGTCTCCCAGGGGCACACAATGAAAGAAGTTGCAGGCCCACACCCGGCGCACTGGCAACCATAGTTCGCGACCAACCGTGCACGCGCCGATCGTCGCCGCGTATCGAGTGTGAAAAGGTGCCGGACTTGCGCTGGTGGGTGGGCATTGATGATCGCTCCGGAGCCGCCTCTCATGGTCGCGAACAAATCGTAATTCCATATTCTGAAATTTTCAAGATGATTTTTTTACAATATGGATATAAGCTCTAGAGCAGTTTTTGACAGGAGCGACAAATGACCGTTGTGGAAGAGCTGTCTCGATCCCTGGTTCAGGTGAAGACGATACCGGCCGAAGTGTCGACAAAGGCCATCGAGGCCATCGAGGATCTTGCTGTTGCGGCTATTGCTGGCATTGAAACCCCGGCAAGTGAGGCGGCTGCCAGCGCCGCCAAGAAAATATGGGGGACCGGCCCTGCCGTGTGTTGGTTCGACGGCACACACCTGACGGCTCCGGGGGCGGCCTATGTGAATTCGACACTCGCTGCAGTGATGGATCTCGACGATGGACATCGCGCGGCAGTGGGCCACCCCGGCGCCGGCGTCATTCCGGCCGTTATGGCTATCGGCGACACGCGCCCCGTTTCCAACGATAGAATGATCAGGGCGATCGTCATCGGCTATGAGGTGGCTATACGCGTGGCCGCCTCACGACATTTGTCGCAACTGACCACCATGGTCTCCGGTCCTTGGATCGGGCAAGGCGTGGCGGCCGCGGCAGCTTATCTGCGAGGACTGCCGGCAGACCGCATGGCCCAGGCGATCGCCATTGCCGGCTCGACCGCTCCCAACCTGCTTGCTGTCGGTTATTCGAAAGTCATGGGCAACCATCTTAAGGAAGGAATACCCTGGGCTACCGCCACCGGACTGAGTGCCGTCGAACTTGCGGCGTCCGGATTTACCGGGCCCATCGATATTTTCGACAATCCCGAGCTTTTTCGGCAGGATGCACTGCTCAACGGCCTTGGTGAAAATTGGACCATGCGCGAGATCTATTTCAAGCCGTACAGCTGCTGCCGATGGGGTCATGCGGCGATTGATGCGGCTCTGCAGCTACAAGCAGAGCACAGCCTCACGCCGTCCGACATAAAGCACATCACCGTCGACACATTTGGCTGGGCGCTGCGTCTGAACAACGAAAAGCATCCGCGCACGTTGGAATCGGCGCAATACAGCGTTCCGTTCTGCGTAGCGCTGGCGCTGACAGCTGGCGCCGATGCCTTCCTGCCGATGAGCGAGAAAGCTCTGTCCGATGCTGCCGCAACAGAGCTTTCGGAAAAGGTCAACCTTGTCAAAGACGAACGCTTCGATGCAATGTTCCCTCAATCGGTTCCGGCCCGGGTGTCCATAGAGACTGCCACTCGCAAATTGAGCCGCGAGGTTTTAGCGCCCCTGGGGGAGCCGACCAATCCGATGACCTCGCAGCAAATGCGCAGCAAGTTCCGGACGGTGGCGCAGAAGAAACTTATGGAAAAAGACGTTGCCCGGATGGAAGATGCGCTCGATGCCTTGCGCAGCAGACGTCTCTCTACATTCAGGGATCAACTTAACAGTCCGATATCGGTATATAGAGCTGGGAAACGTGCGGCTGGATGAGCGGGAGGCTCAAATCTGAATATGCCAAAGGCCAAAACCGACAAGACAACCGGCACCCAATTGCTGGACCGGGCGATCTCCATCCTCAATCATCTCGGAGATGCGGGGGCAGATGGAGCACGCATGTCCGAGCTTGCCGACGCGTGCAGCCTGAACGCATCGACCGCGCATCGGATCATCTCCAGCCTTGAGAACCATGGCCTGATCGAACGCATCGCCGGTACCCGCCGCGTCCGTTTGGGACTTGCGCTTTTTGCGCTGGGCGCAAAGGCCGCCGATGGCACGGGATTTCGGCGCGCCTGTCATCCGTCCTTGCTGCGTATCGCCGCTGAAACCGGAGACATGGTGTTCCTGATGGCCCGTTCTGGGTTCAATACAGTTTGTGTAGACCGTCAGGAAGGCGCCTATGTCATCGAGACACTGACTGGCCAGGTCGGCGGGCAGATCCCCCTCGGAGTCGGCTCGGCTGGCCAGGCAATTCTCGCATTTCTGCCCGAGGCAGAGGCCGAAGCGATAATTGCCGCCAACGCGACAGCATATAAGGCGTTCAATCAGCTGAGCGCCGACGATGTTCTGGCTCGTATCAAGGAGATCCGCGAACTGGGCTACGCACTCGATCACGGACAGCTCATTGAGGGAATTTCCGCCTTGGCAATGCCCATTCGCCTGAATGACGCAAGCATCGCGGGCGCGCTAACCATCAATATGACCAGCGCCCGATTAAAGCCCAAACGACTCGAAGGCTTGCTTGAATTGCTGCAACGGGAGATCGCGGTTATTCGCGGCCTGATCAACCCCTATGAAGTGCGTGCTGCAAAGCCACAAGCGCGTCCAGCTGGCTAAATCGCGCCAAACTCTCAAATGTCGATGTGGCACGACCAAGGGCAGCCTGAGCTGCGCTGCGTCGGTACCGCCTGCGCGTCCTTCAATTCTGCTCACCCCGCGTCATACCCCGTCGCGACGTCTGTGTCTTGACCAGTTGTCCGATGCCCATGAGCCCGACGGTCAGGGCAATGAATATTACCGAGACCGCGGCGATCACCGGCGACAGGCTGAAATCGATGTCCTCGAACAGCTTGCGCGTCACCGTCTTGTTCTCCACGCCCGAGATGAAAAAGGCGACAATGGTTTCATCAAAGGAAGCGAGGAAGGAGAATACGCCGGCCCCGATCATCGCCGGAGAGATGAGTGGCATGGTGACCTCGACGAAGCTGCGCAGCCGCGATGCCCCGAGGTTAAGTGCGGCCATCTCGAGCGAGAAATCGAGACGCGACAAAGCTGCTGAGACGATCACCACCGTATAAGGCACTGCCAGCGCCGTTTGGATCAGCACAAAGCCGAAGGTCGTACCGGTCAGCCTCAGTGGAGCGAACTGCAGATAGACCGCGATCGCGACGATGATGTGCGGCACGATCAATGGCGCCAGAAGCAGGACATTGATCAGTTCCTTGCCCGGCACGTTGCCGCGAACGAGAGCGATGGCCGCCATGGTTCCGATGATCACCGATGATATCGTGGACACCCAAATGGCACCCAGCGCGATTCTTCTCGCATGAGCGTAACGGCGCTCGATCTATAACTTGCTGATTTACTTAAGGAAAAATGGTGCCCAGACGCGAATTCGAACTACGGACACGCGGATTTTCAATCCTCAAAATATCGCAACTCACCCCACCCCATCGCATTCAAGCCCACGCCCATTGCAACCCAGAATGCAACCCCGGGCACTCCATGCGCAACTACGCCCGGCGAGCACCAGACATAACCACCTGAAATACAAGAAAAAATTTGGTAGCGGAGGAGGGACTTGAACCCCCGACACGCGGATTATGATTCCGCTGCTCTAACCGACTGAGCTACTCCGCCAGAAGCGGACCGGGGCGCTTTGCCGCCGGTCAGGTCGGCGCGATATAAGGGGCCGGGCCGGCGGGTGTCAAGCGGTTCCGCGCGCAAAAGCCGCCCTTTGCAGAGGGCCGCACAGAGGGCCGCGCGCGCCCGGCCTTTACCTTGTTGGCGTTCCGCCCTTGTCTTGCCCGGGCATCGGCAGTACCACGCGCACCAGCACCCTGCCCGTCATGAGGTTTTTCGATGAGCAATCCCGCCCGCAGCAGCGCCAGCGCCACAGGAGAAGGCCGCGGCGAACTCGGCCCGCATCGCGAGGATCCGGCGCCGCGCGCGGTGCCCGGCATGCCGCGCATCGGCGTCGTTGGCTGCGGCTACTGGGGCACCAATCACATCCGCACCCTGTCCGGCCTGGGCGCCCTCGCCGCTGTCAGCGATCATCATCCCGGTCGCGCCGACGCGAAGGGGCGCGAATTCGACGTCGCCGCGCCCTCCTTCTCCGCCCTGCTCGCCGACCCGGACATCGATGCCGTCGTCCTCGCCTTGCCACCGCATGAGCACGCCGCCGCGGCGCTCGAGGTGATCGCCGCCGGCAAGCATCTTTTGATCGAAAAGCCGATCGCCCTGACCGTGCCCGAGGCGCGCCAGGTCGTCACACGCGCCGAGGCCGCCGGCATCATCGCCATGACGGGGCATGTGCTGCGCTTCCACCCGGCCTTTGAAAAACTGCTCGAGATCGTCGCTGACGGCACGCTCGGGCCACTGCGCTATATCCATTCGCACCGCGTCGGGCTCGGCAAGTTTCACGCCGAAAACGATGCCCTGTGGGACATCGCGCCGCACGATCTGTCGCTGATCCTGGCGCTGACAGGCGAAAATCCCGTCAGCGTGCGCGGTGAAGGCGCCGCCATCCTCGAACCGCTCAGCGATTTCGCGCATCTGCATCTTGAGTTTCCCGGCGGCATCAAGAGCCACGTCTTCACATCGCGGCTCAATCCCTACCGCGAACGCCGCCTGACCGTGATCGGCGAAAAGGCGATGGCCACCTTCGATGACATGGCGCCGGCCGAGGAGAAACTGGCGCTCTACCGCCATCGCCTGTGGCAGGAGGACGGCGGCTGGCAGTCGCAGATGGTCGATCCGGAATTTCTGCCGCTTGCAGATGGCATGCCGCTAACGCGCGAACTCGAGCACTTCATCGACTGCATCCGCACCGGCACACCGCCACGCACGCCGGTCAGCGAGGGCCTGGCGGTCATCGAGATCCTAGCAAAGGGCACCGTCCGCCACGCTTGAGCGGCGATGGCGTCAGAGTCGGCTTCAACTGACCGCCCATGGCAGCCGGTTCGTGCCGTTTCAGTCGGCCGAAAGAAGGCCCGCCGCATCGCGCTGCGCCCCGGTCTGCTGGCGTTGTTCGAGCGCCGCCTTCTGTACGGCATCCTGCACCTTTTCGAAGGCCCGCACCTCGATCTGGCGCACCCGCTCGCGGCTGATGTCGAACTCACCTGACAATTCCTCGAGCGTGATCGGATCATCCCGCAGCCGGCGCGCCTGGAAGATGCGCTTTTCGCGCTCATTGAGCACATCGATGGCATCGCTCAGCATCGAACGGCGGTTCTGCAGCTCATCCTGCTCGACCAGCATGTCTTCCTGGGTCTCGGCCTCATCGACCAGCCAGTCCTGCCATTGCCCGCCCTCGCCTTCACTGGCCTTGATCGGCGCGTTCAGCGAGGCATCGCCGGACAGCCGGCGGTTCATCGACACCACTTCATCTTCCGAAACATTCAGCGTCTGGGCGATTTCCGCCACCTGATCGGGCCGCAAATCACCGTCATCGAGCGCCTGGATCTTGCTCTTGACCTTGCGCAGGTTGAAAAACAGCCGCTTCTGATTGGCTGTGGTCCCCATCTTGACCAGCGACCACGACCGCAAAATGTACTCCTGGATCGATGCCTTGATCCACCACATCGCATAGGTGGCCAGGCGGAAGCCGCGCTCGGGATCGAATTTCTTGACCGCCTGCATCAGCCCGACATTGCCCTCGGAGACCACCTCTCCGATCGGCAGGCCGTAGCCGCGATAGCCCATGGCGATCTTCGCCACCAGGCGCAAATGGCTGGTCACCAGCTTGTGCGCTGCATTGGTGTCTTCATGCTCGAGATACCGCTTGGCGAGCATGTATTCTTCCTGCGGCTCCAGCATGGGAAACCGCCGGATTTCAGCGAGATATCGGTTCAGACCGTTCTCGCCGCTGCTTACAGTCGGCAATGTCGCACGGGCCATTAGCACCCTCCTTCTTCGGCTCCCTGCCAGGCGAGCCCTTGTGATCCGGCCCGGGACGGCACCGGAATGTCTCCATATGTCAGATAATCATGGCGCTTTTTCGATACAAGGCGCAAAACGCCGCATCGGTTGCCGCCGATCCCGCAGAACTCGGAAGACGCCGACTGGTTCCGCGCAGCGCCCCGAAAAGCGCGTCGCTAGCGGCGATGTGAGGCCATGCCTTCCAGCGCCATCTGCAGCGCCGCCATATCCTTGGGCGGCGGCGCCTCGAGCCGCAAGAGTTCTTCCGAGCGCGGGTGGATGAAGGCCAGCAGATGCGCATGCAGGGCCTGCCGGCCGAAGCGCTCCACCGCCTGCCGTGCCGCATCGGGAAGCGTGTGCGCCTTGGTGCGGAACGCCGCGCCATAGTCCCGGTCGCCGATCAGCGGATGCCCGATATGCGCCATATGCACCCGGATCTGGTGCGTCCGGCCGGTCTCCAGCCGGCATTCGATCCGGCTCGCCAGGGCGCCTTCAGGTGTCTCGCCGTAACGGGCGCGCACCTGGTAGTGCGTCACCGCATGGCGCACATCGCTGCCCTGGTCGCTGCGCACGGCCCGGCGCAGCCGGTCGCGCGCCCGCCCAAGCGGCGCGTCGATGGTGCCCGCCAGCGTCTTCGGGCGCCCCCAGACCAGCGCCGTATAGGCGCGTTCCAGCGCACCGGTGCGGCCGTGATCGGCAAACTGTGCCGCCAGGTGCCGGTGCGCCACGTCGGTCTTGGCGACCACCATCACCCCCGATGTGTCCTTGTCGAGGCGATGCACGATGCCGGGTCGCCGGACCCCGCCAATGCCGGAAAGACTGTCGCCGCAATGGGCAATAAGCGCGTTGACCAGCGTTCCGGTCCAGTTGCCGGCCGCCGGGTGAACCACCATTCCCGGCGGCTTGTTGAGGACGATCAGATCGCTGTCCTCGAACAGGACGTCGAGGGCGATCGCCTCCCCCTTCGGCTGCGGGTCGACGGCCTCCGGCAGGGCGATCTCGATCAGGTCGCCAGCCGTCACCTGACGGTTCGGCTCGGCGCTGACCTCGGCGTTCAGCCGCACATGGCCCTCCTTGATCAGGACCTTGATGCGACTGCGCGAATAGTCCGGTGCCAGTTGCGCGGCGATCCAGGCATCGAGCCGGCCGCCATCATCGTCGACGCGAAAAGCTTTCCTGTCGCTCGTGCTTTCGCTAAAGGGAGAGCCACTGTTCAATGATCGACCCGTTTCAGGAAACCAAGATGACACAACCACTGCCGGATGACATCGACGAAAAGCCGCTGGATCCGCAAATGGAGAAAGTGCGGCGCAAGATGGTGCGGCTGCTCGCCGTGTCGATCGGCATCATGTTCGTCGGTGTTATGGCGGTGCTAGCGGCGATTGTCTACAAATTCACGCGCGGCAGCGATGAAGCGCCGGCTGCCGCCAGCGTTTCCGCCCCGGTACCGATGGATGCGCCCATTGCCGCACGTATCGAACTGCCGACCGGCTTCTCGGCCCGCTCGGCATCGCTTGCCGGCGATCGTTTGGTGATCTTTGGCGCCGGCAGCGATGGGGTCAGCCGCATTCTCGTTTTCAATGCCAGCACCGGCACGCGGCTGGCCACCATCGAAGTGGGCCAAACGCCATGAGGCGGAAACCCTGACGCCGGCGACCGCATCTTGCCGGAGGCTTCGCAATGACAGATTCAGCGCCGCTCATCCGCATCACCGACCCGGCCGATGCGCGCATCGCCGAATTCACAGCCATACGTGAACGCGACCTCGCCGGGCGCGGTGATCGCTTCATCGCCGAAGGCCGGGTCGTTCTCAATGCCTTGCTCGACACGCCGGCACACGACCGCTTCATCCTGGAAAAACTGTTTGTGCTGGAAAACCGCCTCGAGGGGTTGCAGCCGGTGCTTGCCCGGTTGCCCGCCGATGTGCCGGTCTACACCGCCGAACGCAGCGTCATGGATGCCGCCGCCGGATTTGCCATGCACCGCGGCATTCTCGCTCTCGGGCGGCATCGGCCCGCAGCCAGCCTCGGGAGCTTTCTCGGCAACATGCCGGCTCAGGCGCTTCTCGTGGTTGGCATCGGTCTGTCCAATCACGACAATATGGGCGCCATCTTCCGCAATGCCGGCGTGTTCGGCGCCGACGGCCTGCTGATCGATTCCACCAGTTGCGCCCCGCTCTACCGCAAGGCGATTCGCGTCTCCGTCGGCGCTGCCCTGCGCGTTCCCTTCTGGCGCGGCGGCGATGCGTCCCTGCTCATGCGCGCGCTTGTCGAACACAACTTCGTGCCGGTCGGCCTGTCACCGCACGCCGGCCAGGACATCTCCCGGCTGCGTCCGGCTGCCCGCACGGCGCTGGTCCTCGGCAGCGAAGGCGCCGGCCTGCCGGGCGATCTTCTCGCCGGTGTGTTGAATGTGCGTATCGCCCAGGCGCCCGGCATGGACAGCCTCAACGTCGCAACAGCGAGCGGCATCGCGCTGTGGCAGGTGGCGCAGGCGATGAACCGGCTGAGCTGAATACACATCGGCTGATGCGTCGATCTGGAAAGCGGCCGCGGCGCGGCCGGAGTCAGTCTCCGCCGGTGCCGATCTGCATATGCCGCCGGGCGCGCTGCGCCAGGCTCGGCTCGTCCTCGCCGTGATGGTCCTCGTGCGCACCGCCGAGAATGTGATTGATGCGCGAGCCGGCGCCCTCGCGCCGGGCCGTCAGTTGCACCATCAACGCCGCTACATCCTTCATTTCGCGCCGCAGAGCCACATCGGAGTGCTGGGTGTCGGCGCTGCGTAACGCCTTTGTCAGCGCCGTCTGCCGCAAGCGCAAATGCGCCACGAGGGATTCGATCGACTGCTCGGCGCCGTTGGTCGGCGGCGCCGGTTGCTTGCGCTGGCCGCGCCGTTGGGTGGTCGCAGCCAGCAACCGCCGTGAGACGCTGGGCTTGACCGCTGGTGCTTCGGCCTGCTGCTTGCTCGCCGCTTGTGAAGGTTTCGCGCGCGGCATTTGCCCCGTGGCGGCGGGCTCTTCCGGAAGCGGCGCTTTCGCCGCGCCGGGTTCATGGGCTGCCTCCAGCGCAGCTTCGGCGGCGCGCAGACGGCGTATCACCTCGTCAGCCTGTTTTTCGCTTTCCGCCTGCGCCGTCTCGGCGCTGTGCCGCGCCGCCTCGGCGCGCTGCAATGCCTCGCGGCTGTCGGCCGCTTCCGCCTGTGCCGCATGCAACCGGGCTTCCTTGATCGCCAGCGCCTTCTCGCCGTCGGCCAGTGCATTTTCCAGTTCGGCCAGTTCCTGGTCGCGCGCCTTTAGTTTGGCGCGCGTTGCCGCAAGCGCCGCATCCGCATCCGCCAACCGCGTCTCCGTATCCGCCAGCCCGTCGCGCAGGCGGGCAAGATTGGCGTCACTTGCCGCCAGCTTGCGCCGCAGCGTGGCGTGCTCTTCCTCGGCATCGCGCACTTCGCTCGTCTTTTCCTGCGCCTTGTCGGCCAGATCCTTTTCGTTCTGTTTCAGCTTTTCGATCAGCGCCACCTGCTGACTGATCGTTTCCTCACGGTCCGACAGGGCGGTATGCGCCCGGGCCAGACGCTCGTCGAGATCCTCCGACCGGCTGGTCTCGCGCTGCAGCCGGATCTCCGCCTCGCGCGTTGCCACTGTTCCCTTGCGCACCTCTTCACGCAGGGCGACCCGCTCGTCGCGCAAGGTCTGGATCTGCTGCTTGAAATTTTCGATCGTCGTGGCGCGGGTGGCCAGATCAAGCTTCAATTCGCCGATCTCGTTGTTGCGCCGTTCGAGTTGTCCTTCGAGGCGCGCAATGGTGGTCGACAGTTCGGAGATCTCGCGCCTGGCCACGCCGAGTTCGGCCTGGATGGTATCGTTGCGCGTCTCGAGATCGCGAATCTTCGACTGCATTTCCCGAGCCGACGCCTGGTTTTCGCTCACCGTCTGCTGCAGTGACAGCACTTCGCTGCGCGCGTCGACCAATTGTTCCTCAAGTTTCACGCCGTGCCGCGCCTGCTCGGCCGTCTCGGCGCGGGCCGAGCGCAGATCCACCTGCAAGCGTGCCGTCTGCGCTGCGTAACTGGCCCGCTCGAAATCCTTTTCCGCCCGCATTTCCGCCGCCGAAAGCGGCACACTGGCGCGCATCCGGCGTTCCGTCAGAATGACGATCCGCCGATGGATGACCGGGGCGGCCAGCAGCGCCAGAAGCGCGGCAGCAAGGAACCCCAGAGCGAAGAGCAGCAGAAATTGAATCACAGACGTGCCAAGTCCCTGGACTGAGTGGCAGAACGTCGTCGCTTAAAGCATGCGGGCTGCCCCCGGAGCAAGCGGCAAGCCTCTCGTCATCTCTTCGAACACGAAAAAGCGGCCCGGAGGCCGCTTGCACTTCGCTCGCGTTGTCGCGACAGGCTCAGAAGGGGTTCCAGGTCGGCTGAGAAGTGACCTTCAGGTAGCCGACATTCACCCCGAGTCGGGCGCCGACTCCGGTGCGGATAGGCACAACGAGGGTGCCGTTGCGCTGCAGCACGGTCATGCCCAGGCCCGCCACGAGATAGGCCGAGCCGCCGACACCGCCAAATCGACCGTAAACGCCTTCAACGCTCGGCAGGTTGTAGACAAGCATCATCGTCCGGTTGCCGTCGCCACCGTAATCCCAGCCGATCGATGGGCCCTGCCAGAACACCGAATGCTGGCCGGCGTTCTTGGTGAACAGGTCGCCTTCGCCATAGGTCAGGCCGCCGATCAGCGCGCCCGATGCTTCCTGTCCGAGAATGTAACCGTTCGGCAAACCGTAATCGCGGAACGCCCGCTCGACGAGCTTGGCAAGGCCGCCCGACGTGGATCCGAAGAATCCGTGCCCGGCATCAATGATTTCCTGGGTTGTGTAGTGTGTCTGGCTGGTTTCCTGAGCTGCTGCGGTGCCCGATAAACCGGCAGCGACGGCCAGCACGGCGAGCATATGCAGCAGTCCGGCAAGGCGTGCGACAATCCGTTTCATGATCGGCTCCTGGATCTGCGTTCGGGCCGTCCTGGCCCTCTTGTTCTCGTGCGCATTCTGCCGGGAGGGTGTTAATAAGCGGTTTACCTAATGTGGTGTCTTTATGGCGCCGATACGCACGAGGTGTCACATCCGCCTGGCTTGCGATTGTTTGCCCGAGCGTGCAAACGTCGCACGGATGCGCGAGTCGCCCCGCCGCTCCGCTGCGCGCCGTCAGCTCTAGAAGAGGAACGTCAAATGTCGAAAAACCCCAACCTGACGCTGTCAGGTCCGGATCTTGCCGCTCTGCTGTGCAGCCGCGTGTGCCACGACATCATCTCGCCGGTGGGCGCCATTAACAACGGCCTTGAACTGCTCGACGAAGGCGGCGCCGACGAAGACGCCATGGACCTGATTCGCTCCAGCGCGCTCAACGCCTCGGTGCGTCTGAAATTTGCCCGCCTTGCCTTTGGCGCCTCTGGCTCGATCGGCGCGTCCATCGACACCGGCGAGGCGGAAAAGGTTGTCATCGACTATGTTTCCGCCGACGCCAAGACGGAGGTCACCTGGACCGGCCCGCGCGCCATCATACCGAAGAACCAGGTCAAGCTGCTGCTCAATCTGTTCCTCGTCGCCTATGGCGCCATTCCGCGTGGCGGCACCATCGACATTGCTCTTGCCGACCTTGAAACGGCGCCACATTTCAAGCTGACCTGCCGCGGGCGCATGGTCCGCGTCCCGCCGAAATTTCTCGAGATTCATTCCGGGCAGATGGAAGAGGCTGTCGATGCGCACGCCATCCAGCCCTACTACACCGTGCTCCTTGCCGATGAAGCCAGCATGCGGATCTCCTGCTCGGCAAATACCGATGAGGTGGTGTTCACCGCCCAGCCGTCGTAGCCGGCGCGCACGTCACCTGAACCCGTGCTCAGGCCGGCGGAGATCGCCGCCGGCCACGGCGGGGCAGATCGCCCCTGCCGGCTCAGGCAGCCGGCAATCGCCCCGCAACCCTCCGTTAAGCCTGTCCATTGACCGTTTCTTACCACCTCCCTGGTAGGCTCATCGTGTTCGCAGGGCACCATGTGGCCACAGCGCGGGCAGCTCTTGCCCGCCGGTCGACCGGCACAGCCCGCGCACCGCAGGGACCAGGGAGACGACAATGCAGAGATTGATGATTGCCGACGATTCCGCCGTGATTTGCAAGGTCGCCAAGCGGATCCTGACCGGCATGAACTTCCTCGTCGTCGAGGCCTCCAATACCGGAGAGGCTCTGGAAATGTGCGAGGCACAGCTGCCGTCGGTTCTCGTTGTCGACGCCGGCATGCCGGACGCCTTGAAGCTGATCACGACGGTCCGCCAGATGCAGGGCGGCGACAAGGTCAAGATCTTCTATTCAACCATCGAGAACGACATCAAGGTGCTGATGGTCGGCAAGCGCGCCGGCGCCGACGATTTCCTGATCAAGCCGTTCGACCGGAACATTCTCGAGACCACCTTCGGCCCGCACGCCCTCGCGGCCTGAGCGCGCGGACGCCCGTCCACGCTCTCAGCAAAAAACCCGCCGGCAAGCGGCGGGTCTGTCGAATTCTTTCGCTGAGGCAATTCACGTTAAGCCAGGCAACTGCTTACCGCCCCATTGTGGCGTCGGCGCGCCGCGCGTCTCAGGCGCTTTCGCGAATTTCGCTCTCTTCCGGCTCGCGCAGCACATAGCCGCGACCCCACACGGTCTCGATATAGTTCTTGCCGCCGGCCGCTGTCGCAAGTTTCTTGCGCAGCTTGCAGATGAAGACGTCGATGATCTTCAATTCCGGCTCGTCCATGCCCCCATACAGATGATTGAGGAACATTTCCTTGGTCAACGTCGTGCCCTTGCGCAGCGAAAGCAGCTCGAGCATCTGGTATTCCTTGCCGGTCAAATGCACGCGCTGTGCACCGACTTCGACGGTCTTGGCATCCAGGTTGACGACCAGATCGCCGGTGGTGATCACCGACTGTGCATGGCCCTTCGACCGCCGCACGATGGCGTGAATGCGCGCCACCAGCTCATCCTTGTGAAAAGGCTTGGTCATGTAGTCATCGGCGCCGAAACCAAGGCCGCGCACCTTGTCTTCAATACCGGCCATGCCCGACAGGATCAGGATCGGCGTCTTGACCTTTGACAGCCGCAAGGTGCGCAACACCTCGTACCCGGACATATCGGGCAGGTTGAGGTCGAGCAGAATGATGTCGTAGTCGTAGAGTTTGCCGAGATCCACACCCTCCTCGCCCAGGTCGGTGGTGTAGACGTTGAAACTCTCGGACTTGAGCATCAATTCGATACTCTGCGCCGTGGCGCTGTCATCCTCAATCAGTAGTACGCGCATATTCATCCCCTTATCCGCCGCCGTAGAGCCGTCATCAACGCCCACTACACGGTACGGGTCCAGTCGTTGCCTGATTTGGAGGCTGCCATGGAATGGTTAACAAATTCTGAGGAAGGTACGCAACCGTTCAGAAGGAGTTAAATCCACATGGTAGACTCCTGATTTTTCTTCAAAAAAGCCATTCATTGACTTTCGCAAACCACTTCAGGAAAAGCGGCTAAATGATTCAATCGACTCCACAAAAGCAGTCGAAAAAGCCAGTCTTCGTTTACCTCGCCTTAAACCATGACGCTTAGTATTAACGATGCCCGTAAACGAATTCTTACCAAAACCGGCGAAAAGTTAATGCCTGTTAAATGAGGTGATGATTCGCGTACGGGCAGGTCGAACCGGCCGGTTCGGCTCAGAATGAGATCCGGGGTCTCGCATCACGGGAGTATTGCGTATGAAGTCGCGTGAGAGCCACGTTCGCCTGAAACAGTTTCAGGTCAACGAAAAATCCCGCCAGTTGAGCCAGATTCAGCTCATGATGGCGGAAATGCAGAAAATGGCAGCCGAGCTGGAGTACCAGATCGTCGCCGAGGAAAAGAAGGCCGGAATTTCGGATCCGTCCCACTTTGCCTATCCGACCTTCGCCAAGGCCGCGCGCCAGCGCGCCGACAATCTTCAGAATTCGGCGCGCGATCTGCAGCTGCAGCTCGAAGCGGCGGAATTGGCACTTGAGGAAGCCGAAGCGGAATACGCCAAGGCAACCGCGCTTGAAAACCGTGATCAGAAGGCTGGCCGCGCCGTCTGACGCCGCACCCGCCTCCGCGATTTCTCGATCTGACCGGTGCTGGATCCCAGGGGTCCATCGCCGGTCAAGTCATGTTTTGAGGGCGTTTGCGCGGGGAGATACTTGTCTTGTCAGCGCAGCTGTGCAGGCTGGCAGCGTCCAATTCGCAAGGCTGGCAGAGACGAGTCCTCTGCCGCCTGCAAATTTTAACCGCACGCGACCGGCCTCGCAATCAGCTGCCGGCGCAATCACAGCCGGAAAAGCCCTTGCAGCGCATCCTGCCCGTCACGCTGGTCCTCGCGGCATTCTGCCTGGCGCTCGGCCTTGTGCTGCCGCTGATGCGTTTTGAGAAACTCTATCTGTTTGACAGCGCGCCTTCGCTGATCGGCATCATCCATAGCCTTTGGAGTGATGGCGAATGGGCCCTGTCCGCCATCATCTTCCTTGTGTCGGTGCTGTTTCCCCTGCTCAAACTGTGTGCCATTGCCGCTCAGGCGCTCGCACCATTGCAGCCTTCGGCAGCACCGCGGAAATTGTCATCCGCACGCTTTTTGCCGCATCTCAGTCGCTGGTCGCTGATGGATGTGATGATCGTCGCCATCGTCATCGTGGCCGCCAAGACCGGCGGCCTGGCGCAGGCCACCTCGCAGCCTGGCCTCTGGTTTTACGCGCTTTCGGCACTTCTCGCGGTGCTTTCCCATGCGATGGTGATCCGCATGCGCACGGCAATTGGCGCACCATTGCATCCCATCAAGGACGACGCCTGACGGCGCTGTCGCCGACAAGAGCAAAGGTCGAACGATAAGATCAGTGGCGATACTGCTGGATTCGCGTCGTGCGCAGTCCGGCCAGACCGTGATCGGTGATCGACGACTGCCAGGACAGGAACTCCTCCACCGTCAATGTGTAGCGATCGCAAGCCTCTTCGAGGCTGAGCAGGCCGCCGCGCACGGCGGCGACAACCTCGGCTTTTCGACGGATCACCCATCGCCTCGTATTGGCAGGGGGCAAATCGGCAATCGTCAACGGACTGCCATCCGGGCCGATCACATATTTGACGCGGGGTCGTACCATATCGGTCATTGGACACTCTTACAAACTCAAGACCTAGTAGAAGCAGGCTACCCACTCTGTTTTAAAATTTGCCTAAGGACGCAATAATCTTTCGGTAACGTTTCGGCACAGGTTCAGGGCATGCCATCACCCGGTGCCTACGGGGTGAACTGCGACCGGAACGGCTGACAGGCGGAATGCCGGGCGGGCTGACGGGCGGCGGGCCGAACAGAAGCGGACTTGTTGCCGCCACGTTGAAACCCTATAAGGCGCCGTGAAAACCGCTTGATCGGCGCCTTCAACGCCTTTGAATGCCGGAGTAGAAAGTGAACAGTCTCGATTTTGACAAGTCGCCCGGCGACACCCGTGTCGTGGTCGCAATGTCCGGTGGAGTCGACAGTTCGGTCGTCGCCGGCCTGCTGAAGGGCGAAGGCTATGACGTTCTTGGCGTCACCTTGCAGCTCTATGATCATGGCTCTGCCGTGCACCGGGCCGGCTCCTGCTGTGCCGGTCAGGATATTGATGATGCCCGTCGCGCCTGCGAGACGCTTGGCATCCCGCATTATGTCCTCGATTATGAGAAGCGTTTCCGCGAGGCGGTTATCAATCCCTTTGCTGAAAGCTACGTTGCCGGCGAGACGCCGATACCATGCGTGGCCTGCAATCAGACAGTCAAATTCGCCGATCTGCTGGCCACGGCCCGCGATCTGGGCGCCGATTGCCTGGCGACCGGCCACTATATTCGCTCACGCGCCGCGCCGACGCCCGAAAATCCAGGCCACCGCGCGCTTTACCGGCCGGTCGATTCGGGCCGTGACCAGAGTTATTTTCTGTTCGCCACGACCCAGGAACAGGTCGATTTCCTGCGCTTCCCCCTCGGCAACCTGCCGAAGGCGCAGACCCGAGCGCTTGCCGAGCAGATGGGACTGGGTGTCGCCAAGAAGGCGGACAGCCAGGATATCTGCTTCGTCCCGCAGGGCAAATATGCCGATGTCATCGCAAAGCTGCGTCCCAATGCAGCGCTGGCCGGCGAGATCGTGCATATGGACGGCCGCATCCTCGGCGATCATCCGGGCATCGTTCATTACACGATCGGTCAGCGCAAGGGGCTTGGGGTGGCCACCGGCGAGCCCTTGTACGTCGTACACCTCGACGCACGCTCAAAGCGTGTCATTGTCGGCCCGCGAGAAGCTCTGGAAACGCGCAGCGTCGTGCTGCGGCAGGTCAACTGGCTGGGCGACGAGCCGGTTGAGGCCATTGGCGCAGACGGTTTCGCCTGTTTTGCCAAGCTGCGCTCGACGCGCCCGCCGCTTCCGGTGGTGGTTCATCGCGTGCAGATTGACGGCGAATGGCGGATCGAGGTCGAGCTCCTCGACCGCGAGGATGGCATCGCAGCCGGCCAGGCGTGCGTTCTTTATTCCGCGCCGGATGCAGGCGCGCGCGTTTTCGGCGGTGGCTTCATAGACCGCGCCTTGCGGGCGCCAGAAGCCGAGGCGCGCCTGGCGGAGCTGGCCGAAAGTGGTGAGCAACGACCGACCGCCGCCGTCCCCGCCTCCTGAAAAGAAGCGGCAGTCGGCTAGAAACCAACCAGGCGTTTCGTCAGCCCGCCGCCCAGACGTCCAGGGCTTCGTTGAAGGCTTCGCTGCCGCTGGCGCCTTTTTCCAGCGTCAGCAGTGCCCGGCGGCCATTGGTGTAGACCACCGGAATGTCGATCCAGTTGCGCTCGCGCAAGAGGGCCAGATTGGTGTTGGTCGCAGCTGCCAGATCGTTCAGCGCAATCATGTAAAAGTCCTGGGTGATCTTGGCCGGCACGGCAATCAGCGGATTGCCCTGGTCCTGTTCGGTCTGCTTCATCGCCACCCGCTGCACCTGGTCGATCGCGCCGCCGCCGAAGCCATCCGGCAAGGCAAACACCAGTTCAATGATGTGGCTGGCCGGCAGCGACGGATCGCTGTTGCGCTTGATGGTAATCAGCGCCGACAAACCGCCGGTCCCTGACGAGATCTCGCCGCGGATTGCCACATTGTTGGCGCCGCCGTTTTCCGTATCGGGGATGACCGACCAGACCACCGTCCCTTCCGTCACAGCAGGCGCCTGCTGGTCAAGCCGCTCTTCATACAGGAACATCTTCTGCGCCACGCCCAGCGGCGAATCCGCTGACGAAGCAGCAGCTGCGGCCGGCTCTTCGCCGCTTATCGCGGCAGCCGGAGGCGAATCGCTGTCCTCCGCTCCGGCATCGGCAGACGCTGCCGGTGCATCGGCGCTATCGCTCTGCGCCGCCAGGGAGCGGCCCTCCACCGGACCCGCATCGGCAACTTGCGGCGCCGGGCCGGGATCGCTTTCCGTCCCGTCGGCATTCAGCCGCTGGGTAAACTTGCCATCACTTTCAACGGGAGCCTGTGGATCGACGGCCGCCAGTTCGGTGGGCGCATCATCGCTATCGGCAGCCTCTCCGCCCGCACCCGGAGTGGTGGCTTCAGTGCCGCTGTCTGGCTGGGTGTCGACGGTCGGCGCATTCGGGGCGACCGCGACACTGTCGTCGCCGCCGCCGAACAGGGCGGTCAAAGCGTCACGCTGCGAATAGGCCGCGTAGCCGGCCCCGGCGAGCAGCACAAGCACCACCAGCCCCAGCACCCACATTGTCATTCCGCCGCGTAGCCCGCCGGAACGCCGCCCGTCTTCAACCTGCGGGTAACCGGCTTCGCCGGCCGCTTCCCGATCTCCCGTTCCGAGGCCGAACACCTCGTCATGATCCTCGCCGGACACCACCGGATGATGCGGGTCGGCGTAATGAGCCCCCGCGGCGCCGCCGGGCGAGACATCGACCTGCCCGTCGTAATCGTCCTCGTCTTGTGCATAGGCCGGATCATCGCCATAGCCGTGCGGCATGGGCTGCTGGCCCTGATGCCCAGGCTCAACCTGCGGCGGATAGTCCTCCGCCGGCGGGTAATCCTGCTGTGGCGAGGGAGCGGCGGCCGGCGGATAGGCTGGCGCCGGGGCCGCATAGCTCTCGCCATACGGTCCATTGCCCGCCCCGGGCGCCTCATGCTGCGGCTGCCCGTCCTCGACCAGCGCCTCGAGCTCGGCCATCAACTGTTCGGTTTCGGCGGCCTCCGGCGGCAGGGCCGCCGTATGCTCGCTCTCGACCTCTTCGATGGCATCATCGAGCTTGGCAAGCTGCCGGTCGAGCAATTCCTCGCTCGGTCGCGGCGACATCGCCTCGAGCTGCCGGCGGATCGCGGTACGCGCCTTGCCGTAGACTCTCTGCCGGTTTTCCGGCGTGTTCTCGGAAAGATTGTCGACCGCCTTGCGAATGACCCCTACAAAATCCGCCATGATCTGACCGGTACCTGCTGCATGCGTTGGAAATGAAATCTATTGGAGCTGAGGGTCAGGACCCATCAATCTGGTTGAAATGGTCGCAACGATTTCGTGCGGCACCAAGCAGCAAGCCTGCAGGAAGTCTACCGACTTTCAAAGGCTTGTCACGAGGGAGCCCGTGCGAATGCGTCCGATCCGAAGGACGATCGATCTGGCGGCGGTCTACCGCGTCAAAACCCTTGAGAGGGGCATCGGCCCCGCTCTGCAGGCTTTTCCTCGAAGTCCTTTCCATATCAAACGCCATTTCTGTCACATTAATGTATCCTGACCCTTAACCTAGTCTTCAAACGGGTCAGTCACAAGTATGGTGTCCTCCCGCTCCGGACTTGTCGAAAGTAGGGCGACCGGCGCGCCGATCAACTCCTCGACACGCCGCACATATTTGATGGCCTGCGCCGGCAGTTCCGCCCAGCTCCGGGCCCCGACAGTCGTGCCGCTCCAACCTTCGATCGTCTCGTAGACCGGCACGACCCGCGCCTGCGCCGCCTGGCTGGCTGGCAGATGGTCGGTGCGTTCGCCATCGAGCTCATAGCCGACGCAGATCTTGATTTCCTCAAGCCCGTCGAGAACATCGAGCTTGGTCAGCGCGATGCCGGAGATCCCGTTGACGGCCACCGCCTGCCGGACCAGGGCCGCATCGAACCAGCCACACCGCCGCTTGCGGCCGGTCACGGTGCCAAACTCCCGGCCGCGTTCACCGAGAAACTGGCCGATCTCATCATCGAGCTCGGTGGGAAAAGGCCCCTCCCCGACGCGCGTCGTATAGGCCTTGGTAATACCGAGCACGTAATCGAGCGAATTCGGCCCGAGACCGGAGCCCGCTGCCGCCTGACCGGCGATGGTGTTTGACGAGGTGACGAACGGGTAGGTCCCATGGTCGATATCGAGCAAAGTGCCTTGCGCCCCCTCGAACAGGATGCGCGCCCCGCGCCGCCGCTGCTTGTCGAGCAGCAGCCATACGGTCTCGCGGAACGGTTCGATCCGCTCGGCGACCGCCAGAAGCTCCTCATGGATCGTCTCTGCGGCGATCTCGGGTTGGCCGAGTCCGCGCCGCAGCGCGTTGTGGTGGGTCAGCAGGCGCTCGATCTTCAGGGGAAGTGAGTCGAGATCGGCCAGGTCCATGATGCGGATGGCGCGCCGGCCGACCTTGTCTTCATAGGCCGGACCGATACCCCGACGCGTCGTTCCGATCTTGGTGCCGGTGTCAGATGCCGCATCCTCGCGAAAGCCGTCAAGCTCACGGTGCAGCGACAGGATCAGCGTCGCATTGTCGGCAATACGCAGATTATCGGGACTGACGGTGACCCCCTGTTCCGCCAGCCGGTCGATCTCGGAAATCAGCGCATGCGGGTCGATAACCACACCATTGCCGATCACACCGAGCTTGGTCTTGCGCACAACGCCGGAGGGGAGCAGGGACAGCTTGTAGCTCACGCCGTCGATGACCAGCGTATGACCGGCATTATGGCCACCCTGGAAGCGGACCACCACATCCGCCCGCTCCGACAGCCAGTCGACAATCTTGCCTTTTCCCTCATCGCCCCACTGCGAGCCGATGACCACCACATTCGCCATGAACCACTTCCTTCTTCACCGGACCACCTGCCCGGGCGTACGCTTGCGACCCTGTTCTATAACGACAAGCATGGCGCCACGCGACCCCCCCGGGGGCCACAGGGATGCACTATTCCTGGGAAAATGTCAGCCGCACGAACACTCTGCGTCCCGTCCACCGCCGCCGGCTCCCCGCACCCACCCGTGATGCCCGGTCATCGTGTCAGCGTGGCTTGAGAGTGCGTCGCCTCTGCGGCAGAACCAGCTTTGCTCCCCGGCCCGCAACTATCTCTTGCATTCTACAGGATTTTAGCCGATGCCATGTATCCGTCGGCCGGCGGCATCTGGTCCGTGAGAGCGCCCTCGAACCGGTGAGGGGCCGGCAAGCATTGGCATAGATGCGGTCTGGATTTGCGTCGCTGGCCGGGGCCATTTACACCCGGAAATCCCGTCCCGTCTCATTTGGAAGATACATGCTGCGCACTGCCTATCTCCTCTTGATCCTGACCGCCCTGTTCTGGAGCGGCAACGCCATTGCCGGAAAACTGGCCGTCGGTCATGTCTCACCAATGCTGCTGACGGCGTTGCGCTGGGGCATGGCCACTGCCTTGATGGCCACCTTTTCAGTCCCGTACATTCGCCGCGACTGGCCGGTCATCCGGAAGCACTGGTGGCAGATCGCCGCCTATGGAGCGTTGGGTTTTGCGGCCTTCAATGTCTGTCTCTACACCGCACTGGAATACACCACCGCGATCAATGTCGTGATTTTCCAGGCCGGGATGCCGGTGGTCATCTTTCTTGCCAATTTCCTGATCTTTCGCATCGCGGCCGGCCGCAACCAGACGATCGGCTTTGTCCTGACACTGACCGGCGTTGCGCTTGTCGCATCCAATGGACACCTCGAGACCCTGCTCGGCCTGCAGCTCAACCGCGGCGACGCCTTCATGCTGCTCGGCGTTCTGTTTTACGGGGGCTATACGGTGATGCTGCGCTACAAACCGAAGTTGCACTGGCAAAGCATCATGACCCTGATGTCGCTGGCCGCCTTTCTTTTTGCGCTGCCTTTCGCGGCCTGGGAAATCGGCGCTGCGCGCGTCATATGGCCGGGTTGGGAAGGCTGGACGATCGCAACTTACACCGCCATCTTCCCGTCGATCTTTGCGCAGGTGCTTTTCATCAAGGGCAATGAGGCGATTGGATCGAATCGCGCCGGCCTGTTCATCAACCTGGTGCCGATTTTCGGCACCTTCCTGTCGGTGCTGTTGCTTGGCGAGGTGCTTGAGCTCTACCACGTGCTGGCGTTGTCGCTGGTCATCGGCGGCATCGCCCTGGCTGAAAAGCAACAGCGCGTGAAACTCGAAGGCCCCGCCCCGTGACGACCGGCAGCATTCAATGCTGCAATCATCAACGGGTACGGGGCCCTTCAGGGCACCGCGCTAGAGCGCTGACCTAGCCGAGATTGAACGCCAGCGGCTTTGCCGCAACCACATTCTCCTGGGCCATCAGCTTGTCGAGCACAGGCTGGCGCACCGGCGCGTCGACATACAGCATCGAGATGGCATCGCCGCCCGGATGATCGCGACCGAGCGAGAAATTGGCGATGTTGACGCCCGCCTCGCCGAACACCGTGCCGATCGTTCCGATGATCCCCGGCACGTCATGATTGGTGATGTAGACCATGTGTTCACCCACCTCGGCGTCGAGATTGATCCCCTTGATCTGGATGAAGCGCGGCTTGCCGTCGGAGAAGCAGGTGCCGGCAACCGAACGCGTCTGGCGCGCCGTCTTCACGGTCAACTGGATGTAGCCGTCGAAGATGCCCGACTTGTCGCGCTTGGATTCCGACAGGATGATGCCGCGCTCCTTCACCATGATCGGCGCCGAGACCATGTTGACGTCAGCCACCTGGCTGCGGATCAGCCCGGCAAGCACCGCGCTGGTCAGGGCCTTGGTGTTCATGGCCGCCGTCGAGCCGTCATAGAGGATCTCCACCTCGAGGATGGCGCTTTCGGTCGCCTGGCCGACAAAGGTGCCGAGCACATCCGCAAGACGGATGAACGGCTTCAGCCGCGGCGCCTCCTCCGCACTGATCGAGGGCATGTTGATGGCATTTGTCACGGCGCCGCGCACCAGATAGTCCGCCATCTGCTCGGCCACCTGGATCGCCACATTCTCCTGCGCCTCGGTGGTCGAGGCGCCCAGATGCGGCGTGCAGACCACGCCGGGCAAGCCGAACAACGGACTGTCGGTCGCCGGCTCTGTCTCGAAGACGTCGAAACCGGCCCCGGCGACGTGCCCGGCCTTGATCGCTTCGGCCAGATCCGCCTCGACCACCAGACCGCCGCGCGCGCAATTGATAATGCGCACGCCCTTCTTGGTTTTCTTCAGCGCCTCGGCATCGATGATCTGGCGGGTCTTGTCGGTCAGCGGCACGTGCAGCGTGATGAAATCGGCGCGTGCCAGCAATTCGTCCAGCTCGACCTTCTCGACACCGATCTGTTCGGCCCGCTCCGCCGACAGGAACGGATCGAAGGCCACCACCCGCATCTTCAGTCCGATGGCGCGCGAGCAGACGATCGAACCGATATTGCCGCAGCCGATGACCCCGAGCGTCTTGCCGGTGATCTCGACGCCCATGAATTTCGATTTCTCCCATTTGCCGGCCTGGGTCGAAACATCCGCCTCGGGCAATTGCCGCGCCACCGCGAACATCAGGGCAATCGCATGCTCGGCCGTGGTGATCGAGTTGCCGAACGGTGTGTTCATGACGATGACGCCGCGCTTTGAGGCGGCGGGGATGTCAACATTGTCGACGCCGATGCCGGCCCGCCCGACCACTTTGAGATTGTCGGCAGCCGCCAGCAATTTTTCGGTCACCTTGGTCGCCGAGCGGATGGCCAGGCCGTCATATTGTCCGATCGCGGCCAGCAATTTGTCCTTGTCCTTGCCGAGCTCGGGCAGAAAATCGACATCGACGCCACGGTCGCGAAAAATGTCGACGGCGGTTTGCGAAAGCTTGTCGGATACGAGTACGCGAGGTGCCATTTCAGGCCTCCTTTGCAAGAATGAAGAAGATGGTGCGACCTTCAACGGCCGCGAGGGGAAGTGTCGATCGGAGAGCCGGCGTCTACGCCAGCGCCGCTTTTTCAGCTTCGAAGGCCCAGTCGAGCCAGGGCATCAGTGCCTCGAGGTCCGAGGTCTCCACGGTCCCTCCACACCAGATCCGCAGACCGGCCGGCGCATCGCGATAAGCGCCGATATCGAAGGCGACAGCCTGCTTGTCGAGACGCGAAACCATCGATTTGGCGAAGGCCGACTGCTGCTCTTCGGAAAGGCTGGAGATCTCGGGATCGGTAATCACCAGACAGACAGACGTGTTCGACCGGGTCTCCGGCCGCTGCGCCAGATTGGCGACCCAGTCCCGCGATTCGACAAAACGGTGAATGACCGCCGCATTGGCATCGGCACGCGCCACCAGCGCGTCCAGCCCGCCGAGGCTTTCCGCCCAGCTGAGCGCATCGAGATAGTCCTCGACGCAGAGCATCGACGGCGTGTTGATGGTCTCGCCGGCAAAGATGCCCTCGATCAGCTTGCCACCCTTGGTCAGGCGGAAAATCTTCGGCAACGGCCAGGCCGGCTGATAGCTCTCGAGCCGCTCCACCGCGCGCGGGCCGAGAATAAGCACCCCGTGACCGCCCTCGCCGCCGAGCACCTTCTGCCACGAGAAGGTCACCACATCGAGCTTGGAAAAATCGAGCTTCTGCGCGAAAGCCGCCGACGTGGCGTCGCAGATCGTCAGACCCTGCCGGTCGGCCGGAATGAAATCCGCATTGGGCACGCGCACGCCGGATGTTGTGCCGTTCCAGGTGAAGACCACATCATTGTTGAAATCGATGGCGCCCAGATCAGGCAGCTCACCGTAAGGCGCGGTCAGCGTCCGCGCATTGGCCAGCTTCAGTTGCTTGACGACATCGGTGACCCAGCCGGCGCCGAAGCTTTCCCAGGCCAGCATGTCCACGCCGCGGGCGCCCAGCAGCGACCACAGGGCCATCTCCACCGCGCCGGTATCCGATGCCGGAACAATGCCGATGCGGTAATCGGCCGGAACGCCGAGCACGCTGCGGGTCTTGTCGATGGCTTGCTTGAGTTTGGCCTTGCCGATCTTGGCACGATGCGAGCGACCGAGCGGCGCATCACGCAGCGCTTCCGGCGTCCATCCGGGACGCTTTGCGCAGGGGCCAGAAGAAAAACGGGGATTGTCCGGACGCACGTCCGGTGTCTTCAGATCATTCATTTGGCTATCCTTCCAGATAGTAGCCCCTCGTTGGGGAGGGGTGTCCCACTGGCGGGATTACGTCCGGGCCACCGCGAAGTCAAGCGCAATTCGAAACGAACCGGCGCGCGGCCCGAAAACGAAAAAAGGCGGTCCGGGACCGCCTTTTCCTATTGACCCTCTGGGAAAGGGTCCCCTGTTCCTGGTACGCCTACCAAAGAGAATAGCGCAGGCCGGCGCGGATCTCATGCTTTTCAAAGCCATTGTCATAGGCCTGGGTTCCGGAGGCCCCGGCAGCCGTCGATGTGCTGTCGAAACCGAACATCTCGCCGGAATTGATCTTCTGGTAGCGGTAGCCGAGATCAAGCTGCAGATTCTTGCTCAGCGAATAGGACATGCCGGCCATCAGGGCATAGGTGAAGCGCCAGCTGTCCTCGCCCGGATGCTCATAGGTCTCGGTCGTGCTCGAAGCGCAGGTGCCCGTGCCGTCACTGCACAGCGATGAATTGGTGATCGTTCCCCACCGCACGCGCGCCATGCCGGCGCCGGCGCCGACATAGGGTGTGAAGCCGGCATAGGTGCCGAGATCGACATAGCCGTTCGCCAGCAGCGACATGGTGGTGTAATCGCCGCTGTCGGTGGACGGACAGGTGGTGCCGGTCGGCTCTCCGAGGCAGGGCGTGGCCGAATCCCGCGTTCCGCCGAAGCGACCCTGGCCGAAGTCGACGGTTGCGTCTGTGCGCAGATATTCGGTGAAGCGGTAGCCGACGCCGACCCCGCCGGACCACTCATCGCTCAGCCCCGAGGAGGTATAGGTGTCGGAACTGGTGGCGAAAGGCGAAACCACGACCGAGGTGTATTCGCTCGCCGCACCCTCAGAACTCAGAGAATAACCAAAGTCGCCGCGCAGGTACCAGCCATTGCCGATCTCGACCGGTTGGGTCACCGGCAGGTTCGGGGAGTAAAGGATGGCATCGAGGTCGGCAGCCAGGGCCGGACCGGCAAAACCCGTGGCGGCAGCGAGGAGCGTGGACAGCACGACGCGCTTATACATGACAGACCCTTCCCGATTGTCTCTGACCGCGCACTCAGACGGCCAAGCTTTCGGGCAGTATCGGTTCAACTGGTTAAGGTCTGGTTAAGCATGTTTCTTAACCGTGAAACGACACGCTTTGGTAATCGTGCCGCCGGCGTTGATCGCGCCCAAACGAAAACCGCCCGGACTGTCAGGTCCGGGCGGCTTTCTGAGATCTCGTGAAACTTATTTGTAGACCGGAGGCGGCATGTAGACGGGCGGCTCCGGCGGGGTTTCGCAACCACCGAACGAATAGCGCAGACCGCCGCGCACTTCATGGCTCTGGAAACCTTCGTCATAGCCCGGTCCGCCGCCGAGGGCGTAGCCGAACATCCGGCCACCTTCAACATTGCGGAACCGGTAGCCGACATCGGCCTTCAGCGCGCAGGTCAGATCCACCGAGGCACCGGCCATCAGCGCGTAGGTGAAGCGCCAGCTGCCATCGCCTTCATGCCACACCGTCGGATCACAGCTCGTCGAGTCCGCGGCATCGCAGGAGGTGTTGCTCAGATTGTCCCAGTCGACATAGGTGCCGCCGATACCGCCGCCGACATAGCCCGTGACCCGGCCCCAGGTCGCGACATCGACATACACGTTGGCAAGCAGGCTGTAGGCTGTGAAGTCGGCGAGATCAGTGGAAACGCAGTCCGTCGCCACACCGCACGAGCCGCTGGTCGAGCCGGTGAAATCGGTCTTGCCGATGTAATCGAGCGTGGCGTCGAAACGCAGCCGCCGCGTGGCCTGGTAACCGACACCGCCGCCGACCGTATAGGAACTGCGCAGTTCCGCCGTATCGAAGGAAGAGTACGTGGCGCTGCTGCCCTGGAAGAAGTTGACGCCCTTGCTGCGGTTCCAGGCATAGCCGACATCGCCGCGCAAATACCATCCGGATGCGCTGGAAACCACCGGTTCGCCAGCCAGCGGCGGCAGATACGGCGCGTCTTGCACCGGTTGTCCGAAGTCGGCGGCATGCGCGCCGGTCAGTCCGATTGCCAGCGCAGCGCCAGCCAAGAGGGTGGTTTTCATATCAAGCTCCATGTTGCAAGCGCCAGGCCATTCCCCAATAGCCTCTCTCCGTCTTGGTCATGGATAATGAAAGGGAAAGGTTAAAACTGGTTTAACCACGTCGATTTACCACAATACTGGATTTTACCTTGCATGGTTGCAGTCGTTTCACTGATGGCCACTGACAAGCCGCAACGAAAAAAGCGGCCGCAGCGGCCGCTTCCTCAACACGCTCATTTGCTTGAAGGAATTGACGCTCAGGCAGCGCTGCGCACACCCGAGATCACCCCGACAAGACCATCAACGATGGATTCGATCTGCGAGGGATCATCGCCCTCCGCCATGACGCGGATCAGCGGCTCGGTTCCCGACGGGCGGATCACCAGGCGCCCCCGCCCGGCAAGCGCTTTCTCCGCCTCGGCGATGGCCTCGATGACATGTTTGTCCTCGAGCGGGCGACCGCTGGAAAAGCGGACATTCTTCAGAAGCTGCGGCACCGGTTCAAATCGGGCACAGACCTCCGAAACCGGTCGATCCATGCGCTTGACGCAGGCCAGAACCTGCAATGCCGCCACCAGTCCGTCGCCGGTCGTGGCAAAATCCGACATCACGATATGCCCCGATTGCTCGCCGCCAAGATTGAAATCATGGCTGCGCATATGCTCGACAACGTAGCGGTCCCCGACCTTGGTGCGCACCAGTTGCATGCCGCGCGCGTCGAGATAGCGCTCCAGTCCGAGATTGGACATCACGGTCGCCACCAGACCATTGCCGCGCAGCAGACCGTCCGACGCCCAGGATTCGGCGATCAGGGCCATCAGCTGATCGCCATCGACGATCGCCCCGGTTTCATCGACGATCAAGACCCGGTCGGCATCGCCATCGAGCGCGATGCCGATATCGGCGCGCACCTCGTGCACCTTGCGCGCCAGAGCCACCGGATGCGTCGAGCCGCAATTGAGATTGATATTGGTGCCGTTCGGCTCGTCGCCAATGGTCACCACTTCCGCACCCAGCTCCCACAACGCCGCCGGCGCCACCTTGTAGGCCGCGCCGTTGGCGCAGTCGATCGCCACGCGCATGCCTGACAAGGTCAGGGAGCGCGGCATGGTCCGCTTCGCAAACTCGATATAGCGGTCATGCACCCCATCGACGCGCTTGGCGCGCCCCATCTGGCTGGACGAGGCCAGATGCGTGGAGATGTCATCATCGAGCAGGGCTTCGATCTGATGCTCCAGTTCATCGGACAGCTTGTAGCCATCCGGGCCGAACAGCTTGATGCCATTATCCTGGAAAGGATTATGCGAAGCGGAAATCATCACCCCGATATCGGCGCGCAATGACCGCGTCAGCATCGCCACGGCCGGTGTCGGGATCGGGCCGAGCAGAAAGACATCGAGACCGGCAGCCGTGAAACCGGCCACCAGAGCGTTCTCGATCATGTAGCCCGAAAGGCGCGTATCCTTGCCGATCACCACCCGATGCCGGTGCTCGCCGCGCCGGAACAGATTGCCGACCGCGATGCCGACCTTCATGGCGATGTCCGGCGTCATCGGCGCCATGTTTGACTGACCGCGGATCCCATCCGTGCCAAAATAGCGTTTGCTCATGTCGTCCCCCTGCTGCCGCCGCGCGATTGCGCCGAAAACCGTGCCTTGCACGGCGCGCCAATCCCCGCGGAAGTTGCGGATCACCTAGCAATTGAACCATGCCGAGGTGAAATCAGATTTTATTTCATTCTTTTTCACAGGCAAATCTGCCGCCATCCTTGCCTGAAGGTTAACAGGCCGGCCCCTCTGCTCGCAATGCGCGATAAAAAAACGCCGGTCGACCCGCGACCGGCTTTGATGAGGGCGGTTCGGCCCTTATTGCGGCTGTGGCTCGAGCCCGGTATCGGGCTCGTCGCCCTTATCCTTGCTGTCGCGACGGTCCTTCTTGACACCAGCCGTCGGCACCGCGGTGCCGCGCGGAGCCTGCGGCTCGTCCGGGTCCTCGCGGCTTGGCGGCTTGCCATTCATCAGATCGCGCAGTTCGTCTCCGGTCAGCGTTTCGAATTCGAGCAGCGCCTGGGCAATCGCCTCGAACTGCTCGGAATTGTCCCGGATGATCGACCGCGCCCGCGTCTCCGCTTCCTCAATCATGTCGCGCACTTCCTCATCGATCAGCTTTGCCGTGCTCGACGAGATGTTGGTGGTCTGCGACACCGAGTGGCCAAGGAACACTTCCTGCTGATTGGACGCGTAGCGCACCCGACCGAGCTTGTCGGACATGCCCCATTCCATCACCATGGCGCGCGCCAGGCTGGTCGCCATCTGGATGTCACCGGAGGCACCGTTCGTCACTTTCTCGGGACCGAACTTGTAGATCTCCGCTTCACGACCGCCAAACAGCAGCGTCAGCCGCGCGATGCTCTTCTCATGGCTCATCGAATAGCGGTCGCTTTCAGGCAGCGTCATCACCATCCCGAGCGCACGTCCACGCGGAATGATCGTCGCCTTGTGGATCGGATCGATTCCCGGCATCTTCAGCGCGATCAGCGCATGGCCCGCTTCGTGATAGGCGGTCGTGCGTTTTTCCTCGTCGGACATGGCCATCGACTTGCGCTCGGCGCCCATCATCACCTTGTCCTTGGCATCCTCGAACTCGGACATGGTGACCAGGCGCCGATTGCGCCGCGCCGCCATCAGCGCCGCTTCATTGACCAGATTCATCAGGTCGGCGCCGGAAAAACCGGGCGTGCCGCGCGCCAGGATGTGCAGATCGACATTCGGAGCGATCGGCACGTTGCGCACATGCACCTTGAGAATCTTCTCGCGTCCATTGACGTCCGGCAGCGGCACAACGACCTGCCGGTCGAACCGGCCCGGTCGCATCAGCGCCGGGTCAAGCACATCCGGACGGTTGGTCGCGGCAATCAGGATAACGCCCTCATTGGCTTCAAACCCGTCCATTTCGACCAGCAGCTGGTTCAGGGTCTGCTCGCGCTCATCATTGCCGCCGCCGAGACCGGCACCACGGTGCCGGCCGACCGCGTCGATCTCATCGATGAAGATGATGCAGGGCGCATTTTTCTTTGCCTGCTCGAACATGTCGCGTACGCGCGATGCACCGACGCCGACGAACATCTCGACAAAGTCCGAGCCGGAGATCGTGAAGAACGGCACATTGGCCTCACCGGCGACGGCGCGGGCCGTCAGCGTCTTGCCGGTACCGGGCGGTCCGACGAGCAGCACGCCGCGCGGGATCTTGCCGCCCAGCCGCTGGAATTTCTGCGGATCGCGCAAAAACTCGACGATCTCCTCGAGATCCTGCTTGGCTTCATCGACCCCGGCCACATCGGCGAAGGTCACCCGCCCATGCGCCTCGGTCAGAAGCTTGGCCTTCGACTTGCCAAATCCCATGGCGCCGCGCGAACCGCCCTGCATCTGGCGCATGAAGAAGATCCAGACACCCAGAATGAGCAGGATCGGCAGCAGCGAGAACAGATAGCCGAGCAGCGTGTTCGACCCGTCAACCTCGGGCTGCGCCGTGATGGCCACGTCCTTCTCGGACAGTTCGGCAATCAGGTTGTTGTCGCCGGGCGAATAGGTCTGGAACGCCCCTGCGGTATCCTTGTAGTTGCCGGTAATCCGCTCGCCGACGATGGTCACGTCGCGGACACGGCCGGCATCAACCTCATTGAGGAACTGCGAATAGGGAATTTCCCGCCCGGAAGTCCGGTCGGTCGGGCTCTGGAACATGTTGAACAGTGCGATCAACAGCAGCGCGATAATGGCCCAGAGTGCAAAATTGCGTAGGTTTGGATTCATCCTTGTCCCCAAGAGGGTAAGGGCTGGTTCACAGCCGTGGCGACGCGAGGCGTCAAAAACATGCGTCTAACATAGGTTTCCGCTTGGCGTTTGCCAAGGTGAAAGCCCCTTTCACGGGGCAGCTTTTGCCCACCCGGTCCAGGGACACGCGGCAAAGGGCGTTCGCTCTGCCAGTCGCGCCAGCGCAGCCGCCTGCGCGGTATCGAAAACCGGCAGCAAACGTGACGCGCGCCCGCACAAACGTTCCAGCATGACATGCCCGCACGGCACGCCCTGCCCCCCCTCTGTGCACGACAATTCAGGCAGAATTCCGTCTTCGCCGCCCCCCAGCACCTGAACCGCCGAACGGCCCGCATTGCGGATGCGAAACCGGCCATCGAAGATTTCTTCCGCGCCTGCTGCCACACTGATCGGCAGCACATTGCGGCGCTCCCGCCGCAACAGATAACCCGGCCCTCGCGAGTGAACCAGAACCCGCCCGAGGGTCACCGGCATGGCAGCATTCCCCCGCGCCAGCATCATCAGCTTCGCGCGCCCGGCGCGATCCGGCTGGCGCAACCGACCGCCGGCCATATCGATGCAGGCGGCCAGGGCGCCGGCGGCAATGTCCTGCCCCACCCCGGGCAGCACCAGTTCAAACCGATCAGTCGCAAGGCGGCGGCAGCCGGCATCAAGGACCTGCGCCACCGCCGCGCTGCGTGCCGCCCGCTCCGCCCACAACGGTGCCAGCCCGGCAACCGGCTTGACCCCGTCCTGGCGCACACGCACCCGTTCGAAGCGCCGGTCAGCATTGGAAGGGTCCTCGATCCAGCCCACGCCGTTCAGCCTGAGATAAGCCTGCAGATCGCCTCTTCTGCACATCAGCAGCGGACGCACGAACCAGACGCGCTCATTGTATAGTGTGGCCGGCGGGATGCCGGTCAGCCCGGGTATATAAAGATGGTTGCCGCTTGTCGGTTCGATCGGCGCAGCGTGGCGGGTCCGGCGCATCTCCAGGGTTTCCGCCTGGTCATCGGCCGTATGGGCCGTGGCGATCGCCGCCAGTCCGTATCGTTCCGCCGCGGCTGCGAGGAGACCATAGCGCGCCACTCGGGCCGCCGCCTGCAGACCGCTTTTCGGCTTCTCGCCGGTCCAGCTGAGGGTGACATGCTTAACGCCGAGGCTGCGGCACAGCGCACCGACCGCAGCGGCCTCGGCCGGCGATGCCGCGCGCAACCCGTGATCGACTGTCAGAGCGATAATCGGGCGGTCGGCAGCCACCTCGGCCAGCGCCACCAGCAAGGCGGTGGAATCGCTCCCGCCAGAGACCGCAACGCCAATCGGCCGCGGATCGGTAAAATCTGCAATGAATGTTTTCAGCGCCGCTTCAGGCGATCCCGGACAAGCGGCGGACCGCGGGGAGAGGCGCGTCTTGTGGCGCGGGCCGCGCTGCGGTTCGGATTGCGACGCGCGATCGGCCATCTGGTGCCTCAGCTCAGCAATTGGCGCTGGTCTGCTCCTGTTGCGCTTTCTTGCGCACCGCCGGCGAGGCCGCCGGGTAGTTCGAGGCGAGTTGCCGGTAGGTCGCGCAGGCCGCCTCCAGCTTGTCGAGCGCTGCGAGCGACATGCCGAGTTTCAACATCGTGTCGGCCCCCTTGTCAGCCTGCGGGTAGCGCTTGTGTGCGTCGAGAAAGGTCTGTGCCGCATCGGAATAGCGCCCCTGCGAGAACTGTGCCTCGCCGAGCCAGAACATTGCATTCGGCGCATTGGGATCATCGGGATGGATGTCGGCGAAATCGCGGAACACACTTTCGGCCAGCTGATAATCGCCCGCCAGGATGTGATCGTACCCGGCCTGGTAGAGAGCATCGGGGTTGTCGAGAGACGCAGTCTGTGTCGCCGGCCCGTCACCGGGCCCGGTCACCGCATTGCCATTCTCGTCGAAGGTCAGCGTACCCAGCGTGCGTGGCGGCGCCCCGGTAGCCGATGACGGAGCGGTGGAGGCGGTGGTCGTGTCTTCAACACCCGGCGGCGTCTGCGTGCCGGCGTGGTCCATCGGCACCTCGCCACTGACCGCCCCGTCCGCCGACCCGGCATCGGAGCGCTGGCCGCTTCCGCCCTCGAGCTGCTGGAACCGGAACTCGTTGTCTTCCTGCATCTGGCGCATGCGCTCTTCCATCTGCAGCAATTGGAAACCCAGCTCCTCGATGCGCCCATTCAGTCCGCGCACCTGCTCCTCAAGCTGGCCGATGCGGTAGATCGCATCACCCGACTGCACCCGGATCACCTGACTGGTGCCGGCCATCGCCGTCGCCGCCGCCTGCGGTGTCACCACCGGACCGCTCCACACAGGCGTGACCAGTCCCGTCCAGGTCAGCGCCGCCGCACCTGCAATCGCACCAATCCCGCCCAATCGACGCATTTTCTTCATCTGTCTCAACCTCGTTTTGTCATGGCTCCGGCAACACGCCACCCCGATGGCCGTCTCGCCCGTCAGGCAAGGGAGCCGATTTCGTTCTCGTCAGCGCCGATGCGGCTGCAACTGGACGCCCTGCCTCGCGACACCGCGCCACAGCCGCTCAATCACCATACAACCGGGCATTTCTATGGTGCGCAGAAAAAAGGCGGCCATCAAGGCCGCCTTTGATCTCTGACCGGAAGGCCCTGTTTTAGCTGCCGCTGGCACCGCCAAGTGCGGTGACCGCGCGCCGGTTCTGCGACCAGCAGGAGATATCGTCACAAACGGCCACCGGACGTTCCTTGCCGTAGGAAATCGTCTGGACGCGGTTGGCGGGAATTCCTCTCGAAGCGAGATAGGCCTTGGTCGCTGCGGCGCGACGGGCGCCGAGAGCCAGGTTGTATTCCCGCGTGCCGCGCTCATCGGCATGACCTTCGATGGTGATGCGATAGTTGGGATAACGCGCCAGCCATTGCGCCTGCTTGTCGAGCGTCGCCGCCGAATCAGGCCGGATGGCTGTCGAATCCGTGTCAAAGAAGATGCGATCCCCGACATTGACTGTGAAATCTTGCTGCGAACCCGGCGTGGCCGAACTCAACCCCAGTTCCCCCGCATTGTTCGGCAGCGACTTCTTGCTCGCGCACCCGGTTACGGCAAGCGCCACGAAAAGCGCGAGAAATGCCGGATTGCGGGCGATTGTGGACATGCGGCGCATGGCCGGCCTCCTTGAATGTTGTGGTTGACCAAATCTAACCGATGGCGGTTAATCGGCCTTGAACAGACAGGGTAAATCCCCGGTTAAAAACTCCCCGATTGCGCCCAGATGAACTGCAAATGCGGCATGAAGGCGGCGACAATGCGCCTTATTCGAGAAGCGGCGACCAGGCCGGGTCCGAGGCATAGCCCGGTGTTTCCACCCGCTGCTCGTTGTATCCGGTCAGGTCGATCGAGTAGATTTGCGGGCCACCGGCGCCAGCCGGCTGCCGGAAGAACATCAGCACGCGCCCATTCGGCGCCCAGGTCGGCCCCTCATTGTGGAAGCCGGTCGTCAGGATGCGCTCGCCCGATCCGTCCGGCTTCATCACGCCGATCGAGAACTTGCCGCCCGACTGTTTGGTGAAGGCGATCAGGTCGCCGCGTGGTGACCACACCGGCGTCGAATAGGATCCGTCGCCAAAGGAAATGCGCTGCTGGTTCGAACCGTCCGCCCCCATCACGTAAAGCTGCTGGCGCCCGCCCCGGTCGCTTTCGAACACGATGCGCTGCGAATCCGGCGAGAATGACGGCGAAGTGTCGATCGCGGCCGTCGAAGTCAGCCGCGTTGTCGCGCGTGACCTCAGATCCATGGCATAGATGTTGGCATTACCATCCTGCTGCAGGCTCATCACGATCTTCTGGCCATCGGGAGAAAAGCGCGGCGAGAAAGTCATGCCGGGAAAGTTTCCGACCAGTTCACGCTGTCCGGTTTCCAGTTGCAGCAGATAGACCCGCGGCTGCCCACCCTCGAACGACATATAGGTGATTTCCTGCCGGTTCGGCGAAAAGCGCGGTGTCAGGACGATATCATTGCCCGACGTCAGCATGCGCACATTGGCGCCATCCTGGTCCATGATCGCCAATTGCTTCTTGCGATCGCTCTTCGGGCCGCTTTCCGAAACAAAGACGACGCGACTGTCGAAATATCCTTTTTCGCCTGTCAGCCGCTGGTAGATCGCATCGGCAATGATATGCGCGACCCGCCGCCAGTTTTCCGGGCTTGTGAAGAACTGCTCGCCCGCCAGCTGCTGGTTGGCAAAGGTGTCCCACAGCCGGTACTCGGCGCGCAGCCGGCCATCGGCCTCGCGCACCACCCGGCCGGTCACCAGCGCCTGCGCGTTGATCGCGGTCCAGTCGGGAAACCGCGGCGTCTGGTCGGGATCGGCAATCTGTTCAATGAAGGCGGCCCGGTTGACCGGCGCGAACAGGCCCGACCGTTTCAGATCGGCTTCGATCACGCCGGACACGCGCGCACCGAGATCGTCACCGGCCTGAAAATCGGTAATCGCGATCGGCAG
The DNA here is from genome assembly GCF_019334345.1 of Neohoeflea coraliihabitans. Classification (GTDB taxonomy): domain Bacteria; phylum Pseudomonadota; class Alphaproteobacteria; order Rhizobiales; family Rhizobiaceae; genus Pseudohoeflea; species Pseudohoeflea coraliihabitans. The sequence goes on from NZ_JAHWQX010000001.1 coordinate 689,608, forward strand.
CGGCTCGACATTGGCGCGGTTGATGTCGATTTCGACCAGCGCGGCGGCCGGCTGCGATGCAAGCAGGCTCGCAACCAGCAGAGCGGCGAACACGAACAGAGTCTGGCGCAGTTTTCGCATGGATCACAAACCTCACTATTAAAACAATTGGCTCGGGTCGAAGTGTACGACAACTTCAGACCAGGCGTCGTATTTGGCCACCGGCAGCGTATAGGGCTGGGCGCGCAACACCGCCCGCCGGGCACTGCTCGCCAGTGTCCCGCGGGTGCCCGCCGAACCGCCCGAGGCCGAGACATTGACATTGCCGACAATATTGCCGGCCGGGTCCAGCTTCATGCGCACCGTCACGCGCACGTCGCCGCCATCGGCCATGCCGGGAATGATGTTCCAGTACTTCTGGATCTGCCCGCGCAGCGCGTCCATCTCGCTCTGGCTCAGCGTTTCGCCCCGCGTCGTCTGGGCGCCGCCGAGCGACGCCGTCTCCGTGCTTCGCTTGGCGCCGCCGCCTTTGGCCGTGTCCTTGTTCAGCAAGGCGGCGATCTCATCGGCATTGAAATCCGATTCCTTCGACGAGGAGGCGCTTGCCGTGGGCTGCCTGGTCTCGGGTTTCGGCTCGACCTTGGCGACCTCTTTCGGGGCGGCTTCCTTCGGCGCCGGCTCCGGTCGGCGCTGCGGCACCGGACCGGCACTGGGCAAGGCGGAAAATTCAGGCTCGGGGGGCGCCTGCTCGATGGCTTCGGCGACCGGGTCCGGCTCTGGCGGAAGCGAGGCCAACTCGGTCGGCTCCGGTTCTGCCGGCTGTTCGGCCGGCTCGATGGGCGCAGGCGCTGGTTCGGCTTTCGTCACCGGCTCGGGGACAGGCTCAGGCTTCGGCTCCGGCTTGACATCCGGCTCGGGCGTCGGCACCGGCTTTTCCGAGGGCTTGGGCGGCGCATCGGCGACGACCTCGCGTTCGGCCGCCTCGGCATTCTCGTTGGCACTCAGATCAGCCGTATTGTCGCCGACCGTCTCGGCATCCTCCACCGGATCCGGCCGCTGCGTCGGTTTCGGCGCCGCCGTCTCGGCCACGGGTGCCGTTTTTTCGCCCTGCTGGATCTGCGTGATCTCCTCGATCGGGATGATATCGACCGGCAACGCCTCGACATCCGCAACTTCGAGGGTCCGCGGAGCCGTGAAACTGGACAGCGCCACGGCGAGAACCAGGGCGTGCAGTCCGGTCGATATGATAAGGCTGCCTTTCATGACCGACGATCAGCTATCCTGCTCCTGGAGCGTCACCAGGCCGAGATTGCGATATCCGGCTGCCGAGATGCGCGCCATCACCTTCATGACGGTGCCGTAGTCGGCACTGGTGTCGCCGCGCACATAGATGCGCTCATTGTAGCCTGTCGTGGCGATCGCTTCGAGCTTCGGGACCACCTCGTCGAGGCCGATCTCGGTTTCCTGCAGAAAGATCTGCCCATCCGGATTGACGGAAATAGTGATCGGCTGCGTTTCCGAGTTCAGGGCCTTGGCCTGGGTTTCCGGCAGATCGATCGGCACGCCGACCGTCAGAAGCGGCGCTGCCACCATGAAGATGATCAGAAGCACGAGCATCACATCGACGAACGGCGTGACATTGATCTCGCTGACCAGCTCGCGCCGCCGTCCGCGCCGACCGCGCCGCGTGCTCCGGCCGCTGCCTCCTGAAACGGACATTCCCATCAATGAGCCTCCGTAAGCGTTTGCGCGGCCTATTCGGCCGCCTGGCGGGTTTGCATGCGCTCGTCGATCTGCCGCGACAGAATTCCCGAGAATTCATCGGCGAAACCTTCGAGCCGCGCCGTTATCTTGCCGGCATCCGCCGAGAACTTGTTGTAGGCGATGACGGCCGGAATTGCCGCCAGAAGGCCGATCGCCGTCGCCATGAGCGCCTCGGCGATACCCGGCGCGACAACGGCCAGATTGGTCGATTTCGAACCGGCGATCGCCTGGAACGAGGTCATGATGCCCACCACGGTTCCGAACAGGCCGATAAACGGCGCCGCCGATCCGATTGTCGCCAGCGACCCGAGACGCGCCTCGAGTTTCTCCGCTTCGCGCGCCAGCGTCACATCCATGGCCTTGTCGATACGCATCTGCAGGCCGATCGGGGACTTCGCGCCGCGTTCGAACGATTTCTTCCACTCGCGCATGGCGGCCACGAACACCGCGCCCATGCCGGTCGGCTTGCGCTCGGAAAGGGAACGATAAAGCTCCTCAAGCGACTGGCCCGACCAGAACGCCTGCTCGAATTTGTCGAGCCGGCGGCGGACCCGCCCATAGCTGACAATCTTGTCCGCGACGATCGCCCAGGTCCAGATCGACGCTCCAACAAGACCGAGCATGACGATCTTCACGACGATTCCCGCCTGCATGAAAAGCGACCACAGCGTCACATCGCTCGTTGCGGCCAGTCCAACCTGTTCCATAGTGATAGCCCTCGAATCCAAACGCCCGGCGGCTAAACCGGGCGGCCAAGACGTCCTCTTTGCCGGAAACCGCAAGCGGACGGGTCAAACCCTTGCTCGCCGTGGCTTTCTCGCGGCCAATTTTGGTTAAAGGATGGCGCAGGACGCCAGCCCGTCGACTCTCCGACATTGATAATCTGTTATGGTTAAGGCTTCGTTAGGCTCACCCTCCGCCGGCGAGCGCTGCCCTTATGGCCTGCAGCCGGGAACCTATGGCGCCAGACCGGGGTTAAAGACCCGATATCGCCGCGTTCCGGATCCGTCAGGGTCCCTGGCGATCCTGCGGCGTTCAGAGTTCTTTTTGCGTAACCGGGAGAAGCGAATGGCACCGAGGTCCCTTTGGAAAGGTCAGCTGCGTCTCTCCCTGGTCTCGATTCCGGTCGAACTCTACAGCGCCACCCAGTCCAGTGGTCGCACCTCGTTTCGCCAGATCCACAAGCCTTCCGGCAAACGCGTGCATTACGACAAGGTGGTGGAAGGCATCGGCCCGGTCGATAACGATGATATCGTCAAGGGATACGAGATCGAGAAAGGCGAATATGTTCTGCTCGAACCCGAGGAGATCGACGCCGTCAAGCTCGAAACCAAGCGCACGCTGGAGCTGGTGCAATTCGTCGAAGCCAGCGCGATCGACCCGATCTACTACGACAAACCCTATTATCTCGTGCCCGAAAATCAACTCGCCGAGGAAGCCTACCAGGTGATCCGCGATGCGCTGCGCAGCACCAGGAAGGTGGGCATCGGCCAGCTCACCATGCGCGGCCGTGAATACCTTATCGCCGTCAAGCCCTGCGGTTCGGGACTGCTGCTCGAAACGCTGCACTACGCCGCGGAGCTGCGCGATGCGGACCCGCTGTTCAAGGGCATCCCCGAAACCAAGGCAGATTCCGACCTGCTTGAGGTCGCCACCGCGTTGATCGACAAGAAAACGTCAGACTTCGACGCTTCCGCCTATAAAAGCAATTATGAGGCTGCCCTGCGTGACCTCGTCAAGCGCAAGATGAAGGGCAAGCGCCTGACCATCGACGAGGACGAGGAACGCAGCGATAGCGGCGGCGACAATGTCATCGATCTGATGGCCACCTTGAAGAAGAGCCTTGAAGGCTCATCCGGGTCGGGCGCGTCGAAATCGCGCGCTGGCAAATCATCCCGTTCAAAATCCGCTTCCAGCAAGACCGGCAGCAAATCCGCAAAGAGCAAGTCCGCGAAGTCCTCTGGCGGATCGACGCGCAAATCGGCCTGAGGCAGCACATGGCGACCTCCCGCACCGATATCGAAGAGTACAACCGCAAGCGCGACTTCAACAAGACCAGCGAACCGCGCGGCGCCACCGGCAAAAGCAAGGGGCGCCTCGCCTACCTGATCCAGAAACATGCCGCGCGCCGCCTGCACTACGACTTCCGACTTGAACTCGACGGCGTCTTGAAAAGCTGGGCGGTCACTCGTGGCCCGAGCCTCGATCCCGAGGACAAGCGTCTTGCGGTGCGCACCGAGGACCACCCGATGGACTACGGCCGTTTCGAAGGCACGATCCCCGCCAAGGAATATGGCGGTGGAACGGTGATGCTGTGGGACACCGGCTGGTGGGAGCCGTTGGAAGACGCCGGGCCCGGCCTCGCGGAAGGCAAGCTGAAATTCCGGCTGCATGGCGAACGCCTGACCGGCAGGTGGACGCTGGTGCGCATGCGACCGCGCGAGCGAGAAAAACGCGAGAACTGGCTGCTGATCAAGGAGCGCGACGACATTGCCTCCGAGGAAGGCGACAAGCTGCTGCGATCGGAAATGACCAGCATTGTCTCCGGCCGCACCATGGAGGAGATCGCCGCCGGTGAAGGCGCCCGCGGCAAGCGTGTCTGGCACTCTGGCAAGAGCGCCAAGGAGAATGTCGCCAGCGGCGCCGTCCCGGCTGGCCAGGACAAGAAGAAACCGGCGCGAAAGACACAGAGTCGCCTCGCCGCACCGCGTTTTATCGCGCCACAGCTTGCCAAGCGCGTTGAATCAGCGCCTGCCGGCGATGACTGGGTCAGCGAGGTGAAGTTTGACGGCTACCGCCTGCTTTGCGCCATCGGCAAGGGCGGCGTCCTCTGCTACACGCGCAACGGCCATGACTGGAGCGAAAAATTCCCCGACATCGCCGCCGCTCTAAGCACTCTGCCATGCCGCAACGCGCTGATTGACGGCGAAGCCATAGCCGAGGGCGAAGGTTCGAGCTTTTCGGCTCTGCAGGAGGCCCTCGCGACCGGCACGCCGATTTCCTATTTCGCCTTCGATCTGCTGACCCTCGACGGAACCGACCTGCGCAAGCAGCCATTGCTCGAGCGCAAGGAGCGGCTGAAGGAACTGCTCTCCGGGCACACCGGCGGCACGTTGCGCTACAGCGAGCATGTGCGCGGCCACAGCCAGGAGGTTTTCCGCCAGCTGTGCCGCGCCAATCAGGAGGGTTTGATTGCCAAGCGCGCCGACGCCGCCTATCGCTCGGGACGGTCCGGTGGCTGGCTGAAAGTCAAATGCACCCGCCGCCAGGAATTCGTCGTGGGTGGATTTTCGGCCTCCGACAAGCGCGGCCGGCCGTTCGCCTCCTTGCTGCTCGGCACCTTCGAAGACGAGAAGCTGATCTATCGCGGCCGCGTCGGCACCGGCTTCAACGAGCGCTCGATGAGTGAACTCGCCGGTCTGTTTGCCAAGCGGGCTCGCAAGTCCATGCCTTTTGCCGAGGTGCCGAAACAGTTTGCACGTGGCGCCAGATGGCTGCGACCGGACCTCGTTGTCGAGGTCGATTTCGCCGAGTTCACGGACCATGGCCATATCCGGCATGGCGTTTACGAGGGGCTGCGCCGCGACAAGAAGGCACCCGACGTGGCTCTGGAAGGCCCATCCGCCCCCGGTTCAAATGATGGCAGCGCGTCGCCAGCCCCTGGAAAAAAGAAAACGCCACAGCGAGTCAAGGCGATGAAGACGGAAACCCGCAAGTCCGCCCAGACCGCGCCAAAAGGCAAGACAGGCCCCGTGGTCGCCGGTGTCCGGATCAGCAGTCACGACCGGGTGATCTTCAAGAAGCCGGGTCTGACCAAACTCGACCTCGCGGAGTATTACGAGCGCGTCGCCGAGCGTTTTCTCGCCGAATCGCGCCATCGTCCCGTCTCCCTGGTGCGGTGCCCGAGCGGCGACATCGGCGATTGCTTCTTCCAGAAACACGCTGGCCAGGGCTTTCCCGACTCGATTGGCGAGATCCCCATCCAGGAATCCTCCGGCAAGACAGCCAAATACATGGTCCTCGATGCCGCCGAAGATATCGTCGCCGCTGTCCAGATGGGCACCATCGAGTTCCATGTCTGGGGCGCCCGCAGCGATCGTCTCGACCGGCCCGACCGCATGGTTTTCGACCTCGACCCCGATGCCGGTCTCGACTTCGAGCGCGTCAAGGCGGCTGCAAGCGAAATGCGGCAGGTGCTTGAAGCGGTGGGCCTGCAATCCCTGGCCATGGTCACCGGCGGCAAGGGCATTCACGTCATCGTTCCCCTGCAGCGGCGCGCCGACTTCGCCGAAGTCAAAAGCTTCTCCCGCGACCTGTCTCAACGGCTGGCTGCAGCGGCGCCGGAGCGCTACACCGCAACCATGTCGAAGAAGAAGCGCAAGGGCCGCATATTCATTGACTGGCTGCGCAATGAGCGCGGCTCGACGGCGATCGCGCCGTGGTCCGTGCGCGCCCGGCCCGGCGCTCCGGTCGCCGTGCCCGTATCATGGCAGGAACTGGCCGACCTTGACGCCGCCAACAGCTTCAGCCTGGCCGAGGCTGTCGATCGCGCCCAGGCGCCCGACCCCTGGCAGGAGGCGAATAGCTGGCGGCAGTCGGTCACCAGGCACATGCTCAAGGCGGTCGCCGGCGAGAATGGGAAGTGACGCCCGGCAAGCCGTCGCTCAGTCGGGGTTGGCCCCTTCGGTCGCCGCTGTCGCCGTCTCGTCCTTTGCCGCCGCTTTGCGCATGCGCGCCCTGACGATGCCGCCGACAAAGATCGGCAGCACGAAACCGACAATGGCGATCGCCCACAGGATCAGGGTCAGCGGCGATCCGACGAGGATCGAATAATCACCATCATTGATGGTCACCGCGCGCCGCAGATTGACCTCCATCTCGTTGCCGAGAAGCGTGCCGAGAATGACCGGAACCAGCGGAACATCAAGCTTGCGCAAAGCCCAGCCCATGATACCGAAGCCGACCATCACCATCAGATCGAAACTGCTGCCGGAAATGCCGTAAATGCCGACGAACGAGATCATGGCAACGATCGGCATCAGGATGCGCGGCGGCACCATCAGCACCCGCACGAACAGCCCGACCATCGGAATGTTCATTGCCAGAAGCATGAAGTTGCCGATGAACAAGGCCGCGATAAGACCCCACACGACATCCGGGTTTTGCGTAAACAGCAGCGGGCCGGGGGTGATGTTGAGCGCCAGCAGGACGGCCAGCAGCACCGCGGTGGTTCCCGACCCCGGCACGCCGAGCGCCAGCATCGGCACAAGCGCTCCGCCGGCCGCGGCATTGTTGCCCGCCTCGGGGGCCGCGACACCGCGCGGGTCGCCGGTGCCGAATGTGCCCTTCTTGTCGACGAGCTTCTTTTCCAGGGAATAGGAAATGAACGAGCCGAGCGAGGCGCCGGCGCCGGGCAGCACACCGGCGATGAAACCGAGGACCGTGGTGCGCAGCATGGTCGGCGTGCAATAGCGGATCAGCCCCCATGACGGCGCGATCTTGCCGATCACCACCTTCGGCTTGGCCGCTTCCTCTTCCGCCGAACCGCGATGTTCGAGGAAGATGAACACCTCCGACAGCGCAAACAGTCCGACGATGGCGACAAGGAAGTCGATCCCGTCATAAAGATGCACCTCGCCAAATGTGAAACGCGGCACGCCGGTCTGGGTATCGACCCCGATCATCGCCAGTCCAAGTCCGAGGGCCGCTGCAAAGGCCGATTTCGCCTGGTTGCTGGCGCTGATCCCGCCTAGCGTCGCAAAGGCCAGGGTGAACAGCGCAAAATACTCGGCCGGCCCGAATAATAGGGCCACCTTGACCAGTTGCGGCGCCAACAGCACGAGACCCCAGGTCGCAAAGAACGCGCCGACGAAAGACGCAATGCCCGACAGCGCCAGGGCTTCGCCGGCCCGCCCCTGCTGCGCCATGGGATAACCGTCGAGACAGGTCATCATCGCGGGCTCGTCGCCCGGTATGTTCAACAGGATCGAGCTGATTCGCCCACCATACATCGCGCCGTAATAGACCGAGGTCAGCAGGATCAGCGCCGGTGTCGGCCCGAGTCCGAGCGTGAAGGCCAGCGGTATGAGGATCGCCACCCCGTTGGACGGGCCGAGGCCCGGCAACGCGCCCATGATCGTGCCGAGAAAGCAGCCGAGCAGCGCCAGTCCGATATTCTGGAATGTCAGCGCTACGGAGAAGCCATCAGCAAGCGAGGAGAGTGTGTCCATGACCTAAACCCTCAGAACCCAAGCGGCCCGGAAGCCAGCGACAGCCCCAGGATCAGCTTGAACACAACATAAATGCCGATCGCCGTGCCGAGACCGACGACAGCTGATTGCAGCGGGCGCGTACCCAGCCGCCATGTCAGATAGCTCGCCGCCAGCGTGGTGGAGATGAGAAACCCGAGTTCCGGCAAGAGCTGCGCATAGGCCAGCATCACCAGGGCCGCCAGACCGATCTCCGCGAGCCGTCCGGCGCGTGGCCAGGAGGGCTCGGGATCCGGTTTGATCAGGAAATAGACAGAGGCAAGAGCCATCACCGCCGCAATGACCAGCGGGAACGTTTTCGGCCCCACGGCATCCGACAGGAAGCTCTCCTGGATGATGGTCGCCTGATACGCGAAAATCAGCGCGATCAGAATGCCGATACCACCGAAGATGCGGTCGCTCATGCTCGTCCCCCCCGCAAGAATGTGGCCCGCCCCTTCATCGGGCGGGCCATGGGTTCCCTATTGGAGGATCCCGATTTCCTTCGACAGCGCCGTGATGTTGTCGACGGAGTCCCTGACGAACGCTTCGAACTCGGCGCCCTGCAGGTCGAGCGGGGCGAGACCGTTCGTCTCCATCACCGCCTTCCATTCGTCACTGGCATACAGCGTGCCAATGGCATCCACCCAGAATTCATAGGCTTCGCCGCTCATGCCGCCCGGCGCATAAAAGCCGCGCCAATTCGCGCCGATTGCGTCGATGCCCTGCTCCTTGGCCGTCGGCATGTCGGCAAATTCACCCTCGAGACGCTCCGGCGCCAGAACCGCCAGCACCTTGATGTCGCCGGAGTCGACAAAGCCCTTCGCTTCCGACAGATCACCGGTGAAGGCCTGCAGGGAACCGGCGAGAAGTTGCGTGACCGCCTCGCCACCGCCGGCAAAGGCAATGTATTTGACGCTCCGCACGTCGGAAATACCGGCTTTCTGAGCGGCGATCAGCACCTTCAGATGATCCCAGCCGCCGACCGCCGAACCGCCGCCGATGCTGACCGAACTCGGGTCATCCTTGATCTTCTCCAGAAGTTCGGGAAGCGTGTTGATCTCGCTGTCCTTCGCGACAGCGATAACACCGTAATCGGCACCCACGGCCGCCAGCCAGCGCACCTGATCCATCGTGTTGCCCGGATAGGCGTTTTGCGCCAGTCGGGTGGCCGTGGCGGACGACGCTGCGATGATCAGATCATTCGCGTCGTTGCGCTTGTTCACCACCTCTGCGAACGCCACGCCGCCACCGCCGCCCGACAGGTTCACCACCTGCATGGTGGATTTGATGAGCCCCAGATCCTGCAGCGACTTGCCGACCTGCCGGCAGGTGAAGTCCCAACCGCCGCCCGGATTTGCCGGGGCGATACATTCCGTCCGTTCCGGTTCAAAGGCACTTGCGGCCGACACCGCCATCGCCAGTGCACCGGCAATCGCCAATCCGCCAATCAGCGGCAATGCTGCTATTTTCATGATCGCTCCTCCCATGACAGTTTTGCTACCCACTCTACGCGCATGACGGGCGGGGATTGGAAACCATAGCATGAAATTTGAGCGTCGCACGCTCGAAAACCGCCAGCGCCGATTTGCCGTTCAGGGCACGGCGAACGGCGGCAATTGAGCCGTTATTCGCGCCTTCAAGGGGAGATGCGCAGCCGCGCCGCCAGCGCGTCCGGCAGACGCCGCGGCCGGCCGAAACCGTTGACCACCGCCACCTGCACCTTCGCCGAAATCAGCAGGTCCTCCTCCCTCCGGATCTCCTGGTGGAGCGTCATGCGTGCGCCGCGCACCTCGTCGGCCTGCGTGGAGATGATCAAGACGTCGTCCATGCGCGCCGGCGACCGGAAATCGATCTCCATCCGCCGCACCACGAAGGCCACGGCTTCTGCCGGGTCGCCGACCGCATGAATCGCACTTTGCGCCACCCCCAGATGGCGGATCATGTCGGTGCGGCCGCGCTCGAGAAAATGCAGATAGCGCGCATGATAGACAACGCCTGAAAAGTCGGTGTCCTCATAATAGACACGCTGGCGCAGCACGTGACCGGCGTCGGTCAGTTCGCCTGCCAGTTCGTGGGGGGTTGTCGAAACATCCCGCATTATCCGTTTCTCCTGCCCTTTTCACGGCGACTGGAACATGCTTTTAAAGCATCGCGCGCCGGTCACAATTGTTTCTTGCAACTGGTGCATAAGGCGGACGAATTCAGGAGCAGACAATGAAAATAGCGATCCTTGGCGGCGACGGTTTCGTCGGCTGGCCGACAGCCCTGCATCTGTCCGATGCCGGCCACGACGTGCACATCATCGACAATCTGTCGCGGCGCTGGATCGACACCGAGCTTGGCGTCCAGTCGCTCACCCCGATGGATTCGATCCAGGAGCGCACCCGCATCTGGCATGCCGAAACCGGCCGCCGCATTCATTTTCACCTCATCGACCTTGCCGGTGATTATCAGCTCTTGAAGAACTGGCTCGATGCGCATCGGCCAGATGCCATTGTTCATTTCGCCCAGCAGCGTGCCGCGCCCTACTCCATGAAGTCGGACCGGCACAAGAACTACACCGTCAACAACAATGTCAGTGCCAGCCACAATCTGCTCAACGCCATGGTCGAGCTTGAGCTCGACGCCCACCTCGTGCATCTCGGCACCATGGGCGTGTACGGCTATTCGACCGTCGGTGCCGCGATCCCCGAGGGCTATCTTCCGGTCGGTATCGAAACCATGTCCGGCGAGACGGTGCAGCAGGAAATCCTCTATCCGGCCAATCCCGGCTCCATCTACCACATGACCAAATGCCTGGATCAGCTGCTGTTTCAGTTTTACGCCAAGAACGATGGCGTGCGCATCACCGACTTGCACCAGGGCATCGTCTGGGGCACCCACACGCCGCAGACGGCACGCCACCCGCAACTGATCAACCGCTTCGATTACGACGGCGATTACGGCACGGTCCTCAACCGCTTTTTGATCCAGGCGGCGATCGGCTATCCGCTGACCGTTCACGGCACCGGTGGCCAGACGCGCGCCTTCATTCACATCCGCGATTGTGTGCGCTGCGTCGAGATCGCCTTGAACAATCCGCCGGCACGCGGCGACCGCGTCGAGATCTTCAACCAGATGACCGAAACGCACCGCGTTCGCGATCTCGCCGAGCTGGTGTCCCGCCTGACCGGTGCCAAGATCGCCATGCTGCCCAATCCGCGCAAGGAGGCGGCCGAGAACGAACTGGTCGTCAACAATGACAAGTTCCTCGCCCTCGGCCTCAACCCGACCCGGCTCGAAGACGGCCTGCTCGAGGAAGTGGTCGAGGTCGCGAAAAAATTCGCCTATCGCGTCGACCGCAGCCGTGTTCCTGCCACCGCCGCCTGGACGCGCGAAATCGCCCCGCGGATCGACAGGGACCCGGAAGGCACGGCGCTCAAATCGGTCTCATGACCGCCCCTGCCGCTGCTGCCTCATCTGCAACCGGGCTGGCACCCGACGGCCCGGCAGGCTCCGAGCGGGCCTATGTCACTCTGGTCACCAATGCCGACTACGCGCTCGGCGCCACGGCGCTGGCCCGCTCGCTGCAACGCACCCAGACCACGGCGGATCTTGTCGTGCTGCACACAGGCGGCGTTGGCCAGGCCGAACTCGCGCCACTCAAAGAGCTTGGCTGCAGGCTGGTGCGCACTGACCTGCTGGCCACCTCGGACGCCTTCAACGCCCGCCATGCCCGTGGCAAGCTGCATGCCGACGCCCCCTTCACCAAGGGGCGCAAACCGGCTTTTCACTCGCCGCTCGACAATTTCTGCAAGCTGCGTCTGTGGCAACTGACCGACTATGCAGCCTGCGTCTTCATCGATGCCGACGCGATCGTGCTCAAGAACATTGACCGGCTGTTCGATTATCCGGAATTTTCCGCCGCGCCCAATGTCTACGAGAGCCTGAGCGATTTTCACCGGCTCAACTCCGGTGTCTTCACGGCGCGCCCGGATGCATCGACCTTCGCCGCCATGCTCGAGCGGCTCGATCAGCCGAACGTGTTCTGGCGGCGCACCGACCAGACCTTCCTGCAGGATTTCTTTCCGGACTGGCATGGACTGCCGGTGTTCGACAACATGCTGCAATATGTCTGGTTCAACCTGCCGGAACTCTGGGATTGGGCATCGATCTCGATCCTGCATTTCCAATACGAGAAACCCTGGGAAAAGGATCACCCGAGGACGGCGCAGCTGCGTCCCCTGATCGACCTGTGGCAGGCGTTCCTCACCGGCGAAGCGATCCCGGACATCGCAACGCTGCCCGGCCCGCCGGCACGTCGCGAGACATGAAGCGGGTCCTTGTTTCCGGCGCCACCGGCCTCGTCGGCCGCTACATCGTCGATCATCTGCTGCAGCACGGCTTTCAGGTCGTTGTCGGCGGGCGCACCCCGCCGCCTTCCGGCGTCTTTCGCAAAGCCTTGCCGCATCGGCTCCTTGCACTCGATCCAGACAGCGATCAGAGCGAAGCCTTTACCGGTATCGATCACTTTGTCCACGCCGCCTTCTCCCACCTCCCCGGTCGCTACCGTGGCGGCGAAGGTGATGATCCGGAGGGCTTTTGCCGCGCCAATCGCGCCGGCACGCTTGCCCTGTTCGAAGCAGCGCGCCGCGCTGGCGTCCGGCGCCTCGTCTTTCTGTCAAGCCGCGCCGTCTACGATGGCGTCACGCCCGGTTCCCTGCTGCGCGAGGATGCGCCCCTCGCCCCCACTTCACTGTACGGCCAGGTCAAGCTTGAAGCGGAGACGGCCCTTGCCGCGCTGCGCCACCCCGGCTTTGACGGTGTCAGCCTGCGTGCCACCGGGGTCTATGGTGATCTCGTTCCCAACAAATGGCAGGGCCTGATTGCCGATTATCTCGCCGGCCGCCCGGTGCCGGCCCGGGCCGCCAGCGAGGTGCATGGCCGTGATCTCGCCGCCGCCATCGTCCTTTTGCTTGCACAGGCAGAGCCCGGCGAAATGCCGGATGCCGTGAACGTCTCCGATATCCTCGTTGACACGCGCGACATCCTGGCCCCCTTCCAGTCAGCCCTTGGCGTGTCCCACCCCCTGCCGCCCGCCGGTGACCCGAACGCCGTGTCGGTGATGAGCATCGAGCGTCTCGCCAGGCTCGGCTGGCAGCCGGGCGGTCGTCCGCTGTTTGACAGGACGATGGCCGGTCTTGCTGCCCGCTGGCCGTTCTGACATCTGTCGCCGCGCCGGCTAGTCCTCGTCGAGCGACAGCCGGAACTGCGCCGCTTCGAGATCCTTCGGCATGGCCATGCCAAGGTGGCCGAAGGCGCGATTGGTGAGCAACCGTCCGCGCGGCGTGCGCTGGATGAACCCCTGCTGGATCAGATAGGGCTCGATAATGTCCTCGATGGCATCGCGCGGTTCCGACAGCCCAGCCGCGATCGTCTCGATGCCCACCGGACCGCCGCCAAAATTCCCGGCAATCATCGTCAGGTAGCGCATATCAAGCTGATCCAGCCCCATGCTGTCGACAGACAGCCGTGTCAGCGCCGCATCGGCAATGTCCCGGCTGACCGCATCCGCTTCCGCCACTTCCGCAAAATCGCGCACCCGGCGCAACAGCCGCCCGGCGATCCGTGGTGTGCCGCGCGCCCGCCGCGCAATTTCCCGCGCCCCTTCGTCGGTCATGCCAAGCCCCATGATCCGGGCCCCGCGCCGCACGATCAGCTCAAGTTCTTCGACCGAGTAGAACTCCAGCCGGACCGGGATGCCGAAGCGATCGCGCAACGGATTGGTCAGAAGTCCAAGCCGCGTTGTCGCCGCCACCAGGGTGAAGCGCGCCAGGTCGATCTTGACCGACCGGGCCGCCGGCCCTTCACCGATGATCAGATCGAGCTGGAAATCCTCCATCGCCGGGTACAAGATCTCCTCGACTGCAGGATTGAGCCGGTGAATCTCGTCGATGAACAGGACATCCCCGTCTTCCAGGTTGGTCAGCAGCGCCGCCAGATCGCCGGACTTGGCGATCACCGGCCCCGAGGTCGAGCGAAAATTGACCCCCAGTTCCTTCGCCATGATCTGCGCCAGCGTCGTCTTGCCAAGCCCCGGCGGACCGACGAACAAGACGTGATCGAGCGCCTCGCCGCGCGCCTTGGCCGCCGCGATGAACACTTTCAGGTTGGCGCGCGCTTCGGCCTGTCCGGTAAAATCGTCGAGCCGCTGCGGCCGGAGGCTCTGTTCCAGATCCTCGCCGCGCTTCTCCGGATCGATCAATCGATCGGCCTCGCTCATTAATTCACTCCGTAGCTGGCGCTCGGGCGCCCATGGCCGCCGACAAACCCGTCATCTCCTAGCAAGATCACCCGGCCATGAACAAGCAATCAGCGCGACAATTCCTTCAGGCCAAGTCGAATGAGCTTGGCTGCATCGGCGTCCTCGCCGGCCGTCTTCAAGGCGGCCGCGACAGCATTGGCCGCCTGATCGCGGCTGTAGCCAAGATTGCTCAGCGCCGAGACGGCATCGGTCACCGGACCGGTCGCGACACCCTCGCCAAGCTCCTGTTTCAGGCCGATCGCCGGCGCCGCATCACCGGCATAGGCCGGTGCCTTCGACTTCAGTTCGGTGACGATCCGTTCGGCCACTTTCTTGCCCACCCCGGGCGACCGCGCCACCATCGCAACATCGCGCAGCGCCACCGCATTGGCGATCTCCGACGGGCTCAGCGTCGACAACACCGCCAGCGCCACCTTGGCGCCAACGCCCTGCACCCCCTGCAGCAGGCGAAACCATTCCCGCTCCAGATGCGAACCGAAGCCGAACAGCCGGAACTGATCCTCGCGCACATAGGTTTCGATATGCAACACCGCCGCCTCGCCGACGCTCAGCCGCGCCACCGTACGCGAGGCGCATGACACCGCGTAGCAGACCCCATGCACATCGATCAGCACCAGATCGCCATCGATCTCGTCGATCGTGCCTTTCAGCTTTCCGATCATGCCGTCACTCCGCTGCCATCCGCCAGCCCGGCGCCGCCCGGTGATGCGCATGGCAAATGGCAATCGCCAGCGCATCGGCGGCATCGTCACTGTCAAATGTGGCGCGCGGCATCAAGACCTTGACCATCATGCGGATCTGCCCCTTGTCGCCGTGCCCGACACCGATAACCGTCTTCTTGACGGCATTCGGAGCATATTCACAAACCCGCAGACCCGCCCGTGCCGGCACCAGCATGGCAATGCCGCGCGCCTGCCCCAGTTTGAGGGTCGCCGCCGCATTCTTGTTGACGAAGGTGTTCTCGACCGCCGCCTCGCTTGGCCGGAAGGAATGAACGATCTCTGCCAGGCCGTCATGCAATTGCATCAGCCGGGTCGCAAGATCGCAATCCGCGTTGGAGCTGACCGTGCCCGAGGCGACAAAGCGCAACGTATTGCCGAGGCTTTCAACCAGGCCCCAGCCGGTCCGCCGAAGCCCCGGATCGATGCCGATGATGCGAATCGCCTCTGTCATGCCGGAATCCTAGCCGCCCCGCCGCGACCTTTCCATCAAAATGTGAACAAAACAAAAACATCTCTCAGCCGGACGCAGCGCCTTTGGCAAATGCGACTCGCATGCCTAAATAGAAGAACGGCCCGGCGCAAATTGCCCGCCTGATTTCCATTTCCCCGCCGCGGCGCCTCTGCCGCAGCCGCGGGCGACTGTCCCGAAAGCTTGATTGATGACCGCGTTCTCCATCCTTGACCTTTGCCCCATCATTGAAGGCGGCGATGCCCGCCAGGCGCTCGCCGAGACCCGTGAGATGGCCAAGGCGGCCGAGGATGCGGGTTTCGCCCGCTTCTGGCTTGCCGAGCACCACGGCATGGCGGGCATTGCCAGCGCCGCCACGGCCCTGGTCATCGCCGAGGCCGGCCATGCCACCGAGACGATCCGCATCGGCTCCGGCGGCATCATGCTGCCCAACCACGCGCCCCTGGTCATCGCCGAACAGTTCGGCACGCTGGAAGCGCTGTTTCCCGGCCGCGTCGATCTCGGCCTCGGACGTGCGCCGGGGACCGACATGGCGACCGCCCGCGCCTTGCGGCGCAATCTCGAGGCCGGCGCTCAGAGCTTCCCCAATGACATTCTCGAATTGCAGGCCTATCTCGGCGAACCACAGGACGGCCAGCGGCTGCGCGCGGTGCCCGGCGAAGGCGCCAATGTGCCCATCTGGATTCTCGGCTCCAGCCTCTACAGCGCGCATCTCGCCGCCGCTCTCGGCCTGCCCTACGCCTTCGCATCGCATTTCGCGCCCGACCAGCTGTTCGAGGCGCTTGAGATCTACCGCACCGGCTTCAAGCCGTCAGCTCAGCTCGACGCGCCTTATGTGCTGGCCGCTGTCATGGGCGTCATCGCCGCGACCGACGAGGAGGCCGCCTATCACTTCACCTCGGTGCAGCAGAATTTCGTCAACATGCGCCGCAATGCGCGCGGCAAGATGCCGAAGCCGGTCGCTTCCATGGATGAAATCTGGACCGAGATGGAAAGGACGATGGTCGAGCACACCTTGCGCTTTGCCATTGTCGGCGGCCCAGACAAGGCGCGCGAGAACATGGCCCGCTTTCTCGCCGACACCGGCGCCGACGAGATCATGGTGTCGATCCCGGTTTACGCGATCGAGGCGCGGCTCGATGCGGTCCGGCGCTTTGCCGCGCTTCGCGACAGTCTCTGACATCACGCCGACGACGGGACAGAAACCCGCCGCTTGCCGGATCAGGCCGACAGCTTCGCCATCACCTCGTCATCGACCTCGAAGTTGGCATAGACATTCTGCACATCGTCGTCATCGTCGAGCACGCTGATCAGCCGCAACACCGACATCGCCTTGTCCTCATCGACCGGCGTCATCGTCTGCGGCTTCCACACGGCACGCACGGATTCGGCTTCGCCGAGCTGGTCTTCCAGTGATTTCGACACATCGCCGATATCCTCGAAGGCGCACAGGATGGTGTGGCCATCATCATCGCTCGTCACATCCTCGGCGCCGGCCATGATCGCCGCTTCCATGATCTCGTCCGCCGTGCCCTTGTCGGCGGGATAGACGATCTCGCCGACCCGATTGAACATGAAGCCGACCGATCCGGTTTCTCCGAGCGCGCCGCCGGATTTGGTGAAGGCCGCGCGCACGGTGGAAGCGGTGCGGTTGCGATTGTCGGTCAGTGCCTCGACAATGACCGCCACGCCGCCCGGCCCGTAGCCCTCATAGCGCACTTCCTCGTAGTTCTCGCTGTCGCCGCCCGACGCCTTGCTGATTGCGCGTTGGATATTGTCTTTCGGCATCGATTGCGACTTGGCGTTCTGAATCGCCAGTCGCAGACGCGGGTTCATTGCCGGATCGGGCGCACCCATTTTTGCCGCGACCGTGATCTCGCGCGCCAGCTTGGAGAAGATCTTCGAGCGCACGGCATCCTGCCGGCCCTTGCGGTGCATGATGTTCTTGAATTGTGAATGACCTGCCATCGCGTCTTCTATCCCGTTCTCAATATGCCGGCCTTATAATCGCGCCACTGCTGTTCGTCCAGAACCGGCGCCACAACCGATCCTTCGCCGCCCGGTCAAGTCCAGAACGAGGGCACGCTTTCGCTCAAGCGGGCGCCAAGGCGAAGCGGCGCGATCTTCTCCGCCAGGCCGGTCCGGTCGGAGATCTCCACCGCCACACCACAAATGGTCGCCGGCCCCGATGCCGCTTCAAAGCGCCCTTTCGGCAACCGCGTGATGAACCGGTTGAGCGGCTCCTCCTTGTCCATGCCAAGCGAGGAATCATAGTCTCCGCACATGCCGGCATCGCTCATATAGGCGGTACCGCCATCAAGGATCATCGCGTCCGCCGTCGGAATGTGCGTATGCGTGCCGACCACCAGACTGGCCTGCCCGTCAAGAAAATGCGCAAAACACATTTTCTCGCTGGTCGCCTCGGCGTGGAAATCGAACACCACCGCATCCGCCTGCTCTCCGAGCGGCGTATCCTGCAGGATGCCCTCGGCGCAGCCGAATGGGTCGTCGAGATCGGGATGCATGAACACCCGCCCCATCACATTGGCCACAAGCACGCGCGCCCCGTTGCGCGCCACATAAAGGTTGGAACCGCGTCCCGGTGTGCCCTGCGGATAGTTCGCCGGCCGCAGGAACTGCGCGTAATTGTCCGCATAAATGACCGTCTCGCGCTGATCGAAAGCATGGTTTCCGGTCGTCACCACATCGGCGCCGGCGGCCAGCGTGCTCTGCAAAATATCTTCGGTGATGCCGAAACCTCCGGCAGCGTTCTCGCCATTGACGATAACGAAATCGAGTTTGTAATCACGGATCAGACTGGGCAACCGTTCGAACACCGCGTTGCGCCCGGTGCGCCCGACCATGTCGCCAAGAAAAAGTAGTCGCATCGTCTATTGCTCTCCCGCCGCGAACCGTCTGAGGCCGCTTTCGGTCAGGACCTCGTCGAGCGGCACGTCATGCGCTTCCGCTGCGATGAGATCGGTTTCCTGCATGTCGAACGCCGCTCCGACCAACCGCACCGAGCGACCCTCGGCGCGCAGGCGGGCGATCGCCCTGTCATAATGGCCGGCGCCGTAGCCGAGTCGATGGCCGCGCCGGTCAAAGGCCGCCAAAGGCAGCAGGATGACGTCCGGCGACACCACCGCCGCATCATCGGCCGGACCGCGCGTGCCAAACCCGGTCTCCACCAGCCCCGTGTCACGGTCAAAGGCGCGGAAGACGATCGTCTGCCGATCGACCACCACCGGCAGACACAGGCGCGCCCCGCACTCGCGCAGACGCACCAGCAATGGTCGCAGATCCGGTTCCGAGCGAATGGGCAGAAATCCGGCCACGAGTGTTCCGGGCGCAATCTGCAGCGCCGCCGCATGGCCTTCCATGGCCAGGCTTTTCTCGATCCGGGACTGCACCGGCAACCGGTCCCGGCGGTCCAGCACGGCGCGTCGCAGGCTCTGCTTGTCGAGCAAGGTGGCGTCTCCAGTTTGCCCACCGCGAAAAGCCGGTGTGTGCAGCGCTGTGGCCACCCTGTCAATGGCCCTCGAGCCGGGACCCCGGCCTGAACGCCGAAAACCGGCGTTGAGCGCAACCGGCCGGAACAGGGAACATATTTTTTTGGAAAGCGCGATCCGCGACGACCGATGGACGGTTCGATCCCGGGAAGCCTACAATGTAGGTGGGTGCCGTGTGTCCAAGCCCACGGGCCTGGCCAGGGACAGCTCCCTTAGGATCAAGTAAGGCCCCGGGGATTGTGTGTCCTGTCGAGAAGCGCAGATCGCAATTCGTATATAGGACAAATTCGGCGCACCGCAATCCGGCGCTCCTCGTTTTGCGCGCGCCGCGAAACGCCAGGGCGCTCAAAGGCAAGACCCGTGGCGAAACGGCCACCTCGCCGCGGCCATCAGACGGTCATTCGCTTGAGATAAAGTTTCGCGACGATATGATGCACCAACGGGAATCGGACATGACAGTATGAAGCCGGCGGAAGAAGCAGCCCTGCCAAGGGCCATCGAAAGCATCTATTCATACTTCAACGGCGAACGTGAATTCGCAGAATTCATGCGCAATATTGAAGCGTTCATCAACGACGGCAGCGACGAGAGCAACGGCAGCAAGGACGAGTCCGCGGATCGGACCAACCACTTCCAGATTGCCGGTGAACTGGCTCGCACCCTCTCGCCCGGTCCGCAGGCCCACTACCGCGCTCTCGCGCAGGGCCCGGCTGTGACGATCGTCATTGACGCTGACCTGCGCGTCGTCGCGCAGTCGACCTCCGCCCGCGAACTGTTCGGCGACATAGATGGCCTCGGCCTCTCGCTGCGCGCGGGAAGCCGATCCCTGCATCAGCATCCCAATCCATTGCTTCAAGAGGCCCGGGACAAACTGCAGCGACAACTTGCCGGCCCGGTGCTGGACAAACTCGCAGCCCTTTTGAAGATTGAACCGCCGCCCTGCGCGACACACGGCAACTCCGTCGATCGCCCATCGATTGCGCCAGACTCCGGCGCAACGGGCGACGGCCCCCAGATGCAGCTGCCGGGGGCGGATTGCTGCCGGGACATCAGCGGTGGCACCGCCGAGCGCCATTTCGTGCGATCCGCCATTGACGGCGCCTACGTCGCGCTGACCCGTCCGGCCGGGCTCGATGCCGTCGCTGTGACGCTGCCGGCGACCACCTGGACTGCCCGCATCGCCGGCATCCTGCAACGGTCGCTCGGTCTGACACGCTCGGAGAGAGAAGTTTTCGAACTGATGCTGACCGGCAAGTCCAATGTCGAAATCTCGCACAAGCGCCACCGCTCCATCGACACCGTCAAGAGCCAGACGCGGTCGATCTTTCGCAAGCTCGGCGTCTCCTCGCGCGTCGAGGCGGTCCAGGTTGTCAAGGACATCGCCAGCCTCGCGGCCTTTTCCGGCGCCCCTTCCGCTGCTGAGGCGCAATATGCGCCCGGTTCCGAGACGCTTCCCTTCGCCCATGATCCATCCGTCTGGCGGCGGCTGCGAATCGGTGAACGCCGCATCGGTTACGTCCATTATCCGCTCGAGGACGATCCGCCGGCGTATCCGCGCCGTCAGATCCTCCTGTTCCATGGTCTAGCCCAGGGTCCGGAACTGTCCAAACGGACCCGACGCGCCTTCTTTCGCGCCGGTTTCGAACTGATCGGAGTTTCAAAGCCCGGCTACGGCGCCAGCAGCGGCGCGCCGAGCGATGCCGGCTATCTGGCCACCTGCGTCGCAGACGCGCATCACATCGCCAAGATTCACGGTTTCGAGCGGCCGGTCATCCTGGCGCATCTCTTCGGCGCCCATGCCGCACTTAAATATTGCCGTGCCTATCCGTTCGACATCTCCGGCATCGTCTTTTGTTCCAGCTATTTTCCGCTGCAGATGGCCGCCGATTTGCAGCCGCTCGGCGCTCTGCAGAAACTGGCCACGTCGCGCGGTATCGCGTCTCGGGCAACCCATAGTTTCATCGTCAATGCCGGTTTCGCCTATCTGCGTTACGGCGGCGCCCAGCGCTATCTGAAAGCGCTCGCCGAGCAATCGCCAAGCGACCGCGAAGCGCTGCAGGACGATGACATATTCGGCGTGCTGCAGGCGGGCATCCGGCATGTCACGCAAAATGGCAGATCGGCCTTCCTCAACGACAGTGGCGCCAGCCGCGGCGACTGGACTGCGCTTGTTGAAGAGAACACAGCGCCCTCCATCGTCCTGCATGGGCAAAGCGATCCGGCCGTCAATTCCAGGCTCGCGCGCTTTGCTGCCGAGCGAATGCGCCGGGCCCGCTATGAGGAAGTTCCTGAGGTCGGACAGCAGCTCTTGCACGTCGTGCCGGAGATGGTGGCGGCTGCCTGCGCCGAACTCTTCGAGCACACACGCCAGAACACCGCCAATATCGCCTAGAGACGCAGCGGCGAGGAAGCCGCTCCGGCTTGTCCAGGCCCCCGGCTTTGCCTGGCCCGGGTCTAGACTTTCAGCTTGCCGGCGATCGCCTCGATGCGGCCGGTCACCTCCTGCAGCGCAGTGGCGAGTTCCGCGTCGGTCTTGTCCACCCGGCTGAGCGCATTGTCCCGGGTCTTCTTCAGGGTTTCGAGCTCCGCTTCCAGGCCGCGCACCTTGCGCTGCACTTCATGCAACTCGTCCATCACCATGATACCCGACATCACCGTCAGGCGCAGGTCGCCTATTTCGCCGAACTGTGACTTCAAATGACCGACATAGCGGTCGAACCGTCCGGCGAGATCGGTCAGATGCTCTTCCTGGCCCTCCTCGCAGGCCATGCGGTAGGACTTGCCATCAATTGTGACCGTTACCTGTGCCATTCGATTTCCTGTCGTGTGTTGATCGCTCGCACCGCCTTTGATCCTGACCCTAGCGATCGAGCACGGCGCGGATTGTCTCCATCGCCGTCACGAGGCGGCGCGAGACTTCGCGGTTCGCCTCCTCAAGCCGGTTGCCGCGATGCTCCGCCGCGTCCAATTCCTGCGCCAGCCGCGAGCGGTCCTCCAGCATGCGTGTCAATTCGGCTTCCGCCTGCTCGGCATTATGACCATTTTCAACCTGTCGATCGACGGCATTTTCCAGCTGATCGAGCGCTCCCCGCAGCGACTCCAAGGCCGATTTGACAGATTTTTCAGTGCTGATCATGAACAATTCCGTCGGATAGGTCGCGCCGAATCGCTGCAAAGACCGTAACTTGCAGAAAATACCTTATTCACCGGTCGAATAGGCCGTCAACAAGGCGCACAGCCTGTCCCCATCGAATGGGATCCCGCTGGCTGGGGAGAGCCCGTGCTGCACCGCCGCGGATTTGTTGACTCCATGGAGCCACCTGCTATGTGTGCGCCGCTCCACGAGCCCTCCCGGGTAACCGATTGTCGGTCTTGAGGGCCGAGTAACAACAGCAAGCGAGAAAGCGCTCCATTATGGTTTCACGCGAAAAACACGACCGGATGGCCAATGCAATCCGGTTCCTGTCGATGGACGCCGTCCAGAAGGCGAAATCCGGCCATCCCGGCCTGCCGATGGGCGCCGCCGATATCGCCACGGTGCTCTTTTCGCGCTTCCTGAAATTTGACCCCAAGAAGCCCGACTGGCCGGACCGCGACCGCTTCGTGCTGTCTGCCGGTCATGGATCGATGCTGCTGTACTCGCTTCTTTATCTGACCGGCTACGATGACATCTCGATCGATGCCATCAAGAACTTCCGGCAGCTTGGCGCGCCGACCGCCGGCCATCCCGAATACGGTCATGCCGCCGGCATCGAGACAACCACGGGACCGCTCGGCCAGGGCATCGGCAATGCCGTCGGCATGGCGATAGCCGAACGCCACCTGGCTGCCGAATTCGGCGATGAACTGGTTGACCATCACACCTATGTGCTGGCCGGCGACGGCTGCCTGATGGAAGGCATTTCGCAAGAGGCAATCACCCTTGCCGGTCATCTCAAGCTCAACAAGCTGATTCTGTTCTGGGACGACAACGGCATCTCGATCGACGGTCCGGTGTCGATTTCGGACTCCACCGATCAGATCGGTCGCTTTGCTGCGGCCGGCTGGAACACCCTGGAAATTGATGGGCACGATCCGGAAGCGATCGCCAGCGCCATTGAGACCGCCCAGGCGTCGGACAAGCCGACAATGATCGCCTGCAAGACAACCATCGGCTTCGGTGCGCCGACCAAGTCCGGCACCGCCGGGGCCCACGGCTCACCGCTCGGCCCCGACGAGATTGCCGCAACGCGCAAGGCGCTTGGCTGGGAGGCCGAGCCCTTTGTCGTGCCGTCCGAGGTGCTGGATGCCTGGCGTCTGGCCGGCCTGCGCAACGTCAAGTGCCGCAAGGCATGGGAAAGCCGGCTCGGCGAGGCTGACAGCGACCAGCGCGTTGCGTTGACGCGCCGCATGACCGGTGATCTGCCGGGTGGCCTTGAAGCGGCGATTGTCAAATACAAGAAGCAGCTGGCGACCGACCGGCCCGAAGTTGCCACCCGCAAGTCGTCGCAGATGGCGCTTGAGGTCATCAATGCCGTCGTGCCGGAAACCATCGGCGGTTCGGCCGACCTGACCGGGTCCAACAACACCAATACCAGCCAGACGAAGGCCATCACCCCCGACGATTTCTCCGGCCGCTTCATTCACTGGGGCATTCGCGAGCACGGCATGGCCGCGGCGATGAACGGCATGGCGCTGCATGGCGGCGTCATCCCCTATTCCGGCGGTTTCCTGATCTTCTCCGATTATTGCCGGCCATCGATCCGCCTTGCGGCGCTGATGGGCATCCGTGTCATTCATGTCCTCACCCATGATTCGATCGGCCTGGGCGAAGACGGCCCGACGCACCAGCCGGTCGAGCACATGGCGGCCCTGCGCGCCATCCCCAATCTGGCGATGTTCCGGCCCGCCGACGCGGTCGAAACCGCCGAGTGCTGGCAATTGGCGCTGGAAATGAAGAAAAGACCTTCCGGCCTGGCGCTGACGCGGCAGAACCTGCCGACCGTGCGCGAGGAATTCGTCGAGGAAAACCTGTCGGCCTTTGGCGCCTATGATCTGGTGTCGGCAAGCGACGCCGAGATCACCATCTTCGCCTCCGGTTCCGAAGTGTCGATCGCTCTCGAGGCGCGCCAGCAGCTTGAAGCCAAGGGACATGCAACGCGCGTCGTCTCCGTGCCGAGTTTCGAATTGTTCGAGGACCAGAACTCCGAATACAAGGCGGCCATTGTCGGCAATTCACCGGTCAAGATCGCCATCGAGGCCGGTATCCGCCAGGGTTGGGACCGCTTCATCGGATCGGACGGCATATTCATCGGCATGTCGGGCTTCGGCGCTTCGGGCCGCTATGAGGATCTCTTCGCCCATTTCGGCATCACCGCCGAGGCGGCCGTGGCTGCCGCGATAGAGCGTTTGGAAGACAAGGCCTGATCACGACGACGGGCTGACACTGTTGCAAGACGAGAAGGAGCACGGGCATGACAACGCGGGTAGCGATCAACGGTTTCGGACGCATTGGGCGCAACATCGTCCGGGCCATTTTCGAATCCGGTCGCAAGGACATCGACATCGTCGCCATCAATGATCTCGGCCCGGTCGAGACCAATGCACATCTGATGCGCTTTGATTCCGTGCATGGCCGCTTCCCGCACGAGGTGACAGTCGACGGCGACACCATTTCGGTGGGCAGCGAAAGCTTCAAGGTTTTTGCCGAACGCGATCCGGCAAAGCTGCCGTGGGGCGACCTCGACATCGACATCGCGCTCGAATGCACCGGCATCTTCACGGCCCGCGACAAGGCGGCGCTGCATCTTGAGGCGGGCGCCAAGCGCGTTCTGGTCTCCGCGCCGGCCACCGGCGCCGACAAGACCATCGTCTACGGCGTCAATCACGAGACGCTGACCAAGGACGACGTCGTCGTCTCCAATGCCTCCTGCACCACCAATTGTCTGGCTCCGGTGGTTGACGTCCTGCACGCTGCATTCGGCATAGAGCGCGGCATGATGACGACCATCCATTCCTACACCGGCGACCAGCCGACGCTCGACACCATGCACAAGGATCTCTATCGCGGCCGTGCCGCCGCCCTCAGCCAGATCCCGACCTCCACCGGCGCGGCCAAGGCCATCGGTCTTGTCATCCCGGAATTGAAGGGCAAGCTTGACGGCATTTCGGTGCGCGTTCCCACCCCGAATGTCTCGCTGGTCGACTTCAAGTTCATCGCGTCCAAGTCGGTGACCGTTGAAGAGATCAACAACGCGCTGACCTCGGCCGCCGATGGCCGGCTGAAGAACATCCTCGCCTACACCAACGCGCCGAACGTCTCGATCGACTTCAATCACGACCCCCACTCGTCGACCGTCGCCATTGACCAGACCAAGGTGATGGACGGCAATTTCGTTTCGGTCCTGTCCTGGTACGACAATGAATGGGGCTTCTCGAACCGCATGGGCGACACCGCCGTCGCCATGGGCAAGCTGATCTGATCCGGCTTTGATCGCGACGACTTCATAAAGGCGGCCGGCTCGGCCGCCTTTTTTGTTGGTACTGCCATGCACAAGGCAGCACCGGGCAAGGATCGCTGGCATCCGGGCAAGGAAGCAGCGTAAAACCGCCTGCGACGGTTTTGCGACTTGCTTGCAACACCCTGATCACGCCATTCTTTGCCTCAAGCCCCGGCAAAGATCATCTCGCCAAGCCGCCGCCCCCAGCCGGAACCGAGGATTTATGGACTTAACCTATCTTTACCGCGAGCTGATCACCATCGCCGTGGCGATCGATCCGATCGGCACCCTGCCGGTTTTCATCGCCGTGACCGCGCGCATGTCGTCGGCCAAGCGCAAGAAGGTCGCGGTCAGGGCGGTGCTCACTGCCGGCGGGGTTCTGGCCTTCTTCCTGGTGTTCGGGCAGCTGCTGTTTGAAGCGATGAGCCTGTCGCTTGGCTCGTTCCAGATCGCCGGCGGCATCATCCTGTTCATTTTCGCCCTGACGATGGTGTTCGGGGATTCAAAGACCGAGAAAGAGCTGGCAGACGTCGAGTCCGACCATCGCCAGAGCGCCGTCTTCCCCCTCGCCATTCCCTCCATCGCCTCGCCGGGCGCCATCCTTGCGGTCATCATTCTCACCGACAACCACCGCAATGCCATTGCCGAACAGGCGGTCACGGCCGGATTGCTGGCACTGGTCCTCGTTGTCACGCTGATCCTGCTCTTCCTCGCCACGCCGATCATTCGCTTGATCGGCACACCCGGCGCCAGCGTCATCAGCCGCGTCATGGGGATCATTCTCGCCACCGTCGCTGTTGATGCGGTCCTCAATGGATTTGCCAGTGTCGGAGTGCTTGATATAAACGGATGATCCTGTTCACCTCCGGCTCGCTACTCCCAGAATGGACCTTCAAGGCATGGCTGACTTTCACACGCTCGATGATCTCGGCGATCTTTCCGGCAAGCGCGTTCTTCTGCGTGTTGACCTCAATGTTCCCGTCAAGGACGGCAAGGTCACCGACCTGACGCGCATCGAGCGGGTCGCGCCGACCATTTCCGAATTGTCGCGCAAGGGCGCCAAGACCATTTTGATGGCGCATTTCGGCCGCCCCAAGGGTCAACCGGCCGAAGGCCTGTCGCTCGCCGGCATTGCCCATTCCGTTGAACAGGTGCTCGATCACCGCGTCCACTTCTGTCCGGCCACCATCGGGCCCGAGGTCACCGAGGCGGTAGAGCAGATGGTCGACGGGGATATCCTGCTCCTCGAGAATCTGCGTTTTCACGCCGGTGAAGAGAAAAACGACCCGGAATTTGCTGCCGCACTCGCAAAGAACGGCGATATCTACGTCAACGATGCGTTTTCAACGGCGCACCGCGCGCACGCATCCACCGAGGGTCTGGCGCATCTGCTGCCCGCCTATGCCGGCCGCACCATGCAAGAAGAGCTCTCCGCCCTCGCCAAGGGCCTGGGCAACCCGGACCGACCGCTGCTCGCCATCGTCGGCGGCGCCAAGGTCTCGACCAAGATCGACCTGCTGGAAAACCTTGTCGGCAAGGTCGATGCGCTGGTTATCGGCGGCGGCATGGCCAACACCTTCCTGGCAGCGCGCGGCGTCGAGATCGGCAAGTCGCTTTGCGAGCACGATCTGGCCGAAACCGCGCGCCGCATCGATGCGGAAGCCGCCGACAAGGGCTGCGCCATTGTCCTTCCGAGCGATGCCGTCGTCGCGCGCGAATTCAAGGCCGGGGCGGAAAGCCAGGTTGTCGGCGTCGATGCCGTGCCCACTGACGCGATGATCCTCGATGTCGGGCCGGACACGGTCGAAGCGATCAACGCCTGGATCACCAAGGCCGACACCCTGGTCTGGAATGGTCCGCTCGGCGCCTTCGAGATTGAACCCTTCGACGCCGCCACGGTGGCCGCCGCGCGCCATGCCGCCCGGCGTTCCGCCGAAGGCCTGCTGGTCTCGGTCGCCGGTGGTGGCGATACGGTTTCCGCCCTCAATCACGCCGGCGTTGCCCAAGACTTCTCCTATGTCTCGACCGCCGGCGGCGCATTTCTCGAATGGATGGAAGGCAAGGATCTGCCCGGGGTCAACGCGCTGCGCAAATAGACAGCCGCGGATCAGCCGGCCCTCGCCCGCACGGCTTAACCATGCAACAACTTCAAACGATTGAATTTATTTCAATCGTTTGAAAAAATTGGCCATAGATTACAATCACTTGCCGGCTCTGCTATGAGCAACCACATTCCAGATTTCACATTACTTTCAAGGGTCGCAACAGATGACTGAACGCCTCGAAGACATTGCCGTTGCCATGGTGGCACGTGGCAAGGGAATTCTCGCTGCCGATGAATCGACCGGTACGATCAAGAAGCGCTTCGACACGATCGGGCTCGAATCGACAGCCGACAACCGCCGCGATTACCGCGAGATGCTGTTTCGCACCAATGAAGCCATGCAGGATTGCATCTCCGGCGTTATTTTGTTCGACGAGACACTGCGGCAGAGCGCCGCCGACGGCACGCGACTGGTCGACCTGATCACCGCTGCCGGTGCCATCCCCGGCATCAAGGTCGACAAGGGCGCCAAGCCGCTCCCCGGCTTTCCCGGCGAGACGGTCACCGAAGGCCTCGATGGCCTGAACGAGCGGCTGCAGGAATATCACGAACTCGGGGCCCGCTTCGCCAAGTGGCGTGGCGTCATCGCGATCGGGGAGTCCACTCCCACCTTCGGCGCCATCAAGGCCAATGCCCATGCCCTGGCGCGCTATGCAGCCCTTTGCCAGGCCAACAAAATCGTGCCGATTGTCGAGCCGGAAGTCCTGATGGATGGCGAGCCCGGCACGCATTCGCTCGAGCGCTGCGAAGAAGTGACCACCCTCGTCCTCAATACGGTGTTTGACGAACTGGCCGACGCCCGCGTGCGTCTCGAGGGCATGATCCTCAAGCCGAACATGGTCATCGATGGCAAGAATGCCCGCAATGCTTCGGTGGAGGCCGTGGCGGAAGCGACAATCCGCACGCTCAAGCGCACCGTGCCCTCGGCAGTGCCCGGCATCGCCTTCCTGTCAGGCGGTCAATCGGACGAAGAGGCCACGGCGCATCTGTCGGCGATGAACGCCGGTCACGATCTGCCCTGGAACCTGACCTTCTCCTATGGGCGCGCGCTGCAGGCCGCGGCCATCAAGGCGTGGGGCGGCAAGAAGGAGAATGTCGCAGCCGGTCAGCGCGCCTTCAGCCATCGGGCGAAGATGAACAGCCTGGCCGCCTGCGGCGACTGGCGCAAGGACCTCGAACAGGCCGCCTGATCGCCGTTTGCGATCCGCTTGCAAAAACCAGCGTCCGGATCCGGGGTCATGAAATTCCGACAGGATTAGCCCGCCGCCTTGCGGCGGGCTTTTTCGTTTGGCTGTCACAAGCAAGCGGCATAATCTGACAGTCTCGCAGCCCTGCCCGACATCTGTTCCCGGAATGCGCCCATGAACACAATCACTGCCGGACTCCTCAGTTGGCTCTTGTTGCCCGTCGCCGCGGTCTATGCCCTGGGCATTCGCCGCACCGCCCCGCGCCTGCCGCCCCCACGCGGGCCTCAGCGCGGACGCATCGGAGCCACCGAACCGGTCTGGCGCCTGCTGGTCATGGGCGATTCCTCCTCCGCCGGCGTCGGCGCGGAGCGGGTCGAAGACACGCTTGCCCCGCAACTGGCGCATCTCATCCACGCCACGACCGGCGACGCGGTCTCCTGGCGCGGCGCCGGCGCCAATTCGGCAAAGGCAGCAGACATTCGCGACCACGTTCTGCCCAACATCGAGGAGCGCGACTTCACGCATATCGTTCTGACTGTCGGCACCAATGACATGAAGAACTACCTCACCGCGCGGCAGTTCAAGAAGGGGTTTGGCGGTCTGCTCTACACCATCCATGCCCGCTGGCCGGATGCACGGGTCATCTGGTCACCGGTGCTCGACATGATGGATGTCCCACTTCTGCCCGGCCCGCTCGCCCGCATTCTCAATATGCGGGTCAAGGTCATCAACACGATGGGAGAGCGGCTGTGCCGCGAGCGTCAGGCCATCGCCGCGCCGCCACTGCCGGTGCCCAGCGGCGAAGGTTTTGCCAGCGACGGCTTTCACGCCAACGCCGCCGGCTACCGCCATTGGGCCGAGCATCTCCTGCCATTCCTCACGGACGGATCAGCACGGCAAGCATCATTGCAGCAATCAGGCCAACCCCGATTTTCCACACGTCTGCGCGGCGTTTGAACCCGGGAAAGCCAAGCGGCCGGATCAGGTGAACGACCATCATCAGGACAATCAGCAACGCCAGGATCTTGAACATGCAGGCTCCGTTGCAGGTCGGTTCGGATGAAGGTTATCTCTCTTAGCCGCTCGCCGCGCGAATGGCGAGACGCGATGGTCGCATCGCTGCATGCAACCTGCTATTGACCTTGGTGTTTCCTCGTCCCCGGCTCGGAACCAGACCCATGCGCCGCAATCTTTTTCCCATCATGGCTCTTTTGCTCGGCACGGCCTTCCTGCTGGCCGGCAACGGACTGCATGCGTTGCTTCTGCCCATGCGCGGCAATCTCGAAGGGTTCTCCGCCACCGCACTCGGCCTGCTCGGCACGGCCTGGGCCAGTGGTTTCGTGCTCGGCTGCCTCTTCTCGCAACGCGTTGTCCGTCGCATCGGCCATGTCCGCGCATTTTCGGCATTCTCCGCCATCATCGCGGTGATCGCATTGCTCACCGGTCTCCTGGTCCACCCGGTCGCCTGGATCGCCCTGCGCATCGTCACGGGTTTCTCGCTGGCCGCCGCCTTCATGATCATCGAGAGCTGGCTCAATGAGCGTGCCACCAACGAATCACGCGGCCTGATCTTCTCGCTCTACATGACAGTCAACTCCGGCGCCCTGGTGGTCGGGCAGATGTCCATTGCTCTCGGGGACGTTTCGACCAGCACATTCTTCATGATCGCCGGCATCCTCTACTGCCTGGCACTGGTGCCCACCGCCGTATCGACAGCAACCAGTCCGGCGCCGCTCACCGAGGTCAGCATCGACCTGCGGCTGATCTATCGCAATTCGCCGGTCTCTTTCATTGCCATGCTGCTGGTCGGCATTGCCAATGGCGCCTTCGCCACGCTCGGGCCGGTCTTTGGCGTCGGGATCGGGCTGCCGGCCGCCGGTGTGGCGACACTGATGTCGGTGACGATCTTTGCCGGAGCAATCATGCAGATCCCGGCTGGCCGGCTCTCCGACCGCATGGACCGGCGCTACGTCGTTGCCGGGCTGGCCGGCGTCGCCGCATTGAGCGGCCTCACTCTTGCCCTCGGCGCAGCCACCGCCATCGGCATTCTCTTCGTGCTCGCCGCCTTTTACGGCGCGGCCTCCTATACGCTCTATCCGGTCATCGTCGCCCACGCCAATGACTATGCCCGCGACAACCAGTTCGTCACCATCTCCAGCGGTCTGCTGCTGCTCTATGGTCTCGGGACGATCATCGGGCCGACGGTGGGCGGCATTCTCATGTCGGACGGCCGGCCGCAACTGCTCTTCGCTGTCACCGGCCTGGCGCATCTCGGCATCGGTGCCTATGCCGTCTACCGTTCGACGCGCCGCGCACCGGTCCCCGTTGAGGAACGCGACACGTTCGTCTCGGCCCCCGGCACGCCCGAGGCAATTGCCCTCGACCCGCGCGCCAATGCGGCAGAGGACCCGCAATCCTCCGAGGGCTGAGACGCCCCCGCACCGGCGATGCCGGAGACGATACTGCGGCTGCCCGGATCAGGTCTCATTCCAGATGCGTCCTGTTCCTAGTCCACTTCCAGGACAATCTTGCCGATATGTTCGCTCTCCTCGATGCGAGCATGCGCAGCGGATGCCTGCGACAGGGGAAAGATCGAATCCATCACCGGCGCAATCTTGCGCTCGTTGAGCAGCGGCCAGACCTCCCGGCGCAACGCCTCGGCGATCTTCGCCTTGAAGGCCGCGGGACGCGCCCTGAGCGTCGAGCCGGTCAGCACCAGCCGTTTTGTCATCACCAGTTGCAGATCGATTTCCGCCATCCGGCCGTCTAGATAGGCGATCTGCACGATCCGGCCTTCGCTGGCGGCGACCCTCATATTGCGGTTGGTGTAGTCCCCGCCGACCATGTCGAGGATCACATCGACGCCTTCACCATGTGTGGCGTCGCCGATGACATCGACGAAATCCTCGTCGCGGTAATTGATCGCCAGATCGGCGCCCAGCCCGCGCATGGCCTGGCATTTCTCCTCGGAGCCTGCGGTTGCGAAAACCGTTGCGCCAAACGCCTTGCCCAGTTGTATGGCCGTCGTGCCGATGCCCGAAGTGCCCCCGTGAACCAGCAGCCTTTCGTCGGCTTTCAGGCCGCCACGGTCGAACACGTTTGACCAGACGGTAAAAAATGTCTCGGGCAGTGCCGCGCATTCATTCATCGTCAGTCCGCCCGGCACCGGCAGGGCATTGGTCGCATCGGCCACGCAGTAGTCGGCATAGCCGCCGCCCGGCACCAGCGCACAAACCGCATCGCCAACCTTGTGCTCGCTTACCGCCGCGCCGACCGCTTCGACCACGCCGGCGATCTCCAGTCCCGGAATGTCGCTGACCCCCGGCGGCGGCGGATAGAACCCCATGCGCTGCAGGCAGTCGGGCCGGTTCACCCCGGCCGCCCTGACCGCCACCAGAATCTCGCCCTCTTGCGGCTCCGGTCGCGGACGATCGACGGCAACGAGCACCTCTGGTCCGCCTGATGTACTGATCTCGATGGCGCGCATCTTGGGTCCTTTCCGATTGTGCGTGTCCGACTGTCACCGCATCCGGCGATTCACTGGATTTTATCGCCCCCATATGGAAAGATCACGGCCATGTTCGAGGATGACCGACCAACGAAGAAAGCGGTGCACGAGATCGGCTGTGACCTGTCGCTCCTCTCGGTCGCTGAACTTGATGAGCGAATCGCCGTGCTTCAGGCTGAAATCGCGCGGCTCGAGTCGGAAAAAAGCGCCAAATCCGCCTCCAGGGGCGCGGCGGAGGGGCTGTTCAGCAAGAAATAATCAAACAATAATCAAAACTTACCGAATTTAAATTGCGAGTTAAGCTTCGGTTAAGCTTTACAGGTCTTAACTGTCCCCATCCAGTTCTTCTGGATACCGGACGGTTGCACCTCGGTGGCATCGTCTGACGCCTCCCTGTTAAACTCTTGAGAGCCGCCAGTGCGGCTCTTTTTTTGTGCCTGACCACGCCCGGTTGACGCCGCCCCTGGCCGCTCCCGGCGGCATCGGCCACGCCAATGCTTTTTAATGAAACTTGACCGGTCCGGCCATTAACCTTTCTTTAACAATCCGCTTGTGGAAAGCGGCCGGCAGCGGCACATTCTCCTCAGACACGAACAGGAACGCTTTGCTTCCTTATCCGTTCTCTTTGTAATTCGTTCAGGATAAGCCCGATGCCCGAGACCAGCCCGAACACCGTCAACATCGCCGATCACATCGCGCATTCGGCACCGTTCAAGGCGCTTTACGCGGAAGGTATGGGTCTGGTTGAGGAAACCGCGTCCTATCTCGATGGCGATGGCCGCGTTGCCTCCAAGGCCTTGCCGCGCATGGCCGCTGTCCTGTACGCCGCGGAATCGATGCGTCTGACGACGCGGCTGATGCAGATGGCGTCCTGGCTTTTGTTGCAACGCGCCGTCAACAACGGCGAGATGAGCCGCGAGCAGGTGGTTGCCGAGAAAAGCAAGGTGCGCCTCGACGGGTTCAACGTCGACCGCGCCGCCGCCGGCTGGGACGATCTGCCGGAAATGTTCCGCGATCTCGTCGAGCGCTCGCTGCGTTTGCAGAACCGCGTCGCCCTGCTCGACCGCGAGATTTACCGGCCGCAGGATGCGCAAACCCTCAAGGCCGACAATGAAAATGCCGTTCAGGCGCAACAGACCCTGCTCGCCACGGTCTTCGCCAGCCGCTAGACCGGTCTCGCGCCCGGCGTTCCGCTGATCTCTCCACTGTTTACGCCGCGAACGGCATCGAATGAGGCCCGCGACGCTCTAACGCGGCGCGATGCCTTTGATTTGCGCCTCCGCGCGGCTATGTAGCAGGAGATCTCCTCGCGGACACGGAGCACCCATGCCCCCCGGTACCAGCGCCCCAGTGGCACATCCGAGCAGCGCAGAAGCGCGGCAGACCCGCCCGGCCGAGCATCCGCCGGTGCGGTCCGGCCGTATCGGCGTGCTCCTCGTCAATCTCGGCACGCCGGACGCCACCGACTATCGTTCGATGCGCCGGTATCTGGCGGAATTCCTGTCCGATCGCCGGGTCATCGAAGTGCCGCGCGCCATCTGGTTTCCCCTGCTCTACGGCATCATCCTCAACCGTCGCCCACAACGCGTCGGCAAGGCCTATGAGCAGATCTGGAACCGGGAACGCGATGAAAGTTTTCTGCGCACCTTCACCCGCAACCAGTCCGAAAAGCTGGCGACGGCTCTCGGCGACCATCCGCAAGTCGTGGTCGACTGGGCAATGCGCTACGGCACGCCGCCGATTTCCGAGCGCCTGGATGCCTTGCAGGCTGCCGGCTGCGAACGCATCCTGCTGTTTCCGCTCTATCCGCAATACGCCGCGGCAACCACCGCCACCGTCAACGACCAGGCCTTCCGCCATCTGATGACCATGCGCTGGCAGCCGGCCCTGCGCACCGTGCCGCCCTATCACGATGACCCTGTCTACATCGAAGCGATCGCGACATCGATCGAAACCCACCTGGCCGCACTCGACTGGCAGCCGGAAAAGATCATCGCCTCGTTTCACGGCATCCCGAAATCCTATTTCGAAAAGGGTGATCCCTATTATTGCCATTGCCAGAAGACCGGCCGCCTGCTGCGCCAGCGACTGGGGATGGGCGAGGAACGATTGATGGTTACCTTCCAGTCACGCTTCGGACGCGAAGAGTGGTTGCAGCCCTACACCGACAAGACCATCGAGGCACTGGCCCGGGCGGGAACCAGGAGGGTCGCCGTCATCAATCCCGGCTTCGTGTCCGATTGTCTCGAAACACTTGAGGAGATTGCCGGCGAGGCCGCCGAGATCTTCACCGAGAATGGTGGCGAGAAATTCTCCCATATTCCCTGCCTCAATGATGATCCGGCGGGCATGCGCGTCATCGAAACGGTGGTCCGGCGCGAATTGCAGGGCTGGATCTGAGGACCGGTCCATAGTTGCATCTTTGTCGCGAACGCGCTTATCTCAACGCGCCGTGATCGCCCTGCCGCAAGCGGGCCCGGCACGTCGATAGTCCGCGCCTTCAGCGCGCCGAGGAGAAACGCGTGAACTTCACCGGATTTGACATCACCGTCCTGATCATTGTCGCTCTTGCCATACTGGTGCTGTTTGCCGGCATCAAGATGGTGCCGCAGGGCTACTCCTATACGGTCGAGCGCTTTGGCCGCTACACCAAGACCCTGACCCCCGGCCTCAATCTGATCATTCCCTTCATCGATCGCATCGGCGCCCGCATGAACATCATGGAACAGGTGCTGGACGTGCCCACCCAGGAGGTCATCACCAAGGACAATGCCTCCATTTCCACCGACGCCGTCGCCTTCTACCAGGTCCTCAACCCCGCCGAGGCCGCCTACCAGGTGTCCAATCTCGAACTGGCGCTGCTCAATCTGACCATGACCAATATTCGTTCGGTGATGGGCTCGATGGATCTCGACGAGCTGCTGTCGAACCGCGATGTCATCAATGACCGGCTGCTGCACGTCGTCGATCAGGCCGCCAAGCCCTGGGGTATCAAGATCACCCGTGTCGAGATCAAGGACATCGCTCCGCCGGTCGATCTGATCGAGGCAATGGGGCGCCAGATGAAGGCAGAGCGGGAAAAGCGTGCCGAGGTCCTCGAGGCCGAGGGCGCCCGCAACGCCCAGATCCTGCGCGCCGAAGGCGCCAAGCAATCGGCAATCCTTGAGGCCGAGGGCCGCCGCGAGGCCGCCTATCGCGACGCCGAAGCGCGTGAACGCCTTGCCGAGGCCGAGGCCAAGGCCACGGAACTCGTTTCGCAGGCCGTGGCCAGCGGCGATGTCAACGCGCTGAACTACTTCGTCGCCCAGAAATACACCGAAGCGATCAGCGCCATCGGAACCGCCAAGAACCAGAAGGTCGTGCTGATGCCGATGGAAGCTTCGGCTCTGATCGGCTCGCTCGGCGGCATCGGCGCTCTGGCCCGCGAGGTCTTCGGCGACGCCGCGGCCACCGCCGGCCGCACCCCTACCACGCCCCCGATCCCGCGCCGGCCCTCCGGCGCAAGTCCGGAATAGCGCCGTGATCGCGGCGCTTGCCCTGGAGCTCGGCCCCTGGAGCTGGTGGATAGCCGGATTCCTGCTGCTTGGTGCGGAAATCCTCATCCCCGGCATTTTTCTGCTGTGGATCGGCCTCGCGGCGATCGTTGTCGGAGCCCTGTCTTTTGCCCTCTGGCAGACGGCCATCTGGAACTGGCAGATCCAGTTTCTGGTCTTCGCTGTCCTGGCCCTGGTCTTCGCACTTCTCGGGCGCAGGATCATGGCGGGTCGCGGCGAGGAGAGCGATCAGCCGATGCTCAACAAGCGCGCCGAGGCGCTTGTCGGCCGCACCGGCGATCTCGCCGAACCGATCGAGAACGGGCGTGGCCGCATGCGCATTGACGACACCATCTGGGTGGTATGCGGTCCTGACCTCCCGGCCGGGCAATCCGTGCGGGTCCGGGCCGTCGAAAAGGGCGATCTGCACGTCGAGCCCGTCTGACATCGGCGCGGCACTCTCCCGGCGCCTGCACCGCGCCGTGACCGGGCAAGCAGCGCGACGGAAACCAAGCGTTAACCACGGCTGTTTACACTTTGCAAGGAATTGCCAAAGTGAGTATCCCGACCGTGTCATCCGCGCGATCCAGAGATTTTTTCGTCCGCCCATCCGTCAGGCTGGCCACGGCTTTGGCTATCGCCGCTGGCTGCAGCCAAGGCGCCTGGGCACAATCGCCGGGCGAAGATGACGACGCGCGGCCCGGCG
Organism: Neohoeflea coraliihabitans; assembly: GCF_019334345.1. Classification (GTDB taxonomy): domain Bacteria; phylum Pseudomonadota; class Alphaproteobacteria; order Rhizobiales; family Rhizobiaceae; genus Pseudohoeflea; species Pseudohoeflea coraliihabitans. The sequence goes on from NZ_JAHWQX010000001.1 coordinate 726,123, forward strand.
CCTATCTGATGCGCGAGACCTCAGCCGACGCGTTTCCGGCCCTGCCCGCAGGCAGCCCGGACAGCTTTGGCGACCCGTCCGAGGACGGCGATCTCATTCCCTCCTATGCCGACCTGACCGCCCCGGATACCGCTGACCCCCTGACCGCGGGCGCCAGCGACGCGGACGGTGCCGACGATGATCAGGAGGGCCGTGTCGGTTCGGTTGACGCCGAGACCGCCGATGACGACGCCTATGGCCGCATCAACACCCCGGTCCCTACCGTCGATGGCCTGCGCGGTGTCACCGCCGATGACACGCCGACCGGCATTCGTATCGGAACGATGATTCTGCGCCCGACGCTAACCCAGAAGCTGGTGCATGAAACTGACAATTACGGCACCTCATCGGACCGCCGCACCTTCAGTGAAACCACGCTCGAAGCAAGCCTTGAATCCGACTGGGCGCGCCACAAGCTCACTGTCACCGGCGAGGGCAGCTATCAGAAAAACATCTCCGGCACCGGTCAGGAAGATCCCGATGTCGCGATTGATGCTGTGCTGGATCTCGACATTTCCGAATTGACCAGCGCCCAGCTCAGCGCTGGATATGATTTCTCGCGCGAGGATCGCACCGACCCCGGCGCCGTAGCCGGCGCCACGGCGCAGGCGGGGGTGCATCGTCTCTCGACCTCCGCCGCCCTTAGCCGCGACATCGGCAAGTTGCGCGGCACCGGCCGGCTCGATCTCGACAGAACCCTGTATGGCGATGCGGAACTTGCAAGCGGCTCGGTGATCTCCGGCGATGACCGCGACAACCTCGATTACGGCTTTACCGCCCGTCTCGGCTATGCGCTGTCTCCATCCCTGATCCCGTTTCTCGAAGCCGCGATCAGCCGCACCGATTTCGATCAGGAAGTGGACAGCGTTGGCCATCAGCGCTCCGCCACCACCTATGAGCTGCGGGCCGGCGCCGAAATGCCGGTCGGTGAGAAGATTTCCGGCGAATTTTCGCTCGGCTATCTCTGGCGCGATATCGATGACGCCGCCCTGGCCTCGATCAGCGGTCTTGCCGTCGATGCAACCCTGACCTGGTCGCCGCAACGCGGAACTCAGTTGGCCACGACCCTGTCGACCACGATCGAATCCTCGACCGCGGCGGGCGAAAGCGGCTCCGTCGCTTACCAGCTTCAAAGTCAGTTGAGCCGCGAGTTGCGCCATAATCTCGACGCCAGCCTTACAGGGTCGGCCCTGTACCGCGACTACACGGGTCTTACGCCGCCAGCTCCCGAGCTGGAGCTCGGCGTCAGCGGTGAACTCGACTGGTCCGTCAACCGCTGGCTGTCTCTGATCGCCGAGGCCGGATACGAGAAAACCACCCAGGACGGCGTGCCCGACTCCGACAGCGCCTTCCTTGGCCTGGGTCTCCGGCTTCGCCGCTAAACGGACTTTTCGGACAAAAGTGCGCGCATCTGATCGCCGACCTGCGGGCCGAGTTCCGGATGCGCCAGCGCGAACGCGACATTGGCCATGATGAAGCCATCCTTGGAACCGCAGTCATAGGTCGATCCGGTGAACTTGTAGGCCGAGAAATCCTGCTTGCGGGCGAGATGCAACATGGCGTCGGTCACCTGGATTTCATTGCCCGCGCCGCGCTCGCCATGGCTGAGAATGTCGAAAATCTCCGGTTGCAGGATGTAGCGGCCATTGATGAAATAGTTGGAGGGCGCCGTGCCCTTCGCCGGTTTTTCCACCATTTCAGTAATTCGGAAACCGCCGGGCAGCTCTTCCCCCTGGCCGACGATCCCGTAGCGGTGCGCCAGTTCAGGATCGCATTCCTCGACCGCGATGATGTTGCCGCCGACCTCGTTGTAGAGTTCGACCATGCCGCTCATGCAGCCTTTCTCGGCGCGCATCACCATATCCGGCAGAAGAAGCGCGAACGGTTCATCGCCGACGATGTCACGCGCGCACCATACCGCATGTCCGAGTCCGAGTGGCGCCTGCTGCCGCGTGAAGCTCGTCGCACCGGCGGCCGGCAGCATCGCCTCAAGTTCGGTCAGCTCTGCCGTCTTGCCGCGCTTTTCCAGAGTGTCATTCAGTTCATAGGCAATATCGAAATGGTCCTCGATGACCCCCTTGTTGCGCCCGGTCACGAAGATCACGTGCTCGATTCCCGCCGCCAGAGCCTCCTCGACGACATATTGCACCACCGGCTTGTCGACGACGGTCAGCATTTCCTTCGGCACCGCCTTTGTTGCCGGAAGAAAGCGGGTACCCAGGCCAGCCACCGGCAGCACTGCTTTGCGGATTTTCCTTGTCTCGGCCATAAAATTTTCCTGTTTTCCTGCGACAGTCACATGGTTGCCGCGACGGCTGGCGCAAGCGCAGTCGTGGCAAAAATTTCTTTCGATTCCGCCATGCTGCGCAGCCCTGCTGCAGTCTTGGTGAACGAAATCTTAACGACAGGATGCCATCCTCGGCGACACACCGCTTTCAGACAAGTAGAGCAACACAGGATAATCCGAAATGTTCCGTCGCACACGCATCCGATCCAGCGCATCGACAGCCTTCCGGACCGCTCCGCTTTCCGGCGCCGCGATCGCTGCTGCAGTCTTCTTCAGCCTCGTCTCGCCGCTGAAGGCAGCGCCCGATCCGGCCTTTCTCAACTGGATCTCGGAGTTTTACGCCGTGGCCGCCAAGAGCGGCATCTCCAAGAAGACCTACAATGAGGCCTTCACCGGCGTCGTCGAGCCGGACCCGGAAGTTCTGCGCAAGGCGCGCCATCAGCCCGAGTTTACCACCAAGGTGTGGGATTACATGGACTCGCGCGTCAACCCCTACACCATCGCCAAGGGACGCGAACTGGCCCGCCGCCACAGCCGCACCCTCGACAGCATCGAGCGCCGCTTCGGTGTCAGCCGCAATATCGTCCTGGCTATCTGGTCGATGGAATCCAATTATGGCGACATCTTCAAGAATCCGGACCGGCTGCACTACGTGCCGCGCGCATTGGCCACCCTCGCCTATGCTGACAAGCGGCGCGCCAAATTTGCCCGCAAGCAGCTGATTGCCGCGCTGAAGATCCTGCAGTCGGGAGATATTTCCACCCGTGAGATGAGTGGCTCCTGGGCCGGCGCCATGGGCCACACCCAGTTCATCCCGACGAGCTACCTTGCCTTCGCCGTCGATGCGGACGGAAACGGCAATCGCGACATCTGGAATTCGGTTCCTGATGCGCTTTCGACTGCTGCCAATCTGCTGGCCAAGAATGGCTGGCAGAGCGGTCGGACATGGGGCTACGAAGCGGTCGCCCCCTCGGGCGGGCATCGTTATAACGGCCAGACCAAGACGCTTGGCGAGTGGGCACGCCTCGGCTTCACCCGCCCTGGCGGCAAGGGTTTTCCCAGTGGCAACACCCGTGCGGAACTGAAGATGCCGGCCGGTGCCAACGGCCCGGCGTTCCTGATGACCCGCAATTTCTTCATTCTCAAACGCTATAATGCCTCCGATCTTTACGCCCTGTCGGTTGGCGTTCTGGCCGACGAGATTGCCGGCTATGGCGGCGTCGACCAGCGCTGGCCACGCCCTGCCGGCACGCTCGACATCAAGGAAAAGTTCGAGTTGCAGGCGCGGCTCAAGACGCTGGGCTACTACGAGGGCGAGATCGACGGCAATTTCGGTTCCGGCTCCCGCGCCGCCATCGAGGCCTTCCAGGCACGCAGCGGCTTGACCACCGACGGCAAACCGTCGCAGAAGGTTCTTGACGCCGTACGCGGGCGCTAGGGATCCGCACCCTTGCTGGACCCCATGGGTCGACGCCGGCCCCCGGAACCTACTGCCACCGGAGGCCGGCGCGAACACGCCGGCTGCCGCATATCGGAGCACGCTGAATGGTTTTCACGGCTGCCATAGGACGTTCGATTACATTCGGCCTTGCCCTTCTCCTGGCCGCAGTGCTTGTGCCTGCCGGTCTCTCCGCCCCGGCCTATGCGCAGGAGAAGGTGGAGCGCAAATCCCTGCTCAAGCTGCTTTTCGGCAAGGACGAGGCCCAGACACAGCAGGCAGCGCCGCGCGCCCGCAAAAGCAGGTCACGGCCGGTTCGCTCAAGCCGACCGTCGAACCGGGCCGGCAACCGCAAGGCAGCGCCAGCGCAGCCGGCGGCTCCGAAAGTCGAAAAACTGGTCAATGCGCGCAAGGTCCTGGTGGTCGGTGATTTTCTCGCCGGCGGCCTTGCCGAAGGTCTGGAGAAAAGTTTCGACAATTCACCCGGAGTGGTGATCGTCAGCCGGACAAAGGGCTCATCCGGCCTCGTTCGCGACGACCATTACAACTGGCCGAAAGCGCTGCCGGATATCCTTGCCGAAGTCGATCCGGACATTGTCATCGTGCAGATCGGCTCCAACGACAGCCAGCAGATGCGTGTTGCCGGTACCCGCCTTGAGGTGCGCTCGCCGCCCTGGCTTGAGGAATATGGCCGCCGCACCGAAGCGATGATCGCGGCGGTCAAGAAGATCGACCGCCCGCTGCTGTGGGTCGGCGTGCCATCCTTCAACTTCACCTCCATGACGGCCGACATGGTGGCGTTCAACGGCATCTTCAAAAACAAGGTCGAACAGGTCAATGGCGAGTTCATCGACATCTGGGATGGGTTTGTCGATGAGGACGGGAAATTTGTCTTCACCGGCTCCGACATCAACGGCCAGCAGGTCCGCTTGCGTGGTCCCGACGGCATCAACATGACCGCCGCCGGCCGGCGCAAGATGGCATTTTACACCGAAAAGACCATACGCCGCCTGCTCGGCAGCGCCGCCGATCCTGCGGTCAGCTCGGTCGGTCTGGACGACGCCAGCCTGCCCGACCTGACCTTCCCGACCTCGCCGCTGGAGACGATCAACCCGGTCCGCACCGCCCCGGTCGCCATGCTCGATCCGGAACTGGATGGCGGCGACGCCTTGCTCGATCAGGCAACCGAGCGCGTCAATCTGACCCCGACGCCGCGCGACCGGTTGGTCGAGCAGGGTCTGCCCCCCGAGGCGCCAGCCGGTCGCGCCGACGACTTCAGATGGCCGCGCACAGCAACGAACTAGCGCGGCTTGAATGCGACGAAAGGCAGCGCCGCGAACCGGTGGCGCTGCCGTTTCCGGTCTTAACGCGGCAAATTGGTTGAACCCATGAGTTCCAGATCGATCGCCCGCGCCGCCTGCCGGCCTTCGCGGATGGCCCACACGACCAGCGACTGGCCGCGCCGCACATCGCCGGCGACCCAGAGCTTGTCCACCGTTGATTTGTAGCTGCGATCGTCGGCCACGACATTCTTCGAGCCGCGGAAATCCGTATTGATTTCCAGCCGCTCGCCGAGATCGGAAAGCACCGAATCCTCCCCCGGTCCGCGGAAACCGATGGCGACGAACACCAGGTCCGCCCGGATGATGAACTCTGTTCCGGCAATCGGCTTGCGCTTCTCGTCCACCTTGCAGCATTTCACGCCCGCGAGGATACCGTTCTCGCCGATCAGTTCGAGCGTGCCGACCTGGAATTCACGCCGCGCGCCTTCCGCCTGCGACGAGGAGGTGCGCATCTTGGTGGCCCAGTAAGGCCACACGGCGAGCTTGTCTTCCTTTTCCGGCGGCTGCGGCCGGATGTCGAGTTGCGTGACCCGCACCGCGCCCTGCCGGAAGGCGGTTCCGACGCAGTCAGAGGCCGTATCGCCGCCGCCGATGACCACGACCCGCTTGCCGCCGGCCATGATCGGCGGTGACGGCCAGCCCGTCGAATCGATGGATTCGCGCGCCACCCGCTTGTTCTGCTGCACCAGATACGGCATCGCGTCGTGCACACCAACGAGATCCGCCCCCGGCAGGCCGACCTCGCGTGGCGTCTCCGAGCCGCCACAGTACAGCACCGCATCATGATCCTTGATCAGGTCGTCGACCGGGATATCCACGCCGACATTGACGCCGCAATGGAAAGTCACACCCTCGCCTTCCATCTGCTCGACCCGTCGATCGATGAAGTGCTTCTCCATCTTGAAATCGGGAATTCCGAAGCGAAGCAGCCCGCCCGGACGGCTTTCCCGCTCGTAGACATGCACTTCGTGACCGGCCCGGCCAAGCTGTTGCGCCGCGGCAAGACCTGCCGGCCCCGACCCGATGATGGCAACCGACCTTCCGGTCTTCTCGGCCACCGGCTGCGGCACGATGAACCCCATCTCATAGGCCTTGTCCGCCAGCGCCTGCTCGATCGTCTTGATCGTCACCGGCGCGTCCTCGAGGTTGAGAACGCACGCCTCCTCGCACGGAGCCGGGCAGATGCGCCCGGTGAACTCGGGGAAATTATTGGTGGTGTGCAGGTTGATGATCGCCTCTTCCCAGCGGTCATTGTAGACGAGGTCGTTCCAGTCCGGGATCTGGTTGTGAATCGGACAGCCGGTCGGACCGTGACAATAGGGGATGCCGCAATCCATGCAGCGCGCCGCCTGCTTCTGCACCTCCGGATCGCTCATGCGAATGGTGAACTCACGGAAATGACGGATTCGGTCGGATGCCGGTTGATACTTCGCCGTCTGCCGATCAATCTCGAGGAAGCCTGTTACCTTGCCCATCTCACACCCGTCCTATTCCGCTGCCACACCGAGGCGATTGCGTTCCATTTCCTCCAGCGCGCGGCGGTATTCCACCGGCATCACCTTGCGAAATTTCGGTCGGTAATCCGCCCAGTTCTCAAGAATGTGCTGCGCCCGCTCCGAGCCCGTGTAATGCATGTGATTGGAAATCAGCTGGAACAGCCGTTCCTCGTCATGCCGGGTCATGTCACCGGAAATATCCACGCGCCCCTTGTGCATCAGATCGCCGCCGTGATGATGCAGCTTCTCGAGAATATCATCTTCCTCCGGAACCGGTTCCAGCTCGACCATCGCCATGTTGCAGCGCGCCGCGAAATCGCTGCTCTCATCGAGCACATAGGCGACACCGCCGCTCATCCCGGCAGCGAAGTTGCGACCGGTCTCGCCGATGACGACGACGAGGCCGCCGGTCATGTATTCACAGCCATGGTCGCCGACGCCCTCGACCACTGCGATGGCGCCCGAATTGCGCACCGCAAAGCGTTCGCCGGCCACGCCGCGGAAATAGCATTCGCCTTCGACGGCGCCGTAGAGCACCGTGTTGCCGACAATGATCGACTGCTCCGGCACAATGCTGCTGTCCTCTGCCGGACGCACGATGATCCGCCCGCCGGACAAGCCCTTTCCGACGTAATCATTGGCATCGCCGCGCAGGTCGAAGGTCACACCATGCGCCAGGAAGGCGCCGAAGGACTGGCCGGCCGTTCCCGTCAGGTTCACCCGGATGGTGTCTTCCGGCAGGCCCTTGTGACCATGTTTGCGCACGATTTCGCCGGACAGCATCGCCCCTGCCGAACGGTCGACATTGCGGATGTCGCTCTCGATCGTCAGCCGTTTGCGATCATTGATCGCCTCCGCCGCTTCGACGATCAGCTTGCGATCGAGCACGTCATCGATCGGATGCACCTGCCGCTCGGTCTGGTAGATCGCTTCCTTCGGCGCCTTCGGCTTGTAGAATACGCGGCTGAAATCCAGCCCCTCCGCCTTCCAGTGGGCGATCAGCTCATCTTTTTCCAAAAGGTCAAATTCACCGATGATCTGGTCAAGATGCGTAAAGCCCATCTCGGCAAGAAGCTCGCGCACTTCCTCGGCGATAAAGAAGAAATAATTGACCACATGCTCAGGCGTACCCTTGAAGCGTTTTCTGAGCACCGGATCCTGGGTCGCAACCCCGACAGGACAGGTGTTGAGATGGCATTTGCGCATCATGATGCAGCCGGCAGCGATCAGCGGTGCGGTCGAGAAGCCGAATTCGTCGGCTCCGAGCAGCGCCCCGATGATGACGTCACGACCGGTCTTCAATCCGCCATCCACCTGCAGCGCGATGCGGCTGCGCAGACCGTTGAGCACCAGCGTCTGCTGCGTCTCGGCAAGGCCCATTTCCCACGGGCTGCCCGCATGTTTCAGCGACGTCAGCGGGGACGCGCCGGTGCCGCCGTCAAAGCCGGATATGGTGATGTGATCGGCGCGTGCCTTGGCGACGCCGGCGGCGACAGTCCCGACCCCGACCTCGGAGACCAGCTTGACCGAGATGTCCGAGGACGGATTGACGTTCTTCAGATCGAAGATCAGCTGCGCCAGATCCTCGATCGAATAGATATCGTGGTGCGGCGGCGGCGAGATCAGCCCGACACCGGGTGTCGAATGCCGTGTCTTGGCGATCGTCGCATCCACCTTGTGGCCCGGCAATTGTCCGCCTTCGCCGGGCTTGGCCCCCTGCGCCACCTTGATCTGGATCATGTCCGAGTTGACCAGATATTCGGTCGTTACGCCGAACCGGCCGGAAGCCACCTGCTTGATCGCCGAGCGTTCGGGATTGGCGCCGTTGCCCCCCGGCAGCGGCAGATACCGGTCCGGCTCTTCACCGCCCTCGCCGGTATTCGACTTGCCGCCGATACGGTTCATGGCGACGGCCAGCGTCGTATGCGCCTCGCGGCTGATCGAACCGAAGGACATGGCGCCGGTCGAGAACCGCTTGACGATCTCGCTGGCCGGCTCGACCGCCTCCAGCGGCACCGGCTTGCGCCCGGTTGCTGCCGCATCGCGGATCTTGAACAATCCGCGGATGCGGTTCATCCGCTGTGCTTCGCTGTCCATCAGCGCCGAGAATTCCCGGTAGCGGTCCTCGGCATTGCCGCGTACGGCGTGCTGCAGCTTCGCGACCGCGTCGGGCGTCCAGGAATGGTCTTCGCCGCGCATCCGGTAGGCGTATTCCCCGCCCACATCCAGATTGGTGGCCAGCACTGGATCCGCGCCGAAGGCGGCCGCATGGCGCGTCGCGGTTTCGATCGCCACCTCGCGCAGGCCGACGCCCTCGATCGTCGTCGCGGTGCCGGCGAAATAGCGCTCGACAAACGCGCTCGACAGGCCGACCGCATCGAAGATCTGCGCGCCGCAATACGACTGGTAGGTGGAGATGCCCATCTTCGACATCACCTTCAGAATGCCCTTGCCGATCGCCTTGATATAGCGCGTGACGACCTCATGCGCGTCGACTTCGGCAGGGAATTCGCCACGCCCATGCATGTCGTTGAGGGTATCGAACGCCAGATAGGGGTTGATCGCTTCGGCGCCGTACCCGGCCAGGCAGGCAAAATGGTGAACCTCGCGCGGCTCGCCCGATTCAACCACCAGGCCCACCGAGGTGCGCAGACCCTTGCGGATCAGGTGATGATGCACGGCCGCCGTCGCCAGGAGGGCCGGAATGGCGATGCGGTCGGAGCCGATCTGCCGATCCGACAGGATAATGATGTTGTAGCCGCCGTTCACCGCTTCCTCGGCGCGCTCGCACAGGCGCTCGACGGCCCCCTCCATGCCTTCGGCACCCTTGACCGACGCATAGGTGATGTCGAGCGTCTTGGTGTCGAAGCGCTCCTCAGTATGGCCGATCGAACGGATCTTCTCGAGATCGCCATTGGTCAGGATCGGCTGCCGCACTTCCAGCCGCTTGCGCTTGGAAGCGCCGCGATGATCGAGGATATTGGGCCGCGGGCCGATAAACGAGACCAGGCTCATGACCAGTTCCTCGCGGATCGGATCGATCGGCGGATTGGTCACCTGCGCGAAATTCTGCTTGAAATAGGTGTAGAGCAGCTTCGATTTCGACGACATCGCTGAAATCGGCGTGTCAGTCCCCATCGAGCCGATGGCTTCCTGGCCGGTTGTTGCCATCGGCGCCATCAGGATGCGCGTGTCCTCGAGCGTGTAGCCGAAGGCCTGCTGCCGGTCGAGCAGGGAGACATCACTGCGCAGGGCGCGCGGCGAGACGGGCCGCAATTCCTCAAGGATCAATTGCGTCCGGTCCAGCCATTCACGGTAGGGATGGCGCTGCGCCAGCGATGACTTGATCTCCTCATCGGAGATGATGCGGCCTTCCTGCGTGTCGATCAGCAGCATCTTGCCCGGCTGCAGCCGCCACTTGCGTTCGATGTCCTTTTCAGCCACCGGCAAGACACCGGATTCGCTGGCCATGATCACCCGGTGATCGCTTGTCACGATGTAGCGCGCCGGGCGCAGACCATTGCGGTCGAGCGTCGCACCGATCTGCCGGCCATCGGTGAAGGCGACGGCCGCCGGTCCGTCCCACGGCTCCATCAGCGCAGCGTGATACTCGTAGAACGCCCGCCGGTCGGCATCCATCAACTGGTTACCGGCCCAGGCTTCCGGGATCAGCGTCATCACCGCATGCGCCATCGAATAGCCGCCCTGCACCAAGAATTCGAGCGCATTGTCGAAACAGGCGGTATCGGACTGGCCTTCGTAGGAGATCGGCCAGAGTTTCGAGATATCATCGCCGAACAATGGCGAGGACACCGAAGCCTGGCGCGCCGCCATCCAGTTCACATTGCCGCGCAGCGTGTTGATCTCGCCATTATGCGCGACCATGCGATAGGGATGCGACAGCTTCCAGGACGGAAATGTGTTGGTCGAAAAGCGCTGATGCACCAGAGCGATGGCCGAGACGAAGCGCGGGTCCGCCAGATCCTTGTAATAGGACTTGACCTGGAAGGCGAGGAACATCCCCTTGTAGACGATCGTCCGCGTCGAAAGCGAGACGAAGTAAAAGCCGTTGTCGCGGCCGTTCGTTTCCCCATAAACGCGGTTCGAGATGATCTTGCGCAACAAGAACAGCCGCCGCTCGAATGTCTCTTCATCACTGATATCTGCGCCGCGGCCGATGAACACCTGCAGGTGGTGCGGCTCGGTGGCAGCAATGTCCGGCGCCTTCGACAGCGAGGAATTGTCGACCGGCACGTCCCGGAAGCCGAGAAGCACCTGGCCGGTCTCGGCCACCACGTCACGAATGATCTGCACCAGATGCGCGCGCAGTTCATCCTCGCGCGGCATGAACAGGAAGCCGGCGGCGTATTCGCCCGGCTCCGGCAGCGTGATGCCGTCTTTCGCAAGCTCTTCCTTGAAAAAGGCATGCGGGATCTGCGTCAGCAGTCCGGCTCCATCGCCCATCAGCGGATCGGCCCCGACGGCGCCGCGATGGGTGAGGTTTTCCAGCATCGACAGCCCGTCTTCGATGATCGCGTGCGACTTTTCGCCCTTCATATGGGCAATGAAGCCGACACCGCAGGCATCATGCTCGTTGCGAGGATCGTAAAGCCCTTGCCGCGCGGGAACGCCCGATGCCTTGAAAGGCCGAGCCGCATCTGAACCGGCCGCCAGGGCAGCCAGGGCAGCCATATCAGCCGGCGACGTGAGGGGCGTGGCGGAAGGAAGGTCGGAACGTGCCGCTGTGCTGCCCATGAGCCGCGCGGCCCGAGAACGCATCATCTCTGTCATCCCATCTCTCCCTTCGCTCGCCCATTCTGGCGTCGCTCGTAGATACCCGGCTCATTATGAGCGACAGGCATGGCCCGTTCGGAACTTGCTTTCGACTGATCCGCCGCGTCTGGTCCGGAATGTCCGCCCGTTCGTGGCTGCACGGGATTTTAGCACACCGGTTGTCGCGCGGTCACCCCGGCTGTCAGTGCCGGTCTCCGCAGTTTCTGCCCGGTCCGCACGCCGCTCCGACAGCGATCCGGACAAATAGGACAGTAAGGCTGTCCTATTCCGGCTTATGGCAGAAGTGCGCCCGCAAGGCAAGCCGCCAGAGCCTGTTTTTGTGGATGCCGAGCATCAATAGGTCCCGTTGTCGCACCAATACGCAGCAATATTGCGCCATGTTGCGGCACAGTTCCGTTTCATTGCCGGCACCTGCTCAGCGGATCGGTGACCAATGCCCTCGCCGGCCGACCGCCCATTTACATCAGCGGCGGAAAAAGCTTAGCACAGCGGATCACCTTCGCCTCAACCATCAGCGGGACCTTGATGATCTTCACATCCGACAACTGGGCCGGCGCGCATCCTGACATTGCCCGGGCGCTTTCCGATCATTCCGGTGGCTTTGCTGCCGCATACGGTGCCAGCGACCTTGATCGCGCCGTTGAAAGACGCTTCAGCGAGCTGTTTGAAACCGAGGTTGCGGTCTTTTTCGTCGGCACCGGCACGGCCGCCAATTCGCTGGCGCTGGCCAGCGCTGCCAAGCCCGGCGGCGTCGCCTTCGCTCATCATCAGGCCCACATCATTGCCGATGAATGCGGTGCTCCCGAGTTCTTCTCAGGTGGCGGTCGCCTCGCGGCGGTTGATGGCGGCCACGGCAAGATCGATCCAGAGAACCTGGAGATGACAATAGCCCGTTACCCGGCGGAATTCGTTCATGCCGGACAACCCGTCGCTGTCTCGATAACCCAGGCGACCGAAAGCGGCACGGTCTATTCGACGGATGAAATCAGGAGAATTTCCGCCATCGCGGAAAAGCATCACCTGCCGCTGCACATGGACGGCGCCCGCTTCGCCAACGCGCTTGTCGCCCTGGACGTCAGCCCGGCGGAAATGACCATCGCCAGCGGCATCGACATGCTGTCCTTCGGCGGCACCAAGAACGGGTGCTGGTGTGCTGAAGCGCTCATTGTTTTTGATCCGGGCAAGGCAGAGCAACTGCCCTTTCTGCGCAAGCGTGGCGCGCATCTGTTTTCCAAAAGCCGTTTCATTGCCGCTCAGTTTGCCGCATATCTGCACGATGACCTCTGGCTGCGCCTGGCGGGACATGCCAACCGGATGGCCGATCAAATGCGCCAGGCAATCACCCTCGCGTCAGATGCCCGGCTTGCATGGCCGAGCCAGACCAACGAGGTGTTTGCCATCCTGCCGCAAGACACGGCGGCGGGCCTGCGCCACCACGGGGCACAGTTCTACGACTGGCCCGTACCGAAGGATTGCGGCGCGATCGCCCCGCAGGAGGTGCTGGTGCGTCTGGTCACCAGCTTAGCCACCACGCCGCAGGAGATCGACAGTTTCGCCTCGCATCTTCGCTGACGCACCGCCCGGAACGGTCACGCGGCCAGGTTCGCCGCGCGCAGCCATGCAGTGCTGAAAGTGCGGATTTCTAGGCTGCCAGCGTGCCGTTGGCCGGATAATTTTTCGCGATGATGAAGTCGAGGCCTTTCAAAAGATCATCAAGCCGCGGCCGGGCGAAGGGCACGCTCTGATAGAACAGGGCGTAAACCTTGCCGTCGGGGTAAATCACGCCGATCCCGGGCTCGGCGAAGCGCTCCGGCTCGGCGTCCTTTTCCTTCTTTGAAATGAAGAGGCCCCACTGACGGGCATCATCCTCGGAAAGACCGTATCCGACGTCCAGTGCTGAGATATCCCATTGCTCGCGCTGGCGCTGCGCGCGCTCCTCACTATCCATCGATGCGGCAAGAACGGCGAGACCGCGCTTTTCGAAAGCCTCGCCGCGCTGCGCCACCTCTTCGAGCTGGGACTTGCAAATCGGGCAGTGCACACCGCGATAGAAGAACACGACGGTAAAGTGCGTGGGCTTCGTTGCCGCGAGGTCGATATGGCCGCCACCGATGGCCGGCAGGGAAAGGGCGGGCGCCGGTGACCCGGGCAAGAGAACATGCTGTGTCATGGGAAAATCCTTGTAGAGAAAGAGGAGGGGCACCATCCGGGATGCGAAGCGCCAGCTGAATTCGGCACATGCGTGCCGATGGGTTGGGTTGCCTTACAACGCGGAAAGCGCCGGCACCGTTCCTCGCGCACTGCTTCTGGAGAGATCCTGCAGCCATCGGCAACCCCCGCGCGGATCTCAGCGCGATGACAGGGTGATCGGACCGCTTTCGGCATGCACCGTCAGGCCCGGGTGAAATGCCAGCACGACGAAGGCGAATGTCGTATCGTGCACGATGGCCGCGCCATCCGACAACCGCTCGGCGGTAACCGTGCCGACATCCGCGCCGGCGGCGATATCCCGCGCGTCGAGAGCCGAGGCGACACCGCCGCGCCATGTCAGGCGCAGCCCGTTGATCTCCAGAGAGTCCACCGCTTTCAGATGCGGCAACGTCACGGCGGCCAGTTCACCTGCGTGGCGCGCGATCACCACCCGCATCATCGCTGGCAATTCCTCCGGCAACTCCCCGGTGTATAACGGATACGGTGCCTGCCGGCTGTCATAGCCGACATAGGGATTCTCGCCGTAGCGACGCAGCGCCGGATCGGCGGGAACCAGCACCTCGGCATCGGGATTCTCGCGGGCAAATTCACCGAATCCCTGTATGCGCGAGGGAAGCATCCGCAGCGCCTGCCCGGCCCGTTCACCGACGATCGCCTCGCCGGTAAATTGCTGCCACCAGCTCTCGGTGGCGCGGTCATACATGACCATGTCGGAATTTCGCAGAAGTCCGCTGACACCGAAGGTGGTGACGCTGCCATCCTCCAGGCGTCTGTCAAACACGATCGAGGAGTTGCACAGCGGGCAATAGGTGACCGCAACCGGCTGACCATCGAGAGTATCGTTGACGATTTCGTGCCAGGTGAGAACGCGCAGCGGATAAGCCCGCACCACCGATCCGACTTCAAGGCGGATGACCGGTTCGCTGGCGCCCATATGCTCAAGCGTGCTGGCTTTACGGAAGACCGGCGCGTCGATGGCCGGAATACCGTCGCGTCCCGGACCGCCGGAAATGATTTCGCCAAGGTCCACTTCCGTCTGTGAAAAATCAGTCGCCCACCCAGACGCGCGCCAGCGTTCGGGATTGGCGAGGGCCGGGATGGCGATGGCCAATGCGGCGAGAAAAGAAATGGTGGCAGCTAAATTTCGCATGCCTCCATAGTCGCCTGCGCGTCGATCGCAAGCCAGTCAAGTTTGGGTGAAGTCCGCTGCGGGCGGCGGTGACGAGCCCGTGACCTCGAGCAAACCCCGCGCCCGCCGCGCAAATCAGGCAAGCCATGTGCCGCCCGCTGGCGGCTGACTTCCGGCGTTTCAGGAACGATTCCGCAGGTCGTTCGTTCAATTTGTGAACGTCCATTCGCAATCGGAGGCGGACTAGCAATGCATGGGATCTTTTATCTGATCGGCGTCATCGTGGTTGTGCTCGCGGTGATCAACCTACTCTTTTAAGTGAGGCTACTCAAATGAACACGACAAATCCGACCACGCCCGGCCAGGAGCAGGGCGCTAAGGAAAAAATCAAGGCCACCAGCGAGCGCGCGTCCGAACAGATCAAGGCGAGCGCTCAGGATGTCGGCAAGACCATATCCGAAGAAGCGGCTGGCTACGCTGGCAAAGCCAAGGAATCGGCGGCCGCTGAGGTCAAGGATGTGGCGTCGGCCTTGCGCACCGCTGCCGACCAACTGCGCAGCGGCTCGCCGCAGGAACGCACCTTCAGCCAGATCGCCGAAAGCCTTGCCGACGCCTCGGAGTCCATCCGTGACAAGGACCTTGGCGAAATGGTGGGCGGCCTGAACAGCTTCGCCCGGAACAACCCGCTTGTCTTCCTCGGCAGCGCCGCGCTGATTGGCTTTGCCGCCACGCGCTTCGCTAAGGCTTCGGAGCGAGGCCAGCCATCTGAGGAGAGCACAGCCCCAACGACATCGGCCCCCGCAGGCGGCTCCCCCGGCACGGGCGCCGGAACCAGCACCAGCACGGGTTATCAGCCGGCGGCACGGCCCGCTGGCGCCGCATCCGGGGTTTCAACAGGAGTTCGGAAATGACCACAGCTACGCAAAAATCCACCACCGAGCTTTTGAAAGATGCCCTGTCGCATGTCAGCTCGCTCGTCCGCAAGGAAATCGACCTGGCACGCGCGGAGGTCAATGAAAATCTCCACTCGGCCGGCGTGGCCGTGGGACTGATCATCGGTGCGGTCGTGGTTGCACTGACCGCTCTGAATGTCCTGTCCGCCGCACTCGTCGCCGCGCTGGCCGAACTCGGCCTTGGCGCCGGGTGGGCTGCGTTGATCGTCGGTGTCGTGCTGGCAGTCGTCGCCTACGCCATGATGAAAAAGGGCGCGAACGATCTCAAGCTGCGCAATCTTGCGCCGAGCCGCACCGTCAAGAACGTGAAGCGCGATGCTTCTGCTGCAAAGGAAGCCTACAATGACCAATAATTCCACCCGAACGTCTTCTGAAATCGAACGCGAGATTGAGCGGGAGCGCTCCGAACTGACAGGCACGCTCGATGATCTGCAGAGCCGACTCTCCGTCGAAGGTGTGGCCCGCCAGGTTTCGCAGCACTTCCGCGACAATGGCGGTGACCTCGCACGCTCGGTCTCCGATGCGGTGAAGGCCAATCCGGTGGCTCTGGCGCTGACCGGTGTCGGGCTGGCCTGGCTGATGATGGGTCAGAAGAACGGTCAGCAGGCCCATTCTGCCCCGCCCCGCGACAATCTGGATTCCCGCCACGACACCGCCCATCACGGCCCCGACGGCATCGGTGATGCCCGGGTGCGTGCGACGACGCCCTATTCCGCGTCGCCGCGGCCGACATCCCAGCCATCCTGGGCTCGCCCGGCGCACGATGACGGGCACTCTGGCGACGATGGCAAGGGCCTCGGGAGCCGCCTGCAGTCCGGCGCCGGTCAGGTCTCGGACAAGGTCTCTGGCGCCGCGTCCTCGGTCGGGGATAGCGCCAGCCGTGCCGGCGCGGCAATTTCCGGCCACACGCGCAAGGCGGGTGAAGCGGTGTCTTCGGCTGCACGTTCAGCGCGCGGTTCGGCCCAGGATGCATACCGCTCCGGCAGCCGTCGCGCCGCCGCGGTCCGGGACCGGATCTATGAGGGTACGGAAGCCTTGAGCAAAGAAGCCCGTGCCCGCGTCATCGCAGCCCGCGAACGGGCCCTCGATGCCCGCGACGCCGCCTACGACTACACCAGCAGAGGCCGCGACAAGGCGGTCGATCTCTACGAGGAAAATCCCCTCATTGCCGGTGCCCTGGCCGTTGCCGTCGGAGCGGCGATCGCCGCTGCTCTGCCGCGCACCCGCGTTGAAGACCGCTATGCCGGTGAATATCGCGATAGTCTGTTTGACGAGGCCGAACGCATCTATGCCGAGGAGAAGGAAAAGCTCGCCCGCGTCTCCAGGGCGGCAACTGATGAAGCGCGCGACATTGCCCGCGAAGTCAAGGCCGACGCTGACGCCTCGGCACCGGCAGACACAGCGTCTGATGCCTTGGTGAACAAGGCGAAAGAGTCCGGCAAGCGGGTGGCCGACGCGGCCAAGGCCGAAGCCGACAAGCAGAACCTCGGCAAGCCGACGGCTTGACCTTGCAGATCGGCGGCCCGCTGTATTAACGGCGGGCCGTTATTTTATCGGCTGACGCGCTTTCACAAGGAGACCAGGATGGCAGCCCCTCTTGACGATTCGTCCCCACGCGAAATTCCACCGCGTGGCTGGAAGGCGATTCTGTGGGAGGTGAAGGACGCCATCGGCGCGGATCGCGTCAGCCTCGTCGCCGCCGGTGTTGCCTTTTATGGCCTGCTTGCGATCTTTCCGGCGATCACCGCCCTGATGGCCCTGGCCGGTCTCATCGTCGAGCCGGCGCAGATTGCGCAACAGATCGAAGCAGCTGCCGACATCATGCCGCAAGACGCGGCGCAGATCGTCATCGACCAGGCGAAAGAGGTGGCCGGCTCAAGTGAGGGTGGTCTCGGCCTGGCCTTCGTCATCGGCCTGGTCCTTGCCCTGTACTCTGCATCCAAGGGCATGGGCAGCCTGATGCAGGGCCTGAACATCGCTTATGGCGAAACCGAGGACCGGGGATTCATCGCCCTTCTGCTCACCCGACTTGGTCTGACTGCCGTTGTGATGATCGGCCTGATTCTGGGTCTCGCTGCGACCCTGGCCGTTCCGGCGGCGCTCGCCCTGATACCGATGCCGGAATGGCTGCGTGGCACGCTGTCGATTGGCGGCTGGCTGATCATCACGGTGCTGACGATCCTCGGTCTCGGCGTGTTGTACCGCTACGGCCCCTCGCGCCCGCCGCGCGCCTGGCGCTGGGTGTCTCCCGGCGCCGTTGCCTCCACGATTTTATGGCTTCTGGCATCCATTGCGTTCTCGATCTATGTGCGCAATTTCGGCAGTTACAGCGAGACCTTCGGCAGCCTTGCCGGTGTCGTGCTGTTGTTGATGTGGATGTGGATTTCGGCGTTTGTCATCCTCTTCGGAGCTGAACTCAACGCTGCAACCGAGGAACGCGCCACCGAAGACTGAGAGGCAGCGTTGCATGCGCCGCAACACGGACGCATCACGCGTCCGTTGCCCCCGCGCCGTACGGAGGCTGCTGCTCCCCCCACGCCAGCGTGAGCCGCTGATCACGTGCCGTCACGCGCATGTGATGTCGATAACGCGTGCTTGATTTCCAGTTTATCAGCGTTTTCGCAAAGCTTGTCTGACCGGGCCGATTGGCTGTTCCGGTCAGAAATCGAAAACACAAGCTTAAGATAAACGGGAGAACATCATGCAACACAAAACAGCAATCAGCGCCTCCGCCCTCGCCGGTGCCGTCGCCCTTGCCCTTTCCGGCAGTGCCCTTGTGGCCTCCACGACGGGCGCCAGCGCAGCCACCGAAAAATGCTATGGCGTCTCGATGGCCGGCAAGAACGATTGCGCAGCCGGTCCGGGAACCACCTGCGCTGGCACCTCGAAGGTCGATTACCAGGGCAACGCCTGGAAAAGTGTGGAAGCCGGCACGTGCGAAACCATGGCCCTTGAAGGTGGCCGCATGGGCTCGCTCGAGCCGCTCGACCGCGATCTTCCCGCCTGATCGACGCGCCGCGCTCGGTCCGCCAGCAGCCTTTGTCGATCTGACACTGCTGCCGGCGGGCCGGCCGCCCGATCTCCGAGACCAACCGGGAGGACCCGATGCCGATCCAACCCCCTGCAAGAGCTTCAGCACGCAAGCCTGGCAGCGCCTCCCCTTTGATGAGCGCCAACCCGCTTCCGCCCCGCGCGGGAGTGGGACTGAAAGCCGGCCATGTCGGCGCCATTCTCGATGATCCGTACCGGGTCGGATTTGTCGAGGTGCATGCCGAGAATTATATGGGCGCCGGCGGTCCTGCCCATCGCGCATTGACGGCGGTACGCGAGCGCTTTCCGCTCTCGGTTCACGGCGTCGGACTGTCGATCGGCGCCGAGGCTGGCCTGAACGCCCATCACCTCGAACGACTGGCCGCCGTTGTCGGGCGCTACCAGCCGGCCCAGGTCTCCGAGCATCTGGCCTGGTCGACCCACAGCGACCACTATCTCAATGACCTTTTGCCACTTCCCTATACGGAAGCGACGCTCGCCCGCATCGTGCGTCACATCGATCAGGTGCAGGAACGCCTCAGCCGCCCAATCCTCATCGAAAACCCGGCCACCTATCTCGCATTCGAGCATTCGACGATGGGCGAGACGGAGTTCATCGCCGAGATGGCCGAGAGGTCGGGATGCGGTCTGCTGCTGGACGTCAACAATGTCTTTGTCTCGGCGGTCAATCAGGACTGGAACGCAACGAAATACATCAACGCCTTTCCGCTCGAAAAAGTGGAGGAAATTCATCTCGCCGGCCATGCCGAGGATTGCGACGATGATGGTGACCTGCTGCTGATCGACGCCCATGACCGGCCGGTCAGCGACGCCGTCTGGACCTTGTTCGAAACGGTGATCGCCCGCACCGGCCCGCTGCCAACGCTCATCGAATGGGACAATGACGTCCCCGACTGGCCGGTGCTGCGCGCCGAGGCCATCGCCGCCGAGGCCATTCTCGAGCGTTTTGATCAGCGCGCCGCGCTCGGCAAGCGCCATGCCGCGGGCTAGAGCCATGGCAAACCTGAAAACCCGTCACCCGCACAAGCCGAACGACCGGGAGCCGGCTGCGCAAGAGATCTTTCAGGACGGTTTCGCCCGTGCACTGCGCCAGCCCGACGCCCCGCTGCCACCGGGCCTCATCGGCCCGCATGGCAAAGCCGCCGTCAAACGCTTTGCGGTATACCGCAACAATGTCACCGTCAGCCTGATCAATGCGGTTGCCGAGATTTTCCCCGCCATTCACGATCTGCTCGGCGAAACGGCCTTCAATGACATCGCCCGCCTGTATCTGCGCGCCGAACCGCCCCGCTCTCCGCTGCTGCACCGCTATGGCGAAACTTTTCCCGCCTTTCTCAATGCGCTTCCCGCACTCTCGCGCTATCCCTTTCTTCCGGATCTCGCCCGCCTGGAGCGGGCCTGGCTGACCGCCTTTCACGCTGCCGACGCCGCGCCCCTGGAGCCGTCCTTGCTGCAGGCACTTCCGCCCGACACCCTGGCGGAAAGGCGGTTTGCGCCGCATCCTGCCACAGCGCTCATTGCCAGCGATTACGCCATTTGCACGCTGTTTACGAAATGTCGGGGGCAACAGCCGCTCGACGGCGTGCAGTTGGCGACGCCGGAAGCCGTTCTGCTTTCCCGCCCCGGCAGCTCGGTGATGGTGCATCGGCTGTCGCCGGGCGAACACACATTCTTTGCCATGCTGCTGGACGGTGAAACCCTTGCGGCAGCCGCTGATGCGGCAGCGGCGGCGGCGCCCTCTTTCGACCTCGCCGCGGCCATCTCCACACTGCTTGCGAGCGGCGCCTTTATCTCCGCTGCAGCAGGCAAATCGGCAGGCCGGGCGGCCGACGATGGAACAAAAGCCCGCGACCGGGGCGACACGCGGCCGGCAAAGGAGGCAGCATGCGACATCTCTTCAACGATATAGCCCACCTGCACCGATCGGTTTTCGCCGCGATCGAGCGCGGGGCGGAAGGCTGGTTTCTTGGCCTCGCGGCCCGCTTTGTCTTCGCGGCCGTATTGTGGATCTATTTCCTCAACTCGGCCCGCACCAAGGTCGGTGACGGTCTAGCCGGGTTCTTCACGCTTACCCCTGGCGCCTATTATCAGATCGCCCTGCCGGCAGTGGAAGCCGCGGGTGGTGATGTCGAGCAGGTCGCCTTTCTGCCCTGGGGCCTCATCGTCACGATGGGCACCTATGCCGAGTTTGTATTGCCGCTGTTGATCGTCATCGGGCTGTTCACGCGGATTGCCGCGCTCGGCATGATCGCCTTCATCGCCGTGCAGACGCTGGTCGACATTACCGTTCATCAGATCGGCGCCGAAGCCATTGGCAGCCTGTTCGACCGGTTTCCCGATGCTGCGATCGCCGATCAACGGCTGCTTTGGCTGTTCGTGCTGATCGTCATCGTCCTCAAGGGTCCGGGATGGATCTCGCTCGACGGTGTGCTGGCCGCCGGCCACCGGGAGCCCGCTGGGCGCTTGCGACCGTCCGCCTGACGCACGAAAAAAGGTGCCCGCAAACAGCGGGCACCTCCTCACTTAGCGAAGACACAGAGCCGATCAGGCGGCCGTCGCTTCGATCTGCTTGGCCTTGGAAGTATCGGAACTGATCTCGATCTTCCGCGGCTTCATGGCTTCGGGGATTTCTCGCACCAGGTCCAGATGCAGCAGACCGTTGCGCAATGAGGCGCCGGTCACTTCCACATGTTCAGCCAGTTGGAAGCGGCGCTCGAACGCCCGCTTGGCAATGCCGCGATACAGGAACTCGCTGTCATTCTGTTCCTGCTCGTCGGCCTTTTCGCCCTTGACGGTCAGCGTGTGCTCGCGGGTTTCGATCGCGATCTCGCTTTCGTCAAAACCGGCAACAGCCATGGTGATGCGATAGGTGTTTTCCCCGGTCCGCTCGATATTGTAGGGCGGATAGGTCTGGGTCTGTTCCGGTTGAGCCAGCGTGTCGAGCATGGTCAAAACGCGGTCGAAACCGACGGTGGAACGGTACAGTGGTGCAAAATCAACGTGACGCATGGAAGTCCTCCTTTGAGCGACGTTAGACACGTTTGGCCTTTTCACGCACCCCGTGTCGGCGGTGCGAAAAGCCAGCAGACCCGGCCATCCGGCGCCTGCGAAATGGATGTGGGAATTCTGCATTTGCGGTTCAAGAGTTTTTTGCGCGAAAGCATGACAATTGCCTGCTGCTTTTGCGATACGCTGAAATCTGGCCGCCCGGCCCGCAGGAAAGCAGGCGGCCCCGCCTGATTTCCTTTGATTTTTCAGGTCTCACGCCCTAATCCCAAAAGCATGAGCGAGGCCTTTCCCGATCATCCGCGCCTGTACACCACCGCCGCCAACCCGATTCCGGAACGGCGGCAGGTCGGCTATTTCACCGGCCGGGATGGCAAGCGCATCCGCTATGCGATTTTTCGCTCCAAGGCGCGGGTTGCCAAGGGCACGGTCGTGCTTCTGCAGGGCCGCAACGAGTTCATCGAGAAATATTTCGAGACCATTCGCCATCTCAACGACCGCGGCTTCTGGGTTGCCACCTTTGACTGGCGGGGTCAGGGCGGATCGGAACGCCTCAGCGACCAGCCCCTCAGGGGTCATGTCGCGCAGTTCAGCGACTATGAAGCCGATCTGTCGGTGTTTCTCGAAACGATCGTCCTGCCCGATACCCGTCTGCCCTTCCTGCTCCTCGGCCATTCAATGGGCGGTCTCGTCGCGCTGTCCGCTGCGCCCGACCTGGCCACCCGCATCGACCGCATGGTGGTCGTCGCCCCTTTTGTCGATCTTTCCGGCCAGCCCCTGAGCCAGGGGGTGATTTACTGGACATGCCGCTTGCTGACCCTGTTTGGTTACGGCGAGACACGTTTTGAAAGCGACCGCTTTCCACGGCCGTTCGATGGCAACATGCTGACCTCCGACCGGGCGCGCTACGATCGCAACCAGGGTGTCTACGAAGCATGGCCCCAGCTGCGTCTCGGCCCGCCGACTGCCGGATGGATCGCCACCGTTCTCAAAGCGATTCGCCGCGTCAACCGCGTCAGTCATCTCAGCCGCATCAAGATCCCGACGCTGCTGATTGCCGCCGGATCCGACCGGATCGTCGAGGAATCCGCAATCGAACGCCTCGCCAACCGGTTTCGCGCCGGCCATCACATCACCATCGATCAGGCCCGGCATGAAATTCTTCAGGAAGTGGACCGCTACCGCCTGCCAGCCCTGGCAGCCATCGATGCATTTTTCCTTCCTGCCGAAACGGCACTTTGTGATGTCGAAGCCGCCAGCGACGACGACCCACCGCAGCAGGAGGACTCCGGCGACCCGGTAGCGGCGAGCAGCCGGCCAGCATCCCCCGAAATCAAACCGGCCGGCAAGAACCGCGCCACGCAAGACAGCGACACCGAAGCACAGGACAGGGGCGCGGCGAAATCCTCCGGCAAGCGCGCGGGAAAGACAAAGGCTTCAAGCAAGAAGACCACGAAGAAGGCGACCGAAAAAAAGGCGGCCGAAAAGAAGATAGGGCGCAAGAAATCCGGTGCGGCGAGGGCGGCGTCCGGTTCCGGCAAGAAGGCCGCAGAGGCGCCGAAGCCAGCCAGCTCCGTGAAGATGCCGCGCGCCGAAACACTCGACTGAGAGAGCCTTCAACACGTCGCGCAGGGCGTCATGGCATGTCTCAGCCGCCGGCGCTTCGCATCTGCGCCAGCGCGGCGGCGTGCAGCTCCGCCGATCCGCAGGCAATGATGTTGCCCCCCTGTTCCGGTCGGTTGCCGTCCCAGTCGGTCACCACGCCGCCGGCGCGCTCGATCGGCGCGATCAACCCTGCAATGTCGTAGGGCTGCAGCCCGGCTTCGATGCAGATATCCACATGCCCGGCCGCCACCATCGCGAAGGCGTAGCAATCACAACCGAAGCGCGACAGCTGCACGGCGCCTTCCAGCGCGGCAAAGGCCGGGCGCTCTTTCGCGCTGAACAAGGATGGCGCGGTGGTCATCAGGATCGCGGCTGAAAGCTCCACCCCCTGCCGGGATCGCATCGGCTGGCGCGCCCCGCCATGGCGCGCGAAGAACGCGCCCTCCGTCCCGGCGACAAACCGTTCGCCGGTGAATGGCTGATCCATCAGCCCCATCACGGCGCGTCCCTCGTGGTACAGCCCGATCAGCGTCCCCCACACCGGCAGCCCGGCAATGAACGCCCTTGTTCCATCGATCGGGTCGATCACCCAGCGGAAGGCGCTGTCCGCATTCTCAAGGCCGTGCTCTTCACCGAGGATGCCGTGGTCGGGAAACCGCGCCGCAATGCGGGCGCGAATGGCCGCCTCGGCGGCGCGGTCGGCTTCCGTCACCGGGTCAAAGCCGTTCGCAAGCTTGTTGCTGATGGTACCTCCGATCCGAAAACGCGGCAGCGTTTCCGCCGCCGCCGCGTCCGCCAACTCGTCGAGAAAATCAAGATCGGGCACCATCAGTCATCTCCGCTCTGCTAGGCAGGCGGTTACGGTGCCCGAGCTGGCCCGTCAAGCGCCGGCACAGGCATTACTGCGCTGCAAGCAGCCCGTCATTCAGCGTGGTGCGCCCATATTCCAGCATCTGATCGGCAAAATGCGTCAGATCGATCTGCAACTGCCGGAACCCAGCGGTCAGTTGCAAACTCGTTTCATCAATATACAGGCCGCGGTTGATCTCGATCTGCAAGGCATGCAGACCGCGCGCCGGCCGACCATAATGCTCGGTGATGAAACCGCCCGCATAGGGCTTGTTGCGCGCCACCCGATAGCCAAGGCCAGACAGCACCGCCACGGCCACGCGTGTCAGTTCATGCGAGGCGCTGGAGCCATAGCGGTCGCCGACAATGAAGTCCGGGCGCGCCTGCCCGCTGCCGGACTTGATGCCGGCTGGCATCGAGTGGCAATCGATCAGCACCGCCTGACCGAAGCGCACATGCGTTTGCGCAATCAACCGGCGCAGACAGGCATGATACGGTCGGTAGACGGTTTCGATCCGCCGCAGCGCTTCCCCCACATCGAGCCGGCCCCGGTAGATGTCGACATTCTCCGCCACGAGGCGAGGAATGGTTCCAAGCCCGCCGGTGACGCGCAGTGACGTGGAATTGACATGCGCGGGCAGCGGCGCATCGAACATGCGCGGATCGAGCTCATAGGGCTCGCGATTGACGTCAAGCCAGGCGCGCGGAAAATGCGCCTTCAGCAGCGGCGCTCCCAGCGCCGTGACGCTGGCAAAAAGGTCATCGACATGGTGATCCTCGGAACGCCGGATCGTCTGCCGGTCGAGCCGTGAGGCGGCCAGAAAGTCATCCGTGTACAATCGACCGGAGTGCGGCGAGTTGAAAACCAGGGGGCCGCTTTGACGATCCGGCTGGACAACCTCGAACAGCGGCCTGCCGCAGGCGGACATGGGAACCGTCTTCTGGCGATCGTGCATGCGTGTCCTTCAATTTCCTGCCATTCGGGTCGTCACGACCTCAAAATCGCAGCCACCGCTATCGTTCCGTTTCGCAACCCGGCTGCAACAATCTGCCACCTGCTCCCACCCCTGTCCAGCGGGTTTTCCCGCATGCAAACGGGGCTCGCGATCGCGCTGCGATAATGCTATGCATCGATCCGCCCTGGCGCCGTGCACGGAATCACAGCTCCATTCACCGGATCTTTACGCCGGATGTGCACGCTGCCCGGCAGATGATGTCAACAGCAACCAAGGGTCCGGATAGGGATGATGCCGAAAATTCTTCTCGCGGAAGACGACAATGATATGCGCCGTTTTCTCGTCAAGGCTCTGGAGAAGGCCGGCTATGAGGTTCGGTCCTTCGACAATGGCGCCTCGGCCTATGACCGGTTGCGCGAAGAGCCGTTCACATTGCTTCTGACCGACATCGTCATGCCGGAAATGGACGGCATCGAACTGGCCCGCCGCGCCACGGAACTCGATCCCGATCTCAAGGTGATGTTCATCACCGGCTTTGCTGCCGTGGCTCTGAACCCCGATTCCAAGGCGCCACGTGATGCCAAGGTGCTCTCCAAACCCTTCCATCTCCGTGACCTTGTCGATGAGGTCAACAGGATGCTGACCGCCGCCTGAGGGCGACAGCGTCACCCCGGGAGCGCGACCGGAATTTCATATTGACGGCGCCCCGCGATTGTGGTGTATGCGCCGCATCGGATGGGCGATTAGCTCAGCGGGAGAGCACTTCGTTGACATCGAAGGGGTCACTGGTTCAATCCCAGTATCGCCCACCATCCGGTTCCTCCCACCATCTTTGCCGAACTCCGTTTTTGAGCCGTTAAGCTTCGCGCGCTCCTGCGCGCTCCTGCACCCTCGGCCCTACCGCTGCAAGCGCTGCCAATCACGCCTTCGCACCGGCTGGAATGGGAACGAATGCCGCCGCTTGCCATTATCGCCATGCCGCTCCGGCCCGCTGACAACGCCGCGCCTCGTTGCGCCCGGCCGCATCTCCTGATTGAGTGGCGCTCTGGCGCATCGGTAATACGGTGATGCCGGACCAGTGCATGATGACAATTCGGGACCTGCAGGCATGACGGCCATCGAGACGATATCCATCCGCCCCTTCGAGGATCAGAAACCCGGCACCTCCGGGTTGCGCAAGAAGGTGCCGGTGTTTCGCCAGCCGGGCTATACCGAGGCCTTTATCCAGGCGATCTTCGACAGCATCGAGGGGCATCGCGGCCAGACCCTGGTGCTGGGCGGCGACGGACGCTTTTACAATCGCACCGTCATTCAGACCGTCCTGCGCATGGCGGCGGCCAACGGTTTCGGCCGCGTTCTCGTCGGCCGGGGCGGCATTCTGTCAACGCCGGCGGCCTCGCACCTGATACGCAAGCATGCAGCCTTGGGCGGCATCATCCTTTCCGCCAGCCACAATCCCGGTGGCCCGAACGAGGATTTCGGAATCAAGTACAATATCGGCAATGGCGGACCGGCGCCGGACAACGTCACCTCGGCAATCTATGCCCGCACTCAGACGATCGAGCGCTATCTGATCGCCGGCAGTCCGGACGTCGATATCGACCAGCTCGGCACCCAGCAGATCGGCGACATGCAGATCGACGTCATCGATCCGGTCGCCGACTATGCCGATCTGATGCAGGACCTGTTCGATTTCGACGCCATCCGCGCCCTGATCGCCACCGGCTTCCAGATCACGTTCGATGCGATGCATGCGGTGACCGGTCCCTATGCGAAGGAGATATTCGTCCGCCGTCTCGGTGTCGATGCGGACTTGATCCGCAACGCCGAGCCAAGCGAGACCTTCGGCGGCCATCACCCTGATCCCAATCTCGTGCATGCCGCCGAGCTGTATCAGCGCATGATGAGCGACGATGCGCCGGATTTCGGCGCCGCCTCCGATGGAGACGGAGACCGCAATCTGATCATCGGCAAGGGAATCTTCGTCACCCCCTCCGATTCGCTCGCCATTCTCGCCGCCAATGCCCACCTCGCTCCCGCCTACCGCGCCGGCATTGTCGGGATCGCGCGTTCCATGCCGACCTCCCAGGCCGCCGACCGGGTTGCCGAGGCGCTTGGCATCGAAATGCATGAGACACCGACGGGCTGGAAATATTTCGGCAACCTGCTCGATGCGGGACGTGTCACCCTGTGCGGTGAGGAAAGCGCCGGCACCGGGTCTGACCATGTGCGCGAGAAGGACGGGTTGTGGGCAGTGCTTCTCTGGCTCAATATTCTCGCGGTCCGCCGACAGAGCGTTCACGACATCGTCACGGAGCACTGGGCGCGCTTTGGCCGGACCTTCTACACCCGCCACGATTATGAAAACCTCGATGCCGCCGCTGCCGCTCAGATCATGGACGGGCTTGGCAACCGGCTCGACAGCCTTGCAGGCCAGACCCTGGGCGGGTTGACCATTCAGCAGGCCGATTCCTTCACCTATCGCGATCCCGTTGACGGCTCTGTCGCGGAAAACCAGGGCCTGCGCATATTTTTTGCCGGTGGCGGCCGCATCGTGTTCCGCCTCTCCGGCACGGGCACGAGTGGTGCCACGCTGCGGGTGTATCTCGAACGCCATGAAGCTGATCCAGCGAACCATGACCGCGACCCCCAGGAGGCGCTTGCGCCGTTGATCGAAGCCGCCGAATCGCTGACCGGGATTGCCACCATCACCGGGCGCACCGCACCCGATGTCGTCACCTGAGGCGATTCGCAAATCACCCTTCCGGTAGACCGCCCGGCCGCGTCGGGGATAACCTTCGCCCGGGGATGCATCGCCCGCAAAAACCCGGTATTTTCCCGTGAAGCTCGTTCTTTCGGGAACCGCAACGCAAGATACGGATCCGCCATGCCGCCTGTCGTCACGATTTCACAAGTGCCCTCGCTGATCGGCACCGAGCTTGGTCTTTCTTCCTGGATGGAGATGCCGCAGTCGCGCATCGACGCATTCGCCAATGTCACCGAAGACCACCAGTTCATCCATGTCGACCCAGAGGCGGCTGCCGACACACCGTTTGGCGGCACCATCGCCCACGGCTTTCTCACCCTGTCGATGCTCTCGAAAATGCATGCCGAGTGCGTTCCGCGCATCAAGGAGCAGGTCCTGGGCGTCAATTACGGCTTCAACCGTCTGCGCTTCATGAATCCGGTGCCGTCCGGCGCGCGCATAAGGGGGCGCTTCGAACTGGCGGATGCGCGCCAGCGCGGTGCGGCATTGATGGTGCTGACGCTGGACGTGACCATCGAGATCGAAGGTGCCCGCAAGCCTGCCTTGACCGCCAGTTGGCTGACCCTGTCACAATTTGATCCTGCCCGCTCGGCGGCTGAGGACGTTTAAGGTCTTGCGAACAGGCTCAGGGCCTGGCTGCAAGTGCCGCCTCACTTAAGAACGTCCAGGCGTAATCGGCAAATGACCGCCAGCATTCCAGGCGGAACCGCTCCGGCCCCTCACGCAGCAGCACCACTTCGATCTTGCCGAGCACCGTGCGCGAGCATGCGGCCACCGGAAAGGCCCGTTCGGCGAGATCCTGCGGGCATCCCGCTTCCAGGGTCGCGCGGGCGCGCCGGCCACTGATCGCAAGCGCGACATTGCGATGCGAGATATCGACCGCCGAATGCACAGCCTTGGCCTTCTCCAGATCGATCATCGGGTCCGCCTCGGCGTCGATGATCAGCCACTCATCGGGCCCGAGCCAGAGGGCCTGGCGGCCGGATTTTCCGATCGCGGAGGATTTCGGCGCCACCGGCAGGCCAACGTCGAGCGCTTGCGACAGAGCGCCCACATCGTCTGGCCCCGCCCGCAGTGACACCCGGAAGGCCGGCGGAAGCGGGGTGATGTCCAGGCCCGGGATGGCAAAGCGATGCTCGTTAATGACGCCGTCTCGCGGCGCGGGTGTCATGCCGTCAACCATTGATCCGCTCCCCTGCCCGGTCGAAAAACACCGTCTCCGTGACTTCGACCGCAAGCACCTCTTCGGCCATCGGCACATACAGCGTCTCGCCGATGCGTTGCCGGCCATTCTCGACCAGCGCCAGGGCGATCGGTCCGCCGCAATTCTCCGACCAATAGGCGGAAGTCACATGCCCGATCATCGTCATCGGCACAGATTGATGCGGATCGGCGACAATCTGCGCGCCCTCTTCGAGAACCGTGCGACCGTCGCGGCTGTGCAGTCCGACCAACTGCTTGCGTCCATCGGCCACCAGATCCGGGCGCTTCAGCCCGCGAATGCCGACGAAGTCCGTCTTCTTTTTCGCCACTGCCCAGCCAAGGCCGGCATCACCCGGCGTCACGGTCCCGTCAGTGTCCTGGCCGACGATGATATAGCCCTTCTCAGCGCGCAGCACATGCATGGTCTCGGTGCCATAGCAGCAGGCACCCAGCGCCCTGGCGCGGGTCCACAGCATGTCCCAAACGCTTTTGCCGTAATCGGCCGGAACATTGACTTCGAACCCGGTCTCGCCGGTAAACGACACCCGGAACAGCCGGGCCGCGACGCCGCAGACTTGTCCCTCCCGAACGCTCATATGCGGCATCGCCTCGGCGGAGATATCAATGCCTTCGACGAAGGGTGCAATGATGTCGCGAGCCTTCGGGCCCTGCACGGCAATCACCGCCCATTGATCGGTGGTCGAGGTCAGCCAGACGCGCAGATCGGGATATTCGGTCTGCAGATAGTCTTCCATATGGTGCAGTACGCGCGGTGCTCCGCCGGTCGTCGTGGTGACATGAAAACGATCATTAGCAATGCGCCCGACCACGCCATCATCGAAAATGAACCCGTCCTCGCGCAGCATGATGCCGTATTTGCAGCGCCCCGGTGACAGCTTGTCCCAGCCATTGGTGTAGACGAGATCGAGGAATTTGGCAGCGTCCGGCCCCACGACCTCGATCTTGCCGAGCGTCGAGGCGTCGAACAGGCCCGCCACCTCCCGCACCGTCCGGCACTCGCGGTTGACCGCCGCGGCCATATCCTCGCCAGCCTGCGGGTAGTACCAGGGCCGCTTCCATTGCCCGACATCTTCGAACTCCGCGCCTTGTTGTTCATGCGCCAGGTGCATCGCCGTGCGCCGCGTCGGATCGAACAGCGGGCCGCGGCCGTGATTGACCAGCGCGCCGAAGCTGACCGGCGTATAGGGATGCCGAAACGTTGTCAGCCCGACCTCCGGGATCGGCCGGTCGAGCATCTCGGCGGCAATCGCCAGGCCGTGCAGGTTCGAGGTCTTGCCCTGATCGGTCGCCATGCCGGTCGTCGTGAAGCGCTTGATATGTTCGATCGAGCGCATGCCTTCACGTACCGCCAGCTCAATATCCTTCGCCGTCACATCGTTCTGGAAATCGACAAAGGCTTTGCCGCCCTTCAGCACCTCGCGGCTGCCCGCACCCAGCAAGGCACCGGCGCGGCTCGTCTGCACCGTCAAGTCCGGCCTGGACTGCGATGGCGTGTCGCTAGATGCACCGTCATGCGCCGCGCGTGCGAGCCGGGCCGCCGCCTTTCCCGCCGCCATTGCCTCGTCCGCCAGCGCCGCCGCCTCGTCGGTCCCGTTGCAGGCGCCGATTGTCACCATGTCCTGCACCGGCGGGCCCGGCAAAAAGCGCTGCGTCGCCGCGTCCCACACCACCTTGCCGCGCGACTGCGAATAAAGATGCACCGACGGCGTCCAGCCCGACGACGTGATCAGCGCATCGATCTTCCATTTGCGTTCCGGGCCGCCGGACCGCGGCCGGGCCCGCATGCCGGAGATCCGCAGCGAACCCGCCGTACCGGTCACACAATGGCCGCAGAGAACATCGATGCCGCGCTGCGCGGCTAGTTCGCGCAGGCCCTCATTGACCTCGTCGCGAAAGTCGATGATCGCCAAGATGTTGATCCCGGCATCGGCCAGATCGAAGGCCGCCGCATAGGCCGAATCATTGGCCGTATACACACCGACATTGGCGCCGACCGCCACACCGAAATGATTGAGATAGGTGCGCGCTGCCGAGGCCAGAAGAACCCCCGGCCGGTCATTGCCGGAAAACACCATCGGCCGCTCGATTGCTCCCGTTGCCACGATCACCTGCTTGGCGCGGACCTGCCACAGGCGCTCGCGCGGCTGGTCGCGGGCCGGCGCCGCCACATGCTCGCTGACGCGCTCGACCAGCGCCACCATGTTCTGCGCCTGATAGGAAAAGGCGGTCGTTCGTGTCAGCACACGCACATTGTCCCGGCCTGACAGCGCCTGCGCCGTGGCCTGCGCCCATTCAAATCCTTCTTCGCCGTCAATGCGCGTGTCGATCTCGTGCCATAGCGCACCGCCCACTGCCGGCTGCTCGTCGCAAAGAATGACATCGGCGCCCGCCTCGGCGGCGGCCTGC
Source organism: Neohoeflea coraliihabitans (assembly GCF_019334345.1). Lineage (GTDB taxonomy): Bacteria > Pseudomonadota > Alphaproteobacteria > Rhizobiales > Rhizobiaceae > Pseudohoeflea > Pseudohoeflea coraliihabitans. Next base: position 757,677 of record NZ_JAHWQX010000001.1, read on the forward strand.
GCCGCCAGAAGGCCGGCGAGACCGGCCCCGATCACCAGCACGTCGCAATGGATGTAGCGGTTCGCATAACGGTCCGGGTCCGGCTCCTTCGGTGCCACACCAAGTCCGGCCGCAGCACGGATCACCGGCTCGTAAAATCGCGTCCACGCCGCCTTCGGCCACATGAAGGTCTTGTAGTAAAACCCCGCCGGGAACAGCGGCGACAGGAAATTGTTGATGGCGCCGAGATCGAATGTCAGCGACGGCCAGCGGTTCTGCGACCGCGCCACCAGGCCGTCGAACACCTCCTGCACCGGAGCGCGGACATTCGGCGTGTGGGTGTTGCCGCCGCGCGAAACATCGAGCAGCGCATTCGGCTCTTCCGGCCCCGCCGAAAGAATGCCGCGCGGTCGGTGATATTTGAACGACCGTCCCGTCAGATGCACGCCGTTGGCCAGCAGCGCCGAGGCCAGCGTATCGCCGCACAGTGCTTGCATAGCCTGACCATCGAAGGTGAAACCGACACGCCGCGCCGGCACCAGCCGGCCCTTGCCGGCGATGCGCATGGCGCCACTCATCGCTCTTCTCCCTTGAGCTGATAACCGCCCTCATCGTCGCGGACCACCTCGCGCCGGACTTCGCCGGCCTTGTAGGTGGTGATGAACCTGTCCGAGACCGTATCGCGCACGGCATTGAAAAAGCGCCCGCAGCCGTGCACGTGCCGCCAGCGCTCCCAGATCAGACCCTTCGGATTGTCGCGCAGAAAGAAGAAAGCCTCGAAGGCTGCGTCATCGATCTCGGCAATCGGATCGGGGCGCGCCACATGTGCCTCGCCGGCATGACGGAATTCCAGTTCCGGCCGCTCTTCACCGCAATAGGGACAGGCGATCAGCAACATGACACGGCCACTCCGCTCGTTAGATATCTGCGCGGCGTCAAGCTGCCGGCGCTCCCCTGCCCCGCCCGCATCAATGCGCCACCGCCGCAGCGGCGGCCTCATCAATCAACCGGCCGGTGCGAAACCGCTCGAGGTTGAACGGTGCATTGATCGGATGCGGCGCGTCCTGTGCGATCGTGTGGGCAAACACATGCGCCGAACCCGGCGTCGCCTTGAACCCGCCGGTTCCCCAGCCGCAATTGACATAAAGGCCCGCCACAGGTGTCTTCGACAGGATCGGCGAGCGATCCGGCGTCACGTCGACAATGCCGCCCCACGAGCGCAGCATGCGCATGCGCGAGAATGCCGGGAACATTTCGCAGATCGCATCGAGCGTATGCGTCAATACCGGCAGCCCGCCGGTCTGCGAATAGGAGGTGTACTGGTCGGTTCCCGCGCCGATCACCAGTTCGCCCTTGTCGGACTGCGAGATGTAGGCATGCACCGTGTTCGACATCACCACACAGGGAAACACCGGCTTCACCGGCTCGGAGACCAGCGCCTGCAGGGGATAGCTCTCCAGAGGCATGCGCACGCCGGCCATCTCCATCAGCACCGAGCTGTGGCCGGCGGCCACCACCCCGACCTTGTTCGCCGCAATGAAGCCACGGCCCGTGTCCACTCCTTCAACGGCGCCATTGCTGCCGCGCCTGATACCGGTCACGGCACAGTTTTCAATGATGTCGACGCCGAGTGCCGACGCCGCGCGCGCATAGCCCCAGGCGACTGCATCGTGGCGCGCCGTGCCGCCGCGCCGCTGCAGCGCCGCACCCATCACCGGATAGCGAGCGTTGCGCGCAATGTTCAGCGGCGGGCAATAGGCCTTGGCCTCTTCCGGCGTCAGCCATTCATTGTCGACGCCGTTCAGCCGGTTGGCGTGGATGTGCCGCTGAAACACCTGCACGTCGTGCACATTGTGCGCCAGCATCATCACGCCGCGCGGCGAATACATCACATTGTAGTTCAGCTCCTGCGCCAGCCCTTCCCACAGCTTGACCGCATGGTCGTAGAGCGCCGCGCTCTCGTCATACAGATAGTTCGAGCGGATGATCGTCGTGTTGCGGCCGGTATTGCCACCGCCGAGCCAGCCCTTCTCCAGAACCGCGATGTTGCGGACGCCATGCTCCTTGGCAAGATAATAGGCGGTCCCCAGGCCATGCCCGCCGCCGCCGATGATGATCACGTCATAGCGGGATTTCGGCTCCGGCGAGCGCCATTGCTGCTCCCAGCCGCGATGGCCGCGCAGGGCTTCCCGTGCCAGGGCGAAAATGGAGTAATTGCGCATCCGGTCTCCTGTCACCGCCGTCACACGGCCCGCGCCGCGTCGTCCGCTTGATCACTAGATCATCCCATAGACCATATGTCAGCCGCGCGACTTGATCATTTGCGACGTTTGACGCCGCAGCACATCGCAAACTGACCGTCAGAAAGTCCCATGCCGCCATGCACCTTGTGCGCCGGAAGCGCTGGACTTTGCCCGTAAAAACTGTTAATCACCCGCCCAATCGTGACGTCGGCCGACCGAACGACACCCTTTCTGTTTGCTGGCCGATGCTAATTTTTGCTTCAACCGAACGAAGGAACGGGATCAACGTGCAGGTACTTGTCCGCGACAACAATGTCGATCAGGCGCTCCGCGCTCTCAAGAAGAAGATGCAGCGCGAAGGCATTTTCCGTGAAATGAAGATGCGCGACTTTTACGAAAAGCCCTCGCAGAAGCGGGCACGTGAAAAGGCCGAGGCGGTGCGCCGGGTGCGCAAGCTGGCACGTAAGCGCGCCCAGCGCGAAGGTTTGATCGGCGGTCGCTCGGGACGCTGAGCCTGCCGTTTTATTGCCGATATCGGCATGTTAATACGGGGCGGGGACGATTTGCGTCGCCGCCTTTTTTATTGGCATTCCGGCGGCCGGCAGCGGCCCGGCCGGAGCACGCCGCACCACTGCCGGAGGGCTGCAGTTGACAGGATTTCAGGGATCAATGCTGCGGATGACGCCGCGTCACAGCTCTCACGCGCAATCCGCGCCATGGCGCGCCGTGAGCATCATTGCGTTGACCGGCCTCGGTCTCGCTCTCGCCGGTTGCCAGACAGCAGCACCGATCTCCGCCATATCGATCGATGAATCCCAGGGCAGTGAGCAGAACATTGCATCGCTGACGGCGGTGATTCGCAGCAATCCGGGAAATCCTGAAAGTTACAATGTTCGCGGCGCCGCCTATGGCCGGGCCGGCGAATTCCGCAAGGCGCTGGCGGATTTCGACAAGGCCCTGCAGCTCAATCCGCGTTTCTACCAGGCCTACGCCAACCGTGCGCTGATCCATCGCAACACCGGCGACATCACTGCCGCCGCGGCCGATTACAACAAGGCCCTGCAGATCAACCGCAACTACGATGTCGCCTATATCGGCCGCGGCAACCTGTACCGCCAGGCCGGACGGCTCGACGAGGCGATGCGCGACTACGAGCGCGCCATTGCCCTCGACACCACCGATCCGCGCGCCTATCACAATCGCGGCCTGATCCTGCAATTGCGCGGCCGCCACCGAGAAGCCATCGAAGCCTTCTCGACCTCCATCTCATTGTCCTCGGAATCGCCCGAACCCTACAATGGCCGCGGCATCTCCTATGCAGCGCTGAATGATGATGAGAATGCCTTCGCCGACTTCAATCACGCCATCCAGCTTGACCAGTCGGTCGCTGAATCCTGGTCCAACCAGGCGCTGATCTACGAACGCCGCGGCGAGACCGAAAAGGCGATCCGGTCCTATGCGCGTGCCAGCCAGCTCGATCCGGACTACCAGCCGGCCCGCGATGGCCTGTCGCGCCTGCGCAAGAGCTGATCGCGACCCGCTTCCGCCTGGCAGCAGGCTTCAAGACGGCCACCCTCATAAGTCATCATCAGTTCAACGCGGGGGCAACGATTTGACGTCCAGCGGGACGAAGGTTCCGTTTTCCACCTGTCTGTTGATCGCATCGACATGGTCGCGAATGAGTTTGAGATAGGCGTGCATGTCCGTCGCGCATTCCGAGGCCCCGGCATCGCAAACATACATCTTGGCCAGTTCGGCATTGCTGTGATCTTCTGCGAGAATGCGGTCCAGAAAAGCGACGACCACGCGACCGCGCCGCAAGGTTTCGGGCGAACGACCATCGTCGTCCCCCATTGTCTGATAGAGGATGTTGAACAGAACCGGGAACTCAGGAATCTTTTTGAACGGCTCAAACATCTCGCCGACAAGCAGGGAAAATTCCTCCGGAACCTCGATTTGTGGCATTGTCCCTATCTCCTTCGGCTTTCAGCGGGGATCGGAAATGCAGTCAGGACGGAAAATCCCATGCGGCGCTCGGGACTATGCTTGAGCACCACGCGAACCAGGTACAATGTCTTGAAATACGGCTTTACCGGTCGCCCCGTGACTTCTCCCGGACGCAACCCGGACACATAGCCGTATCCCGTCGGTCAACTAAAAAACTTCTCGATTACCGTTTTCTTGACGCGTCCTGATGCAACGGCTTCCACATACGACCGATTTTCTGCTGCGGACAGCGTATTATTGAAAAATATTTTCGCCTAATGAATATTATTAAGGGTTTTATAGACAAATAGCACAGCAACCGCAGGGCAGCGAATCTCGGGTTGATCGCGCTGGCCTCACCGCGCAGCTCCAGCAATTCCGATCGGATCGACATGCAAGCTCCCGTGATGGCAACCGAAACAGTCTACGAGCGGTGCGACGGGAGTGGATGAGGAGCTGAAAAAGAAAGGCCCGCCGCAAGCGGCGAGCCTTGATCATGCTTTAGCGCAGATTGCGCCTATTCGATTGCCTTGACGATGTCGTCGGTCATCTTCTTGGCATCGCCAAGCAGCATCATCGTGCCGTCCTTGTAAAACAGCGTGTTGTCGATGCCGGCATAGCCCGAGCCGAGCGAGCGCTTGACGAACAGGCAGGTCTTCGCCTTGTCGACGTCGAGGATCGGCATGCCGAAGATCGGCGAGGACGGATCGTCGCGCGCCGCCGGATTGGTCACGTCATTGGCCCCGATGACATAGGCGACATCGGCCTGGGCGAATTCCGAATTGATGTCTTCGAGTTCGAAGACCTCATCATAGGGCACATTCGCTTCGGCCAGCAGCACGTTCATGTGGCCGGGCATGCGGCCCGCCACCGGGTGAATGGCGTATTTCACTTCGACCCCGTTGGCTTTCAGCTTGTCGGCCAGTTCCCGGAGCGCGTGCTGTGCCTGCGCCACGGCCATGCCGTAGCCCGGTACGATGATCACCTTCGATGCGTTGGCCATCAGGAAGGCGGCGTCGTCGGCCGAACCCTGCTTGACCGTGCGGTCGTAGTCATCGCCGCTCGCCGCCGCGGCCTCGCCGCCGAAGCCGCCGAGGATCACCGAGATGAAGGAGCGGTTCATCCCCTTGCACATGATGTAGGACAGGATGGCGCCGGACGAGCCGACCAGCGCGCCGGTGATGATCAGCGCCAGATTGCCGAGTGTGAAGCCGATGCCGGCAGCCGCCCAGCCGGAATAGGAGTTGAGCATCGAAACCACCACCGGCATGTCGGCGCCGCCGATCGGAATGATCAGCAACACGCCGAGCGCCAGCGAAGCCAGGACGATCAGCCAGAACACCGTGTAGCTCTCGCTGCCGACCAGCAAGGCGATCAGCACCACGATGGCCAGGAGCAGGCCGCCATTCACAACATGCCGCATCGGCAGCAGGATCGGCTTGCCGGACATCCGCCCGTCAAGTTTCAGGAACGCGATGATCGAGCCGGTGAACGTGATCGCCCCGATCGCCACGCCAAGCGACATCTCGATCAGGGCCTGGCCGTGGATCTGCCCGACTGCGCCGATGCCGAACGACGAGGGCGAGTAAAGCGCCGCCGCCGCCACCAGCACCGCCGCCAGACCGACCAGTGAATGAAAGCCGGCGACAAGCTGCGGCATCGAGGTCATGGCAATCTTGCGCGCCACATAGGCACCGACGCCGCCACCAATACCCAACCCGATGAGGATCAGCACCAGGCCGCCAAACCCTGGCTTGGCAAGCAGCAGCGTTGTCAGAATGGCGATGCCCATGCCGACCATGCCGTAGACATTGCCCTGCCGGCTGGTCGTCGGATGCGACAGGCCGCGCAGCGCCATGATGAACAGGACGCCGGAGACAAGATAGGCGAAAGCCGCGAAATTCTGTGACATCAGGCGGCCCTCACTTCTCTTTTTTCTTGTACATCGCCAGCATTCGCTGGGTGACCAGGAAGCCGCCGAATATATTCACCGAAGCAAGGATCAGGGCGACGAACCCGAAGCCGCTCGCCAGCCCCGACAACGATGTCGCGACGGCCAGCAATGCTCCGACGACGATCACCGAGGAGATCGCGTTGGTCACCGCCATCAGCGGCGTATGCAGCGCCGGCGTGACCGACCAGACCACGTAATAGCCGACAAAGATCGCCAGCACGAAAATCGCCAGCCGGAAGACGAACGGATCGATGGCGCCGCCGCTGGCGGCATGGGCCGTCGCCGCCGCGGTATCGGCCACTTCTGAGAAACGGTCCGAGACGACCGCGGTGTTCAGCGCCTCGACAGCGTTGTTGAGCTGTTCGAGCGCCGCATCGATAGCGGAACCGGCCATCACGCATCCTCCTTCACGGCTGTGCCACCAAAGCCCGGATGGATCAGGGCACCATCGCGCGACAGCGCCGTGGCCTTGACGAGTTCATCATCGAAATCGACTGAAACGGCACCCGTCTCCTTGTCGATCATGGTCTGCAGGAAAGTCAGAAGGTTCTTGGCATAAAGCAGCGACGCGCTTGCCGCGATACGGCCGGCCATGTTGGCAATGCCGATCACCGTGACATCACCGACCTGCACCGTATCACCGGCCACTGAGCCTTCGACATTGCCGCCGCGTTCCACGGCCAGATCGACGACCACCGAACCGCCGCGCATGGAATTCAGCATGTCGCGCGAAATCAGCCGAGGCGCCGGACGCCCTGGAATCAGGGCCGTGGTGATCACCATGTCCTGCTTGCCGATGTGATCGGCAACAAGCGCCGCCTGTTTGTCCTGATAGTCTTTCGACATCTCCTTGGCATATCCGCCCGATGTCTCGGCCGCCTTGAACTCGTCGTCCTCGACCGCAATGAATTTGGCACCGAGCGAAGCCACCTGCTCCTTTGCGGCCGGCCGCACATCCGTCGCCGAGACCGCCGCACCCAGCCGCCGCGCCGTTGCGATCGCCTGCAGGCCGGCAACACCGGCGCCCATCACGAAGGCCTTGGCCGCGGGAACCGTGCCGGCTGCCGTCATCATCATCGGCATCGCCTTGCCGAATGCGTGCGCTGCCTCGATCACCGCCTGGTAGCCGGCAAGGTTGGCCTGGGATGACAACACATCCATCGACTGCGCCCGCGTAATGCGCGGCATCAGTTCCATGGCAAAGGCGGTAACGCCGGCCTTGGCAAAAGCATCGAGGGCCGCCTCGTTGCCATAGGGATCCATCTGCGTCAGCAACAGAGCGCCGGATTTCATCCGTTTCGCCTCGGCTGTCGAAGGTCGCCGGACGCGCAGAACGATATCCGCCGTGCCGACCGCCTTGGCATCAGCGATTGTCGCCCCCGCCGCCGCGAAGTCGCTATCGGCGATCGACGATCCCGCCCCGGCGCCGCTTTCGACGATCACGTCGAGCCCGAGCGCTTTCATTTTCTTGACCGTTTCCGGCGATGCCGCAACGCGGCTCTCCGCCGACTCGGTCTCCTTGCCGACAAATACCTGATCTGCCAATTCGTCCTCCCCGTCCCGCATGAGACGTTGTTACTCTCTTTGGCGGACGAAATCCGCCGCCCCGCCCGTGCCGAGCGTCAGCGCAGCAGATACACGCCGATGGCGCTGAGAATGATGAGCAGGATCAGACTGGAAAAGAAGCCGGCGCCCGTGAAGAAGAACACCGCCATGGCAATCATCAGGGTAACAAGATGCAAGGTGCCGTATTTCGTGGCAGCCAGAAAACCCGCATAGGTTTTCTCGTGCTCGTGATAATCCATTTGCGCACCGGATTCGACCGGTCCTTCGACGTGCTCAGCCATCGATTTGCCTTTCCTGATCAGACCAATGGCCCGATCGATTACACAATGCCTCTCGGCAGCGCAAGGAAACAAACCCCCCTGAGCTGCGCCAATCCGGAGAATAATATTGCCGCGCGCGACAGCTGAGATCGGAAAGAGCGGGCGTTGAGGTCCGCCCGGCAGCGACGGATCAGTGCGCCCGCGCCATCGCAAATCGCGCCGTTGGCCGAACGGTGAGGACCGGCGTCCGGCCGACCGCTACCGGAGCGAACATCATGCGCCGCTCCATCGCCGTCGAGTTGAAGAACCCGAAGCGCTGATAGATTCTCTGCAATTCGCTGTGGGCATCCGAGCCATACAGCTCGACCATGCTGTCGAACCGCTCGAGATAACGCGGCTTTATCAGTGGCTTGGAGTTGAAGATGCGCTGATAGAAGGCCTTGTGGTTCGGCTTGATCACGGACAGGCAGTAATCCGTGGCAAAATAGTCGGTCGCCATCGTTGCGATCCGCAGGGTCAGATAGGGAATGCCCGGCAGCTCCCGCAGCACTTTCGGATCAGCGGCAAATCGCACCGGATCGATGAAGGTGCGCCCGGCGTCGAGCAGCGGGTCCATGACATCGGGGAAACAGGCGGTCGCCAGTCCGGTCCGTTCCTTCTGCGTCACGTGATGCACGCGGATCGTCGAGACCAGCCGCTCGTCATAATAGATGCCAATGACATGCGCGTTGCTGGCGAAGTCTTCCTCGTCGATCATCACCGTGCCGGTTTTCGGAGCCAGTCCGATCTGGTCATAGGCGTTGTAGCGCACCCGCGCCACGGCCTCGAGATCCTCACGCGATTCAATGCGCCGATACTCGACACTGTCGAGCAACCGCATCAGGCGATTCACAAATCCGGAAGAAACCCGACTCTCATCACGCATGGCACATCCACTTTCACTCGGTTAATACAAGCTTAACCTTAATAAAGAGTGAAGCAAGGTGCGAAATGTTACAGACGGCATCTTTCACAAGACATGGTTAATAAAATGCGTCTAAATATCTAGTAAAATTTACTGGATTTCGCGCGATGTTCGCCCGTCGGCCCTAGCGGACGTCACAGGGGCAGCAGCGCCCTCAGCCGCGGCGCGTCGTCGCCGACACATTCACGACAGTTCCGGAGGCGGCTTTCGAGCCGACCCTGTTGCACAGCTCGATGAAGGCATTGGCCGGCATCGGTGCTCCGAAAATGAAACCCTGGATCAGGTCGGCGCAGTCGTTTTCCAGCAACACGGCAAGCTGCGCCTCGGTCTCGACACCTTCGATGACCACGTCAAGGCCCAGCTCGCGCGACAGCGTGACAACGCCGCGCAGCAGCTTGAGTTTCCGCCGATCGTCCGTGATGTTGGCGACAAAGGAGCGGTCGATCTTGACCTTGTTGAGCGGCAGCATGTCGAGATAGCTCAGGCTCGAATAGCCGGTGCCGAAATCGTCAATGGCGATGGTGATGCCCTTGCCGCGCAGCGTCTCCAGAATGCGGCGAACCGACCGCGGGTCATCGACCAGCGCGCTCTCGGTAATCTCCAGATACAGCCGTTCCGGCGCCAGGCCGTAACGGGCGAGCGCGCGTTCAACGACGGCGATGATTTCCGTACTCGCCAGGTCGTGCGCCGAAAGATTGACGGAGACGAACCTGTTGGCCGGCCATGTCACGCAATCGGCAATGGCCCGGTTGATCATGCAGCGGGTAAGATCCGTGACAATGCCCATTTCCTCGGCGAGCGGAATATAGACGGCAGGGGATACCGGTCCGGTTTCCGGGTGGTTCCAGCGTGACAACGCTTCCGCCCCCATGATGCGCGAGCCATCCGGCAGAAAGATCGGCTGATAGGCGATGCTCATCGATTCAGTGCTGATCGCTTCGCGCAGATCATTCTTCAGCTTCTGGCGTTCCGTATATTTCTGGTCCATCGACTCGACGAACAGGGACCAGCGGTTCTTGTCGCGCCGCTTGGCGTCGTAAAGCGCCAGATCAGCCTTGATCTGCATGCCATCGAGCGCCGCGCCGGAGGCCGGTGAAAGCGCCACGCCGCCGCTCACCGTAATGTGCAACTGATGGCCATCAATCTGATAGGGCCCGGCCATGGCGCGGGTGATACGCGCCATCAGCGCGTCGAGCCGGCTGGTGTTCGGCACCTCGGCAAAAAAGATGACGAACTCGTCGCCGCCGAAGCGCGAAATGAGAATATCGTCATGCTGTTGCTTGTCCAGTCGGGCGGCCACTTCCGCCAGCAGCCTGTCGCCGGCGATATGCCCCATCGTGTCGTTGACATGCTTGAAGTCGTCAAGATCGAACACGGCCAGCGCCACCTGGTCGCTTGCTTCGTTGCGCGACAGCCGCTCAGCCACCAATTCGCTGAACCAGCTGCGGTTCGCCAGACCGGTCAGCGTGTCGTAGCGAGCCATCTGCAGGATCTTTTCCTCCTGGCGGATGCGCGCGCTGACGTCTTCGAATATCAGGACGACGCCCTGCGAGCCGCGCAGCCGGGAGGTGAATTCGAGCCAGGTGTCGTCGGCAAAGCGGATCAGCGCCCGGCGCTCGCGCCCCTTGAGAAGGTTTTCCAGACGCGACGAGATCTCCCTCAGGCTCTCGGCGGGCAGGATCCCGTTGCGTGCGCCCATGCGCAGCGCGAGTTTGAGCGACCGGTTGCGCAGGTCGAGCGCCGGATTGATCCGGAAGATTTCGCGAGCCTTATTGTTGAAGACCTCGATCTGACCATCACCATTCAGCATGAACAGCCCGTGTGACATGTTGTTCAGCGCGATGTCGAAGCGCTCCGCAAGTTGCGCCGTTTTTCTCTCGGCCATCACCGTGTTGAACAGAAATTCACGCACGCCGTTGGCCATCGACCGGGTTGTCAGAAATAAGGGCAGCAGCAACAGCGCCAGAACGACCATGTAGGGATCGCGCAGCACCAGAAATCCGCCAAGCAAGGGCAGGCAGGCCGCAAGAATCATCAGATCGACATTGATCCGCGAGCCGAAATTGCGGCCGACCACCGAAATCATGCTGGCAAGGGTGATCGAGACAGAAGCGAGTTCAGCAAAGGAATCGCGGGACACAACCAGGGCATAGGCACACATGATACCCAGCACGAGGGCGCCCGCCACCGGGCCGGCGACATACAGCCGTTCCCATTTCACCGTATCCTGCATGCTGAAGCGGGTCGTGTCGCATCGGTCGAAGGCAAGCATCTTGCCCATTCGCGCCGCCCAGATGCAGATCATCGCCAAGCCGCAATACAGGTAGAAGATGTCCTGCGTGCGCACATAGATCGCCGATGCCGTCACGACATGAGCCACCATACCCGCGAACAATGTCCCGCGCTTGAGATAAAGCGATTTGACGAACGACAGCCGGACTTCCGCGGCGTCGTCGCTCTGATCTGTCGGCAGCATCTTCTGCACCCGTTTCTATATCACGTGCAAATCTAGGCTTCCGACATTAACAAGTTGTATCACCAGAACAGCCAAAAGTTGCAACTCTCAGATGCCAAACGGGAAATTGTATTTCAGATAAACACTTGTCCCATGGCAATGTCCGAAAATATATTGTTGATATAATTTCCGACATAAAAGTATTTATTTGAGATTTGCAGTACATGTCATTAATGCTTGATTCAGGATAAACAGCGGAAATTTCGTTTCTCAGGCTGTTCGCGGCGCTCAGATCGGCAAAAGTCAGCGACCCAGGGTATAGCCGCCGTCTATCGTGATGGACGCACCGGTCATGTAGGCGCTGGCGCGCGAGGCCAGGAAAAGCAAGGCGCCATCAAGGTCGCCGGGCTGTCCCAGGCGCCGCAACGGCACCTGCGCGCGCAACACCTCGCGGCCCGGCCCTTTCAGGAAATCTTCCGTCAGGCGGGTCTCAAACCAACCGGGACGAATTTCATTGACCCGAATCTGGCTGCCGGCCCACTCCAGGGCCATCGTGCGTGTCATCATGCTCAGTGCCGCCTTTGCCGCGCCATAGGCGATGACGGAGCGCATCGGCTGTTTTGCAAGTATGCTTGAGATGTTGATGATCGAGCCGCCGCGTTTGGCCGCCATCAACCGCTTCGCCATGGCCTGGGCGACCAGAAAGGCACCATCGACATTGACCGCCAGGACCGTGTCCAGCTTTTCGCGCGACAGGCGCACGGCCTTGTCGCGATGCACCATCCCGGCATTGTTCACCAGAACTGTCACCGGCCCCGCATCCTCCTCAATTTCGGAAAACAGCGCCGCAAGTTGTCTCTCGTCGGTGACATCCGCTTCGGACCCGCTCACCCGGCCCTCGCACTCCGACAAGGCGTCAACGGTCGCCGCGAGCGCGGCACCATCCTTGTCGGCAATGAAGACGCGGGCACCGTTGTCAGCCAGAACCTTGGCGAACTGGCGTCCGAGACCGGATGCTCCGCCTGTCACGAGCGCGATCTCGCCCGAAATGTCGAATAATGTCTCTGCGCGCAAAGCTGTCTCCTCTCCGTCTCCCGCACCTTGCTTACAGCTTCCCGACCGGGTGCACCATACGCCCCCGGCCCATGCAGGGAAAATCATGCATTGTGCGTTGCACGGCAACACTTGATACTGGTAAGGGAGAGGCCGATTGACCATGCGCGCGCCACTTCCAAGCCCCGCCAAGAGGGCTGTGTATAGAGGCATAGGAGGACCTGCGCCGCCGGTCATTTTGGGGAGGATCTGATGACCGTTTTGTTGGCGTTCAGCCGCGCGATCGACCGTGTAAATGAATTTATCGGCCGCAATGTCGCGTGGCTGATCCTGGCCTCCGTGCTGATTTCGGCCGGCAATGCCATCATGCGCAAGACATTCGACATTTCATCGAATGCCTGGCTCGAAGTGCAATGGTATTTGTACGGCACGGCCTTTCTGTTGGCCGCGGCCTATACATTGAAACGCAACGAGCATGTGCGCATCGATTTCGTCTCCAATATGCTGAGCAAACGGACACGTGACTGGATCGACCTGATCTGTCACTTCATCTTCCTGCTGCCCTTCGTCTTGCTGATCACCTGGCTGTCGATCCCCTGGGTAACCAAGTCGATCCGCTCCGGTGAAATCTCCGCCAATGCCGGCGGCTTGATCCTCTGGCCGGCCAAGATCATGGTGGCGATCGGTTTCACCCTGCTGATCTTTCAGACCTTCTCCGAAATCATCAAGCGTTTCGCCATCATCATCGGGCGCATCCCGGATGAGACGGAGCACCACGATCTGCCTCCCGAGGCAGAGGTGATGGTGGCCACGGCCAGGCAGGAGGCGGGCAAGTGATTGATCTGATCGCCGAAAACCTTGCCCCGATCATGTTCGTCTCCGTGATGGCCATGCTTCTGCTGGGCTATCCCGTTGCCTTCACTCTCGCGGCCGGTGGGCTGGCCTATTTCGTCATCGGCGTCGAGGTCTCGCACCTGTCTCCGGAAATTCGCCTGTTCTGGCCGCTCCTGCAGGCCCACCCCGATCGCATCTACGGCATCATGTACAATGACACGCTGCTGGCGATCCCGTTCTTCACCTTCATGGGGCTGATCCTCGAGCGATCGCGCATGGCCGAGGATCTGCTCGATACGATCGGTCAGCTGTTCGGACCGATCCGTGGCGGTCTCGCCTATGCCGTCATTCTCGTCGGCGCCCTGCTCGCCGCGACCACCGGCGTCGTCGCCGCCTCGGTGATCGCCATGGGCCTGATCTCGCTGCCGATCATGACCCGCTATGGCTACAACCAGTCGGTTGCCACCGGCTCCATCGCCGCGTCCGGTACCTTGGCGCAGATCGTTCCGCCCTCGCTGGTGCTGATCGTCATGGCCGATCAGCTCGGCCGTTCGGTCGGCGACATGTATGTCGGTGCGCTCTACCCGGCCTTGATCATCATCACGGCTTACTGCCTGTATATTTTCTCGCTGACGATCTTCAAGCCGCAATGGGTCCCGGCCCTGCCGGTCGAGGCGCGCACCCTGGGCAGCGGCGTGACGTCACTGGTCGCGGTGGTCGCCGGCGCCATCGCGCTTCACTACATTTGCTATTATTTCGTCTTCGAAGCATTGCGCTACGAAACGCGTTTTGTCTGGTCCGCTGTCAGCGCAGCGAGTGCGGCCCTGCTTCTCAGCCTTGCAAATCGCAAGTTCAATCTCGGCATCCTGTCGCGCTTGACCGAAGAAGTGGTGATCGTGCTGATCCCGCCGCTGGCGCTGATCTTTCTCGTGCTCGGCACGATCTTCCTGGGCATCGCCACACCGACGGAAGGCGGCGCGATGGGCGCTGTCGGCGCACTGGTCCTGGCATTGATCAAGCGCCGGCTCGACCTGAAGACCGTCAAGCAGGCCCTCGATTCCACCACCCGCCTCTCGGCCTTCGTAATGTTCATCCTGATCGGCGCCCGCGTCTTCGGGCTGACCTTTTACGGCATCAATGGCAATGTCTGGATCGAGGAATTGCTGCTCGCCCTGCCAGGTGGCGAACTTGGCTTTCTGGTGGTGGTCACCATCATCGTCTTCATTCTGGGCTGCTTTCTCGATTTCTTCGAGATTGCCTTCATCATGGTTCCGCTGCTCGCCCCGGTCGCCGAGACGCTCGGCATCGATCTGATCTGGTTCGGCATCATTCTCGGCATCAACCTGCAGACGTCATTTCTGACGCCACCCTTCGGTTTCTCCCTGTTCTACCTGCGGTCCATCGCGCCGACCAAGGAATGGACCGATACGGCGACTGGACGGGTCCTGCCCGGCATCAAGACGACGGCGATCTACAAGGGGGCGCTGCCCTTTATCGTCATCCAGTTTCTTGTCATTCTCACCGTCATCCTCTTTCCCGGGCTGGTCACCCACTACAAGGGTGAACCCACGGTGTCCGAGGATATCGAGATCCAGCTGCCAGGCTTTGGAAGCGAGGGCGGCGGCATGACTCTGCCGCCCTTTGGCAGCCCCGCGCAACAGGAGGACGGGTCGTCGCCGGGCGGACTTCCCGGCCTGCCATCTTTTGGCTTGCCAGCCCCCTCTGATCCGCCTGGAGATGCAGATTCGGCTGACGAGACAACGCCGGAGACCTCCGCGGGAGATGGCGCCGATGCGCCGGCGGCCCCGGCACCCTCGATGGATCTGTCGACGCCGCCCTCCTTCAACTGAGGACGGCCCGCCGGCCATCGCAGCACAAAAAACCCCGGAGCGCGGTCTGCGCTCCGGGGTTTTCATCTGAAGTCCGGCCGATCAGATATTGTCGGCGCGCTGCTGCAGCATCATGTAGGTATCGAAGGTGTACTCCGACAGCTGCTGCCACAGATAGGCCTCGCGGGCATAGGCGACCTGCGAATCATAGATCTTCTTGAAGTTCGGGTTGGCCGCCGATTCCTCCTCGTAGACTTCCTTTGCCGCCTTGTAGCAGGCATCGAGAATCTGCTGGTTGAACGGCCGCAGGACGGCGCCGTTATTGACCAGTTCGCGCACCGCCTTCGGGTTCTTGACGTCGTAATTGCCGAGCGTCTCGGTATTGGCCGCCGAGTTGGCGTCGCTCAGAATGGCCTGGTAGTGCTTCGGCAGTTCATTGTACTTCTCGAGATTGACGAAGGAATGCAGCGCCGCGCCGCCTTCCCACCAGCCGGGATAATAATAATACTTGGCTACCTTGTTGAAGCCGAGCTTCTGGTCGTCATACGGCCCGACCCACTCGGTCGCATCGATCGTGCCTTTCTCGAGCGCCGGATAGATGTCACCGCCGGCAATCAGCTGTGGCGACACGCCCAGCTTGGCCAGGATCTTTCCAGCAAAGCCGCCAATGCGCATCTTCAGGCCATCGAGGTCTTCAACGGTGTTGATTTCCTTGCGGAACCAGCCGCCCATCTGCGCCCCGGTATTGCCGCACACAAAGCCGTGCACGCCATTCGAGTTGTAGAACTCATTGAGCATTTCCATGCCGCCACCTGCGGTGAACCAGGCATTCTGCATGCGCGCGTTTAGCGTCAGCGGGGTGGCAGTGCCAAGCTGATAGGCCGTGTCCTTGCCCCAGTAGTAGTAGGAGCAGGTATGGCACATCTCGACGGTGTTTTCAGACACCGCGTCCAGCGCCTGCAGGCCCGGGACGATCTCGCCGGCCGCAAACACCTGGATCTCGAACTTGCCGTCGGTTGCGGCACGGACATGGTCGGCCATCAATTCCGCAGCACCAAAGATCGTATCGAGAGACTTGGGAAATGACGAGGTCAACCGCCAGGTGATCTGTGGGCTTTCCTGCGCCAAAGCCGGAGCCGCCAGCGTCGTGGCGGCCGCAGCGCCAGCGCCAGCCGTGCCGGCTTTTTTGATAAACGAACGACGATCCATGAATTACCTCCCTGTACACGTTGTAAAGCCGGCTGGAGCACCCCAACCGCGCTTCATGCCGAGGGAGAAAATCATCAGTTGCTTGAACTTGCAAGGTACAGGCAGAAAGAAAATATAAGCAAGAAACAGATGGTTAGCGGCGACTTTCCTTTGCCGAACACGCCAGGGTCAATTTGCCGATACTGTTCTCCGGCCACAAAAAACGGGCCGCCTTTTGCAAAGCGGCCCGCCCATGGTCATTCGAGATGGAGCTGTTTGATTACAGCTTGCCGCCGCGCTGCAGCAGCATCATATAGGTGTCGAACGTATACTCCGACAGCTGTTGCCACAGATACGCGCCGCGCGCGTACTCCAGCTGCGATTCATAGACCTTCTTGAACATCTCGTTCTCGGCGCTGACTTCCTCGAACACTTCGAGGGCCTTCTCGCGGCAGGCGTCGAGCACCTGCTGGTTGAATGGCCGCAGCACTGCCCCATCATTGACCAATTGCTTGAGCGCATCCGGGTTCTTGATGTCATAGCGCGCCAGCATCGAGGCGTTGGCGAAGTATGAAGCGTCGGTGAGGATCGCTTGATAATGCTTCGGCAGGGCGTTGAATTTCTCCAGATTGGCAAAGGCATGCAGCGCCGCGCCGCCTTCCCACCAGCCGGGATAGTAATAGTACTTAGCCACCTTGTTGAAGCCGAGCTTCTGGTCATCATACGGGCCGACCCACTCGGTCGCGTCGATCGTGCCTTTTTCGAGCGCCGGATAGATGTCACCGCCGGCAATCTGCTGCGGTGCCACGCCGAGCTTGGCGAGGATCTTGCCGGCAAATCCGCCGATCCGCATCTTCAACCCGTCGAGATCTTCGACCGTGTTGATCTCCTTGCGGAACCATCCACCCATCTGAGCGCCGGTATTGCCGCACGGAATGCCGTGCACCCCTTGGGTGTGATAGAATTCATTCAGCATGTCGGTGCCGCCGCCCTCGATGAACCAGGCGTTCTGCATGCGCGCGTTCATCGTGAACGGCGTCGCCGTACCGAGCTGATAGGTCGCGTCCTTGCCCCAGTAGTAGTAGGAGGCGGTGTGGCACATCTCGACCGTGCCGTCCGCAGCTGCGTCGAGCGCTTGCAGGCCCGGCACGATCTCGCCGCCGGCAAACACCTGGATGGTGAAACGCCCATCCGTGGCTTCCTTGACCCGCTCCGCCAGCGTCTCTGCAGCGCCATAGATGGTATCGAGAGACTTCGGGAACGAAGATGTCAGGCGCCAGGTGATTTCCGGGCTTTCCTGCGCGATGGCCGGTGCCGCCAGCGTTGTGGCAGCGGCCGCACCAGCGCCAGTCGCGCCGGCTTTCTTGATAAACGAACGACGATCCATAAAAACCTCCCTGATATGGAACAACTGTCGGGCCGGGCTCCCTTCCCCGGCCTCGCAGCTGCGTCAAACAAACCACTTTGCGCGGGGCCTTACAAGCATGCGAGACGTACAAAATCGCCAAATGGTCATATTTTCTTTCCACTTGCCGATCACCCGTCTTACTGCCGGTAAACCACCGGTCTCAAGGCAGCGCAAACCCCGTGGCACAACACTGCAAACTTCGGTAATATAAACGCAATTGCCGCTGCGAGCCGCCGGGCTGACAGCTCGAACCGAAGCTGAAGGACGGGCTCTGCGGTATTCTGCGGGGCATCTGACGCCCTTCGTTTTAGACTAAAGGACAATAGGACCTGGGCCATGCAAAACGGTGTCGTTGCCATCCCCGCGGATATTCGCGAATTCGAGGGTTACGTCTGGCAGGCGGCCCCCGAACAATACGTTCAGGCCGCCATTCGCGGTTCCGGAGTACAGCCGCTGATTGTTCCGGCGCTCGAGGTTGGCTTTGACGCCGATCAGGTGCTCGATCGCGTTGACGGTCTGCTGATCAGCGGCTCACGCACCAATGTCCATCCGAGCCATTACGGGATCAAAGCAACAGAGGGGCATGGCCCGTTCGACCCGGCCCGCGATGCAACCAGCATGGCGATGATCCGCCGCGCCATCGAGCGTGGTCTGCCGTTGCTCGCCATCTGCCGCGGCATTCAGGAACTCAATGTGGCGCTCGGGGGCACGCTCGCCAATGAGATCCAGGAGCTGCCCGGCCGCTCTGACCACCGCAAACCCGAGGTCCCCGACCGTGACGAAGCCTTTGCGGTCCGCCATCCGATTGCCGTGCAGCCCGGCGGGTGTCTCGCCGCCATTCTCGAAGATGAAAAGCCGATGGTGAACTCGCTTCACCGGCAGGGAATATCAGACCTCGCGCCGCGCCTGACAGTCGAAGCGCTGGCCGAGGATGAGACGATCGAAGCCGTCAGCGTCATTGATGCGCCCGGTTTCGCGCTCGGTGTGCAATGGCACCCCGAATACTGGGTGGGAACCGATCCCACATCCGACAAGATTTTCCAGGCTTTCGGCGCCGCCGTGCGTCGCTGGCGCCTCGAAGCCCGGCCGATGCAGGCGGCGGAATAGGCGCGGGCCGTGCGCCTTGCCATTTTGGCAATTGGTATCGGACAAACTTGCTCCGCCGGCCTCAGCTGTTGCGGTTCAGGCTGCGTGTCTCGCTGACCGGGGTCAGGGCTGCCCCGCCCGAAAACCAGGAAACGAGATTGTCGACGAGCAGGTCACCCATGGCGTTGCGGGTCGGCACCGAGGCCGAAGCCACATGCGGCAACAGGCACGCATTGTCGAGCGCCATCAGCGCCCGCGGAACCCGCGGTTCATCCGCGAACACATCGAGACCGGCAGCAGCAATCGTTTCGTCTTCGAGCGCCTTGATCAGCGCCGGCTCATCCACCGTGGTGCCGCGTCCGACATTGATGAACACCCCATTCTCCCCCAGCGCCGCGAACACTTCCGCGCCAACCGCTTTTTCCGTACTTTCGCCGCCTGGCACCACGCAAATCAACAGATCCACCGCTTCTGCCAGATCCCGCAACGTTGCGTGATAGGGATAGGCGACATCCGCACGTTGCGTACGGTTGTGATAATGCACCGGAATCCCGAAACCCTCGAGCCGGCGGGCGATCGCAAGCCCAATGCGCCCAAGACCGAAAATTCCCGCCGTGCGTCCGCGCAATGTCAGCGGAGTGAGGGGAAAAGCGCCCTCTTTTAACCAGCGTCCGGACCGCAGCCAGGCCTCCGCTTGCGGCAGACGACGCAGCGTGTTGAGCACGAGGCCGATTGTCGTATCGGCGACCTCATCTGACAGGACGTCGGGTGTATATGTGACCATCACGCCGCGCCTCGCCGCATGCGCGGCATCGACCGCGTCATAGCCGACACCGAAATTGCCGATGATTTCCAATCGATCGAACGCATCGATGAAAGGCGCCGATATTTCGGTCATCGCGGCGATGCCGCGGACCCGCCGGCGATCATGCGGCTGCACCAGCGAGGCATCCGCAGTCTCGATCGAGATGCAATTGAACTCGGATTGCACGCGCTGACGCACATGCGCATTAATCCGTCCCGGGATCAGGATGGTGGGCCTCGCCTCGTCCATGTCAGTCCTTTTTCAACGGCGCCGTCGATTGGCGGATACGCATTTCCGGCTTGATCAGGTGCAAGCCGTTGGCCTCGCTTGAGCCGTTCAGCTTGTCGAGCAGTGCCCGTGCCGCCGAACGACCGACCTCGGCTTGCCCGTTCCACACCGTGGTCAGTGCCGGCGTGGCGATCGCCGCCTCTTCGAGATCGTCATAGCCGGTGACAGAAATATCGCGACCCGCCACAAGCCCCGCTCTTGAGACGCCGTTCATCAGCCCGATGGCGACCAGATCATTCCAGCACACGGCGGCTGTCGGCTTTTGCGGCATTGACAGGAAATTGACCGCCGCCTCGAAGCCACCCTGCTTGGTGCGCGGTCCGGGGATCCTGAGGCCCGGGTCCACTTCGATACCGGCCTTGAGCAGCGCATTGACATAGCCCTGATACCGGTCCCGGCCGGTCGAGGTCTGGTCGGTGCCCCCAATCATGGCAATGACCCGGTGCCCGAGGCTGATCAGATGATTGGTCGCCAGCGCAATCCCGTAGCTGTCATCACCGCGAAACGTCGGAACATCAAGTTCCGGCACCTGCCGCGCGATGAGGATGGCCGGCATGCCATTGTCTTCCGCGAGCTTGATGTCCGCCACCGGTGTGTCGATCGCCGGCGACATGATCACGCCGTCGCCGCCCAGTTGCAGCAGCGTCTCGATAAAATTGCGCTGCTTGTCGACGGAATCGTAATGATTGGAAAGAATGAAGGTCTGCCGGCTGCGATCGAGTTCGGTCTCGATTGCGCGCAGGATCTCGGCATAGAACGGGTTCATGATGTCATGCACGACGACACCGACGATGCCCGAGCGCGAAGTGCGCAGGCTGGCGGCGCGGCGATTGTAGATATAGCCGAGTTCGACAGCCTTTTCCTTGACCCGTTCGCGCGTCGCATCGGCCACCAGCGGGCTATCGCGAAGCGCCAGAGAAACAGTTGCTGTCGACAGGCCGAGCGTTTCCGCGATCGTCGACAGTTTCACCTTTTGCGCCACGCAGGGTCCCCCTGGGCCAGCCTGTGACGGGGGCCCGTTCAACATTTTAAAGTCTGTTTAAAAAATTCAGGGTCGGCTGGCAATCGCGTTGTCAGCCACGCCGTCCCGGCCGTGACGAACACCCGCTCTGCAAATGCTCATGGCGCCCGGCCCGTTTTTTCTGCCTCGCCATCCACTTTCGGCTCAGCCTCTTGCCCTTCTGACCGTATGGATGCGCCCGCCAGATTCATGTCGATCACCGCCAGACTGTCGAGCAGCCGCCTGATGTCCTTATTCTTCAGCCCTGTGAGCGCAAGCGCCGCGGTCTCCTTCTGGGCAGCTTCGATGGCGGAGATTTTCCCTTTGCCCTGCTCCGTCAACTCGATCAGCGTCAAGCGCCCATCCTCGGGCGACACCGCGCGCCGCACCAGTCCCTGGGCGGCGAGGCGTGTTATGCTGCGGGTCAATGTCGGCGCTCTCACGCCGAGCATCTGTGCCAAAGCACCCGCTGTCTGGCTGCCCTTTTGCGCGAGCGCCAGCATCAGTTGATCCTGGCCCGCATAGAGCCCGTGCGCCGAAAGGCACTGGTTCAGCGTCGTGCGGCTGCTGCGCGCCACCTGCGCGATCGCGGCAAGCACGGCGCCCGCGCGCGCATCTCGTCCGGTGTTTATGCCAGCCGTCGCGGCTTTCTTTTCACCGCGCTTCCGGTTCTTCTTCATATCCGCCAATCCCGCTGCCTCCCGCCGCATGCCGTTGCGCCAACACGCCCATCAAATCTGCACCGAAGGCCCGCCCATAAGGACCCGCCAGAAGCGGCTTCGACCTCCTTCGAGCAAAACCGATGCCAGCGCGCTGGCGCAATGCCGGCCCAGACCCTATATGGAAGCGGCAAATTTCCCGTTACCGAGGCAGATCGTTCATGAGCCAAGGCCCCGCCCCTGTTCCCGTCACCGTACTCACCGGCTATCTCGGCGCGGGCAAGACCACGCTTCTCAACCGGATTCTCTCAGCATCGCACGGCAAGCGCTATGCCGTCATCGTCAACGAGTTCGGCGAGATCGGCATCGACAATGATCTCATCATTGAATCCGATGAAGAGATCTACGAGATGAACAATGGCTGCGTCTGCTGCACGGTGCGCGGCGATCTTGTGCGCGTCGTCGAGGGCCTGATGCGCCGGCCCGGCCGCTTCGATGCCATTATCGTCGAGACAACCGGACTCGCCGATCCGGCTCCGGTCGCCCAGACTTTCTTCATGGATGAAGAGGTGCGCGCCAAGACCCGGCTTGATGCCGTCGTGGCGCTTGTCGATGCGCACCACCTGCCCGATCGCTTGCAGGACAGCGCCGAGGCCGAGGATCAGATCGCTTTTGCCGATGTCATCGTTCTCAACAAGACCGACCTCGTCGATTCCGAGAAATTGGCCAGCGTCGAGGCGACCATTCGGGCCATCAACCCCTCGGCCCGCATTCACCACGCCAGCCGCGCCGACGTGCCGCTTGAGGCCGTGCTCGACCGCGGCACCTTCGATCTGCAGCGCGCCCTCGACAATGACCCGCAGTTTCTCGACCATGATGATCCGGGCCACATCTGCGGACCCGCCTGCGAGCATGGAGACGGGCACGATCATCACCACGACCATGATCACCACCACCACGACGGCCACAATCATGCCGAACCGGCAAAGATTCATGACGTCACGGTGCAGTCGATCAGCCTGCGGGCCGGTCCGCTCGATCCGAAAAAGTTCTTTCCGTGGATCGAAAAGATCACCCAGATCGACGGGCCGAAGATCCTGCGGCTGAAGGGGATCATCGCGCTTGACGGCGATGCCGAGCGATATGTCATCCAGGGCGTCCACATGATTGTCGAGGGCGACCATCAGCGGGAGTGGAAAGAGGGTGAAGAGCGCCAGAGCCGCATTGTCTTCATCGGTCGCGATCTCGATCGTGACAAGCTCGAGCGCACCTTCATGGCTTGCCAGGCCTGATGCCGACCGTCGCGCCGCTCGATCTTGACGGCCATGTCCTGGCTGCTGCCTTTCTCGGCGACGTCCCGGTGTACGGGGTGGCCGACGGCACCGTCGTTCGGCTCGACCATGGCATCCACCGGCACGAGCTGCATGATGGTCTCCTGGCCGCTGCCGTCAGCCCGGACGGCGACCGCCTGATCAGCGGCGGCGAGGACGGCAAGGTAATGACCCTTTCGGCCGACGGCATGCTCACCGAGATCCGCGGCCCGGCCCGCAAATGGGTCAATGCCGTCGCTTTCGGGCCCCGTGGCACCGTCGCCTGGTCCGAAGGACGCGCGGCGACGGTGCTGACTGCCGACGGCACACACCGTGAATTCTCGGAGCCGCGCACCATCGAGGGACTGGCCTTCGCGCCGAAGGGGCTGCGCATAGCGCTGGCCCGCTACAACGGCGTGTCGCTGGCCTTCGTCGCCGGCAACGCTGCCCCGCTTGATCTGGAGTGGAAGGGGGCGCATTCGGCGGTCACCTTCAGCCCTGACAATCGTTTCCTCGTCACCACCATGCAGGAAAATGCCCTGCATGGCTGGAAGCTTGACGGCAAGCATGGCGACGAAGCACGCCATATGCGCATGACCGGCTATCCGGCGAAAATCCGCTCCTTTTCCTGGTCAAAAAAGGGGCATTGGCTTGTCACCTCCGGCGCACCCTCGGCGATTGCCTGGCCTTTTCAGGGCAAGGACGGACCGATGGGGAAAGCGCCGATGGAGCTTGGCCTGCGCAGTGACACCATGGTCACTTCGGTCGCCTGTCATCCGCGTGAGGAACTGGTGGCCATCGGCTATGCCGACGGCATGGTGCTCGCCGTGCGGCTTGCCGATTCAAAGGAAGCCTTGCTGCGCCGGCCCGGCAAGGGCGCCATATCGATGCTGGCCTGGAACCCGGCCGGCCGGCTGCTCGCCTTTGCTTCGGAAGCCGGTGATTGCGGCGTCATCGATATTGCCGGCTAAGCACTCCTTGCGCTGGCCGGCGGATCACTCCGCGGCAAGCGGTCCGCGCGCCAAGGCCTGCTCTCGAAATTCACGCGGGCTGATCCCGACCCGTTCGCGAAAGGCCCGGTTGAACGGCGCCAGCGAGGCATAGCCAAGTCGGAAGGCGTGCTGCACGATTTGTTCGCGCGCTTCCTGCGGGTCGGCGAGCCGCCGCTTTGCCTCGTTGATGCGGTAGTCATTCACGAAGGCCGAGAAATTGCGATAGCCGAGACCCTTGTTGATTAGCCGGCGCAAACGGTGTTCCGGGATCTCGAGCCGCTCACCGAGCCCGCCGATGGTCAGGCCGGGTTCGAGATACAGCCCGCTTTCCATCGCCGCCACCACGCTCTCGAGCTCCAACCGATCGGCCGCAGCCAGTTCGGCATCGGCCGGCGTGCGTGCCGTCCCGGTCGGGCGCAGCACCATGGCATGCTTGATGCTCGTCAGCCAGAAACCGAAGCCGACCGCCAGCAGAAAGAAAACCGCGGCATAGCCGGCGCACAGCAGCTCGGCGGCCGCTCCGCCAATATCGACAAGCTCCAGCACGATCACCAGAAGCGTGAATGGCGGCACGGTGAATGACAGGGCGCGCCGGAACGTGCGCCGCGCCGGCACCAGATCGCTGGCCGAGTCCGTCAGCGCCAACCGGATCAAAAGAACGAGCAGAGCCGCATCGAACAGCGCCAAAGCGCCCCCGAATGCCGCGCCGATGCGCTCGCCGCCAAGGGCGAACCCTGCCACCAGCGGCAGCACCACAGCAAGCGGCCACAGGGTCGCCACGCGCCATCGGTAATGGTCATCAAACAGCGCCAGCGCGAACCACCACAGCGCCACGAAGTGGAACTGCTGCAACAAGGCGGCCAGCCAGGCCGGCAGTTCCATCGCGACGGTCGAAGCAGGAATGTTGATCATCGCTTCGATAATGCCGGTGCCACAAAACAGCAGTCCGGCAATGGTCACGGGACTGCGCGGCAAGCGCGTCAGGTGGATGATCAACAGAAGCAGAATAGCGACCGTGCCGCCGCGAAACATCAGATCGGTGAGCGCAACGAGCGAGATCGGCGCGGGCGAAAGGGCTGCATCCATGGCATCCTCCATGCGGCAAGCTCTGGGCGGTGTCACCTATCCGCCGCCTCAGCGCTCCTGTCCAGTCGATCCCGAATTTTATCGATCGATTTCAAAAAAACCGGTCGAATTTTCGAAATCGCGGCGCAATCCCTACCGCATCCGCTCAAATCCACTCATGGCGATCGATGTACGCCGCACGAAACACTCGAAAAAAGGCCGCGCAGCCCGGCCCGACACGGCGTTGCGCTCCTTCGCGAAAGGAACACGACATGACACGCTTGATTTCGACAGCCCTGACCACGGCCTTGCTTGCCGCAAGCCTTGCCGCGCCTGCGCTCGCTGCCACAGACGACACCACGCCTCCGGCATCGATCTGTGCTGAGCAGGATCAGCGCCACACGCAGTCAGCCGACACAGCGATCGACTGTACGGCGACCTCGGCCGTGCCCCAGTCTGGCGACAGCATCGGCTATCCCCCTTCGCCGACATCGATCGGCGGCGGCATCTTTTTCTGATCGCTGTCTGAAGACAGCAAAAAGCCTCGGAAACCCCGAGGCTTTTTCTGTTGCGAAAAACGGACTGACAGGGCCGTCTTGCCCTGCCGGGAGCGGCTACAAGGACCGCCCACGGATGCTCAGATGACGTAGGACTTCAGCGGCTCGAAACCATTGAACGCCACCGCCGAATAGGTGGTGGTGTAAGCGCCCGTCCCCTCGATCAGAACCTCGTCGCCGATGGTCAGCGACACCGGCATCGCATAGGGTGTCTTTTCATAAAGCACATCAGCCGAATCGCAGGTCGGGCCGGCCAGCACGCAGGGCTCGGTGGCCTCGCCATCGCGATCCGTGACGATCGAATAGCGGATCGCCTCGTCCATGGTTTCCGCCAGACCGCCAAATTTGCCGATGTCGAGATACACCCAGCGCACATTGTCGTTGTCGCACTTGCGCGAGGTCAGCACGACTTCCGCCTTGATGACACCGGCATTGCCGACCATGCCCCGGCCCGGCTCGATGATCGTTTCCGGCAACTGGTTGCCGAAATGCCGGCGCAGCGCCGAGGAAATCGCCTGGCCGTAGGCTTCTGCGGTCGGAATGTCTTTCAGATACCGGGTCGGAAAGCCGCCGCCCATATTGACCATCTTCAGCGTAATGCCCTGCTGCAGCAGCTTGTCGAACACGCGCCGGGCGTCCGCCAGCGCGCTGTCCCAGGCATCAAGCTTGGTCATCTGCGAGCCGACATGAAAGGACACACCATGCGAGATCAGTCCGAGTTGATGCGCATACACCAAGACATCCACTGCCATCGCCGGAACGCAGCCGAACTTGCGCGACAGCGGCCATTCAGCCCCCTCGCCATCGGTCAGAACACGGCAGAACACGCGCGCCCCGGGAGCGGCGCGGGCCACCTTCTCCACTTCCTCGTGGCTGTCGACGGCATAGAGGCCGACACCGAGCGCAAACGCCCGCGCGATGTCGCGCTCTTTCTTGATGGTGTTGCCGTAGGAAATCCGGCTCGCATCGGCGCCCGCCTTCAGGGCCATTTCGATTTCCGCCACCGAGGCGCAGTCGAAATTCGAGCCGAGGGCGGCGAGCAGCGCCAGAATTTCCGGAGCCGGGTTGGCTTTCACCGCATAGTAGATTGAACTGTCCGGCAGAGCCTTGCGAAACGTCTGGAAATTGTCGCGGACGACATCAAGGTCGACAACGAGGCAGGGGCCGTCCGGACGTCGTGTACGAATGAAATCGCGAATACGTGCAGTGGTCATCGGGTTCCTCCGATCCGCCCGCGCTTGCGGGGGCGTGTGAAGACAGTGCACCCGTGCCCCACCCAATACCCGCCTTTGGATCGGCCGGAATCGCGGTATGGACGCCGAATGCGTCGAGAACCATCGCCTCATCAGCGACAATTCGGCTCTGTCTGCCTTGGTTTGGAGGGAAAACCCGACCGCACTTCCGGCAATGAAGGTGTGCCTCTTCAGTAACCCCGGCTGTTGGAAAGCCGGCAGACACTAGAAAGGCCCGCACCGTCGTTGCTTCAAGATGTCCTCGCTTGCCCGGTGGGCCGGAAAGCGACTGGAGGGGTTAGTTCCAGGTACCTTGCCGTGATCTCGCCATATCGAGACCCGGCGGACACCCACAGGCACGTGCGACTTTGGGCAGCCGAGAAATAGGATTTCGCGGAATCGGAATCAAGAAAAAAATTTGGCCGGACAGCAAAAAGATCGGGCCGTGCTGCCGCTGCGTCATCCGCAGCCGATCAGCCTCTGGTCATCGGCAGCCAGCACCGCTAAAGATTCGCATGCTGCCAGGCTGCAAGACAGACCGAATCGTGCTGCGCCAACGGGCATTGGCCGGATTTGTGTCGCATTTTCATGCCATCAGCACGGCAACGCTGCGGCGGCACGGAGCGATGGAAAGAGGCTACGCATGTTCAATCGAACGAAGATCACGGCAATGTCCTGCGTTGCAGGCATTTTCAGCATTCTCGCCGCTCCGGCACTCGCTCACCCGCATATATTCGCGCAAGCCCGGCTCGAGGTCGAGACTGCCGCCGATGGAACAATTGTCGAATTGCGCAATGTCTGGCGCTTTGACGAGGTTTTCTCCGCCAGTGTCGTCATGGATTACGACACCAATCGCAATCTGACCCTCGAACCGGAAGAGCTTGCCGAGGTTGGCGCCATCGTCCGCGACTCGCTCGCCGATTTCAATTATTACACCACGCTCATCGACAATGGGGCCGACCTTGCGGTCAAGCGCCCGGCGCAGATCCACGCCGACTACCAGGACGGTCAGCTCTTGCTGATCTTCGCCGTCGAGCCGGAACGCACGCTGGCGCTCGACGGCACGGTCTCGGTCGGCGTCTATGATCCGACCATGTATGCAGCCATCGATTTCGCGACCGATGCCGACCTTGTCGTCACCGGTGCCGCCGCCGACCGCTGCGCCACCAGGATCGTTCGGCCGGACCCCGATCAGGTCATCGCCGAGAACCAGGACAGCCTGACCGAAGCGTTTTACGAAACCGACGGCGCCAACGACCTGTCCAAACTTTTCGCAACGCGGATCGAATTCACATGCGGTTGAAATCTGCGGGACCAGCGTCCCGGACGGTCGCATTTGCGGTGATTGCCTGTGCGGCAATTCTACTCCTGCCCGCGACAGGCCATGCCCAATCGCCCCTCGGCATCGGCAGCGCCGAGCCCTCTGCGATGCCGAGCGGTACCGGCTGGCAGATCCTGGCCTTCATCAATGAACGCCAGCAGGCTTTCTACAGGGCCATGACCGGCGCCCTCAAGGCCATGCGCTCGGACCCTTCGAAACTGGCGCTCCTGATCGGTCTGTCATTTGCCTATGGCGTATTCCACGCCGCCGGCCCCGGCCACGGCAAGGCAGTGATCTCATCTTACATGCTCGCCAACGAGGTGGCGCTGCGCCGCGGTGTCGTGCTTTCATTCGTGTCGGCGCTGTTGCAGGGCGCCACGGCGCTGCTCGTGGTTGCCGCGGCATGGCTGGCTCTGCGCGGCACAGCCGTTTCCATGACCGATGCCACCCACTTCATGGAGCTGGCCAGCTATCTGCTGATCGCCGCCTTCGGTGCCTGGCTGCTGTGGCGCAAGGCTGCGCTTGCCCTCAGGCGCAGTCCTGCCACCCATCACTCTTCGCTATCGGTCGCTGGCCACGCGAGCGACCATTCACATGCGCGCGCGCATCAGCACGACGGCGCTGTGTGCGCCAGTTGCGGCCACGCGCATGCTCCTGACCCAGCCCTCATCAACGGGCGCGATCTGTCTTTGCGGGAGGCCGCGACAGCCGTGATCGCCGTCGGGTTGCGGCCCTGCTCCGGCGCCCTGCTTGTGCTCACCTTTGCCCTGCTCAACGGTCTGTTTCTCGGCGGCGTGTTATCGGTCCTCGCCATGTCCATTGGCACGGCGATCACCGTTTCGATCCTCGCCACCCTTGCGGTCGGCGCCAAGGGCCTTGCCCTGCGCTACGCCGGTGATCGCCGCGCCGCCGGGGTCGGTACGGCAATCGAACTTGCCGGCGCCGCGTTGATCCTGGCACTTGGGCTGGTGCTGTTTACCGCCGCGCTATAACGCTGATTTCAGGGTCAGGACCCGCTTTCATCGCGATCGGATGCGCCGGAACCACGGCGGTAGCGGCCGCGCAGCCAGAATACTGCGAAGAAGGCCAGCACCGCCGCCACACCGGCGGCGATCGCCAGCACCGGCGACACAGCGCCGAGCGAGGTCATGATCCCCGGCATCAGGTAGAAGACCGCGAAGGTAGCAGCAAGAATGGCCGCCGCGGCCAGCAGTGCCGATTTGTCAGACTTGTTCAGCGCCACTGGGTATTCCTTTCCTGTTCGCGTTACCGGCGCGCCGGCAGCTTTCCAATGTCTGCTGCTGCTGCCCGTTGTCATCGAAATTCTCACTGGCCAGCCATTCTTCGAAACCGGCCTGAATCGCTGGCCATTCATGATCCAGCATCGCATACCAGGCCGTATCGCGATTGGCGCCCTTGACAACCATATGTTGCCGGAAAATGCCCTCGAAGCTGAACCCCAGCCGCAGCGCCGAGCGCCGTGATGCCAGATTGAGCGCATCGCACTTCCATTCATAGCGCCGATAGCCCAGCTCGCAAAAGACGTGCTTGGCCAGCAGATAATGCGCTTCGGTCGCCATGGGCGTGCGCGCCATCGCTTTGCCATGCGCCACGGAGCCGATTTCGATCACGCCATGCGTCGGATCGGGCCGCATGTAGGACGCCATGCCGACCACATCTCCCGAGCGCCGCGACCTGAAGACATTGACGATCGTTCCCGCCGCGGCGGTCTCTTCGAGCCAGGCTGCAAGCTGATCGGCCGCCTCGAAAGGCCCGCTGAAGAAATAGCGCAGCAGCGCGTTGACCTCAGCTCCACCAAAGGCGTCCCAAAGGGCGTCGGTATGCACATCGCGCCGGAAAGGCTCGATCATCACATGCCGTCCACTCAACGCCACCGGCTGCGGCGCTGGCCGCCCTGTCCACTTTTCAAGGTCCGTCATTGCCCGTTCCATTTGAATTCACCGGCGCGATAGGACATGAATTTGCGTCACAGCACAACAGGGTCCGGCGGATGAACGCCCCTTACCGAAAAGAGACAGCTTATGCCGAGCCTGAACAACCTTGATGCCAAGGGCCCCGAGCCCATTGCCGCTTTCGCGCGCATGGGTGAGGAAAACGCCTTTGCCGTCCTCGCCCGCGCCACTCAACTTGCCGCGCAGGGGCGTGACATTCTCAATCTCGGCATCGGTCAGCCGGACTTCCAGACGCCACCCCATGTGGTCGAGGCTGCTGTCAAAGCCCTGCGCGACGGGCACCATGGTTACACACCGGCCAATGGATTGCTGCCCACGCGCGAAGCCGTCTGCCGCCGGGTGCACACCATGACCGGCGTCGCGATCTCGCCGGAAACGGTGATGATCACGCCGGGCGGCAAGCCTGCCATGTATGCGGCCATTTCCATGCTTGGCGAACCCGGCGCCGAGATCCTTTATCCTGACCCCGGCTTTCCCATCTATCGGTCGATGATAGATTTCACCGGTGCCAGGGCGGTCCCGGTACCGCTCCGCGAGGACAATGCTTTCGCCTTCTCGGCCGAAGAGACCCTGTCTTTGATCACCGCCGATACCCGGCTTCTGATCATCAACTCCCCCTCCAATCCGACGGGTGCCGTGACGCCGCGTATCGAGATTGAGAAACTGCTCGCCGGCCTTGAAAACCATCCGCACGTCGTCGTGCTTTCCGATGAGATTTACGACGTCATGACCTATGATGGCACCGAGCACACGTCGCTGCTCGCCTTTCCCGAAATTCGCGACCGCCTGATCGTTCTCAATGGCTGGTCAAAGACCTGGGCCATGACCGGCTGGAGACTGGGCTGGTCCATCTGGCCGCCGCACCTCTACGAAGCCATGCGCAAGCTTGCCGTCAACTCCTGGTCCTGCGTCAACGCGCCGGCTCAATGGGCCGGCATAGCCGCCATTGATGGGCCGCAGGATCATGTCCACGACATGCTCGCCGCTTTCGATCGCCGCCGGCAACTGGTCACCGATCTGGCCAACCGCATCGACAATGTCACCTGTGTTCGCCCGAACGGCGCCTTTTACGCCTTCCCCAACATCAAGGCAACCGGGTGGTTCGCAAAGGACCTGTCCCGCGCCGTGCTCGAAAAGGCAGGCGTGGCACTGATCGGCGGCCCTGATTTCGGCGACTTCGGCGAGGGCTATCTGCGCATCTCCTGCGCCAGTTCGGACGTGGCCATTCGCGACGCCTTCGAGCGCATCGATGAGTTTCTGGCGACTGAGCAGCCGGCCTAGAGTCAGGTCCCATTAAACTGGTTGAAATGATCGGAACGTTTGTGCGGAACCAGGGAGCAAGCCTGCAGGAAGTCTCCTGACTTTCAATGGCTTGCGACGATGGAGAGCGTGCGAATACGCCCGATCCGAAGGACAATCGATCCGGCGGCGGCCTACTATGTCAAACCCTTGAGAGGGGACCCATGCTCCGCTCTGCGGGCTTTTCCTTCCAGCCCTTGCCCTATCGAACGCCATTTCAGTCACATTAGTGGGTCCTGACCCTAGCCGAACCACAGATAGATCGCCAGCGTGCTGAATGCGCCGACGACCAGGTTCATCGGCACGCCGATCTTCAGGAAATCGCTGAAGCGATAGTTGGCCGCGCCGTAGACCAGCGTGTTCGTCTGATAGCCGATCGGCGTGGCAAAACTGGCCGAAGCGCCGAACATCACGGCCATCAGAATGGCGCGTACATCGATCCCGAGCGGCTCCGCCAGCCCGATGACCACCGGCGTCAGCACCACCGCCACGGCATTGTTGGTAACGAGTTCGGTCATGATCGAGGCGCCATAATAGATCAGCAGCAACGCCAGAAGCGGCGGCACCGCGGTCAATACCGGCGTCAGGGCGGCGACCACCAGATCGACAGATCCGCTGTTTTCCAGGGCCCGCCCGACAATCAGCATGGCGAAGATCAGCACCAGTATCGAACCGTCCAGCGCCCCCCAGGCTTCGTCGGCGTCGATGCAGCGCAGGATCAGGATCGCCGCGACCGCGATCATCGCCAGCGCGCCGATTTCCATGACGCCAAACGCCGCAAGCGCCACCACCAGCCCCAGGGCAATCAGTGCGATCGGCGCCTTGCCGCGGCGATAGGCCCGTCCCGACGGATGCGTAACCGAGACCAGATCGGTCTCCGTCGACAGCTCCTCGAACCCCTCAGGCGGTCCTTCGATCAGCAATTTGTCGGCCGCCTTCAGGCGTACGGCGCCGAGGTCGGGTCCGGGAATGTGATTGTGCCGATGCGCGCCAAGAACCCGGATACCGAAGCGCCGGCCGAGCGACAGGGCTGAAATCGGCACACCCTGCGTCACCCGCCGCGGCGCCACCACGGCCTCGACGACCATGGTAGTCTCGCTCGGCTTCTGCGCACCGCGCAGACCGACACGCACCCCTTCCAGACTGTTCAGCGTCAGGACTTCGGAGGTCGGCGCGCGCACGATCACCGTATCACCCTTGCGCAGTGCGAAATCCTCAAGGCCGGCCCGCGTCAGCTCCTTGCCGCGCCGGATGCCGGTCACCGTCATGCCGGGCCGGTTGAACTTGGCAATGTCGGCAATTGTCCGCCCTTCTTCACCTTCAGCGGTCAGGGTGACCTCGGTGAGAAATTCGGTCTCGCCAAGCAGCAGGTCCTGTTCGGCATGGCCGCGATCCGGCAACAGGAAACGTCCCATGATGCCGATCGAGATCAAGCCTGAGATCGCCGCGACAATGCCGATGGGCGTGATCTCGAAAATGCCGAACGGCTCGAGTCCCTGCTGCCGCGCCACGCCATCGACGAGAAGGTTGGTCGATGTGCCGACCAGGGTCAGTGTGCCGCCAAGGATACCGATGTAGGACAGGGGAATGAGCAAGCGCGTCGGGGCAACGCCTGCCGTTTTCGCCAGCTTGATGACCACCGGGATCAGAACCAGCACAATCGGCGTGTTGTTGACAAACGCCGAAGCGAGCATGGTCACCAGAATGAAGGCGCCGATCGCAAGGGTCGGATGGTTCTGGGCGCGCGCCACCACCATTTCCGCCAGCGCATCCAGGACGCCGGTGCGCACCAGTGCGCCCGACAGGATGAACATGGCTCCGATGGTGATTGGCGCTGGATTGGAAAAAGCCGCCATCGCCTCGGAGGGCGAGACAAAGCCCAGAACCATGCAAAGGGCTGCGGCGGTCGCTGCGATGACTTCCGGCGGATAGCGTTCCGAGAGGAACCCGGCAAACATCACCGCCAGGACCACCAGTCCGATGATCGCCTGATAGGACTCTATGAACTCCAGATACATATCCGACACGCTTTGCCGCCCCGCCCGCGCACAACCTTTCACAAAGCGCTTTGTTCCCCAAGCGCTTTTCCCGGGAGGCGATGTGGAGACTAGCGGGTCACCAGTTCCGGCCCCATCAGCCCGTAGGGCAGCCAGGTCGACAGCACCGGCACATAGGTCACCAGGATCAGGAACAGGAACAGCACCGCAACGAACGGCAGGGCGGCACGCACCACCTGCACCAGACTCATCCCGGTGATCCCGGATGTCACGAACAGGTTGAGCCCGATCGGCGGCGTGATCATGCCGATTTCCATGTTCACCACCATGATGATGCCGAGATGCACCGGATCGACGCCCAGTTCCATGGCGATCGGAAAGATCACCGGCGCGACGATCAGCAACAGGCCTGACGGCTCCATGAACTGCCCGCCGATCAGCAGCAAGACATTCACCGCGATCAGAAAGGTGAACCAGTTGAAGCCGTAATCGAGCATCACCGTGGTGATCGCGTCGGGAATGCGTTCGGCGGTCAGCGTATGAGCGAAAAGCAAGGCATTGACGATGATGAACATCAACATGATCGTCGTTTTCGAAGCATCGACCATCACCTTGCGGGTATCTTCGTTGAAGAAGGCGCGGCCGGAATTGCGCCCCATCAGGCTGAGATTGCGCCCCCACACCGGCAGACCGGCGATCAGTGCGCCGGGTATGCTGCCCACGCCGCCGCCACGCCACGTCGCATAGGCCAGTCCGGCGAGAATGGCCAAAAGACCGCCCAGCTGTGAGCGCCCGGCCAGGGTGACTCCCTCCCAATCGGCGGTCAGGAAAAAGCTCAGGATCATCCACACGAAGAAGAAGGCGAGCGCATAGACCGTGGCCGAAAAGCCCACGCGGGCGGCGCGGCTGTCAGTGTCTGCCACCCAGTGCACGCCTTTCATCGGACCCATGTCGCGATAGACGAACAGGGCGACCAGAAACGAATAGACGGCTGCCACCGCCGCCGCTTCGGTCGGCGTGAAGACACCGCCATAAATCCCGCCGATGATGATGACGATCAGGAACAGCCCCCAGCCGGACTGCTTGCCGCCTTCGAGGAGTTCGGACACGCCGCGCCACGGCTCGGCCGGCAAATTCTTCCAGCGCGCCGCGATGTAGATGGCGACCATCAGCATCAGTCCGGCAACGATCCCCGGGATCACGCCGGCCAGAAACAGCCGACCGACCGACACATCGGTGGCCGCCGCGTAGACAACCATGACGATCGACGGCGGGATGAGAATGCCGAGCGTACCGGCATTGGCAATGATGCCGGCTGCGAATTCCTTCGTGTATCCGACCTGCCGCATGCCGGCGATGGCGATGGTGCCGATCGCCACCACGGTGGCCGGAGACGAGCCCGACAGCGCGGCAAACAGCATGCAGGCCAGCACGCTGGCCATCGCCAGCCCGCCGCGGAAATGACCGACCGCAGCAATGGCAAAACGGATGATGCGCTTGGCAACGCCCCCTGTCGACATGAACGCCGAGGCGAGAACGAAAAACGGGATGGCCAGCAACGTATAGTTCTGCGAGGCGGTGAACAGCTGGATCGCCACCGAGGACATGGAATCATTGGAAAACAGCGCGATGAGCAGCACCGATGACAGTCCGAGCGACACGGCCACCGGGACGCCGAGAAACAGGAGGCCAATGACCATCACGAAGAGAAGGATCGGTTCCATCGCCATCAATCCTTCAGAAGGTCGCGGTTTTCGGCGACAAGTTCTTCGGCCTCGTGCCCCGCAATGACCATCTCGCGCTCACCGCGCCAGATCGCCACCATCGCCTGCAAGGCGCGGTAGCCGAACAGTCCCAGGCCGACCGGCAGGATCAGATAGGCAATCCAGCGCTGCACCCGCTCTCTGAGGCCGAACGTCTCCTGCATCCATTCCGGCCAGCGCAGGTCATCCAGCCCGATCCCGACCTTGAACATGGTCTGCCAGTAGGCGATGGCGCCGCCCTTCGTATCGATACCGAAGACAGCCAGCCAGCCCGACCACAGAAGAATGGCCGCATACAGAAAGGCACAGAACGCGCCGAAGATCGCCAGGCCGCGAAACAGCCGCGGCGGCAGCAGGCGCAGCACGGCATCGACGCCCAGATGCATGCCCTGTTTCAAGCCATAGCTCATGCCGAACAGGATCATCCAGGCAAACAGGATGCGGGTGAATTCAAGCGCCCCGCCCCAGCCGCTGTTGAAACCGTAGCGGGCGATCACCTGCGAGAACGACACCAGTGTGATCAGCGCCAGGAGGATGGCGAGGACGTTCTCCTCGAACCGCGTCACCCCACGCGGCCAGCGGCGTTCCGCCAGATGCACAATGGCGATCACGATCAGGACGCCCACAAGGGGCCAGAGACTGGTCATGTATTCCCCCTCCGCCGGATCGGCGCATGCGCGCGCCGCCCATGCCCCTCAAAAAGCCGCGCCCGGATGGTGCCGGGCGCGGCCTGTTCCAATCAGCTGCCGTTGGACGAGGCTGCCGCGTCGATCAGGTCCTTGCCGATATCACCTTCAAACTGTTCCCAAACCGGCTTCATGGTCGAGACCCATTCCTGCCGCTGTTCCGGCGACAACTCACGGATTTCGCCGCCCGCCTTGAGGATGTTCTCGCGATTCTCGGCTTCCTTTGCCGCCACATTGCCGTTGGCTTCGGCAGTAACTTCCTCGACCAGTGTGAGGAACTGCTCGCGCACATCATCATCCAGACCGTTGAGCCACTCCGTCGATGTCACGAGGAGATAGGCCAGCACCTGGTGGTTGGTCTCGGTGATACCGTCCTGCACCTCGAAAAACTTCTGCGTGTAGATGTTCGACCAGGTGTTCTCCTGTCCATCGACAACCCCCGTCTGCAGGGCTCCGTAGACTTCCTTGAAGGCAAGCTTCTGCGCCGATGCGCCCATTGCTTCGATCATCGCCACGGCGACGTCGGAGGTCTGCACGCGGAACTTCAGCCCATCCGCGTCGGACGGCACCATCAGCGGCTTGTTGGCCGAAAACTGCTTCAATCCCGACAGCCAGTAGCCGAGGCCGGTATATCCGACATCTTCCATCACCGTCAGCAGCCCCTTGCCCTGCTCGCTGGCCGTAAAGGTGTCGACCGATTGCAGGCTGGAGAAGAGAAACGGCAGGTCGAACAGTCGGTATTTCAGCGTGTAAGCTTCGAACTTCGACAGCGAAGGCGCCGCCAGTTGCAGATCCCCGATCAACAGGGCCTCAAGCGCCTTATCATCGTCGAACAGGGTCGAGTTGGGAAAGACCTCCATGCAGGCCTTGCCATTCATCTCCTCATTGACGCGGTCCGCCAGCATCGTCGCCGCATCACCCTTCGGATGGCCCGATCCGGCGACCACATGGCTGAATTTGATCACGGTCTCACCGTCGTCACACTGCGCCTGAGCCGCTTGCGCGGAAATCATCAGAGCCGCGGCAGACACCGCACCCAAAAGCATTTTCTTCATGTCATTTTCCTCCACTGCCGGCCCCGCGGGCCGGTGAACCCAAGCTTCTTGCTCCCAAGAACCTCATCGACGCCGTGCAATATGCGTGCCAGACCGCATCTTTGTGCCGAAAGGGCGGAAAACCCCGGCTTTTCGGCATTGCGGAACGCGCCGCCCCCTCATCTGCAATCCGGCTACCGGCAGGAATCCACCCATGTGGCATCCCTTGATGTGTCAGTTTCTACCCACCCGGGTCACCGGCCTCGGCCTCGGCCTCGGCGCTGATATCGAGTTTGCGCATCTTGTCGTAAAGCCCCTTGCGGGAAATCTGCAGCGCTTCATAGGTCGGCTTCAACGCCCCGCCATGGCGGGCCAGTTCCGCGACGATCACCGAGCGTTCGAATGCTTCCATCTTGTCCGAAAGGCTGCCCCCGGATGGGCTCGCTTCGCCGTTCACCGCGGTTTCCGCGCCACCCGGCCACATGCCGAGCACGAAGCGATCAGCGACGTTGCGCAGTTCACGCACATTGCCTGGCCAGTCATGCGCCAGAAGCTCGGCTTCAAGCGCCGGCGGAATCTCGGGGATTTCTCTTCGGTAGCGGGCACGCGCCTCGCGCGCCAACTGGAAGAACAGCATCGGGATATCATCCTTGCGCTCACGCAATGCGGGGATTTTCAAGGTGATCACGTTCAGCCGATAGTAGAGATCGCTGCGAAAGCGCGCCGGGTCAGCCGCCAGGTCGGATTTCGTGGCCGCCACGAAACGCACATTCAGGGCCACCTGCCGATTGGAGCCCAGCCGCTCGATGCTGCGCGTCTCGATGGCGCGCAGCAGCTTGGCCTGCAGATCAACCGGCATCGATTCGATCTCGTCAAGAAACACCGTGCCGCCGCTGGCGTGTTCCAGCTTGCCGATGCGCAGTTTCTGGGCGCCGCTGAAGGCCCCCGCCTCGTGACCGAAGAGCTCGGATTCAAAGATCTCTGCCGGAATGGCGGCACAGTTGATTGCAACGAAATTGCCCTTCGATCGTGTCGAAAAGTCATGCAGTGCCCGGGCCGCCACATCCTTGCCGGTCCCGGTCTCCGCCTCGATCAACACGTCGGCATCCGTATCCGCAAGCGCCAGGATCTGGGCGCGCAGATGCTGGATCGCCGGATTGCGCCCGACGAGGCGTGCCGAGAGGGCATCACCGCCTTCCAGCGCATTGCGCAGGATGCGGTTTTCAAGAACCAGCCGGCGCTTCTCGATGGCGCGCTCAACCACCGAGAACAGCCGATTGGCTGCGAACGGCTTCTCGATGAAATCATAAGCGCCGCTGCGCATCGCCTCGACCGCCATCTGCACATCGCCGTGTCCGGTAATCAGGATCACCGGCATTGTCGGGTCGACGGCCAGCACCGATTTCAACACCGCCATGCCGTCGCGTCCCGGCATGCGGATATCGCACACGATCACACCATACAGATCGCGCAGCGGCAGATCATCGATGACTGATGCATCGGCATGCGCAACAACGCTCAAGCCTTCAAGTTCAAGCGATTGGGTCAGGGCGTGGCGCAGATCGGCAT
Organism: Neohoeflea coraliihabitans; assembly: GCF_019334345.1. Classification (GTDB taxonomy): domain Bacteria; phylum Pseudomonadota; class Alphaproteobacteria; order Rhizobiales; family Rhizobiaceae; genus Pseudohoeflea; species Pseudohoeflea coraliihabitans. The sequence continues at coordinate 796,032 of NZ_JAHWQX010000001.1, forward strand.
CGTCATCCACCAGGTGAACAATGCGGTCTTCCTGGCGCAGCGCCGACATGTGTCGCATTCTGTTCCTCCCCGAAACCGACCGGCACCGCCTGCACCCTGCCGCTTCATTCACGTCCCGAACTCAGACCAAGACCTTCTCGCGCGCCTCAGCATCCCCGCCGGCGTCCTTGCCAGTACCGTCGCCAGTTGCCGCGTCGATCAGGTCGATCGTGAAGATGGCCCCGCCCTCATCGCGGTTGTGCACGGTGATGGTGCCGCCAAAGTCGCGCAGGATGTTGTCAACGATCGACAAGCCGATGCCAATCCCCTCGCCCGGTCCTTTCGTCGTATAAAAGGGATCGAACACACGCTGCAGATCGGCGGAGACGATCCCCGGTCCATTGTCGCTGACAGTGACCTCGACACGGCCGTCGCGCCGCCGGGCTGAGATCCTGACCCAGCCGTCTTCGCGCGTCGCCATCGCATCAACGGCATTGTTGACGAGGTTGACGAACACCTGACCAAGCCGCACCCGGCCGCCGCACACATGCAGATCGGTCAGTTTCTCATCGACAAAAATATCCACACCGGCCGCCCGCGCCCGCGGTCGCGCCAGAAGCAGCGCTTCCTCGATCACCGGTCGCAGCGGCACCGGGCCGATCGTCTGGCCCGGCTTGCGGGCGAACGAAAGCAACGTGCGCGACAGCTCCGCCATCCGATCGACCAGCGCGTTGATGCGGCCGAGATTGTCGCGTGCAGGGCCGGCCTTGCCGAGATCGAGAAAGCGTTGGCCGGTCTCCGAGTAGGAGCGAATGGCCGCCAGTGGCTGGTTGAACTCGTGACTGATGGCGGCCGACATCTGCCCGAGCGCCGCCAGCTTCGCCGATTGCACCAGCTCCGATTGTGCAGCGCGCAGCCGTTCTTCGGCCCGGCGGCGCACCTCGACCTCGTGCGACAGAGAGGTGTTGCTGCGCGACAATTCGCGCGTCCTGTCACGCACCTTGCGTTCGAGGCGCAGGGCTGTCGCCCGGTCGGCGCGATGGCGGATCATGGCGTCCTCACCGCGCCGCAGCAGGATCAACGCCACCAGTCCGAACAGCAGGCAGGCAAGCGTGGCAATCGCCCCGAAAGCGACCCGCGCCACAGTGATCGGCCGTGGGTCGGCAAGCACATGCAACTGCCAGCCGAGCACCGGAAGGTGGCGCGTCAGATCGATTTTGTCGCCGCGTTGCCGGTCCGCGTTCAACCGCAGATATCCGCCGCTGCCCGCGCGGAGCGCATCGACCTGTTGCAAGCGCCAATCGTCGACATTGGCCAAGACGACGGTACCCTGCGCATCGGTCACGAAAATCGGTTTGTTGGACAGCGCCCACGCCGTCTCCACCCGAAAGAAATCGACATAGACGACGACAATGCCGACCAGCTTGTTGTTGCGGCGCACGCCCGAGGAGAAAGCATAGCTGCGCCGCTGCGGATCCAGCCACAGCATCGCCCGCCCCAGCCGCCCCTGCGCGGCCTCGGTAATCAATCCGGAAAGCCCTGTGCGTTGCGCCACAAAGTCGCTGCGCGCATGGCCGAGCAGCCGGCCATCGGGAAAGAAGAAGGCAACATCGAGCGCCGCCGACATGCCGGTCAGCCAGTGCGCCATGCGCCGCGCCGCCAGTTCCTGCGGATTGTCCTGTGCATCAAGAACAAACAGGGACGCCACCGACGACTGGCGCGCCAGCAGCGGCGCCATCAGGCGGTATTTGTCCAGCACGCCCGTCAGGGTCTCGCGCTGCACCGCCAATGTTTCGCCGGCTTCCTGCCGGATCGCCGTCTCGGCCCTGTCCGCCGCCAACTTGACCGTCAAGCCGACAATCAGCGCCGAGGCCACCACCCAGACGATGAACAGGAGGGATCGAGCCTTGCGAAACCGGCTTTCAATGCGGACGCGCGATTGCATCGGCGAAGCTTAGCGGCTTTCCCCGCCGCGTAAACCCGGAACGCGCCGATGCCGTCATCCCGCCGCACGATCGCAAGCGGTCCGTCAGCGCTTGGCTGAGGACACCGTGGCCTCGATATGCTCGATCAGTGCTTCCGGCAGCGCCAGTCGCCCGGCCAGCAGGTCGAGAAAGCCGCGCTCGGCGCGGGTGTCCGGCTCGATGGCCAGCCGCGCTGCAGTGTACATTTCCACTTTCTCCGCATCGCTGTTCGCCTCGGCGATCAGCGCGTCGAGATCGACCGGCCGGCTGAGTTCACTGTCCAGGAAGGTAATGGCCTCGCTTCCGAGCCCGGCTGTCGCCAACTTGTCGCGGATGCGCTGCCGCTCGCTGTCGTCGATATGTCCATCGGCGCGCGCCGCACCAATCATCACGCGCACCAGGGCCAGCGCAAATGGCGTGGCGAGCTGGCCCGAGTCCGCCGCAAACCCCGAATTCAGGGGCGGTGGCTCGGTGGCATTTTGCGTCCGGCTCTCGACCGCTGCCTCCGAGGGCGCCTTGCCGGCCTGGTAATTCTGCCAGGCCCGGTAGCCGAGCCCCGCCACGGCTGCCAGACCGCCGATTTTCAGCGCCGAACCCGTCAGGCTGCGCCCCGCTCCGGTGCCAAGCAGCACTGCCGCCAGAAGACCGGTGGCCAGCGGATTGTCCTTGGCCATCTGGCCGGCCTTTTCCGCCGAGCTGCTGACCGTCTGCTCGGTGCCCGGCACCTTAGAGCCGAGAAACTGGTCGAGAATGGTTTTTGGATCGATCATTCAGATGCTCCTCAGTCCAGGGGAAGTCGGCGTTTCGATTGCAGATGGGCACGCTGGCCGCCGGTTGCAAACCGGAATGTGTCGGCTGGGGCACTATTTGTCGGTCGCGGAGACCTAATCAGCCAGAGCGCTGGCTTCTCGTGCCAGTTGCTCGATGCCGCTCCAGTCGCCGGCCTCGACCATCTCCGTAGGCGCCACCCATGAGCCACCGACGCAGATGACATTCGGCAGCGCCAGGTAATCCTTCGCCTTCGCCAGCGTGATTCCACCGGTCGGGCAGAACAACGTGCCGGCCAGCGGCGATGACAGCGATTTGAGATAGGCTGCGCCACCAGCCTGCTCGGCCGGGAAGAATTTCATCACGCTGTAGCCTTCTTCGCGCAGGCTCATCACCTCGCTTGCTGTTGCCGCGCCGGGCAACATCGGCACCTTTGACTTGCGCGCCGCCTGCAGCAGTTCCAGCGTCGTGCCCGGGGAGACGACGAACTGCGCCCCGGCATCCTCGCAGTCCTTGTAATCCGATCGCGTCAGCACCGTTCCAGCGCCGACGACCGCGCCTTCGACCCGCTCGGCCACGGCGCGGATCGCCGCAAGCGCGACCGGCGTTCGCAAGGTGATCTCGATCGCTTTCAACCCGCCCGCGACCAGTGCCCTGGCCAGCGGCACAGCCGCTTCCAGGTCGTCGATGACAAGCACCGGCACCACCGGCTGCAGTTTCAGAATAGCGCGAAGCTCGGCGGTCTTGTCAGCCATTGCGACTGTCCTTTCGGGCCTTTTGTCTTGCGCTTTCGAATAGCCGCTCGCCTCGCCCTTGTCCATCGCCCCGCGCCGCGGGCACCGCGTGAGCGGGCAGGAACTGCCTCAGCGGGCTTGTCTGGTCGATTGCCAGTCTGACGAAGACAGGCTATTGCGCAAAGCAATGAGTGACAAACCTTTAAACCCTGAATCCACGCCGCCGGTCGTCGTCGCAGCGCTGTATCATTTCGCCCCGCTCGATGATCATGCCGCCCTGCAGGCACCGCTTCTGAAGGTGTGCACGGACAACGCCGTCCGTGGGTCGCTGCTCCTTGCCGCCGAAGGCATCAACGGCACCATTGCCGGCGCCCGCACCGGTATAGACAAGGTGCTGTCGCATATCCGCACCATCCCAGGTCTCGCTGAACTCGACCACAAGGAAAGTCATGCCGCGACACCACCCTTCCGCCGCATGAAGGTGAGGCTCAAGAAGGAAATCGTCACTATGGGTGTTGCGGGCATCGATCCTCTCCAGGCGGCCGGCACCTATGTCGACCCGCACGACTGGAACGCACTGATTGCCGATCCGGACACGCTGGTAATCGACACGCGCAATGCATACGAGGTCGAGCTCGGCACCTTTCGTCGCGCCATCAACCCGCAGACCGAAACCTTTCGCGAGTTTCCCGCCCGGATTGCCAACTCGGACCTGCTTGGCGCCCCCGAACAGCTCGCCGGCAAGAAGATCGCGATGTTCTGCACCGGCGGCATTCGCTGTGAAAAAGCCACGGCCTTTCTCCGCCAACAGGGCCACGACAACGTCTTCCATCTCAAGGGCGGCATTTTGAAATATCTCGAGGAGATCCCCGCCGAAGACAGCCTGTGGGAGGGGAACTGCTTCGTTTTTGACGAGCGCGTTTCCGTCGGCCATGGCCTCCAGATCGGCCCGGAAATCCTTTGTCGCGCCTGTCGAATGCCCGTCACGCCCGATCAGCGCAATTCTCCGCTTTACGAGGAGGGCGTCTCCTGCCTGCGCTGTTACCATCAGCGCAGCGCTGACGATCGGAAGCGCTATCGCGCCCGGCATCGGCAGATGCTCAGGGACGCGGCAAAGACCGCCGCGCCGGAAGAGGTGCGATGAGCATCCCGCGCCGTCACTGCCTGGTCATTGGCGGTGGTGTTGTCGGCGTGCACATTGCCGCTCTGCTGGCGGAAGCCGGTCATCAGGTCGATCTGTTCGACCCGGCCGGTATCGCCGAGAGGACCAGCCGCGGCAATGCGGCGGCGCTGGCTTTCACCGATATCATTCCGCTGGCGACGCCCGGAATTCTCTGGAAGGCGCCACGCTGGCTGATCGACCCGCTCGGGCCATTGTCAATCCGCCCGGCCTACCTGTTCAGGCTGGCGCCCTGGCTGCTTCGTTTCGCCCTCGCCAGTCGACCCGCCCGGGTGGAAGCCGCCACCATGGCCCAGGCGGAACTGATGCGCATTGCCGAGCACGAGACACTGACGCTGGCCGAGCGCGCCGGTATTGCCGCCATGATCCGCCACGATGGCTGCCTCGAACTCTACGAATCGGAGGATGAACTCGCCGCCAGCCAGCCTGGGTGGGACCGCAAGGCCGCTGCAGGGATTGCCTATACCCATCTGCGCGGCGCAGAACTTGCCGCCTTGCAGCCCGGATTGAGCCCAAGATTTGTTGCCGGAACCTTCGTGCCCGCCTGGAAAACTGTCACCGAGCCGCAGCATTACGCGCGCGCTGTCTGGGCATATGCTGAACGCCTCGGCGCCCGCCTCGACCGCTGCCGCGTCACCCGGCTCGACCTCAGGCGCGAGCGCCCTGCCGCACATCTGTCTGATGGCCGCCGCATTGAAGCGGACCGCATCATAGTTGCTGCCGGTGCCTGGTCGAAATCCGTCCTTACCGGCACCTCGGCCGCCGAGTTACCGCTCGACACCGAGCGCGGCTACAACACGACACTGCCATCCACGGCCTTCGATCTGAAGCGCCAGTTGATCTTCCCCGGGCATGGCTTTGTCATAACGCCACTCGAAAACGGCATCCGCGTCGGCGGCGCCGTCGAATTTGCCGGACTGAAGGCACGGCCCAACTTCGACCGCGCCACGGCCATGCTCGACAAGGCGCGCCAGTTCCTGCCCGGCCTCGATCCCGCCAATGGCCGCCAGTGGATGGGGTATCGCCCGTCCCTGCCGGACACGCTGCCGGTGCTGGGTCGCCTGAAGGAACACCGCGATGTGATTCTCGCCTTCGGCAATGGCCATCTCGGCTTGACCCAGGCCGCCGCCATGGGTCGTCTCGTCACTGACATTGTCAGTGACCAGCCGCCGCCGCTCGACCTCGCTCCGTTCCGGCCGGACCGGTTCTGAGCCTGCGGCGCGCAAGCATAGCCGGCGCCATGCTCAAGACTGCGGCAATTGCTCGACGAAGGCGCGAATGATCTCCGACAGCTCCACCGGCTTTTCAACGCAGGGCAAATGCGCCGCTCCGGGGATCGGCTGATAACGCGCCCCGGGAATGAGCTTGGCCATGCCGCCGACCTGCTCGGGCGGTGTCGAGCCGTCCTCCGCACCGACCACGCAAATCGCTGGTTTTGCGAGCCCTGCCGCAATCGCCGTGAAGTCGGTATCGCGTATGGCTTCGCAGGTGCCGAGATAGCCGGGCACGGGGCAGCGTTCCAGCATCATTCGATAGCCGGTGAACTCGGCATTGTCGGCGCGGCGAAACTCCTTGGTGAACCAACGCTCCAAAATGGTGTCCGACAGCGCCGCCATGCCGCCTTCGGCAATCGCCGCGATGCGCGCATCCCACATGTCCTCGGTGCCGATGCGCGGCGCGGTATCGCACAGGATCAGGGCACGCACGAGATCCGGACGCCTCTCGGACAATCCAAGCGCGATCTGGCCGCCGACTGACAAGCCGCAGAGAATGACATCCTTGGCGCCGTAATGATCGATCACTGCCGCCAGGTCGGCGACATGGTCATCCATCTTCAGGCTGGCGCCGGTCTCCGACAGGCCGTGCCCCCGCTTGTCATATGTGATCAGCCCGTATTCACCCGCCAGCCGGATGATCACATCACGCCAGATGCGGAAATCGGTGCCAAGTGCATTGATGAATACTACTGTCGGGCGGTCCGGCTTGGCGCCGATGACCTGGTGGTGCAGCGTGACGCCGTTCAGGCTTGCGAATTGCATTGCGACCTCCTTGGGCACTGAGCTGGTCTCTGGCGGCACTCCGGGATGCGCCGCGACTTCCGCCCCGCTATAACCGCCACCAACGCGCTTGCCCATCCCCTCACCGGCTCCGGCCGCCCACGAGGCCTCGGCCCGATACTTGACGTGCGCAGGGCAATATGGCCTAACGCGCACCAAATTCCCGGATGCCGGTCAGACGCGTGATACGGCACCGCCGCAACGGCCGCGCACGTCAGGCGGCCGCAGAAAATCGAGCGACGATCGCAATGACAGACATCATCCCACGGGTGCGCATCGCCCCCTCCCCGACGGGCGAGCCACATGTCGGCACCGCCTATATCGCCCTGTTCAATTATCTCTTCGCCAAGAAGCATGGCGGCCGGTTCATCCTGCGCATCGAGGACACGGACGCCAGCCGCTCGACCCGCGAATACGAGACCAAGGTGCTCGATGCGCTGCGCTGGTGCGGCCTGGAATGGGACGAGGGACCGGACAAGGGCGGCGAATACGGGCCTTACCGGCAGTCCGAACGCAAGGACATCTACCGCCCCTTCGTGGATCGCATCGTCGACAATGGCCACGGCTTTGCCTGTTTCTGCACACCGCAGCGCCTCGACGAGATGCGCGCCGCCCAGCGCGCCGCCGGCCAACCGCCGAAATATGACGGCCACTGCCTGCATTTGGCGGCCGAAGAAGTCAAAAGCCGCATTGCCGCCGGTGAACCGCATGTCGTGCGCATGAAGATCCCTTCCGAGGGCAGCTGCAAATTCACCGACGCCGTTTACGGCGAGGTCGAGATCCCGTGGGACGCCGTCGACATGCAGGTGCTCTTGAAGGCGGATGGCATGCCGACCTATCACATGGCCAATGTCGTCGACGACCATCTGATGCGCATCACGCATGTGGCGCGTGGCGAGGAATGGCTGGCTTCGGTCCCCAAGCACATTCTCATCTACCGCTATCTCGGCCTCGAGCCGCCGGTGTTCATGCATCTTTCGCTGATGAAGAATGCCGACAAGTCAAAACTGTCGAAGCGCAAGAATCCGACGTCCATTCCATATTACGCCGGCCTCGGATACCTGCCCGAGGCGCTGATGAATTTCCTCGGCCTGTTCTTCATCCAGATCGCCGAAGGCGAGGAACTACTGTCGATGGACGATCTGATCGCCCGGTTCGACACCGACAATCTGTCGAGAGCCGGAGCCATATTCGACATCCAGAAGCTCGACTGGCTCAACGGTCGCTGGCTGCGCGAAAACCTTTCCGAAGAGGAGTTTCTCGCCCGCGTGCGCCAGTGGGCCCTGCAGGGCGACCGGCTTACCGAGGGACTGCGTCTCGCCCAGAGCCGCATTCAGACGTTCGGCGAACTGCCCGATCTGATCGGTTTTCTGCTGAAATCCGACCTCAAACTGACCGCGGCGCATTTCGACCGGCTCAAACCCAAGCCCGCCGACTGCCTGGCGATCATCAAGGAGGTCGCCCCGGCGCTCGAGACCCTGCCCGATTGGACCGCGGAAGCGATCGAGGCCGAACTGCGCGCCATCTCCGAGCGCATGGACAAGAAGCTGCGCCTCTTCCTGCCGCCTCTGTTTGTCGCCGTCAGTGGCTCGGCGCGATCGCTGCCCCTGTTTGATTCCATGGCACTGCTGGGCCGCGCCGCGGTACGCCAGCGCCTGAAAACGGCGCGTGAGGTGCTGCAAGCGTCGATCGAAGCCTGACCCTTTTAGACCGAGCGGATAACCAGATGACCCAGAAGCAGCCCGAGACCGGCCTGTCCTCCAACGCCACCGAAGTGCGCATGCAAAAGCTCGAGCAGTTGCGCGAGAAGCTTGAAACTGTTTATCCGGCGCACTTCCACCGCACCATCACCAACCGCGAACTGGCGGAAAAATATGAGGGCCTGGAGGCCGACAGCGAAAGCGGCGACATCGTCACCGTCGCCGGACGCGTGTTTTCATCCCGCAATTCCGGCATGTTCATGGATCTGCACGATGCCTCCGGCAAGATCCAGATCTTCACCCACAAGGACTATGCCGACGAGGACGCCCGCGATCTTCTGGCGTTGATCGACATCGGCGACATCATCGGCGTCACCGGGATGGTGCGTCGCACCAAGCGCGGCGAGCTGACCGTCAACACCCACCAGATCACCATGCTGACCAAGTCGCTGTTGCCGATGCCGGAAAAGTGGCATGGCCTGGCCGATATCGAACAGCGCTATCGGCGCCGCCATCTCGACATCATGACCAACGAGGATTCCAAGCGTCGCTTTCAGCAACGCTCGCAGATCATCTCCGGCATCCGCCGCTTCATGGAGAGCGAGGCCTTCATGGAGGTCGAAACGCCCATGCTGCATACGGTCTATGGCGGCGCCACGGCGGACCCCTTCCGCACGCATCACAACACCTTGAAACTCGACATGTTCCTGCGTATCGCCCCGGAGCTCTATCTCAAGCGGGCGCTGGTCTCAGGCCTTGCCGACAAGGTCTTCGAGATCAACCGCAATTTCCGCAACGAGGGTGTGTCGACGCGCCACAATCCCGAATTCACGATGATGGAGTGCTACTGGGCCTACGCCGACTACGAGGACATCATGGGCCTCGTCGAACGGCTGTTTGAAAGCCTGGCGCTGGCCATCCACGGCGCAACCGAATTCTCCTATGGCGAGACGCAAATCTCCTTCAAGGGACCGTTTCGCCGCGTGCCGATGCCCGACGCCGTCAAGGAGGCGACCGGCATCGATTTTCGTGCCATCGGGAGCGACGAGGACGCACGCGCGGCAACCCGCGCCGCCGGATTCACGATCGAGGATGACTGGACCTGGGGCGAATGCCTGGCTTTCGTTTTCGAAGAAAAGATCGAGCCGACGCTCATCGAACCGGCGCATGTCACCCATTTCCCGAAGGATATTTCGCCTTTCGCCAAGGAAGTGCCGGGTGAGCCGCGTCTCGTCGAGCGCTTCGAGACCTATTGCAACAGCTGGGAGATCGGCAACGCCTTCTCCGAACTCAACGATCCCGTCGAACAGCGCGCCCGGATGGTTGAGCAGCTCGAACAGGCGCATGGCCGCGGCGAAAGCGCCAAGCAACTCGATGAGGATTTCCTCGATGCCATCGACCAGGGCATGCCGCCGGCCGGCGGACTGGGCATCGGTGTCGACCGGCTGGTCATGCTATTGACCGACGCGCCATCGATCCGCGACGTCATTCTGTTTCCGGCGCGCAAATCGAAGGTTGAGTAGAAGCGGCGTGAATGCCGTGCAGCCAAGCCGGTAAGCGGCGTCTCAGTCGCTTGCGGCTGCAACCTTTTCCTCGCCGCAAGCATGAACAGTCTCGACCTCTTGCAACGCAGCCGCGATGGCCGGTTCATCGAGGCTGCGCCGCGGCCCGAAATAAAATCCCAGTTCGGTGGGCCGGGCATCGAGATATCGCACCTCCCAGACCCGGTCCGTCGCCCGTGTCCGGTTTGGATTGGCGGCATAGACGATCTCCGTGCCGATGGTCGGACCACGCAATTCGGCGCGGTTTTCCGGGCCGTTCAGCGCCACGAGCTGCAGCGTCACGAGATCGGGCTGTTCAACCTCTGCAAAGTGCTGAGCAAGCCGAAGGCCTGTCCGGATTCGATCTTCCGGAGAGGTCGACCCGGTGCGGATGATCGCAATCAGCCGCCGCTCGCCGCCGCGCGTGAACCGTGCCTCATGAACCGTTTCGCAATAGTCGATATCGGCTTGCGAAAAGGCTGCCTCGAACGGACCCTTGACGATCAGCGCCGCGGTGCCGGATGCCCCGAGAAGCATGAGGACGCCGCCGGTGATCAACACCAGCTTGCGCGACATGCGGAAGACAGCAAACAGTCGATACGTGGCCTTGGCCATGATCGGTACACCGGAATTAACTCAACAACTGACCAGTATGCCGAGAAGGCCTTTCGGTTGGGTTAAGCTGGCGGGCGAATGCGATGCGGCCGACATGGGCAAATTCGACACAGTGGCCGACCAACCTCCCGATCAGTCTTTTTTTGTCGGCTGCAACGCTTTCAATCCAAGCGCGCAGCGAGTAAGAGCACTGCCGTTGGAAACAGAGACGGCCTGCAATGATCAGCGAAATCGCCGAGCTTCTCACCCCCGTCTGGGGACCGATGAGACTCCTCAACTCGTCGTTCCTGCTTGCTGCGATGGGCGCTCTCGTTGCGGCGATGTCCGCCATGGTGCTGTTGCCGCTCTTGTGGAAATATCTGCCGACCGACCAGGGCCGCGCCCATGCTGTTGGCTCGGCGGCAAGTGTTGGCAAGCCCATGTCCGCCGGCATCATCATGATCGCCATCATCATTGTGTGTGCGATCATCTTTGTGCCGGCCGATGTCCGCATCTACGGCTCGCTCCTGCTCCTCGCCGCCGCATCCGCCCTCGGTTACATTGACGACAAGTCAGGCGGCCTCAGCGAACTGACGCTTGGCGCCTGCGACTTTCTGCTGGCCTGTGCTGCCGCGCTGCTGATCTTCGGGTTCGAGCCGGCCCGCGCCTGGCTTCCGTTCACCGCCGAGATCTTCGAGGTCCCGGCCTGGCTGCATATCCCCGTGGCGGTCGTCGTCATCTGGTTTTCGATCAATGCGCTCAACTGCAGCGATGGCGTCGACGGACTGTCCGGCACCCTGGCGCTGATTTCTATAGCGGTACTCGGACTGCTGTTCTACATCGCCGTCGGCAACATCGAGATGGCCCGCTATCTCCTGCTCCCCTTCGACGGCAACGGCTACAAATGGGCCATCCTCTCGTCGATCGCCTGCGGCTGCCTCGCCGGCTATTTATGGTACAATGTTCCACCCAGCAGCGTCATGATGGGCGACGCCGGGTCGCGACCGATCGGTCTGCTCATCGGTATACTCGTCATGGTCAGCGGCAACCCCTTCCTGATCATCGTGTGTGCCGGTCTGATCCTCGCCAATGGGGCCACCGGACTGTTCAAGGTCGCCATGCTTCGCTTCTTCAAGCTTCGCCTGTTCTCCGACATCCGCTTCCCGTTGCACGACCATGTGCGCAAGAATTATCAGTGGTCGAACAGTCAGGTTCTCGCGCGCTTTGCGATGGTGCATATGGCCATCACCTTGGCCCTGGTCTCGATGCTGTTGAAGGTGCGTTGAACAGTGACAGGCTGCGGCAACCCGGCTCGGCGCTTTTCTTCCGCGACAAACGGGCTGTGTGCGCTATTCTCTGGTTCAGGATTCGTTTTTTGAAGACAGCTCAGCAATTTCCAGGGACAACTCATGCGCGATAGTGATGACAAGACGAGCGCCGGAGGCCGGCCAGAAGACATTTCCCGGGTAGAATACGGGCTCACGCGGATGGTCCGTCTGCTTGAAGCGCTGGCGCGCCAACGCGATGATCCCCTCGACCGCGCGCACTATCTGATGCTGCGCCACCTGGAAAAGGGCCTGATCCGCATCGGTGACCTGTCGGAGGTTCTTGCCCTCGACGCGACCACCGTCACGCGTCAGGTGACCGCCATGGAGGAGCGCGGCCTCGTCGTGCGCCGGGTCAATGAACTCGACCGGCGCAGCGCGTTGGTTGAACGCACCGAAAAAGGCGCGGAACTGGTCGAAGATATGCGCAAGAGCCGCATTCAGCGCCTCGATGAACTGCTCGCTGACTGGCCCGAGCACGATGTTACCCTGTTCGCTGCAGCGCTCGAACGGTTTGACACTTACCTCTATGCCGAGTTGCGCGCCTACCGGGAAGGCACTGCCGGATAGACGAGCGCGCCAGGCCGGCTGGCAAAGAAAACCCGGCGTTTGCCGGTCTGCCGGACAGCGCAGCGGCGGCCAACCATGGATTTTGCAGATTGAAACGAGTAAAGCTGATGCACCAAGGGTATGCAGCGCGCCCCACCCGTTTGTGCAGATAGGCCGTTTCATACAGCACCCACCAGATCGCGGCCGGCGCCGGATCGCGTTAGAAACGAGCCGCCGAGTATGTTTCAGATTTTGTCAGGTGCCGATACGCAGTGCATTCGCAACCATCTTCGGCAGGAAACACGTGCCGCGCATGCTGCAGTGGACCGCATTTTCCCGCGTCAGCAGATCGTTACGCCCGTCGGTTATCTGCATTTCCTCAACGTCCATGCGTCCATCGTTCCTGCCGCGGAAGCCCATATCTGCGCCAGCGGTCATGCCGATGACCTGCCCGATCTGAAAAACCGTCTGCGCACCGATGCATTGCTGCACGACCGGCGTGCCATGGCGGGCGATGAGATAATCGCCGCCGAGGTGTCTTTTTTACATTCGCGGTCAGCCGTCGCCGGCCTATTATATGTTCTGGAAGGCTCCCGCCTCGGAAGCAAGATCATTGCTTCGTGGCTCTTTCGCCATGAACCGAAGTGCGACTTCCCGACTGCCTTCCTTGCCCATGGCGACAGGCAGAATTATTGGTCGTCCTATCTGGCCTGGCTCGAAGCGCAGGAGTGGTCGGCAACGGATCGCGCCGAGATGGCCGATGCGGCACTGGCTGTTTTTTCGGCCTATCTGACAGCCCACGAAAGGCAGCTCGCGCATGGTTGGTGAAGACCCGCATTCATTTCAGGTCGATCTGACCAATTGCGACCGCGAACCGATCCATCGTCTTGGCAGGGTGCAGGGATTCGGCTTTCTGATCGGCTTGTCGGCGGATTGGATCATCTCGCATGTCTCAGAGAACGCCGGAGCATTTACCGGTCTGGAGCCGCAAGCTCTGCTCGGCGAGCCGGCAACGCGGCTTTTGACCCCGGATGCCATTCACGCTTTGCGCAATCGGCTTCAACATGTGCGCCCGGGTGGTCATCCGGAAATCGTTCAGTCGCTGGTCGTCGAAAATGCTGTCTATGACGTCAGCATTCACGTTTCGAACGACACGATCATTCTGGAGTTCGAGCCGAACGACAAGCGCGATGACATCACCCGTCACATTTCCGACGTCCAGCAGGCCATCACCCGCATGTCCCGGCTGCCGACCATCGATGCAGTTCTGAAATTTTCCGTGCGCTTTGCGGCGGCCATATCGGGCTTCGACCGGGTCATGGCCTATGTCTTCCGGCCCGATTTGAGCGGCGAAGTCGTCGCCGAGGCAGCCGTGGCTGGTCTCGACCCTTTCCTCGGCCTGCGTTATCCGGCCAGCGACATCCCCGCGCAGGCGCGCGAATTGTATGTCCGCAATCCCGTGCGTTCGATCGCCGATGTATCCGAGGATGGTTACCGGATCCTCCCCGTTGCCAGCCGCCCGGATCAGATGCTGGATCTGTCAAATGCGGTGTTGCGCAGCGTCTCGCCAATGCATCTTGAATATCTGCGCAACATGGGGGTGGGCGCCTCCATGTCTGTGTCGCTGCTCATCAACGGCAAATTGTGGGGACTGCTGGCATTGCACAACGCCGATGCCCGGGCGCTCCCCCAGGCCCAGCGCAATGCCGTGTTGCTGTTCGGACAGATGCTCTCTCTGCTGATCGAAGGGCGGCTCGCGCAGGAAGACAACCGCTTCCAGGAGGAAGCCGCCGACCTGCTGAGCGCGGTCTCGCGCTCGGCAGCCTCGCGTGCCGGCGTCAACGAGATGATCATTGCGCGCGCCGAGTATGCGTTGAAGATCATGTCTGCGGATGGTCTTGCCGTGATCACCGCCGGCCATGTCGAGACCACCGGTACAACTCCCGATTCCGAAGCTTTGCGGCTGATCGCCAAACGCTTGAACACACTGCCATCAAGCCGCGTGCATGCGACCTCGGAGCTGCAATCGCTTGTCCCTGAGGCCGAAACTTTCGCCGAACGCGGCGCCGGCATGCTCGCTATTCCGATTTCGAAATCGCCGCGGGATTACATCCTGTTCTTTCGCCGCGAGATCAAGAAGACGATCTCATGGGCCGGCAATCCGGAAAAGCCGGTCATCGCCAGCGGCCCCAATGGAGCGCGGCTGACACCGCGTGCCAGTTTCGAGGTCTACAAGACCACCGTAAAGGGACAGAGTGAGGAGTGGTCGCCCTCGCAGATTCGCGCAGCCGAGCAGTTTCGCATCACCGTATTGGAGGTTGTCCTGCGGCTGGCCGACGAAGCTGCGGAAGAACGCCGGCGTGCGAGCGAGAAACAGGAACTGCTGATTGCCGAGTTGAATCACCGGGTGCGCAACATCCTCAATCTGGTGCGCAGCCTGATCGCCCAGACCAGTCCCGGCCAAATCGATACCGCCGAATTTGCCCGCGTGCTTGAAGCGCGAATTCAGGCCCTGTCGCGGGCCCATGACCAGATCACCCGCGAGAACTGGTCGCCGGCACCACTAAAACGTCTGATTGAGACTGAATCCGAGGGATATCTGCTCGACCGGGCCGACCGTCTGCTGATCAATGGCGACGACGTCATGTTGGCCCCGGCGGCCTATTCCAACCTGGCGCTGGTCATACACGAACTGATGACCAATTCGGCGAAATATGGCTCCCTGTCCGACCGCCGCGGTACGGTTGTGGTGCATCTCACCAGACGCAGTGATCAATCTCTGGACATCCACTGGTCGGAGAAGGGCGGACCGGTCGTCAAGGCGCCGACACGGCGCGGCTTCGGCACAACGATCATCGAAAGATCGATTCCCTATGAGCTCAACGGCACCGCCGACGTCGAGTACCGTATGGAGGGCGTGGTGGCGCGGTTCTGGATACCGGCGCCGCATATCAAAGGCACGCCAAAAGCGGCGCCCGAGACCAAGAGCTTGGCCGAGCCGTCCGACGCAGCGCTTGCGCTCGAAATGCCTGATCGTCTCTTGCTGCTTGAAGACAATCTCATCATTGCACTGGATGTCGAGGAAGTGCTCACCGACCTCGGGATCAAGAAGGTCACGGTTTGTGGCGAGGTCGCTTCGGCACTGGCGGCGGTCGATGAAGGCGTCGACTGCGCCATGCTCGACATCAATCTAGGCTCGGAGACGAGCTTTCCGGTTGCTGAAGCGTTGCTTGAGCGCGGAATCCCCTTTGTCTTCGCTTCCGGATATGGCGATGCGACCAGCCTTCCGGCTTCCCTGGCCGAAACGCCGATACTCAGCAAACCTTATGATCGGGAAGCCATCGTGCGCAGCATCCGTTCGGTTATGCCAGGCTCCGCGCCATCGCGCCCGCCGCAGTCTGATTGACGAGCTCGCGCGCCAGTTTGCCATAATCGACCGGCTTGCCGTAAATGCGTGCCGCCGTCGGTATGCGGTTGATCAATTCGGCGTGATCCCGGCCTGAAACCACGGCAAAGGGCCGCCCGCACTGGCTGAGTACGTCAGCAACTGGCACGCTGGTTTCGCCGCCGAGATCGAAATCCAGCAGCGCACAATCAATCCACGACGCAGCCAGGACGGCCAGCGCGGTGCGCGGATCATGCGCCACGAGACATTTGAATCCCTGCTCCTCGATGCTTTCGAGGGCATCCAGAGCGATGATCGGGTCGTCTTCGACCAGCAATACTGTCTGTTTTTGGGTCATGTTGATCATGCTCGGGTAACGGACCGCTTCCGATTAGGTTGCGCCAATGGCCGCATTTCCGGCCTTCAGAGTGGCAGTTTGCAGGATCGTGGTTAGCAACCGGTAAATTTCGCTCTTCGTGCATCTGAAAGGGAAATGGGCAGAAGCCGGGACGGCCCCCTGGGAACCCCGAGACCCCTTTACCGGTTAAGACCTGATCAGATCTGACGCGCTCCGGCGACGGTGGGATGACCGGGTGAGGATGCGGAAAAGGACCCTATGCCACAACGCCCTATCGATGCCGACCTGCAGGACGAACTCATCCGCCGTTTCGGGCTGGTACGGGGAGCGCTCGAAGATCTGACCATCGAACGACGGCGGCGCGGAAAAGGCTTCTCCTATCACCATGGGCAGCAACTGCTGCGGCGCGAGCGCGACATTGCTCGTATTGCTCAGTTGGCGATCCCGCCGGCCTGGTCGCAAGTGCGCATCGCACCGCTGCCCGAGCTACATTTGCAGGCGCTGGGCAAGAGTCCCACCGACCGGCTGCAATATCTCTATCACCCGCGTTGGAGCGACATTCGCGAAACCCTCAAATTCGAACGACTGAAGCGTTTCGCCAGCGCCTTGCCGGGCATCCGCCGGACGGTGCGCCGCGATCTGCGCGCCCGCACGCTGTCACCGGATTTCATGTGTGCAGCGGCGATCCGTCTGATTGATGAAACCAATATCCGGGTCGGCTCTTGGGTGCATAACGAGCAGACCGGCACCCGCGGAGCCACGACATTGCTCACCTCCGATATTGATGAGGGACCGGGCCGCAGCGTCGCCCTGAGCTTTCGTGCCAAGGGTGGAAAGGAGGCCGAACGCCAGATCGATGACAACACGCTGGCACGCATCCTGCACAAGCTCGCCGACTTGCCCGGCCGTTATCTGTTTGACGTCACGCTCGATGGCGATCGCTTTCGCCTGACTGCCGGCCAGCTCAACGCCTATCTGCGTGCCGCCGGTGGCGCCGCCGTCAGCGCCAAGGACTTCCGCACCTTTGCTGCCTCGTCCCAGGCTCTTGCCGAACTGGCACCAATTGCGCCGCCAGCCAGCCAGCGCGCCCGCCAGCGGCAGATCATGGATGTTGCGCGCCAGGTCGCCGCCCGGCTCGGCAACACACCCGCCATGGCGAAGAACAGCTATATTCATCGCAGTATCCTCGAGCGGTGGGAGAAGGGGCAACTGTCCGAACGGCTTATACGGGGACGCCGCCGGGCAGAGCTGTCGCGCGAGGAAACCGCGCTCGCCCGCTTCCTGGACGAGTTCGACACCTAGCGACCTAGCCGCCGGTCATATCGCTCCGCGCCAAAAGACCGAAAGCGTGCAGCGCATAGGACGTGTCCACCCTCTGCATCTGGTTCAGTATCGTCGCCTCCCGCATCAACATGCTGCGAAAGTGATCCAGCGCCGCACCGCCGCTCAATTGCCCGGCTCCGGTATCCCCCAGCCAGACCACCACCACGCACAGGCCGCCGGGCTTGAGATCGTTTGTCACCCGGCCTGCCAGCGCCGCGATCTCTTCCTCGCTGAGAAAATACAGGATCTCGGAGAGCACGATCAGATCATAGGCCCCGGCCGGCCATTCAGCCGGAACTTCCGCACAACGCACGCTGGCATGAGGAAAGCGGGAAAGTCGGCTGGATGCGAGTTCCACGGCCCGCGGATTGAGATCGACAGCCACGAACTGGCTGCAGCGCTCTGCCAGCGCTTCCGAAAGAACACCGACCGAACAGCCGATTTCGATTCCAAGGTCAAACCGCCGCCCCGACAAGGCGGCAAGTGTTGCCGCATATTTTTCCTGCTCATACGAACTCTCTCCGAGATTCCACGGATCGTCGCTTGTCTGGTAAAGACGTGCCAGATGCTCCCGCCGGTTTCTCATGGGCGCGTCGCATCGCTGAATTCGCGTATGAAGATCTCGGGCGTTCCGATGAAATGCGCCTGCATCTCCCGTTCCATCACGAAGCCATCCGGGTCGTCATCGATCAGGTCGCTCATTTGCGTTCGATGCTGAGACAGCGCTTCGGACTTGCGCAGCTTGTGGCAGGTGCTGTCGAAGAGCCGCAATCGTGTTCTCTCGGGCAAGCTGCCACTGTCGATCTCGGTGTCGAAACGTCCCCAGATCGGATAGCTGAACCACAGGAGTTGGGGACAGTGACGGTGCAGCGCTGCAGCGATCTGCGCCGTCGCCGCATGATCGCAATGCGGATCTTTGCCCCAGCTGCTCCAGAGTGCGGTGATATGCCTCCGCCGGACCAGATCAGCCAGTTGCCCGGCCACCTCGGCGCGGGCCTGTGCCCTGGTCGGCGCCTGCGTATCTTCAAAGCCCAGCCACACCAATTCGCCACTGCCATCGGTCAGCACCGCGAGCGCTCGGCATGCCTCGCGGTACCGCTCGGCTGCCAGGCGTTTGGCCGGCCATCGGCGCGAAGCCCGGTGCGACCGGGAGCCATCCGTGACGACCACCACCGTTACAGTGCGGCCTGACGCCCGGGCCGCGGCAATCGCCGCGCCACAGCCGAGAGTTTCATCATCGGGATGCGGCGCCAGGACCAAGACGCCGCCGCGGCCCGTCAATTCGGCGATGCCGGCATGACGCGCAGCTTGTGCCGCATCCAGCAATGCGCCTTCGCACTTCACCATTGCTCTCCCATGGCGGTTGGCGTTTCGATGACGTGCCGTGCCGCCTTTTCGAGCTTGCCGTCGAGATTCGCCTGGCGAAGGAAAAAACCCAGATCACGCCGGATCCGTTCGATCGGATGGCCCGAGAAATGCGATGCAGTTCCCGTCAGCCTGTCGGCAATCGCCATGGCCTGGACGGCATTCTGCTCGAAGCTTTCACGCGCAAGCAGCCCGTATGCGACCGCCGCCTCGCCGGCATCTGCCCGCTCCACCAGCTGCGCAGCCTGCCGCGACCACAGGCGGGCGTTTTCGCATGCGATAGCGATCTGTGCGACGCGCGCCTGGTTCAGAACGCTGCCCGCCAGCCCCGGCTTTACTCGCACATGCTGACGAGCTGCCTCGCACAGCGCCTCAAGCCCGCCGAGTTGCACGGCCACATAGCGCCACACACCCCCTTCAAAATGCGGTTCCTGCAGATAGGCTCCGGGAGGACCGAGCAGCGCATCTTCAGTTATGGACAGCCCCGTGAAATCGTAGTCTCCAGACAGCGTGGCGCGCATTCCGTCGGTCTGCCATGCCGAAGGATCACCGCGGTCGGCATCGTCCACATCGATCATCAGCAACTGCAATGCCTCGTCCTCGTCACGCGCCGTCACCACGGCGCACCCGACACTGCCGAGGCCGGAAGCGAAGCGCTTGCCTCCCGTCAGGCGATAGGAGTCCGCTGCCGTCCTCACCAGCCGAACCGGTGCCGCCGCATCGGCCCCCCAGACACCGAACAGACCATGCCGCTGCGCCGCGAGAAAAGCACTGGCGCGCTGCGCTGCAGTGCCATAGAGCCCGATCAGCCGCACCGCGTTGAAATGCCCCTCAAGCAGACGTCCGAGCGAGAGATTGGCGCGCCCGACCTGGCGCAGGAAGTCGAACACGGCGTCGATATTCGCCTTTGGCGCTGCATCTTCGGCGCCCTTGGAAACTGGTACCGTTCGCTTATCGGTATGCGCGGACATCAGTCCGCCATAGATGATCGCCAGCTGAGCACCGCCCGCTGCCAGCAGCAACTTGACATCGGCCTCCAGCGTCGCCTCTCCCGCATCAGCTGCGCCGGCGCGTGCTGCTACGGCTTCAAGCGCCGCAGCAAGAGTATCCGGCACCCGCTGGGCCGGACCCGCCCCAGTCGCGCAATCCTCTTCACACCGAGTGGACCGGCCCTTCGACGCGACGTCAGCGTTCTGCGCACCCGGCTTTTGCTCATCGGCCATATCCGCCGTGTGATGGCCCTTCATCGGCTTGCTCCGGTGCGGCAGGTGAGAATCATGTCCTCAAGCATGTCCGCGGTAACCAATCTGGCGCCGGCAGAGCGCAGCCGCATCTCCAACCGCTGCAGCACGAAAAGTTCACGCGCCACCGTCCGCATCGTCAGGCGCGTGCGCTGCAGACGCGGGCTCAACGTCTCGACCCGATGCCAGAACGCACCGAATGGCTCCCGATCGAGGCGACCAACCGCCTGCGGGTCGATCCCCAGGGCAGGCAGGACAGTGCTGGCGACCGAGGCATTTGCACTGCGCCGCAGCCGGCCCCGCGCCCACAATCGCCTGATGGCGGTTTCCGCCGGTTCAAGATCCTGGTCGCAGATCGGATCACAATTGTGGATTCGCTCCCGCAGCGTGTCGGCCATTCCGCCTCTGGCCCGCCCGAAAAGGCGTTGCGAGGTTGCGACCCGGGGGGCCGCTGAAAACACCACCTTGCAATCGTGACGTTCGGCGGCACGCACGAAGGCGCGATCCTCGCTGCAGGCCAGCGGCGGCAATCCGCCGACCGCCTCGTATGCCTGACGGCGAAAAATCAGATTGGCGCCCCCGACGAAGTCATGCGCCGGCCGCGGATCATGTTCCCGGCGGTCAAGCAGCCGCGAAACTTCGAGTGTCAGCGGGCGATAAGCCAGTTCCGGCGCGCATTTTTCAGCCAGGCCAGCGGGCAGGCCCGCGCCATTGTCAGGCGGGCCGATGGCGCCGCAAACCACATCGGCGCGCCAAGCAATTTCCCGCAGCCCTTCGCGGATCCAATCGCAATCGACGACGCTGTCGGCATCCGTTGAAAAGAGCGCGGCGTCTTGCCGGGTCTGACCGAGGGCAAGATCAAGCGCCAGCCGGCGTGGTGGTCCGGCGCCCTTCTGATCCGGCTTCATCGTCACCTCGACGAGACGGTACGGCAAACCGGAGCGACCGAGCCAATCGATCGCGCGCGCCGCTGTCAGATCAGTTGAGTTGTTGACGACAAGCACCACGCCGATAGGGCGGCGGGCCTTGCGAATGCTGTTCCCGACGGCAGAGAGACACGCCAGAATGTGATTGGCCTCGTTGCGTGCCGGAATGGCCACCGCCGCCTGCCAGGCCGCCTGGTCGCAGCTGGTGTGCATCTGATGCAGCTCCGCGACGGAGCCGGCAGCCGCCACCTCGTCTCCCAGCCGTGCGAGCGGGTCGGGGCGAAGCCGCAGGTGATCCGTCGCGACAAGGGCCATCGTCATGACAATCCCTGGCCTCCAGCGTGCCATAGCGGTGGGGGGTATTGGCGCCCGAACAGTGCCGTAGAACTCGAGCCACCCCTAAATGTCATAACCTCACCTTTATTCAGCAAGGCATGCCAGACCGGAATGTCGGTACCGCCCGCCCTCTGCCGGACGGGGCGCCTTGGTGTCAGCCGATTGCTCGATTGAAGTCAGAACGCCGGACAGCCCCTGGCGTTCCATGCATTGGTCCGCTCAGCGGACAAACACTCTCGCCTGCGGCGTTGCGCGCATGGTCTCCGCAGCGCAGATCAGCACAGGCATTGCGCAGGGCCTTGGGGCCACCATGCGGGGCGCAACGGACTTCTGCAGACTCTAGAGCCCGATATAGCCGTGCACCAGTTCGGAATCGCGATCGAGCGCAGCACTGTCCCCCGACCAGACGGTGCGACCTTTCTCGACAATGTAGTGCCGGTCGGCGAGCCGCTTGAGAACGCTGAGATTCTTGTCGATCAGCAGAATCGACTGCCCCTCGCCCTTGAGCGCTTCGATGCATCCCCAGATCTCGCGGCGAATGACCGGCGCTAGGCCCTCGGTCGCCTCGTCGAGAATCAACAGTTTCGGATTGGTCATCAACGCTCGCCCGAGAACCAGCATCTGCTGTTCACCGCCGGACAGCGTGGCTGCGGATTGGTCTACCCGCTCGCTGAGCCGCGGAAAAAGCTCATACACCCGTTCCAACGTCCAGGCGTCGCTGCGCCCCAGACGGTTGGCGGCCGTTGCCACCAGGTTCTCCCGCACCGTCAGTGTCGGGAACACCTGCCGGCCTTCCGGCACAAGTCCAACGCCGCGGCGCGCCACGGATTCCGGGGTGGCACCGCGCACGTTCTGCCCGCAAAACAGGATCTCGCCGGCAAGCGGCTTCAAGAGGCCCATGATCGATTTGACCGTCGTCGTCTTTCCCATGCCGTTGCGGCCAAGCAGCGTCACCACCTCGCCCTCGCCGATCGTCAGTTCGACGTCGAACAGCACCTGGCTCCGCCCGTAGGCCGTCTGCAACCCGCTGACCTTCAGCATCCCGCATCTCCCTCGCCGAGATAGGCCGTGCGGACATCGGGATCATCCCGGATCTCATCGACGGTCCCCGAAGCGATGATGCGGCCATAGACCAGCACCGAGATCCGATCCGCCAGGGCAAAGACCGCATCCATGTCGTGTTCAACGAGAAGCATCGAGACCTGGTTCTTCAAGCCGCGCAACATCTCGATCATCTGCAGGCTCTCGGCATGGCCAAGCCCGGCCATCGGCTCATCAAGCAGCAGCAGCCGCGGCTCGGTCGCCAGCGCCACCGCAAGCTCCAGCTGCTTTTGCTCGCCGTGCGACAGATTGGCGACCAGTTCGTCAGCGCGCTCCGCAAGCCCGGTCGCTGCCAGATAGGTCTCCGCCTGCCGACGCAGGGCCTCATCCTTCGCAACCGGTTTCCAGAACCTGAAACTGTGCCCCTGCCGCACCTGTACGGCCACAGCAACATTGTCCCGCACCGTGTAGTCGGGCAGCAGGCAGGTGATCTGGAACGTGCGCGCCAGCCCTCTTTCCACCCGGCTGGCGGTCGACAGGGCATCGATCGACTGCCCCTCCACCTCGATCGTGCCGGCATCCGGCGTCAATTCGCCCATCAACTGCGAGATCAGCGTCGTCTTTCCGGCTCCGTTGGGACCGATCAATGCATGGATCTCGCCGGGGCGCACCGTCAGGTCGATATGGTCGGAAGCAATCAGGCCGCCGAAAGACTTGACCAGGCCGCGCACGGCAAGGCTCGGCGTTGCCGCCGCCTGTTCCGGCGCTTTTTCTGCAACTGCACTCATCAGCGCCTCCCCGGCAGGCGCGAGAACACCGCCTGCACGCCGCCTTGCGTATAAAGCACGACCAGCAACAGGATCAGGCCGAGGCCGAGCTGCCAGTGCTCAGTCCACGAGGCCAGCAGCGATTCAAGCACGATGAACACCGCCGCGCCGATAAACGGCCCGAACAGCGTGCCGACGCCGCCCAGAATGACCATCACCATGAACTCGCCGGATTTCGTCCAGTGCAGCATGTCGGGGCTGGCATAGCGCAGGAAATTCGCCATCAGCGCCCCGGCCAGACCGCACCCCATCCCCGAGATGATGAAGGCAACCAGCTTGTAGCGGTACGGCGATAATCCGATGGCCGCCATGCGCCGCTCGCTTTGCCGTAGCCCGACAAGAATTTGCGCGAAGCGGGAATGGACCAGCCGGTATAAGAGAGCGAAGAACGCCACCGTGACCGCCAGGCAGACATAGTAGATCGTATGTTTGTCACGCATGTTCAGACCGGGCAGTTCATTGGTCCGGCGGATGATCAGCCCGTCGTCACCACCATAGGTTTTCAGCGAAACGAACAGGAAGAACAGCATCTGCGCCAGCGCCAGCGTGATCATGATGAATTGCACACCGCCCGTGCGCAGCGACAGGGCGCCGATTGCCGCGGCGAGAATGCCGGAGACCAGAAGCGCCGCCGGCAGCGTAATCAGCATCTGGTTGGTCCCGGGGATTAGTCCGAGCAGCGGCTCTTCAAGCGCAAAATGCTGATAGAGAATGCCCACGACATACCCGCCGATACCGAAAAACGCCGCATGACCGAAACTGACCATGCCGCCATAGCCGAGGACGAAATTCAGGCTGGCGGCGGCAATTCCATAAATCAGAACGCGGGTCGCCAGCGAAGTCACCGCATTGTAGCCGCTTGCCTGGGCAACGCTCGGCAGGGCGATCAGCGCCACGAGCAGAGCGATCAGGAGGACGGGTCGCATGTAGGAATGTGCCATGGGCCGTTCAGCGCCTTGATCAGGATTTCGGGATGAAAAGGCCCTTCGGCCTGATGAGAAGAACGATCGCCATCAAAAGGTAGATGCCCATCGACGAAATGCCGGCGCCGAGCGCGTCCGCTTCCGGACCCACCATGATCTGCCGCAGCAGACCCGGCAGATAGGCGCGCAGCGCCGTGTCGATGACGCCGAGCAGCAGACTGGCAAAAAAGGCGCCGCGGATCGAGCCGACGCCGCCCACCACGACGACGACGAACGTCGTAATCAGGATCTGCTCGCCCATGCCGACCTGAACCGCCAGGATCGGTCCGGCCATGAAACCGGCAAGACCGGCGAGGAGCGCCCCCAGGCCGAAGACCACGGTGTAAAGCAGGCGCACATCGACCCCGAGCGCGCGCACCATGTCGCGATTGGTCGAGCCGGCACGCACCAGCATGCCGATCCGCGTCTTGTTGATCAGCAGATAGAGACCAAGAGCCACCGCCAGCCCGACGACGATGATGGCCAGCCGGTAGGCCGGATAGAGAAGTCCGGGCAACACTTCGATCGAGCCGGAGAGGAATTCCGGCGTGGCGACGAACAGCGGTTGCCGTCCGAAAATCAGGGTGATCACCTGATTGAAAATCAGGATCAGGCTGAAGGTGGCCAGCACCTGATCGAGATGATCACGCTGATAAAGCCGCCGAATGACGAGGAATTCCATCGCCGCGCCGACGAGCGCCGCCGCCGCCAGGGCTGCCGGAATGCCGAGCCAGAACGAGCCGGTCTGCGTGGCCACCACCGTGCCGGCATAGGCGCCCACCATGTAGATCGAGCCATGCGCCAGATTGATGACGCCCATGATGCCGAAAATCAGCGTCAGTCCTGCAGCCAGCAGAAACAGCGTCACGCCGAACTGCAGTCCATTCAACATCTGTTCGATAAAAAGCGTCATTGCCCCTCATTCCGGTCGCAACAGGCAGATGCGACGGGCGTCAAAATGGCGCGCCCGTCGCAGAGTGGTCCTTGCCTTACATCTGGCACTCGGCGGCATAGGCGTCGCTATGCCCGCTCAACACCTCGCCGATGGTTTTCAGCATCGGCGTGCCATCTTCGCCCTTCTCCACTTTCAGCGCATACCAGTTCTGAACCGGATGCTGGTTCGGTCCGAAGGAGAAATCGCCGCGCACGGAAGTAAAGTCGGCCTTGCGCAATGATTCCCGGAAGGCATCGGCATCATCGATATTGCCGCCGGTCGCCTTCAGCGCCGAGGCATAGGCGAGCGCAGCATCATAGCCCTGGCTCGCATAATAGGTCAGCGGGCGATCATAGGCTTCCTTCCAGGCGGCCACGAACTCCTTGTTGGCCTCATTGTCGAAGTCGGAGTTCCAGTGCGCGGTCACCGTCAGGCCCACCGCGGAATCGCCGATGGCCTGCAGGATGACCCCATCGAGAGAAGGCGCGGCCAGAACCATCGGGATGCTGTCGGCAAGTCCCGCCTGCTGATACTGTTTAAGAAAGGTGATGCCCAGCCCGCCCGGGTGAAACTGGAACACGACATCCGGCTCGGCGGCACGCACCTGCGCCAGTTCGGCCGCATAGTCGGTCTGATCGAGACGCGTGTAGATTTCGCCGGCAATCTCGCCCTTGAAGAAGCGCTTGAACCCGGAGATGGCATCCTTGCCCGCTTGGTAGTTCGGAGCCAGGACGAAGGCATTCTTGTATCCCAGTTCGGTCGCGTATTGCCCGGCACTCTCATGCAGGCTGTCGTTCTGCCACGAAACCACGAAATAGTTCTCATGGCAGCCCTTGCCCGCAAGGTTTGACGGTGCCGCATTCGGGCTGATGTAGAAGGATCCGCTGTCGACAATGTCCGGCACGGTCGCTCCGGCCACATTCGAAAAGACGATGCCGGTGAACAGCTTCACGCCCTCGTCACTCTGCATGCGCTCGAAAATCTGCCGGCCGTTGCCGGGCTTCAGCCCATCGTCCTCGACGATCAGTTCCACCGGTACACCGCCGAGCTTGCCGTCATTCATCTCCATGGCCAGTTTGAAACCGTCACGGATGTCTTGGCCGAGATAACCGGCCGGACCCGACAACGTCGTGATCATGCCGATCTTCACCTCGTCCGCGGCCCCTGCCGACATGACCGACAGCGCGGAAAGTCCGGCTGCGAGAAATGGGATCTTCATATTCATATTCTTCTCTCCTCTGGATGGCGCATCATCGATACCCCCTGTTGTTTGTCGGCTACGCGGTCGCGTCAATCCCAATCGGACAAAACCGATACGTCCCCCCTTCTGCCTTCAGCCGACCGAAGACAGGGGCGGGAAAATGATAGGGCGCCAGCACCATATCGCGCGCGGCGACCCGGGCAAGCAGCGCCTGCCGGGTCTTTTGTGCTTCTTCCGGGTCGGTGCAGAAATTGCATACGATATGCGGATCGCCCAATTGCAGCGGATGATGGATCGTATCGGCGGAAAACATCACCTCGCCGGCATCGGTGGCAAGCCGGACGCTCACCATCCCCGGCGAGTGACCGAAGGCGGGTTCAAATACCAGTCCGGGAGCAATCTCGGCATCAGCGGCCACGCAAGCATAGCCAGGACCATCGAGTATCGGCTGGATGCTGTCAGCAAAGGCGCCATGCAATGTCTGGCCATCACCCTGGCGCGCGTGCACCTGACGCCAGTGATCGAGCTCGATCTGGGTTACGACATAGCGGGCATTCGGAAATGTGGGCCGCCAGCGCCCGTCCTGCAGGACCGTGTTCCAGCCGACATGGTCGGCATGCAGATGCGTGTTGACGACGATCGAAATGTCGTCCGGCGCCACTTCGAGCGCTGAAAGCGCCTCGAGAAAATCGGGTGGACGGCAATGCCAGGCTGGACGGTCCGGTCGGTTCTTGCCCGCCCCGACGCCTGCATCAATCAGCGCCACGTAACCGGGCGTCTGGATCAGGTAGCAATTGAAGCTGAGTTTGACAGTTCGCCCTTCCGGGTCGACCGTTCCCTCTGGCGACCGCGTTGCCGCGATCGCCAGATCGTCCTGGGACAGGGTGGCAAAGATGGCCTTGGCCGGCCACGCCGCATCAGCCAGATCGGGAATGCACGTTATCGCGACATCCCCGATGATCAGCTGCTCGAGCTGCCGGCCATCAGGCGTGCCGACCGGCACCATCTGCTTGCGCATTCCCCGCACGCCGCGTGTCCTAGTAGCTGCAATCTGCGGCAAAGGGATCACCGTGCTGCTCAAGCAGCTTCTTGCGCGTTTCCAGCTTCAGCTCTCCATCTTCGCCACGTACCACCTGCATGGCGTACCAATCCTGCACCGGGTGCTGGTTCGGACCGAAGTGGAAATCCCCGCGCGTCGTCTCGAAGTCCGTCTTCAAGAGCGCCTGACGGAAGCCTTCCGTGTCCTCGACATTGCCATCCGTGTGCTTCAACGCCGAAGCGATTGCGAGTGCCGTATCATAGCCCTGCGCCGCATACATGGTCGGCGTACGCTCATAGGCTTGCTCGAACTTCGCAACGAATTCCCGGTTCGTGTCATTGTCGAGATCCGTGTTCCAGGCACCGGAAACATTCAGGCCTTCGGCGGCATCGCCGACCGCCTTCAGGATGGCGTGGTCCATGGACGGCTCGGAAATCACCATCGGGATGGTCCCGAGCAGGCCCGCCTGCTGGTATTGACGCAGGAAGGCAATGCCCAACCCGCCCGGCTGGAACTGGAACACCACATCCGGTTCCGCCGCTCTGATCTGCGCCATCTCGGCGGCAAAATCGGTCTGGTCGAGGCGCGTGTAGATCTCGCCGGCAATATCGCCTTTGAAATACCGCTTGAAGCCGGTGATCGCATCCTTGCCGGCCTGGTAGTTCGGCGCCAGCACGAAGGCCTTCTTATAGCCCAGATCGCTGGCATTCTGGCCGGCGCTGCCCTGCATCGTGTCGGTCAGCCAGGAGAGAACGAAATAGTTCGGATGGCAGCCCTTGCCGGCAAATTCCGAGGGGCCGGCATTGGGGCTGACGAAGATCGCTCCGGCATCGACGATTTCCGGAACCGTGGCGCCGGCGACATTGGAAAAGACGATACCGGTGAACAGCTTGATCCCCTCGTCTGTCAGAAAGCGGTCGGCGATCTGGCGCCCGTTGCCCGGCTTCAGACCGTCATCCTCGACGAGGATCTCCACCGGCACGCCGCCGAGCTTGCCCTCCTCGATCGCCAGATTGAAGCCGTCCCGGATGTCCTGACCGAGATAGCCGGCGGGACCGGAAAGCGTCGTGATCATGCCGATCTTGACCGCTTCCGCCGCCTGTGCCGGCAGCGAAGTAAGGCCGGCCGCCATGGCAAAAGCCGAGAACCCTGCGGCAATTGCCGCCATCTTCATTTGCATCGTCCACTCCTCTGGGGGAACCCCGTTACATTGTTATCCATTAGCCCGGCTCCTATCAAATCTGATGGGATCGTCGCGGCTGATCGACGCCGATTGCGCGCCGCTCGATCAGCCTGCCGGCACGACCTAAGTGAGAACCCTATAGTGTCACCCATCCTTCCGGCGGGGTCTTGCCGGGATGAAGCGCACCGCAATTGGGGCAGGTGCGCGCTTTCTCGTCGGCATAAAAGGCCTGATAGATCGGCGGCAGATCCTTGACGATGCTCTTCAGCGACACCTCGACGCGCTTGACCAGCGCATCGCATTCGAAGCAGTACCATTCGAAGGCATCCATCTGGTCGGGCTGTCGCTTCGGCTCGACGATCAGACCGATCGATCCTTCCTGCGGACGCTGCGGCGAATGTCTGACATGCGGCGGCAACAGGAAGATCTCACCTTCGCGGATCGGCACGTCGTAGAATTCACCGTTGTCGACGACCTTTAAAAGCATGTCGCCCTTCAGCTGGTAAAAGAACTCCTCGACCGGATCATCGTGGTAATCGGTGCGTTTGTTGGGGCCGCCGACCACCATCACCATCATGTCGGCATCCTCCCAGATCTGCTGGTTGCCGACCGGCGGCTTGAGCAGATGCTTGTGCTCATCAATCCAGTTGGAAAAGTTGAATGCTGATAAACGTCTGCTCATGACCTTTTCTCCTGTCTACTCGCACCGCCATGCCACGGCATGGCCGCGCCCGGCTCAGCCGGTTGTTCACAGACCGCGCGCCTCGAATGCAGCGCGCGTCGCTTTCATTTCGTCTTCATTCAGTTCAAGCAGTGGCGGGCGCACCCGGCCGCCGGTCTGCCCAAGCAGATCCTGCCAGTATTTCTGGTGCGCATGCGGTTTTTCCGCCGGCCGCGTGGATTTCAGCGCTTCGCGTACCGGATCGAGACTGTCGCGCACCGCGCGCGCCTTTTCCGCCTCGCCGGCGAAGGCCAGATCGGTGTATTCGCGCATCCTGAGGTCATTTTTCGTCTGGAGAAGAAACGGCGGCGACGAGCACAGATACAGTTGCCAGCCAAGCTCGAGGATATTGTCGAGCCATTCCTCCTCGGAGGCGGTGCTGACCAGGATGCGATCGCCGGCCAGCGCCGTCAGTTCCTTGTACAACGGCCGTGGCACGGAGTATTTTATGGCCACCACATTCTCGATGTCGGCCAGCCGGTTGCACAGCTGCGGGCTCATCAGATAGCCGCTGTCCGGATGGCTCCAGAGTGCAATGCCGATATCCACCTTCTCGGCGATGCGCTCGTAGTAGCGCATCACCGTTTCATCCTGCGCCTTGTGAAAGTGCAGTATCGGTGCATGCACGACGATGTAGTCGGCGCCGCAGCGCTCGGCGTGCCGGGCAAGATCGATCACCACATCCATATTCTGGTCAGAACAGGACATGATCGTCTGGGCCCGGCCGTCGCACGCCTCGACCGCCAGCTCGAAGCTCTGCTTGCGCTCCTCGACGGACATCGAGAAAAATTCACCCTGCTTGCCGGAGATGAAGAACCCATCGATCTTCAGATCATCGATCCAATGCTGCACATTGGCGCGGAAGCCGGCCTCGTCGATTGAAAGGTCCTCCTTGAACGGCATCAGCGCCGCCGCCCAGATCCCCCTCATCGTTGCTCGTGCGTGGGCTTTGGCATCTTTCTTTGCATACTTCATCGCTCGTTCACCTGCATATCTGCTCCATCGAGGCCATTGATCGCGCGCCAGACCTTTTCGCTGGTCAGGGGCATTTGAAGACTGGGCGCCCCGAACGGCGTCAGCGCGTCGCTGACGGCGTTGACCAGGGCGGCCGGAACGCCGATGCAGCCGGCCTCGCCGACCCCCTTGACGCCAAGCGGATTGGACGGTGACCAGGTCTCGAGCTTGTCGATCTCGACCTGCGGCACATCATCGGCGCGCGGCACCGCATAGTCCATCAGGGATCCGGTCAGAAGCTGGCCGTCATCATCATAGACCAGCCGCTCCATCATGGCTTCCCCGAACCCCTGCGCCATGCCGCCGACCAGTTGCCCCTTGACCAGCATCGGGTTGAGCACCCGGCCGGCATCGTCGATCCAGACCAGCCGCTCGACAGCCACCGTGCCGGTGTCACGATCGATGGCAACCGAAGCCAGGCAGCAGCCGCTTGACCAGGCCTCACCCTCGGCATGATAGACAGCTGAACTTGTCAGCGCCGGCTCGTCCGCCGTAGCCCCCGCTCCCGCCACCTGCCGGCCCAGCGCCTCCCAGGACAAGGATTGCCCGCCCCCGCCGCAAAGGCCCTCCTCGCTCAGGACGATCTCTGAGGCGGCGCATTGCAAAACCTCGCCGGCTGCATCACTGACCTTTGCACGCAGGGCCTCGCAGGCGCGGAGCATGGCCCCGCCGCCGATCGCCGTACTGCGGCTGGCCAGCGCCCCGATGCCCTCTGCCACCGCCTGTGTGTCACCGGATCGGATGCTCACCCGCTCCGGAACCACCCGCAATGTTTCAGCGACGATCTGCGCAAAGGCCGTTTCCCTTCCCTGTCCCTGCGCGCTGGAACCGGTGGCAGCGACGATCGAGCCGTCCCGGCACAGCGATATGCTCGCGCTCTCCCATCCCTGGCCGCACGGTTCGATGTAAAAGCCGAGCCCAAGGCCGACGATCTCGCCGGACTTACGTCGGGCATCCATTTCCGAGCGCAGCCGGTGATAGTCGACATGCGCGTCCAGTCGCTCGAGCAGCGCCGCGTAATTGCCCGAATCCAATGTCTCGCCGGTGGGTGTCCGATAGGCGAAGGCGTCGCTCGCCACGAGATTGCGCCGCCGTATCTCCAAAGGGTCGATGGCAAGACGGCGCGCAGCCGCATCCATCAGCCGCTCCATCAGCATTGCTGCCTCCGGCCGCCCGGCGCCGCGATAGATGCCAACTGCCGCGCCGTGGCTCAGAAACCCTTCGACGCTGACGTCGATGGCTTCGACACGGTAGGGTCCGGGCAGGATGCGACCGGCATTGCGCGCTGGCGCTGCCGCACTGAACGGCATCCACCCCCCATGCGAAAACGTCAGTCTGGCCCGCAGGCCGAGCACGGTGCCGGCCGCGTCGAGCGCCAGTTCGCCATGCAGCCTGCCGCCGCGCCCATGCGTTGCGGCCAGCAGATCCTCACTGCGGCTAGCCGTCCACTTGACCGGGCGGCAAAGGTCTTTCGCCGCCCAGGCGACCATCACATCCTCGGGATAGATCGACGCTTTGCCACCGAATGCGCCGCCCACATCCGGGGCGATAACGCGCACCTTGTTCACCGGCAGATCGAGCATGCGCGCCAGATCATCGCGGGCGCGATGCGGCGTTTGCGTCGACAGCCATGCGGTCAGCCCGTCAGCATCAAAGCACGCCAGCGCAGCCCGCGGCTCGAGAGTCATCGGCGCCAACAACGCGTGCTCGACGCTGGCGCTGACCGTTGCTGCCGCCGTCTTGAAGGCGCTGTTCACATCGCCCGCCGCCCATCGGTGGCGCAGGACCGGCTCCCGATCCTCAACACCAATCAGGGGCAGCGGATCGATTTGAACCTCGACCAGTTGCGCCGCATCGGCGGCCGCAGCCGCCGATGTCGCGGCGATCGCAACAATTGGCTGCCCCGCGGCGGTCACGATATCCCGGGCGAGAACATGCATCGGTGTCGCGGTGATGCCGGGCAGCAAGCGATTGATTGCCGCCTCGCCAAGTCCAGCAAGATCTGCGGCGACATACACTGCGACAATGCCCTCTGCCTGACGTGCCGCCTCACGATTGATGGCGACGATACGGCCATGCGCCAATTCGCTGCGCACGAATGCAAGATGCAGGCAGCCTTCGGGTTGATGGTCGTCGACGAAAGCTCCGCCGCCCGTCACCAGGCGATAATCCTCGCGGCGCCGCGGACTGTGACCGATCCATGTACCGGCTTCCGCGCGCCTGCGGCGAGTTTCCCCGATGTCAGCCTCTGCCTGCAAACCCACCTCCGAGCCGGAATCTTGCCGGCCGATTTCCGACAAAACCGCGTGCAATGCATCGCGGCCCACCAGACACCGCAGGAAAACGCCTTTGGATCTATATGACAATCTGGCTTTATTGTATTAATTGATAAGTTATTCTGATATATAACTCTGTTCCTAGCGGCGAGAGGAGACACGGCCTGTATGAAAATCACCCTCAAACAGATCGAAGCCTTTCTTGCCGTTGCGGAATTCGGCAATTTTTCCCGCGCCGCGGCCCGTCTGCATACGACGCAACCGGCGCTCTCCCAATCCATCCGGGACCTGGAGGCTGAACTGGCCGTAAGGCTGTTTGACCGCACCACCCGCCGCGTCGAACTGACCGATGCCGGGCGCGAATTTCGCCATCCGGCAGCCAAGGCGCTGGAGGAACTGGAACATGCCGTCGATGGCGTCGTCGAACTGGCCCAGCGCCGGCGCGGCCGCCTGCGCATTGCCGCGCCGCCCTTGCTGGCCGCGGTGGTCCTGCCGCAGGCCCTTGCCGAGTTCTCACGGCGCCATCCCGGTATTTCCGTGGAACTGGCCGACGTCGGAACCGAGCAGATTATCGAGCGCGTGCGTTCTGGCCGCGCCGATTGCGGCCTCGGCACCTTTTCGCCAGGTGAAGAAGGGCTTGACCGCCTGCCACTGGTCCGCGACAGCCTGATGCTGTTCTGCAGCCTCGGAAGCCGGTTCGACGCGGTCAGCTCCGTGTCCTGGACCGACATTGCCGCCGAGCCGCTGATCACCCTGACCCGCGACAGCGGCATCCGGCGGCTGGTCGAGGTCGGCTTTGAGTCTGCCGAGATCGCCGTCAAGCCAGCCTATGAAGTCGCGCAGGTCACAACAGCGATCGCCCTGGTCGAAGCCGGTCTCGGCATCGCTGTCCTGCCCACCTATGCCCTTGCCGCCGCCCGTCACCGCAAGGTCGGCGGCAAGGTTCTCACCGCACCGACAATTGCGCGTGAAGTCGTGTTGATCAACGCCTCCGGCCGTTCCATATCGCCCGCCGTGTCGGCATTCGCGACCATCGTTCGGCAGTATGCGCAACGGTTGACGCCAGGGTGAACGGCGCGTCCCCGCCGAGCCAGGGCGACCGCTTAGCGATTGATCATCCCGATCAAGGCCCGCGACAGCTCGCTGTCCGGATCCATCAGATCAAGCGGCAGATCGAAGTGGTTTCGCCCCTCCACCTCGACCAGCTGTGCCGGAAAGCCCGCCTCTTGCCACAGCCGCGCATAGGCTTGCGACTGGCGCTTGAACCCCGCCGGCTCGCCCTGCGCATAAGCGATGAAGAGAGGGCAACCCGCATCCGGCAGCAACTCGGCCGGGCTCAGTTGCTCGACTGCGTCAGCGTCCAGCGACAACCATTCCTGAACGAACGAATGCGCGATCGGCCCCAGGTGAAACAGACCGCTGAGCGGCATCGCACCCTTGACGACCGTGCTCGGAACGTCGAACGCCTCATGCCAGCCGCCACTCACCACCGCCGCTGCAAGATGGCCGCCAGCCGAACTTCCCCCGACATAGATGCGTTCGGGATCCAAGCCGTAGCTGCGGCCCTGATGCCACAGAAAGGCAATTGCGGCGCGCACTTCGCGCACAATCTCATGCAGGCTGACCGCCGGGGCGAGCCGGTAGTCGACCACCGCGGTCGCGATGCCCTGCTCGTCCAGCATCGCCGCCATGAATGCTGAATCCTGTTTCGACAACAGTCGCCAGTAGCCCCCATGAATGAACACGAAGACCGGTCTCAGACCCTCCGCCTGCGCGCCGTCGGTTTTCCCCGCCCCGTAGATGTCGAGGGTCTGACCGCTCTCCTCGTCGTAAACGACATCGCCGAAATCAAGGTGCCCGGCGACCTTCTCGCTGTCGCTGCGATAGCGGCCGATCGCCTCTTCGAAAACAGCGGGTGGCACCGAGGCGCGCGCATTGTAGTCCCGATCGAGGATCTCGCGCGGCCAGGTGGCTTCATCGTTTAGAGAGGGCATGGCGGCTCCGTGGTGCACCGGGGTTGCGAAACAAATGTCAACGTCTGAAACCTGTTCGGCTGCGCCTGTCAACCGCCGCCCGCCCTCGCTTATTCTCGCGCCGCCCGCTCGCGCAGCTGCTTGCGGATGATCTTGCCGGTCGTCGTCATCGGCAGCGCCTCGACAAAGGCGATTTCGCGCGGATATTCATGCGCCGCAAGGCGCGTTTTCACCCACTCCTGGATCTCACGTGCAAGGTCGGCGCTCGCCGATGCGCTATCGTCGAGCACGATATAGGCCTTGACGATTTCGGTGCGGTGCGCATCCGGCTTGCCAACCACGCCGGCCATGCGGACAGCCGGGTGGCCGATCAGACAATCCTCGATCTCGCCCGGGCCGATACGGTATCCCGAGGAGGTGATGACGTCGTCGTTGCGCCCGACGAAGCGGATCCAGCCATCCTCATCCTGCACACCGCGGTCGCCGGTCAGCATCCATTCACCGGCGAATTTTCGCTCCGTTGCATCCGGATTGTTCCAGTAACCGAGGAACATCACCGGGTCCGGGCGGCGCACGCCGATATGGCCGGCTTCGCCAATCGGCGCCGGCGTGCCGCTGTCATCGACCACGCTCACCTGATGACCGGGGACCGCCCGCCCCATCACCCCCGGACGCGCGGCCATCAGCGCTGAACAGGAGGAGACGACCATGTTGCACTCGGTCTGGCCGTAGAATTCATTGATTGTCACACCAAAAACCCGCCGCCCCCAATCGAGAAGCTCCGCGCCCAGCGTTTCGCCGCCGCTCGCCACGGTGCGCAGATCGAGGTTCCAGCGGTCGCTGGCATTCGGCACCGCGCGCATCATTTTCAGTGCCGTCGGCGGCAGAAACGTGTTGCGGATCTTGAAATCCTGAAGATGCTGGAACGCATCCTCCCCACTGAATTTGCCGAAACGCCGCGCCACCACCGTGACACCGTGGTGCAGGGCCGGCATCAATACGTCCAGCAGCCCGCCAATCCAGGCCCAGTCCGCCGGTGTCCACATGCGGTCCCCGGGCCTGGGAAACAGATCGTGACTCATCTCGACCCCTGGCAGGTGCCCGAGCAGCACCCGGTGCGCATGCAGCGCCCCCTTCGGGGGCCCGGTTGTACCGGAAGTGTAGTTGATGAAGGCCGGATCATCAGAGCTTGTATCCACCGGCGTGAAGTGATCGCTCTGCCCGGCCATTGCGCCGGAGAGAGCTTCGCCGCCCTCTACCGGCCCGTCGGTCACCAGGATGCGGCGCAACGCCGGCAGACTGCGGCGCAGCCCGGCCAGCTTGCCGGCCCCGTCCCTGTCCGTGATGACCACCGAGACGCCCGCATCGCCGAGCCGGTATTGCAGAGCCTCCGGCCCGAAAAGAGTAAACAGCGGCACCGCGATGCCCCCGGCCTTGAGGACAGCAATATGCCCGAAAGCGGTTTCAGGCGCTTGCGGCAGCAAGATCCCGACCCGGTCACCGCGCCGCAGCCCGTCGCCGACAAGTGCATTCGCCAACCGGTTTGAAAGCGCCTGCAGATCCGCGAAGGAATAGGTGGCGATACTGCCGCTCTCTGTCACATGGATCAGCGCTTCACGGTCGGGCTCGCGGTCCGCCCATTTATCGCAGACATCGACGCCGATATTGTAGCGCTCCGGCACCTTCCAGGAAAATCCCGAAGCCAGTGCTGCATAGGTTTTGGCTTCTGGCAGCACTGCCGCTCCCCCGTGCCTTTGGATCCAGTCTCGCCCGGCGCCCGTCACTTTTTGATCATGCCACAAGCGCGGCAGACAGGTCGATGCCCGCGACGCGATTGGTCACGACTGCGCCTTGCCGGCGGGTTTAAGACATCGCCAGGTTCAGGCCGCCTCCATCATCGCCGTCACGGCTTCGGCGGTCGCCGCCGACAGGGTCCAGCCGAGATGGCCATGTCCGGTGTTGTAATAAACCCGCGGATTCGCCCCTCTTCCGACCTTCGGCATCATGTTCGGCATCATCGGCCGCAAACCCGCCCAGGGAACGACATCGCGCGTACTCATCTCTGGGAAATAGCGCCGGCACCAGTCGGTCAACTGAGCGATGCGGGCCGCACTGATGTCGCGATTGTCGCCGTTGAATTCTGCAGTGCCTGCCACCCGGAAGCGGCCGGCGCCGAGCCGGCTGGCGACAATCTTCGCATCATCATCAAGCAGGCTGGTCCACGGCGCAGCGCGGCGGTCGCTCTCCCCTGCAAGATTGACGGTGATCGAATAGCCCTTCACCGGGTAGATGTTGACCCGATCGCCGAGCCGGCGTGCCAGCTGCCGCGACATGACGCCCGAGCAGATCACGATCCTGTCGAAAGCCTCAACCGTCTCAGCACCGCTGCAGCCCTCTGCGATTCGCGTTTCGACCTGCACGCCATCGCGCCCGCTTCGCACGTCGATGATTTCGGTGCCGAAGCGCAAGGTTCCGCCGTTGCGCGCAAAAGCCTGCGCCAGGCCCGTGGTGAAGGCATGGATATCGCCGGTGAAATCGGATTCGGTGTAATACCCGCCATAGAACGTACCCTGCAGCGCCGGTTCGATGGCGCTCATCTCGGACGGCGTCACCGCCCGCCGCTGCAGCCCGCCGCGCGCCAGCAGCTGCGTCACGTTACGTGCCACCTCGAAATCGTCCCGCGATCGGTAAAAATGCAGAATGCCGCGCCGCTCGCAGGAGAAATCGATGTTCTCCTCCTCGGCCCATTTGCCAAGATGGTCACGCGCCGCCAGCGCCAGCTTGACCGTTGCCACCGTGTTGTCTTCATAGTGCGGTATCGCGGCAAGGAACTCCGCCATCCACGACAGCTTGTGCCAGCTGGGCATCGGGTTGATGTGCAGCGGTGCGCCTGGCCGCAGCATCCAGGTCAGGCCTTTGCGTACTGTCCGCCACGAGGTCCAGACCTCGGCGTTCGAGGCGGACAATTGCCCGCCATTGGCATAGCTGGTTTCCATCGCCGCGAACGGGTGGCGATCGAACAGGGTTACCGCATGCCCCTGCTTGTTCAGACGATAGGCGGTTGTCGTGCCGGTGATGCCGGCGCCGATCACGGCGATGCGAACATGTTTTGAAGAAGACGTCATCAGGCAATCCTCCTGCTCGCTGCTTGCGAGACTGTGATTGCCCCCTCTGTCATTGGCCTGAGAGTTTCAAGACCCGGAAGTCGATCCGCGTCACTTGCACCTTGGGCGGAG
The DNA here is from genome assembly GCF_019334345.1 of Neohoeflea coraliihabitans. GTDB lineage: Bacteria > Pseudomonadota > Alphaproteobacteria > Rhizobiales > Rhizobiaceae > Pseudohoeflea > Pseudohoeflea coraliihabitans. The sequence goes on from NZ_JAHWQX010000001.1 coordinate 833,764, forward strand.
GGGCTGACCCTCACTTTCCAGAGTATTTCACTGCAGCGGTCCTTGGGCCTGAGAGTTTCCGGGGCGGTTGCTCCTTCGGCGGCACGGTCGAAACCACACCTCTCCCACTGCAAGAACCGCTATACGCCGCCTCTGATCCGCTGTCCAGCAAAGCCTGCAGCATGCTTCAAAAAGGGTAGGCGATGCGCAGGCTTGCACGCATCGATATGATTGTTTAACAATCGGACAAAATAACATTGGAAGTATCGCAACGTGTCGGAGACCCGTCCCCTCGCCAGGGAAGACATCACCTTGGGCGCGCGCTTGGTGCGGGCGATGCGCGAGGCCATTCTCGATGGCACGCTCGCCCCGGGTGAAAATCTCAGCGAGCGCCGACTTCTGCAGATGTTTGGTGTCAGCCGGGGCCTTGTGCGGGAAGCGATCAAGGCCCTCGCCGCCGAGGAGCTGATCACCCTGGTCCCGCACAGGGGACCCACGGTCTCCCGGCTTGATCGGCATGCCGCCCGCGAACTGTATCGCGTCCGCGCCGCTCTCGAGGGCCTTGCCTGCGCCGATTTCACGCGCAATGCCGACACGCAGCACCATGCTGAACTGCAGCGCATCAACACAAGGCTTCACGAACTGCCGGAAAACGCAGCTTCGGATGAGCTGATCAGTGTGAAAAACGAGTTCTATCGCTGCCTGATGAACGGTGCCCGCAACCGGGTACTGGCGCAGATGTTCACCCAGTTGAACAACCGGATCACCCAGCTGCGCCGCTTCACCCTGTCGCGCCCGGGACGACTGACGACGACCCGCGCCGAGATCAACGCCATCGTCACGGCTATCGCCCAAGGCGACGCAGATGAGGCGCGGCATCTCGCCGAGGCACATGTCGCCTCCGCCGCGAGCGCTGCCGACGCGCGCTTCGACGAAATCGAGAACGTGAACACCGACGCGAAAGGAACATGATCCATGGACAAGACCACCTATGAGAAGGGCCTGCAGATCCGCCGCGAAACACTTGGCGACGCCTATGTTGACAAGGCGCTGGCCAATGTCGACGACTTCAGCCGCGACCAGCAGGACCTGGTGACCACCTATTGCTGGGGCGAGGTCTGGGGCCGCGAGGGACTGGACCGCAAGACGCGATCGACCATCAACATCGCGATGATCAGCGCCCTTAACCGTCCGCATGAGCTGGCGGCGCATATTCGCGGCGCCATCACCAATGGCCTTACCCCCGACGAGATCAAGGAAATCCTTTTGCAGGTCGGCATCTATTGTGGCGTGCCGGCCATGGTCGACAGCTTCCGCACCGCGCGCACGGTTCTGGAGGACATGAATGAGATCTGACCCCGACCTCAGGCTCGGCTTCATCGGCATCGGCACCATGGGTGCGCCGATGGTGCAATGCCTGGCCAAGGCCGGCTATCGCCCGACGCTGCTCGACGCCAATCGCGATGCAGCGCGGGCCGTCGCCGCAAAAGCCGAGCTCGATATAGCCGCTTCCGCCCCGGAACTGGGCCGCTCCAGCAACCTCGTCATCCTGATGTTGCCGCGTTCGGATATCGTCCGGCAGGTTTGTCTTGGAACCGCCGAAGGCGGCAGCGGGCTCGCCGCGGGTTTGCCGAAAGGCAGCACCATCATCGACATGAGTTCGTCCGATCCGATGGAAACCCGCCGGCTTGGTGCCGAATTGGCGCAATTCGGCATTGCGCTTCTTGATGCTCCAGTCTCGGGCGGCGTCCGCAAGGCCGTGGCCGGAACTCTGGCCATCATGCTCGGCGGCGACGACGAAGCGCTGATGTCTCGCGTGACCCCGGTCCTTGAGGCCATGGGGTCCATCCATCGCACTGGCGGCCTCGCCTCCGGCCACGCCGCCAAGGCGCTGAACAACTATGTCTCGGCAGCCGGGCTGGCTGCCGCTTGCGAAGCCGTGATCGTCGGCCGCAGATTCGGTCTCGACCCGCACACACTGGTGCGGGTGATCAACGCCTCGACCGGACGCAACAACGCGACTGAAAACAAGCTCGAGCAGTTCGTCCTCAATGGCGATCTCGGCAAGGCCGGCTTCATGCTCGACCTGATGGCCAAGGATGTCGCCCTGGCCGCCGCACTCTCGGACGGGCTTGACCTGCACTTGCCCGGACTTGCCGAGGCACGCCGCCTGTGGTCGGAGGCCAGCCGGCACCTGCAGCACGGCGCCGATCATACGGAGATCTTTCGCTATCTCGAAGCCGCGGCGGACGACGGTGCCGCTTGACCCGGCGCAATTGAAAGGGCAGCAGAGTGACGAACCCCGCCTCCACCTGAAGCAGCGCCCGGCGCCGCACCCTGCACCGGTGAAAGAGTCCCAATAGTAAGCATAAGCTTACGTTCGGTGAATGCCAGGGCAGCGCGTGACGAGCCGGGGGATCTGCCGCTTTCAAGCCCTGTGCTCCGGCTATGAAATCACTGGCGCAGCAGGATCTTTCCCATATGCGTGCTGCTTTCCATCAGCCGATGTGCGTCGCTGGCCTGCTCAAGATCAAAGCTCTTGCAGATCACCGGCTTGATGTCGCCGCTTTCCAGCGCCGGCCAGATCCGTTTGCGGATTTCCGCCACCAGCCGCGCCTTCTCCGCATCCGACCGCGCCCGCAGCGTCGAGCCCGTCATCACCTGCCTTCGCATCATCACACGCGCAAAGTTGACGGTCGCCTCGCTGCCTTCGAGAAAGGCAATCGACACATGCCGTCCCTCGACGGCCAGGGCCTTCAGATTGCGCGGAATATAGCTGCCGCCAACCATGTCGAGCACCACATCGACACCCTTTCCGCCGGTCATCTCCTTGATCACCGCGACAAAATCCTCGTTCCGGTAATTGATCGCCTTTTCGGCGCCAAGCCTCTCGCAGAGCTGGCATTTTTCATCACTGCCGGCGGTCACGATCACCGAGGCTCCAAGCCAGCGGCCGATCTGGATTGCCATCGTGCCGATGCCGCTTGAACCGCCATGCACCAGCAGGGTCTCGCCCGCCTTCAGCGCGCCGCTTTCAACGACATTGGCCCAGACCGTGAGGATGGTCTCCGGCAGCGCCGCCGCCTTTTCCAGATCATATCCCTGCGGAACCGGCAGGCAATGCGCTGCCGGTGTGACGCAGTAGTCGGCGTAACCCCCGCCCGGGAGCAGCGCACAGACCCGGTCTCCGACCGACAGCGCCGTCACGTCGGTGCCGATCGCGACAACCTCTCCCGCGCCCTCGAGGCCGAGCAGGTCGGTCGCCCCCGGCGGTGGCGGATAGGCGCCCATGCGCTGCAGAATGTCCGGCCGGTTGACCCCCGTCGCAGCCAGCCGGATCAGCACTTCACCGGCCTCAGGGCGCGGCACCGGACGCTCTTCGACGCGCAGGACCTCGGCTCCGCCGGGACCGGTGGTCGCAATCACCCGCATCGTCTCGGGAACGGTCTCGTTCATTGCTCGATCTCCTGTCGTTTGATTGCACGTTCCACATTCGCGCTCTTGCTCAGCTCAAACCCTTCTCATCGAGCCAGCGCGTGTGGATCTGCGCCGACTGGAAGGCTTCGTTGTGCAACAGGTCGAGATGGAAGGGAATGGTCGTCGGTATTCCCTCGACCTCGAACGCTGCAAGCGCATGTCGTGAGCGTTGCAGCACCTCATCGCGCGTGGCGCCGCTGACGAGCACCTTGGCGATCATCGAATCGTAATGCGGTGGCACCGCATAGCCTTCGTAGACATGACTGTCGACACGGGTGTGGCCGTTCACCGGCGGCCGCCAGCGCGAAATGCGTCCCGGTCCCGGCGCAAAGCCGCGCGCCGGATCCTCGGCGCAGACCCGCCATTCGATCGCCGCCCGCTGCGGCAAAGTTGTCATCTGCGCAAACGAAATCTTCTCGCCGGCGGCCACACGCAACTGCTCGACGACCAGGTCGAGGCCGGTAATCAGCTCCGTTACCGGGTGCTCGACCTGAATCCGGGTGTTCATCTCGATGAAGAAGAACTTCTGGCTGTCGACATCGAAAATGAACTCGATCGTGCCGGCATTCTCGTATTTGATCGCCTCGATGATCGTCACCGCTGCCTCGGTCATCTCGCGCCGGATCTGGTCGCTGACTACCGGCGAAGGCGCCTCCTCGACCAGCTTCTGATGCCGCCGCTGCACGCTGCAATCGCGTTCGAACAGATGCCGGTGATTGCCAAGCCGGTCACTGAAAACCTGCACTTCGATGTGGCGAACGTTTTCAAAGAACCGCTCGAGATAAATTTCACCATTGCCGAATGCAGAGGTTGCCTCCGCCGAGGCCTGTTCGAACATGCTGCGAAAGGCGTCCTTGTCGCGCACCACGCGCATGCCGCGCCCGCCACCGCCGGCACTTGCCTTGAGAAGCAGAGGATATCCGACTTCGTCGGCGAACGGCGCCGCCGCCGCCACCGATGTGAAACCCTCCTTCGAGCCGGGTACCACCGGAATGCCGAGCGACTGCGCGGTGCGTCGCGCCGCCGCCTTGTCACCCATTGTCGCGATGATTTCCGCCGATGGCCCGATGAAGACCAGACCCGCTTCGCAGCAGGCATTGGCAAAGCCTTCGCGCTCGGAAAGGAAGCCATACCCCGGATAGATCGCATCGCAGCCGGTGCGCTTTGCCACCTCGATCAGCAGGTCGGCGAGCAGATAGCTGGTTGTCGCGGAGGCCGGGCCGATGCAGATGGCACGATCCGCAGCAAAGACATGCGCCGAGGCGGCATCGGCCTGCGAATAGACCGCCACGCTTTCCAGGCCGGCCTTGCGACAGGCGCGGATTGCCCTGAGTGCGATCTCGCCTCGATTGGCAATGAGGACTCTCTTCATGTTGGCACCAATGCCTCCCCTGCGATGAAAATGTTCAGTTTGCCGCTGCTTCAAACGGACGCGAGCGCCCCCCGGAAGCCGTCGGTCAATTGGGCCTCAACCCGCTTTGCGGGCGGTCAATCCGGCAAGTTCCGCATCGATGGCCTGGCCAAGGTTTTCGTGCTGCCGGACATATCCGATGCGGCGATGGATTCCGTCGTCGACAATCTCCGGTACCACGCCGAACAGCTCTTCAATTTCGCCATCCGAGATTTCAAAGCGCGCCTGCGGCAACCGCTCGGCGACAAGATCGCAGTAGGAGCGCATCGTCGCAAAATCGCCCGCCAGGTTGTAGAATGGCACCTCGCGCAACAGCGCCGCGTCGGCATCCGCGAGCGCCAGCAGGGCCCCGACGACATCATCGATATGAATGGCCTGAAAGGCGGCGCGCCCGTTGGTCACGACAACCGTGTCACCGCCGGCTGCCGACGAAACGATGTTGGCCAGCGCTTTGGCGCGCCCGTTAAAGCGTGGGGCGCCGATCACCGCGCCCGGGCGCAAGCCGCCAATCACCATGCCGTGCTGGCGCGTGTAGTGGCGGGAAAGGATTTCCAGATAAACCTTGCCGCCGCCATACACCGATATGCCGCGCGCGCCGGGTTGGGCCGCCTGGTCGCCCAGCGGCAACTCCCGCGGCGCATAATCGGCCCGCGATCCGAACACGCTGATCGAACTGGCTGACAGCACCCGGCCGACCTTGGCCTCGAGGCAGGTCTGCAGCATCTCGGTGCCGCCAAGCGTGTTGATGCGCGCCGCAGCGACCGGATCATGATTGGCTTCCTCGCCCATCAGGTAAGCGAGATGATAGACGATATCGCACCCGGAAAGGACGGACTGCAAAGTCTCGCGATCGCCGATATCGGTCGTGACATGGCGAACTCCCGGCACATGCGCCGCTTCCGGCACGCTCTGCCGATCGATCGCCGTGACAGTGGCGCCCTGCTCGGCAAGGCGCGCCACCAGCCGACTGCCGATCGCTCCGGCGCCGCCGGTTACCGCCACACTTGCGCCGCTGATGCTGCCTGTCACTGCTAGACACCCATCAGGTGAACGGTGCAGGCGCCATTGTCGACGCCCCAGATGCCGCCGCCGGTACAATGGGCCAGCCCGACCTTGGCGCCCTCGACCTGATGACCCTCGGCCCTTCCGGTCAGTTGCCACAGCATCTCGACCGCTTGTGCGACACCGGTTGCGCCCAGTGGATGGCCGCGGCACAAAAGACCCCCGCTTGGATTGACGGGGATCTTGCCGCCAATCGCCGTATCGCCGGCCGCGAGTAACGCCAGGCCCTCGCCCGCTCCGCAAAAGCCGAGCGCTTCATAATAGACGACTTCGGCAATGGCTGCCGCATCGTGGACTTCCGCCAGATCGACGTCCTCCGGCCCGAGCCCGGCCATCTCGTAGGCCTTCTTCGCCGCTTCGATCGTGATGTCGGGAACCGTCAGATCGCGGTGGCCCTGGGCGAACCGTCCGCTGGCCACCACCGAGCCCAGCACCTTGACAGATTTGCCCGACGCCGGCGGCTTCGACGAGACGATGAGCGCCGCGGCCCCGTCGGCATTCGGACACATCTGCAACAAGGTGATCGGATCGGCCACCGGGCGCGATGCCAACACCTCTTCGACTGTGCAGGGATCGCGGAACTGCGCGTTCTTATTGCCGGCTGCATGCCGGCGATTCTTCACCGTGACCTGCGCAACGCCTTCGATCGAGCCGTCATATTTGTCGAGATAGGCGCGCGTGCGCATCGCGTAAAGCGCCGGCATCGTCAGGCCCTGTTCGATTTCAGGATCGCCGGTGCTCAGGGCCAGCGGACCACTGCCGCGCGTGCTGAGCATTTCCATCCCCACCACGAGTGCCGTTTCAACCTGGCCGGCAGCCACCGCCAGACACGCCTGGGCCAGTGCCGTGCCCCCACTTGAGCAGGCATTCTCCAGATTGTAGATCGGCACGCCGGTCATGCCGAGATCTTTCAGCACCCGCTGCCCGGCGAGACTGCCCTGAAAAACGCTGCCGACATAGGCCGCTTCGATGGCATCGCGGCGAAGACCGGCGTCGGCCAGCGCATCAAGAACGGCCCGTTGCGCCAGGCGCTCCGCCGTCTGGTCGGGGTGTTTGCCAAACGGCGTCATGGCGCCGCCGATCACATGGACTTGAGATCCACCGTACATGTTCAATCTCCTGTTACGAGGGTCTCAATCGGCTGCGGGCCGAAACACGAAACTCACGCGCTTGCTGCCATCCGGCTCGGTGGCGATCGGTGCGTGATCGATCTGCATCTTCATCCCCTGCTTGAGAGGCTGCCGATCCCAATCGACGATCTGCCCGAGCACCCGCACGTCGCCTGGCAAATCGACATAGCCGACCGCATAGGGCACTTCGAAGATCTTTGGAGCGATCTGGACGATGGCGTGCGAATAGAGTGCACCCGGCCCTTCGATCGCCACATCGGCCATTGCGCCGTCACTGCCGCATTCGGTGCAAACAGTGCGCTTGGGGAAATAGCGTCGCCCGCAATGGCCGCATTCACAGCCAGCCAGCGCATCGCTGCGCGCCACATCGTCCGGTTCCGCGTGCAGGGTCATCGCCGCCTCCTTGCTCATGACACCACCTTCTGTTCTTTCAGCGCAGTGATCTTGTCCGGCGCGTAGCCGAGCAGCGAGCCGAGGACATCATCGGTGTGCTCCCCAAGCTTCGGTGCAGATCCGGTGCGCACCTCGCCCATTTCCGACATGCGCACCGGCGCCCGCGCCAGCCGCAAGGTCCCCACATCCGGGTCTTCGACCTCGACCAGCGCCTTGCGCGCCGCTAGATGCTCGCAATTGACCAGGTCCTCGCCGGTCTGCACCTTGCCGGCTGGCACGCCGAACTTGTCGAGCGCCTCGACCACCTCGGCAGAACTGCGCTCGGCCATCCATTGTTCGACGAACGGCTCCCAGACCTCGGTGTTGCGCGCCCGCAGCGGCCCGGTCTTCAAGGCCGGTTCTTCGATCCACTCGTCCTTGCCGATTGCCTTGCAGAAGCGCGCCCAGATGAAATCATTCGGCGTGATCAGCGCCACGTAGCCGTCACTTACCGCAAAGGTACGGTAGGGCGCCTGATAGGTATCCCGGCCGCGCGACAGAACCTCGCCGGCAAAGGTGTAGAGCATGACGCTCTTTTCATTCAGCGCCACGAGGCTGTCATACATCGCCGCGTCGATATATTGCCCCTTGCCGGTCTTCTCGCGCATGTAGAGCGCCAGAAGCACCTGATATCCGGTCATCACGCCGGTAAAAAGATCGCCCATGGCCAGCGGGCTGACTTCCGGCGGCCCACTTTTCTCTCCGAACAGATTGGTGATCCCCGACATCGCCTGAATTACCGGATCGAATGCCGGGCGCCCGCTGTAGCTGCCTTCCAGACCCGCACTGCGCCCATAGCCGCTGATCGCCGCATAGATCAGCCGCGGATTGATGGCGCTCAGCGCCTCATAGCCAAGACCCTTCTTGTCCATCGAGCCGGGCTTGAGATTTTCGATCACCACATCGGCGGTCCGCACCAGGTCGAGATAGACCTTTCGCCCTTCGGGCGACTGCAGATCGAGAGCAACGCTCTTCTTGTTGCGGTTGTAGGTGACGAACCCGCCATAGACCGTTTCACCGTTCGCTCCGGTGATCGCGGGCTGATAGTCGCGCCGCGGATCGCCGCCGTCAGGACGTTCGACCTTGATGACCTCGGCGCCACAATCGGCAAGCCACATCGTGCAATAGGGTGCGGCAATATATTGCTCGAGGGCGACAATGCGCACACCGTCCAGGGGATAACTCTTCATAACGTAGCCTTTATGGGTTCAGTTGCACTGGCGCAGTTGCAGGCCGCCCTTGTTCAGCTGAACGCTGACTCCCGGGCGCCGGGCAAGTTCCTCGACCAGGCCGACCAATGGCGAGGGCACGTCGCCGCGGGTGACCGGCTTTTGCGCCAGCCGGTATTTGCCGACGGCAACCTTGCTGTTGAACATTTCGAGCAACATCTGCTCATCGGATTGAAACGGTCCGTTGGCGCGGATGTAGTCGGGGACCATCTCCCGGCCGAAAACCGCCTTGGAATCGAGCCGGTCCTCATCGCCAACCACGCGATCGAGAATGTTCTGATCGATCGGTCCCGGTGCCTTGCCGTAATCGCCGCGCATATAAAGCCGCAGCTCTTCCGGCACCGTGTTGTAGCGCTTGCCTTCGAGCACGTTGAACGTCGCCTGCACCGTGACCAGCTGCGAAAACGGCGTCACCATCACCGGGAAACCCATCTCGGCGCGCACCCGGCCGGTCTCTTCCAGCACCTCATCCAGCCTGTCGAGCAGGTTGAGCCCCGCCAGCTGGCTCTCCAGATGCGAGCGCATTCCGCCAGGCACCTGGTGATGGGCAAACACGCGGAACGTTTCTTCATTCGGCTCGATCTTGCGGCTGAACGGCCTGTTCTCCTGATGCGCCACCCAGAGGAAATAGTCATCGATGCGCCGCAGGTTTTCGGCATCCAGCTGGTTGCTCCAACCTTGCTCCTCACCGATAAGCCGCAAATCCATCGTCGCCGGAATGGATTCGCCATAGGCCAGCGGACGCGCAGCCGAATACAGACCGTCAACGCCGGCCTTGATCGCTTCCTCGTAGCAGGAGAGCGAGTGGCCCGTGGCGTCATGTCCGGAAAATTCCAGCATGGTGTCGGGGAACGCCTTGCGCAGCGCTTCGAGATTGAGCCGCGCCGTTTCGGCCTTCAGCAACCCGCTGGCATCCCCGAAGACAATACCGTCGGCACCGGCATCGATGAATTCACGGCTTTTTTCGACGAAATGCTCCGGCGTATGCACCGGGCTGATCGCATAGGTGACATAGCCGAGCACCCCCATGCCAAGTTTCTTGGCGCATTTGACGTGAAAGGAGACATTGTCGACATCGTTCAGCGCGTCGAAGATCAGCACCCAATCGATACCGATTTCCTTCAATGTGCGCATGAACAATTCGACGACATCGTCGGAGTAGCGCTTCCAGCCGAACAGGTTGCGGCCGCGCACCAGAATGATCGTATCGGTTTTCTTGATCCGCTTGCGCAGGTGATGCAGCCGTTCCCAGGGATCTTCCTGCAGATAGACCACGGCCGTTTCGAAGGCCGATCCGCTGATCAGGTTGATCCGGTCAAAACCGCATTCATCAAGCAACGGCGCCGCATCCAGCATCGACGCGGTGCGCATCCGATTGGCCCAGACCGACTGCGGACCATCCCGGAAAGTTTCATCGGTAAAGCGCAGGCGGCGGCCTGTCGATCCAGCGGCGGGGAGGTGTGAGGCACTCATGACAAAGTGGCCTCACTATCCGTCTTGACGTAAAACAGCGTCTGATCGAACTGCACCAGTTCTTCATTGTCGACGCAGATCTCGGCGATCACGCCATCGGCGCCGGCGCGGATGTTGTTCATCACCTTCATCACCTCGACAATGCCGACCACGGTCTCTGCACTCACCGTATCTCCGACTTCGACGAAGGCCGGTTCGCCCGGCGCAGGGGCGCGATAGAACACCCCGGCAATCGGCGAGCGAACCGCACTGACGCTGCCTTCGGGCGAAGCTGGCTCGGCTGCCGGCGCAGCGCTCGTCGGCGCGGCGCTCGCAGCAGCATCGGCGGCAGTTGTTTGCGGCGCTGCCGCGGTTGTTTTTGGTGCCGGCCGGGCAGCCTCCGAAACCGGTGCGGCCTTCCCGGCATCCCTTTTGATATCGATCTGAAAGTCGCCGATTGCCAGCGACAGCTTGCGCGTGGTGGCTGACGTGTCGACCAGCCGCAGGATCTCAAGCGCCTCGGCATAGCTCAGCTCGTAGCTGATGCGATCGCCTTCCCGTGCTTGCGCCGCGGACGCTTCGCTCAGACCGTTCCAGTTCTTGGTTGTATCGTCCATTTCCATATCCTTCCGCGACTGGGCCTATTGCCAGCGCAGCAAACGTTTCTCGACCATGTTCATTGCGCCGATCAGCCCCGTCCCGAGAATTGCCAGGATGAACAGCACGGCGAACACGCCGCTGATCTGAAAGCTGCCGGCAAGGAAAGAAAGAAGCTGACCGAGGCCGCGCTGCGCCGCGATGATCTCGCCGCCAATCACGCCAAGAAGGGCGTAGATCAGCCCGAGCCGCAGCCCGGAGAAAATCGTCGGAACGGCACTTGGCAGCGTGACCTTGGTGAAGATCTGCCCCTGGCTGGCGCCGAGCGTGCGCGACAATGTCAGATGATCGGTGTTGGTGCTGCGGATGCCGGCGACGGCGCTGCTCAGCACGATGAAGTAAGTCAGGCTGGCGCCCAGCGCCACTTTCGACCAGATCCCCAGACCGAACCAAAGCAGAAACAGGGGCGCCAGGGCGATGCGCGGCAGCGCGTTCAGCGCCGAAAAGAGCGGATCGCTGAACCGTTCGAATGCCGGCCAGGTGATGAAGATCAGGCCGGTGACAATTCCGGCGATGCTGCCGATGCTGAAGGCCAGGAAGGTGCTCCACATCGTCCACAACATGTCCTTGATCAGCGTGAACTCGACGAACAGGCCTTTCCAGAGAAACAGCGCTATCTTTGAGGGCACACCGATAAACAAGGGATCGATGATCCTGTTCTGCGCCACGTATTCCCACAGCATGAAGAACACGGCGAGGAAGACGATGCGCGCCACGTTGACGACAATCGTCTCGTACAATTCGTAATTCCGGTCTTTTGCAGCTTGGCTCATGATTGCAGTCCCATTTCCAGCTTTTCCCAGACCTGGCTGTAAAGCTTGTGATAGGCAGGGTCCTTCTGCAGCGCCGACACCGAACGGGGGCGAGGCAGGTCGATCGGGATATCGGCGATGACCCGGCCCGGGCGCGCGCTCATGACGATGACGCGGTCGGACAAGGTGATCGCCTCCGCCAGATCGTGCGTGATGAACACCACGTTGCGGCGTTCCTTCATCCACAGCGACAACAGGACATCTTCGAGCTGCATCTTGGTCTGCGCGTCGAGCGCCCCAAACGGCTCATCCATCAGCAGGAGCGGAGATTCGAGGCAGAAGGTGCGCGCCAGCGCCACCCGCTGACGCATGCCGTGCGACAGCGCCTTGGGATAGTTCTTCTCAAACCCCTTCAGGCCGACGGCCTCGAGCAGATCGCGCGAGCGCTGGCGGCGAACATTGCGATCGACATGCCGGACCTCAGCGCCGAATTCGGCGTTCTGCTCGGCCGTCAACCAGGGAAACAGGCAATCGCGCGCCAGCATGTAAGCCACGTCATGGCGTCCGGCACGCGGCGGCGAACCAAAAATCGACACCGTCCCTTCCTGCACCGAAAGCAGACCCGCGAGCAGGTTGAGCACGGTGGTCTTGCCGCAGCCGGAAGGTCCGACGATCGAGACGAACTCGCCGGGCGCAAAAGTCAGTGAGATATCCGCAGCAGCATGCACCGTTTCGCCAAAGCGATGATTGAGGCCTTCAATAATCACGCTGTCGCGCGGGCTGCCGGCCGCTGCCGCAGCAGCTTCGGGTGAAGCTGCTGCGGTCGTTCCGGCCGACGCGGGTGCAATCTGGCCGGTCGCGTTCATGGCTTGGGAGCCTCGGCATAAACGAAGGTGTCGGCGCTGACCGGATCCTCGATCAGTTCATTGTCGATCAGGTAGTCGGAAAACGCATTGACCGCATCCCGGTCGATCTCGACGCCGTAGAGGGGCGCGGTACGGCGCACCAGTTCGTCAAGCACCTTGTCGGCATCAGGAATATCGTCGCCAAGCTGGAACCGGCCCTTGACGATTTCCATGAGTTCCTCGTGATTGTCCGGATCCTTGACCCAGTCGGTCGCCTCGCTCATCGCCTGAATGAAAGCACCGACCACCTGCGGATTTTCCTCGATGAAATCACGCCGCGCCGCATAGGTCTCGAAGGCGCCGTTCAGCGCCGCGATGTCCTCGGGACCTTCGCCAGCAGCCAGATCGACCACGTCGACACAGGTTTCCTGCAGCCGGCAAAGGGTGGCGAAAGGTTCGAACATCATACCGGCATCGATCTGCCGCGCCAGAAAGGCGGGATAGGACGTGCCCGGCGCCCCGACGCCGATATAGGTGACATCATCGCCCGACATGCCGGCGCCGATGAGAAGCGCGCGCGCCTGCAATTCCGTGCCAGCGCCGCGCGCTGTCACGCCGATATTCTTACCCTTGAGGTCCTCCATGACTGCCGGATAGCCCTTGTCCTTGTTGGGCAGTTCGACGTCCTTGTGCACGCTCAGCGTATAAATGTTGTTTGGCGAGTGACCGACAATCAGCTGCACGTCATTGCCACGCGAGGCGGCCTGCATGGTGACTTCCGTGGAGGCGAAGCTCACATCGAGACTGCCGGCAGCCAACGCCTGCAGACCGACCGGTCCGCTCGGGATCTTGACCATCTCGCACTTGATGCCGTGATCCTCGCAAAAGCCGTGGTCGGCGGCGGCCCACTGCGACAGGTGCAGGATGGTGCCAGGATATTCCTGGATGCGCACGGTTTCGCCTTCGGCGACGATCTTCTCTTGCGCCGAGACCGCCGATGGCGTGATGGCGATCGCAGCTCCTGCGATCAGCAGCGCGGCAACGCCGTGCGGTTTGAATGAGGCGTTAAGGGTCATTTTTTCTCCTCCCGGGAACGATGACTTGATCACGACCTGCGCGCCCGCCTCCCATTTGCGGACACCTCAGGGATCGATAAAAATGAAACATACAGGTATGTTCTAGGCAAGAATTTTCTTGTTTTTCGGAATAGAATTTGTATTTTTTGGAATTAACTTTTCATTTTTTTCATGGGAGAGGTCATGCCGGCCCGCAAACTGCAAACTGCGCCCAACGGGCGGCCCCGCTCGGACGCCGGATCACTCGGTCGCGGGCTGGCAATCATCGAGAGCCTGATGGAGGCGGCCCGGCCCTTGAGCCTGCACGAGATCTCGGAATCGGTCGGACTGACCGACAGCACGGTGCACCGCATTCTGCAAACGCTGCACGATGCCAACTACGTCCTGAAGGATCCGAGCGGCAAGCGGTACTTCGCCAGCGCCAAGGCGATGTCGCCTTTGACGATGTATCATCCCCTGCATATCCTGCGGCGCGATGCTTTCGAGCCATTGCGCACCTTGCGCATGCGCTCCGAACTGACCTCCTCGCTGGTTGTCTTTGTCGGTCTCGAGCGTCTGGTGGTCGACATATCCGGTGCTTTCGGTGTGCTGACGCCCTATTACGAGACCTGCCTGCGCAATCCGCTGCATGTCGCCGTCTCCGGCAAGCTGCTGCTGCTCAGCCGCAGCGCCGATGAGCGCCGCGAGCTGCTTGGCGATGGCCCCTATGAAGCTCTTACCCCGAGCACGATCACCGATCCCGCCGCGCTCGAAGAGGAGCTTAGTGAAGCTGCGCGGCGCGGCTATTCCACCAATCTCGACGAAAACTTCAATGGATTTTCCGCCATCGGCGCACCGGTCACCTGCGGTCCCGGCCAGACTTTGGGATGCGTCATGCTGGCAGGCGCCAGCAAGGAATTTTCCGGCGCGGCCATGGCGCAGTGGAGCCGGGCGCTGCAGGAACAGGCGCGACTGATCTCCTTTTCGCAAGGCGCCCGTGCCGCCTACGCCATGTGGCACCAGTGAGCAGCGCTCTGTCGCAAAGGCGGCGTGACAGCAACACGCAGTCAGTCTTCTCTACGCTCGCCCCCCTCGCGTCAGGCGGTCGTTACCGGCCTGGCTCCGCGGCGCATCTCGCCAATAGGCTCGACCATTCAGGCCTCCGTCGATGACCAGGTGCTGTCCCGTGATGAAGCTGCTTCCCTCACCGGCGAAGAAGAGGGCCGCTTCAGCCACATCGCGCGGCGTTCCAAGCCGCCGCACCGGCACCGTCTGGGCAAGCTCATTGAGCGTGTCCCCGGCAATCTCCTCAAGCATGGGTGTCCGGATCGGGCCCGGCGCCAGCCCGTTGACGGTGATTCCTTCGGGCGCCAGCTCCTGTGCCGACGCCTGCAAGAGACCGAGCACGCCGGCCTTTGAAGCACTGTACGCGGCCATGTTGCCCGCGCCCCTGGTCGCCAGGACCGAGGCCATCATCACGACGGCGCGATGCCCGGCGGCTTGGCGGAGCGCCGGAAGAAAGGCCTGCAGCGTGTTGAATGTGCCTGTCAGATTGACGGCAATCGCCGCCTGCCAGGCCGAAAGATCAGTATCGGCCAGGCCGCCCGACGGCCCGATGCCGGCATTGGCAATTACCACATGCACGCCACCGAACCGGGCGAGCGATTCTGTTGCGGTCGCAGCCAGGCTGCCGGGGTCGCAGACATCCGCGGCAAGCGCGATGACATCGTCTGCGGCGCACGGCAGGTCGGCGATCTCCGGCGCAGTGCGGTCGATCAGCACAAGGCGGTACCCGGCCTCGGCAAAACGATGCGCCAGCCCCTGTCCGATTCCGCCGCCAGCGCCGGTCAGCACCGCAACCCTCTCCGCCGCTCCCGCCATCACCGATCTCCTTTTCTCAGCACCTGCTTCTGCAACCCCTCGCTGGCGCGACAATCGGTGCGACCGGCACAGGGGACTGGCAGAGCTTAGCGGGGCCGGCAGTCGGGAAAAAACGAATAATAGAGAAGTTGATCATCGGAAGAATTGCATCAAACGGCGGGCCGGCCCTTGAGCATCCGGGACATCAAGACCTTCCTTGCAGTGGTCGAGACCGGATCCTTCGCCGGTGCGGCACGGGCTGTGCGGCGTACCCAATCCTCCGTCACGGTGCAGATCCGATCCCTGGAGAACCATCTTGGGGTCGAATTGTTCGATCGCTCGAAACGTCCGCCGGTGCTCAGCGATGCCGGCCGCCGCTTTGTCGACAAGGCACAGGCCGCAGCCGATGCCTACGACCGGCTGTTTCACGGCAATGCCGTCGCTCCGGTCGAGGGTCATCTCGTGCTCGGCGTTGTTCCCAGCGCAATCACCGGCATCATGCCGAAGGCGCTGACCGCATTGCGGGCCAAATATCCCCAGCTTCACATCCAGCTGTCGATGGGACTGTCTGCAGATCTCGTCGAACGGGTGCGCCAGGGCGGACTTGATGCCGCCATCGTCAGCGACCTCGTCCAGGGCGGCGCCGGTCTTGAGTGGGAGCCCTTTCTAAGCGAGCCGCTTGTGCTGATTGCCCCCACCTATGTGCCGACCCGCTCGGCCGAGGAGATCGTGACGTCCTACCCGTTCATCCGCTATTCGCGGCAGGCCTGGGTTGGCGAACTGATCGATGAGTTTTTGCGCAAGCGTCGGCTGCGGGTATCCGAACTGATGGTTCTGGACACGCTGGAAGCGATCACCACCATGGTCCATCACGGTCTTGGTGTCTCGGTCGTGCCGCAACGCGGCGCTTTCGATCCCCTTGGCCTGCCGGTCCGCCGCTTTACCTTCTCGGGTCAACCCACCCACCGCACCATCGGCCTGGTCCGCCTCAGCGAAAACCCCAAGGCCGCACTGGCTGCGACGTTGCTTGGCGAATTGCAGAATCTCAGCAAGGACGCCGGCTGATCGCGCCCCGCCGCATCGGCTTCCTTGCGAATGGCCTTGCATCTCACATGAAAGAATTTGCCATGGATAAAGCGCCATGCGATCATTTTGTGTAAGAAATCTTTTAAGGAAACTCCCGCGTGTCCATTCGTCAATTGCGCACCCTGGTTGCCGTCAAGGAGCATGGGACATTCTCAGCCGCCGCCGAAGCGGTTTTCCTGACCCACGCCGCCGTCAGCCAGCAGATGAAAGCGCTTGAGACTGACTGGGGCATAACCCTGTTCGACCGCAGCCGGCGACCGCCGGAACTGACACCCGTCGGGCGGGCGCTCGTCGCACAGGCGCGCGAAGTCATCGCCGCCTATGACGGCCTTGTCCCAGCAGCCACCGGTGAAGAAAGCCTGCGCGGTGTCGTTCGTCTGGGCGCCGTGCCCACCACCCTGACCGGATTGGTGCCACTGGCGCTGGCGCCACTGATCGATGCTTTTCCCGATCTGAAGGTGTCGGTGGTCCCGGGACTGACCAACGATCTGCTGCCGCAACTCGAACGCGGCGCTCTTGACGCTGTTCTGATCTCCCGGCCCGGTGTCATGCCGCGCAACATTTCCTGGCTGGAGATCGCTGATGAGCGCCTTGAGCTGCTTGCCTCGCGCCAGCTCGAAAGCAACGATCCGTTTGTCCTGTTGCGCTCAACGCCATTCATCCGCTTCTCGCGCGACGCCGTGGTCGGCGAAAAGATCGAGCGCTGGCTGCAGGAACACCGGATAGAGGTCAATGAGAGCATGGAGCTCGAGAGCCTAGAGGCGATCTCCAGCA
Organism: Neohoeflea coraliihabitans; assembly: GCF_019334345.1. Taxonomy (GTDB): domain Bacteria; phylum Pseudomonadota; class Alphaproteobacteria; order Rhizobiales; family Rhizobiaceae; genus Pseudohoeflea; species Pseudohoeflea coraliihabitans. Next base: position 850,965 of record NZ_JAHWQX010000001.1, read on the forward strand.
TGGTGCTCGCCAATCTCGGCGTCGCCATCGCCCCGCGTCCGTGCGTCGCCAATGTGACGCCGCCGCCGCTCAAGTATCTTTCCCTGGATGACGCCAGCCTGTTTCGCACCATTGGGCTCGCCAGCCGCACGGACAATGTGCGTCCGCGCGCCATCCGCGAAATCCATCAGCGGCTTCTCAATGCCGTCACGTTGCGCAGCTTCAGTCCGGACACGTTGCAGCGCGCCATCGCCATGTGAGCCGGCTCCGCAGCCGCTCCGGCGGCGATCTCAGGGAACCGTGAAGAACGGTGCCGGGATCAGGAGCTTGTTTTCAACGCTCTGCACCAGCGGCCGCATCTCTTTTGCATAGGCCTGCCATTCCGGTGACGCGAGCAGTTCCTTGCGGCGCGCAAAGCGGTCATCGAGACTGTCATAGCCCCACATGTGAACGATCTGGTTCAAGGGACCGAAATCAGTCGAATAGTAGCCGACCATCTTGCCGAGGATGCGCACCTGGCACGCCATCCCCTTCTCCTCGTAGAGTTTCAGAAACACCGGCACATTGCCGGCTTTAAGCGTGTAGATGCGTTCATCAACGAATTTGCTCATTCGGATTCCAATCTGAAAAATAGCGTTGGAGTGAGTGGTGATCGCTCAGCAATCACAAGGGCCCGACGACCACCTGCACCTTTTGCGCGGCGTTGTTGCCAAAGCCGGCCAGATCCCACGGTGGCTCGAGCGGTTGCTTATGGCCCTCGGCGTCCGTGGCACGGCACCGCAGCACATGGAAACCCGTGGTCGCTTCCCAGACACAAGACCATTTCGTCCATGCATAGGTTTCGCCTGATGGTTCCAGGCGCGCCGTCTTCCAGGCTCCGTCAAGCTCCACCTCGACCTTGGCGATTGGAACCCCGCCGCCCGACCAGGCGCGTCCGACAAGTTCGACCCTGCCGGGGTCAAGATAGCGCTGGCGCGTGCCCCAGTCGGGCACGCCGGGCGGCACCATCAGCGATTTGACCCGCAAGGTCGTGACAGGCCGTCCGGGCTCGCCAGCTGCGTCGCGGAAGCGGTAGACTTCGATTTGCTGAAACCCCTCATAGGGCTGCGTCAGCGCCTCGATCTCCGTCAGCCACTTGACGCTCGCCATGCCATACCACCCCGGCACGATGAGGCGCAGCGGCGCACCGTGCTGCGGCAGCAGCGGCTGACCGTTCATCGAATGCACCAGCATGACATCATCAAGCTGGTCACGGGTCAGAGAGCGGCCGAAATGATGTCCCACACCCTGATCGAAACCGAAATCGGCTCCGAGAAAGGAAAATTCGACGACATCGCCCGACGGGTCGGCCTTCTCGATCAGCGGCTTGAGAAGCGTCCCGGTCCAGTGCGAGGTTCCGACCGCCTCATACATCCACGGCATGGAATGCGACCGCGGCGACACGTTGGCCCTGCCGTTGCCGGCGCATTCCAGGGTGACCGCCCGGGTCACCGTTGGCAGGGCGAGAATGTCGGCCATGCTCAGTTCGAACGGCGCACTGAAGGCACCGGAAAACCGCAGGACATGCGTGTCGGCATCCAGCATCGGCACATCGAAGTGGTTGAGCAGGTAGTGCAGGCCGGTCGGGGTGATGTCCTTGCTCAGGCTTTCCAGAAGAACGCCGGAATTGCGGTTGGCAAGACGCACCTCATCCTCGGAGTAGAGCCCGTCCTCTGTCTCGATGCGCGCGCTCGGGCCGACGAATGCGTTTCTCCGGGTAGTCATGGTCTACCCGATCACTTCATCGCTGCGATCGTCGGTTTCGCCGAACCGCTTCAGGACCGCTGGTTTGGTGCCCTCGTAGACACGCTCCAGATTCTTGGCGATCTTGGCATTCTCACGTTCGAACAGGGAATTGCCGTCCCTGTCACTTTCGACGATGAACGGCCCCATATTCTCGGCTTCGATCACCCACATTGCCTGCGCCAGGCCAAGTTCCTTGCGCCAGTGCAGGGTCTTGACGGATTTGATGCCGCGTCCGAGCAACGCGCCGGTGCCGTAGCCGACCGTGGTCAGATAGATGGCATTGTTCGGCACGAAATGGGTCTTGTAGTCGCGCGACGTCATTCCGCCCTTGCCGATGATCAGCCGCGCGCCCGACAGGCGGAACCACTCGCCGATCCATTTCGCGAACCGGAACGAGGCGGTGGCGGTCACCGCCCCCATCTTGAACGACCCATCCTCGTTGACCGTTGCGGCGGGCGAGCAATGGAAATTGGCCGCGCTCTCTGCCGGAAGATCCATCGGCAGTGCCACACCCTCTTCGCACGCGCGCATGTAAACTCCCTCGCGCGCGGTGTAGATCAACCCGTCGAGATAGACGATGTCACCAAGCTTCAGCTTGGCGAGATCTTCAACCGACGGTGTGGTGCTCAGGCGGATTTGCTTTGGTTTTGCGGAGGATTCCATTCCACTGTCTCCCGTCTTTGGTAGTCGGTGAACCAGTCCGGGTCGGTGCGGAATTCCACCCGGCCATCGGCATGAAGGCGCGCAACCGCACGGCGTGAGGACAGGCAGAAGGCGTGCACGCTCATCTGCATTCCTCCGGTGTGACAATATCCGACTTCGATATTGCAATCGACAACCATCGACTTGCCGACGAAACCCATCGCCCCCATTCCGATCGAATTGCCCAATTCCTTGAATTCGTCCTCCAGGGCTGCAATTCGCGGATCGCTGTTGCGGCTGCCGACCGTGCGCAGACAGGCAGCCCGCTTGCCAAGAACCATGCAGGCATCCTTCGACCCGCCGAGCCCGATGCCGATGATCGCCGGCTGGCAGGCAAGTCCGCGCTTGCCGAAAGCCACAAGGCTGTCGAGAAAGAACCGCTTGATGCCGGCAATGCCGTCCGAGGGGAACAGCATGCGATAATCGGTTCCGAACAGGCCTCCCTTGTGCACGGCGATGAGATCGACCCATTCGCCATCCGGCTCGAAACCATATTCGATTTCCGGCGCGCCGATTCCGACATTGTTGTCGTGATCGGTCCGCCACAAGGGATGCACGCGGTTCGGCCGCAGCGGAATATCATGCGTCGCCTGTGCCGTGGCACGACGCAAAGCCGCCTCCAGCGCCACCGGACCACCCTCGATACGCGCTTCATTGCCCATTTTGACATACCAGCGCGGACAGCCGGTATCACCGCACATCGCCCGCCGGTCTTCCTTAGCCGCCTCGTAATTCTCCAGCATCGCCTGCAGCACGAAAGACGACAGATCGCCATCCTCCACCGAGGCGGTTGTCTTCAGCCCATCGAGGTAATCCTCGGGAATCTCGATGGCCGCCTTGTCCATCAGCTTCTCGGCGGTCTCTTCAATCAGTTTGATCGGGATCATTCCGCTGCTCCCACCAGTGTTTCGGGTTCGCCTTCCGGCAGCACTGACTGCCCTGGACGCACGATGGTGAATTCCACCGGCGCCCGCTCGATCTCCACTCCGTCGCCGCTGCGCTTGGCGACTGTGAAATAGGACTGGTCGAGGTCGCCCTGCTCGGGAAAATCCTCCCGGAAATGCGCGCCGCGCGAGTTCTCGCGCGCCAGGCCGGCACGGGTGATGACCTCGGAAATATCACACAGCGACCGAAGGTTCAGCCAATCGTGCCACGTCAGGTTGAAAGCCAGATCGTCCCCGGCGACCCCCATCTCCATCAGTTCACCACCGATTTCGCTGAGCTTGGCCAGGCCCCGCTTCATGCCCGCGCCGGTGCGGGTCACGCCGGCATGGTCCCACATCGTTTCCTGCAGCACATCGCGCAATCCCTGGATGTCGCCAGGCTTGCGTGACAGCGGATGCATGACCCGGTCAATTTCAGCGTCGAGCACGCTGAGATCCGGATCGCGCAGCGCCTTGATGGCGGCAACATCCCGGCCCATCACATCGCCGGCCACACCGCCGTAAACGGTCGAATTGGCCACACCATTGCCGCCCAGCCGGTTCGAGCCATGCGCGCCACCCGCATCCTCGCCCGCCACATACAGGCCTTCGAGAGCCGTTCGCGTGTCGGCATCAACCACGACCCCCCCCATGAAATAATGCGCCGTCGGCACCACCTCGACCTTGCCGGCAGCCAGATCAAAGCCGCTGTCGGCACAACGCTTGACCATGCCCTTGAACTTCTGCCGCACGAGGTCCGGACCCAGATGCGCCATGGAGATGAACATGCCGCGATGCGGTGCCTGGTTGCTCTTGCGCATCTCGGCGTAGATTCCGCGGCTGACAACGTCCCGCGTCGCCCGCTCCCCGAGCCTGTCGTGGTCAAACATGAAGCGATGCCCGTTGCCGTTGAGCAGATGGCCCCCGGCGCCGCGCAAGCCTTCCTCGAGAACCGTTCCGGTCATCTTGGTGCCCTTGCCGGCCATCAGCCCGGTCGGATGAAACTGCACCATTTCCATGTCGCGCAGCGGCAGGCCGGCGCGCAGCGCCATCGCCAGGCCGTCCATCGTCTTGTCACCAGACGGCGTGTGGTACTTGTACATGGTCGGCCCGCCGCCGGTCGCCATCAATACGGCCTTGGCACGCACGAAGCGCAACGTTCCACGCCGCATGTCGATCATCAGAACGCCGGACAGCGCCTTGCCGTCCACGCTCGGGATCAAGCCGATCGCCCGGTGTTCCTGCAGCTTTTCCACCGGCCGCGACAGCACCTGCTCCATCAGCCGGTTGATGATCTCGATACCGGTCAGATCGCCCTTGTGCACCGTTCGATCGGCGGTCTGCCCGGCAAAAGCCTTCTGGTGCAACGTGCCGTCGGGGTTGCGATCGAAGAAACAGCCCACCTCGTTCTCAAGTTCGCGGATGCGCACCACGGCCTGCTCGCACAGTTTCCAGGCCATCTCCTGATTGGGAAGCCATTTGCCCCCCTTGATCGTGTCCATGAAATGCCGCTCGACCGTATCGCCACCGCCGAGCGCCACATTGTAGCCGCCCTGCACCATGCGCGTGCAGCCGCATTTGCCCAGCAGTCCTTTCACGGCGATCGTGATGCGCGTTCCGGCTGGCGCCGTTTGCTGCGCATGCAGCGCTGCAAACAGCCCGGCGCCCCCCGTTCCGAGAATAAGAATATCGGTGTCATGCTGCTCGAGAAGCGGTCGCTTGGTCATTCAGATGGCCCTCAGGAAAAAGCCGACCGACAGAAGAAAGGACAGCGAGACGGCCGTCGCCGCCAGCGTCTTCTGTCGTCCGCTCCAGGGAAGCAGCTCAAGCGCCAGCAATCGCAACCCGCCGAAAATGTGTACGGCGAGCAGGAAGACCAGACCGAACTCGGCGAATTTCACCAGCGGCGCCTCGGCCCAGTGCAGAAAGCCGTCAAGCTTCTCCGGCGCGTTCAGCGCCAGCGCCATCACGTAAAAATGCAGCGGCAGGAACAAGGCCAGCGCCAGCCCGGAAAGGCGGTGCAGGATGAAGGCGAACCATAGCGGGTGCTGGCGATGCGGACGAATCTTCATGGCGCGGTCACCGCATAAACGGCCCTCATTCCCATCACGAGGAGAACCAGTCCGATCGTAAGGGTCAAGGCGTCGAGCCGCCGCCCGCGCATGGCGAAAGTTTCGGCGATGATCACGCGCAGCCCGATTGCCGCATGCAGCGATACGGCCACAACAAAGCTGCCGTAAAACAGCATCCACACCACACTGCCGCGGGTTCGCGACAGGATTTCTTCCGCCGAAAGACCCCCCTGGATGGCGTAGATCATCGTTGCGATATGGCCGAGCGTCAGCGGCGCCATCACCAGCGCCGAAAGCCGTTGCAGCATGTACAGGCGCAAGGTCAGCATCTAGCCCTCCATCCCGAAGGCACGGCGCACCGTGGCGCGCTTCAAACCGGCGATCGAACCGAGCGGATCAAGCTCGTTCGGGCAATACAGGGTGCAACTGCCTTGGCTGTGGCAATTATGGCAGCCGCCGCTGCCGGACACCGCATCGAGAATGCCGCGCCGATCGCCGTCGCGCTGATCATTGTACAGCGTCCAGGCGCGGTTCAGCGCCGCCGGTCCGAGATAGTCCGGATTTCCCGAAACCGTATCGCAGGAAGCGTAGCAGACGGCGCAATTGATGCACTCAATGCCGCGATCCGCAACAACGCGTTGCTCGGAAGTCGGTCGCACCGGCTCGATGGGATCGTGGCGGCTTTTCTCCGGATGAAAGACCCCTTCCGCCGCCACCCACTTGTCGAAGAACGGGTCCATGTCGACGGCCAGGTCCTTGATCACCGGCAGATTGCGCAGCGGCCCCACTTCCAGCCTGTCACCCTTGACCACCTTCGACACATGCGTGCGACACGTCCAGCGCGGCTTGCCGTTGACGGTCATCGCACAGGAGCCGCACATCCCGACACGACAGGCATAGCGATAGGAAAGAGTGGGATCGGCGTTCTGCTGGATCCACGCAATGACATCGAGCACGGTCTGGCTTTCCTGCCGCGGCACAGAGAAGCGCTGATACGACCCGGCCGCCTCGCGGCCACGCCAGACAGTGACTTCAAGATCTCGCAGGCCGTCGCTCACAGGCACTCCCCTCCATTTGCCCGTCACAGCATAATGTAAGCGATTGCACAGAAAAGCGATTTCTCATTGAGAAGATTGTAAGCGCTGCTTTTACTAATTCGCTTCTGATGCGGACTGCGGCGGGCCACCGGCCGAAGGATAGATCCGATACACGCAGATAACCGCCAGAGTGAAAAAGTGATTGCATAACGGCCGGCGCACGCACCCTCGACTTGTCCGGATTGCCATCGTTGACGGCTTTGAGGATCATGCGATTTTTAGCGCCGTACGACTTAAGTCAACGCGCCGGTGGACAAGGATTATCCGACGCAATACAATTCAAATGTATACACAATTCGGCTATTTGCATACTCTAAACGGACATGGCTACGTCCCGCTCGCCCACCGGGCGCAGGACGCCATCGATACGAGGCACCACCACGATGTTCGACTTCTTTTCCGCCCGCCGTCCGAGCACGATTGCACGATCGTCTATGGTTGCCACTTCGCATCCTCTGGCATCGGCTGCCGGCCTCGAGATGCTCGCGATCGGGGGCAAAGCAGTCGATGCGGCACTGGCAGCCGTCGCTGTTCAATGCGTAGTCGATCCCTTGATGACGGGTATCGGCGGAGACTGCTTCGTCCTCTACGCTGCGAAGGGGGAGCCAGCGAAAGCGCTCAACGGCTCAGGCCGGGCCCCAGGCGCGGCCACCATCGACGCTCTGCACGCAACCGGCCTTCGCGACGTGATCCCGCCGACCAGCCCCCATGCCATCACCGTGCCGGGCGCCATTTCAGCCTGGTGCAAGTTGCATGACGACCATGGCACGCTGCCGCTCGAGCGCATCTTCGCGCGCGCCATCGCTTATGCCGAAGCGGGGTTTGCGATCACGCCGCGCGTTGCGCAGGACTGGGCACGCAATGTCGACTACCTGAAGAACGATAAGCACGCGGCCGCCTTTTTTCTGCCCGCTGGCAAGGCGCCGTTGGCAGGCGAAATGTTTCGCCAGCCCCTGCTCGCCGAAAGGCTGCGTGAGATCGCGACCGTTGGTGCAACCGCGTTCTATGGCGGCGAGACGGCGCGGCGAATGGTCGGCCACCTGCGCGCGCTCGGCGGGCTCCACACCGAGGATGACTTCACTCAATCAGCCGACCAGGCCCATTGGGTCGAACCGATCTCGACCACCTATCGGGGATATGAGGTGCTCGAATGTCCGCCGAACGGGCAAGGCCTTGCGGCGCTGATGATCCTGCGCATTCTGGAAGGTTTCGATCTCGGACCCGACCTGCCCCAAGCGGACCGCATCCATCTGCAGGCTGAGGCCACGAAGCTCGCCTATCATCACCGCGATCGGCTGATCGGCGATCCGGCCACCAGCGAGGGGCTGGCTGACGAGCTGCTGAGCGATGCAGCCATAAATGCGCTGCGCAGCCGTATCGATCCTCACCGCGCGTCGCCGCCCGTGCTGTGGAACGAACCGGAGCATAAGGACACGGTCTATCTTTGTGTTGTTGACGAGGAGGGTAACGCCATCTCGTTCATCAATTCGATCTTCAATGGCTTCGGATCGACCCGGCTCGACCCATCAACCGGGGTGCTGTTCCATTGCCGGGGCCGTTCCTTCAGCCTCGAAGAAGGCCATCCCAATGCAATTGCACCCTACCGACGCCCGATGCACACCATCATTCCGGCGATGGTGGCAAAGGACGGGGTGCCGATTATGCCTTTCGGAGTGATGGGGGGAGATTATCAAGCGGCGGGCCATGCCGCCTTCCTGTCGGCGATTATCGACCGCGGGCTCGACCTGCAGGCAGCCATGGATGAGTCGCGGAGCTTCGCTTACGGTGGTGAGTTGCAGATTGAGCCCGGCATTCCGGCCGTCGTGCGCGAGGAGCTGGAGCGGCGCGGCCATGTTCTGCGCATTGCGGACGAACCGATCGGCGGCAGCCAGGCCATCCGCATCGACCCCGTCACGGGTACGCTGTTTGGCGCCAGCGACAGCCGCAAGGACGGCATGGCGATCGGGTTCTGAGAACCGGACACACCTCTCAGCTGTCGGCGTCGAGCATGTCGAGGATGGCAATCATCTCCGTGATGAGATGATCGGCCGGGCCGCAGGCGCGACCATCAGGACAGTACAGGACGGATTTCATCCCGGCCGCACGCGCGCTTGCAAGTCCAGTCGCGCTGTCCTCGACCGCCAGTATCCTTTCGGCAGGCAAGCCGAGTCGCGCAGCACCCAGGCGATAAGGTGCTGGATCGGGTTTGCCGACGGGGACATCGTCCAGACTGACGGAAAAGTCGATCAGGTCCGCCACGCCGATGGCGCGCAGATTGGTGTCGACCACGTCCCGGTTGGAATTGGATACGGCAATCTGCGCGATGCCCCGTTCATGAAGAATCCGCATGACGCGATCGACGTTTGGCGTGGCGGTCAGCCGGTGCATGTTGGCCCGGTAGTGGTCACAGACCATTCGGTCGCAGTCCTCGAACCGCATGTCAGCCGGAAAACGACTCCCCACCACCTTCCACACATCGGGAAGGCTGACCCCGACAAAGGCATCGGGTAGCAGGTCCGACAAGTCGACGCCATGAGTCGCGACAACCGCCATCAGGGCTTCTTGATGCAGCGGCTCGCTATCCACAAGGGTTCCATCGATATCCCAGGCAACGGCTTGGACCGACATCACGCGTCCCTCCCGCGCATCGCCGCGAGGGCCTGGTAGGTCTGTCTGAAACGCCGATAACCGGATTCATAAAGATCGGCGTTTGTCCTGTCCGGGTCGATGCATCGACCATAGCCGACAAAAGCTTTGGGACCGTACCAGTCGTCGCTCAGTCCGGCGCCGATCGCCGCCATCCAGGCGGCGCCCAGCGATGAGCCGGGATGACCCGTCAGAAGCTGGACGGGCTCCTGCAGGATGTCGGCGACGATCTGCATCCAAAGCTCTGACTGGGCGCCTCCGTCTGAAGCCAGAAATCGCGTGGTCGGGTAGCCCAGGTCGTTGAAAACTCGCACGTGGTGGCGGATCGCATAGCCGAACCCCTCGAGCAGGGCTCGCCAAAGATGCCCCTTGCCGTGGTTTAGGCTGAGGCCAGTGATCGTGCCGCGCGCCTGCGCATCATGCACCGGTGTCTTCTCGCCTAGAAAATAGGGTATGACCTGCACGCCGTCGGCGCCGGGCGGCGTTTCGCTCGCGCGTCGGTCGAGGTAAGCATGCGGCGATCGGGCATCGGTCGAAGCAGCCGGCATGTCGGCGCCGATCTCTCGCACGAACCAGTTGAGCGCCGAACCGCCCGATGCCATGCAGCCATTGGGCATGAACAGGCCGGGTATCAGATGGTAGTCAAGATAGATGCGCGGATCGGGAACCGCCTTGTCGGTGGCGATCATCACATCGCTCGCGCCGCCAAACTTTAGGAGGATGTCGCCGGGCGCCACGATCCCTGCCGCATAGGCCGATGCGATATGGTCGGCCGCGCCGCCGACGACAGGCGTTCCTTCGACAAGTCCCGTCTGCGCCGCCGCCGCGCCCGTTACCGCGCCGATTACCTCATGCGGGTCGACGCGGCGCGCGATGGCGCTGCGCGGTATCCCGGAAAGTCCGATCAGGCGGTCATCAAGCCGGTCGCCGGCGACATCGGTAAAGCCGGCCTCGAGCGCCCAGTTGCGCTCCACGCAGCGCTCGCCCGTCAGTCGCCAGTTGACATAATCGTAGGAGCCGAAAACAGTGGCGATGCGTTCGAATACGTCCGGTTCGTGCCGTGCGATCCAGCGCAGTTTCGCGGTTACCAGTTGCTGGTTGATGCCGTTGCCAGCCTTGGCAATGAAGTCGGCCTCATCCAGTTCGGCCAGCATCTCGGCGACCTCTTCGCCGCACCGTCCATCGGACTGCTGGATCGAGGGTCTGAGGACAGCCCCGGCCTCGTCGAGCAGGACCACTGCCGGCAACATGCCTGTCACGCCGACCGCCTTGACGTCGACCGGATGAACTCCGGCCTCGGCAATCAGTTGCGGAACGATGGCGCAGACATTGTCCCACCATTGGTGAGGATCTTCCTCGGACCAGCCTTGATGCGGCGTATGCAGCGTTACCGGTCGAGACACGGTCGCCAGCGTGCGATTGGGCAACGCTATGAGAATGCCGATGGTCGACGTGGTTCCAATATCCAGCCCGACAACACACTGCATGGCAGGGCCTATCGGAGATTTTCAACGGCATCCATGAAACGCCGGACCCTGTCCGGATCGACCGGGTTCCAAGTGTCGCCGTCCTTCTTGAAGTGGGTGCCGATCACGCAGCCCGACGCAACGGCCATGACCTCGCTGACATTGTCGATATTCACTCCGGTATTGGCGAACACCGGCGTGCCTTGGACCGCCTCGGCCACCTTGCGAAGATCGGAAGCCTCCGCCGGCTGACCGGTCAGCGGACCGGAAACCAGGATCGCATCGGCCAGCGAAGAAAACACGGCGCTGCGCGCACGCAGTTCGATCGGGCGATGATCGAGCGAGGCAGCGAACTCGGCGTTGATGTTGAAGAAGAGTTTCATGTCGCGACGCCCCAGACGTCGACGCATCCGTACCGGCGTGGCGCAGTCGGGTGCCCACACACCCATGTCGGAGGCGAAGACGCCGGTGAAGATCTCGCGGACGAAGGAGGCCCCGGTGGCAGCGCCAATCGCCACCGATGCGGTCGGGTCCCACAGATAATTGACGCCAAACGGCACCTTGAGCACCTGTTTGGCTGCGCTGACCACCGCGGTCATTGCCGCCAGACTTTCCGGGCTCGCCTCCAGCAGATAGGGTCGGTCATTCTCGTTGCCGAACATGATCGCATCGACACCGCCAGCCTGCAGATGATCGATGTCGGTAATGACATCTTCGATCAGTTTGGCCATGCCGCCATCCTCGTTATAGAGCGGCGATCCAGGCAATGCACCGATATGCGCCATGGCGACAACGACCTTGCTGCGGTCACCGAAGAAATCGAAAATCATGTCTTCCCTCTGCGATTGCGGGCCAACATCCGAAAACGGGGGGCGTACCGGCGCGCCCGCTAGCGACCCGGTACGTCAAATGGCGGTCGTGCGGACACACGCCCAACCGGCGCTGCACATAAAGTAGGCTCAGCCGATAAATGTTATCTTTCGCACAAATAATATTGCAGTCAACAAATTTTTGAAAGATAGTTCACAAGAGACGGATCTCTGCGGCCGCCCCCGGGTGCGGCCGCCAAAACGAGCACACATGAGGCGATAATGACGGATCAGGTCGCAATGATTACGGGCGCGGCAAACGGGATTGGCCGCGCAACAGCACTGGAATTCGCCCGCCGCGGGGCCCGGGTGGTGGTTACTGATATAGATCTTGATGCGGCCCGCAATGTGGCACAGCAGATCGGAGAGGCCGCCTGCGCCCTTCATCTCGATGTAACCTCCGAGGACAGCATTGCGGCCGCTTTCGAAGAGGCGGTGGCGACTGTCGGCCCGATTACCGTCGTGCATGCTAATGCCGGCGTTTCCAGCATGAAGCCCGCGACGGAACTGACCCAGGCCGACTGGGATTTCAACATGAATATCAACGCCAAAGGGGTTTATCTGACCAACGTGGCGGCAATCCGCCAATTTCGCAAGGATGGCATCAAAGGCGCGATCGTTAACACGGCATCGCTTGCCGCCAAGATCGGAGCACCTCTGCTGGCTCACTATTCGGCAAGTAAGTTCGCCGTCGTCGGTTGGACTCAGGCTTTAGCACGCGAGGTGGCGGCGGAAGGCATTCGTGTGAATGCGGTCTGCCCGGGATTCGTGAAGACACCAATGCAGCAGCGCGAAGTCGCCTGGGAGGCTGAACTGCGCGGCATGACGCCAGAGGAAGTGCTGCAATCCTATATCGCCCAGACACCGCTAGGCCGCCTCGAAACGCCCGAGGACGTCGCAGGTGTCGTGATTTTTCTGGCATCCGACGATGCCCGCTTCATGACTGGACAGGCGATCAATGTGACGGGTGGAGTCTACATGACGTGACCTGTTGAATGTCCGTTTACGAACGCGTTTGTGATTTTCTCGTTATTTTTTGTTTGACATTTTACATTTCTTGACTTGAAATCTGCGTCAAAGGAGCTGAGATGGACGAATCCGGCAACAATCGCAATGAGAACGCACCGGGGCGGCGATTGGCCCCCCGCGAGCGTAAGGAGAAGATTGCGTCGATCCTGTCGCGTAGCGGTTATGCCTCTATTGCCAACCTTTCTGAACATCTCGGCGTCTCGGAGATGACCATCCGGCGAGATCTCGATGTGCTGATGCAGGACGGAGTCATCGAGCGAGCCCATGGCGGCGCCGTCGCACCTCTGGCGGTCCGGTCACTTCGCATGGATGTCACCGAACCGGCCATCGACGAGCGGATCGGGCGCAACCGCATTCAGAAGACGCGCATTGGCGCACTCGCCGCGAGCCTCGTGCAGCGCGACCAGACCATTGCCATCGACATCGGCTCGACGTCGCTCACCCTGGCACAGGCGTTGGCGCAGACCGACGTGCGCATCTTCACCAACAGTTTGAAGATCGGATTGCTGCTGTCGACCGGCAAGCCGCGCCTCTACATGCCTGGTGGCGAGGTACGAGGCCGGGAGCCGTCCATGGTCGGCCCGATGGCCTGTGCGGCGCTGGAAGACTATCATTTTGACTGGCTGTTCCTCGGCGCATCGGGTTTGGCCGCAGATGGTCTCTTCGATTATTCGCTCGAAGACACAGAGGTCAAGAAGGCGCTGATTGCTCGTGCCGGTCGCGTCGTGGCGCTGATCGACAGCTCCAAGTTCGATCGCGTGTCGATTGTGCGCGTTTGCCAATTGGCTGCGATTGACATCCTCGTCACAGACCGCGCACCGGAGGGCGTTCTGGCGCGAAGGCTCGATGAGGCCGGCGTGGACGTCAAGGTCGCGCCGGCAAACATGGCCGCCTCGGCATGAACAATGAAGCGGCGACACGTGCGCGCCGCCTGGGGCGCTCGCTCGCCAACTTGGCCCGACCATCGCTCACGCTGACCTCGCCCCGCCCCTCAAGATGGGACAGGCGCGTCAAAAGCCAGTCAAAAGCCGGGCATCGATCCCAACACAACTTTCATTCGTTCACAATGCTCAAAAAAAGAAAGAGAGGAACCTCAGCCATGACGACCCCTGCCAACATTACGATCCGCCTCCGGTCCTTAACACTGCTGGCCGGCGTTGCCGCGATGGTCAGCTCGGTTGGCCTGCAGACGCAAGCCTTCGCTCAGGCCAGTATCGAACCGCCGCAAGCCCTCGCCGAAAAGGGGCACATCAATTACTGCGCCACGCTCGACAATCCGCCGCGCGCTTTCCTGACCACTGAACAGAAGCCGACCGGCTTCGAGGTGGAGCTGGGCGAAGAGATCGCTGACCGTATGGGCCTCGAAACACGGTGGAGCCAGTTGAAGTTTACGGGCCTGATTCCGGCGCTTCAAGCCGGACAGTGCGATGCGCTCATGCAGGAATTGTTCATCAAGCCGGAGCGGCTCGAGATCATCGACATGATTCCCTTCTCAAACACCGGTCAGCGGATGGTCGCGCACAAGGACACCGATGTTCAGCCCAAGTCGCTGGACGAACTTTCGGGTCTGAAGGTCGCTGTCCCGAACGGTACAACAATCCATAACCTGGCTATGGCAGCCAATGAAGAACTCGAGGCTGCCGGCAAGGAAGAGATCAATCTGGTCGCCCTTCCCACCACGACGGAAACCTTCAAACAGCTTTCGACCCGCCAGGTGGATGCGGTCGGAACGACCATGACTGCGGCCGCCTATTATGTCGGTCTGGAGCCCGATCAGTTTCGCACTGTCGGCGATCCCTTCGGCCTGATCGAGACCGGCATCGGCGTTGCCAAGTCGAACAGCGACCTGACGGCAGCGATCACCAAGGCATTCAAGGCGATCGTCGATGACGGTACCTACGATTCGCTGATCGCGAAATACAACATGCAAGGTTCCGAGCTGTAATCGAGGTCAGCGTTAATGTCATTTGACTGGTCATTTTTCTGGGGTCGACTCGTCGACCCCGGAGAGGTTTTTCTCTGGGCGCTCGTCAATACGATAGCCATGGCCGTGCTCGCCATGGCGCTCGGCTTGGTGATCGGCACCCTGGTCGGCTTCGGTCGCCTGTCGCCTTTTCGAGCGGTCCGCTTCGTTTGCGCATTCTACGTCTGGCTGATCCGTGGCATCCCGGTTCTGGTCCTGCTTGTGATGTTCTTTTCCGGACTCGCGGCCGCTGGCTTCTACCGCTTCGCCGATATGACGCTGTTCGGTGTCACGCTGACCGCCTCCTTTCAGGCTGCCGTTGTCGGTCTGGCGGTGCACGAAGGTGCCTATATGGGAGAGATTGTGCGCAACGGAATTCAGGCCGTCGGCAAGGGCCAGATCGAAGCGGCCAAGTCGATTGGCATGACCACACTGCAGCTGACCTACCGGATCACGCTGCCGCAGGCAGCACGGGTGATCGTGCCGCCTCTCGGCAACGACTTCAATCACATGCTTAAGACGACCTCGCTGGCGAGCGTGATCGGGGTCCGGGAGATCTTTCTGGTCACAGAAAGCCTCTCGGCAACGACGTTCAAGACATTCGAACTGCTGGTCGCCGTCGCGCTCGCCTATCTGATGCTGACCACCGTATGGAACTTCGTGCAGATGTGGATCGAATCGCGGCTCCGCCGACACGAAACCAGCGACCATATGCAGCGCAGCACCCGAGAACGTTTGTTCGCCGCTTTCGCAAGCAACCCAGATGGAGCCTCTTTCCGGCGATGACCGAAAACCTGCAAAAGCAACATGGCAAAGGCACCTCTGGGCCGGAGACCGGATTAACTCCCCTCGTGCTGGCTGACGGGGTGCGCAAATGGTTCGGGCATCTCGAGGTCCTGAAGGGTATCTCGCTATCGGTCAGCCATGGCGAAGTCCTGTCAATCGTCGGCCGATCAGGATCGGGCAAGAGCACCTTCCTGCGCTGCATCAACAATCTGGAAACCTATCAGGACGGCCGGCTCTACGTCGCGGAAAACTTGATCGGCTATCGGGAGGTGAACGGCAAGCTGCGTGCCCTGCCAACGCGCGCCATCGTGCAGCAGCGCCGGCACATCGGCATGGTTTTCCAGCAGTTCAACCTGTTTTGGCACATGACGGTCTTGGAGAACGTCATCGAAGGACCAATCCGTGTGCTCAACGAGCCGCGCGAAACGGCTGTCGAACGGGGGCGGGAGTTGCTGATAAAGGTCGGCCTCGGCGACAAGTTCGACAGCTATCCGATGAAGCTCTCCGGCGGCCAGCAGCAACGCGCTGCGATCGCCCGGGCACTGGCGATGCAACCCAAGTTGATGCTGTTCGACGAACCGACAAGTGCCCTCGATCCGGAAACGACAGGGGAAGTGCTGGCCGTGATCGCCGATCTGGCCCAATCCGGAATGACAATGGTCATCGTGACCCACGAGATGAGCTTCGCTCAACGCGTATCCGATCGTATCGCTTTCATGGAAGAAGGTCTTGTCAACACGATTGCCACGCCTGACGCTTTCTTCGGCCAGAGCGACAACAAGAGTTTGCAACGCTTCCTGGCAACGATCCACTAAATGTGGCGCCTCTTGAACTCAGCGGTCGAGAATGCCCACACCCAGAAGCGATTATTATCAGTAAGGTCATCCGGGGCTAGGTCCAGGCTCCAATGTTCATCGGGCCGTTCGGCTGGTAGAAAAGGCTGCACACATCCCGAGCCTCCTCTCCGCCACGCGGTAGCAGCTTTTCCTTGCGACAGAACTGCCGCTCCCCCTGCTGTTTTCCTGTCGGTCGTAATGCTTCGGGATCATAGGCGGACCCGATGCGAGGCGGGCACGCGCCCGCCTCGATAGTTCAGCTCGCGGCCATCGCCTTGATGTCGGCGGCGCTCGGGGTGTTGCCGCCGATGCCCCATTGTCCGCTGCGCACTTCCTTGACGCGGACCCAGGTGACGCCCCGCATCGCCTCGCCTTCCACCTCGACCATGGCATTGGTGACCTTTTCGATCATCTGCGCTTTCTGGGCCGTGTCGAACACGCCTTCGATCACTTCAATATCAACCAGTGGCATTGTTATTCCTCCCTGTTGCCAAAACGCAGACTGCACCCTGACCGGCCTGCAAACCAGTCCGGGAACTGGAGGAAAACCGCTACAGTAAATGTACTGGACCTGCAGCCCCGGCAGTGGGACACTCGGCCAGGGAGTGAAACCATGCCAGAAAAAGCCTATCCGCTTTTCTGCCCGGTCGCGATGGCATCAGAGATGCTCGAGCCACGCTGGACCATGCTGATCCTCTGCGAAATGTGGTCTGGTTCTTCGCGCTTCACCGAAATTCAGCGCGGCGTTCCCGGCATGTCGCCAAGTCTGCTGGCCAAACGCCTGAAAGACATGGAGGGCAAGGGCCTTGTTGAAAAATCGGTCAGGGGGACCTCCAGCCACGCCGAGTATTTCACTACCCCGCTGGCCGAAGAACTGGAACCGATTGTCCGCAAGCTGGGGGAATGGGCGCACCGCAACATCCAGAGCGAAGTTTCGCTGAGCCATCTCGACGCGAGGCTGTTGATGTGGAGCATCCGTCGCAAGATCGACAGGCTGCACCTGCCGCTGCACAAATGCGTCATCCAGTTCACGCTCAAGGATCCGCCAAACGATCCCGTCAATTACTGGCTGGTGATAAAGCCGGGCGTCGAACCGGATCTCTGCTTCGCCGACCAGAATTTCAGCATCGATCTGTTCATCGTCAGTGAATTGCGGGCGCTCACGTCAGCATGGATGGGGCACAGCACCTTCAATGCGGAGATTGCCTCGGGTGCGATTTCCGTAATCGGTCACGAGGTCATGGCGCGAAGCCTGACAAAGTGGCTCGTCACCAGCAGCTTCGCGGAGACTGTGAAAGCCGTTTCATAGCTGGTGACACAAGGGTCCGGCGTGTCCCCGCAGAAAATTCCCATGGGAGAAATGCACAAACGAAAAAGCCGCCCCGAAAGGGCGGCTGATTGACGTCTGTAATCTTGGTTGCGGGGGCAGGATTTGAACCTGCGACCTTCAGGTTATGAGCCTGACGAGCTACCGGGCTGCTCCACCCCGCGTCAAATCGTGATCGCGTATCGCGAAAGAAGGTGCTGGTTGTCGCCATCGAAGAGAAGATGTTGTGTTTTGCAGACCTGGCAGCGACCTACTCTCCCGCGTCTTAAGACGAAGTACCATTGGCGCTGGGACGTTTCACGGCCGGGTTCGGAATGGGACCGGGTGCAGCCGCCCCGCAATAACCACCAGGTCGGCAAAAAACAACATTCGAGAAGCTGGTCTTTAAATGTCACACCGTCCGGACAATCCGGATGGACATGAGCAATGAGAACGATTCAAGCCGATCGAGCTATTAGTACTGGTAAGCTTCACACGTCACCGTGCTTCCACACCCAGCCTATCAACGTGGTAGTCTTCCACGACTCTCAGGGAATACTCGTTTCGAGGTGGGTTTCCCGCTTAGATGCCTTCAGCGGTTATCCCTTCCGTATATAGCTACCCTGCTATGCCCTTGGCAGGACAACAGGTCCACCAGAGATACGTCCATCCCGGTCCTCTCGTACTAGGGACAGATCCTCTCAATATTCCTACACCCACGGCAGATAGGGACCGAACTGTCTCACGACGTTCTGAACCCAGCTCACGTACCGCTTTAATTGGCGAACAGCCAAACCCTTGGGACCTGCTCCAGCCCCAGGATGCGATGAGCCGACATCGAGGTGCCAAACAACCCCGTCGATATGGACTCTTGGGGGTCATCAGCCTGTTATCCCCGGCGTACCTTTTATCCGTTGAGCGATGGCCCTTCCACTCGGGACCACCGGATCACTATGACCGACTTTCGTCTCTGCTCGACTTGTCAGTCTCGCAGTCAGGCAGGCTTATGCCATTGCACTCGTCGAACGATTTCCGACCGTTCTGAGCCTACCATCGCGCGCCTCCGTTACTCTTTAGGAGGCGACCGCCCCAGTCAAACTACCCACCATACACTGTCCCGGACCCGGATAACGGGCCGCGGTTAGACATCCATGACGATAAGGGTGGTATTTCAAGGATGGCTCCACGCGAGCTGGCGCCCACGCTTCAAAGCCTACCACCTATCCTACACATGCCGACACGAATGCCAGTGTAAAGCTATAGTAAAGGTGCACGGGGTCTTTCCGTCTGACCGCAGGAACCCCGCATCTTCACGGGGAATTCAATTTCACTGAGTCTGCGTTGGAGACAGCGGGGAAGTCGTTACGCCATTCGTGCAGGTCGGAACTTACCCGACAAGGAATTTCGCTACCTTAGGACCGTTATAGTTACGGCCGCCGTTTACCGGGGCTTCGATTCAAAGCTTGCACCTCTCCTCTTAACCTTCCGGCACCGGGCAGGCGTCAGACCCTATACGTCGCCTTGCGGCTTCGCAGAGCCCTGTGTTTTTGATAAACAGTCGCTACCCCCTGGTCTGT
>NZ_JAHWQX010000001.1:875000-1256462 GCF_019334345.1 Neohoeflea coraliihabitans
AGGGCTCCCGCCTCGTGCAGTCGGCCATTGCTGCGAAAGTGACCGACCGTGAGATCATGGAGGTCTCGACCATGGTGCGCGACGGCGATCGCGATGTGGTCCGCAAGCAGCCCTTTGCCCATGTCCGGATGCTGCTTGCCGCAGCCGAGCCGCCCGCGAAGAAATACCCGGCCTTCGATCCTCTCGCTATTTTTGCCACGGAGGACGTTGAGACCGTCGCCTCGGTCCGCACCGGCCAGATTTACGGCGCCGACGTCGATTCGGAGATCTCGCTGCGAACGCTGGATTTCCCGCTCGAGGCGCCCGGGCGTCCCTATGCCGCCACGATGTCCCTTGAGGAAGCTGAGGAGACCGTGCGCACCAATGGCTCGGTGCTGACCGACGGAACCATTCAGCTGGCGTCCCTCAACTATGTCGATCCGCGCCGTTTTGCCTCGAATTCCTTCGAACTTGATCTGACCATCAGCCCGAATGCCAACGTCGTCGCGGAAAATGTGTCGGTCGCCGCGATGGAACCTGATTTCTTCCATCAGTCGTCCGAGTTCGTCGATGATGTCATACCGGCCCGCAAACCCGCGCCGATTACCGATGTCCTGACCGGCGCCGGCTATCAGGGCGATCAGGTCAACGAGGCCTTGGCGGCGTTGCGCTCGCTCACCGGCCTCGCGGAGGTCGAGGAACTGAGCGCCGTACGCCTTGGCGCGATGCAGCGTGGACCGGAGACAGAGATCGTCCGTCTGAGCATCTACGAGAAAGGTCGGCATCTCGGCACCGTGGCCCGGACTGATTCGGGAATCTTCGTTCGCGGCAGCGAGCCGCCGTCCACGCCGGCGATTGCTTCAGCTTTCGAACAGGCTCCCGTCGCCCTTCCGGCTGGTCGCACGCCGCCGACCATCTACGACGGCATTTACCGCGCCGGTCTCGGTTATGACATGCCGCTCGACATGATTGGCCAGGTGATCCACCTTCTGGCCTCGAATGTCGACTTCAAGGCCAAGCTGCAGCCGAGCGATACGCTGCAAGCCTTCTTTTCCGTCGATGATGCCAAGGGGACCGCCAGCGACGAATCGGAATTGCTCTTCCTCGACGCCAAATTCGGCTCAAGCCACGTCCGGCTCTACCGGTTTCAGCATCCCGAGGACAATTCGATCGATTACTATGACCCGGAAGGGCGCAGCGCCAAATTGTTCCTGCTGCGCACCCCCGTCCCGACCGGCAAGTTCCGCTCCGGCTTTGGCATGCGCCGCCATCCGATCCTGAAATACAATCGCATGCATTCGGGCGTTGACTGGTCAGCGCCGCGCGGCACGCCGATCCTGGCTGCCGGCAATGGCAAGGTGATCAAGGCTGGCTGGGATTCCGGCGGCTACGGCAAGCAGACGCTTATCCAGCACCCCAACGGCTATGTCACGTCCTACAATCACCAGAGCCGTATCGCCAAGGGCGTCAAGCCCGGCGCCACGGTGCGCCAGGGCCAGGTGATCGGGTTTGTCGGCTCCACCGGCCTGTCAACAGGGCCGCATTTGCACTACGAGCTGCATGTCAATGGCCGCAAGGTCGATCCGATGCGTGTACGCCTGCCGGACGGCAAGGTTCTCGATGGTGAAGCGCTGGCATCGTTCAAACGCGAACGCCAGCGTATCGATTCGCTGTTGGGAATCGACGCCGAGGACACCAAGCTCGCCAGCCGCTAACGCGACAGTGACCGTCAAAGGCGGCAGGTCCTTAGCGAACCCGTCAAAGGCCGAGTTCGCTGCGCGCCTTTTTCGTCAGCTTGGCGGTGACCAGGGCATGCGACTCGGCGATGAGATCGCAGAGCGTCGCCTCATCGATCGTGCGATCATCGCACCATTGCAGCCATTTCATGCCGCGCGTCGCAAGATAGGGAGCAGGCCGCACACCGTGCGCATCGCGAAAGATCTCCCAGGCCATCTCCGAGGCCTTGAAGGTCACGTGACAGGCGCCGCCCTCCCCTTCGCGCGCCAGGGCGAAGACCTTGGCCCCGACCTTCCACACATGCGCGCCACCCCACTGGACAACCGTGTGAGTCGCCGGCAGCGCCGCGCACAGCCGGTCGAATTCCTCAAGCTGCATCGCGCTGCTCCTGAAACTGAAAAAGCGGGCCGAAGCCCGCTTTAACTTCTTCTGGCTCTGTCCGCTCGGTCAAGTGCGCCGCGCGGATTGCACCTCTCAGGCGGCTTCCACGTCGTCTGAGCCGGCCGGCCGGGCGGCTCCGGTCTGGAAGACGAGCCGGTCGGAACCGCTCGAAACGACCACATGTTCGCCATCGGCAATATCGCCCATCAAGATCTTCTCTGCGAGCGGATCCTGCACTTCCTTCTGGATGACTCGCTTCAAGGGACGCGCCCCGTAGGCCGGGTCATAGCCCTTGTTCGCCAGCCAGGCGCGCGCCTCCTCATCGAGCGCCAGGGTGATCTTGCGGTCTGCAAGCAGAGCCTCGAGGCGCTTGAGCTGAATCTCCACGATCGCGCCCATCTCCGAGCGCCGCAGGCGGTGGAACAGGATCGTCTCGTCAACGCGGTTGAGAAACTCCGGCCGGAAAGCCGCCCGCACGACCGACATTACGGCTTCGCGTGCATCTTCCGCCTCCTGCTCCTCGCTGAGCGCGGTCAGATGCTCCGCGCCGAGATTGGAGGTCATGATGATCAGCGTGTTGCGGAAGTCGACGGTGCGTCCCTGCCCATCGGTAAGACGACCATCATCAAGCACCTGCAATAGCACGTTGAACACATCCGGATGCGCTTTTTCGATTTCGTCGAACAGCACCACCTGATAGGGCCGCCGCCGCACCGCTTCCGTCAGTGCTCCGCCTTCATCGTAGCCGACATAGCCGGGCGGAGCGCCGATCAGCCGCGAAACGGAGTGCTTCTCCATGTATTCCGACATGTCGAGGCGCACCATCGCCGTCTCGTCGTCGAACAGAAACTCCGCCAACGCCTTTGTCAGCTCGGTTTTGCCGACGCCGGTCGGGCCGAGAAAGATGAACGAGCCGATCGGCCGATTCGGATCCTGCAGGCCGGCACGCGCACGCCGCACGGCCTTGGAGACCGCCTGCACCGCTTCGCCCTGCCCGATAACCCGCTTACCGATCTCATCTTCCATGCGCAGCAGCTTGTCGCGCTCGCCTTCCAGCATCCGATCGACCGGAATCCCGGTCCAGCGCGATACCACATGCGCAATATGGTCCGAGGACACCGTTTCCTCGACCATGCCGGCTTCCGTCTCGCCCTCGGCCTCCGCCTGGGTCAGCTCCGCCTCGAGTTTCGGGATCTCGCCATAAGCCAGTTCGCCGGCGCGCTGATACTCGCCCTGCCGCTGGGCCGTCGCGAGCTCATTGCGGGCTGCTTCGAGCTTGGTCTTCAGGTCGGCCGCCAGACCGAGCTTTTGCTTCTCCGCCTGCCATCTGGCAGTCAGCGCATCCGCTTTCTCGCCCAGTTCAGAGAGATCCTTCTCGAGTCGCTCGAGCCGATCCCGCGAAGCTTGATCCGTCTCTTTCTTCAAAGCCTCGCGCTCGATCTTCAGCTGCATGATTCGGCGGTCGAGCTCGTCGAGTTCCTCTGGCTTGGAATCCACCTGCATGCGCAACCGAGCCGCCGATTCATCGACCAGGTCGATCGCCTTGTCCGGCAGGAAGCGGTCCGTGATATAGCGGTTCGAAAGCATCGCCGCCGACACCAGCGCCGAATCACTGATCCGCACCTTGTGATGCTGCTCATATTTTTCCTTCAGGCCGCGCAGGATCGAGATCGTGTCCTCGACCGTTGGCTCAGCGACCATCACCGGCTGGAAACGCCGCGCCAGTGCGGCATCCTTTTCGACATGCTTGCGATACTCATCGAGCGTCGTCGCACCGACGCAATGCAGCTGGCCGCGTGCCAGTGCCGGCTTCAGGAGGTTGGAGGCATCCATTGCGCCGTCTGCCTTGCCGGCGCCGACCAGCGTATGCATCTCGTCGATGAACAGGATGATCTCGCCATTATGGGCCTCGATTTCGGAGAGCACCGCCTTCAGACGTTCTTCGAATTCGCCGCGGTATTTCGCCCCGGCGATCAGCGAGCCCATATCGAGCGCCATCAGCTTCTTGTCTTTCAGCGATTCGGGCACATCGCCATTGACGATGCGCAGCGCCAGCCCTTCGGCGATCGCAGTCTTGCCGACGCCCGGTTCGCCGATCAGCACCGGGTTGTTCTTGGTACGTCGCGACAGGACCTGGACGGTGCGCCGGATCTCGTCATCGCGGCCAATGACCGGGTCGAGCTTGCCCTCCTGCGCCGCCTCGGTCAGGTCGCGCGCATATTTTTTCAACGCATCGAAGCCGCCCTCCGCCGACGCGGTGTCCGCGGTGCGCCCCTTGCGCACGGCATTGATCGCCTGATTGAGGGACTGCGCCGTCAGTCCGGCTCCAGACAGCGACTTGGCGGTGGAAGCCGACGTCTCGATGGTCAGGGCCAGAAGCAGCCGTTCAACCGTGACGAAGCTGTCACCTGCTTTCTTCGCCGCCTCTTCGGCGGTCGCGAAGACCTTGGCCAAAGGTTGCGCCAGGTACAGCTGGCCGTTGCCGCCCTGCACCTTGGGCAGCTTGGCAAGCGCCGCATCATTGGCCAAACGCGCATCAGCCGGCCGACCGCCCGCTTGCTCGATCAGCGCAGCGGCCATGCCTTCACTGTCATCAAGCAAGACCTTCAAGAGATGTTCAGGGGCGAATTGCTGATGATCCTGCGACAACGCGAAAGATTGCGCCGACTGGATGAAGCCGCGCACGCGTTCTGAATATTTTTCAATGTTCATCTTCTTGCTCCTTGGCATGTCCCACCCGAATTGGCGCAGGACAGAGGGGTCCGGAGAGGCTCCCGTTCGCGGCAAGCCTCATGTCAATAGGGATATGGGAACTGCCGGGAGTGAAGAAAAGGACGCTCAAAAACAAAAAAAACCGGCCACAAGGACCAGTTTTTCAAAGTATCGATTTGCAAGAGGCTTATTCGGCAGCCGTTGCTTCCGCAGTATCCTGCACAACCGATTGCGGCTGATCATCCTTGTCGGACGTCTTGACGCGGCGCGGCCGCCCACGGCGCCGCGGCGCCGGCTGCCCACCGGAAGCATCGGCAGAAGTCTCCTGCTGTTCCAATGCCACTTCGGCTGGAACGCCTTCAATCACGGGCTGCGGCGCATCCGGCTCAACGGCATTCCGCTTTGGAGAACTGCGCCGCTTGCGCGGCCCGGCGTCGCGGTCGCGCGCTTCATTGCCGCCTTGATCACCGCCCCGCTCGTCGCTCCGGTCTGTATCTTCATCCCGGTTGCGCTCTGCACTGCGCGTCTCATCGGCTCGGCCAGCTTGGCGGCCACCCCGACCGTTTTCGCCGTTATGCGACTGCGCATCATCATTGCTGGTGTTGCCGTTGTCATCATCGCGCGATTGTGCTTGCCGATCATCGCGCTGACCATCACGGTCGTCGCGTTGATTGCGCTCCTGCAACTGGGCCTGTGCGGCTGCAATGATGCGGTTGTAGTGTTCTGCGTGCTGCAGATAATTTTCAGCCATCACACGATCGCCCGAGCTTTGCGAATCGCGTGCCAGGCTCATGTATTTGTCCGCGATGGTTTGTGCGGTCCCGCGAATTTTGACGTCCGGTCCGGAACTGTCATATGACCGCGACAGCGGATTCTGACCCTTGCGGTTGTTGTTGCCGCCGCTGTTGTTGCGACCGCGACCGCGCTTGTTCTGCTGACCTGGCCTCATTCCATATTCACCTGATTTAGCGTCCTGAAAATCCGGCCTGCAATCTGTGCGTCCGGCTCGCGCGTAGCGCTTCGACAGAGATCCGCAATAACGGACCAGTCGTTGTTTATGGGTTTTGTAAAAGAAACCCGTACCGGAGACCGTCTCACGGTCCGCCTATGCCGTTATGGCAGCAGCCGTTCGAGCCTGAAGGATCGAATCTCTCGTAAGACTTGGGATCCAGTACTGGCCGGAACCGTAGACAGGTTTTCCGGCAATTCCAAGCCCTTTCTTTGTGCAATTCCCGGAAAAACCGCGGAAATCGGCGATTTCAGGCCTGGCTGAAACCGAGAACGCGAAGGATCGCCGACAGATCACCGGCGCTCGAACACTGCACGAATCCCTTGTCGCAGAATATTGCGGCAACATCGCGGCCTTGTCCGATACCGATCTCGACAAGAATGACCCCATCAGGGCGCAGCCGTCCCGAAGCCTGGGCTGCAATCGCCCGATAGGCATCAAGCCCGTCAGCGCCGCCGTCCAACGCCAGAAGCGGATCATGCAGCCGCACGCCAGGTTCCAGCGAACCGATCTCCGCACTGGCGATATAGGGTGGATTCGACACAATCAGATCAAACTGCTCTTCGCGCCCCTGCAGCCAGTCGCCCTGTACTGCCGCGAAGCGATCGCTCAGTCCGAGCGACGCGGCATTACCGGCTGCTGTAGCGACGGCATCCGGAGAAAGATCAACTCCAATGCAATGGCAGTTTTGCACCGCAGCAACGATCGACAGGCCGACAGCGCCCGTGCCGGTTCCAAGATCTGCGATCAAGAGGCCACCCTCCCTTAAAGGCCGGGATTGCAGGGTGGAAATGGCGACATCAACGAGCGTTTCGGTATCCGGACGGGGCTCGAGCGTGCCCGGCGAGAGCGCGAAATCATGGCCATGGAAGCCGCGTCGTCCCAGAATCCGGTGCGCCGGTTCCCCGGCAATCCTGCGCCGCGCCGCGGCGCGAAGGCGCGCCAGCTCATCGGCGTCGACGATACGCTCGGGCTGCAACATGAGCTGAGTGCTCGACAGGTCGAGCAGACCGGACACCAGCAATCGTGCCTCAAACCCCGGATTGTCGAGCTCTGCCGCTGTAAATGCTCTGCGCAATGCCGAAAGCACCGCATCGACTGGTGCCGGGTCTTCAGGAAGTTCAGCCATCCCCCTGCCCGAGCGCCGCCAACTGATTGGCCTGATGATCGCTGATCAGCGCCTCCACGACATCGTCGATTTCGCCCATCATCATGCGGTCAAGCTTGTAAAGCGTCAGGTTGATCCGGTGGTCGGTCACCCGGCCCTGCGGAAAATTATAGGTCCGGATGCGCTCGGACCGGTCGCCCGAACCGACCTGACTTTTCCGGTCTGCCGAGCGGGCGCTGTCGGCCATTTCACGTTCGCGGTCGTAAAGCCGCGCCCGCAGCACCTGCATCGCACGCGCACGGTTCTGATGCTGCGATTTTTCCGAGGAGGTGACAACGAGACCGGTCGGCAGATGCGTGATCCGTACCGCCGAATCCGTCGTGTTGACGTGCTGGCCGCCGGCACCCGAAGCGCGCATCGTATCGATGCGGATATCCTCGGGGCGGATATCGATATCGATATCCGCAGCTTCCGGAAGCACCGCGACGGTCGCGGCAGAGGTGTGAATCCGCCCCCCTGATTCAGTTTCCGGAACCCGTTGCACCCGGTGCACACCCGATTCGAATTTCAGCCGCGCAAAGGCCCCATGTCCGGCGATTGTCGCGATGATTTCCTTGTAGCCGCCGACCTCGCCCTCGCTTGCCGACAGCACCTCGACGCGCCAGTTGCGGGCCGCCGCATAGCGCTCATACATCCGAAACAGATCGCCCGCGAACAGCGCCGCCTCAGAACCGCCGGTCCCGGCTCTGATCTCGAGAATGACACTGCGCTGATCGGCAGCGTCCGTCGGCAGCAAGAGTATCTGGATATCGCTCTCGAGTGCGCCGATGCGCGTCTTCAGACCTGCCAGTTCCAGTTCTGCCAGTTCGCGCATTTCCTTGTCGGTTGATCTGTCCGACAGGATATCGCCAAGGTCGTCCCGTTCCCGCTTTGCCTTCTCCAGTTCGCTGATTTTCTTCACCAGCGGCTCCAGCTCCGCATATTCCGAAGCCAGCCGGACGTAGGCGTCCGCATCCGGACCGGCCGCCATGCGCGCTTCGACTTCGTCGAAACGCCGCTGCAGCTCGCGCATTTTATCGAGGGGAAGTTTGGCCATGAGAGTTGGATGCAATCCTAGATGCTGACGTCATTCTGATCGGCGAATTCCGTCAGAAGAGACCGGATCGTCTGCCCGCTGTCGGGTTGGTCGAGAGCGGCGAGAAGGTGCGACTGCAATTGCTTCGCATCAAGTGAAAGCAACATCGCCTTCACCGGCCCGATGGCCGCCGGGGTCATCGAGATCGATCGGAAACCGAGGCCGATCAGCGCCATGGCCGACAGGGGCCGCCCCGCGAGTTCGCCGCACAGGGTCAGTGGCGTGCGGGTCCTGTCAGCCGCCTCGACCACCTGCCGCAACAGGCGCAGGAAAGGACGACTGAGCGGATCGAACCGGTTTGACACACGCGCATTGCCACGATCCGCCGCCATTACGAACTGGAACAGATCGTTCGATCCCACCGACAGGAAATCCACTTCCTGCAGCAATTCGTCAAGTTGCCACATCAGGTTCGGAACCTCGAGCATGGCGCCGAACTGCAGCCGCTTCGGCAGCGTATAGCCGAACCGCGACAGCCGGTTGACTTCCTTTTTGAGCAATGCCTTGGCGGCCCGCAATTCGTTGACCTCGGTGACCATCGGCACCATCAGCTTCAGCTCGGCGCCGGCCGCCGCCCGCAGGAGGGCGCGAAACTGCGTTCGCAGCAATGCAGGCCGATCCAGAGACAACCGCAGCGCGCGCCAGCCAAGCGCCGGATTCTCTTCTTCTGCCGAGCGGAAAAAGGGCACCACCTTGTCGCCGCCCACATCGAGCGTCCGGAATGTCACGGGATGATCGCCCGCCTGTCGCAACACGCTGCGATAAAAGCTTTCCTGCTCCTCGATCTTCGGCATTGTCGAAGCGATCATGAACTGCAGTTCGGTTCTGAACAGCCCAATCCCCTGCGCCCCGCATTCGTCAAGCTGCGGCAGGTCAACGAGCAGGCCGGCATTCATCTGCAGATCGACGGAGATCCCGTCCTTGCTCTCGGATGGCAATCCGCGCAGCGCCCGGAACTGCTCCTGGCGGCGGGCCCGGAACCGAACCTTGTCGGCATAGGCCGACTCGAGCTCCGGCACCGGCCGCAAATGCACCTGGCCATCCTCGCCATCGACAATGATCGCATCGCGGTTCTCTGCCAGCGAGACGATCCCCGCCGCCTGGCCGACCACCGGGATTCCCATCGCCCGCGCCACGATGACCACATGGCTGGTCACCGCCCCGTCCTCCAGGATCAGGCCGCGTATCGCTTCGCGCGGATAATCGAGAAGTTCCGCCGCCCCCATCGCACGAGCGACGATGATGGCATCGTCCGGCAGCGACGCGCCGCCCGGTTCGAAGCCGGTCAGTTTGCGCATCAGCCGATTGGCCAGATCATCAAAGTCATGCAACCTTTCGCGCAAGTAGGGATCGGTCATGTGGATCATGCGCGCGCGCGTATCGCTTTGCACCTTTTCCACGGCCGCTTCCGCTGTCAGACCGTTGCGCACCGCCTCCTCCAGCTTGCGCACCCAGCCCCGGTCATGCGCGAACATCCGGTAAGCCTCCAGCACCGCCCGGTGCTCACCCTCCATCGAGACATCGCGGCGCGACAGCATGTCGTCGATCGAGATCCGCAGCGAATCAAGAGCCTCTTCGAGACGCGCTATTTCCGCATCGGCGTCATCGTTCAAAAGATTGGTGACGACCATCCGCGGCTCGTGCAAAACGACATAGCCAAGCCCAATGCCATCGCCATAGGCGTTTGCATCGATTGTCACGGGACGGGTGAGATCAAGTTCGACGCCGGAGGTCGACATCTGTCGCAGCTCGCCGGTGGCAATCATTTCGGCGAGAATCATCGCCGTCGTCTCGAGCGCCTCCAATTCATCATCGCGATACTTGCGATAAGCCTTGTTCTGCACGACCAGCACGCCGAGCGACCGGCCGGCTCTCAGGATCGGCACGCCGAGAAAGGAGTGGAAGATTTCCTCACCGGTTTCCGGCAGATAGGTGAATGCGGGATGCGTCTGCGCGTCCGAAAGATTGAGCGCCCGGGCGCTGGCAGCAATCGTTCCGACCAGCCCCTGCCCCATCTTCAGCTGCGAGTGGTGGACGGCGTCCTTGTTAAGCCCTTCTGTGGCAAACAGTTCCAGCGCCCCGTCGGCCCGCAGCACGTAAAAAGAGCACACTTCGGCCACCATGTTGGACGCGATCTGGCGCACAATATGGTCTAGGCGCTCCTGTGGCTCCAACGGTTCCGCCATCAGTTCGCGCAACCGCCGGAGCAACACGCGCGGACCTGTCGAGAGGTCTCTCATCGCGCTTGCTCTTCCCCCGTATTCATACCGTTCGCCACCTCTTAGCGGAGATGCGCGGTTAGCCCGGCGGCCCTGTTGTTATTGAATCAAGTCTTATCGAGACCATAGACGGAATGCAAAGTCCGCACCGCGAGTTCTGCATAAGCCCCATCGATCAGGATTGAGATCTTGATCTCGGAAGTCGTGATCGCTTTGATATTGATGGACTTTTCCGCCAATGCCTTGAAAGCGGTCGCCGCCACGCCCGCGTGACTGCGCATCCCGATGCCGATCACCGAGATTTTCGCCAGCCCGCTCTCACTCTGCACCACGTCAAAGCCGATCGCCTGCCGCTGCTTTTCAAGCTGATCCAGCGCCTTGTCGACATCCGCCGACGGCACCGTGAATGTCATGTCGGTGCGCGATCCGTCCTCGGATATGTTCTGGACGATCATGTCGACATTGATATGTGCATCGGCGAGCGGGCCGAATACGGCGGCCGAGACGCCCGGCCGGTCTGAAACGCGCCGCAATGAAATTTGCGCTTCGTCCTTGGCATAGGCGATGCCGGTAACAACTTCCTGTTCCACGATTTCTTCCTCGTCGCAAATCAGCGTGCCGGGTGGATTGAGCGGATCGCTCATGCCCGGCGCATCGGGATCATCGAAACTCGAACGCACGAATGTGCGCACATTGTGCACCATCGCCAGCTCGACCGAGCGCACCTGAAGCACTTTGGCGCCCAGCGATGCCATTTCCAGCATCTCTTCAAAGGCAATCTTCTTCATCCGCCGCGCCTTCGGCTCGATGCGCGGATCGGTGGTGTAAACGCCGTCGACGTCCGTATAGATGTCGCAGCGGTCAGCCTTGACCGCGGCCGCCACCGCAACCGCGCTGGTATCCGAGCCGCCACGTCCGAGAGTTGCGATCCGGTTGTCCGGCCCGATGCCCTGAAAGCCGGCAATCACCGCGACCTGACCGGCCTCGAAGCGGCTGACCAGATCGCCGCCCTCGATTTCGAGAATGCGGGCCGCGCCGTGCACATTGTCGGTCCTCACCGGCACCTGCCAGCCCTGCCAGGACCGCGCATCGACGCCCATCGCCTGCAGCGCGATAGCCAGCAGACCGCTGCTGACCTGCTCCCCCGAGGCGACCACCGCATCATATTCACGTGCGTCGTAGAACGGGGCCTGCGCTCCGGCAACCTTCGGCATGGTCTGCACCCAGTTGACAAGTTCGTTGGTCTTGCCGGCCATCGCCGAGACCACGACGGCAACCTGGTTCCCGGCCTCCACCTCGCGCTTGACATGCCGCGCCACATTGTGGATCCGCTCCAGGTCGGCCACCGATGTGCCGCCAAACTTCATCACGATACGCGCCATGCTGTATTTCCGGTAAGACCGCCCTGCCGTGAGCCCGCTGCTCGTCGGGATCGAAAATGAGGTCCGCTTTGGCGGACACGAAGTGCCGGTTTTCCACCGCGCAAGAAAAACGCCCCGGTCCAACGGAGCGAAATCTGCGGCCCTCATAGCTAAAAACCCTGTGGCCTGCAACATCGCCGCGGATGTGGCGCGACAAGTTCGTTGTCCGCGCCAGCCGCTCAAACCTTGACAAAGGCCCGTTCAGACGAAACTTGAAGGCAAGGTGCCGGAAAAGGAAACCCGCCATGCCCGAAACTGCTCAGAATGGAACGCCCAGAACAACGATCGATGATCGCGAAGTCGAGCGGTTCTCGCAGATTGCGCAGGAATGGTGGGATCCGGACGGCAAGTTCAAGCCGTTGCACAAGTTCAATCCGGTTCGTCTGAGCTATGTGCGCGACAAGATCTGCGAGCATTTCGATCGCGATCCGAAAGCGATGCGGCCGCTGACCGGCCTGCGCATCCTCGATATCGGCTGCGGCGGCGGTTTGCTGTGCGAACCGCTTGCACGCATGGGTGCCGAGGTTGTCGGGGCCGATGCCTCTGAAACCAATATCGAGGTGGCGAAATTGCATGCCACATCGCAGACCATTGAGATCGACTATCGCGCAACCACCGCCGAGGCACTGGCCGAGGCCGGTGAAACCTTCGACATTGTGCTCAACATGGAAGTGGTCGAGCATGTCTCCGATGTCGATTTGTTTCTCGAGTCCTGCGCCGCCATGGTGCGCCCGGGCGGATTGATGGTGGTCGCTACGATCAACCGCACGCCAAAAGCCATGGCCTTCGCCATTATCGGTGCCGAACTGGTGTTGCGCTGGCTGCCACGCGGCACCCATCAATATGACAAGCTTGTGAAACCGACGGAGATCGAAAGGCCGCTTTCGGAAAACGGCATGGGCATTATCGATCGCACTGGCGTGACTTACAGCCCGTTACAGGACCGGTGGCAGCTTTCGCGTGACATGGACGTCAATTACATGCTTCTCGCAGCCCGCCCGCAACCGGCCTGACGCCGCATCGGCCCTCGGTTGCCGCGCTCAGTTGAGATCTTCGGGAAGCGTCGGCAGCGGCGCAATCTCGATCCCCTCTTCGATCAGGGCCTTGGCATCTTCGAGGCTCGCCCGTCCGATTATTCCGCGCTCTTCCGCCTCGCCGTGGTGAATGCGGCGGGCTTCCTCCGGAAACCGGTCGCCCACGTCTTCCGACTGGGCCCGCACTTGCCGCACCACTTCCCGCACAGCCTTGATCATTTCTGCTTTTCGCGGGTCGATGGCTCCCGCAACCGCCATCGGCGCGCTTGCACCGGCGGCTTTGGTCGTGTCGGAACCTGCGCCCACCGCACCGGCTTCTGATGCTCTAGAACCCGGCGACCCCCGGCGCCTCGACGTGGCGATGGCCGGTGCCATCAATGCCTTTTCGACGTTCGTCGAACCACATGACGGGCATGCCACCAGTTTGCGGGCCCGTTGACGATCGAAATCATCATTTGAGGCAAACCAGATCTCGAACTGGTGCGCATGCTCACAATTGAGCGAAAACCGGATCATGACCCCGTACCCGCTGGCATCGTTCCACCCGTCTTTTCCGTTTCAGGCGCCGCGCAACGATAGGTTCGGCTGTTTTTCAGGTTCGGAATCTTGCGGCGGGCAGCCGCCGATTCCGCCGGGTCGATTTGCGCCAGCACCACGCCCGCTTCGTCGCCATCGGCTTCGGCGAGCACCCGGCCCCACGGATCGACGATCAGCGAATGTCCGTAGGTCTCGCGGCCATCCTCGTGATCACCGCCCTGCGCAGCAGAGATAACAAAAGCACCATTTTCGATGGCACGCGAACGCTGCAGCACGTGCCAGTGCGCCACCCCCGTCTGGCGTGTGAAAGCCGCCGGCGCGGTCAGCACCGATGCACCCGCCAGAGCCTGATCGCGGAAGAGCTGCGGAAAACGGATGTCGTAGCAGATCGCCAGACCGAACACCGTGTCGTCGATCCGCGTCGTCACCATCTCTTCGCCGGCGCGGTAGGTTGCACTTTCCCGCCAGCTTTCGCCATTGTCGAGATCGACATCAAACATGTGGATCTTGTCATAGACAGCCTGGCAGCGGCCATCAGGACCGAACACGAAGGCGCGGTTCGCCGCGACAGGCCCACTAGCCGAAGCTCCGGCCGCATCGCCGATCCGCACTGCCGTTGAGCCGATATGCAGATAAATCTCGTGTGCTGCCGCAAGTTCGGCTGCTGCCGCCACCACCGGATCGTCATCGGCAGTCCTCAGTCCAGCCATCAAACTCGCGCGATCACGCACCAGGCATCCGGTCATCTCCGGGGTCTGCACGTAACGTGCGCCGCGTCCCGCTGCCTCGGCTACCAGATCACGCAACGTGTCTATATTGGCCGCCGCATCCATGCCCGACCGCATCTGAATGGCGGCGACCGCCAACCCTGTCATGTCACGCCTCGCTGAGCATGGGATCGAGCTTGCCGCTGCGCTCAAGCGCCATCAATTCATCGCATCCGCCAATATGCGTCGACCCGATGAAAATCTGCGGAAACGTCGAACGGCCGTTCGCCTTCGCGATCATCTCCTGCTTGAGGTCCGGTGACTGTCCGGCATCATGCTCGGTGAACGCAACGCCCTTCTCACTCAAGAGCCGTTTTGCAGCCGTGCAATAGCCGCAGAACTGTCGCGTATAGATCGTCACATCCGCCATTCACTTTCTCCCGGCGGGCGCGCCGCCTTTTACCTGTTTTCTTGCCGGACCGGCCCGTTCCGCACCGTGGCGCGCCAGCCTTCTCAGGCATATAGAAGTTCGGCACCTTCGCTTGCAACCCTTGCAAAGGTTAGCACCGAAACCTGTGAGGCGCCGGCCTTGAGCAAGGTCCGCGCCGCCGCATTCGCCGTTGCCCCGGTCGTCAGCACATCATCGATCAGCACGATGCTCCGATCAGCGATCAGCGGCCGCCGGTGGGCTTCGATGAAAAACGCGCCGCGCAGGTTTTCGATCCGCTCCTGCCGACCGAGCCCCACCTGGCGCAGGGTGGCCTTGCGCCGGACCAGCACGCCGGAAAGTTGCGGTCGTCTGCTCAGCTGCGCCAGGATGCGCGCCAGTTCACCGGCCTGATTGTAGGAGCGCGCACGCAAGCGGGAAGGATGCAACGGAACGGCAATGAGAACATCACCGCTCTCCAGCAGTTCGTGACCCGCGCGCAGCATCCAGCGGGCCATGCCGGGCGCCAGGTCGGAGCGATCGGCATATTTGAGAAGATGCACAAGCTGGCGCCCGGGACCCTCGTGCAAGACGGCGGCGCGCGCCTTGGCAAACACCGGAGGGTCGGC
This sequence comes from Neohoeflea coraliihabitans, assembly GCF_019334345.1. GTDB lineage: Bacteria > Pseudomonadota > Alphaproteobacteria > Rhizobiales > Rhizobiaceae > Pseudohoeflea > Pseudohoeflea coraliihabitans. The sequence goes on from NZ_JAHWQX010000001.1 coordinate 890,036, forward strand.
GATCATCGCAGCGCTGACCATGCCCTCGCCACGCTCGTGACTGAAAGGCAGCCCGCTCACGGCACAGAAGGGCTGCTCGATAAACGGAATGGTGCGCCAACACTCGGCACACATCCCGCTCTCCGACCCGGTAAGTGTGTTGCAGTTCATGCATAGCGGCGGGTAGACCAGCGCCAGGCCATGCGCCGAGACGGCCTTCAGCCCCGCCCGGACTGCTCCGCTGATCCTATGCGCTGCAAGCCTGACCATCGCTTGACAATACTGGCCTGTAGCGTCATCGACAATCGAATTGAACTACGGGCGCATGTCTGCATTTCTGTGACATCGCACAGTGCAGACGGTTTGCCGCCACGTTTTGCCCGTCGGATCCGGGATCCTGGCCACGCATGGACACACTTTTCGATCACTCTCTGCTGCGCCAGCGCCACCGCCGGGCCCTTGCAGCAACGCGCAAGCAGCCGGCACGCGACCCGCAGTTTCTGTTGCGCCACGTGGCCACCGAGCTTGCCGAGCGCCTGAGTATGGTCGAGCGCCATTTTGCGAACCCGGTTCTCCTGCATTCCGCCACCACCCTCCCGGCGGATCTTCTTGAAGCGACCGGCAAGACCGACAGATTCCTTGTCGTTGCCCCCGACCGTCCGGAAGACATTGGTCCCACTGCCGGCACGAATTCCAGAGAGTGGGTTGCAGCGCCGCCGGACGAGGTCGGATTGAATGTGGCATCCGCCGATCTGTTCATTGCGCCGGCGACACTGCATCTGGTCAATGACACGCCGGGCCTGCTGATCCAGGTACGGCGCGCGCTCGTACCGGACGGGTTGTTTCTCGCGGCCGTGCCGGGAGCTGGAACCCTCGGCGAGCTACGCCAATCTCTGCTGCAAGCGGAAAGTGAAGTCACGGGCGGCGTTCATTCGCGCATTCACCCCTTCGCCGACGTGCGCGACTATGGGGCACTCATGCAGCGCGCCGGTTTCGCCCTGCCGGTGGCCGATTGTGAAGAGCTTGTCGTTCGCTACGACAACCTGTTTGCGCTGATGCAGGATCTGCGCGCCATGGGGATGACCAACGCCCTCGTTCAGCGCAGCCGGAAACCGCTCAGCCGGCGCGTTTTGCTGCGCGCCGCGGCAATTTACGCCGAACGTTTTGCTGATCCGGACGGACGCATCCGCGCCAGCTTTCCAATGATTCATTTATCTGGCTGGGCGCCGGATGCCAGTCAGCAGCAGCCGCTGCGTCCCGGTTCGGCCAAGATGCGCCTTGCCGACGCGCTGCGCCCCGGCGGCGACCGGAAATAGACGCTTCCCGCCGCTGTCACCGGCCTGGGGTCCTGACCCTAGTCCGCGGCGTTCGTCATCGTCGTCGATGTCTTGTTGAAGAGATTGCCGAGCGTGTTGCCGAAGCCGCCGATGCCAACCACGAGGGAGATCGAGATCAAGGCAGCGATCAGGCCGTACTCAATGGCTGTCGCGCCGCTGGAATTTCGGAGAAGGCGGCGCAGTATGACTGACATGATTGAACCTGTGCTTTGAGGGTAGGATCGCATCGCTCGTTTGTCGGGAGCGTCGGCGGAGCTTCGATGCTGCCGAAGTTTCTAGCAATCACCGGAGGTCCGGCCTCCGGGATGAATGATGCAGATTGCATCCGGTCGCTGTTGCAGAATGGACTTGCGGATCGTGTAGGTGCTGTGCGTCTGCCGCGCGGGTATCGACCCCGTCAGGATGGAATCATAGGCATCCGGGGCATAGGCGATCCGCGCCGACTGATCGACCGCGAGGATTGGCGTGAGCAGCAGCGCCGAGACCACGGCCGCTCCGGCGAAAAGACACGCCAGCTTCAAAGGGCCTATGCCTGTCGCCGCATGGCGCCCGGGAAAATTGTCCGCAGCCGTTGTCCAGAAATCGCCGTCTTGCATGCTCGCCCCTTTCCGGAACCCAGTTTAATCCGGTAGGTTTGCGAGTGTGTCTTAGAGGCGTTGACGTTTGCTTAACGGTGTTTGCGAATTCATCTGGCCTGGGGAGTGTGTGCCGTGAAACGGGCACAAATCCTGCCCCTAGAGCAGATCGATCAGGCTGGCCACCAACGGCGCATCAGCCGGCGGCATCGGCAAATGCCGCATATCTCGCGGGCGCACCCATTTCAGCGCCTGCCCTTCCCGGGATTGCGGCTGGCCTTGGTAGCGGCGGCAGATGAACAGCGGCATCAGAAGATGAAAGCTGTCATAGGCGTGGCTGGCAAATGTCAGGGGAGCAAGGCAGGCCGGCTGGGTGCGAATGCCGAGTTCTTCCTCAAGCTCGCGGATCAACGCGGTCTCCGGCGTCTCGGCGGGCTCCACCTTCCCGCCAGGGAATTCCCACATACCCGCCAGCGGCTTGCCCTCCGGTCGTTGTGCCAGAAGTACGCGCCCATCGACGTCGACCAGGGCGCAGGCGACGACCAGCAAGACCGGCAAGGAGGACAGTTCGCTCATGCCGCCTCTGACCCGATCGGCGGCCGGCGATAGACATAGCGATAGACCTCGCGGAAGCCGAGCCCGAGATAAAGCTGCACCGCTGCTTCATTGGCACTCTCGACCTGCAGCCAGCCATGCAGCGCTCCGCGATGCCTGGCCCAGCGCAGGCCGGCGCTGACAGCATCCCGCCCATGTCCCATTCGGCGCCGGTCAGCCCGGGTCGCCAGCTCATAAAGACCGGCAAGGTCGTTGTCGTGGATGCACAGCGCCGTGGCCACCGGGCCGGATTCGGGATCCTCGATGACAAACAATCCGGTTGGCGGCCTGATCGAACTCAACACCTCGGTAAGGCCGGCCTTCAGCGCCGGTTCGCGCCCATGCACCCGGATCGAGGCATCGACATAGCGGCCGACATCGCGCACCGGCAGATGATCCATGCCGGTATCAATATCCAGCGCAGCGATCGGCGCCATCATGACGATCGTTTCGTCAAAGCGGTCCCAGCCGGCTTCATCCAGGTAGGCGTCCAGTTCCGGAGGCGCCAGCGGCGATTGCCGGAACACCAGCGGCCGATCATAGGATTCGAAGCGGTGCGCCGCACGCTCGACGCGCTGTGCAATGTCGCGCCGGTCGGACGGGTCGAGCGGATTGACCGAGTTGAGGCGCTTGGACGGGTGCCCAGCGGTCAGCCGCACCTGCCAGCTGCCGTCATACTGGATCGAAGCCGCCGGCCAGGCACGAAATCCGGCGGCTTCCAACCGCCGCACGATGGCCAGATCCGACGTGGGTGATGTCTCCTGCCGCGGCCCGTCTCGGCGTGAGCCGTTTGCATTGTCAGCTTCGATAGTCGCCATTGATTTCCACATATGCCTTCGTCAGATCACAGGTCCAGACGCGCGCCCGGCCTTCGCCCAGTCCAAGATCCACCGTGATCGGGATCTCCTCGCGCCGCATCACCGCCGACACTTCTTCCTCGCTGTAATCGGGGTCGCGCTCACCACCAACTGCCACGCGAATATCTCCGAACCAGATTGCCAAACGGTCGCGATCAGCTTCCTCGCCAGCCTTGCCGACCGCCATCACCACCCGGCCCCAATTGGCGTCCTCGCCGGCAACCGCAGTCTTGACCAGCGGCGAGTTGGCAATCGACCGCGCGATCCGCCCGGCGGAGTGATCGGACACCGCGCCAGTGACCGTTATCTCAACCTGCTTTCGCGCGCCCTCTCCATCGCGGACGACCTGCAGCGCCAGATCCTCCATCAAGGACAGCAACGCGGCGCGAAAACCGGCATAAAGCGCGTCATGCGCATCCGCCGCGCCTGGACCAGCCTGTTGACCGGTGGCGAACAGCAGCACCGTATCGGAGGTCGAGGTGTCGCTGTCGACGGTGATCGCGTTGAATGTTGGCTTGACCAGCGCAGACAGCATCTCTTGCAGCACCGCCGCCGGGATCGCCGCGTCGGTGACGATGAAGGACAGCATCGTTGCCATGTCCGGCGCGATCATGCCCGCACCTTTGGCAATGCCGTTCAGTTGCACGCTGACGCCGTCGATTTCCGCCGACCGGGTCGCCACTTTCGGATAGGTATCGGTGGTCATGATCGCCCGTGCCGCCTGCAGCCAGCGATCGCCCTGCGCCGCAGAAACCAGGCGCGGCAGATGCCCGATGAACTTGCCGGCATCGAGCGGTTCGCCGATCACGCCGGTCGAGGCGAGAAACACTTCCGAGGCCGCACAGCCGAGTGCAGCCGCAGCCGCTTCGGCTGTCTGCGCGGTTGCCGCATGGCCTTTGCGCCCTGTGAAGGCATTGGCATTGCCTGAATTGACCACCAGGATCCGCGCCTTCCCGCCGGGGAGATTGACCCGGCACAGATCGACCGGCGCGGACGGACATTTGGACTGCGTGAAGACCCCGGCAACCTCCGTTCCGGGATCGAAGACCATGATCATCAGGTCGGTGCGCCCCTGATATTTGATCCCGATTTCGGCCGTCTCGATGCGCACGCCGGCAATCGCCGGCATCTCGGGATAGGACTTCGGTGCCAGGGGAGACACGGCTTCAGTCATGGTTTGGCGGCCTCGTTCGGATTGTTTCATTCTGCGCAAAGCGCCGCGCGGACGCTCTGTGATTTAGCCGCGTTTGGCCGCGGCCGCCAATTGCAGCGGCCCCGGCTCGCCATGCATCCCGTCATTCAGCGTCCGGTGCGCCGTCCGTCTGCGTGTCGGAAGCACCATCTGCTTCGGCGGCACCATCGCCATTCTCTGTCTCACCGGCCGCTGCAGCGCCGCCTTTCTGCATCGCCATGACCTGCTCGTATTTCGCTTTCAGGTCCGGATCGACCACCTCGATGTCGATCGAGTCGCGCGCTGAGGCCATCAGATCCGCATAGCGCTCACGCAGCAGAACCTGGCGCACCTGGCCCTCGACCTGTTCGAAGGAGGGCGGCGCGGCAGCACGGCGATCCTCGACCTTGATGACGTGGAAACCGAATTCCGACTGCACCGGCTCCTTGGTGAACTCGCCGGGCTCAAGTGCAAAGGCCGCTTCTTCGAAAGCCGGCACCATCCGGCCCTTGGTGAAATAACCCAGGTCTCCGCCTTCTGCTGCGCTGGGACCGGTCGATTTGGTTTTCGCCAGTTCGATGAAATCCTTGCCGTCTTCGAGCTCGGCGATCACCGCCTTGGCCTCGTCTTCGGTCTTCACCAGCACGTGCCGCGCTTTGACTTCTTCTTCGCTTGGCATCGCCGCGATTTCTTTGTCGTAGCGGGCCCGGGCATCTTCGTCCGTGATCGTGTCGACGATCTTTTCCTTGAACATCAGATTATGCAGCGTGCGGTCCCGGTAATAGGCCATCTGCCGCTTATAGGTCTCGGTCTCTTCAAGATCCTCGTCCTCGGCAAGCCGCGCCAGCAGCTTCACGTCGATTGCCGCCGCCAGCGCAGCCAGGCGCCGCTGCTCCGCGGGCATCTGCGCGAATTGCGGATCGAGTTCGCCTTCTGCCAGGCGCAATTCTGACTGATGCAGCTCAACCCCTCCGACCTTGGCCACGACCGGATCATCCTCCGCCGCGTGCAGCGGCGTCGAAAGAGAAAGTGTGGCTGCGAAAAAGACAGCAGCAAGCAGCGGGGTATGGCGCATGAAAAGACCTTTCGTTCAACAGGGGTATGCAATGCCGTGTGCACCGGAATTCGGTCAAGAACATGACCTTTCGCCCGTCCGGCGCGCCGTTGACATCGAACCAACCCCCTCTTATCTGTCAGCCAACCGCCCGTCCAGTCGGCTTCGCTCGCGCAAGCCCTTGGACTGTCGCATTCAAACCCGAAAGCCCGGCGCATCCCCTGCCGTCTCTGGCTTTGCAAATCTGCCTTTCGCGCAGCCTTGGGAAAGGACCTCAGGCATGGTCAATTTCGGCGCCGTTGCCAAGAAGATTTTCGGTTCATCCAATGATCGCCGCATCCGCAGCTATCAGCCGAAAGTTCAGGCTATCAACGCCCTCGAATCGGACATGCAAGCGCTGTCCGATGCCGAACTCGCGGCCAAGACCGACGAGTTTCGCGGACAACTTGCCGATGGCAAGACGCTTGACGACCTTCTGGTTCCGGCCTTTGCCGTGGTTCGCGAAGCGGCCAAAAGAACGATTGGCCTGCGCCCCTTCGATGTGCAGCTGATCGGTGGCATGATCCTCAACGAAAATTCCATCGCCGAAATGAAAACCGGCGAAGGCAAGACGCTGGTCGCCACCTTGCCGGTCTATCTCAACGCCCTGACCGGCCGCGGCGTCCACGTGGTTACGGTCAACGACTATCTCGCCAAGCGCGATGCCGAGTGGATGGCGCAGATCTACCGCTTCCTCGGCCTGACCACCGGTGTGATCATGCATGGGCTCGATGACGACGAGCGGCGCGCGGCCTATGCCTGTGACATCACCTACGGCACCAACAACGAGCTCGGCTTCGATTATCTGCGCGACAATATGAAATATGAGCGCGGCCAGATGGTTCAGCGCGGCCATTACTATGCCATCGTCGATGAGGTCGACTCCATCCTCATTGATGAAGCGCGCACGCCCCTGATCATATCCGGCCCCCTCGATGACCGCTCCGATCTCTACCAGACGATCGACGCCTTCATTCCGACCCTGGCGGAGACCGACTACGACATTGATGAAAAGATGCGCACCGCCACCTTCACCGAGGAAGGTACGGAAAAGCTCGAGAACATTTTGCGCGAGGCCGGCTTGTTGAAGGGCGAGTCCCTCTACGACGTCGAGAATGTCGCCATTGTCCATCACATCAATAATGCGCTGAAGGCGCATCGGCTGTTCACCCGCGACAAGGATTACATCGTTCGCAACGGCGAGATCGTCATCATCGATGAATTCACCGGCCGCATGATGCCGGGCCGCCGCTATTCCGAAGGCCAGCATCAGGCCTTGGAAGCCAAGGAAAAGGTGGAAATCCAGCCCGAGAACCAGACGCTGGCCTCGATCACCTTTCAGAACTATTTCCGCATGTACGACAAGCTGGGCGGCATGACCGGCACCGCATCGACCGAGGCCGAGGAGTTCGGCAACATTTACGGTCTCGACGTTGTCGAGGTGCCGACCAACCGACCGATCGCCCGGGTCGACGAGGACGATGAGGTCTATCGCACTGCCAGCGAGAAATTCGCCGCCATCACCGAAGAGATTTCACGCGCTCGCGAGAAAGGCCAGCCGGTTCTGGTTGGCACCACTTCGATCGAGAAGTCCGAACAGCTTGCCGATCTGCTCAAACAGGCTGGTATCAGCGAATTCCAGGTGCTCAACGCCCGTTATCACGAACAGGAGGCCTACATCGTCTCCCAGGCGGGCGTTCCCGGCGCCATCACCATTGCCACCAACATGGCCGGCCGCGGCACGGACATCCAGCTGGGCGGCAATGTCGACATGCGCCTGGACCGCGAATTGGCCGATCTGCCCGAAGGACCGGAGCGGCAGCAGCGGGAACAGGAAATTCGTGCCGACATCGAGAAGCTGAAGCAGCAGGCTCTGGCCGCCGGCGGTCTCTACGTGCTGGCCACGGAGCGCCATGAGAGCCGCCGCATCGACAACCAGCTGCGCGGCCGATCCGGCCGTCAGGGCGATCCGGGGCGTTCAAAGTTCTATTTGTCGCTTCAGGACGACCTGATGCGAATCTTCGGCTCCGACCGCATGGACGGCATGCTCAAGAAATTGGGGCTGCAGGAAGGCGAAGCCATCGTCCATCCGTGGATCAACAAGGCGCTCGAACGGGCGCAGAAGAAGGTCGAAGGGCGCAATTTCGACACCCGCAAGAACCTTCTGAAATTTGATGACGTGATGAATGACCAGCGCAAGGTCATTTTCGAGCAGCGGCTGGAACTCATGGATGCCGAATCGATCAAGCCGACGATCGACGACATGCGCGAGGAAGTCATCGACGGACTGGTCACGCTCAACATTCCCGAGAAGGCTTACGCCGAGCAGTGGAATATCGCCGAATTGAAGACCGGTGTGCAGACCTATCTCAACCTCGATCTGCCGCTTGACGAGTGGGCCGCCGAGGAAGGCATTGCCGAAGACGATATTCGCGCCCGCATCCTCGAGGCGGCGGAAGCGCAGGCGGCTGACAAGGAGCAACGCTTCGGACGGGAAATCATGCGCCACGTGGAAAAGTCCGTCGTGCTGCAGACGCTCGATCACCTTTGGCGCGAACATCTCGTCAATCTCGACCATCTGCGTTCGGTGATCGGCTTCCGTGGTTATGCGCAACGCGACCCGCTGCAGGAGTACAAATCCGAGGCGTTCGAGCTGTTCCAGGCGCTCCTGGCCAACCTTCGCCAGACCGTCATGGCGCAATTGAGCCGCGTCGAACTGGTGCGCGAAGCCGCCGACGCTCCCGACCCGGAGCCGCCACAGGATCTCAATCCCAGCCACGCCGATCCGCTGACCGGCGAGAATGAGTTTGCCACCCAGAACGCGCCTACCCTGCTGGCGGAAAGCAGCGGCCAGCCCACCGGCCCCCGCGATCCGGATGATCCGGCAACCTGGGGCAAGGTTGGGCGCAATGAATTGTGCCCCTGCGGCTCTGGCAAGAAGTTCAAGCACTGTCACGGACAGTTCTAGGGTCTGGCCAATAGCCCTGGCCCGCGCCCCACAAGGTTGCGCGAATCGAAGCCAAACGGTAGGTAGCAAACGTGCCGCTCGCCTGTGCCGGCAGCTTGATCCGGATCGCCGGCGCAGCCATCGGCAGCTGTGCCGCGCCCCTGCCCGGGCGTCAGCGGATCGGGAAGGGGCTTCCAGCATGACCAACGACGAAGCGGCAGCCATCGTGCAAGCTGTCATCGCCTCTGTTCTCGACACGGATGCAAATGGCATCGACCAAGACACACCGCTGATTGGCGGTCAGGCGCAGATCGATTCCATCAAGCTCGTCGAGGTCTGCCTCGCCCTTGAAGATCGCGCTGAACAGCTTGGCTTCGAATTTGACTGGACTTCCGAGGCGACCTTGTCCCGATCACGCAGCATGTTCCGCAGCGTTGGCGCTCTGGCCGAAGTCTTCGCCAAGCAGGCAGGCGGCGGCAAATGATCGTCATCACCGGCGCCAGCAAGGGATTGGGGGCGGCCATTGCCGAACGCTGCAGGAACAATGGACACAGCGTTTTCGGTCTCGCACGCGACACCAGCAACCTGTCTTTTCCCGGCATCAACTGTGACGTCGGTGACTATCAGTCGCTCAAGGACGCCGTCCGGGCCATCAAGAAAGCCGGCGAACCGCTCACGGCAGTGATCAATGCCGCCGGCATCGCCGCCATGAACATGGCCGTGACCAGCGACGAGCAGACCGTGCGCCGCATCATCCAGACCAATCTCACCGGGACGATCTTCGCCTGTCAGCTGCTGGCGCCGCTGATGATGCGGCGCAAGGCCGGAACGATCATCACATTCTCGACGATTGCCGTTCCCCTGGCCATGAAGGGCGAATCCATCTACGCCGCGTCAAAGGCCGGGGTTGAGGCTTTCACCCGCACCTTTGCCCGCGAGGTCGCCGATTTCGGCATTCGCGTCAATTGCATCTCTCCCGGCCCGATAAAGACCGATCTTTTGCGTGGCGTTTCCGAAGCGCAGATCGATGCCATTGTCTCGCACCAGCTCGTACCCCAGCGGTTCACCAAGGACGATGTGTGCGATCTCGTCGATCTTCTGCTCGACGACAAGGCGCGATCGCTGAGCGGACAGGTGCTTCATGTCGGCGGCGTCTGAGGGGCTCCTCGAGCGTCTGGCGCGCATCTGGGAAGGCGTCGACCATCCCTTCCTCATCCATCCGGCAGGCAACCTGACCTTCGCCGATATCCTCGGCCAGCCGCCGGTTGATCTGACCTCGGTGCATCGCGGTGATGTCGTCGCTCTCATCGGCGATTTCGACGCGCGTTCGGTTCATACATTGCTGCGCCTGTTCGATCTTGGCGCGATCGTTGTCCCGCTGACTGCCGCCACCCGGGCACAGCACGATTATTTCCTTGAGACGGCACTCGTCGATACGGTCATTGATGCCGCTGGAGTACACCGGCGCGAGAACAGGCACCTCCGTCCCCGGACCCATCCCTTGCTGGAGGAACTGCGAAACGATGAGACAGCCGGACTGATCCTGTTTTCCACAGGCACCACCGGGCAGCCCAAGGCCATTCTCCACGATCTCGACCATTTCATCCGTCGCTTCGACCGGCCGAATCCGGGCTTGCGCGCTCTGAGTTTTCTGCTCTTCGACCATATCGGCGGTCTGAACACTCTGCTGCAGGCTCTGTTCAATCGCCGCGTCATCGTCGCGCCGAGCGGCCGCACGGTCGATGCTGTCCTCGACGATTGCCGCCGCCACGGTGTCGAGGCGCTGCCCGCCACCCCGACCTTTCTTCGCATGCTGCTTTTGAGCGGCGCCGTGCCGCAGGGCGTGCCGGAGACCATCCGCCTGATCACCTACAGCACCGAGCGCATGGACCAGCCAACGCTGGATGCCTTGTGTGCCTTGTTGCCGGATGTCGAGTTTCGCCAGACCTTTGGCATGTCGGAACTGGGGATCATGCGCGTTGCCAGCAAGGCCCGCGACAGTCTGTTCTTCAACCTCGGCGGCAGAGGCGTCGAAACGCGAACGGTCGATAATGTGCTCTGGATTCGCACGCCGGCGCGCATGCGCGGCTATCTGAACGCGCCCTCCCCCTTCGATTCCGAAGGCTGGTACAACACCGGCGACATCGTTGTGGAGCGCGACGGCTTCTACAAGGTGACCGGGCGCGCCGATGACGTGATCAATGTCGGCGGGCTGAAATTCATGGCAGCAGAGGTCGAGCAGGCCGCGCTGGCGCTCGACGCGGTGCTCTTTGCCAAGGCTGTCGGCCGCGACAATCCGCTGACCGGACAACATGTGGAACTGCTGGTGCAACCGGTGCCGGGAGCGAACCTCGACACGGCCGAGCTGAAAGCGCAATTGCAGCAGCGTCTTCCCGCGCACATGATGCCGCGGCGCCTGCGCATAGATGCAGTGCCGGTCAGCCACCGCTATAAGCTGGTCTGATGAACATTGCTGAACAGATCCGGCGCCTGAAGCATCAGGAACAATCCCGGGCCCGCGCCGATGCTATCGAGATCCGTGATGATGAAGATCTGCCCGCCGGAATGCTGGTGCCAATCGGCGCCTGGGCGCTGAAAGACCCCGGTCTGATCGACGATTTCACCGCATGGCGGCGCGCCTTCAGGCGCTTTTTCCTCACCCGTTTCACCGAAACGCCTGAGCACACCCTAGCCTATCTGAAGAATGTCGCGATTGCCGAAGAGGATCGCATCCTGTTCGCCCTGACCACACTCGAAGGACGCGTCATCGGCCATCTCGGCCTGTGCAATATCTCGGCGGAGTGCGGCGAGCTCGACAATTTCATTCGCGGCGTTTCCGGTGGCCCGCCCAATCTGATGTTTCTTGCCGAGCGTCAGCTCTTGCGCTGGGCATTTTTTGATCTCGGCCTGGAACGTATCCTCGCCCAGGTGCTGTCATTCAATTTCCTCGCACACGGGCTGCATGCTCCGCTTGGCTTTGAGGTGCTTGAACAGCGCTGCCTGAGACAATCGACCCAAGGCCCGCTGGTCAGTCATTCAACCTGCGAGCCGGAAGACTCGAATGTCAGCTACAAACTGGACCTTCTGGCCCTCGACCGCAGCGTCTTCGAAGCGCTGGCCGCTTCGGAACCGCGCCGTCCCGCTGATTAAGGGAGGCTTCGGCAATCGACGACAGCCGCCCGATTCGCCATCACCGCCCGTCTCACCATTACTTTCTGCTAATTTTTCCGGACCTGACCAACCGTTTCTTAACGACACAAAGAGATAGTGCCGTCATGCAATCTGGAGCCAGGCCACTCATACGATGACCATCATCAACGCCGCAGAACGGGTTCTGCCAGCAGGCCGCTTCCGGCGTCTGCGGCCGGCGCTTGCCCGCCTTTCTGCGATGAGCACGGGTCAGGGCGAGATGGCCAAGGCCCAGCGCATGGCACTGATTGCCTTTTCGATCCGCATCATCAGCGCGCTGATCACGTTCTTATCGCAGATCGTCCTGGCCCGGATCATGGGCCATTTCGAATACGGCATCTTTGTCTATGTCTGGGTGCTCGCAGTCATTCTCGGCAATCTCTCATGCCTCGGATTTCACACGGCGGTGATCCGCTTTCTGCCTCAGTACCGTGCCGCCGGCGCCGAAGATCGAATCCGCGGCCTGACCGTGACGGCACGCATTTTTGCCATGCTGTCGGCAACATTGCTGGCCGGCATCGCCATCGCCACGGTGCACCTGCTCGGCGAACGTATTCCGGCCTACTACGTCGTGCCGCTGATCATCGGGGCCTTTGCCCTTCCGATGATCGCCCTCGGTGACGTGCTTGATGGAACGGCGCGCGCCAACAACTGGCCGATCTACGCCCTCAGCCCGACCTATATGGTGCGCCCGACGCTGATCTTGCTGTTCGTTGTCGGCCTTCTGTATTACTTCGGCGCCGTCAACGCGACACTGGCCCTCATTGCGGCGCTCGTCGCCACTTACGTGACCACCCTCGGCCAGCATGCGGTGATCCTCAGCAAACTTTGCGGGCAACTCGCCAGGGGTCGGCTCGACATTGATCTGCGCGCCTGGCTGGCTGTCGCCCTGCCGATTTTTCTGATCGAGGGTTTCTACTTTCTGCTCACCAATTCAGACGTCATCGTTGTCGGCATCTATTTGCCGCCCGAACGGGTGGCCGTCTATTACGCCGCCGCCAAGACCATGGCGCTGGTGCATTTCGTCTTTTTTGCGGTCAAAGCGGCTGCCGCTCCGCGTTTCTCGAGCCTGGTCTACAGCGGCAATCGTCAGGAGCTTGGTCACTTTGCGAGCCTGACAACCCGCTGGACCTTCTGGCCCTCGCTGACGCTTGGAGCCCTTGCACTTCTCGCTGCGCCCGTTCTGCTCTCCCTGTTCGGGCCCGGCTTCATCGAGGGCCGCACGGTGATGTTCATCCTGTTTGCCGGCATTCTGGCGAAGGCCGCCGTCGGCCCGGCGGAAACCTTGCTGACCATGGCCGGCCATCAGAAGATCTGTGCTCTGCTTTACGCCAGTGCCTTGGCCATCAACATTGCCCTGAACATCCTTTTGATCCCGCGATACGGGATCGAGGGGGCCGCACTCGCCACGGCGGCAGCCATGATCTGCGAAGCTCTCCTCCTGCATCTGACCGTACGCCGAACCCTCGGCATGGTGCTGTTTGCCGGTGTCGACCAGCATGGTCGCTTGGGCCTGTTGCCACGGCGGGAGATCTGACATGGCGAGCAAACCCGTTGTTGATGACCATGTCGGTAGCCAGGCCAACACGCTTCTCGGCGAGCTTGCCTCCATGTCGGCGGCGCGTCCCGTCGCCGAACTCGAGATCGACGTTGGCCGCGAGGGCCGGCAGCTGGTCACCTACAATGCCCGCGCCGGGTACAGTCTGCGCACGGAGCTCGACCACCTGACCAACCGCGTCGTGGAGCCGAATGTCTTTTTCTCCGCACGCTTTCTGGCACCGGCCATGCCGCGCCTGGATGACCGCCAGGTCCGCCTGCTGCTCATTCGCGACGAGAACGCCCGCTCGTCGCGCATGCGGCTGATGATGCCGTTCTCCATCGAAAAGCCCGGACTGGCCGTCGGGCCGAACATCCTGCGTGCCTGGGCCAACCCGTTCGGACCGCTCGGCACACCCTTGCTCGACGCGGAAGGCGGTGCCGAAACGCTCGACAATCTTCTTGAAGGCCTCGCGCGACCGGGCAGCGGCTTTCCAGAGGTCCTGGTGCTGCCCGATGTGCGGATGCAGGGACCGGTCATCAGCCTGCTGCGAGCGGTCGCCATCGACCGGAATTTGCCGATCAGCGAGACGGGCTTCACGGAACGACCGATGCTGGAAAGCAATCTCGAGGCCGACGACTATCTTGCCGCGGCAATCGGCAAGAACCACCGCCGCGAGATGCGCCGCCAATGGCGTCGGCTGTCCGAACGCGGCACGCTCAGCTACGTTGTCGCCCGTCAGCCCGACGAGGTGCGGCATCATCTCGAGGAGTTTCTGACCCTTGAAGATAGCGGCTGGAAAGGCCGGCAGCGTACCGCCATGGTGGCAGACCGGTACCGGGCCGCCTTTGCGCGCGAAGCCATCAACGGGCTGGCCGAACACGATGCCGTGCGCATTCATACCCTGTTGCTCGACGACGAGCCGATCGCATCCATGATCGTGTTCATCGCCTCCGGCGAAGCCTACACCTGGAAGACCGCCTACAATGAAGAGTATGCATCCTATTCACCGGGCAAGCTGCTCGTCGAAAAACTGACCGAATGGCACCTTGATGATCCGAACATCAGCAGGACGGATTCCTGCGCCGTGCCCGATCACCCGGTCATGTCTCGCCTCTGGAGCGAAAGGATGCGCATGGGCACGCTGATTATCGGTTTGCGTCCCAACAGCGACCGGGAAGTCCGCCAGGTCTCCGCGACCCTTCACATCTACAAGAACACCCGCAACATGGCCCGTCTGATCCGACAGAAGATCCGCGGCCTCGCCGCCCGGCGTCGCCCGTAGCGCTCAGTTCCCAACTTCTCCGGCGGCCTTGTCGCGCAGTTCACGCCGGATCACCTTGCCGGTCGTGGTCACCGGCAAGCTGTCGACGAAAGCGATTTCCCGAGGATATTCGTGGGCCGACAACCGCTCCTTTACAAAGGTCTGGATGTCGCGTCGCAACGCCTCATCGGCCGTTTGTCCATCCGCCAGGACTATATAGGCCTTGACGATCTCCGTACGGATCGGGTCCGGCTTTCCCACAACTGCTGCCAGGGCCACCGCCGGATGGCCGATCAGGCAATCCTCGATTTCGCCAGGTCCGATGCGAAAACCGGAGGAGGTGATGACATCATCATCGCGGCCGAAAAAGCTGATAAAGCCCTCATCATCCAACACGCCCTGATCTCCGGTCAGCATCCAGTCGCCGACGAATTTGCTTCTGGTCGCCTCTTCGTTGCGCCAATAGCCCAGAAACATCGCCGGATCGGGACGCCGCACAGCGATCTGTCCGACAGTGCCGGCCGGCATTAAGGCTCCTGTTGCATCGATGATCGCCACGTCATGTCCGGGCACCGGGCGACCGATTGCGCCCCCCTTGCTCACGTCCCGGGCGGCGCAGGATGACAACACGGCGTTGCACTCCGTCTGGCCGTAAAACTCATTGATCGTCAACCCCAGCGCCCGTTGCCCCCACTCATAGGTGTCGCGTCCGAGCGCCTCTCCTGCTGAGCTGACCGTCCGCAATCGCAGTCGGTAGCGCGCCGCCGGATTTTCGACCGAGCGCATGATCCGCAGCGCGGTGGGCGGAATGAAGGCGTTGCGCACACCCATCTCCTCAAGTATCCGGAAGGCCAGCTCGGGATCAAATTTCTGTGCTGGCGAGGAGACCACCGGCACACCCAGAAGCAGCGCCGGAAGCAGCACATTCAACAACCCGCCAGCCCAGGCCCAATCGGCCGGCGTCCACATAAGGTCATCCGGTTGCGGCATGAATTCGTGGTGAAACTGGATGCCCGGTATGTGGCCCGCCAACACCCGGTGCCCATGCAGGGCACCTTTCGGCGCACCGGTGGTCCCGGAGGTGAAGATCATCAGCGCCGGGTCATCGCGACCGCCGATCACATTGATCGGTTCCTGCCGGTAGGCACTGATCAGCGCATCCATGCGGTCATCCCAGCCGCGCGACTCACCGCTGACAACGATATGTTCCAGCGCCGGCAGCGAAGAGCGGATGGCCTGAACCTTGTAGGCGCCCTCACGGGTCGAGACGATGGCACGCGCGCCGGAAGCGGCCAGGCGGTGCTGAAGTCCCTCGACGCCGAAAAGCAACGCCAGCGGCACGCTGATCGCCCCCAGTTTGAAGATCGCCATATGGGCGATGACGGTGTCAAATCCCTGCGGCAACAGCAGCGCCACGCGATCGCCTGCACCAACACCGAGAGCCTGCAACGCCCTGGCAAAGGCATTCGAACAGCCGGACAATTCGCCGTATGTCATCTCCAGATGTTGCCCGTCAGGCGAATAATGCGTCAGGCAAACTCGATCCGGCTCCCGTTCGGCCCAGTCATCACAGGCCACCCGGGCGATGTTGAAATCACCGGGCACGTCCCATCGAAAGTCGCGATACAGCTCTTCATATGATCGGTTTCGATCAATACGCACGTCGGCTCAATCCCTTCAAATACGCCCAGCCAGGACGCGCTTCACAATCGCCGAGCGTTACGATCAAGAGCGACCGGACTCTCCACGGATCAGATTGCCCCGCAACGGCCCCAAGGCTCGTCGAGGGCGGCTGCGACTATGCAAGAGTTCGCATAGTGTGTCCAACGCACGCACAGGCTTCAGGGCCGCACCGGATTACCCCATGGCGCCAAACCCGGCGAACAGGTCGCGGAAGCGCTCGCGCAACAGCGATTTCTGCACCTTGCCCATGGCGTTGCGCGGCAATGCATCGACGACCACGAAGCGGCTTGGATGCTTGTACCGCGCCAGTGAGGAAGCACATTCCGCGAGAATCGCATCGGTGTCGATTTCCCCCTCGTCCTGTTCATCGGCCGGCTGCGCTTGCGCGGGCACCAGCACGCCGACGACGGCCTCGCCGAAGTCGGGATGCGGCACACCTATCACGGCGCTTTCGAGCACCCCCTTCTGGGCATCGAGCACCAGTTCCACCTCTTTCGGATAGACATTGTAGCCCCCGGAAATGATCAGGTCCTTGCCGCGACCGACGATGTGCACATACCCATCCGCATCGATTCTGCCGAGATCGCCCGTGATGAAGAAACCGTTCTCTCGCAGTTCCTCCGCCGTCTTCTCCGGCATGTTCCAATACCCTGAAAACACGTTCGGCCCGCGCACCTCGATCATCCCGACCGCGCCGTCTTCGACAGGATCGCCGCTTTCCGGATCAGTGATCTTCACCTCCACACCGGGCAGAGGCATTCCGACCGTGCCGGCACGGCGCTCGCCCTCATAGGGATTGAACGTGTTCATATTCGTCTCGGTCATGCCATAGCGCTCGAGGATACGGTGGCCCGTGCGTGCCGCGAATCGCTCATGCGTGTCAGCCAACAACGGCGCCGAGCCGGAAATGAACAGCCGCATCCGCTCGGTCAGAGCCTGATCAAGGCGCGGATCGCTCAACAGGCGCGTGTAGAAGGTCGGCACGCCCATCATGGTCGTCGCCCTCGGCAGGGCGGCAACAACCGCATCGAGATCGAATTTCGGCAACAGGATCATCGAACCGCCGGCGACAAGCATCGTGTTGGTCGCGACGAACAATCCGTGTGTATGGAAAATCGGCAGGGCATGCAGCAACACGTCATCCGCCGAGAACTGCCAGAGTTCGGCCAGTGTTTCGGCATTGGAAACCAGATTGCCATGACTGAGCATCGCCCCTTTCGAGCGGCCGGTGGTTCCGGAGGTGTAAAGCAGCGCCGCCAGGTCATCCGCGCTGCGGGCAACCGGCGCAAAATCCGGACTTAGCTCCAGCGCCCGGTCCGGCAATGAGCCCCCGCCGGCCGCGTCCAGCGTCATGATCATCGCGTTGTGCCGTTCGGCAATTGGCGCAAGCTCCTCGCTCCGGCCCGGATCGCACACCAGCATGCGCGCGCCGCTGTCTTCGATAAAGTAGGACACCTCGTCCCTGGTGTAGGCGACATTCAACGGCAGGAACACCAGGCCGGCCTGCACGCACCCCGCATACAGCGCCAGCGCATCCGCCGATTTTTCGACCTGCGCCGCCACCCGGTCGCCGGCCTCTAGACCCGCAGCGCTGAGAGCGGCCGCCATCTGCCCGGCGCGCGCAACAAATCCCGCATGGGTCAGCGTCTCGCCACCGGGAAGGTGCAGAAACGGCGTATCACGCCCGGCGTGAATGCCGAGCAGCGTGTCATAAAGCATGTTGGTCATCGGGTAGCTCTCCCCTCATTTGAGACATTTCTACCACCGCCGATGTCGGATCGCCGTGATGGGCGCCAGTGTGTACGCTCAGCCGTGCTAAGCTGCACTTGGCGCGGCGCAAGCGTTGTGCAATGAAGAATATGTGTTCTGAGCAAAAACGAGTACCCTTCTTGCGGCCGGGGAGGATGCCATGTCGTCTGTTGAACGAAATAATATCACCATCTCCGGGAACGGGTCCCGTCCCATGATTTTCGCGCATGGCTTTGGCTGCGATCAGAACATGTGGCGCTTCGTGGCTCCGGCTTTTGCGGATGACTTCAAGGTCGTGCTGTTCGACCATGTTGGCGCCGGGCGCTCTGATCTCAGCGCCTACAGCTCCGAGAAATACGGCTCGCTCGCAGGTTATGCCGATGACCTTGTCGAGATCGGCGAGGAGCTCGAGTTGCGCGATGCGGTGTTCGTCGGTCATTCCGTCAGCGCCATGATCGGGGTGATGGCATCCATCAAGGCACCTGGGATGTTTGAGAGCCTCGTCCTTGTCGGACCCTCTCCCCGTTACATTGACGATGCGGACTATCGAGGCGGTTTCAGCCGTGCCGAGATCGAGGAATTGCTCGATTCGCTGGCGGACAACCCCATGGGCTGGTCGGCAGCTATGGCGCCAGCCATCATGGGCAATCCTGACCGCCCGGAACTCGGCGAAGAACTGACCAACAGCTTCTGCAGGACCGACCCCGATATCGCGCAGGAATTTGCGCGTGTGACATTCATGTCCGACAGCCGCGGCGATCTGCCCAAGGTGCCGGTGCGCGCCCTTGTACTGCAGTGTCGCGATGACATTATCGCATCCGAGCAGGTCGGAGAATATGTTCATCGGCACCTGCCCGAGAGCCAGCTCGTCCTCCTGAACGCCACCGGTCATTGCCCCAATCTGAGTGCGCCGGATGAAGTGATTTCGGCCATGCGGTCCTTTCTCTAGGTGGTGATGGCAACCCCGCCACCCCCGGAGGATCTTGAGGATCTCTACGAGCATGCGCCGTGCGGTTACATGTCGCTGCAGCCTGACGGGCGAATCGTCAAATGCAACGCGACGCTTTGCGCCTGGGTCGGGTATTCGCACGACGAATTGCATGGCAAGAGGCTGCACGATCTGCTGAGTGTTGCCGGCCGCATTTTCTTCGAGACACATTTCGCGCCACTTCTGCGCATGCAAGGATATTTCGACGAGGTGGCGCTCGACTTCATCGCCCGCGATTCCACGAAGATCCCCGTTCTTGCCAACGCCATGGAACGCCGCGATGACCAGGGCGCCTTGCTGTTCACCCGCATCACGATCTTCAAGGCGACCGACCGTCGCCGCTATGAACGCGAACTACTCGAGGCAAGAACTAATGCGCAAACGGCGCAGCGCGAGCTTCAGGCCTTGAACGCAACCCTAGAGACGCGGATACGGCGGGCGGTTGAGGAACGGCTGCAGATCGAGGAAAGCCTGGCGCGCGAACGCCAGCTGGCGGAGTTGCGTGAGCAGTTCATTGCCATTCTTGGTCACGACCTGCGCAATCCCCTGGCATCCCTCGACGGCGGAATCCGCATGCTGCACGGCGAAAATCTGAGCCCGCAAGGCGAGCGTGTGGTCAAGCTGCTGCAAGGAAGCACCCTGCGCATGTCGGGCCTGATCGACAATATCCTCGACTTTGCCCGCACGCAGCTCGGCGGCGGCATCGCGCTGAAAATTGAGGATGACGTAGAGGTGCAGCCGGTGCTCGAACAGGTGGTCGACGAACTCCGCACTGCCACGCCTGATGCCACGATCGAGACTGAATTTACCATCCCCGCCCCCATGCGCTGTGATCGCATTCGCATCGGGCAGCTGGCCTCGAACCTTCTCGGCAACGCGCTGGCGCACGGCCACCGGACCAGCCCGGTCAGGGTTCGGGCTAACGCCGCCGATGGCGAGTTCGTTCTCTCCGTGACCAATGCCGGCGAGCCTATTCCGCCCTCGACCATGGAGCGGCTTTTCCAGCCCTTCGTGCGCGGCACATCCGGACGAAACCAGGACGGCCTCGGCCTCGGCCTGTATATTGCCTCGGAGATCGCGCGCGGCCATGGCGGCACGCTTGAAGCGGAATCGACCGCAGAGGAAACCCGGCTGACTTTTTGCATGCCGCTGACCGGCAATCCCGTCGAACCTGACTAAACGCTGACGCCGGCAAACAACCGCAGATGCTGCCGGTCGGACGTCCGCATCGAAGATCACGCCATATTTGCTTGAATGGTGCCCCTGGCCGGGATCGAACTTGCCTGCGATCCGACTGTAATGCTTGACTTTTATGGGGAGGCCGGCGACTTGTGGTACGCATCTCGGTACACAAAGGCGCTCTCATGGCGAAATCTCCCGCTCTTCCCCGGCACGTCTCGCAGTCCGACACCGGCATATACCGATATCGCCGCCGGGTCCCCGAAGCCCTGCGGGCAGAACTCGGACTTGAGGTAAAGCGAAGCCTCGGCCGGGACTATGCAAAGATGTTGGAGCAATATGCTGTGCTGCAGGCTCAGGTAGCGAAATCCTTCGCATCAAAGCCGCATCGGCAGTCCAACGCACGACAGAAAGTTATTTCGAAGCTGCGGGAGCACGGCTTCCAACCGCACGAGGTCGTGAGCTTGGTCAGTAGCGGCGCGGACCCCGATGACATGGACGGCCGGTTTTACGCTTTCGACGCCGCGCTCGACGAGCTGGCGCGAGAGGCGGACTTGACGCCTGAATTGATCCGCGCCGTCAGCCGCGGCGAAATTCCGATGACAATGGAAGCGGCCCTCGATGAATACCTCGAATACCGCATCCGGGATGCGCCACAACGGGCAACACAGTCCCGGCAGGCAGTAGAGCGGCATAAGGCATTGCTGAGGTCTACGTTGGGGGGCACGGCGTTCTCTCGCCGCCCCGTACAGCAACTGAGACGAGCAGACGCGAGGCGAGTACGCGATCACCTGATGGAGCGTGTAGCTGCGTCAACCGCCCGCCGCTCGCTCAACGACATCTCCGCCGCGCTCCGTAGAGCGATCCGCGAACACGATCTAGACATGGCCAATCCGTTCGCGGATCTCGAGGTCGCCGGATCGCAACACACGAGGTCGCAGCGGATACCGCTAGATCATGCAGACATGGCGAGGCTGGCGAAGATCATGGAGACGAATGACGAGCTCGGTGACATCTGGATTACCTTGCGCGACACAGGCGCTCGGCTGAGTGAGATCATTGGGCTGCGTGGGATGGATCTGGACGCGAAGAGCCTCCTCGTCCGAGTCGAAACCCATGACGAGCGACGGTTGAAGACAGCCAACAGCGAGCGGGAGATCCCCATTCCTGCCGAATTGGCAGAACGCCTCGCCAGCCGCGCCAATCCTGACGACAAGGCTGCTCCACTTTTTCCCCGATATCAGCGCCCACGCGGCAATGACGCCTGCTCGCAAGCCTTGATGAAGCGACTCCGTCGGGTGATCAAGGATCCCCGCAAGGTCGTTTACAGCCTCCGACATCGCATGAAGGACCTGCTGCGAGATACGGACTGCCCCGAGAGCCTTGCTCGGGAAATTATGGGGCACTCCGACCAGTCCAGCGCAGCGAACTATGGCAGAGGCTCCTCGCTTGAACGAAAACGCCGCGCGTTGGTGGCGGCATGGACCAACAGTCAGGACGGCACTGCGACCTTCCACGGATAGGGCACCGCCCCGGCCATCACTGCATTCACCCCCTCCGGGTAAAAGGTACTCGTACAGCACGAGAGATTCTCGAGCTCCCTCGGGCCCGAAGAGTCCAAGAGAAACCCTGAGACCACCCCAAGGCGCCAGAGACAACTTCTCTGGTGCAGGTGGGGTGTGCTCCCCTTCGGATAACACTCCGGCCTCCCGCGAGGAGAACCCCGACTTATCCCCGCCTGCCGGTCCAGTGCATGGACCGCCCTGCTCCTGCACCGATTTCCCCTTGCTCAGCTCCCCACGCCGGAGCCGCGCTGCCGGTGCATGCACCCATATGTCCTCGATCACAGGAAAGGTAACCTGTATGATCCCCTTCACCATCTCCACCCTGCACACCATCGAACTCATCGGCTCCTATACCGCCCGCCACCTCCCGTCTGGGCTCACGACTAACCAGCGTTCTCGCAGAAACCGAAATACCACTCGCAGCCCCATATCTCCGTTGTGCAGGAAACTGCTGGAGGAAGGCTATGACCCCTCCGAGGAGGTCCATATCATTCGCAAGGCGCTTGACCGCGACGGATACATACCCGTCTTCAAACGCGACCGCACACTCCAAGGCTGGGCCGACCTGGATTGCGTGGAAAGCGACCGACACTCCGTCACAATCGTCAGGCATCGCCCATTCCCCCATGCGGTCAACGCGAAAAACAGCCGGGAGGCGGCCTCAGAGGAGGATGGGCCCGAAGCGAACGTTCACGCCGCTAAAACGCATCGACCGTGACAGCGAATTGCCAGAGGCGGCGCAGCTCCCTTGCGTCGCCTCCCGCCTTCAACGACCACACCACCATCCGCGTGGTCACCCTCGAGTGGGCCTTGATTCGTCGCGGCCGATGTGAGCTGTGCCCTTGCCCTCGGCCAAACCGCCTCCGCCCTGCGGCGGCTCGATGATTATGAGGTCATCCGCATATCCCGATCTAATGTTGATCCGATCAACACTAGCTTCCGGAACCGCGGGGCCCACTGCGTCACCGAGAGCAGCCTGTACAAGCTCGTCATGCGCTCCGACAAGCCCGAGGCCCCCGCCTTCCAAGACTGGGTGACACGCGAGGTGCTCCCGGCAGTCCGCAAGGACTGTGGGTACATCAAGGGCGAGGAGAGGTGCCGACCGCCCCTCCGACAGGGCGATGACCGCGTCGATGGGCTCTCGATGATGGTGGCTCACTTCGTTGAGGTGATGGACCAGGACGCCAAGAAGGCCAGCGACAGCGCTTACGATAAGGGGATGCGAATGGAGATGGCGAAGATCCATCAGGCCCGGCTCAATAGCGGCAAGGGGACTGCTCCCGGTGGGGGTGGTCGGGGGCCGTGGAGTGGGTCGATTTAAAAGGTACTCATACAGGCGGGAGATACCTCCTCTTAGTGACACATTAGGTTAACCTGAGGTTCTCCTCCTCCGCTCGGTCCAGAGTATTTCGTGTCTCCCGCCCCGGGAAACCCCCAGGCAACCCCTCCGCCTCCGGGGGAGACCCACCACCTACCACCTACCCCCTCTCACAGGGCCCGAGAGGTCCCCAGGGAGCCGTTGGAACCCGGCAGGACACCGACACACCATCCGCGTGGTCGAGAAAGACGGAGCCCCATGGTTCGTCGGGTCGGACGTACTGCACGTCCTGTACGGGAGGTCCTCGGGGATCACCCACATCTACAACCGGCTGGACGCCGACGAGAAGCCCAAAGTGAAACGAGTTCACCTTGGGATGCGCCAAGGCAAGGACGCCAGCATCGTCACCGAGAGCAGCCTGTACAAGCTCGTCATGCGCTCCGACAAGCCCGAGGCCCCCGCCTTCCAAGACTGGGTGACACGCGAGGTGCTCCCTGCGGAGCTGCGATTTCACCGGCTTACCTAAGCTCGAAGTTATTGAAGATAATAGAAGACTAAAGGTCGACGCTGACAACAAATGTTTTCGTCATCAGCTGATGATCTCTACCGTTAAACCCAACCCCAATGCGTCCGAAATTTGTTCGATGTTCCGCTTTTTTTGTGCCGTGCTGCTGTGCGTCTTAATGAAATGGGGCGGTACTCTCGCTTCATTGTATTTCTTCGAGGGCGTTCGTGACACGATATTCTCGCTATTAACTAAAATTCCTAGCTTCGCGACACGCTCAGCTCCGGCGCGTTTGATGACCTCAATAAGCGTGTCCGCGCCTTTTTTCTCAGCCACCACCTCGCCGCATGGGTATCGAACCAAGAGTGCTGTCTTTGGAGATTTTGAGTTGGAGAGAATTTGGCGCGTTGCAGCCTCGACCGCTGGATCTTGGTAGTCAACTTCGGCGGTTCCGGCGAACGAGTTAACCCATTCCGCCTCAAGTAGCTGAACTTTCTCCAAGAAGCCCCGAAGGGCTTTTCCTCTCTCTCCCAGCTTCGTCGCCTCTTCATACTGCGATTCGTGGAAAAGGCTCGCTCCATAAGCATTTAGGTTATCAACTTCGGCACCGAGCTCCAGTCTCATGAGCTCGAACGCAATAGTTACGCTATCCATGCTTCCGCTCTGACGATGGTTCATTTCTGCCACCCCCTTTTAACTCGTGGAATGCACTATCGGGTCTACGATCATGGGACTAGATAAGCGGCCTCTTGGCTTTATGCGTTACAGCAGCATGTCATACTACCGCAAAATCTACACAGGCGCGAAACTTCGCGATCGGTGAGAGGCCCTCAAGTTCTATGACCGCGCGGATGCGCCGGCCAAGCTGGTGGCGCACCTCGTCGAGGTCATTGACCAAGACGCCTCCAAGACGAGCGGCCAAGCTACGACAAGTGGATGGTCGACCAACTCTCCAAGTCGCACGCCGGCGGGGAGTACGCCCTGCCTCCCCCCGTATCCCACCCCAATCCCCCGGGGTCCCCAGGGTTACCCCGGGCATACACCGACCCCCTTCCCCCACCGCTCATCCTCCGTCCCTCCTCCGGATCCCCGGGGTCCCTGAGATACTCTTGGTGACCGTGAGATCCCGGGGAGCGGTAGGGGACCCCGCGCCCGGCCGTGGCTCAGTCTGCTAACGACCATTTCGTGAAAAACCGCCTTACCGTGCTTGAATTGGCGCACGTTTCCCGATTACCCCCCGTGGGGGGGGTAACCTCATGTCCAGCCGCTCGAAGCTCACGGTACAACACGGGCAAAATCAACCTCCTAGCGTCCTGCAAAGCGGCTGCGCTGGCTCATCTGACTGTGAACGACGCGGTGACAGTTCGCGCAAAGGCATTCGACATCCGACAATCTCGTTTCATGTCCAGGAGCCATTTCGGCTAATGGCAGCGCATGATGCACCTCTATGCATGCTTCCCCTTCGGGCCCGCCGTATTGAATCACGGGATCGAGTCCGCACAGCTCGCAGAAGAGTCGGCCATGAATTCTTCTGAACTCCGCCCGTTTGGCCGCAGGAAGACCTCTATGCCGCTCTCGTTTAAGATGACTGACCAGCCTCGGATCGCCTTCAGCCCAAGACAAGTCCTCGCGCGACAAGACCGGGACGGCCCTCTCGACCTCGCCCTTCGGAACGATACCGAAACCGGCCGCCCTAAGAATCTTGAAACACGGCTCACCCTCCCCCGCCGAGAAATGCTCCGGGAGCACTCGAAATCCAAGTGCCAGCGTTGCCGCTCGCCCGAACACGGCCTTGGGCGGCAATCTGATTCCATCTCCCGCAATCAGGTCGTACTGGCGGGACTCCTGAAATGCGGGGTCCGGGCCATTTTCGATAGCGTCAAGGACAGCTTCCCGGACATGTTCCGCCGTTACACTGTATAGGGTGTCGGCAGAAAGACGACCGCGCGGCGAACCGCTTTCGCGACGGATATGCGCCGATAGCATGCGCTCGATTTGTGACCGGCTCTTTCCCTCCACCTCGATGCGAATGCGCTTATTCGAGTTTCCTCGAGTTGTCTGTGCCGTCGAAGAACGGCCAATTGCCTGCATACGTCGGCTAATCAAGGTAAACAGGTCGCTGGGAGACCCAACAAATTCGCTAGAAGCCAGAATGATACGATCGGCTCCCGGAAGATGCCGGGTCCGGGCGCTATCCACCCATATGCCACGCAAAACCGCTCGTGCCTCAAGTGTGCGTGTCAATATGAGACGTAGAGCTTCCGAATAATCGCGATTTCTCTCGCTGTAGCTCCCGATCGTTCCGCCTCGGCTATGCAGCACTATAGCGCCATCCTCGATATCGATAGCAGCACTTAACGGCTCCGCGCCTTCCGATAGTATCTCGTAGACCATAGGGGAAACATCGCTCATGCCGCAGCGGCACAGCAAGGATTATTTTAAAGAGGACACCGATCGACGCTATGTAGAAAGCGACTCCAGCAAGCGAAATCTAGGAACGCGCTCGTCGCCACCAGTGCACTCCGAGTGCTCGGCATCGCCTAGTCAAGGATGAACTTCGCTGCATTCGGCGAAGCGGAAACGCATGTGATGCGTAAGAGTGGTTTAACCTCTCTTAAGAGGGACGGCAGGATGTTGGTCTCCGAGATCGGCCTCTGCCTCCGCCACCTTGCTTCATTCACCCACACATGTTCGCTGTCGAAGACTAGGACCCTCTCAGTCTTCGGGGGACCCGAAACTTCCCCATGCAATCATCACTCGCGCGACACTTTAATGGGCGGCCCCTAGCGCAACTGCACAAATCATTACATAATGGCCTAGCAAGGTAGGCTCTTCGATAATCACGCGCGGCAAAGTCTCTCAGTTGAACAGTATCCTCCTCCCATCAGTGAAGTCTTTGTACATTCAGTTGCTTTTTGAAGATACGATATTGAGCACCGGGACGGCGTTTTCCGTTCAGACGAGCCAGGGCGCGATGTTGATAACCAATCGGCACAATTTAACAGGACGAGATCAAAATACCGACAGATGTCTTCATAACATGGGTGGATTGCCAACCCATGTCCGGATCCATCACCACGCCACCGGAGCCTTGGGGACATGGATCGAGAAGACTGAGGCTCTATACAAAGACGGAGTGCGACGATGGCTTGAGCATCCTGCTCTCGGAAGCAGAGCGGACGTAGTCGCTTTGCCCCTCGTTGAGACGGATGGAGTAGATCTCCATCCATACGACCTATACAACGAAGGCTGCGATTTTGTGGTCGGTCCCGCCGATCCGGTTAGCGTGATCGGATTTCCGTTTGGCCTCACTGCGCACGGTAAATTCCCAATCTGGGCTACAGGATTCATCGCAACCGAACCGATTTTCGATTACGAAGATCTTCCAGTTTTTTTAGTAGACTGCCGATCTAGAAAAGGTCAATCCGGGTCACCAGTCATTGCGCAACGCAATAGTGGCACGGTAACGCGGCCTTCCGGTGCAGTAGTCACATTTGGAGGGCCCGTTTCTCAGTTTCTCGGCATCTACAGCGGACGAATTAACAACGAATCAGATTTAGGGTTCGTCTGGAAAACAAGAGCCATTCAAGAAATTATTGCATTTAACTGATAAGAGACAGATTGCAGGAGATTCTCGACATCCGGCAAACTAGAAACAGCGATAGCTACACCACACCTTAGTTGTTTCGTCACTCTTTCCCATTTCGATGAATTTTGATGACATAAGTTACTCAATCGATGTGAAAAGCATGCCTTCGGCGAACATATGTATGGCTGCTCCCGTGGGAGTGTGAATACGCCGCACGAAGCCAACTTACAGCTGGATGCGAGCTAGATCAGTCCACAAATTGGTACACAATCCCAGCCAATGGTGCACAAAAACCGAGAAAAGCACTTACATATCAAAGCACGTAAGCGCTGCATGGTGCCCCTGGCCGGGATCGAACCAGCACTCCCGAAGGAACCGCATTTTGAGTGCGGCGCGTCTACCAATTCCGCCACAGGGGCACTGTGTCTCGCGCACCAGGATGCGCGAGCGGGGGTAGGCGGGCAGGACTATATTCGCCGATGGGTCAGGGTCAAATACTTTCTGCCATCAGCTTGCCTAACCGCTTGCCGCAGCGATCGGAACGGGCCGCGCCGGCAGGAAATGTCAGTTGCGCGCAAGCCCCTCTCCGGTTTGTCGTCCGCCCCGGTTGTTCTCGGTCATCAATGCTCCTAAAACCGGAGCGACCCACCGAATCGCGAGCCCGGAAATGCTGCGACGCCTCTATGACTGGACCATGTCGCTGGCAGCGACCCGCCACGCCGAAAAGGCGCTCTTCGGCGTTTCCTTTGTCGAAAGCTCGGTGTTTCCGATCCCGCCCGATGTCCTGCTGGTCCCGATGGTGCTGGCGCAGCGCGCCCGATGGCTACGCTTCGCCGTCATCTGCACACTCGGCTCGGTCCTCGGTGCCTTTCTCGGCTATCTGATCGGCATGTTCCTGTTCGAGGCGATCGGCCAGCCGATTCTCGCCTTCTACGGCAAGGCCGATTCCTTCGCGCAGATCAGCGACTGGTACAACGAGTCGTCCTGGGGCGGCTGGGCCATCTTTTTCGCGGCCATCACACCGTTTCCCTACAAGGTGCTGACCATCTTTTCCGGCAGCACCGGGTTCAATATCGTGCTCTTCACCCTGATCAGCATAGTCGGCCGCGGCTTGCGTTTCGTACTCGTCAGTGCCCTTCTTTACCGCTTCGGAGCGCCGATCCGGCTTTTTATCGAAAAGTATCTTGGCCTTCTTTTCACCCTTTTCGTCCTCTTGTTGGGCGGCGGTTTCTACGCTGTCAAATACGTGTTCTGATCATGCATCTTGCAACAAGCCTTACCGCACCTACTGGCCGGCCGCAGCTCGTCGCAGCCCTGTTTCTCACTCTTGGCATGGCCGCGGTGGTCGGCACCGCGCTGGCCTTTGAGCACATTGGCGGCTACATCCCCTGCGCCCTCTGCCTGACCCAGAGGACGCCCTACTATCTCGGCATTCCGTTGATGGCGTTGGCAGCGCTCAGCCAGGTGCTGTCCGGCCCGGCGCTGCTGACCCGCGGTCTGCTTCTCGCCGGCGCCCTGCTGATGCTGTATGGCGGCGCGCTCGGCATCTACCATTCCGGCGTCGAATGGCAGTTCTGGCCCGGCCCCACCAGCTGCGCCACCTCGGCGCAAGGCGTCACCACCAATGCCGGCGATCTGCTTTCCGATCTCAATGCCAAGAAGCCGCCCTCATGCGACGCGGCGGCGCTGCGCGTTCTCGGCCTGTCCTTTGCGGGCTGGAACGTCATCGCCAGCGCCATCCTCGCCATCATCGC
This sequence comes from Neohoeflea coraliihabitans, assembly GCF_019334345.1. Taxonomy (GTDB): domain Bacteria; phylum Pseudomonadota; class Alphaproteobacteria; order Rhizobiales; family Rhizobiaceae; genus Pseudohoeflea; species Pseudohoeflea coraliihabitans. The sequence continues at coordinate 918,909 of NZ_JAHWQX010000001.1, forward strand.
CCTGCGCGCCGCCTTCCGCCGCGCCTGACGCACCGCCTGACGGCGCCGGACGACGGCGCCAGTCAGGGCTGCAATTCGACATCCCAGTAGAGATAATCCATCCAGCTCTCATGCAGATAGTTGGGCGGAAACAGGCGGCCATTGTTGTGAAGATCATGCACCGAGGGGCGAAACGGCTTCTGCCGCGGCAGCATGCCAGCCTGTTTCGGCATCAGCCCGCCCTTGCGCAGATTGCACGGTGAACAGGCGGCAACGACATTCTCCCAGGTCGTCTGCCCACCACAGCGGCGCGGAATGACGTGATCGAAGGTCAGTTCTTCCTCCGAGCCACAATACTGGCATTCGAACCGGTCACGCAGAAAGACGTTAAAGCGTGTGAAGGCCGGATGCCGCGAAGGTCGGACGTAGCTTTTCAGGCAGACGACGCTGGGCAATTGCATGGAGAAACTCGGCGAGGAGACCGCGTGGTCATACTCCGCCACGATCGTCACGCGGTCGAGAAAAACAGCCTTCACTGCATCCTGCCACGACCACAGTGACAATGGATAATAGCTCAAGGGTCTGTAATCCGCATTCAAGACCAGCGCGGGCATCGACTGCGGCGACACATGGATCGTCAAGCGAACCTCCCGATCGTCTGTTGCCTAGCGGTCTTATATTAGGCGCACTGTGACACCCTTGTGAAGCTGGCATCTGCGTTCTTCACACAAAGCGCTGCCGGGGCGCTGGCAGTGGCGCTGCCGGTGGTACTGGCGGTGGCACTGGCCGGCGGCGTCAGCTAGGGCGGCGCGCCGTCGCGGCGCATATGATGCGCATAATAGGCCCAGAACAGCCGTGCCGCGACGCTGCGCCAGGGCGACCAGGTTTCCGCCACCTGCCGCAAGGCCTTTGCACCCCCGATTGACGGATCGCCGAAGGCATGGCCCACGGCCCGCTGCAATGCGACATCGCCGACCGGGAAAATGTCCGCATGTCCGGCACAGGAAAGAAGATAGACTTCCGCTGTCCAGGGTCCGATCCCTTTTATCGCGGTCAGGGCACTCATCGCCTTCTCGACCGGTTCGGCACACAGATCCGCCGGCTTGAGCCGTCCCGCTTCAACCGCCTCAGCCACTGCGCGCAGCGTTGCGAATTTCCCCCGTGACAACCCGATCACGCGGCTGTCTGCCTGCGAGAGCGCCAGCAGGGCCGGTAGTGTGATCTCGCCATCGCATGCCGCCCGCAAGCGCGCGCTCAAGGCCGCGGCGCTGCCTTTCGAGACCATCTGTGCGAGCACGATGTCGACAAGCGCGGCAAGTCCCGGCGGACGCAGGCGCAACGGCACCGGCCCCGCCCTGTCTATCACCGCACGGAGCCGCGAATCCTTCAGCGCCAGCGCCGCCAGCCCTTCAGCGATATCGGCCTCGCAGCCTATGCGCAGCCTATTCTCTCCCATCACTGCCAGTGCCTCGTTCAAGCCTTCGCACTACCCTACGAGAACGTCCGGCACCGGTGACGTCAACCGCAAAACATGCGACAGACAGCCGATGAAACCGCCAACTGATCCGGGCCCGCCCGGCCCGGATACGACAAACGCCATGTCAGACACCCAGACCCTTCAGGCGCCGCGCGTGCGTTTTGCACCTTCACCCAATGGCCGGCTGCATCTCGGCCATGCCCGCTCGGCGCTTCTTAACTGGCAATTTGCCGCAGAAAATGGCGGCACCTTCCTGCTGCGGATCGAGGACATCGACGCGGAGCGCTGCCGCCCGGAATATGAGCAGGCAATCGGGGAGGACCTTGCGTGGCTCGGCCTGTCCTGGCCGCAGCCGGTGCGCCGCCAGTCGGAGCATATGCCCGCCTATCGCGCCGCGCTTTTGGAACTTGATCGCCTCGGCCTTGTCTATCCCGCCTTTCTCAGCCGAGGGGAGATCAAGGCGAGCGTCGCTGCCTTCGAGGAGCGCGGCGCGGTCTGGCCGCGCGATCCGGATGGGGCACCCCACTACCCGGGTCAGGAGCGTCATTGGTCGCAGACGAAGAGAAACGAACGCATCGCCTCCGGTGCCTCTTTCGCCTGGCGTCTTGACATGCAGCGCGCGCTGACGGGTCTTGCCACCCCGCTGAACTGGCAGGAAGGCGGGGAAGACGGGACGCTGCGCGACGAGGTCGCGGCGCCACAGGATTGGGGCGACATCGTGCTGGCGCGCCGCGATACGCCGACAAGCTATGCGCTGGCGGTAGTGGTCGATGATGCCCTGCAACAAATCACCGATGTCATTCGCGGCGCGGACCTCTTCGCTGCCACTGCTGCCCACCGGCTCCTGCAGGTTCTGCTCGGATTGCCGGCACCCATCTACCGCCATCACCAGCTGATCACCGACCGCAATGGCCGCAAGCTATCGAAGAGTGACGGGGACACGGCTCTCGCCGCACTCAGGGCACGCGGTACGACCATCGCTGAAATTCGCAAGATGGCCGGTCTTGATGCGCCGCTCAGGCCATTCGGCCGAGAAGCTTGACGAGCATCGCCAGGATCAGCCCCGTAAATGCACAGCCGACCGCCGCTGGCATCAGCCATTCCCATGGCAAGGGGGGCGAGGCCAACGCATCCAGCGCCATGCGGCTGGTCAGGAACCCGGTGAACAGGATCAGCATGTTTCCGAACGGGCCGAAGCCGCTTTCCGCAGCCAGAGCATCCATCGCGCAACCCATGAAATAAAAGGCAGCGGCGAAAACCAACACGATCAGGATCGGCAGGCCGAAAACTTCAATGGAAAACATGCAATGTCTCCCTTCATCCTCCCGTATTAAGGCGAATTGCCTCAATGGAGGACCCTGGAAGCCGGCGGAATGCAACGCTAGGACCTGACCTCGCGCTGCCGCTGGCCCTCATGGCCGCAAACCGACATCACCACGCATACCAATGTACGCTTGCACTCAACTTCGCGCAAAAGCACTTTAATCTTAGGGTTAAGGCCTGCTTTGCAGCGTGGCCGACGCTGCCGGCAATGTGGCTACTGATTTTTGCGCGCCCGCGCCCGCGCCCGCATCTTCATGATCGCTGCATTGACCTCGGCACCGAAGATGAAGATCACGGCGATCATGTTGAGAAACACCAGAGCGACGACGATCGAAGCCAGCCCGGCATAGGTCGCCACATAGGTGCCGAGCGCCTGCAGATACCAGGCAAACAGCAGCGCTCCCGCACTCCAGGCGACAAGCGTGACAATAACGCCCGGCAGCACATCGATCACGCGCCGTTCCCCGGCCGGCAACCATTTATGGGCGATGATCATGCCGATCACCAGGACGACGATGGCAATGACGATCCGCCACTGATCGAAAGCCGTGATGATCTCTTCAAGCAGCGGAAAATACTGGCGCGCCAGCTTGACGACCACCGGCCCCAGCACGACGAGAAAGCTGACCGCGACAACCGCCAGCACCGCCATAATCACGAATCCGACACTCTGCAGGCGGGTCAGATACCAGGCGCGGTTGTCAATCATCCGGTACGCCCGGTTGAGCGACATCCGCAACGCCTCAACACCATTGGCCGAGAAAAACAGCGCTGCCAGCACCGACAAGGTCAGAAGGCCGCCCCGGTCCACCGTCAGCACCTCGACCAGTTCGTTGGCAATCGGCGTCGCGATTGCCGCCGGCCAGGTGTCGAAAATCAGATGCGATACCGTTTCGGAATAGGCGCTGGCGCCGAGGAAGCTGGCCAGGGCCGCTCCGAATATGACAAATGGGAACAAGGCCAGCAAAACCGACATCGCCACATGGCTTGCCATTGCCCAGCCATCATCATTGTTGAAATGGTAGATGGCGTCCCAGATCACCGAAAGCGTACGTTTCATAGAGGCGGTATTTCCTTCAAGCATGTCCGGTGAAGATCTTAGATGGGATTCTGTCCCGCAATGAACAGGTATTGCGAAATGTCGATAACACACCGAAAGCCGGTCATTCTCATCACCGGCTGCTCAAGCGGCATTGGCGCCCATTGCGCCCGCCGGCTGCGTGACGATGGCTGGCACGTGATCGCCTCCGCCCGCAAGCCGGAGGATCTTGACCGATTGCGCGCCGATGGCTTCGAGGCCTTCGCGCTGGATTACGCCGAGCCGCAATCGATCGCCGCCTTCTTCGAGGCGGCCATGGCCGCCAGCGGCGGGCGCTGCGACGCATTGTATAATAATGGCGCGATCAGCCAGGTCGGCGCCGTCGAGGATCTGCCGCCGGCAGCCCTGCGTCACCAACTCGAGGTCAATCTCATCGGCTATCACGATCTGACCCGCAGGGTGATCCCGGTCATGCGGGCCCAGGGGTCCGGCCGTATCGTTCAATGTGCCTCGGTTCTCGGACGTATGCCGGTGCGCTGGCTCGGTGCTTATACCGCCTCCAAATACGCTCTCGAAGGGTTGACCCTGACGTTGCGCATGGAACTGGCCGGCAGCGGTATTCACGTCAGTCTGATCGAGCCCGGTCCGATCGAATCGAACATCGCCACCAATGCTCTCGGGCATTTTCAAGACAACATCAACGCGGAGCAATCGCCGCACGCTGCCGACTACGCCAGCCGGATCGACCGTCTGCGCGGCGGCACGCTGTCAAGCGATAAGCGCCTGCTGCGCCGCTCCAAGACTGGCCCGGAAGCTGTCTACAAGGCCGTGCGCCGTGCCCTGACGAGCGCTGCGCCGCGCCCGCATTATCCTGTCACGCTCGAAGCCCGCATCGGCCTCATCGCCCAGCGAGTGCTGCCGTCTGCCCTGTTTTACCGCCTGCTCGCCCGCTCATCGTGAGCGGCGCGGCTTCCGCCATCGCCACCTTGCGGCGGCGATGCACCTGTGCCATCTGAAAGCTGCGAAAGGACGTTTATGTCGACCTTCACCTATTATCTGGCCATCATCGTAATGTTCGCCGTCGCCGTTGTCCTCGTGCGCGGTCTGATCAACATGGCCCGCGGCGGCAGCGGAAATGCCTCGAACAAGATGATGCAGATGCGCGTGCTTCTGCAATTCGTCGCCATCGTCCTGATCGTTGCCACGATCTGGTTGACCGGGGCCGGCCGCTGACGGAGGCTTTATCGATGGTCAAGCTCAACAAGATCTACACCCGCACTGGCGATGATGGCACCACTGGCCTGGTCAGTGGCGCCCGCCGGCTGAAATGCGATTTGCGCGTCAAAGCCTATGGCGCCATCGATGAAACCAATGCGCTGATCGGCATCGCGCGTCTGCACAGCGCCGATCAGCCCGACTTCGACGCCATGCTGTCGCGCATTCAGAACGATTGCTTCGATCTTGGCGCCGACCTTGCCACACCCGAGCCGGAAGCGGACGCTGAACCGCAATGGCAGCCCTTGCGCATCATCGATCATCAGGTCGAGCGTCTGGAGGCGGAGATCGACCGGCTCAACAAGGATCTCGAACCGCTGCGATCCTTCATCCTGCCGGCGGGAACGCCGCTTTCGGCGCATTTGCATCTGGCGCGCACGGTGGCACGGCGTGCGGAACGCGATGTTGTTGCCTTGCAGCAAGCCGGTGGCGAGCACGTCAATCCTGCCGCCCTGCGCTATCTCAACCGCCTCTCGGATTTTCTCTTTGTTGCGGCCCGCTGGACCAATGCCAAGGGCGCCGAAGACGTTCTCTGGGTGCCGGGCGACAATCGCTGAGCGGCAGTCGCCGGGCGAAACAATGGGAAGCTCCGATGTTCGTGCCCCTGCATGACCGCAACAGCCTCAAACACATCCGTCTGCAATATGTCACCTGGCTGCTTATCGCCGTCAACGTGATCGTCTACCTGCTGACCACTCTGGCCGGTCCTGACAGCGGCTTCGCCCAGGCGGCGATGCTCAGCTACGGCTTCATTCCCTCAGTGGTCAATGACCTTGCCGAACTGCCGCCGGAATTCGTCGTCATTCCGGAAACGCTCAGCTACGTCACCTACGCCTTCCTGCATGCCGATATTCTGCATCTTGGCTCCAACATGCTGTTTCTCTGGGTGTTTGGCGACAATGTCGAAGATGCGCTCGGCCACATCCGCTTTCTCGCCTTCTATCTCATCTGCGCTGCCGCGGGGGCCGCCGCTCACAATCTTCTGCTGCCCGCCTCGATCGCCCCTTTGATCGGCGCTTCGGGCGCCGTCGCCGGTGTCATCTCGGCCTACCTGATCCTGCATCCGCGGGTTCGCGTCTGGATCCTCGTGCTCGGCCGCATTCCGTTGCCTCTGCCCGCCTACATCCCGCTGCTCTTCTGGATCGGCATGCAGGTGTACATGGTCATTGCCGACCCGGACGGTGAGGTGTCCTGGGCCACCCATCTCGGCGGCATCCTCGCCGGTGCCGTGCTCGTCGTCGTCTTGCGGCGCCGCAGCGTGCCATTGTTTGACCGCGCCCTCGAGAGCCCCCGCGCCGTCGTGCATACCGAAGGGCCACCGCCCTTGCCGGGCCGCCCGGCGCCTTCCGGGCCGCCGCCGCTTCCGCGGTCGGAATCTACAAGGGGCACTGATCCTCGCGGTACTGGTCGTCGCGGCACCGGGCGCCGCGTGCGCTGGGGACGTTAGGTCCGAACACCGGCATGAGCGCCGCGTGCCGAGCACATCCACCTATGGCAGCGATTGGCAGGGGCACGGTTTCGGTTGAAATTGCGGCAATTTCGTCTATCCCTGTCGCCGGAGACTTCGGGCTGGGCCCTGCAGACCAATTTCGGCCAGGCCGAGCATCTGCTCGCACCGCGGCGACACAGAATGAGGAAGCTGACCTATGAAAATTTTGGTGCCTGTAAAACGGGTGGTTGATTACAACGTCAAGATACGCGTCAAGCCGGACGGTTCGGGCGTTGAACTCGCCAATGTCAAGATGTCGATGAACCCGTTTGATGAGATCGCCGTCGAAGAGGCGCTGCGCCTCAAGGAAGCCGGAAAGGCCGAGGAAGTGATCGCCGTGTCGATCGGCGCTGCCAAGTCCGAGGAAACGCTGCGCACCGCGCTGGCGATGGGGGCCGACCGCGCCATTCTGGTCGAAGCCGACCAGCCGGTCGAGCCGCTGGCCGTCGCCAAGATTCTCAAGGTGATCGCCGAGGAGGAGAAGCCCGATCTCGTCATTCTCGGCAAGCAGGCCATCGACGATGATTCCAATCAGACCGGCCAGATGCTTGCCGCTCTTCTCGGCTGGGCGCAGGCCACATTTGCCTCGAAGCTCGAACTGGGCGATGGCAAGGCCGACGTTACCCGCGAGATCGACGGCGGTCTGCAGACCATTTCCGTCAAGCTGCCAGCCATTGTCTCCACCGACCTGCGCTTGAACGAACCGCGCTATGCGTCGCTGCCGAACATCATGAAGGCCAAGAAGAAGCCGCTCGACAAGAAAACCGCCGCAGATCTGGGCGTCGATGTCGCTCCGCGCCTCGAGATTCTCAAGACCGAGGAGCCGGAAGGCCGCAAGGCCGGCATCAAGGTGGAGACTGCCGCCGAGCTTGTCGACAAGCTGAAGAACGAAGCCGGCGTATTGTAAGCTTTGCGATCCTTCTTTCGCCCGGGTCGAGCCTGCCGCTCGCCGGCGCAAACCGGAGACAATGAATGACCATTCTTATCCTTGCAGATCATGACAATGAAAACCTGTCCGACCAGACCGCCAAGGCGGTCAGTGCCGCTGCCAAGATCGGCGGCGACCTGCATGTCCTGGTCGCCGGCAAAGACGCGGGCGGTGTCGCCGAAGCGGCCGCCAAGCTCGATGGCGTCAGCAAGGTGCTCAGCGCCGATGACGATGCCTATGCGCATGGGCTGGCCGAGCCGGTTGCCGACCTGATTGTCAAACTCGCCGGCGACTACGACGTGCTCCTCGCCGCGGCCACCACCGCCGGCAAGAATGTCATGCCGCGCGTTGCCGCCCTGCTCGACGTCATGCAGCTTTCGGATGTGCTGGAGATCGTCTCCGCCGACACCTTCAAGCGGCCGATCTATGCCGGCAATGCGATCCAGACGGTCAAGTCGGGCGAAGCCAAGAAAGTGATCACTGTTCGCACGTCCGCCTTCCAGGCTGCTGGTGCGGGCGGTTCGGCCTCGGTCGAGACAGTCGAATCCGCCGGCGATCCCGGCCTGTCGAGCTTCGTGCGCGAGGAAATTGCCGAAAGCGACCGGCCGGAACTGACATCGGCAAAGATCATCATCTCCGGCGGTCGCGCCCTGGGATCCGCCGAGAAGTTCGAATCCGTCATCCTGCCGGTTGCCGACAAGCTCGGCGCCGCTGTCGGAGCCTCCCGCGCCGCCGTCGATGCCGGCTACGCGCCCAACGACTGGCAGGTCGGCCAGACCGGCAAGGTCGTCGCCCCGGATCTTTACATTGCCTGTGGCATTTCCGGAGCCATCCAGCATCTCGCCGGCATGAAGGATTCAAAGGTGATCGTCGCCATTAACAAGGACGAGGACGCACCGATCTTCCAGGTTGCCGATTACGGCCTGGTCGCCGATCTCTTTGACGCACTGCCGGAATTTGAAAAAGCTCTCTGAGCTTTTTCTTTGCCGCGGTATAATCTTCGAGTGGCCGGGCTGGACGTCTGCATCCCGGCCCTTTAGCTTGCCGATGCCCTCCGAGACTGCGGGCGTCCATCTGAATGCGAGACCCAGGCGATTTCAATGGCAAATCAGATCAGAAGTGTTGGCGTGGTAGGCGCGGGCCAGATGGGCAGCGGCATTGCCCATGTTTGCGCCATGGCCGGGTACGAGGTGCATGTCTACGACGCCGCCCCCGAAAAGCTGCAGACCATGCATGCGACCATTTCCGGCAATCTGGCGCGGCAGGTCTCCTCCGGCAAGGCCACCGATGAGGAACGTGATGCTGCCTTGGCGCGCATCAAGCCCGCCGCCGAGATCAGCGATCTGGCCGGCATGGATCTGGTCATCGAGGCCGCCACCGAAGATGAAACGGTCAAGCGCAAGATATTCCAGCAGCTCTGCCCGGTCCTCAATCCCGAAGCAATTCTCGCCACCAACACCTCTTCCCTGTCGATCACCCGGCTGGCCGCCAGCACCGATCGCGCCGAACGGTTCATCGGCATCCATTTCATGAATCCCGTGCCGGTGATGAAGCTTGTCGAACTGGTGCGCGGCATCGCCACCGAGAACGAGACCTTTGAAACCGCACGCGCCTTTATCGACAGTCTCGACAAGACGATCACCGTTGCGGAGGATTTTCCCGCCTTTATCGTCAACCGCATACTTCTGCCGATGATTAACGAGGCGATCTACACGCTCTATGAAGGTGTCGGTTCGGTCGAGGCCATCGACACGGCGATGAAGCTCGGTGCCAATCACCCGATGGGCCCGCTGCAACTGGCCGATTTCATCGGTCTCGACACCTGCTTGTCGATCATGCAGGTGCTCTATGACGGTCTCGCCGATTCCAAGTACCGGCCGTGTCCCTTGCTCGTCAAATATGTCGAGGCCGGATGGCTTGGCCGCAAGTCAGGCCGCGGCTTCTACGATTACCGCGGCGACACGCCGGTACCGACGCGCTGAGACCGGCGCCGTCGCAATCAGGATTGCGGCGTCCCGGCTTTCAATTGCGCAATCAGCGCCTTGGCATCCGGGCTTGCCCATTCGGCCGGACCATTCATTACCCCGAGCAGGCAGCCATCCGCGCCGACAAGCAGCGTCGCCGGCAGCCCGAAGGCCAGTCCTCTTTTTTTCAGGATGTTGAACACATCCATCGTCGCATCACGGTAAAGACCGAGATTGCTTACTCCGATCTCATCGAGAAACGCTTCCGGCTTTGATCGGTCGCCGGTGTCGATATTGATTGCCAGCACCTGGAAATCGTCTCCGCCCATCTCCTCCTGCAATTGCGCGAGAGCCGGCATCTCGGCGCGGCAAGGCGCGCACCAGGTGGCCCAGAAATTGACAAGCAGAGGCGTGCCTGAGAAATCGTCGAGCGAGCGTCGCTCTCCGGCGCTGTCATCAAACGTCAGTGGCGGCAGAGTGAGCGCGGGCTCGCGGATGTCCATCGCCGCCACCTCGCCGCGCGCCAGCGGTTCCAGCGCCGCACTCAGTGCATCGTTGCCCGTGCAGCTCGCGCTGTCGTCGGATGCGACAACCGGCGCGGCCACGCCATTGCCAGAGGGCGGGCCCATCCCGTATACCCACCACACGCCCGCCGCGGCGCCCAGAACAATGGCGATCGCCACCAGCACGGGCGTTGGAATATGGCGCGATCTCGCTGAACTCATGTGTCACTCCGGGACTTCTTCATGACTGATAAAAACAATTCCGACGCCTCCAATCAGATGTGGGGCGGCCGCTTTGCATCAGGACCGGATGCTATCATGGAAGAAATCAACGCTTCCATCGATTTCGACCGCACTCTTTTTCGTCAGGATGTCCGCGGCTCGCTCGCGCATGCCAACATGCTGGCCAATACCGGCATTATCACGTCCGAGGACCGCGACAAGATCGCGCAGGGACTGAACACCATACTTGGCGAGATCGAGAACGGCACCTTTATCTTCTCACGCCGCCTTGAAGACATTCACATGAACATCGAGGCGCGGCTGTCCGAGTTGATCGGCCCGGCCGCCGGACGTCTGCACACGGCCCGCTCGCGCAACGATCAGGTGGCGGTCGATTTTCGCCTCTGGGCCAAGGAAGAGCTGCAGCGCACGGAGACAGCACTGACGGGCCTCATCGGCGCGTTTCTCGATCAGGCCGAAGTGCATGCCGACACGGTGATGCCGGGCTTTACCCATCTGCAGACGGCGCAACCCGTCACCTTCGGGCACCACTGCATGGCCTATGTCGAGATGTTCGGGCGCGATCGCTCGCGCGTTCGCGACTGTATCGAGCGCATGGATGAAAGCCCGCTTGGCGCTGCAGCGCTGGCCGGCACCGGCTTTGCCATCGATCGCCATCAGACGGCGGAATCGCTCGATTTCCGTGAGCCAACCCGCAACTCGATCGATTCCGTCTCGGATCGTGATTTCGCGCTGGAGTTCCTGTCGCTGGCCGCAATCTGTGCGACGCATCTCTCGCGCCTTGCAGAGGAAATCGTCATCTGGTCGACACCGCAATTCAACTTCGTCCGCCTCTCGGATTCCTTTTCGACCGGCTCGTCGATCATGCCGCAGAAGAAGAATCCGGACGCTGCCGAACTGGTGCGCGCCAAGACCGGCCGCATCAATGGCGCCCTGGTCGCCCTTCTGACCGTGATGAAGGCGCTGCCGCTCGCCTATTCGAAGGACATGCAGGAAGACAAGGAGCAGGTCTTCGACGCCGCGGCCAGTCTCGAACTGGCGCTCGCCGCGATGACCGGAATGCTGCGCGATCTGACCGTCAATGGCGCAGCAATGCGCGCTGCGGCAGGCTCCGGATATTCAACTGCCACCGACCTCGCCGACTGGCTGGTTCGGGAAGCCGGCCTGCCGTTTCGCCAGGCCCATCACGTCACCGGCCGTGCGGTCGCACTTGCAGAGGAAAAGGGTCTCGACCTTGCCGCCCTCGATCTGGCCGATCTGCAAGCCATCGACGCGAAGATCACTGCCGCGGTGTTTGACGTGCTGACTGTCGATGCCTCGGTGCGCAGCCGCACAAGCTTCGGCGGCACCGCCCCCGATCAGGTGCGCCGGCAGATCGCATTCTGGCGCAGTCGGTTGTAGCATCGATGCAGGGTCCCCGCGGTCACCGGCCCGGCGTCGCTCATCCATCCCGAACTTTCTGGGGTGCACAAACGGTGAAAAACGGCTAAGAGGGCATCGATCGATGGTTTCAGCGCAGCACCCGGGACGGAACGGATGACCACCCGCAGATTGACGACTTCTCTGACTCTCCTGCTCGTGGCCGGACTGGCGCTGAGCGCTTGCGGCCGCAGGGGCGATCCCATCACACCAAGTGCGGCACGGGCCGAAGCGGCGGGCAACGCCGAACGTCCCGCCGAGGAGCGGTATGAAGCGCCCGACCGCCGTTTCATTCTGGACGGGTTGCTCGATTAGCGCCGCCATCTGTTGAGGATCAGCCTCTCGTGAACCATTTCGAATATCGCGAAGGCATTCTCCATGCCGAGAATGTCAGTCTGCCTGCCATCGCGGCTGAGGTCGGCACGCCCTTCTACTGTTATTCAACAGCCACGTTGCGCCGCCACTACACGGTGTTCGCCGCGGCATTCGCTGATCTCGATTCGTTGGTCTGCTATGCCATGAAGGCCAACTCCAACCAGGCGGTTCTGACCACCCTCGCCCGTCTCGGGGCCGGCGCCGACGTTGTCTCCGAAGGCGAATTGCGCCGCGCCCTGGCCGCCGGCATTCCTGCCGACAAGATCATGTTCTCCGGCGTCGGCAAAACCGCGCGCGAGATGGATGCGGCGCTGGAAGCAGGCATCTTCTGCTTCAATGTTGAATCCGAACCGGAATTGGAACTGCTGAACCAGCGCGCTCTGGCTCTCGGCAAGGTGGCGCCGGTCTCGTTCCGCATAAATCCCGATGTCGATGCACGCACCCACGCCAAGATCTCCACCGGGCGCAAAGAGAACAAGTTCGGCATTTCCTGGGAACGCGCCATCGAGGTTTATCGTCGCGCTGCCGAGCTGAAAGGCGTTCACGCCATCGGCATCGATATGCATATCGGCAGCCAGATCGTCGATCTCGATCCGTTCGACGATGCCTTGACGCTGATGGTCGAACTGATCGGCATTCTGCGCGCCGAGGGTCATGAGATCAGTCACATCGATGTGGGCGGCGGCCTTGGTGTCCCCTACCGCGATGACGCCACCGTGCCCCCCGATCCGGTCGCCTATGCCCAGATCATCAGGCGCCATCTCGGCGATCTTGGCTGCAAGGTCATCTTTGAACCGGGCCGGCTCATCGTTGCCAATGCCGGCGCGCTGATTTCCGAGGTGATCTACGTCAAGGACGGCGGCGAAAAGACCTTCGTCATCATTGACGCGGCGATGAATGATCTGATCCGCCCAACCCTTTACGATGCCTGGCACGAAATCCGCCCGGTCCGCCTGCAGGCCGCCAATCAGCCCTGGATGCGTGCCGACATCGTCGGTCCCGTCTGCGAAAGTGGTGACTATATGGCGCTCGATCGCGAGGTGCCGAAGATGAAGGCGGGTGATCTGATCGTTGTCGGATCCGCCGGCGCCTATGGTGCCGTGCAGGCGTCGTCCTACAACACGCGCCCGCTGGTGCCCGAGGTTCTGGTCGATGGCGACCGCTTTCACGTCATCCGTGCGCGCCCGACCTATGAAGCCATCATAGCGGCGGATTCGATGCCTGACTGGCTTTAGACACACCGGACCGCCAGCCGTCACTTTTCCGCGATCCGCCTCGTCAAAGCCGCAAAGGATGCTATCCTCGTTGCGACACGACAACGGAGAACGGGATGGCCGACACCCGCACCCCGGGGACCGTGACCGGTTCCGACCGGCAGCCGCCCCGCAGACCTGCAACGCCTGACGCGTCGAAAGCACTTCGCCATGACGACACATTGGGCCGGCGCATCGGCTGGGCGCGCTGGCGCATGCGCCTTGTCATCCTCAGCGAGACGTTGCTCGGCCAGCTCGCACTGCCGCTGGCGCTGCTGGCTCTGTTCTGTGCGCTGGCCTGGTTCAATGTCTTTCAGCTCATTCCAAATTGGGCACGCCTGGCAAGTCTGACTGCACTGGCTGCCGCACTGATTGCCGCGCTCTGGCCGTTGCGTCGCCGCCCTTCCCCCGCAGCGCAAACGATCGACCGCCGTCTCGAAAGCACCAACCACATCGCGCACCAGGCGCTCCGTGCCCGGGACGATGCCCTTGCCAGCGACGATCCCTTCGCGCAGGCCCTGTGGGACGAACACCGTCGGCGCCTGGCGGCCGATATAGACCGGCTGGCCACCGGCGCGCCGCGCTCTGATCTGCCCGCCCGCGACCCCTACGGTCTGCGCGTGCTTGTCGCGCTCCTGTTCGTCACCGGTTTCGCCTTTTCGTTCTCAAGTCAATCCGGGCGGCTTGCCGACGCATTCAAAAGCCATGCATCTGCCGAAACCCGCGATATCCGCATTGATGCCTGGATCAGCCCGCCGCCCTATATCAACGCCGCGCCCGTGTTTCTGACCGGCGACGCCACGAACTCGCGCGGCAGCAGCGAGGCCGTGTCGGGCAGCGAGATCACCGTGCGCGTCGGTGCAGATGCCGATCGCGTTGATGTCCGCTATGGCGATCAAGACGATCTTGTTGTGGACCTCGAACCGGCCACCGCACCCGCCCCCGGCAGCGGAACCGACACGGCGCGATCTGCCGCCACCGCCAGCGTCTACACCTTCAAACCGCAGGGCTCCGGTACACTCAGCGTCGAAGTCGCCGGCTCAGAGCGCAGATGGCACGTCAACCTGATAGCTGACCGGCCGCCGCAGGTTTCCTTCGCCGAACCACCCCGCCGGGCCGTCAACGGGGCACTCGATACCGACTATACGCTCAGCGATGATTTCGGCATCGTCGAGGCTTATGCGGAGATCATTCCCGCCATTGAGCAACGAGCGGAGGCGGTCCCGCTCTACGATCCGCCGGAATACCGCCTGACGGTACCGCGGCGCGGCACGGAGGATCATCGCGCCGCCACCAGCGTCGATCTCACCGCTCACCCGCTGGCGGGCCAGCCGGTGCGCTTGACCTTGGTCGCCACCGACGGCGCTGGCCAGACCGGCCGCAGCGAGACCATCGAGATGACCCTGCCGGCGCGCCGTTTCAACGAGCCTCTGGCCGCCGCGGTCGCGGAACACCGAAGCATTCTGGCGCTTGATGCGCACCAGCTGCCCCGGGTGTTCGCGCTGCACGACGCATTGCGGGTTGCGCCGGAGGAAACCATCCCCAACCTCACGCACTTCCTGTTGTACAGCTCGGTGCGCGGCCGGCTTGAAACGGCGCGAACGACAGACGATCTGCGCGCCGCCCTCGATCACATGTGGGGCGTTGCCCTGGAGATCGAGGATGGCGATCTGTCCGTTGCGGCGCGGCGCTTGAGCGAGGCGCAGAAAGCCCTTGCCGAAGCTCTCGAGAATGGTGCTTCCGATGCGGAGATCGCCCGGCTGATGAATGAATTGCGCGAGGCCATGCAGGACTATCTGTCCGAATTGGCGCGCCAGGCGCCACCGTCGCAGCCAAACGCAGGCATGAACCAACAGGCGCAGAACATGCTGCGTCAGCGTGATCTCGACAACATGCTTGATCAGATCGAAAACCTTGCCCGGTCGGGCGCCCGGGATCAGGCCCAGCAGATGTTATCCGAACTGCAGCGCATGATGAACAATCTGCAGGCCGGTCGTCAGCCGGGCCAACAGGGGCAGCAGCAGCAAAATCCGATGCGGGAACAGATGGACAAGCTCGGTGAACTGATGCGTCAACAGCAGCAATTGATGGATCAGACCCTGCAATTGCAGCAGCGTCAGAACAACCGCGATCAGCGCCAGCAAGGGCGCGACCAGCAGGGCCAGATCCAGCCCGGCCAACAACCGGGGCAACAACCGGGCCAGCAACCGGAGCAAAGGCCCGGGCAGCAGGGCGAAGGGCCGTCGCTTCAAGAGCAACTCGATGCTTTGGGGCAAAGCCAACAGGCGCTGCAGGACCAGCTCGAAGCCCTGCGCGAGGCCCTCGAAGGCATGGGCATGCAGTCCCCCGAAGGCTTCGGCGAGGCGGGCACCGCGATGGGTGACGCCACCGGCAATCTTCAGGGCGGCGCTCCGGGCGAGGCCCTCTCGGACCAGGGAAGGGCGCTCCAGGCCCTGCGCCAGGGCGCCCGGCAGATGATGAACCAGATGATGCAGGCGATGGGCACGCAGCCCGGCGGGCCCGATGGCGAGGGCATGCAGGGAGCCGGCGGCCAGGGTGCCGATGGCCGGGATCCGCTCGGTCGGCCGCGTGGCAGCAATGGTCCGGATTTCGGAGCCAATGTCAAAGTGCCCGACGAAATCGATGTCCAGCGCGCCCGCGAGATTCTCGAGGCCATCCGCGAGCGTTTGGGAGAGCGCCTCTCGCCGCAGCTCGAAAAGCAGTATCTCGAACGGCTTCTCGAATTGCAGTAATGGACTACAGCGCCTTGTGCGCGGTGCTTCTGATCGAGGTGTCGGTTGCCCTGGTTAGCTCGCGTCGCCGCGGACAACACCGACAAACGGCAACTCGCGAAAGGCGTAAGCCACATCCATGCCATAGCCGACCACGAAATAGTCCGGACATTCGAACCCGACATACTCCGCCGTAAGTTCGCCCTCGCGCTTGCAGCTCTTGTCGAGCAATACCGCCAGTTCGACGCTGCGCGCGCCGCGCTCAAACATCAGGTCGCGGGCAAAGCGCAGTGTTCGGCCAGATTCGAGAATGTCGTCGATCAACAGCACATCACGGCCCGCAACGTCACTGTCGATATCCTTGATGATCTTCACGCCTTGGCTCGTCGTTCCCTTGCCGTAACTCGACAGAGTGATGAACTCAACTTCCGGCGCCAGGCCGGCTTGATGCAGCGCACGGATCAGATCGGCAGCAAAGATGAACGACCCCTTCAGGATCGAGATGACCAGAAGATCGGTTTTCGGCTGGCGGGCAATAGCTTCTGCCATGGCGCCATTGCGTTCGGCGATCTGCTCCGGTGAGAACAGTGTCTCGATCTGTTTGCCGCGAACGACCTGCATGGGGTACCCTTTTCCTTCCAGCCACTACGCCGGGCAAACTAGAACGAGACGCAGTTGAATGGAACTGTTTCCTCATCACTCCCCTGGAAGTTTGCAACAGCCGTCTTGATCAGTCACCGGCGCGGATCATCAGGATAGAGCCGGCGCGCTCGATGCGCGGTGGTCGCGAGGCCACATTCTCGGCTTCCTCGGTCAGAGCCGGCATCACCCGCTTCTCCGGTACTGACCCGGCTGCCGACGGTCGCACAGCCGGCTCGACGCTGCGCTGCAGCGCATCCCGCACCAGTGCTGGCGGGTGGTTCGCCTGGGCTGGCGCCGCCATGGTTTGCATGAGCAATGGGGCCGCCGGCTCGCGCTCAAGCATCGCCGGGCCTTGCGCGGCTGATTGCGAGAACCAATAAAATCCCGTCGAAACTGCGGTGAGACATCCAAGCACCATAACCCCGATGCCGACGGCAAGTCCTGCCGACCATCGCCGGTGTGATCCTGCAGCTCGGCCAGGCGCGAAGATCGCGCCGCGACCGGTGCCAGCGTCCGAGGGGCCTGTCTGCCGCATCGGTTCCACCAACACTGGCGGGACCGAGTTATCCTGACCGGATGAAATGGTTTCGAACTCCGCGTCCTCAACCAGGTGACGTGGCCCTGCGCCGCCGCGCTCGGACCGTCTTCTTTCCGGCCGCAGCAGCTCATATTCCGGCTCTTGGCCGCCCCTTTGACGCGCTGCGCTATAGCTTGTGGCGGACGCACCGCGCATGTCGCTCTCCATGTCCTTGCCGAGGCAAACCTTTCGAAAACGTAAAGCCAAGAGGTTAACGCTTGGCAAACATGCCCGTCCCCATCGCCCTTTTGCTGCCCGAATTTACCTGCCATTAACCATAGGGTAAGAGGGTGCCGGCTTCTGCTGGTCGCGCACTGCCGGCCGTGGCACGCAGCAAGTTGCCGGTTGGCAAATGGCGGCAGCATCGGGTATGGCCGGCGACTGCCGCACAGTCGCACTCCGATAACCGATAGGCCGGGAGAGAAGACAAGGTGATTCACTTCGAGAATGTCGGTTTGCGCTACGGGATGGGACCGGAAGTCCTGCGCGACCTGACGTTCGATATTCCGAAGGAATCCTTCCAGTTCCTCACCGGACCGTCGGGTGCAGGCAAGACCACCCTGATGCGTCTGTTGTTCATGTCGCTGCAGCCGACACGCGGCCTTGTCCGCACATTCGGCCGCGACATTTCGACCATCGGCAAGGAGGAGCTGCCGCTCCTGCGCCGCCGAATCGGCATCGTGTTTCAGGATTTTCGTCTGCTCGATCACCTGACGACCTATGAAAACGTTGCTCTGCCGCTTCGCGTGCGCGGCAAGGAAGAGGCAAGCTACCGCAACGATGTCATCGAGTTGCTGCGCTGGGTCGGCCTTGGGGAGCGCATCAATGTCCTGCCGCCGGTCCTGTCGGGCGGTGAGAAGCAGCGCGTTGCCATTGCGCGTGCGCTGATCGACCAGCCCCAGCTTCTATTGGCCGATGAACCGACCGGCAATGTCGATCCGCCGATGGCGCGGCGCATCCTCAGTCTGCTCGTTCAACTGAACCGTCTTGGCACCGCCGTCGTTATTGCCACGCACGATCTCAGCCTGATGGACCGCTTCGAGGCACGCCGCATGATTCTCGCTGACGGACGGCTGGAAGTCTATGACTGACCGCCCGACATCCCCACTCCCGGCGGCAGGGCCCGGTCGTGGCGGGCGCCAGCGCGCCAGGACCATAGCTCAGATCCGCGACGGCAACCGCGATGAGCCGGGCGACAGTCATGCCGCTGGCGGCACCGCCGGTTCCGGGGACGGACGCGTGCCCCCTTCCGCGCCTGACAGCCAATCCTCCGAACAGCGGCAGCGTCCGGTCGTTCTGCGGCCGACAGCGCCGATCGTCCCGGCGGGCAACATCTCCGGTCGCGCCCTGATCCTCGTCATCGCCATCATGTCGTTTCTGTCGTGCCTGACGGTCGGCATCACGACCATGGTTGTCGCCACGGCCGAGAGCTGGCAGAGCCAGATTTCACGCGAGGTCACGATCCAGATCAAGCCGGCCGAGGGCCTGGATATGGACGCCGCACTGCAACAGGTGCGCTCGGCGGTGATGGCCGTGCCCGGTGTCACAACGGCCACTATCGTCGATCGGGCGGCGACCGAGCGCCTTCTTGCGCCATGGCTCGGTGACGGTTTCGACATCGACACGCTGCCGGTGCCGCGGCTTGTCATCCTGTCGGTCGGCGGAGAGACGGCGCCCGATTATGAGCGCCTGCGCCAGGTCCTCGCGGACACCGTGCCCGAGGCGGTGCTGGACGATCACCGCACCTGGACCGACCGTCTGGTGGCGATGGCGCGCACCATGAGCCTGTTCGGCTTTCTGATCCTCGGATTGATGCTTGCGGCCACCGCCCTGACGGTGATTTTCGCCACCCGTGGCGTCATGGCCGGCAATCGGCACATCATCGAAGTGCTGCATTTCGTCGGCGCCGAGACCGGCTTTATCGCCGGTCAGTTCCAGCGCCGCTTCTTTTTGATCGGGCTGAAGGGCGCAGCCATCGGCGGCGGGGCAGCCACCCTGCTTTTCGCCGCCCTCGCCATCTGGCAGACCTTCACGCGCGCCACACCGCTCAACGATCAGGCTACGGCCCTGTTCGGGCAGTTTCTGCTGCCGGCTGGCGGGTATCTCGGTATTGCGCTGGTTATTCTGATCATTGCAGCCATGACCACGCTGACATCACGCTACACCGTCATGCGCGCCGTGCGTGAGATCGACCGCCTTCGCGCCGATCCATCCCTTGTCGGAATTTCCTGACCGGCGCCGCGATTCCCCCTCGGAAAGCGGGGGTTAACACCGGTGATTGCCTCTTTTCAGCCGGAAATCTGACTGGTACTTGCCCGATTCTCAGGTTAGTTTCATTAAATGAGCTATGAGACTGTTCATGAGCCGCCCTTGCCGCGGACATCGACAGGCCCTGCGCGTCGCCTGCGTCGCGGCGGTCGATATACCTTGTTCGTTCTCATCGCGCTTCTCGCCGCGCTGCTGCTCGCCACCATGGTCGGTTTCTTCCGTTTCACCGAGCGCGTCGCCCATCTGCCTCTGCCGGTCGATATCACCTCCAATGAAGCGATCGTCGCGCTGACGGGAGGCTATCAACGCATCGACAAGGCTCTGGAACTGCTTGAAGATGGCGTCGGGCAACGGCTGCTGATCAGCGGCGTCAATCCGGCCACCTCAGGCGCCGCCATCAAGAAGGCCACCGGGGCCAGCGAACGTCTCTTCGATTGTTGTGTCGATATCGGCTATCAGGCCATCGACACCATCGGCAATGCCAATGAAGCCGCCAACTGGATCCGCAAGAACGGGTACCGCCGTGTTCTCGTGGTCACCAACAACTATCACATGCCGCGCAGCCTGCTCGAGCTTGCAGCCGTCAGCCCGGAGGTCGAGTTCACCGGCTATCCTGTCAGCCACACCGACTTGCGGACCGAGGATTGGATTTCCGATCCGATGGCCATCCAGACCCTCCTGACGGAATATTTCAAATACGCCTTGGCGCAACTGCGCAGCCTGACCGGAGCGGTCGCCGGCGATGGACTGCGTGCCGATCTTCCTGAGGCCGGGCCGGCTGTTACCGCCTCTCTGCTCAGGCCCCAATGATGTGCCCCAAGGTGTGAGAGCCAAGGATATCGGCACGGATCACGATTGACCGAAACCTGACCCTGACGCTAAGTGCCGGAGTGCTCTTCTTCGCCGCCAAGGCGCTAAGAGGTGCAAAACGGGGACCCCGCCATACATGATTGTTCTGCGCTCGATCATCTTCAACATCGCCTTTTATCTCAATCTCATACTGCGGATGATCATTTTCAGTCCCTATTACTTCCTCGCCGAGCGCAAGAAGGCCTGGCGGGTGCCAAAGGAATGGGCGATGTCCAACCACCGCCTGCTCGAAAAAATCGTCGGCACGACCTTTGAGATCGAGGGGTTGGAAAACCTGCCGAAAGAAGGCGGATTCATTTTCGCCGCAAAGCACCAGTCCTTTTGGGATGCCTATGCGCTGCTGCCCTGGATCGAGGATGGCGTGATCATTCTCAAGCGCGAACTGACCTGGATCCCGCTGTTCGGGCAATACATCACCAAGATGAGAATGATCCCGATTGATCGCGGCGCCCGGGGCAAGGTGATGAAGCATGCGGTCAATCGCACCCGCGCCGAAATGGAAGCCGGCCGGCAGCTGATCATCTATCCGGAAGGGACCCGCCGCCCGGTTGGCGCCGAACCAAGCTATCGCTATGGCATTGCCAGGCTGTACCGCGACCTGCGCGTTCCAGTCGTGCCCTGCGTCATGCATCCGGGCCTGTTTTGGCCACGCCGCAAATCCATGCGCTATCCCGGTCATTTCAAGGTGCGCATCTTGCCGGCCATTCAGCCAGGGCTCGACCCGGATGTCTTCTTTGCAAGGCTGATCAGCGGGATGGAGACCGCCAGCGACGCGCTTTTGCTGGAAACCGTGCGCGCCAATCCGCAGGTTCCGCTTACCCCGCTCGCCCGCCAGAAGGTCGCTTCACTCGAAGCAGCCGCAAAAGAAAGCGGAACGACGCAGCCCTGATCAAGGCGAACCGGGCGCTGCCTCAAGCAGTCGCGCCAGCGATTCCAGGCTGCGATCGCGTATGCCGAGACCTTTCAGATGCTCGACCGTGTTGATCACATAATCTGAATTCGGTCCCGACATGCCCTGCGCCCCGACGATCATTTGCGCCGCCTGCGGTACGGGCAACCGACCGGCATATTGGTGGTGCATGCGGTCGACCACGAAGGCGACCGCTTGTACCGCTTCGCCGTTTGCGAGCTGGATGTTACGCACCGTCTCCTTGTAGACATGGGTCACCAACTCACGCTCACGCAGATAGGCAAGCACCGTTTCGCGCTCGTCACCCGCCACGCGAAATGCCAGACCGACACATGAACCGCCGCGATCGAGCCCCAGCACCAGGCCGGGGTGGTCGACCGTACCGCGATGCACATGCGACAACACGCAGAGGGAACGGTGAAATCCGTTCAGCCGCGCCCGCGAGGCGTCGGTGTAGACAAAGCCCGGTCGCCACATCAGCGATCCGTAGCCAAAGACCCATAAATCCGCCATATCACCATTCAAACAGTAGCCAGCCCGGCACCAGCCGCGCGCATCACAACGGAGTGCACAATGCCCGATCAGCGACGCGACGCAACCCGCAAACCGTCGGCCGCGCGGAAGATTGCCTGGCTTGGGGTCGTCGTCCTTGTCGCCGTCGTACTCTATGTCGGTGCCTGGTTCTTCATCGCCGCGCGCATCGAAAACAGCCTGCCGGACTTTTTTGCACAGGCGCAAAGCGAAGGTATTTCGCCGCGCTGCGACAATGCCGAAGTGCGCGGTTTTCCCTTCCGGCTTGGCCTGTTTTGCAACGGTGTGGCGGTCGAATTCGAAGAATCCGCGACGACCGTCTCCGCCGGCCCGGTGCGCTCTCTGGCGCAGGTGTACAATCCGCGCCACATCGTCAGTGAGATCGACGGTCCGCTGACGATCAAGGGCACGGCCGGCCTGGACCTGGTACTCGACTGGCAGCTCCTGCACATGAGCACAGTGCTCTCTGGCAATGGGGTGAATCGCGCTTCCGCCGAGGGCGTCAATATCAGCTTGAGTGGCGACAGCCCGGCATTTCCGGTGCGCCTCGACGCAACGGCAGAACGCGTCACCGCGCATGCGCGAGCCAATGAAGGCGATCTCGACGTCGTCATCACCGCCGACGGTTTCACTTCACCGCTCGCACTCAATGCCCGCCGTATCAATTTGGAGGCCACGGTCGAAAATTCAGCATCCTTTCTGCACGGCGAAGAGCCGGATCTGCGCGGCAAGACAATTCATCTGCACGGCTTGCGCTCGGAACTGGACGGGGGCGGAGCCGCTTCACTTTCTGGCATCGTCTCGATCGATCGACAGGGGCGCGCCAGCGGCGACTTGCAGCTGCGCCTCGAACAACCGGCGGCGGTGCTGCAGGCCATCGCGGTACTGCGGCCGGAACTGGCTGAAGACATCAACCGCTACGGCGGTCTGGTCACGGCGTTAGACACGGAGCCCGGTGATGGCTCCGACACCATCACCGTTCCTCTCACCCTGCGTGACGGCAATGCCTCGATCGGATTTCTCAATCTCGGAACGGTGCCGGCGCTCTGACCGACAGCCGGTCAGTCCTTCTTGCCGATCCGGCCGAAATCCGGGGCCGAAATATCCTGCCCGGCCTCGACGATCGAACGGCGAATGCTGCGCGTGTGGCTGAAAATGTCGAACAGCTTGTCACCGTCGCCCCAGCGGATCGCGCGCTGCAGAGATGACAGATCCTCGGAGAACCGCGCCAGCATCTCGAGGATGGCATCCTTGTTATGCAGGCAGACGTCGCGCCACATGATCGGATCGGACGCCGCCAGTCGCGTAAAGTCGCGAAAACCGGACGCCGAATATTTGATCACCTCGGATTTGGTAACCGTTTCCAGATCATCGGCGGTGCCGACGATGTTGTAGGCGATGATGTGCGGCAAGTGCGAGACGATCGCCAACACCATGTCGTGATGATCCTTGTCCATCTGCTCGACGGTCGAGCCGCACGCCTCCCAGAAACGGGTCAGGCGTGCCACCGCGTCAGGCTCGACACCCGGTTCGGGAGTGAGAATGCACCAGCGCCCCTCAAACAGCGTGCTGAAACCGGCGGACGGTCCTGACTGCTCGGTACCGGCAATCGGATGCCCCGGCACGAAGTGAACGTCGGCCGGC
This sequence comes from Neohoeflea coraliihabitans, assembly GCF_019334345.1. Classification (GTDB taxonomy): domain Bacteria; phylum Pseudomonadota; class Alphaproteobacteria; order Rhizobiales; family Rhizobiaceae; genus Pseudohoeflea; species Pseudohoeflea coraliihabitans. The sequence goes on from NZ_JAHWQX010000001.1 coordinate 942,350, forward strand.
AGATGCGGCGCCATTTGCCGCACCACCGACGCCTTGGTCGAGCCGACATCGGTGACCGTGGCGCCGCTCTTCAGCGCCCCCGAAATCTCTTTGGCGACGCTTTCCGAGGCGCCGACGGGAACCGAAACGATCACCAGGTCAGCATCGCGCACCGCTTCGGCCGCCGCCGTCGAATAGCTGTCGCCCAGCCCCAGTCGACGCGCTTCATCCAATGTCTCCGCGCTGCGCGTGGCAATCGAGATCTCGTTGCCAAGTCCCTTTTCGCGGATCACGCGCGCCAGCGACGAGCCGATCAGACCGATGCCGATCAACGCGATCCTGTCATAAATCGGGGTCGCCATCATGCCTCCATGAAGGCGCTGAGCGCTGCAATAACGCGGCGATTGGCCTCCTCGCTTCCAACTGTCATGCGAAGAGCATGCGGCAGTCCGTAGCCGCTGACGCGACGCAGAATCAGTCCCTGCCCTGTCAGAAATTTATCCGCCTCGGCGGCGGTCTTGCCCTCGGTCTCTGGAAAATGGATCAACAGGAAATTGGCCACCGAGGGCGTGACTTTGAGACCGATCTCTTCAAATGCACCCCTTAGACGGGGCAGCCAGACCTCGTTGTGCGCCACCGCGCGCTCGACATGCGCCCTGTCGCCGATCGCCGCACTTCCGGCCGCAATTGCGAGCGCATTGACGTTGAAGGGTCCGCGCACCCGGTTGACGGCGGCAAGCACCGCCTCCGGGGCATACATCCAGCCGATCCGGAGCCCGGCCAGGCCGTGGATTTTCGAGAATGTTCGCGTCATGACCACATTCTCGCTGCTCGCCACGAGCTCGATACCGGCCTCATAGTCGTTGCGGCGCACGTATTCCGCATAGGCAGCATCGAGCACCAGCAGCACATCCTTCGGCAGTCCGGATTGCAGTCTCCTGATCTCCGAAAATGGCAGATATGTGCCCGTCGGATTGTTCGGATTGGCGAGAAACACCAGCTTGGTGCGCTCCGTCACCGCCGCGAGGATCGCATCGACATCCGCCGTCAGATTGCTTTCCGGGACCACCACCGGCACAGCGCCGGCAGCCGTGATCTGGATGCGATAGACGAGAAAGCCGTGTTCGGTGAAAATGCCTTCCGAGCCGGGTGACAGATAGGTCTGGCACAACAGCCCGAGCAGTTCGTCCGATCCGTTTGCGCACAGGATGCGCTCGGGGTTGAGCCCGTGCGCGCGTCCAATGGCTTGTCGCAATTGCTGCGCCGACCCGTCCGGATATAATTCCAGATGCGCTGCCGCCGAAGCAACCGCTTCCGCCACTGCGGGGCTCGGACCAAGCGGCGTTTCGTTCGACGACAGCTTGTAGATTTTCGCCACGCCGGGCGCGCTTTCACGCCCTGGCACATAGGCGGCGATATCCATGATGCCGGGATTGGGTTGGGGGCGGTCGGGGCGTGTCATGGCTGCAAAGTCCTGGTGGCCTGAATGCCCGGCGGCATAGCCCTTCACGCCGGAATTGTCGAGTGCTGCGGCAAGGGGCGGCGCGGGCCGATGGTCCGTACCGGATGGCGACCCGCACCTTGCGCGGTCCTCTGGCTTTGCAATGGGGTGTCAGGAACCGCCAGGCTGACGCACCCGAGTCGGCTGCGGCGACAACACCGGCACGAACACCCGCCGCGAGGACCGGGCCGCGATCGGCAGTCCCTGATACAGTCGCTTCTGAGCCTCAACGATGATCACGCCCGAAAACGCCGGCCACAGGCGCCGCCCGATCCGCTCCAGCCCCATGCGCAGGCGGCTGATGGCCGGCAACCGGCTCGGCGGGAAGAACAGGGCCTCGGCAAGGCCGCCCGGCGTGAAGTTCGTCTCGCGCAGCAGCCGCGTCATCTGGCCGCGAGAATAGGGTCGCCCCGCACCGAAGGGCGTATGTTCGAAGCGCGCCCAAACGCCGCGTCGGTTCGGCGCGACAACGATCAACCGCCCACCGGGAGCCAGCACCCGCCATACCTCCTTGAGGGTCTCGCGCGCATCCTCGGCAAATTCAAGCGAATGCACCATCAGCACCCGGTCGATCGAGGCATCCGGCAGCGGCAATTCCTCGTCAAAACACAGGATCGCCGCCGAGGCTGTGCTGGACGGCCAGTTTACCGCCCCCTGGCCGGCCGGCATGAAGGCGAAAACCCGCTCCGCATCAGGCCCGAACCGATCGAGATAAGGCACCGCATACCCCATGCCGACCAGACGTTCGCCCGGCAGATTGGCCCATAAAGTGCTCAATGCCATGCTGATTGCCTGCGCCGCCTGCTGGCCGAGCCGTGAGTGGTAGAATGCCCGCAAATCAACAATATCGGTGTGCATTCCGGGAACCTAGACCCGCCCACCCACAGCGGCAAGGGTGACGGAGGCCATTTCCGCCGCTAGACTCCGCCGAGCCAAAGGGGGGAATGAAGCCATGAGTACGTTGATCATCGAACAGTTTGCCTGCCGGCAGGACAATTACGGCGTGCTTGTTCACGACCCGATGACCGGCGACACGGCAGCAATCGATGCGCCCGATGGCACCGCCGTCTTGCGCATGGTCGAGACGACCGGCTGGGACCTGACCGATCTGTGGATCACCCACCATCACCCTGACCACGTCGAGGGTATTCCGCTGATCCGCCAGAAGCTTGACCCGAAAGTGGTCGGTCCGGAGCCGGAAGCCGGACGCATCGCCGGTCTGGACGAGACCTATGGCGAAGGCGACAGCTTCACTTTTTCCGGGCGGCAGGTCGAGATCTTCCACACCCCGGGCCATACGCTGGGACACATTTGCTATCATATTCCCTCGGAAAAGCTGCTGTTTGCCGGCGACACGCTGTTCGCTCTCGGCTGTGGCCGCCTGTTCGAAGGCACGCCCGCCGACATGTGGAGCTCCCTGCAGAAGCTGATGGCCCTGCCCGACGACACGACGATTTACTGCGGCCATGAATACACGCTCGCCAATGCCCGCTTCGCGATCAGCGTCGACCCGGAAAATCCCGCATTGACCGACCGCTATGAGCGCATCGTAGAGATGCGCGAGAACGATGTGCCGACGCTGCCGACCGCCCTCGGCTATGAGAAAAGAACAAACCCGTTCCTGCGCGTCGACGATCCGAAAATTCGCGCCGGCCTGGCGATGCAGGATGCGACCGACCTTGAGGTCTTCACCGAACTGCGCCGCCGCAAGGATTCGTTCTGAATGCCCGAGGCGGCGCGCAAATCACCAGCAGGCCATGATGGCCTGACTCCGGCCGGGCTCATCAAGGCGCTTGGCATGCGCCCGCATCCCGAGGGCGGCCACTATGTCGAAACCTTCCGCGATCCGGCCGGCCCCCGCCTGCCGCATCCTCCGAAATCGCCTCGCGCGGCCACTGCACCGCCATCTACTATCTGCTCGAATCCGGCGAGCGGTCCCACTGGCACCGCGTGCGCGACGCCGCCGAGATCTGGCATTTTCATGCCGGTGGTCCGCTCAGGCTTTCCATGGCTCCCGCATCGGGGCCGGATGAACCGGGCACAGACAACGAGTATCCGGCGGCGCCAGGCGAGCATGTTCTCGGCACAGCCATCGCCGACGGCGCCCGGCCACAGATCGTCATTCCGCCGGGATGGTGGCAGGCGGCCGAACCGCTCGGTGACTGGTCGCTTGTCGGCTGCACCGTCGCGCCGGGATTTCTGTTCTCACATTTTGAAATGGCGCCGCAGGGCTGGGTGCCGCCCGGCTGGCCGGCGGCACGCGGCTAAGGATCAGGACCCCGGCGTCCGGTCAGCAGCGATTTAGCCGCCAGCGCCGCCCCACCGGTGATCAGCAGACAGGCGGTCAGGATTGCGAAGGTCGGCGCGGCGAAGCCGAAGCCGATCAGAACCAGCGTCGATAGGAGCGGCGCCAGATAGCTCGACGCCCCGAGCACCTGGATATCGCCATGCTTGACGCCGAAATCCCACGCATAGAAGGCTGCACCGACCGGGCCAAGTCCGAGCCCGACAACCGCCAGCCATTCACTTGCCGAGGCCGGCCAGACGGTGCTTTCCAGCCACAGATGCGCCAGCGCTGACAATGCTGCCGTCGCCAGGCAGAAACCGGTGACCACATCGCTCGGTACCGCGCCGAAACGCCGCGACAACAGGGAATAGCCGGCCCAGGTGAACGCGCACAACAAGGCCGCACCGTAGCCGAGCGCCGAGCCGCCGCCATACGTGCCGCCGGCCGAGCCGCCCGTCAGGATCAGGGCCGTTCCTCCCAGCCCCATCAATGCCCCGACCACGTGATGCCATCCGAGCCGCTCGCCGGGCAGCAGAGCGGACCCGACGACAATCAGCAGCGGCCAGAGATAGGCGATCAACCCGGCCTCGACCGCCGGCGCATTGCGCAGGGCGGTGAAATAGAGAAAGTGGTAGCCGAACAGCCCGCCGACCCCGAGACCCCAGACCGCGGCCGGCTGCCTCAGGGCTCTAAACCGCTCCGGCTGCCGTGCCATGGCGAGAAGGCCGATCATACCGCCGATTGCAAAGCACATGGCGCTGAGCTGCAAGGGCGGCACCTGCCCTGATGCGGCGGTAAAAAGCGCCAGCAGCGCCCACATCAGAACCGCTGAAAAACCGACGAGCGTGGCAAACATCTGTCCGAATCGTCCTCTCTTGCGCCCGTCAAGAGGTCCGTCTAGCTTCCAAATTTGCGCGCCGCAATGATCACATTGCCATATTTCGTCGGCACCTTGGCATAGACCGGCGCCATGTAGCCCCCCTGCGGATGCCGGGCGAACCACACTTCCATGCCCGATTGCCGGCGCATGGCTTCGATCGACGAACTGGACTTGCGGTACCCGCTTTTCGGCGTAAAGCGCACGGCGCAAACCGTGGTGTCCCCGGCATATCCCTCGGTCCGGAAGGGACGCTTGCCTTTGGGGGTCAGCTTCAGGTCGAAGCGGGATACCCCGTCAAAAACCGGCACGGTCGCCGGGCACGGCGTGTTTCCTTTCGCAAAGATGAGGCTGGTCAGCGGGTCGACAATCGACCGCATGTCGGCTTTCGACACCGGAACCCAGTCCCCCGAGCGCTTCTTCTTCGGCTCTACCGTCGTTGAGCGCACATTGCCGTTCCGCAGAGACATCGTCGCCCGGTACGGCTCGCTGCCGCTCTGGTAGCGCACCTCGAATCGCGTAGCCTTGAATCGTCCATCGACGATCTGTCCTTCGGAACGCACGTTGCCGCGGGTCGGATCGAGCATGTCCGCAAGAAATGTCGTCGCCATGTCGCCCGATATCTCGAAAGCCTTTCCATCGATGCGAACGGAAAAATTCAAAGTAGCCACCGGGATGCCGATGAAACTGACCGAATAGGCCGAGGTGTAGCTTTCCGACGCCTGCACCTGGCGGACCGCCGCCGGTGCCATCACCGCAACGATCAGGCTCGCCGCCGCCAACAGCCCGAGCGCCGGCTGCCTTGATGCCCGCACCCTCTGCAAACACGCCTTCGGCTGCTTATGTGACATCATCTCTGTCTCCTCTGCGATCCGGCGGTGCGGCGATCGCCTCCACACGTCGCCACTGCCATTTGATTGCGGCTTTTCCACGCCCGCCCGGCTGAAGACGCGCTCTGCATGGCGCGGGCGGCTTTTGGCTTGACGCGTTCCGGCACAATGACTATAGACACCCGACTTTCCAAGAATGGCCTGAAGTCATCCGGGCGCGCCGCATCAGGGCGCAGCCGTTGATCAAGGCGTAGAACCATAGGTGCGAACATGTCCCGTTGCTGTGAATTGACCGGCAAGGCCGTGCTGACCGGAAACAACGTCAGCCACGCCAACAACAAGACCCGTCGCCGGTTCCTGCCGAACCTGTGCAATGTCACCCTGATCTCCGATGCTCTTGGCCAGAGCTTCCGCCTGCGCGTCTCCGCGTCGGCGCTGCGCACGGTCGAACATCGCGGTGGTCTCGACGCTTTCCTGGCCAAGGCCAGCGAGAAGGAATTGTCGATGCGGGCCCGCCTGCTCAAGCGGCAGATTTCCAAGAAGGTGGCAGAAGCCGCTTAAGGCCTCTCCCACTGCATTGCGACGAATAGATCGAGCCGTTTAGGCTCGTTTTGTCATTTTCACCGTGCCGGTTTGCTTTCGGGACCGGCACATGGATCAACTGGTGGCATCACCCAGGATAAAAAAATGCGTATCGAGAAATCGTATCTGCCCTTCATGGGCGCCATGATCGCGGTCATCGTGGCCTCCAATTACCTTGTTCAGTTTCCGGTCGACGCCCGGCTCGGCATCGTCGACCTCTCCGAAATCCTGACCTGGGGCGCTTTCACCTATCCCGTTGCCTTTCTGGTCACCGATCTGACCAACCGCCGCTTCGGCCCCAAGGCGGCCCGGACGGTGGTCGCCATCGGCTTCCTGTTTGCCATCCTGCTTTCTATCTGGCTGGCCACGCCGCGCATTGCCATCGCCTCGGGAACCGCATTTCTTCTTGCTCAGTTCCTCGACGTGTCGATCTTTGACCGCATGCGTCGCGCCACCTGGTGGAAGGCGCCGCTGATTTCCTCGCTGATTGGGTCCCTGATCGACACGGTGCTGTTCTTCGGCATCGCGTTCGCCGCGCCCTTTACGCTGTTCGACACCGTTTTCGGACTGCCGGACGGTTCGCTGCCCTTCCCGGTGCCGTTTCTGTCGGTCGGCGCCGACGTGCCGCTCTGGACATCCCTCGCGGCCGGCGACTTCATCGTCAAGATGGCCGTTGCGCTGCTTCTGCTGGCGCCTTACAGGGCGCTGCGCAGCCTTGTGAGCGAGCGCCCTGCCCTGGCGGCCTCGAACGGACCGGTTTGATTTACTTGGCGCCTGCCTCATCGGCCAGGAGGCGGAATTCCAGAAGCAGATTGCGCTGCAATATCGAGTGATTATCGTCCGATACCAGCGTCAGATAGACATTCCCGGTCGCATCGACGCTGACATCGAGGCCTTCCATATTGTCGATCTGATGGCCGAAATCGGCATCCAGCAATACCGAGCCGTCAACTCTCGCGCCGCTCCGGATCGTTTCGCCGGCAATCCGTCTGAGCCGCATGCCGATGCCGCCGGAGATGGAAAAGCGCCGCTCCAGAAGCACCAGATCGCCATTCGGCAAGAAGGCGCCGTCGGTCACATCGAATGGCGGCTGTCGGCGCACGAAGAACACGCCCTTGTGCGGCCCATCGAGCACAGCCGCAAAGATGTCCCCGTCACCATTGATGGAACGCTCCGAGACGGCCACTGTGGCCCCGGCCAACGGGCTGTCCTGCGGCGCCACGGCAACGGTTTCCAGTCCGCGATTGGAACGCAATTCATGCCGCGGAATGAGGATCGGCGCCGACCCCATGGGCGATGCCGCCACCGGATCTGCCAGCGGGTAAAGGTCGATGCGATGGTCCCGCTCGAAACCGACCAGCACCGCGTCCTCGCGGACCGCCAGTCCCTCGGCATCCACCATCCATTTGGCAGACGAGCGATCGCCGCCGCGCGTGCGCATTGGCGTGATTGTGAAGTCCTCGATGCCCTGCGCCACGCCGGCCTCATCCCGGACGATGCGCCCTTTGAACCAGTGCCCGGTATCCATCACCCCGAGAAACCGTGAGCGGTCCTCTTCAAGCCGGATTGCCGACATCGCCCCGAGCAGGCGGCTTGAGCCGGTCAGTTCCAGGCCGCCGACAAATTCGAGATCACCGAAACGCGTTTCAGTGGAGCCGATTTGGAAGGCGTCGATCGGGCGCGCCGTGACCGTAACCGGCTGTTCTTGCGCCCCCGCCGCCGTCGCCGCCACCGTCGCCGTCGTCGTCGCCGTCAGGACGAACGCCAGCGCGCCAACAAGGCGACCCACGGCATGTTCCCTAGCACCGCCGGCTTTGGCCTTGCGCCTCAACCCGACCGCGCTCACGCCGACTGCCGGCGGCCGTTGGCGACGGCATCGGACGCCTCGTCGGCAAACAGTTCAGCAAGCTGCTCGGTCATCGCACCGGCCAGCTCTTCCGCATCGACAATCGTGACCGCGCGCCGGTAGTAGCGCGTTACGTCATGTCCGATGCCGATCGCCAGCAATTCCACCGATGAGCGTGTCTCGATCTCTTCGATCACGGCGCGCAGATGCCGTTCGAGATAATTACCGGAATTGACCGACAGGGTTGAATCATCCACCGGCGCACCATCAGAGATCATCATCAGGATGCGGCGCTGCTCTGGCCGGCGCAGCAGCCGCTGATGCGCCCAGATCAGGGCCTCGCCATCGATGTTTTCCTTGAGCAGCCCCTCGCGCATCATCAGCCCGAGATTGCGCCGCGACCGCCGCCACGGCGCGTCCGCCGACTTGTAGATGATGTGACGCAGATCGTTGAGCCTTCCGGGCGAAGCCGGCTTGCCGTTGGCCAGCCATTTCTCCCGCGCATGGCCGCCTTTCCAGGCGCGCGTGGTAAAGCCAAGGATTTCCACCTTCACACCGCAGCGCTCAAGCGTGCGCGCAAGGATATCGCCGCAGGTTGCCGCCACGGTGATCGGCCGTCCGCGCATGGAGCCGGAATTGTCGATCACCAGCGTGACGATGGTGTCGCGGAAATTGGTATCGCGCTCCATCTTGAACGACAGAGGCTGCATCGGATCGATGATCAGCCGTGACAGCCGCGCAGGGTCGAGATGGCCCTCCTCGAGATCGAAGTCCCAGGCCCGGTTCTGCTGCGCCATCAGCCGCCGCTGCAACCGGTTGGCCAGCCGTCCGACCACGCCCTGCAGATGCGCCAGCTGCTTGTCGAGAAAGGCCCGCAGACGGTCGAGTTCTGCCTCGTCGCACAAATCCTCGGCGCCGATCTCCTCGTCAAATTCGCTGGTATAGACCTTGTAGTCGACCTTCTCGGCGAAGTCGGCAAACGGCTGGTTCGGTCGCCGGGTCTCACCCGGCGTTTCGGCCTGCTCGTCATCGTCGAGATCGTCGTCGCCAGCTTCGGCGCCGTCCATCTCTCCGGCTTCGCTCTGCTCGTCCGAGGTCTCATTTTCCTCAGCCGGCGCCGATTCCGATCCGGCTTCCTCTTGGTTTTCCTCTTCGCCCTGCTCCTGGCTGCGCGGCTGGTCCTCGTCCGAGTCCTGTTCTTCCTCGTTCAGCTCGTCGTCAGCGCCGTAATCCTCTGCCATGTCGAGGGCGCTCAGTATATCCCGCACCGAACGTGCGAAATGCTCCTGATCCTCCATCGCGCCGGAGAGTTGAGCGAGCGCCGAGCCGGCCTTCTCCTCCACCCAATTGCGCCACAGATCGACAACCTGGCCGGAATTGACCGGCGGCCGCAGGCCGGTCAGCCTTTCCCGGACCATCAGGGCAACCGCCTCCTCGAGCGGCGCATCCTCGCGCACCGTCACTCCGGCATAGTTCGCCCGCGCGTATTTGTCCTCGAGCATCGAAGTGATGTTGCGTGCAACCCCGTCCATGCGATTGGCGCCGATCGCTTCGACCCGCGCCTGCTCGACCGCATCGTACACGGCGCGCGCCTCGGCCCCTTGCGGCGCCATCTGCAGATGAATGCGGTTGTCGTGGCAGGCGCGCCGCAGCGCCATGGAATCGCCCAGGCCGCGCGATACGGCGACATCGGCTGGAGATGGCTTCTTTGGCAGATCCGGCAGCCGCGCATGGCTCTCGACCAATCCCGGCCGATCGCCGCTGAACACCACCTCGAGATCATGGTCGCCGGAAATGGCGCGCATGCTCCCGGTCAGAGCCCGCTTGAACGGCTCGGTATCCGTCTGCCCCTTGGCCTTGCCTTTGTGATTGTCGCCGCGTTGAGCCATGGCAGCTCCTGTCAGGCCGTCGCGTCAAGCACGATATTGGCCGCACTTTCCCGCAGCTCTTCGCCGAAGGCACGCTGATAGTGCTCCGCCACGAGCGTGCGCTCCAATTCGTCGCACTTGTTCAGGAAGGTCAGCCGGAACGCCATCGCCACATCGCCGAAAATGCGCGCATTCTCGGCCCATGTGATCACCGTACGCGGGCTCATCACGGTCGAAAGGTCGCCATTGATGAACGAGGAGCGCGTCATGTCGGCAATCCGCACCATGCGCGACACGGTCTGCCGCCCCTCTTCGGTGTCGAACTCCTTGACCTTCGACAGGACAATGCCGACCTCGTGATCATGCGGCAGATAGTTCAGGGTGGTGACGATCGACCAGCGGTCCATCTGTGCCTGGTTGATCTGCTGGGTGCCGTGATAAAGCCCCGTGGTGTCTCCCAGGCCAACGGTATTGGCCGTGGCGAACAACCGGAAGGCCGGATGCGGCCGGATCACCCGGCTCTGGTCGAGCAATGTCAGACGCCCGGACGATTCCAGCACCCGCTGGATGACGAACATCACATCAGGACGGCCGGCATCATACTCATCGAACACCAGCGCGACGTTGTTCTGATAGGCCCAGGGCAGGATGCCATCCCTGAATTCGGTGACTTGCAGGCCATCCTTGATGACGATCGCGTCCTTGCCGACCAGATCGATACGGCTGACATGGCTGTCGAGATTGACGCGCACGCAGGGCCAGTTAAGGCGCGCCGCAACCTGCTCGATATGTGTTGACTTGCCGGTGCCGTGATAGCCCGACACCATGACACGCCGATTATGCGCGAACCCGGCAAGGATGGCCAGCGTGTTGGCCCGGTCAAACAGGTAGTCCGGATCAAGCTCCGGCACGTGCGGATCGCGCTCCGTATAGGCGGGCACGTCGAAGTCCGCGTCAATGCCGAACGCCTCGCGCACATTGACGGTCGTATCGGGCAGATTTGTAATATCGAGATCGATCTTGCTCATCACAACTCCAGGCCCGCCTTTGTGCCGGCCGCTTCATTCAGAAATAGCTCGCATTCGCCGGTTCGCTTAACAGAAACCCGACTGCTTTAGCAATTGATAGGCTTGGATGACGGAGCGAAAGCGTTCTTCCGATCCGCGGTCGCCGCCATTGGCATCCGGGTGATGCTTCTTCACCAGCTGTTTGTAGCGCTTCTTGATCGCCGCAGCCGTCGCCTCTTCGCTCAGGCCCAATGTTTCGAAGGCTTTCGCTTCCAGAGATTTGACCTTGCGCTGCCGGGGCTGCGGGCGCCGCGCTTCCGTTTCCGCGAAAAAGCCGAAGGGGTCGCGCATGCGCGCATGCGAGGCTGCCGAACCCGAGCGCATCGTTCCCGGTTGCGGGCCGTTGCGGGCTGCCTTGTTGACACCGATACCCCAGGTCGGCCGGTGACCCGTCAGCGCTTCTTTCTGGTAGCGCGCGATCTCGCCATCCGACAAACCGGAAAAGTAATTGTATCCCTTGTTATATTCGCGAACGTGGTCGAAACAGAACATGAAATACTGCCCGTCCGCATGCCGCCCGACCGGTGCGCGATGCGCACCTTTCTCTTCGCAGCCATCCCATTGACACACTGGTGCCGCCGGTGGCGCGTTTTCCGCCTGACGCCGGGCCCGGTTGCGTGCCCGGATGCTGTCGAAGTATTTGGAATCGAGTTTCATGCAACGATTATGGTGCTCTGAGGGGCTCTCTACAAGATTGACAAGCGCGAAACATCCTGACACCCCGTAGCTGATTTGTATGCGCCTTGCGCCTGTCTTCTGAAGGGTCCGAGGCCGTGCGGCAAGTGGCTTTGACGGGCCACTGCGTCAAAAATGAGAACGGAGCCGGATCGCCATGAACCGCCAAGCCCGCATCGAAGCTGCGTTGACTGAGACTTTCGCCCCGCTGCGCCTGCAGGTGATTGATGAAAGTCACCTTCACGCCGGACACCAGCCGGGCATGGATGGCAGCGGCGAGACGCATTTCCGTGTTCGCCTGGAGAGCGCCGCTTTCACCGGCCGCAGCCGCATCGACCGGCACCGTGCGGTTAACGCTGCACTGCAGGCGGAATTCGATGCCGGCCTGCATGCTCTGGCTGTGGAGGCGGCCGGTGCCGGCGAAGCCACCCGCTGGTAGCCGACCGCTCAAGCAACGCCCCCTTGACTCAATCGCCGATGATCTCGACCGTCGGCCGGATGCGCAATCGCGTGATGCGGTTCTTCTCGCGCTTCATCACCGTGAACCGCTTGCCGTGGAAGGTGAAGGACTGCTTTTCCGCCGGGATCACCTGGCTTTCATGGATGACGAGGCCAGCCACAGTCGTCGCCTCCTCGTCGGGCAATGACCAGTCAAGCGCCCGGTTGAGATCGCGGATCGGCAGGGTGCCGTCGACCACGACGGACCCATCGGCTTCCTGACGCAGGCCCTGCACATCGATATCGTGCTCGTCGGTGATGTCGCCGACGATCTCCTCGAGAATATCCTCGAGCGTCACCAGCCCCTGCAGTTCGCCATATTCGTCAACAACCATCGCGATATGCGCCTTGCGACGCAGAAACGCATTCAGCTGGTCCGGCACGCTCGTCGTATCGGGGACAAACCACGGTTTGTGGGCGATCTTCGCCACATCGATCCGGTTTGCCACATTGCCGGCCTCGGCCAGGGCGCGCAGCACATCCTTGGCATGGATGATACCGATGATGTTGTCGGTCGAACCGCGCCAGATCGGCATCCGCGTATAGGGGCTGTCGAGCACGGCGCGCACGATCGTCTCGGAACTGTCATCGGCGTTCAGCATCTTCAACGAAGTGCGGTGCACCATCACATCGGAGACCTCCAGCTCGCCGAGATCGAGCACACCCCCAAGGCGGTCGCGGTCATCCTTGATCACCGATCCCTCCTTGTGCAGCAGATCGACGGCGCCGCGAATTTCTTCATGGGCCGGCATCAGCGAAGGGTCATGCGACAGCTCCACATTGAACACGCCGAGGATGCGGCGAACCAGCCAGTTCACCAGGCTGGACAAGGGCCCGACGACAATGACCACCACATTGACCACCGGCGCGACGATCATTGCGAACCGATCCGGCACCGCGATGGCCCAGCTCTTTGGCAGCACCTCGGCAAAGACCACCAGAAGGACCGTCATCACGGCCGTGGCCACGGCCACCCCCGAATCGCCGAAGATCGACAGGAAAAGGCTGGTCGCCAGCGCCGACGACAGGATGTTGACGAGATTGTTGCCGATCAGCAGCGCCCCGATCAGCCGCTCACGCCGCTCGATCAGCCGGTTGACGATCGAGGCGCCGGCCTCACCGGAACTTTCCAAAGTGTGCATCCGCGCCCGCGATGCGGCGGTCAGTGCCGTCTCGGAACCGGAAAAGAAGCCGGAAACACCGATCAGCACCACAATGGCGACGATCGTCAGCCAATGCGCGGCGATCAGCTCACCAATTTCAATCAGGGTCATGGCGAACGCCTTTCTTCAAGAAATCTGTGCACTTCCGCGCCGGGGACATCATCGGCGATGAAGGCTTGTCCGATTCCGTGCGTCAGTATGAAGGTCAGCGCACCGCGCCGAACCTTCTTGTCCTGGGCGATGTGATCGAGAAGCACATCGGTCGGGGGCAGCGCGCCGGCAATATCACCGAGCCGCGTCGGCAGGCCGACCTCTGCCAGATGGCGCTGAACCCGCGCCGCGTCATCACGGCTTGCCAAATTCATGTGAGACGAGAATTCATGCGCCAACACCATGCCGATCGCCACACCCTCGCCATGCACGAGACGCTGTCCGTCATACTGAGTGGCCGCCTCCAGCGCATGGCCGAAAGTGTGTCCGAGATTGAGCAGCGCCCGCCGGCCGGCTTCGCGTTCATCGGCTGCCACCACCTCGGCCTTCGCCCGGCAACTGACGGCAATCGCCTCGGCCCGCTCCGGTCCACCGGAAAAGATGCCGCGCCAGTTGGCTTCCAGCCAGGCGAAAAAGTCCGGACGATCGATCAGACCGTATTTCGCAACCTCCGCATAGCCTGCGCGAAACTCGCGGTCCGACAGCGTGTCGAGCACTTTCGTATCGGCGATAACGAGATCGGGCTGGTGAAACACGCCAACCAGGTTCTTGCCGTGCGACGTATTGATGCCGGTTTTGCCCCCGACGGAAGAATCCACCTGCGCCAGCAAACTCGTCGGCACCTGAATGAAGCGCATGCCGCGCCGCACGATACCGGCGGCAAAGCCCGAGAGGTCGCCGATCACACCGCCCCCCAGTGCCACCACCGCATCGCCGCGTTCCAGCCGCGCTGCCAGAACGTGGTCGACGACCTGCATCAAGGCTTCAAAACTCTTGGTTTTCTCACCGGCCGGCAGCACCAGTGAAACGGCGGCGATACCGGCATCGGCAAGACCGGCCATGAGCGGGTCAAGGTGCAGCCGCGCAACCGTCTCGTCAGTAATCACCGCCACCCGCATGCCGTCGCCAAGCGCTGCAATGGCCTTGCCGGCGCCATCGATCAATCCCGTGCCGATCAGAATGTCGTAGCTGCGCGCGCCCAGCGCCACCTGCACTGTTTTCTGCGCGGTTGAGAGGGTCACTGCGGGTTGAGAAAGCCCGCCGGACTGCGATTCTGTCATGACACATTCCCGGTATCTTGCGCCGCCACAGCGGCCAGCGCCGAAATGACCTCGCCGGCAATCGTCTCTCGTGGTGCATCGCGTGATAGGACGCGCAACGGCGCTGTCGCATAAACCGGGTAGCGCGCTTCCATCAGCGTCTGCAATGTACCCTTTGGATCTTCGGTCTTCAGCAAAGGTCGGTTGTCACGCCGTGACACCCGCTCCCACAGGACGTCCAGTTCTGCATCAAGCCAGACCGCCAGCCCCTTATCGCCAATCACCCGGCGATTCTTCTCGTTCATGTAAGCGCCACCGCCGGTCGAGACCACGCCGGCACCGTTTTTCATCAACCGGCGGATGACCCGCGCCTCGAGCGCCCGGAACTCCGCCTCGCCATAAGCAGCGAAAAGATCGCTGATGCTCATCCGCGACGCCCGTTCGATTTCATGATCGCTATCGAAAAACGGCACCTGCAACCACTGCGCCACCAATCGGCCAATTGCCGATTTGCCCGCTCCCATCAGACCGACGAACACCAGCTTGCGTGGCCCCAGGGCCGCGAGTGCACGGCTGATGTCCCTTTCCGCCGGGCGGCCCGGGTTCGCAGCTGTCGCATGCGTCACTGATCTCTCCGTACTCCGATCGCCCCATCCTGGCGGTCCTGGCCGTGCACGCCATCTCGACATCTCTGTGTGCATCGCCAAGGCGCCCCTGCGCCCCATCCCCGGCGTTGCGCATCCTGTCGAGGCCGGCGTTGCGCATCCTGTCGAGGCCGGCGTTGCGCATCCTATCGAGGAATGCGGCCCGCACGTCAAGACAAGCCCCCGCCCCGCGCCCCCCGCCCCGCGCGCCCCCGCCCCGCGCGCGATGACACAGGCCCCGGGTTGTAGCGGACTTTCCGGCTTCAGCTTCGCGCCGTCTTGAAACACCGCCGCCGCTGGCGCATAAGGAAAATACTGTAGTAAGGTAGCATGATGCCCACTCTTTTCCGGTTTCTCGTTTTCTGTGCCGTTCTCGCTGGCCTCGTCTATGGCGCGATGTTCGCGCTCATTTTTACGGTCCAGCCGACAGAACGTGAAGTTACGGTTCGGATTCCGGCGGAACGGATAAACCCGAGATAGGCCGTCCCCATGCGCAATTCAGGCCGAGCGCAGGTCGAGGCATTTCTCGAAATGCTCAGCGCCGAGCGGGGCGCCGCTGCCAATACGCTGGCCGCCTACGGCGCCGATCTGGAAGAAGCGATCGCGTTCATGTCGTCGCGCAATTCGGCACTACCAGCCGCCGGCAGCGATGATCTCAAGGCCTTTATTGCCGATCTGGCCGGGCGCGGCTATGCGGCCAGCTCGCAAGCCCGCAAACTTTCCGCACTGCGCCAGTTTTTCCGGTTCCTGCATGCCGAGGGACTGCGAGCCGACGATCCGACCGGGACGATCGATACGCCACGAAAGGGGCAAGCACTGCCGAAAATCCTCAGCGTCGAAGAGGTCAGCCGCCTGATTGCACAGGCCGAAGCCGACATTGCTGCCGCCGGTTCCGACCAGGAACGCTATCAGCGGATCCGCTTCCGCGCACTGCTCGAGCTGCTTTATGCCACCGGCATGCGGGTGAGCGAACTGGTCAGCCTGCCTGAACGTGTGTGGAGCGGCGATGGTCGCTTCCTGATGATCCGCGGCAAGGGCAACAAGGAGCGGCTTGTCCCCCTCTCGCTGCCGGCGCGTCAGGCGATGGCTGACTGGATCGCAACGCGCAATGCCGCCTGGCCTGCCAACACCGATGATCCGCAATGGCTTTTTCCCGCGGCTTCCGATCTCGGGCATCTGGCCCGCCAGGTTTTTGCGCGCGATCTCAAGGCGCTTGCCGGACGGGCGCAGATTCCCGCGCGGCTGGTTTCACCGCATGTGCTGCGGCACGCCTTTGCCAGCCACCTGCTTGCCAATGGCGCTGATTTGCGTGCCGTCCAGGAACTGCTTGGCCATGCCGACATTTCCACCACCCAGATCTACACGCATGTTCTTGACGAGCGTCTCAGGCAACTGGTCAACGATCATCACCCCCTTGCAAAAAGCGGCATAAACCGCGATGTAGCGGCCGACAACGGTTGAGACCGGCATCCGAGCGCCTTATTTGCTGACCGGAAGACGTGTCGCGTACCCAAGGGGGGGCCAGACCGAGGGCAAATGCAGAATTATCTCGATTTTGAAAAGCCGATCTCCGATCTCGACGCCAAGATCCGTGAATTGCGGGCCCTGGCGAGGGAAGATGACAGCGTTGACACCAGTGAAGAGATCACGCGTCTGGAAACCCGCAGCCGCGAGGCGACCGCCGAAATCTACACGCGCCTTACCCCCTGGCAGAAGACCCAGGTGGCCCGCCATCCGGGACGGCCGCATTTCAAGGACTACGCCCGCGCGTTGTTCACCGAATTCACGCCGCTTGCCGGCGATCGCAAATTCTCGGAAGACGCGGCGATCCAGGCCGGCTTAGCGCGCTTTCGCGGCCAGCCCGTGGCGATCATCGGTCAGGAAAAGGGCCAGGATACCAAGTCGCGCATCAAGCATAATTTCGGCTCGGCACGCCCGGAAGGTTATCGCAAGGCCATCCGCATCATGGAAATGGCGGATCGCTTCGGTCTGCCGGTCATCACCCTCGTGGACACGGCCGGAGCCTATCCGGGTGTGGGCGCCGAAGAGCGTGGTCAGGCCGAAGCCATTGCCCGTTCGACCGAGACCTGTCTCAAGCTTACCGTACCGCTGGTGTCGGTCATCATCGGCGAAGGCGGCTCGGGTGGTGCCATCGCCATCGCCACCGGCAACCGCGTCTATATGCTTGAGCACTCGATCTACAGTGTCATTTCTCCGGAAGGGGCCGCTTCGATCCTCTGGCGCGATTCCGCCCGCGCGCGTGACGCCGCATCCTCGATGCGCATCACCGCCCAGGACCTCATCCAGTTGGGCGTGATCGACGGCATCATCGGCGAACCTCTGGGTGGTGCGCACCGCGACCCGCAGACGGTCATGGCGCATGCCGGCGATACGTTGACCGCTGCGCTCGAGAGTCTCGGCGGCCTGTCGCCCGAGCAGCTGCGCACCGAACGCCGCGAAAAGTTTCTCGCCATCGGCCGCAAGATCGGCTGAGGTCCGGCGTCACCAACCGCCGGCCCGATACTGGCGGCGAGCAGCCGCCGCACTGGCGCCACAATCACGCTCTTGTTATGCCTTGGTGGCGGGCCTGTCCTTGCGGTAACCAACCGTCAACGATAAGCAGCGAAAATGCGATGCTTGTCGGGCAAGCCGCAAGCAATGGATGGCGAACAATCACGACGGTCGGCACGCCCTGCAAACCTCGTGATTATCCAGTGTTTTAACCGCACGGCAAGTGGCGATGTAAGACCTGAGCGGCGCCAAGCCCAAATGACTTTAGGGAAGACATGATTCGAAAGAGCTTTTTGCATCTGCCGCTGCTCGGTCTTCTCGGCCTCCTGCTGCTCGCCCTCACCGGCTGCCAGGACGCGCTCGATTCTGTGGCCAACAAGGCCGAGCATCCGCTGCCCTCCAAGCTGGTCAACAAGATGAAAGCGCATGACATGAGCTCGCGCTCGCCGATCATGATGCGCATCTTCAAGGAGGAAGGCGTTCTCGAGATCTGGAAGCAAAAGGGCAATGGCCGCTTCGACAAGCTGACGGAATACGAGATCTGCAAATGGTCCGGCAAGCTCGGTCCGAAGTTCAAGGAAGGCGACCGCCAGGCGCCGGAGGGCTATTATCGCATCTATCCGGCCCAGATGAACCCGCGCTCGAGCTATTACCTCTCTTTCAACCTCGGCTTCCCGAACGGCTATGACCGCGCCCATGGCCGCACCGGCACCAATCTGATGGTGCACGGCGCGTGCTCATCGGCGGGCTGCTATTCGATGACCGACGAGCAGGTGCTCGAGATCTATGGCCTCGCCCGCGACGCCTTCAAGGGCGGGCAGGAGTATTTCACCGTCGCTGCCTATCCGTTCCGCATGACGCCCGAAAACATGGCGCGGCACCGCAACAGCGAGCATTTCGAGTTCTGGAAGATGCTGAAGATCGGCTATGACCAGTTCGAGCTGACCAAACGCCCGCCGCAGGTCGAAGTCTGCGAGAAACGCTATGTCTTCAACCAGCAGCCCGAGGACGCCGACGCCAGCTTTGTTGCCACCGCCGCCTGCCCGGCGATGCGCACACCCGACAGCCTGGCGATCGCCTATCAGGCCTACCAGCACAAATGGAATGACGCTTTTTCCAAGGCCGTCACGCGCGAAAGCCGCGACGAAGCCCGCGAGGCCGCCGAGGAAGCGCGACGCGACGAGCGCGACGCACGCATGGAGGCGCGCCAGGAGATCCGCTCGGAGACAGCTGCGAATGGCACGCCATTGCCGATCGGCAATCTGTTTTCGACACTCGGACCTTCGGACAGTCCGGCAGCCGCGCCCGCGCCGTCCAGTGTCGCAGCCGCAGCATCCTCCAGCGCGGCAACCGCAGTGAATCCTGCTGCCCCCTCTCTAAGCGCTGATGCCGCTGTCGCCGCCGTGGCCGAAACAGCGCCGCCAGCCGCGCAACCGGACACTGCAGCCGACCGGCCGTTCTGGAAGATCTGGG
This sequence comes from Neohoeflea coraliihabitans, assembly GCF_019334345.1. Classification (GTDB taxonomy): domain Bacteria; phylum Pseudomonadota; class Alphaproteobacteria; order Rhizobiales; family Rhizobiaceae; genus Pseudohoeflea; species Pseudohoeflea coraliihabitans. Next base: position 961,401 of record NZ_JAHWQX010000001.1, read on the forward strand.
GCGGCAACTGATGGCGCAGGCCGAAGTCGTGCTTGATCTAAAAGGCCTGAAATGCCCGCTTCCGGTCATGCGCACTCGCCGGCATTTGCGCAGCTGCACCGCAGGGACAATCATACTGGTCGAGACCACCGACCCCCTGGCGGTCATCGATCTGCCGCACTTCTGCCAGCAGGAAGGGCATCGGCTGCTGGAAAGCCAACCGCGCGCCGAGGGCCATGCTTTCCTGATTGAGAAGTCGACCGCTGCCGAGGCGACCACAGCACCGCAGATCTGAGCCCGTCCGGCGCAGGGCCCTATCCGCGGCCCGGCGTGTAGCCGCCGGGAATGGCCAGCGGGTTATCGATCAGTGCCTGGCTGTCGGGGCGGTCGATCCCCGGTCTGTTCGCAAGGGCGCTGAAAAGTTCGCTGACCAGTCCCGCCGGCAGATCTTTGCCGATGACCACCAGCCGGGTCTTTCGATCGGCTCCTTCGGGCCACCCCGCGAGCCGCACCGGTGCAGCGATGATCGATTGCACGGCGTGCACCACCAGCGGCCGCTCCGGCCGGTCGCTGAGCTTGACAATCCCCTTCATGCGCAAAAGATTCGGCCCGTGAGCGCTCTGCAAGCGGTCGAGAAACAGCATCAGCGCCTCAGGTGCGATCGCCTCATCAATCACCAGGCTTTCCGTTTGGATGCCGTCAGCATCGTGCCCGTGACTGTGTGCATGGGCGGCAGCAGGCACTGCGGCGGCTTCATTGCCAGCGTTCGCGTTAATTGAAAACACCGCCTCCGCCGTAAGATCCGGGTCATCCCCGTCCAGAACCGCGACACGTGGATTGAGCTGCGTCAACAGCGGTGCAAGCGCGCTGCGTTGCATTTCGCCGACCATGCCGGACTTGCTGATCAGCAAGCGATCGGCCAGGCGCACCTGACGGCGCGCTTCCTCATGCTTTGCCAGCGTATCGTTGCCGTGCACCGCATCGACCACCGTCACGAGGCCGGCAAATTCGTAGCACCCCGCCAGCACAGGATGCCCGATGATCGCCTGCAGCACGGGCCCGGGGTCCGCCAGCCCGGTCGTCTCGACGAGTACACGCGAAAACGGCCGCACCCGCCCGGTCTGTCGCCGGTCCATCAGATCGGCCAGCGTATCAACCAGGGCGCCGCGCACCGTGCAGCACAAACAGCCATCCGACAGCTCGATGATGCCATCGCTCGATTGTTCAACCAGCAGATGATCAACCCCGATGGCGCCGAATTCATTGATGATCAGCGCCGCATCGGACAGGAACGGCGCGCCGAGAAAACGGTTGATCAGCGTGGTCTTGCCAGCACCGAGAAACCCCGACAGGACATGCACCGGCATCTTTTCCGGTCGGCGTGCGTGAGGCGCGGGATCGCCATTCATCTCAGATCGACGGCTTGTAGACCGGCAGCGGGATACCCCGCGTGCCAAGCACTGCGGCCGCCTCGAGCGCCGTCGCCGGCCCGTCACCGATCGGTTCGCCCAAGGGAGCCGGAACGAATTCCGGCGGGCCGCCGCGCCCTTTGATCAGCGGCGAGTTGAATACCAGTTCCCCATCCTCATCGCGTTCACCGCGGCGCGCTTCCTGCGCTTCCGGCGAACAGATCTCCTCGGAAACATCGCGTGTCGTGGCCCGCTCGGCGCCGTACGGCTCCAAAGTCAGAAGCGTTTCACTCTCGTCGGCCGGCGTGCGCAACGCCTTGTCCAGAAGCCGGGCTGATTCTTCTGCCCGCGAGACCTGGCTGTCGGCACCGAAAACCACCGCCACGACCGTTCGGCCGTCGCGGCTGGCCGAGGAGACCTGATTGAATCCGGAAGCGCAGATGTAACCGGTCTTCATGCCATTCGCGCCCTCAAAGCGGCCGATCAGAATATTGTAGTTTTCATAGGTGCGCCCGCCCACTTCGAATCCCTCGAGGTCGAAATAGGAGGCATATTCCGGGAACTCGCGCCGCAGCGTCACGGCAAGCAGCGCCATGTCGCGCGCCGTCGTGTACTGGCCTTCACCGGGCAGCCCGTTCGGGTTGACGAAGCGGCTGGACGTCATGCCTATGCGCCATGCCTCGGCGTTCATCGTCGCGACGAAACCGTCAAGCGAGCCGCCGACCGCCTGCGCGATCGCCACGGCAACGTCATTGGCTGACTTCACCATCAGATACTTCAACGCCGAGTCGAGTGGAAAGCGCGTTCCCGGTTTGAAATACATTTTGCTGGCCGGTTCATCGGCGGCGCGCGGGGTCATGACAATGTCGGTGTCGAGCGAAATGCGCCCGGCCCGCACGGCCCGAAATGCGACATAGGCTGTCATCAGTTTGGTCAGCGATGCCGGATACCAGCGTTGGAATGCGTTATTGTGCTCGATCACCCGGCCGGTAGCCACCTCCACGGCCATGGACGGACCGGCAGCGCCAGCCGGGGCGGACAGCGCCACAGACAGCACAAGTCCGATCAATGCTGCAAGGCGGGTGTGAGACAATGAGATCGACAGTAGCACGGCCTATCCTTGAACTGATTGCGACAAGCGGCCGGAAGCAGCCGCAGCGCGCTTTTTCCTCGTCCCGACGCGCTGACTGGTTTATATGGCAGGAAAATGGTCGATGGCCACCGTCCATCCCCAGAGTGCCAAAAAATTTGGCGCAACACGCAGCTTTACCCGCCGCTGCATGACGAGAACAGCATCAGCCTGTGAAGGAGAGTTCATGTCGCTAACGCCCGAGGTCGAAGACCTGACGCACACGGTCACGCAATGGCGCCGTCACCTGCATCAGCATCCCGAGATCCTGTATGATGTGCATCAGACGGCCGAATTCGTCGCCACCCGGCTCAGGGAATTCGGCTGTGACGAAGTGGTGACCGGCATCGGTCGCACCGGCGTTGTCGGCCTGATTCATGGACGCGCTGGCTCCAACGGGCCTACCGTTGGTCTGCGCGCCGACATGGATGCGCTGCCGATTACCGAATCCAGCGGTGCCGCCTGGACGTCGAAAATTCCCGGCCGCATGCATGCCTGCGGACATGATGGTCACACCGCAATGCTGCTCGGTGCCGCCAGCCAGCTGGCGCGCCAGCGCGATTTCAACGGCTCGGTCGCCGTGATCTTCCAACCTGCTGAAGAGGGCGGCGGCGGCGGCGATGCGATGGTCAGAGACGGGTTGATGCAGCGCTTTGGCATCGAGCGGGTCTTCGGCATGCACAATCTGCCCGGCCTTCCCGTTGGTCATTTCGCCATCCGCCCCGGCGCCATCACCGCCTCCACCGACGAATTTCGCATCGTCGTTACCGGCCGCGGCGGACATGCCGCCATGCCGCATCTGATCAGGGATCCGATCGTCGCCGCGGCAGCCATCGTCACCTCCCTGCAGACCCTCGCCGCCCGTCAAGCGGATCCGCTCGACTCCCTTGTCGTCTCGGTCACCCAGATAAACGGCGGTTTTGCCCACAACGTCATTCCGGAAACGGTCGAACTGTCCGGCACGGTGCGCAGCCTGACCCCGGCCATGCGCGATCTCGGCGAACAGGGACTGCGCGACATCGCCAGCGGCATCGCTGCTGCCCATGGCACGACGGCAGAGATCCACTACCAGCGAAATTATCCGGTCAGCATCAACCATGCCGCCGAGACCGAAATCGCCGGTGACAGCGCGGCGGCAATTGCCGGCGAAGAGCACCTTGACCGCGCAGTCCGCCCGATGATGGGGGGCGAGGACTTTTCCTACATGCTCGAAGCCAGGCCGGGCGCCTTCATCTTCATCGGCAATGGCGACACAGCCGGACTGCATCACCCGGCCTACGACTTCAATGATGACGTTATTCCCTGGGGCATCAGCTACTGGGTCAAGCTCGCCGCGCAAGCTCTCGCCGCGCGTTAAACCCGCATCAGCGAGTTGAAGAGGACCTCCGGCTTCTGTAAGGAGTTGGCCGCGTGGTCCCGTAGCTCAGGGGATAGAGCACAGGATTCCTAATCCTGGTGTCGCAGGTTCGAATCCTGCCGGGATCACCAAATTTATGTATAATTCGAAATATTAAGGTAAACAAAAGGATAAAATGGAGAAGATGGCTCTGTGATGCTAGTCAAATTCCCGGCATGGGGATTTGAATATGGCAACGAACTTTAATATTTCCACAGCTTTCGGCAGAAATGCCGGACTGTTTCCTGACAACTCCGCGCTCGTGGTTGGCGCAGATCGGTTCACCTACGGCGAACTCGCGAGCCTGGTTCAGCGCCTGGCAGGTATTCTGGCCCCGGTCCTCACCCACGGCCGCGTCGGAATTCTTGCAACGCGCAGCACCGAAGCCTGCGCCGGTATTCTTACCACCGCCTGGGCCGGCGGAACCTATGTCCCGATCGGGTTGAAACTTCCCGAAGAGCGGCTGATCGCGCTCTTCGAGATGCTGCAGCTCGACGCGCTCATTGTCGACAAGGCCGGCGAAAGGCTGCTGTCTGATACTCTCATCGCTGCCGCACCCCGACTGATCCTTGCCCCCGGAGAGACGCGCGGCGACTTCAAGGCCTTGAAGGGCAGTCTGAGTGCAACGCCGGGCCCGGCAATGCCCACGCCGGTAAAGGTCGGGCCCTCGCACACGGCCTATATCGAATTCACCTCCGGCACGACGGGCACGCCGAAAGGCGTCATGGTCTCCGCCGGCGCCGTCGCCGCTTATCTCGAGGCGATGCACACCTGGTACGACTTCGGGCCGGAAGATCGCGCCGCAGAAACCTGCGACATCACCTTCGATCTGTCGGTCCATAACATGTTGACGACATGGAAGGCCGGGGCGGAGCTGCATATCATGCGGCCCTTGGACATGATCGCGCCAGCGCGCTTCGTCAATTCCCATCGCATCACCACATGGCTGTCGGTCCCCTCAGTGGTCGCCATGACCCGTAAAACCGGCGGCTTGTCGCCAAGCAGCATGCGGACACTGAGGATCTCGCTGTTTTGCGGAGAACCGCTGCCCGCATCGGCGGCCCGGGCCTGGGCCGAGGCAGCGCCGAACAGCGTGATCGACAATATCTATGGCCCGACGGAGGCGACGATCGCCTGTCTGCGGCAGACCTGGAGCGCCGGCGGGCGGGAGACGGCCTCGCGCGCGATCGTTGCGATCGGCCAGCCCTATCCCGCCATGCAGGCCGAAATTGTCGATCCTGAAGGTCGTCCCGTCGAGGATGGCACCGCTGGGGAAATCGCTCTGGCCGGGGCGCAACTGGCGGATGGATATTTTCAACAGCCCGAGCTCACGGCTGCGCGCTTTCCCACACGTGAGGGCACGCGCTGGTACCTCACCGGCGATCGCGGCTACCGCGATCCCGATGGTGTCTTCCATCACCTTGGCCGGCTCGACAACCAGATCAAGCTGCATGGGCATCGCATCGAACTCGAGGAAATCGACACCCATCTGCGTGCTGCCACGGCAACCGAGATGGCCGTCGTCGTGGCCTGGCCGCTAAGCCATGGATCAGCCGAGGGCCTGGTAGGCTTTTACGCCGCTGCGCCGCACGACGGAAAGCAGATCCGGGAACGCCTCGCATTGGTTCTGCCCCCGCACATGATTCCGGACCGTTTCGAGGCCATCGAAACCATGCCTCTCAATGCCAATGGCAAAATCGACCGCAATGCCCTGTTCCGCCGGTTGGAAGCCGGCGAAGTTGAGCTGGAGCGCGCATCATGACCTCTCTGGACGCACTGCAACCCACCGGTCCCTCAAGCCTCAACCCCCTGTACTGGCGGCAAAGATGGCTTGACATGGACAAGAACGAGAAGGTGCTGCGCTGGGCACAGAGCCTGTGGGGTCAGGGGATCCTGCATGCCGCGTTCATCGGCTTGCTGCTGAGCCTTCCCGTGGTGCGCGACAAGCACTTCGTACTCATCGCGTTCGCCCTTGTCCTGTGCGCTGTATTTCCGGCCCGGCGAATGCTGCTGCTGACCGGAGTGGGAGCCGTCTATTTCCTATTGCGTCCTCTCAAGCAGGAACACCACTACGCGTTCTATGACGCCGTGTGGGGATCGTTTGGCACAAAAGTGCCTGCCGATGCGGGTTTCGTCGGTTTCGGGCTGATCTTCATCGTCTTCGCCTTTGCGATGATCACCAATCAGAAGTCTCGCCGGATCGGGCTCATTGCCAGGCATCCGGTATGGTTCATGCTTGCCTTGGCAACGGGCCTGTCGGCCGCGACGATCGCTCTTCCGCAGGCGCACCCGCTTTTTGCCGCCTCCTGGATTTCCGTGGGCTACCTGACCGGATCGTTCTTTTTCCTCGGTTACATCCTGCTGGATGCCCGCGCCAAGAGCGCCCTGCCGGCCTATCAGCAGCTGGGCTTCCTTCGCCCCGTATGGGCTGCCGGTTCGGTTCCCTTGAAGGGGCCCGCCTTCTTCCGGAAGTTCGAAGCCAAGAACAGCGTCGAACTGGCAGCAGCTCGATTGAAAGCGGTCAAACTGCTGGTCTGGGCCGCAATTCTCTTCGGCATCGGCGAGCTTCTCTTTGAGCACATGCTGTTCGGTACTTTAAATATCCCGCATCTTGAAACGGCGATCCCGGCCATTGCGGCAGGCGCGCAGGAAACTCTCGCCGCTCGCTGGCTGATCCTCGGCGTCACCTTCGCGGCGGAACTCGTCGCCTTCGCCGTAGCCATCCATGTGTTTGTGGCCGTGATCCGCATGGCCGGTTTCGGCATACCTCGCGGCATGGCACGACCGCTCTCCTCGCGCACAATGTCGGAGTTCTGGTCGCGCTACCTGTTTTATTTCAAGGAACTGTTGGCCGATTTCTTCTTCTATCCGACCTTCCAGCGGTGCTTCAAGAAATACCCCCGGCTGCGGCTCGCCTTCGCCACCTTCATGGCCGCATTCGTCGGCAATGTGCTGTTCGACCTGATCAGCGATGCGCCAGCCTTTGCGATCAACGGCTTCATCGACACAGTCGACAACTACTATTCCTATGTCATCTACGCCGCGGCCCTGACCGCTGGTCTGATCTGGTCGCAGCTTTTCCAGAAACGGACGACAACCAGGGATGGCTGGTTGCGCCACGACGTGGTGCCGCGGGTCCAGGTCATCCTCTTCTTTGCCCTTCTTCAGGTGTTCGACAACCACAGTGGTCTTGTCGACATTGAAGATCGCATTTCCTTTTTCGCCAGCTTGTTTGGAGTATCGTGATGACGTCAGTGAATATTGAAACCGTGCGCGGCACCATCGCGGAGATGCTCGCGGCACGCGATCAGGAGGCCGATTTCGCCGACGACGAGTCCCTGTTCGACAGCGGCCGGCTGGATTCGATCGCCGCTGTCAATCTGCTGCTGGCGCTGGAAAACGACTATGGCGTCGATCTGAGCGATCCGGACTTCAACGTCTCGCAGATCGACACGCTGCAGGAAATCGTTCAACTGGTCTCGACCCATCAATCATAGGGACTGCGAGGGACACGGCAGCCTCACATTCCTGCCATGTAACCGGGACCGACGCGATTCCATGGCGCCCCTTCGTTCGTCAGTTCCACAACCGCCTGTTCGAGCGCCAGATCCAGGGCCAGCAGGCCTTGATAGGCATCGCCCTGTGGCGTCAGTTTGCGCAGCAATGCCATCAGCGCCACATGTGCCGCTTCGGCCTGGTCAAGAAATTCGGCTTTTTCGGCAGCGCTCAGAGCCACCCGGCGTTTGTATCGTCTCATCGGCAACCCCATGCGCCGACACTCCGAACTTGCGTCGCAGCGTTGGCGGAATCACCGTCCCCGGCAGGACTCTTCGCCTATCCGCAATTCCCCTGTCAATTTTAGGGAACGCTCCAATATTACCTGCAAATTTTCGGGGTATGAGGACACGGAAGCACGCCAGCCCGCGTTAAAAATCAGCGCCAGTCCCGCAGCCAGGCAAGGCTGTCCTCCGTTGCGCCGGCCGGCCTGTACTCGGCGCCGAAAAAGCCGGCGTGGCCCGCATCGCGCAACTGCCGCAGCAACCAGCCATAGGCGATTTCCCCCTGATCCGGCGCGCCGCGGCCCGGAACCGCGGCAAACTGCACGTGACGGATCAGCGCGTGGTGACGACGGTAGCGCGCCAGCACATTGCCGCCTTCGATCTGCACGTGATAGCAGTCAAACAGCAGGCCGAGATTGTCCGCCGCAATACGCTCCATCAGGGCAGCAGCCTGCTCCGGCCGCCGAAGAAAGTAGCCCGGCGCATCGCCATCATTGATCGGCTCGATCAACACCGTCACGCCGTAAGCTGCGGCCCGCCGGCAGGCTTCGCTCAGATTGGCGATGAAGCAATCGGCCGCCTTTTGCCCCGCAGCTCCATCCCGTTCCGCCCGGCCAGCCATGGCGTGGATCATGCCGCAGCCGATCGCCACCGCATAGTCGAGCGCCTGATCGAATCCGGCCAGCGCCTCCGCCTCGCGCCCCGGCACCGCAAATAGGCCGAATTCGCCTTGCGCCACGCTGCCACGCGGCGTGTTCAGAGAGAGCATCGGAATCTGCGCCGCTTCGAGCGCTTTTTTCAGCTGCGCCGCCGGAGTGGCGTAGGGCCAGTGCGCTTCCACGGCAGGAAAGCCGCATGCGGCCGCGCGACCCACGGCCTCCGGCAATTCCAGCTCGGTAAAAAGGAACCCCAAATTCGCCGAAAATTTCATAGGTCCATCCCCTGCTGTTGACCTGCCGGGCCCGGAGAGGGATTAAGTGCAACCGCCAACCTGCCATCGGAACGTGTCTTTGCCCAGCCGCCGCAAAATTGCAATTGCCTTGTCACCAGCTGCCAAAAGCGATTGCAGGTGCCAGCAGAGAAAGCATTGCCGATGACCCGCCGCCTCTCCGTTCTCGGATCAACAGGGTCGATCGGCCGCTCGACTCTCGATGTGGTTGCCCACATGGGCGGATCCGAGAGCTGCGACATCGTTGCCCTGACCGGCCACGACAACATCGACCTTCTGGCCATGCAGGCGAAGCGCCACAATGCCCGCCTGGCGGTGACCTCCAACCCCCGGCGCTACGGCGAGCTCAAGGCAGCCCTTGCAGGAAGCGGTATCGAGGTGGGCGCCGGTCCGGAGGCGCTGATCGAGGCAGCTTCGCAGCCCGCCGACATCGTCATGGCCGGTATCGTCGGCATTGCCGGATTGGCACCGACGCTCGCCGCTGCGTCCACCGGCGCGGATATCGCGCTCGCCAACAAGGAATGTCTCGTCTGTGCCGGCAACCTCTTTCTGGTGGCCATTGCCAGCGGCGGCGGCCGCCTGCTGCCGGTCGATTCCGAGCACAATGCGATTTTTCAGGTCCTGGAGACCGATCAGCGGCACGCGGTCGAGCGCATCATCCTGACGGCCTCGGGCGGCCCCTTTCGCACGCTCTCGCGCTCTGACATGGCCGGCGTCACACCGAAAGATGCAGCAGCGCATCCCAACTGGTCGATGGGTCTGAAGATCTCGATCGACAGCGCTTCGATGTTCAACAAGGCCCTGGAGATGATCGAAGCGCACTACCTCTTCGACATGCCGCCGGATGCCATCGAGGTCATTGTCCACCCGCAATCCATCATTCATTCCATGGTCGGCTACAGCGACGGGTCGGTTCTGGCCCAGCTCGGCGCTCCGGATATGCGTACGGCTATCGGCTACGCCCTGGGATATCCGCGCCGGCTCGCCCTGCCGGTCGAGCGTCTCGATTTCGCAAAGCTCGCCCGTCTGGATTTTCATGCCATTGATGCCGAGAGGTTTCCGGCCATCGATCTGGCGCGGCGCGCCATGCGGCACGGTCATGCCCAGGGCGCCGTTCTGAATGGCGCCAAGGAAGCGGCCCTGGACGCCTTCATAGCCGGTCGCATCGGATTTCTCGACATGGTGGACATCGTCGACCAGGTCATGGATCATTTGACCGACTTCGCCGAACCTCCGGCGATCGAAGCCGTCTTCGAGGCCGACCGCGCCGCCCGTGATCAGGCCGAGCGCTTGATTGCTGCCCTGTAAAAACCCCATTTCCGCTGCATGCAGGCGAAAATATGAGGGTCCGCGCCTTCAGGTCGAATATCCACCGCCGTTCTGATAGTCTAGAGCAATCGGCATGGTTGCGGACAGAACCGGCGCGACATGCGCCCGAGGGGGCCGGGAGACACATAAATGCAGACGATCAATCTGAAGCCCGTCCGAAACCAGTGCTCGGTTCTGGTGATCGAAGATGAACCGCTTGTGGGCTTTGATCTCGTTGAAACACTGAATGATCACGGTTTTCGTGCCGACGGGCCGGCCCGCTCCGTCGAACAGGCCTATCAGTTCATCGACAGCCTTGATCCGGCGATCTGCATCCTCGACGTCAATCTGGCCGGCCATGAGACCAGCATGCCAATCGCCACACGATTGACCGAGGAAAACCGCTGCTTTGTCTTTTTGACCGGCTACAGTGCGGGCGGCACGCCGGAACTTGATGCCTTTCCCGACATTCCGCGTTTGTCCAAGCCCGTCGATGAGACAGCGCTGATCGAGATGCTCGACAGATTGTGTCCCACTGAAAATGACGAAACTGCCAAGTCATTGTCGACGTCGGGTGCCGAGAACGCCGCGAATCTGGACGCCCTGTCCCGGCCGCCGCATGGTTCCGAGCCTACGCCAGATGGCAACTGACCAGCCGACCTGCCACATCTCGCAGATGCGGCACATCGACCGCGCAATTGGGAACGGCGATCGGGCAGCGCGGATGAAACGCGCAGCCTGAAGGTATGGCCAGCGGCGACGGCAATTCCCCCTCAAGCCGGACCCGTTGCTGCTTGCGCGAGGGATCGGCCACGGGTGTCGCTGACAGCAGGGCCTGCGTATAGGGGTGGCGCGGGTCGGCAAACACCGTTGCCGCATCACCTTTTTCCACCGCCAGCCCCAGATACATCACCATCACCTCGTCGGCGATGTGCTTGACCACCGACAGATCGTGGCTGATGAAAAGATAGGCGAGCCCGAACTCCTGCTGCAGATCGATCAAGAGGTTCAGCACCTGGGCCTGAATCGACAGGTCAAGCGCCGAGACCGGCTCGTCCAGAACCAGTATCTTGGGATTGAGCATCAATGCCCTGGCGATCGCGATACGCTGGCGCTGTCCGCCGGAAAACATGTGCGGGAAGCGATCGTAATGTTCGGGGCGCAGGCCGACGCGCTCCATCATCGCCTTGGCTTTTTCCCGGCGCTGACGCGCCGAAGTGCTCGAATTGACCTTCAGCGGCTCTTCAAGGATGGCGCCGATCTTCTGTCGCGGATTGAGCGAGCCATAGGGGTTCTGGAACACGATCTGCACGGTCTGGCGCAGGGCCCGGTCTGCAGGATCGGCGGCCCGGCCGTCGATCAGCAATTGCCCGTCCGTCGGCTCCTCGATCATCGTCACAAGCCGCGCCAGGGTCGACTTGCCACAGCCGGACTCGCCAACCACCGCCAGCGTTCGTCCCGGCTCGAGGGAAAAGCTCACCCCGTTCAACGCCTTGACGATGTCCGGACGCCCGAACACACCTTTGCGCACTTCATAATGGCGACACAGATCGGTGGCCTCGAGAAGAGCGCTCATGCCTCGGCCCTCTCATCGAGCGGCACGCCATCCACCAGCGGCCTGTTGCACAGCGCCAATCCCAATTCGGGTCCCTGGCGCACCGCACCCCGGCGGCAGGCCTCGACGGCAAACGCGCAGCGCGGTTCGAACAGGCAACCGGGCGGGCGGTCAAACTGCCCGGGCACCACGCCCTTGATCGACGGCAGGTGACCCTTGCCACTGGCCCGTTCCGGCAAGGCCGAAAGCAGCGCCGCCGTGTAGGGATGATGCGGATCGTCGAACAACGCCGCCACCGGCTGCTCCTCGACCTTCTGACCGGCATACTGCACCTGCACCCGGTCGGCCATCTGCGCCACCACGCCCATGTCATGCGTGATCAGCACCAGCGCCATGTCCGTGTCCGCACACAGATCACGCAACACATCGAGGATCTGCGCCTGGATCGTCACATCGAGCGCCGTCGTCGGCTCATCGGCAATCAGCAGTTTCGGACGGCACGACGTCGCCATGGCGATCATCACCCGCTGGCTCATACCGCCGGACAGCTGATGCGGATAGGCGCTCAGACGCTTTTCCGGGGACGGGATACCGACCTGCTCCATCAGTTCGATCGAGCGTCTCCGGCGCGCCGCCCGGTCGAGATCGGTATGTTTGCGCAGCATTTCGCCGATCTGGAACCCCACGGTGAAGCAGGGGTTGAGGCTGGACATCGGCTCCTGGAAAATCATCGCGATGTCGCGGCCGATCACTGAGCGCTTCTGACGCGCCGAGAGCTCAAGGAGATCGCGGCCATCAAATTGCATGCGATCGGCGGTGACCGTTGCCGTATCCGGCAACAGCCCCATCAGCGCCAGCATCGACACCGATTTGCCCGAACCGGATTCCCCGACGATCGACAGGATCTCGCGCCCATCGACGGATGCATCGACCCCGTCGACGGCGCGGAACGGACCGGAGGCCGTGTCGAAGGTGACGGAAAGGTTGCGGATATCGAGCAGCGCCATCTCTCAGCTCTTCTTCAGTTTCGGATCGAGCGCGTCGCGCATGCCGTCACCCATCAGATTGATCGCCAGCACCGTCACCAGGATTGCCAGGCCCGGAAATGTCACCACCCACCAGGCGCGCAGAATGAATTCGCGCGCCTCGGCCAGCATCGTCCCCCACTCCGGGGTCGGCGGCTGAGCGCCCATTCCGAGAAAGCCGAGTGCCGCCGCATCGAGGATCGCCGAGGAGAACGACAAGGTAGCCTGAACAATCAGCGGCGCCATGCAATTCGGCAGTATGGTGACGAACATCAGCCGCAACCGCCCGGCTCCGGCGACCCGCGAGGCAATGACATAGTCGCTGTTGCGCTCCATCATCACCGAAGCCCGTGTCAGACGCACGAAATGCGGCTGCAGGACGAGGGCGATGGCCACCATCGCATTCAGCAGCCCCGGACCGAGGATCGCCACCAGCACCAGAGCGAGAAGCAGGGACGGGAACGCCAGGATGATGTCCATGACCCGCATCACCACCGTATCCACCCAGCCACGGAAATAGCCGGCGATCAGCCCGACAATGATGCCGACGCTCATCGCCAGGACCACAACGAACAGACCGATAAACAGCGAAAAACGGGCGCCGTAGATCAGGCGTGACAGCATGTCCCGGCCAACCGCATCGGTGCCGAGGAGAAAGGTCGTATTGCCCCCCTCCTGCCAGAAGGGCGGCAGAAGAAAGGCACCGCGATTCTGCACGCTCGGACTGTGCGGAGCAATCAATGGCGCCAGCACCGCGGTCACAACGATCAGCGCGAATACCACGAGCCCGATCACCGCGCCGCGGTTCTGACGGAAATAGTACCAGAACTCGGCGAGACGCCCGCGCCGTTCCGGCCCGCCCACCACGAGTTCTTCTTCCAGTTGATGCTCGTCGAGTTGTGCCCGGTCCGTCATCGCGCGCCCCTCATCGCCGGATCCGCGGATTGATCAGACCGTAGATCAGATCGACCGCCAGATTGACCAGCATGATCATCCCGGCAATCAGCAGCAACCCGCCCTGCACCACCGCATAATCGCGCTTGAAAACCGAATCGACCATCCATTTGCCGATTCCCGGCCATGAGAAGATGGTCTCCGTCAGGATCGCCCCGGCCAGCAGCACGCCAACCTGCAGGCCGATCGTCGTCACCACGGGTATCAAAGCATTGCGCAGCGCATGCAGGCCGATGACCCGGCGTGGCGCCAGACCTTTCGAGCGCGCCGTGCGGACATAGTCCTCGCTCAGCACCTCGAGCATCGCCGAGCGCGTCTGCCGGGCGATTACCGCCAACGGGATGGTCGCCAGGACGATTGTCGGCAAGATCAGGTGACTGACGGCGGAACGGAAGGCCCCGGGCTGACCGGACAGAAGACTGTCGATCAGCATGAAACCCGTCACCTGCGGGAAATAGAACAAGAGGGAGATGCGGCCGGAGACCGGCGTCCACTGCAACACGCCGGAGAACAGGATGATCAGCAACAATCCCCACCAGAAGATCGGCATCGAGTAGCCGATGAGAGCCACCCCCATGATCGACTGGTCGAAGAACGAGCCACGCTTGACCGCCGCCATGACGCCGGCCGGGATGCCGATCAGTGTCGCCAGAAGGATGGCACAGATCGACAGTTCCAGTGTCGCCGGAAACAGCGTTAGGAATTCGTCGAGGACCGGCCGCTTGGTCACGAAGGACGTGCCGAAATCCCCTTGCAGGATGTCGCCGAGATAATGGATGTACTGGATCACCAGCGGCTGGTCGAAACCGAATGCGGATTGCAGCTCGGCATAGCGCTCGGCCGAGACGCCGCGTTCGCCGGCCAGAAGCGTGATCGGATCGCCGGGCAGCAGCCGGATAAAGGCGAACGCAATGATCGACACTCCGATGAATGTCGGGATCAATAGGCCGATCTTGTGCAGGATGAAGCGGAGCATCGTGAGGCGGGAACCGGTCGCACCAAGCGCCCGGTTCCCTTGTCTGACTTATTCGGAGATGTCGACGCCGGTGAACCAGTGGCCACCGAGCGGGTCCATCTTGTAGCCGCTGACCTTGTCGCTCATCGGCATGTAGACCACCGAATGGGCGATCGTGGCCCACGGGGCCTCACGCTTGAAGACGACCTGCGCCTCTTCATACAGCTTGGCGCGCTCTTCCTGCGTGCCGACCTTGGCCTTGGTGATCAGGGCATTGAACTCGTCATTGCACCACTGGGCCCGGTTCGAACCGCCGACCGCATCACAGCCCAAAAGCACGGCGAGGAAGTTGTCCGGGTCGCCATTGTCACCCGTCCAGCCGAGCAGCACCGCGCCGTCGCGGTCTTCCGCCTTCGACTTTTCCAGATACTCGCCCCATTCATAGGACACGATCTCGACATCGACACCGACCTTGGAGAAGTCCTCCTGGATCAGTTCAGCCATCCGCCGCGCATTCGGATTGTAGGGGCGCTGCACCGGCATCGCCCAGACCTTCATGGACAGGTCGGAGACGCCCGCCTCTTCGAGGGCTTTCTTGGCCGCTTCCGGATCATACGCATCATCCTCGACCGACTCATTGTAGCTCCACATGGTCGGCGGGATCGGATTCTTGGCGATCTGCGCAGCACCCTGGAAAACGGCGTCGAGAATGGCTTCCTTGTTGATTGCCATGTTCAGCGCCTTGCGCACCTTGGCATCATCGAAAGGCGCCACCTTGGTGTTGTAGGCCAGATAGCCGACGTTCAAGCCTTCCTGTTCCATCACGGTGATGGACTCATCTTCCTTCAGCGAAGCGACGTCCGCCGGGTTCGGATACGGGATGACATGACACTCACCTGCCATCAGCTTCTGCTGGCGCACCGAAGCATCGGTGGTGATGGCAAACACCAGATCATCGATCTTTTCCTTGCCATTCCAGTAGTCCGGATTGGCCTTGTAGCGGATCACGGCGTCGGGCTGATAGGCCACGAACTGAAACGGACCGGTGCCAATCGGCTTCTGGTTGAGGTCGGACTCATTGCCCGCCTCGGCCAGCTTGTCTGCATATTCCTTCGACACGATCGAGGCGAAATCCATCGCCAGATTGGCAACGAATGGTGCTTCGGCGCGGGTCAGCTTGAACTTCACCGTCATGTCGTCGACCTTTTCGATCGATTCGATCAGATCGGGCATCGACATGCCGTTGAAATATTCCCAGGAGGCGCCTTCCACATACTGGTTGAAGGGGTTCTCCGCATCCAATTGCCGTTCGAAGGAGAAGATCACGTCATCAGCGTTCAGATCGCGCGACGGTGTGAAGAAATCGGTGCTGTGAAACTTCACGCCCGGGCGCAGCTTGAACGTATATTCCTTGCCATCCTCGGAAACTTCAAAGCTCTCGGCGAGACCGGGCTGCGTCTCGGTGGTGCCGATCTTGAATTCGACAAGCCGGTTGTACACCGTCTTGGAGGCCGCATCGAAAGTCGTGCCCGATGTGTAGAGTGCCGGGTCGAAGCCTTCCGGCGAGCCTTCCGAGCAGTAGACCAGGGTTTTCGCGTGCGCGCCGGCAGCGATCACCGAGAGCAGCATCGTGGAGGCCAGAAGCCTGCGGAAATTTCTCATGAGTATTTCCCCATTTTTTGGTTTGTTGAGGGTGTGTGTCCGGTTCCGCATTCGTATCGCAGACCGGCGTGCTGGCGATGAAACGCCAATAATCTGCCCATTGCAAGGGCAATTCCCGGATGACGCAAGGGCAGAAGATCACTTTTTTGACCAAAAAGAAAAAAGCGTCCCGAAAGACGCTTTGGTCGGGTCAATGCGCTCGCAAGGAACTCACCTGGCGTCCTGAACGGCACGTTTGGCCATCACCTTGACGAGATTGGCGCGATACTCCGCAGAGGCGTGCAGATCGCTCATCAGCGCGCCGGCATCCACCGTCGTCCCGTCAATCGCCTCGGCGGCAAAATTGCCCGCCAGTGCCTCTTCCATACCGCTGTGCCGGAACACACCGTCGGCGCCCGACCCGGTGACCGCCACACGAACCGACCCATCGCCAAGGCGCGCAACAAAGACGCCGGTGATTGCATAGCGCGACGCCGGATTGCGAAATTTCGCATAGCCCGCCTTCTCCGGCGCCTCGAATTCAACCGCCGTGACCAGCTCGCCCTCTTCGAGCGCCGTCTCGAACAGGCCGGTGAAGAACGCGTCTGCCGAAAGGGACCGCTGATTGGTGATGATCGTTGCACCAAGTCCAAGCAGACCCGCAGGATAATCGGCCGCCGGATCGTTGTTGGCAATCGAGCCGCCGATCGTGCCCATGTGCCGCACGGCCGGATCACCGACCAGCGAAGCCAGATGACACAGACCCGGGCAAACCTTTGCAAGTGCGTCCGAACTGGCCACCTCGAAATGCGTCGTTGCCGCTCCGATCCGCACCTTCCGGCCCTCAACCGAAATGCCTTTCAATTCATCGATATGACGCAGATCGATCAGGGACTCCGGCGCCGCCAGGCGCTGCTTCATCGTCGGCAGCAGGGTTTGCCCGCCCGACAGATACATCGCTTCCTCCGACGCAAGCTGGCCCGCTTCCTCGATCGATTTGGGGCGGTGATAGGTTGTCGCATACATCTTGTCTCTCCCTTGCATGAAAGGCCGCGCCGCGCCGGTGGTTCGTTGCGCTCCGGGCGAAGAATCCATTGCGGTCCGGCGCCGGCCTTTCGGGTTGTTGCGGTGTCGTTTTGCTTAGTTCTGCATTGCCTTCCAAACCTTTGCCGGTGTCGCCGGCATGGTCAGATCATTGTTGCCGATCGCATCGGTGATGGCGTTGATCACCGCCGGCGGGGAACCGATTGCGCCAGCCTCTCCACACCCCTTGAGGCCGAGTGGATTGGACGGGCACGCAGTCGTTTCATGCTTGATCTTGAAGGCGGGCAGATCCTGCGCCCGCGGCATCTGATAGTCCATGTAGCTGGCCGTTATCAGCTGCCCGGTCTCGGGATCGTAATGGGTGCCTTCCGCCAGCGCCTGTCCGATACCCTGTGCCAGTCCGCCATGCACCTGACCCTCGACGATCATCGGATTGACGATGTTGCCGAAATCATCGGCAGCAACGAAATCGACGATCTCCGTCATGCCCGTCTCCGGGTCGACCTCGACCTCGCAAATATAGCAGCCGGAAGGAAAGGTGAAATTCTGCGGATCGTAGAAAGCCCCTTCCTTCAGTCCCGGCTCCATGCCTTCGGGCAAATTGTGAGCCGTATAGGCGGCCAATGCCATCTGGAACCAGGGCACGGACTTGTCGGTGCCCTTCACCTTGAGTTCACCGTCGGAGATCTCGATGTCGCTCTCATCGGCCTCCAGCAGGTGCGCCGCCAGCCTCTTGGCTTTCACCTCAACCTTGTCGAGCGCCTTGGCAATGGCGTTCATGCCCACCGGCCCGGAGCGCGAGCCATAGGTGCCCATCCCCATCTGCACCTTGTCGGTGTCACCATGGATGATCGACACCTGCTCGATCGGCAGGCCGAGCCGGTCGCACACCACTTGCGCGAAGGTGGTCTCATGGCCCTGACCATGGCTGTGCGACCCGGTCAGAATCTCCACCGTGCCGACTGCATTGACCCGCACCTCGGCCGATTCCCACAGTCCCACACCGGCACCGAGCGATCCGACCGCCTGGCTCGGCGCGATGCCGCAGGCTTCGATGTAGCAGCTCATGCCAATGCCGCGCTTTTTGCCGCGCGCCTCGGATTCGCTTCGCCGCGCGGGGAAGTTGTCATAGTCGATCGCTTCCAGCGCCGCGTCGAGGATCGCGTCGAAATTGCCGGTGTCGTAATTCATGATCACCGGCGTCTGATAGGGAAACTCGCGGATGAAATTCTTGCGCCGCAGTTCGACCTGATCGACGCCCAGTTCGCGTGCCGCCGTTGTCATCGCCCGTTCGAGAACATAGGTCGCTTCCGGCCG
The DNA here is from genome assembly GCF_019334345.1 of Neohoeflea coraliihabitans. Taxonomy (GTDB): domain Bacteria; phylum Pseudomonadota; class Alphaproteobacteria; order Rhizobiales; family Rhizobiaceae; genus Pseudohoeflea; species Pseudohoeflea coraliihabitans. The sequence goes on from NZ_JAHWQX010000001.1 coordinate 979,841, forward strand.
TCCGGCGCCGCGATAGGCATCAACCGGCGCGGTGTTGGTATAAACAGCACGCACATTGCCGTAGATGTTCGGGATCCGATACTGCCCGGACAACAGCGTCGCGTAGAGATAGGTCGGCGTCGCCGAGGAAAACAGCGACATGTAGGCCCCGATATTGGCAATCGTGTCGACCTTCAGGGCAATGATGTTGTGATCGCCGTCAAATCCCATTCTCACCGTCGAGACGTGATCGCGCGCATGCGCGTCCGTCAGGAAGGCCTCGGTCCGGTCACCCACCCACTTGACCGGCACGCCGGTACGCCGCGCGGCCCAGAGGCAGACGATCTCCTCGGGATAGATGTAGATCTTCGAGCCAAAGCCGCCGCCAACATCCGGCGCGATGACCCGCAGCTTGTTTTCCGGCGCCACATTGTAGAAGGCACTCATCACAAGTCGTGCCACATGCGGATTCTGCGACGTGGTGTAGCAGGTGTAGTGATCTTCCGCCTCGTCATAAACGCCAAGCGCCGCGCGCGGTTCGATCGCATTGGGGATCAGGCGATTGTTGACAATGTCAAGTTCGACAATGTGCGCCGCCTCGGCGAGCGCCGCGTCGGTTGCCGCTTCATCGCCAAGCCCCCAGTCGAAGATCAGATTGTCCTTGGCTTCCGGATGAATTTGCGGTGCGCCCTCTTCAAGGGCCGCGGCTGCTTCGGTGACTGCCGGCAGCACCTCGTAGTCGACCATCACCGCTTCCGCCGCATCACGCGCCTGCGCCTTGCTGTCGGCGACAACGATGGCCACCGCATCACCGACATAGCGCACCACCTCTTCGGCGAGCGGGCGCCAGGCGCCCATATTCATCGGTGATCCATCTTTCGAATGGATCATCCAGCCGCAGATGATATTACCGATCCCGTCCTCGGCCAGCTGCTTGCCGTTCAGCACGGCAATGACCCCGGGCATGCTCTCTGCCTGCGAAGCATCGATGCCGCCGATTTTCGCATGCGCATGCGGCGACCGCACGAAATGCGCAAATTTCATGCCCGGCACCACCATATCGTCGGTATAGCGGCCTTTGCCCGTGATGAAGCGTTTGTCTTCCTTGCGCGTCACCCGCGCACCGATGCCTTCAACTCCCATGGGGTCTTCTCCTCCCGAAAATATAGTGTTCTGACGGCGTGGCAGATGCTTTCAAAACACCGCAATACGATGCCTATGAAGCGGTCCGGTCTCCTCCCGGCTCTACCATGATGCCACTATGCAGCCTGCTATTCCGCGGCGACCTTGGCCCCGGCTCCCATTTCCTCGGCCGCGGCGAGGATCGCCTTGACGATGTTGTGGTAGCCGGTGCAGCGGCAGATATTGCCCTCCAGCTCATGGCGAACGGTCTTCTCGTCCAGCTGGCCGCCATGCCGGCGCACCATATCGACGGCTGTCATGATCATGCCGGGGGTGCAGAAGCCGCATTGCAAACCGTGATGTTCGCGGAACGCCGCCTGCATCGGATGCAACTCTCCGCCGGAAGCCAGCCCTTCGATCGTCAGCACTTCGGCGCCGTCCGCCTGGGCTGCGAGCATGGTGCAGGATTTGACCGCCTTGCCGTCGATGTGCACGACACAGGCGCCGCACTGCGACGTGTCGCAGCCGACATGCGTCCCTGTCAGTCCGAGATTCTCACGGATGAACTGGACCAGGAGCGTCCGGTCCTCGCAAGTGCCGCTGACCGTGCGGCCATTCACGGTGAGATTGATGTCGGCCATGAAATTCCTCCCTTTCACGAGAGCCGACCGGTCGCTGATGACACGAGGTTCGGCCCGAAGCCGCTACTTTGACATCGCGCCGCAAAACTGCAACCACACTTTTGTAGGAGTTCGCAATTGGCGCCCCCGCGGCACCGCCGCCCTGCGCTGACCGCCGTCGTTGATCGTCTGGCACGATCGCCGAGAGAGCTTGTCAGCGCGAAAGCGTTTTCGTTGCCGCCTCAAGGCCACGCAGGGTCAGGGGATACATGCGATCCTCGAAGATCTGCCGGATGATCTGCGTCGACTGCGTGATCGACCAGTATTTCTCTGCCACCGGATTGATCCACGCGACCTTTGGGAAATGGCTGAGAACGCGCTGCAGCCAGATCTGGCCCGCTTCCGCGTTCCAGTGTTCGACGGAGCCGCCGGCGGCGATCACCTCATACGGGCTCATCGCCGCATCGCCGACAAACAGCACCCGATAGTCCGATCCGAAAGTGCGGATCACGTCGAGGGTCGCCATCTTCTCGCGGCGGCCACGCCGGTTGTCTTTCCACACGGTCTCGTAGAGGCAGTTGTGGAAATAGAAATATTCCATGTGGCGAAACTCGGCACGGGCGGCCGAAAAGAGCTCTTCGACAACGCGCACGTGATCATCCATCGATCCGCCAACGTCGAAAAACATCAGCAGCTTCACCGCATTGCGCCGCTCCGGACGGGTTTGCACGTCGAGCCACCCATGCTCCGCAGTCGAGCGGATCGTCCCCGACAGATCCAGCTCCTCGGCGGCGCCCTCGCGCACCCAGCGGCGCAGCCGTTTCAGAGCGATCTTGATGTTGCGTGTCCCGAGTTCGACGGAATCATCGAAATTGCGGAATTCGCGTTTGTCCCAGACCTTGACGGCCCGCCGGTGCCGGCTCTCATTCTGGCCGATGCGCACGCCCTCAGGATTATATCCATGCGCCCCGAAGGGTGATGTGCCAGCCGTGCCGATCCACTTCGAGCCGCCCTGGTGCCGACCCTGCTGCTCCTCCAGACGCTTTTTCAGCGTCTCCATCAGTTTGTCGAAACCGCCGAGACTTTCGACGAGCTTCTTTTCCTCGTCGCTGAGATGCTTTTCCGCCAGCCGCCGCAGCCACTCCTCCGGCAAATTTCGGCTTTCGACACCCGCGCCATCGCCGCCTTCGCCGCCGACCGCCTCCAGCCCTTTGAAATACTGGCCGAAAACCCTGTCAAAGCGATCAACATGGCGCTCGTCCTTCACCAGGGCCGACCGTGCCAGATAATAGAACCCTTCCACATCATGGTGCACGACGCCGTCTTCCAGCGCCTCGAGAAGCGTCAGATACTCGCGCAGCGAGACCGGCACACCGGCAGCCTTCAATTCGAGAAAGAACGGCAGAAACATGCGCTTGTCCTAACGCTTTTGGCGCCCTAGGGAAACCTCGGCAGTGCACCATTTTGCGCGCTGATCCATCGGTGTCGCCACCGGTTTCGGCACCGCTTCACCCCCCGCGGCCCATGGCAATCCTACCGGCTGTATTTGATGAACGGCGTTTCCTTGCCGATGCGATCATACAAACGCCGGGCAGTCACGTTAAAATCCTGTGTCAGCCAATAGACCGACGGGCAACCCTCCGCGTCGGCTGCCGCATAAACCGCTTCGATCAGCGCGCGGCCGACGCCGCTGCCACGCACCTGTGTGTCCGCGAACAGATCCTGCAGATAGCAGACATTTTCAATCCGCCAGCAGTGGCGATGAAACAGGTAATGCACCAGCCCACAGGCCTTGCCGTCAATTTCGGCGAGCAAGCCGCGAAACTCGTTCGGCGAGCCATCATTGCCGGTCAGCAGACGCGCAAATGTCGTCTGGTAGACCTCGTTGGCCACCTGCGTCTCGTAATAGTCGAGATATCCGGTCCACAGGCGACGCCATTCCGCCTCGTCGGCTTTGGTGATCGGGCGGATGACTGGCTCGCTCATGACGCCTCTCCTTTCGCCACCGCGGCCATCTCCGGACGTTTGCTGCCTTCCCGGTCGTCGCCGATCTCGGCCATATTGAATGGCGTGGTCTGATAGACCTGGTTGATCCAGTTTCCGAACAGCAAGAAAGCATGCGAGCGCCAGCGGTTGAGCGGCCGTTGCTCGGGATCATCATTTGGAAAATAGTTCGCCGGAATACGCACCGGGCGTCCGGCCTCCACATCGCGGAAATACTCATCCGCCAGGGAATTGGAATCATATTCGATATGATTGAAGATGTAGAGCCGGTTGGCGAACGCCTCATGCAACAGGCACAAGCCGGTCTCGTTCGACTCCATCAACACATCCAGCCCCGGCACCAGGTCTTCGCGCCGCACCTCGGTCCAGCGTGATACCGAAACCTGGAAATCGTCGGAAAAGCCTGACAGATAAGGCGATGCCGGCGCCAGATTGCGGTGCCGATATATTCCCGAGGCCTTGGTTTCCAACGGATGCTTCGGCACACCGTGAAAATGCCACGCCGCCGCCATAGCCCCCCAGCAGACAAAAAAGCTGGAATGCGCATGCGTCGTCGTCCAGTCGAGAATCCGCTCCATTTCGGGCCAGTAGGTGACCTCCTCGAACGGCAGGGTTTCGATGGGCGCCCCGGTGATGATGAAGCCGTCGAACTTGCGATCCTTCACCTCTTCCCACGTATGGTAGAAGTTGATCAGATGCGCTTCTGGCGTGTTGCGCGCCTGGTGCGAGCCGATGCGCACCAGGGTCAGTTCGACCTGCAGCGGGCTCGATCCGACCAGGCGGGCAATTTGCGATTCCGTCACGGTCTTGTTCGGCATCAGGTTCAGAAGGCCGATCTGCAGGGGCCGAATATCCTGTCGCACTGCCAGGGATTCATCCATCACCTGAATGCCCTCACGCACAAGAACATCGCGCGCGGGAAGTCCGTCGGGAATCCTGATGGGCATGGCCGCCTCTCCTCTTCACCGGCCGGCCAGCACTTTACACTTGCTTGACTGCTGCCGGTGCGATGGGTGACGCCCACGGCCCTTTAGCGAGTTTTTTAACGTGGCTGCAAGCCGGCCGGCCAAATCACCACAATCGGAAATGCAATAGTCCCTTGCGCTTCAAGGGTCAAGCAAACCGGGCCCGCCTGCAATTGCCGCTCACGTGGCTGCCTCCGGTGCCGGAAAATCGATCTCGAAGCGATAGCCTTCCGGTGTGGCACGCAGATGTGGCTGTCCGCCGAGCTGGCGCCCGACCGAGAGGATGATGCGTTGGCCAAGACCGCGCGGCCGCGGTGGTCTGTCTGCGGCATCCGGTCCAGCCGCAACTGCTTCCTTTTGCGAGCCGATGCCGTTGTCGCGCATCGCCAGGTGGTAGCGGTCCCCCTCGCGCCGCCCCGACAGAAGGATGCGGCCGGGCTCGCCCCCTGGGAAAGCATGCTTGAAGGCATTGGCGACGAATTCATTGGCAATGATGGCAAAGGCCGAGGCTTTCTGAGCCTCGACCCGGATCGGTGCCATGTCGACTTCCAGGGAAATGTTTTGCGGCGCGGTCTCACCGAGCAATGAGGTAAGGCGCTCGGCGAATTCGGGCAGCGCAACCTCCCCGTCCACGGCCGCCGAATAAAACTCGTGATGCAGATGGCTTATCGCCGCCACGCGCTGCGCCGCCGCTTCCAGTTCCGAACGGGCTTCCTCATGTTGGGTACGCCGCTTCTGCATGGTCAGGAAGGAGGTGACCATCGCCAGCGAATTCTTGACCCGGTGATCAATCTCGCGCGCCAGCAGATCACGTCCCGCCAGGGCGGTTTCGAGACGCGCGCTCAGATCCTCGGATTCTTGCAGCCTGCGCCGCAATTCGAGTTGCGCCATCACCTGCCGGCTAAGGACTTTCAAGGCAAAGCGCTGATCCTCCGTCAACTGCCGGGGATTATGGTCGAGGACGCACAGCATGCCGAGAGACAGGCCATCCTCGGTCATCAGCGGCGCTCCGGCATAGAAGCGAACCGGGTCTTCTTTTGCGGTAACGATGTCCATGTCGGCGGTACGCGGATCAAGCCGCGTATCGGGGATCTCGAAAATGCCGTCCTCGGACAGTCCATGCGCGCAGATCGAGTTCTCCAGCGTCGTTTGGCTGTCTGCAAAGCCCTTGCGGGCCTTGAACCACTGCCGGTCGCGGTCAATCAGGGAGACCAGTGAAACGGGCGTGCCGGTGATGCGAGACGCCAGTTCGACCAGTTCGTCATACTCTGTTTCCGGAACCGTATCGAGGATACGATACGCGTCAAGGCGGCTGAGGCGGTCATCTTCCCGGGGATGTGGCTCGGCTCGCATCGCAAACCTCCAGACTGGTCGTGAATTTCTCCGCCTCAGGCCGGCAGACCTGCATCTGCTGACTGCAGAAACAGCTACCCGCGCTGACGGGCCAGAAAGGCAAGCCGCTCGAAGAGATGGACATCCTGCTCGTTCTTCAATAACGCCCCATGCAGTTTCGGCAAGGCGTTTCTCGCATCGCCGCGCAGATCTTCGGGTGCCACATCATCCGCTACCAGAAGGCGAATCCAGTCGAGCACCTCGGATGTAGAAGGTTTTTTCTTCAGCCCGGCAGTATCGCGGATCTCGTAGAATTGGGCCAGCGCTTCCCGCACCAGTGACTGCTTGATGCCCGGATAGTGCACATCGACGATACGCTGCAACGTCTCCATGTCGGGAAACCGGATGAAATGGAAAAAGCAGCGGCGCAGGAAGGCGTCTGGCAGCTCCTTCTCGTTGTTGGAAGTGATGATGACGATCGGGCGCTGCCTGGCCTTGATCATCTCGCCGGTCTCGTAGACGTAAAACTCCATCCGGTCGAGTTCCTGCAGCAGATCATTCGGAAACTCGATATCCGCCTTGTCGATCTCATCGATCAGCAACACCGCCCGCTGCTCCGCTTCAAAAGCTGTCCAGAGCTTGCCCTTGCGGATGTAGTTCGAGATGTCGTTGACCCGCTCGTCTCCCAGCTGGCTGTCACGCAGCCGGTTGACCGCATCGTACTCGTAAAGGCCCTGCTGCGCCTTGGTTGTCGACTTGATCGACCACTCGATCAGATCGAGATCGAGGGATGCCGCCACCTGGCGCGCCAGTTCCGTCTTGCCGGTGCCGGGTTCGCCCTTGACCAGCAAGGGGCGTTCAAGGCGGATGGCCGCATTCACCGCGATCGTCAGATCTTTTTCGGCAACGTAGCTGTCAGTGCCTTCAAACTTCATAGGAGAATGTCCTCTCGCGCTGGGCATGTCACAATGGCGCTGTCCTCACCACACTCACGACCATTTCGCAAGTTTCCCCGCCAGTTCAATTTGGATATCGCGCATCGCGACCGAGGCTCACCCCTCGATTTCCTCGCGCAGCATTTCCAGTTCCAGCCACTCGCTCTCCATCGCCTCGAGCGCTGTCTTTTGCTCCGCAAGCCGGGTTGCCAGGCTGGAAAACCGCTCGGGATCGCGCGCAAACAAGGCCGGATCTGCCATCCGTGCTTCGATGTCCTTTATCGTGGCAGTGGCGGCCTCCATCCGCTCTGGAAGCGTTTCCAGGGCGTATTTCTGCTTGTAGGACAGTTTTCGCACTGCTTGCGCCGGCTTGCGGACCCCGTCCGTCTTCTTCGTGCCTGTGTCTTTCGATGCCTTGCCGGCGGCCCGCCGGTCGCTGTTCTCAGCATCGCGGCGCTGTGCGCGCATGTCGCTGTAGCCGCCGGCATAGGCAATCCAGTGCCCGTTCGGCGCCGTCGGCGTCGCCGGAGCCAGTGTCGTGCTGACGGTTCGATCGAGAAAATCCCGGTCATGGCTGACCAGCAGGACGGTGCCCGAATAGTTCGTGACGATTTCCTCGAGCAGATCGAGGGTCTCAATGTCGAGATCGTTCGTGGGTTCGTCGAGAATCAGCAGGTTGGAGGGACGCGCCAGGATGCGGGCCAGTATCAGCCGCGCCTTCTCCCCCCCCGACAGGTTGCGGATCGGCGTGCCCGCCTGTTCGGGCGCGAACAGAAACTCCTTCATGTAGCCGGTCACATGCTTCTGCGCGCCATTGACGATCAGCGTGTCGCCGCGACCGTCCGTGAGAAAATGCGACAGGGTTTCATCCGGATCCAGCGCCGCGCGCTGCTGATCAAGCCGGGCAATTTCCAGATTGGTGCCGAGGCGCACGAGCCCCTCATCGGGGGGAAGTTCCCCGGTCAACATCTTGATCAGCGTCGTCTTGCCGGCTCCGTTCGGCCCGACCAGTCCGATGCAATCGCCGCGATGGATGCGGATCGAAAAATCATCGACGACCGCCTGCCCGCCAAAACGTTTCGAAATGCCCTCGGCTTCGATGACCAGCTTGCCCGACTCGCGCCCCTTGCTGAGAGTTGCCGCAACCCGCCCCTGCGGACCATCGTGCTCGCGGTGCGATTTGCGCAGTGCCTGCAATTGCCCGAGCCGCCGCACATTGCGTTTGCGCCGGGCGGTGACGCCATAGCGCAGCCAGTGCTCTTCGCGCTCGATCTGCCGGCCAAGCTTGTGCTGCTCCTCAGCCTCCGCTTCGAGCACCTCATCGCGCCAGGCTTCGAAGTGGGAAAAATCCTTCTCGATCCGACGCGCCTTGCCCCGGTCCAGCCATACGGTTGCCCGGCTGACCCGCGCCAGAAAACGCCGGTCATGCGAGATCACCAGAACGGCGCCCTTCATCCGGCGGATTTCCTCTTCCAGCCATTCGATCGCCGGCAGGTCGAGATGGTTGGTCGGCTCGTCGAGCAGCAGAATGTCCGGATCCGGCGCCATCACCCGGGCCAGGGCGGCACGCCGCGCCTCACCACCCGACAGTCGCGCCGGATCTTCTGTTCCATCCAGCCCGAGATGCTCCAGCAGATAGCTGACCCGATGCGCCTCATCGCCTGGCGCCAGCCCTGCCTCCGCGTAGGCGCGCACACTTTCATGACCGCCGAAGTCCGGGGCCTGTGGCAGATAGCGCACCGTCGCCGAAGGGTGTCGAAAGATGTCCCCCGATTGCGGCTCGACCAGCCCGGCGGCAATCTTCAAAAGTGTCGACTTGCCGGAGCCGTTGCGACCCACGAGACAGATGCGGTCGCCCGGACCGACCTGGAGATCAGCTTCGTCTAGCAGCGGCGTCCCGCCGAAGGACAGGGATATGTGGTCAAGTTTGAGAATGGGCGGCGCCATGTCACACTCCGGAAAAATCGTGCGGACGGGCGATCATGATCGCTCTTCCCGACCTCAGGCTCAGTTCGATCGGACCTTCGGCCACGTTTGAAATGGGCCGCGAACTGCCGAATGGAATGGCCATGTCGACCAGCGGATAGCGCGCTCCGCGGATCGTCAGGCCGCCGAGATCGGAAAACGGCAATAGTGAGAACAGAGCGCCCGCAGGCAAATCAACCGCCAGGCGATTCTGTGAGCCCGCGCTCAGCGGGTGGGCTTCTTCCGCGCCCGAGGACAGGACGACGATGAGACCGCGTTCCGCGAGTGCGACCGCCTGCACCAGATGCATGGCCGCATGATCGGTCCGCTCACCGCCGAACGCACCGAACAGACGCAGATGCGTGGCGCCCAGCGCGATCGCCTCATCAATGGCGATCTCACCGTCAGTGGCGTTCTTTTCCGCCGCGAAGGCGCGACGCGGTATGTTCGGCCAGGCCGCTTGGTCGCCGGCATCGGTTGAATCAAAGTCGCCCAGCCACAGTTCCGGCTGCACGCCGAGCGCGGCCGCATGCCGGATGCCGCTGTCAGCCGCGATCACACGGCATTGCGCGGCCAACGCCCGGACACGGGCATCAACCTGCAGCGCGCCGCCGAGCAGGATTGCAAATCGCTTCGTCATGGCGACGGCACATAGCAGGTTTTCACCGGCTTGCCAGCGGCGCCGCGGCAAACTATGTCTGTCAATGCTCTAACGGGGTGCCTGGTCGTCCGGACCAGGCTGAGAGGCGTTCGCCGCCAACCCGAAGAACCTGATCCGGTTAGAACCGGCGGAGGGATTAGACGCCATATCAAGCGCCTTTCCCATCCCACAACAAAGGAGGCGCTGATGCCATCAAAGACCACCAATTTTACCCTTTCCGCCATGCTGGCTGCCGGTTTGGCTGCCGCAACGCCCCTCGCCGCGCAGACGGCTGACCGGGAGCTGACCGTCTACACCTATGAAAGCTTCGTCGCCGAGTGGGGACCGGGTCCGCAAATCGAGGCGGCCTTCGAGGCACAGTGCAGCTGTGATCTCAAATGGGTCGGCGTGGCCGATGGAGTGGCTCTGCTTAATCGCCTCAAGCTCGAAGGTGAAGAGGCGGCGGCCGGCGTTGTCCTCGGGCTCGACACCAACCTTGTCACCGAAGCCAAGGCCACCGGCCTGTTCGAAGCGCACGGCATCGATGCCGCTGCCGTCGAAGTTCCCGGAGATTTCGCCGATGACACTTTCCTGCCCTATGATTACGGCCACTTCGCCGTTGTCTACGACTCCGAGGCCATCGCCGCGCCGCCGGCCAGCCTGAAGGAGCTCGTCGAGGGGGACTCCAATCAGAAGATCGTCATCCAGGACCCGCGCACCTCGACACCCGGCCTCGGTCTGCTGCTCTGGATCAAGAAGGTCTACGGCGACGACGCTGCCGCCGCCTGGAGCCAGCTCAAGGACCGCGTTCTGACGGTGACCCCGGGTTGGTCGGAAGCCTATGGGCTGTTTACCAGCGGCGAGGCACCGATGGTGCTCTCCTATACGACCTCGCCAGCCTATCACATGGTCGCCGAGGAGACCGACCGCTATCAGGCGGCGGCATTTGACGAGGGCCATTATCTGCAGATCGAAGTCGCAGGCCTGCTCAAGGCCGCGCCTGACAAGGAACTGGCGCGCCAGTTCCTGACATTCATGCTCAGTCAGGAGTTTCAACAGGTCATCCCGACGACCAACTGGATGCTGCCGGCTGTTGCCATTGAAGCCGACCTGCCGGATGCCTTTGACAAACTGGTCAAGCCCGCAACCAGCCTGCTGTATGAGCCGCAGGTGGTCGCTGAAAATCGCAAGGCATGGATCGATGAATGGCTCAATGCGATGAGCAAATGATGCGGCTGCGATGTCGTCATTACTGACCCGCGCGGAAAGTCGCGCCGCCGTACTCGGCGGCGTGATCGCCATTGCTGCCATCAGCGTGGCCATCGCTGTGCCGGTGACCGCCCTGTTGTGGCGCGGCACCACGGGGGAAGCGCCCGATCTCGGATTTGATTCCTACCTGCTGCGCGTGACGCGATTCACGCTGCTCCAGGCCGTTCTTTCGACGCTGCTCTCGGTGGCTCTCGCCATACCTCTGGCCCGCGCCCTGGCGCGGCGCCCCTCGTTTCCCGGCCGGGTCTGGCTGCTGCGCCTCTTCGCGGTGCCTCTCGGCCTGCCGCCGCTGGTGGCCGCACTCGGCCTGCTCACCATCTGGGGGCGACAAGGCGCCGTCAACGATCTGCTGACCGGGCTGACGGGAGGCGAGCCTTTTTCGATCTACGGATTGAGCGGCATCCTGCTTGCCCATGTCTTCTTCAATCTGCCGCTGACAGCGCGCTTGCTGCTGCTCGGACTCGAGCGCTTGCCGCAGGAATACTGGAAGAACGCAGCCATCCTCGGCCTCGGGCAGTGGACGACCTTCCGTCATGTCGAATGGCCGGCGATGCTGCAGCCGGCACTTGCCGCCGCCAGCCTCGTATTCATGCTGTGCATCACCTCGTTCACTCTCGTGCTGGTGCTCGGCGGCGGGCCTGCGGCCACAACGCTCGAAGTGGCCGTCTACCAGGCGCTGCGCTTCGACTTTGACCCCTCGCGTGCCGTTTTCCTCGCCGTCATCCAGATAGCCCTGACAATCGCCGCGCTGGCGCTGCTGCGCCTGACCGGTGGTCGTGACGATGTGTCGGAACTGATGGTGACCGGCCAGGCGCGACCGGATGTGCACGGCCGAGCTGCTGGTCTCGTCGATATGACAGTCATCCTGGTCGCCGCCTTGTTCGTGCTCTCTCCGCTTCTGGCCACGCTCGTTGCGGGGCTGTCGGCCGATCTGCCGCGCCTCCTGACGGAAGCGGCGCTTTGGCGCGCCGGACTGACCAGCCTCGGCGTCGCACTCTGCGCCGCGCTGCTGTCGCTTCTGCTGGCCCTGTTGTTGATCCGCGCTCGCTTGCAAATGCCCGGCCTCGGGGCACAGCGCACCAAGCACGGCCTTGATGCGCTGGCTGGAGCCGCCGGCTCGCTGGTCCTGATGGTGCCGCCGATCGTGTTGGGTGCCGGTTGGTTTCTCCTGTTTCGCGGCGCTCGCGGCTCGATTCTCCTGCCGCTGATACTGATCATCATCATCAATGCCATGATGGCGCTTCCTTTCGTCATGCGGGTTCTGGAGGGCGCTTACCGCACGGCCATGAGCCGCAACGGGCAATTGGCGCTGGCGCTCGGGGTGACCGGCCTGAGCCGCATCCGGCGCATCGATCTGCCGGCGCTGGCTCGGCCGCTCGGCGCGGCATTTGCATTTGCGATGGCGTTGTCGCTCGGAGATCTCGGCGCCATCGCCCTGTTCGGCAATGACAGGCTGGTGACACTGCCCTACCTTCTGTTGCAGAAAATGGGCAGCTACCGCACTGCCGATGCCGCCGGCATGGCTCTGATCCTCGCAACACTGTGCATCGGCTTGATGATGCTTGCCGACCGGTCCGTCAGCCGGCAGCGCAGCGGCACGCAGAAGAACCCGCAGAAGAACAAGGGCCGCATGCCATGACCGCCGTCTCTTCCGCGACAAGCGACAGGGCAGTCGCCTTGCAGCTCGAGGGCGTGCAATTGCAGCTGGGGACCAGTTCGATGCACTTCGACCTGTCACGGCCGACGGGCAGCGTGACGGCGATCATGGGACCGTCGGGTTCGGGGAAATCCACCCTGCTCAACCTGATTGCCGGATTTCTGACAGCGGATGCTGGCCGGATCCTGATCGAAGGCATTGATGTCGGACACCTGCCGCCGGCGCGGCGTGGCCTGTCGATGGTGTTCCAGGACAATAACCTTTTCGCTCATCTCGACATTGCCACCAATATCGGCCTCGGGCTCGATCCGCATCTCAAGCTGACGGCGGATCAAAAGAAAACCATCGAGGCGGCCCTGGAACGGGTGGGTCTGCAAGGCTTCGGCCGCCGTCTGCCCGGGACGCTGTCCGGCGGTGAGCGGCAACGCGCCGCGCTTGCGCGGGCCTTCGCTCGCCGGCAACCTCTCCTGCTGCTCGATGAACCCTTTGACGGGCTTGGCCCCGGTCTCGCCGCCGACATGATCGCCCTGATGCTGGAAATTCGTCGTGACGTCGGCGCCACCGTGCTGATGGTCACTCACGATCCGGACGAGGCAAAGATGGCCGCCGGCCATGTGCTGTTTCTCAGCAAGGGCAGGATCATCGCCGAAGGCGCAATCGATGGGTTCTTCGAGCGCCGGGATGTGCCAGAACTGGCCCGCTATCTCGGCACCGATTCCAGCCCGGCGACGGCTGCGCAAAAGCGTCCCCCGACCTCCCCTCTGCCCTAGCGACGATGGCCGACCGAAGCATGCATCCAGCCGTCATGCCACCTCGCGGCCACAATTTCGACCAGCTGAGATGGCACTGGAACCCTGAACTGAATTAGGGTAAGCACTGCAACCAATTGACCACTTCAAGGTTCATCTCTCGGAGTGTCCGAGAGTTCGCCCCGCCGTTGCAACTGCTCTTTCACAAAGTTACACGCGAACCGGAGTGCATGCGCCGATCTTTTCCCCTCATGCCTGTGTTACAACGCCCCGGTCCGGTTGCGGTGCCCGGTCCTATTGCGGTGAATAGCGCTGCGCCGGTTCAGGCGCATTATGCATCCACCATGCCGAAACCCCGCCGCACGGCGCGGTTGGCTCGGATGGCGGCGATCGGATTGACCCTCGCGCTTGCCGGGTGCCAGACTCTTGGTGTTGATGTTTACAAGCCGGACGTCAGCCCCTCCGCTTCGCCGCAGACCGCCGAGCGCGCCGGCAGCGCCGATCCGCGCACCAAGATCGGCGCCAGTGAGCATCCGCGCATCGTTGCAAGCTATGGCGGGGAATATCGCGACCAGCGCACGGAAAAGCTGCTCGCCCGCATCATCGGCAAGCTGACCGTCGTCTCGGAGAACCCGCAGCAGGCCTACCGCGTCACGGTTCTCAACTCACCGGCGGTCAATGCCTTTGCCCTGCCCGGCGGCTATGTCTATGTCACCCGCGGCCTTCTGGCTCTGGCCAATGACGCCTCCGAAGTAGCGGCCGTGATCGCCCATGAAATGGGCCATGTGACGGGCAATCATGGCATTGAACGTCGCCAGCGCGAACGCGAGGAAGCGCTCGCCGAACGAATGGCCGCAAGTGCCATGGAAAAGGGGCTCGCCGCCCGCGAGGAACTGGCCCAGAGCAAGCTTCGCCTCGCTGCCTTCTCGCGCAACCAGGAACTCGCTGCCGATGCGATCGGCGTGCGCATGCTCGGGGAAGCCGGTTACGACACCTATGCCGCCGCCCGTTTCCTCAATTCCATGGACGCCTACAGCCGCTTCTCTGCCGTGGATCCGACGAGCGACCAAAGTCTCGATTTCCTGTCCAGTCACCCCAACGCACCTCAGCGCCTGGAGTTGGTCAAGCAGCACGCCCGCGCCTTCGGACCCGAGGGCACCACCGAGCCGGGCCGCGATTTCTATCTTGACGGCATAGATGGGCTGTTATTCGGCGACAGCCCTCAAGAAGGCTATGTCCGGGGCACGGCATTCCTGCACCCGGTTCTTGGCATCCGTTTTGAAGTTCCCAGCGGGTTCCGCATCGACAACAAGGCGGACGCCGTTCTCGCCACAGGTCCCGATGACCTTGCCGTCCGCTTTGACGGGGTCAGCGAAAATTCTCGCCGCTCCCTGTCGGACTACATGGCAAGCGGATGGGTCACCGGTCTGATCGCCGGCTCGATTCGCGAAACCCGTCTCGGGGGTTTCGAGGCTGCGACAGCCAGAGCCCGCGCCGATCGCTGGGATTTCGACATCACCATCGTCAAGGTCGACAACCGCATCTATCGCTTTCTGACCGCCGCACCGCTGAATTCGCCGCATCTTGAGCCAACTGCGGCCAAGCTGCGTGACAGTTTCCGCAAGCTGACCGCCGGTGAGGCAAAGAGCCTGCAACCCCTGCGCATCCGCATCGTGACGGCACGGGCACGTGATACGCTGACCTCGATGGCAGCCAAGATGCGCGGAACGGACCGCAAGCAGGAACTGTTCCAATTGCTCAACGCCATCGGGCCCGGTGCAGGGATCGAACCAGGCCGGCGCTACAAGATCGTCACGGATTGAAATTTATCGCAGGAAGCCGTCCGGTCGCTTCATTGCTCGTGCCGATGCGCTTCGGCGGAGTGCCGCCGGGCGAGATCCGCCGCCCGAGAGCACGGCTTCACCTGCGCGAAGGCAATCTGCCTCGCCGAAGCAGATGTCACAGGCTGGCGATCTCCGGGGTGGCCTCGGTCAACACGTCGCGAAGTTTCTCCAGCGCCCGGCTTTCAATCTGCCGGACCCGTTCCTTCGAGATGCCCAGGGATTGGCCGAGCGATTCCAGCGTTGCGCTGTCCTCCGTCAGCCGGCGTTCATTGATGATCCGCAATTCGCGCGGATTGAGCGTCTCCAGGGCCTGCACCAGCCAGACATTGCGACGTTCTTCGTCGATGATCGTCGAGACCTGTTCATCCGGCAGCGGGTCATTGCTTTCCAGAAAGTCGACGCGGTCAGCCGATGTCCCGTCATCCGTTCCGCCGATCGGCGCGTTCAAGGACGTATCGGCGCCCGACAGACGCGCATCCATCACCGCCACGTCACGCGCATGCACGCCGAGCGCATCCGCAATCTTCGAATGCAGAGCACTGTCGGTGATGCCTTGGTTGCCCTGCGTCAGGCGGGCACGCAACCGTCGCAGATTGAAGAACAGCGCTTTCTGCGCCGAGCTGGTCCCGCCGCGCACGATGGACCAGTTGCGCAGGATGAAGTCCTGTATGGATGCACGGATCCACCAGCTTGCATAGGTCGAAAACCGCACTTCGCGATCGGGATCAAACCTTGCCGCCGCTTCAAGTAGCCCTACATGTCCTTCCTGGATCAGGTCATTCATCGGCAAACCGAAATTCTTGAACTTTGCCGCCATGGAGATCACCAGACGCATGTGAGCCATGGTTATCTTGTGAAGAGCCTGCTGATCATCCCGATCGCGCCACGCCAGCGCCAGATCATGTTCCTCGCCGCGCTCAAGATATGGGGCGGTCATTGCTGCGCGAACCATCTGGCGATTGGCTGATGTCGACTTCATGGTGTCACTCTCCCGTTTGGCGGCCCTAAGCGATATCAACGGCACCCAAGCCGTAACGCATCTGCCCGGACCACGACCTCTTCAGAGAACACCGGCATGCGGAAGTTACACGTATCGGTGCAACCGCCAGTGGCAGATCTCCTAACCGCCGTGGCCTGATTCTGCAGCGCGGTTTGTTCACGAAACGCAACAGCCCCCGGGCGGGTTCCGCCTCAAGCGCATTTCTGGTGGAATAACAGCAGGAAGCGGGCCGACATGACCCCCTCGGCAAGACTGTAAGTCGAGCCGCAAAGAAAAAAGCCCGGTGCGAGCACCGGGCTTTTCAAATGCAGATGGGTTGATGCGATCAGGCAGCTTCTTCCTGCTTGCCCTCATCATCATTCGCCTTGCCGCGCTTCGGCCCCTTGGCGAGGTGGGTCTCGATCAGCCGAACGGATTCGGTCTCGGACAATTTGTTCACCGCGGCAATCTCGCGCGCCATCCGGTCCAGCGCCGCTTCATAAAGTTGACGCTCGGAATAGGATTGCTCCGGCTGATTTTCAGCCCGGAACAGATCGCGCACCACCTCAGCGATCGAGATCAGATCGCCTGAATTGATCTTCGCGTCATACTCCTGCGCCCGGCGGGACCACATTGTCCGCTTCACACGCGCCTTGCCCTGCACGACCTTCAGGGCGCGTTCAACATAATCGGTTTCGGAAAGCTTGCGCATGCCGATCGTGGAAGCTTTCGCCACCGGCACCTTCAGCCGCATCTTGTCTTTCTCGAAATCGATGACGAACAGTTCAAGCTTGTGGCCGGCCACTTCCTGCTCTTCAATCGCTACAATTTGGCCAACACCGTGGGCGGGATAAACAATCGCCTCGCCGGTCTTGAAACCCTGACGCTGAGAAGACTTTTTCTGCTGGGTCGTCATACGTGGTCAAAACTCCCTGTTAAGGTAACGAGATCGCTGTCTGCTACAGAACCGATCCCGCGCACGCATCGGTACGGCGTGCTGCTGACACACTCTTATTGCAAACGTTCCGGTAAGATGGTTGGGACACTCACAGCCGAACATGCATGCTGGCTCATGGAGCAGGCAACCGTTTTCGAGGACGTTTCCGTGTTCGTGTTTCCGCCCTGGCGGCGCCTTAAATATGTCAGTTCTTCTTACCTAACATAAATTACGGCAGAAATCAATGATTTGCTGCACCCGCACAAAAGCGGCCGGCAATAGCTTACGAAAAGGTTAACGGCAAAGTGCACTGCGATTGCAGCGGACAGGATGGACAGGCCGGCCAGCGTTGAGGCGCGTTCAGTCGCCCTCACCCGGCTCGGCTGAGAAGTATTTTTCGAATTTTCCCGCTTCGCCGTCATACTTCTCGGCATCGGCCGGAGCCTCACGCTTGATCGTGATATTCGGCCATTTGTCGGCGTATTCCGTGTTGACCTCGAGCCATTTGTCGAGACCCGGCTCCGTATCCGGCTTGATGGCCTCAGCCGGGCATTCCGGCTCGCACACGCCGCAATCAATGCACTCGTCCGGATGGATGACCAGCATGTTCTCGCCTTCGTAGAAGCAGTCCACCGGACACACCTCGACGCAATCCATATATTTGCATTTGATGCAATTGTCGGTGACGATATAGGTCATGCAATGGCTCCCGAGCCGTTCTTCTATGCGGGGGGTCAGGTACCGGCTTTAACCAGCCTTGGCAAGAACCCTGCCGCGCGCCGCGCCGACGTGCCGCACCCCGATGTCAGGCCGCACCTTGCGACCCGGCTTGACGACTTTCCAGCCAATTTCCTCTCAATTTTCCCGGTGATCGGGAAATTTCAACCGATCGGTCTGCCGACGCTGCCGTTTTGTCGGCCGGCCACTGCCGGCATCGCGCTGTCCGGACGGCATCGCCCGGTTTGCCCGATCGCTTGCCGCGATCGGCGGCGAGAGATCTTCATAGAGCGTGCGCGCTTCGCTGGCCGGACCGCGGCTGCTTCCGCAATCGAGGATCTTGAGCACCAGTACCCGTCGTTCAAGCACGATGGTCAGGACGTCACCGGCACGCACCATGAAACTCGGCTGCGACTTCTTCTCACCATTGACCCGCACACGACCCGCCTCGACCGATTTCGCAGCCAGGGTGCGCGATTTGATGATACGCGCGAAAAACAGCCACTTGTCGAGCCGCTGCCTTTCAGGCGAAGCGGCGGGAGTCGCCACCATATGTTTCCTTCGGCCCTATTTCTTCAACTGACCTTTCAAGGCCGCCAGGGCCGCGAAGGGACTGTCGGGGTCCACCGCCCGCTCCTTGCGCGGCCGGTCCGATCGAGGTTTGCCGTGATGTGGCTTGTCATCCGTGTGTTGACGCGCTTTCTCATGCCGCTGCCGGCCCTTGCCGCCGTCCTTGCCACGACCTTTGCCGCCTGTCTTGTTGCGCCGGGATTCTCCGCGACCGGCTCCTGCCGCCTCATCGCCTGCCCCGCTGCGCCCCGCCTCGTCACCGGATGACGAACGGCCGCCTCGGCCGCGTCCGCGCGCCTGATCGTTACGACCGACCGGGCGCCACAACAGCACCGGCGCTGGTGGCTCCTCCGCCTCGGCGGCAATCTGGGCGTCTCCGGAAAAGTCCTCCGGCGTGGCGGTTCCGTCCGATGCAACGGGCGCCACCGCATCGGCATTCTTCGCCGCGTCGGTCTCGCTCTGAGCTGGCTCAGGAGCACCAGAAGCTGTGGCCGCGCCATCTTCCGCAGCATCGGCGCGCTGCGGCGTCGCATCGGCATTAGCGGCGCTGTCGCCAGCCACCGGGGATTGAGCGGCGATCGTCGCGTCTGTCGCCCCCGCTTCTGAGATCGCCTCCGAGGCTGCTTCCGAACCCTTCCGCTGCGGTCGATCGGCTGCGGTCCGCGATGCCACCACCTCGACCACCGGTCCACTTTTGCCGCCAGTGTCCTGAGGATGCGCACTGTCGAGAGCGGCCAGATGCGCAGCGGCCTCCTCCACCGGCACCGGTTCGGCGCGGTAGCCGAGCCCCTTGAGAATTTCCTCGATATCTTCCTGCGTGGCGCCGAGGATCGACAGCATGCCCGTCGTGGTGATGAAACGCTTGCCGTCATAGCCCGCTTCCGGGCGCGCGCCGCTTCCGGGTGACCATTGCAGCGCTGGTCGGATCAGATCGGCAAGGCGCTCAAGAATATCGATGCGCACCGCCCGCTTGCCGAGGAAACGGAACCCCGCAAGCCGGTAAAACTGCCGGTCGATGCTCGCTTCCGTGGCAACAGAGGTGCGCCCGCTGGCCAGCAGCGGCGTCACTTCGCCATACCCCGGCTTGTCGAGACCATCGTTTGCAACCGCCCACAACAGCGTGATCATCTCTGCCGGCGCCGGTTTCAGGAGGGCCGGAACGAACACGTGGTAGGCGCCAAAACGCACGCCATACCGGCGCAGGCTGGCCCGCGCCGTCTGGTCGAGATCGCGGATCGTCTCGCTCACATCGCGCCGGAACAAGACACCGAGACTTTCGGTCAACCGGAAGGCAAGACCGCGCGCCAGCCCCTCCAGATCTTCCGCCCGTGCCAGATCATCGAGGGGTTTCAGCACCGTGTTGATCTGGTGGGTGACATACCGCTCGAGCCGCGCCAGAACCACATCGCGCGCATGACCGGTCAGTTGGTCATCCGCCAGCAGGATCAGCCGCGGGCGCAGGATGTGATCGCCGGACGCCAGTCGCGCCACCGGAGCACCGAGCCAGCGCACCGTGCCGTCGGAGGCCAGCGCGAAGTCGCTGTTGCCAGCCGCATGCAGCCGCGCCGCTCGAGCCTCGAATTCCAGGCCCAGAGCTTTCTGCGCCGCCGCGGATACCGCCTTCGCATCGGCCGCTTCGGCCGACGGATCGACCAGGAACCGGAAGCCGGCAAGTTCGCCGACATGATGACCTTCGACGAACACATCGCCGTTGACACTGATTTCTGCTTCGAGCATCGCATTCTCTCTCAAGCGCTTCATGAGCACGGATGTCCTGCGATCAACGAAGCGTTTCGTCAACCTTTCATGCAAAGCATCGGACAATCGATCTTCGATTTCGCGCGTCTTTTCGCGCCAGTGTGACGGATCGGCAAGCCAATGCGGCCGATTCGAAATGTATGTCCATGTGCGAATATTTGAAATGCGTGCCGCCAGCGTGTCGATGTCGCCCTGCGGTGAATCGCACCGCCGCACCTGTTCCGCCATGAAATCTTCCTGCACCGACCCCTTGCGAACCAGGTCGCGATAAAGAACGGCGATCAGATCCGCGTGCTGGGCCGGGGCGATGCGGCGATAATCGGGAAGCGCGCACACCTCCCAGAGGAGTTCGACTGCTTTTTCGGTGGTCGCCATCGCACGCACTTCGAAGTCGCTCGCCAGCCGTTCCAGCGCCCGCTGATCGACGGCCGGAAGCGCACGTGTCAGCCCGGCCACAGGCGGGATCTGTTCGAGACTGTCGATCAGCGCCCCCAGCGAGCTGAAATCGAGGCCGCGGGCGCGCCATTGCAGCACCTTGACCGGTGCGAAGACGTGACTTTCCAGACGATCGACCAGCTCATCCTCGAACGGCGCGACGCGCGATGTCACTCCAAATGTGCCATCGCGCATATGCCGCCCGGCACGTCCGGCCACCTGCGCGAATTCGCCGGGATTGAGCCGCCGATGCGTGTAACCGTCAAATTTGCGATCCTGCGCGAAGGCGACATGATCGACATCGAGATTGAGTCCCATGCCGATTGCATCGGTCGCCACGAGATATTCGACGTCGCCGTTCTGGTAGAGCTCGACCTGGGCATTGCGGGTGCGCGGGCTCAGCGCTCCCAGCACCACCGCAGCGCCGCCCCGTTGCCTGCGGATCAGCTCGGCAATCGCGTAAACCTCATCGGCCGAGAATGCGACGATCGCCGAACGGCGCGGCAAGCGGGTGATCTTCTTCGATCCACTGTACAGCAATTGCGACAACCGCGGCCGCTCGACCACCGTCAGCCCTGGCAGCAACGTCTCGAGCAGGCCACGCATCGAACCCGATCCGAGCAGCAGCGTCTCTTCGCGTCCGCGCAGCGACAGGATGCGGTCGGTAAACACGTGCCCGCGTTCGAGATCGCCGGCCAGTTGCACCTCGTCGACCGCCACGAATGCAACGTCGGCGTCGCGCGGCATGGCCTCGACCGTGCACACCGCATAGGGCGCATTGGGCGGCGAGATCTTTTCCTCGCCCGTGACCAGCGACACCTTGGCCGCGCCAACCTTCTCGACCATGCGCTGGTAAACTTCACGCGCCAGCAGCCGCAATGGCAACCCGATGATGCCCGAGGAGTGCGCTGCCATGCGCTCGATCGCGAAATGCGTCTTGCCGGTATTGGTCGGCCCGAGCACGGCGGTGACACCGCGCCCGGACAATATAAGCGGCGGCCTGGAAGAAGGGGGAAAAGAGGACATAAGGGTCCTGGTGTTGCGAACTGATCGGCGGATGGCTGGCGGCGCCGGCTGTCCGAGCCTTGCAGCCACCATATAGGGCGTCGCAGGGCTGAGCAAAAGGCCTGTTCAGGGCCGCCCGCAGTTCGAACTTTTCCGGTGACGTCTTAAGATTTGGAACAGGGGCGGAACGAATCGGCGACGAATCGCTGACTCGTCCAGGTTGCGGCTTTGTTCATGACTATATCTGCCCATTACGGACTGCCTGCCCCCCACATCGTGAATCTTCTGCTCAATGACACGTCCCAAACACCGGCAAATATCCCGCCAAAGGTTAATGCCCGCCCGCAGCCATTGGCTCCTCCACACGGCGGCCTTGCATCGAAATGAATTTCGTTAACCTTTCCAAATATTTGGTTAAATGTTTGCGCAGAATTGGCGGTTCTCCGTTAACACTCAGAACGAGCCCGGAACGAATCGGCGACGAATCAGCGATCTAGAAATGTTGGCCGTTTGTTCACGGCAGATCTTGTGGGTGCGTCCCGGCCCTGACACCAGAATTTCGCCCCATGCCGCTTTACAGCCGCATGCGGCGTCCCTTACCCGTTAACCTTTGAAGGTGATGCAAGCAAAAACGCCCCCTTGCGGGGGCGTTCGCTCTTAACGATTGCGATGGCTGTTCAAGCCTCGCGGGCAGCCCTGTTTTCCTGCCCGGGACTTCAAGCGAAATATTGCCCGCCATTCGCCGTCAGCGTAGCTCCGGTTATGAAGCCCGCATCTTCGGCCGCAAGAAACACGACGCATCGCGCAATTTCCGACGGCTCGCCCAGGCGGCCGACCGGGATCTGCGGAATGATGCGCTCGTTGAGCACCTTCTCGTCGATCGCCTTGACCATGTCGGTGCCGATGTAGCCGGGACAAATGGCATTGACCGTGATCCCGGCCCGCGCGCCCTCCTGCGCCAGGGCCTTGGTGAAGCCGAGGTCGCCGGCTTTCGCCGCCGAATAATTCACCTGTCCCGCCTGACCCTTCTGGCCGTTGATCGAAGAGATGTTGATGATCCGTCCGAACTTGCGTTCACGCATCCCCTTCCAGATCGGATGGGTCATGTTGTAAAGGCCCGTCAGATTGGTATTGATCACCGCGTTCCACATATCCGGCGACATCTTGTGGAACATCGCATCCCGCGTGATCCCCGCATTGTTGACGAGAACATCCACCGGCCCGATCTCTTCGGTGACTTTGGCGATCCCCGCTTCACAGGCGCCGTAGTCGGATACGTCCCACTTATAGGTGGAAATGCCGGTGGCATCGCTGAACGCTTTCGCCTTTTCATCATTGCCCGCATAGGTCGCGGCGACGCGATATCCGGCATCCCGCAACGCCAGCGAGATCGCTTCGCCGATGCCGCGCGATCCTCCGGTCACCAGTGCTACCCGTTCCATACTGCTCTCCTCATTCATGCTGCTGATTGCATCCGCGGTCTTGTCGGCCACGTTCGCACGAGTCTCATTGTCCGCGCGCCTCCTTTCGGAGGCGCGTCCCTTGTCTGCTCCGCCTCAGGGGCGCTCGACACACATGGCAACGCCCATGCCGCCGCCGATGCAAAGGGTTGCTAGCCCCTTCTTGGCATCGCGCCGCTGCATCTCGTACATCAGCGTCGTGAAGATCCGCGCGCCCGAGGCACCGATCGGATGACCGAGCGCGATCGCGCCGCCATTGACGTTCACGATATCGAGATCCCAGCCCATATCCTTGTTGACGGCACAGGCCTGCGCCGCAAACGCTTCATTCGCCTCGACCAGATCGAGGTCACTCGCCGACCAGCCGGCCTTCTCCAATGCCCGGCGCGACGCCGGAATCGGTCCCGTTCCCATGATCTGCGGATCCACCCCGGCCGTCGCCCAGGAGACGATACGGGCCAGCGGCTTGATGCCGCGCTTTTCGGCTTCTTCGGCAGACATCAGCACCACTGCGGCAGCCCCGTCATTGATGCCTGAAGCGTTGGCCGCCGTGACGCTGCCCTCCTTGTCGAAGGCAGGGCGCAATTTTTGCACGCCCTCAATCGTCACGCCGTGCTTGATGTATTCATCATCCTCAACGACCGTTTCGCTCTTGCGGCTCTTCACGGTGAACGGCGCGATCTCGTCTTTGAACCGCCCGGCTTTCTGCGCCCGCTCCGCCTTGTTCTGCGAAGCGACGGCGAAATTGTCCTGCTCGTCGCGCGACAGCTGCCACTGGCGGGCGATATTTTCCGCTGTATTGCCCATGTGATAGCCGTAGAAGGCGTCGGTCAGCCCATCCTTGATCATCGTGTCGATCATTTTCATGTCGCCCATCTTCACGCCGGAACGCAGATGCGCGCAATGCGGCGCCATCGACATCGATTCCTGACCGCCTGCCACGATGATCGATGCATCGCCCGTGGCGATCTGCTGCATGCCGATGGCGATCGTGCGCAGGCCCGAACCGCAGAGCTGATTGAGGCCCCATGCCGTCGTCTCGTCCGGGCAACCGGCCGCCATCGCCGCCTGGCGCGCCGGGTTCTGACCTTCACCGGCCGACAGCACCTGTCCCATGATCACCTCGTCGACCTCCTTGGCGTCGACGCCGGCGCGCTGCAGTGCCGCCTTTATCGCTGCGGCGCCCAGCTCATGCGCGGGAACATTGGCAAAGGCACCATTGAAGGCTCCGACTGGCGTGCGGGCCGCGCTGGCAATGACAATCTCGGAAGTTGACATGAACATTTCCTCTTTGGATTCTGATTTCCGAGACCCTGCCGCACCGCCCTGTTGCTGTCAAACAAATGCATGCAACCGGGCAAAACGTGAAGCCCCACGCGCCTCGTCGTCTCTGGCAGATCTGGCGCGCCCGCACCGGGCATTCACTGCAACGCACAAATGATTTGTCAAAAACGTCGGATTTCGCCTAAGCTCCCGCCGGGCGAAGTCGTCCGCAACGCACCTTCCGGGGTGCCGGCCAGTGGCAAACGGCTTCGAAGCGGGCCGCCGGGCATTAGGTTTCGCGACCAGGTTTGCATCGGTCGACCGCCAGCACTGAAACGGAGAGGGACCGCTGCATGGCGAAGAAAGACGGGCCGATCATCATCAAGAAATATGCCAACCGGCGGCTCTACAACACGGGCACAAGCACCTATGTGACGCTCGATGATCTCGCAGTGATGGTCAAGAAGGGGGAAGATTTCGCGGTCCAGGACGCCAAGTCAGGCGAAGATATCACCCATTCCGTACTCACCCAGATCATTTTCGAGCAGGAATCCAAGACCGGAAATACGCTGCTTCCCGTTTCCTTCCTGCGCCAGCTCATCTCCTATTACGGCGATCAGCTGCAAATGGTCGTGCCGAGCTATCTCGAGCAGTCGATGGCTGCGCTTTCGGAGCAGCAGGAACAGGTGCGCGACCAGTTGACCCGGCAGCTCGGGGAAAACCCCGTGACCCGCAACATGCAGATTCCGCTGCAGGTGATGGAGGAGACCGTACGCCGCAACACCGAGATGTTTCAGAAGGCAATGGCGATGTTCTCGCCATTTGCGATGCCGACCGGCAATGTGTCCGCCGATGGTGATTCCGAAACACCCGGCGAAGACCGCAACGCCGCTTCCAGTCCGAAAGACAAGGACCTAGAGGATCTGAAAACGCAACTGAAAGCGCTGCAGGACCGCATCGATACAATTGGACGCTGATCGCTCATTGGCAGCGCATAGCCGCCTTCCACCGGCCCACATCGGAAAAACACCTTTGACGAAATTGACGTAAAGGAAGACTGGCCTCCCGCGCCGGCGGCGCCTATCGTGCCTGCCGGCAATGCGCGCATGCCGCATGTCCTTCTTTCGTACCTTCTTGCAGGAGACCCAAGTGGCAACTCTGACGCTGACCCAAGCCAACACGATCATCTCTGCCGCCTTCAAGCACGCCGAGAAGCTCAGTCTGGCGCCCCTGACCGTGGTGGTTCTCGATCCCGGCGGTCACATGATCGCCTTGCAGCGCCAGGATGGCTCTTCGATCCTGCGCTGCGAGATTGCCACCGGCAAGGCTTTCGGCGCGCTCGCCCTCGGCCTCGGATCACGCAAGGTCAGCGCCATGGCCATTGAACGCCCGCATTTCCTCGAGGGGTTGTCCGGAGTTTCCGGTGGCCGCATTGTTCCGGTTCCAGGTGGCGTCTTGGTGCGCGACAGCGAAGGTGCGATCATTGGCGCCGTTGGCATCACCGGCGACACCTCGGACAATGACGAAGCCTGTGCCATCGCCGGCATCGAGGCCGCTGACCTGACGGCTGACGGCGGCTGAGCTTGCCTTAAAGGCCGATCGACACGTCGCGCCTGGCCGAGCGGATTGACACCGAAAATCCGGCAATGACGTCAATGAAGGCGATCACCATCAGGATGAAGAAGACATCCGTCGCCGCGTCGGCAACGAGCAGAAACTCGACCAGGAAGGCGACGAAGACCAGCATCGACAGCAAGTGATCACGCACCGATCCCGCGCCGGCACGCGTGGCTTTCAAAATTTCAAGGAACAGGATGAGCAGCGCCACAACGATCAGCAGATCACCAAGGCTCATCTCCCACACCGCACCGGATAACATCGGAACGCTGAGCAGGGTGGTACCCAGAGTGATCCCGGTTGCGCCCACGCCATCCGCGCCCATATCCGTGACCATCGGATCAGCTCCGAAAATGAACAGATCGCCGGCGAGATCGAGCAGGATCCCGTTATAGATGAGAAACGGTATGATCATCAGCGGGATGGCGGCCAGCATGCAAATCTCCGAAACGCAACAACGAGGATCACTGCGCCTCAAGCACATTCTCCACGGCTGAAAATGTGCCCCGTTGAACCCCGCCCGGCAAGAGGCAACAGGATGTGCAGATCGAATTCTGACCGGTTTCAGGCGCCCGGTCGGCGCCCCGCGCCGCAGGCTTGAATATCAGCCTGCCACGGCAACCCGAGAAGACTCAAACGCCAAAAGCCGACCCGATGGGCCGGCTTGGCAGTCGCAGACACTGAAGTCGGTCGTGCTAGGCGTTTTCTTTCGGCGTCAACACTTGCCGACCGCGATACATACCGGTCTTCAGATCGATATGATGCGGACGACGCAGTTCGCCGGAATTCTTGTCCTCGACATAGGTCGGGGCCTTCAGCGCATCGGCGGCACGCCGCATGCCACGCTTGGAAGGAGTGGTTTTCCGCTTCGGAACAGCCATGATAAGCTCCAGTTTGATCTCACTGCACACCTTGCGCGCCGCCAGTTGAGCCGGACCTGCATGTGTGATTTCAGGAATTGGCCGGGCTTATACATCGCTTCAGGCGCTTTGACCAGACTCGCCAATCGTGTTTTTGCGCGTTTATCGCCCTGCCTGGCATCAAACTTCCTCCTCCGCGACGACAGCGTCTTCGGCAAAGCCGGCCTGCTCCCATTCTTGCCAGGCGGGCAGAGCCTTCATGCGATCCATATAGGCCCGCGTCACCGCGTCGGTTTCAAAGGCGTAGACCACAAACCGATTGACCACCGGCGCAAACATGGCATCGGCAATCGAGAAACTGCCGCACAGGAACGGACCGCCGGAATCCGCCAGTGCCTTGCCCCAAAGTGTCTTAATGCGCGCGACATCACCCGCCACCTCAGCGCCGGTCTTGATAGGCGCCGGAGTGCGCCGCATGTTCATCGGGCAGGCGGCCCGCAGTGCCGAAAAGCCTGTCGCCATCTCGCACGCCATCGCCATGGCGCGGCTGCGCCACAATGGATCGGCCGGCCACAGCCCCGTTTCGGGAAGTTTTCGCGCCACATGATCGAGGATGGCCAGCGATTCAGGCAGGACAAGGTCGCCATCGGCAAGAACCGGCACCTTGCCGCTCGGCGACATCGCCCTGATCTCCGGATGGCCATGATCATGATCAAACCACAGTTGCACTTCCTCGAAGGGGATGCCCGCATGGCGCAGCCCGATCCACGGGCGAAAAGACCACGATGAATAATTCTTGTTCCCGATGTAAAGCTTCATGCTGCCTCCGCATCCGCTCGTTTGCGGCACGAAGGGTTACACAGGCAAACCGGGCGATGCCAGTTAGAACGGCTGATCTAGTCGTAAAGACATTTGATGTAGGCGCCCGATTGCCGCGCACGCGTCTCGATTGTCTGCGCCAGCCTGCGCAAACCGGAGCTGGGGCTGGCCGGGTTGCGCCGGTGCGGGTTCGGCAGGGTCACCGCCAACAGCGCGGCCTGCTGGCGGCTCAACTGCCCCGCCGAAACACCGAAATAGCTTTCCGCAGCCATCTCGATTCCGAACACTCCAGGCGCCCATTCGGCGCTGTTGAGATAAAGCTCCATCATCCGCTTCTTCGACCACACCGCGTCCGCAAACAGGGCCAGCGGGATTTCCAGCGCTTTGCGGATGACTGAACGGTGCGATGTCAGGAACAGGTTCTTCACGGTCTGCATCGGGATCGTGCTCGCCCCCCGCGTTGCCTCGCCTTCGAGTGCTTCGTCGAGGACAAGGTTCAGCGCCGGCCAGTCAATGCCATTATGCGCGCAATACCGGCCGTCTTCTGACATCAGAACCGACTGCACAGCCACGGGGGCAATGGCCTCGAACTCCACCCAGCGCCGCTCATAGGTACGCCCGGCCAGGCGCTCGGCAAGCATCAGCGTGCTGACCGGATGCACCGAGGCGGGAAGATAGGCGAGCACCAGGAGATACGGCAGCAGCAGCAAGACCACTACAATCGTCAGGATCCAGACCAGGAGACGCGAGATGCCGCTGCGCCGTTTCCTACCCCTCGCTTTGTCACCACGCGCCACTGCCTGCTCCACGCCGCCCCGCCCCTTCTTTCCTGTTCAATAGGGCGAGTGTCCCGCCTTGCCAAGGCCAGTCCGGTCAATGCGGCAGCGCCGCGCGTCGGTTTCAGGGGGCCACACCCTTCGCAAGGTGGATGTGACACGTCGCCTGTACAGGAAAAGATTGATGCGCGCCATGCCGCATGGCATGACGGCGCCATGACACCCCCCGCCACCCCTTCCGCATTTGCCGCGCGACTTGCTGCTGACGCAGGCAGCATAGTCGCCTTCCTCGATGCCGAACTGGCGCGGGATGATGGTATCCGCCGCCACTGGCCGGCCCCCTTGCGGTCCGCCATGCGTCACGGCGTCCTGAATGGTGGCAAACGGTTGCGCCCGTTCCTGCTGATGGAAACAGCCCGTCTGCTCGGCGGCGATGAGAACGCCGCATTGCATGTCGCCGCCGCGCTCGAATGCGTTCATTGCTACTCGCTGATACATGATGACCTGCCGGCAATGGACGATGATGCGCTGCGGCGCGGTCAGCCGACCGTGCATGTGGCTTTTGACGAAGCAACCGCCATTCTGGCCGGTGACGCGCTATTGACCCTTGCTTTCGAACTGATCTGTCGCCCCGGCCTTGCCCTGGCACCGGCCGCGCAGGTGACATTGGTCACTCTCTTGTCGGAAGCGTCCGGCGCCGCGGGCATGGTGGGCGGACAGTCGCTTGACCTGGCGGCGGAAACAGGTCGGCTCAATGAGACAGACGTTGCTCGAATGCAGGCCATGAAGACGGGTGCATTGTTGCGCTTCGCCTGTGAAGCGGGCGCAGTGGTGGCCGGTGCCGGCCCGGCTGAGCGCCGCCGTTTCGTTGCCTTCGGCGAACGCATCGGCCTGGCGTTCCAGCTGGCCGACGACTTGCTCGACGTGACTGCCGACAGCGCCGTGGTCGGCAAGGCGACGGGCAAGGATGCGGAACGCCGCAAGGCCACCTTCGTCGCACTCAACGGCATTGATCACGCTCGCCGGCGCTGCGCGGAACTGATCGATGAAGCTGCAGCAGAACTGGCGGAGTTCGGAGCATCTGCCGACATTCTGAAGGAAGCAGCGGCATTTATCGCCCGTCGCGACCGTTAGTATCACTGCCGATGCTTCATTCCCTGCTTTTTTATGGCCTAGGGGATTGTTAAGGACGTTCTCGGATAATGCCGTGAGTTGATCACTGCCATGTATTGAGTCCGATGATTTTCCGAGCACGGCTGAGAACCCGACACTATCTCAAGATTTACCGCGCCGCCTATATCGTCGCGTTGACGGCAATCGCTGTTCTCTGTGCCATCTCCTATTACACACAGCACATGCGGAACGACGAATTGCAGCTTGTCGGCGTGTTCTCGCGTCAGGTCGCAAAGGTCGACGCCGCGATGCGGCACATCGCCGACCAGACTGACCGGTTGACCGAGTCGCTTGCCGCTTATTCGGATGTAGTCGACCACACGACGATGGGCATGACTCTGGCCGAGAGAAATGCCTATCGCGAGCAAAGAGAGATTGATTCCGAGATTATCTCGCCGCTCAACGGGCTGCGTTTCCGCCAGGACCAGGTGCGTGATGAACTTGCCGTGTTAGAAGAGCTGTGGACCGAGTTGCCAGAGGAATTGCGCCAGGAGACCGCTCGGACCTCGCGCTACATGGCTTCCAGCGAACCTTTCGCCAATCATGGCCTTCTCGTCGAGCAGACAAGCAACAAGAGCCTGAAAACCAAAGCTGACCTCTACTGGCGGGCCCGCAAGCTCGGCGGCTTGTACGAGAACGTCATTGAACCGACCAACATCCACATTCAGAACTCCATTCGCCACTACCTCTCTGCCCTGTCGAAAACCACCGGACTGATGCTGGAACAGTTTCTGCTGACCATTCTGGGGGCGCTCGTTGTTCTTGGCCTCGGTGTCTTCCTGCCGATCGATATCGTTGTCCACCGCATGGTGGCGCGTCTGAAGCGCAAATCGCGGGAAGCCGATGAGGCACTGGTCAAGGCGCGTGCCGCCGACCGCGCCAAGTCCGAGTTCCTGGCAACCATGAGCCACGAGATCCGCACCCCGATGAACGGCGTGCTCGGCATGGCCGAACTTCTCACCCGCACGGATCTCGACACCCGGCAGCGCACCTTTGCAGAGGTCATCGTTCGTTCCGGAAACGCTCTTCTCGAGATCATCAACGACGTCCTCGATTATTCGAAGATCGAGGCCGACCGTCTTGTTCTCGAAAATCGCCCTTTCGATCTCGCCGAAATGCTCGAGGATGTCGCCATGCTGATGTCCGCCCGCGCGGCGGAGAAAGACATCGAGCTGGCGGTGCGGCTGCATCCGGGCATCCCCGAGCAACTCTCCGGTGACCCGGCGCGCCTGCGGCAGGTGATCATCAATCTCGTCGGCAATGCCGTCAAATTCACCGAGGTCGGAACCGTTACCATAGAAGCGGGCTGCGTCCCCGTTGCATCGACGCCCCACGATGGCGCACAGCAAAGATACCGCGTCGATGTTGCGGTCACCGACACCGGAATCGGCATCCCCGAAGACATGGTCCCCCGCATTTTCGAACGCTTTAGCCAGGCCGACAGCTCGTCAACGCGCAAGCACGAGGGCACCGGTCTCGGGCTCGCCATCGCCTCTCGTCTCGTTGGCCTGATGGGCGGAGCCATCGAGGTTGACAGCGTGCCTGGCGAAGGATCACGCTTCCACTTCGAGATTCAGCTGGAGGGGGCCTGCGCCGGCTCTGCGGAAAACCCGCAACCCGGCGAAACGCCGGCGCGTGTACTCATCGTTGACGCCAGCGCAGCCGGACGGAAAGCGGTCACAGAACAGGTTCGCAGCTGCGGCATGGATTGCGTTGCCGTCGAAAGCGGCGATATGGCTATTGATCTGCTTGGACATGCTGCCCAATCCATGGGGATCGACGTCGATCTGATCATCATCGACGATCAGTTCCCGGAAATAGATGCAGCCGAGATAGCCAGTCGCATTCACGCCGATGAAACCATCGCCACCACGCCGATACTCTTGCTGACATCGGCTGATCGGACCGGCAATGCGTCTGCGGCGCCCGAGCTGTTCGCAACTGTCTTGCACAAGCCGCTGCCCCTGGAGAAACTGCGATCCGCTGTCGAGGCAACCATCCGTGAAGCCCGCCGATGCCGGACCGTGACTGTCACGGCCTCCCTCGCCGCACGTCCCGTACAGCCGCCAGGCGCCGCATCCGCAACGGGTCCAACCGGTGCGAAAAACCCGGCGTCAGTTGATACAGCACAGGAGGTCTCAAAGCCTGGTTTCGGAGAAACGCCTGCTCCGGCGGGTCAGCCCGCGCCGTCGTCGCGTGCCGAAGCGGAAGGCCACACCAGCGCGCCGCTGCTTGTCGCTGAGGACAATCCGGTCAACCAGATCGTCTTTTCCCAATCTCTGGAAGAGCTCGGTTTGCCCTACAGGCTCGTGGAGAATGGCGTCCAGGCCGTGCAATACTGGCGGGAACACCACCCGCACCTGCTGCTTCTCGATCTCGGCATGCCCGGCCTTGACGGGCATGCTGCGGTCGCCGAAATCCGCCGCTGCGAAAAGGCTGAAAACCGTCCGGCATCGGTCATCATCGCTGTCTCGGCGCATCGCGAAGGCATCGAGCTTGATGACCTCGTGGCTGCCGGCTTTGACGCCTGGCTGACGAAACCGATTTCGGTCGATCGCCTGGCGACCAAATTACGCCCGTTCCTGCCAGACCAACTCGCATTGTCCAATACCGCGTGACGCGCTGCGCGCCGCGCGTCGGCCCATCGGCCGGTTCAGGCGCGAAAGGCCCGCAGGCTCATGATCCGGCTTCGCCTGTCGGCGGCACCGCGCTCTTACCGCCGAAACGCTGCTCGATGTAATCGGCGACCATATCCTGGAAATCGGCAGCTATATTCGTCCCCCGTAAAGTGGCGACCTTGCGTCCATCCACGAAGACCGGCGCCGCCGGGCTTTCACCCGTGCCCGGCAATGAAATGCCGATGTCGGCATGTTTGGATTCGCCCGGGCCGTTGACAATACAGCCCATCACCGCGACCTGCAGACCTTCCACGCCGGGATATTTGTCCCGCCATACCGGCATATTGCGGCGCAGGTCATCCTCAATCGTGCGAGCCAGCTCCTGAAACACGGTGGAGGTCGTGCGTCCGCAGCCGGGGCAGGCGGCGACCACCGGCACGAACTGGCGGAACCCGATCACCTGCAACAGCTCCTGCGCCACGATGACTTCCTTGGTCCGATCGCCGCCGGGCTCGGGGGTGAGTGAAATGCGTATGGTGTCGCCAACCCCCTCCTGCAGGATGATCGACAGGGCTGCCGAGGAGGCGACAATTCCCTTCGATCCCATCCCGGCCTCGGTCAAACCCAGATGCAGGGCATGATCCGATCGCCGCGCCAGCTCGAGATAAACGGCAATCAGGTCCTGCACCTGGCTGACCTTCGCCGACAGGATGATGCGATCGCGACCAAGTCCGGTCTGCTCCGCAAGCTCCGCCGACAGCAGCGCCGACTGGATGATCGCCTCGCGCGTGACCTCGCGGGCCGCAAGCGGCGAGCCCTTGGCCTGATTGTCATCCATCAGGCGGGTCAGCAGTGCCTGGTCGAGCGACCCCCAATTGACCCCGATCCGCACCGGCTTGTCATAACGGATCGCCGTCTCGATGATGGCAATGAACTGCCGATCCTTCTTGTCCTTGAACCCGACATTTCCAGGATTGATCCGATATTTGGCCAAGGCCTCGGCACAGGCCGGATGGTCGGCCAGGAGCTTGTGGCCGATATAGTGGAAATCGCCGACCAGCGGCACCTCAAGTCCCAGCCGTTCCAGCCGCTCGCGAATGCGCGGCACGGCCGCGGCACTCTCATCCCGGTCGACAGTGATGCGGACGATTTCAGAACCGGACCGCGCCAGGGCTGCAACCTGCGCGACCGTCGCATCGACGTCGGCCGTGTCGGTATTGGTCATCGACTGCACGACAACCGGCGCGCCGCCGCCGACCAGGACTCCGCCGACATCGACGGCGACGCTGGCGCGGCGCGGCTGGGGACCTGCGGCATGTGTCATGCGAGCCTCATTACTTCCGTTGGCAATGGCGATCGCCATCGATGTCGGGGCCTATCCGACCGGCTGAACTTAGAAACGTGATGGCTGGGTCGCCTCTGCCGCCGCGTTTGTCAAGTTGCGAGCAATGGCCGTCATCCATGACAATCCAGTGACACATTGCCGCCAGCGAAGTCTCTGCGGTCACGATGAGACGGAATTCAGATCGCCACGGCCTGCTCGGTTAGATGCGCCCCTCATGCGTCTCAAGTTTCAGCGGCAGCGATGCGCCGACGGCCGCGCGTCGCGACCGCTCGCATGCAGATATAGAAATTGCACCCGCTGAGAAACAGGCCCCGCGTCAAATTGGTCGCAATCAAACTGGAAGACAGTCGAGAAATTCGAGAAAAACGGCCCGAACGCGCTTTCTCTCGCCATTAAACCAGCACATTCTGGAAAGTTTGTGGCGACGATGTGGAACCGCTCCGGCAGGCGATACGTTGTGCGGTTGCTACAACCGGAAAGGAAAACTCACATGACTGTCGGTACAATCCTGCTCATCATCCTCATTCTGCTGCTTATCGGTGCCATTCCGACGCGCGGTCGCTTCGGTAACGGACCGATTGGCATCATCGGTGTGATCCTGGTCATCGTCATCATTCTGATGCTGCTCGGCCAAATCTGACGCCAGAAAGCACCTGTTGAAATGGGGCTGGAGAACACGCAGTTCTCCAGCCCCATTTTCATGTCCGCGACGGTGTCGGCCTAGCTCTCCGCGGCCTGATAGGACAACAGCAGATCCTTGGCATCGATCTGATCGCCGGCCTTCACCAGGACCTCGGCCAATGTTCCGTCTCTTTCGGCGTGGATCGCGGTCTCCATCTTCATTGCCTCGATGGACAACAGCACATCGCCAGCCTTGACCTGCTGGCCCGCCGATACTGCCACCGTCGACACCACTCCCGGCATCGGCGCGCCGAGATGCAGATCGTTGCCTGCTTCGGCCTTCCGCCGGGCCGCCGCGGCCGATGCGCCATGCACGCGGTCAGGAACCTTGACCCGGCGCGGTTGGCCGTTCAGTTCGAAGAAGACCGTCACCATTCCCTTGCTGTCGGTTTCACCGATGGCGAGATTGCGCACCACCAGCGTTTTTCCCTGTTCGATCTCGACAAACAGTTCTTCACCGACATCGAGACCATAGAAGTAAGCGGGCGTCGGCAATGTCGACACAGGGCCGTAGGTCTCGGCGGCCAGGGCATAATCGGTGAAGACTTTCGGGTACATCAGATAGGACGCGAACTCATAGTCGTTGACCGGACGCTCGATCTTTGACTCGATCGTCTGCCGGGCCGCATCGAGATCGGCATCCTCGAGCAGTGACCCGGGACGCACCTCGTAGGCCTCGCCGTTTTTCAAGACCTTTTTCTGCAGTCCCTGCGGCCAGCCGGAAGGCGGCTGACCGAGATCCCCCCGCAACATTGAAACGACCGATTCGGGGAAGGAAACATCCTTGTTGGGATCCTCGACATCGGCGACCGTCAGATCCTGGCTGACCATCATCAGCGCCATGTCTCCGACCACTTTCGATGACGGCGTGACCTTGACGATATCGCCGAACATCTGGTTGGCGTCTGCATAGGCCTGCGCGACCTCGTGCCAGCGTGTTTCCAGCCCCAGTGAACGCGCCTGTTCCTTCAGATTGGTAAACTGCCCGCCGGGCATCTCATGCAGATAGACTTCCGAGGCGGGTCCCTTCAGGTCGCTCTCGAAGGCCGCATATTGATGGCGCACGGCCTCCCAGTAAAAGGAGATCCGGCGTATCCACTCGGGATCAAGTTCGGGGTCACGCTCGTGTCCCGAAAGCGCTTCGACAATCGATCCGAGACAGGGCTGCGAGGTATTGCCCGACAATGCGTCCATGGCCGCATCGACGGCATCCACTCCGGATTCAACAGCGGCAAGCACGGTCGCGGCTGAAATTCCCGACGTGTCATGGGTGTGGAAATGGATCGGCAGGTCGGTCGCCTCACGCAACGCTGAGAACAATTGCCGCGCGGCCGCCGGCTTGAGCAGGCCGGCCATGTCCTTGAGCGCGATGATATGCGCGCCGGCCCGTTCCAGCTCCTCGGCCAGCGCCACGTAATATTTGAGATCATATTTCGGACGCGCCGAATTGAGGATATCGCCGGTGTAGCAGATCGCTGCCTCGCAAAGCTTGTTCTCGGCGCAAACGGCATCCATCGACACCCGCATGTTTTCCACCCAGTTCAGGCAGTCGAAGACGCGAAACAGATCGATGCCGCCGGCCGCTGCCTGGCGGACGAAGTACTTCACGACATTGTCGGGATAGTTGGTGTAGCCGACACCATTGGCGCCGCGCAGCAGCATTTGTAACAGAAGGTTTGGCGCATTCCGCCGGATCTTGTCGAGCCGCTCCCACGGGTCCTCGGTCAGAAAACGCATCGACACATCGAAGGTCGCGCCGCCCCAGCATTCCAGCGACAAAAGCTGCGGCAATGCGCGTGCATAGGTGCCGGCAATGCGGGCAATGTCATCGGTACGCATGCGCGTCGCCAGCAAGGATTGATGGCCATCTCGCATCGTCGTGTCGGTGAGCAGCACGCGCTTTTCAGCGCGCATCCAGGCCGCAAATTCCTGCGGGCCGAGTGCGTCGAGGCGCTGCTTGCTGCCGTCGGGTATCGCCATATCGATGTGCGGCACGGTCGGGGCCGCCGCCTCGGCGCTCGGGCGCGGCCGGTCGCGCGTCTCCGGGTGGCCATTGACCGTCACATCGGCGAGATATGTCAGCAGTTTGGTCGCCCGGTCCTTGCGCTTGACCTGCGTGAACAATTCCGGCGTGTTGTCGATGAAGCGTGTCGTATAGCTGTTGTCGCGAAATTGCGGATGCGCGATGATCGCTTCGAGAAATGTCAGATTGGTCGCGACGCCGCGGATGCGGAATTCGCGGAGCGCCCGGTCCATCCTGCGGATCGTCTCTTCCGCGCTCGGCGCCCATGCGGTGACCTTCTCGAGCAGCGGATCATAATAGCGTGTAATCACCGCGCCGGAATAGGCGGTGCCGCCATCGAGCCGGATACCGAAGCCGGTAGCGCCGCGATAGGCGGTGATGCGGCCATAGTCGGGGATGAAATTCTGCTCGGGATCTTCCGTGGTGATCCGGCATTGCAAGGCATGACCATTCAGCCGGATGTCGGGCTGAGCCGGGACGCCTGACGCTGCTGTGCCGATCGCATGGCCTTCGAGAATGCGGATCTGCGCCTTGACGATGTCGATCCCCGTCACCTCCTCGGTGACGGTATGCTCGACCTGGATGCGCGGATTGACCTCAATGAAATAGAACCGGCCAGTGTCGACATCCATTAGAAATTCGACGGTGCCGGCCCCTACATAATTCGTCGCCTCGGCGATCTTCAGCGCATAGGAACTCAGTTCTTCGCGCTGCTCCGCCACGAGATACGGAGCCGGCGCGCGCTCGACCACCTTCTGGTTGCGCCGCTGGATCGAGCAATCGCGCTCAAACAGATGCACGGCATTGCCGTGCGTGTCGCCAAGCACCTGCACCTCCACGTGCCGGGCCCGCTCGATCAGCTTCTCGAGATAAACCTCATCCTTGCCGAAGGCTGCTTTCGCTTCGCGTTTGGCTTCCGTGACCTCGCGCTCGAGATCATCCGCCGAACGGATCGCCCGCATGCCGCGGCCGCCGCCGCCCCACGACGCTTTCAGCATGACCGGATAGCCGATCTCTTCAGCCAGGCGCGCCACTTCCGTCATGTCGGCGGGAAGCGGCTCGGTCGCCGGCACCACCGGGACGTCGATTTCCACCGCCAGGTTGCGAGCCGCCACCTTGTTGCCGAGCCGCCGCATCGTTTCGGGCTTCGGACCGATGAAAATGATGCCGTTTTCCGCGCAGGCGTCGGCGAATTCGGGACTTTCCGACAGCAAACCGTAACCCGGATGGATCGCATCGGCACCGGAAAGCTTGGCAACGCGGATCACTTCCTCGATCGACAGATAGCTCTCGATCGGCCCCAGATCACGCTCGAGATGCGGCCCGCGTCCGACCTGATAGCTTTCATCGGCCTTGAAGCGGTGCAGAGCGAGTTTGTCCTCCTCCGCCCAGATCGCGACGGTTTTGATGCCCATCTCGTTGGCGGCGCGGAACACGCGTATGGCGATTTCAGATCGGTTGGCAACGAGAATTTTGGCAATCGGCACGGAGGTCTCCCGGGTGGACTAAGAGGCTGACGACAAGATCGCGTTTGGCAATCCCAGCGCTTTTATCGTCCCTCTTGTTGCGGCGCAACCAAACACAGGCGGACCCGGCACCGCCAGCCATGAACAGAAGCCGGCAGCCCGAGGTTGCGGTTCCGTGGCCGCTTGAAAAGAGCAGCCTGCCCCTGCATCTTCGGCGCCTGTAGCCGCACAGTGTAAGCCTAGGAAATCAGTCCTCGCCGAAACGCCAGGGCGACGGCATGATGACGGTTTTTGGCAGCAAGTTTTGCCTGAATGCCGTTCATGTACCAGTCGACCGTATGCGCCGACAGACCAAGCGTCGAGCCCATCTGTCCCGATGTCAGACCTTCGGCGAGGAGATGCAGCGTCTCCAGTTCCCGCTTCGTCATGGCAACGCCGCTGTCCGACAATTCAGCCACGGGGGTCGCAATACCGGCCCCCTCGGCAATGGCCCAGAACGCCCGCTTCGCCACGGCCTCGAACAATTGCACCTCCGAGGCGGACAGCGTCACCGGTTGCCCTCCGACGCTCAGCATGCCCGCCAGCCCCTGGCGACCATGCACCGGAAACACATAGCCAGCCTCCAGGCCGAACTTCTTGGCATGCTTGAACATGCGTGCGATCCGTTTGCCATGACAATCATCGCGAAACGCATCGGCCGCCTCGCTCCAACTGAAACCGCGCTGGCAGTAACCAAGATAGCGGATCATCGGATCGATGGCGGCATATTTGCGCTGCACATAGGCTTCGGGCCAGCCCGCCGGCCAGCGGCCGCAAAGGACAAGATCCTGCGAGCCGCTGTGCATCAGCGGTTGCCGGGTCAGCGTAAAATAGTCAAATCCCACTTCATCAATAACGCCCTCAAGCGCAACAATAATATCCGCTGAACTCAAATCGGAAAAATCGAGTTCGAGAAATCGCAACAGCCCCGCTTTGTTCATTTTCGACTTTCACCATCCTTGTTGGGGGATAAGGCGAGGTCCGTCTCGCGAAATATCCCCAGCCCCGATACCGGTGGTCAGTCCTGCCACCTCTTTCCAATTCTCTTGGCTCACATATCCGGGCAGTTCACCGCAGTGCACTGCCCGTTCAACCTCAAGTTTCGGACCGGAACGCCATGCCCGACCGAACGATTCTCCTCCTCGCGCATCAGCTGCGCAACGAGACGAATCGTCCCATTACAATCACCCCCATAAAAGATGGGGTCAATCTGCAATTCGCAAGTAAAATTGCGTCTCGCAACTTTACACTCGCGGAACGCGGCAAGTGTTGAGCAGCACTTTCCCGGCCATCCCCTATAGGAAGGGGGAGGAATGGGTAGTTTTATTTCTTATTTCCTTGCAATTCCGTCATAAAATGTCCTGCCGAAGTGATCATATTTTCTTGGTGACAACCGGCGCAGCCCAATGCATGTCCTAGGATAGTACTCCGGCTGCAGCCGTCGGGACACAGCTGTTTTCGCAAGACCGTCCTCGGCAAATGCACGAAGTGCACCCGTCATGACTGCGTCTTGCGCATGTGGAAGGATTTCGGCCGCGTCAGGTTGTGAAAGCCGATTTCTGACAGCGAACCGCCCCGCCCGGTCGCTTTGCACCCTGTCCAGCACAATGCCGGGTCAAGATAATCGGCGCGGTTCATCAACACCGTTCCCGTATCGAGTGCTGCGCCAATGCGCTCGGCGCGCTCGGCATCTTGGCTCCACAGCGACGCGGTCAGTCCGAACGCACAATCGTTCATCAGCCGGATCGCCTCGTCGTCGCCGTCAACCGGCATGATGCCAACCACCGGCCCGAAACTCTCGTCGCGCATCACCCGCATGTCGTGGGTTACATCGACGAGGATTTGCGGCATCAAATAGGCGCCGCCATCATCACTGGGAAAATGCTTCGGGTCGACGACAGTCCGGGCTCCATCGGCGATCGCCTCATCGATCTGCGCACGCACCTCACGAGCGAACCGCACTTTGGCCATGGGTCCGAGCGTGGTCGCCTTATCAAGCGGATTTCCCAGTTTCAGCTTTTCCACCCATGCCTTCGCCTTCTCGACGAAGGCCTCATAGTGAGGCCGCGCCACATATATGCGTTCAATGCCGCAGCAGCATTGTCCGGCATTGTAAAATGCACCATCCATCAAAACGTCGACGGCCCAATCAAGGTCCGCATCCTCCATCACATAGGCTGGATCCTTGCCACCCAGTTCAAGTCCGATCCCCGTGAACGTGCCCGCGGCAGCCCGCTCGATGGCCTTGCCGCCGCCGACTGAACCGGTGAAATTGATGAAGTTGAACGCCCCTTCCGCGATCAGGGCCTCGGTGCCGTCATGATCGAGAAACAGGTTGACCAGCAAATCGTTCGGCAAACCAGCCGCGGCAAAGGCATTGGCGATGCGCTCGCCGACCAGCAGCGTCTGTGTCGCATGCTTGATGACCACCGAATTGCCGGCGATCAGCGCCGGAACGATCGTGTTGATCGCAGTCATATAGGGATAGTTCCACGGCGCGATGACGAACACCACTCCGTGCGGCACCCGCTCGATGCGCCGTGAGAACTGTGCTGATTCCTCGGCGATCAAGGGGGCCAGCGCACGCTCCGCGATCTCCGACATATAGTCCGTGCGTTCATTGACGCCGCCGAATTCGCCACCATAGCGCACCGGCCGCCCCATCATGTGAGCCAGTTCGACCGTGACCTCGTCAGCCATCGTGTTGAGCTGCGCGACACCTGCCTTCACGGCAGCGATCCGCTCATCAAGCGGTCGCGCCGCCCAAGCCTTCTGCGCCGCCCGGCACCGGTCAACGATCTGGCGTGCCGCGTCCGGTTCGATCACCGGCCGCTCGGCATACACGGCACCATCGATCGGTGAAATGCATGTCAAAGTCTTGCTCATTTTTTCTCTCCTGTCGCCGCGACATGGCCGCGGTCGGGCTCAAACCTGTCAGATATTGCGCCGGTTGCACAGGCAAATGCGGCCTGCCCGATCGCTGAATTCCTATCCCCATCCGCCCACATCAAACGGTCGCCTGCTCGAGCAGAGCCTGGATCCTCTTCGCCCAGACCGCCTGGCCCTCGGGCGCCGCGATCAGATCATTGCGCACTTCAAGCATAGCGTTCTCCAAACCGCGTGCCAGACCGTGACGCTGCAGCGTATGTGTGACGCCATCGCTGGCGCTGTAAGGATAATTGCGCCGCACACCGGACAGGCCGAGCCCATTCGCCGCTGCCATTAGCCGATCGGCCAGGCGGCTGTCGGCGTCATGCAGAATGCCAAGCTCGCCATCACGCCGCGCTCCGAAATAGATTGGCGTGAACGAATGCACGGTGACGATCAATGACGCACGTCCGGCTGTCTGGCGTTCATCGAGAAGCCTTTCCACGGCGGCATGGAAGGGGGCGTAGATCGCCGTTGCTCGCTCCTGCCGTTCCTGGGCCGATAGTCCTTCGTTGCCGGGAATATCGTAAATCTCGCTTTTGTGCGGAATGGCGCTCGGCGCCTCTGGCGGACGGTTGCAGTCGTAAACGAGCCGCGAGTAAGGCTGCATCACCAGTGCTGCATCGAGACGGGCCGACAGTTTTTCCGACAGACCCAGCGCGCCGATATCCCAGCCGATATGACTTGCCAGCACCGCGTCCGGCAAACCCAGCGTCCCGACAGACGCAGGCAAAAGCATTCCCGCATGTTCGCATACCAGCACGATATCACTGCGGCCGTGCGGCCGGACGACACGAACCGGTGCAATTTCACCTTCTCGCAACAACGGCGTGCTCATCCGCTCTCATCTCCTGATTGCGCCTTGCGGCAAGCTCCGGTGCATACAGATGCCAAGTCACCAGCTTGTCAATGGACGAAGGTCGGTATGCATCGGGCTAAAACGCGCCGGTTAGATCTGGCCGCGCCAGCCCGGCTGACCTGCGATCGAAACCGCCGTTCCAACCGCGGAACGGATTTGCTATGCAGACGAGATGGAAACCGCACGCGCCGTCGAAGCTTTCTCCGCCCTGGGCCAGGACACGCGTCTGGCCACGTTCCGCCTGCTCGTCAAGGCCGGACCGGAGGGCCTGCCCTCCGGGGAGATCGGCGAGCGCCTCGGCATTCGTCAGAACACCATGTCGACCAATCTGGGAATATTGCGATCCGCCGGCCTTGTGCGCCGCAGCCGTGAGGGGCGCACCATACGCTACCGGGCTGACTTCGAGGGCATCGCGACACTGCTGTCGTTTCTGCTTGAAGACTGCTGTGGCGGCCAGCCCGCTCAATGCCGCTCGCTGATGGTGGAAATGGGTTTTGACACCGGCCTGCCGCAGCGCTGAACCCTCGCCACCGCGCATATCACCTAGGCAGTGCCGACCGGTATGTCATTCTTTATAGCCGTTCCCCCAAAAAGAACATATAAGGAACAAATGCCAAGGAAAACGTTGCAAGAAAAACTCGCCATTCTCAGCGATGCCGCCAAATATGATGCTTCTTGTGCATCAAGCGGCACGACCAAGCGCCATTCCGCCTCGGGCGCCGGCAAGGCGGGTGGAAAGCCGATCCCCGCCGGCCTCGGGTCCACCGAAGGATCGGGAATTTGTCATGCCTATGCGCCGGATGGCCGCTGCATCTCGCTTCTGAAAATCCTGATGACCAATTTCTGCATGTATGACTGCGCCTATTGCATCAATCGTGTTTCAAGCAATGTCGAGCGGGCCCGGTTTACTCCCGAGGAAGTCGTCTGGCTGACCATGGAATTCTA
The DNA here is from genome assembly GCF_019334345.1 of Neohoeflea coraliihabitans. Classification (GTDB taxonomy): domain Bacteria; phylum Pseudomonadota; class Alphaproteobacteria; order Rhizobiales; family Rhizobiaceae; genus Pseudohoeflea; species Pseudohoeflea coraliihabitans. The sequence goes on from NZ_JAHWQX010000001.1 coordinate 1,022,195, forward strand.
CCGGCGCAATTATATCGAAGGTCTGTTTCTGTCGTCCGGCATCATCCGCTCTCCTGACGACACGATGGCCGATATGGTGCGCATAGCCCGCCAATTGCGTCAGGAGCATCGGTTCCGCGGCTATATCCACCTGAAGACCATCCCCGATGCCGATCCGGCGTTGATTGAAGAGGCCGGCCTTTATGCCGATCGCTTGTCGATCAACATCGAATTGCCCACCGACCCGTCAGTGCAGCAACTGGCTCCTGAGAAAAACCCGCGCAGCATCCGCAAGGCGATGGGCGATCTTCGTTTGAAGATCGAGGACTATTCCGAACCGTCGGCCCTGAGCAAGAAGCGCCGGCGCTTTGCACCGGCTGGACAGAGCACGCAGATGATTGTCGGCGCCGATGCATCGACCGACAATGATGTGCTTGATCGCTCAGCCAATCTTTACGGAAGCTACGGCCTCAAGCGGGTCTACTATTCCGCATTCAGTCCGATCCCCGATGCATCGCGGCTGCTTCCTGCCATCACCCCGCCCCTGATGCGCGAGCACCGGTTGTATCAGGCCGACTGGCTGATGCGTTTCTACGGATTCGGCATCGACGAAATCACTTCGACGGCGCAAGGGGGCATGCTTGACCTGGCGGTTGATCCAAAACTCGCCTGGGCCTTGCGCAATCGCTGCCAGTTTCCAGTTGACGTCAATCATGCGCCGCGCGAGCTCTTGTTGCGCGTCCCCGGCTTCGGCACGCGCACCGTGCAGGGCATCATCGCGGCGCGACGCTATCGCACGCTGCGCTATGAAGATCTTGTCCGTATCGGGGTATCCGTGAAAAAGGCCCGCCCCTTCATCTCGCTGCCCGGCTGGACGCCCGGGGGTCTGACCGACAGCGTGGATCTGCGCGCCCGCTTCCTTCCGGGCCCGCAACAACTGACCCTGTTTTGATGCACGGCATCGACATTCCGCTGATCGGAGCCTGGCCGGCTTGGCGCGCCGCCGCCCGCCGCCTGGCCGCGGGAGGAGTGCCGCCCGAGGCCATTTCCTGGCGCTTCAACTGCGCGGGCGGCACGCTGTTCGAGCAGCCGGCCATCCAGCCTGAATTGCGCCCTGCTGCATCTGCTCTGGGCGAGCCGATGGAGTCGGCTCTCCTGCCCCCTGACCCGGAACGATCGCCCAACGCGACAGCGCTGAGCGTACCCCGCGCGTTCCTGGAGCTGGCGGAGGCGGCAATCGCCCACAGCGATCCCCAACGTTTTGCGCTTCTCTACCAGGCGCTTCTCCGGCTACAGGACGAAAAGAACGTGCTGAAAGACCGGTCCGATCCCCTGATCGCCCGGCTCGCAGGAATGGCCAAGGCCGTTCGCCGCGACAGCCACAAGATGAAGGCCTTCGTCCGGTTTCGCGAAATGGATGCTGACCAAGAGGGTCGCCGGCGCTTCGCTGCCTGGTTCGAACCTAGTCACTATAGTCTGGAGCGCACTGCGCCGTTTTTTCTCAGGCGCTTCGGCGATATGGACTGGGCAATCGCCACTCCTGGGCTGATCGCGCACGGCCGCGATGGCGACCTCGCTTTCGAGCCATTTGAGGGCCGTCCGACCTTCAACGCGGATCCCACGGAAGATCTTTGGAAAACCTATTTCAGCTCGATTTTCAATCCTGCTCGCCTGAAGGTGAAAGCGATGACCGCCGAGATGCCAAAAAAATATTGGCGGAACCTTCCGGAGGCTGAACTCATTCCCGATTTGATCAGGCACGCCGAAGAACGCAGCCGGCACATGGTCGAAAGCGGCGTCACCCTGCCGCAGCCGGCGACCGAGCGCATCAAGGCTCAACAGGCGCGCCGCAACAAGGATGCTTTCATGACTGCTGTCAGTTCCAGTGAACCGCGCCTGCAACCGCGCCCTCAATCGCTCGACGCGGCCCGCCGCCAGGTCGACGCCTGCCAACGCTGCGATCTGCACCGATGTGCCACTCAGGCCGTGTTCGGCGAGGGCCCCGCAAATGCGCGGCTGATGCTTGTTGGCGAGCAGCCGGGTGACCGCGAGGACCTTGCGGGCAAGCCCTTTGTCGGACCCGCTGGTCAGCTGATGGACGAGATTGGCGCCGAGGCCGGACTTGACCGCAGCGCCTGCTATGTCACCAACGCTGTCAAGCACTTCAAATTCGAGCCACGCGGCAAACGCCGCCTGCACAAGCGCCCCGATAGCGCTGAAATTCAGGCCTGCCGCTGGTGGCTCGACTTCGAGTTGGAAGAAATTCGCCCCGAGCTTGTGGTGGCGCTTGGCGCCACAGCCGCCGAGGCGCTGACCGGCGATGGCAAAGCTATTCTCAAGCGGCGCGGCAGCATCGAAACGCGCTCCGACGGGCTGAAAGTGTTGATCACCATACACCCCTCATCGATCCTGCGCATTCCCGATCGCCAGGCCGCTGAGATGCAACGCGAGGCGCTGCGCAACGACTTGACCCTCGCTTTGCAGGCGGTCGCCTGAGATCGGGAGCCGGGCTCAGAGGCCCAGCGCCTCCAACCCGGCGACCACCTTGTCCGGCGTGGCCGGAAAAGCGCGGATTCGCACGCCGCAGGCATTGTAGATGGCATTGACCACCGCCGCCCCGGCACCTGAAATGCTCAGCTCACCGATCGCCTTCGACTGAATGGGATTGGATTGATCGTCGCGTTCCTCGATGAAATGCACATCAATCAACGGCACGTCCGCATTCGATGCAATGTGGTAATTGGCAAGATCGCGGGTGATGATATGGCCCGTGCGCGGGTCATGCCCGAGCTCTTCCATCAGGGCCGAGCCGATCCCCCAGACCATGCCGCCGATGCACTGCGATCGTGCCGTCTTGACGTTGAGGATGCGTCCGGCGGCAAACACGCCGAGCATGCGGCGAACCCGCACCTCTCCGCTGTCGGCATGTACCGCCACCTCGGCGAAATGCGCCCCGAAACTGGCCTGCTCATAGTCGTCACCCAGCTTGCCTGCGGTAATACCCGCTTCTTCGCAAATCGGTTCGACGCACAGATCCCGTAGCGGCTTTTCCACATTGCCGCCGCGCGCCACGCCATCTTTCAAGGTCAGCGAATCGACATCACAACCCAGCTTTTCGGCCAGGCGGGCGCGTATTTTCTTCGCTGCGAGAAAAACCGCCGAACCCGTCGATCCGGCCCCGAATGAACCGCCGGATCCGGAAGCCCCTGGCAGGTCGGTGTCGCCAAGTCGGGTCGTTACCTTGCTTGCCGGCAGGCCAAGCATTTCCGCCGCAATCTGCGTCAGGATCGCGTAGCTGCCGGTACCGATGTCTGTCAGATCGGTTTCCACAATGGCGCCGTCAGCTGAAAGCGTCACGCGTGCGTCGGCCCGCACCAGGGAGTTGGAGCGCGCCGCAGAGGCCACGCCACAGCCGATATACCATTGTCCCTCGCGGCGGCTTCCCGCAGCGGGCCGGTTCTCCCAGCCGAATTGCGACGCCCCTTGTTTCAGGCATTCCGCCAGGCTGCGCGACGAATACGGCTTGCCCGTCTCGGGATGTGTGTCGGGGATATTGCGCAGGCGCAATTCGACCGGGTCAATGCCGCAGACCTCAGCCAGTTCGTCCATGGCCCCTTCCAGACCCAGCATGCCAACCGCTTCGCCCGGCGCCCGCACCGATCCACTCGGCGTGCGGTGGATGCGGGCTATTTCCTTGCGATACAGACGATTCTTGCCGCCATACATAAAATGCGTGGCTGTGGCTGTCGGCTCGCCAAAGCTTTCCTCCGGCAATTGCGAGATGCGGTCCTCGTGACCGACGCCGGACAGCCGGCCATCTTCATCCGCTGCCAGCCGCAGCCTTTGCCGCGTCTCCGTACGCCGCAACACGCAATCAAACACCTGTTGCCGCGCCATCACCACCCGAACGGGTCGGTCAAGCTCACGCGCCGCCACCGCCGCCGCGACCGCTTCCGCGCCAATGCCGAGCTTTGACCCGAATCCGCCGCCGACAAACGGCGCAAGGATGCGCACCCGGTCGGCATCGACACCAAGCGAATCCGCCAGCTCTTTCTTGTTGAAACGCAACATCTGGTAGGAGCCGTGCAGGCTGAGGTTTCCTTCGTGCCACTCGGCCAGCGAGGCATGCGGCTCCATTGCCGCCGAGACATGACCGGGCGTCGTGTACACGCTGTCGACCGTGTGAACGGCTTCCGCCATCGCGGCCTCAAGATCGCCGAACTGCTCAGAGCTGTCCTCGTCGAGCTCGATCGCTTCAGCGGTCTCCGGATCCACCTCGACTTCCTCTGCCGCTTCGAAACGCACGGCAAGTTGCTGTGCCGCATCGCGCGCCTGCTCGAATGTTTCGGCAACGACGACGGCGACCGATTGTCCGTGATAATCGACGCGCAATCCGGGCTGGACCGGTGCCTCTCCGGCCATCCCCTGCGCCGAATTGCGCAGCATCGTGCCATCGTGAAAGAGCCCGAGAAAGCCGGGCATCTCGCGAATGCTCTCGTCATTCAGCGCAAGAACCCGGCCCTTGCTGACCGTCGCCCGCACCAGAACGCCATGCGCCATCCGGTCGGCCGCGAACTCGGCCGCATAAGGGGCCGCGCCACACACCTTCAGCCGGCCATCGGGACGGTCCATCTCAGTCCCGATGATCCCCTGTCCAGTGCTGTCCAGCAGGCGCGGCTGCGCCTCATCCATCTTGAAACGGTCGTTCATGCCGCGCTCTCCTCTACCCGGTCCGTGCCGACCGATGCCGGTTCCAGCCCCGTGGCCTCGCGCAACACCGAGATCATCGTCCGCCGCGTCAGCCGCGTCTTGAAGGCATTGCCCTCCTCCGTGCGGGCTTCCGCAAGCAATCGATCCGCTGCCGCGGCGAAGAGCGGTTCGCCTGGCACTTCTCCGGCGAGCATCTCGTCGACCTCACTGTTCCGCCATGGCCGGGAACCGATACCGCCGAAGGCCAGTGCGGCTGTTGCGATGCGCTGCTCACGCCTCGTCACGATCGCGGCCACTGAAACCAGCGCGAAAGCATAGGAGGCCCGATCGCGCACCTTGCGATAGACGTGAACGGCGCCGCTCTGCTTTTGCGGCAGGTGCACTGCGGTGATGATATCGTCAGGGGCCAGCGTCGTCTCGATATCGGGACGCTCCCCCGGCAGGCAATACAACTCATCCATGCCAACCTGCCGGACATCACCCGTCGCATCGGCCACGTCGAGACGCGCGTCAAGCGCCCGCATCGCCACGGCCATGTCGGAAGGATGGGCGGCAATGCAGTGCTCGGAAACGCCGAGGATTGCCGTCATGCGGCTGATGCCGCCTATGGCCGTGCAGCTGCTGCCCGGTTGCCGCTTGTTGCACGCCATCGAAGTATCGTAAAAATACGGACAGCGGGTGCGCTGCAGGAAATTGCCGCCCGTCGTCGCCTTGTTGCGGATCTGGCCCGATGCTCCCGCAAGAATGGCCCGCGCCAGAACCGGGTAGTCCGAGCGGATGCGCGGATCGGCGGCAAGGTCGGAATTGCTGACCAGCGCGCCGATCTTCAGGCCGTTTTCTGTCTCTGTAATCTCCCTCAGCCCGGGCACCCGGTTGATGTCGAGAAGCTGCTTCGGCGTCATCACCTGCAATTTCATCAGATCAAGGAGATTGGTGCCCCCGGCAATGATCTGCGCTGCCTCTCCAAGCCCTTCACGCGCGGCAGCCAGACTGTCCGCCCGCCGATAGTCGAACGACCTCATGACTTGCCTCCCGCATCGCCCTGCGTTCGGGCGATTGCCTGACGTATGCCGGGATAGGCCGAGCAGCGGCACAGATTGCCGCTCATTCGCTCGGCGATCTCCGCGTCTGAGAGCGTGCCCGGATTGCTGAGCGATTCGCTGACATGCGACGGCCAGCCTTCCTTTGCCTCTTCCAGCATCGCCGTCGCCGACATCAATTGCCCGGGCGTACAGTAGCCGCACTGGAACCCGTCACAACTGATGAAGGCTTCCTGCAGCGGGTTCGGCGCCTCCGGCGAACCAAGGCTCTCGACCGTCTCGACCTGGTCGCCCTCATGCATCACCGCCAGCGTCAGGCAGGAATTGATCCGCCGGCCGTTAACAAGCACCGTACAGGCGCCGCACTGACCGTGATCACAACCCTTTTTCGTTCCGGTCATGTGCAGATGATGACGCAATGCGTCGAGCAGCGTGACGCGCGGATCTAGGTCAAGATCTCGCGACACGCCGTTCACAGTCAGTTCGGTTTTCATTGAGAATCCTTTATCCGCCGCAAGGACTGCCGCAGGCGCAGATGGCCAATTTGCCTTTCAGAAAAGCCAACGGGTGGTCACGGCAAAGGTTCCGCGCCCGCAGAGATGAAGTGGGCCAGGCTGTTCGTCTCGATTTTCGGCTCTTGTTGTTCTAGACATCCACCCTTCGCAGTATTGAAGGGTTGCGGCCATGCCACTCAACGTCGATCATCTGATGAACTATCGGATCGCTCCGGTACGCCAGACCTATACGGCACGCGACAGCGCTCTTTATGCCCTGTCCATCGGCATCGGACAGGACCCGATAAATGAGCCGGCACTGAAATTCGTCGGTGGCAGCCAGGCGGTCACCGCTTTCCCCACACTGGCTCTTGTCCTTGGTCAGCCGGGCTTCTGGCTTGGCCACCCCGATACGGGGGTCGATGCCGTCCGATTACTGCATGGCGAGCAAAGCATAAAGATCCGCGCGCCGCTGCCCAGTTCAGGCACTGTCATCGGCACGACACGCGTTACGGGCCTGGTCGACAAGGGCGCCGGCCGCGGCGCCTTGCTGTACAGCGAAAAGGAGCTGACAACCCCTGAAGGCTCCGTTCTCGCAATCACCCGCAGTACCATTTTCCTGCGCGGCGATGGCGGCTTTGGTCACTCGACCACCGAAGCGGTGCCGCCGCCGAGCTTGCCAGACCGCGACCCGGATCTCGTGATCGCGGCGGAAACGCGCCCGGAGCAGGCCCTGTATTATCGCTGGAACGGCGATCACAATCCTCTCCATAGCAATCCTGAAACGGCGCGCCGGGCGGGCTACGATCGCCCGATCCTGCATGGATTGTGCACCTATGGCATTGCGGCGCGCGTGTTGCTTGCTGCCGTGTATGACTGGGAACCGCACGCGATGAAAAGCATGTCAGGCCGCTTCACGGCGCCGGTCTATCCGGGCGATCACCTTGAAGTGTCGATCTGGCTGGACGGCTTTTTCAGGGTGACGCGAAAAGCCGACGGCAAAGCGGTGGTCGACAACGGCACCTTCGCATAAAGCAGTCCGGACGCACTCAACCGCGCCAGACGCGGCCAATCAACCCATCAGGAAAGCATATGAGCACGAGCGATTTCGACCCCGCGGCAGAAGGCTGGGAACCGGTTCCCGATGCCGGGTTCATCGATCATGTCGGCCCGTTCTGGCAGCGTCTGGAGGGCAGCGGACGGGCCTATGGCTTCGCCGCCCGCGATCACCACGCCAACCTGCTTGGCGTCGTGCAGGGCGGCATGATCATGACCTTTGCCGACCGCGTCTTCGGCCTGGAGGCCTGGGCTGCCGCCGACCAGACACCGTGCGTGACCGTGCAGTTCTCCTGCCAGTTCATCGCGGCGACCCCCCTTCGCACATTTGTCACAACGCAGCCGGAGATCGTGCGCAAGACGCGCTCGCTGGTCTTCGTTGAAGGCAGGGTGTTCTCGAACGACGCCCTGGTGGCTTCGTGTCAGGGGGTCTGGAAGATCGTGGCCCGGCGTCCGAAGACGCCGTAAGCCGGGAACCAGGACGCCTTGTGCACAGGACCCTAGGCGAGAAAGTCGCGATATAGCGCCAGCGTCTCTTCCGCCTCGGCCGGATCCGGGTTCGGCCACCACACCGTGGTCGGTGTCTCGCACACCTCGACGAGGCCTTTCGGCCCCAACTGGCGCGACTCCACCAGCCCGTCCTTCAGCATGTCGTTGGGTCCGGCGCAGATCAGGGCCGGGCGTGTCAATTGCGGCAGACGCGACCGCGTATCGTAGGAAAAGGCTGAACGATAGGCGCCGTCATAGCTCGCGCCGCTTTCCAGGATACCGATCGCATACATGTGCAATTCCTCGGCATCCGGTACGCCGAGCGCGCGCGCCGCATCGCGTTCGACCCGGTACCACGGCCAGAACATGAACAGATCTCGCCGCCAGTTCCACACCAGCGGCAGGTGCAGCCCCCATTTGTCGGCTTCGATCTTCGGAAAATAGTGCTCGAGCAGGTCGGCCTGGAAATCAGCGCTGATGAACACCGGGCCTTCCATCACCAGTTTTCCCACACGCTCGGGCGCAATCACCGCCATTTCCAGCGCCACCAGCGACCCGGTGTGGGATCCCCAGACATCGATCTGATCTATCTCCATTGCATCGATCAGGGCAATCATGTCTTTGGCAAGGCTGCCAATATCGACGGGCACCCGTGATTTCTCGGACAGGCCGTTGCCGAGATAGTCGACTGCGAATACCGCCCGCTCTCCTTCGGTGCCTTTCGCCAGACCGCGCACCACCGGGGCGAACTGCGAGGAAGATCCACCGCCGGTCGGGATAACCAGGATCGGTCGTCCCGCGCCACCGGCCCGACGCAGATGCATGCGGCCATTGGCCGTCTCGACATAGTCATGCCAGATCTGACGATCCGGCAGCGGCGCGGTCGCCGGCGGCTGTTGTCCGCCTGCGGTGAAGCTGGGCGCCGACAGCGCCTCGCCAAGTCCGGCAATGTGATCCACCGGAACCGAACCGGCCACATCGTCTCCGGCCAGATCAAGGCACAGGTTCCACAGCGCCGCGAAGCGCTGCGGGTTGACCGCTGCCGCAACAAAACAGCGCGACAAAGCCGCATCATCCGGCAGGGGTTCACCGCGTGTCGCCGGCAGGCCGGGATTGTCGGGCTTGAGCAGATGCCGATCACGCAGAAAGCTCCACAGCGCCTGCAAATGGCTGCCGTCTTGCCGCGGCGACAGTTCGGGGGGCAGAATTTTCGCCTTGCGCCAACCCTGTGCCCGCCGCCGGCCGATCACCGGCAGCGTCACCACTTCGGCATCAAGCCGCCGTGCCACCAGGGCGGTCAGCCCCATGGCAAGATCAACTCCGCCAAGCACGATCTTACCCCGGCCAAGCCAGGCAAGCGCTTCAGACAGGGCCTCGGCGCAGGCGTCCGCTGACTGCGGGTTGACGCCGGCAGAGCCGCCGATGCCGGGCAATTCCGCGACCGTCACCCGCCAGCCCGGCAATGCGGCGCCGGCCCTCGCCGCCAGATCTTCTGCCGCATCGATGAGACCGCCGAGCAGAACAAGGTCGGGCCCCTCGCCGATCTGCCACAAACGCACCTGTCCGGCCGCAGTGGTCACATAGAATGGCCGCGGTGCGCGTGCGCCGGAACTTGCATTCTGCGCCATGACCTAGATTCCCAGATAAGCGGTTTTCACCCGCGGATCGGCAAGCAGGACCTTGGCATCTTCTTCGAGAGCGATGCTGCCGGTCTCAAGCACATAGCCGCGGCTGGCGAGACGCAGCGCCAGATCGACGCGCTGCTCGACCAGAAGGATGGTCATGCCCGCTTCGTTGAGACTCTTGATCGTGTCCTCGAGCTGATCGACCATGATCGGCGCCAAGCCCAGTGACGGCTCATCGAGCATCAGACAGCGCGGATTGGCCATCAGGCCGCGGGCGATCGCCAGCATCTGCTGCTGTCCCCCCGAGAGCGTGCCGGCCTTCTGCTCCTTGCGCTCGAGCAGGATCGGAAACATCTCATGGATCCAGTCGATCCGCTCGCCGTAACTGCGACCGCCGGAGCGGGCGCGCACGGCGCCAAGCTCGAGATGCTCACCGACCGTCATGTCGGGAAACAACAGACGACCCTCCGGAATCTGGACGACACCGTGCGCAATGATCTCGTGCGGATCCATCTTGTCGATGCGTTCGCCGTCAAAGGAAATGGATCCCGACACCGGCTTGAGCATGCCGGAGATGGTTTTGAGCGTTGTCGTCTTGCCCGCTCCGTTCGAGCCGACGAGCGTCACGACATCGCCCTCGGCGACCTTCAGCGACAGGCCATGAATAACTTCGCGCCGGCCGTAGCGCACCACGATATCGGAAACTTCAAGCATGGACGGCCTCCCTGCCCAGATAGACCCGGACGACGTTCGGATCGTTGACAACATCGAGCGGTTTGCCCTCGGCGATCTTTTCGCCATGGTCGATCACCGCGACCCGATCGCAGACGCCCATCACGACGCGCATATGATGCTCAACCAGCAAAATACTGATCCCTTCATCGCGGATCCGCTTGATCATCGACACCAGACGCTGACCCTCTTCCGGGTTCATCCCTGCCGCCGGTTCGTCGAGCAGCAGCAATTCCGGCTTGGCGGCGATCGCGATGGCAATCTCCAGCCGTCGCTGCTCCCCGTAGGACAGCGCCTCGGCATTGACATGCGCCCGCTTGCCAAGATCGACGAACTCCAGTGCCCGCATCGCTTCGGCATCGACATCCGCTTCTTCGTCCTGCCAGGCCCTGTTGCGCAAGATAGCTGCCGCCCAGCCGGTCTTCTTGTGACGATAGGTTGCTGCTCGAACATTATCGATCGCCGACAACGCCGGAAACAGCGAAGTGATCTGGAACGTGCGCGTCATTCCCAGCCGCGCCATGCGGTCGGCCCGCATCCCGGTGCAGTCATTGCCCTTGAAGCGCACCGAGCCGGACGTCGGCGGCAGGGACCCGGCGATGACGTTGAAAAACGTCGTCTTGCCGGCGCCATTCGGTCCGATGACGCCAAGGATCTCGCCGCGTTGCACCGTCAGATCGACAGCCTTGACGGCCGTCAGGCCGCCGAACGCCTTGGTCAGTCCCGAAACTTCGAGAATCGTTTCCTTGCTCATTGCGCCCCCTCCTGGTGCGGCGTGTCAGCGCCGGTGATTCTCCGCCAGAGGCTGACAATGCCGCCCGGCAGAAAGATCACGGAAGCAGTCAGCAGAGCTGCGAAGATGACCAGGCGCAGCGGACCGAGCGCCCGCAGGGCTTCCAGAAGCGCCACATAGATCAGGGCACCGATGATCGGCCCGGAAATCGTCCCGCGTCCGCCGACGATCACCATGATGATCAGGGCGGCAACATACTGCATGCTCATTACGTCCGGCGTCACCACCGTCAGATAGTGCGCGTAAAGCGCGCCGCCGACACCGGCGACCGCGGTCGCGACGACGAAGCCGAGCAGCTTCATGCGGAACACGTCGATCCCCAGTGAAGCGGCAAGCGGCGCATTTTCGCGCGTGGCGATGAAGGCCCGTCCCGTGCGGCTGCTCATCAGCGCGTGGCAGGCATAGGCGAAGGCTACGACGCAGCCGAGGATAACGTAGTAATATCCGATCGCGCTGGTCAGCGCGATGCCGTCGCCACCCCACAGACCCAGCGGCTGAATGTTGGAAATCCCCATCGGCCCACGCGTCAGATCCACCCAGTAATTGGTGATCGTGTAGATGATCGATCCGAAGCCGAGCGTCAGGATTGCGAACTGCGGCCCGACGATGCGCAGCGAAACGTAGCCGATGACGAAACCGAACAGGCCGGCGACGATGGCCGCCAGAAGAATGCCGGGAATGCCCGCAAGACCGAAATGCATCCCCAGGATCGCCGCCGTGTAGGCGCCGATTCCAAAGAAGGCGGCATGGCCGAAGCTCAGTTCGCCGATATAGCCGATGATGACATTGAGGCTCAGCGCGAGCAGCGAAAACAACATCCACAGCACCATCAGATGGTGGAAATAGGTGTTCGCCGTCATGAATGGCAGTGCCAGCGCCGCGAGCAGGATCACGGGTATGGTGATTTTACGGGACATGATCATGTTCTCCGGGCTGTGCCGAACAGGCCTTGCGGCCGCCACAACAGCACCACGATGATGATGGCGTAGCCAATCGCCTGGGCGAAGCCGAGCGAAATGTAGCCACCGGCAAGAGATTCAACGACGCCGAGCGTCAGCCCGCCGATCAGGGCGCCAGGAATACTGCCCAGACCACCCAGGATGACGACGATAAAGCCTTTCAGGACAGCCCAGCTGCCGACCGTCGGAAAGATCATTGCCGTCGGTCCGACGAGCGCGCCGGCGAGTGCCGCCAGCCCGCAGGCCAGCACGAAGGTGACGGTATAGACCTGGCGGATGTTGACGCCGGACAGGGCCGCGCCTTCCGGGTTCTGCGCCGTCGCCCGCATCATCTTGCCCATGCGGGAATGGCGTATGAACAGATTGAGACCGAACAGGACCAGCGCGCCGACCACGAAGATCAGCACCCGCTGCTGCGTGACGATCAGCTGGCCAACTTCAAAAACGCTGTCGGCGAAGGGGCTGGGCACGTATTTCGGATCGGCCCCGAAGATCAATTCGCCACCATTGGTCAACAGCAGTGCGAGCCCGAGGCTCGACAAGAGCACGGTGAATTCATGCTCCTTGCGCAACGGCCAGAAAAACAGCCGGTTGGCAAAGATCCCCAGGACCGCCACACCAAGCGTCGCGACCACCGCCGCGGAGATGTAGTCCAGTCCGAGAAGCTTGGCGGCGAAATAGGTGAAGAACGCCCCCAGCATGTAGAATTCGCCATGAGCAAAATTGATGATGTGAAGCACACCGAAGACCAGCGTCAGCCCGGTAGCGATCAGCACATAAGTCATCCCGTTGACCAGGCCATTGGTCAACTGTTGGGCAAAAACGACGTAGTCCATGGGAATCCCCCTCTTGCGAGAGATGCGCGCCGGTTGGCGCGCATCCCAGTTCGGTCCTATTCGTTGACCGAGGTGATTTCACCATCTTTGACCTGCACCAGGTAGATGTTCTGCATCGCCTGGCCGATCTCGTCGAAGTTGATGGTGCCGAGGATGGTTTCCCACTCATGGCCACGCAGCGCTTCGGCGATCTTGTCGTAATCGCGGGCGCTGCCAGCCTCGTCCATCGCACCGGCCAGCAGTTCGACCGCCTGGGCGCCGAGCGAACCGATGAAGGACGGCTCGTTGCTGAACATCTCGCCGTACTGCTCCATCCAGGCCTTCAGCTTCTCGCTGTCGCTATCGGGCGCGAACAGCGACACCGAATACACGCCTTCCAGCGCAGGGCCGGACAGTTCAACCAGCTTCGGGTTCATGTTGCCGGCCGAGGCGATCGTCGTGCCCTTGTAGCCCGACTGCTTGATCTGCCGGTAAATGGTGGCGCCCTGGGCGGTGTTGATGGCCGAAACGTAGATGGCGTCCGAATCCAGAGCCTTCAGCTTGGTCAGCGCCGTGGTGAAGTCGGTGTCATCCTTGTTGTAGAACTCGTTGCCGAGCACTTCGATGCCGCATTCATCCAGCAGCCGCTCGTAGTTCTCGACTTCCAGGCGACCGTAATCATCGTTGATGGTGATGAAGGCAATCGTTTCGATATCCATCTTGTCACAGATGAACTTCGCATAGGTTTCCGACATCATCACCGAGGTGGCGTTCAGACGGAACAGATATTTGTGACCTTCCTTGGTGGTGTTCGGATGCTGCGTCGATGTCATCACGTTGATGATGCGGTCACGCGTCACTTCCTTCATCGTCAGTGCAACCGAGGAGAACCAGCCGCCGACGATCGCGTCGACATCGTCCTGCTCGATCGCACGTTTGGCGGCGCTGACGCCTTCTTCCGGATTGCCCTTGTCGTCATACTTGACGAGTTCGATCATCCGGCCATCAAGGATACCGCCATTCTCATTGACGATCTCGACCATGGCTTCCATGCCTTCAACGGCCAGCTGGCCATCGAATGCGCCGGGACCCGAGAGCGGCGCGATCGTGCCGATGCGCACCGGTTCCTTGTCCTGTGCCTGGGCGCCGAACGCGGTCCCAAGCAACACTGCCGCCGCCGCGGCCATCAGGTATTTACGTTTCATCATTGTGCTTACCTCCCTGTAAGACTCTCTTTGGATAAGGGCTGCCGAACCCCTCAGGCGTTCGGCAGGTATTTGAGTTGCAGCTGCTCGACCTCGGTGAAGCCGATGAAGTCAATGAATTCGTTATGGTCCATGCGCCGATGCGGCAGATCCGTGGTGCTGCGCTTCTCGGCGAGCACCTTGAGATTGTCCTGCAGCGCCTGAGCTGCGGTCATCAGGGGCGTCAGGGCAAATACCGCCAGACCCGCGACACTCTCGATCTCCTCCGGCGACAGCTCTTTTTCCAACCAGCCGAGCACCTGCAGCGACAGCGGCACGCCGCAGCCCTCGCGCATGGCCTTCAGCCCGTCGATCGAATTGAAGCATTTTGAAATCGGCTGGATGATATCGGCGCCGGCCTTCACATAGGCCTTGCCGCGCCGGATCGCCTCGTCGGCATCGACGACGTCGGTGCGCGCAATGATTGCCATGTTCGGGTCACGCCGCGCGGCTACCGCGGCCTCGATCTTGGCAACGCCCTCTTCAAGAGAGATCACCTCGACTCCGCCGACACAGATCGGGCAACGCTTCGGCGCCAGCTGATCTTCAAGGATGACGGCGGAAAGGCCGGCGTTCTCGAATTCGCGCACCGTGCGCATGACGTTGATTGCGTTGCCGTAACCGGTGTCGATATCGGCAATCACCGGGATATCGACGACATTGGTGACATTGCGCGTCACATTGAGATTTTCAGTCATGGTGTAGAGTTCGGCATCGGGCAGACCGAGATGGCTGGCAGAGACACCGAAACCCGACGTCATCACCGCATCAAACTTCGCCTGCTCGATCAGCTTTGCTGACATCGCGTCATAGGCACCCGCAGCCCAGACCGTCTTCTGGCTCTTCAGGCGGGTGATGAAATCGGAATTGCGCGGCATCGTGTAAATCTCCTTGGCCGTTCAGTTGGCCGGGTTGTTCTTCAAATAAGGAAGCAGACCACCGGCCTCGAGCATCATCGCGTCGCTGAGCGCCAGCGGCTCGAAGGCGATCTGCGTGTCTTGCGAAAGGTTGCGGATCACCCCTTCCGCCCAATCGACCTCGATCTCGTCCCAGCGCTTGACCGCCTTGCGGATGCCTGGGCAGCTGCACTGCGGGAATCCCATCGAGATTTCGCCGCGCCAATAGCCGGGCGAAAACGACTCCGCGACAACGCCGGCGATGCCGAGATGCCGAAGCGCCTTCATCGGCGGATAGTGGGGATGCCCATAGCCGAAATTGATGCCGCCGACGATGATGTCGCCGGGCCGCACCTGCGAGGCGAAATCCGGATCGTAGGACTGCATCGCCAGTCCGGCGAGTTCATCCAGATCCTGAATCTTGATGTTCTTCACCCCGACGATCTGATCGACATCGAAATCGTCCTCTTCGAAGATGAAGGCGACCCGTCCCTTGAGATTTTGCAGCGCCATGTCCGACCTCACAGATATTTCCGCGGATCCGTGATCCGGCCCTCAATCGCCGAAGCGGCGACAGCGGCGGCATTGCACAGATAGATTTCCGAATCCGGACTGCCCATCCGGCCCTTGACGTTCAGCGTTCCGGTCGAAACGGCGCGCTGTTTTTCCGTCATCGTGGCGATCCGCCCGAAGCAGTAGTCGCAGCTTGGCGAAGAGACGAACGCGCCCGCCTCGACAAGGGTCGAGATGTAGCCAAGCCGCGCCGCATCGGCCATGATTTCCTGGCTGGTGGGAATGACATGCAGGCTGAAGCCGGTCTTCACCCGCCGCCCTTTCAACACCCGCGCCGCGATTTCCATATCTTCCAGACGACCGGATGCGCACGAACCGAGATATCCTGTATGCACTTCCAGCCCCGCATATTCGGAGAGGTCGCGTGTGTTGGCCGGTGTTGGTGGCACGACGACGATCGGCTCGAGCGCCGAAAGATCGATTTCATGCACTTCCGCATAGTCGGCGTCGGGATCGCTATAGACGGGATCGAGCTGCTTGCGTGCCCGTGGCAGCGCGTAGTCGAGCCGTTTCTGGTCCGGATTGACGATGGCCGTCAGAGCCCCGGTGAACATTGCCAGGCAGGTGATCGACTGGATGCCTTCGGTGCTCAGCTTGTCGATGCCGTCACCGCCCAGCTCCATCACCTGAAAGCGGCAGGACGAGGGGCCGAGCACCCGCACGATGTGGTGAAAGACGTCACGTGCCATCACGCCCGGCCGCAATTCGCCGGTCAGATTGATGCGTACTGTTTCCGGCACCTTGATCGACACCTTCTCACGCACGAAGGCTTCGAGCACATTGCGCCGCATGCCGATGCCGAGCGTGCCATAGGTGCCCAGTTGGCTGATGTGACCATCAAAATGCACCACGAATGCGCCAGGGGTCGCGAACCCCACTTCGGCAGCCACCTGGTGACCGATGCCGCGCCGCTCGAACAATTCGACATTGTTATGCGCGCACCAGGCGCGGGTGCCCTCGTGCAGTTCTTCTTCCTTCGGCGTGGCCACCGGCACCATGTGATCGATGAAGATGCCGAAGCGCTCAGGCTCGGCGACCTTGTCGATGCCGAACTCCTCCTTCATCTGCTTGAAGTACACGTCGGTGTATCCGGGGAAATCATAGGCGAGCACGAAATCGGGCTTCGCCATGATCTCCTCACCGGCCTTCACATGCGGCAGGCCGGCAGCCCGAGCAAGTATCTTTTCGGTGATCGTGTAACCCATAGTGCCTCCTTCGGCGGTGTGCCCGCCGCAATGCCTAGCGTGCGTCGTCGGAACCCAGCCCGAGCGATCCCGGGTTCATCAGGCCATGCGGATCGACCGCCGCCTTGATTGCCGAGAGCAGAGCATAGGTTTCCGGTTTGAGCACCGACTTGAACGGATAGTCGCGCGCCACCTGCCAGTTGACGCCTCCGAGAGAAATATAGAGATCCTGCGTCTCGCTGCGCAGTTGCGCCACAGCATCGCGCGCCGCCGGGTTGGCCGGACGATCGCGCCAGGCCTTGACCGTGTCTTCGCCGACGCTTTTGGCATGCAGGTCGGTGATCTCGTCGTGCCAGTAGAAGGCCGGCTCGATGAAAAACTCGCCGCCAACCGTCATGGTCATGACCGAATAGACAATGCCATGCTTTTCGAGAAACGCGCGACGCTCTTCGAAAAAAGCATCATTGGCCTCCACCACCCGCTTCCAATCACCAAGCGGAAACACGCCGTGAATGGGCACCCAGCGCTCACCCTCGAGACCGAGCATGCCGCGCACCGGACTGAACGGCTTGGAGCGCATCACCTTCGGCACCGAGTTCTCGATTTCGACGCCATGTTCAGCCCCGATTTCGCGCGCCCGCGCCATCGAGGTCTTCAGCTCATCGTCGTTGCGCGCTTCGAGCACCAGATGCAGCGTGAAATTGTGCGCCTTCAGGAAACTGGCTCCTCCAGTCGCCACAGCCGCGGCATCCTTGAGACCGGAGACGAAGGTCTTGCCGCCGCGCACCACATTTCCCAGCGTCTTCAGACCATCGGAAATACGGTTGACGCTGGCCGAGTGGGAGGCCTTCGTGCGGTCGATCCCGAACCCTTCGGAAACCAGCCGTTCGCGCGCCAGCCCCACCTGCACCGCCGCCATGTCTGCCATGGTCTCAAAGCCAAAGGAGAGGTAATCGGTCGCAGCCGGCTTTGGCCACAGCCGCAGCGTCGCTGCCGTCTTCAGGCCAAGCGCCCCATTGTCACCCAGGAAAAGGCCGGTCAGATCCGGGCCACCCTCGCGGGTGAACGGCTTGGCGCCCTGCCGACCACCGGCACCGGTTGTCACCCGTGCGCCGTCGGCCAGGATCACCTCGACGCCAATCACCGAATCGGCGACCGTGGCATTGCGCGCCGATCCGAAAAAGGCGCTGTTTTGCGACAGCGCGCCGCCGACTGTCGCATTCACACCGGACAGCGGACCCCAGTAGCCGGTCCGCAAACCGGTGCCATCGAGCGCCGCATTGACTTCGGCCCAGGTGCAGCCGCTTTCCACCGTGATGAAGAGGTCATCCTCGTTGACCTCGATAACCCGATTGAGGCCGCGCATGTCGAACACCACCGCGCTGCTGACGGCCGGAAGGTAGCCTTTTGTGTAGGACATGCCACCGCCGCGCGGCACGATCGCCACACCGGATTGGCTACACGTCGCCACGGCGCGGGCCGCGCTGTCCGCATCCTCGGGCATTGCCACGCCGAGCGGCCGTGTTCCCGACTGCCAGAAAACGTCGTTGGAGTAGTAGGCGCGCGTCTCATCGTCATTCTTGTAGTTTGCGCCGAGCACGTCCTGAAGCTGACGTGTCACCGCTGAGGAATCACTGTTGAGGGTCTGTGCGGTCTGCATCATTGAACTCCTTAGGCCGCTTCTTCGACCGGAATGAATCGAAAACCGCCATCATCCCGGTGGGCAATCCGGCCCACATGCGGCCGGTCGAAATGTGCGGGAAAAATCAGGGCGCGCTGCTCGGCGCAGTGCGTCAGCAGCTGCTTACGCGTCACCGGCGCCACGCTGTTGTCTTCACACCATGCGCAATTCAGCTCTGGTTCGAAGACCTGCATGGCGCGGTGCATCGTGTCGGCCGTGAAGATTCCGGTTTCACCCTGCGAGGTCACCTCCAGGACAAGCTGCCCGCTGGTGTGGCCGGGAGCGGCCCGAAAACGCAATCCAGGTCGCAGTTCGTCCCCATCCGAAACCCAGTCCACCATCTCGGCATCGACGATCGGATCGATGCTGTCGGCGATCACCGCCAAGCCCTCCGGCTGGGCCAGGGCGGTGACGCCGCCCGGCTGCCAATTGGCATATTCGTCCCGGCCGAAGACGTAGCGGGCGTTGGGAAACGTTGGTACCCACCGACCGTCCTCGAGCCGGGTGTTCCAGCCGGAATGGTCAACATGCATATGCGTGTTGACGACGACGGAAACATCCTCTGGCTTCACTTCCGCGCGCTTTAAAACACCGAGATAATCCGTGTCGAGCATGTGGAAGCGCGCATAACTCGGATTAAGCCGTTCCTTGTGGTTGCCGGAGGCCGTATCGACAAGGATGATTTCATCGCCATAGCGCATCAGCCAGCTGTGGATACTGGCAAAGGTTCGCCCCGTTTCCGGATCGACGCGGTCCATGTCCGACAACTCGGGAAATTGATCGAAGAGCGCAGGATCGAAACCGACGAACTGCGACTCCAGCGCCAGCCCGGCAGAGAAAAATTCCTCCACCCGCTCGACAGCAATGTCGCCGATGCGCCAGCCGGCCATACAAACCTCCTCCAAAGTCGGGGGCAGCTAAACAACCTCTTGCATTCGTGTCAACAGATAAAATAGATTTCATCATACGAAATGCCCGGTGCTGGTTTGTCGACCTGGAAATTGCTATGGCCGCTGCGGGCGAAAGGTGCGCTGCATCGAAGAAAAGGGAACGCACATGCAAAAGCTGGATGACACGTACTCCGCGCCGCCGCGCCCCACCGGCGGACCCGCTGACGCAAACAAGCCGGCAGGGAAAGACAAGCCGGGGTCGAATGTGCGGGCCGTCACCCGCGCCGCCAATATTCTGCGCACGTTTCGCACCCAGCCGCACCAGAGCCTTGCAGAGGTCGCCAGTGCGGCATCTCTTGACAAGGGCACAACCCGCCGGTTGTTGCTGACCCTGATGAATTCAGGCTTGATCGTGCAGGATCCGGCCAGCCAGAAATATGGGCTCGGGCGGCTGATCCGCGAGCTCGCCGGCAGCGTCGTAGATGACTTTGATCTGCGCTCGATCGCCGTCCCCGAACTCGCTGCCATTGCCGCTGAGCTGCATCTGACCACATTTCTGTCGGTCTATCGCGACCACGCCGCCCTTTGCCTTGAGCGCCTGCATGACATGCAGGGTATGGAGGTCCACTGGTGGCCGGTTGGCGGAACCCTGCCACTCAATTCCGGCGGCGCCCCCAAAATTCTACTCGCCTATCAATCCGAAGCCGAGATCGACAAGGTGCTGAGCGAGCCGTTGCATGCCCTTACGCCGCGCGCGGTCACGGACATCGCGGAGTTCCGCAACCATCTCGCAGAGGTGCGCGAGCGCGGCTGGGAATATGCCGAGGACGATGTCAGTCTTGGCCTCGCAGCTCTTGCCGTTCCGGTCCTCGATGGTGACGGGCAGCTGATTTGTGCCCTGTCGATGGCCGGACTCTCGCCGCAGATGCGTGGAAAGGACGAACCCGCCTTTTTGCCCCGTCTGCAGCAGGCCGCCGAGCGAATCCGCAGCGCGCTGGGCTATTGATTGAAGGACCCGTCACGTGAATTTTGTTTTCCAGCCCCAGAGCCCCGCTTCCGTTGCCATCGCCGACAGTGCCGATCGCTTTCCCGTGCGCCGCATCTTTTGCGTTGGGCGCAACTACGCGGCCCACGCCCGTGAGATGGGCGGCAATCCCGAGCGCGAACCGCCGTTCTTTTTCACCAAGCCTGCCGATGCAGTCTGCGACAGTGGTACCGCGATCGCCTACCCACCCCTGACCACTGACCTGCATCATGAGGTCGAACTGGTGGTTGCGATCGGGGCCGAGGGTGTCGCTGTCAGCGCCGAAGCCGCCACCGCGCTGATCTGGGGCTATGGTGTTGGCATCGATCTGACGCGCCGCGACCTGCAGGCCAAGGCGAAGGCAGCCGGCCGTCCGTGGGACTGGGCCAAGGGGTTTGACGCTTCGGCTCCCTGCGGACCGTTGCGCCCGGCGCAGCGTGAAGCATCCTCGGCCAGAACGGCTTTATCCTCCGGGCGGATCGCCCTGACGGTCAACGGCGAGACGCGCCAGCAGGCCGATCTTGCCGATCTCATCTGGTCAGTACCGGAAATTATCGCTCAATGCAGTGCAGCCGTGGTGTTGCGTCCGGGAGATCTGATATTCACGGGCACACCGGACGGCGTCGGGGCTCTGCAAGCCGGTGATCACGTCACCGCCAGCATCGATACCCTCCCGGATCTGCAGATTTCGATCGCCTGAGACCAATACGGATCATTTCCCGTTTGGCGCGATCTTCTCCACCGCCTCATACTGGCTGAGAAACACTTCGCCGGTCAGGTCTTCGAGGAAATCCGATCGCTTGAGGCGGTCCATAACCGGCCCCTTCACTTCCGACAGATGCAGCGTGATCTTCGCGTCGCAAAGGCGATGGTTGATCGCCTCGAGACTCTCGAGCGCCGAAGCATCAATCTCGTTGACAGCCGAGCACATCAAGATCACGTGCTGCAATTGCGGACGCTCGGCGACAAGCTCCGAAACCTGGTCCTCGAGATACCGCGTATTGGCAAAATACAGGCTCTCATCCACCCGCAGCGACAACACCTCCGGTGACGTGACGACCGCATGGCGCTCGACATTGCGAAAATGTTCCGTCCCCGGCACCTGCCCGACCACCGCCATATGCGGTCGTGAAGTCCGGTAGAGATGCAACAGCACCGACAGCCCGACGCCCAGCATGACCCCTGCCTCAACACCGAGAAACAAGGTGCCGAGAATGGTCGCGGCCATTGCCGAGAAATCCGTTTTCGAGTAGCGCCAGACACGCTGCACAGCCGCGACATCGACCAGCGACAGCACGGCGACGATGATTGTGGCCGCCAGCGTCGCCTGTGGCAGATAAAACAGGACCGGCGTCAGGAACAGCGTCGCCACGGCAATGCCGATCGCCGTGAAAGCCCCCGCTGCCGGGGTCTGAGCCCCTGCGTCGAAATTGACAACCGACCGCGCGAAGCCGCCGGTCACCGGATAACCGGAGGTGACGGATGAGGCGATGTTGGCCGCGCCAAGTCCGATGAGTTCCTGGTTGGGAACGATGCGCTGCCGCCGACGTGCCGCCAAAGTCTGCGCCACCGAGACAGATTCGACAAAACCGATGAGGCTGATCAGAAAGGCCGGCCCCGCCAGTTCGATCAGCAGATCCGTGTTGAAGGCCGGAAGCGATGGCGCCGGAAGCCCGCGCGGAATCTCACCGACAAGCGCCACACCGCTGTTGCCCAGGTCGAGGAGATAGGCAATCACGATGGTGACGGCGATCGCCAGAACCGGACCGGCCTTGGTCACGATATCGGCAAGCCGGGGCCCCGCTCCCAGCGCACGTAAAAGGCCTTTCAGACGCAATCGCGCAAAGTACAGAAACGAGAGAACCGCAATCCCGATGATCAGCGTCGTCGCACTGAACGCGCCTGCATTCTCCACCAGTCCGGCTATTATTTCCGGCAGGGTATGGCCGCTAATGTCGATCCCGAGCATATGCTTGAGCTGACCGGCCGCAATCAGCAGGCCGGTCGCGGTGATAAAGCCGGAAATGACCGGATGGCTCAGCAGATTGGCGATAAACCCCAGTCGCAGGAGACCCATCACCACCAGCATGACGCCGGACAGAAATGCCAGAAGCACCGCAGCGGCCAGATAATCGGACGAACCTTCGGCGGCAATCTTTCCGACCGCCGTCGCAGTCATCAGCGAGACCACGGCCACCGGCCCGACCGCAAGGGTGCGGCTGGTCCCGAACAGGGCATAGGCAATAAGCGGCAGCATCGACGCGTAGAGACCGACTTCCGCCGGCAATCCGGCGAGCATCGCATAGGCGAGCGACTGCGGGATCAGCATGATCGTCACAATCACCGCAGCGATCAGGTCGTTTGTGAAGGGTGTGCGACCATAGGTGCGGCCCCATTCGAGAATCGGGAAGTAGCGCTCCATCTGCCGCATCAGGCTCCCTCTCACGCCATTTTCAAGGCTAGGCCGCGCGTGCCGTGTTGTTTCGTTCGGCCACCAGCCGGGCTACGGCCATGCCGGCAATCATCGCCGGAACGAAAGTCAGCGTTCCAATGGCCCCGAAGCTCAGCGCCGTCAGTGCCGGGCCTGGGCAAAAACCGCCGAGCCCCCATCCGACACCGAAGATCGCCGGACCAATCAGCACCCGTGCGTCGATATCGCGGCGGGTCGGCAGGTGGAAACTCTGGCCGCGGATCGGTTCGTCGCGGCGCAGCACATACCGGTAGCCGATGGCGCCGACCAGCACGGCGCCACCCATGACAAAAGCCAGCGAGGGATCCCAGGTTCCGAACAGGTCGAGGAAATTGAGCACCTTCGCCGGATTGGCCATGCCCGAAATCAGCAGGCCGAACCCGAACAGCAATCCAAGGCCGAGATTGACGAGAAACGACATATCAGGCTCCCATTCCGTGGCGCACGACGAAGACGGTGAGAAACGCAGTGCCCATAAATACGGCGGTTGCGAAGATCGAGCGGCGCGACAGGCGCGAAATCCCGCACACGCCATGCCCGGAGGTGCAGCCATTCCCCCAGACTGAACCGAACCCGACAAGCAGGCCGGCGCCGACCATCAAGGGCACATTCGCCGAGACTTCGAGGTCGATCTCGAAGCCCGACAGGGCGCCGAGCACGATCGGAGCGCCGACGAGCCCGATGATAAAGCCCAGTCGGCTCGGCAGGGCGCCGTCGCGGTAGGGCGGCAAGAGGCGGCTGGTTATACCGGAAATGCCTGCAATCCGGCCTTCCCATAACAGCAGAAGGACCGCCGAAAGGCCGATCATCAGACCGCCCACTGTCGATGCGATTGGCGTAAATTCTGTCATCTCGATGTCCTTGCAGATGTTGACCACGGCACCAACGGCCGTGGCGGACTGTCACGCCGCCCGGCCTGCCGTGACGCCAGTTCTGAGCACTGGCCCGAGCGCTGGTCCGAGCCCCGGCCCGAGGCGGAAGAAACAACTTCGCGGGCTACAACCGCGCCGTTTCATATAGTATAATTACTATATTTTCTTTTTCAATCAGGAGCTGATTGGCGTAACCCGCCCAAGGCAGCGGCCGCCGCCGGTCCGGCGCGGTTTTCTCGGGCGTGCCGAAAAAAACATCCTGCATCGCCCGGCTGCCCGCCAGGCTCAGCTTCGCCGGACTGAACCCTTATCCTTCAGGTAGCGCAACATGTGCGGCATCGCGACGCCGCACAGGATAAACAGGACATAGGCACTGTCGGCAGGACGCAACGTCGATCCAAGCAGGATCCAGGCCGCCAGCAGGCCGAACACCGGCGCAAAGGAGGCATTGAGCGCAATCAGCGCCACCGGCAAACGCGCCAGGGCAAAATTGAAGGCGAGAAAATTCGCCACTGTCATGAAAAGAACCAGAAAGGCGAGCGCCAGTCCGTTGCTTGGCACAGAGAGCGAGGGAGGATGCCAGCCTGCGAAAACCATCACCACCCCGGCGCCGAGCGCGGCGCCGGTAACCTGCAGAGTGGCGACGTCGAACCAGCGGGTTGCGTTGCGGTTCATGACACGGCCGATGGTCGCATTGAAGGCGGCGCAAAGAACCGCTGCGAGAATGAGCCCATTGCCGGCCATATCGCTGCTGCCGCTCTCCGCCCTCCCGGCAGTCAGCAGGGCCACGCCGATGAAAGCCAGCAGGCCGCCACCATACACGCTCCAATGGGCCGGTTCGCCGATCACCAGTCGCGCCACCAGCGGACCGATCAGCGGAAACAGGCCCCAGATCAGTGCGATGCTGACCCCATCGGTGCGTGCTGCCCCGGCAATGCCGAGCACGAACACCAGCCCCGGCGCCATCAGTCCCCACCCGAGATTGGCGAGGCTGCGCGTCGAAACTGGCGGATGCCGGCGCAGGATGAGCTGGGCCGCCCAGAGCACCATAGCCGCCAGCCCCAGTTGCAACACAAGGATCGTTGCAACACTTGACTGAACGACAAGAAGCTTTTGCAGGATCAGTCCCACTTGCCAGACGAACAGCGACAGGAACTGCGCCAGGATGCCGGTTCTCATGCCTGTCTTACCCACGGCTCCGGCGCCTGCCGCTTGTCACCACGCGCCATCAGCTCTGATCGAGTGTCACCGGCTTGCCTTCGCGGTAGGATTGCTCCGCCGCCAGGCAGACCGCGACGGCGATCCGTGCTTCCTGCGGCGTGAGAATCGAACGCTTTTCCCGGAAACCGGCATAGGCCAGGCGCAGGTTCTCTTCCAGTTCGAACACCTCGCCCGACTGCGGAATGCTCACAGTCTCGACCGGCGCACTGCCCCGCTGCACCTTCAGTTCGAACTCCGGATGCAAGGTCCGGTCCGCCGCCCCCGACCACCAGGTGCGCACGCCGCCATTGGTGCCACCGATTTCCAGCAGCGTGTGATGCTCGAAGCCGGACAGACACTGGCTGAGCACCGCCGTGGCGCCGTTCTCCCATTCGAGCACGGTCGCGAAATTTTCGACCAGATCATCGTTGCCGCCACTGCCGTGGGCTGTGACCCGGTGCGGCGCGCCATGTTCGGCGGCATACCACATCACCAGGTCGAAGAAGTGCACCAGTTCCTCGAGCACCCACGAGCCGACCCGTGCCGGATCGTAGCGCCATCCGCCCGACCCCTGGCGGAACTTGTGCCGAAACAGCGAAAAATGCTGATAGCGCACCGCACCGATGTCTCCCGCGGCGATGATCTCGCGCACCCCGCGCCACTGATGCGAGACGCGCAATTCGTGGTTGATTGCCACCCTCCGATCGGCCTTCCGGGCCGCCTCAATCACCGCATCGCATTCCGCCAGCGTGATGCCGACCGGCTTTTCAAGAAACACGTCGGCGCCGGCTTCAAGCGCTCGCACCGCAAACGAGGCGTGCACATTGTTCGGCACCGTCACATTCACGGCGTCAAACCCACCGGCAGCGAGCATCGCATCAAAGTCATCAAAGCGTTGCGCTTCAGGCAGCTGCGCGGCGGCAGCCTCGGCCGAGCGCTCGGAGTGGCAGTAGACCGAGGTGATCTCCGCCCCCTCGATGGCCGAAATGGCCTTGGCATGCATCTGCCCCCAGGCGCCGAACCCGGCCAGTGCGATGCGCGTGTGTCCGCGTGTCTGTGCTTGTGTCATCGGTGAGCCTTTCCGTAAGGACGATGAGGAATGAATGAACCTGCCGGTCCGATTAGGTGACGCAATGCCGGTCAGACGCCGCCGCGCCGGTCAGCCGCCGCCACGAATAACGGTCTCGGAGGCAATGGCACGGTGCATTTGCGCCGCGGCTCGCGCCGCCGAAAACAGCAGCGCCGCCTCGTTGGCGACCGAGACAAAATGATAGCCGTTGCGCAAATGGCGCTCGGCCAGCGCCGCATTGGCCGCCAGTACGCCCGCCGCCTTGCCAGCCGCGCGCACTTTTTCCGCAGCCAGATCGATTGCTTCCGTCACCGCCGCATCGCCCGCCTGGCCCAGCTTCCCCATGCTGGCCGCCAGGTCGCCGGGCCCGAAGAACACCGCATCGACGCCATCGACCGCGGCGATTTCATCGATCTCTTCCAGTGTGGCGCGGGTCTCGGCCTGCACGATCAGGTAAAGGGTCTCGGATGCTGCGCCCAGATAGCCCGGTGCGGCACCATAACGACCGGCGCGATGCATCGCTGCGACACCGCGCTGTCCGTGCGGCGGGTAGTGCATGGCGGCGACCGCCCGGCGCGCCTCCTCCGCCGTCTGCACATAGGGCAGCATGATGGTCTGGGCACCGATGTCGAGAAACTGCTTGATTGCCACCGGATCGTTCCATGGCAGCCGGACGATCGGCAAGGTCGGCGTCCCCGCCAGGATGCGCAGGTGCGTCAGCGCGTCCTCGAGGCTGACCGGCGCATGTTCGCCATCGATCAGGATCCAGTCATACCCGGCCCAGCCAAGGCCTTCGGTGGCGTTGAAGGCATTGAGCATCGACCAGATGCCGCACAGCGGCCGGCCCCCGTCCAGCGCCGCGCGGAAGGGATTGCTCAGCCGCGGCGTGAAGACGCCCTGATCGCATTTCGTTTCATTCATCTCAGTTGTTCCTCCCGCGCGCATCGATCGTCAGCTTTCCAACGATCCGGCCCCCGCGAACCGTGGTGATTTCATCGAACAGATTGACCACCGGACAGACGTGATTGGGCAGAATGCGAACGATCTCGCCGATTGCCGGCACCTCGTCACAGTCTGACACGTCGACAAAGCCGTGCTCCTCGGCAAAGCGCACCAGCCGAGCCTGCGGGTAGTCGGGCAGAAGTCCATGGTCGGTGAATCCCGCAAGGTCGCTGGTCAACGTCTTCGAACCGGCATCGAGCATTATACGCCCCGGTTCCGGGTGCGAGACCACGGACGCATAGACGAAGAGCGCACAATCTTCAGGCCGCGCCGCGCCGAGCGCGATCATCTGGCGGTCGTTGAAGATCGAAGTGCCTGACCGGTACGCCGTTTCGCCGGACTGCCCCGCCAGGGCGAGGTTCGGTGTACCGCCGCTGGAGATGATCCCGACTTCGAGATCCCTTTCCGCACAGAGACGACGCACCTCCGCGACAAATTCTCGGGTCGCTGCCACCGCCTCGCTGCCGTTCGGCGGATAGATCAGCAAACCGGCAAAGGACAGGCCCGGCAGGGAATGGATCAGCTGTGCCAGATCAGCCACGGCTGGCGGCGAGGTGACTCCGCACCGATGCCGCCCCGTATCGCACTCGACCAGAACCGGAAGCGGCTTCGAAGCGTCTTCGCTTGACCGGATAGCGGTGTCGAGATCGCGGGCGACTGTCGCGTTGTCGCAGCTCACGGTCAGGTTCACTCGTTGGTGCAGGGCAGCCAGGCGCCGATGCTTGGCCACGCCGAGAACATTGGTGCTGATCAGCAACGGCCCGAGCCCGGCATCCGCCATTACCTCGGCCTCGCCGAGCTTCTGGCAGGTCAGGCCGGCAGCGCCCAGAGCGATCTGCCGTCCCGCCAGCTCCGTCGATTTATGCGTCTTGATGTGCGGCCAGCAGGCGACGCCGGCAGACTCGCAGATTTGCTGCGCGCGCCTCAGATTGGCCTCGACGACGTCCATGTCGATGATCGGCATCGGCGTGTCGAGTTGCATTTCCTGGCCCGTCACCGCCGTCACACTCCAGCCAGTCCATTCTTCCGTCATCCGCACCTCCTGCCGATGGGCTCGCTGCAGCCTAGAGAACCGACGTCAGCGAAACAAGAAAAATATTGCATTACAATACTTAGTTTCACAATATGATACTTTAAGCGTGTTCTTCGAAGGGCCTTGGATCGGCGTCGCGAAAGACGCCGCCGACAAAGCTGCCCCGGCTTTCAAACAGGAAACGCCCTTCCCGCTGCTCGCCGCGCACATCGCTGAAGACGAATGACCGATTGGCTTCCGCCAGCAGCGTGATGTCCGCCGGCACCCCGACCGTGAGATGCCCGCGGTCATCACGTTGCAGCGCCCGCGCCGGCCGATCGGTGACCATCGCGATCACGGCTTTAAGATCGAGGCCGCACGCCACCAGCTTGCTCATCGTGTGCAGCAGATCATAGGCCGGCCCGTCGATGCACAGCGCATGAACGTCGCTCGAGATGATGTCCGGCGGAAAGCCGTCAGCCACCGCATGCTCGGCGCTCTTGAACCCGAAAGCGCCCATTCCGTGGCCGATGTCGAACAACACACCGCGCTGCCGCGCCGCGCGCAGCGCCGGCAACACTGCCCCCGCCGCATCGACCGGTGCATTCGGCGCCGGGCGGAAGCAGTGGGTGAGAACATCACCCGGACGCAACCGCGCGACAATCTCGCCATAGCTCGGCGGCGGCTTGCCGATATGCGTCATGATCGGCAGGCCGGTGCGCTCCGCCGCCTGCAGCGCCCGGTCGAGCGCCAGAAGCCCGATCTCGCCCGACGTGCCGGGACCGAGCCTGACCTTCACCCCGACTGCCACGTCGCGATTGTTCTCGATGGCTGCGACGCAGTGGTCCACCGACAAAAGATCCTCCACCGAGGCTTCGCCAAAGGAATAATCGCGGTCGAAGGCGAAGATGCCCGGATAGGATATGTTGACATAGGCCAGCGCGCGGAACTGCGAACGGGCAAAGACGAAATCCCGCAAGCCTGCGAAGTTGCCGTAGCCGGCGCTGCCGGCGTCGACCATCGTCACCACCCCGGAACGGCGCGCCACCGGATCCGGATCAACGCCATAGGCCGTCGCCTTGTGATAGATATGCGTGTGCAGATCGATGAGGCCGGGGACGACCAGCAGACCGGCCGCATCGACGCGCTGCCGTGCCGCGCCACTCAGGTCCCGGCCGATGGCCGCGATGCGCCCGTCTTCTATGGCAAGATCGGCAATGCCATCCTGTCCGTTGCGCGGGTCGATCACCCGCCCGCCGGCGATGACCAGGTCATACGGTTCGCGCGCTCCAGCCCTGCGCTCCTCTACCATGGCAGCGGCACCCCCTTGTAGTCATAGAGCTGGCCGGTGTCGTGATTTCCAAGCCGGCTGATCACCATGCGCATTTCTTGCACGCTCTCAGCCACGGGCACCGCCGCATTGCCGCCGCCACCCGCCGTATCGACCCAGCCGGGATGCAGCGCCGTCACCGTGATGCCGTGCGAAAACAGGTCGATTGCCAGGCTACGCACCATCGCATTCAGCCCCGCCTTGCTGGCGCGATACCCATAATGTCCGCCCGACAGGTTGAGCGAGATCGAGCCCATGCGGCTGGTGATGGCGATGAAGCGACGCATTTCGCCCGCCTTCAGATTGTCCGCAAAACATTCGATCAGCCGCAGCGGCCCGATCGTGTTGACCTCGTACATCTGCCGCACATAGGAAAAATCGAGACTCCCCAATCGCCCGGTGTCGAGACCGATACCGGCATTGGAAATGATCAGGTCGATCGGCCGCTCCCCGATCTCTGCCTTCAGGGCGGTGAACTGCGCCTCATCGGTCACGTCGAGGGATGCGTGAACCGAGCCGGAGAGCGCGTCAATGCGATTTTCGGGATCGCGGTAGGTGGCGATCACCTCCCATCCTTCCTGCGCATACTGGCAGGCAAATTCCCGGCCGATGCCGTGGTCGCATCCGGTGATCAGAACGGTTGGCATCGGGCTGCCCCCTTTTTCTCCGTGAAGTTGTGGTCAAAGCGCGGTTCGACGATGCCCTGCGCCCCGGTGCCGTCGATGCGCAGCAGCTTGCCCGCCTCGGGCCATTCGCTGCGTTCGTTCTCGGTCAGCATGGCCGTCGCGGTGGTGACATACAGCGATCGCATGTCCGCGCCGCCGAACGTCACCATCGTCGGGTGCTTTGCCGGCACGCTGATGTGGGCGATCATTTCGCCTTTCGGCGAGAGACAGGCCACCGCCGCGCCGTGCACCAGCGCGCACCAGTAGTTGCCGTCGCGGTCACAGGTGGCACCATCGACCCGACCTTCGATTTCGGCGGTCGAGAAGAAGAGCCTCCGATTGCTGATTGCGCCGCTGGCGAGCTCGAAATCATAGACCCAGACCTTTTCATCGCGACTGTCGGCAAAATACATGCGGCTATCGTCCGGTGAAAACGCGATGCCGTTGCCGATGATGAACCCGTCATCCATTTGCCGCACGCTGAAGTCGCCGTCGAGCCGGTACAGGACCGAAGAGCGTCCGAGAAAATCGGAATGAGCGCTGGCGCACCAGTAGCGGCCGGCCCGGTCGCACTTGCCGTCATTGAGCAGAAGTCGCGGATCGTCTCCCAGCGGATTGACGATCGGTGTCACGGTCTGACCGGCAAGTTCGACATGATTGAACCCGCTGCGCATCCCCGCCACCAGTCCACCGCCGCGGGCAAAGACGAAAGAGCCGATGTCGCAGGGCATCGCGAAGCTTTCGACGATGCGCGTCTCCGGGTCGATGCGCCGGATTGCCGGAGCAAAGGCATCGACCCAATACAGACGGCCGTCTTCCGCGTTCCACTGCGGCCCCTCCCCGAGAATATCGGGCGTATCGGTCAGGACGTGAACTTCAGGCACATGCGGCCTCCTCGAAATGATAGGTCGCGCCATGACGGATCTGTTCACCCGGCGGCAGACTGATCATCGACGGGCGCGCCGCGAATTCACCGCCATAGCCCGGCGTGTCGCCATGTCCGGTCCAGCTTTCGATCGACAGGAACGGCGCCTTTCCGCTGGTCCACAATGCGACATGGGAAAACCCTTCATTGCGTACCCGCAGCGCCGACCCGTCGCCCTGCCGGAAGGTCAGCTCCGCGCTGCGCGCATCGAGAAAACAGACCGCCTCGCCGCCGAGATTGGCCGCACTCAGCGCCATTCGCCGCCCGTGCATCGACAGGCTGCGACGGTCGCTGGCAAAATAACCCTCTGCCGTGATCTCTGGCACCTCCGCCGATTCGGTCTCTGAGAATTCGACCGTCGCCTGTTCGTCCCCGCCATTGATCCGGTCCTGCCAGAGAAACCCTGGATGCAGCCCGGCAGCATACGGCATGGGCGTCTCGCCGCGGTTTTTCACCGTCAGCCGCACGGCAAGCGTCGGCCCGGAGAGGGCAAACCCCACCTGCAGGCGAAAGGCAAAAGGATAGTGTCGCCGGGATTCCGCTGTGTCGGTCAGGGTAAAGGCAGCGGCCCCGCCGCCGATGCGCTCGCCCGTAAATCGGCTCGTCGGCGCAAAGCCGTGCACCGGCATCGGATAGCTTCGCCCATCGACGCGAATCTCGCCGCCGGCGCATCGTCCGACGACCGGAAAGAGAATGGGCGCGCTGCGCGGCCAGGACTCTGTATCGCCCGGCCAGATCAGTTCGCGCCCGCCGACCGACCAGGACTTCAGCTCTGCTCCGCACGGATCGATTTCCGCTCTTGCCCGACCGGAGCCGATCACCATCCGGTCCATCAGGGAAGAATCCGGACGATCATTTCGATCTCGACGGTCATGCCGTTCGGCAAACTGCCAACCCCGAAGGCCGACCGCGCGTGCCGGCCCCTGTCGTCAAACAGTGCCAGCATCAGATCGGAGCAGCCATCGATGACCTGCGGGTGATTGGTGAAGTCCGGCGTCGCGTTGACCAGGCCAAGGATCTTGACCACCCGCTCGACCCGTTCGAGCGAGCCCAGCGCATCACGCATCGCGGCCAGCAAATTGATCCCGGCGAGGCGTGCGTCCTCGCGCCCCTCCTCCAGGCTGATATCGCCGCCAAGCTTGCCTGTGCGACGGCTGCCATCCGGCCGCCGCGGCCCCTTGCCCGACAGGTAGAGCGACGTGCCGTCGAGCACCCAGTCGACATAGGCGTTTTCCGGCGCCCGCAATTCGGGCAAGACCAAACCGAGGGCTTCCAGCCGTTCGGCGCTCCCCGGCGCACCCGCATTGGCATCTGAGTGTTGCGTCTCACCGGTCATCGATGACCCCCAAGTCTTTCCGAGATCTGTCGTGCCCCCGCCTTGACCGCCGCGACGATTGCGTCCTGATCCGCCACTTCACCCGACAACCCGGGAACGGAAATGCTCAGCCCGGCGATCACCGACCGCGCATCTCGCACCGCCGCAGCCACGCAGAACACCAGAGCGTTGTATTCGCGATCGTCGATGGCGTGACCGGCCTGGCGGACGTTCTCCAGTTCGCGGCGGAATGCTTCGGGTTGCGTGATCGTCTGTGCCGTGTGTACCGGCATTCCCTGCGCCGACAGGATTGCCGCCACAACAGTCCAGTCGAGTTCGGCGCAGATCGCCTTGCCGAGCGCCGTGCAGTGCACCGGGCGCCGCGAACCGACCTGCGTATTGATTTTCAGGGGCAGATCGGGGGGTTCAACCTTTTCCACATAGACGATCTCCTGGCCGCCAAGGATCGCCAGTTGCACGGTGTGTCCGAGCCGATCGCTGATGTCCTGCATGATCGGACGAGCGACTTCGCGCAGATCCGCACGCCGACCGGCACGCGAGGCCATGTCGAAAAGTGCCGGGCCGAGGCCCCAATGTTTGCCGGCGCCCACCTTTTCCGTCAGCCCGTTTTGTTCAAGCGACTTGAGAAACCGCAGCGCCGTTGCCTTGTGCAGTCCGGTCTTCTCGGTCAGCTCGGTCAGCGTCAGGCCGTCGGGATGATGCGAAAGCACCGTCAGCACTTCGGTGGCGCGATCAATCACCTGCACTTTCGAGGCGGAAGCATCTTGCACGGCAGGGCTCGTTGGCATGATTGTCTCGCTTGCGAAGATTACGGCAGAAGCTCATCCCGCCATCACCCTGAAGCCTAGCCAAAAGCAGAAGAAGTTTCAATCTTCAAAATTGAGTTTCATAACATGAGACATTCAATCTTCAAAAGGCGACCGCGTAAGGCGTCAAGGCCTGCAGATCCGGCTCGACGCCCAATCCAGCTTCCGCGCAAAGTGTCATGTCACCCTGCTGATCGAGCGCGGGGAAACCCTTGACCAGTTCGTTGCGCAGCGGGTTGGGATTGGCGTCCACCTCAAGCACGCCGCCGCCGCCCACCGCCGCCAGCAAATGCTGCGAGGCGATGAGACCGATACCGCCGCCCAGCCAGTGCGGACACAGAACGACATTTGCCTGCCGGGCCAATTGCCCCACTTCGACGCAACCGCTGAAACCGCCCCATTTGCCAAGATCCGGCTGGACGAACCGGATGCCACTTTCGGTGATGTGGCGGTCGAAAGCCTCGAACCCGCGCAGATTTTCCCCGAGCGCCACCGGGACTGGTGATCGCTTTGTCATATCTTGCCAGGCGGTCATGGGCACATCGGCCCGCAGTGGCTCCTCGAGCCAGGTCGGATCATAGGCTGAAAGCGCTTCGCTCATCTCCACTGCCGTCTCGAGCGTCCACGCCTGGTTGGCGTCAATCATGATCGGCGTGTCCGCACCGAGCGTCGCCCGCATCCGTTTCAGATTTTCCAGGTCGCATTCGCGGCCAAAGCCGACCTTCAGCTTGAAGCGGCGATAGCCTTCATCGCGCTTTCTCGCTGCAAGAACCTCCGGCAGCCGCGCATTGATACCGCTTGCATAGACGGGCACCGCAGCCACCGCCTCATCCCGGAACATCCGGTAAACCGGAAGCCCGGCGCGCCGCGCCACGAGATCCCAAAGCGCCATGTCGATCCCTGCAATCGCCTGGGCAATCGGCCCCGGCTCGCCGCTCTGGATGGCCAGCGTTCGGGTCTGCTGCGTCAGCGACCGGAATGCCTCTGACGGGCCCGAAAACTCCTGCCGCTGCAACAAGGGCGCCAGCACCGACCGGATCAGCCGCGCCCGGTGCTCGGCGCCCACCGCTGGAAAATTGCACCACACTTCCCCCCATCCCGCAACACCATCGGACCCGGTGACACGGACGAACACCGCCGGCCGATCGCGCATCTCGCCGAATGAGGTCACAACAGGTTCGGCGATCGGCACGCGGAAGACGTAAGCCTCGACCGCCGCAAGCCGCAGCGTCACGTCCTGCGCATCTGCGGCAAGACCCGAATGGTTGAATTGATCCGTCATGACACCTCCCGCGACCGTTCGGGCGGCGGCGCCGTCGACTCCCGCACCACCAGTGAAAACCCGATCTCGCGATGCCGAACCGCCGGAATGGTTCCGCTCAGATGTTCGACCAGATAGCGGCCGGCGCGCACCCAGATCTCGTCAATCGGGATATGGATCGTCGTCAGGCTCGGCTGCAGGTGGCGGCTCCACTCGAGATCGTCGAACCCCACCACCGACAAGTCTCCCGGTACGGCAAGGCCGAGCCGTTTTGCTTCGACGATGACGCCATAGGCGATGACGTCATTGCCGCACACCAACGCCGTTGGCCGGTCCGCGCGCGTTAGGAGTGTCCGCGCCGCCTGGCGCGCGTCGTCCAGCTGATAGGCCACCTCCACGACCCAATCCTCGGGCGGCCTGCATCCGGCGGTCTCGAGCACTTGCATCACGCCGCCGATACGCGCCTGCGCGCGATCGTTGTTGCGCTGCAGGGCGGACAGCACACCGACGGCGCGATGTCCGAGTTCGACGAGATGGCGGGTGATGCGCTCCCCCGCCGCGAAATTATCGATCCCGACACTCGGATACGGCTTGTCGGGCTCGTAGACGCCGACATTGACGAATGGCACCGGCTTGCTGTCCAGCAGTGCGCGCACATCCGGATGTCGCGCGTCTCCGCGAAGAATCAATCCATCGACACCGCGGCTGACCAGATTGCGCACCTGCTTCAGTTCCACATCGAGATCGTATTCATTGGTTGCCAGGAGCAAGAGATAGTCCTGCGTTGACAGGTAGGATTGCAGCGCCTGCAGACCCTTGGCGAACATCGCATTGTCGACGGTCGGCACGATCGCCCCGATTGTCCGCGTTCGCCGCGACGACAGGGCACGCGCCGAGGCGTCGGGGATATAGCCGATTGCGGCAATGGCCTCCGCGATTCGCGCGCGCAGCGCCGGCCGGACCGCACCCGGCGTGTTCAGCGCCCGCGAGACCGTGGCGGTCGAGACCCCCGCGCGCTTGGCCACCGCCCGGATCCCGACTTCCTTGTCCTCGCCTCCGCTGCCATCTTCGGCATCGCTCATCGACAGATTGCTCCATCCCGTAATCGTTTTCACTGACGGTTAGCAGGAGAAGACCGAAATTTTCCCCGCTTTCGCAGCCGCTTTAAAGGATTTACCGCCGCCTTGACGCCAATGCAAGATGCCCATATGTAAACGGTTACATTTGTGCAGCACTCAACTCCGATGGCGCACATCCGCCGAGGATTGCCGCCCACGCCTGCCAGAAAATATGGGGGAAATGAAGCGATGACCGAACTGAAACTTACCGATGGCACACTGTTCACCGATCGGTGCCTGGTTGATGGCTCTTGGATCACTGCTACGGATGACGGCATCGCGGTCACCAATCCTGCTGACGGCAGCCTCATAGCCACCGTCCCCAGCCTGCCGGCGGACGCCATTCGCCGCGCCATCGACGCAGCCCATCTTGCCAAGGACGACTGGGCGGCACGCCCGGTCAAGGAACGCGCCGCGCTCTTGCACCGCTGGTATCAACTGATCCTCGAAAACGCTGACGACCTCGCCGTTATCCTCAGCGCCGAACAGGGCAAGCCGCTCGCCGAGGCCAGGGGAGAGATCATCGCCAACGCCGCCTATCTCGAATGGTTCGCCGAGGAGGCCAAGCGCATTTACGGTGACATTGTGCCGCCGCCGGCCCGCGATCGCCGGGTTCTCGTCATCAAGCAGCCGGTCGGCGTCTGCGCCGCCATCACACCCTGGAATTTTCCGAACGGCATGATCACCCGCAAGGCCGGACCGGCACTCGCCGCCGGTTGTCCGATCATCGTCAAGCCGGCCTCGCAGACCCCGCTTTCGGCCCTCGCCCTCGCCGTCCTCGCCGAACGCGCCGGCATCCCGGCAGGCGTCTTCCAGGTGGTCACCGGCAAGGCCAGCGCCATTGGCACCGAGTTCTGCCTCAACCCGAAGATTGCCAAGATCAGCTTCACCGGCTCGACCGAGGTCGGCCGCTGGCTGATCCGCGAAAGCGCCGGCGATATCAAGCGATTGTCGCTCGAACTGGGCGGCAACGCCCCCTTCATCGTGTTCGAGGATGCCGATCTCGATGCCGCCGTCGCCGGGGCAATGATCGCCAAGTTTCGCAATTCCGGCCAGACCTGCGTCTGCGCCAACCGCATCTACGTCCATCGCTCCCTTGCCGGCGCCTTTGCCGCCAGGCTCGCCGAGGCCGCAGCCAGGCTGAAGGTCGGCACTGCAGGCGAGGAGGGCGTCGAGCAGGGTCCGCTGATCGACGAGAAGGCGGTGGAGAAAATGGAAGAGCACCTTGCCGATGCGCTCGCCAAGGGCGCGCGGCTGCTGACCGGCGGCAAGCGTCACGCGCGCGGCGGCACCTTTTTCGAACCGACCGTGCTCGAGAACGTCTCGCAACAGATGGTGCTGGCGCGCGAAGAGACATTTGCACCGCTGGCCCCCGTCATTCCCTTTGACGACGAGGCCGAGGCACTGGCCATGGCCAACGACAATGTTTTCGGCCTGGCCGGCTATTTCTACACCCGCGACCTGGCGCGCATGTTCCGCGTCGCCGAGGCGCTGGAGTGTGGCATTGTCGGCGTCAATTCCGGCGTCATTGCCAATGAGATGGCGCCGTTCGGCGGCTTCAAGCAGTCGGGGATCGGCCGCGAGGGCTCGAAATACGGTATCGAGGAATATCTCGAGATCAAATATGTCTGCGTCGCCGGTCTGTAGATTATCCTAGGCTCCGAGCGCTGCGATCTCGGCCAGCAGGCCGGCATCTGCGGCAATCCCGTCACGCATCATCGCAGCCTTCAGCGCCTGACGCCGGCGGCCCGGCAAACGCGCCCCCGGCATTGCCTCGATCAGCTCTGCGAACGCCGCGCAGCGCCGCTGGGCATCGCCCCCGAAAGACTCGGGGTCGATCGCGATCAGCAACTGCCCGGTGCCGGGAGGCGCGCCTTCAGCATTCAGGAACGAGCTTGCCTCCGACGCGAAATTCGCTCCGGTCAGGCCGGCGCACAGCATCTCCACCATCAAGGCCAGCGCCGTCCCCTTGGCATCGCCCATCGGCACCATCGTTCCCCCCAGCGCCGCCTCGGGGTCGGTGGTCGGACAACCGGCTTTGTCGAGCGCCCAGCCCTCCGGAATAGCCGTTCCCTTCTGCCGTGCCGCCATGATCTTGCCGCGCGCCACCTTGGAAAGGGAGATATCGACCACCGCCGGGCCGCCCTCGCCGCCAGGGGCCGCAAAAGCGATCGGGTTGGTCCCAAACAATGGCTTGTCTCCACCCCACGGCGCGATGGCCGGCGGCGAGTTGGCGAACATCAGCGCCATCAGCCCCTTTTCCGCGAGACGCTCGACAACCACCCCCGCGACGCCGCAATGGTGCGAGCGGCGAATGCCGGCCATGGCGATGCCCTGCTTTCGTGCCAAAGTCGGAAGCCGCTCGACAGCCAGATCAAGCGCCGGAAACGCGAAACCGTGCGCCGCGTCGATCGCGAGCGCCCCCGGACGCCGTGCCTCAACGCTTGCCACCGCCTGTCCATCGATCTTACCGGACAGCAGCTGAGCGCAATAGGACGGCACACGCCGCAGGCCGTGACCCGCCTGCCCGGCAAGCTCCGCTGCGATCAGTGCACGTGCCACTGAGGCGGCGGTCTCGGCCCGCGCTCCGCAACGCATCAGTGTCTCCCGCGCCAACGTTTCGGCTTCGCTTACGCTAAGCACCGTCATGGCTGCGCCCCTTTCAGGTGGCGCGTCACCGTTTCGGCGATCAACTGGCTGACGCGCACATTGGATTCCGTGGTCACCCCGGCAATATGCGGTGTCAGAATAAGGTTCGGAAGCCCCGCGAAACGCGTTGCCGCTTCGCCTGTGAGCGGTTCTGTTTCGAAAACATCGAGCGCCGCCCCACCGATCCGGCCCTCACGCAAAGCATTGGCCAACGCCGCCTCATCGACCACGCCGCCGCGCGCCGCGTTGATCAGAACGGCGTCCGGCTTCATTTGTGCGAGCGCGTTTGCATCGATGAGATGCCGCGTCCCGGAGGTCAGGGGGGTGTGCAGGCTGATCACGTCCGCCTCCCCGAGCAGAGCATCGAGAGATCGCGATCCGGCCATGACCCAGGCCGGATCGTCAGCCGCCACGAACGGATCATGGGCGATCACATGCATGCCGAGGGCGCTGGCGCGGCGTGCCACCTGCCGGGCGATCGAGCCGAAGCCGATCAGTCCGAGGATCCGCCCGGAGGTTTCCCCGCCGATCAACGCCTGTCGCGGCCAGTCACCGGCCGCCACCGCATGCGTTGACAGATAGGCCCGCCGCACCAGCATCAAGGCGGTTGCTATGACATATTCGGCAACGGCCAGATCATTGGCGCCGGTCGCCGGATAGACCGTCACGCCCCGCGCCTTGCACTCGGGAAGGTCGATATTGTCGAGACCGACCCCCAGCCGACCGACACATTCGAGAGTTGTTCCCGCGTCCAGCAATGACGCGGTAACCTGTGTCCGGTTGCGCACGATCAATGCGCGAGCCCCGCCGAGCGCTTCGGTCAGCGCCTGCGGTCGGTCGACCAGATCCGGCGCATAGTTAACCTCGAAATCCGATCGCAAATGGGCGACCGCCGCCTCGTCCATGAATTCACTGATGATGATATCGGCCACGACAGGTCCTCAAAGAGGGAATCGAAACGCCGTCGAGACAAGGTTCGCCCCGTCGGCGCAACTGCAGCACCTGAGGACTCAGGCGCTGCGATAGAGTTTGGTCATCACGAACTCGCGGTGACCCAGTGCCTCGGCGGCGGTGCTGCGGCCATTTGATGTCCGCACGATCATCTCGATCAGCGCGTCACCGGCTTGGTCAATCGTCATCTCGCGGCGCAAGATGCCCGACACATCGACATCGATGTGTTCGCTCATCGTCCGCACCGTGCGCGGATTGGCGGAAATCTTGATCACCGGGACGATCGGGTTGCCGACCACATTGCCCTGTCCGGTCGGGAACGTATGCACGACATACCCGCCGGCAGCCATCAACGTCACGCATTCGGCAGCAGCCGAAGAAGAATCCATGAAATACAGCCCCGGCCCTGAACGCGGCGCCTCCGCCGGCTCCAGAATGTCGATATAACGCGATGTCCGGCCGATCTTCTCGAGATTGCCGAGCGCCTTTTCCTCGATCGTCGTCAGCCCGCCCTCGATATTGCCCTTGGTCGGCTGGCTCTCCGACAGATCATCCGTCTGATTGGCGAAGATCACGTCCTCCTGATAGGCCTCCCACATCTGGTACCAGCGAGCGCCGACCTCCGGGTTGACGGCACGTTCCTGGCAGATGTGCTCGGCGCCGGTGATCTCCGAGGTCTCGCCAAAACAGCCGTAAATGCCTTCCGGCAGAAGTTTGTCATACATGTTGCCAACGGTCGGACAGGACCCCAGCCCTGTGGTGGTGTCGCTCTCGCCGCATTTGGTTGACACCCACAGTTCGGAAATCGGGCATTCGACCCGCTGCAGTTCCGACGCGTAGTGGACGAAAC
This sequence comes from Neohoeflea coraliihabitans, assembly GCF_019334345.1. Classification (GTDB taxonomy): domain Bacteria; phylum Pseudomonadota; class Alphaproteobacteria; order Rhizobiales; family Rhizobiaceae; genus Pseudohoeflea; species Pseudohoeflea coraliihabitans. The sequence goes on from NZ_JAHWQX010000001.1 coordinate 1,061,895, forward strand.
CCTTGGCGGCGCGCGAGGCATCCATGATGGTTTTCAGATCCCCGTTCTGTTCGATCGAGAAGGCGGCGACCGGCTTGCCGGTTTCCGCAATGCCATCGGCGATCTTGCGGGTCCAGCCGGGCTCGATGCCGATCACGACGACAGCGGCGACATTGGGATTGCTGCCGGTGCCGATCATCGTGCGGAAATGCAGATCGAGGTCGGCCCCGAATTGCAGTCGGCCATAGGCATGCGGCAAGGCCAGCGTGCCCTTGATGTTGTTTGCCACCGCCTCGCATGCGGCGTTCGAGATGTCGTCGACCGGCAGAATGACGACATGGTTGCGAACGCCGACGCGCCCGTTGTCACGCCGGTAGCCCATGAATTTCAGATCTGAAACGTGCAATGCCATTGTATCCTCCCGCCTACCAGCGCTTGGTCTTGAGATTATGGACATGCACATGCGCGCCCTTCGCCACATCGGCGACGAACTTGCCGATGTCCTCACCGTATTTGATTGCCGTGCCGCCCTCTTGGAGATCGTCCAGCGCCACCTTGTGGCCGATCGGCACGTCCTCCTTCACAACCAGTTCGAAGCTTGAATTGTCGGCAGTGACGACACACAGCATCGTCGTTCCGGCCTTCAGGTGCTCGACGACCACGACGCCGACATTGTCGGCGTGATCATGAACCAGCAGATGCGGTGCGCTCACTTTTGTCTCCTCCCGGATCGGATCCGATATATATACTCAAGTCTTATATAAGATATAAGATACAAAAAAGTGGCGATGTCAACGGCGCTGCTCTAGAATCGGTGGCGATCGATGGCAGGAAGGAACAAAGCAAGTGCCCGCATCCGAGGAATCGCTGGATCACAAACCGCTTTACGCCCGCATACGCGACCGGCTGGTGGGGCGCCTCGTCTCCGGCAGTTGGACACCGGGCATGCTGATTCCCAGCGAAATGGAGCTGGCCCGCCAGCTCGGCGTCAGCCAGGGCACTGTCCGCAAGGCACTCGACCTGATGACGGCGGAAAACCTGCTGATTCGCCGCCAGGGGCGCGGCACTTTCGTCGCGGTCCCCGACGAGGGTCGCAAACAATTCCAGTTCTTCCGCCTCGTACCCGACAGCGGCGAACATCTGCTGCCTGAATCGCGCGTCACGCGCCGCGACACCGCCGCCGCCGATGCCGCCGAGGCGGCGGCGCTCGCCATAAGCCGCGCAGCACCGGTCTGCCGCGTTGAACGCCTGCGTTTGCTCGCCGGCAAACCGCTTCTGGTCGAGACACTGTCGGTCCCGAAAGCACGTCTTGATGGCTTCGAGGCGCTCGAGACGATTCCCAACAACATCTACGGGCTGTACGCCGCACGCTGGGGAATCACCATTGCCGGCGCCACGGAAAAACTGAAGGCGATTGCCGCTTCCAAAACCGACGCTGCCCTTCTCGGCTGCGCAACGGGAGAGCCGCTGCTGTGCATCGAGCGCGTCGCTGTCGATCTGGAAAACACACCTGTCGAGTGGCGTGTCTCGCGCTGCCTCACCGGTGAGGCCCACTACCTCGCGGAATTGCGCTGAAGCGGCGTTTCTACGAAGACCGGGCGATCCACACCGTCTTGGCCTGCAGATATTGCTGCATCGCTTCCGTGCCGTTGTCCCGCGCCAGCGAACCGGACCGCTTGTAGCCGCCGAACGGCGTCTTGATGTCGCCCTCCGAGAAGCTGTTGATCGAGATCGTGCCGCACGGCAGCCGCCGGGCGAAATGCAGCGCCCGGTCGATGTCGCGGGTAAAGACGCTGGCATGCAGCCCATAGACACTGTCAGCCGCCATCTCGAGCGCCGCCTCGGCCGTGTCGAACGGAATGACCCCGAGCACTGGACCGAAGATTTCCTCGCGCGCGATTGTCATCTCCTGCGTGACGTCGTCGAACAGCGTCGGCAGCACGAAAAAGCCGTCCGATCCCTCAAGTCCGCCACCGCCGCGCACCAGCCGCGCCCCCTCGCTGACGCCTTTTTCGATATAGGACATCACCCGGTCGCGGTGTTCCGACGAGACCATCGCGCCGATATCGGTCTCCGGATCTAGCGGATCGCCGACCTTCAGGCGGGAAATCCGCGCGCTGACCTTGTCGAGATATTCCGCCTTGCGGCCGGCGGACACGTATTGCCGCATGTTGGCCGAACAATTCTGGCCGCCGTTCCACAGCGCCGCCATCACTGCATTCTCGATCAGCGCCTCATTGATCTCGGCATCATCGAGCACGATGAACGGACTCTTGCCGCCCATTTCCAGACCGACCGGTTTCAGATTGCTGTCGCTGGCATAGCGCAGGAACATTGCGCCGATCTCCGTCGAGCCGGTGAACGACACGACATCGATGTCCGCATGACGGCCGATCGCCTGCCCCGCCGTCTCCCCAAAGCCGGGCACGACGTTCAGCACTCCCGCCGGCACCCCCGCCTCGAGCGCCAGCTGCGCGAGGCGCAACGCGGTCAGCGGTGTCTGTTCGGCCGGCTTGACCACCACGCTGCATCCCGCCGCCAGCGCCGGCGCCACCTTCCAGGCAGCCATCAGCAGCGGAAAGTTCCATGGCAGCACCACGCCGGCGACGCCGATGGGCTCCTGCAGGATCAGGGCCAGCGTCTGCTCATCGGTCGGCGCGATCTTGCCAAACGTCTTGTCGATCAATTCGCCATACCACTGGAAGAAGGCCGGCACCTCGTGACCGATCTCGTTACGGCAATCGGTGATCGTCTTGCCCGAATCAAGGCTCTCCATCGTCGCCAGCGCCTCGGCATCGGCGCGAATGAGTTCGGCCAGTCGGATAAGTACCGCCTTGCGCTCTTCCGGTGCGACCCGTGACCAGCTGCCCTCCTTGAACGCACGCCGCCCGGCCGCGACGGCGGTATCGACATCGGCGGCATCGCAGGCTGCCACCGTGTTGAGGACCGCACCGGTCGCGGGATTGACGTTCTCGAAGACCTTGCCCGACGCCGCCGGCCGAAAACCACCGTCGATGAACGCTTCACCGGGCAACGAGAGATTGGCCGCCATGGCATGCAGATCGGTGGTGCCTTGCTGTGTCGTCACGTCGAATACTCCTTCATTTGCCGGATTGCGGTGAGGGCTGATGCGGCACGCTGAATGGTGCGGCATCAAGAAAACGGTCGACCGCCCTGCGGGTCAGCCGGGCAATGTCGTTGTCGGCGGGCAGGTCGCCGAGGCTTCCGGCCCAGGCCACCGAACCAGTCGACAGCACCGCGCCCCCGGCTGGCGTTTCAAAGAACACCAGATCACAGCGCAACAGCGGTGACAGGCGCCCGACCACCGTCGGCCGGTTGACCAGTACTTCTTCGTTGGCAAGCACATAGCTGTCGTCGAACGCGCTGCACGATGCGATGACCAGCGCGTGCTCCGGCGTTCCGAGACGGGTATCGGCGCGATCGATCTCGATACCGGCCGCACCGCCGCCGATCTGGCCGAAATCCCCAAGCAGCGTTTCCGCCTGCGGCGGGTCGCCATCAAAAAGGAAGCCGACGCGGTCGATTTGGCAATCGCCGGTGAAGCGATAGGGGTGGCAGCGGAAGAACCCTTGCCCCGTATACCCCACCCCGACCAGGTGTTGCGGTGGCCGGCCATTGCGCCGCCATAGCCCGCCATAGGCGCCGTCGAAGGCATGGTAGTATTCGCCCGGCTCCGAGGCCCAGCTGCGGTTGCCGTCTTCGGCACGACGCAATTCGATGGTGCCCGGGTAGTCCGCATGCGTCGAGACACGCCAATAAAACCCGTTGCCGCCGAAATAGATCAGCCGACCGCCCTGGGCGAGAAAACCGGAAAAGGCGTCGTGGCTGTTCGCCGTGTGATATTCCGGATGCGAGCCGGTCAGGACGCAATCATAAGCGCCCAGCGCTCCGCTGCCCTCGGCATCGAGCTGGTCGTCGCAGACGATCTCATACTCCAGCCCTTCGCGGTCGAGCCATGACAGAATGAGCAAATCGGCGGAGAAATTCCACAAGCCGCTGCCGATGCCGCCCTGCCACGCCCGCTGGCTGTGCCGGAAGGTCAGGCAGGGTCGCCGTCGCGAGGCGTAGGAGACACCCGAACCATCCACATGCGTGTCGTAAAGAGACAGGCCGAATTCAGGATGCGCCGCCAGAGCGCAATCGCCTTCGGTCAGAACCAGCATCCGGTTGGCGAGCACCTCCGGATTGGCCCCGTGCAAGAGGCACCGGTCATTGGCATAGGCGAGATAGCTGAAGGTCGGCGCGACGAAGGCCAGCTTGCTGCGGCGGCCGCGCACCTTGGGTGTCACGAAGATCGGCAACACATCTCGGCCGGCATCACCCGCCACTTCGATCAGGTAGAGACCGCTGGCAAGGCTGTCTGGCAGGGCGAGCGTCGTTGCTGCCGGCCAGTTGGCATCGAGCAGGTCGTCCTGATGAAAATGGATGCTGGCATAGTCGCGTGGCGCATGTTTCCAGCTCTGTTCGCCGCCACTCCAGCGTACACCCTTGACCGCCCGCATGGGCAAGTTCACGAGCCGGCCATCACAGCCATGCGGCCCGCAATCCGCAATCACCGCGCTGTCCATCTGCCGGCTGAAATCCCACGCGGCCATGACCCCTTCCGATGGCACCGCACCGTCGAGGAAGGCGTCGAGACGCGCCAGCATTGATCTGGCGTCAGCGCCGTCTTTGCAGAGAAGCGGCGCTTCGAGGCGGCCATTGAAGCTCGGCAGGCTGCTGCACTCGGCGGCCGCCAGCGTCAGTTTCGCCGCTCCCGCAGGGAACCCGGCCGGCAGCGCCATGGCGTAATTTCGCAATTCACCGCCGCGCCGCACGCAAATCTCGAGGCGTTCCGCCTGCGGATTAAAATGCACGGTCAGCGCCTGCCAGGCATTGACAGCCAGCACTTCGGACCACGTCTCTGCCACCGGTGCGCCATCACCCTTGAAGCGGGCGCGAAGCAGACCGCCAGGATGGATCGACAGAGACAGGGCTGCATCGCCAGCCGTCAGGCTGAAAAGCCCGTTGCCTTCCGCCCCGACCGCCGTGGGCCGCACCATCACAGCCAGCGCCAGACCACTATGCGGCTCGTGCTCGAGGGGTAAGTCTGCCTCGAAATACGAACCGATGCGGGTCTGTTGCGGAACCACCTCGAAATGCGCATCCGCTCCGTCGATAGCATCCAATATCAGCTCGAAGCCGGGATTTTGCGGAACATATTGCCGGAACCGGTGCAGCGAAGCGCGCCCCAGGCCCGCCGTCTTTGCGGACAGGTGCAACGAAACGGTTTCGCCGGGGCGATAGCTCCACCGATCCGTATAGCCGATGATGCCGAAATCGGGATCTGCGATCATGCCTGGCGCTCATCAAGGCGCAGGCGAAAGACATGCCGTTCGGCAGCCCTGAGATCGTCAAAGTAATGATCGAGCCGCTCGACAGGCTGGCCGCGCCCGCCAAGCCGCGCCAACTGCCATTTCCGCCCCGGCTCGACTTCGATCAGCACAAGCTTGCCAGCCGCCGGCTGGTCCCGCAGCGCAAACAGAAGGCGCTGCAGCTCCGGACCATGGTCGGCGAAGGGATCGGCGAGAAACGCAGCCTCGATGTCGGTGTCAGTCTCGGGCACGGCCGTCCTCGCCTAGTGATCGATCTTGGCGCGGTGCACGCGCTCGAAATGCTCGTGGTAGAGGTGCGGCGCGATCTGCACGTCGATCAGCGCCGGAACACCCCGGGTGTTGGCCGCCAGCGCCTCCTCGAGAGCCGCATCGATCTTGGCCGGATCCTCGACCTTGATGCCAACACAGGCCTGGGCCCGGGCAATCGCCGCGAAATCGCTGTTGACCTCGAAACCGGTGGCAACGAACGGTTTCTGTCCGAGCACCTGGTTGTACTGCACCCAGCCGAAGGCCTGGTTGTTCAGCACGATCCAGGTGATGCCGCAGCGCCGCTCGGCGGCGGTTGCCAGCTCGACCACCGACATCTGCATGGCGCCGTCGCCTGCAAAGCAGACGATCTTCTTCTCCGGCCGGGCAATCTTCGCCCCGATCGCCCCGATCGCCCCCATGCTCATGGCTGTCTGTTCGGCCATCGGCACGCAGTCGTCGACATCAAGCACCTTGTAATGCGGCCAGTAGTAGCACCACAGATCGGCGCCGCCATTCTCTTTCATCAAGATGGTGTCCTTGCCGAATATGCGATTGACCGCGTCGAGTACTTTCGGCACCCGGATCGGTGTCCCGTCGTCGGCCGCCGCAGCTTCGAGCTTCGGCTGGTAGTCGGCTTTCAGGCGCGCCATTGCATTGATGCGCTCGTCACGCGCCTCAGCATCAACCGCCGGCAAAGCCGCTGCCAAATCATTCAGGGCCAGGGTGGCATCGCCGATAAGGGCGATGTCCGGACGCTTGTTCATGCCGATGGTTTCCGGATCGATGTCGAGCTGGATGAATGTTGCCTGCTCCGGCCAGAATTGCCAGCTGTTGGTGGAAAATGCTTCCAGCCTGGTGCCCACAGAGAGAACGAGATCGGCTTCGTCGAACCAGCTCTTGCCCGGCTGCGAGAAATACAATCCCGTCTGCCCCATCGCCAGCGGACCGTCTTCCGGATAGATGCCGCGCCCCCCCGGCGTCGTCATGACCGCCATCCCGACCTTGTCGGCCAGCGCCTGCACGGCGCCTGCTGCACCTGAGAATACGGCCCCCGAACCGCACCAGATCAATGGCCGCTTCGCCGCGGCAAGCGCCTTCGCAGCTGCCTCGATCGAAGCTTTGTCGGGCCGCGCCAGATGCCGTCTGAAACCGGCGCGGTAGTCCGGCATGTCGATCTCGGCGTCAGCGAGATCAGAAGGAATCTCGATGAACACGCCGCCCGGCCGGCCGTTCATGGCAATGGCGAAGGCGCGCTCCATGACCCAGGGTATCTTCTTCGCATCGGTGACGCGCACCGCCCATTTCGTCACCGGCCGCATCAGCGATACCGCGTCCAGCTCCTGAAACGCACCCATCCCGTCATGCGATTCGACCACGCCATTGACGATGGCGATCACCGGCAGCGACCCCGAGGTCGCCTCGAGCATGCCAGTCACCAGCGTGGTGATTCCCGGCCCGGGATTGGAAAAAACGATCCCCGGCTGGCGCCTCAGCCGCGCATAGGAATAGGCGCAGGAAACGGCGGACTTCTCGTCGCGCACGAGCACGAAATCGATGTCGGTGTGCTCATCGAGATCATAGACCAGGTGCTTGGGGTTTCCCGGAAGCCCGAAGACATGCCCCACACCTTCCGCTTTCAGCGCCTCTGCCACCGCCCGCCATACCGTCTTCTTGCTCATTCCCGTGTCCTCTCCATAGCTTCGGCGGCGGCCGTGGCCGGCCCGTGTTTCTTCGGCATCTGCCCGCGTCCCGGAATCGAATCGATGAGCAGCCGCGTGTACTCGTGTTGCGGGTCAAACAGCACCTGGGCGGAGGTCCCGGCCTCGACGACCTCGCCCTTGCGCATGACGATCACGCGGTCGCAGATCTGTGCTGCCACGCGCAGGTCGTGGGTGATGAACAGCAAGCCGATACCCAGCCGCTTCTGGATGTCGGCGAAAAGATCGAGAACCCGCGCCTGGATCGACACGTCGAGTGCCGAGACCGGTTCGTCGGCAACGATGACATCCGGTTCCAGCGCCAGGGCGCGGGCAATGCCGATGCGCTGCCGCTGTCCTCCCGAAAAGGCATTCGGATAGCGGTCCGCCGCCGACGGATCGAGCGCCACGAGGTCAAGCAGTTCCTCGACCCGTCGTCGCGCCTCCCGGCGGCCGACACCGTGGGCGCGCAACCCCTGTGCGACGATCTCGAAGACCGTGCGGCGCGGATTGAGCGAGGCGAAGGGATCCTGAAAAACCATCTGCACACGCTTGCGCAGCGGCGCCAGCTGGCGTGTGTCGAGATCGAGCAGATTGGCATCCACGCCGTCGAGCCGCACATCGCCTTCATCCGCGGTCAACAGCCGCACGACGATGCGCGCGAAGGTCGACTTTCCAGATCCGGATTCGCCGACGACCCCGACCGTTTCGCCGCGTCCGAGCTGCAGGCTGACATTCTGGACCGCATGCACCTCGCGCCCCGGGGTAAACCAGCCGCTGCGCGTCCTGTAGGTCTTGCTGACATTTGCCGCCGACAAGAGCGGCGCCGGTTCTGCGTCCGCCGCCGGGCGCGGCGAAAGGTCGGGCACCGCCGCCAGCAACGTCTGTGTGTAAGGATGCTGTGGGTCGTGCAGCACATCCTTGACCGCCCCGCGCTCGACAATGCGGCCCTCCTGCATCACTGCCACTTCATCACCGATCTCGGCAACCACGCCAAAATCGTGGGTGATCAGCATGATCGACATCTGCCGCTCGTGCTGAGCGGTCTTGAGCAGGTTCAGGATCTGCTTTTGTGTCGTCACGTCGAGCGCCGTCGTCGGTTCGTCGGCGATCAGCAGCGCCGGATCGAGCGCCAGCGCCATGGCAATCATCACCCTCTGGCGCTGCCCGCCGGACAGGCGGAACGGATAGGCATGCCGCAGCAGCTCCGGCTCGGGCAGCCCCATGGAGTCAAGAAGTGCGACGATGCGATCATCGTAAGGACCGGGAATATTGTGGAAGCGGAAAACCTCCTCGATCTGCTTGCCGACCTTCATCACCGGGTTGAGCGCTGCCATCGGCTCCTGAAACACCATGCCGATGCGGCTGCCGCGAATGCCGCGATGCACCGAGGGCGCGATGTCGGCGAGGTTGTGACCATCGAAATGAATGGCGCCCTCGACCTTAAGGGGTTTGGGCACCAGACCCATGATGGCATGCGCCGTCATTGACTTTCCGGACCCCGATTCCCCCACGATGCAAAGGATTTTGCCCGGCTTGACCGACAGATCGATGCCATCGACCGCCATCACCCGGTCGCTGCCCAGGGGCAGACTGATCCTCAGCCCCTCGATCGACACGAGTGGCGTGCTGGTTGTGTCCTGTCCCATCACTGCACCCCGACCCGTCGTCCTTTCAGGTGCGGATTGAGCGCATCGTTCAAGCCCTCACCCACCAGATTGATTGCAAGTACGGTCAGGACGATCGCCAGGCCCGGGAAGACCGATAGCCACCAGGCGTGGCGGAACACCGTGCGCGCCGCGCCGATCATGTACCCCCAGGAGATCCGGTTCGGATCGCCCAGCCCGAGGAAGCTCAGCGCCGATTCCGTCAGGATCGCCGTGGCAACGGTCAAGGATCCCATGACGATCAGAGGCGACACCGCGTTGGGAAGCACCTCGCGCAGGATGATGCGCGGCCGCGATACCCCCGAGAGCACCGCTGCCTCGACGAATTCGCGCGAGCGCAGCGTCATGAATTCGGCCCGTGCCAACCGCGCGATCGGCGGCCAGGTCACAACGGCGATCGCCACGACGATCGAGGTCAGGCCGGGGGTCAGGATGGCGACCAGCAGGATGGCGAAGATGAAGCTCGGGATCGTCTGGAAGAACTCGGTGATGCGCACGAGGACATCATCGACCCAGCCGCCGAAGAAGCCGGCGATGGCGCCCATCGTCACGCCGATCAGCGCCGCCACCACCGCCGAGAGAATGCCGATCCACAGCGAGATCCGTGCCCCGTGCAGGATGCCGGCCAGGACGTCGCGTCCAAGCATGTCGGTGCCCAGCGCAAACTCCCCGCCCGGCGGCTGCAGCGGCCGCCCCAAACTGCGCCAGGGATCGACCGGGCTCAGGAGCGGCGCCGTGATCGCCACTAGGATGATCACCGTCAGCACCACCAGACCGACAAGGGCGCCGCGGTTCTCGCAGAAACGCTGAAAGAAATCCCTCATCACGCGCTCCCGATCCGCGGGTCCGCCAGGCGCACCAGAATGTCGGTAATCATGTTGAAGAAGACCACCATCAAAGCCGACAGCAGGAAGACGCCAAGCAGCAGATTGTAGTCCCGCTGGAACAGCGCATCGAAGGCCAGGCGGCCGATCCCCGGCCACGCAAAGACGGTCTCGACGACGACGGCGCCGCCGACCAGGTGACCGGCCTGCAAACCGGCGAAGGTGATGATCGGCAAAAGGGCAGTGCGCAGCACGTGCGCCGTCGCCACCCGCCATTCCGGCAGGCCCTTGGCGCGCGCCGTTTTGACATAGTCGAGGCTCGAGGTCTCGAGCATCGAGGCACGGGTCAGCCGCACATAGACGGCGATGTAGAATAGCCCGAGCGTCAAGGCCGGCAGGATCAGGTGCCTGAGCACGTCGAGCGTCTGGTTCCAGGCGCCCGAGACCGGGATCATGCTTTGCATGCCGAAGGGTGGCAACCATCCCAGTTGCACCGAAAAGACGAGGATCAGCAGAAGGCCGACCCAGAAGATGGGAGTTGCGTAGAAGAACAGGGCCACCACCATCAGAAGACTGTCGAAAATGGTCCGCGGTCGCGTCGCCGCAAGCGCTCCGAGCAAGGGCCCGAGCAAAAGCGCGAACAGATAGGCGGATCCGGTGAGGAGAAGGGTCGCGGGCAGCCGCTCAAACAGCATGTCCACGACCGGTCGCTGGGCCCGGTAGCTTTGTCCGAGGTCGAGGGTCAGCACGTTGCCGACATAGGCCGCAAGCTGGATCGGAAGCGGCCGGTCAAGGCCGAAATCCGATCGCACTTGCTCAAGGAACTGCTCATCGGCTGCTCCCGCCTCGCCCGCCAGAACAATGGCCGGGTCGCCGGGCGCCATTCTGATCAGGAAGAAGTTGAGGATGGTGATGGCCAGGACGACCGCCAGGGCCTTCACCATCCATCCTGCGATGTAGCTCAGATGGCGCATCGGAAAGTCTATTCCTTTTCGAAATAGGCTTCGGCGAAGTTGTCGTTCGGGCCAAGCCCGTTCCGCACCACATTCTTCAGGTTGGAAGCGTGCACCGTCGGCCACTCGAGCTCGACCAGCCAGGCCAGCGCCACTTCGTCGGCGATGATCTTCTGCACCTCGTGGTACATCTGCATGCGCTTGTCCGAGTCAGGCTCGGAGGCCGCCTCGGCAAACAGCCGGTCGACTTCCGGATTGGAATAGCCCGACGTGTTGGTAAACAGCACACCCTTCTTCTGATTTTCGGTGATGTAGCTGCGGGCCACGCCAAGCGCCGGATCCGACAGGGTGGTCAGGTAGGTGGTCGACATGTCGACATCCCAGTTCGAGATGCGGCTGCCCCAGCCGGCGACGTCGGAGGCTTCGAGCGTCACTTCCACGCCGACTTCGCCAAGCGCCTGCTTGATGTATTGCGACAGACGGTCCCACATTTCGCCATAGGGCAGGCCAAGCAGCTTGATCTCGGCGCGCGTTCCGCCATCCTCGGCCGTCAATCCCATTTCGTCGAGCAGCGCCTTGGCCTTTTCCGGGTCATGCGGATAGGTCGGCACGTCGGCGGTGTAGAACGGCGACGAGGAGTGAATCGGTCCGGTCGGGATCTTCGCCCAGCCGAAGAAGATGTTGTCGCGAATGAACTCGTGATCGAGAGCGAACATCACCGCCTTGCGGAAGCGCACATCGTCGAAGGGCTCGCGCCGGACATTCATTTCCAGCCACGAGATCGGCGCGCCCCATTCCCAGCCCTTTGTCGTCACTTCGAGATTGGGCATGGCCTCGAGCCGCGCCAGATCGACAAGCTCGATGTCATTCTGCGTTGCCAGTTGCACCTGGCCCGATTCGAGCGCCAGGGCGCGCGAAGCACTGTCGGGGATGAAGCGGTAGTAGATCTCGTCAAGATAGGGACGATTATCCAGATAGTAGTCGTCGTTGCGGACGAGATGGATGTACTCACCGCTCTTCCATTCGGAGAACTTGAACGGCCCGGTGCCAATCGGCTCGCGGTTGGCCGGATTGTCGCGGATGTCCTTGCCCTTGTAGATATGCGCCGGCATCATCGGCGCCGCGATCGTGTCGAACGAGCGGATCATCGGCCCGTACGGCTCTTCCAGTGTCAGGACGACCGTGTAGTCGTCGGGCGCCGTGATCTCGGCACGAGCGAAGGTCGGCCGCGAGCGCGCATGCACTTCCGGAATGAATTCGGTGAGCGTGTAGACGACGTCCTCGGACGTGAATGCCTCGCCATCATGCCACTTGACGTTTTCACGCAGCTTGAACGTGTAGGTCAGGCCGTCGTCGCTGACCTCCCAGCTTTCAGCCAGCATCGGCTGCGGGCTGAGATTGAAATCATAGGCCAGCAGCCCCTCGAACATCTTAGTCGAGGGAAGCAGGGTCGGCGCGTTGAGATTGACGCCGATGATGATGCCCGGCGGCTCCGGCCATAGCGTCGAATTGAGCGTCCCGCCCTGCATCGGTTCGGCCTGCGCCGGACTGGCCCCTATGCCGAGCGGACCCGGCGCATTGACCGCCAACACCCCGGCCAGGGCGAATGCGGTGGCAGCAATTGCACGTCTTATATGCATGATGTTCCCTCCATCGGTTCGTATCCGCCGAGTTTCCGAAAGAAAGTGCGCTTGTGGAAGAGCCATTTTTTGCTAATTTAATGGAGCCACTTTCCACCGAGAGGACCCGTGCCAGTGCCCGCCAATTGGTTCACCGCGTTTCTCGACCTGGAGAGCAGCGACGACCGCACCTTGCAGCAGCGGATCTACGAGCAGTTCGCCCGAGCCATCCTGACCGGACAGCTCAAGCCGGGAGACCGGTTGCCCTCGACGCGCGAACTGGCAAAGGCCATGGGTGTCGGACGTAACACCGCCAGCTGGGCCTACGAGCAGCTGACCATGGAAGGCTTCGTCCAGACGCGCAAGGGTGCCGGAACTTTCGTGTCCGAAGAACTGCCCGAGGTCGGCCTCGTGGCACAGCGCGAAATGTCCCGCCGTCAGGATCCCGAAGCTCTTTCAACGGTCGCCCGGCGCTCGCAACGCTACCAGGCCGTCGCCCGGTCGCTGCGTGTACCGCAGCGCCCGATTCCCTTTCGCATCAACATGCCGGCGGTCGACGATTTTCCCATCGCCCTCTGGCGACGGGTGACGAAGTCGCTGATGGCCGATGGCGCGCCCGGCGCCGGATCGCTGCTTGGCGAGACCGAACCGGCCGGCTACGGCCCGCTGCGCGAGGCGATTGCCCGCTACCTCACCATCAGCCGCGGCGTCGTCTGCACCCCGGACCAAGTCGTCATCGTGGCCGGCGCACAGCAGGGGCTTGATCTTGCGACCCGACTGCTCCTCGATATCGGGGACCAGGTACTGTGCGAGGACCCGGGATTTCCCGGCTCGGTGGCCGCCTTGCGTGCCGCCGGTGCGGAGATTGGCGCTGTCCCTGTCGATGGCGAAGGTTTTGACATCGAGCTGGGTGAGCGGACCCACCCCGAGGCCCGTCTTGCCGTGGTCTGCCCCTCTTCGCAGTTTCCGCTCGGCTACACCATGTCGCTGGCCCGGCGCCTGGCGCTGATCGAATGGGCAAGGAAAAAGAGCGGCTGGATCATCGAGGACGATTATGATTCGGAATTCCGCTACCGGGGACGGCCGGTGCGCTCGCTGCAAGGTCTCGATGGCGGCAACCGTGTGGTCTATATCGGCACTTTCTCCAAGGTGCTGTTTCCCGGCCTGCGGCTGGCCTACCTCGTGGTTCCCGAGCCGGTCATCGATATCTTCGTCAATGCGCGGATTGTTGCCGGGCGGCAGTCGCCGACCTTCGAGCAGGTGATTGTCGAGCGCTTCATCACCGAGGGTCATCTCGGCCGCCACGTCGCCCGCATGCGGCGCCTTTATGCTGAACGCCGGCTTGCCCTGATCCGTGCGCTCGGCGAGCGCATTCCAGACGACATCCGCCTGCAAGCCTCAGCTACCGGCCTGCAGATGATCGGCTGGCTGCCGCCCGACTGGGACGATGGCGTAATCAGTGCCGCCGCCGCCGCGCAAGGCCTGGAGATCACTCCCATCTCCCGCCTGACGGTGGAACGCACGCGGCCGCCCGCCCTTCTCCTCGGCTTTGGCAATTTTACGCCGGCGGCGATCCACGCCGGAGTCGAAACCCTGGCAGGCGTGCTTGCCGACTACCGCGCTGCCCGTACTTAGCCGCCGAAAGAACGGTCCCCGCCGCATCGGGATTTGACCATGTGCCCGCTGCTATCCATCTGGCGCTGCGCATCCATCCCGGCGGTTGTGGTCTTCGTAGTGGGGTCTGGAGACGTCAGCTTCCGGCAGGCAGCGTCTCGAGTTCGGCTTTCCACGGTGGATTGGCCCCGGCGCGCGAGACGGTCACGCCGGCTGCCCGGGCGCCATAGGCGAGAATGGCTTCCAGATCCGTTTTCTGCAAAGCCCGAATGCGCGCCTTGTCCATCAGGCCGAGTTCTTCAAGCTTTGCCAGCACCCCCGCATTGAAGGTGTCCCCGGCGCCGACCGTATCGACCACCTGCGCCTGCACCGCAGGCCTTTCGACCACCAGATCACCTGCCGCGAAGGCAATCGCCCCGGCGCTGCCGCGGGTGACGATGACCACTGCCGGCCCCTGCTCCATCAGATGCGTGACCTTCGCCTCCAGTGTCGGCGGATCGGGCAGCAGCCAGGCAAGATCCTCATCGGACAGTTTAACGATGTCCGCATGCGCCATCATCGCCGCGAGCCGCGCCCGGAACCGGGCATCGTCCGCGATGAAACCCGGCCGGATATTCGGGTCAAGCATCACCACGCGGCCATTCGCCGCGCGCGCCAAAAGTGCCGCATAGGCATCCGCACCGGGCTCGCAGGCAAGGCTGATACCCCCGAAGAACAATCCTCTTACGGTTTCCGGTAGCGGCGGCAGATCATCCGGCGACAGCATCCGGCCCGCCGAATTCTCGTCGTAGAATTGATAGCTGGCCTGGCCGTCCTTGAGCGTGACGAATGCCAGTGTCGTTGGACGATCGGAAACGATGAGGAAAGACGTATCGACCTGACTGTCGACCAGAGCATTGCGAAGCTGCACGCCGAACAGATCCGTCGACAGGCCGGTGAGCAGTCCCGTCGAGATGCCAAGTCGGCCAAGGGCGATCGCCGTGTTGAAGACGGCGCCCCCACAATGGGCCGCATAGGCGACCTCTTCGCTCACGGCATTGGACAGTCCCGATGCTTGGGCCGGGATCATGTCAATCAGCGCTTCGCCACAACACAGTATCATGGTGTTTCCAGTTGCCGGTCTATCGACCGGCGGTACGCGGGGCTCGGCCCCGCCAATCTTCTGATGCTTCGCCCAGATAGCTGATCAGGGCCGCTTCTGTCCCGTTGGCGTAGATCGCATCGAGCCAGCTGCAAAAAGCACTGCTGAAGCGATCGTCTTCCGCCAGATCGCCATAGATCGCACGTTGCTGCAGCCAGACCTGCGGCGTCTGTCTTGCCTGCTGCGCCGCATCCGTCAACTGCTCCCAGATCGGGTCATTGGCAGCAATCACGGTTCCATCTTCCCGGCGCCCCGCACACATGCGCGCCCACAAGGCCTCGGCAAGCGCCAGTCCCTCGATCGGACCTGAAGTGCGAAGAGCATCACGCAGCACCGGCAGCAGAAATCCGCTGTGCCGGGACGAGCCGTCAAACGCAACCCGGCGCACCGTGTCGACGATCTCCGGATTGGACCAGCGCCGCTCGATCAGGGCGACGTAAGCTTCCGGTGTCATGCCGGGGACGGCATCCACATGCGGAACAATTTCCTCAAGGGTCACCTTGCGCAGATACGGACCGATCAGCGGATTGGCCATGCAGCCCGAAATGGTTTCCACCGATAAGAGTTCGCCCGCATTGGCAATCAGCTGGTGCCCGCCATTGAGCAGACGAATCTTCATCGTCTCGAAAGCTTCGACATTCCCGGAAAACGTCGCTCCGACCTGATCCCAGTCCGGCCGACCGGCGCAGAAATCATCTTCCATGACCCATTGACGAAAGGTCTCATGCGCCACCGGCGCCGCATCATCAAGGCCGAAGTCACGCGCCAGCGCCAGTTCACGTGGACCCGTGGCGGGCACGATGCAATCGACCATCGAATTCGGGAAGGAGCAATTCTCGTTGATCCAGTCAGCCAGATCAGGGTCCGAAAGACGCGCCAGCCCGACGACGGTCCGTCGCAAGACGGCGCCATTGTCCTGAAGGTTATCGCAGCTTTGCCCGGTAAACGGCCCATCGCCGTTGGCGCGGCGGCGCTTCAATGCGGCCACCATGGCGCCGAAAGCTGTGCGGGGGCTCCCGGGATTGGCGGCATCGTGGCGAATGTCCGGATGGCCGAGATCGAGCCCGCGGCCCGACGCATCCGGGTAATACCCGCCCTCCGTCACGGTCAGTGAGACAATGCGGATAGCGGGATCGGCCATGCGGGCAATCAGCGCGCCATGCCCTTCCTCGACCGGCACGAAATCAATCATCGATCCCACCACCTCGGCAGAACGCCCCGCCGGGTCAAGCTCGATGAGTGTGGTGAGATAGTCCTGCGCCGCCAGCTTCAGCCGCTGCCCGGCATCATAGGGGCGCACGCCGGCCCCCACGATCGCCCAGTCATGCGCCAGCCCTTGCTGCATCAGCCGATGCAGATACCAGGCCTGATGGGCACGGTGGAAATTTCCCACCCCGATATGCACGATTCCCGGTGTCAGCCGCGAGCGATCATAACGCGGACGGGCGATGCCGCCTGGCAGATCGCCAAGAGTGGCATTTGACAAATTCATCTCAACTCATCCATTGGCCGCCATCGACATTGTATGTCTGGGCGACGATGTAATCCGCTTCCTTTGAAGCCAGGAAGACAGCCATTCCGGTTAGGTCCGCCGGGACCGCGAAACGGCCGGCCGGGACGCCGGCAGCGACCTCTGCCTTTTTCTGTCCGGGTGGTTTGCCCTCGAGGCGGGCAAACAGTGCATCGACATGATCCCAGTGAGCCCCGTCGACAACGCCCGGCGCGATGGCGTTCACATTGATCCCGTCAGCAATCAGATTCAGCCCGGCCGACTGCGTCAGCGAGATCACCGCCGCCTTGGTCGAGCAATAGACCGCCACCAGACTTTCGCCGCGCCGCCCGGCCTGCGAGGCCATGTTGATGATCTTGCCGCCGTGTCCCTGACGGATCATCTGCCGCGCCGCCGCCTGCAGCGTGAACAGGGTGCCCTCGACATTGACGGCATACAGCCGCTGATAGCTTTCACGCGGAATGTCGACGATCGGATGCGCATCAAACAATGCGGCATTGTTGATCAGGATGTCGAGCTTGCCGGCTGTCTCGACAACACGGGCAACCGCCGCGTCGATACTGGCCTGTTGCGTGACATCCAGTTGCACCGCATAGGCGCCTGCGCCGATCGCCGCCGCAGTTTTCTCGGCGCCGGCGATGTCGATATCAGCCACCGCTACGCGCGCGCCTTCCCGCACATAGGCCTCGGCAAAACTGGCGCCGATGCCGCGGGCCGCGCCGGTGATCAGCGCCGATTGTCCTGCAAGGCGGGTCATTCGATGCGGAGTCCGTCGGTTCCGAAGCGGTGAATCTGGGTCGCATCCGGAGTAAGGTGAATGGTATCGCCGTGATGCAGATCGACATCGCCGCCCGCGCGCACCGTGATCGGCTCGGCAAAACCCGGTATGGTCACATGAAAGAAGGTATCGCTGCCAAGATGCTCGGACACGCCGACCGTGCCGGTCCAGTCACCGGTTCGGTCCGAAACAGACAGATGCTCCGGCCGGATGCCGATCGTATGAGCGCCGCGCCGTTCCGCCTCGGGGCCTTCGATCAGGTTCATTTTCGGTGAGCCGATGAAGCCGGCGACGAACTTGTTGCGCGGCGAACGGTACAAGTCCAGCGGACTGCCCACCTGCTCGATCACTCCGGATTGCAACACGACAATCTTGTCAGCCATCGTCATCGCTTCCACCTGATCGTGCGTCACGTAGATCATCGTCGTGTCGAGACGCTTGTGAAGCTCACTGATTTCCAGCCGCATGCCGACGCGCAGCGCCGCATCGAGATTGGAAAGTGGCTCATCGAACAAGAACGCGTCAGGCTCGCGCACGATCGCCCGTCCGATTGCCACGCGTTGACGCTGACCACCGGACAACTGCCCCGGACGGCGGTCGAGATAGTCGGTCAGGTTGAGCGCTTTCGCCGCAGCCTCGATCCGCCGCTCCTGCTCCTGCTTCGACATCTTCGCCATGCGCATGGGAAAGGCGATGTTTTTGCGCACCGACATGTGCGGATAAAGCGCGTAGCTTTGAAACACCATGGCCAGACCGCGCTTGGCAGGCGGCATGCCCGTGGCGTCGGTGCCATCGATCTCGATCCGTCCGGAAGTGGTATCCTCCAGCCCGGCGATCAGCCGCAACAATGTCGACTTGCCGCAACCGGACGGGCCAACGAAGACCACGAACTCGCCATCCTCGATATCAAGGTCAAGCGGCGGAATGACCGTCACCGGGCCGAATGATTTGGTGACCTGCTTGAGTGCTATGCGTCCCATGAGTTGCTCCTCACTTCACTGCGCCGAACGTCAGGCCGCGGACGAGTTGTTTCTGGCTGAACCAGCCCATGATCAGGATTGGCGCGATGGCCATCACCGAGGCCGCCGAGAGCTTGGCATAAAACAGGCCCTCGGGACTGGAATAGGATGCGATGAAAGCGGTTAGCGGTGCCGCCTTTGCCGCCGTCAGATTGAGCGTCCAGAACGCTTCATTCCAGGCAAGGATGATATTGAGCAGAACCGTCGAAGCCATGCCGGGCACTGCCATGGGCGTCAGCACGTAAAGCACTTCGCTGCGCAGGCTGGCGCCATCCATGCGCGCCGCCTCGAGGATCTCGCCCGGAATTTCGCGGAAATAGGTGTAGAGCATCCAGATGATGATCGGCAGATTGATCAGCGTCAGCACCACCACAAGTCCGATGCGGCTGTCGAGAATGCCCAGATCCCGGAAGATCAGGTAGATCGGCACCAGAACGCCGACCGATGGCAGCATCTTCGTTGACAGCATCCACATCAGCACATCCTTGGTGCGCTTGCCGGGCACGAACGCCATTGCCCAGGCTGCCGGAATGGCGATCAGCAGGCCGAGGAGTGTCGATCCAACCGATATGATCACCGAATTGGAGAAATGCTTGAAATAGTCGGAGCGCTCCTGCACCGCCGTGTAGCTTTCAAACGTCCATCCCGAAGTCAGCACTTCGAGTGGCGCCCGGATCGCGTCGCCCTCGGACTTGAACGACAGGACGACGATCCACAGGATCGGAAAGAAGATGAGAAAGCCGAGCGTTGCGGCGACCGCCGTATTGAGCGCCTTGCGAGAGTTGGAAACCGAGCGTGCCATCTGATCCCTCCTTAAGCGTCCAGGTTCTTGCCAATCATCCGCATCAGGAAGATCGCAACGATGTTGGCGAGGATGATGGCGATGACGCCACCGGCACTGCCCATCCCCACGTCGTATTGCAGCAGCGACGAGACGTAGATCAGGTAGGTCAGATTGGTCGTTGATGTGCCCGGGCCGCCATTCGTCGTCACCAGGATTTCCGCGAAGATCGACAGGAGAAAGATCGTCTGGATCAGAATGACGACGGTGATCGCCCGCGCCAGATGCGGCAACATGATGTACCAGAAGCGTGCCAGCCAGCTGGCCCCGTCCATCTCGGCGGCTTCAAGCTGTTCCTGGTCCAGCGACTGGAACGCCGTCAGCAAGATCAGCGTCGCAAACGGCAGCCATTGCCAGGCAACGATGAAAATGATCGACAGCAAGGGAATCTGACTGAAGAAATCGACCGGCTGCATCCCCAGCGCGCTGGCGATATGGCC
Source organism: Neohoeflea coraliihabitans (assembly GCF_019334345.1). Classification (GTDB taxonomy): domain Bacteria; phylum Pseudomonadota; class Alphaproteobacteria; order Rhizobiales; family Rhizobiaceae; genus Pseudohoeflea; species Pseudohoeflea coraliihabitans. The sequence goes on from NZ_JAHWQX010000001.1 coordinate 1,081,622, forward strand.
GAAGATGCCGTTCACCGGGTTCATGAACATGTTCTTCCAGACCAGGCCCGAAACCGTCGGCATCACGAAGAACGGCGCAATCACCATGATCCGGATGACGCCCTGTCCCCACATCGGCTGGTCAAGCAGCAATGCGAACAGCACGCCGCCGACGGTGGTGATCGCCAGAACGCCGCCAACCAGCAGCAGCGTGTTGAGCATCGCGTCCTTGAAGCTCGGATCGGTGAAGAACCAGTAGTAATTGTCCCAGCCGACGAACGGATTGCCATCCGGCATCAACAGATTGTAGCGCAGGAACGAAAAATAGACCGTCATGCTGAGCGGGATGATCATCCATCCGAGCAACAACAGAACTGCTGGGGAGATCATCAGCCGGGCGGCTGAGCGAGATGCTTTCGTGGCCATGCGATCAATCCTCCGAGCAGCAGTATAGACCGCAATGATCGAAAGGTCCCGCGGGACCTTGTCAATCGGCAGCTTACAATGGGAGAGAGGGTGTTGGGTGTGGACGCGCGCTGCAAGGCGCGCGTCCGTTTCAAGCGTAACTTACTTGATGTAGCCGGCGCGTGTCATCTCACGCTCCGCCAGGTTCTGGGCGCGGTCGAGCGCCTCTTCAGCAGTGATCTGACCGGCCAGTGCCGAGGAGAACTGCTGCCCGACCGCCGTGGCCAGACCCTGGAATTCAGGGATGGCAACGAACTGCACGCCGGTATAGGGCACCGGATCAACCGTCGGATTGGTCGGATCGGCTGCATTGATGCTGTCGAGTGTCATTTTCGCAAACGGCACCTTGGCATATTCGGCGTTTTCATACAGCGACGTGCGGGTTCCGGGAGGCACATTCGCCCAGCCTTCCTTTTCCGCGACCATCTCCGTGTAGGCCTTGGAGGTCGCCCACTCGACGAACTTCTTGGCCGCATCCTCGGAATCCGTGCCTGCCGGAATGGCCAGCGACCAGGCCCAAAGCCAGTTGCCGCGCTTGCCCAGACCGTTGTCCGGCGCCAACGCGAAACCGACCTGATCCGCGACGGTTGAATCGTCCGGGTTGGTCACGAACGAGGCCGCGACGGTGGCATCGATCCACATGCCGCATTTGCCCTGCTGGAACAGCGCCAGGTTTTCGTTAAAACCATTCGACGATGCTCCGGGCGGTCCGGCTTCATTCATCAGATCGAGATAGAAGTTCAGCGCGTTTGCCCATTGTTCGGTGTCGAACTGCGGCTTCCAGTCTTCATCGAACCAGCGCGCGCCGAAGGAATTGGCCGTGGCGGTGAGAAACGCCATGTTCTCGCCCCAGCCAGCCTTGCCGCGCAGGCAGATGCCGTACTGTTCATTTTCCTTGTCGGTCATTGCGACCGCGGCCTCGCGGATGAAGTCCCAGCTCGGCGCGTCGGGCATTTCAAGCCCCGCCTTCTCCATCAGGTCCTTGCGGTACATCACCATCGAGCTTTCGCCATAAAATGGCGCGGCATAGAGCTCGCCATCGACAGTCAGGCCGCCGCGAATAGCGGGAAGAAGGTCGTCGACATCATAGCTCTCTGGCAGATCGTTGAGGGACACGAGCCAGCCCTGCTTGGCCCAGATCGGAACCTCGTAGGTGCCGATGGTCATCACGTCGAATTGCCCACCCTTGGTGGCGATATCCTGAGTGACGCGCTGGCGCAGGACGTTCTCCTCCAGAACGACCCAATCAAGCTCGATATCCGGATTTTGCTTGGTGAATTCCTCGGACAGGGCCTGCATGCGCACCATGTCGCCATTGTTGACCGTGGCGATGGTCACGGTGGTTGCCGCGACCGCGGCCGTGGAGACGAGCGCACCAAGTGCCGTCGTCACGATAAGCGTATTTAACAGTCTCATCCAATTTTCCTCCCTAGATATTCGGATGCATGGGGGATTAATGAGCGATACTGTTATGCATGTCAACTTTTTTCTTTACGCCCGTAAATTTTATGGGCGCGCGCAATCAGGCAGAAACGCGCAGAACCAGCTTGCCTTCGCACAGAATCTCCTCGCGCCGGGGCGGCGGCGCACCCTTGTCGATCAGCTGGAACAGCAGATCCGCGCTTTTTTCGGCAATTGCCTCATAATCCTGCGATACCGTTGTCAGGGGCGGGCAGGTAAAGCGCGCCCACGGATGATCATCGTGGCCGGCGATGCGCAACGCGCAGCCCGGCCCGTGCCCGACACGCCGCCCGGTCTCGTAGGCTGCGGCAATCAGGCCGATCGCCAGCCGGTCATTGCTGCACAGGATCGTGTCCGACGGCAGGGCCTTCTCGGATATCAGCCGGATACCGCCTTCCTTGCCTATTCGTTCGAACTCCCATCCGGCCCCCTCCACCTGCACCACCATGGGTTCGTAACCCAGCCGCTCCATCGAGCGCGTATAGGCTTCCCGCCGCTTGTTGGCGTTCGGATTGACAGGCTGCATCTCGAAGAAACACGGCGCCTCGCCGGTGCGGCAAAGATAATCGACAATCAGCCCGATACTCTGAAAATTGTCCGACCCGACAAAAGCTTCACCCACATTGACATTGCTGTCGAAGACAATCGTCGGCACCTCTTCGGCAAAACGCCGTACACTTTCCAGGTCCGAATGGCGCCCCAGCGGCGCCAGCAGCGCCCCAGCCGGCTTCAACGACTGCAGCGTCGCCAACGCATTATTCTCAAGATCCTGGCGCCCATGCGCACTGAACACGATGGGCCAGAAGCCGGCATCAATGCAGCGCCATTCAATCATGCGGACGATTTCCGCGAAGAACGGATCGGCGAGGTAAGGCACAAGAATGCCGACTGTCTTCGTCAGCTTGCGGTTCTGATTGATGGCAAAGATGTTCGGGCGGTAATCATACTCTTCGAGCGCCGCCTCGATGCGCATCCGCGAACTCTTGCGCACGCTCTCCGGATCGCGAAAATACTTCGAGACGGTCGGACGCGAAATACCGCTCAGCTCGGCGAACTCCTCCATGTTCCTGATTTTACGTCCGGCCACAAGGCTCTCCCATTGCTTTCATATTGCCCACCAGAGAGAGCACGATAACATCTCGATGTAAAATACAATTTTACGCGCGTAATATTTTCTGTCAATTTAGGGTGCTCGAAGCCGTTCGGTCAAGGGCCGACTTTTGCAGGAACCAGACTCACAGCGCCCAGAGCAGCGCCGCCAGAAGGGCAAGGCCGGCGGCAAAGCCGGCCGCATCACCGCGCGTCATCGCCACATCGCGCAAATGACTGCGCGGTCGTCCAGCTTGCAGTCCGCGCGCCTCCATCGCCAGGGCGGCGCGGCCGGCCCGGCGTATGGCGAACGCCAATAGCGGGATCGTCAGCGCCGCCACTTCACCCGGACCCGGCAGGCGCCGCAAGGCCCGGCCGCGGCGGATGGCGCGGGCCATCCGCAGACTTTGCATCTCGCGCCCCAGATCCGGCACAAGGTGCATCGCCTGCATCAGAGCGTAGCCAACTGATGGCGGCAGTCGCAGATGCACCATCAGCGCGCGCACGAAGTGGCCTGGATCGGTGGTCAGCGCGAAAAGCGCCGAGAGCAGCCCACAGGCGAGGGTGCGGGCAAACAGCACAAGGCCCGGAGAAAAATCGGGTCGCCGCATGGATTGCTCGCCAGCCATCTGCAGCGCGTAGCCGGATTCCGCTGAAAAAAGCACGGATGTCGTCAGAAAGCCGAATCCAAACAGCGCAAATGGCACAGTCAGAACGATCATCTTCCACAACCGCACCCCCTCGCCCAGCCACAACAATGCGAATGCCAGGACAGCCGCCGCCACTTGAAACCGCAAATCGAAGACCAGAACCGACGCAGCGATCCAGATGAGGCAGAGAAAGAACTTCGGTAGAGAGTGAAAATGCTTCAGCATCGCTGCTCGACCCACTCGAGCAGTCCTGCCGCTTCGGGCGGCGCGAGATCCTGCGCCTCAAGCAATACTCTGTTGCGCAGCACATCGCTCGCCGGCCCGATTGCCGCCAGCCGTCCCGGCGCCAGCACGGCGATGCGGTCGCAGACCGACAGCGCGAAGTCGGCGTCATGCGTGATCACCGCGATCGCCCGCCCCGTGCCGGCAAGGCGCCGGATGTGCGCCGCCGCGATTTCCGTCCCCTTGAAATCCAGTCCGGCAGTCGGTTCATCAAGAACCAGCAACGGCCACCGCTTGGTCGCCGTCAGCAGCGCCAGGGCGAGACGGCGCTTCTGCCCCATCGACAGGGTGAAGGGATGCTGTTCGGCAACCTTGCCCAACCCCCATTCTTCCAGGACCGCCGCTACAGCCGCGGCGGGCAGGCCGACTGCGGCCAGTTCCGCCCGCACGGTATCGGCGCTGAAATGCGCTTCGGCGTTCTGAAAGGCAATGGCGCCGGGGGCGCCGTGCCGTCGGCCCTTGCGCGGCGGCACAAGTCCGGCCAGGCAGGCGGCAAGTGTCGATTTTCCCGCCCCGTTCGGCCCGATGATGCCAAGCACCTCTCCGCCACGCAGGCTGAAGGACACATCCTCCACGACCACCGGGCCGAACGGCGGCGCGCAGGCCACATGCTCCAGCCTGACCCGCTCCGGTCCCAATGGCACGGGCTGCGGCAGCAGCAACGGCTTCAAGTCCGTCTCCGGCGGCAGGCATGCGAGAAGATCCTTGACCTGAGTGACGGGCGGGATCTTCACGCCCTGTCGGGCCAGCGCCTCGCGCACCCGCACCGCCAGCGGCGTCCAGATGCCTTCGGCGATCAACGCCGCGCCGAACTCCGCGAACACTGAATCGGGCGCACCTTCGGCAAGCAACTGGCCGCCCGCTCCGAGCACAATCACCCGGTCGATGCGGTCGAGGATCGGCCCGAGGCGATGGTCGACGATCAGGGTTGTGCGCCCGCGGGCCAGGAGGCGATCGGCCATCAGGCGCGCCGCTTTCGGAGCCAGGCTGGCCGTCGGCTCGTCGGCGATCACGGCATCGACATCCTGCGCCAGCACCGCCGCCAGCGCGACGATTTGCTTCTGACCGCCCGACAGCGTCGCAATGCGCCGCATTCGCCACTCCGGCGGCAAGCCGGCCAAGTCCATGGCCCGAACGACGCTTTCCTCGATCGCGCCGGCGGGAATATTGCAATTCTCCAGCGCAAAGGCGATTTCGTCCTCAACCGTCAGGCCGGCCAGCGTCTGCTCGACATCCTGAAACAGCAGTGCAACCCTATCGGCCCATTGCGCCGGGCTGCGCGCCTCGGCCGGATGCCCGAACAACCGGATCTGCCCGTCTCGCTCTGCCGCGATGCTGCGTGGAATCAAACCCGTCAGCGTGTGCAGCAGGCTCGATTTGCCGCAACCCGAAGGCCCGAGCAGCAGCACCCGCTCGCCTCGCCTGACCTGCAGGGACAGCGGCCCGACGGCAGGCCGCGGTGCGTAGGGGTAACGCACCGCAACCGCGTCGCAGGCAATGGCCTCAGGCGTGTGCAGCACGCAGATCCCGTTCGATCCGCAATCCCGACAAGACGCCTGTGCGGTACAGGGCCCGGATCACCAAATGGCCAAGCAGCCCCCCGAGCAAGGCGCCGGAGGCACAGCGCAGCACGAACATTGCCGCCAGCAGCCCAGGCGCCAGATTGCCGTAGTCGAAGCGCATCCAGGTATAGGCGAACGAGGCCAGGGCGGCCCCGACCCCCGCTGCCATCAGCACCGGCAGCGACCAGCGGCGATAGCGCGTGGCCGCGAACACGGCTTCGGCACCGGCGCCCTGCACAAATCCTGTCAGCAGCAACAAGAGGCCGGCCGGGCTGCCAAGCAGGATCTGCACCGCCGCCGCCAACATCTCCGACACCAGCGCTACGCCGGGTTTGCGGATGATTCCGGCGGCAATGATGGAGACGATGAACCAGAAGCCCATCACCACATCCATGGTCACCGCGCCGAACAGCGCCTGGGCGATCAGCCAGACCTGAACCCATCCGAGATAGAGAACACCGAAAACCGCGCCGAGCACGGCGACGATCAGAGTTTCACGCAAAGTCCAGACAGCCGCATGGGGCATGACAGTCTCCATTGTTTGTAAGGAAGGAAGAGACGGCGATAAACGCCAGCTCGGGATAGGCTCAGAATTTGCTCGGGCTGTTTGCCGAGAGGGTCACGTCGAGAGCCACGTGACCCGCTTGTGCGCCGAAACCCGTGAAGGCCTGCGACAGCGTTTCGAACACCGGGCCGGCATCGCCGCGCAACTTGGTGCAGAAATGTTTTGATTTCTCGAAAGTGCCGGACGCTTTGACGAAATCGATGCAGCCGTAGATTTCATCCATGTGGTGACCGAGACCCAACGGATACAGCGAGAACTGCGCCGCCACCGGCTGGCCGGTCTCTTTCGCAGCTTCGACTCGTCCCCGGGCCGCTTCAATGCGTGTATGAAGCGGCGCATCGGCACGAAGCCCACCCTCGGGCGGCGTACAGATCGGATCATCCGGTTCACCGGGACATCCGCGAGACACCGTTGCGTGCAAGGTGCAATGCACCCCGCCCCGCGCAGCCGCGACGAACAGGTCGCGCATGGCCGGAAACAGGATGTCGGCAGGCCCGACCATCAGGGTCGAGACGTCGTCGGTCTCGATGCGCAATCGATCGCGCCATGGATCCAGCGCGTCCAGCGCGCCGAGAATCACGGCAACGAAATCATCGGACATCGGATATAGGGAGAGCTGTGCCCCTGAGAACATTTCACCTCGCTCCGCTGGCATTACCCAGATCAGCTGAAGGGTCTGCGGGATTGCACCCGGCATCTCAGCCCCGGCTTTACGGAGCACCCCTGTGGATGGCCTTGATTAGCACAGCCGCGCCGTTTGACAAGCCCATTGTGGCTCGCACCGCACCGCCGTCGTCCGATTTTTCGCAGCAACGACCCACGAAATTCTACTGAAAATAAACTGCTAACGTTGCAGAATCGCAACTATCTTCATGAAAGAATTACGATATGTTCAGCTTGATTGATGGGAGATTTCGATTTGTTGGGTGTACCGAAATTGCGACACGTCCTGATTGCATCTGTGGCAATCGCGGCACTCTCCACCCCGGCGCACGCCGAGGATGGCAGCCTTGACTGGTCCGGCTTTTATGTCGGTGCTCAGGGCGGCTTTGTGTCGTCGGCCCCGAATTTCACTGGTACGATAGCCGTTGATGAGGGGCCCTATCCCGAGGAAGGGTTTATCGGCGGCGTCCACTTCGGTCATGATTGGCAGATCGACAATGTTGTCTTCGGTTTTGTCGGTGACATCAATTACCTCGGCGTTGAGCAGACAAATCTTTCCGGTTCGTTTACTGGTAAGGATGAAGACTACGCCTACGACATCGACTGGATGGCGACGGCGCGGGCCCGCGTCGGTGTTCTCCCCACTGAACAGCTGCTGATTTATGGAACTGTCGGCGCGGCCGTCGCAGAAATCGCGGTAGACAGTCGTGTGGAACAGAATTTCGCCCCGGATCAAGTATTTTCCGACAGCGGGCTGCAATTCGGTGGTGTGGTTGGCGTCGGAGCGGAGTTTGCGCTCGCGCCGAATTGGTCGGTGAAGGCGGAGATATTGCATGCCGAATTCGGAACGGTAGACGCCGAACCTGGGTCGAATCCGAGCGGCTTCAATCCGTCAGTGACGTCCGCGACCATCGGTCTGTCATTCAAGTTCGGCAGGTAGTGCCCGCCGCACTGCTGCCGGCACGCCCGGCCCCTCATAGGGCGCCGCCGTGCCCGCTTTGACGTTCGCCTGATCCCTGACAACGTATTCTTCGCGCGTCATGCCGAATACCATTTGATCAAGCCGCTCCCCCGTCCGCCCGTCGATCCGGTGCGAGCGCAGTGTTCCTTCAAGCGTCAGCATGGCGAAGGTGCAGGCCGCCACCGCGGCCCTGTTGCGGGCGAGCGGCTGAAAGGTCAGCTTTTCCATTTTCCGCTCGATGAAGAAATACCGGACCATGATCCGCACCGCGTTGATCGTCGTCGAAAGGTTGCGGTGATCTGCCTCGCCGATGACCACATGCAGCGCCCCGACCTTATGCCGCAGGTCCAGTTCGAGCATCATCAGTCCGAGGGGCGCATCGTCGGAGCGATTGCGGATCGCCACCAGATTGCGCCTGATATTATCGAAACTGGCGACATAGGCCCTGAAAGCCTCCGTCCCCATCGCGGCGCGGGGCGCGTTCACGCCCTCCATGATCTCCGGAGCTGTCAGCCACTCCTCGATCACCGGGGTCACCTCGGACGGCTTGAGCGTCCTGAGCCGCAGCTTGTCACTCCACCGGTCGATGAAAACCGGCTTCAGCCGCTGGGCGGCGAGTGGGGGGCGAATGCGGGGCGGAGCGGAGCGTGTCATTTTAGGCATTGCTAATTCTTGCGGTGCCTGCATGCCCTTGGTCAAGTCGGCAAAAAAACGGGAACAACGCGCGGGACCTTTCGCCTACGAATTCTCCGCGCCCGTGTCCGGCGCATCCGAATTGGGTTGATCAGCCTCGCCCAACGGAGAATCGCCCTCCTTGTTGAGGATCAGGTGCCGCCGCCGCGGCAGATAGCGTCCGCCTTCAAGCTCGCGAATGTGTTTGACCAGCTTCTCTCTCACTTCGTTGTGCAAATACCAGGAGTTGAAGGCCGAGGTCGCCGAGATCCACACCCAGAGCACCGCCACTTCACCTGTGAGCTCGACCATCTCCACCTGCGGCGGCTCGCTCGTGGCGCGCGCATCGGACTCGACGATCTCCTTGACCTTCTCCCGGACGCTGTCGACATCGATGCGATAGTCGACCGGGATCTTGACAATGCGTCGCACCGCATCGCCTTCCTTCGACCAGTTTTCGAAGGGCCGTGAGAGAAGGTCGCTGTGCGGGACGATGATCCGCGTGTCGATCCAGGTGCGCAGAACCGTATGGGCAAAGGAGATGTCTTCGACAGTGGCCCAATGTTCATCAAAAACCACGACATCGCCGATGCGCACCGGATCGGTCAAAGCAATCTGCAGCCCCGCGACCATGTTGCCGAGCAGGGGTCGTGCGGCGATGGCGACCAGCACACCGAGCGCACCGGCCGAGGCCAGGATCGAGATGCCGAACGATTCGAAAATTCCGACCCGAAGCAGGATGTAGCCGATGCTCACCAGCGCCACCGCAACAATGACCAGCCGTCGCGCCACATAGACGGCGGTTTGTATTCGCCGATTTTCCGGATCGTCCGAGGTGAGGGGAACCACGTATTTCCGACTGAGAGCGAGGCTCAATCCTGAAGCCGTCTGCAAGACCAGCCAGGCACCGGCCGCCAAGGCGACGATCTCTGACGCCACATCCATCGACTTGGCGATCGGAAGCGTGAGCACCACCAGTTCTTTCAGGCTGATGCGGAATGCGACCGCGGCAATGAGGACCGCAAGCGGCAGGCAGACATTCTTTCCGGCGCGCCGATATCGCAGCGGCAGCAGGCGCACCATGAGACGCATGCCAAGATAAGAGAGTAACCCGAGCACCAGCGCGGCGGTCAGCATGAGGGCCGCTGCGATCCGTTCTACCGTCGAAGAATAGTCGTACGTATCGACCCGTTCGCTGAGCGGCAGCCAGCGACTGAGCAGATCTCGGCCGGGCTCGCGATATATATCAGGCACCCGTTCGACCATGAACGGTGAAAACAACCACACCGCCTCTCCATCCGGGGGCTGGAAGCGTTGCAGGCTGATCGGGATCGGCCGACCATCCAGCTCCACCGTCCCCAGTTCAACCGAGCGTCGCTTGTACGGACTGGTCGATTGCTGCAGCCGTGGCAATACTCTCGCGTCCGGCTGGTCCGGAATGTCCGTCCAATCGATGAGATCGTATCGCCGCAGGATGAAGGCCAGCATCAGGGCGAGTTCCGGCGCGCGGTCCGCCTGCTCTTCGGCCGGGATGGCATTGAGGTTCAAGGTCGCACCGGCCCGGCGGAAATCCTTGCGGCGAATGGCTTCCAGAAACGCCTCGAGACTCGCTCTCGGCGTATCGAGGCGCAGAGAGCCGATATCCGCCGGCAGTCCCACGTTCAGCGGCTCGGACTTGAAAGCGAAAGCGGCGCTGCCGCTTTCATCCTCCTGCGCTTGAGCGGAGGATGAAACGAGTTGCATGAACGCCAGGATCACCGCCAGGAGCAGCAATGGCGCCTTTCCTGCAATCATGCTCTTCCTCCTCTCGCTCGCACAGGCGAAGCCCGAAGACCGCCATCTTTCCCCTCGCCCACATAGCATTGTGCACCAAAAGCCCAAGGGTCAGGACTCGTTAATCTGATTGTTATGCGCTCGATATGGCAAGGACTACGAGAAAAAGCCTGTAAAATGGAGCATATGTGCGCCTCAGGGGCTAGGACGCGGGTGCCTGCCGCCAGATTGCCAGGGTCGTCGAACGTCCTCCGGATCGGACGGGTGACAAACCGGCCGAAAACGTTAGAATTCGCCGATGTCCGATGCCCTTAGAATAAAGAATGGACCTTTCGGCCGTGTCGCCTTGCTCGACATGGATCGGTCGCTGGTGCGGCACGCGCATCCGCATTGCCATGTCCTGTTGAAGATCGACGGCGCGGACACATCGTTTTTGGTCGGCGACAGTGTCGCACATCTGACTGACGAAAGTGCGGTGCTGATCAATGCCTGGACCCCGCATGCCTATGTCCACCGGCCCGACGCGCCCCGCACGATCATCCTGGCTCTTTATATCGAGCCGTCCTGGCTGACCATGCTGCGTCACAACTGGGCCGCCAGCGGCGGTGCCGGTTTCTTCGGCAGAATATCGGACGCCATCACGCCACGCATCCGCAAGCAGGCCCTGGAGCTGGCGTCCAGCATGGTTCATGCGCCCACCGCCGAAGTCGATCATGAAGAACAGCTCAGCGCGCTGATGATCGCGGTGATCGAGCGGTTCACCGAATGGCGCACTGTCGGCGACCATCTGCGAAACGCGGCGCGCACCCAGTGCATCGATCGCCGCGTCAGCACCGCCATTGCGGAAATGCGCTCCAATCCCGGCAGCATTGATGGCATCGATCGCCTCGCCGCCTCATCGGGGATGAGCCGGGCCAACTTCTTTCGCGTCTTCGAGAACTCGACCGGCGTCACGCCGCGTGTCTTCCTGAATGCGATCCGGCTGGAGCAGGCCATCAGCGCCACGCTGTCCACCGATGTCAGCTTCGGCGCCTTGTCGGACCGCCTCGGTTTTTCCACCCAGGCGCATTTCACCCGCTTTTTCCGGGATAACGCCGGCGTCACGCCGTCGAACTTCCGCGCCACCTCACGACTGGGCGATCTGTCGCAATTTCTGCGAATTTGAGACTCCAGGGTAAAACGCGCAACTCCTGACAATGGGTTTCCGCCTTTTATCTCCCTAGCCTGACCTGACCGGTCTTGCAGAGGAGGAAGAAGAGCGGAATGGTGGAGGAGGCATCTCAGCTTGCGATGTTGCGTGTCGAGGATGCGCCGCTCCTGACGGGCCGCGGGCGTTTCTTCGACGATCTGCCAGCGCCGCGCGGCACGCTGGAGGCCGCGATTCTGCGCAGTCCGCATGCACATGCGCGCATTACTTCGATGCGCTGCGATGCGGCGCGTGCCTTGAAGGGTGTGCATGCGGTCATTACCGGCGAGGATTACGCACGCGTTGCCTCGCCCTTGATGGTCGGCGTCAAGCTGCCGATCCAATGCTGGCCCATCGCCCGCGACAAGGTGCGCTACACCGGTGAGCCGATCGCCGTGGTCCTCGCCGAAGATCGCTACATTGCCGAAGACGCGCTGGATCTCATCGAAGTCGATTTTGACGTGCTCGCGCCGGCGCTCGATCCGCTGGTGGCGCTGAATGACGATGCCCCTGTGCTGCACGAGGAAATGGGCGGCAATCTGGGCTCCGAGCGATCCTTCACCTACGGAGATCCGGAAGCGGCCTTTGCCGCCGCTGACCAGGTGGTCGAGGTCTCGGTGCGCTATCCGCGCAACTCCTGCACTCCGATCGAGACCTATGGCGTGCTGACCGAATGGAACCCGCATGACCAGTCCTACGAGGTCACGGCCAATTTCCAGGGACCGTTTTCCATCCATCCGGTTATCGCGCGTGCCCTGAATGTGCCGGGAAACCGGCTGCGGCTCAAAACCCCGGAGGATTCCGGGGGCAGCTTCGGGGTCAAGCAGGGCGTCTTTCCCTATATCGCGCTGCTCGGCGCCTGTGCCCGGCTGGCTGACCGGCCGGTCAGATGGGTGGAAGACCGGCTTGAACACCTCACCGCTTCGGTGTCGGCGACCAACCGCGCCATCACCCTGCGCGCCGCCGTCACCGCGACCGGTCGGGTCACGGCCCTGGATTTCGACCAGGTTGAAGATGTCGGCGCCTATCTGCGCGCCCCCGAACCGGCCACGCTCTATCGGATGCATGGCAATCTGTGTGGCGCTTACGATATTGCCAACCTGTCCGTGCGCAATCGCATCGTCATGACCAACAAGACGCCGACCGGCTTGAACCGGGGTTTTGGCGGACCGCAACTCTATTTCGCGCTTGAACGCTTGATGCAGCGCATCGCCGGCACGCTCGGTCTCGACCCGCTTGAGGTGATCAGAACGAATTTGATCGCCGCGGAGGCATTCCCCTATCGCACCGCCAGCGGCGCGACCTACGATTCCGGCGATTATGCTCAGGCCCTTGAGCGCGCCCTGACGGAGGGCGACTACGAGGCGCTGCTGGCGCGGCGCGATACGGCCCGTGCCGAGGGACGGCTGTATGGCATTGGCTTGACCGCGGCGGTCGAACCCTCCGTATCGAACATGGGCTATCTCTCCACGGCGCTCACGCCGGCCGAGCGCGCCAAGGCCGGCCCGAAGAACGGCGCCCAGTCCTGCGCCACCATTGCCATCGACCCGGTCGGCAGCATCACCGTGCAGATCGACTCGGTTCCGCAAGGCCAGGGACATAAAACCGTCGCTGCAGGCATCGTCGCCGAGCGCTTTGGATTGAATGCCGGCGATGTCAGGGTTGTCGCTGCCATCGACACCTCCAAGGATGCCTGGTCGATCGCAGCCGGCAATTATTCCAGCCGCTTCGCCGCGGCATCGGCGGGAGCGGTCAGCATCGCAGCGGACAGGTTGCGCCAGCGCATCGCTCGCATTGCCGCGGCGCAGCTGAACGTCACCATTGACGACATCCGATTTGCCGACGGCAAGGTTTTCTCGATCCACAACCCCGACGCTGCGGTCAGCTTTTCGCGCGTGGCCTCGGCGGCCCATTGGGCGCCTGCGACACTGCCCGAGGGCATCGCCAGTCCGGTCCGCGAAACCGCCATCTGGACCGCGCCCGAACTGGCGGCGCCAACCGAGGATGACCGCATCAATTCCTCGCTGTGTCATGCCTTCATTTTTGATTTCTGCGGCATCGAGATCGACCCCGTCACCTGCCAGGTGCGCATCGACCGCTATGTCACCATGCACGATTGCGGCACCATCCTGCATCAGGGCATGGTCGATGGACAGATCCGCGGTGCCTTTGCACAGGCGGTCGGCGCCGCGCTTTTCGAGGAATATGCCTACGACGAGGACGGGGCGTTTCTCGCCGGAACCCTCGCCGATTATCCGGTGCCGACCATTCACGAGATCCCGGATTTACAGATCCTGCACACCTGTTCCCCCTCGCCTTTGACACCCCTTGGGGCAAAGGGCGTCGGGGAAGGCAATTGCATGTCCACCCCGGTCTGTATCGCCAATGCCGTCGCGGATGCGCTGGCCCCGGCACATGGTCCGCTCGACCTGACCCTGCCGCTGAGCCCGACGCGCATTGCGGCGTTGCTGTCTGCCGAGCCCCCGGCTCCTGCCGGGCAGGCTTCGCCGCGAAAACCGGATGGCAAGGGTCTGTCGGGACAGGGCCAGGCCCGGGTCTCTGCCACGCCGCAAGAGATCTGGGACCTTCTGATGGACGCCGACCAGCTCGCGGCGCTGATCCCCGGCGCACACGGCGTCAAACAGCTCTCGCCAACACGATTTATCGCCGACGTCACACTGGGCGTCGGGCCGGTGAAGGGACGATATCGCGTCGATGTCGGCCTGTCTGATCTCAACGAGCCGCACAGCGCCGTTCTGACCGGCAAGGCCAATGGCGCCCTCGGGTCGGGATCGGGGACCGGCACCGTGACCCTGGTTGAGGATGACGGTGGCACGGTCATTTCCTATTCCTACGAGGCTGCCGTCGGCGGCAAGGTCGCCGCAGTTGGCGGTCGGCTGCTCGATGGCGCTGCGAAGATCGTCATCGGCCAGTTCTTTACGGCTCTCGGACGCAAGGCGGGCGGCGATGTCCCGCGCCGCGGCCTGCTCGCGCGTCTGCGCGCGCGCTGGGGGGCCAGCTCATGAAACCGGCTCCCTTCGATTATGTGCGTTGCGACAGCCTTGAGGAGGCCGCGGAGGTGATCGCGCAACACGGCGACGCCGTCCGGGTGCTGGCCGGCGGACAATCGCTGATGCCGATGCTGAACATGCGGCTGTCGCGCCCCTCGGTGCTGGCCGACATCATGCAGGCTGGTGACGCGCGCCAGATCACCGCCGACAAGGCCACATTGCGCATCGGCGCCGGGGTGCGCCAGACCGCTCTCTCCGCTTACCCGGACCTTTGCAAAATCAACCCGCTATTGGCCCGCGCACTGCCCTGGGTCGGACACACGCAGACCCGCGCCCGCGGCACCGTCTGCGGCTCCGTCGCCCATGCCGATCCGTCCGCCGAAATTCCGCTGACGCTGGCGGCGCTTGATGGCACTGTGATCTTGCGCCGCGGCGGCAAACGCCGGCGGGTGACGGCATCGGATTTCTTCCTTGGAATGATGCTCACCGACAAGGCTGACGATGAGATCATTGAAGCGGTGGAATTCCCGATCCTCTCAGAAGGCACCGGCGTCGGGTTCTGCGAGGTCGGTCGCCGCAAGGGCGATTTCGCGATCGTCGCCTGCGCTGCACTGGTCTCGCCCGACCGGGTGCGGCTGGCCGTTGGGGGCGTTAACGACACGCCCGTCATCCGCGATTGGGATGCATTCGATCCAGCCGAGGAGAGCGACGCCCTGAACGCACTGGCCTGGTCGCTTGATGCGCGCGAAGATCTGCATGCCAGCGCTCGCTACCGCCGCGATCTTGTCCGCAGTCTCGGCGCCAAAGCCCTGCAGGAGGCCCGCACATGCGCCGCTTGAACGCTGACCAGCGCCACAAGATTGGCATGACCTTGAACGGCCGGCCGGTCGAGGGATACGCCGTGCCGCGCCTGTTGCTGAGTGATTTTCTACGCCACGAGCTGGCTGCCACCGGCACTCATGTCGGCTGCGAACACGGCGTGTGCGGCGCCTGCACGGTGCGCATTGATGGCATGATGGCGCGCAGTTGCCTGACCCTCGCCGTCCAAGTCGATGGCGCGGTCATCGATACGGTCGAAGGCCTGGCCCCCGATGCCGAGCGCCTGTCGGTGCTGCAGTCTGCGTTCCGCAAGCACCATGCCCTGCAATGCGGTTTCTGCACTGCCGGCATCCTGATGTCGCTCGACACCTTGCTGCGCGACACGCCCGATGCCGACGAACACCAGATCCGTGATGTGCTGTCCGGACATCTGTGCCGGTGCACCGGCTATCACACGATTCTCAACGCCGCGATCGAGGCGGCTGCAACTCTCAAGAAGGACATCCAGGATGCTTGATCTCGGCCGGTCCCTTATCGCCAGCGTCGCCCGCATGCCCAACGCTCTGGCGCTTGTCGATGGCGATGTCCGCCTGAGTTACGAAGCATGGTTTTCGCAGATATCCGCGCTCGTCGCCGGTCTGTCCGACATGGGTCTGACACGCGGTGACCGGATCCTTGTTGCCATGCAAAACAACCGGGCCGCGGCCAGTCTGCACTGGGCCTGCCAGATGGCCGGCGTGATCACCGTACCGGTCAATTGGCGCAGCACCGCTGACGAGATTGGTTTCTTCATCGAAAACAGCGCTGCACGCGCCCTAGTGTTCGATAAGTCCAGCGCTGAAGCGATTGCAGAGGCACCGCAGGCCGTCTCGCTGCCGCGCATAACTTACGGAACAAGCGCTGAAGGCGCACTGGATTACGACGAGATCGTCGCGGCTTCAGCTCCCGATGCCAGCCCCCAGGCGGGTGCCGATGACTGGTCGATCATGCTTTATACCAGCGGCACCACTGCCCGTCCCAAGGGCGTGCCGCGTCGCCACCGCACCGAGCGCGCCAGCACCGTGGCCCATATCGCACAGAACCTGATGCCGATGCGGGATGCCACGCTGGGCGTGATGCCGCTCTATCACACGATGGGGGTGCGCTCGCTCTTGGCGATGACCCTGCTCAACGGCACCTTCGTCTGCCTGCCGCGCTTCAACAGCGCCGTCGCGCTGCGCCTGATCGCCGAAGAGCGCATCGGCAGCCTGTATCTCGTTCCGACGCTGTATCATGATCTGCTCGATCATCCCGATTTCGCGCAAACCGATTTGTCTTCCGTCAAACGCCTCGGCTTTGCCGGGGCTTCGATGACCGATGGACTGCTGCAGCGGGTCGACAGGGCATTCCGGCCCGAGCTGTTCGTCAACCATTTTGGCTCCTCGGAGATCTACACCTTCTCGATCGAGCAGAACGCCGTGGCCAAGCCCGGCTCAGCCGGCAAGGCCGCTTTGAACCAGGATTTGCGCATCGTCGAAATGGGCTCCGGCGATCCCGAGGCCGTGGTGAAAAGAGGGTCGGAGGGTGAGATCATCGCCACTCTGGCCGGCGACGAAGCCTTCGAGGGCTATTTTCAGAACCCTGCGGCCAACGCAAAGGCACTGAAAGATGGCTGGTACTTCACCGGTGACTGCGGCCATTTCGACGAGGATGGCGATCTGTTCGTCACCGGCCGGGTCGATGACATGATCATCACCGGCGGCGAGAACGTCTCGCCGCTTGAAGTCGAAAGCTGCCTGTCCATGCACGAGGCAGTGGCCGAATGTGCGGTGGTCGGCCTTCCCGACGAGCGCTGGGGCAAGATCGTCGTCGCTTTCGTCAAGAAGCGTGGCGAGGTCACCGAAGAGGATCTCGCCGACTATTGCCGCACCACGACTCTCGCCAATTACAAGCGGCCAAAAAAGTTCGTTTTCGTCACCGAGCTACCGAAATCGCCCGTCGGCAAATTGCTGCGGCGCGATCTGGTCTCAGGAAATTACACTCCCAACACCGCGGCCGCTCAGGCTGCCCTGAAGGAAAAGACACATGACAGATCCGCGATATAACCACCCGCTCCTGGCTGAACTTGACGGGTTCCGCATCGAAATCGATGCCGAGACGCAACGTGGCGACATCGTCCTTGATCGCGCGCCGATGAACGTGATTTCCATGCCGCAGCGCGACCAGTTGCGTGCGGCGTTCGAAGCCCTCGATGCCGATCAGCGCGTCCGCGTTATCGTGCTGCGCGCCGAGGGCGAGCATTTTTCCTCTGGCGGCTACATCAAGGGCTTCCTCGAAGCCTCGCCCGAGCATGTCAGCCATCTTGCCGACAACATTGCCGCGCCTTGGCGCTGTGCCAAGCCGGTGATCGCGGCGAACAAGGGCTACACATTCGGGGTCGGCTTCGAAATCTCGCTCGCCTGCGATTTTCGCATTGCCGCCCGGTCCACCCGCTACGCTCTGCCCGAACAAAAGCTGGGGCAGATCCCCGGATCGGGGGGCTCGGCGCGGCTGCAGGCGCTGATCGGACTGGCCCGCACCAAGGATGTGGTCATGCGTTCACGCCGTATCAGCGGCCAGCAGGCTTATGACTGGGGCATTGCTGTCGAACTTGTTGACAACGAGGCGCTGGAAGAATCCACGGCCAAACTGGTGGCCGAACTGTGCGAGTTCTCGCCGATGGCGCAGCGCACGGCCAAGAAACTGCTCAATGACAGTGAAAATGCCACTGTCGCCACTGGCATCGAACTGGAAGGCCACGCCTACAGCCGTCTTCGCCAGTCGGAAGATTTCGCAGAAGGCGTCAAAGCCTTTCACGAAAAGCGGAAACCGACATTCGTCGGACGCTAGTCAAACCTGATCGTTTCAATGGGAGGAACTGAACATGACGATTAAGACCCTGACAGCAAGTGTCGCACTGGCGGCTCTGATGACCGGCAGCGCCCTGGCGCAGGACGAGCCGATCCGGATTGGTGTGCTGACACCGATTTCCGGCACCTATGCCGGTATCGGTCAGCAGGTCTCATGGGGCCTGGACATGGCCGCCGAGGAGATCAACGCCGCCGGCGGCATCATGGGCCGGCAGATCGAACTGATCTATGAAGACAGCGAGGCCAACCCGTCCGTCGCAGTGCAAAAGGCCGAAAAGCTGATGACCTCCGAGGACGTTGACTTCCTCACCGGCACGGTGAACTCGGGCGCCACTCTTGCGGTCGGCCAGGTCGCCGAACGCGCCGGCAAGCTGATTGCCACCACTGTTTCGTTTTCGGACGCGATCACCGGCGACAAATGTTCGCCGAACGTGTTCCGTGTCAATGCGCGCGCCGGCCAGCAATCGGCCGCACTCGCAGCCTGGATGAAGCAGGAAAAATCAGGTGCCAAGGTGTTTTATCTCGGACCTGACTACGAGATGGGCCGCTCCACGGTCGCGGCATTCAAGTCGAATGCTGAAGCGGTTGGCGCTGAATCCACGGGCGAGGTTTACGCTCCGCTCGATGCCAAGGATTACAGCCAGTATTTCGGCCGCATCCGCGCCTCCAACCCGGAAGTTCTCTACACCTCTGTCGCAGGCAACGACACGGTGCGTCTGCTCACCCAGATGCAGGATTTCGGCATTCGCGACGGGCTGACCATCCTTGGCGCCTCCGGCACGGTCACCAGCCAGAACATCAAGGCGATCGGCGCAGCGGCTGAGGGCTTCATCACCGGCGTGGGATATTCAACCCTGATCGACACGCCCGAAAACAAGACGTTCGTTGAAGCCTTCAACGAGCGGAACGGCGCCGATCCCGACCTTTACGGTGCTGACAGCTACGGACTGCTTTTCGCCTACAAGAAGGCGGTGGAAACAGCCGGTGGCACCGGCACTGATGAAGTCCGCGCCGCTCTTGAAGGCCTGGAGTGGGACACGCCTCAGGGCACCAAGACCATCCGCGCCGGCGACCACCAGGCCATCCAGCCGATGTATGTGGTCCAGATCAAGGACGGTGCCTTCACCATCGCCAACCGGATCGACGGCGAAGCCGCCATCGGACCGGACACGTGTGAACGGTTCTAACAGCAAGAAGGGGGTACAGGGCATGGAAAGCTATCTGCATTACGTCCTGGCACCGCAGATGTTGAATGGTCTGGCGCTGGGGATCTCCGTGATCCTCGTCGCGCTCGGTCTGACGATCATCTTCGGCCTGCTTGACGTCATCAACATGAGCCATGGCGAATTCTATGCCATCGGCGCCTTTGGTGCGCTGGCGTTGAGCCTGTCAGGCATGAATTACTGGGTGCTGATAGCCCTTGTACCCCTTCTGATGATCCCCTTGGGGATCATCACCGAACGCTATCTGATCAGGCGGGTCTATGACGGGGCAGACCGCCACGTCACGACCCTCCTGGTCACCTTCGGGCTGGGACTGATCCTCGAGGACATACTGAAGATCCTGTTCGGCCCGAACACCCACCGCCCGGCAAATCCGTTGCCCGGAGCCACGGATCTTTTCGGCATTGTCATTCCGACCTACCGTCTGTTCCTGATCGCGATTGGCGCCGTGGTGATCTTGGCGGTGACCTTTGTGGTCTATCGCACGCGCCTCGGCGCCATCGTGCGCGCCGCATCCTTCGACCGCAACATGGCGGCCAGCCTCGGTGTGCGCGTTGGGTGGGTCTATTCCGGCGCATTCGCCTTCGGCGTGACCCTGGCGGGCCTGGCCGGCGTGCTGCTTGCACCCGTCTACTCGGTGTTCCCAACCATGGGACGCGACTTCATCCTGCTCGCCTTCACCGTTGTCATCGTCGGCGGGCTGGGCTCGATCTGGGGTGCGGTGATCGCCGGAATATTCCTCACCCAGGTACAGGCCATCTCGAGCCTTGTCATTTCTCCGGTCTGGGCCGATCCCATCGTCTTTGGCGTGATGGTGCTCGTCCTCATGTTCCGACCCCAGGGTCTGTTCGGGAGGATGGGTCATGCGTGATCGCCTCGATATATCCATGCGCGCCAACCATGTCTTCTTCGCTGTCCTCATGGGCATCGGGCTGATATGCGTCGCGCTCGCTGTCGCCATGAACGACACCTTCTATCTGCGGCTCGGAACCGAAGCACTGATCCTGGGCGGATTGGCCCTGTCGGTCGACATCCTGCTCGGCTTTGGCGGCCTTCTCAGTCTGGGCCAGGCGCTGTATTTCGGCATAGGCGCCTATGTGTCGGCGCTGGTGCTGCGCGAAGTGCCGTCCTTCTGGCTGGCCATGGCCGCCGCCACCGGCGTCACGCTGCTTGCAGGAATCATCGGCGGACTGATCGCCAACCGGGTTCGCGGCGTCTATTTCGCGCTGATCACCTTCGGCATGGCGCAGGTTGTCGCCAAGGTCGTTTACAACACGCGCGAACTCGGCGCATCCGACGGGCTCATCGGCGTACCGGTCCTGGAAATTCCGCTCGGCGTCATCACGGTGTCGGCCGGCGATCCGCTGGCCTTCTTTCTGCTGACGCTTTCGGTCCTCACGATTCTCTACGCGGCCGTCGCCTATCTGTTCACGACGCCCTTCGGCCGCGTTGTCATTGCTCTCAAGGCCAATGAGAAACGTGTGCCGTTCCTGGGTTACAACACTTGGGGGCCGCGCATGGTGTGCTACGTGGTGGCGGCGCTCGTCGCCGGCATCACCGGCGCGCTCTATCCGATGCTCCGCGGCTTCGTCTCCCCTGAGCTGATGTTCTTCGCCTCCTCGGGAAATGCGGTCATCATGGTCGTGCTTGGTGGTGTCGGCACCTTGATCGGGGCCTTGTACGGCGCCGTGCTGCTGACATTCCTGAAATCCGTGGTCGGCAGCTATACCGAACATCATCTAATCGCCATCGGCGTGATTTTCATCTTTGCCATTCTTTTCATGCCCAAGGGGATCATCGGCGTCGCCAAACCCTCACTGGAGCGTCGCCTCATACGCTTCGATGAACAAACGGATGCCGCACGCATCAAAGCCACCGGGGAACGCGCGTGAAACCCATCCTGCACACAGAAAACTTGAGCATCGCCTTCGGCGGGCTGAAGGCGGTGGATGCGATCAGCATGTCCGCCACGCCTCACGAGATCACCACGGTGATCGGCCCGAACGGCGCCGGCAAGACCACATTGTTCAACCTGATATCCGGCGCCCTGAAGCCGGGCAGCGGCAAGGTGTATCTTGACGGCAAGGATGTCACCCGCTTCGGTCCGGCTCAGTTGCAACATGCCGGGCTGGCCCGCTCATTTCAGATAACCAACCTCTTTTTCGAGATGACGGTGCGTGAAAACCTTCGTTTGGCCTCGCAGATTCTTGAACCTATCTCGCACGCCGTGCGCCCATTGCGCCGCACCGGCCGCGCCGCCCGCAAGGTCGATGAATTGATCGAACGGTTCGATTTTCATGACAAGGTGCACGAACAGGTCGGCTATCTCAGCCACGGGGAACAACGGCGGCTTGAGATTGCCATGTGCCTGGCCTGCGAGCCGAAGCTTCTGATGCTGGATGAACCGACGCAGGGCATGAGCCACGCTGATACCGACGAGACCGAAGAACTGATCAAGAGCCTGACCCAGAATGTCTCCATTCTGCTAATCGAGCATGATATCGGCATTGTCATGTCAGTCTCCGATCACGTTATCGTCATGCATCAGGGCCAGAAAATTGCGGACGGCACTCCGGCCGAAGTCCGCGCCAACCCCGCTGTCCAGGCGGCCTATTTCGGACATGGGTGAGATATGCTGAGCATCAAAGACCTTCACAGCCATTATGGACTGAGCCACGTCATTCAGGGCATCTCCCTCGAAGTTGCCGCAGGTGAAATCCTCGGCGTCTTCGGCCGCAACGGCGTCGGCAAGACAACATTATTGAAGAACATTGCCGGCTGGGTGAAACCGAGTTCCGGCAGTATTGAACTGAACGGTCAGGCGATCGGCGGCATCGAGCCGGATGCGATCAATCGCGCTGGTCTGGCAATCGTGCCGGAAGACCGACGCATTTTCCCTGGGCTGACGGTGCAGGAAAACCTCGAACTCGGGCTGCTCGGGCTGAAGGGGGCCAAGCCCGCTTCGAAGCTGAACCCCGTTCTTGAGAGATTCCCGCGGCTGGCCGAACGCGCCAAACAGTCGGCAACCACTTTGTCAGGCGGTGAGCAACAGATGCTCTCGCTTGCGCGCATCATGGTTGCCGAACCGCGCGTTGTCCTGATCGACGAGCCTTCCGAAGGCCTGGCGCCGATGATCGTTGCCGAAATCTTCGCCATCGTTCGCGAGATGCGAGACGCCGGCTGCGCAGTCGTGCTCGTCGAACAGAACATCCACGAAGCGCTGGCAGTCTGTGACCGCTTTGTCCTGATCGAGCGGGGCGCAGTCGTTTTTGCAGGCGCGGCGGAAGACGATGCTGCCCGGGCCGCCCTTCTGGAGAAACTGGCGGTGTGACGACGGTTGAGGAGACGCCTGTCGGGCCGATCGAGACGCTCTGGCGGGGAGCGAGGACGGGGCAAGCCGTGGTCTTTCTCCATCACGGTTTCGGAACTGCAGAATCGATGCGCCCGCTCATGGACGTGTTCTCGCGGCACCGGCCAGATCTTTCTCTCCTGTCCTATTCGCGTCCCGGCTGCGGACGCTCACCGGCCCGTGCCGCGCACAAGTCCCCGGACTATCTCGAATACGAGGCGCTGCATGTTCTGCCGGCCATCCTGCGGGCCACCGATTTGAGTCCTGTGCACCTGGTCGGTCACAGCGATGGCGGAAGTATCGCGCTGATCGCCGCTGCCCAGGGCGCGCTGGACATTCGATCCGTCACTGCCATCGCGCCCCACAGCTTTATCGAGGACCGCACGATTGCGGGGGTGCGTGCGGTCGCCAAATACCGTGATGATCCCGCATTCATGGCCGCGCTTGCCCGGCGTCATGACGATGTCGAGGCGGCTTTTGGCTCTTGGCTCGACATCTGGCTCGCGCCCGAAATGCAGTCCTGGTCGATTTGTGACCTGTTGGGACAGATCCGCTGTCCGGTGGGCATCATACAGGGCACAGAAGATGATTTCGGAACCGGCGCACAGCTCGATGTGGTCGCGAAGGCACTGCCGCAATCCCGGGTCCGCACCCGTCTGATCGGCGGCGCCGGGCATGACGTCTACAAGGAGCAGCCAGCAGCTATCTTCGAGTTTTGGCAAGAGGTGGGGCGATTGCCCCGGCTTTGAGACGAGAAAAATCCGCCTGGCTTGACCAGGCGGATTATCAGTTCAGCTATTTTCGCTGCATCAGTTCATATTGACTTCGATCTGCTCTTCATCCGGCAGTTCCAGATCATCGTCATAGTCAAAATCATCGGCTGCCTCGATCTGATCCTCGGTGAGGGTCGTGATCACCAGCTGGTCGCCGCGAAGATTGACGTTCGTCATCGGCACCGGAACTTCTTTCTCGCCAATGCCGAGGAAGCCGCCGCTTCCGACCACCAGATGCGTTTCACCGTTGATCTTGATGAAGCCTTCCGGTTCGCCGAGATCTTCACCGCCAGCGGTCACCACTGTCATGTCCATCAGCTGATCGACGGTCATGGTCTGAGCGGAGGTCGCCTGCGGCTGGTCACTGGAAGCAGTGTCGCTGGCCATCTCTTCTGCCGGCTCTTCAGTGGAATTCATGTCACTGGCGGCCTGGTCTGCCGCCTGGTCTGCCGGCTGTTCGGCTTCTGTGCCTTCGTCCGGAGCCAGTTGGCCGGTCGCCGATGCATCCTGCTGCGGCTGTTCCTGCCCCTGCTGCTGCATCTGCTGGCGGCGCTGCTCGCGCTCTTCCGCCGTTTCCAGAATAATTTCGGCTTCACCGCTCTGCTGGATTTCGATCGACGGCTTCTCCGACATCATCACCGAAACCTTCGGCTCGACCCGCTGATACGAGATGCGCGGCTCGCCACTTTCATACGAGTAGCTGGGCTGGTTGTCCGTACCGACGATCTCAACCTGTGGCTCCGACTGGACGAGCTGGGTATCACCCTCGACGCGCTGCGTACCATCGTCGGCCATCGCGTTCTGTTGCGTGCCCTCTGCGCCGTCGGCTTGTTCGTCAAGATCGATGTCGACATTCAGCTGCGGATCGCCCTGGGTCACTGTGATTTGCGGCTCGCCCTGGGTGACCTCGATCTGCGGATCAGGATCACTCACCTGCACCTGAGGCTCGGAACGCAGGACGTAAACGCGCGGTGCCGGGATATCGACACGGACAATGATTTCAGGGATTTCGACCGAAACGTTCGGCTGTTGTTGTTCGAGCTCGACCTCGAGGCCCTCCTGCGTGATATCAACCTGCGGCTGCTGTTTGGTCACCCGAACATTTGGCGCCGGCACCTGCACGTCGACATTCGGCTCTGGAACCGTGACCTCGGCCTCGCCTTCGACAGTCACCGTCTCTGAAACATCGACTTCTTCACTGAGCTTCTCGCTGTCTTCGGCGCGCACCTCTTCGCTATCCTCGGCGCGCATATCCGCATTGCCGGCGTCGGCAATCTGTTCCTGCAACGTGCTGCACTCTTGCGCCCGGTCCTCGTTCAAAGCTGCGACCACAGCCTCCGCCGAAACCGTGTCCACCGGCTCCTGGCGGTCCATGATCAACTGCCCGAGCTCGCGGCATTCCGCGCTCTTGCCTTCCAGCTGTTCAGGATTGATCTCGATGGTCTGCGCTGAAGCACTCATCGTGAAGGGAAGGACGAAGGCCGTGCTGATCAACAGCTGGCGGTGGGTCAAATATTTTAGCATCTCAATCTCCCGGTTGCGTATAGCGAAAAAACCACGACCGTCCGCTGCTCGCTCCATTGCGGCGGGCCGACAGGTGAAGCAGCGATCGGGTGTTGCAAACCAACGTGCTAGGGTGGGAAACGTTCCGCCGAACCAGTGAGAAAGGAAGGCGACGGCTAAGGGGGCCCCGTGCGGCACGCCACCTCCAACGTCTTCGAGGCAAACGCGCAGAGATGCCCACTTGTCGGTCGAGCCGATGCCCTCGCGGCAGGCACTCGCTTGTTGCCTCGGTTTCAAACTCAGGCTAGGTTTGATGCAAAGGAGCATCGTGATGCACAGGGATCCCACAACGTTTCTCGACCGGATGCTATCCGGAACACCGACCGACGTCCGGCTTCTTGCTCAGCGGTTCCGCGACCACGCCATTGAACCGCGTTGCTCGATTGAGGAAACGCGCGAATTGGTGGCTGACCTCGGCTATGAAAGCATCGAAGCCTTCTGCGCGGCTGCCGGTCTTCCTGCGCATCTGGCGGCGCGCTGGGAACGATTCGGTGCCTCAGGCAGTGTGCGGCAATTGCTGTTGATGATGCGCAGCCAGCGTGAGGCAGTGGCCGCCGCTGTTGAGGATTTCGAGTCCTCCACCCATGTCGGTCTTGATGATTTCATGCGCGAGCGCGGCATCATCTGATCGGCTGATTTGCCGTCAGTCCTCATCCACTTGCCTGCGCTCGATCAATGCCTGGGCTGTTTCACTATCTGTAATCAGGGTCCTGGCCGGCACCGCGCGCAGGGCGGCCTCGATCGCCGGGATTTTGTTGCGCCCCCCGGCAGCCAGCACGACATGTGGAATGGCTGCAACCACCGGAAGATCGACCGCCATGATGCGCTGGTTGATACCGTGATCCACAAGACATCCCCGCCCGTCAATGAAATAGCACAGCATGTTGGCCACCGCGCCGCGCTCGCGAAGCGGCGCAATCAGATCCTTGGGGACAATGTTATGCCGAAAGATCGTCGCATCGGGTGAGACATCCCCGACCGTCAGGACCGCCATGTCCGCCGCCGCGGCGCGGTCACGCACCTCTTGCAGCAAGGGCTGCTCCCAGAGGCGCTGGCGCAAGCCGGCATCGTCAACGACCACCGGCGCGCTGATCTGATAACTGTCGACGCGCATCCGTTCCGCCACTTTTGTCGCGACGACAGAGGGATTGATCCACTGTGAATGCGGCAGACTGCCGACGAGGCCGATTACGGTCGCGTCCTTTAACTCGCGCTGCTGCAGGAAACTCAGGCTGGAATGCAGCGTCGCTCCACCCCCGATCGCAAGCGTCATGCCGTCCTGGAACTGAGTTGCCAGATATCGGGCGACGGCGTGACCGATGGCCCTCTCCAGATTTCGAGATTCGACGGGGGTCGGCACCACCACGGCACTGTGCAGATCCCAGTGCTGTTCAAGCGCGCGTTCGAGCGCCACCTGCTCGACCGTGTCGGCATTGATCGTGGTGACGACCATGTTCTCGCTGGCGCTGGTGGCCAATGCGCGCATGACCTTCATGCGGCTGACGCCCAGCAAGTTAGCGATGCCTTCCTGGGTCATCCCTTCCACGTGATACAGCCAGGCCATTTTCACAGCCATGTCGGCGGAAACGAGTGTGGGTCGCGAGACCGCGCCCTTCGGTTTGCGTGACACCGGGTGCTCTCCTGTCATCTGGCCTCTGCGGCGCAATCTGTCGACCACCCTAAAGAGCGAGGCATCGCCGTCAACGAAATTTTATTGCGTTCTTTTGTTATTGACGTATTACAGATGTGCATATTGAATGGTCGTGCGCAATCGTCACATTGCAGTGTCGTTGCGGAGGTAGGGAGGGGGTCCTGCGTGATTATCAGGCAGGATCCGCAATCGATTAGGAGTTCGTTCCCATGGCAAAATTGACACGCAAATTCACGTTCGCAGCCGCTCTGCTCGGCTCGACGCTACTGGCATCGGCGACCCTCGCCGAACCGCTGGTGCTCTATACTTCGCAACCCGACGCGGATGCCGCAAAGACAGTAGAGGCATTCGAGGCGGCCAACCCGGGCATTGAAGTGGAAATCTTCCGCTCTGGCACCAGCGACCTGATGACCAAGCTCGCGGCCGAGTTCTCGGCAGGCAGTCCGCAGCCGGACGTGTTGCTGATCGCCGATGCCGTGAGCATGGAGACCTTGAAAAAGGACGACCGGCTCATGGCCTATCCCGAAGCGAATCTCGAGGGATTCGAGGAAGCCGCCTATGATGCTGACAAGACCTATTTCGGCTCCAAGCTCATCACCACCGGCATCGCCTACAATACCGCGGCTGAACAGAAGCCCGAGCACTGGTCCGACCTGACCGGTGAGGCCTACAAGGGGCTGACCATCATGCCCAGCCCGCTGTACTCCGGCGCCGCCGCATTTCTCCTGTCGGCCTTCGTCAACCGCGACGATCTCGGCTGGGAGTATTTTGAAGCCCTCAAGGAAAACGACCATGTGGCGGTGCGCGGCAACGGCGCGGTTCTGAAATCGGTCGCCAGTGGCGAGAAGGCCTATGGCATGCTGGTCGATTTCATGGCCATGAACGCCAAGAAGGACGGCTCGCCAATCGAGTTCGTGTTCCCGGAAGAAGGTGTGACCGCGGTCACCGAGCCGGTCGCCATCCTGTCGACGGCGAAGAACCCCGAAGGCGCCAGGAAGTTTGTCGACTTCATCCTTTCTGATGAGGGTCAGAAGCTGGCACTCGAGCAGGGCTACCTTCCCGCCAAGCCGTCCGTCGGCTCGCCCGACTGGCTGCCGGAAGGCACCGATATCAAGATCATGCAGGTCGACGTGCAGAAGGTGGTCGACGAGATCGGTGAGAACAAGACGAAGTTCTCCGAGATGTTCGGCGGCTGAGGTCTCCGCGCATGCTCGCGTATATTCGTGATCGTCAGGGCCAGCAATTGGCCCTGACGATCGGCATTGTCGCCCTTATCGTCATCTTTTCCCTGCTGCCGATGGGCCGGCTTCTCCAGGAAGTCGTGCTGCCGGGCGGCACGCTTTCGCTCGATATCATCCGCAACGGTCTTTTCAGCGAGACGACCTGGGTCGCCACTTGGAACACGATCGTCGTCGGGCTGGGCGGCACCCTGTTTGCGCTGGTGCTCGGCGTGGCCGTGGCACTCCTCGTGTCGCTGACCAATGTGCGCCAGCGGCAGGCATTCGTGCTCTGTTTCGTCACCCCGCTGATGATCGCGCCGCAGGTGACTGCTTTGGCCTGGCTGCAACTGTTCGGACCTTCCAGCCCGCTGCTCAACATTCTTGGCATTGCACCGCCGCTTGGCACCCGCAATCCGCTTTATTCTCCCGAGGGCATCATTCTGCTGCTCGGCATCCAGTATGCGCCGCTGGTGTTTCTCATCGTGCGTGCCGGGCTGCGCAAGCTGCCGCGGGAACTCGTCGAAGCCGCGCAATCAAGCGGCGCCGGCTGGTTTCGCGTCCTTCGCACCATCATCCTGCCGCTGATGACGCCGTCCGTCGTCGGCGCTGCCGCTCTCACCTTCGTCTCCTGCGTCGGCAATTTTGGCATTCCCGCCTTTCTCGGCATTCCGGCGAACTATCTCGTTCTGCCGACTCTCATCTATCAGCGCCTGGCCGGTGGCGGTCCAGCCGTGCTGTCGGACGTGGCATTCCTTTCCGTTCTGATCGGCATCATCGCGATGTTCGGTATCGTCCTGCAGGACCGCATCGCCAGCCGGCGCGACTTCCGCATCTCCTCGACCTCGCTGCCCGCCGCACCCTACGGTCTCGGAAAATGGCGGCCGCTCGTCGAAACCGGCATGTGGGCGCTGATCCTCGTGATCCTCGTGCTGCCGCTGGTCGGACTGATCCTCACCTCGCTGGTGCGCGGTTACGGTATCACCCTGACCGCCGAAACCGCCACGCTGGAAAACTACGCCTTCGTCATCTTCGAGCACGCGGCGGCCCGGCGCGCCTTCGGCAACAGCCTGTACCTGTCTGCAGCCGCTGCCATCTTCGCGGTCTTCGTCGCGATCCCGCTCGGTTACGTCATCGCCTGGGGCAAGCAGCGCTGGATCAAGGTGCTCAATCTGGCGGTCGAGCTGCCTTACGCGCTGCCGGGCGTTGTCCTCGCGATCGCCTCGCTGCTGTTGTTCCTCAAGCCGATGCCGATCACCGGCGTTCAGATCTACAACACCGTCTGGATCATCCTTTATGCCTACCTCGCCAGGTTCCTCATCCTGGCAGTCAGGCCGACGGTGACCGGCTATTTCCAGCTCGACCGCGCGCTGGAAGAGGCGGCGCAGGTTGCCGGGGCCGGGCTGTTCACACGCATGCGCACGATCATCTTCCCGCTCATCGCGCCGGCGGCAGTCGCCGGAGGCCTGCTGATCTTCATGACGGCGCTGTGTGAACTGACCGTTTCGGCACTGCTGTGGTCTTCCGGCGCCGAAACGATCGGCGTCATCATCTTCGCATTCGAACAGGGCGGTGATTCCAAATATGCAGCAGCCGTCTCGGCCATCATGGTCGCGACCACCTTCCTGTTGATGCTGGTCGCCAGCCTTTTTGCAAACAGATTACCGGACGGGGTCCTTCCATGGCGGGATTGAGCATTCAGAGAATCAGCAAGCATTTCGGCGCCGCCAAAGCCCTGGATGATGTTTCCATCGAGGTCGCCGATGGCGAGTTTCTCGCCGTTCTGGGTCCCTCAGGCTGCGGAAAGACGACGCTCCTGCGTATGATTGCCGGCTTTGAGGACGTCAGCGGCGGCAGCATCGAGATCGGCGGCGTAGAGGTCTCCTCGCTGGAAAGCAGCCTGCCGCCGGAAAAACGGCGCGTCGGCATCGTCTTCCAGAACTATGCGCTCTGGCCACACATGACCGTCGCCGAAAATATTGGCTACGCCCTCAAGGTAGCCCGGGTACGCCGCGCCGAGCGCGACAAACGCGTTGCGGATGCGCTGGCCCTCGTCGACATGCAGCAATATGGCGACCGGCGCCCGGCCAACCTGTCGGGCGGTCAACGCCAGCGTGTGGCGCTGGCACGGTGCCTCGTGGCCGAACCGCGGCTGGTGCTGTTCGACGAGCCGCTGGCCAACCTCGACGTGCATCTTCGTGCCTCGATGGAAGACGAGTTTGCGAAGTTTCACAAGCGGACCGGGACGACAATCGTCTACATCACCCACGACCAGGCGGAAGCAATGGCACTGGCCGACAGGATCGCTGTCATGGACCAGGGCCGTCTGATGCAGCTGGCAACGCCGCACGAACTCTACCATGAGCCGGTGAACGAGATGGTTGCCTCCTTCATCTCGCAGGGCATGGTGCTTCCGGCCGAGGTTTTGACGGCGGAAAGCGGTGGCCAGTGCCGGGTCCGCCTCCTCGGTCACGAACTGGATGTCCGCTGCCGGGCCGGCGAACAGCCCGATCCGAATGCGAAGATCTGTATCCGCCGCTCGCAGATTGCCGCTGCCGACGCCGACGAACCCGGATTCGACGGCACGGTCGTCAAGGCAATCTATCGCGGTGGCGCCTCGCGGATCGAGTTCGAGCCCGATGCCCTGCCGGGGACCCGTCTGCACTTTGACGAGGCCGATCCGGTGCGCTGCGAAACGGGCCAACGCCTGCGGCTGAAGTTGACGAATGGCTGGCTGATCCCGGAGAGGGAAGCGGCTGGATGTTGAAACTGAGCCTTCAGGGCGGGTTTGGCGAGAAGGGTCGCACCAGCGTTGCCGTCGAAGATAACGGCACGAGGGTGATGCTCGACGCAGGAATCAAGGTCGGTGCCACCGGCCACGAGTATTACCCGATGCTGGCGGGGCCGGCGGACGAGATCGACGCGCTGATCATTTCCCATGCCCACGAGGATCACGTCGGCGCTCTATGCCGACTGATCGCATTGGGGTACGGCGGCCCGATCTACATGACGGCCGAAACGCGTCAGGAAATGCCGACGACCCTGGCACAATATGCCGAGGCCGGCGACCTGAATGCCTATCTTCCTCCCGATGATCAAATCCACCTCTTCCAGCCCGGCGAAACGCTGGTTTGTGGCGACCTGATGGTGACGACGGGTGCCTCGGGCCACGTGGCCGGAGGCGTCTGGATGGCGGTCGCGAGCGGCGGAAAACAAGTGGTCTACGCCGCCGACATGGTGCCGGAAAGCACGGTCTTTGCGATGGATCCGCTGCCGGCCTGCGACCTGCTCATCCTCGATTGCTCCTATGGTTGCGACGAGGTCCCGGGCACGGTGCGGGCCCGCGAAATTGCGCAGTGGGTGGCTGAGCATCCGGACGGCTGCCTGCTGCCGACGCCGCTGTCGGGTCGCTCGCTCGAATTGATGGCCGCTCTCGACACCCCCTTCGCGATCGAGAAGGGAATGCGCCACGCCCTGCATGACCAGATCATGGCTTCGAACGCGTTGCGCGCATCTGCTTCTGAGCTGCTTCGCGCCCGCCTTGCGGCAGCTATAGATTGGGAGGTGGGCGAGCCCTTGCCCGCTTCGCCTCTCATCGTCCACGACGGAATGGGGGTTGCCGGCCCTTCCCGTGCGGCGATCGCAGCGGCCGATGCCGCCGGCATGCCCGTTCTCCTGACAGGTCATCTGCCGCCGGGATCACCTGCCGATCTTCTGCGCAGGCGCGGCCGCGCCGACTGGATTCGCATGCCGACACATCCGACGCTGAACGAGAACGTCGCCCTGTGGGAGAATGCCGGCCGGCCCGCCGTGCTCGGCCATTCCTGCGAAACGGCCGTGCTTCGGCAGATGCAGGATGCCATTCCAGCCTTGAAGACCGAGCTCCATACCGGTCAAAGCTACACCATTGATTGAGGATTCTTGATGCGCATTCTGATTTCCAACGACGACGGCATCGAAGCCCCCGGCATTGCGCTTGCCGCGGAGGCCGCGCGCCAGATCAGCGACGACGTTTGGATCGTTGCTCCCGACGGCAAGCGCACCGCCGCTGGCACCTCCCTGACCATCGCCCGGCCGCTGACCATGCGCCGTCTCGACCCGCAGCGTTATTCCTGTTCGGGGACACCCGGCGACTGCATCGTCACGGCCATGACATGGCTGTTCAAGGGCGACCGTGCTCCGGACCTGGTGGTCGCCGGCGTCAATGACGGCCGCAATGTGGCCGAGGATCTGGCCTATTCGGGAACGCTCGGAGTGGCGCGCGAGGCAACATTCTGGGGCATCCCGGCTATCGGTTTTTCCCAGGTGAAGGAAGCCGACCGGCAGCCCGGCGATGCCGCATGGCTCGCCGATCTGATCGGCCGCTTATGGCAACAGCGCGCCGACTGGACGCTCGAGGGCCATTGGCTGAGCGTCAATCTTCCCGCCAGCCTGCCTGCGTCATTCAATCAGCCGCAGATCGGCCGGGACAAGATCGCGCGCCAGTGCAAGGTGAGAAAAGACGAGGGCGACATTGTGGAGCTCGTCGTGCCACGCGGCCGCGCCCATTCCAGCACAGCCGGTGACGAGAACAGCTATCTGGCCGCCGGCGAGGCCACCGTGACGCGGGTGAACTGGTTTGGAAATACCCCGCTCGCCGAGGGCTTCATTCGCAATCTGTCGCCCAGCAACTGAGGCTGCCTTCGGCAGCTTACAGGCGCTTCAACCGGGACTCGCTCAAGAGGCCGCGCTCCTCGAGAACCGGGTAGGCCAATGTGGCGAGGAGCGAGTTGATCTGCTTGAGATCGCGGATCGTGTCGAGGTGAAGTGAGCTGGTTTCCACGCTCTGTTCAGTCCCCTGTCTCAGACGCTCGAAATGCCGCTGGCTGGTTTCCTTCTCCACTTCGCGCAAATCGTCCTTCTCCTTCACGAGTTCGCGCGCCGTGTCCGGATCCTGCGTCACCAGAAGATTGAAGGCTAGGCGCGCATTGGCAAGGACCGCGGCATGGAAATTTGAAAGTTCCCGCCATCCTTCATCGGTGAACTCGACGCGCCGATCCATCTTCTTCTTGACGTGCGGCAGCATGTTGCGCACGAGAATGTCGCCAACCTGCTCCAGCTTGACGGAAACGCCGAGAAGGTCCTGACAGCGCTTTGCCATGTCCTCGGTCATTTCGTTGCGCGTTATCCGAGCGAGATACAGCTTGATAGCCGCATGCCGCCGGTCGACCTCGTCGTCAAGCGCCGCGAATGCCTTGATGCTGCGCGAATCCGCATCCTCGTACAATTCGAGGATCCGTTGCAGCATGTATTCGATGGATTCGCACATTTTAACCGCTTCGCGCGTCACATTTGCCAGGGCCTGCGGCGGATTGGCGAGCGCGCTGTCATCAAGCGCACTCGTCTCTGCCACGGCAGCGGCACCGTCCACCTCTTGGTTCGATGCGTCTGTCTGCAGCGCGACCAGTGCTTCCGTTGCCCTCAGCACCAGTCCTGAAAGCGGGATACCGGCGAAGAGGATGAGCAGATTGAAGACGATGTGCGCGTGGATGATCCGGTTTTCCGGCGTGCTCCCGAGCATGTCGAGCGGGGGTGCGAAGAAAACCACGATGATCAGCACCACGATTGATCCGGCGCCGCGCATCAAGAGGTTGCCCTGCGGGACGATGCGATAGGCCGGTGGCGCACCGCGTGTCAGCATCGGGGCGATAAAGGAACTGCCGAGATTGACGCCGAGCACCATGACAATTCCAAGTTCGGGAGAGACGATGCCCTGGGCCGCAAAGGTTGTCAGCAGGAGCACCGCCGCGATGCTCGAGTGAAACAGATAGGTGACCACCGCTGCGAGCAGGAAGGCGGTGATCGAATCGTTGGAAAGATATTCGACGATCAGGGGAACGATGGTGCTTTCACGCAGGGGCGCCGAAGCTTCGCCCATCATGTCGAGCGAGAGGATCAGGAGGCCGATGCCAACGAGGATACGGCCCATCTGTCGCCATTGGCGGCGCTCCGTTGCCAGGAATATGAAGGTTCCAACCAGAAGGCAGATCGGCACAAGCAGGGTCAGATCGAAACTGAGGATCTTCACGACCAGGGCAGAACCTACCTCGGCTCCGCGCACGGCGAGAATACCGGCAAGCCCCGTGACGATACCCAGCCCGGCAAAGGACCCGACCAGCAACGTCACTGCGGTCGAACTCTGCAGCGCAACCGCCAGCGCCATGCCGGTCAGTGCCGCCAGCACGGGATTGCCCAGCGTTTTGCGCAGCTTCTGGCGCAGGATATTGCCGTATGCACGCTCGACGCCGGTGCGGACCATCCGCGTTGCCCACAGCAGGAGCGCGACCGCCCCCGCCATATGCAGAAAGAATACCGAACCGCTCATCGATGGAATTGCCTCTGGATCCGATTGCTGAACGCCGGCGGTCACCGGCACAATGCGACACGCTGCGACGATGCGGCGCAAAGACGATGTTACATTGGTAATTTCAATATTACAATTGTTCAGCCGGAGGGCGGCCGCAGAATCCTTGCTCCGATCGGCGGCCGAAGCTGACCCTGCAAGCGGGAGCCGGCGCGGGTCGAGACTTCATCACCCCTTCAGCAGGGCGCGGGCGGTATGCTCGTCGGTGATGAACACGGTAGGGCCCAGCAACTGCATTGCGCCGCGCAGGGCCTGGATTTTTTCGGCGCCGCCGGAGGTCAGGATGCGAAGCGGTGCCTTCCTCAAACAGGCGATCTCGACCGACATCCCGCGGTCATTGATCTCGTGATCGACCAGTCGCCCGTCACTGTCGAAGAAGTGGAAGAGCAGGTCGCCGACCGCACCCTTCGCTGCCAGTTCCTCACGCTCTTTTTCGCAGAGGTAGCCGCCACGGTAGAAGGTGGTCACCGAGTCGATGTCACCCACGGACACAACCACCGCATCGAGCGCTTCGGCCATCGCCAGCACGTCGTTCAGTCCGCAGCGTTCGATCAGAGCGCGCTTGGTCTCTACGCTGTCAACCACGGCGGGAGCCGGGATGAGATAGCCATCGCCCTTGAAGATCTGCGCAAAGCGCCAAGCGAATTCCGGAGGGTTGAAGTCGCGTGCGATGCCGACGCCTCCCAGAAGGGCGATCGCTTTGAAGTCGTCCAGCGGCCGGGCGCGGATGTAGGCGATCGAACTCGACAAAGTGCGCCCCCAGCCGACGCCGACCGACATCCCTGACATCATCGCTTTCGATAGATAGCCGCCTGTCGCTGCCCCGATAACAGAAATTGGATCGGCAGTGGCATCGCTTATCGGTGCGACCACGGCCTCATCAAGTCCAAAACGCTTTTCAAGTTCACGCTCGAGACGGATGATCTCTGTCAGCTCCGCCTCGATGCTGATCTTGACTTCCTGGCGCGTGCGCGCCTCGGCGAGCATGCGCACGACGCTGACGCGGCCAATACCGAGCACCTCGGCAATCTCGTTCTGGGTCATCTGCTCGATGAAATACATCCACGCGGCGCGCGCGCGCAATCGATCCGAGCGCGTGTTCTCCGTGGCTTCCGGCAGTGAGGAATCGGCGCCTCGATTTCGGCTGGTCGATCGCGCGCTCTTGTTCCTTCGATCCCTGCCCATGCACCCTACCCTGCTCGATCCTTGGCTCGCGGCGGGCTGTCAATGCGGATCCGGGCGGAGGAGACCTGCGCGCCGCGAACCAACCGCCCTTGCGGAGAGATCTACTCGTTTTCCAACAGTTCGCACACCTGCTTTTTGACGGAAAGAATGGATGCCGGGCTCATTGAGAGCTCGGTCAGACCCATTTCCAGGAACCGGGGCACCAGGTCTTCACGCGCGGCCACCTCGCCGCACATTCCGATTTCAATGCCGGCTTCGCGCGCAGCGGCGGCGGCCTGGGCAATTGCGCTCATCACCGCCGGATGGGCTGCATCGTTGAGAGCGGCAACCGCCGGATTGAGCCGGTCGGCGGCCATCACATACTGGGTGAGATCATTCGTTCCGATGGAGAAGAAAGCCGCCTCGCGGGCCAGAAGCGGAGCGGAGAACACGGCCGCGGGGGTCTCGATCATCACGCCGAGCTCGAAATCGGAGTGTGCGTGTCCCTCCTGCGTCAGCTCGGCCTTGCATTCATCGATAAGCGCTCGCGTGAGGCGCAACTCTTCGATGCGAGATACCATCGGCAGCATGACCTTGAGATTTCCGCTCACCGCTGCGCGCAGAAGAGCCCGCAACTGCGGCTTGAAGATGTCCGGTCGATCAAGACACATCCGTATCCCCCGCCAGCCGAGAAACGGGTTGTCTTCTTCGACGAAATCAATGCCGGCTATCGGCTTGTCCCCGCCGACATCGAGCGTGCGGATGATCACCGGATGCGGTGCGAACGCCGCCGCGAGCTTCGCATAGGTTTCCGTCTGCATATCTTCCGACGGCAGATGCATGTGACGCATGAACAGAAGTTCGGTTCGAAACAGCCCGACGCCCATTGCACCGGCTTCAAGCGCCACATCGATCTCATCAAGCGAGCCGAGGTTTGCAGCAATGTGGATCAACTGGCCGTCCGCGCGGCGGGGCTCCGCCGTCCGGAACGCTTTCAGGGCCGCCCGTTCTTGCTCGTCGGCCGCGATCTCCTCCTCTAGCCGCACGCGGGTATCCGCGTCCGGATCCGCAAAGACGAGACCACGCGTACCGTCAACGCCAATCTGTTCGGCGTTTCGCATCTGCTCAACGCTGTCCCCGATCCCGAGAACGGCCGGAATGCCGTGAGTGCGGGCGATGATCGCCACATGCGAGGTTGCCCCGCCGTGACCGCAGACAATGCCGCCGAGCCGCTTCAAAGGCGCGCGCGCAAGGTCCCAGGCGCCGATGTCACTGGCAACGAGAATCGCCCCTTCGGCGAGATCGTCCAGTCGAACTTCCTCCTCGCCGAGCAAGGCCAGGCAGATCTGCCGCGCGACCGATTGCAGATCCTCCGCGCGCGCCCTGAGATAGGCATCTTCAAGCTTGGAAAATTCATCGACAAGGCGCGTCGAAGCGGCGATCACCGCCGAGACGGCATCCAGGCCGCCGTCGATAATGGCCTCGCTGGCACTCTTCAACTCATCGTCGCCCGCTATATCGCGCAGGGCCTGCAAAATCTGGCGGTCGGTGTCGGCAATGCCAGGGTCGGAAATGGAAGCATCAAGGCGGCGCTCCACCGTCGTCACCGCCTGCGCCAGGCGGGCTTTCTCCTTCGGGCGATCCGCCGGCGCCAGCGACACTTCGGCCGGCACGATCTTCGGTGGAAAATGCGCGAAAACCGGTCCGAGGGCGATGCCGCGGCTGGCCGCGGCTCCGGGAACCGCATTGCTAGGAACTGAGACTGCCGCTTCGCGATCCACCGGAGCGGCATCCGAAGGCGCGCCGTCCGAAGCCATGGTGCCGCCGGCCTCATCAATACCGGCGGCAGAATCCTCAAGGTAGGAAATCAGCATCTCGACGGCCTCGACAGCATCAGCGCCCTCGGCACTGATCGTCACCTCGTCATTTTCCTTGACGCCGAGCAGCATGACCTTGACCGAACTCTTGGCGTTCGCCTGCTTGCCGCTCTTGCGGATCTCGATAGTGCTTTCAAAGCTCTTGGCAAGCTTGACAAAGCGTGTGGCGGGGCGAGCGTGCAAGCCCTCATGCACTCTGACGATGGTCGAGCGTTCCATAATTTCAACCTGTATTTGCTAGCGGATCGTCGTCGCCCCAGCGCTGCTGGCGGAGCGGCTATCGATTGTCTATTCGCCGATTATGATTTCGGCGCCGGCCACGAGGCTGGCAGCCAGAGCGGTCGCATCCACTTCCTCGGCGCAGATCTCGCCCGGCCGCTCTGCCGCACTGGCACCGTTGAAGGAGATCACCACGTGGCCAATCTCCTGCACCTTTTTCCAGGCCGTCTCACCGAGCGCGGTGATCCGGCTCGATAGTGTCCCGATGCGGATCGTCGTCCCGACAGCCGGTACATCCGCCGCCGGCGCATCACCCTTGTGCAGGACAGATACCTCGGCAAGTTCGTCGGGTGCACCATCGGCGAACAGGATGACCACCCCGCCTTCGGCGAGATCGGCGACTTCCGGCCCCACGGCAGTGATGCGCGTTCTCAGATACACCGGCATGCAAATGGCTCCGTCATTTGGTTATCAATATGGCGGTCGGGACCATGTGGCGTCCCGACCGCCAGGGTTCTACAGAACGAGTAGGCTGACCACCCAGGCCAACAGGACCGAGATCGGCCCCATGAACTGGCGGCTGACCAGAACAGCCGGCACGCCGATCTCGATCGTTTTCGGCTTCGCCTCACCCAGCGCCAGGCCGACCGGGACAAAGTCACAGCCCACCTGCGTGTTGTAGGCAAACAGCGCCGGCAATGCCATCGCCGGCGAGATCGTCCCATTGGCAATCTGCGGGCCGATAATGGCGACACCGATCACCTGGGCGATCACGGCACCTGGTCCGAGGATTGGCGACAGGAAGGGCAGGCCGCAAATGGCGGAGATGACCAGCAGACCGACGATGTTGTTGGCCAACGGCCCCATCGGCTGCGCCAGGATATCGCCGATCCCCGTATAGAGGATCAGACCGATCAGCATGGTCACGAAAGCCATGAACGGCAGCACGTTGCGGATAACCTGATCGATGGTTCGACGGCCGGCATTGAAGAAGATGCTCACGACCCGGCCCATCACGCGACCGATACCCGAGATCATGCCGACAAATCCGCCCTCACTGGAGGCAGGTGCCAACGGCGCTGTGGCCGCCTTCTGGCTCGATAGCGGTTCCTGCGTGCCAGCCGCGATTGCCGCTTCAGACCCATCGGCGAGAGCGATGTTCTCCGCCGTCACGCCGGACACATAGATGTCCTCGGTGATGAATTCTGCCAGCGGGCCGGCCTGTCCGACCGGGGTCAGATTGACGGTGGGGATGCGCTTGCGCGGATACACCCCGCAACGTGCGGTGCCACCGCAGTCGACAACCACCACAGCCATTTCCCCCTCGACGGGCGGTGACTTGAAGCCGTCGACAGCTTCGGCGCCGGTCAGGTCGGCTATTCTCTGCGCCACCGGATGGATTCCGCCCCCGGTGACCGAGACCACCTTGTTACGCTCCATGGTTGGCTGGATGACCAGCGGGCCACCCCAGCCACCTGAGCCCTTTGATATGCGGACTGCTTTGTATTCGTTTGCCATTGTCTTCCCCCCGACCTTACAGCTCGATGCCCTGACGGCGTGCCATGATGGCGGTGATACGCTCGGTGAGAATGCCCTTGAGCAGGATCACGACGAGGCCGACGAGGGCGTACCAGATGGCGACCTGGATGTGATAACCGTCAGGCACCACCCCGTTGCCCTCAAGTTCCAGCAGCGCCACCAGGATACCGCCCCAGACGAAGTATTCGCCGGGATTAATGTGCGGGAAAAGACCAAGCGGTGGATGCACGTAGGACACGGCGGCGTCGTAGAAGGCCGGCTTGTGTTTTTCTTCGAGAAACGTCCCGAAAGTGTAAGCCATCGGGTTGGTCAGAAAGAAGACCGCCAGCACCGGCAGCACGGTGTAGCGGGTCAGCGCGATACGACCGGCGCTGCGCGCCAGACCATGCACGCGCTTCTCGCCAACCAGCTCGGTCACGGCGTAAAACGCGGTCATGAGCACCACCAGCGTCGGGATGATGCCGGTCACGAATCCCGCAAAGACCTCTCCGCCCTTCTGAAAGATGCCGATGAAGTATTTGCCGATGCCGGTCAGCCAGCCCAGCTGTTCTTCCTGCGAGACGTTGTCCAGCCGCTCCCGGAATTCCTCTACCGACAATTCGGTACTTGCCTGAGCCAGCACGACCAGGTCGCTGCCGCGCTCCGCCCCCTGTTGCGCAACGTCACCCGCCAGCGCCCCCGCATAGTGCAGATTCTGCGCTGCGAGATCGGCGTGTTGCGCCAATATCGACAAGAATGACATTAGATATCCTCCTCCTGAACCTTTGCCCTCGGTTCACGTGTTTGTGTTGATATTCAGGCCGAGGCGAGTGCCGTCGGCATGGCCAGTGCGGGCTCTTCACCCGCCTCCAACTTCCGGTCAATTTGTTCGACGGCCTGGGCAACGGCTGCCGTGACTCCCGGTCTGCTGTCCCCAAAGATCGCCGGGTCCGCACGAAGTTTTTCGAGCGGCAGATCTTCGAATTGCTGTTGACGCTGAAACTTTGTGAACACCGACCAGCCCGACATCACCAAAAGCCGCTGCACTTTCAGATCAGAGGATACGACGAGAATGACGATCGCCCCTTTTCGCAGCCGCCCCTGACGACTGCCCGCGCCGACATAGCCATCGGTGAATTTTTCAGTGATGCCCTTGAAGACGTCGGAATAATGCCGCATCTGCAACCAGACGCCATAGGACTGCAAAGCCCAGACCACGCCCAGAAGCAACAAACCCCACTGCCAGATTGCCATCCGGTTTCCCTCCCCAAGAGCCGCGCCCGTCACCCTGCACGGGCTGCTCGGCAAATTAAGAACATTTGTATTCTTCAATGTCAATTTGTATATGTGCAAAACAGCGTCTTGATCGCGCTGTCGCCATTGAAAAACATGTCGACCGCGCCTCAACCACCTTGCCCCGATCCAATCATAGAAAGTGCCCCCATGTCTGACATCCTCATGGTCTTCGACTGCGACGGCGTCCTTGTTGACAGCGAACCACTTGCGGCCGAGGCCTATGTGGAGGTTTATCGGCGCCACGGCCTGCAGATCGGACCCGAGGCGGTTGCCGCATGCGTGGGGCTGAAACAGGGCGATATCATCGCCAAGATCGGGGCCGATACTGGCCAGCACCTGCCGGCTGCAGGGACCGACGACATCTGGCCGGTGACCCGCGCTCTGTTCACCGAGCAATTGCAGCCGATGCCGGCCCTGTCCGATTTTCTGCGCCGCCTTGCCAGTGCCCGCTGTGTCGCCTCCTCTTCATCCCTCGAACGCATTCATCACAGTCTTGCCGTCACTCAACTCGCTCCGCTGCTCGGAGACGGGATCTTCTCGTCTTCGATGGTCGCCCGTGGCAAGCCGGCGCCGGATCTGTTTGAGCATGCTGCCCGCGAAATGGGCTTCGCTCCGGAAAAGTGCATCGTCATCGAGGATTCGCCGTTCGGCATCGAAGGCGCCGTTGCCGCCGGGATGACAGCCATCGGCTTTACCGCTGGCAGCCACAGCTACCCAGGTCATGCCGCTGCATTGTCTGCGGCCGGCGCCCATGTGGTGTGCGACTCCTTTTCGGCGGTCGAGCGTCATCTCGCAAGCATCGGAGTAGCGGCGTTCGCCTGAACTGAGCAGCGCGCGCTGCGATCCTCAGACCAGCAGACGCAGCGGATTTTCGATCAGCCGCTGAAAGGAAGCCAGAAGCTCGGCGGCGAGCGCTCCGTCCACAGCGCGATGATCCGTGGAGAGTGTCACCGACATCATCGTCGCAGCACAGAT
Source organism: Neohoeflea coraliihabitans (assembly GCF_019334345.1). Lineage (GTDB taxonomy): Bacteria > Pseudomonadota > Alphaproteobacteria > Rhizobiales > Rhizobiaceae > Pseudohoeflea > Pseudohoeflea coraliihabitans. Next base: position 1,122,876 of record NZ_JAHWQX010000001.1, read on the forward strand.
CTTTCCATTCTTCGCCACGGCCCGCTCCTGGCCGGCTCCAACGGCCAGGATGGTCGCATGCGGCGGATTGACCACGGCTGAGAAGTTCTGGATACCGAACATGCCGAGATTGGACACCGCGGTGGTGCCCCCCTGAAATTCCAGGGTCTTGAGCTTGCGCTCGCGCGCCCGTCCGGCGAGATCCTTCACCTCGTTGGAAATGGCGGACAGGCTTTTTTGCTCGGCACGCCGCACGATCGGGGTGATCAGCCCGCCGGGGATCGAGACGGCAACGCCCACGTCCACCTGCTGGTGCAGGACCATCGCATCCTGGGTCCAGGACACATTGGCCTCGGCAATGTCAGCCAAGGCCATCGCGTGTGCCTTGATGATGAAATCATTCACCGACAGCTTATAGGCCGGCGTGCTGTGATCAGACAGCAAGGGAGCAGCCGCGTTGAGCTCCTTCCTCAACGCCAGCAGGGCATCGATCGCGCAATCGAGTGTCAGATAGAAATGAGGGACTGTGCTCTTCGCCTCGGTGAGCCGCCGGGCAATGGTCCGGCGCATGCTGTCATGGCGCCGCAGCTCATAGGTGCCCTCCTGAAAGAGATCGAGCACCTTCGCTGCGTCGGACGACGCTGTGCCTGGATCCTCAGCACCCTCGGTCACGGTTCCTGGCGCCGCGACCGCAGTCGCGGCCGCGGTATTTTCCGCCGAGAATGCATCCAGATCGGCCTTGACGATCCGCCCGCGCGGGCCGGATCCGGCAACCTCTGCCAGGTCGATGCCCAGCTCCCGCGCTTTTCTACGCGCTAGCGGCGTTGCACGGACCGCACCAGACTCAGCAGCCGCCTTGGATGGCGCCGCCGTCGTCGGGCTTGAGGCAGGTTGCGGCTGCAATTTTGCATCCGCCGCATCCGCCTTGTCCTGCTGCGTGTCGGCAGCAGCTGCCGCCGGCTCCGGAGCGGAATCAACGGCCTCGCCCTCGCGATAGATCCAGGCAACCACTTCGCCCACCGGGATGTCAACGCCGGCCTTCCCGGTTACATGACGCAACGTGCCACTTTCGGGCGCTTCGATCTCCATCGCCGCCTTGTCGGTCTCGATCTCGAACAGCACATCGCCCTTCTTGACCGCGTCGCCCTCTGCCACGCTCCAGCTGGAGATCTGTCCCGTCGCCATGTCCATGTCGACTTTCGGCAGGATAACTTCGACAGGCATCAGCGTGCTCCCATAACCAGATCGCGTGCTGCGGAGATGATGTCGTCGACCTGTGGAACGGTCGCCTTTTCAAGCTCTGGATTATAGGGGATCGGAGTTTCCGCGCCGCCCAGACGCACGATCGGTGCGTCGAGATAGTCGAAGGCATCGCTTTCAGCGATCATTGCGGAAATCTCGGCGCCAACCCCGAGCGTCTTGACCCCCTCGTAGACGCAAAGCAGCTTTGAGGTCTTGCAAACGCTGGCAATGACGGTCTTGCGATCCATCGGCCGAATGCAACGCAAGTCGACAACCTCGATCTCGATGCCTTCCTGCGCCAGCTTCTCGGCGGCTTCCAGGGCCTTGTGAACCATGATCGACGTCGCGACGAGCGTGAGAGCGGACCCGGATCGGCGGATCTCCGCCTTGCCGATCGGCGTCGTGTAATATCCTTCCGGGACCGGCCCCTTCGTCTTGTAGAGCAGCTTGTGCTCGAAAATCATTACCGGATCCGGGTCTTCGACCGCGGCCAGCAACAAGCCCTTGGCGTCGTGCGGTGTGGCTGGCTGCACCACCTTCAGCCCGGGCACGTGCCCCAGCCATGCCTCAAGGCTCTGGCTGTGCTGTGCCGCCGCCCCGGTGCCCGATCCGGCCGGAAAACGCATCACCACCGGCACTGAAACGGCACCGCCGAGCATGTAGCGCATCTTGGCAGCCTGGTTGACGATCTGCTCCATCGCCAGCGTGGCGAAGTCGGAGAACTGGAACTCGAAGATCGGGCGCATTCCGGTGACCGCGGCGCCGACGGCCACACCGGCACCGCCAAGTTCCGAGATCGGCGTATCCATCACCCGCTCGGGTCCGAAGCGCTCGACCAAGTCACCGGTCACCTGAAATGCACCGCCATACACGCCGATGTCCTCGCCCATCAGGAAGACACGATCGTCGCGTTCCATGGCGATCGCCATGGCTTCCTGGATCGCCTGGGCATAGGTGAGTTCGCGCGTTGGGGTCTCTTCTGCAGCGGCCATTATGCCTGCTCCGTGTATACGTATTTCTCGAGATTGGCGATTTCGGGCGACGGGCTTTCCTTGGCAAACGCGATGCCCGCCGCGATCTCCTGTTCGACGCCGGCGCGAATTTCGGCGATGCCATCATCGTCGATGACGCCGAATTCGAGCAGTTCCGCCTCGAACAGGGCGATCGGATCGCGCGAGTTCTTCCACTCTTCGATCTCCTCCTTGGTCCGGTAACGGTTGCGGTCGCTCTTCGAATGACCTCGATGACGGTAGGTCTTGCACTCGATCAGTGTTGGACCCTCGCCGGCCCGCGCCCGTTCGATGGCGGCATGCGCCGCTTCGGAGACTTCCGACAGGACGTTGCCGTCCACGATGACACCCGGCATGGAATAGGCCGCCGCGCGCTCGGCGATGTCCTTGACCGCGGTCGAGCGCTCGACCGAGGTCGACATGCCGTATTGATTGTTCTCGCAGACGAAGATCACCGGCAGTTTCCAGACGCTCGCCATGTTGAGCGCCTCATGGAACGCGCCTTCGTTGTTGGCGCCGTCGCCGAAGAACGACACCACCACTTTGCCGGTCTTCATCTTGCTGGCCGTCAGGGCCGCACCGACAGCGATCGGTATGCCGCCGCCGACGATCCCGTTGGCGCCGAGATTGCCGGTGGATACGTCGGCGATATGCATCGAGCCACCCCGGCCGCGGCAATAGCCGGTGGTCTTGCCGAAGAATTCGGCAAACATGCGTTTGACCTCGGCGCCCTTGGCGATGCAGTGACCATGCCCGCGATGCGTCGAGGTGATCTGGTCTTCATTGCCCAGACCCATGCAGATGCCGACCGCGCTGGCCTCCTGGCCGATGGACAGATGCATCGTGCCGTGAACGAGACCGCGCATGTAGCTTTCTTCCGCGCCCTCCTCGAACTGGCGGATCAGATGCATTTTGCGCAAAGCATCGCGCAGTTGCTCATGGCTGTAATGGCGGTACAGAAAGGGCAGATTGCGCCCTTCGCTCGCGCCGGCCTGTTTTTGCGTCCTCTTGGTCATCCTTGGCTCCTTGAAGCGCGCGGCTTTCCGCGCCGCGACCGTCTCGCGGCGAACGACAAGTTCCGCGCGTCTTGTGTCATGCTCCGTAGACGAGCTGGTCCTGCTTGGCGCGCAGCGCGGCGATCTTCGATCCGGCCGGCGGCCGGGCGTTTGTCGAGGTGATCAGTTCGCCCTTGGCGATCGGCGCGGTCACCTCGCCGCCCTGCAGCAGGCCGCAGGGAATGGCTCCGCCGGAGCGCGCTTCCTCGGCGGTCATGATCCAGGCGCGATAGCAATATTCGCCGATGGCATCGAGCCTATCGCCCGGCTTGAGATCCTTCTTCGCCACCGCGCACACTTCCGCCACAGGCCGGGCCAGCGGCACCATGTCCGCCTTGCCGTAGAGGGCGACCCGGGCACAGGTCAGCGGCACTTCCAGTGAGGTCAGATGGTAGGGGCGGTGGAAGGTGAAGTAGGGGCCCTTGCCCATCTTGAGATCTTCCATCCGCTCGGAAACGCGCGGATGCGACATGTCGGCGACCACGAACACGCCGGGCGCCACGCCCTTGCCGATGGAATAATCGACAACGCCGACCTTGGACAGCACGCCGCCATCCGCTTCCGGCACCAGCGTCGACGACAGCTGATCCAGTGTCGCTGCCGGGCCGTGCATCCCGGGCTTGTCCGGAACCAGGCCGGTGGCATTGGCGATCGCCGCCATTTCGACCATTGTCTTCGAGCCGTCGACGAATTCGACAAGCATGCGGACATTCATGTTCCGGCGCCGCGCTTCCTCGGCATAGTCATCCGGGATTGCATCGATGTTGAGCGGATTGTTCTTGCCCTTGCCCGCGGCAACGATGGGATAGCCCATAGCCGAAACGAACTCGACCAGTTCCATGCAGGACGACGGCTCGTCACCGGCGCCGAGCGAATAGGTGACACCGAGACGATCGGCTTCGCTCTTCAGGAAGGCGCCGATGGTCACGTCCGCCTCGACATTCATCATCACGAGGTGCTTGCCGCGCTCCATCGCCTTCAGGCCGATTTCAGCGCCGACGGCTGGCACGCCGGTGGCATCGATCACCACGTCGATCAGCGGATTGTCGAGCACCAGATCGGCATCGTCGGTGACAGCGACCTTGCCCGCTTCCATTGCCTCGGTCATTGCCGCGCCGCTCGTCACATCGCGGGCGTGGCCCGCCTCGCGATACGCAATATCGACGGCTTTCGTCGCGGCGGGCAGATTGAGCTCCGAAATCGCCCCGATTTCGAGCCCCGACATGTGAGCGACCTGGGTGACGATGTCGGTCCCCATCTCGCCGGAGCCGATGAGACCGATGCGGATCGGCTTTCCCGATTTTCCACGTTCATCGAGGTCACGCGCTAAACCTGTCAGCGCAACATTGGCGGCCATCACGATATCCTCCCCTTCAAATGGTCGCCTCAGGCCTATTGAACATCTGTATCCATGTCAATACGAATGTAGCCTTTAGTGATCGCGAGGCATCCCATTCGCAGGCAGCTAGAAATGGTCAGCCCGCCGCCGCAACGCGGGTTAAACGAAGCTGGGCTCAGATGGGCTGCGTGCGGCAAGAGCGGTGCAAAGCGGAACGCGCCCGACCGAATGGGGGATCGGCGACGCGAGAGGGTAATGGCGGAGTATCAGTAAGAGGCTCGAACCCGCAGCCCTCGCAAAACTAAAGGCCGCGCGGGGCCTATGCGAGGCCCGACTGGAGCGAAGACCGATGGCGACAGCGCGAAGTCAGAAAATGGCGGAGAGGGGGGGATTCGAACCCCCGATACGGTCTCCCGTATGCCGCATTTCGAGTGCGGTGCATTCGACCACTCTGCCACCTCTCCGCGTCGTGGTCAGCGCGCTAAGACGCGATCCGGCGCTCTCTTAGCGAGATGCCGGTCCAAGCACAAGGCGAAACTGCAGGGCGGGCTGCGTGCCCATCGTCCCCACCGGCGAAAACCTCGAGAATTGCTTGACTCCCGCCCCCACCTTTTGTATCGGACGCGCAAGCGGCGTGGGAATCCTGCGCCGTTTGTCTTGGTTTGCGCGTTCTTGACCTTCCGGTCGGGCCTCGCTCGAAACCAGACTTTACTTGGCGCCGTTCAGATCTGGTTTGCAGATTCAAACGGCGGCGATGGTTCCCAGACTGGCAAAAAGACGGCCGTCTGCCTGCGATTTGCGCGTGTGGACAGAGCCGGACGAACACGAGAAGGAAGAAAGATGTTCGCAGTCATTAAAACCGGTGGCAAGCAGTACCGCGTGTCGACCGATGATGTTTTGACGCTTGAGAAGCTCGACGGCGAAGCCGGCGATTCGGTGGAATTTGCCGAAGTACTGATGGTTGGCGAAGGCGCCGGTGCGACCATCGGCGCGCCATTTGTCGATGGCGCCATGGTTGTCGCCGAGGTGGTCGAGCAGGGCCGTGCACGCAAGGTTCTGGCGTTCAAGAAGCGCCGCCGGCAAAACTCCAAGCGCATCCGCGGCCACCGTCAGCATCAGACGGTCGTTCGTATCACCGACATTCTGACCGATGGCGCCAAGCCCGCGAAGAAGGCTGCCAAGCCTGCAGCCAAGAAGGCCTCCGAGACGAAGCCGGCGGAGACTGCCCCGAAGACGGAAACCAAGTCGGAAGCCAAGACCGAGACAAAGAGCGCGGCGAAGAGCGCCGACAAGGGCAAGGGCGATGATCTGACCAAGGTCAAGGGCATTGGCCCCGTGGCTGCCGGACAGCTCGCCGATCACGGCATCACCTCCTTCGCGCAGCTTGCGGCACTGTCGGATGACGAGATCGCCAAGATCGATGCAGACCTGCCGTTCAGCGCCGACCAGATCACCGATTGGCGCGATCAGGCGAAGCAACTCGCCTGACCAACCATCAGCCCGAGCCGGGCTCCGGTCTCAAGACGGCCGGCAACACGATAGCGTCTCAAGGGACGAAAAAGGAGCAGATCCATGGCACATAAGAAAGCTGGCGGTTCCTCGCGCAATGGTCGCGATTCCGAATCCAAGCGTCTTGGCGTGAAGAAGTTCGGCGGTGAGCAGGTGCTTGCCGGCAACATCATTGTGCGTCAGCGCGGCACCAAGTGGCATCCGGGCACCAATGTCGGCCTCGGCAAGGATCACACGATCTTTGCCACCAAGCCGGGCGTCGTGGCCTTTGCCAAAAAGGCCAACGGCCGAACCTTCGTCTCCGTAATGGAGCCGGCGGAAGCCGCAGAATAAGCCGGATCCATCGTTGCGGGCCGGCGTTCCATCGACCGGCCGTTCGTCAGACGGCATTCTCCAAGGCAAGAGATACGGGAGGTGGGATGAAAGTCCCGCCTCCCTTTTCGTATCTGAGCCAGTCATAGGAGAAGACCGTGATACAACAGATCGATTCCAGCGGCAGCAATCGGCCGCCGCCTGAGCTTGTCGACCAATTGCCGCCCGATGGACACGCCAGCCATTCAGCCAAGCCGGCGCCTGCCGACCCTGTGCCGTTGCACGATTACCCCGTGCTCAGCACCGAGCGCCTGACCCTGCGCACGCCGCGTAATGCGGACATCGATGCCATTTCCATTCTCGCCAACGATCCGGCCATCGCATTCATGCTGCCGCATATGCCGCACCCCTATGGGCGTGCCGATGCTGCCGACTTCGTGCGAAAAGCGTGCCAGGGCGGCAATGGAAACGGCATCTACGCCATCACCGATACGGCCACCGGACGGTTTCTCGGCTGTTGCGCCCTGCGTCCGGGTTCGACCGGCAGTGCGCTCGAGATCGGCTACTGGGTTGGCCGGCCCTATTGGGGCCGAGGCTACGCTACGGAAGCGGTGCATGCCCTGATCGATCTCGGCTTCAGGGCCACGAGCGTTGATCATGTCGATGCCAGTTGCCGGGTCACCAATCCGGCTTCGCGGCGCGTTCTGCAAAAAAGCGGCTTCCAGTTTCACGGCAGCGAGATGCTTGCCGTCATGGCGCTGAATGCCACCGTCGCCGGTGATCATTTCCGCCTTGATCGCAAGACCTGGTTGTCACTGACCACCTGGCGCACGCAGCAACCCTGACGCGGCGGCAGTTGGGCGCGGCATCCGGGCGCGGCAGGCCGGATCACTGCCGTGACCGGCAAGCTGCCGCGCTTTGCCTTTGACCCGCGCCGCCGCGGCAGTTATCGATCGGCTGCACGCCAGCCCTGCGGCCGGCCAGCCTCCAGAAGGATGACGACATGAAATTTCTCGACGAAACAAAGGTGCACATCCGCTCCGGCAATGGCGGCGCCGGCGCGGTCTCCTTCAGGCGCGAGAAATACATCGAATTCGGGGGGCCGGACGGCGGCGATGGCGGTCGGGGCGGCGACGTCTGGATCGAGGCGGTGGATGGTCTCAACACGCTGATCGATTACCGCTATCAACAGCACTACAAGGCCAAGACGGGGGTTCACGGCATGGGCCGCAACCGCACCGGTGCCAAGGGTGAAAGCGTCACCTTGAAGGTCCCCGCCGGCACCCAGGTCTTTGAGGAGGATCGCGAAACCCTGATCTGTGACCTGGTCAATGTCGGCGACCGCTACCGCCTCGCCGCGGGCGGCAATGGCGGCTTCGGCAATGCGCATTTCAAGTCATCGACAAACCAGGCGCCCCGCCATGCCAATCCGGGTCTGGAAGGCGAGGAGAAGACCCTCTGGCTGCGCCTCAAGCTGATTGCCGATGCCGGCCTTGTCGGCCTGCCCAATGCTGGCAAGTCGACATTTCTGGCAACGGTCACCCGGGCCCGGCCGAAGATTGCCGGCTACCCGTTCACGACGCTGCATCCCAATCTCGGCGTTGCCTCGATCGACGGCCGCGAAATCGTCCTCGCCGACATTCCCGGCTTGATCGAGGGTGCCCATGAAGGCGTCGGCATCGGCGACCGTTTTCTCGGCCATGTCGAGCGCACACGCGTGCTGTGCCACCTGGTATCAGGCGTCGAGGAAGATGTTGCGGCCGCTTATCGTACCGTCCGCCATGAACTCGAGGCCTACGGGCACGGCATCGCTGAAAAGCCGGAAATCATCGCACTGTCGCAGGTCGATAGTCTTGATCCGGAAACGCGCCGCGACAAGGTCCGCGCCCTGGCGGACGCCTGCGGAAAAGCCCCGCACGAGATTTCCGCCGTTTCGGGCGAGGGCATGACCGGCGTCCTGCGTGCCCTGCGCGATGTGATTGTTGCGGCGACCCCCGTGCCGAACGACGCCGCCGATTCGCCGCCGGCAATGGACGAACCCTCTGATGATGGCAGCGATGATTGACCCGTCCTCCCGCCGCCGCGCGGTTGCCATGCATCGGCGCATCGTCGTCAAGATTGGCTCGGCACTCCTCGTTGACCGGGCTGACGGGCTGAAAGCCGGGTGGCTCGCAGCGTTGTGCGCCGATGTTGCGGCGCTGCGCAACGCGGGCGCCGAAGTGCTGGTCGTCTCCTCCGGGGCCATCGCCCTGGGCCGCAACGTCCTGGATCTGGCACCGCAGGCGCTGAAACTTGAGGAGAGCCAGGCGGCCGCAGCCGTCGGGCAGATCGCCCTCGCGCATGCCTGGTCGGAAAACCTTTCGCGCCACGGCCTCGTCGCCGGTCAGGTGCTTCTCACCCTCGCTGACACCGAGGAGCGCCGCCGCTACCTCAATGCACGCGCCACCATGGCCGAACTGCTGCGCCACGGCGCCGTACCGGTGATCAACGAGAATGATACCGTCGCCACCAGTGAGATCCGCTATGGCGACAATGATCGCCTCGCTGCGCGGGTTGCGACGATGGTCGGGGCCGATCTTCTGGTCCTGCTTTCAGACATTGACGGGCTTTACACCGCGCCCCCGGCTCAGGATCCGGATGCGGTTTTTCTTCACGACATCGAGCGCATCACTCCGGAGATCGAGGCGATGGCGGGCGGCGCCGGGTCCGAACTCTCGCGTGGCGGAATGAAGACCAAGATCGACGCCGGCCGCATCGCCACTTCGGCCGGATGTGCCATGATCATCGCCTCGGGCAAATCTGATCATGCCCTGGCCAACATAGACCGGGGCAGTGGCCGCTCGACCTGGTTTGCGCCCGCCGGCACACCGGTCACAGCGCGCAAGACCTGGATTGCCGGCAAGCTCGCACCGGCTGGCCAGTTGCTGATCGATGCCGGCGCGGTCACCGCCCTGCACGCCGGCAAGAGCCTGTTGCCCGCCGGCCTGGCCGGGTGCCGCGGACGGTTCCAGCGCGGTGACACAGTGGCGGTTCTTGATCCGGAGGGACGCGAGATTGCACGCGGTATCGTTGCGTATGATGCGGAGGAAGCCCGCCGCATCACCGGTTGCAGGTCGTCCGAAATCGCAGACCGTCTTGGCTATCCGGGACGCGCGGCAATGATCCACCGCGATGATCTGGTGATGACGGCCCCACAACCACTCGCCCGCTAAAGACCGGCACGGGTCGTGCGCCTTTACCCTCGCCCGCCGATTGCGTATGAACATGCGATCGCAGGGCCTCATGACGAACGGAAAGATCCCCATGCTTGAGCGCAACGAACAAGGTGAAACGGAATCCTTGATGGCCGATATCGGCCGCCGCGCCCGTCGTGCGGCAGCGCCGCTGGCTCTTGCCGGGACCGAAGCCAAGAATACCGCGCTGCTTGCCATGGCCGAGGCCATCGAACGCGGCAGTACGGCCATCCTGGCGGCCAATGCCGACGACATGGCCCGTGCCGAGCAGACCGGGCTCGCCGCCTCCTTCAAGGATCGCTTGAAACTGACCGACGAGCGCATTGCCGCAATTGCTGCCGGCATCCGCGCCATCGCCGCCCTTCCCGACCCTGTTGGCGACGTTCTCGCCGCCTGGGAGCGCCCCAACGGCCTGCGCATCGAGCGCGTGCGTACACCGCTCGGTGTCATCGGCGTCATCTATGAAAGCCGGCCCAATGTCACCGCTGACGCCGGGGCCCTGTGTCTGAAGGCAGGAAACCCGGTGGTGTTGCGCGGCGGCTCGGATTCGCTTGCTTCCTCGCGTGCCATTCACGCCTGTCTGGCGGAAGGCCTGACCACCGCCGGTCTGCCTGCTGACGCCATCCAGATGGTGCCGGTGCCCGATCGGGATGCGGTCGGCGCCATGCTTTCCGGCCTGGACGGCAATCTCGATGTCATCGTGCCGCGTGGCGGCAAGACTCTCGTCGCCCGCGTCCAGCGTGAGGCGCGGGTTCCGGTCTTTGCCCATCTCGAGGGGCTCTGCCATGTCTATGTCGACCGTTCCGCCGATCCCGATATGGCCCGCCGCATCGTCACCAACGCCAAGATGCGCCGCACCGGGATTTGCGGCGCTGCCGAGACGCTGTTGCTCGATGCCCAACTGCCGGTCGAAACGAAGAGCGCCATTCTTGCCGATCTCGCTGCAGCCGGATGCACCATCCGCGGCGACGAGCATGTGCGCGCGCTGTACCCCGAGGCCGAATCAGCCTGCGAGGAAGACTGGTCGACCGAGTATCTCGACGCCATAATCTCGGCGCGTCAGGTCGATGGCATTGCCGAGGCGCTGGCTCACATTGACCGCTATTCCTCGCATCACACCGAGGCCGTGATCGCCGAGGATCCCGACGTCGTCGGCCGGTTTTTCAACGAGGTGGACTCGGCGATTCTGCTGCACAATGCATCCACGCAGTTCGCCGATGGCGCTGAATTCGGCATGGGCGCCGAGATCGGCATCGCCACCGGCAAGATGCATGCGCGCGGCCCGGTTGGCGTCGAACAGCTGACCTCATTCAATTACCGGGTACGTGGCTCCGGCCAGACCAGGCCATGAGTTGAAGGCCGCCGGACCCTCATATCAGCCGCCCTGGCTGCGCATGCCGCATGTTGAAGCCGGCATGCGCGTCGGGTTGTTTGGCGGCTCCTTCAATCCACCGCATGCCGGTCATGTTCTCGTCTCCGAAATCGCCCTGCGGCGCATCGGACTGCAGCAGCTATGGTGGATGGTCACGCCCGGTAATCCCTTGAAAGATCATGGCAATTTGGCCGGACTTGAAGAACGCGTCACCCACAGCCAGCAGCTTGTCGATGATCCGCGCATCAAGGTGACAGCCTTCGAGGCTGCCTACGGTTTACGCTATACCGCCGAGACCCTGGCATTCATTAAGAAGCGGCATCCATCGATCCATTTCGTCTGGATTATGGGGGCCGACAATCTTGCGGGATTTCACCGCTGGCAGAACTGGCGCGGCATTGCCACGACCTTTCCGATCGCCGTCATCGATCGCCCCGGCTCGACGCTCTCCTATCTGTCGGCGCCGGCGGCAAAAACCTTCGCGCGGGCGCGCCTTGATGAAAGCGACGCGCGCGCCTTGCCGACTGCGCGGCCGCCGGCCTGGACCTTCATCCACGGACCGCGCTCGACACTGTCCTCGACCGCCCTGCGCGCTGCGCGGGCCGAGACAGACTGACCTCCACGACAGATCTGAGGACAATGGCGTTGCCGCGCCACCTTGAAAACAACAGGCAGCCATGCCTATCTTAGCAAAGCGCGTTGCAAGTGATGTCGCGACGTGCGCGATCTGTCTGTTCGAAACTGAAAGGAACGACGCTGAGGACAGCACAACCGAAGGGAAATGCCGAAGGTACTTTCTCACCCGTTGCGGAGAACAGCGGTAATGCCGCGCTTCGTCAACTTCAACTGATTCGCGACAGTCTCGCGGATTCAAAAGCTCAAGACATCGTCTGCATCGATATTACCGGCAAATCGGCTCTCGGAGACCATATGATCGTGGCATCCGGGCGTTCCAGCCGTCACGTCACGGCGATCTGCGACCATCTGATGCGCGACATAAAGAACAACGGTTTCGGGGCCCCGAAGATCGAAGGTTTGACCACCGGCGATTGGGTGCTGATTGATTCGGGAGACGTGATCGTTCACGTGTTCCGGCCGGAAATACGGGAGTTCTACAACATCGAGAAGATGTGGCAGGCCCCCGAAATTCCGATGGCGGCCGAAACCGAACAGCTGCACTGACCGCAGGGCAGCTCAGGCAAAACCACGTCACCTGCCGGAAACTGCTTCCGCGCCGGGCGGAAGCAAGTCGGCGGGCTTGACGTGAATATGTCCCCGGGCTGAATGCATGCCATGAAGATCACCCTGTTTTCCATCGGCCGGTTGAAAGCCGGAGCCGAGGCGGACCTTGCGGCCCGCTATCTTGAGCGACTGACGCGATCAGGCCCGCCGATCGGGCTCGAATTCTCCCGCCTGATCGAGTTGCCGGAAAGCCGCGCCCGCACGGCTGCGCAGCGCAAGGCCGAAGAAGCGGCTGAACTGTTCAAGGCGCAGCGGCCCGGCGCAAACCTCATTCTTCTTGATGAGCGCGGTCGCAACCTCGACTCCGTCGGCTTTGCAACCCATCTCGGCCGCCTGCGCGACGAAGGATGCCGCGATTTGCTCGTCGCCATTGGCGGGCCGGACGGCTTCGATGCATCAGCGCGCCAGCACGCGGATCTCCTTCTCTCCTTCGGTCAGATGACCTGGCCGCATCAGCTGGTCCGCGTCCTTGTTGCCGAACAGCTCTACCGCGCCACCACCATCCTGTCTGGCCATCCCTATCATCGCAGTTGACCGCCGACATGAGCACTTCCCCTCACGAAAAGGTTCATGGTGCGTTAACAGGCAATTGGGTAGGGTTCCCCCCATGATTCCGCGCTTCTCATTCGCTCTGCAATCCGGCATTTCGCCTTTGGCGTTGCAGGCCGCACGGGCAATGCTCGCTTTGGTGTGCGCCGCCTGTCTTTCGGCTGTGCCCTTGCAATCCGCGCGGGCGACTGAAACCGGCAGCAATGCCGAACTTCTGAACGCTGATGGCGACATCGCGAGCGAAACTGCCGGCGGTTCCGGCGAAGCACCGGTTGCGATTGATCCGGCCTTGCAGGAAGAACATCTCGAAAATGTCGATGCGCTCGAAGCCACGCGGCATGACGCCGAAGCGGCGGAAAAAGCGTTGCAGTTGCTTGAGGACGATATTGCCGGCTTGCGCGACGAACAGCAGGAACTGCAGACAGCGCTCGAGGCCGCCCGGTCGCGCCGCAATGAACTGGACCGCCAAGTTGGGGAAGGTGAAACCCGTCTCGCCGATCTGAACCGCCGTCAGGAAACGCTTCGTCTCTCCCTGCTTGCCCGGCGCGACGTGCTGGCCGAGGTCCTCGCCGCATTGCAGCGCATCGGACGCAATCCGCCGCCTGCGCTCTTTATCGCCCCTGACGATGCTCTCTCTTCGGTGCGCAGTGCCATCCTGCTGGGGGCTGTCGTTCCCGAAATCCGCGCCGAGACCGACGCCCTGGCACGCGATCTCGAGGAATTGGCGACGCTGCGCGCCACCATCGCCGAGGAGCGCCGAACCTTGGCCGCGGCGCTTGAAGAGAACGATCGCGAAAGTGAAAGGCTGGCAGCCCTGGTCATCGAAAAGCTGGCCCTGCAGGATGAAAGCGAGCGTCGCCTTGCGCTCGAACGCCGCAGAGCCGGAGCGCTGGGTGAAAAGTCTGCCGCGCTGGAATCGGCAATCGCCGAACTCGAACAGCAAATCGACAGCCAGCGCCAGGCGACGCTTGCCGCCCGCCGTGCCGAGCAGGAGCGCCGCGAGCAACTGGCAGAACAGATGCAGCGCGCCCGCGAGCTGGCCCTGGCCAAGGTGCCTGAGAAAAACCGCATTATTCCGGCATACGCCTTCTCAGCGCTCAAGAACACGCTGGTTCAGCCAGTATCCGGCAGCAAGCTCGGAGCATTTGGTGCCGCCGATGGCAGCGGGCATGGGCTGGCTGGCGAATTGATTGCTGTCGGCGAGAATGCCGTGGTTCGCGCGCCGGCCGATGGCTGGGTGGTCTATTCGGGCCGGTTTCGCTCTTATGGTCACACTCTGATCATAGATGTCGGCGAGACCTACCATGTTGTTCTGGCCGGATTGAGCGAGAACACGGTCCCCGCGGGCAGGTTTGTCCTGGCCGGGGAACCGATCGGGACGGTCGCCGCGAGGCGAATGGCAGGGGCAGCGGCATTGACACTGGCATCGGATGATCCGACCCTTTACATTGAGTTCAGAAAAGGCGGCAAGCCCGTCGATCCCCGCCCCTGGTGGAAGGACGCATGGTCTTTAGGAAAGGCAAGCAATGATTCGTAAGGTGACACTTTTGGCGGTTGGCGCCCTGATGGGAGCGACGGCATTCGGCGCTGTGCAATCCTACGGGACCTCTGCCAGTGCAGCGGGCAGCGAGACCTATCGGCAGCTCGCGATCTTCGGAAACGTGTTTGAGCGCGTCCGCGCCCAATATGTCACCCCGCCCGAGGAAGCCGAACTCGTTGAATCTGCGATCAACGGCATGCTGACTTCGCTCGATCCACATTCCAGCTACCTCAATCAGGACGATGCCGACGACATGCGGACCCAGACGCGTGGCGAGTTCGGTGGGCTTGGTATCGAGGTGACGATGGAGGATGAGCTGGTCAAGGTGGTCACCCCGATCGACGACACCCCGGCAGCCCGCGCCGGAGTCCTTGCCGGTGACTTCATTTCAGAGATTGATGGCGAGCCGGTCCGCGGCTTGTCGCTGTCGGACGCCGTTGACAAGATGCGCGGTCCGATCAACACCTCGATCGAACTGACCATCCTGCGCGACGGTGCCGATGCCCCGATACAGATCGAAGTCATCCGCGACATCATCTCGGTCAAGGCGGTCAAGTACCGCGTTGAGGATGATCTCGGCTATCTTCGCATCATCTCGTTTACCGAAAAGACCTACGGCGATCTCGAGGATGCCATCGAGGCCATCACCGAGGAAGTCGGTGCCGACAAGCTGAAAGGCTTCGTACTCGATCTTCGCCTCAATCCCGGTGGACTTCTCGATCAGGCCATCAGCGTCTCCGACGCCTTTCTCGAGCGCGGCGAGATCGTGTCCACACGCGGTCGCAACCCTGAGGAAACCCGCCGGTTCAATGCCCGGCCGGGCGACCTGACCGATGGCAAACCGCTGATCGTCTTGGTCAATGGCGGATCGGCCTCGGCATCCGAGATCGTTGCCGGCGCGCTGCAGGACCACAAGCGTGCCACGGTGCTGGGCACACGCTCCTTCGGCAAGGGTTCAGTGCAGACGATCATTCCGCTTGACGAGACGACCGCCTTGCGACTGACCACGGCCCTCTATTACACGCCCTCCGGCAAATCGATCCAGGGAACGGGAATCATGCCGGACATCGAGCTCGAAGAGCCGGTGCCCGAGGAGCTGCGCGGCCGGGTCCGAGCCGCTGGCGAATCGCAGTTGCGCGGTCATATTCAGGGCGACGCCGAAACGGATGAAGGCTCCGGCTCGATTGCCTATGTGCCGCCGGATCCGAAGGACGACCAGCAGCTCAACGAGGCCTTCAAGCTTCTGCGCGGCGAGGTCACCAATGCGGCCTTCCCGCCAAGCCCCGAGACGGCCGAAGTCGAGAACTAAGAGCCGAGAATTGAACCTTCACGCCGGCCCGGACCATGTTCGGGCCGGCGGTCTTTGTGGCCCGCCCGATCTTCGCCCTTGCCTGCAGCCCGACACCTTGATTCAATGGCAACAGGCAGCGAATCGGAACAACTGATGCGGGAACCCGACATCCACGCCCCCCTTTTGGGCAAGCCGCGGCGCGAGGCTGCATCTCGGCGGGGTCAGCGAGGGGTTCGCGCGCTCCCGGCCTGTTCGGCACTCCTGCTGGTGATCGCTGGCAGTGGCTGGGCCGCGTGGCAAGCCCGTATTCCCGTCGCAACACAGCCAGGCGAAGCGACAGAGGCCTCCCTGGACCCGGCGTTCACCGGTACCGTGCCGGATCCGGCAAGCCCTGTGCTGCAGAACGAGCCCGAGAACTCCGATCAGCCGCAAATCACGATCATCGATGGCGCCGGAGCGTCTGGTGATGCGTCGGACCCGCTCGAAGAGAATTATCCTGATGTCAGCGCCCCACCGGGGCCCAGAGGCCAGGAC
Source organism: Neohoeflea coraliihabitans (assembly GCF_019334345.1). Taxonomy (GTDB): domain Bacteria; phylum Pseudomonadota; class Alphaproteobacteria; order Rhizobiales; family Rhizobiaceae; genus Pseudohoeflea; species Pseudohoeflea coraliihabitans. The sequence goes on from NZ_JAHWQX010000001.1 coordinate 1,139,083, forward strand.
CGGCGCCTTGCCCATCTGCCGGATCCGGCAGTGCTCGAGACGACAGCCATTGGCAAGCTGCCGGTTCTGGGTGCGGCCGGTGAGCGCGCCTTTGATATCTATGCGCGCCCCTGGTCCGGGGCACGCGGCACCCGCATTGCCATTCTCATCGGCGGGCTCGGCCTCAGCCAGACCGGAACACAGCACGCATTGCAGGTCCTGCCCGAGGAAATCACCGTCGCCTTTGCTGCAAATGGCAACAGCCTGCAGCGCTGGATGCAGCAAGCCCGGCGGGATGGCCGCGAGATCATGCTGCAGGTGCCATTCGAGCCATTTGACTATCCGCGCAACAATCCTGGCCGGGGGACGCTCACTGTCGATGCCGGAGCGGAACGCAACCTGGCAGACCTGCATGGTGCGATGGCCCGCATCACCAATTACACCGGCATCACAAACTTCATGGGAGGGCGCTTTCTTGCCTCTCCGGAAGCCATGGCGCCGGTGATGGACGACCTTGCCGGTCGCGGCCTCATGTTTCTGGATGACGGCACGGCGGCGCAATCCCTGGCCGACAGTTTTGCCCAGCGCCTTGCCATCCCCTTCGCCGCCGCCGATCTGGTCATCGACACCAGCCGGCAGCGCGGCGACATTCTTGCCCAGCTTGATACGCTGGAGCGGATCGCGCGCCGCAATGGCACGGCCATCGGGGTCGGGTCGGCGTTTGAGATCACCGTCGATACCGTGGCGTCGTGGACCAATGAGGCGAAGGCGCGTGGTATCGAAATCGTTGGCGTCGCTGCCCTGGCAGACGATCCGCAAAGAAACTGAGGCCAGATCGATGGATGGCACTGACGGACAGGACGCTCCGCAAGGCAAGAAAAACGGTCCTGCCGTTCAACCGGTGGCAAAGGACAGCCTTCCCTACCGCCCGTGCGTCGGCATCATGGTGCTCAACGCCAAGGGGAAAGTCTGGGTCGGACGCCGGCTCTCGGTTGGCAATTCTGAAGCTGGCGGCGTACCGCAGCTCTGGCAAATGCCCCAGGGCGGCATCGATCCCGGCGAAGATCACCAGGCCGCCGCCCGCCGCGAACTCTATGAGGAGACGGGCATGCGTTCGATCTCCTTGCTGCGCGAAGCACCGGACTGGATCAGCTATGATCTTCCCGATCACCTGATCGGCGTTGGGCTGAAGGGGAAGTATCGCGGCCAGAGACAACGCTGGTTCGCCTATCGCTTCGACGGCGACGAAAGCGAGATTGCCATCAACCCTCCACCCGATGGGCACACCCCGGAATTCGACGCCTGGAAGTGGGCCAAAATGGCAACCCTCCCGGACCTTGTTGTCGGCTTCAAGAAGCAGCTGTACCGCCAGGTGGTTGCCGCCTTTACCCCGCTGGTCGACGAACAGTCATGAAACTGATCGGTCTTCTCGGCGGCATGAGTTGGGAATCAACCGCACTCTACTACAAGATGATCAACGAGACGGTGAAGTCCGAGCGCGGCGGCCTGCATTCGGCACGGATCCTGTTGCATTCGGTGAACTTTCACGAGATCGCCGCATGCCAGCACGATGGCGACTGGGCCGGCGCCGGGCGCCTGCTCGTGGCGGCCGCCCAGTCGCTGCGTGCTGGCGGTGCTGACTTTCTGGTCATTGCAACCAACACGATGCACAAGCTCGCCCTGGAGATCGAAACGGCCGGCAATTTGCCGCTGCTGCACATCGTCGATCCGACCGCCGAGGCCCTGCGCGCCGACGGCCATCGTCGTGTCGCCCTGCTCGGCACCCGCTTCACCATGGAAGAAGATTTCTACCGCCGGCGTCTGACCGATCGCTTCGGCCTCGAAGTTTTCGTTCCGGACCAGACCGGGCGCGAGACGATCCATCGCATCATTTATGAGGAATTGTGCCGCGGCACGGTCAATCCGGCTTCAGCAGAATTGTTCCGGGATGTCATCACCACGCTCAAGGCGTCCGGAGCCCAGGCGCTGATTCTCGGCTGCACCGAACTGACCATGATCATCGACAGCGACACCAGCGCGCTGCCTCTCTATGATACGACGCTCTTGCATGCCACCAGAGCCGCAAGGTTTGCCATGGAGACCTAGGATGCCCCACGGGCGTATCGCCGTCAGCCAATGTCGTTTCCGCGCCGCCGAAGCCAATGATCGCGCCGCGATAAGCGCCGTTGAGGAAGCCGCATTCGGCCGCAGCGCCGAGGCTGAACTCTCGCACGCGCTCAATGCCTCCCCCGACATTGCCACACTCTCGCTGGTGGCCGAGCGTGCCGGCGACATTATCGGGCATGTGCTCTTCTCTGCCATCGAGGGGCCAGGGGGCGCGCTTGCCCTGGCGCCGCTGGCGGTCGCCCCCGCCTGGCAGGACATGCATGTTGGCACCGAACTCGTGCGGCGCGGGCTTGACGCGGCAGCACAGGCCGGTTGGCGCGCCGTCTATGTCCTCGGTGCTCCTGGCTACTATTGTCGTTTCGGCTTTCGATCCGAGCTTGCCGATGCTGCCACGGTGCCGTGGCAGGGACCGGAATTCATGGCAATCGAGCTGACGGAAGATGCACTGCGTGGCTGGACCGGAACGCTGCGCTATCCGGCGCCCTTCACCGCTCTGGGCTAAGGCCGCCACGCCCGGCTGAACGAGAAACGGGCCCGCAGCGGGCCCGTCCAATACGCGTTCCTGCGGCCGTTACGTCAGGCCGGCAGGATGGCCCCTTGCAGGGTCGTCAACTGATCGAGAAACTCGCGTGCCTTCTGTTGCTGCACGTCGTGCTGCGCTTCGACGACAGCCTTTTCGGCGGAGGCGATCTGCGCCTTGATCATTTCGGCATCGATCGCATCAACATGAATGGCTGATTCGGCGAGGACCGTGCAGGCATCCGGCAGAATGTCGGCAAAACCGCCGAACACCACATAGCGGTCTTCCTGCCCGTCGGCACCCGCCAAGGTGACGATGCCGGGACGGATCGTCGCCATGGTCGGCGCGTGGTCGGCCATCACCGTCATGTCGCCTTCCGATCCCGGAATGACCACCGAGGTGATCTCCCGCGAAACGAGAAGCTGTTCCGGCGAAACGAGTTCGAATGTGAAGCTGTTGGCCATGGATTGTGAGCGGCACGCATTGGCGATCGACTTGAACCGGATCCCGTTTGATCCGCTCTTGCCTGTTCAACGCGCGCGCTGCTCCTCCTGTTCGCTGATCCGTTTCCTGCTCAGGCCGCTTCCGCGGCCAGCTTCTGGGCTTTCTCGATGGCTTCATCCATCGAACCGACCATGTAGAAGGCGGGTTCCGGCAGGTGATCGTACTCACCTTCCACAAGGCCCTTGAAGCCCTTGATGGTGTCCGCGAGGTCGACCAGTTTACCCGGTGCGTTGGTGAACACTTCCGCCACGAAGAACGGCTGCGACAGAAAGCGCTCGATCTTGCGCGCGCGGCCAACGACCAGCTTGTCCTCTTCCGACAGCTCATCCATGCCGAGAATGGCGATGATGTCCTGCAGCGACTTGTAGCGTTGCAGTGTCGACTGCACCTTGCGGGCCACTTCGTAATGCTCTTCCCCGACGATCATCGGATCGAGCATGCGCGAGGTGGAATCGAGCGGGTCGACAGCCGGGTAAATGCCCTTTTCCGCGATCGAGCGGCTGAGCACCGTCGTCGCGTCAAGGTGAGCAAAGGTCGAAGCCGGAGCCGGGTCGGTCAGGTCGTCGGCCGGAACGTAGACGGCCTGCACCGAGGTGATCGATCCCTTGGTGGTCGTCGTGATGCGCTCCTGCATGGCGCCCATATCGGTGCCGAGCGTCGGCTGGTAGCCCACGGCGGAGGGGATGCGGCCGAGCAGAGCCGACACTTCCGAACCGGCCTGCGTGAAGCGGAAGATGTTGTCGACGAAGAACAACACGTCCTGACCCTGATCGCGGAAATGTTCCGCCACCGTCAGCCCGGTCAGCGCGACGCGCGCACGGGCACCGGGCGGCTCGTTCATCTGGCCGTAGACCAGGGCCGCTTTCGAGCCCTCGCCGCCGCCTTCCTTGTTGACGCCGGACTCGATCATTTCGTGGTACAGATCGTTGCCTTCGCGCGTGCGCTCGCCAACACCGGCAAACACCGAATACCCACCATGCGCCTTGGCGACGTTGTTGATCAGCTCCATGATCAGAACGGTCTTGCCGACGCCGGCACCGCCGAACAGGCCGATCTTGCCGCCCTTGGCGTAGGGCGCGAGAAGGTCCACGACCTTGATGCCGGTGACGAGAATCTCGCCTTCCGTCGCCTGTTCGACATATTCCGGTGCGTCCTGGTGAATGCCGCGGCTGGTGGCCGTCTTGATCGGGCCGGCTTCATCCACGGGCTCGCCAATGACGTTCATGATGCGGCCGAGGGTTTCCTCGCCGACCGGCACGGAGATCGGCGCGCCGGTGTCAACGACTTCCTGGCCCCGCACCAGACCTTCGGTCGAGTCCATGGCGATCGTGCGAACAATGTTCTCGCCGAGATGCTGCGCCACTTCGAGCACCAGGCGCTGGCCCATATTGGTGGTTTCCAGCGCGTTCAGGATCGGCGGCAGATGATCTTCAAATGCCACGTCGACGACGGCGCCGATGACCTGAGAGACCTTGCCCTTGGTGCCGGCTGCCTGCGCCGAGCTGGTGGTGGACGCTGCCGATTTTGCCGGCGCCTTGCGCGCCGCGGGCTTCTTCGCCGCTGCGGGCGTGGTTGCCGAGGTAGCTGCCTTAGCCATGTTTGATACCCTCTTGTGTTCCTTAGAGCGCTTCGGCGCCCGAAATAATCTCGATGAGTTCCTTGGTGATCTGCGCCTGCCGCTGGCGGTTGTAGCTCAACGACAGTTTGTCGATCATCTCGCCCGCATTGCGCGTCGCGTTATCCATCGCCGACATCTTGGCGCCCATTTCACCGGCGACATTTTCCAACAATGCCCGGAAAATCTGCACCTTCACCGAACGCGGGGCCAGATCGGCAAGAATGGCCGAGGCATCGGGTTCGTATTCATAGGCGGCAACAGCACCAGATTCCGCACCCTGCTCGATCTCCGGCGCCTTCACCGGAATGATCTGCTGTTTGGTCGGGACCTGGCTGATCACCGACTGGAACTCGGAATAGAACAAGGTGCAGACGTCAAACTCGCCGGCATCGTAGAGAGCGAAGACCTTGCCGGCCACCAGTTCGGCCTCGGCAAAGCTCATGCGCTTGACCTCGCGGAATGTGATCCGCTCGATGATCAGGCTGGCGAATTCGCGGCGCAGGATATCGTAGCCCTTCTTGCCGACACACATGATCTTGACCGTCTTGCCTGCTGCGAGCAGCTGGCGGATGTGATCACGTGCATGCCGGGCGATCGCCGAATTGAAACCGCCGCACAGCCCGCGCTCGGCGGTCGCGACGATCACCAGATGCGTGTCGTCCTTGCCGGTGCCGGTCATGATGGCCGGGGCATCGTCGCCCCCACCCACGGCCTGGGCGATGTTGGCCATCACCGAAGCCATGCGTTGGGAATACGGCCGGGCGGCTTCCGCCGCCTCCTGCGCCCGCCGAAGCTTCGCCGCGGCAACCATCTGCATTGCCTTGGTGATCTTCTGCGTCGCCTTGACGGAGGCGATCCGGTTCTTCAGATCCTTGAGTGAAGGCATCCGTTACTGGTCCTTGCGGTCTGTTCGCCTCAGGCGAAGGTCTTGGCGTAGGTGTCGATGGTGTCGGTCAGTTTCGACTTGATCTCATCGGTGAGCGCCTTCTCGGTGCGGATGGCCTCGAGAATGTCCTTGCCCTCGCCACGCATATAGGCCAGCAGGCCCTGCTCGAATTTCTGCACCTGATCGAGGGCGATCTTGTCGAGATAGCCGTTGACGCCGGCATAGATCACCGCCACCTGCTCCTCGGTCTTCAGCGGCGAGAACTGCGGCTGCTTGAGAAGCTCGGTTAGGCGGGCGCCGCGGTTCAGGAGCCGCTGCGTGGCGGCATCGAGATCGGAACCGAACTGTGCAAATGCCGCCATCTCGCGGTACTGCGCCAGTTCCCCCTTGATCGAGCCGGCAACCTGCTTCATCGCCTTGATCTGCGCCGAGGATCCAACGCGCGACACCGACAGGCCGACGTTCACCGCCGGGCGGACACCCTGGTAGAACAGGTCGGTTTCCAGGAAGATCTGGCCATCGGTGATCGAGATGACGTTGGTCGGAATGAACGCCGACACGTCATTGCCCTGGGTTTCGATGACCGGCAGCGCGGTCAGCGAACCGGCGCCATTGTCCTCGTTCAGCTTGGCGGCACGCTCCAAAAGGCGCGAGTGCAGATAGAACACGTCACCCGGATAGGCTTCGCGGCCCGGAGGACGGCGCAGGAGCAGCGACATCTGACGGTAGGCGACGGCCTGCTTGGACAGATCGTCATAACCGATCAGCGCATGCTGGCCGTTGTCGCGGAAATACTCGCCCATTGCACAGCCGGCAAAAGGCGCCAGGAACTGCATCGGCGCCGGATCGGAGGCCGTTGCAGCGACGATGATCGAATAGTCGAGCGCGCCGCGCTCCTCGAGCACCTTGACGAACTGCGCCACGGTCGAGCGCTTCTGACCGATAGCGACATAGACGCAGAACAGCTTGTCCGCTTCCGGACCGTTATCATGAATCGGCTTCTGGTTGAGGAAGGTGTCGAGCAGAATGGCGGTCTTGCCGGTCTGGCGGTCGCCGATGACCAGTTCGCGCTGGCCGCGGCCAACCGGGATCAGCGCATCGATGGCCTTCAAGCCGGTCGACATCGGCTCATGCACCGACTTGCGCGGCATGATGCCCGGCGCCTTGACGTCGACACGGGCCCGCCGCGTCGCGTTGATCGGACCTTTGCCGTCGATCGGATTGCCGAGCGCGTCGACGACGCGGCCGAGCAGTTCGGGGCCAACCGGCACGTCCACGATGGCACCAGTCCGCTTGACGGTGTCACCCTCTTTGATGTCGCGGTCAGCACCGAACAGCACGACGCCGACATTGTCGCTTTCCAGGTTCAGGGCCATGCCCCGGATGCCACCGGGGAATTCGACCATTTCGCCCGCCTGGACGTTGTCGAGCCCGTATACGCGAGCAATACCGTCACCGACGGACAGAACCTGACCGACTTCCGAAACTTCAGCTTCACTGCCGAAATTTTTAATCTGGTCTTTGAGAATTGCGGAAATTTCCGCGGCGCGGATGTCCATCAGCCAACCTCTTTGAGTGCGTGCTTAAGGGTGGAAAGCTTCGTGCGAAGCGATGTGTCGATCTGGCGGGAGCCAACCTTGACCACGAGACCGCCGAGCAAGGCCGGATCCACCGTAACACGGGTGGAAACCTTTTTGCCGGTGGCGCTCGACAAGGTCGAAGCCAGTTCCTGCTCCTGTGCCGACGACAGCGCGTGAGCTGAACGCACATAGGCGGTCACCTCGCCGCGCTCCCGCGCCACGATCTGGTGGTAGGCGGCCATGATGCCAGGCAAGACGTCAAGTCGTCCGTTCCTGGCGACCACCTTGAGAAAATTGCCGGACAGCGGACCGAGGCCGGATTTGGCAACAATGGCCGAAATTGCGCCGAACTGATCGTCCGAGGCGAAGACCGGGCTGGAGATCAGCCGCTTCAGTTCGTCGTTGCCTTCGATCAGGGCATTGAACTGGTCGAGATCCTTGGCAACGGCATCGATGGCATTGTCTGCAGACGCCAGTTCGAAAAGCGACGATGCATAGCGTTCGGCAACACCGGAAATTCGCTGCGATTGTTCGGCCACGGGCGGGTTTTTCCCTCGTTTCTGTTCAGGGTCTCGCCGACGCTCCGGAGTGAGTCTGGCAAAATCCTGATTTCATTACGTAATTTTTTGAGGCTGTGCGGCCATTCGGCTGCTTTTTCCCAAAATTCGCGGTTCGTCTAGCATAGAGCGGTGGGACTCGCAACACGCTGCGAGCCGGTTATCCGCTTCCCTTCGGGTCCCGATGCTATCGCTTTCGCGCCGCCCCTGGGCCGGCTTGATCCGCAGGCACTGCATGCAGAGCTCAGCCGGTTACATCACACTCACGGCATAGAGCAATGGTGCGGCGGCTAGGGCGGCCTCGATGCACACGGAAATCAGGTTGAACAGCGTCAGTCCGCGATCGAACAGCATCGACATCAGCCGGCCGAGCGCGGTAAATCCCCAGCCGGCACCAAGCGCGATGTAGAGCAGCGGCTGCGCGAACACGATCGCACACAATCCCACCCCGAGATAAAAGCCGGCCATCGTGCCGCGTCCTTCGGCCACAGCTTCCGGATGGCGCGGCACCGTCTGGATGCGCAGGATTCGAAATGACAGCCGCGGCGCAACCAGCAGCAGCAGGCCGAAAAAGATTGTCACGAGCGCTGAAACCCAGGCCAGCAACTCGCTGGTTTCGCTCGGGACATAAAATGAAAGCATCGCGGTTCCCCTATCGACAAGTCGCGGCGCGAACCCCCGTTCGCAATGACACCCGACGACGGCTCACCTGCCACCGATCGGTCCTTCGATATTACCCGTTTAGCATGCTCGCCGCCGGCATCAAGGCCGCGTCGCGCCGCCGGCGCTGAAATCAGTTCATCGCCTCCGTCAGCCTTCATCAGCGCAAGCGGGAGGCTCGTCAATCGCGCAAAAAGCCCCGAATGGTGCGCGCCGCACCGCGCGCTTCCACCGCCGCCTCGCGCACCAGCCCGTCAAAATGCTCGGTCAGCGCCTGCACTTGCCGGCTCTCGCGATAGACCAGATACACCTGTCCGACATATACAGCGGCCAGCAGCCGGCCAAACACGGTAATCGGCGCTGAAAAAACCTTGCGCGAATCGTACATGTAGAGCCGCAGCGACGGATAGAGTTCGGCGCAGCGACCGGCCATGAACTCCACTTGCGCACGCCGCGTCTCAGGGTCGATGCCCTGCCAGTAGCCCTCTCCCTGCGCCAGGGCACGCACCAGGTCGATCGGCACACAGATCTCGTAGTCCGAGCCCGGTGCCTGCATCCAGTTGATCGTATCGCGCATCGTCTCGCGGGCCTGGCTTGGCGTCTTGTCGAGAAAGGCCGCATATTCCCAGTCGAGCAAAGCCTCTGTCTTCAGCATGTCCGGCAAGGTCGCCGGCACGTGCCGGATCTTGCTGCCGGCCGCCTCCTGGTGCCAGGCAAGGATCTGATCGTCAGAGGGCGTTCGAGCAGCCGTTTCCATCCGCAGACTGGTTGAGAGGACCTCGGCAGCAGACTCCGGGCGGTCGGACAGGCCGAGAAGCCAATCGACGCTGACACCCAGGGCCGCTGCGCATTCCGCAACCAGATGCGCATTCGGCATGCGCAGCTCATCCCCGGCAAGCAATTGCGCGATCGTCGAGCGATCAACCCCGGCCTGGCGTGCCAGGCCGCTGCGGCTGATGCCGCGCTCGTTCAAGCGTTGCGCCAGCCGCGACCGAAAAAGGGAAGCTCGCATCTCTTTTTGCATTGTTTTGTTTTATACCCACTGTGGTTTTTTTTCAACATTACAGTTTTTCTGCAGCAAAAATACAGAATTCCCGCGATCGTTGAGTGATGCTACGCCACAGTCGACCCATTTTCAGGAAAGGACCCGTTACGTGACCGAATCGCCTGCCCGCACGCTCGTCAAAGCGCTCAGTTGGCAAGCTCTCGGGGTGATTACCACCGCTGCGCTCGCCTGGATGTTTACCGGCTCAATCACCGCCGGAGTGTCCCTTGCCCTGTCGTCGGCACTCAGCGGCACCGCGTTCTTCTTTCTCCACGAACGCCTTTGGCAGCGCGTTCGCTGGGGCCGCTGAGCCTTGGGCTTGGCCGTGCAATGCCGACCACTTGAATCCCCTGCCATCGGCATCTGACACGTAGAGCGGGAGATTTATTACGTTGCGCCAGTCTTCTGGTCATAAATAGCGTCATGATGTCCGTCTCCGCCCACCGCGCAACCGATTTGCCCCGGCGCAACTGGGGGCCGTGGCAGCTGCAGGGCGCTGTGACTGCGCTTTTCGCCCATCCCGGCCATGAGCTGTTCATCCTCACCCTGCTGTCGGACTGTGGCGCGACCATCAATTGCGTGTCGGATGGATCGGGCGGCGCCGCTGCAGATCGCTCGGCCATCTCTCGGGACCTGATGTCAGCGTGCGGCTGCAGTCTGGGTCCCGTCCACGCCGAAATCGTGCGAAAGGAACGACAGCACGACCACGGCCTCGACCGTCTGGAGGACCTCTACGCCCAGATCCTGTCCAACTGAGGGGCGTGCCGCACTCTACAGAAAGCTTTGCGGATCAATATCCAGCTGCACGTGGATCGCGCCGCGCGGCTTGGGGGCCGCCGCCGCCATCGCCCGCAGGAAACCCTGAATGTCGCTTTGCCGGTCCCCATGCACCAGCAGCCGAAACCGGTGCCGGCCCCGAATCAACGCCAGCGGCGCTTCCGCCGGGCCGAGCACCGATACGTCCGAGCTTGCCGGCGCCGCATTCCGCAGAGCCCGCGCATGGCTCTCCGCTGCGGCCCGGTCCGGCGCCGAGATGATCACCGCAGCCAGCCGTCCGAAGGGCGGCAGCAAGGCTTTGCGCCGCTCATCCGTTTCACGCTCGTAGAAGGCTTCGGGATCGCCCGAAACGATCGCCTGCATTACCGGATGCACCGGCTGATAGGTCTGGATAAGACCGCGGCTGGCCAACCCGCTGCGTCCCGCGCGACCGGTAACCTGCGACAGCAGCTGATAGGTGCGTTCGGCAGCGCGCGGGTCGCCATTGGCCAGGCCAAGATCGGCATCGACCACGCCCACCAGCGTCATGTTCGGAAAGTTGTGCCCCTTGGCGACCAGTTGCGTGCCGATGATGATGTCCGCCTCGCCACGCGCGATCGCCTCCAGTTCGATGCGCAGACGCCGCGTTCCTCCGGCCATGTCTGACGACAGGACGATCGTTCGCGCCTCGGGAAAGTGGCGGTCGACCTCTTCGGCGATGCGTTCGATGCCGGGGCCGCAAGCCACGAGATGATCAAGCGTGCCGCATTCCGGACAGGCCTGTGGCACGGGCTCGCCATGACCGCAGTGATGACACTGCAACTGGTTGCGAAACCGATGCTCGACCAGCCAGCTGGAACAGTCTGGACACTGGAAACGATGGCCACACACTCGGCACAGGGTCAGCGGTGCATAGCCGCGCCGGTTGAGGAACAGCAGCGATTGCTCTTTTTTCTGCAGGGTCTCAGCGATCGCCTCGACCAGCACCGGCGACAGAAAGCCGCCCCGCGCCGGCGGATTTCGGCGCATGTCGATCAGCGTCAGGTCCGGCAGGCGCGCCTCGGCGAAACGCGAGGGCAGACGCAGCGAGCCGTAGCGCCCCGACGCCGCGTTCACCCGCGTCTCGATCGACGGTGTCGCCGAGGCAAGGATCACCGGGATATCGCAGATCCGCGCCCGCACCACCGCCATGTCGCGGGCATTGTAGTAGGCGCGGTCCTCTTGCTTGTAGGCCGGGTCGTGCTCCTCATCGACGACGATCAACCCCAGATCGCGAAACGGCAGGAACAGCGCCGAGCGGGCCCCGGCAACCACACGGACATCGCCGGTCACCACTTGCCGCCAGACTTTCTCACGCTGCCGCGGCGAGACGTCCGAATGCCATTCCGCCGGCCGGGCGCCGAAGCGGTCGTGAAAGCGGTCGAGAAACGCGGCCGTCAGGGAGATTTCCGGCAGCAGGATCAGCACCTGCCGGCCCTGCCGCACCGCTTCCGCAACGGCCTCGAAATACACTTCCGTCTTGCCCGAACCGGTCACGCCGTCGAGCAAGGATGGCTTGAACCCGCTTTCTCTGACATCGTCACGCACCAGTTCGGCAACGTCACGCTGTTCGCCCGACAGCGCCGTCTCGGCATAGTTCGGATCCGGCACGGCCACGACGGGAGGCGCCGGCAACATCACGCTTTCGAAGATGCCCTGCGCCACCAGGCCGTCGATGACGCTGGCCGACACGCCGGCCGCATGCGCCAACCCGGCTTTCGTCCAAGCCGCACCATCCCCGGCCTGAGCCAGGACCCGTCGGCGCGCCGGAGTGGTTCGTTCCGGCTCACGTCCGGTCCATCGCAGGGCCGCGACAGGTGGTTCCGGCTCGAACGCCGCCGGTGCCCGCAATGCCATCCGCGCCACCAGGCCGGGCGGCGTCAGCGTATAGCGTGCCACCCAGTCGATGAAGGCACGCATCGGGGCATCGAGCGGCGGACAGTCGAACACTTTGAGGATTGGCCGCAATTTTTTCGGATCGACCTGGTCTGCTGGCCCCTCCCAGACAACGCCAGGAACCTTTCGCGGCCCGAGCGGGATCTGGACAATCTGCCCCGGTGCGACATCTTGCCCCTCAGAAACCATGTAGGAAAAAGCGCGGTCGACCGGCATGGGAACGAGGACGGGCACCGCTTTGCCCGGCCTTGCCGTCCTACGGCCCGTATCGGTGTCGCTTGATCTCGGAGCAGTCGGCGACTGAACCGCCTCGGCCTCGCTCCCGGGCGGGATTAATGGAATTTGCTGCGAATCTCTGGCCATGGATCGTGACCTTGCCCGTGCGATGGTTTAAAGGAAAGCCGCAAATCGGCTCATGTCGGGAAGGACCCGGCGCAAAGATGGATGGAGCAATACATGAAATTCTTTGTCGATACGGCGGACGTTGCTGAAATCCGCACGCTCAACGAGTTGGGGCTGATCGACGGCGTGACGACCAATCCCTCGCTCATCCTTAAATCCGGCCGCAACATCACCGAAGTGACCAAGGAGATCTGCGACATCGTCAAGGGTCCGGTCTCCGCCGAAGTCACCGCGGTCGAGTATGAGCAGATGATCCGCGAAGGCGAGGTGCTCGCCAAGATCGCCTCCAACATCTGCATCAAGCTGCCGCTGACCCTCGATGGCCTGCGCGCTTGCCGCACGCTGACCGGTGATGGCCACAAGGTCAATGTGACCCTGTGCTTCTCGGCCAACCAGGCGCTGCTGGCCGCCAAGGCCGGCGCCACATTCATCTCGCCCTTTATCGGCCGCCTCGACGACATGTCGATCGATGGCATGGACCTGATTCGTGAGATCCGGCAGATCTACGACAATTACGGTTTCCAGACCGAAATTCTGGCCGCCTCGATTCGCACCGTCAATCATGTGCGCGAAGCGGCACTGATCGGCGCCGACGTCGCCACCGTGCCGCCGGCCACGATCAAGGCGTTGGTCAAGCACCCGCTGACCGACAAGGGTCTCGAGCAGTTCCTGGCCGACTGGGAAAAGACGGGTCAGACCATCGCCTGACCGCTCGGCCGCCTTTATGATCGAGGCGGTTTTCGGCCGCCTCCTTCATTCCGCTTGCCGCGGAAGCAGGCGCAGCCGCATGATGAGCGCGATCCCGGAGACAACCGCATGGCTGCTGGGCGCAATCCTTACTATTCCGGGCCGAAGAGCGCCCATTTCGATGGACAGCGTTTTTACAACCCCGAGGGCGCCGGCCCGAAGGGGCTGCGCGATTTGCTGCGTTGGCAGCTTACCGAAAAGCGCGCGCGATGGCCGCGCCAACTCGCCAATGGCGAGCCGCCTCCGGCGCCGCTTCCGCGAATCGCAGCCGATGATCTGCGCGTAACAATGATTGGCCACGCCACGCTCTTGATCCAGACTGCGGGGCTCAACATTCTCACCGACCCGGTCTGGTCGGATCGGGTCAGCCCGCTGTCGTTCCTCGGACCGACACGGCGCCGATTGCCTGGTATCGCTTTCAATAAGCTGCCGCCGATCGATCTCGTTCTGCTCACCCACAACCACTATGACCATCTCGACCTCAACACGCTGGCACGCCTCAAGGCCAAGCACGATCCGCAGGTGATCACGCCGCTCGGCAACGAGACGATCATTGCCGCGAAGGTGCCGGACATGAGGGTCGCAACGGGCGACTGGGATGACACCGTCCACTGCGGCCCGCTCACGGTTCATTTCGAACCCTGCCATCACTGGTCCGCGCGCGGCATACGCGACCGCTCGATGGCCCTGTGGTCCGCCTTTACCCTGGAAACCGCGACGCGACGCGTATTCCACGTCGGCGACACCGGCTTCGACAATGGCAGACCTTACCAACGGGCGCGTGCCAAGCATGAACGCTTCGATCTGGCGATCCTGCCGATTGGTGCCTTCGAGCCACGCTGGTTCATGCGCGATCAGCATCAGAACCCGGAGGAAGCGCTCGCGGGACTCAAGATCCTCGGTTGTCCCTTTGCCCTCGGCCACCACTGGGGCACCTTTCAACTGACCAGCGAAGCGGTGAATGAACCAGTGGAACGGCTTGAAAAGGCGCTTTCCAGCGATTCGCGCGGCTCGGTCGCGGCCGCGATGCAGCGCCAGTTCCGCACCTTGCTCCCAGGCGAGGCATGGGATGTGCCGCTGTCTTCCGGGCGCGACTGAGAGCGTCGATGGAACCGCCGGGCCAGTCATGCGTTGCAGAATTGCACCACTTATTCCATCAGGAGGCGGAACATCATGATCAAATGGATTCTTATTCTTCTTGTCGTCGCGGCCATTGCCGGCCTGCTTGGCTTTAATTCGATCTCCGGAGCCGCGCTGACGGGCGCCAAGATCCTGATTGCCATTGCCCTGATCCTCTTCCTGCTGGTGCTCTTCGGGGTCTTTGCCATCGCGTGACCGGCGTCTGATCGTGCCCGCATCCGGCAAAGATGGACGGGGCACCGCTGCTTCCGGAATGTGGAAGTGAGCCCGGACCAGGCTGCCATCGGACAATCGGTGGCAGGCTGGTAATCTCCGGCGCTTTCCGCCATATAGCGCGCATGAACACTTGCGTCGCTTTTGCCCGGATGAACGGGTTGGGAAATGAGATTCTCGTGGTCGACATGCGCGGCCGCGACGGTTCCGTCGCGCCGGCAGCAGCCCGTGCCCTCGCTGCCGATCCGGCCACCCGTTTCGATCAGATCATGGCAGTTCACGACGCCCGTAGCGACGAGAGCGATTATCGCATCGAGATCCTCAACAGTGACGGCTCGGAGGCAGAAGCATGCGGCAATGGCACACGCTGCGTGGTTCAGGCTCTGGCAGCAGAGACCGGCCGCAAGTCCTTTTCCTTCGACACGCGCGCTGGCCGGGTCAGCGCCCTGGAACTGGAGGACGGGCGCATCTCCGTCGACATGGGGATTCCCGCTTTCCGCTGGGACCAGATTCCGTTGAGCGAAGAATTCGCCGATACGCGCGCCATCGAGTTGCAGGCCGGGCCGATCGATGCGCCGATTCTGCATTCGCCGTCGGTTGTGTCCATGGGCAACCCACATGCGATTTTCTGGGTCGATAAAGATATCTGGGACTACGATCTTGCCCGGCTTGGCCCGATGCTGGAACAGCATCCGATCTTTCCCAATCGCGCCAACATCACCATCGCCCGGCCGCGCGACGCCAACACCATCGAGATTCGAACCTGGGAGCGGGGCGCCGGTCTGACCCGGGCCTGCGGCTCGGCCGCCTGTGCAGTGGCCGTCAGCGCCGCCCGCACCGGCCGCGCCGGCCGTTCTTCGACGATCATTGTTCCCGGCGGACCTCTGGCACTCGAATGGCGCGATGACGATCACGTCATCATGACGGGGCCTGCCGAATGGGAATGGGCTGGCCGACTCGATCCCTCTAGCGGTGACTGGCAGCGCCTGGAGGAACCGGTTTGACCGCTGCAAAACAGCCTGTCGACACGCTGACCTTCGGCTGCCGTCTCAACATCTACGAAACCGAGGCGATGCGCCGTGCCGCCGATGAGGCCGGCCTAAAAGACGCGCTCCTCGTCAACACCTGCGCGGTGACGGCAGAGGCCGTGCGCCAGGCGCGCCAGCAAATCCGCCGGGCCCGGCGTGCCAATCCGCAACAGCGCATCGTCGTCTCCGGCTGTGCGGCCCAGACCGAACCGCAGACATTTGCCACCATGCCCGAAGTCGACGCCGTTATTGGCAACGATCTCAAGACGGCAAGCGAGACCTATCGCAACCTGCCTGACTTCGGCGTCGCCGACAGCGAGAAAATCCGCATCAACGACATCATGAGCATCCGCGAGACCGCCCCGCAGATGGTGGAGGCGATCGAACATCATTCCCGCGCCTTCGTTCAGGTGCAAAATGGCTGTGATCATCGGTGCACCTTCTGCATCATTCCCTTCGGCCGCGGCAATTCACGCTCGGTGCCGATGGGCGCCGTGATCGATCAGGTCGCCCGCCTCGTGGACAACGGCTATTGCGAGATCGTTCTGACCGGCGTCGACGCCACCAGCTACGGCGCCGATCTGCCCGGCACCCCGACGCTCGGGCAGCTGGTTCGCACTGTCTTGCGGCAGGTTCCGGGATTAAAGCGCCTGCGCCTGTCTTCGATCGATTCGATCGAGATCGACCCGACCCTGCGCCAGGTGATTGCCGATGAGCCGCGTTTCATGCCCTATCTGCATCTGTCCCTGCAGCATGGCGACGATCTCATTCTCAAGCGTATGAAGCGCCGTCACAACCGCGCCGACGCGATCCGCGTGGCCGAAGACTTGCGCGCCCTCCGCCCCGACATCGCTTTCGGCGCCGATCTGATCGCCGGCTTTCCCACCGAAACGGAGGCGCGATTCATGCAGTCGCTGCACCTGATCGAGGAGGTCGGAATCGCCTTTCTGCATGTGTTTCCTTACTCGCCGCGGCCGGGCACACCCGCTGCCCGCATGCCGCAACTGGCCCGGCCACTGATCAAGGAACGTGCCGCCCGGCTGCGCACCGCCGGAGCCGCCTATTACCGGCAGCATCTGGATCGCATGGCGGCTGCCGGCGAGGTGGAAGCGCTGGTGGAAACCGGCGGCATCGCCCGCACTGCCAATTTCACCCCGTTGCGTGTGCCGCCCGCCTGGCCGCGCGGCTTGCGGACAGTCCGCCTTGCCGGCCACGCCGACGGGTCCCTGTTAAGCCGCGATGTCGCACAACCCGCCCCTTGTGCCCAGGATAGTCTGTCATGGCCATGAACTTCATCAGGAAGGTCTTTTCCTTCGGCAAGAAGGACGGGCCTGCAGCCTCCGATGCACCGGCACCCGCGGCCGACACCAATGCTCCGCAACCGGACCAGGAGGTCACTTCACCGCAGCTCTCGGACAGCGAGAATGCAACCCAGCCGCCTGCCACTGAGACCCCCGCCCCCGACGCGCACTTCCCAACCGAAGGGGCCATGCAGTTCACACCGGAAACGCTGCCGGCTGACGATGTCGCTGACGACACGTCGCCGGAGACAGGTGAAGCAGGCAAGCACGACGATGAAGTGCGCGCGTCTCACTTCTCTACCCCGCCGCCGATGACCGAACAGACTGGCGGCGAGCCACCGCCGCTGCCGGTCAGCTCTGAGACCAAGCCCGAACCGGAGCCTGGCGCGGAGCCGGCAAAGCCCGAGCAATCTGAGCCGCCCAAGCAATCCGAGCCGGCCGAGCAATCTGAATCTATGTCCGCGCCGCCGCGGCAGACCGTTTCCATCGGTGCCGAGACCGCTCCGGATCAGCCGTCACCGCCCGGCACCGGCAGCGAAGCCGCCGCCGCGAAGCCGAACTGGTGGCAGCGCCTTCGTTCGGGCCTGGCGCGCTCCTCGTCGCAGCTTTCCAATCAGGTCACGGGCATCTTCACTCGCCGCAAGCTGGATGAAGACACGCTGCAGGACCTCGAGGATGTACTGATTCAGGCTGACCTCGGCATTGAGACCGCGATGCGCATAACGGACACGCTGTCAGCAGGCCGCTACGGCCGCGACGTCTCTTCCAAGGAAGTGGCGCAGGTGATGGCCAGCGAGATCGAGAAAGTGCTGGCGCCCGTTGCCCGGCCGCTGGAACTTGATCTGTCGCACAAGCCGCATGTCATCCTTGTCGTCGGCGTCAACGGCACCGGCAAGACCACCACCATCGGCAAGCTGGCAGCAAAGCTGGCCGCTGCCGACCTGAAGGTCACCCTTGGCGCCGGTGATACATTTCGTGCCGCCGCCATCGAACAGTTGAAAATTTGGGGCGAGCGCACCAGATCAGAGGTGGTATCGACCAAACTCGGCGCCGACGCTGCCGGATTGGCCTATGAGGCTTTCGAAGTCGCGCGGAAGAACGGCTCCGACGTACTGATCATCGACACCGCCGGCCGCTTGCAGAACAAGGCCGAGTTGATGGACGAACTGGCCAAGGTGGTTCGCGTCATCGGCAAGTTGGATCCGGAAGCGCCGCATACGGTGCTGCAGACGCTCGACGCGACGACCGGTCAGAACGCGGTCAACCAGGTGGAGATCTTTCGCAATATCGCGGGGGTCAACGGGCTGGTGATGACCAAGCTCGACGGTACGGCCCGCGGCGGCATACTCGTGGCAATTGCGGCAAAACATAAACTGCCGGTTTATTTTATTGGCGTAGGAGAAGGGATCGAGGATCTCGAACCCTTTGAGGCGAAAGATTTCGCCAGCGCGATTGTGGGAGAAACAGAATGAGCCGAGATGGCACACCGATTGCCCTCGAACGGGACCCGTCCGACCCGAAGCGCAAGCATGTGAATCCCATTCTCAAGCTGGCACTTGAGCTCGGGCCGCTGCTCGTCTTCTTTTTCGGCAACGCCAAGGGAGCCTGGCTGGCTGAACAGTTTCCAATTCTCGCCGCCCTCGGCGGTCCGATCTTCGTCGGCACAGCGCTGTTCATGACGGCTGTCGCCATCGCTTTTACCATTTCCTGGATCATTACCCGGACCATTCCGATCATGCCGCTGCTGTCGGGGGCGATCGTTCTGGTTTTCGGCGCCCTCACCTTGTGGCTGCATGATGATACCTTCATCAAGGTCAAGCCGACGATCATCAATTCAATGTTCGGGGCCATCCTGCTTGGCGGGTTGTTCTTCGGAAAGTCCTTCCTCGGCTATGTGTTCGATTCGGCCTTCCGGCTCGATGCCGAGGGCTGGCGCAAGCTGACCTTCCGCTGGGGCCTGTTCTTCTTCTTCATGGCCGGCGTCAACGAAGTGATGTGGCGCAATTTCTCCACCGACATCTGGATAGCCTTCAAGGTCTGGGGAAATATGCCGATGTCGATCCTCTTCATGATGGCGCAATTGCCAATGATGAAGCGTCACGCCTTGCCCGATGAGGATGAAGTCGCTCCGGCTGAGGCCTGAGGCCGGCCGGTTGTTTATTCCCGAGGATCGATCAGAGCGGCCTGTTCGGCGATCAGTGGAAGAAGCTCGTTCTCAATCTTCGCGACCGTGAAGGGTCCGATCTGCTTGAACAGAATTGTTCCATCCGGCGCCACCAGATAGGTTTCCGGAATCCCGTAGACGCCCCAGTCAATCGATGATTGTCCGCGCGGATCGACACCGACGGCATCATAGGGGTTGCCAAGTTCACGCAGAAACCGCAGGGCGTTCTCAGGCTGATCCTTGTAGTTGATGCCGACCACCGTCACGCGCTCATCGGCGCTCAGTTGCATCAGCAGCGGGTGTTCCTGCCGGCAGGGCACACACCAGGACGCAAAAACATTCACCAGCGCCAGCCGCCCGGCGATTGCCGCGTCGCTCAGCCCGGGCACCTGAGAGCCGTCGGCCATCAGGCCGTCCAGCGGCTCGAGATCAAGTGATGGCGCCTGGGTGCCGATCAGCACCGAGGGAACTTCGCTGGCATCCTTGCCGCTTTGCAGTTGCAGCAGGAACACCGCCGCCAGCGCCGCAAAGATCAACAGCGGCAAAAAGGCCAGCAGGCGCCGGGATCGCCCCCCTCTTTCCTGTCGGGAATCCACAGTCTCAGCCGGTTTTCCCGCGTGCATGTCGTTCATGCGCCCATGCCCTCATTGCGCCCGGCTGACCGGCGGCGAATCCCCTGCGCCTCGAGCGCTGCAATCTCGGCGCGCCGCGCCCGGCCGTCCCGCCAGATCGCCAGCACCAGTCCACCGACCAGCAAGAGTGCCGCTCCGTAGGACAATGCCACATATGTTGCATGGCTCATCGGCTCTCTCCGATCTGCCGCGCGGCGTTGCGCCGCAGCACCTGGACCCGCCGGCGCAGGATCTCATTGCGCATCGCGACAAGGTGTAATGTGAAAAACAGCAGCGTGAAAGCGATCGCCATGACGAGCAGCGGCACGAGAAGCGAGGGATGTATCGTCGGCCCATCGACTCTGAGCACGCTGGCCGGCTGATGCAGGGTGTTCCACCAGTCGACCGAAAACTTGATGATCGGAATATTGATGAAGCCGACCAGCACCAGAATGGCCGACAGCCGGCCCGAACGCGCTGGATCATCAAGGGCGCGATGCAACGCGATCAGCCCCAGATACATCAAAAACAGAACGAAAAATGAAGTCAGTCGCGCATCCCACACCCACCAGGTGCCCCACATCGGCTTGCCCCACAGCGATCCCGTGATCAGCGCCAGCGCCGTGAAAACCGCGCCGATGGGTGCCGCGGCCCGCACAGACACGTCTGCAAGCGGATGCCGCCAGACCAGGGATCCGATGGCCGAAAGGGCCATCACCGTATAGCACATCATCGCCAGCCAGGCGGCCGGCACATGGATGAACATGATGCGCACCGTGCTGCCTTGCTGATAATCCTCGGGCGCCTGGAATCCGAGATAAAGCCCCACCGCCAGTGTTAGCACGGTTCCACCTGCAAGCCACGGCCCCAAGCGGTTCGACAGCGCCAGAAACCGGCTCGGATTGGCAAGACGCGTCCACCATCCGGCGGATGCTGCGATATCGCTCATGCGCTCTTATCCCTTACTCATCTGCCGGCATGCCTGATGCCCCTCTGATGAAGACTGTACCTCGATCTAAGTGGGAAATACGACGGTTTGAAGCCCGCAGAGACTGGCACCCGGCAAAGTTCGGTTCCCCAATTTCGGTTCCCAAGGTTTGGTTCCCAAGGTCGTTTCTAGGCGATAGCATGACATGCATCAATCATCTCCGCCGCCAAGGTTCAGTCCGACGAAGCCCGCAGCGCCAGCGCCGCTGCGACCGGCCCGATCACCGCAAACACCAGCGTGATGGCGCTGAGGATCAGGAACGGCGGCCAGAAGGGATCCGGATCGGTGACAGCGGCTCGCGCCGAACTGATGCCGAAGATCAGCACCGGCACGCACAGCGGCAGGATCAGCACGGACACCAGCAGTCCTCCCCGCGGCAACGATACGGCGATCGCGGCACCCGCGGCACCGACCAATGCCACTGCCGGGGTTCCGACCAGGAGCGTGGCCATCACCGCCCCCCCGGCCAGCGGTTCAACATTCATCATCAACGCCAAGAGCGGCGCTGCCACAACCAGCGGCAGACCGGTGATCACCCAGTGCGCGGCGGTCTTGACCAGGACCGTCAGCACCAGGTCGGAGAAATCCTGCAGCACGATAAGGTCCAGCCCGCCATCCTCCCGGTCCGCCTGAAACAGGCGGTCCAGGCCCAGCAGCGAGGCAAGCAGCGCGCCAATCCACAAGACCGCCGGCCCGATACGTCCGAGCAGATTCAGATCCGGCCCGACCCCGAACGGGATGACCGCGACGACGGCGAGAAAGAACATCAAGCCCAGCATTGCTGCGCCACCGGCCCGGCCGGCAAGCGCCAGATCGCGCCAGAACAGCGCCTTCACATCCAGACCTCGCCATCATCGCAGTCCGTGTCCGGCACCGCGGCCATCGCGAGATCGAATGTCTCCACACCGTCAACGCCAAGCGGCAGATGCGTGGCGGCAATCAGCAGGCCTCCATCGTCCAGATGCGCTTCAGCGAGCGCTGCGAACAGGCGGCTGGACCGCAAATCAAGTGCCGCCGTAGGCTCGTCAAGCAGCCAGAGGGGACGCCTTGTCACGAGAAGGCGCGCCACACCGATCCGCCGTTGCTGGCCGGTCGAAAGATAGCCGAACGGCAGATGCCCGATGCCCTCCAGTTCGACCGCCGCGATAGCGGCCTCAGCCGACAGGCCACCGGCGTCCCCCGACGGGTCGGAAAACGACTTCCAGAAGTCCAGATTGTCGTGAACGCTCAACTCGCGCTTCATGGCATTGCGATGGCTGAGATAATGCAGATGTTCGTGCGCAATGAGCACTGCGCCCTCATCATCGCGCAATTCGAACGTGCCGCGCGCGGCGGGGAGCAATCCGGCAAGAATGCGCAGCAAGGTCGATTTGCCAACGCCATTCTCGCCGACTATGGCCAGCCCGGCGCCGCTTTCGAGTGCGAAGCTCACGTCCTGGAACAGCGCCGTGCCGCCGCGCCCTCCGGCCAGTCCCTCGGCGATCGCTTGCATGATGTTCCCCTGATATTCGCCCGACCGTCAGGCACCCGAAGCGCTGCGCGTACCGGTCCCGCGCGCGCGCCGCGCAAAAACACAATAAGCTCTGGATCGTTCTTACGAAATTATCTATAACGCCCGCAACCACGCCAGCGGCCGGCGTGAACATCATTCAAGAGCCGAACATGACGGGAAGTCCTGTCACGGGCGGACAGCGGAAATGGCCGTACCCGCACCCTGTTTATCGATCTCGATGGACCAGGTGTTCGCCCTCGTTGCTTCGGCCGATCAGACGAAAGCGGGTTGCCAGTGGCAAAATCTCTCGACAGCTTCAATTGCCGTTCCACCTTGAACGTGGACGGGACAGAGTACACCTATTTCAGCCTTGTCGAGGCTGAGAAGAACGGCCTGACAGGCATTGGCGCACTGCCCTTCTCGATGAAGGTGCTGCTTGAAAATCTGTTGCGCCACGAAGATGGCCGTTCCGTTCGCAAGGAAGACATCGAAGCCGTCGCGGCCTGGCTGCACAACAAGGGCGAAACCGAAGCCGAGATCGCCTATCGCCCGGCCCGCGTCCTGATGCAGGACTTCACCGGCGTTCCGGCCGTTGTCGATCTGGCGGCGATGCGCGACGCAATGGTTTCGCTCGGCGGCGATCCTCAGAAGATCAATCCGCTGGTCCCCGTCGATCTGGTTATCGACCATTCGGTGATCGTCGACGAGTTCGGCAATCCGCGCGCCCTCGCCCGCAATGTCGAGCTGGAATATGAGCGCAATGGCGAGCGCTACAAGTTTCTCAAATGGGGCCAGCAGGCCTTCAAGAATTTCCGCGTCGTGCCGCCCGGCACCGGCATTTGCCACCAGGTCAATCTTGAATATCTCGGACAGACCGTCTGGACCAAGGATGAGGATGGCGAGACGATCGCCTATCCCGACACCTGTGTCGGCACCGACAGCCACACGACGATGATCAACGGGCTGGGCGTTCTCGGCTGGGGCGTTGGAGGCATCGAGGCCGAGGCGGCAATGCTCGGTCAACCGATTTCCATGCTGCTTCCGGAGGTCGTCGGCTTCCGTCTCACCGGTGCGCTCAAAGAGGGCGTGACGGCGACCGATCTGGTTCTCACCGTAGTGCAGATGCTGCGCAAGAAGGGAGTCGTTTCGAAGTTCGTCGAGTTTTTTGGACCCGGCCTCGATACGATGACGCTGGCCGACCGCGCCACCATCGGCAATATGGGCCCGGAATACGGTGCCACCTGCGGTTTCTTCCCCGTCGATGGCGAAACCGTCAAGTACATGACCATGTCCGGCCGCGAGAAGAGCCGCATCGCGCTGGTCGAGGCCTATTGCAAGGCACAGGGCATGTGGCGCAGTGCCGAGGCCGCCGATCCGGTTTTCACCGACACGCTCGAGCTTGATCTCGGCGATGTCGTCCCGTCAATGGCCGGTCCGAAGCGCCCGGAAGGGCGCATCGCGCTGGAAAACATCGCTACCGGCTTCGCCGAATCGCTGGCCACCGAGTATCGCAAGCCCGATCAGCTGGACAACCGCTACCCCGTCGAGGGAGAGGACTACGATCTCGGACATGGCGACGTCGCCATTGCCGCCATCACCTCCTGCACCAACACCTCGAACCCGAGCGTGCTGATCGGCGCCGGGCTTCTGGCCCGCAATGCGGTCGCCAGGGGCTTGAAGACCAAGCCCTGGGTGAAAACATCGCTGGCGCCCGGTTCGCAGGTGGTCGCGGAGTATCTCGCTGCTTCCGGCCTGCAGGATGATCTCGACAAGCTCGGCTTCAATCTGGTCGGCTTCGGCTGCACCACCTGCATCGGCAATTCCGGGCCGCTGCCGGAACCGGTGTCGAAGACGATCAACGACAAGGGGCTGATTGCCGCTGGCGTGCTGTCGGGCAACCGCAATTTCGAAGGGCGCGTCTCGCCCGACGTGCAGGCCAATTACCTTGCCTCCCCGCCGCTGGTCGTCGCCTACGCGCTGGCCGGTACGGTGCAGAAGGACCTGACCACCGAGCCGCTTGGCGAAGACACCGACGGCAACCCGGTCTTCCTCAAGGATGTCTGGCCAAGCACGCAGGAGATCCAGGACTTCATCATGAAGTACGTCACCCGCGAGCTGTACGCCAAGAAATACGCCGACGTCTTCAAGGGCGACGAAAACTGGCAGGCGGTACAGGCGCCGGACGGCCAGACCTACACCTGGGATGACGATTCCACCTATGTGCAGAACCCGCCCTATTTCGCCGGCATGAGCAAGAACCCCGGCGCCATTGGCGACATCAAGGACGCCCGTGTCCTCGGCTTGTTTGGCGACAAGATCACCACCGACCACATCTCTCCGGCCGGCTCGATCAAGGCGCAATCCCCTGCTGGGGCCTATCTGATGAACAACGGCGTCGGCGTTGCCGACTTCAACCAGTACGGCACGCGGCGCGGCAATCACGAAGTGATGATGCGCGGCACCTTCGCCAATATCCGCATTCGCAATCACATGCTGGGGCCGAACGGTCGCGAGGGCGGCTATACGATCCACTATCCGTCGCGCGAGGAAATCTCGATCTATGACGCCGCCATGCGTTACAAGGAAGAGGGCGTGCCGCTCGTCATCTTTGCTGGCGTCGAATACGGCAATGGCTCCTCGCGTGACTGGGCCGCCAAGGGCACCAACCTGCTCGGCGTGCGCGCTGTCATCGCCCAGTCATTCGAACGGATTCACCGCTCCAACCTTGTCGGCATGGGTGTGATCCCCTTTGTTCTCGAACACGGCGAGAGCTGGGACAAGATCGGCCTGACGGGTGATGAGACAGTCTCTATTGACGGCTTGGCCAACATCAAACCGCGCGAACGCAAGACTGCCAGGATCACCTTCGCTGATGGCACGGTCAAGGAAGTCACCGTGATCTGCCGTATCGATACGCTGGATGAAGTCGACTACGTCAACAATGGCGGCATTCTGCAGACCGTCCTGCGCGACCTCGCGGCCTGATCGATCTGCAGGGACCATGTCATGGACGCCGGGCCGCAAGGTCCGGCGTCTTTTTTTGACCGGTCGCGTTCCGCACCGTCCCGTCCCACGGGTCTCTCACCGCAACGTGATTTGGCCTATTGAAACGGATGATCCTAAAACAGGTGGCTCATTCGGTTCGAAAGATCTTGGTCCATGCCCTCAAGTTTCACCGCCGCACTGCTTGGCTTTTTGCTGATTGTCCTCGGGACAGGGACAACGGCGTCGGCGAAGGACAGCCGGCTGCACGGCGTCGTCGAACTGTTCACCAGTCAGGCCTGCTCCTCCTGCCCACCCGCCGATGCCGAACTCGCCCGGCTCGTGGCACAGGGGGATGTGCTGGCCCTGTCCTATCACGTCGACTACTGGAATTATCTCGGCTGGGAGGACACGCTGTCGAGCCGCGCCAACACCGAGAGGCAAAAGGGCTATGCCAGCCGTTGGGAACTGCAAAGCGTCTACACGCCGCAGGCCGTGATCAACGGGCGCGACCATGTCAATGGCGCCGACGGCCGGCAGATCGACAGCATGCTCGAAAGATTTTCGCGGCAAGAGGGTCCGTTCTCAGCCGATGTGGAAATGGTGCGGAATGGCGACGCGATCGTCGTCAGCATTGGCGCCGCCAGCGCTGCGGCCAGCCAAGACGAGTTCGGGAAGGCAGACATCGTGATCGTCTATTTCGATACGATCAACACGGTTAGCATCGGCGCAGGCGAAAACGGCGGCAAGACCATCACCTATCGCCATTCAGTGCGCGATATGGAGACCATTGCCATGTGGTCCGGCGATGCGCTCACGATCGATCTCCCGGCCTCGGTCCTCCGCGGCCAGCCCGGTCGAAATTGCGCCGTACTCGTGCAGCAGGTCGATGAGACCGGTCGTCCGGGTGCAATCCTAGGTGCCGCCATGTTGCCACCCGATCCGGCATCGCGGCAGACGCCCGCTGGCAAGCCGTGAGCAGGGTCGAAGCGGCGCATCACATCGCGACAAAGCTCATTTTTCCTGAATGGACAAAAAAAGACCGGCGTGAAGCCGGCCTGAAATATTGCCAGCTCCTCCTCATTTTCTAACGAGGACAAGCGGGGGACCGAATCTCACCCAGAATGTTTCAGGGGGCTGGGGGGCTTAGGGAAACAGACGGGCCAGATCCGAGGCAACGCAGCCGATAATGATGGCAAATTCGGCAGCTGTTGGGCCGAAATGTGACGATATAATGCTTTCGACCCGGGCTGTGCTGGGCCCTCACCAGACGATGCGACCCCGTGAGCGAGAATGTTCTCTGGGTGTAGCCCTTGAAATCCGCGCGCCAAGCGGCACACTGTGTAACAGGCGAGAAGCAGCGGAGCCACGGGCGCAGAATGGTAGACAACAGTGATACTCTGTCTTTTCGGCGATCCGCGGCCGAAGAGGTTTCTACCAAGCTGGTTCATCTTGATCAGCATCGGCGCGCCAGGGAAGCGGAGCGCATCACCTTCCATCGTCGTGAACTTGATCTGATCTTGCGCCTGTACGGACGCATGGTGGCGGAAGGTGAATGGCGGGATTACGCCATCGATCATCTTCGCGAGCGCGCCGTCTTTTCCGTCTTCCGCCGGGCCAGCGAGGTGGCGCTGTTCCAGATCGTCAAGGATCCAGCTCTGGCGCGCAAGCAGGGCGCGTTCATGATCGTCGCCGCGAGCGGGGCGATTCTCAAGCGCGGCCATGAATTGGCACAGGTCCTGAAATTCTTCGACAAGCCGCCGCGTGCCCTCTAGGCCCTGTCTTTAGGACAAGGAAGTGGCTCAGCGATAAAGCGGCCCCGGCCAGACATCCGGATCGGGCAAGGTTGTGCTGCCAGGCCCCAGCGGCTTTGACATGAAGACAGTGTCCAGCCAGCGTCCGTGCTTGAAGCCGGTCGCAGCCAGCCGGCCCGTCTCGGCAAAACCGGCCTTGTGGTGAACCGCGATCGAAGCGGGATGCGCGCCGCCGATCACCGCGATCATCTGACGCAAGCCCTTTTCCGTGCACCGTTCGATCAGGCTTGCCAGCAACGCTGACCCGACACCCTTACCGCGGGCTTCCGGCGCCAGATAGATCGAATCCTCGCAAATCCAGTTGTAGGCCGGGCGGGTTCGGAAAGCACCGGCATACGCAAAACCGAGGATCTGCCCCTCTTGCTCCGCCGCCAGATACGGGTAGCCATGCTTGACCGTGTTCTGATAGCGCGCCTGCATTTCGTTCTGACCCGGTGCCGAAAGTTCGTAGGTCGCCACTCCATGGTCGACGCTGTCGGCATAGATTGCCGTTATGGCACCCAGGTCGGTCTCGCGCGCATCGCGAATCTGCATGGTCGTCCCTTCCCTGCAAAGCCGGCTTTTTACCCACCGCCCGACAACGGGTCAGCGGCAACGCGTTCCGAGCGTCATTACCGCCGAGCCACGCTCCCGCCAAGAGATCACAGCAAAGAAAAAGGCGGCCCGAGGACCGCCTTTCAGGCTCATATGCCATTCATGCCTATTCGCGATTGCCCATGAACTGCAGCAGGAACATGAACAGGTTGATGAAATCGAGGTAGAGCCGCAGAGCGCCCATGATGGCCGAACGACCCATCATCGTCTCGTCGGCCTGCACCTCGTAATACATGTCCTTGATCGACTGAGTGTCATAGGCCGTCAGTCCGGCGAAGATGAGAACGCCGATCGCCGAGATGACGAACTGCATTGCCGAAGACGCCAGGAAGATGTTGACCACCATGGCGATGATCAGACCGAACAGACCCATCATCAGGAAGGAGCCCATCGCCGACAGATCGCGCTTGGTCGTATAGCCGTAAAGCGACAACGCGCCGAACGAAGCGGCAGTGACGAAGAATGTCTGAACGATGCTGGCGCCGGTGAACACCATGAAGATCGACGACAGCGAAATCCCCATGATCGCGGCGAAGATCCAGAACGATGTCTGCGCCGCACTGACGCTCATCTTGTTAACACGGGCACTGAGAAAAAAGACCATGCCGAGCGGTGCCAGCATGATCACCCACTTCAGCGGGCTGGCGAACAGCAATTGCGCAAAAGCCGGACTGCTCAGTGCCAGTTGATAGGTTCCATACGCTGCCACACCGGTTATGCCGAGGCCGAGAGCCATGAGGTTGTAGACCCGCAGCATGTAGGCGCGCAGGCCTTCATCATAGGCGACACCGGCAGTCGTCTTGGTCGCAGCGCGGACATTCGTGTTGCGAAAGTCAGCCATAGTTTCCTCTTGTTCAGCCCCGGATATGACGGAAAAAGGGACAAGCCCGAGTGCCGCTGCGGGGCCCAGCATCACTGCCTCCAATATGTGGTGTTCGCGTGCGAACCGCAAGGGCCGATGATGCGCTAAAAGCGTGCTGAGCGCGACAATTGCGCCGCATTCTTAACGGGATGCCGTCAAAAGTGCAGGTTCACGCTGCCCGCAGCATCGCTGCCGCTTTCTGCCCGAGAACGCGCCATGTGCCGATCAGACCGATGCCGACCGTGGCAACGAGAGCGGCCACCAGCGTCGCAAATGCGATTTCCGGAATGAACCGGAACGGCAGATCCATGATTCCCGACAGCACATACCAGGATGCCGCTGCGCCGAATCCCAGCGCAAAGACCGCGGTGGCCAGACCGATCAGGCCATATTCCCAGCAATAGGCGGTAATCAGCGTCCACCGCGTTGCGCCAAGCGTCTTCAGGACAATCGCATCGTGGCTGCGGCCGCGATTGCCGGCCGCCAGCGCGCCGGCCAGCACCAGCACCGAAGCGCCCAGCGCCAGCGCCGCCGCGGCACGCACGGCCGCTCCGATCTGCCCGACCAGCCGGTCGGCGATCTCGATCGCATCCTTGACCCGGACGCTGGTGATGGTCGGAAAGGCCTGCGTCACGCCGCGCAATATCGCGCCTTCTTCGACCGCTCCCGCGGAAGGATCGCTGAGCGTCGCCAGCCATGAATGCGGCGCTCCGGCAAACGCTGAAGGATTGAAGACCATGACGAAATTGATCGACAGCGATTCCCATTCAACATCACGCAGATTGGCAATCCGCGCCGTTATCGTCCGGCCGAGGACAGACACGCTGACCGTATCGCCGAGCCCAAGGCCCAGTTCGCCCGCCTCTTCCGCGGAAAATGAGACAAGCGGCTCACCCTGATAGTCGGTCGGCCACCATTCGCCCTCCACCAGCCGCGCATTGTCCGGCTTTTCCGCCTCATAGGTCAGGCCCCGGTCACCGCGCAGCACCCAGCGCCCTTCCGGCGGCACCGATTCGGCATTCACCTCGCCGCCATTCAAGGCCGTGATGCGGCCGCGCAGCATTGGCACCATGGCAACGTCAGCCGCCGGTGCCAGTTCGCCGAGCAGCGTCTGAAACGCGTCGGCCTGGTCGGCCTGGATATCGACAAAAAAGAAGTTCGGCGCCCGTTCCGGCAATGTGCCGGTAAGCTCACGCCGCAGGTTGAAGTCGATCTGTGCCAGCGTCACCAGAAGGGCCAGCCCGAGACCGAGCGACAGAACCACGGACGGGGTCAGCGCACCGGGGCGATGAATGTTGCCAATCGCCAGCCGCAACGGCGTTGATCCAACCCGTGGGGCCCGACGGGCCAGCCATTGCACTCCACGCCCGACCAGATGCAGAACCAGGAAAGCGGCAGCAACTGCCACAAGGAAAATGCTCGCCACGCGCCAATCGTCAGCCCAGCCGATGACCAGCGCACAAAGCACCGACAACGCCAGCGCCGCGGCAGCCAGATAGGGCCACTGCGCCAGACCGCCGGCAATGAACCCTTGATTGCGAAACAAGGTCGTTGCCGGCACCTGGCCGGCCCGGCCCAGCGGCGCGATGGCAAAGGCAAAGGCCACGAGCATGCCGAACAGTCCCGCCTGGCCCAGGGCTGCCGGATACAGTGCCACCTTGCCAGCCACCGGCAATATCGTCGCCAGCGCCCCGGCTGCCAGGAACGGTATCGCCGCACCGATTCCCAGTCCGATGACAATTCCCGCCGCCGCGATCGCCAGCACCTGCAACAGATAGACAAGCACGACAAAGCGCGACGCCGCGCCGAGACATTTCAAGGTGGCAATGACCTGCCGCTTTCCATCGATGAAAGCACGCACCGCATTGGCGACACCCACACCGCCGACGACCAGCGCCGTCAGCCCCACAAGGGTCAGAAACTGCGAAAAGCGCTCGATATTCCGGCTGAGTGCAGGCGAAGCGTTGTCGCTCGTGCGGATCGACCAGCCAGCATCGGGAAAGGCACTGCGCGCCTCGGTGGCCAGACGCCGCAAATCGCTTGTCGATGGTGCCGCCACCTGATCCGTCGGCGAAAGCTGGACGCGATAGGAATACTCGATCATGCTGCCGGGCCGCGCCAGATCAGCCGCAGCGAGCCCCGGCAGCGAAAGCATCAGACGCGGCGCGAAGGCAAATCCCTCCGACAGAGCGTCCGGTTCATTCGCAAGTGCCGCCCGCAGTTCGAATTCAGCCGCCCCGACCCGCAGCCGGTCACCGATCTCCAGTCCGAGCCGATCGAAAAGGATCTGCGCGGCCACCGCGCCGAACACGCCGTCGCGTGACGCCAGCGCCTCCGAGAGTGGCATCATTGGCTCCAGCCCGACCGCTCCATACAGCGGATAGGCGTCGTCGACAGCACGCAGTTCGACCAGGGACTGATCGCTCTCATCGGCGCTGCGCGCCATGGTTCGCAGATTGGCGCCCGCCGAGACCGAGCCGAGTGCGTCGATATACGCCCGCTCGTCGCGCGTGACATCCCGATTGTCGACCTCGAAGCGCAGATCGGCACCGAGCAATGTCTGCCCCTCGCTGCTGATCGCACCGGTCATCATCTGCGCGACAGAGTTGACCCCGGCAATTGCAGCCGTACCGAGAATGATGCAGGCGACAAAGATGTAGAACCCCGACAGCCCGCCGCGCAGTTCTCGCGCAGCAAGCCGCAATGCAAGCCGCAAGCCGGGATCCCCTGCTTCGGCCTGATCGTTGGCGGGACGGGGCACTGGCGGGGACGAGCGCACCGGCCGGCTCACGCCATGACCGATTGCGCAGTGGCGACCGCACTGTCGCTGACAATTTCGCCCGAGCGCACCGAAACCTGCCGCGCGCATCGCTCCGCGAGGGTTTCGTCATGCGTGACCAGAAGCAGGGTAGCGCCGCGCTCTGCCTGTTTGGAAAACAGCAGATCGGCAATTTGCCGGCCCGTCTCACCATCGAGGTTGCCGGTCGGTTCATCCGCGACGATCAGCGCCGGGTCGGGGGCCAGCGCTCGTGCAATGGCGACGCGCTGCTGCTCGCCGCCCGACAATTGCCCGGGAAAATGCGACAGACGTGAACCCAGCCCGACAGCCTCAAGCTCTTCTTGCGCGCGCGAAAATGCGCCGGAGACGCCGGCCAGTTCCAGCGGAACCGCGACATTTTCCAGCGCCGTCATGTTCGGGATCAGATGGAACGACTGAAAAACGATTCCGATCGACCGGCCACGCACCTTCGCCAGCGCGTCCTCGCTCAGCGTGTGCAGCGCCGATCCAGCGACCGTGACAGACCCAGAATCAAGGCGTTCAAGCCCGGCAATCACCATCAGCAAGGTTGACTTGCCAGACCCCGAAGGGCCGACAATACCGACCGATTGACCCTTGCTGATGTTCAGATCGATCCCCTTCAGCACATGCACCGAGGACGCGCCGGATCCCAGCGTCAGGTCGGCGGATTGCAGCTCTACGATGGTTTCCGCCACGCTTGGACTTCCTATATTGGGTGCAGATGACTGTCAGATGTCTGACCGACTTAGGAGTTGCCCCGTGCCATTTAAAGGTTCGCGCCGTATTTTCATGATCTCTTGCCGGCTTGCCTGGCGGCGCTGGGCCGCTGCCGCATTTATGGTATTGGCCCTGTCGCCTGCACCCCTTGCAGCTGAACCGCTGCGCATAGTCGCATTTGGCGACAGCCTGATGGCCGCCTATGACCTTGCCAAGGAGGAGGGTTTCCCGGCCCGCCTTGAAGAGGCCTTGCGCGCCGAGGGCCATGACGTCGAGATCGTTGATGCCGGCGTCTCCGGCGACACGACATCAGGTGGACTGGCGCGGCTCGACTGGTCCGTTCCCGAAGGTATCGACGGCGTCATCCTCGAACTTGGTGCCAATGATGCGTTGCGCGGCATCGATCCCGCCGCCACCCGGACAAACCTTGAAGCGATCATCGCCCGTCTGAAAGAGCGTGATATCGGCGTGCTGCTCGCCGGCATGCTGGCGCCGCCAAACATGGGCGCCGCCTATGAATCGGATTTCAATGCCATCTATCCGCAGCTTGCCGAGCAAAGTGACCTGATGCTCTATCCCTTCTTTCTCGACGGAGTGATCACCCATCCGGACCGACTGCTGGCCGATGGCATGCATCCGAACCCGGCGGGCGTCGCCGAGATGGTGCGCCGTTTCCTGCCCACCGCAAGCGCATTTGTCGAAAAGCTCGAAGCCAAGCCGGCGGCACGCGAGGCGGATGCCGATGAAACCGCTGGCTGATGCGAATCAGCGCTGAGCCGGCGGCGGCTCGGCTCTCTGGGCCGGCAGTCTGTCCGTCCACAGCCTGCGAATTGCCTCTTGCCCGTCGGGGCGATGCATGATTCGCTGAGCCTATCGGGTCGATTCGAGGAGTTGGGCAATGCCGAGACTTTTTACCGCACTCGAGATTCCGCGTGATGCCACCCAGTCCTTGTCCCTGCTGCGCGGAGGATTGCCCGGAGCCCGCTGGATCGATGTCGAGAATTACCATCTCACCTTGAACTTCATCGGCGACATCAACGGCCCTTCGGCAGACGAGCTGGTGCATGCCCTCGATGCAGTCGACAGGAGCCCTTTCACCCTGGGCCTGAACGGCGTGGGTTCATTCGGCTCGAAAAAGCCGCACACCTTGTGGGCGGGCGTGACGTCCTCGCCGGAACTGATGGCCCTGCAGGCGGAAATTTCGCGCATCTGCACCCGCCTCGATCTGCCGGCCGACCCGCGCAAATTTACACCGCACGTCACTTTGGCCCGTTTGCGCCATCCCCGCCTCGCCGAGGTGGTCGATTATCTGCACGCGTTCGGCAATTTCCGGACGATCCCTTTCGAGATCAGCCGCTTTGTCCTGATGTCCTCGCGCGATTCCACAGGCGGCGGCCCCTATATCATAGAGGAAGCCTATCCGCTGGCGGCTCGGCCACGCGCCTCGGTCTACGCCCCGGCCGTCGAGTATAGCAGCGTTCGCTGACAGGAAGGAGCAACGATGCCATCTGCCGAAACACTGGATGAGGCGGAAATTGCCA
The DNA here is from genome assembly GCF_019334345.1 of Neohoeflea coraliihabitans. Lineage (GTDB taxonomy): Bacteria > Pseudomonadota > Alphaproteobacteria > Rhizobiales > Rhizobiaceae > Pseudohoeflea > Pseudohoeflea coraliihabitans. The sequence goes on from NZ_JAHWQX010000001.1 coordinate 1,172,646, forward strand.
GACAACTCGCCGAGCTTTCGCGATGGACGCTGGCCGAGGATCGAGAATCAATCTGGTGCAAATACGTCTTCGCCAATTTTTCCGAAGCCTTCGGGTTCATGGCGCGCGTCGCTCTGAGCGCTGAAAAGCTCAACCATCATCCCGACTGGAGCAACAGCTACAAGTCCGTCGAGATCACCCTGAGCAGTCACGATGTCGGCGGCCTGACGGATCGCGACTTCAAGCTGGCACGCGCCATCGACGCCATCGCGGTTCGGTCAGGCGGCTGAGTGCGAGCCGCGGCCCGCTCGTCTTGATCGGCGTTGCATCCGTTGCTCTATTGATCGGTCCGCGACAATCCCCATATTCGAACGAACAAATATCAGGAGACTTAGATGCCGGTTCTTGACGGCGAAATACTGAGCGGCGGAGCCGGGGATGGAAATTCGTCCCGAGCCGATGGCGCGGATGAAGCCAAAGTTCGTTCCGGTTTCTGGTCGGTTTTCGGCAAGGCCGCGGGCCGGATCCCGTTCGCGGAAGAACTCGCCGCCGCCTATTATTGTGCGTTTGACCCCGACACCCCGACCCGGGTCAGGACCGTTTTGATCGGCGCACTCGCCTATTTCGTGTTTCCTTTTGACACCATACCCGATGTGCTGGCTCTCGTCGGCTTTTCCGATGACGTCGCCATTCTCACCGTCGCCCTGTCGACCATCCGCGGCCACATTCGCGAAGAGCACCGCATCGCGGCGCGCGCCGCCTTGCAGCGCATGCGCGCCGGTGCCACCCCGTGGGAAGCCCGCTAGTACTTGCCCGGGCGGCAATCGTTCGGGAACCGCTGAGTATCGATTTCGATGCAATGCGGACGCAAGGTCAAACTCTCGCCTGATTCCAAATGTTACAGAGTGAGATAATGTGCGACCATGCACGGGCACGAACCAGGCAGCGCACAATTGAAGTCGCGTGTTTCGGAATGGGGCGGGCACTACGGAAATTGACGTTTTCGTAACCAGCTTCGCGCGACAATGGAACAAACCTTACGGGGTGAGTCTGTCCGGCCAGTCGGCCTGGGCCCGCCTTCAACACACACGCAGCAGTAGGACGACCATGTTTGGGAAAACACTTGCAATCGCGTTCACGGCCCTGGTTGCCATGTCAACCGTCGCAGCGGCTCAGTCGCCGACCCGGCTCAAGCAGTTCGATGCCTGGGGCGCTTACTCCTACAAGACCGGCGACAGTTCCGTTTGCTACGTCCTTTCGGTGCCGACGGTAAAATCACCATCCAATGTCGATCACGGAGATATCTTCTTCCTGATATCGCAGCGGCCCGGGCAGAATATCAGCTATGAACCCCAGGCGATGATGGGCTATCCGCTGAAGGAAGCCTCGAAGATCGAGGTGGATGTCGATGGGAAGAAATTTGGCCTGTTCACCCGCGGAACGTCTGGCTGGGTCGAAAACGCCGCCGAAGAGCCGCAGCTCGTGGCGGCCATGCGTGCCGGCAGCCAGATGACCGTCAAGGCCACATCACGGCGCGGCACCAACACCACCTACAGCTATTCTCTGAAGGGTGTGACCGCCGCTCTCGAACAGATCAACAGCTGCAAATAGGCGCTCTCGGCTTTCGCGCAGCAGAAATCCACCGCGGCGCTCACCCAGCCCGGTTCACGAACATCGCATCCAACCAGGAGCCGCTCAACAGCGGCTCCTTCTCGTTCGCGGCGGCGGCATGCAGGCGGGATGACGCCGCTGGCGAAACCTGATACTAAGCCGCCCACATCGGATAGACCGACTGGATCCTTGACGCCCATGGCAGTGACACTCGATATCGATCATAAGGCCGGCCGAACCCAGCAGGCCGTCAATCCGCTGCCCGGCAATCGCCAGCCGGTGGCGGCTCCGCCGCCCGTGACAGAGGCCGGCAAGCCGGACCTTGTCGGTCTCGACCGCGAGCAGCTGGCTGACGTTCTGCGCCAGATGGGTGTGGCCGAAAAACAGGTGCGCATGCGCGTCCGCCAGCTCTGGCACTGGTTGTATGTGCGCGGCGCTGCCGATTTCGACGACATCCACAATGTCGCGCGCGATCTGCGTGACAGGCTTGCAGCCAGCTACACGATCTCGCGGCCGGAGATCGTCGACGAGCAGATCTCCACCGACGGCACGCGCAAATGGCTGCTCCGCTTTCCGGCGCGCGGCGCCGGTCGCCCCGTTGAGGTCGAGACCGTCTACATTCCCGAGGAAGGCCGCGGTACGCTTTGCATCTCCAGCCAGGTCGGCTGCACCTTGACCTGCTCCTTCTGCCATACGGGCACACAGAAGCTGGTCCGCAATCTGACCGCTGGCGAGATTCTTCAGCAACTCCTGCTGGCGCGCGAGCGGCTCGGCGATTTCCCCGACCGCAACACCCCTGCCGGCGCCATCGTCCCCTCGGAAGGACGCAAGGTCTCCAATATCGTCATGATGGGCATGGGCGAGCCGCTCTACAATTTCGAGAACGTCAAGAGGGCGCTGTTGATTGCCTCTGACGGCGACGGCCTGTCACTGTCGCGCCGCCGCATCACCTTGTCGACCTCCGGCGTCGTCCCGGAAATAATCCGTACCGGCGAAGAGATCGGCGTCATGCTGGCAATCTCGTTGCACGCCGTACGCGATGAACTGCGCAATGAGCTCGTGCCGATCAACCGCAAATATCCGCTGGCGCAACTGCTTGAAGCGTGCCGCACCTATCCGGGCGTATCCAATGCCCGCCGCATCACCTTCGAATATGTCATGCTGAAAGGCGTCAATGACAGTCTCGCGGATGCACGCGATCTGGTGCGTCTGCTCAAGGGCATCCCGGCCAAGATCAATCTGATCCCTTTCAATCCCTGGCCCGGCTCAGCCTATGAATGTTCTGATTGGGATCAGATCGAGAAGTTTGCTGATTTCGTCAATCAGGCCGGCTATGCCTCGCCGATTCGCACCCCGCGCGGACGCGACATTTTCGCCGCCTGCGGGCAGTTGAAATCGGAATCGGAACGCATGCGCAAGACCGACCGGATGGCCCTTGAAGCGATGATGATCGCCGGGCACGGCGCAGAGTAGCGGCAGGATGGGTTTATTCGGCCGCCTGCTGATCCGCTTCATTGCGATCGCCTTCGCCTATTTCATCTCCAGCCTGGTTGCGTCCATCGCCTACATCTTCCTCACGGGCCTTGTCCGCCCGGACGATTTCCTTCGCTTCTCGTCGGTCGAGATGACCTTCACCATGATCGTCGGCACATTCGGCGTCGCCGCACTGATGGGCCGTGCCGCCCTGCTGCCGGCGCTGCTCATCATCGCACTATTCGAGATCCTGCGCCGCCGCGACTGGCTTTCGCACGTTCTCGGCGGAGCGCTCCTCGGCGCTGGCATCAGCGCCGTGACCTGGATACGGGCAGAAGAAATTCCGGCCATGACCCTGGCAGTGCAGATCGTCTGCGGCATGATTGCAGCCACCATCTACTGGCTGATCGCCGGCCGCCGCGCCGGCCTCTGGCTGCCAAGCGCTCGGCAACAACCGCCGGAACTGCCGCCCGCGCCACTGGCTCGCGACCCGCGCAACCGGCCGTCCTCCTAGCGAGTCTGCACCATCAGGATCCGCAGGGCGAACAGCGAGAAAACGCCGGCAAACAGCCAGTCGATGATCCGCATCACCCCCGGCTTGCGCCTGAGCCAGCCAGCCAGTCCATGGGCGCCGACCGCGATGCCCACGAGGATCGGTGCCGACAGAACGACGAACAGAAATCCGAGAAAGATCAGTTTGCCGGTCAAATGCGGATCGGAGGCGGCGACGAATTGCGGCAGGAAGGTCATGAAGAACAGGATGATCTTCGGATTGAGAAGATTGACTCCCAGCCCCTGCGCCCAATTCGAAAACAGGCTGCGGTCCGCTTTTCCCGCCGTCTTCAAACTGAGTGTCGATCCGTGGCGCACTGCCTGCCAGGCGAGCCAGGCGAGATAGCCGGCCCCGAAAATCTTCAGGCCGAGAAAGGCTGCAGGCGAGGCCACCACCAGCGCTGAGATACCGAGTGCCACCAGTAATGTGTGAATGGCAATGCCGGTCGATGCGCCGGCGGCGCAGGCGAAAGCGGCGACCCGGCCATTCGACAGGGAACGTGAGATCAGTAATGTCATGTCTGGCCCCGGCGTGATTGCCAGGATGAGAGCGGCGACGGAAAAGGCCAGCAGTGTCGGAAGGGCGGGGACGAAGTCCATTCTTTGAGCTCCTGCCAGGAAGGGGCGGGTTCAGCGGGCACGCGCCCGCTGGCCAGCATTTCCACGGCCACCGGTCCAATGCAAGCTTGTCTCGCGCCTTCAGATCGCTAAAGTGCCGCGCGACCCGCGACCCGCGGCTGGAGACATTTCGCAGCCGCATAAAACACAGGACCTTTTGATGACATCGCACAAGGACGTGAAGAAAGTCGTGCTCGCTTATTCCGGCGGGCTGGACACTTCGATCATTCTTAAATGGCTGGAGACCGAGCTTGGTGCGGAGGTCGTCACCTTCACCGCTGATCTGGGCCAGGGCGAGGAACTCGAGCCGGCCCGCAAGAAGGCCGAGATGCTTGGCATCAAGGAAATCTACATCGAGGATCTGCGCGAGGAATTCGTTCGCGATTTCGTCTTTCCGATGTTCCGCGCCAACGCCGTCTATGAGGGCATCTATCTTCTCGGCACATCGATCGCCCGGCCGCTGATCTCCAAGCGTCTCGTCGAAATCGCCGAGGAAACCGGTGCGGATGCGATTGCCCACGGTGCCACCGGCAAGGGCAATGACCAAGTGCGCTTTGAACTGTCCGCCTATGCGCTCAACCCCGACATCAAGGTGATCGCACCGTGGCGCGACTGGACTTTCAAGTCGCGCACCGATCTGCTCAATTTCGCGGAAAGCCACCAGATCCCGATCGCCAAGGACAAGAAAGGCGAGGCACCGTTTTCGGTCGATGCCAATCTCCTGCACTCCTCCTCGGAAGGCAAGGTTCTCGAGGATCCGGCTGAACCGGCCCCCGAATATGTCCACATGCGGACCATTGCGCCTGAGGATGCGCCTGACAGCGTCACCGAAATCGAAATCGGGTTCAGGCAGGGCGACGCCGTATCGATCAACGGCGAAGCTTTGTCGCCGGCGACACTGTTGCAAAAGCTCAACGATCTCGGCCGTGACAATGGCATCGGCCGCATTGATCTCGTCGAAAACCGGTTCGTCGGCATGAAATCACGCGGTGTCTATGAAACGCCGGGCGGCACCATCCTGCTCGCTGCACACCGCGCCATCGAGTCGATCACTCTCGATCGCGGCGCCGCGCATCTCAAAGACGAACTGATGCCGCGCTATGCGGAACTGATCTACAATGGCTTCTGGTTTTCGCCCGAGCGCGAAATGCTGCAGGCGGCCATCGATCACAGCCAGAAGGATGTCGAAGGCACTGTCACCCTGCGGCTCTACAAGGGCAATGTGATGATTGCCGGCCGCGCCTCGCCGCGCTCGCTCTACGATGATGAGCTGGTCACCTTTGAGGATGACCGCGGCGCCTATGACCAGAAGGATGCCGCCGGCTTCATCCGCCTCAATGCGCTGCGCCTGCGCACATTGGCGGCGCGCAATCGCAACCGCTGAACACCTGCAGAGCCAGCGGCCGCGCCTGTCGTCCGTCGAAAGGATGTTGCATGACCACTTCTGAAGCTGCCGCCGGCACCGACCCGATCTTTGCCTGGACAGCTCCCCTAGGGCTGCCGGACTTTGCGGCCATCGCCGACGCCGACTTCGCGCCGGCCTTTTCGACGGCCCTGAAAGCCCATGAAGTCGAGATCGCCGCCATCGCCGAGAATCCGGCGGCCGCCGATTTCGACAACACCATCGTTGCGCTCGAACGTGCCGGTGAGAAGCTCGGCCGCGTCTCGGCCTTGTTCTGGAACCGCGCCGGCACGGACACCAGCGCCGAGATTCAGAGCCTTGAGCGCGACATTGCACCGCGCCTGTCGCGTCACTACTCGAAAATCGCCATGAATGCGGCGCTGTTCTCGCGTGTTGATCGCCTCTATGACCAGCGCGCGTCACTGCAGTTGACGGGCGAGCAGCAGCGATTGCTGGAGAGGATCTGGAAGTCTTTCGTCAAGGCCGGCGCCCGGCTTGATGCTGACGGCCAGGCACGACTGGCGGCGATCGGCGAGCGCCTGGCGGGCCTGGGAGCGCAATTCGGCCAGAATGTGCTGGCCGACGAAAGCGACTGGATGCTGCTGCTTGGCGACGGCCCGGATCTCGATGGCCTGCCGGACCACCTCGTTGAAGCCATGGCGGCGATCGCCAGCGAACGCGGACACCCCGGCCAGTATGCCGTGACCCTGTCGCGTTCGATCATCGAGCCGTTTCTGGCAGCCAGCGACCGCCGCGATTTGCGCGAGACCGCTTTCAAGGCCTGGATCGCCCGCGGCGACGGCGGCAACACAACCGACAACTGGGCGCTGATTGGCGAGATCGTCGCCCTGCGCGCCGAGAAGGCGAAACTGCTTGGCTACGGCTCCTATGCCGATCTGAAGCTTGACGACACCATGGCGAAGTCGCCCGACGCCGTTGAGGAATTGCTTGGCGACGTCTGGCAGCGTGCCGTCGCAAGAGCGCGCCAGGAAGAAAGCGAGCTTGCGGAACTGGTCGCCGAGGCCGGTCTCAATCATCCCGTCGCGGCCTGGGACTGGCGCTATTTCGCCGACAAGCTCAAGGCGAGGAAATTCGATTTTTCGGAATCCGAGCTCAAGCCGTATCTGTCGCTCGAGCGCATGATCGAAGCTGCGTTTGACGTGGCCAACCGGTTGTTCGGCATCAGCATGACCGAGCGCCCCGACATCGCCGGCCCCCACCCGGACGCCCGGGTATTCGAGGTCCGCGGCGATGATGGTACGATAATCGCCATTTTTATAGCCGACTACTTTGCCCGCCCGTCAAAGCGGTCCGGCGCCTGGATGAGCGCCTTGCAGCCGCAGCACAAGCTGCCGGGACCGGATGGCGGTGTCGGCCAGAAACCGATCATCATCAATGTGATGAATTTCTCCAAGCCGGCCGTGGGGCGCCCGGCGCTGCTGTCCTTTGACGATGCGCGCACCCTGTTCCACGAATTCGGCCACGCCGTGCACGGCATGCTCTCAAATGTGATCTACCCGTCGCTTTCCGGTACGGCGGTGTCGCGCGATTTTGTCGAGTTGCCCTCGCAGCTTTACGAGCACTGGCTGAGCCATCCGGAGGTGCTGTCCCGCCATGCGCGCCACTACGAGACCGGCGCGCCGATGCCGCAGGAACTTCTTGAAAAGGTCCTGGCTGCCCGCACCTTCAACTCCGGCTTCGCAACGACGGAATTCACCGCCTCCGCGCTTATCGACATGGCCTGGCACTCGGGCCCGGCCGCAATCGACGATCCGGCTTCTTTCGAAGCCGACAATCTGCGCGCCCTCGGCCTGCCAGAGGCCATCGTCATGCGTCACCGCAGCCCGCATTTCCTGCACGTCTTTTCTGGCGACGGCTACGCGGCCGGCTACTATTCCTACATGTGGTCGGAAGTCCTCGATGCTGACGCCTTCGCGGCCTTCGAGGAAGCGGGCGATCCCTTCGACAAGGCCACGGCCGACAAGCTGAAGGAACACGTCTACGCCGCTGGCGGCAGCCGCGACCCGGCCGAGCTTTATACCGCCTTTCGCGGCCGCCTGCCGACGCCGGAGGCCATGCTGGTCAAAAAGGGACTGGCGGCCTGAGGGGTTGCGCTGATAAGGGGGAAGCACCATCTTCTGATGCTGAGCGTGCCGGGTGAGGCTTTCTTTCCGCCGCGCCTGCCCCATTTGAGGGTTCCAAAGCGCCGCCGATTGGTTTATGTGCGGTGCAAACAACCGGGGCCCGCCCGTCCGCCAGCCGCACTCTGCCAGAGCGACCGCGCGCCCCCAATCTCGAGAACATGTCATGTCTATCCGCAATATTGCGATCATCGCCCATGTTGACCATGGGAAGACCACGCTCGTTGACGAGCTTCTGAAACAGTCCGGCGCCTTTCGCGAAAACCAGCGCGTCGACGAGCGCGTGATGGATTCCAATGACCTTGAGAAGGAGCGGGGCATCACCATTCTTGCCAAGGCCACCTCGGTCGAGTGGAAGGGCGAGCGCATCAATATCGTCGATACGCCGGGCCACGCCGATTTCGGCGGCGAAGTCGAGCGCATCCTGTCGATGGTCGATGGCGCCATCGTGCTGGTCGATGCATCGGAAGGGCCGATGCCGCAGACCAAATTCGTGGTCGGCAAGGCGCTGAAGGTCGGCCTCAAGCCAATTGTCGCGATCAACAAGATCGACCGTCCCGACGGCCGCCACGACGAGGTGATCAACGAGGTTTTCGATCTCTTCGCTGCCCTCGACGCTACCGATGAGCAGCTTGATTTTCCGATCCTCTACGGCTCGGGCCGTGCCGGCTGGATGAATTACGCTCCCGAAGGCCCGACCGACCAGGGACTTGGCCCGCTGCTCGATCTGGTGCTCAAACACGTCCCCGAGCCGAGCGTTGGCGACGAGGACGGCAGCTTCCGCATGATCGGCACCCTGCTTGAAGCCAATCCGTTTCTCGGCCGTATCATCACCGGCCGCATTCATTCAGGTTCGATCAAGCCGAACCAGCCCGTCAAAGTACTCTCTGCCGACGGCCGCACTGTCGAAACCGGACGCATCTCGAAGATTCTCGCCTTCCGCGGCATCGAGCGCACCGCCATTGATCATGCCGAGGCCGGCGACATCGTCGCCATCGCCGGCCTGTCCAAGGGAACGGTTGCCGACACTTTCTGCGACCCCTCGGTCTCCCAGCCCTTGCAGGCTCAGCCGATCGATCCCCCGACGGTCACGATGTCGTTTCTCGTCAATGACAGCCCCCTGGCGGGAACCGAGGGCGACAAGGTCACGAGCCGCGTCATCCGCGATCGTCTGCTCAAGGAAGCCGAAGGCAATGTCGCGCTGAAAATCGAGGAAGCCGACGGCAAGGATTCATTCTACGTCTCGGGTCGCGGTGAATTGCAGCTCGCCGTGCTGATCGAGACCATGCGCCGCGAAGGCTTCGAACTGGCTGTTTCACGGCCGCGCGTTGTCATGCACAACGACGAAAATGGCCGGTTGATGGAGCCGGTCGAAGAAGTCGTCATCGACGTCGACGAAGAGCATTCCGGCATCGTCGTGCAGAAAATGGCTGAACGCAAGGGCGAGATGGTCGAACTGCGTCCGTCCGGCGGCGATCGCGTCCGTCTCGTCTTTTTCGCCCCGACCCGCGGCCTGATCGGCTATCAGTCGGAGCTTCTCACCGACACGCGCGGCACGGCCATCATGAACCGTCTGTTTCACGGCTACCAGCCCTACAAGGGCGAGATCGGTGGCCGCACCAATGGCGTTCTCCTGTCCAACCAGTCTGGCGAAGCCGTCGCCTATGCCATGTTCAACCTTGAAGATCGCGGCCCGATGATCATCGAGCCGGGACAGAAGGTTTACGCCGGCATGATCATTGGCATCCACAGCCGCGACAACGATCTTGAGGTCAATGTCCTCAAGGGCAAGCAACTGACCAATATCCGGTCGGCCGGGAAGGATGAGGCTGTCAAGCTGACACCACCCATTCGCATGACGCTCGACCGCGCCTTGTCGTGGATCCAGGATGACGAATTGATGGAAGTGACGCCGAAATCGATCCGTCTGCGCAAGCTCTATCTCGATTCCAACGATCGCAAGCGCTTCGAAAAGCAGCGCGCCGGCGCCGCCTGAGACCTTTCGGCCACCTCCGGATTCTCCGCTCCCCGCCCCGCCCCGCAGAAAACCGGGCGGGGTGCAGCACAGCTCTGCCCTTGCGCCAATCCTTACCAAAGCGTTAATCTCGATCTGGCAGCCCGCAGCGCTCCACAATTTTGTCCTGTGGGCAAGGTGTGACGCCGGCCGGATCGGACTTTTCCAGGTCCGCGGCCGCAATTAGTGTGAAGTCATGAGCGCGCTGACGATCGACATCAGACCTGCAGAGCCGGCCGACGCCGCGGCGATCGCCGACGTGCATCGCGCATCCTGGCAACACGCCTATCAGGGCATGCTGCCCTACCGCACCTTGCGTGCCATGCTTGAACGGCGCGACGTTTCCTGGTGGCGTCGCGCGATCCGGGGATCGACCAGCATCCTCGTTCTCGATGTCGCCGGCACCCTTGCCGGTTACGCCACACTTGGCCTCAACCGGTCACGCTCACTGCCGCAGGAGGGCGAGATCTACGAACTCTATCTGCTGCCCGAATATCAGGGCATCGGCCTTGGCAAGCGTTTGTTCGGCGAGACCCGCCGCCTGCTTGCCTCCCTCGGCTGTGAAGGCACCGTGGTCTGGTGCCTGGAGGACAATGACCAGGCCATCGGCTTTTACACCGCAAGGGGCGGCCTTGATGTGGCCGAGGGCACCGAGAATTTCGACGGTCGGTCGGTGCGAAAGCTCGCCTTCGTCTGGCCCTGAGGTCTCTTCTTCGCACCGGTCGACGGCCTGCCGCAGCACTGAGCTGCCCGCTCTGTTGAGCAAAGTTTTGTTGCACTGCACGCCTTTTGTCGCTATCCGCCCTTGCAAGACAGCCCAAAAGCAAGAACGGAGTTCCCATGCGCATCGACGCCATTGCGATCGGCAGCAATCCGCCGGAAGACGTCAACGTCATCATCGAGGTTTCTGTCGGCGGTCATCCGATCAAGTACGAGATGGACAAGGATGCCGGAACGCTGGTCGTTGACCGCTTTCTCTACACACCGATGACCTATCCGGGAAATTACGGCTTTGTGCCGCACACGCTGTCCGATGACGGCGACCCGATCGACGTGCTTGTGTGCAACACACGGCCGCTGATCCCCGGCTGCATCATCAATGTCCGACCCATCGGTGTTCTAATTATGGAAGACAATTCCGGCCAGGACGAGAAGATCATTGCTGTCCCCTCGCCCCATCTGACGAAGCGCTACGAGAACGTCACCAATTACGACCAGATGCCGGCGATCACCTTGCAGCAGATCGAGCACTTCTTCTCTCACTACAAGGATCTCGAGCCCGGCAAATGGGTCAAGATCGGCGATTGGCAGGGAGCTGATACGGCGCGCCAGCTGATCATCGAGGCCATTGAGCGTGCCGGGAACAGTGCCGCCTGATCCCGTGCGACAGGAATTCGCATTGCCTGTCACCCGAATGTGTATCGACTTGATTTGAACATCGCCGGATCCCGCCTAACTTTCTCGGCAAGGAGGATCCCATGCGATCAACAGTTTTTCTGCTCATGGCCGGCGTCGCTCTCGGCGCCACGGCTCCGTCCAATGCTGCCGAACCGGCGACGGCAATTTTCGCCGGCGGCTGCTTCTGGTGCGTCGAATCCGATTTCGATCATGTCGATGGCGTGACCCGCACCATTTCCGGCTATATCGGGGGCAGCGGCGCCAATCCCACCTACAAGTCCCATACTGCCGGCGGCTTTAAGGAAGCTGTCGAGATCACCTATGATCCCGAAATGGTCTCCTACGATGAACTGCTGCGATTGTTCTTCCGCTCTGTCGATCCGACAGACGGCGGCGGCCAGTTCTGTGATCGCGGCGCCAGCTATTCCACTGCGGTCTACGCGCTGGACGACGCCCAGGCGCGGGCCGCCGAAGCTGCAAAAATCGAGGCTGCCGCCGCATTGCAGCAACCGATCAAGACCGAGATCGTCGACGCACCGAAATTCTGGCCGGCCGAGGACTACCACCAGGATTATTATCGCAAGAATCCGCTGCAGTACAAATTCTACCGCTTCCGCTGCGGACGCGATGCGCGCCTGAAGGAGCTGTGGGGCGATCAGGCCTATTACGGCCAGAATTCCTAGTCCGCGGTGACGCCGACGCCGCATCCGAACGTTGATCGGCGACCCGCGTGCGGGCTCCCCGCTGATGTGCCACACAAGTGCCATGGTGGTGCTGAAAAACCATAGAACACATAAAACGGGGGGCTGATCGTCCCCTTGGCGGGTTGGTATCTTGCAATTTCATATTTCAGACCATTTTATGCCCCTGAATGAACGCTGCGGGTGCAGGCTGCCGGTCGCGATCTAAGGAGCAGACAAAATGAATGCGAAATATTTCCTGGCCGTGGCGGCGATCGCTCTGGCTGCAAGCGGTTGTCAGCGGTCGGTCAATCTCGACACCCGTCGGCCGGCTCCCTTGACCCCGGCGCCGGTGTCCGGTGTCAGCTCCTCGAATCTGCCTCCCGCGACCAGCCCGGCGACGTCCTCGAGCCCCGCGTCAACCGACTTCCCGTCAGCACCGGAAACCGCCGACAGCGATCCGGAAGCCGCGGCGGAGAAGGAAACGCAACTTGCCGCGGCCGCACCCGAGGTGACGCGCGAATCGCTGATCGGTCGTTGGTCGGTATCCACCGGCGGCACGAGCTGTGATGTGTTCCTGGCGCTGACCAAATGGACCGGCGGCTACCGCGCCGCTTCGCGCGGGTGTGCTGGCACGGCCGCCGGCGTGTCCGCCTGGGATGTGCAGGGCAAGCAGGTGATCCTGTCGGACAATTCCGGCAACCAGGTCGCCCGCCTCTATCAATCGGGCAATGAGCGCTACGACGGCACCACCACGTCAGGCCAGTCCATCTCCCTGTCGCGCTAGGCGAACCGCGCGAGGGCCGTATGCCTCATCCCAAGCAGGCCGTGATCGGTGCCGCTTACGAGGCCCGGATTAGCGAAGGAGCGATCCGCGATGATGAGGCCCAGCGCGTCATCGTCGCGCGGCTCGACGAGCTGCTGGCGGAGATCTCCACGCATCGCCTGGCGTCAAAGAAAAGCGCGCTCGGCTGGCTGTTTGCCCGCCGTGACCGCAAGCCGGCGCCGCGCGGGCTCTATATTCATGGCGCCGTTGGCCGCGGCAAGACGATGCTGATGGATCTGTTTTTCATTCATCTGCAGAGCCGCCGCAAGCGCCGTGCGCATTTCAATGATTTCATGGCCGATGTGCACGAACGCATCCACGCCCATCGCCAGATGCTCGAACGTGGCGAGACCCGTGAAACAGATCCGGTACCGCCTGTCGCCGCCGCGCTTTATGAAGAGGCGCGCATTCTCTGCTTCGACGAATTCTCCGTCACCGACATCACTGATGCCATGCTGCTCTCGCGCCTGTTCGAGCAGCTGTTCGCACGCGGCTGTATTCTTGTAGCCACCTCCAATGTCGCCCCTGACGACCTCTACCGCGATGGTCTCAACCGTCAGCTGTTTCTGCCCTTCATCGATCTTCTCAAAGCCAATTGCGACATTCTCGGTCTTGACGCCCCCACCGATTACCGCCTGGAAGACACGGCGCGCCTGCCCGTCTTTCATCGTGCCGACCAGCCCGGTGGCGCTGCCGAGATGGACACGTGCTGGCAAAAGATCGTCGCCGGGCGCCCGGTGGCGCCGGACAGCATTGCGCGCAAGGGCCGCTCCCTCGTCATCCCGTCCGCCGTCGATGATGCCGCGCGTTTGGGTTTTGCCGATCTTTGTGAGAAGCCGCTTGGCGCCGCAGACTACATGGCGATTGCCGAGCGCTATCCGACCCTGTTCATCGATGATATTCCTGTTTTGGCGCGCGACCAGCGCAATGCCGCCAAACGTTTCATCACCCTCATCGACGTGCTTTATGACCAGGGCACGCGACTGTTCTTCTCCACCCATGCCCCGCTGGACGAGCTTTATCCCACGGGAACCGGAACCGAAAAATTTGAATTCGAGCGCACCATCTCGCGGCTGACAGAGATGCAAAGCGAAACCTATCTGGCGGACAGCCGGGCCGGCAAAGCCGCGGAAGAGGCCTGAATACGCTTCTAGATTTTGACGTTTACGTAAATATTTAGCAAGTTAAACGATTGAAAAATCAGCAATCCGAGAAACCGGTTGCCTATTTTGGGCTGCAAGGCTATGCCACCCGGCGAAAGGAAAGCCTGGTCAGCCGGGCTTTCGAGACGATTTTCATCGCGGAGAGACGACATTATGGCACGCAACAAGATTGCATTGATCGGATCGGGCATGATTGGCGGAACGCTCGCCCACATGATCGGCCTGAAGGAGCTGGGCGACGTCGTCCTCTTCGACATTGCGGAAGGCACGCCCCAGGGCAAAGGGCTCGACATTGCACAGTCTTCGCCGATCGATGGCTTCGATGCACGCCTGACCGGCGCCAATGATTATGCCGGCATCAAGGACGCCGATGTCTGCATCGTCACCGCCGGCGTACCCCGCAAGCCGGGCATGAGCCGCGATGATCTGCTCGGCATCAATCTCAAGGTCATGGAGCAGGTCGGCGCCGGCATCAAGAAATACGCGCCCGATGCCTTCGTCATCTGCATCACCAATCCGCTCGACGCTATGGTTTGGGCCCTGCAGAAATTTTCTGGCCTGCCGGCCAACAAGGTCGTCGGCATGGCCGGCGTTCTCGACTCCTCGCGGTTTCGCTATTTCCTCGCCGATGAATTCGACGTCTCCGTCGAAGACGTGACGGCCTTCGTGCTCGGCGGTCACGGCGACTCGATGGTTCCGCTGGCCCGCTATTCCACCGTCGCCGGCATTCCGCTTCCCGACCTCGTCAAGATGGGCTGGACCTCTAAGGAAAAGCTCGAGCAGATCATCCAGCGCACCCGCGACGGCGGCGCCGAGATCGTCGGCCTGCTGAAAACCGGCTCGGCCTACTACGCACCGGCCGCTTCGGCGGTTGCCATGGCTGAATCCTACCTCAGGGACAAGAAGCGCGTACTGCCCTGCGCCGCACAGCTGTCCGGCCAGTACGGCGTCAAGGACATGTATGTCGGTGTTCCAACGGTCATCGGCGAGGGCGGTGTCGAACGGGTGATCGAGATCGAACTGAACAAGTCCGAACGGGAAGCCTTCGACAAGTCGGTCGCTTCCGTCGCCAGCCTTTGCGAAGCCTGCATCAACATCGCGCCGAGCCTGAAATAGGCCCGCGGCACCCTCGGTGCGGCCGTTTTCAACGGCAGCGCGCAGGTTGCGCATCATGAAAGGGAAACATTCATGAACATTCACGAATATCAGGCCAAGGCTCTGCTCAAGGAGTTCGGCGCGCCGGTCGCCAGCGGCGTGCCGGTTTTCGAGGCGAGCGAGGCGCGCGCTGCGGCCGAAGCTCTGCCCGGCCCGCTCTATGTGGTCAAGAGCCAAATCCATGCCGGTGGTCGCGGCAAGGGCAAGTTCAAGGAACTTGGCCCCGACTCCAAGGGCGGCGTTCGCCTAGCCCGCTCGATCGACGAGGTTGTCGCCTTCTCCGAGGAAATGCTCGGCAACACTCTGGTCACCAAACAGACCGGAGATGCCGGCAAGCAGGTCAACCGTCTGTACATCGAGGACGGCGCCGACATCGACCGTGAGCTTTATCTTTCCATCCTTGTCGACCGCACCACGGGCCGCAACGCCTTCGTCGTTTCCACCGAGGGTGGCATGGACATCGAAGCCGTGGCCGAGGAAACCCCCGAGAAGATCCTCACCCTGCCGATCGACCCGGCTGCCGGAGTGACCGAAGCCGATTGCACCCGGCTGTGTGATGCCCTCGCCTTGGACGGCGATGCCCGCCAGGATGGCATGCAGCTCTTCCCGATCCTTTACAAGGCCTATGTCGAGACGGATATGAGCCTGCTCGAGGTCAACCCGCTGATCGTCATGACCGACGGCCATTTGCGCGTCCTTGATGCCAAGGTGTCCTTCGACGGCAACGCGCTGTTCCGGCACGACGACATTCTCGCCCTGCGCGACGAGACCGAAGAAGACGCCAAGGAAATCGAGGCGTCGAAACACGATCTCGCCTATGTCGCGCTCGACGGCACCATCGGCTGCATGGTCAACGGCGCCGGTCTCGCAATGGCGACCATGGACATCATCAAGCTGTACGGCGAAGAGCCGGCCAACTTCCTCGATGTCGGCGGTGGCGCCTCCAAGGAAAAGGTCACCGCGGCCTTCAAGATCATCACTGCCGATCCGAACGTCAAAGGCATTCTGGTCAACATCTTCGGTGGCATCATGCGCTGCGACGTCATTGCCGAGGGCGTCATCGCCGCGGTCAAGGAAGTCGGGCTCAAAGTGCCGCTGGTTGTCCGTCTCGAAGGCACCAATGTGGAACTGGGCAAGAAACTGATCAACGAAAGCGGTCTGAACGTCATCGCCGCCGATGATCTCGACGATGCGGCACAGAAGATCGTCAACGCGGTGAAGGGCTGAAGGTTGGATTATGAGCATTCTCATTGACAAGAACACCAAGGTCCTCGTCCAGGGACTGACCGGCAAGACCGGCACCTTTCACACCGAGCAGGCGCTCGCCTATCATGGCACGCAGATGGTCGGCGGCATCCACCCGAAAAAGGGCGGCTCGACGTGGGAAGGATCGAACGGTGACAAGCTGCCGATCTTTGCCACCGTGCAGGAAGGCAAGAACGAGACTGGCGCCAATGCCTCCGTCATCTACGTCCCGCCGGCTGGTGCCGCCGCCGCCATCATCGAGGCGATCGATGCCGAAATCCCGTTGATCGTCTGCATCACCGAAGGCATCCCGGTGCAGGACATGGTCAAGGTCAAGGGTCGGCTGGACGCCTCCGGTTCGCGCCTCATCGGTCCCAACTGCCCGGGCGTGCTGACGCCGGATGAGTGCAAGATCGGCATCATGCCCGGTTCGATCTTCAAGAAGGGGTCGGTCGGAATTCTCTCGCGTTCCGGCACGCTCACCTACGAAGCCGTGTTCCAGACCACCAATGAAGGCCTCGGCCAGTCGACCGCTGTCGGTATCGGCGGCGATCCTGTCAAGGGCACCGAATTCATCGACATGCTCGACCTCTTCCTCGACGATCCGGAGACCGAATCGATCATCATGATCGGCGAGATTGGCGGTTCGGCCGAGGAAGAAGCCGCCGAGTGGCTGCGCGAGCAAGCCGCCAAGGGTCGCAAGAAGCCGATGGCCGGTTTCATCGCCGGGCGCACGGCCCCTCCCGGGCGCACCATGGGCCATGCCGGGGCGGTCATTTCCGGCGGCAAGGGTGGCGCCGAGGACAAGATTGCCGCCATGGAAGCGGCTGGCATCACCGTTTCGCCCTCACCGGCGCGTCTGGGCAAGACGCTGGTCGAGGTTTTGAAGGGCTAGGCGGCAAACGCCGTGGCAGACGCCCTTGGCCGCCCGTCAGCGGGCGCGCCATCGAGATGCCGGCACCGGGCTCAAGGGCCCGCGCCGGCGAAATGCCTTACCGGATCCGGGTCACCCGATCCTGAATGGTGTCAGCCGCATGCGGCCCTGCCCGCCGGTGCGCGCACCGAACTGAGGACGACAACCCGAGGCTGATCTGATGGATCAAGACTTTGACGACTCCCGCCCCGATCTCTCGGCCCTTTCAGGCGATGCGGCGGCCTATCTTGAAATGCTCTCCGGCGAACAGACCCCGGGACCGTCCTGGGAGCGGGACAACTGGCCGATCGCCGAAGGCGGCGAACTGGTCGCCGCGCTCGATGGCAATTGGGGTGAAGTCGAAAGCCACATTGCCGGCAAGCTGAAGGGCAAAGCCGCCGCCGCCGGCAAGCCGTCTTCGACCGAGGACATTCAGCTCGCCACCCGCGATTCGGTGCGCGCCATCATGATGATCCGCGCCTATCGCATGCGCGGTCATCTGCACGCCCAACTCGACCCGCTCAACCTGCACCAGCCGGTCGACGACTACAATGAGCTCTCGCCCGAAGCCTACGGCTTCACCGAGGCGGATTACGATCGCAAGATCTTCATCGACAATGTGCTCGGGCTGGAATCGGCCACGATCCGGGAAATGCTCGATATCCTCAAGCGCACCTATTGCTCGACGCTCGGCTTCGAGTTCATGCACATCTCCAATCCGGAAGAAAAGTCCTGGCTGCAGGAGCGCATCGAAGGCCCCGACAAGGGGGTCGACTTCACCGACATGGGCAAGAAGGCGATCCTCCAGAAGCTGATCGAGGCAGAGGGCTTCGAACAGTTCATCGATGTCAAATACAAGGGCACCAAGCGTTTCGGACTTGATGGTGGCGAGGCCTTGATCCCGGCGCTCGAGCAAATCATCAAGCGCGGCGGCAATATGGGGCTGAAGGAAATTGTCTTCGGCATGGCGCATCGTGGCCGCCTCAATGTCCTGACCCAGGTGATGGGCAAGCCGCATCGCGCCGTCTTTCACGAATTCAAGGGCGGCTCCTTCACACCGGACGATGTCGAGGGATCAGGCGACGTCAAATATCATCTCGGCGCGTCCTCGGATCGCGAATTTGATTCCAACACCGTCCACCTGTCGCTGACAGCCAACCCCTCTCACCTCGAAATCGTCAACCCGGTGGTGATGGGCAAGGCCCGCGCCAAGCAGGATCTGCTCGCCACCGAACGCGAAGGCGACATCATTCCGCTGCGCGAGCGTGTCAAGGTAATGCCGCTCCTGCTGCATGGGGATGCAGCCTTTGCCGGCCAAGGCGTCGTTGCGGAGATTCTCGGCCTGTCGGGCCTGCGCGGCCACCGGGTGGCTGGCACCGTGCATTTCATCATCAACAACCAGATCGGATTTACCACCAATCCGGCCTTCTCGCGGTCGTCGCCCTATCCGTCCGACGTTGCCAAGATGATCGAAGCCCCGATCTTCCACGTCAATGGGGATGATCCCGAAGCGGTCGTCTACGCGGCAAAGGTGGCCACCGAATTCCGGATGAAGTTCCACAAGCCGGTGGTCGTCGATCTGTTCTGCTATCGCCGCTTCGGCCACAATGAGGGCGACGAGCCGTCCTTCACCCAGCCGAAGATGTACAAGAAGATCCGGGCCCACGAGACTGTCGTGACGCTCTATGCCCGACGTCTTATCGAACAGGGTGTCCTCACCGAGGGCGAGTTCGAAAAGATGAAGGCCGACTGGCGCGCGCATCTGGAGAGCGAGTTCGACATCGGCCAGTCCTACAAGCCGAACAAGGCCGACTGGCTTGACGGCGAGTGGTCCGGTCTGCGCACGGCTGACAATCAGGACGAGCAGCGCCGCGGCAAGACCGCCGTTCCGATCAAGACCCTGCGCGAAATTGGCCAAAAGCTCTCGCAGGTCCCGGAAGGCTTCAAGGCCCACCGCACCATCCAGCGCTTCATGGACAATCGCGCCAAGATGATCGAGACCGGCGAGGGCATCGACTGGGCGATGGGTGAGGCCCTTGCCTTCGGTTCGCTCTGCGTCGAGGGACTGAAGGTCCGCCTGTCCGGTCAGGATGTCGAGCGCGGCACGTTCTCGCAACGCCACTCGGTGCTGTACGATCAGGAGAACGAACAGCGCTATATTCCCCTGCAGCATCTTTCTGCCAATCAGGCCGATTACGAAGTCATCAACTCGATGCTGTCGGAAGAAGCCGTGCTTGGCTTCGAATATGGCTACTCGCTGGCGCGCCCCAATGCGTTGACGCTGTGGGAAGCCCAGTTCGGCGATTTCGCCAACGGGGCGCAGGTCATTTTCGACCAGTTCATCTCGTCGGGCGAACGCAAGTGGCTGCGCATGTCGGGCCTCGTCTGCCTGTTGCCGCACGGCTATGAGGGCCAGGGCCCCGAACATTCATCGGCACGCCTTGAACGTTTTCTGCAGATGTGCGCCGAAGACAACATGCAGGTTGCCAACTGCACCACCCCGGCCAATTACTTTCACATCCTGCGTCGCCAGATGCGTCGCAACTTCCGTAAACCCTTGATCCTGATGACGCCGAAATCGCTTCTCAGGCACAAGCGCGCCGTCTCGACGCTCGCCGAAATGTCCGGCGAGAGCTCCTTCCACCGCCTGTTGTGGGACGACGCGGAGATGATCAAGGACGGGCCGATCAAGCTCGTCAAGGACAACAAGATCCGCCGGGTCGTCATGTGTTCCGGCAAGGTCTATTTCGACCTTCTCGAAGAGCGCGAGAAGCGCGGCATCGACGATATCTATCTGTTGCGCCTCGAACAGCTCTATCCATTCCCGGCCAAGGCGCTGATCAACGAATTGTCGCGCTTCCGCAATGCCGAGATGGTCTGGTGTCAGGAAGAACCCAAGAACATGGGCGCCTGGGCCTTCATAGACCCCTATCTGGAGTGGGTACTCGCGCATATCGATGCGAAATACCAGCGTGTCCGCTATACCGGACGGCCAGCCTCCGCCTCCACAGCCACCGGCCTGATGTCCCGCCATCTTGCCCAACTCGAAGCCTTCCTTGAAGATGCGCTGGGCGGCTAGGCCGGCCCCGGCGCCTGCGTGTGCGCACCGACAGGTCTGATTGAAAGAAACGGAAACATCATGGCTACTGAAATCCGCGTCCCCACATTGGGTGAGTCCGTCACCGAGGCAACGATCGGAACCTGGCTGAAGAAGGTCGGCGACGCAGTGGCCGTCGATGAGCCGATCGTCGAACTGGAAACCGACAAGGTCTCCATCGAGGTGCCCTCGCCGGTCGCCGGCAAGTTGAGCGAAATCGCTGCCCAGGAAGGCGAGACGGTTGAATTGAATGCGCTGCTTGCCACCGTCGCCGAGGGCGAGGCCGGTGCCGCAGCATCCGATGACAAGAAAGCGCCGGCAGGGGAAGACGAAAAACCTGCCGCAGCGGAAGGCGGCAAGGACAACAACGAGAAGAGCGGCGCAAGCGGCACGGACATGCCGGCTGCACCATCCGCCCAGAAGATGATGGCCGAGAACGACATTTCCGCCGACAAGGTCGAGGGGTCCGGCAAGCGCGGCCAGGTGCTCAAGGGCGACGTCATGTCGGCGATAAACAAGGCGGAAAGCACCTCCCAGTCGGCTCCGACTGCCGCAAAGGCCCCGCGCGCCACACCGCCGGCCGCCGACGCCGACCGCGAGGAACGCGTCAGGATGAGCCGCTTGCGGCAGACCATCGCCCGACGCTTGAAGGATGCCCAGAACACCGCGGCCATGTTGACCACCTACAACGAGGTCGACATGAGCGCCGTGATGGATTTGCGCAACAAATACAAGGAACTCTTTCTCAAGAAGCACGACGTCAAGCTTGGCTTCATGGGCTTTTTCACCAAGGCGGTGACCCACGCCCTGAAGGAGTTGCCGGCAATCAATGCCGAGATTGATGGCACTGATTTCGTCTACAAGAACTTCTGCCACATCGGCGTTGCCGTCGGGACCGACAAGGGCCTGGTGGTACCGGTGGTGCGCGATGCGGATCAGATGTCGATTGCCGAGATCGAAAAGGAAATCGGTCGGCTCGGCCGGGCAGCGCGCGACGGCGAACTGTCCATGGCGGACATGCAGGGTGGCACCTTCACCATATCCAACGGCGGTGTGTATGGCTCCCTGATGTCATCCCCGATCCTGAATGCGCCGCAGTCGGGCATTCTGGGAATGCACAAGATTCAGGAACGTCCGGTGGCGCTGAACGGACAGGTGGTCATTCGCCCGATGATGTATCTCGCGCTGTCCTATGACCATCGCATCGTCGACGGCAAGGAAGCCGTCACCTTCCTGGTCCGCGTCAAGGAAAGCCTCGAAGATCCCGAACGTCTGGTGCTTGATCTGTGAGCCCGCTGACGTCGGCCGCACACTGCAGGTAGCAGCGAGCGTTGCAAGGAGGGAGTGATGGCGATGCATGCATATCCGAGCGCACGAGATGGGGCGGTGACGCGCCGGGTTATCCGCCGCACCTCGGCCATGCTGCTTGCGGGGCTCCTCGCGGCCGGAGTTCCCCTGAGTGCTGTCAGTGCGGCTTGCCCGCAGGCGCTTGCTGTCTACGAGGGCGAAAGTGGAACCGGCGGGCTGACTTTCATTGGCAGTTCCCACGAACTGGACCTGCAGATTGGTCAGTCTGCACCGGTCCGCGCCTATCTCACGCCAGGCCATCGCGCTGACAGGACAGAAATGACCGTGCCGATCGATTGCCCGGAAGGCGATGTCACCGGCGAGGAGCTGGCGGCCTGCCTTGCCTATCAGAGCACGATCTATGCGCTGAATTCCGCAGGCGAGATCTCGTCTGTGCCTGACGCTCAGTCCGATGCCGCAACGACCATCTTGCTGCCGGACCTCGCCAACCTGCTTGCCGGCCATCCCTATTTCGCAGCTGAAAGCGCGAGCGATATCCCGGACGTTTTTCGCCTCGCCGGATGTCAGGAATGAGGCCCGAGCCGAAACCGGAACAAAGCGGCGTTAAGGTTGCCAGCGCCAAAGCTGCGACGATGCCAAACAGCGTGATCCAACGAGGTCATGCGTCGATGAAAGGAAGACATTATGGCCTATGACCTCATCGTGATCGGATCAGGACCGGGTGGCTATGTCTGCGCCATCAAGGCGGCACAGCTCGGTCTCAAGGTGGCGGTGATCGAAAAGCGCGACACCTATGGCGGCACCTGCCTGAACATCGGTTGCATTCCGTCCAAGGCGCTGCTGCATGCCTCCGAGAAGTTCGAGGAAGCCGGGCATACGCTCGCCAGCCTGGGCGTCAAGGTCGGCACGCCGGAACTCGATCTTGCCGCGATGATGGGGCACAAGGACGCCACGGTGAAAGCCAATGTCGACGGCGTCGCCTTTCTGTTCAAGAAGAACAAGATTGACGGCATCACCGGAACCGGCAAGCTGCTCGGCCAGGGCAAGGTTGAGGTGACCGATTCCGAAGGCAAGACCTCCGAGATCGAGGGCAAGAACATCGTCATCGCCACCGGATCCGACGTTGCCGGCATTCCGGGCGTCTCGGTGGATATCGACGAGAAAGTGATCATCTCCTCGACCGGCGCCATCGCCCTGGACACGGTGCCGAAGAAGATGATCGTCGTCGGGGGCGGTGTCATCGGTCTCGAGCTCGGCTCCGTCTGGGCGCGCCTCGGCTCTGAAGTGACGGTTGTCGAATATCTTGACACGATCCTCGGCGGCATGGACGCCGACGTTTCCAAGCAGTTCCAACGCATGCTCGCCAAACAGGGCCTTGCCTTCAAGCTTGGCGCCAAGGTCACCGGCGTCGAGAAAACCGACAAGGGCGCAACCGTCACCTTCGAGAAGGTGAAGGGCGGCGATGCCGAAACGCTCGACGCCGACATCGTGCTGATCGCCACCGGCCGCAAGCCCTATACGGAAGGGTTGGGGCTGGAAAATGCCGGTGTTGTGCTCGATGAGCGCGGCCGCGTGCGCACCGATGGCCACTACCAGACGAGCGTGTCCGGCGTATATGCGATCGGCGATGTCATTGCCGGGCCGATGCTGGCGCACAAGGCCGAGGACGAGGGGGTCGCTGTCGCCGAAATTCTCGCCGGGCAGGCTGGCCACGTCAATTACGGGGTCATCCCCTCGGTCGTCTACACGAGCCCCGAGGTTGCCTCCGTCGGTCGCACCGAAGAAGAGTTGAAAGCCGACGGCGTCAAATACAAGACCGGCAAATTCGCGTTCAGCGCCAACGGACGCGCGCGCGCCATGCTCGCCACCGACGGTTTCGTCAAGTTTCTCGCCGATGCGGAAACCGACCGCGTTCTGGGCTGTCACATCGTCGGCCACGGCGCTGGCGAAATGATCCACGAAGCCGCGGTTCTTATGGAATTCGGCGGCTCGTCCGAAGATCTCGGACGGACCTGTCATGCGCATCCGACCATGAGCGAGGCGGTGCGCGAAGCCGCGCTCGCCACGTTCGCCAAGCCGCTGCACAGCTAGGAGGGTTGCCGCCGGCCACAGCGAACGCCTGCGGTCGAATGCGCCTGGGCGAAACTGCCGCATCGTCAGAACGCCTTCTGCTCGCTATGACGAAACGGTCATGAAAGCGCTCGGACCCGCCAACGCACGATTTGGACATTCTGGCACCGTGCTGGCTGGTCTTTGCGGTGCGCATCCCTGCTGCGGCGCCGGACTTCTCCGCCTCGCCATGGCCGGCGTGCGCCGCATCGAGCCAGTCTCTCAAAACCAGTTATTCGATGCGGCCTGGCCCCATGCCGACCGACATCGCGGAGCACACCCATGAACTCATTTTTCCCGCTCGCCGCCGCCGTTGCGGTTATGATCTTTGCCAACGCTGAAGCCTCTTTCGCTGCCTCGACGACAGCGGCGCAAAAGACGCCGACCAACCACGCCGCAACCGCACATCACGGTTCGCACCTCGCTGTCACTGTCGGCGAACTTGAAATCCATGATGCGGCTATCCGCGCTACCCTCCCCAACGCCCCGGTTGCCGCCGCCTATATGACGATCCGCAACCATGGCGATGAGGACGACCGTCTGCTCGGCGGCTCGGCAGCATTCGCAGGCATGGTGCAACTGCACGACATGGTCATGGAGAACGATGTCATGAACATGCGCCAGGTCTCAGACGGACTTACGATCCCGGCCGGTCAAAGTGTGACCTTGCAGGCGGGTGGCCTGCACCTGATGCTCATGCAGCTTGAGGCGCGGATGCAAGCAGGGGAGAACCGCTCGATCACGCTTTTTTTCGAGAAGGCCGGCGCCGTGACCTTTGACCTGCCGGTAAAGGACATGCGCGGTTCCGCCGCCCGGCACACAGATCATGATGCGGCCCGCGACGCCGAGTAGGGGAACGGGCACGGGCACGATTAGCCGGCACCCTGCCGTTGCTTGAAGCCGTGAAAGTGAAACCGCCCATGAGAGGCGGCATCCGGGTAAGATCCGAAGCTAATCAACCGGCGTCAGCCGATAACCCGCATCGCGCAACAACGCCACCAGTCCGTCGTCGCCGGGCAGATGCAGGGCGCCGACTGCAACAAAGACATGCCCTTCGGCCAGCATCGGGGCGGCGCGCTCCGCCATCACCTTGTTGCGCAAGGTGATCATCCGTTCTTCGAACTGGCCATAGCTTGCGGCGCTTTGCGCCCCATCCTCCGGGCTTGCCAGCATCACCGCCGGCAGGATCATCGCGATGTCGCCGCTGAGATACAGATCCGTCATCGTCGCAATGATGTCGGGCATCTGATCGTTCAGCCGCAAGGTCGAAACGAGCCCATCGACATGGAAATCGATCGGCAGGCTGGCCATCGCCGACAATTGTTCGTCGAGCGTCTCAAGGCCGCGCACCACCTTGCCGGCAGCCCGCGCCTCAAGAGCGATCTTCTTGTCGAGAAAGTCGACTCCGGCCCGCTGGTTGATCCGCTCGCAATCGGGCAGACCGACCATGCTGGCGATGATCCACGGTTTCATTTGCGCAACCAGTGCATATTGCACGCCGCGCCGCTGCAGCGCTCCTTTGAGGAGAGCAAGCTCGTCCGGCTCGAGATATCGCTCGAGCGTGCTGCCATCAGTGAACATTGTCAGCTCAGGCTTGGCAAAAAGGGCGATCTGGGCTTTCGCCGCATCGAGAATTTCATCCGTTTCGATGACCACCGTTCGCGCCTTGTCCAGCGGCTGCTGGATGATTGCCGGAATCGCGGTAACGCGCGGGTCGGTGAGATGCATCGTCCCGAAAAGCCAGGACGGCTCCAGCCCCTCCTTTTCGATCTTCCAGAAGCGGTTCTGCCCGTTGATCACTGCAGCCGCCTGGCGCTGTGCCGCTGCAAATCGCGCCCGGTCCTCGACCTGCCAACGCGTCAGCAGGCTCGTCCCCTCGCAACGGACCGCATTTTCTGCACGTGCCGGCGCAATGATCATCGCTGCAAAGAGCGCCGCCAGCAGAACCAGCGGCACAAGGGCGGCGAGCGCCAGAAACAGTTGCGGCAGCCGCATGGCGATGATGGGGAAACTGCGAGAGACGGAATGGACTTGGAGCATGAACAGCGTTCCGGGTTGGCGGCAATGCACCATCAGACCGGGGAAACCAAAGGATTTGGTTAATCGTGTCCGCGCTGTCCGGCCATGGTAAACAGACTGTGACTGCCGGAGTCCGGATTCTAGGCGCGCGGATGCGCCCGATCATAGATCTCCAGCAGCCGCGCCGTGTCGACGCCGGTGTAGACCTGCGTCGTGGACAGGCTGGCATGCCCGAGCAGTTCCTGGATCGTGCGAAGATCGCCGCCGCCAGCCAGCAGATGCGTGGCAAAGGAATGTCGCAGCGCATGCGGCGTTGCCGTTTCCGGCAGGTCGAGAGCACCGCGCAGCAAACGCATCTGTTTCTGCACGATTGCCGGCTGCAAGACGCCGCCGCGCGCGCCCCGGAACATCGGCACTGCAGCGTCGGACTGGAAGGGGCAGAGGGCCAGATAATGCGCCACCGCTTCCGCCGCGACGGGCAGCAGCGGCACCAGCCGTGTCTTGCCGCCCTTTCCGGTGATCCTGAGCGTTTCCACACCTGCCGGAAAATCGTCGCGCGTCAGCGCAAGCGCTTCGGAGATACGCAGGCCGCAGCCATAGAGCAGGGTCAGCACGGCCGCATTGCGCGCGGCAATCCAGGGCTCCCCGACCATTTGCTCGCCGGCGTCAACGACCTTGAGCGCATCCCGGGCGCTCAATGGCTTGGGAAGAGATTTTGGCTGCCTCGGCGCCCGCATTGCCACAGCTCCGGCGGCATTCGCCAACCCCTGCCGTTCGAGATGGCGCAGAAACGAACGTATCCCTGCGAGCCCGCGTCCCAGGGTGCGGGCTCCGGCTCCCTCGCGCCGGCGTTTGGCGAGAAAGGCACGCAGGTCGAGCGGCTTCAGGTCGGCAAGATCGGCGAGCGTCGGCGGACCCCCAAGATGATGGGAGAGAAAGCAGAGAAATTGTCGCAAATCGCGCTCATAGGCCTCTACGGACTTGACGGCGAGACGTCGTTCATGCGCCAATTGGTGCAGCCAGCTTGTTTTCTCCGCCAACACGTCTGGAGCCGCAATGACCAGTGGCACGTTCATATTCGACCTCCACAAATGCGAGCCCGCGCTCCCGGCGCGGAACTCCTGTGCCAGTTTGACATTTTCATCTTATTGGACTGTAAACGCTGGTTATGCGACGCGTCATGTTATCGGCACATAACTCTGCCATGGTGCGCCCGTTGCCAAGAGGAAGCGCATGACCGGCCGGCGATCGACCTTCACCGAGACCCTGACCCAAATCTCATTCGGGAACCCGGGGCACATTGTCGATCAACTGATTGCCGAGCGTGGGGAAAAGCTTGTTCAATCTCCGGCCTGGCCGCTGTTGCGGCCTGCCCTCTACAGCTTTTTTCACTATCGGCAGGCCATTGCACTGGCCGATGAAATAGCCGGCAAATCGGGCTTTGAAGCCTTCGCGCATCTGTCCGCGCTGCTTGATCTTGATGTGCAGGTGCGCCATGCCGAGCGCATTCCACGCCAGGGCGGCTTTCTGATGGTCCCCAACCACCCGACCGGCATTGCCGATGGCGTGGCGGTGTTCGACCTGTTGAAGTCCATCCGCCCGGACATGATGTTCTTCGCCAATCGCGATGCCATTCGCGTCAATCCGCGGTTTTCCGAAATGATCATCCCGGTCGAGTGGCGCCCGGAATACAAGTCGCGCAGCAAGGCCCGCGAAACCCTTGTTCTGACCAACCGCGCCGTCGCCGAGGGCAAGGCGACGGTGCTGTTTCCCTCGGGGCGAATTGCCTATTGGAACGAGGGGCGCCTGACCGAACGGCCTTGGAAACTCTCGGCGGTGACGCTGGCTCGCAAGCACAATTTGACGGTGCTGCCGGTGCACGTGGTCTCGCGCAATTCCGGCCTGTTCTACTGGCTCGCAAAGCATTCGACAGAACTGCGTGACATGACCGTCTTTCACGAATTGCTCAACAAGAAGCGCCAGACCTTCAGCTTTACCATCGGTCATCCGATCGCCCCGGAAGACCTCGACGGTGACCCCAACGAGGTCACCAAGGCGCTGGAAGACCATACGGTGCGCCATATGGCGTCCGACCCGCATATTCGCTTTCAGCCACGTGAACCGCTCGCCGCCGCCGCGGAATGAAAAGCACGGCTGCGTACGATCAGCCCTTTCCTTGACTTCCGCGGCGATTTGCGATTTAAGCCGCCACAAATCTGCGACGAGCCTTGATGCGAGCCGCCGACCGGGACGTCCGGGCGCAAACAGCGCCACTTGGTCTGATCCCGGAGGTCAACACCCGACAGCGCGATGCGCCCTCGGGTGCAATTTGGCGTTGCGTCCGGTCCGTCCCATATCTGCCGTGTGTTAACCGGCAAGAGGAAGTGGCATGTTTGACAATCTCCAGGAGCGCCTGGGATCCATTCTGAACGGACTGACCGGCCGTGGCGCGCTGTCCGAGAAGGACGTCGCACAGGCGATGCGCGAAGTCCGACGTGCGCTGCTTGAAGCCGACGTGGCGCTGGAAGTGGTTCGTGACTTCACGGAGAAGGTGCGGGAACAGGCGGTCGGCGCTGCAGTCGTCAAATCGATCAAGCCCGGCCAGATGGTGGTCAAGATCGTCCATGACGAGCTTGTCGCCATGCTCGGTTCGGAAGGCGTGGCGATCGATCTCAATGCCGCAGCGCCAGTGGTCCTGATGATGGTCGGCCTGCAGGGCTCGGGCAAGACCACCACATCCGCCAAAATCGCCAAGCGCCTGCAGTCACGGGACCGCAAGAAGGTCCTGATGGCCTCGCTCGACACCCGCCGTCCGGCCGCCCAGGAGCAGCTCCGCCAGCTTGGCGAACAGGCCGAAGTCGACACGCTGCCGATCATCGCCGGCCAGACGCCGACTGACATCGCTTCCCGCGCTGTTCAGGCGGCCCGGCTCGGTGGCCACGATGTGGTGATCCTCGATACCGCCGGCCGCACCCATGTCGACGAGCCGCTGATGGCCGAGATGGCCGAGATCAAGGCGCGCGCCAATCCGCACGAAATCCTCCTCGTCGCGGATGCGCTGACCGGCCAGGATGCCGTCAATCTGGCGCGCAGTTTTGATGACCGCGTCGGCATCACGGGGCTGGTTCTGACCCGTATGGACGGCGACGGCCGTGGCGGTGCGGCGCTTTCGATGCGCGCCGTCACCGGCAAGCCGGTCAAGCTGATCGGCGTCGGCGAGAAGATGGACGCGCTCGAGGAGTTCCATCCGCGCCGCGTCGCCGATCGCATCCTCGGCATGGGCGACATCGTCAGCCTT
Organism: Neohoeflea coraliihabitans; assembly: GCF_019334345.1. GTDB lineage: Bacteria > Pseudomonadota > Alphaproteobacteria > Rhizobiales > Rhizobiaceae > Pseudohoeflea > Pseudohoeflea coraliihabitans. Next base: position 1,201,647 of record NZ_JAHWQX010000001.1, read on the forward strand.
GTCGAAAAGGCCTCTGAATCGATCGACGCCGAACGGGCGCAGGCCATGGCCGAGCGCATGAAGGCCGGCAAGTTCGATTTGAATGATCTTGCCGACCAGTTGCGCCAGATGCAGAAGCTGGGTGGCATGGGCGGCATCATGGGCATGATGCCGGGCATGGGGAAGATGAAGGATCAGATGGCCGCCGCCGGCATGGATGACAAGCTGTTCGCGCGTCAGATGGCCATCATCTCATCGATGACCCGCGCCGAACGCGCCAATCCGGAGCTCCTCAAACATTCGCGCAAGAAACGCATTGCCGCCGGCTCCGGTACCGACGCCGCCCAGATCAACAAGCTTCTGAAAATGCATCGGCAGATGGCCGACATGATGAAAGCGATGGGCGGCAAGGGCAAGAAGGGCGGCATGATGCGCGGCATGATGGGTGGCATGGCGCAGAAGATGGGTTTGCCCGGAGGCATGCCCGGAATGGGCGGCATGCCGGATCTGTCCAAGATGGATCCCAAACAGCTCGCTGATCTGCAGAAGCAGGCGGAAGCCGCCGGTCTCGGCAAGATGCCGGGCGGTCTTCCTGGTGGACTTCCGGGACTGCCTGGCGGCGGCAAGCTGCCGGGGCTTGGTGGCGGTCTGCCCGGCCTGCCCAAGAAGAAATGAGGGAGGGCGGCGCTAACATGCAGACCATGAATCAGGATGAGGCTGTACGGCAGCTCGCCGAGTACCGTCGCTCGATCGATAATTTCGATGCCGCCCTCATTCATATCCTGGCCGAACGCTTTCGCTGCACCAAGGCAGTCGGAGTTCTCAAGGCCACGCACGACCTTCCGCCCGGTGATCCCGAGCGGGAAACCTACCAGATTGAACGGTTGCGCCAGCTTGCCGACGACGCCGATCTCGATCCGGATTTCGCCGAGACCTTCTTAAATTTCGTCATCAAAGAGGTCATCCAGCATCACAAGGCCATCGCCGCCAAAATGAGCGCCGACTGAGCCCGCAATCGGCCGGACGCTGGTGTCCGGCACACCCTGTCCTGAAGGAGAATACAAATGGCACTGAAAATTCGTCTCGCCCGCGGCGGCTCCAAGAAGCGCCCGTATTACCACGTGGTCATCGCCGATGTGCGCAGCCCGCGCGACGGCCGCTTTCTTGAGAAGGTCGGCCATTGGAACCCGATGCTGCCGCGCGATTCCGAAGAGCGCGTCGCACTCGATACCGATCGCATCAAGTACTGGCTCGAGCATGGCGCCCAGCCGACTGACCGTGTCGCCCGTTTCATCTCCGATGCCGGTCTGATCGAGCGCGCCGCCCGCAACAACCCGAACAAGGCCAAGCTCGGCAAGAAGGCCGAAGAGCGCCTGGCCGAGAAGAAAGCCAAGGAAGAAGAGGCCGCAGCTGCGGCCGCTGAAGCCGCTGCCGCGCCCGCCGAGGACGCACCGGCTGAAGAAGCCAAGTCCGAGGAAGCCGCAGCGGAATAAGACCGCAAGCGACTTGTCCACGCGCTCGGGCGGCCATCAGGCCGCCCTTGCTTTTTCAAGTGGACGCTGGACAGGTATAGGATGCGCCGCAGCGGCAGGACCTGGCCGCGCCACGTGCAGGAGCAGCCCATGACGCCATTGCAAAATCCGGTTCTGGTCGGCGTGATTGCCGCCGCGCAGGGCATTCGCGGCGAAGTGCGCATCAAACCGTTCACAGCAGATCCGGAAGCGCTGGCGCTTTACCGCGTGCTCCATGATCGCAGCGGACAACGTTTCGAGATCACGGCAGCCCGGACCGCCAAGACAATGCTGGTCGCCCGCATCGCGGGCGTCGATGATCGCAATCGTGCCGAGGCATTGCGCGGCACCGAACTCTTTGTCGAAAGAGAACTGCTTCCCGATGACGATCTCGAGGACGACGAATTCTTCCAGGTCGATCTCGAGGGTCTCGAGGCGCGCGACGCTGACGGCCGCTCCTGGGGCGTGGTCACTGCGGTACTGGATTTCGGTGGTGGCGATCTTCTCGAACTTCGCAAGCCCGGCGACAAACCGGTGATGATTCCGTTTTCACGCGCCGCCGTGCCGGAAATCTTCATCGAAGCCGGGTGGTTGCGCGTTGATGCGCAGGCCGCCGGGCTTATCGATACGGATGAAGAGGCGCCGAAGAAAGACGACAAGCCGGAGCCCCCCGCATGAGCTTCCGCGCCACCGTCCTCACCCTTTTCCCGCAAATGTTCCCGGGGCATCTCGGCCATTCCCTGGCGGGGCGCGCCATCGAGCGCGGCGATGTGTCAATCGATGCCGTCCAGATTCGTGATTTCGCGACGGATCGTCATCGCTCCGTCGACGATACACCGGCAGGCGGCGGCGCCGGCATGGTGCTGCGCGCCGACGTGCTTGCGGCTGCCATCGATCATGCAACGCCGGATGATGACCCCCGGCCTCGCCTGCTGCTGAGCCCGCGTGGCACTCCCTTGACCCAGAAGCGAGTGCGCCAGCTCTCGACCGGTTCCGGCATTCTGCTTGTCTGTGGCCGCTTTGAAGGTGTCGACCAGCGCGTCATCGACAGCCGCCGGCTTGAGGAGGTCTCGATCGGCGACTATCTGTTGTCGGGCGGAGAACCGGCGGCGCTTGTGCTGCTCGATGCCATCATTCGCCTGCTGCCGGGTGTCATGGGCAACGCCGAGTCGGGCGGCGAGGAAAGCTTCGAGAACGGGCTTCTCGAATATCCGCATTACACGCGTCCGGCGCTGTTTGAGGATAAGCCGATCCCCGAGATCCTCACCTCGGGCGATCATCAGGCAGTGCGCCGCTGGCGGCATGAACAATCGCTGGCCCTGACACGCGCTCGACGTCCCGATTTGCTCGACCGCAAGCCCTGAAACGCGATGCTCCGGCCGGCTTGACACATTCGGAACCAATTGCCGCCTGCCCCGTTTGCCAATATATCTTGTTTTTTGAATATTGGAGATCGGCCATGCTGAAGCGTACGAGCCCATCGCGCGGACCAGGCAGCCCGGAAGTAACGGGTTTCTATGAGAAGGACAGCGGCAGCATCCAGTATGTCGCCGCCGATCCGCAAACCCGGAAGGCCGCCCTGATCGATATCGTCCAGGATTTGGATCCGGCATCGGCGCGAACCTCGATGGACAGTGCCGAAGAGGTACTTCGTTTCGTCGAACAGCGCGACTATGCCGTCGAGTGGATTCTCGACACCCATCCCCATGCCGATCATTTGATGGCAGCGCATTGGCTCAAGGAAAAGACCGGGGCGCCCATGGCGATCGGGGAGAAAGTGCACGCGGTGGCCGAGCTCTGGCGCGACCTTTATCACATGCCGGACGCGTTCGACCCGGATGCCTGTTTCGATCGGCTGTTTGCGGAGAGCGAGACCTTTTCCCTCGGTAGCCTTGAGGGACGGGTGATGTTCACGCCCGGTCACACCCTGGCCACCATCACCTATGTCATCGGCGACGCGGCCTTCGTCAACGACACTTTCATGCATGTCGATTTCGGCTCGGCCCGCGCCGATTTTCCCGGCGGCTCGTCGCGGCAATTGTATCAATCTCTGCAGGATATCCTTTCACTCCCCGATGAGACGCGCCTGTTCGTCGGTCACGACTACGGCACCGACGAACGCGAGGAACCGGCGTGGGAGGCGACCGTTGCCGAACACCGGCGCCGCAATGCGCACATCGGCACGGAGATTGAAGATGCCGCCCATGACGAGGATGCGTTCATCAATCTGCGCGATACGCGTGACAAAAAGCTGGGCCTGCCAGACCGCATGCTGATCGCCCTGCAGGTCAATCTGAGGGGCGGTCGCCTGCCCGAACCGGAAGCGGACGGAAACCGCTACTTTCGCATTCCGGCAAATCGGCTCTGAGTTCCGATTTTCGTCTGTCATCTCCAACCCGAGGTATTGCAATGTCTGACCAGAGCCAATCCAGTGACGTCGAGAGCTGGACCCCCCAGGAGGTCCACAACGCCTTGCAGGCTGGCGAGATCGTCCTCATCGATGTGCGCACGCCGCAGGAATACATGTTTGAGCACATCGAGGGTGCGCTTCTCGCTCCCATGTCCTTTCTCAAGGCCACCTCGCTTCCCGGACAATCCGAAAAGCGCATCGTGTTTCACTGCGGTTCGGGGATGCGCTCGGGCAAGGTCGCCCAAAAGTGTCTTGATGCCGGCTTTGACAAGATCGCCCACATGGAGGGCGGCTTCGGCGCCTGGAAGCAGGCAGGTTTGCCCTATATGGCGACCGATCCGGCCACCGGCGCACCAAAGCGCGTCGATGGCAGTGCCAGCTGAGCAATAGCCCGCCCTCCTAGGCGGCAGATCCCCTGCCGGCCGCACGCGGCATCGGGCTCCCGGTCAGGTCATGAAATAGTAGAGGGTCAGCGCCAGACCGACGGCCACCACCAGCCCGCGCATTACCACTTGTGGCACGCGGCGCGCGGCCCAGACGCCGGAATATCCGCCCAGGGCTCCGGCCGGGATCATCACCAGCGCCGGACCCCAGGCAACGACGCCGCCGCCCCAGAAGACGATGACCGCAACGGCAGCGATGAGAACGGCGATGAAGTTCTTCATCGCATTCAGCAGGTGGTAATCTCCGCCGCGAAAAATGCCGAGCACCGCCAGCATCATGATGCCCATGCCGGCCCCGAAGAACCCGCCATAGATCGATGTCAGGAATTGCGCCGCCCAGCCGACGGGCCCCATCGGGTGAGCTGCGTCAAGATGCTTCGGTTTCAGCCACGGGCCGGCGGCAAACAGCGCCGTCGCCGCCAGCAGCAGCCATGGCACGATTTCGCGGAACGCGGGATTGGACAGGGACAACAGGATCAGCGCGCCGGCCAGCGAGCCGGCGACTGACAGACCGCCCAGCAACAGCGCTTCGCGCCAATGGGCGCGGATCTCCGTGCGATAGGCGAGCGCCGATGTCACATAGCCGGGAAACTGCGTCACCGACGAAGTGGCATTGGCCATGATCGGCGGCACACCGGTCAGGGTCATGGCACCGAATGTCAGAAAGGTCCCGCCCCCGGCAATGGCATTGACCACGGACGACATGAAACCGGCCGCGAACAGCAACACAACGTCGAATATGGACATATGCCCTCACCACTGAAAAGCCGCAGGCTCCATAGACCATCGGTCCCCGGTTCAGCAAGCACACCCTCGCCGCATCGAAAAATCATCTGAAAGACGTGACAAGTGCGAAAAAACCATGTAAGTGCGCGGCCTGATCGGGGATAACCCGGCAACCGTCAATCAAGGCATGGTGCATTCGCTCCTGTCCGTCGGCATCAAACCGCTCGGACTCGGCTTTCCGGCATGGTTCAGACCATCGACCGCAAGTCTTCGTTGAGCGCTCTGGCTGGCGACAAGAAGCAACAAAGGTTCGTCCGATGAATATCATTCAACAGCTCGAGGCCGAAGAGGCCGCCCGCATCGAAAGCAAGCGCAAGCTGCCGGAATTCTCGCCAGGGGACACCCTCCGCGTCAATGTGCGCGTCACCGAAGGCACCCGCACCCGTATCCAGGCCTATGAAGGCGTCTGCATCGCCCGCTCCGGCTCCGGTCTCAACGAGAATTTCACGGTCCGCAAGATTTCCTATGGCGAAGGCGTCGAGCGGGTGTTCCCGATTCACTGCCCGATCGTCGAGGGTGTGGATGTGATCCGTCGCGGTCGCGTCCGCCGCGCCAAGCTTTATTACTTGCGCGACCGTCGCGGCAAGTCGGCCCGCATCGTTGAGAACACCAATACCCGCGCCCGCAAGCTGAACGAAGCCGAGCGGCAGGCCATGTCCGAGGAAAAGGCCCGCATCGAGGCTGAGAAAGTGGCTGCGGCACAGGCCCTCGCTGCCGAGAAGGCTGCGCAGGAAGCCGCCGAAAAGCAGGCTGCCGACGCGGACAATGCCGAAAAGAGCGGCGAATAGACATCAGACTTTGAAAGTCGCGAGTTAGAAGACGCCGGGAGCTTTGCTTCCGGCGTTTTGCTGTGTAAGGGATGCAACCTCTAGGGTCTCTCGAGATACCGGGAACGCATCTCCGGATATCCGCGTTTAGGTGTCGCAAAAGCGGTTGGAGTCATGCTTGAATCCATTCTGAACGACATGACAATGGAGACCAACCTGCCGATTGCCGTGATCGTTGCGCGGTTCATCGGCGCCGTTCTGCTTGTTTCCGGCATCGGGTTCGAGCGCGAACTGAAGGACCGTGCTGCCGGCCTGCGCACCCATATGCTGGTCTCGCTGTCAGCCGCGATCTTCGCTGTCGTTGCGCTGGAAGTCGTGAACCATCCTGAATTCGTCGGCGAGAAGGTCCAGCTGGATCCGCTGCGTATCATTGAATCCGTCACCGCCGGCGTGGCTTTTCTCTCGGCCGGTTTCATCATCTTCAAACGCGGCGAGGTGCGCGGTGTCACCACTGGCGCTGGCATCTGGCTGGCGGGCGCGACGGGTCTGGCCACGGGTTTCGGCTATTGGTCGATCGCGCTTGCCACGGCTGTTCTCGGCATCATCATCGTCATCGTGTTGCGCCGCGTCGAGAGCGCCGTTGAACTCAAGGACTGACCGCCGCCCGTCGAGCTCGCATCACAGGGGAGTTTTTCTGGTACCCGGCACGATTTTCGGCTAAGGCCCGCCAATGGACTCCTTTGCCGACGAAGTCTGGAAGCTCAAGCGCCGCCTGGCCTATTACGGCGCCGCCATCGCTCGCGACGTAGCCCCACGCAGTTTCTATCGGTATCAGCGCAAGCATCTTTTCTCGGCGCTGGCGCAGGAATTCGCGCGGCCCGACCCAGATTTCGCTATCTTCGAGCGGGTCAATTACTACAACAAGCTGACCCTGGGCCAGACCACGATGCCGCGCACCCGCCTGCGCTGGATCAGCCGCCGCTCCAGCCGCTACTTTTACGACCTGGCGCAGTATCTGAAGTATTTTCCCCCGCATCTGCGCGTCGATCCCCTGTTTGGTGACATCACCCGGGTGCCCGACACGCCGCGCCTGCTGAAAAGCCGTCCAATCGAGGGTGACAACGCCAATTCCGTTGTCCTCAATCTCGACAAGCTGCGCCACTACAAGCTCTACCGCGACACGAGAACCTGGGCGCAGAAAAAGCCGACGGCGGTGTGGCGCGGACGCTGGATACGCAATGGCCGGGCGACGCTGCTCGACCGCTACGGCGCCGATCCTGGGTTCGACATCGGTTATGTCGGCAAGCGCGAGACCGACCTTGCCCCGGTCCCGTCACTCTCCCCGCCCGAACACATGGCCTATCGCTACATCATCTCCGTTGAAGGCAATGACGTGGCGACCAATCTGAAGTGGATCATGGCCTCCAACAGCCTCTGTATGATGCCGCGCTCGCGCTATGAAACCTGGTTCATGGAAGGAAAGCTGGTTCCCGACCACCATTATGTCGAGCTGCGCGACGATTTCTCCGATCTGCCTGAGCAGATCGCGCGCTGCGAGGCCGATCCCGCATGGGCCCAGGCGATCGTGCGCAACGCAAACGCTCATGTCCGCAAGATGTTGGACGGTGACAATGAGCGCCTCGTTTCGCTGCTCGTGCTGCAGAAATATTTCGAGGCAACCGGCCAATTGCCCACCTCTCCCTTCACCGAGCACTTCTTCCAGCGCAGTGAGTGAGCAGCACCCCTTCTGCGCAGCGCGGCGCTTGATACGCACGCGGCGGTGCGCAGATTGCGAATTGCCCCAAACGCTGGTATGGACCGCCCATGTTGAGCTACTCGATCCTCGACGCACACGCTTTTTCAGGCCGCACGCACGGTCGGACTTCGCTTGAGTATTTGCCGGTCGATGACCACAAGCGCCTGCCGGCACGTTTTTTCGCCTGTCTCACGGGCGCCGATGGTTCTCTGGTTGACTGACAGCCACCCCTTCGCCCCGGCTTGCCGGGACCCCTTTATCGTTGCAGCAATCTGGAAGACACCCATGACCGCACCGCGCACCCTTTATGACAAGATCTGGGATGATCACGTCGTCGACCGTCAGGATGACGGAACCTGCCTCCTGTATATCGATCGCCACCTCGTCCACGAGGTCACCAGCCCGCAAGCCTTTGAAGGCCTGCGCAACGCCGGCCGCAATCTGCGCGCGCCGCAAAAGACACTCGCGGTGGTCGACCATAACGTGCCGACCACGCCCGATCGCGTTGATGGCATCAAGAACGAGGAAAGCCGTATCCAGGTTGAGGCGCTCGCCGCCAATGCCGCCGAATTCGGCGTGGAATACTTCAACGAGCGCGATATCCGCCAGGGCATCGTCCATATTGTCGGCCCCGAACAGGGCTTCACACTGCCCGGCATGACCATTGTCTGCGGCGACAGCCACACCTCCACCCACGGCGCATTCGGTGCCTTGGCGCACGGTATCGGCACCTCGGAAGTCGAGCATGTGCTCGCCACTCAGACGCTGATCCAGAAAAAAGCCAAGAACATGCTCGTCCAGGTCGATGGCCAGTTGCCCGATGGCGTCACCGCCAAGGACATCATTCTTTCGATCATCGGCGAGATCGGTACCGCTGGCGGCACTGGCCATGTGATCGAATTTGCCGGCGAGGCCATTCGCGCCTTGTCAATGGAAGGTCGCATGACCGTCTGCAACATGACCATCGAAGGGGGAGCACGCGCCGGCCTGATCGCTCCCGACGAGAAGACATTCGCCTACATCAAGGGCCGTCCGCGCGCGCCGAAGGGCGAAGCGTGGGAGCAGGCGGTCGCCCACTGGTCATCCCTCCACTCGGATGAGGGCGCAGTGTTCGACAAGATCGTCCGCCTTGATGCCGCCAACCTGCCGCCGATCGTCTCCTGGGGCTCATCACCCGAAGACGTCGTCTCCGTGACCGGCGCTGTGCCGGACCCGGATGTCATCGCTGACGAAAACAAGCGTGTCTCGAAAAAGCGGGCCCTGGAATACATGGGTCTGAAGCCGGGCACACCGATAACCGACATCACCCTCGACCGCGTCTTCATCGGCTCCTGCACCAACGGCCGTATCGAGGATTTGCGTGCCGCCGCCAAGGTTGTCGAGGGCCGTAAGGTCGCCGCCTCTGTGTCCGCCATGATCGTTCCGGGTTCCGGTCTGGTCAAGGAGCAGGCGGAAGCCGAAGGGCTGGACCGCATCTTTCTCGACGCCGGCTTTGAATGGCGCGAGCCGGGATGTTCCATGTGTCTGGCCATGAACGATGACCGCCTGAAACCCGGCGAACGCTGTGCTTCGACGTCAAACCGCAATTTCGAAGGACGCCAGGGCTTCAAGGGGCGCACCCATCTGGTGTCGCCGTCAATGGCGGCCGCCGCCGCGATCGCCGGCCATTTCGTCGACATCCGCGACTGGCACTAAGGCGGTATCCCCGTTATCGCCAGAAAGCGGCGGTCCGGGGGGCCGCCGCTTGATCGGCTCGCTCGCCTGGTCAGTTCGGCCGGATGATGCACACGCCGCTATTGCGGCTGCATGCCTCACTGAAACTTTGCGGCATGACCGGCACGATGATGGCCCCCGACGAAGGTTGCGGCACGTTCAGAACGCGCACGCCGCTGCTCTCACCTTCCCGGTAAAAATAAATTCCATTGCCCGGATCGCGAACGCCGCTGAGGTTGCCGGACAACGTGCCGTAGCCGCTCTCAGCGTTGCGAGTGGTCGCCGCGCGCCTGGCGCGCCGCCTCTCTTCTCCCCGGCGATGCGAATTCTCGGATCGCAGCCCGCGATGCCCGGCCTCTTCACGCCATTTACCTCGCCGAACGGACCGGCCGTGGCGATCCCCATCCGCGGTATAGCGCTTGCGCAGATACAGAACCTTGTTGCCCGGTGCCGTCACGGACTCGCCACCGCCAGGTGTCTGCGACGATCCGGTCTGCGGGACGGCAACCAGCAGGACGGCTGCTCCAAGAAAAGTGAGAAGGCTGCGGGCAATCTTCATCGGTTCACTCCTTACGCTACACCGGCTGAATGCGGGCTGCCCCGATCAAACAGTTGTGACGCAAACCGGTTCCGGAGTCACCTCGGGACGCCATTAGATCGATTTTAACCTTAAGATTGGAGCGATTGAGCAGGCCATGTGCTTGACCGTCCGTCGGGTTTGACCGAAACATGCGGCGGAAAGCACGGAGCGCCCATGAGCAACGACACCACGATCGACATCGGAATTCTGCATCTCAAGGATGCCCATCATCTTGCCCCCCTCCTCGCCAATTATATTCAGTCATTGAAGCGGGGAGCACCGCGGCGGCCGGATGAATATTATGCCGAGACCCTGCTGCAGGATCGCGCGGCACAGATTTTCGGCGCCAGGCTCGATGGCGCGCTGGTCGGATTTGTCGTCTTCTACGATCTCCCGGACCCGGTGACCGGCATGCGTCAGGGCCAGGTCGATCATATCTATGTCAGCCACGAGCATCGCGGCATGGGCATTGCGCGCGCCATGATTGACATGCTCGCAGAGGAAGCCGACACCCATGGCTGGTCGCGCCTGCTGCTGAACGCCCCACGACTGCCGGAAGACGGGCGCAAGCTTTACGAAAAGATCGCCGCGGCCGCCGACCACACCAGCTGGCAGATCACCTTTGACAATGCCCCCACGTCTCGCGACAAGCCGTGAGCAGCGGACGGGCAGGCTTTTGCACCGCACCGCACACGCGGCCAGATGCCACTTTGACGCGCTGCATATAAGGTTCTAGAACGCCTGTGCCGCTACAACGCTTCGCGCTTCCGGCACTAGGGCTTTGATGCTCGCGGCACGATCGGAATGAACAAAAGAGGTCCGCCATGGCCAATGTCAGCCAGAACCGCCCCATCTCGCCGCATCTCTCGATTTATCGGCTGATCCCGACCATGGTGATGTCGATCCTGCATCGCATCACCGGCGCCACACTCTATGTGGGCACGCTGTTTGTGGTCTGGTGGGTCGTCGCTGCAGCCGCGGGACCGGACCATTACGACTGGGTCAGCGCCATTTATGGCTCGATCCTCGGCCGCCTGGTCCTGTTCGGCTACACCTGGGTGTTGCTGCACCACATGCTCGGCGGCATCCGGCACCTGATCTGGGATACCGGTCATGGCCTTAGTCCGGAGACCAGCACCCGCTTTGCCTGGGCAACGCTCGCCGGCTCACTGTCTCTGACGGTCCTGATCTGGATCGTCGGTTTCATCGTTTGACTGCAAGGAAGGAAAGCGCCATGCGCACGACACTGGGCAGGGTTCGCGGTCTTGGCACCGTGCAAAAGGGAACCGGGCATTTCTGGCTGCAGCGCTTGACTGCCGTCGCCAATATCCCGCTCTTCATATTCTTCATCTTCTTCCTGGTCAGCAACATTGGCGCCTCTCATGCCGAGATCACCGCCGCCTTTGCCAATCCGCTGGTCGCCGCCCTGTTTGCGCTGATGGCCCTGTCCGGCCTGGTGCATATGCGCATCGGCATGCAGGTGATCATCGAGGACTATGTCCACTCCGAGGGGCCGAAGATCGTCCTGCTCATGCTCAACATCTTTTTCGCCGTGGCGATGGGAGCGCTTCTCTTGTTCTCCATCCTTAAACTCGGCTTCGGAGGCTGATCCCCGATGGCAATGCAGAATGAAGTGAACATTAACGGGCGCGCCTATACGCTCGAAGATCATGCCTATGACGTGGTCGTGGTCGGGGCTGGCGGCGCTGGCCTGCGCGCCACGCTCGGCATGGCCGAGCAGGGGTTCAAGACCGCCTGTATCACCAAGGTTTTCCCGACCCGCTCGCACACGGTGGCGGCGCAGGGCGGAATCGCCGCCAGCCTCGAGAACATGACGCCCGACTGCTGGCAATGGCATCTTTACGACACCGTCAAGGGGTCCGACTGGCTCGGTGATGTCGATGCCATGCAGTATCTGGCGCTCGAAGCGCCGAAGGCCGTCTATGAGCTCGAACATTATGGCGTGCCGTTCTCACGCACCGAGGACGGTCGCATCTACCAGCGCCCGTTCGGCGGGCACATGCAGAACTATGGCGACGGGCCTCCAGTGCAGCGCACCTGTGCCGCGGCCGACCGTACCGGCCACGCCATCCTGCACACCCTTTATGGTCAGTCACTGCGCCACAATGCCGAGTTCTTCATCGAGTATTTCGCGCTCGACCTGTTGATGGAAGAGGACGGCCGATGCACCGGCGTCGTCGCCTGGAATCTCGACGACGGCACCATTCACCGCTTTTCGGCCAAGATGGTGGTGCTCGCCACCGGCGGCTATGGGCGTGCCTATTTCTCCGCCACCTCGGCGCATACCTGCACCGGTGACGGCGGCGGCATGATCGCCCGCGCCGGCCTGCCGCTGCAGGACATGGAATTTGTGCAGTTTCACCCAACCGGCATCTATGGAGCCGGCTGCCTGATCACCGAGGGCGCGCGCGGCGAAGGCGGCTATCTGGTCAATTCCGAGGGCGAGCGTTTCATGGAGCGCTATGCGCCCTCAGCCAAGGATCTCGCCTCTCGCGACGTCGTTTCGCGCTGCATGACCATGGAGATCCGCGACGGGCGCGGCGTCGGCAAGGACGGCGACCACATCTTCCTGCATCTCGATCACCTCGATCCGGCGGTGCTGGCTGAGCGGCTTCCCGGTATCTCCGAGAGCGCCCGGATTTTTGCCGGCGTCGATGTCACCCGGCAGCCCATCCCGGTGCTGCCGACCGTCCACTACAACATGGGCGGCATCCCGACCAATTATTGGGGTGAAGTGCTCAATCCGGTGGAGGGTCAGCCTGATCGCGTGACGCCCGGCCTGATGGCCGTCGGCGAGGCCGGCTGCGCCTCGGTGCACGGGGCCAACCGCCTCGGCTCGAACTCGCTGATCGACCTCGTTGTCTTCGGTCGCGCCGCCGCTCTGCGTGCCGGCGAAGTGATCGATCGCGCCGCTGCGATCCCCGGCGTCAATGAGCAGTCTTTCTCAAGGATCATCGAGCGCTTTGATCGCATACGCAATGCCGATGGCGGCACCCCGACGGCTGAGCTGCGCGAGAAAATGCAGAGAGCCATGCAGGAAGACGCCGCCGTGTTCCGCACCCAGGCTTCGCTTGAACAGGGCTGCCAGAATATTTCCGCCATCTGGAACGAACTTTCCGACGTCAAGGTCACGGACCGTTCAATGATCTGGAATTCGGATCTGGTGGAGACTTTGGAACTGGAGAACCTGATGGCCAACGCCATCACCACCGTTTATTCGGCCGAGGCGCGCAAGGAAAGCCGCGGCGCCCACGCCCGCGAGGACTTCCAGGACCGCGACGACACCAATTGGCGCAAGCACACCCTGGCCCGTCTGAACGAAGCTGGCACCGTGACGCTCGACTATCGGCCGGTGCATGTCGATCTGATTGCAGAGGGCATCGAGCTTGCCAAGATCGCGCCGAAAGCGCGCGTTTACTGATGTTCCGCCGCAATGAAGGCTGCCGCCACGAAGGACTGAATGATGGTTGAACTCACACTTCCCAAGAATTCAAAGATCACCAAGGGCAAGACCTGGCCGAAGCCGGAGGGCACGAAGAACCTGCGCGAATTCAAGGTCTATCGCTGGTCCCCGGACGATGGCGCCAATCCGCGCCTCGATACCTTTTACGTCGATCTCGACGATTGCGGACCGATGGTGCTCGATGCGCTGCTGTGGATCAAGAACAAGGTTGACGCGACCCTGACGCTGCGCCGCTCCTGCCGCGAGGGGATCTGCGGCTCCTGCGCCATGAACATTGACGGCACCAACACCCTGGCCTGCACCAAGGGCATGGATGACATCGACGGTGCCGTGAAGATCTATCCGCTGCCGCACATGCCTGTGGTCAAGGATCTGGTCCCCGATCTCAGCCTGTTTTATGCGCAGCACCGCTACATCGAGCCGTGGCTGAAGACCGTCTCGCCCGAGCCGGCGAAGGAGTGGCGCCAGAGCCACGAAGACCGCGCCAAGCTCGACGGTCTGTATGAGTGCATCCTCTGTGCCTGCTGCTCGACAGCCTGCCCCTCCTACTGGTGGAACGGCGAACGCTATCTGGGACCCGCGGCCCTCTTGCAGGCCTATCGCTGGATCGCCGATTCGCGCGACGAAACGCGCGGCGAGCGCCTGGATGGGCTCGAAGATCCGTTCCGGCTCTACCGCTGCCATACCATCATGAACTGCACCCAGACCTGCCCGAAGGGGCTGAATCCTGCCAAGGCAATCGCCGAAATCAAGCAGTTGATGGTCGAACGACAGATGTAAGCACGGCCGGTAGCGTCAATCCACGCCGCTGCCAGCCAACTTGGCCAAAGCGGCAAGGCGCGCTTCCTCACCAGCCAGTTCAAGTGTCTTGGTTCGGTGCGCCAAGCCGGCGACAATCGTGATCGCGGACCTTGGAACACCCAGGGCGCCGCTTATCAGAACGATCAGCGCCCGGTTGGCCCGGCCGTCCTCCGGCACGGCGGTCACCCGCGCCTTCAGCCACGCGACCCCGTCGGCATCAATGAAAATGTCGCCGATCCCGTTCCGCCCCGCTTTCGGGGTCAGGCGGACGCGCAGCAGAAACCTGTCACCGCGCCACTCGAACGGCGCCGGCAAGGCTTCAGCGCACGCCAAGTGCCGGTGCCACCGATGTCCACAGCAAGGTGCGAATGAACATGATCAATAGCAGAAGGACGATCGGCGAAATATCCAGCCCGCCAAGATTGGGAATGAAACGGCGGATGGGCCGCAGCGCCGGTTCTGTTGCCCGGTAGAGAAACTCCCCGATCATGCCGACAAAGCGGTTGTTCGAATTGACCACGTTGAAAGCATAAAGCCAGGAGAATACCGCACTCGCGATGATCACCCAGCTGTAGAGGTTGAGGGCGACATCAATCGTTGAAATCAGCGCGTACATTGGTGGCTCCGGGATAGAACTGCGGGCGGGCGGGCCCGAAAAGGGCTTTCGACATGTAGCTATTTGCCCGCCCTCCGACAAGGGTATCACCGCGGAAATGCCTTGACGCAAGCACCATCATGGAGGGTGAGGCCCGCTGCTGCTCGGGCGGCACACCTGACGAGCGATGCCGACAGCCACAAGCGCGGCGCCGATGGCTCGACATTGCGCCGCAAAGGTGTACACAAGGCGCGTTCACCAGACGGGTCGCACGCCATGGCCGCATCGCCTCCTTCCGACGATCGTTACGCGGCGTTTCGCCATCGCGCCTTCAACTTCTACTTCGCAGCGCGATTTCTCTCCGGCTTTGCCCTCGAGACGATCATCGTTGCCGTCGGTTGGCAGATCTACGACCTCACCCGCGACCCGTTCGATCTCGGTCTGGTCGGACTGATCCAGTTCCTGCCGGCGCTGGTGCTGCTGCTCGCCACCGGTTCTGCGGCCGACCGCTACTCCCGGCGCGGCATCATTCTCATTGCCGATCTGATCATGGCCTCCGGTGCCGCCGCCTTGCTGGTGCTGACCTGGAACGGCCTGACCTCGGTCCTGCCGATCTTCGCGGTTCTTCTGGTGTTTGGCGTCGCGCGTGCCTTTCTCGGCCCGGCGGCGCAGGCGCTGGCGCCCAACCTCGTCCCGGCACGCGATCTGCCCAACGCCGTGGCCTGGAACTCCAGCGCCTGGCAGACCGCGAGTGTCGTCGGTCCGGTCGCCGGCGGCCTCCTCTATGGCATCGGTCCGTCCATCCCCTATTTCGCCGGCGCCGCGATGCTGCTGGCGGCGGGCATCCTGATCTGGCAGGTTCCCCGCCAGCCGCGCCGCATGAACCGCGAGCCGCAGAGCTGGTCGAGCCTGCTTGCCGGTTTCCGCTACATTCGCCGCGAACGCGTCGTGCTCGGGGCCATCTCCCTGGATCTGTTCGCCGTGCTGCTAGGCGGCGCCGTGGCGATGATGCCCGTTTATGCCCGCGATATCCTTGTTCTCGGTCCGGTCGGCCTTGGTCTTCTGCGCGCCAGCCCTGGCATTGGCGCCATCCTGATGGCCGTTTATCTGGCTTCACGTCCGATACGCCGCGCCGCCGGCGTCAAGATGTTCATCGCGGTCGGTCTGTTCGGTCTCGCAACGCTGATCTTCGGCCTGTCGACCAGCCTGCCCCTGTCGCTTCTCGCTCTCATATTGCTTGGTGCCGCCGATACGATCTCGGTCTATGTGCGCCAGAGCCTCGTGCAACTGTGGACGCCCGATGAGCTGCTTGGCCGCGTCAGCGCCGTCAACATGGTTTTCGTTGGCGCTTCAAACGAACTCGGCGACTTCCGCGCCGGCAGCATGGCAGCAGTGATCGGCCCGGTCCTAGCAGTCACACTGGGCGGGCTGTCCGCATTTGGTATTGCCGGGCTGTGGGCCTACGCGTTCCCGGAACTGCGCCGCATTCAATCGCTTGACAGGGACCGCGAGATGATGCGGGAAGGCGGCGACTGAGCGCGACCGAAGATCTTGTCGAGGAACAGCTTCAGCCAAGTCAGCAGCGCCGCATCATGCAGCATCCGGCCGGACAGATGCTGCGCCCCCTGCTGAGCGCCGGGCAGCGAAAACCGGCGGGCACCGCGCACCGTCCAGCGCGTCATCATCGCCAGCGTCAGTTCGGCATGGAACTGCACACCCCAGGCATTGTCGCCGTAGCGGAAGGCTTGATTCGGATAAAGCTCCGCGGTCGCCAGCAATTCGGCTCCGGTCGGTAGATCAAAACCCTCTCGGTGAAACTGGTAGACGATATCCGGCCAATCCATCAGCTTTTGACCCGCCTCGGTCGCCTGCAGCGGGTACCAGCCGATTTCCACATGCCCATCCTCGCGGCCATAAACGCGCGCACCCAGATAACGGGCAAGGATCTGCGCCCCAAGACAGATGCCGAGAAACGGCTTGCCGGATTTCAGCACCACCTCCATCCAGCGGGATTCCGCATGGATCCCCGCGACATCATCATTGGCACTCATCGGGCCGCCGAATACGACTGCTCCCGCATGTCCCTCGAGTGAAGCAGGCAGGGGATCTCCGAGGACGGGCCGCCGGATATCGAGCTGATAGCCCATTTCCACCAGCAATTGCCCGACCCTGCCCGGGCTTGAGGTCTCCTGATGCAGCACGACCAGCAGCGAGGGCGCTCTGGGTGGTGCATGGACTTCCAGCTTGCTCACCCCGTGCCGTCCCCGCTTTTCGCCGTCTCCGTGCTCTGCCCCCCAGGCGCGTCGGGACTGGCCTGATCGCGACGCGTGGCCACGCGCTGCCGGGCGGAGACCCGATCTCGGCCATCCACCCCCATCAGATCGGCAATCCGCCAGACGACATGATCCTCGAGCTCGTGGCGAACCCCGTCGGCATAGGCCAGTTCCCACAACAACTCGATGAAATGCGTCTTCTCATCGGGTGACAGGCGGCGATTGAGCACACGGGTGAAGCCGTAGAGATCGACCGATTCAAGCTCGGCTTCCTCCGCCTGCCGAAGCAGTTGCGCAGCTTCCGGATCGCTCTCGGCATAATCGCGCGCCACCAGCTGGCGCAACATGGAGCGTTCGGCTGCCGTCACTTCGCCATCGGCATTGATGACGCTGAAAAACAGGGCCACGGCGGCAAGCTCCGGTGACTCGCGGGCCGGACGCCGACCCTCGTCGCCGTCACCCAGTCGAGCCAGGAAGTCGCGGATCGCATCAAACATTCGTCAGTCCGTTTCCACCGGTCAGAACAACCGGAATTTCTGTTTCTTCTCCTCAGGTCCGGTCTCGTCAACCCCCGGATCATCCGGAAGATGCTGCGGAAACGCCTCGGCGTCATCGTCCTCGCTATCGGCTTGCGCAGATTGCTCGCCGTCCGCTCTCTTATCGACACTCGTCGTGCCGGGACCAGAGACTTTCTGTTCAACGGAGGCGCTGGCACGCCTGTCATCTTCGGTTTCGCGCCTCTTCTCGCCATCCAGCGCAGCGGCTGTCGCCAGGCCGGCGCCGGTCGCCGAAACGCTCGCGCTTGTCTGCGCACCGCCCGTCGTTGAAGCGGGTGAAGTCCGACTGGCCGCCCCTTCGTCAGTGGTAGTGTTGTCAGCCGGTTCTTCCGATCGCCCGCTGTCCGGTTTCGCGGAAGGGGCCGCCGCGCGATGATCGTTTGCTGCTGGCGGCGCTGCCGCCGCCTCGGCGACGGTGCTTTCGGCCCGCACTCCATTGTTCCGGTCAGAAGCGGCTACCTGAGACAAGGATGCGCCCGCCCCAGCGTCGGCCGTGGCCGCTGGACTCACCTCCTCAGCCTCGCCATCAAGAGTGCGGTCCGCGCGTTCTGCACCGCCCACAGCCTTCGTTGCGTCCGGGTCCGTCCGCCGCGGCGCTGACAGGGGCGGCAGGCCTGCGACAGCCCGTTCGAACGAGGCTTCCGGTGCCTCATGTTCGATCGTGCCGCCCGATAAACGCTCGACCGGCACTTTCCACTCGAACGCGTCGAGCCTGCCGGTGACCGGCGAGATCGGCTGCCAGTCCTCTGATACATAACCATCCGCCGTCCACGCTGGATCCCGCGGCGCCCGCAAAGCCTGGCTGAGCCAATGGCGTGCGCGTCCCTGATCCCCCGATGCCGCTTCCTCGATATCGGCGAGCAACAGGTAGATGGATTCGCGCGGTGCCAGACGTGCGGCAGCCTCCGCTTTCTCACGCGCAAGGTCGAGGCGACGGGCATTCAACGCCGCGCGCGCCACCGTAAACAGCGATTCGGCGTGATGCGGCCGGATGCTCTCCAGCTTCAAGGCGCGTTTCAGCTCATCTTCCGGCGTATCACCGAAGCGCGCATGCACATAGGTCTCTGCGACCATCGGGTGCTGCTTTTCGCGCCATACCTTTTCCAGGAGACGGGCGCCGCGACGCAACTTGTCCTCGCGAAAATACGCCTTTGCCGCAATCAGGGCGGCCGGTACGAAATTCGGCTCCAGCCGCAGCGCCGACTGCGCATCGGCTCGGGCCGCTTCCGGTTCCGCGTCGAACCGCTCCTTGGCGCGAGCCGTCAGCAGCACCGCCTTCTTGCGGTTGGCATCCTTCTTCTTGTAGGCCCCCGCCTGGGTCTGACGCTCCAGAAGCCTCAGGGACTCATCCCAATCGCCATCCAGGGTCCGGCTCGCCAGCGCCGCTTCTCCGGCCCACGCCAGACGCGGCGCTTCCTCCGCGGCCTTTTCCGCATAGTGCCGCGCCGCTTCATCAGCGCCCTGGCGCCGCGCCTCCAGATACAATCCGCGCAAGCCGAGAAGCCGGGTTTCCGGATCTTCGACCATCGCCTCGAATTGTTGCCGCGCCGCATCACTGCGTCTGTCGATCAACGCCGTCTGAACCTCCAGCAAATGGATCAAAGGCTCCTGATCGGCATTCAGCAGCCCTTGTGTCCGCTTGCTCATCCGCTTTGCCGTGATCGCGTCACCGGCACCCGCCGCAATCAGGCCGGTCGAGAGAGCCTGATAGCCGCGATCCCGTTTGCGGGCGCGAAAGTACCGCCGAAGCGAGTGCGGCGAAGTGACAAGCGCGCGGATCAGCCACCACAGGATCATCACCGCTGCAATCAGCGAGACAATGGCGGCAACGGCGACCATCAGGGACATTTCGATCTGCTGGCCCTGCCAGGAAACCATCAGTTCGCCCGGCCGGTCAGCCAGCCAGGCAAACCCAAAGCCGAGCGCCAGAACGAGAGCGACAAAAACCAGCAATCTGATCATGAACTTCTCCTATTCGCTCGTCGCTTCATTTGGCACAGATCCAGCATCGGCATTGCCGCCAACTCTCGCTGCATCACCACCGGCAGTATCTGCTTCACTCGAATTGGTCAGCGTCTCGGGAAGCTGGACCGACTGCATCAGCCGCTCGATCTCGTAGCGTGCCTTGAGCCCGTCACCAAACTGGGGCGCTGCCGCGCGTGCCGCCTCCGGCAACGCTTGCCATTCCGCCAGCGCTGCACCCAGCGCGCCGCGATCCAGCTGCACTTCGAGCCGCGCCAGAATGGCCTCGACGCCGTCGCCCTTAACCTCGCCAACCGGCCGCACCTTGACAACCGAGCGCGCGCTGCCGAGCAGCCGCGTGACCACACCGGCATCCTCGTCGATCGGATTCGTGGCGGCGATCATGCGATCGGCCACGGCATCGAACTGCGCCGCCAGCTCGGCGCGGGTCGGCACGCCATCGCCAGCCAGCGGTTGTATTCGCTCCACCATCGTATCGTTCTCCGCCACCGAGCTGTAAGCATCAAGTTCGGCCGCGAAGGGACCGCCTCGGTCAATGGCCGCTTTCAGACCCGAAAGAGCGATGGCGCGCGCCATGGCCAGATCTCGCCCCGGCTGGTCGACCGCGTCCTCCACGTCCGTCAGACGCTGCATCAGTGTTTCCTGCTGTTCTTCCAGAGCCGCCAGCCGGTCGCCGAGGTTGTCAGCGCCGGAGCGCAGCCCTTCAAGCGCCGCGGTGACGTCTTGTCCCTCCGCCCGTATCTCGGCCAGCGCCGCTGTGACCTCATCGACCGCGCTTTCAGTGTCCGAAGAACCAGGCGCCGCTGAATCCTGCAGATCAGCCACGCTGTCCGCCAAAGCCGCCAGCCGGTCCTGCAACTCGCCAAGGGACGCGGCCGCATTGTCGGTATCACCAGAGGATGCCTCACCGCCCGCAGCCGCCGTCAACTCTTCAGGACTTGGCAATTGCGCTACTTCATCGCTGAGATCCGCAACGCGTGTCTGCAATTGCGCCACATCCTGCGCCAGGGATTCGACCGTCGACGCCGCGGATTGCATGTCGTTCGAGGCTTGAGGACCGCCCGGTATCAGACCGGCAGCGTGCAGGCCGAGAAGGGCAGCCACCGCCAGCCCCCCGCCGAGCACACCACCGATGAGCGGACCGGCCCTGCTTCCTCGCGCAGGCGGCGTTTCGGCATCCCTCTTGGTAGGAGGCACCGTCGTCCCGACCCGCGAGGGGCCGGAAGCCGATTTCGCTTTGTCAGCATTCTTCGCAGCGTCTCCGGCCTGCGCAGAACCCGGCTTGGAGCCGGACGCGGCATCCGTCTTTGTTGCCGATGCGGCGGCGATGCCGCCGGCACCCGTCTTTGCAGAGGTTTTGTCACTGCCTGCCGAACCCGCACTCGACTGAGATTTCTGCGTCTCTTGGGTTTTTTTCGGATCTGAAGATTCCACCGCCGCTGCGGCTGCCGCATCTGCATCCTTGGACGAAGGCTGAGGCGTGGCCGGGCCACCGGCTAAAGCGGTGACAGCTTCCTTGCTGTCCTTGCCCTTCTCGCTGAGTGGATTCACGGAGCTGCTGCCCGCAGGCGAGGAATCTGACGGCTTGGGGCTGTTGGCGCTGTCGTCGCTCTTCTCTGCCGTGAGATCAATTGTCACCGGCTTGCCTGATCGCGAACGGCGCGGTGTCTTGTCCTTTGTCATGGTCGCTCCTCGATCATCCGCGGTCGGGCGCCGCGACAAGGCCGGAATTGTGCGAGGCACGATCCTCGCAAGCTCGATAAATCAGCGCATCGATGCCAGACTTTCAAGCATCGATGTAGCACTGGGTGTTCCCGCACTCACTGTCCGACCGCGCCAGTGTGCGGGAAGAAAACGCGCCACGTCCTCGGAGATGCAGATCAGCCGCGGCTGAAACTCTGCGGAAGCAACGCTTTTGCCGGCAAACAGTTGCGTAAAGCGCCGCGCGGCGTTGGCAGAATAGAGCAGGATTACGGCGCAAGGAGCCGTATTCCTTACCTCATTCACATAGTCAGTCGAATAACTTATTTCCCGCATGCGGTAAACGACCGATGTCACGAGCGGTACACCGGCAGCTGCAAGATCTGCCTCGATATCCGGTTTGCGGGGCGACCCGGCCAGATAGTGCAGAGGCTGAGCGGCTGATACGCTGAGGCGGCCGGCATCGACATCTCTGCAGATCAGTTCCGCCAGGGAAGCTCCCGTGCCGTCTGCCACGCGCACATCGCGATACCCTCGCAAGGCAACAGCCTCCGCCGTCCCGGCGCCCACCGCATAGACGATTTCGACGTCACCTTGGCGCACGCTTCCGGCGAGCGGCAGGCGGTCTGCACCATTGCGGCTGCTCACCACCCGCGCGGAAAAATCGCGCTTGAGTGTTTCCGCCGGCAGCGCCTCGGATTCGACGGCGAACAGCGGCATCACGACCGGTTCAAAACCCAGCCCGCGCACCTGATCCGCGGTCTCCTGAGCCATTGGCTGCGGACGCGTCACCAGCACCCGCATCCCTCACACCCAACTTTCAAAGAAACGCGCCCCGGCGCGCGCCCGGATGTCCGATCCGGCGTCGCGTCCGATCTGCGCAGCAGCATCGCTGCGGCCATCCATGCGAACTTCATGCGCTGTCGCCCCGTCAGGGGTCAGCACCATGCCGTGAAAGATAAGGCTCGATCCGTCGAGAACGGCGTGCCCGGCGATCGGTGTGCGGCAAGAGCCGTCAAGCGTGGCGAGAAAAGCCCGCTCGCAGCCCAGCGCTGTGAAACTGTCCTGATGATTGATCGGCGCGAGAAACGCGCGCGTCGAATGATCTTCAAGGCGCGCCTCGATGCAGATCACCCCCTGCCCCGGCGCCGGGGGAAAACTGTCAGCGTCCAGAAGCTGCGTTGCCGTTTCCGGCCGGCCGAGTCGCCGCAGGCCGGCATAGGCAAGCAGGGTTGCATCGGCCTGTCCCTCGGCGAGCTTGCGCAACCGCGTTTCGACGCGGCCGCGAAAGCCGATGACCGTGATATCCGGCCGCAGGCGGCGCACCAGCGCCTGGCGGCGCAGCGAAGACGTTCCGACGACGGACCCGTGCGGCAGCGCGTCGAGCGTCGCGGCCGTCCGGCCGATGAACGCATCACGCACATCCTCGCGCGGCAGGCAGGCGACAATGCCGAGCCCCTCGGGAAGGCGGGTCGCCATGTCCTTCGACGAATGCACCGCGAAATCCAGCCGGCCATCGGCCAGTTGCGCCTCAAGCTCGAAGGTGAACAGGCCCTTGCCGCCGATCTCGGAAAGCGGCCGATCGGTGATCCGGTCCCCCATGGTCGAGAGAACCACGATCTCGAAAGCCTCGACCGGCAGCTGATGCGCCGCCATAAGCCGATCGCGCACTTCCTCGGCCTGCGCCAGCGCCAGCGGACTGCCTCGCGTTCCGATGCGGTAAGGTTTCATTTGCATGAGGTTCCGTCGATTGCTACCCGACTGAGACCTAATGCGCCGGAGGCCTTGGCGCAACCACGGGAACTGGAACAGATCGTGAGCGACCGCGAAACAACCATCCTCGGGATTGAAACGAGCTGCGACGAAACCGCCGCTGCCGTCGTTGCCCGTTCGCCGAAAGGCCAGGGCACAATTCGCGCCGATATCGTTTACAGCCAACTGGATCTGCACGCCGCCTATGGTGGCGTCGTGCCGGAGATCGCTGCCCGCAGCCATGTGTCTGTTCTTGATCGCCTGGTCAAGAAAGCCCTGGTCGAAGCCGACATTGAACTTTCCGCACTCGATGGAATCGCGGCAACAGCCGGGCCCGGCCTCGTCGGCGGCCTGATGGTCGGTCTGATGACCGGCAAGGCCCTCGCTCTGGTGACCGGTAAACCGCTCTATGCCATCAACCATCTCGAGGGGCATGCCCTGACCGCCCGGCTCACCGATGGGCTGAACTTTCCCTACTTGTTGCTGCTGGTCTCGGGCGGGCATACGCAGATCGTGCTGGTGCGCGGTGTTGGCGACTACCGCCGCTGGGGCACAACCATCGATGACGCGCTCGGCGAGGCCTTCGACAAGACGGCCAAATTGCTGGACCTGCCCTATCCGGGCGGACCCGCCGTCGAGCGGGCCGCAACGAGCGGCGATCCCGGCCGCTTCCCCTTGCCGGTTCCCCTGAAGGGGACAGCTGAGCCAAATTTTTCCTTCTCCGGCCTCAAGACGGCGGTACGCCAGGCAGCCGAGGCCGCTGCGCCTCTGAGCGACCAGGATGTCAGCGATCTCTGTGCCGCGTTCCAGCGGGCGGTCTGCCGCAGCCTTGCTGACCGTATGCAAATCGCCCTGCGGCGCTTCCGCTCTCAGTATCCCGAATGCACGCAGCCGGCCTTGGTGATCGCCGGCGGCGTCGCGGCCAACACGGCATTGCGCACCACGCTCGATGCATGCGCATCAGGCGCCGGCTTTCGCCTTGTCGCGCCGCCAATCGCACTATGCACCGACAATGCGGCCATGATCGCCTGGGCGGCGGCCGAGCGCTTGGCCATCGGTCTGCCAGCCGATAGTCTGGATATTGCCCCGCGTGCGCGCTGGCCGCTCGACGAGAATGCGGCCGTGGCCCTCGGCCACGGCAAACGCGGCGCGAAGGTTTGAGGAGTGTCTGCCCATGAGCGACCGGTCGCGTCCGATTGCCATCTTCGGCGCCGGCGCCTTTGGCACCGCGCTGGCCTGTGTCCTGTCGGAGGATGGCACACCGGTCCACCTTTACGGGCGCGATGCCGCGGCGATGCGGAACATGCAGACCACGCGGCGCAATCCGCGCCTGCCGGGTATCACTTTGTCCGGCGGCATAGCGCCGATGGTGTGGCCGGCAGGGCCAATCGAGGCTCACACAATCCTGCTCGCGGTCCCCTCGGCCGCGCAGCTTGAGACGGCTGAACGCCTGCGCTCGATCTTGCCTGGCGGGGCGACGGTGGTGATGTGCGCCAAAGGCCTTGATCGCGACAGTGGCCGCACCCTGACCGATGGCCTCGCGCGTTTGCTGCCGGACAACCCGCTTGCCGTTCTGTCCGGACCGGGATTTGCCGCCGACATTGCCGCCGGCCTTCCCACTGCCATGACCCTGGCCGCCTCCACCGAGACGGAGGCGGAAACCGTTGCCGGCAGACTGTCACGAAAAAGCTTCCGCCTTTATGCCACCAACGACATGGTCGGCGTGCAACTTGGAGGCGCGCTGAAAAATGTCCTGGCCATTGCCGCCGGCGTCGTCATTGGAGCCGGCCTTGGCGACAGCGCCCGCGCCGCGCTGATTGCCCGCGGTCTTGCCGAATTGACGCGCTTCGTAGTGGCCTGCGGCGGCCGCCCGGATACGGCCGCTGGTCTATCCGGCCTTGGCGACCTCGTCCTGACGGCGACCAGCACGCAGTCACGCAATTACCGCTATGGCATCGCCATCGGACACGGCGAGCCACCTGCGAACGCCGGCACCGGCGCCGAACTGCTGGTCGAGGGCGCGGCTGCTGCGATCACGGCTGCCCGTGCCGCCCGCGCCCTGTCGGTCGCCATGCCGATCACCGATGCCGTGGCAGCCATCGCCGAGGGCACCGCTGACGTGCCGACCATCATTGACCGTCTCTTGTCGCGCCCCTTGCGCCGGGAAACCTCTTGACGCTAAACCCGGCGCAGAAAACAGGGAGTGATCATGGCATACTGGCTGTTCAAGTCCGAACCTTTCAAGTGGTCTTGGGAGCAACAGAAAGCGCGCGGCAAGGCCGGTGAGCAGTGGGACGGGGTGCGCAACTACCAGGCACGCAACAATATGCGCGCCATGCAGCTCGGCGACCTCGGCTTCTTCTACCATTCCAATGTCGGGCTGGAGGTCGTCGGCATTGTCGAGATCTGCGCTCTCGCGCATCCGGACAGCACCACGGACGATCCGCGCTGGGAGTGTGTCGACATACGTGCCGTCCAGGACATGCCAGATCCGGTCAGCCTCAAGGACGTCAAGGCCAATCCGAAGCTGGAGAACATGGCGCTCGTCACCTCGATGCGCCTCTCCGTGCAGCCGGTCAGCGAGGCGGAATATCTGGAAGTCTGCCGCATGGGCGGCCTCGATCAGCCGCCGCGTGCCGGTGGGTGAACGGCCGTCCGGCAGCGCCTCGCCCGGCAGCGAGTCGCAAGAGAACCTGACCGCTTTGCGACCAGGAACCGATTTCGAGACTTTCATCCGCGAAAATACTGCAATTCTGGCACCGCCGCATGTGCCTGAGCTGCGATTGCATCTCGCCGATGAAGCGCATGATCTGTGGCACCGCACTGCGGAGGAACTCGGGGCGCTCGGTCTGCCCCCACCCTTCTGGGCTTTCGCATGGGCCGGCGGCCAGGGGCTGGCGCGCCATATCCTGGCCGAGCCGCATTGGGTCCGTGGCCAGCGCGTGCTCGATTTTGCCGCCGGATCGGGTCTCGTCGGCATCGCCGCTGCCAAGGCCGGGGCTGCATCGGTCACAGCGGTTGATATCGACCCCTTTGCCATCACCGCCATCGGCCTCAACGCTGACCTCAATGACGTCGAGATGCAAACGAGCAGCATCGATCTTCTTGGCGATAATCCGGATACCGAAATGCCCTTTGATGTCATCCTGGCCGGTGATATCTGGTATGATCGCCAGATGAGCGATCAGGTCACGCCCTGGCTGCGTTGCCGCGTCCGCAACGGCGCCACCGTGCTGGTCGGCGACCCCGGTCGCGCCTATCGGCCGACAGACAATCTGCGCCGTCTGGCGCTGTATGAGGTCCCGGTCTCGCGGGCGCTGGAGGATAGCGAAGTCAAGCGCACCGCCGTCTGGCAGGTTCTCTAAGGCCCAAGGCCCGGCGGTTCAGCTGCGGCGCACCAGGAACCGCGCCCCGCGGCCCACATGTGGTAGCAGACGGATCAGATCGCGCTCGCGAAAGGCAATGCAACCTTGCGTTGGCGGGAAGCCGGGCTTTGCGACATGCACGAAGATCGCACTGCCTGCACCGCGCCGCCGCTGGCGAAAATTCCAATCAACGACCAGCACGAAATTGTACAGACAGTCCTCGCGCAGCAATTTCTCGTGACTGGCCGCAAAGGGAAGTCGCACCGGCCGGTTGTAGGCCGCATGACCCGGTGCATCACACCAGCCATCACCACGCCCGGTACGGTGCAGCTCCACCCGCGCAGGAGCGATGGCTTTGTAACCGCCCTTGCGGAACCCTGACAGCACCTCGAGAGAGCCGATCGGCGTTGCCCCATCCCCCTCCCTCTTGAAGGCGGTCATCCCGCCGATACCCAACGCGGCATCAAGGGTGAGCGGTCCGAAGCGGACATGCGCGCGACGCGGATCCAGCGGCGAAGGTCGTATCGCCAGCACCGCCCTGCTGCGCTTGCGCGGTGATTTTCCCCTCATGTCTGCCCCGACGATCTCACAACCTTGTGCCTTGTATGTTATCCATTTGCGATGAATAGCACTTTGCCTGCGCCGATAAACTGCCTAAACAGAACGGCAAGCTTTCAAGGCGCGGCAATCGGAGCGATTGACCCAAGAAACAGCATGGGAACAGCCGGATGACAGCTCGCACTATTCTAATTGTCGATGACGACGACGATCTGCGTGACACGCTGATCGAGCAGCTCTCCCTCTACGAGGAATTTACCCTGCTGTCCGAGAGTTCGGCGACGCGCGGCATTCAGACGGCCCGTGCCAATACCATCGACATTCTCATCATGGATGTCGGCCTGCCGGACATGGACGGCCGTGAGGCGGTGAAACTGCTGCGCAAGAGCGGGTTCAAGGTGCCGATCATCATGCTGACGGGCCATGACACGGATTCCGATACCATTCTCGGACTTGAAGCCGGCGCCAATGATTATGTCAGCAAGCCGTTCCGCTTTGCCGTGCTGCTGGCTCGGATCCGCGCTCAGCTTCGCCAGCATGAACACAGTGAAGATGCCACCTTCGTCATCGGACCTTATACGTTCAAGCCAAGCCAGAAGCTGCTTGTCGATGAAAAGGGCGGCAAGATCCGATTGACCGAAAAGGAATCGGCGATCATCCGCTACCTGTACCGCGCCGACCAGAAGGTCGTGACCCGTGACACGCTCCTCGAGGAAGTCTGGGGCTACAATTCCGGCGTTACCACGCATACGCTGGAAACCCACGTCTATCGCCTGCGCCAGAAGATCGAGGCCGATCCGGCCAATGCCGAGATCCTTGTCACCGAGAGCGGCGGCTACAAGATTGTCCCGTGATCGAGTGCCGCAGCCTCGCGCAGCGACCTGAGGAGGTCATGATCAAATGGCATTGAATGAAGACATGGAACTTCTGCGGCAGGTCGTTCTCCTCGACACCCTCGGCGAGGAGAAGCTCAGGCTGATCGCCTTCGGCGCCGAGCGCCGTCCGTTCAAGCCGGGCGAGGCCCTGTTTCGCGAGGGGGCCGCGGCCGACGACGCCTATGTGGTTGCCAGCGGCACAGTCGCCCTCAGCCGCAAGACCCGCGATGGGGACAGGATGGTGGAAACGGCAACCACCGGCGCCCTGCTCGGCGAACTTGCACTGTTCACGCCCGTCAAACGCGCCATGACCGCGACCGCCACCGACGCGGTTGAAGTCTTGCGTATCAGCCGGCCGCTCTTTCAGCGCATTCTCGAGGAATACCCGGACCTTGCCGAGGTGCTGCGCCAGCGCATTGCCGGCAATCTGCAGCGCATCAGCAAGGATCTCGGCAGGATCGCGCATCGCTTCAAGGACTGAGCCGCGCCCCACGCACCGGCGCGCTTAGCCGGCTAACTCAGAACAAGAAGCGCGCCGTTACCGGCACATGATCCGACGGACGCTCCCAGCCGCGCGCCTCGCGCAACACCTCGATGGACCGCAGATGTCCCGACAGGTCGGCAGAGGACCAGATATGGTCAAGCCGCCGTCCGCGATCGGTCTGCTGCCAATCGCGTGCGCGATAGCTCCACCAGGTGAACAGCTTCTCCTGCGGCGGTACATGCCGGCGCATCAGATCCACCCAGGCGCCGTCCATCTGCAGCGCATTCAGCGTCTCGGTTTCCACCGGCGTATGGCTGACAACCCGCAGCAATTGCTTGTGCGACCACACGTCGGTCTCAAGCGGCGCGATATTCAGATCACCGACCAGGATAGAAGAGATCCCGCTCGCCCGCTCTGCCTCTGAATGCAGGGCGCGCATTTCAGCGAGAAAGTCCAGCTTGTGGGCAAATTTCGGGTTGATCGCGCGATCCGGCTCGTCGCCGCCGGCCGGCACATAGAAATTGTGCAGCCGGATTTTTGGCCCGTTGGGTGGGGCCACGACGGCGCAGACATGCCGCGAATCGCCCTTGCCGCAATAATCGCGCCGCGCCTCGTCATCGAGCGGCAGCCGCGACAGGATCGCCACCCCATGATAGCCCTTCTGACCGTGAATCGCCGCATGCTCATAGCCGAGCTTGCGAAATGCAGCCAGCGGGAAGGCGTCATTGGGACACTTGGTTTCCTGCAGACACAGAACATCAGGCTGATGCGTTTTCAGAAAGCTCGCGACCAGCGGCATGCGCAGCCGCACCGAATTGATGTTCCAGGTGGTCAGGGAAAAAGTCACGCAAGCGGCTCCGATAGGGACGGTCCCTTTTGCGCAACGGCCAGCCGCAGTTCAAGCGGTCATTCCGCACCATCCCATCAAAGATCAAAGACACGCGAAGCGGCGCCAAGCACGCCGCGCTTAGCGCAACGTCGTCTTTTTGCGCACTTCATCATAGGGGATCTTGAACACGCTCGGATCAAACGCCACGCCTTGCTTGACGTTGTAGATCATCACCGACGTGTCCTTGCCCTGGGCGTCGCGTATCGTCCACTGCCGCAGTTCGAAGCTTTTCGGATCGAACATCATCGAAATCGTCGAATTGCCGAAGACGCTGCGGTCGCCGAGGACGATGGTCAGAAGATCCGGCTCTTCCTTGATCGACTTGACCTGGCTCTTGCTCAGATCAATGCGGTTTGACAACAACAGCTTCAGCGGGGTGCTCGACAGCGGATAAAGTTCCCAGGTCTTCAGCTTGGAATTGCCAACCACCACTGCCTTGCCGTCGGAAATGACGCGAACGCTCGAGGGGGCTTCGTAATTGAAGCGCAGCTTGCCTGGACGGCTGAGGAAGAACTTGCCACCCGTCTGCTCGCCACGCGGTCCGAACTGCACGAACTCGCCCGTCATGCTTTTCACCGATGAGAAATGATCGGCAATGCGCTGCGCCGCCTGGGCACCTTGCGCCTGTGCCGGACTGCTGGCAACCATGCCGAGCCCTGCGCCGCCGATCGCCAGCGCGCCGCTCGCGAAACCGAAGCCGAGCAGTCCGCGGCGGGACAGCTGCATCTTGATATGCCTGTCGGATGTCTTTGCCGTTGTCATGGAATGCGGTCTCCTTTTGCCTTTTCCTGCCGGTCAAGTACGGCGGCATTAGGGCTTGGCAACCCCTATTGTGGCATGATGTCGTCTTCGGTCGGCACTAGGATCTCGCGTTTGCCCGCATGATTGGCCGGGCCGATGACCCCTTCCTGTTCCATCCGCTCGATCAGCGAGGCGGCCCTGTTGTAGCCGATGCCAAGACGCCGCTGGATATAGGAGGTCGAGGCCTTGCCATCGCGCAGCACCACGGCCACCGCCTGGTCGTAGGGATCGTCGGATTCCGCCAGATTGCCGGTTCCTGCCGGACCGCCGCCATCATCACCTTCCTCGTCATCCTCGGTGATCGCGTCGAGATATTCCGGTACGCCCTGCGATTTCAGGTAGGAGACGACATCCTCCACCTCCTTGTCGGAGACGAAGGGTCCGTGCACGCGCTGCACCCGGCCGCCTCCGGGCATGTACAGCATGTCGCCCATGCCGAGCAGCTGTTCGGCGCCCTGTTCGCCGAGAATCGTCCGCGAATCGATCTTCGACGTCACCTGGAACGAGATGCGTGTCGGGAAATTGGCCTTGATCGTTCCGGTGATGACATCGACCGACGGCCGTTGCGTCGCCATGATGACGTGAATGCCGGCCGCGCGCGCCATCTGTGCCAAACGTTGCACGGCGCCCTCGATGTCCTTTCCGGCCACCATCATCAGATCGGCCATTTCGTCGATGATGACGACGATGAATGGCATCGGCTCGAGATCGAATTCCTCTGTCTCGTAGATCGCCTCGCCTGTCTCGCGGTCAAAACCGGTCTGCACGGTGCGGGTGATGGGATCGCCCTTGGACAGGGCCTGTCCAACGCGCTGGTTGAACCCCTCGATGTTGCGCACACCGATCTTCGACATTTTCTTGTAGCGCTCTTCCATCTCGCGGACGGTCCATTTCAGCGCGACAACCGCCTTTTTCGGATCGGTCACCACCGGCGACAGCAGATGCGGAATGCCATCATACACCGACAGTTCAAGCATTTTCGGATCGATCATGATCAAACGGCACTGTGCCGGGTCGAGCCGGTAGAGAAGCGACAGGATCATCGTGTTGATCGCCACGGACTTGCCTGACCCGGTCGTGCCCGCCACCAGCAGATGCGGCATCTTCGCCAGATCGGCAATCACCGCCTCGCCGCCGATCGTCTTGCCCAGCGTCAGGGCCAGCTTCGCCTTCGATGCTTCGAAATTGCGGCTCGCCACCAGTTCGCGCAGGTAAACCGTTTCCCGCTTCTCATTCGGCAGTTCGATGCCAATCGCGTTGCGGCCCGGAACCACCGCGACGCGCGCCGCGATGGCGCTCATCGAACGCGCAATGTCGTCGGCCAGCCCGATCACCCGCGATGATTTGATCCCGGGGGCCGGCTCGAGTTCGTACAGCGTCACGACCGGGCCGGGGCGCACATGGATAATTTCGCCTTTGACCCCGAAATCTTCCAGCACGCCTTCCAGCATGCGGGCATTCTGTTCGAGCGCTTCCGGCGACAAGGTGACATCCTTGACGACGCTCTTGGCCTCTGAAAGCAGGTGCAATGAAGGCAGGGAAAAGTCCTGGTCCTCGAGCAGCGAGGTCTGCGCCTCGCGCTGCAGCCGCGAGCCCGGTTGCGGCCGCTCTGCCGGCGGAATCACCCGAGGCCCGCCGGCCGCCGGACCCCCTGCAGATGCCGCCCCGCTTGCCGCTTGCGCCGGGCGCCTTTGTGGCTCCCAACCCGCCGCCACCTCGGCCACATCGTCAGAAAGAATACCATCGGGAAGCCGCTGTGCTTCTGTATCGAACGGCGCATCGTCATCGCATCCGGCGCGTTCATCGTCGAATTGCGGCTCCTGGCGCGCCGAGATTGTGGTGCGCCCGGCAGGACCCTGCTGCAGCCAGCGATCGGTGGTATCCACCGGTGTAACGAAATCGGCCTCTGCCAGATCGAGCGGATCCTCTGGCCGTGCACGCCGCCGGCGCGGCCCGAGCCCACTCAGCCGCCGCAACCGCGCCCGCGTCGTGTACCAGACATGCGCAACCGCGCCCAGCACCGCGAGCCCCCTCTCACGGTCCTCCGCCACAGCTTCGCCCTCATCCCGCAGGTCCTGACCGTCCGCAAAGGCGGCGCGGCCGATCAGCCCGGCGCCGAAAAGCAGCAGCCAACCGGTCGGCGCTAGCAGGGCGCCCGCCACCAGAAAGGCATAGAGGCCACTCGGGAAACCGCCAGAAAACACGCCGGGGATCTTCAGCGCCATGTCACCAAGCACGCCCCCGAGACCGTTCGGCAGCGGCCATGCATTGCTTGTTGGCATCAGGCCGAAAAACGCCGAGGCCAGCCAGGCGCCGCCAAACCACGCGGCAGCGCGGCGCGGCATCCGGTCGGCAGGCCGGTTGCGGATCAACGCCAGGCCGAGAAACAGCGCGGGCACCAGCCCGACCACTCCGCCAAGACCGAAAAACTGCATGATCAGATCGGCAAAGCTTGCCCCGGCATGGCCGAGCGCATTGGTGGGTTCGGCGCCATTGGCGTGCGAGAAGCTTGGATCATTGACGTTCCAGGTGGCCAGCGCCAGGGCCGCGAACCCCAGCCCGGCAAAGATGGCGATGCCGCCGACATAACGCAGTTGCCGGCGGATAAGCGCCGACATCGGGTCGTCCTGGTTGCGTGTGGAGCTCAGGGCGGAGGTACCTGTCTGCATGATCATCTGTGTCCGGTTCATTCCTCTCGATGCGAAGTGGACGCACCGATCCGGCAGAACCCTAACGTCATCCGGGTTAATGGCCCTTTAACCATGCGGGCACGGTTCGCTCTCGGTCCCGCAAGCACCCCACAAAAAAGGGCCCGGCAGCTGCCGGGCCCTTCATGTCTGCTTTTCAGCCGTAGCAACGCCTGGGTGGCGTAAAGACTACTGCGCGAACTCCGGATAGGCTTCGACGCCAACTTCCGCCTTGTCGAGACCAAGCCGCTCCTGTTCCGGCGAGACGCGGATGCCGATCGCCGCCTTCAGCACGGCCCACACGACGAGCGCGCAGACGACCGTGAAGACACCATAGGCAACGACCCCGATAAACTGGGTGACGAGCGAGGCATCGGCATTGGTCCAGGCGACAACCAGTGTTCCCCAGATGCCGGCGAAAAGGTGCACCGGAATGGCACCGACCACATCGTCAATCTTCAGCTTGTCGAGAAGCGGCACGGTAAAGATGACGATCGCCGCGCCAATGCCGCCGATCACCACCGATTGCCAGATGGCAGGAGCCAGTGGCTCAGCGGTAATCGACACCAGCCCGGCAAGTGCGCCGTTGAGCACCATCGTCACGTCGACCTTCTTGTACATCACGGCCAGCAACACCATTGCCGTGACCACGCCGCCGGCGGCAGCCATATTGGTGTTCACGAAGATGCGCGACACGTCCGACACATCGGCAATCGTGCCCATGGCCAGCTGCGACGCACCGTTGAAGCCGAACCAGCCGAGCCACAGGATAAACGTTCCGAGCGTTGCCAGCGGGATCGATGAACCCGGCATCGGCACGACACGGCCATTGACATATTTGCCGTCACGCGCACCGAGCAGGAATGCACCCGCCAGAGCGGCCCAGCCGCCGACCGAATGCACCAGAGTCGAGCCGGCGAAGTCGGAGAAGCCCATCTCCGAAAGCCAGCCGCCGCCCCACTGCCAGGATCCGGCAATCGGATAGATGAAGCCGGTCAGCATCACCACGAAAACCATGAAAGGCAACAGCTTGATCCGCTCGGCCAATGTGCCCGAGACGATGGAAGCGGCGGTGGCAACGAAGACCATCTGGAAGAACCAGTCCGAGGCCGTCGAATAGCCGGTATCGAGCGCGTCGCCCCCCACCGGATCGAGCGCGTAGCCCAGCGAGAACGAGCCGATGTAACCACCATCGACCCCCGAATACATCAGGTTGTAGCCGATGATCCAATACATCAGCCCTGCGACGGCAAACAGTGCGATGTTCTTGAGCGATTGCATGGAGACGTTCTTGGAACGGACCAGCCCGGCTTCCAGCATGGCAAACCCGGCTGCCATCCACATCACGAGGAAGCCGCCGATGAGAAACAGCAGCGTGTTGAAAATGTAGGAGACCTGCGCCCCCACGGCCGCGGCTTCTGTTGCGGCCTCGGCTTCCTGTGCAAAGACCGGCAGCGCCGATGCCGTCACGGCCGCAAGTGCCAGCGAGCCGCCGGCCAGAATTTTTCTGAATGTCATGGATTGAAGTCCTTTTGTCACAGCGCTTCTCCGCCGGTTTCACCGGTGCGGATACGCGTCACCTGCTCGAGTGCGTAAACGAAGATCTTGCCATCACCGATCTGGCCGGTCTGGGCTGCCGTGCCGATCGCTTCGACAACCGCGTCGACCTCGCTCGCTGCGACGGCGACCTCCAGTTTCAGTTTCGGCAGAAAGCTGACGGCATATTCAGTGCCGCGATAGATCTCCGTATGTCCCTTCTGCCGCCCGTAGCCCTTGACCTCGCTGACGGTCAGGCCCTGAATGCCAAGCGCCGTGAGAGCCTCGCGCACCTCCTCGAGCTTGAATGGCTTGATGATGGCCATCACAATTTTCATCTGGTTTCCCATCCTGTTTCTCTGGCGACACGGTCGCCCCACCATGCATCGAACACGCCGCGGCGTGTCGTGCTGTGGAGTGCAAAACAAGATCCGTGCCAGCCGCGAAAAACCGCCGACTTTCAGGGTTTTTTCGAGAAATCGCGACCGGAACCGGCACGAGCGATGAGAAAAAGAGCAGCCTCAAGCCACTCATTGCACATTATTTAGGCAGGTAATCAGACGGGTTAGAATTGCATATTTATCGTGCAGCGCTTCTCCGCGGCCGGATCAATCCTTCTTGTGCGACCGACGCGACCAGTGCCCCGTCGCGCGAATAAAGACTACCCCGCGCAAAGCCCCGCGCGCCGTTGGTGTTGGGCGAATCCATTGTGTAAAGCAGCCAATCAGAAAAATCGAAGGGCCGGTGAAACCACATGGCATGGTCGAGACTGGCGGCCTGGATGCTGCGGTCGAACACGTTGGTGCCATGCGCGAACAAGGTGGTGTCGAGCAACAGCATGTCCGACAGATAGGCGAGGATAGAGGCCTGAATGACGCGATCTTCCGGCACCGGCCCGAGTGTTCGCACCCAGGCATGCTGGATCGGCGGCAGCGGCTTGTCGGAAACATAGTGCTCGAGAAACACCGGTCGCACCTCGATCGGACGCTGCTTCTTCCAATAGTCGAGTATGACCTGCGGCGCCCCTTCCAGAAAGGACGCATCGATGTTGCCGGTGCCGGCAAGGGCCTCTGGTTGCGGCACTTCCGGCATCTCCGCCTGATATTCAAGTCCCTCCTCTTCCTTCTGAAAGGAAGCAGACAGCGAGAAGATGGCCTTGCCATGCTGAATCGCGACGACATTGCGAGTCGAGAAGCTGGTGCCGTCGCGGATCCTGTCGACGGTAAAGATGATGGGCGTCGCTGGATCACCGGGCCGCAGGAAATAAGCGTGCATCGAATGCACGGCACGCTCCGCCTCCACGGTACGCTGCGCCGCGACCAGCGATTGTCCGATGACCTGACCGCCAAAGGTGCGCTGCCAGCCCAGTTGCGGGCTTTGGCCGCGAAACAGATCTTTCTCCAGTGCCTCAAGATCGAGATAACCGATCAGGGCAGCCGTGGAATCGAACTCCGAGCGCGACATTTTGAACCCTCGCATAACTGACAGGACGCCCCACATTGGGGTATAGGTCGGACAGGAGCCGCTTATACAGCCTTGCCGCAATTGCGGTAAACCACTGTCAGGGTGCAGCAGGCGCGAACGCCGCGAACCCGGCGGAGCGAAGAGGAAGGATACCCGATGAACGTGGTCGACAATGATCTTCTCATCTGCGGTGGCGGCTATGTCGGCCTCGGCGTTGCCGTTGCGGTCAAGACCGCGGCGCCCGACCTGCGCGTTGCGGTCATTGATGCCGCCCCGGAAGGGGTCTGGAAGAAGGATCAGCGCGCATCGGCCATCGCCGCAGCCGCCCGACGCATGCTCGAAGCGCTCGATCTTTGGCAGGAGATCGAACCGGACGCCCAGCCGATCCTCGAGATGATCGTCACCGATTCGCGCACCAGCGATCCGGTACGGCCGGTATTCCTGACTTTCGACGGCGAAGTGACGCCCGGCGAACCTTTTGCCCACATGGTGCCGAACCTGACACTCGTCGGCGCTTTGCGCCGCAAGGCTGAGGCGCTTGGCATCGAGATCCACCAGGATGCCGCTGCCACGGCGCTTGATACGGAGGGGAACACAGCCCGGGTCAGCACCAGCGACGGGCGGCAGTGGACGGCACCGCTGGTCGTCGCTGCCGATGGCGTTCGCTCG
Organism: Neohoeflea coraliihabitans; assembly: GCF_019334345.1. Taxonomy (GTDB): domain Bacteria; phylum Pseudomonadota; class Alphaproteobacteria; order Rhizobiales; family Rhizobiaceae; genus Pseudohoeflea; species Pseudohoeflea coraliihabitans. Next base: position 1,238,066 of record NZ_JAHWQX010000001.1, read on the forward strand.
GCCTTGCGCGACATGGCCGGCATCAAGACAACCCGCTGGGATTACGGCCAGTCCGGCATCGTCACCACTGTCGCGCATGAACGGCCGCACAATGGCCGCGCCGAAGAGCATTTCCTGCCGGCCGGCCCCTTTGCCATTCTGCCCCTGAAAGACAATCGCTCTTCGCTGGTCTGGACCGAACGCACCCGCGATGCCGAGGCGCTGGTCAATGGCGACGAACTGGTCTTCGAGATGGAACTGGAACGACGCTTCGGCCATCATCTCGGAACCTTGCGCCTCGATGGCGGCCGAAGAGCCTTTCCGCTCGGTCTGACCCTGGCGCGCGATTTCATCAAGCCGCGCATCGCTCTTGCCGGCGATGCGGCACATGGCATCCATCCGATTGCCGGCCAGGGCCTCAATCTCGGCTTCAAGGATGTTGCCGCGCTGGCCGAAACCATTGTCGAAGCAGCCCGGCTGGGCATGGACATCGGCTCGACAGCCGTGCTCGACCGCTATCAGATCTGGCGTCGCTTCGACACCTTCCAGATGGGCGTCACCACCGACGTCCTGACGCGGCTGTTTTCAAATGATGTAGCGCCGCTGCGCATGGCCCGCGATCTCGGTCTCGGCATCGTTGACCGGCTTCCTTCGCTCAAGAACTACTTCATCCGGCAGGCTGCCGGCAGTGCCGACGCGGCCGCACCACGGCTTCTGCGCGGCGAGGCACTCTGAGTTCAGCATCGGCTGACCGGTCACAGCCGGAACAGCTCAGCCCGCGCGGCGCTCGGCGAAGACATCGAGAGCCTGTCCGGTTTCGAGATAGGATTTCAGGCTCGCCAGAACGAGCGGCCAGCCCTTGCGGATGCCCTGTGCCATGCCGCTGTCCGGAACAAGCCGGTCATGCGTGACCGTCAGTCTTACCATCTCGCCAAGCGTCGCAAGCTCAAACGTCACCCGGCTGTGCCGGCTGGCATCCTCGTATTCCGAGGCATTGGCCCAACTGATCACCAAGCGCCGGGGTGGCTCGATCTCCAGAACCTCTCCCGCAAGTTCGACCTGCCGGCCACCTTGCACCCGCACATGCTCCCATTTCGAGCCCGGCTCCCAGTCGGAGACGTTTTCATGGCCCCAGTACTTGCGCGCCACCTCCGGTCTGACAAGCGCCTCGAACACTTTCTCCCGTGTCGCCCGGATATAGCTGACATAGACGAACTCGGTTGTTGCACCACTCATGGGTCCTCTCCCTCAATTTCGCGTTTCAGATCATGCAGCAGCGTGATCCGCCGGCGTTCAAATTTGCTGACCCATCGCTCGTAGACCTCGTGCACCGGCACCGGATTGATAAAGAAAAGCTTTTCCCGGCCCCGCCGCACCGTACTGACCAGATTGGCAGCCTCGAGGATGGCCAGGTGCTGGGTTGCCGACTGCCGTGCCATGTCGAGATGGCTGCACAGGGATCCAAGTGTCTGACCGTTCTGCACACACAGCATATCGAGCACTTTGCGCCGGTTGGCGTCGGCCAGTGCCTTGAAGACCATATCGTCGTCGCTGCGCGTGGGGGTGACCATGAAACTGAATATGCAGGTATTTACCTGCATGTCAAATTTGCGTTGCCTCGTGGGATCAATGCGGTGCGCGGCTAGCCTTCGGGTTCGCCCGAAACGCCGCCAAATGCGTGCTGCAGAATTCTGTCTATGCGCCGGAAGCTTTCGGCAAGAATGGTCATGTCGGAGGCCGCATGGGCCAGCGCAATGCCGCCCTGCCATTCGGCGATCACCGCCCGCCCGCGCGCCATCGCCTGCGACGGGCGTTGCCCGATACGCCCGAATTCACCGGCAAGAAAACCGATCAAAAGGCTGAAACTTTCTGCCGCGCGCGCCGATGCCGCGGGCGCCACGGTACGAAAGTCGCGCACGGCAAGCGAGATCGGACAACCCCGCTCCATGCGGCTGCGGCTCGATTGCTGCAGGCGACGCACGAGAAACCGGCAGCGCTCAGCCGGGTCCTCGCAACAGCGCGACGTTTCGGTGATCAACGCTTCGGTTTCGCTGACAAACACATCCGCCACCCCCTGTGCCAGATCCGCCTTGCTGCGGAAATAGTAGAACATGTTGCCCGGCGGAACGTTGGCAGCGCGCGCGATCTCGCCCAGACTGGTGCCCCCGTAGCCATGCCGCCAGAACAGATCTGCGGCTGCCGCCACGATCGATTCGCGCCGCGCATCACCCTTCTTCGCCACCCATTGACCTTTCGACGTGACCCTCACTGCACCGACTTATGGCGCAGGAGACCTTTTCAGGCCAGCCTCTCCGCCGGCCACCGCCCTCACGAAGCGTCGGCAACTTCCTGATCGGTCATCTGCCGGGCTTCCGAGACGAGCATGATCGGGATGCCGTCACGCACCGGGAAAGCCAGCCGCGCCTTCACGGAAAGCAATTCCGCCCGGTCGCGATCATAGTGCAGCGCCGTGCGGGTGAGCGGGCAGACGAGCAATTCGAGAAGCTTGGTGTCGGGATGACCTTGACGCGTGCTCTCCATCGCGGGCCTCCTATTGCAGCCGCCATTCAGCCGTTTCATCACCTTGCGCCAGCACCATTTCCGTGATCGCCACCAGCGTGTCAGCCCGCGCCTTCACATCCGGCGCTTCCAGCAATGCCTGCTTTTCCGCAGGACCGTAGGGCGACATCATCGACAGCGAATTGACCAGTGTCGCGGTGCTCGCCTGCTCGACACTTTTCCAGTCAACTTCGAGATCATTGGCGTCGAGATAGGCGCGGAAACTGCCAAGCAAGGCGGCACGATCAACATTTTCCCCCCGATCGGGTCGGATCAGGTCCTCGCTGTTGGGCGCGATCTGGCAGATGCGATAGGGCGCCTCAGCCGGCGCCACCTCGGCGGTGACCCGAAAACGACAGATGCCCGCAAGCGTCAGCACATATCGGCCATCGCCGGTTTCACCATAGCCCACGATGCGGCCCAGGCATCCGACGCCGCAAAGGTCGGGCACCGGACGCTCTTTCGCCTTTGCATCGGCCGGCAGGGTCGGTTGAATAATGCCGATCAGCCGCGAACCGGCCAGACAGTCGTCAAACATGCGCACATAGCGCGGCTCGAAGATGTTGAGCGGCAGCTGCGCGCCCGGCAACAACAATGCGCCGCCGAGCGGAAACACGGCCACCCGATCGGGCAGATCGCCTACCGAACCGTACTCAATGTTGCCTGCCTTGATCATCCCTGGCCTTCCATCCTTGCTATGATGTAAAGCGACCGGCGAAAAGCTCAAGAGCGTGCCCCTGCGGGGCAGACCGGCGCGCGCCGGCCGGTCAGGAAAACAGCAGTGACGACAGCTGCCGCCGCGCCGAAAGAGTGGCCGCATCCCCCGGTCCCCAGACCGCGAAAAAATCCAGCAACTGTTTGCGCGCCGCCTCGTCGTTCCAGGCGCGATCCTGACGCATGATGGCAAAAAGCTGGGCCGCGGCCTGCTCACGCTCACCCTGCACATTGAGGATCTTGGCGAGAGCCAGACGCGCCTCGAAGTCACCGCCATTGTCTGCAATACGCGCTTCGAGCTCGCCGCGATTGCCAAGCGCAGCGACCTCGCGGGTCTGTTCGAGCTGCTTGCGCGCTGCCAGGATCTCCGGCTTGTCAGCCATGTCTTCGGACAATGAGTTGAGCAGTTCCTCGGCATCATCGAGCGCGCCGCTGCTGATCATCACGCTCGCCAGACCACCCAGCGCTCCGGCATGGCTGTCATCGGCACCGAGGATGGCCGAGTAGATCTGCGCCGCCTCTTCGTTGCGGCCCGCATCCAGCGCCGTCTTGGCCTGCTCCATCAAGGCTGCAATCTGCTCGGCACGTGCCGCCTCCGGGCCGCCTTTCGGCTTCATCGCCGCAAGCTTGTCGACAAACGCCTTGACCTCGCTTTCGGACACCGCGCCCATGAAACCGTCGGCAGGGCGGCCATCAACAAAGGCGACCACTGCCGGAATCGACTGGATGCCCATCTGCCCTGGAATGGCCGGGTGATCGTCGATGTTCAGTTTCACCAGCCGGACGCTGCCCTTGGCGGCATTCACCACCTTCTCGATGACCGGCGTGAGCTGCTTGCAGGGTCCACACCAGGGCGCCCAGAAATCGACCAGCACCGGCACCTGCCGCGAGGCCTCGACCACGTCCTGCATGAAGTCGGCAGTGGTCGTCTCGCAGATCACGCCTTTGTCTGCGCCCTGCGGCAGATCGTTCGACAGCGGCGCCGCAGCCGCGGTGGCTGTGCCGCTCCATTGCGCGCCGGCAGTGGGGGCATAGGGATTGTCGGAAGGGGTCATGGGCAGCGATCCAGTTCTCTAAGTGGCCAGTTCTATAAGTGGCATGTGCAAGGTGAGATTGGTCTTGTCGCACCGTGATTCAAGTCGAAATTTTCAGAACCTGCGGTTGATGTCCGGTGCGGGTCAGAAATGTCATCAGGTCGCGGCTGGCGATGGAGGTGGTTGCCGTGTTGCGCAATGGATGCGCGTTGATGATCTCAGCCTCCATCAACATCGCGTCGAGAATGATTGTCACCGTTCCCTCGACATCATTCATCGCAGCAAACACGGTCACCGCGCCCGGCACGACACCGAGGCGTTCCATCAAGACCTCTGGCTTGCCGAACGAGACCCGCCCGCTGGCGCCGATCACGTGATGAATCTGCTTCAGATCGACCGTCGCATTCTCCTCCAGCACGATGAGAAAGTAACACCCCTTCTTGTCCTTGAGAAAAAGGTTCTTCGTGTGCGCGCCGGCAATTTGATCTCGCAGACTCTGGGACTCTGCAACCGTGAACACCGGCGCGTGCCAATGGGTCTTGTGTGCGATGCCGAGCCCGTCGAGAAGACTGAAGAGATCCTCAGGTTCATTCGGCTGCTCGCCCATTTCTGACCCTTTCCGGTAATTCCGCCAGCGACCGTAAACGCTGCGCGATGAAAACCAAGCCTTGTTAGCGGTGTCGACCGGTCAACGCAATCACGCCCCTGTCGCCGCCACCTGCAGGGCGCTCGACCGATGAGCGTCAATATTCTCCGGCGCGGGCGCAATTTGTCTGTTGCAATTCCGCACGGCTTGCGCCATATAGCGCCGGTCTGGCCCTCAAGGTGCCGGAGCGGTGATCCTTCCACCCAGGGATTGCCTGACGAGCGGGCGTAGCTCAGGGGTAGAGCACAACCTTGCCAAGGTTGGGGTCGGGCGTTCGAATCGCCTCGCCCGCTCCAGTTTCTTCATAAAGTTCGATGATCGCCAAGCCCCGGGTTCCGGGGCTTTCTTGCGTTTGCAGACCACGGCGGAAGATCTGGCTTCATATGGTCCCGTCATCGGGTGACCGCCGGGTTAGCATCCGCCGACGGCGGCGCATGCCTGCCGACACTTCCGACCACGCGCTGGCACAAATACCCGCTTCATACACTGAATTCTGCGCTGTGGCGTTGACGCAACAGAATCGCCGATTCGGCCGTTGCACTGCTCTGATCGGAACATATACGATTAAGGTAATATTAATGGTCGGGGCAGGGGCAAACTTTTCCTGTTGATCGTAAGGGTTTCGGCCAGCGTTGCTGGTTGATCGGGTCTCCGTTTGGGTCGGCGGCCCGAAGTGAAGTGGTGTTGCGTGACGCGTCGCAGATTGCGGAGCGTGTTTTCGAGTAGGGGGTACTTCGAGTGAGATCTTTCTGGCAGCCGCAGATTCTTTCTGGGGGCGCATTCTTTGCTCTCATGGTCGCAGGATTTACGATGGGCGCCCCGGACACGGCAAATGCAGCTGTCTCCTGCCCCGATCTTGCTGGAAATTTTGAGAACGCGGGCGCGAATGCGGATAGTCTATCTTGTCAGAAGAACGGTTCTGCGGGGAGTAACGGCATTAGCTTTTCCAACGGTCTGTCGGGGCCGCGACGTGTCTATGTAAACGCATATAGTAACGGTGCAAGTGCATATTTGAATTATAGTTGTACAGGCGGCGCCTGCGGGCCCATTGAACGGAACGGAATGCAGGCATTGGCCTATTGTCGGACCGACATCTACTCTGGTTCATGTAATTATACGTTTACTTATAGGGATAAAAATTATGACCTCGTAACGGCAACCGCCACCGTGCCAGACGGATCCACTACGCTTACTCAAATCACTGTTTCGGGCGGGGATTTCGATAGACCGCCCCCTCCTGCCTTTTCCAAGGCCTTTGCCCCGGACACGATCGCAACCGGTGCGGTTTCGACGCTGACCTTTACGATAGACAACTCGGCCAACGCAGTTGAAGCAACCTCTCTCGATTTCACGGACAATCTTCCATCAGATGTAACGGTGGCATCGCCTGCCGGCGCATCGACGACATGTACTGGCGGGACACTGACAGCAAGCGCGGGCACCGCCGTGATCAGCTACACGGGTGGCAGCGCCGCGGCGAATGCAAGCTGCACGGTGCAGGTGGACGTCACCTCCTCGACAGCAGGAAGCTACGATAGCACCAGTGGCGCTCTGACCTCCTCTCTCGGCAATTCCGGTACCGCGAATGATACTCTTGTCGTTACTGACGCGCTGGCTCCGGCACTGACCGCGTTTGCCCGCAACACGCCGTCTGCCGAGACCACCAATGCGGACACGCTGGTCTTCGACATCACTTTCAGCGAGGATGTGGTCAACGTCACGGCGGACGATTTCGACATCACTGGCGGCACCACCGCCACGGGTGCTCTCGCTGGCTCCGGGTCGGCCTACACGCTGACGGTCTCTGGCGGCGATCTGGCGGAATTCAACGGCACGGTCGGGCTTGACCTTGCAGCAACCCAGAACATCGAAGACAGCGCCGGGAACGCCCTGCCAGCCGGAGAACCCGCCACCGACGAAACTTACACCCTTCAGAACGACATCACGGCTCCGACGGTCGAAATCCTCAACGCACCCGAGAGCGTCGCCGGCACGGCGCCGTTCGACGTGACCCTCCAGTTCTCCGAGACCGTAGTCGGCTTCGCCGCGGGCGACATCGCCGTCGCCAACGGTTCCGTCAGCGGGTTCGCGGCCATTGACGGCGACACCTACAGCGCCTCCATCACCCCCTCGGGCGCCGGCGAGATGCTGACCATCGATGTTGCTGCCGGGGTGGCTCAGGACGAGGCCGGCAATGACAATCTCGCGGCCAATCAGGTGGTCGTCGGTAACACGCTGGTCACCGACACGCAGCAGCTGATCGCCGGCTTCATGATCGACCGCGCACGCCACATCCTCGCCAACCAGCCGGACCTGATCGGCTTCCTCAACGGCAGCGCGCTGGCCAGCAATGGCCCGCTCGGACTGTTTTCGCTGCAGGGTGACGAGGGCTCGATGGCGCTGGCCTTCGCCACCAGCCTGAGCCAGCTCGACCGCGCCGCCGCCGCACGGCAGCAGTCGGCCAGCGGGGAGGCGGCAAGCCCCTTCTTCCTGCAGGCAGACGGCCACAGCACCAGCTACGGGGCCGACATTTCTCCGGTCAGCCAGATCGGGAGGCCGGGCGCCCCCCGACCGGCGCCGATGAGGCCGCAGCGCGGCTATGACGTCTGGGCCGAGGTCTACGGCTCGACCGGCGAGAACGGCACAACCGACACCTCGCTGTGGCTCGCCCATCTCGGCGCGCACTATTTCCTTACACCCGATCTGCTCGTCGGCGCCTTGGCGCAGTTCGACTGGGCCGATCATGACGATGCCGCAAGCGGCGGCTCGGGAGAGGGCTTCGGCTGGATGGTCGGACCCTACGTGGCCGGGCGCGTTGCCGGAACCGGTCTCGCCTACGAGGTGCGGGCGCTGTGGGGCCAGTCGGACAACAGCGTCTCACCGCTCGGCACTTTTTCGGATGATTTCGGCACCGAGCGCTGGCTGATCTCCGGCAAGCTGCAGGGCGAGCTCACGCTCGACACCCTTGTCATCAATCCGACGCTGCAACTGTCCTACTTCCGGGAGACCCAGGAGGCCTACATCGACAGCCTCACCAACCCGATCCCCGAACAGACCATCGCGCTCGGCGAGGCCCGTTTCGGTCCGCAGATCGGCCGCAGTTTCGCGCTCGACAACGGCAGCGTTCTCGAGACCAGCCTCGGCCTGTCCGGTGTCGTCAACTTCGGGGTCGACACGGCTGCCGCGCAGCAACTCGACCTCGGCAACGGTGACCTGCGCGGGCGACTGGACGCCGGCGTCAGCCTGATTAACGCCGCCGGGTGGAAGCTCAGCGCCAGCGGCTACTATGACGGCCTCGGCAGCGAAAGCTACGAAGCGATGGGCGGCAGGCTGCGGGTGGCGATTCCGCTCCAGTGAGCGTGGGGATTGGCAACCCCTCCACGCTGCCGAGCCAGACCTATCTGTGGTCCGCGTTTCACATTTTCGGCGCCGGAAACGGCACTCCGAAGCCGATGCACGGATCCCATCGAGACCGGGGGGAGGAATGAAGTTTTCTTCTGGAACTCGGCGGCTGAATGCTTCCCACTGACAACATCGGGCAATGGCCGCACGATTAAAGTTGCTCAAGGGTGAATTCGGCGCCAGCCTCATCCCGGACCCTGGCATAAACCAGGGTGAACGGCAGCAGGCCGTAGCGCGCCACCTCATCGCTGTTGTCCAGGCTGCGAAGATGGCGCGAAGGGCGTGCTTCCAGCCGCAGCGTCTGGTCGCCGGGCTGCAGGTCGACCGTTCCGCGGTACCAAAGCTGCCGGCCGCCGGCAAGTCCTGGCACTGTCCGGTAGCGCAGCGAGGCCAGGAACCGGTCGCTCGTCGTCAGTTCGAATTCCACCCGGCGCCCCTGCTGCGGCACGCTCAGGGCCAGGCGGATTTCCAGCGTTCGCGGTCCGTCCTTGCGCATCGAGACCGGAAGTGACAGTCGAGCCACCGTCGTCTTGGCGTTGCGGCTCGAGGCATCCGTGCAGCGGCGCGCCCGCGCCAGCCACACAGTCTCCTTCGGGCCGGATGCTGCAACCTTGTTGCGCAACAATCGCATCTGCTTGACGACGCCGCGGGCCGGGCCGGACAAGATTCCGAAATCATCGCGCGGCTTGGCTTCCAGAATGGCGGCGCGCTCGGCAAGACTGCTCCGGTCCGCCTTTTCGATCACGGCTGCAAGCACATCATCGGGCACCGGCGTGCCGACCTGCCGCTTGAGATAGCTCAGGCTGATCGCCGCCGGCACGAACAGGCCGCGCGCCGCGAGGGTGGAGAGCAACGCCTGCCAATCCACGTCCCCGCCTTGCACAGCCGCATCGATATCGACCAGCCAGTCGCTGTGCACATGCGCCTCGAGGCCGGAGTGACCGATCGCCAATGCAATGCGGTCAGCCGGCCCCGGAACCCTGACATCCACGCCCTCGAGCTGTGCGGCAACGCTCCGCTCCCACAGCGCCAAATCGTCCGTATCGTCGAACTGGGACGGATGATAGGCCTTCTGGTGCAGGTCGAGATCACCATGCGTCCCCTTGTAGAAATTCAGCCCGCGCAACGCCGCGATACGGGCCTTGAGTCGCAGCTGCCCGGCCCCGCTCGCGGCGGTCCACCCGGCTTCGAACAGGCAGTCGAGCGCTGCCGCCATATGCTCGCGTCGAACGAGTATATCGACATCGTGCGAAACCCGGCCGCGCTGCGCGCCGGCATCAAGCGCCACCCGGCTCGCCCCTTTGAGAAGCATCACGCCGCAACCGGCAGCGCGCAGCCCGACAAGCGCCGGCCGTGCCGCCCGATAGGTCAGCCGCGATCGGCTCCACAGCATTTTCTGCAATCCGATCAGGCGCGGATAGGCATCGTCGCCCTTGAGCCGCTGACCATGCCGTTCCGCCATCGCCGCCAGCAGGCGATGCTCGGCGAAGGAGACATCATTGATGTCGTGGGTTTTCAGCCAGGCCAGGGCGAGCGTTTCGGCCTCGGCCGCATCGGTCAGCATCACCGCCTTGAGCAGATCATCGCGGGCGCCGGTTGGCCACGCCCATCCATAATCCGGGAAGCGGGCCGAGAACAGACGCATCCGCTCACGAGCCCTTGTCGCGGGATTTGCGGCGCTGCAGTGCTAACCATGCAACCTGCGCATAGCCGCGATCGCGAGCCGCGTCACGCCCGTAGGACAGGCTTCCCGGCCGGATACGGCGCAGGCTGAGTAGCGTATCCATCATGGCGAGCTGCACCCCCATTTCCCGGGCCCGCGCCAGCCAGTCGATCATGTCTCCCCGCCCGCCGCCGGGATCGATCACCGGTCCGACCCGCAATGCTGCGGCCGTCCTGATCATCATCGTTGTCCGTGACCAGCCGGGCCCTTCATCGCCGGCCCGTGCGTCTGCGCCGAAGGTGCGCATCGCCCCGAACACGCCGTCGCACTCGGGATGAGCTGCCAGATAGGTGATCTGGCGTTCCGATTTGTCACGAAGCCACAGATCGTCAGCATCGAGCGTCGCCGTCAGCTCGGTTCGTGACGCGGCCAGACCCGTCGTGGTTGCTTTTCCGACACCGCCATTGGCCTGCCGGATCACCTCGACGAGATCGGACACGCCAGCCGCCCGCTTGGCCGTCGCGTCAGTCGATCCGTCGTCAACGACGATGATCCGTTGTGGCAGAACGCTCTGCGCCATGATCGACCCGAGACACTCCTCGATCGTTTCGGAGGCGTTATAAGCCGGTATGACCGCGGTGTAATTCATGATCGCCTCTCTAACCGGTTAGCAATCGTCAAATTTTGGTGGCGCACCGGCCAGCGCGCTCATATCGAAGACCGGCGGGATGTTGCCCAGGCTCGGATCGCGTTTCCGCCGCTGCGCCGAGCGCAGCACCGCCTGCAGGACACCGCGGCGCATCTGCTCGTGCGCCGACTTGGTCATGCCGTCCGGGTGCTGCCGGTAGAGGATCGCCACCGTATCGGTCAGGAGATAGCGCGGGCGCCGCTCGAACAGCCGCAGCAGGAAATCCAGATCTTCTGCCTGGGCGAAATTCTCATCGAACCCCTTCAGCGGCGCGATGGCCCTTTGCCGGAAAAGCGCCGTGGTCAGGCTGACACCGCGCATCGTGATGCCCTCGCACCCCGGCGCGGCTGCCAGCTGATCATCATCGATGTGGTCGACGAGCCGCATCAGGCCATAGGTGAGATCGAGCGCAGGATCCGCCTTGAAATGCGCCAGATCCTGCGCGAATCGCCCGGCCGTCGAGATGTCATCCGAGTCGAGAAACGTCACCAGGTCCGCCTCGGGCGGCACAAGGCGCAAGCCGGCATTGCGCGCGTGCGTTACGCCGCGATTGGGCTGCGCCACATAGCGCACACAGGCGGCCTCTGCCATGATCTGTTGAATGATTTGCGCCGTGCCGTCTGTCGAACCATCATCAACCACGATGATATCGAGATCGGCGTCATCGCGCTGGCGCACTAGAGACCTGAGGGCGGCTCCGACATACCGCTCGCGATTATAGACCGGAACGATCACGCTGACCTTCATGCCTGCGTCTCCAGGAACGCCGCCACCGTGTCCGCCACCTCACGCGGTTCCGTTCCCACATGCAGGACATGGCAGGGCAGCGCCTGCGTTATCCGACTGAAGAAGCGAAATCCGCTTTCCCGCTCCCCCGGCATCTGATGGATCGCCGAGGGCGCCAAAGCCAGCATCGCGGCCCGGCGGGAAACCGGCTCGATCCAGCTGCGCTTCTCATGGCTGATCTTCGGTACGAGGAGGGCCTTGATCCGCAGCTTCTCGGCCGGACCGGCGGCGCAGAGATCACTGATGTGAAATTCATACTTGCCTTGCCAGTTCAGCGCCCCGGGAGATGGCAGCCGGTCAGCCAGCCCCAAACGGCCATAGCCGGCTTGATCCTGCTTCAGCACCGAGAATATCGGCGATGCCGTTACAGTCCCACCGTCATCCGCATCAAGGAGAACATAATCGTCGCCCGCACTTTCCAGGCCGTTCAGCAGACCGGCAACCACGGTGCCGGATTTCCCCGCACCCCCTGCACCGGCGAAAAGCACCCCGGTGCCATGGTGACCAAGCGTGCCGCAATGAGCCAGACGCCGCCCGGTCGCCGCATAATGCCAGTGCAGGAACGGCCGCAGAGGCGCGCCGGCCTCCCAGGGCGGATAGGCCTTCGGCCCGCGCATCAGTTCGACGCCAATACCCGAGCGCATATTGAGCAAATGCCAGTGATCGAGATCGTGGAAGTAGGACGCGCGCAGCCCGTCGCGCTCCAGTCGCATGCCGATCGCGTGGGGAAGATACGGCAGCTCGTCGTTCCAGGCCGCCGGTGGCATGACGCCTTCAATACCCGGATGGGCGATGAATATCTCAAGATGGGTTGTTCGGCTTTCGCGGGCCCGTGCCGCAACCAGGTTCTCGTTGATGGCGCGCGCCAGCACGCCGTCCTGCAGATGTACGGCAATGTCGAGACCCGGCAGCTGGATCCGGCACGTCAGCGGAAACCGATCCCGAAGGCCGTGCACCGTTTCGATGACATCCGTGGCATAGTGCGAAACGGTTTCGGGCCGGATTGGCGCTTCGGTCGGAGAACTGACCGTCACGTCGGCCGGACGACTGGCCACCCGGCAGGCTCCTCGACATCATGGATCGGATCGGCCAGGAACAGATCCGCCAGGTCATCGAACACCTGAATGTCCGGCTTTTCCGCAGCGTTCTGCAACTGTTCGCGCAGGCTGTCCGCCAAGCCGTCGGCGGCACCCTCAGTGTCCGCCCGTTCAACGATCAGCCCGGCCTCAAGCAACCGCAACACGAAGGCTTCGACCTCGGACACAGCAAGGAGAGGATTCTTTGACTGATCCACCCCGAGCAGCTCTGCGGCGCTGAGCCCCGAGCTCACCGCCTGCCAAATGACATTGCCGGAGTCCGAAAAGCTGAAATATTTTCCGAAAGTGAGATCGACCACGACAAATTCGCCATCGAACGATTCCGAAACGATATTGTCGCTTGCCAGCGCGAAACGCGAAGACAGAATCATCTTTCCACCAGAATCCCACTCCATCGAGAACGGCGGAAAATTAGCATTAATTAATTAGCAATTGCAAATGCTTCAGCCCGCGACCGCCAGCCCGTCAACAGCGTTTCTCGGACGCGAGACGCAGCTGCGCTATACACACAGGCACCTTAAACAGCTTCGCTTCAGAACGGCACACCCTCGTTCGGCCGGCGGCCGGCCGACCATTCGCGGTGCGGGGCGCTGTCATGACCGGCCTGCATGAATTCCTGAAACACTTTGGCAGCGACCGATTGCTCGACATTCGCCGCCCAGGCGAGCCCGACCTCCATTGTCGGCACCGGATCGGACAGCGCCATCACCTCGACGCGCCGCCCATCCAGAGACCAGGGGCGATACACCATGTCCGAGAGGATCGTGACGCCCATGCCGTTGGCCACCAGCGAGCGCACGGATTCCACCGACGACGTGCGGAAGATCGTCTTCGGGCGGTAACTTGTCCGATTCCAGTAGCGCTGGGCCGTATTCGAGGCCTCGTCCACCGTCAGCATGATGTAAGGCTCGTTCGCCACCTCGGAAAGGCCGACGGACGTGTGGTCGAGCAACGGGTGTTGCGACGACAGCCACAGGCGCCGTCGCGATTGCAGCAGCGGCACATAGGCGATTCCCTCCTGGTCGACGATGTTCGAGGTCAGCATCACAGCCAGATCGAATGTGCCGGACACCAGCCCATCCTCGATGGCGTTGCGCGGGGCCTCGGTGAGCTGCAGGGTGACACCGGGAAAGGCACGCGCGAACCGTTCAAGGTAAGGCGGAATGAAGTAGCCGGCGACAGTATAGGTCACCGCAAGGCGCAGGCTGCCCTGCACGTCGTCACGCAAGCGCCGGGGCGAACGCACTGCCTCGGCCATTGACGCCATGACACGGCGTGCGTGATCGAGAAAGATATGGCCTTCATAGGTCAGCGCGACACCCCCCGGGTGTCGGGTGAACAGCGCCACTCCGACGATCTCCTCCAGCTGCTTGATCGCGGTGGTCATCGCCGATTGCGATACGTTGAGTTCCATTGCGGCCCGCGAAATCTGACCCTCGTTGGCGACTGCGATGAAATACCGTATTTGCCTGATCGATGGTTCATTCAATTTATTGATGCCTATTATCGACTTATTTGAAGAAGGAATAGAAGGGCTTTCCTTGCGATGGAACGGCCCTTCGACCGCTGGCACACAATCGGAGCATAGAAAACACCGGATATAGGCATAAAAACCCAAATCAAGCGATGGATCTTGAGAAAAGCAGGTTGGAATCACGCCAGCTTCCGATTATGCAAAAAACAGATATACCATAGTCAATAATCGTATTTTACAATTTCAGCAATGCGGCTTTCCATAAGTCGTCGCCTCAAGGGCGGCAGATTGCAATGTGGCCCGGGAGGGATCACAGGCTTGAGGGAGGCATGAATGAAATCCTTGCTTATGGCAATGACCGCATCCGCGGTGGTGCTCGGCACAGCGGGCGGCGCAGCCGCCGAGAACTGGTACCCCTACTCGGTCGAGGTCTGGGACCCACCATTCAACATGGAAAGTCCGCGATCATCGGCGGATTATGTCCCGCTGGAGAAGGCGTCCAAGGCGTGGGAGATCTGCATCTCCTTTCCGCACATGAAAGATGCATACTGGTTGGCCGTCGATTATGGGGCAACCGAGGAAGCCAAGCGGCTGGGCGTCAAGGCCAACGTGGTCGAGGCCGGCGGCTATACCGAACTCAACACCCAGATCTCGCAGATCGAGGATTGCGTTTCGGCCGGTGCCGATGCCGTCATTATCGGCGCCATCTCCTATGACGGGCTGAACAACGTTGTCACCGAACTGGCTGAAAAGGACATCCCGGTGATCGACGTCATCAACGGCATCTCGTCGGACAAGATCGCCGCCAAGTCGCTTGTCTCTTTCGGCGAAATGGGTGCCAAGGCCGGCGCATTCCTCGCCGAGCTTCATCCCGAAGGCGGCGACGCGGCCAGGGTCGCCTGGTTTCCCGGCCCGGCGGGTGCGGGCTGGGTCGAAGCCGGCAACACCGGCTTCCAGAAAGCGATAGAAGGTTCGGCAGTCGAGCTGGTCGACACCAAATATGGCGACACCGGCAAGGAAGCCCAGGCCAAACTCGTTGAGGACACGCTCGAGGCCTATCCCGACCTCGACTACATCGTTGGAACCGCTGTCACGGCGGAGGCGGCAGTCCCGATCCTGCGCGCCCGCGGGCTCACCGATCAGGTCAAGATCGTATCCTATTACTACACGCCGGGCGTTGATCAGGGCATCAGCCGCGGCCAGATCCTCGCGGCCCCGACCGATTCCACGGTCGTGCAGGGTCGGATCGCTGTCGACCAGGCGGTACGCATCCTTGAGGGCAAGGACTACCAGAAGCATGTGGGACCGGCGCTTTACGTCGTTACCCAGGAAAACCATGGCGATTTCGACTCGGCCTCCACACTTGCGCCGGGCGGCTTCCGCCCGGTCTTCTCGGTCGAGTGATTGAAGGCCACGGACGGACCATGTCGAAAAAAATCGCCACGGTGGAGGAGGAGGAGATGCAGTCGGCGGCTGCATCTCCCCTCTTGCAGACCTTCGCCATCACCAAGACCTATCCGGGTGTCACAGCCCTCGATGGCGTCGACTTCGAACTGCGGTCCGGGGAGGTGCACGTCCTGTTTGGCGAGAACGGCGCTGGCAAGTCAACCCTGATTTCCATACTCGCAGGCGCCAACCAGCCAAGTGCCGGACAAATATTCTACCGCGGCGCACCGGTCACGCTGCACTCCGTTCACGATGCGCGCGACCTCGGCATTTCCGCGGTGTTCCAGGAATTCTCTCTCATTCCGCAGATGACGGTTGAGGAAAACCTGTTTCTCGGTGCCGAACACACCCGCGGCGGCTTCGTCGACCGCGCCCGCATCCGCCGCGAGGCCCTGAGCATTCTCGATGAGCTGGGCTTCGCCCTGCGTCCCGAGCAACGCGTCGACCGGCTGACCCGCGCCGAACAGCAGATGGTCGAGATCGCCAAGGCGTTTCGCTCCGAGCTTTCGGTGCTGATCCTTGATGAACCGACCGCTTCGCTCACCAGCTACGAGACGGACCATCTCTTCGAGTTGATCGGCCAGCTCACCAAGCGCGGTGTCGGCATTGTCTATATCACGCACCGCATGGCGGAAATCCGCCGCATCGGCGACCGCATCACGGTGCTCAGGGATGGACGCTATATCGATACCGTCGAAGCCAGGTCGGCTTCCGAGGATGATCTCGTCCGCCTGATGACCGGTCGCGTCATCGGCGGCGTGTTTCCCACCCTTGATCTCCCGAAGCCAGGCGCGCCTGTATTGGAAGTGCGCGGCCTGACAACGTCGGACGAGACCGTTGTCGACGCTTCGGTCACGGTCAGCGCCGGTGAGATCGTCGGCATGGCCGGCCTCGTCGGTTCCGGCAAGTCGGAACTGCTGCAGGCCTGCTTCGGCGCCGTACCGATCGCCTCCGGATCGGTCCGTCTGAAGGGCCAGGATGTCACCGGCAACAGTCCGCGCCGCAATATTCGCGCCGGCTTTCTTTATCTGCCGGCCGATCGGCGCAATGAAGGCCTGATGATGATGCGTTCGGTGCGCGAGAACGTTGCCCTGACCGCGCTTGACATCCTGCCGTTCTCGAATGGGCACTTGCTGCATCGCTCCGCTGAGGCAGCAACGGTCACCGCGCTTGCGGAGAAGTTGCATCTGTCGCCGCCGCGCATCGAACGCTCTGTCGACCAGTTTTCGGGTGGCAATCAGCAGAAGGTGATGCTGGCGCGCAGCCTGACCCGCGCCTACGATCTCATTGTGTTCGATGAGCCGACCGTCGGGGTCGATGTCGGCACCCGCGCCTCGATCTATGAATTCATAGTCGAACTGGCGCGCACCGGCACCGCGATCATCCTGATCTCGTCGGATCTTCCGGAAATCCTCAATCTCACCACACGCGCCTATGTCTTCTACCGCGGTCGCGTGCAGACCGAATTGCAGGCCGATCACCTCACCGAGGAAAACGTGCTTGCGCATTTCTTTGAAAGGGAGACCGCGTGATGGCCAGCAACACCACGGCGGCCCGAACGGCCGGCAATCCCGCCGATGTCCTCAAGCGGCTTTTTGTCAAACTTGGCATATTGCCGTTTCTGCTCGTCATCGCGGTGATTGTCTTCACTCTGATGTCCGACAATTTTCTGACGCCACGCAACCTGATGAACGTCCTGCGCCAGTCGGTCTATCTGATGATCGTCTCGATCGGCCAGATGCTCGCTCTGCTGACCGGCGGCTTCGACCTCTCGGTGGGCACCACTCTTGCCTTGTCCTCCGTCGTCGGCGCCATGGCAATGTCGGCGTTCTACGCCGCTTTCCCCGACATGGTCGGACTGGCAATCGCGCTTGGCTGTCTTGCCGGCATCTCGGCCGGCCTGTCGATCGGCGTCATGAACGGCATCGGCGTCGCCTTTTTCAAGGTCTCTCCTTTCATGATGTCGCTCGGGATGGCCTCGGTCGGCTTTGGTGTCGCGCTCTATCTGACCGGCGGCGTTCCCGTCTACGGTCTGCCCGTTGCCTTTGGCGATGTGTTCGGCTTCGGCATGCTGTTTGGCATTCCGGCCCCGGTCTATGTAGCGGCGCTGCTTGTGCTGGTCCTTTATCTGTTCCTCTACCGAACCCCGCAGGGACGCTATTTCTACGCCGTCGGCGGCAATCTCAAGGCCGCCTCCCTGTCCGGCATCAACACCACGGGCACCTTGTTCTTCACCTATGTCCTGTGCGCCTTCTTCGCCGCTGTCGCCGGCATGCTGTTGACCGCCCGCATCGACACCGGAGAAGCCAATATCGGCTCCTCCATGCCACTGGAATCGATTGCCGCCTGCGTGATTGCCGGTGTCAGCCTGCGAGGCGGCGTCGGGCGGCTGGAGAACGTCGTGCTGGGCGCCCTGTTCATCGGCTTGGTGCAGAACGGAATGAACCTGGCGCGCATCGAATCCTATCTGCAGACCGTCGTGCTCGGCGCCCTCTTGATCCTCGCCGTCATCGCTGACCAGATCCGTCTGCGCTACGTCGCATCGCTGAAGGATTGAGGAGCATGTGTTTGATGTCTGTTGATCTGAACTGTGACATGGGGGAGAGTTTTGGTCTGTATTCGTTTGGCGATGATGCGGCGTTGATGCCGTTGATTTCGCAGGCGAATGTTGCCTGTGGTTTTCACGCTTCCGATCCCAATCACATGCGCCGCACGGTTGAGCTGGCGGGCACGCACGGGGTCCGGGTCGGGGCGCATGTGTCGCTTCCGGATCTGGCCGGTTTCGGGCGTCGCGAGATGAAGATCGAGCGCGACGAGATGGCCAACATCATTTTGTACCAGACCGGGGCTCTGAAGGGGTTTCTCGATGCCGCCGGTCTGCCGCTCAGCCATCTCAAGCCGCACGGGGC
>NZ_JAHWQX010000002.1 GCF_019334345.1 Neohoeflea coraliihabitans
GCGCCCCCGGCGATCGGCAGAGATATCCGGACCTTTGTTCGCTCACCTGCCAAGACGAAACGTGAATGTGTCAGCGTGGTCCCGCTGGTGTACGCGATCGTCTGATAAATGTAGTGCAGTCCACTCGTCGCGCTTTCAACGATCTTGTCCATGGTGGTGTTTCCGTCCGGCGCATCTTCGCCATCGACTGAAACTGTCGCATTCGTCTTCGACCAGCTATTCGCATCCTCGGAATAGGTGAACTGGTTGGTCGCCGCTGGTTCGACCACCAGACCCTCAGCGTTGCCGCTCGCATCGTGCGACGTGCGCAGGGTCGTGCCGGGGACCAGAAGTCCGGAGGCATTGCGCACATATTTGGTGCTTGGGCTGGTGTAGGTTACGAGATCGTTCGGATCGCCGCTGAAATTCGTGGTATGGCCCTTGACCACCGCCCTTGGCGTCGTGTCCTCGAACGAGATCCCAAGGCCCGCATATTTGTTGACCAGAATTCCGCCGGCAATCAGGTGCTCGATGCCGCCCCAGCGATCGGCGTCCGGCTGGAAGCCCGGACTACGGTAGACCCTCCGCCTGACCTCATTGCGAACTACCATGTGAACCTCGTCTAAGTTCGGCAGGGGCCGGGCGTGTGGGGTCAGGATGGGAGGTCGGTCGGCTTGAGAGGCCGATGCACCCAGGTTCGCCGCATCGCTAGCTTAGCGGCTCACTCCCTCGCCTCCATCTCGATAACAGTAGCGTTTGCCATCCTGATTAGTCTCAAGGCGCTCCGACCAATGGTCGTGCTACGGCCGGCAGAATGTCACCGTGTCGCACCCGATCTGAATGGATTGCCCGATACCCTCGGCGCCGGGGAGTGCGGAGAGCGGCCTGTTCGACGCCCGGGGAATTAAGCGGTTGTTCGCCTGGTCTCACGCAATAGGGTCGATTTGATCAACCCGACGACCTTTTTTGACGTTATCTGTGACATTGCTCAAGCCGCGCCTTCGCGCAACAATATTGCGCTGTTGCGCAGCTTACCACTAATTTCTTGCAATGATTGATCATTCCAGCGATAGGATTTTCTTCTAGCGACGCAATATTCTTTCGGTTTGCGCCGATTTCGGGCTTGAAGCCACCTCGCCCACTGCCCGTTTTTTGCCTTGCAGGCCACATACAGCATCAGGATCTCACGCTTGACGGGGTTCTCGACGAGGCTCGGCCAGATCATCGCTTCCTCGGCTTCCGATATCTGCCGGGCCGACCAGTGAGAGCGGGCCGTTCGCACGAAATCGCGAAGGCGGTCATCCTGCATCTGCCGAAAGCTGGCGCCATGATCGTCCTTCAAGCTCTCCATATGGGTTCGCCAGACATCAGAACCTGACGGGAATCGGATGATATCCGGCATGGCCGAGCCATAGGCCTTGGGCCGGGGGCTGTTGACGGTGCTCTCGATGACCTGATGTGCTTCCACCAGGCGTGCAAGAATAATATCAGGCGACATCGGCATCCCCTTCCAGATGGTCAATTCGATCGGCAATAAGGATAAGGGCGGCGTCCCGGCGCTTCACTCTGCCAGACGAGAGCGCCAGAGCGCGTGCGCGTATCGCGGCAAGGTCTATGCCCCGAAAAACCTTTATCGCGTCTGTGCGGTCTGCTGTGGGCATATGAGCGCCAATATAATCGTAGACCGCGAGCACCATGTCTGCGTGGAGCATCCGGCTATTGCTCGCCTGAATGCAGCGCAGGGCCGTTGTCAGCCGTTCCTGATCCTCGCTCATCAACCGTCCGACCATCCGGGCCCGACCATAGAGCGTGTTCGGCGGGCGAATGAGCGTTCTTGATGCTGGGCATGGCAAAACCCGAATGCCCAAACCCTCGAGATAGACCCGGACATTATGGCCCCTTGGGCTGCGCTTCGCCCTTCCGCGTGTCTTTCTGATCTTCATCCCGCCCTCCGAAACAGTTGCTCGGCTGCATCTCGCGTTGCCGATAGTGTTTCCCCGTCGCGAACAAGATGCCCGTTGAAATAGGCCAGAACAGCCTGTGTGGCCGCTCGCATGGCGGAATAGGCATCATGGAACCGAACCGGGCGTCCGCCCTTGCCCAGGATCGGCATTGCCTTGGCGTGCCTTGGAAGGCGGACCATGGCGTAATAGGCCCCGCCCGGTGTCTCATGGACATAGGCATCGGTCTTGTTCATGCGCCTGCCGCCTTGTTCCGATCCTCTTGCCGGCACCACGCAACCAGGTAGCGGGCTTCTTCCACGCTGATATGTCCGGCAAAGGACGATGCCGCTGGCGAGCCGTCCGGTGCCTTGTGAGACACAGAGGTGTAGGCGGCCCCGTCGAGGGTTTCACGGTGCCAGACCTTCATGCAAAGCCCCTCCCATGGATATAAGCCAGCCGATCAGGGGGCGGGTCTCCGAACATGGCCGCGGTCAGAGTTGAGGGATAATCCTTGAACACGATCGGGTTCTTCTCCCCTCCAGTTTCCCTCTCGGTATTCCTGTAGGGACGGCGGTTTTGATCGCGATAGTGCGGGTCGCATGCTCTGCGCACCGTCATGTGATGAACGCCGAATTTCTCGGCGATCTTCGAATAGGTGAAACCCTGCGCGAGCAGCTGCTTGATTTCCTGAACCTGAGATTCGCTCAGCCGGGGTTGTCTCGGGTCAGCCATGGTTGGGTCTCCTTTCAGAACAGGTTGCGTTGAACATCGGACTGGAAAGCGAAGTGATGGCGGACCCCTGACCAGTGGACGGTTCGCCGTGCCGGCCATTGGGCTGACCGGGATAGGGAAAGAAGGATCTCGGCCCTGTCCTTGACACTGGACAGAACGTCCTCCCAGAACACGTATTCGTCGGTCCCCTCGGCAGGCTCCATGTCCTTGAGCACCACTTCCGGGTTGAAGACGATGACCACATGATCGGCGTGCTTTTCGACCGACCCGTAAAGATCAGAGGCACGCGGGCGGCGTGAGATCGCCTGCTTGAAATAGGCCACGTCCCGCTTGATCGCGTAGCGCCGGTCTTTCTCGATGGTGTTCTTCTTCAACTGCGCCAGGACGATCACCGGAAGGTTCAGGCTCCGCGCCGTCGCCTTGAACTTGTCCATCACGTAATCGGCGAACTCGTACTCGTTCATCCGGCGCTCGAAGCGGTTGCGATCGAGCAGCAGCATGGAATCGACCACCACCACCGGCATGACCCCGCGCGACGCCTTCTTGAGCGCCCGCACCTGAGCGATCAGCTGGTCAACGGTGCAGCGCCGGTCCTGAACCGTGATCGGCAGTTTCCCGACCTTCTGGCTTGCATGGAACAGGGTCTCTGCTTCCGTATCGGTCAAGGCCCCCTCTGACTGGCGCTTGACGCTGATTCCGGTGTCCCTTGCCTTCTCCCGCATGGCCAGTTCTTCGGCGCTCATCTCCCCGGAATAGTAGAAAACAGGATGCCCCTCGTCGGCTGCGCCGCGGGAAATCTGCTGGGCAAGGGCTGATTTGCCGTGCTTGGTCAGACCGCCGACCACGATGGCGGTGCCGCCCATCAGAGGGCCGATCAACTGCTTCAAAGGTGGAATATGGTAGTCGATGCCAAATGCCTTCTCCCCGGACTTGGCCTTGAGAGTGGCGTCGAGGCTGGAAGGTGCGACCTTGGCAAAGCTCTTGCCGTCTGCATCCTCTCCCGCAAGACGGGCTCGAGCCGCTTGCAGGCGGGCGTCGATCTCCTCGATCTGGTCGGCAAGCTCGAGATCATCGCGCATCTGTGCAGCCTGCGCATACAATTGGCTGCACTGTGAGAACTCATTCCGAACCCATTCCTTGATGATGGCATCGGCATAATCAGGGACATTCACAATGGAGACGGCCTCGACCGCAAGCCTGGCGAGATATTGCGAAATGCTCAGGTTTGGGGCGATGTCGACATCTGGGAGCGCTGTCTTGAGCGTGACCGGGTTAACCACCCGTTCGCCCTCGATCAGCCGGCCCGCGGCCCGGAATATCTCGGCATGGGCCATCTCGGTGAAATCATCCTCGCGAAGCCCTGCCTTGATGGCGATGTCATACGCCTCGTTGTTGAGCATGATGGCCCCGAGAAGGGCCTGCTCGGCGTCGAGATTGGAACTGCGCTGGGGGATGGGGACGACGTTCATGCGCGCCTCGCCTGGCGCCGGGCCATTTGCCTTGCCACCATTCGCGGGGGGATTGTTCCTCTCGACTTCGGCTCCGGTGCCGGGGGCGCCTTCTCTATGCTTGCCATGAGGTCGAGTGCGGCATTCAGGTCGGCGCGCAGTTGCTCGATCTCGTCGGCGGGGGGCTGAGATTGGAGCGCAGCGGCCATCCGGTCGAAGGCGGATATATAGGCCACCTTCCAGCGCATGGCCGCCTTGCCGGTAAAGCCCATCACCACAAGCGAGAAACCATCCCGGCTCATCTCATAGGCCCGATAGGTCCGGCCCTTCCCGTCCCGGTATTCAATCGGCGCAAAATTGCGCTGGTCAAATTCCTCGCCGCAGTTCTCCCGGCAGCCATCGATCGCGCGCAGCACGTCCTTGTGCGCCTTGTCGAAGTTCTTTGCCACGTCGATGGAGGTGCAGCGCGCCTCATGGTCACGAACGATGATCAGCGGTTCGTCGATGATCGCCGGTTCGTCGCTTTGCAGATACCCCTGCCGCTTGAGATCGCGCCGGATTGCCGCCCGCTCGTTCTTGTGGGCGCGGCAGTCGCTTGGCGTCTTGGCTACGACATGCAGATGCTCCCTGTTCTCTCCGTAGCGGATGTGAACGTGCTTTGAGGTCCAGTCGATATCATAGGGCACCCCGAGGGCGTCCAGTTCGGTTGTGGCTGCGTCGAGGCAATCGTTTTTCACAGAACCACCCCCCTTGAGACGACTGGCCCGGCGCTCGGATTCGGTGCCGATACCCACGCCAAGATCGGCATGGAACGGGCAGTAGGGAGAAAGCGGATCGTCTGCCTCTGCCCCGCAAAAGAGGAAGGGAGAGCCGTCATTGACCGGCCAGCGGCATGTGCGGGCTGTCAGATCCATCAGCGTGAGATTGAGCGGCTCCGGCGCTTCGGTCGGAACGGGCCTTTTCTTGCGTCGCTTGCGCTGGGCCGGCGCGCTGGTCGCCTTGCCTGTTCGACCATTTGCCGGGCGCAACGACACCTCGCCCATCTTGTCGCGATGGCGGGTGAACATGCCGACGACAGCGCCCTTGGACACATAGCCATGCCGGTTCAGCAGGGCCTTGGATATCTGGTCGGCGCTCATGCCTTCTTGCCAGATGTCCTTGATAGCCTTGATGCGCTGACTGGTGGAAAGGAAACTCCAGTGGATCATTCTGCCGCCTCCCCGAATAGTTCGCTCTGCCGAGAGTCCACGCGGTCAAGCATCCGAAGGACCGTTTCGCCTTCGTGCGCCCGGTCCCAAACGAACCAGCCATTCAGCATTGGCGGCGCGCCCTGCCCGGTGAAATCAATTTTCCAGCGCATGAGGTAGACGCGGGCCGGCGGGTATTGCGCCCATAGGGTCCCGAGGCCCCCGGCACCGGGAAAGCTCCAACTCAGCAACAGGGCCATGTACTCGACGCCAAGCACTTCAAGAGCATGTCGAATCCAGCGCCCGCGACCGTCGCGCCAGTTGCATTCCTGAAAGGGCGGATTGGTCAGAATGGCCTTTGCAGGGGCTTCCGGAAAATCATAGAAGCTGCGGATCTCGGCACCGCATCCCCGATCGATCAGATCCGACGCATGGGCTGAAAACCCCAGAGCGGCCATTTCCCGCACCATCGCGCCATCCCCGGCAGCAGGTTCCCATATCAGCGGAAAGTCTCGCAGGCGCGGCCCTTCGGCTGAAAGAATGGCCCGCGTCGGCTCGGGCGGCGTCGGGTAGAAGTCGTCCCGCTCACGCGGAAGCGCGTCGGCTGCGACAATCCCATCTTCGGTCTGGATTTTGACAGGACGAGCCTTGTTCCCGGTTGCTCGGAAAAGACCGCGTGCGGATGTGGCTTTGCTCATCACGCCGCCTCCCGTTCGTTTCGCTTCTGCAACAATCGCATCAGCGGCTCGTGGTAGCGCCCCGCATGCACCTTGGCCTCACGCCAGCAGACAGCCACAGCACAGGCCTCGGCGGCATTGTGCTTGCTCGCCCCGGTCGGAAGGGTGATTCCCTCCATCTCGCATTGGGCGATGGCAGCTGCCTTCCAAGCATTCTTGCCATTGCAGTCCTTGGGAGGCTTGAACCCCTTGCCGAAAAACATCGTCCGCCAGGTGCCCGACGGAAGGGTGCCATATGGTATCTGAAACGCCGCCAGCTGACCCACGACAGCCGTTGTCGACACCCATGGATAGATGATGCCCGCAGCATTCGATCGACCAATCTGGGCCAACGCCTGTTCTTCAAGAACGGCAAAGTCGATGCGCTTGAACCCGACCTGCCGGAGCAGTTCGGTGGTGCGCAGGGCGATCTGCTCTCCGGCAAAGTACGGGTCGGCCTTCTTGGGAATGTCGAGAATGCCGCATTCCATCGCCGAGAGATGCCGGTCAGTGTCGTAGACCGCCCATCCGGTATACTTCGATGGGTCGAAGCCGAGGATGATCAAGGCTTGACCTCCCCGATCTTGTCGAGCATTTCCCGACGGCCCGGCGGCGGGTCTCCCATAAGGTCCGACGTGACGGACCGGCGCGCCCTCTCCACTGGCTTGGCCGGGGCCGGCGGCGGAACGGGACGGGAGCGCCCGGGACCAGTCTCGTCAGCCCACTTGGGCAGCACGATCTCGAACCAGCCATCCTCGACCTTCTCCCACTGGCACCACTGCGCGGGCTCGGAGCGGTCGACGAATGCCGGCTGATGCCCAAGGGCAATGGTCTGGTATTTGCCGCCATGAGGCGATCCGCGTTCCACCACGGTTGCCTGTCCGGTGCTGTTATTCTTGCGCAGGCGGATCAGGCCATGGTGTGCCCCTTCGCCGATCATCACCTCAATCTTGTCGCCGGCCGAGAACTCGGTACGCTTCTTCGCTTCCCCGGTGATCGTCACCGCCATCTTCGCCGAGGCGCTGCGCACTCTTTTCAGTGACACCTTGATACCGGTGCCAATGTGCGCAGGGCGGATTTCGATTGTCGCTTTTGCCCAGCCCATCAGGATTCCTCCGTGTCCACGTCTGCATAGGGATCATCGGAATCCGTCGCCGGCTGCGGGGTCGCTTCCGAAGAATTCATCTGCTCGATGCGCTTCCAGATGTCGGGCAGCTTGGTGTCGTATTCCTCGCGTCCTCGATCATAGGCCTCGAGCCATGTGCGATCATCGACGCTGCCGGCGTCATATCCCGATACCCGATCCATGGCCGTGAGCCCGGCATGAAAGCCCTTGGCGTCGACCATCTGCTCGTCGGTCGCCCGGTCTGCGAGAAGGTCGCCCTTCGGATCATCGGGGATCAGCCCAAGCCAGGCGAGGTTTTCCCGGTCGCTTTTCAGCTTGTCGACGGGGGCCTGCTTGTCTTCGGCAAGGAAGGCCTTGAGATAGTGATCCAGCTTGGCCGATGAGAACCCGGACGCTTTGGCGTTCTGCCGGTTGGATTTCTTTTTCTCGTTCAAGGAACGGATTTCCGCCGCGATCTGGCGATCCTTGCGGTGGTAATAGGCGAACAGGATGCGCCGTTCTGCTTCGTCGATCTGATTGTGTCCGATGGTCATGCATTTCCCTCCGTGTGTGCATCTGCAAGGTCGAGTTGGCGGCTGATCGCATCGAGGGCCCGCTCTGCCTTCATGAAGACTTCCGGCGGGTGACCGTTGCGGGTTTGGCGTTCAATCTCAGCGATGTTCTCAACCTCGTCCGCAACCAGTCGGACAAACGAAGCGAGATCGCGATTTTCGATCGACAGGCGATTCATGCGGGTGCAGGCGATCACGATGATCATCCGCAACGTCGATGGATCGTCTTGTTCCAAGCAGACATTGATCGCATCGAGGGCCCCCGAGATGGTGATCCACGCACGATCTGCCATCTCCTTAGCTTCAGCTGTCATTTCCATCGCCCGGCCCCCGCATTGTCATCCGGTCGCGCCGTCGCATCAGATGCCGGATCGCCGCGTCGAGAAGGCCGATAACAAAGACAAGCGCCGCGACCCCCAGCAGGGACGCCACGGCCATCAGAAGCGTGACAGCCGCGCTCATCATGCCCCTGCCCTCGCCTTGCGAATGCGTTCGCGAAGCGCTTCAAGCTCACCTGCCAGATCCTCAACAGCAGCATCCCCGAACCTCTCCCTGTCGATTTCAATTTCGTGAGAGAGCCGGCGGATTTCGCTTTCGCAAAGGTCGTAGTAGGCCGCCCTCACCCTGCCGAAAACCGTGATCCCCGGCTCCTTGGTCTTGCCCCGCATCAGCCGCTTGTACGCGACCTCCGACATGCCGCAGCGCCGTGCCAGGTCAGAGATGGTCCGGGCTTCATCGCCCCAACCCCGGACCTTCATCCGAAACATCTTCGCGGCATATTCCGCCGCCATCGCTGGGCTGAACGCTGTTACTGTCATCGTCGTTTTCCCCGGTTCTTTCCTGAACTCCGAATGTCGAGTTTCTGAACACTTCATGTCCGCGCCTCCTGCTACGTTGACCGTGCTGGAGGTGGGGACCGTTACCCGCCCGAAAGCGAGACGAGAGAGTAGCGATCGTTCGGGGTTCCGCCGGTTCGCGTGACCTGCCAGCCATAGGCCGGCAGAACCCGGTTGATCGTGGAGAAGCTTCGACACAGCGAAGCAAACGAAATGATGGGATGGCGGCGATGATCGAAACCCATATGGGTCATCAGGGACACCGCACCGATGTCGTCCGCGCCTGTCTCAAGGAAGAATTGCGGAATGCGCCATGCGGGATAAAACCGCGCCCGCATCCGGCAACGATCTGCCAGCCTCTCGCGCGACATGAGAAATTCGATCTCAGGCGCCTCGCGTCGGCGAAGGATGGCATCGACCAGCGCAGGATCTTCTCGCGCCATGTCGGAGGCGATCGTTTCAAGATCAGCCATTCAAGCCGCCTCCAACAGATGATCGGGAAACTCCGGCTCGCGGCCGTTGGGGTAGACGACCGTGCCGTCTTCCAATTCCACCTCGGGGAACTCTCCCTCGATGAAGGGGCGCCAGGCGATCGGCCGTTCATGGGTGGCGAACATGCACCAGCGCGGGACCGAGGAGCAGGTGCCAAAGCGCCCGCGGCGGATCGGCCAGACCCAATAGGACTTGGTGACGATGCCGCACTTGGACGCCAGCCAGACAAATTCCCGCTCGATGTGGCGGCGGCCCTTCTTGGCGCCATTCACGATCTTGACGATGCGCACCTCGCGGCCTCGCGGGGCGTTTTCGATGTCCGTGCGCCATTGCCTCATTCCGCCGCCTCCGGCAAACACGAAACGCCATGAAGTTCGAACCAGAACTTGTGATGCGGGAGATCCGGAAGGGTAATGCCGACGCTGACCAGCCAATCCAACACGTCGCGAGGAATGTGCGGCCGGCCGGAAAGCTTCCGGGCCTGCTGATGACGATAAGCCTCAAGGCACTTTCGCCCTTTGCTCGCATTGCAGGATGAGCAGGAAGGGAGAAGATTGGACATCTCTTCCCCGCCGCCATCCTTCGGGGAGGTGATGTGGTCGATCTCCATCCACGATTGAGCGCCCCCCGATATGCTCTCCACATTGTCTGGGCAGAGGGCCAGCCCGCAGTAGGCGCAATGGCCGGCTGTCATCTTCCAAACAGAAAGCCTGCGGAGCGAAGTCATCATCATTCCGCTGCCTCGGTCGGGGCAGCAAGGAAGTCCTGCAGATCGATGTCGATACCCACTTCCCGGCTCGCATCGATCAGCGGAAGCCAGTATTCCTGCGGGATCTTCCCCCGCACCTTCCAGCCCTGCACCGTCGTGATCGGAAACGGCTTCTCGTCAGTCGAGAGCATCCGCGCCGTTTTGGTCAGACCGCCAAGCTTGTCGATGATCATTTCAGAGGGTGTCTTCATTTCCACGGGGGTCATCCATGCAGTGATTTACGCACTTATACGCGCTATGCGTAACTAATGTCAACGTGGAAAACGTAAAAGATTTACGCGCAGGGTGATCGAATGAAAACATCTCAGATCCCGATGCGGCTCAAATCGCTGATGCAGCGCGCCGAAATGACCATGGACCAACTGGCGAAATCCATGGGCTACAAGGGTGCGTCGAGTATTCAGAGGTATCTCACAGAAGGCGAGTACAAGAAGGACACGATCAACCCCGACTTCGCTAAGCGGCTTGAGAAGGCGCTTTCCGGCAAAGGCGCACCGGTCATTTCAAAATCGGAAATTTGGGAATTGACCGGAATCAGCGGCGGCCTAATTGATAGTTTCGATCCGGATGACGCCGACACCAGTTCGCCAGATGACTGGAACGAGACCGGCGTCGGTGTGATTGACGGCCGCTTGTCGTACAAACCGGAAGTGTCCGGCGGCATGCCCGAAATATCCGCGTCGGCGGGAATGGGGCTAGGCCGGATTGAGGATGACCGCCCTGCCCGCCTGGTAACCAACGGCATCGCTTCGGGCCATGTGGTGATGGGTGAATGGCTCATACCACCTGACTACATTCGAAACGCTCTGGGGGCCGCTCCGTCTCAGGTTGTGGTCATGCCGGTGATTGGCGCATCCATGGCGCCTATGCTCGAATCAAACGATCGAGTCCTCGTCGATATAAGCCAGAATGTTTGGGTTGGCGATGCCGTCTACATCATCGATGACGGCGATTCTGTCCTGCGCGCTAAAACGGTTCGGAAGGTAACTGCATCAGATCCGCCGGCCTTCAAGATCATCTCTGAGGCCGCGCCACATGATATCGAGACACTGACCGCCGACAGGTTTCGGATAGTCGGGCGCGTGGTCGGGCGATTCTCAAAGTTGTAGGGGGATCAAATGATCGGATTTTTCTGGGGGATACTGGCTTCGTTGACGCTCGCAGTTGTCGGTCTGGCTTTCAAGAATGCATACGGATACGCGAAAGTTTCCAACGCCATCACCTTCATCCTGGGTGTGCTTTTTATGATGTTCTGCGCTGGGATTGTGGGATTTGGGTATGGTGCGGCTGCCGCTTTCCGAACCAGATTGGGTGATCCCCGAATCGATGAGCTCCTGCCCTTGCCAAGCGGCACTCTAATTCTCGCGGCCACCGGAATCGTATGCGGTGCGACTTTCATCCTCTGGGTGATTGGAAGACTGCCGCATTTCCTTCGCGACCCTAATAAAAAAGATCATTGAGCCACCCATTGAGGGCCGCGGCGGCGAGCATGGCCGTCAGTGAATAGACCAGCAATAAACTTACCGCAGGACGATTCCACAAGGGACGCTGCGCCCGATTATCATTTGAACGGTGATGCTCCATTCTCACACTCCTTTGATCAGGGCATAGCCCGTCTAAATGATGGTCCTGAGGAGGAGCATCATCCTTGCCGCAATCTTGTCGCGGCCAAGCATCCGTGAAGCCGATATTCCCTGACAGCTAGTTTTGTTTTCCCGGACCCTACCGGGCTGTGGTTGGCATCCTCCCGCTGGTCAGGCGGTAAATCGGAACTCTGCCGAAACTGTCTGAATCCGCTTTCGCGGACCTCCTCGTGAGTGCTGTCAGTTATCCCGTGGATTGCAAATCCGTTCTCGGGCGGGCCATCAACCCCGTCTGGCTTCGTCCGGTGAGCCTGGCGCCGGAACCGCTTGGGATATTCATGCACCGGATTGGTCGGCGCGGCGGGTCAATACCCAGAAAAGACCGTCGCTTTTGCGCGTTTCACGAGGGAAAATCGCCGGGAGCCTCCGAGCAGACACGATTTTCTTCACGATTCGCGCCGCAAAGCGATCATTCCGGTTGCGAAATCATCCTCGATCCGCTAGGTTTCCGGTCTTCATTGTGATTGCTTTGCGCCCCGGCCGGACCATCCCGCCGGGGCTTCTTTTTGCCACCTCACATACGCATTATCAAGAATTTTTACGCAGTCAGCGTATTTTCTGCTTGCATTTACGCGTCATGCGTATAATGATCCTCCCATCAAGTGGCCGTCTACGGCTCACAAAATGAGAGAGGCCCGCAATGAAAACCCTCGACACAGCCGCATGGACTGATTTCCACGTTCAGCCCGTCACGCTCGGCTATCACGCACGAGCCATCGCCGCACAGCAGCGCACCACGGACAAGCTTTGTGTCCCGTTTCCGGCCTTCAACGTGATTGACGAAAGGGCGTCCTACGACGCTCACAAGGCGCAGGCCGAGAAGGTCATTGAAGCGGCCATGGATCTGATCATCGATCAAATCGAAATCGTCCGCGACATGGCCGAGCAGAAGACCGATCGCAAGGAGCTTCGCGAGCAGATCGAGGAAACCGTGAGCGAAGCGCTTTTCGACGCTGACGACTATTACGAGCAGGAGGACTCCTGATGACCGAGAGCAAGCACACGCCGGGGCCATGGGCCTTCGAAGTGAATGTATGGGGTTCTATCCTTAGCACCGATTACGGCGAAGCCGAGAACTTGAAAGCGGGGCGCGCTTGGGACGAGGACATCAGCATTGCGGCAAACGTCGATTGGGATGTCATCGGGGAGGAGGAGATTGCAGCCAACGCTCGCCTGATCGCCGCCGCTCCTGAACTGCTGGAAGCGCTGGAGGAAACGCTGATTGTCGCCACCCGCAACGAGGACGGTGACTTTGCAGACCGCGCCCGCGCCGCCATTGCCAAAGCCAAGGGAGACGCCTGATGGACAACATCGACCCCCGCACCACCCACCTGATCGGCCAGCGTCTTTCAGAGGAGACCGCACAGCCCAGCCGCAAGCCCAACATCGTGGGCGCGGTGCTGATTATCGCAATCCTGACGCTTGGTTTTCTCGCATGCGTGCAGGTCGGGCTCTCCCGAGCCGAAGCCGCCTATCAGACAGACAGGAGAGTGTAGCCATGAACCGCATCGACTTTCACCGCGTCACCAAGATCGAACTGGCCCGCGAATCCCTGCACGTATCCGGGTGTCGCGCAGTGCTGGTCACATGGACTGACTGGCGGGGCAATGAGCAAACAGCCGAACTCACCTTTTTCGGCAACACCGAGGCGCTTGCTCCACTGCCGAGATCCGAGGACTTCCGCGAGACCTTCCCACGGACAGCGGAGGCCGCAGAATGACCATTGCCCCCGGAACGATCAGGACGCTCAAGCAGAAGTACGTTCGCCGCGGATGCGACTGCGGGAACCCTGCCACCAAGTGCCACACCTATCTTCTGCCGAATGCGCGGAGAAACCCGGCATCAAAAGGATACGGCAAGGACAACATCAGCTGGTGCTCTGATGAGAAGGCCTTCACCTGCTCCGACTGCCCCCTCCCGACCATTGACGGCCACGAGTGGTGCGCGACGTTCGACGGGGACAGGTTCCCTCACATGGTCCACACCTTCATCACGATTTCGCAAGAAGACCGGGTGCCGGCGGAGGCCGCAGAATGAACACCGTCATTGAACGCGGCAAGAAGCAAAAGCTCTCTCTCCGTGACGCGGATCACATCGCAGCCCGCGATGACATCGGGGCCTGCGCCACATGCACAGACCTCGCGCTGGATGGAGAACGGTTCTGCCGAGCCTGCAAGGACTATTGGGAGGAAGACGCCCCCGCCTTTGCAAATTTCGATGATTGGGGATTTTAGCCATGAACACCCCCGATCAGGAATACCGCGCCGCCCTCAAGGCGCTCAACGAAGCGGCCTATCGAGCCCTGCGCGCCTGTCCATCCCGTGAATTGGCGAACGCGAGGAAGAAGGATCTGCTCGCGATGGCCCTCGAGACCGACAAGATGGTCGACGAGACCGCCCCCACCATCCAGATGGAAAGGATGCACCCATGAACATCGACATCGACAAGGATCATTTCCAATCGGTCGGCGCCATCGCAGAAGGCATTGTCGATCGCTTCCGCACTGAGCGGGCATGGGATGGCAATCCGATCACAGAGCCGGGGATATATTCGGGCATCAGCCTGGACGAGTACCATCATAACCGGAGCCTGCTGGACGCGCCCTCTGTCTCCAAGTCATCTCTGAAATGGATATTTCCGCATCGCGGCGGCTCGCCCAAGGCGTTCTGGGGAAGGTGGTCGTACAATCCCGACTGCATCCCTCAGAAGACGACTGGAGCGCTTGATTTCGGTCGGGCTGCTCACTCGCTGATGCTTGGGGATGAAGACTTCTCACAGGCGTTCGAGATCCGGCCCGCTCAGTACAAAGATTACAAGAGCGGGGCAGCGCGTGAGTGGCGCGATAAGGTCTATGCCGAGGGGAAGTCACCGCTCACCGCAGAGGAATACAGCCTTATCGAAAAAATGGCGCTGGACGCCTCCAAGAATCCGGTTGTGAAGGCTGGCCTGCTGAACGGTCGCATCGAGCGGTCGATGTTCGCCAAAGACGAAGCATCTGGCATCTGGCTGCGGTCAAGGCCAGACGCTATTGCGGCCGACGGCATCTTCGCGGACCTCAAGACGACAGCAAGCCTCAGTGAGGATTTTCTCGAGCGGGAGGCGTACCGGAACGGCTATTTCCTCCAAGCCGCGATCACGCGAATGGTGTGCCGGATGACCGGGCATCCGTTCGACACCTTCGCGCTTGTCTACACTCTCAAGGATGAAGTCCCTGATACGGCGCATGTGGAAATCGATCCATTCGAGATCGACAGGGCCGAAAAGGAAGTGTCCTGGGCTCTTGCGAAAATCAGGGAATGCCTCGATTCCGGCGAGTGGCCCGGCTCCCAGCCCTTCAATGATGGCACCCGCCGGATGCAGGCAAAGCCGTGGGAAAAAGAGCAAGTCGACGACTTCCTGAGACGTGAGGAAGCGGCATGAGATTTAACCCCGCCATCCAATTCGACAGCACTTCGCCGCCGACTGCCCACAACTTCATTGATCGTACCGGTGAAAAATACGGCAAGCTCGAGTTCATTAGCTTTGCCGGGAGAAAGTGCGGGCAAATTTATTGGAACATGAAATGCGATTGCGGGACAGAGTTCGCAGCATACGGCCAGAACGTCATCCGCGGGCTGACGACATCATGTGGATGTGTGCACTCGGTCAAGTCGAGTGCCACTGCCACCTGCCACGGTGAAACCAGGGGACTGTCCAAGTCACCGGAATACTCTTGCTGGGTCCAGATCAAAACCCGCTGTCACAACCCGAATTATCGAGAGTTTCACTACTACGGCGACCGCGGGATCACGGTCTGCGATCGGTGGCGCAACAGCTTTGAAGCATTTCTCGAAGACATGGGGCGGAAACCGAGCCCCCATCACTCAATTGATCGGATCGACCCAGACGGGAACTACGAGCCCGGGAACTGTCGATGGGTCACGGCAAAGCAGCAACGCAAGAATCAGAGAAAGAGAGCGTCATGAACGACATCGTTGAACAGCAGAACCGCAAGCCGGCCCTTTCGATGGGTGGAACGGTGTCGGCCATCGTGCCGCAGGACATCAATCAGGCGTTCCGGCTCGCCGATGCGATCCATCAGGGCGGTATGTCTCCTTATGGCATGGAGACGCCGCAGAAGATCATGATCGCCATGCTGGCTGGCATGGAAGTTGGTCTCCCGCCGATGGCAGCGGTGCAGTCCGTGGCGGTTATCAATAACCGTCCTTGCATGTGGGGAGATGCGCTGATCGGCGTCGTTCGCAGCAGCAATGTCTGTGAGTACGTCCGAGAGTGGATCGATGGCGAAGGCGACGAGATGATCGCCTACTGCGAAACCAAACGGAAAAGCGAGACAGAGCCGGTCAAGCGATCCTTCTCGGTCGACGACGCAAAGCGTGCCGGGCTGTGGCAGACCGAAGCGCGGGTGCAAAAGCGCGCAAGGGGCGGCGGCACCTACGAGGCGGCCAATGACAGCCCTTGGTACAAGTACCCGAAGCGGATGCTGGGAATGCGTGCCCGAGCGTGGTGCCTGCGCGATACATATGCGGACATCCTGAAGGGCATGCAGGTCCGCGAGGAAGTCGAAGATTACCCGGAGCGCCACCGCGGCCCCGACAATGCCCGAGACATCACCCCGACCATCGCCGATCGCCTGCAAGCGGCCTCCAGCGGGCCACAGCAGAGCGGAGACGCGCAAGAAGGGTTTTCGGCAGGGTTTGCCTTGGAACAGACGGAATCGCTCTCTGTGGACAGCGTAAATGTCGAGACGGGGGAAATCGAGACGGTTGAAGTTGAGGCCAAGGACGAGC
The DNA here is from genome assembly GCF_019334345.1 of Neohoeflea coraliihabitans. Classification (GTDB taxonomy): domain Bacteria; phylum Pseudomonadota; class Alphaproteobacteria; order Rhizobiales; family Rhizobiaceae; genus Pseudohoeflea; species Pseudohoeflea coraliihabitans. The sequence continues at coordinate 16,213 of NZ_JAHWQX010000002.1, forward strand.
CCCCCGAATCCGAACCCACCGATGATCAGGCAGAGACCAAGGATTCCGAACCAGACGAGCCTCAGGGCATCAACAAGGATCTCCTGAAAGAGGTGTTTCGGCGCCTTTATGCCTCGGTCGGGGAAGACCCGCAGGTAGTGGTCGATACCGCGAACGGGATGCGGGACCAGATCATGGGCGAGAACGAGATCACCCGGAAGAAAGCCAACACGATCAAGACGCAGTGCAAGCTGCTGTGCCTCGGCGACGTGAGTGACTACGACATGATCGAGTATCTGGCCGGGGTGATTGGAGTGGAGCCGCAGGATCTCGATACGTCCGGCCGCGTTGGGGCGGGCCAATGACCCCCCGCCGGATTATCGCCCGGGCGATCAATGCCTGGTGTGCGCACAGGCTGGCCGTGCGGTGCAGGCGCAACCGGGACCGGCTGGTGAGGATGTGCCCTGAGATCGGCGCCGGGCTGGAGAAGCATGGCAGGGCACGCAAGGGGCATCGCCCGGTGCGGCCCATCGAGAAGCGGCAGCAAGCGGCGATGAATGCCCTGCTGCAAGCAGAAAATAGGGTGGTGTGATGCCGAAACGCATCCAGCGGAAACGCACGAAGGGCTGGAAGATGCCCGAAGGCGCGGTCTATGTCGGGCGTCCGACAAAATGGGGCAACCCTTTTGAGGGGGCCAGGGATTACCCGAGCCGCGAACTCGCGGTGGCGCGGTTCCGCGCTGGCCTCGATGGCTGCGCACACCCCGATAGTTTCATGGGAACGATACTATCCGACGTGAAGGACTTACGCGGCAAAGACCTCGCCTGCTGGTGCCCGCTCGACCAGCCATGCCATGCGGACGTGCTGCTAGAACTTGCGAACCGGGAGGATTGACCCATGGCCTTCCGCATCGCCCCCGCCGAGCCCGTCGCCTATTCCAAGGCAACAAGGGCTGTTAAGGCAAAGCCCTATCTCGAATGGCTGCACGGTCTGCCCTGTGTCGTTACGGGGAGAATGGGTGTTGAGGCGGCGCATGTGAGCTTTGCCAATCCCGCTCTGGGGGCGCCGGGCCGCGGCAAGGGCCAAAAAGTCTCGGATCGTTGGGCAGTGCCGCTGCACCCCGATGAGCACAGGCGCCAGCACGGCATGAACGAACAGGAATACTGGCGATCGGTCGGCATCAACCCGCACATGGTCGGGCTGGTCCTGTGGGGGCTTTACAGCGAGCGCAAGTCCGACGGGACAGATGCAGCGAAAATGCTGATTGCGTCCGGGCTTGGTCGGGTTGAACCGCTTTTCGAGGAAAGGAAGAACGCATGAGCAATGCACCCGAGTTGCGCGTCTGCCCGAGTTTTGGCGGACACTGCACCTGCAACACCGATCTTTGCCCGGCTCAACAAAGGTTCGTAGCGCGGGAGGGATGGGGCGATGCACGAACGAAGGCACGCCGCTGGCTGAAAGAGAACGGCTTGGAGAACCCCAATGACAGATCGAGATGAAGTTTGGGACGCGCTCAAAGCTCACTGCAAAGCAAAATTTGACGCTGACCGCAGTCGCTTTATGCAGGCCGCAATCTCAGGTGATGACGGAGAATGGATTAAACACTCTGAGTATCATTGGTCGCGAGACCTTGCGGGCCATCGGCTTGACTACTGGCCCTCTCGGAAGAGATTTCAATATCGCGGCAAGGTGAGGCGCGGGGACGTTTACGCATTCATGCGCAGGACACACAATGAAGGATGGGGCGGCGGCAACGCACGAGGAGATTCCCAATGACAGAGCATGAAGGAAAGAAGGCGCTGGACCGGCTGTCCTCCTACATCGCTGCGACGGACCCAGGCACTTTCTTCGAAGAAAGAGTTGGAGCTTTCGCCGCCTTGGCCGAAGTTGAAGCCATCGCCGCCTATGTAGCGGAACTGGAAGCCGAAGTAGCGCGGTGCCATACCCGGTTGGAAGTCGACCATCACTACGTCCTAGGAGATGGCGAGGAACTGCAACGGGTCGAAATTCCACCGAGCGAGCGCAAGGGCGAGGTCGACGGGATTGAGGCGCGAGACGCGACCATCCACGAGCAGGATAGGCAGATCGACAAACTGCGGGCTTTAATAGCCGGGCTGGGAACTGCCCAACCCCCGGAGGACAATGGATGAGCGCTCTCAATCACGATGAGCCGATGCCGCTCCGCGAAGCCTGCCGCCGGTTCTTCAACAATGCAATCACCCCATCGGCATTGCGCACCGAGGCCCGTAAGGGCAATCTCGAAATCATCCAGATCGCCCGGAAGGATTTTGTGACGGGCAGAGCCATCAAGGAGATGTTGGAGAGATGTCGAACCCGCGCAAGCCGCCCCGCCTCTGGCAAAGACCGGGCAGAGAACAACTCTATATCAAGGACGGAGGCAAGCGTATCGCCACAGGATGCGCTCCGGGCGATCCTCAAGCAGAAATCATCCTTGCCGAATACATCGCCAGAAAATACGAGGCACCGCGCGGAGGTCGTGCGCATCAGGTGACGATTGCCGATGTGCTCTTAGTCTACACCAGCGAGCGCGTTGATAGCCTGTCGCGGCCCGGCGAGGCCCGCGCGATGATCATCCGTCTCAACGAATTCATGGGCGACAAGCCCGTCTCAGAAATCAAGGGGCGGCTGTGCCGCGCCTATGCCAAACACCGAATCTCTGCATCTGGCGCGCGCCGCGATCTGGAAACCCTGCGCGCCGCCCTGCGCTACTACCACCGCGAATATGGACTGGACGTGCTGCCGGTCGTCACCCTCCCTGACAAATCACTGCCTCGCGAGCGATGGCTGACCCGAAAAGAAGTTGCCGCTTTGATCCGCGCGGCCCGTCGCCAGGACAAATGCGAGCATATGGTACGCTTGATCCTGATCGGGCTTTATACCGGAACCCGCCTTACAGCCATGCTGAACCTGCAATGGATGGCGAACACGGAAGGCGGATGGATCGACCTCGATGCCGGCATTCTCTACCGCAAGGCCACAGGCGAGCGTGTCGCACACAACAAGCGCAAGACCCCGGTGCGAATACCGCCGCGCCTGATGCGGTTTCTGAAATCTTGGAAGGCCAGCGACAAAGGCCTGCGCCACGTCATCCACTTCCGAGGGGCACCCATCGCCAAACCGCACAAAGCGTTTCGCACGGTGCGCAGATCAGCCGGGCTGGGAGAAGATGTTACGCCGCATATTCTGAGACATACGCGCGGAACGTGGCTGGCGCAGAAGGGAGTCCCAGCCGGGGAGGCGGCCGCATCGTTGGGCCTGACCGTTGCTGAGTATGAACGCACCTACCTGCACAATGACCCTGCCTATCAGGAGGGTGCCGCCAATGCGTTTTGAACCCCAACCCGTCCCCAACCCGTACCAGACAGGGAAGAGGGTGAAGGGAAAAAGGGTTTAAGTCTTTGAAAAGGCTGGTCGGAGCGAGAGGATTTGAACCTCCGACCCCCTCGTCCCGAACGAGGTGCGCTACCAGGCTGCGCTACGCTCCGATCCAGCGGCGGCTATATAGCCCCGCTGGCGCCCGGCAGCAAGCCCCGTTCGCGCATTTGTCGCCGACGCTCCGGCGGATCGGAGAGGGCATTTTTTCCCGCGCCGGATAAAGCGGCGCCGGCGGGAGGTCCGATCTGATCACGCAACTGTGCTCTGGCGATCAAGCCGGCGTGTACGAAACGGCCGGTTTCGTGATCGGCGGCGCTGCTTCTCACGCCGCCTCACGTGGCATGTGATCGGACAAGCCATTGAAATTGCTCGCGTTCCAGAACCCTATTTGTCGGCACCCGCATTTTCAATGCCACAAAAACGTTAGCCGGCCACACATTATCGTGGTTTGAAACGCGCCTTTTTCGGGCGCATCTCTTCGTCATCGAACACGGGCCAAGCGGCTCGGACGATCAGGGAACGAAAGAAGTTTTCCTGCATCTGAAACTTAAAGAACCGACGGCCCGTAACACCACAAGAGGCCAAAACGGTTTCGAACAAAGGAGAGAAAAAATGAACAAGCTGATTATCGCCCTGGGCGTTGCCGCCCTCACCTCCACCGCCGCCTTCGCCGATGGCTCGACGGCACTCGATGCAAATTTCCTGCCGCAGGAGACCGCCGCCTTCACCACCGCAGCGCCGATGGCTCAGAACAACGAGCAGTCCAACCTGCAGCGTGGCGTGTCGCCGCGGGCCAGCGGTCCGAGCTTCGACGGCACGATCGATTACACGGCCACCGCCTCGATCGGTGACGACGCTTCGGTCTCCGGCAATGGCTATGTGCAGCTCTGGACGCAGCCGCGCCTCGGCGATGGTGTGCGCGCCTACTAAGGGTGCATGCCAAATCGTCCGGCGCAGCGCGCCCCCGACCCCTCAACATCTGAATCATCAAAGAAGGATAAGACCATGAAAACTCTCGCAATCGCACTCGGCCTGACCCTGGCCGCCTCGACCGCCGCCCTTGCCGACGGCTCGACCGCCCGTGACGCCGTGTTGCTGCCGCAGGATACTGCAGCTGTCACCGCGCAGGCGCCGATCGCCGAAACCGGCGTGCCGTCCAACCTGCAGCTCGGCATCTCGCCGCGCGCTTCCGGCCCGAGCTTCGACGGCGGCATCGACTACACGGCAACCGCCTCGATCGGCGCAACGGCGGATGTATCCAGCAACGGATATGTCAACCTGTCGCAGCAGCCGCGCCTCGGAGACGGTGTGCGCGCCTACTAACCCAGCCGAACTCCTCATGGGCCGTCCGGCCCATCTGCAAGGCCACCATCAGCGGGATGAATGCACAAGGCATCATTCTCTGGTGGTGGCCGCATCTGTTTTTGGGAGCGGCCATGCGAGGCCGCGTCAGCGCGGCGGCGGCAGCGATCCCGCCCCCGGTCATATTCTCGACATCTACGGCGGCTTTGATGCTGGAGGCTGCAGGATCCACTTGAACGGGTGCGGCCTTTCGTTAAGATCACACCCTGTCCCGCCATAACAAGCACAACAGCGGGGGGAACATCGGCAGCACTATCGTCAGCCCCGCCTGGTTTTCGTCGCGGCTGCGACCTTGAGGAGCGAACCGCATGAAGCCAGGCCGTATTCTTATCTCCGCGACACTCGCTGCCGCGGCTTTTCTCGTTGCGCCGATGGCACAGGCCTCGGTGTGGCTGAAGACCGGGGGGCAAACCTCCCGCCCCTACGGACATGTGCAGTATTGCAGCAAGAACAGAAGCGATTGCCGCGCCAGCGCGCGCGCCAAGGATCTGCCGGCGGCGCGGCTGTCGACGCTGCGTTCGGTCAATACGGCCGTCAACCGCGCCATCAAGCCGGTCTCGGACATCCGCCAGTTCGGCAAGCGCGAGCACTGGACGGCCAATACCAAGGCCGGGGACTGCGAAGATTATGCCCTGGCCAAGCGGCGGGCGCTGCTGCGCCGCGGTTTTTCCGCCTCGCAGCTGTTGCTGACCATGGCACGGCGGCGCGGCGAACCGCATACGGTGCTGGTGGTGCGCACGCGCGAGGGGGATTTCGTCCTCGACAATATGCGCCAGGACGTGCTGCCGGTGAACCGCACCGGACTGGCCTATCTGAAAATGCAGTCGCAGGACAATGCGGCCCGCTGGGTGCGCGTCACCGGCAAGACTTCGCAGGCTGCCGCGGCGCGCTAAGCCAATTGCCACCGCGAATGCAACACAGAAAAAGCCGGGCCTTACGAGACCCGGCTTTTTGATGCAATGTTGTCTTTACGCGGTTCTGGCGGCTCAGGCGGCCTGTGGCGCAAAGCGCAGGGCAACACCATTCAGGCAATGGCGCAGGCCGGTGGGCGCCGGGCCATCGTCAAAGATATGGCCGAAATGGCCGCCGCAGCGACGGCAGTGCACCTCGGTGCGCAGCGCGAACAGGGAGCGGTCGTCCTTGGTGCCGATGGCATCGGGCAGCGACTGGTAAAAGCTCGGCCAGCCGGTGCCGCTGTCATATTTCGCTTCCGAGGAATAGACCGGCAGATCGCAGCCGGCGCAATGATAGATGCCCGGCTTGTAATTCTTGTCGAGCGGGCTGGAAAAGGCGCGCTCGGTGCCTTCCTCACGCAGGATGCGAAACTCTTCCGCGGTCAGTCGCTGGCGCCATTCGGCCTCGCTGAGCGAGATTTCGAAGTCGCCGGCGGTTTCGGCGCGGGCGCGGTGGCCGTCCGGCCGCAGCATGGCGGCAATGCCGACCGTGGCGACACCGGCCATGGTGGCGGCCCCGGCGAGAAGCAGTTTTCTGCGGTTGAATGAGGGGTTCGTCATGAGAATTCTCCTCTTTCTTTCCTGGTAATACCACAGCGGCGGCATGACAAAACGAAATTGCTCAAATGGGCGTGATGACAGCGTGAGTGCAATCGGCCCCCGCGCATTGGCGCACGGGAGCCGACCGTTGCAGCGGATTCTCCGGCGGAGCCGGTTCTCCGTCGGTGCCGATTACATCTTCGGCAGCAGCACCGTGTCGATCACGTGGATCACACCGTTCGACTGGTCGACATCGGCGATGGTGACGTTGGCAACATTGCCGTTCTCGTCTTCGATCATCACCTTGTCGCCTTCATAGGTGACCTGCAGCTCGCAGCCGCCAACCGTCGTCACAGGGTGCGTGCCGCCATCATCATCAACCATCTTCATGATGGCCGAGGAATCCGCATCGGCGCCGACCACGTGGCAGGTCAGGACCTTGGTGAGCATGTCCTTGTTTTCCGGCTTCAGCAGATCTTCGACCGTGCCAGCCGGCAGGGCTTCAAATGCAGCGTTGGTCGGCGCGAAGACGGTGAAGGGGCCTTCGCCGCTCAGCGTTTCAACCAGACCGGCAGCCTTGACGGCGGCAACCAGGGTGGTGTGGTCCTTCGAGTTGACGGCGTTTTCGACGATGGTCTTGTCGGCGAACATTTCAGCACCGCCGACCATCGGGTTCTTGGCGTGGTCGTCGGCCTGGGCGGCAGTCAGGCCAGCGGCGATCACGGCACCGGCGGCGAGTGTGCGAAGCAAAGTCTTCATGTCTGATCCTCCTGGATTGTTGTTCTCGATGGTCGGGCGGGGCCAAACTCATCTCGGCCGCCAGATGGTTCCGGCGGTTGCAGGGAGGTAGACGAGGGCGCGTGCAAAATAGTTTCAGCTTTTTTCACCGAGGGCTGAAAGCCCGGAGCGGCGGGGTTGCGGGCGCCCTGCCCTTTCAGGCCAGCATGTCTCCTGTTGCGGCCATCAGGCGGCGCACCATCGAGGCGAATTTCTCCACCTCCTCGTCGTCCCACCGGTCATCGAACAGGTCGCCTGCCCGCTTCGAGAAGGTCGCAAGCGCCTGAAACAATTTTTCCCGCCCGGCATCCGTGGTCACCACGAAAACCAGCCGCGCATCCCGCGCATCGATCTCCCGATCCACAAGGCCGATCTTCTCCATCGGTGCGGCCATGCGCGTGATGGTGGACGCACTGACGTGCATCCGCTTTGCCAGATCGACGCGGGACAGCCGCTTTGCCGCAGAGCGTTCAAGATGAAGCATCAGCAGGAACTCGTTGACAGAGATTCCGTGAACGGCTGCGAACTCGCCGCTCAGCCCGGCGCGGAAATCGTCAGCGGCCTGGAGCAGGCGCAGCGCATTGGTGGTGTGCAAATCGGTCATGCGACATATCTATTGCAAATTAATTGCGTTTGCAAGCATATTGCAATAGACCGGGTACTTCCGCAACCGGAAGGTCCCTCCCGCCATGAACTTTGAAACTCTGTTCTCGACCGCCAGTATCATTGCCATGACAGGCTGGCTGTTCCTGTTGGCCTCACCGCTCATTCCGGTATGGTCAGACCGGATCGCCGGGACGCTACTGCCAGCCGTGCTATCGCTGGGCTACCTTGCGCTGCTGATCGTGCCCTCCTCTGCCAGCGGTGGCGGCTTCGGCACGCTGGCGGAGGTAATGGCGCTGTTTTCCTACCGTCAAGCCGCGCTTGCGGGCTGGATTCACTTTCTGGCTTTTGATCTTTTCCTCGGCGCCTGGGTCTGTCGCAAGGCCCGCTCAGAAGATGTTCGCTTCTGGCTGGTTGCACCATGCCTGCCGTTGATCTTTCTGTTCGGACCTGCGGGGCTGCTCGCCTTCCAGGCAATCCGTGCCATCCGCAACCGAATGTCACAGACACGCGCCCCAGTGGCCGGCGTTCAGGGGCCGGCGATCAAGGAGGACTGATCACTGTTTGGCGAGCGGGCCGGCGACGAGCACGGGACCAGTGGCAACACCGGTCGGCGAGCCGCCCGCCGGCTCGAGCGACACGGCGAGGGTAACGCCCTCGCCCAATTGTTCGGCTTGCTGCTCGGTCAGCGTCAGAGTTCCACCATCGGCCGGGATGAGGCCGAGGGAGCGGGGCACGCCGTCGCCCGGCACGGCCCACAATTCCAGGGATTTCTCCGCCCCGCCGAGCGCGGCCGGCACGATGTTGAGCGTGGCACTCTCCGGATCGTAGCGGGCGACCATCGCCATCGGCGCATCATCACCGGCCAGATCGGCGATCAGCGGCGCCGTGGGGAGGCCGTCAGGCGCGCCGTCCGGGCCGGGCAGAAGGCCGGTGTTCACGGCGGCAAAAGCAACGGCGACGGCAAGCGAGGCGACGGCAAGGCCGCGCCAGAAATTGAGAGATCCCCAGATCCGCGCCGAGGCGCCGGCCTCGCTGCCGAACAGGCGCTTGTCGAGGCGCTGGCGGACGATTGGCGGAATGTTGGCCGGTTCATAGGCCTTGTCGAGTTCGGACAGGTCCGTCTGCCAGCCCGCGACAAGTCCGGCAAACCGGGGATCGGTGGCAATGCGCCGCTCGGCTTCCCGGCGCTCGGCATCGGGCAGCACGCCGACGACATATTCGCCGGCAAGAGCGATATCGTCCTGCGGTCCGTGTCCGGATGGTCCTTGGTGACCTGTGCTCATCGCTCCATACACTCCTTCAGGCTGATCAGGCTGCGGCGAAGCCAGGTGCGCATGGTGTTCAGCGGCACGCTGTATTGGCCGGCCAGCTCCTGATAGCTGTAGCCTTCGACATAGGCACTGACCACGGCCTGCGCCCGGTCGGCATCCAGTTGACCAAGGCAATTGTCGATGCGGCGGCCCTCGCTGGTGTTGACAGCAACGGCTTCCGGATCGGGCGCCTCGTCGGCCACAAACGGCGCATCGTCCAGTTCGACCGGATCGGGGCGGCGGGCGCGCAGCATGTCGATGCAATGATTGCGCGCGATCGTCACCAGCCACGCCATGGGCGCAGCCTGTCCGGCCGAAAAGCTTTGCGATCGCTGCCAGATCTTGACGTAAATCTCCTGCAGCGCGTCTTCCGCCTGGGCCTGTTGCCTGAGTATACGCAGGCAGACGCCGAAAAGTTTCGGCCCGGTCCTGCCATAGAGATCGGAAAAGGCCTTTCTGTCGCCCAGCGCAACGCGCGAGATCAACTGGCCAACGGCATCGTCATTTCGCTGATCGGTCATGTTCGCCTTTGCGTGTCACCTTGCAAGCGGCGTCCCCGACAGCCACTCCTCGTCATTATAGGGCGAAGTGGCAGCGGTGTCAGGCGCAAGCGCGGTTATATTCGGCCCTGCTCATCGGGAACGGAAGCGCGCGTGACCGCGCACCGGGCGTTGTCAAAGCATTTACCACTTAACCAGTGTTACCAGCCGGCTGGCCCGCAAGCGGCAGCATCGAGCCGCATCCATGCTCTGCTTTCCGTTTTGAAAACAGAGGCTTGAGGAAGGCGCAGCGGTGCAAATGCGCTCGCGCACCAACTCCGGCGAAACTGTCGCCTGATTGCTTCGGATTCAATCTTTCTTGGCAATTGTTCATTAAGCTTGGCGACTTGATCAGCTTCATCCCCTCCTGTTCCGCTTAGGGATTTTTTATGCGCACGCCGCTCATTTCACTGTCCGTCCTGACCCTTCTGGTGCCGATCGTGGCCGGCTGCAATTCGTCCGGCGTCGATGCGCTCAAGATCAGCAAGTCAGCGGCGATCGACAAGACGACGACAGCCTCCGTGCGGCCGATCGTGCCGCCCGGAACGCTGAACGAAACTGCCAAGGAAGGCGGTCGCGACGAGGCACGCGGTCTCGGATATGCCAACACGGCGCGTCCGGTCGAAATGGCAGTGCTGCGCGCCAACAAGCCTGCCTTGCAAGGCCGTTCGGATGCGCCGACCATCTACAAGGCGCGGTTCAGCGATGCCAAGCCGATCGATTTCGGCCAGTTGTCGCCTGCAGGGTTTGCCGTGCACGGTGTCGATGTGTCGCGCTGGCAGGGAAAGATCGACTGGACGGCATTGCGTCAGCGCGGCGCCAATTTCGCGTTCATCAAGGCGACCGATGGCGGCGATCATCTCGATCCGAATTTTCACCGCAACTGGACCGCCGCCCGCGAGGCCGGCGTGGCGCGCGGCGCCTACCACTTCTTCTACTGGTGCCGCACCGCCAGTTCGCAAGCCGACTGGTTCATCCGCAACGTGCCGAAGGAAAAGGGCGCGCTGCCGCCGGTGATCGATGTCGAATGGAATCACACCTCGAAGACCTGCCGGAAATACCCCTCGCCGGAAATGGTGCGCAAGAAGATGCAGGTGTTCATGGACCGGCTGGAAGCGCATTACGGGCAGCGGCCGATCATCTACACGGCGCCGGACTTTTATGACGACAATCTGAAAGGCGCCTTTCCGAACCATCCGTTCTGGCTGCGGGCGGTTGCCGAGCATCCGTCCAAGGTCTATCCGGGCCGCGACTTCCTGTTCTGGCAATATTCCGGCACGGGCCTTGCGGCAGACCATCCGACGCAGATCGATCTGAACGTCTTCAATGGCAGTGCCGCCGGCTGGCACAAATGGCTGCAAGCAAACCGCCTCTGAGTGCGACAGCGCCTCTGAATCGCGAGAAAAGGCTGGATGGCGCCGCAGAGGCGCCGATTCTCACCGCTTTTTCTTTGCAACGCCGGCATCCGGCGATTATGCAAGCGCAAAGGAGGTCGCGGCGATGCTTGGAAATTCAAAACAAGGAAGCGCGCAGGCACCGGCAGCGAATACCGCAGGCGCAGGCACCGAGCCAACGCCCGAGGCGGCCGTTGCCGAGGAGATCCTGTCGCATGGCCGCGATGTGGTGGCGATGGAAGCGGCCGGCGTGGCCGCCCTGGCGCAGGCGCTGGACGAGCATTTCGTTGCCGCGGTGAAGGCCTTGCTGGCGGTCAAGGGACGGGTGGTGATTTCCGGTCTTGGTAAATCCGGCCATGTCGCCAAGAAGATCGCGGCGACCCTGGCTTCGACCGGCACGCCGTCCAATTTCGTGCATTCGGCGGAAGCGGCGCATGGCGACATGGGCATGATTTCCGGCGAGGACGTGCTGATCCTGTTGTCCAATTCCGGCGAGACCGCCGAACTGGTGCCGGTGCTCAACCACGCCACGGCGCTTGGCATTCCCGTCATCGGCATCACCTCGGGCAGCGAATCGACGCTGGTGCGCGCGGCAACGATCCCGCTCGTCTTGCCGGTGGCGCAGGAAGCCTGCCCGATCCGCATGGCGCCGACGACGTCGACCACGATGATGCTGGCGCTGGGCGACGCCATGGCGATGGCAGCGATGCGCCTGCGCGGGTTCTCGCGCCATGATTTCCAGCGGCTGCATCCGGGCGGCAGTCTCGGCCTGAAGCTGATGCGGGTCGAGCAGTTCATGCACCAGGGCGAGCGGCTGCCGCTGATTTCTCCCGACATGCCGATGGCGGAAGCCGTGATGGTGATGACATCGAAAAGCTTCGGCCTGGCCGGCGTGATCGATGAAGACGGCAACCTGATCGGTATCGTCTCGGACGGCGATCTGCGGCGCCACATGCATGAATTGACCACGGCCCGCGCCGGCGACGTGATGAGCACACGGCCGCGGGTGATCAACGGAGCGATGTTCGCCGAAGATGCGCTGCGCTATCTCAACGAGGAAAAGATCACCGCCTTGTTCGTCATCGATGGCACGGCCGGCGCGGAACGGGTCGGCAAGCCGATCGGCCTCGTGCATGTTCACGACTTCATCCATCTCGGGCTGGCGTGATCGCGGCGCAACCCTGATCGCACGCTGGCGCCCGAGGTCCTGCTGAAGCCGATGGACGGCACCGGCGGGGATGTGAAAAAGGACGATCCGCGTGGGCGACGCGACAAACCGTTTGCTTGCACCGATCCCGTTTGCCGAGGATCCGCAGCTCGTTGCTCTGCTTGGCCTCGGTATCGTGACGACGGCAATTGTCTGCGCGGCGCTGCTTGCCGTGTTGCGGGCCGTGCTGCCGGCGCGATTCCTGCAGGCGGGCGTTTCGGCGCGCTCGGCGCACGCGTCGCCCACACGTCAGCTGGGCGGACTGGCGGTCATACCGCTCGGTGTCCTTGCCAGCCTGGGTTTGATGCAGCCGGCCGGAATCATTGCGCATCTGCCGCTGTTCATCGGCCTGGCGCTGGTGTTCGGCCTCGGGCTGATCGACGATCTGCGCGGGCTCGGGGCGCCCACCAAACTCCTTGTCCAGCTCATCGCCGCGGCCATTGCCGCGCAGGGGCTCGGTCTGGAAGCCGGCATCCTTTCGGTCCTGCCGCCGCTTGTCGCGCTGGCAATCGCAACGGTGATCCTCACCGCGTTCATCAACCTCGTCAATTTCATGGACGGCATCGACCTGATGAGCGTCGCGGGCGTCGGCACGGGGCTGTTTTTCCTTGCCCTCCTGGCCGCGTTGAGCAGCGCCGGCGGCTCCCAGGTGCTTGTCTTGGGCCTTGGTCTGGTCGGCGCGCTGATCGGCTTTGGCTGGCACAATCGCCCGAAGGCGCGCATCTTTCTCGGTGATAGCGGCAGCCTTCCGCTCGGGCTTGCCGCCGGCTACCTGGCGCTGACCGCCAGTGAAGCCGTTCATCCGGCCATCGCCCTGTTGCCTTTCTCCTATTATCTCGTCGACGCAAGCCTGACCGTCGCAAAGCGCCTGCGCGCCGGCGAGAACATCTTTCGCGCCCACGCCGCGCACGCCTATCAGCACGCGCATCGCAACGGCGTTGGCACCTGGCGGCTGGTGACGGAGGTGGCGCTTATCGGTGCGGCAACGGGTATGGCGGCGCTTTATGGCTCCACGCTTTCCGGGCCATCGACATTTTTTGTCGCCGCGGGTGCTTGGCTTGCCGCGCTGGTGTTCTATCTGCGCTTACGGGCCGTCTGACGGCAACGTCCGGTTCGGCTCGGCCGCGGCTTGACATGCTGCGCTTCGTTTCCGGTGGCCATGGCCACAAACGACCGAGGGCGAAACATTGGCTATATCGCGACGATATTTTCTCACCGGCGCCTCCGTTCTGGCTCTGACCGGCGGCGCCTTGGCGCGCTCGTATCGCGGCAGCGTGCCATGGTCCAGCAAGACAGCGCGCCCACCCTCCCCGGCCGGTTTGCACCAGACCTTTTTCAGCGCCGAGGAACGCTCGGTCATCGTGGCGATGGTCGACAGGCTGATCCCGAAGGACGAGTTCCCCTCGGCTTCCGAAGCGGGCGTGGTGACTTTCCTTGAAGATCAGCTGGCCGGCCCTTACGGGCGCGGCGACATCTACTATCTGCAGGGTCCGTTCCAGCAGGGCACCGAAAGCCAGGGCTATCAGGCGGAAGCGCCGGCGATTCTCTACCGGCAGGCGATCGCAGACCTCGAGACGGCCATCCGCAAGGAGGGGACCGACGGTTTCACGGCCCTCGATGCAGAGGCGCAGGACGATTTTCTGACCGCCCTGTCCGAGGGCGAGCAGGAGCTGGAGCATGTCGACGCGAAAACCTTCTTCGACCGGCTGTGGGAAGACACCCAGCTCGGCTATTTCGGCGATCCGGTACATGGCGGCAACCGGGACATGGTCGGCTGGAAGATGATCGGCTTCCCGGGCGCCCGCTATGACTACCGGCCATATATCGATCACAATGGCAAGGCGCTCGACCTGCCGCCGGTGTCGGTTGCCGGCAACTACCAGCGGGAGGCCAACTGATGGCGCGCAAACTTCCCAAGCGCGAGGTGGTGATTGTCGGGTTCGGATGGACCGGCGCGATCATGGCCGAGCAACTGACTGCCGAGGGCCTCGATGTGTTGGCTCTCGAGCGCGGCGTGTGGCGCAACACCTCGACCGATTACGCGGTCACCAACGCCCAGGACGAGGTGCGCTACCGCTTTCGCCACGACCTTTTCGAGCAATTGTCGCGCGAGACAATGACCTTTCGCAATTCCTCCGACCAGACCGCCCTGCCGATGCGCATGCTCGGCTCGTTTCTGCCGGGCACCAATGTCGGCGGATCGGGGGTGCACTGGAACGGCATTACCTGGCGTTTCCTGCCCTCCGACTTCGTGGCACGCAGCCACAATGAAGAGCGTTACGGGCCGCTGCCCGAGGATATGACCATCCAGGACTGGGGCGTGAGCTACGAGGAGCTGGAACCGCATTACACCACCTTCGAGGAGCTTTGCGGGATCTCGGGCAAGGCCGGCAATCTCAACGGTCGCTTGCAGCAGGGCGGCAACCCGTTCGAGGGCCCGCGCTCGAAAGAGTATCCGAACCCGCCGATGGATATGGTGCTGGCACCGAAACTGTTCGCCGAGGCCGCGAGCGGATTGGGCTATAAACCGTTCCCCTTCCCTTCCGCCAATATGAGCCGCGCCTACACCAACCCGCTTGGCGTGTCGCTGGCGCCCTGCACCTATTGCGGTTTCTGCGAGAAATTCGCCTGCGGGAACTATTCCAAGGCCAGTGCTCCGACGACCATTTTGCCGGTCTTGATGCGGCGGCAGAATTTCGAATTGCAAACGCAGGCCATGGTGCTGCGGGTGTTGAAGGCGGCCGATGGCAAGAGCGTCACCGGGGTGGAATACATCACGCCGGAGGGCGAGATCATCGAGCAGCCGGCCGACATGGTCATCCTGTCCACCTACATCAACCACAATGTGCATCTCTTGATGGTCTCGGGGATCGGGCAGATTTACGATCCGCGCTCGCAGCAAGGTCTGGTGGGCAAGAACTACGCCTATCAGATCACCTCAGGCGTGACCGTGTTCTACGATGAGGAGACCCATATCAATCCATTCATCGGCGCGGGCGCGCTGGGCATGGTAATCGACGAGTTCAACGGCGACAATTTCGACCATTCGGGCCTTGGCTTCATCGGCGGCGGCTTTATCGGCCAGACGCAGACCAACGGGCGCCCGGTGGAAAGCCTTGCGGTGCCGGATGGCACGCCGAAATTCGGCGCCGGCTGGAAGAAAGCGATGCGCGAGAATTACGGACATTCGGTCGGAATCGGCACGCATGGCGCGGTGATGAGCTATCGCGGCAACTATCTCGATCTCGATCCGACCTACAAGGATGCCTATGGACGGCCCCTGATGCGCATGACCTTCGACTTCACCGAGAACGAGTTGCGCATGAGCGATTATCTGACCGACCGCGCTGTCGAGATCGCCGAAGCGATGGGCGGGCGCGAGATGACCGTGAGCCGCCGCAAGGGACCCTATTCCATCGTGCCCTACCAGACGACACACAATACCGGCGGCCACATCATGGGCGCCAGCCCCGCCGACAGCGTCACCAACAAATATCTGCAGCACTGGCAAATGCCGAACCTGTTCCTCACCGGCGCCGGGGCTTTTCCGCAAAATCCCGGCTACAACCCGACCGGCACGGTGGCCGCGCTGGCCTATCACAGCGCAGCGGCGATCCGGCGTTCCTATCTGAGAGCGCCGGGCCAGCCCATGGTGCAGGCATAGGAGGGCATCATGCGCTATCTTTCTCTCGCGCAATCGCTGACCCGCTCCTCCCGGCGCATCCGGATCGCAGGGCTGGTGGCACTCAGCGCCTGCCTGTTCGCAGCGGCGACACATCCCGCCCTGGCCCAGGGCACCAACGACTGGTCGGAGCTGCAGCGCGGCCTCTATCTCAGCCGTGTCGGCGACTGCGCCGCCTGTCATACGGCGGATCCGGAAAAACCGATGGCCGGCAAATACGCGCTGGATACGCCGTTCGGCACCATCTGGACAGCCAATCTGACGCCGGACGAGGAGACCGGGCTGGGCGAATGGAGCGCCGATGATTTCTGGCGGGCGATGAATGAGGGCATACGGCGCGATGGCGCGCATCTCTATCCGGCCTTCCCCTATACGCATTTCACGCTGATCAGCCGCGCCGATTCCGATGCGATCTACGCCTATCTGCAATCGCTCGAACCGATATCACAAGACGTCATGGAGCCCGACTTCCCCTTTCCGCTGAATATCCGCTTCGTGCTCAATGGCTGGAACCTCATCAATTTCGAGGATCGCAGCTTTACCCCCGATCCGGAAAGGAGCGCGGCCTGGAACCGCGGCTATTACATTGCCGAGGGACTGGGGCACTGCTCGATGTGCCATTCGCCGAAAAATTTCACCGGCGCGGTGAAAGATGGCGATGCGGCCTATTCCGGCGGCATGGCAGAGGGCTGGCTGGCGCCGGCTCTCCGGCCGGGCAGCGGCGGGCCGGGCCTGTCGGACTGGTCGAAAGACGATCTGATGGCGTTTCTGCGCCATGGCCGCAATTCACGGACGGCGGCGTTCGGGCCGATGGCGGAAGTGATCGACAAGTCGACACGGCATCTCACCGACAGCGATCTCGATGCGCTGGCCACCTATATTCTCGATCTTCCGGAGTCTGGCGAGGCGCCGGCTGACAGCGAGGCGATCGACACTGACGATCCGGCGATGCAGACCGGCGCGCTGGTCTATGCGACGCAATGCAGCGCCTGCCACGGGCCGGACGGCGAAGGAATCCCAGGTCAGTTCGCCCGCCTCAAGGGATCATCCCTGACCCAGAGCAGCGATCCGACAACCGTGGTGCGGCTGGTGCTTGAAGGCGTGCGCTCGGTGCCGACCGAGAAATATCCGACGCCGCACGCCATGCCGGCTTTCGACTGGAAGCTGAATGATGCGGAAGTCGCGGCGGTGGCCACTTATGTGCGCAACGCCTTCGGCAACAGCGCCCCGGCCGTGACCGCCGATGCGGTTGCCGAGATCAGGGAGGCGCAGTGAGGGTGCGGCGCGCGGCACGCCGCTCCTGACGGTTGCCGGACGGGCGATGAGGCTTTCAATGGCGCCGTGTTTGTGATTTGAGACCTTTCGACATTGCAGCGCCGGCCTCGGCGCCCGTGACGAAGGATTGTTTCAATGACCGAAAAAAAGGCTTTCATCACCGGCATTACCGGGCAGGATGGCGCTTATCTTTCCCAGCTTCTGTTGAATGAGGGTTACGAGGTACACGGCCTGATGCGGCGCAGCGCCTCGGCGCATGTGGCCACCAACCGGCTCGACTGGCTGGGCATCACCAGGGACGTTCATCTGCATGACGGCAACCTGACCGATCTTTCGGCGCTGATCCGGACGCTGCAGGAGCTCCAACCCACCGAGATCTACAATCTGGCCGCCCAGTCCTTCGTCAAATCCTCGTGGCAGCAGCCGCTGCTGACCGGGTCGGTGACCGGTATGGGCGCGGCGAATGTGCTCGAAGCGGTGCGCATCGTCTGCCCCGAAGCGCGCTACTACCAGGCCTCATCCTCGGAAATGTACGGGCTGATCCAGGAACCGGTGCAATCGGAGACGACGCCCTTCTATCCCCGGTCGCCCTATGCGGCAGCGAAGCTTTATGCGCACTGGATGACGGTGAATTACCGCGAAAGTTTTGGCATGCACGCCTCCAGCGGCATCCTGTTCAATCATGAATCGCCGCTGCGCGGACCGGAATTTGTCACCCGCAAGGTGACCGATGGCGTGGCGCGCATCAAACTCGGCCTGGAAAGCGAGTTGCGGCTGGGCAATATCGACGCCAAGCGCGACTGGGGGCATGCACGCGACTATGTGCGCGCCATGTGGCTGATGCTGCAACAGGACGAGCCTGACGACTATGTGGTGGCGACCGGCCGCACGACGACCGTGCGCGACATGTGCCGCATCGCCTTCGAGCATGTGGGTCTGACCCCGGACGCGCATCTGGTGATTGATCCGGAGCTGTTCCGGCCGGCGGAAGTCGATGTGCTGCTTGGCGACGCGAGCAAGGCCAAGGACCGGCTCGGCTGGCAGGCGGAGATCACACTGGAAGACATGATCGCCGAGATGGTCGATGCGGATCTGGCGCGCCTGCGCCAATAACCGTCCGTCGTAACCGGGAGCGCCGCCCATGAAGCGGAAAATTCTGATCACCGGTGCAAGTGGCTTTGTCGGCCGGCATGTTCGCACGGCCCTTGAGACCATGCCGGGAGATGCTGAGATCCTGGATCTTAACGCGGCGGAAGCCGGCGATGGCCCGGACATTGCCGATCAGGCCGCCGTGGAAGCGGCGATCGCGCGGCTGCAGCCCGACGCGGTTATCCACCTGGCGGCTGTCGCCCTGCCGGCTGAGGCGCGTGACGCCCCGGCGCGTGCCTGGGCGGTGAATTTCCAGGGCACGCTGAACATCGCCGCCGCCCTGCGCGCGCATTGCCCCCAGGCGCGGCTGATCTTTGCCGGCAGTTCGGAAAGTTATGGCGCGGCCTTCGCGCTCAACGAGGGGCCGACCGACGAATTGACGCCGCTGATGCCGCAATCGGTTTACGCGGCCACCAAGGCCTGCGCCGATATTGCGCTCGGCCAGTTGGCGGCCGAAGGGTTCGACTGTATCCGCTTTCGCCCTTTCAACCACAGTGGGCCCGGCCAGGCGCCGCTTTACGTGGTGGCCGATTTCGCACGCCAGATCGCCGAAATCGAGGCGGAGCGGCGCGCCCCGGTCATACGTGTCGGCAATCTCGATGCGGAACGGGACTTTCTCGATGTGCGCGATGTGGCGCGCGCCTATGCGCTGGCCGCCATGGCTGGCGCTCCGCAGCCTTCGAAGCCCCCAGCGCAGCCCCTGCCCCACTCAACCGCCTACAATCTGGCATCCGGGCGCGCGGTGCGGATCGGCGCCATTCTGGACGCGCTGATCGGCATGAGCCGCGTCAGTATCTCGATCGAGACGGATCCCGACCGCTTGCGTCCCGCCGACATCCCCCGCACCATCGGCGATGCCGGGCGCGCCGCAGCCGCGTTTGGCTGGCGGGCCGAGATTGCGCTTAACACCACTCTTGCGGACGTTCTGGACGACCAGCGGCGCCAGGTGGCGGGCCGTTCCGACTGATAGGGTGCGACGGGCGGCATCCGGCGCGGCTAAGGGCTTCTTTACCCGGCACTGCTAGATTGTCGGTGGGGCGGAAACAGGCCGAGGGAGGCCGATCGATCCATGGCGCAACGCATCCTGGTCACCGGAGGAGCCGGCTATATCGGGTCGCACACCTGCGTGGCCCTGCGGCAAGCCGGCTACGAGCCGGTCATTTACGACAATTTCAGCAATGCAAGCCGCCAGGTGCTGAAGCGTCTCGCCGCCATCTGCGGCAGCGCACCGGAGGTTATCGAGGGCGATGTGCGCGACCGCGCCGCGATCGAGACGGCATTGCGCAGCCATGACATCCGCGCGGTCATCCATTTTGCGGCCCTGAAATCAGCGAGCGAATCCATCGAGATGCCGCTGGCCTATTACGACAACAATGTGCACGGCACGGTGCAATTGCTCAGCGCGATGCGCGCCTGCAATGTCGCATCGCTGGTGTTTTCCTCCTCGGCGGCGGTATATGGCGACGCAGAAAGGATGCCGGTGCGCGAGGACTCCCAGCGTGCCGCGCAGTCGCCCTATGGGCGAACGAAGATCATCTGCGAAGACCTGTTGAGCGATATAAGCCGCGCCGAGCCGGGCTGGTCGATTGCCCGGTTGCGCTATTTCAACCCGTTCGGAGCGCATGAAAGCGGACTGATCGGCGAGGATACACGCGGCGTACCCCCCAATCTCGGGCCGTATCTGACGCAGGTGGCGGCCGGGCAGCGGGTGCAGCTTTCAGTCTTCGGGGGCGATTATGACACCCGCGACGGCACCGGGGTGCGCGATTTCATTCATGTCGTGGACCTTGCCGAGGGGCACATCGCGGCGCTGCGAAAGCTCGAAGGCGATGCCGGGCTGCTGACCGTCAATCTCGGCACCGGCACCGGCTATACGGTGCTGGAGATGATCGCTGCCTTCGCCAAGGCGAGCGGACGGCCGGTGCCCTATGTGATCGCCCCGCGCCGCAAGGGCGATATCGCCGAATGCTACGCCGATGTCAGCCGGGCGCGCGAAATGCTCGACTGGCGGGCGCGGCGCGGCCTGGCCGAGATGTGTGCGGATGCCTGGCGCTGGCAGATACGCAACCCGGAGGGCTATGCTTCGGACCCGCATCGCGAAAAAGCGATGCTGTGATCCCGAGCGGCGGTGTGCGCTGAGCTTCGGCGCCCGCGTATCTTTCGGACTGCTATATTTTTCGCTTTCCGCTGTGATTTATGCATCTTCGGCACTGGCCTAAACTTGGCACAGAGGCCATAAGTAGCCTGAATTCGATGGGGGGCCAGATGATCAAAGACTTGCCGGGACGGATCGCGGTGATCATCCCGTGCTACAAGGTCATCCCGCACATCCTTGCGGTGCTGGAGGCGATTCCGCCGACGGTGGAAGCCATCTACATTGTCGATGATGCCTGCCCGGATGGATCGGCCGCGCACGTCGAAGCTCAAAGTCCAGACACACGGATCAAGATCATTCGCCACGAGGTCAACCTCGGCGTGGGCGGCGCAATGATAACCGGCTATCGCGCCGCGATCGCCGATGGCATGGACATTCTCGTCAAGATTGACGGGGACGGGCAGATGGACCCGGAACTGATCGAACAGTTTGTCGCACCGATCCTGAAAGGTGATGCGGACTATACCAAGGGAAACCGGTTCTTCGAATTCGAGCGGGTCAGCGCGATGCCGAAGGTTCGCCTCTTTGGCAATGCCGCCCTGTCCTTCATGACAAAATTTTCATCGGGCTATTGGGATATATTCGACCCGACCAATGGCTTTACCGCCATTCACGCAAAGGTTGCCAAGGAGCTGCCGCTCGACAAGCTCAACCGCCGCTTCTTCTTTGAAAGCGATATGCTTTTCAGGTTGAACACGCTGCGTGCGGTGGTGGTCGATATCCCGATGACAGCACTCTACGAGGACGAAGTCAGCAATCTGAAAATCTCGAGGATCGCCGGCAGTTTTCTCTATAAGCATATCGGCAACACGCTCAAACGGATTTTCTACAGCTACTATCTCCGTGATTTCTCGGTCGCCTCTCTCGAATTGCCGCTGGGGTTTTTCATGTTGGTGTTCGGCGCCTTGTACGGAACACTGCAGTGGGCGCATTATGCCGGACTGGGGTTACCGGCGCCCGGCGGGACGATCATGCTTACGGCCGTGACCATGATCATGGGCTTGCAACTGCTGCTGGCCTTTCTCGCCTATGATGCGGGTTCGGTGCCGAAACGTCCACTTCACCCGCGACTGCACTCCCCTTCGCAACGCGGCAGCTCCTAGCCGGGCCGCATGCTCTGGCGTCGTGACACACCGAAAACCAACCTTAGAAAGCCCGTCGATGTCACACTATCCGCGCCATGACGCAAGCACTTTCCGGGGCGCCGCACTGTTGTCCGCGCTGGCGGCACTGATCACGATCTCTTTCATCTCGATCGGCTTTTATGCGCTCTTTCAGAAGCTGGATCTCCGGGAATATTTTTACGTCAAGGACGTCTACATCTATGGATCGCTGATCTCCTTAGCGACAACTTTTCTGTATCTGATCTTTCCCCGCTTGATATTTTTCCTTCTGCTTCTGGCGATGATCCTGCCGCTGTCCCTGATGGGTCATCTGGGAGAGATCATCATCATTCTGGCGCAGTGGGCCGCGATATTTGCCATCGGCGTCTGCGTTGATCGAAGGCCCATCCATTGCGGTATGGAGTTCGTACGCACCCTCGCTCTGGGCTATGCGCTTTATTCCCTGCTGCTCATTGCCGCCGTGCATTCGGGCTGGTTTTCACCATCCGTCATTGCCGGGATTATCGCCCTTCCCATTCTGGCGGCCGCCGCCATTTTTCACGCCGGCAAACTGACGATCTCGCTGCCCGCTGCGCCCTCCGTCGAACGGTCATGGCTCTCTGCCATCACCGTCCTCCTCGCCACCATGGTGATCGTCACCCTGTCCTTCTTTGCCGCCGTGCCGGAAAATGGGAGTGACGCCATTGCGGCCTACCGACCCATGATCGCAGAACTGATGAGGACCGGCAGTCTGACCACCGATCCCGAATGGATCTCGATCGGTTTCATCTCTCTGCCGCAGATCTGGGCGCAGGCCGCAACGGCCATGCTGACCGGCAGCGAGATGGCCGCCAAGCTGTGGAACTATTCGCTGTTGTGCGTCTCGCTCATCGTCCTGGCGGTCCTTTCGAAGTCGGCTCTCGAGCGCTATGGCGCGCGCGGCAGCGGGAGGGGGGCCTGGCTGCTGCCCGGCGCCGTGATCGCCTCGATGCCTATCGTCGAACGGGTAAGCCTGAGCGCGTTTCCCGATCTCGGAGCTTTGCTCAGCAGCGTCATTCTAATCTTCTGGGTGTTTTATCTCTATGAGCAAGTCCGGCTGAATAGGTTGCTCCAACCGATCGATGGTGTGATTTCGGGCCTTCTTGTCGCCCTGGCGGTGCTGACCAAGCTGTCGCTCCTGCCGATGCTCGCTCTCTGCGCAGTTCCCCTTGGCATCTATCTGCTGATCAGGTGTTCCCCCCGCAACTTTCTCGTCTTCGCAACGATTGCTTCCGTGGTCTTTGCCGGGACGGCGCTTGCCTATTTCGGATATGTCTACAGCCAGACGGGAAATCCGCTCTTTCCCTATTACAACGAGATTTTTGGCAGTCCCTATTTCGGCGTCTTCCGCTCGCCGCATACGGGGTTCTTCAGCTACCTGCTTCCCTGGGACATGAGCGTCAGCACGACCGCATACAACCAGGGTGGAGGAAGCAAAGACGGCGACCTCGGGCTGAGCTTCCTGTTGCTGTTCGGCGCCGCTTTGACCGTGCTGGCGCTGCAGTTCGCGCGAAAAGGGCATCATTCGCCATCGGCATGGATCACCGCGGCCGGCTTCATCAGCGCCGTCTACCTGCTGTCGTACCTGCAAAACAATTCCCGTTACGTGTTCGTGCTGGCTGTCATCGCGACGCCGGCCTTTTGCGTGCTGGTCAGCGCGCGTTACGGCCGGCTCTGGGAAATGGCGGCAGTGCTCACCGTGACCCTTAACCTCGCATTGATGCCGCGGTTCGGACATGGCGGCGGGATGTTCCTGTTCGCCGAGACGCAAAAATCGATGCACGCAGAGGCCTACAGGTCGCGTCTGGACCGGCAGCGTATCGCCGACAACCTGTCGTCGCGCTATGGTCCGCAGGGGCGGTATGTGGCTCTCGGGAATCCGATTCGACCCATCGGACGCTTGTGGGCAACCAGCTGGTATTACGACCAACCTGCCAAGGCACTGAACGAGGCACTCAAGGGGGGGGCGGACGGGCTGGAAAATTTCCTTCGAAGCAAGAACATCGATACCGTGATCTTCGGCAGCAATTCGCAACAAAAAATGCGTCGCTTCTCCGATCAGAATTTCCTGAACAAGCTTAGTGAGCTATCCGCGGAGATCGAACATGAGGGCATGTTTATTCTCTTTCACTTGAATAACGACGTGCGGTTCGAAGAATTTCTCCCTCTTGGAGAGGGAGTTCCAGTGGCTAACCGACTTGAATGGATGAAACGGGTTGAGGCCGGCGCATTCCAATGGCATTTCGAATATATCTGTCGAACGCCCGGCGCGTTTTTCCTGGAACGGCCTCTTGATCATGACCCCCGGCCTAGCGCGCGGTCCTATACGACGCTTTGCACAGGAACGCCTGAGATTCTCACCACACCGCTAACCTCCGTCAACCAGCCTCGCCGCGTGCTGATGGATATGCGAAAATCTAACGCGGATCTACGGATCATCAACGCTGGGATATGGCATCGCCAACCCAATGAGTGAGGCATATTGTTGATTTGAGTTGTATAAAACATCCTGTACAGAATGAGAATTTTGGAAAGTAAGCACATTAAAATTGGAGGATTTTGAAGACAATGGAATTTCAGGAAACGCGGCTCAATCCTCATCTGATCGACGATCATCTACATCTTTTGCAGACATGCTTTCCCCATTCATCAATCTTTAGCAAGGCCTATCTCACATGGCTTTATCTCGACAATCCAGCCGGCGAAGTTGTCGGTTATGACGCCTTTCACGAAGGTCAGTTGGCGGCGACGTACGTCTGTATTCCAACTCGTGCCGTGCTGCGGGGACGCCCCGTGCGGGCGCTGTTGTCACTGAATACCGCAACGGCTCCGAACCATCGTGGAAAGGGCCTGTTCACGAAACTCGCCGAACGATGTTATGCGCATGCTGAGAATACAGGATATGAGGTGGTGTTCGGGGTGGCGAACGCCAGCAGCATCGGCGGCTTTTCAAGAAAGTTGGGTTTTCAGGATGTTATCAGCCTGGAGGCAAGGGTCGGTATCGGTCCCTTTCCACGGATCGATTTCGATCAAGCCTACAGCCAAGCAGAGTTTCGGTGTGACTGGGACCTGGAGCGACTGACCTGGCGCGCTGGAAATCCGGCTGGCAAGTTGTCGCTCTCCCGGCAGTCTGAGCGCATTCAAATCTGCGGCGCAACCGACTTCCGCCTCGTGAATGTTCAGGGCGAACTACCGCTTTCCTCCACGGTTGCCTCGACCGCGTCATTGCGCCCGGCCCCATTCCGATTGCACCTTGGCCTGGCACCTCGCGGGACATCTAGAGGCGGACTGTCGATCGCTATCCCTGACAAAATGAAGCCCTCGCCGCTCCGACTCATCTATCGCAACCTCTCGGCGTCGGACGACCGCATCAATTCCGATTCTGTCTTCTTCCAATTTATCGACTTCGATGCCTACTGATCAGCGCTCCCCCGTTATTGCGGTCCTGCTCGCCCACCAGGACGACGAACTGGGAATATGCGAGACGCTCTTTCAGGCCACCCGATCCGGAAAGCGCTGTCTGATATTCTACCTGACAAGCGGGGTTGCCCAATCTGAAACCGCGGAGCGACGCAACAGGGAGTCTCAGGCTGTTCTCGAACAACTTGGCGTGCCTCAAGATCAGGTGTTCTTCTGTGGCGATCAATTGGGGATTTCCGATGGCACCCTGCCCGCTCATATGGACATCGCTTACCAAGCGGTGCATCGCCGCTTGTCCGAGGAAGATGGGCCGTTGGAACAAATCGTCTGCCACGCATGGGAAGGTGGACACCAGGATCACGACGCCGTTCACGTGATCTCGGTGCTGCTGGCAGAGCGGTTCAACATCGTCGAGACGAGCCGCCAGTTCTCCCTTTATCGAGCGGCGCGGTCGCCGCTCATTCCTTATCTTGCGCTCAGCCCCCTTCGGATGAACGGTCCCGCTCTAAGCCTGACCGTTCCCCGGCGACGGGGTTTGTCCCACCTCGCGAAAATGTTCACCTATCGGTCGCAGATCAAGGTGATGCTTCTCCTTTTTCCCTCTTTTGCACACAGATATTTGTGGCAGGGGCGAGAACAATTGCAGCCGCTTCAGCGACAGAGAATTAACGAGCCGCCCACCCCATGGCCGGCACTCTATGAGAGGCGCAGGAGCTGTCGGTATGAAGAGCTCGCTGCATTTACGCGCCAGCTCGTGATGAAGCAGCGAATTTGAAGCTCGGAATGGCAAGCCAGAAGGCATTTTCTCAATCCTAGGAACAGAAATAGTTTCTATTTCTTAGAAGAAGTTGCGCCGTCCCTGCCGACCTGTTGCGTCCAACTGAGCATAAGTCAGAAAAAAACTGATTTCAGCTTCCTGTCGACTTCGAGCTCTAACAAAGCGTCTAACTGCGACTTGTTTTTTCAGAAGTTAATTCTGCTACCAGATTACGCCCGATGCGGTCTGCGTTAGCCATGATGGTAAGAGTATGCGATTTCTCAGTCAGAATTGGCAGACATGCACCATCGGCAATGCGTATTTTCTCTGCTCCATATAGCTCCCCGTGAGGGCCCGTGTTGCCGACTGTTTTCTTTAATTTCATGGGCAATGTGCCGCAATAATGTATATCGCTTCCTGGAGCGCCTATTGTAAAACTCTGCGGAACGACCACGGAGCCAAGACGACGAAAACTCTTGTTCAACATGCGCCGTGCCTTATCCATCAAAGGAATGACGGTATCAGAATATCTCCCAGATACCTCCAGATGATGATCTGCGGTTAAACGAACCGACGATTTTGTCAGATTGCCTGGAAGAAACAAATTTCCCACAGCGCAGGATGAAAGAAGCACCGCCATTGTATCTATCGCATAGCGCGGGGCTATCGGGATATTGCGTACGAACTCCGGAACTGGGATATTGCTCGCATCGGTAAGTGAGCCGAATCCGCTAATACTGGCTGTTATTGGAAAAGTGTAAGATAGTTGACTGAGGCCAAAAGCTGGGGAGCGGTTTCTCCCGAAAATACCAGGCACAAAAAGCAGAAAAGCTGCCGTTGGACTCGATAGCATCGGTCGAACGGATTTGTGTTCAAGCCTCTGCAGTGCCAAGCGCGATGTTGCCAGCGTTCCCGCAGCAAGTACCACTCGTCTGGCTTTTAGGGTCGAGGGGCCCGCGGCTGAGGTGGTGGACGCAACCGGAAGTCCGTTCGCCTGTCCCAGTTGCTCCACCCGTCGACCGGGTTCATAGGAGAAGTTTCGAAACGATCGGAGCGTCCTCAGATCTTCAAGCGCTGAATACATTGCGCGGCGGTTGCATCCCCACATGCATGTACCCAAAGAGTCACAAGCGTGACGCTGGCCTTTCTGTTCAGTAAGGACGGCAAGGCGAGATCTTCCTAATGCAATTCCGATCTCTGCTCCCCGCTCCTTCCTGGCATCGTAACGCCTCTTTAATTGCTCCTGCAGTGGGTCAAGAGCCACCGGATTGGTAGCAAAGGCATCGACCCTGAAATAGTCGGCCAGATCGTCATCTTCCGCTCCGCTGAGACCGATCCTAGCGCTAACGGCGTCATAGGACCTCTCCATATCCATGGGATCACAAGGGAAAGCGGAAAGCTCCCGCAAACTGAGACGAGAGACACCGCAACCCCACGCATTCGACAAGCCGCCGGGGGCCAAAGAACCGATAGCCACAAAATCCTTCGAAATGATCCTATTGCAGCTGGAGAAGTCTTCAAAAACTCCTGCGTGGGTCGGGATGCGAAGTTTAGGCGAACGATTGTCGGCGTCAGAGAGCGAGGTTTCATCAATACCAGTTTTCCAGCGCCACTGCTCTCTATCCTGAAGACAAAGCTCTTCGTAGTTTCCGCCTGGCAGGGGCTGGGTAGTCGGCTTTCCACCATCGACCATCAACACCTTGAGACCGGCCTCGACGAGCGGAAAAGCAACTGAAACGCCTGCTGGGCCACTCCCCACTACAAGGACGTCCGCAATCTCGCTCATTTGCGGGAAGTTCCCGAGGGGTTGGTGATCTGCAACAGTGGCGAAAGAAAAGGTCGACAAATGCGGGCGACAAGCTCACCGCTAGCAGCATTCAACAGGATTAACAAACGTCGGGCAAAGGAGATGTCCCGTTCCAGAAGCATGAACCTTCTGGCCCCAGCGGGACTTGCATCTGCAATCGAAATAGCAGCTTTTAATCGCAATCTGATCTGATGTGGAATGCTATGAGGGACGGGTTGTACGTTGCGGAGAAAGGAAACCAGAAAAGGGAACTGCAAGCATAGTTTCGGTAAACCGATAGCCTCGGTTGCGGTCTTGAATTGCTGGACGTAGCGAACGTAGCGTCTCGTCAAGCTAACTGGAGGCGGAGATCGCATGATATAGGTGAGGAGACAGTGCCCTTCTTCAAGAAGATTTCTGAGTGACGCATTGCCGGAGCGGCTCATTCCGTCCTCAAGCCGCCGGAGATTGACTCCCAACCGCCGTAAGTCATCTGCAGTTTGCATCGCAGGCAAACTCGTCAAGGATAGCAACCTGTCAAGGCCAAAGCGGATAGACAGTCTTTCTCCAAGTACTGCTCTCGACATTCTAAGCACCACAATGGGGCAAGGAACAACTACAGCACGCCGTCTCACCCATTTTACAGCGATGACCGACAAATAGCGTGAGAAATCAACTAGCTCTGGCTCCGCGACCTCATAGATCGCGAAATTATCGCGGACCCGGCAGGCTGCCAGGATAGCATCGGCAAGATCGTCCACATGAATTGGCTGAATAGGCAATCGGGGGTAGAACGCCGGAAGAAGCGGCGAAACACGCACCAAGCTAACGATGCGACCGAAAAGCCCCCGTTCCTCCCCGCCATAAACTTGGCCGGGGCGGATAATCGTGCCTCCGCTAATCCGAACCTGTTGTTCGATTCTCCATTTCTGACGACCGTATGCCGTGGGCGCCACGTCGGCCGCAGTTTGGCTGGATACGAAAACAAAATGAGCTCCGATCTTTCGACTGCAGGCCATAAGGCTTGCAGCTGCCGCCTGTTCATCGACGCCCGAATTTTGGTTTCTGTTTCCAGTGATTGCCGCCAGATGCACAACGACGTCGACGTCCGAAGGGATATCAGGTTCGACGAAATCAGCTAGATCAAAGGCGAGCCACGGGTGCCCCTTCAAGGGTTTTCGTGTCATCGCCAATATCTGGTGCCCCTCCGCATGAGCTCTGCAGACCAGTCTGCGACCAATGTATCCGGTTGCACCCGTTACGGCGATCCTCACTAAAAGTCCCCCCGCTCCGCAATTGTGTTCGCGGCTTTAGGGCGCGAAGATTGAAACACGAACCTCTTGCTCAGCCAAAAACTTAAAGCGACACTTGCAACATCGGAAAGAAATTTTGCGAACAAAACCGGTAGACCCGCATACAACAACAGAGCGAGAATTGCTGTCGCGATAGGTATATGCAACAAGAGAAGGGCGGTGAATCGTACAGCCTGCTGCAAAAAACCACCCTGATTAGCTTTGAATGTAAATAGACGGTGAGAAAAAAATGCGAATGTGCCCGCAGCTGACTTCCCAATTAAATTTGATATGAGAGGAGATGTATTTTCTATATTGTTAATTAGATAAAAACCGCCAATATCTATAATGTACGCACAAACTTGAACACTTATATATTTAATTAACTCCATCATTCTTTTACTTTTATCACAATTATATGGTGTATTGATAAATATTTTCCAAAAGGACGCAATACGTATTCAACTCCCGTCAACAGCGGTATACCGAATTTCGGCCAGAGCGTTCTGAAATTGAGACCTCCCGACAGGAGATACTTAATATAATTTCCGCAGACCTGCCGATGAACGATTTCTAGCTCTGGATATTTTCGCTCGAACTCTTCCCGATCTCGTTCAAATACGATGTAGCTCAACGCCTGATTTGCACCATTCATTGGCCCCACGACAGGCGTCTCCCATGAGGGAAAGTGTTTGTCGAAGCCTTCCGTCGGAAACAGGCGGGGATAGAGAAATGAAGCAAAAGGGCCATAATAGGGCTCGAGGAGAACGACCCCCCCGCCCGGACTTACGACGCGCAACACTTCGGCAAAAAACCGGTCAGGATTTGGGAAATGATGAAAGCAATTTTGGCCAAAGAAGACACGAACTGACTTGTCGGGCAAACACGTGCTCTGAGCGTCGATGACCTGATCTATTCCCGGTGAAGGGACAATGTCGCTTGCAATCACATCGGCATATCGCTCGCGCATTGGCGCTACTCCCGCGCCTAATTCGATGCGGGAACCTTCGCCGGTGAAATACTGGCGATCCAAGGCATGAAAAAGCCTATGAAAATCGGCAAATACACCTTGCAGCATTGGCTTAGAAGCAAGAATCTTTTTGTGAATATAAAACCGTCGATCGCTATCGACATCGAGCTGTTCAATCTCTCTTCTGCGCAATAATCCGAAAATGCGCTTCAAATCAGCCCCCTCGCAAGCCAGCTTCCGTTATTGTGGCGAAATAGAAATGGAAAACAATTTGTATTCCAATGGACAACCTTGTCCACAAGGAACCATTGGAAACGCAACCCGGCTGCTGGCTGGGGCGCCTGGATTCGAACCAGGGATGGCGATACCAAAAACCGCTGCCTTACCGCTTGGCTACGCCCCAAAACCAGTGGGGAAGCATCTAGCGAATTCGCTGCACCAATGCAACGGCGAAGCGTCGGGAAATCCCGCTCAGGATGCGGCGTCTTGGCGGCCAGCCGAAAAAGCTTCGCTCAGCGCCTGGTGGGTTGAAAGCGGCGGCGACCACCCCGTGACAGTGCAAAACCGTGTGTCGTCGAGCACGCAGGGCGCGCACAGATGCCGCCAGGCCGGACCGAGGATCGGCAGCCTTTCCATCAGAATGCGTGGCACCGGTGCTTGGCGAATACTTCGTCCGGCTTCACCTGCGCTCCGTTCGGCGATGGCGCGCAGAGCGATCGGTGCGCCATCGGTCAGATTGAACGTGCCTTCAACGGGCGGGCGGGCAAGCAGATGGACGAGCGCGGCGTTGAGATTGTCGACGTGCAAGACCGATTTTTTGGGCGTCAGCCAATCGGCCGGCAGCGGCCATCCGCGCCGCGCAAAGTCATTGACAAGGCCCAGCGCGCCGCCGCGTCCGCGTCCGTAGACGACAGGCAGGCGCAGTGTCGTCAGTGCCATCGGCGTATCCGCTGCGGCACTGAGAAGCTGCCTCTCGGCCGCGCGCTTCGAGCGGGCATAGGGATCGTCGCCGCAGAGCGCTGCGTCCTCGCGGAACGGCTGTGATCCGCCAAGGCCATAGACGCGGGCCGAACTGAAAAAGATGAGATGGCCGATGCCGCTTTGCGCGGCGAGCCTGGCCAGCGCGCCGGAGGCCTCGGCATTGATCTGCCGGAAGCGCGCGAGGTGGAAGGAGGATGGCGCCAGACGCGGCGGATTGAAGGCGGCCAGATGAATCATCGTCTCGGCACGCTGCAAAAAGGGCCGGTAGCTTTCCGGCTGTTCGAGATCCGCCTCCTGGCGGCTTGGCGCAAGCACGTCGTGGCCGGCAGCGCGCAGATGCGGCACGAGGCGGCGACCAATGAAGCCGCCCGCCCCGGTTACGAGAATGCGCATCGGCTCGTCCTTGCGGGTGGCGCGTCAGGCCGGTGGCGCGCCCCTGCCCGGCTCATGCGGCGAAATCGCACCGGGCCAGCGCCGCCGCGCTTCCGGCGATGAAGAACGGATTTGCAAAATCGGCATCGGCCGCTTGCTGCCGCTTGCCGTAGCGCAGCGGCTCGCCATCCGGCGTTAGCGTCTTGCCGCCGGCGGTACGCAGCACGGCGTCACCGGCGGCCGTGTCCCATTCCATGGTGCGGCCGAAGCGCGGATAAAGATCCGCGCTGCCCTCGGCCAGCAGGCAGAATTTCAGGGACGAGCCGATCGAGGCGGTTTCGGCCTGCGGGAAACGGGCAATGAAGGCATTGGTTTCAGCGGTGCGGTGCGATTTGCTGGCCACGATGCAGGGCGGCGTTGCCAGGGGCCGGCAGGCAATCGGGCGCGGCGCCGACAGGCTCAGATCGGCGGCGGCGGTCTGTTTGAAGGCCCGGCCACTCTCGGCGGCGAACACCTGCCGGCGCACCGGTGCATAGACAACGCCGGCCACCGGCACGCCGTCTTCGATCAGTGCGATGTTGACGGTGAAATCGGCCCGGCCTTCGATGAACTCGCGCGTGCCGTCAAGCGGATCGACCAGCAGGAATCGGCGGCCGAGCTCCGCCGGGCAACGGCCGGCGGACATCGCCTCCTCGGCGACCAGCGGAATGTCGCTCAACGCTTCCGCCAAGCCGCTGGTGATCAGCGCTTCGGCGCGACGGTCGGCCTCGGTGACGGGGGAGCAGTCGGATTTGTGCGCCACCTCGATTCCCTGCGAGCGCACGTCGAGAATGGATTCACCCGCTGCAACGGCAAGGCGGCAAAACAGTTCAATCATCGCGTCGGTCGAGCTCTTTCAAGGGTTGCAGACGGCGCCCTGCTGCCACCGCTCCGGCAGCATCCATCTGTCAGGCAATATAGCCCTTTTGCCGCAGCCAGGCATGAATATCGTCGACAAGGGCCGAGACCTGCTTGTCCATGGTGCGCAGGTGCAGATCCGGAGATTCAGGTGCTTCATAGGGGGAATCGACACCGGTGAAGTTGCGAATCTCGCCCTTGAGCGCCTTGGCGTAAAGCCCCTTGGGGTCGCGCCGGGCACATTCCTCGAAGGGCGTGTCGACGAACAGCTCGACAAATTCGCCCTCGTTCAGCAGATCCCGGGCCATGCGGCGCTCGGCGCGGAAGGGCGAGATGAAGGAGACCAGCACGATCAGGCCGGCATCGACCATCAGGCGCGCAACCTCACCGATGCGGCGAATGTTCTCAACCCGGTCCTCCTCGGTGAAACCGAGATCGCGGTTGAGACCGTGACGGACATTGTCGCCGTCAAGAATGTAGGTGTGCCGGCCCTCGGCATGCAGCCGCTTTTCGAGAAGATTGGCGATGGTCGACTTGCCGGAACCCGACAGGCCGGTGAACCAGATGACCGCCGGCTTCTGATGCTTCATTTCGGCGCGCGCCGTCTTGCTGACATCGAGCGCCTGCCAATGCACATTGGCGGCGCGCCAGAGCGCGTGGGTGATCATGCCGGCGCCCACCGTTGCATTGGTCAGCCGGTCGATGAGAATGAAGCCGCCTGTGCTGCGGTTGGTGCCATAGGGATCGAAGGGAATAGCCGTCTGCAGCGACAGGTTGACGACACCAACCTCGTTGAGATCCAGCGATCGGGCCGCTTCGTGGGTGAAGGAATTGACGTCGACCTTGTGCTTCAGGGTCGTCACGGTGGCCGGCAACTGATCGGCCTCGGTGCGCAGGATATACTGTCGCCCGGGCAGCAGCGCGTGCTCATCGAACCAGACGAGATTGGCTTCGAACTGATCAGCCAGTTCCGGCGGTGCATCGGGGGCGACCAGCATGTCGCCGCGGGAAATGTCGAGTTCATCGGCCAGCGTCAAGGTCACCGACTGGCCGGCGCGGGCGGCAGTCAGATCGTCATCGCCGAGGATGATGCGGTCGATGCTCGTCGTCTTGCCGGAGCGGGCCACCCGGACCCTATCGCCGGGGCTGAGATTGCCGGCCGCCAGCGTGCCGCAATAGCCGCGGAAATCGAGATTCGGGCGATTGACATATTGGACGGGGAAGCGCAGCGGCATGGCCTCGAGCCGGTCGCCGACGGGTACGGTCTCGAGCCGTTCGAGAACCGTCGGACCGTCATACCACGGCGTGTTGCCGGAGCGGGCGATGACATTGTCGCCGAAACGGGCGGAAATCGGCACCGGCGAGATGCTGTCAAAGCCCAAAGTGCCGGCGAAAGAAAGGTAGTCTGCGACGATACGGTCGAACACCGTGCGGTCGAAATCGACGAGATCGAACTTGTTGATGGCGAGAATGACATGGCGCACGCCGAGCAGCGAGGCGATGAAGCTGTGGCGGCGGGTCTGGGTGAGCACCCCCTTGCGCGCATCGACGAGGACGATGGCCAATTCCGCGGTAGAGGCGCCGGTTGCCATGTTGCGGGTGTACTGTTCATGACCCGGCGTATCGGCAACAATGAATTTGCGCGTTCCGGTGGCGAAGAACCGATAGGCGACATCAATGGTGATGCCCTGTTCCCGCTCGGCTTCCAGCCCATCGACGAGAAGCGCCAGATCCATGTCCTCGCCGGTGGTACCATGGCGGCTGGAATCGCTGGCCAGCGCAGCCATCTGGTCCTCGAGGATCAATTGGGTGTCGAGCAGCAGGCGGCCGATCAGCGTCGACTTGCCGTCATCGACCGAACCGCAGGTGATGAAACGCAGCAGCGATTTCTGCTCCTGTTCGGCAATGAAGGCGCCGACACCCTGCGCGGCGGCGGAATCGCTCTGCGCGTGGCGCGCTTTTTCGGGGCTCTGCGCGTGGGGCGCGTTTTTGGGGCTATTGTCTCCCATCAGAAATAGCCCTCGCGCTTTTTCTTCTCCATCGATCCGGACTCGTCGTGGTCGATCATCCGGCCGTGGCGCTCGGAGGTGCGTGCAACCAGCATTTCGGCAACGATGGCCTCGAGTGTGTCAGCCTCGCTCTCGACCGCGGCGGTGAGCGGGTAGCAGCCGAGCGTGCGAAAGCGCACCATGCGCTGTTCCAGCTGTTCGCCGTCGCGCAGTTGCATGCGCTCGTCATCTTTCATCAGCAGCATTCCGTCGCGGGCAACGACCGGGCGGCGGCGCGCGAAATACAGCGGCACGATCGGAATGTCTTCCTGCAGGATATATTGCCAGATATCGAGTTCGGTCCAGTTGGACAGCGGGAAGACGCGGATGGTCTCGCCGGACGCAACCCGGGTATTGTAGATCTTCCACATCTCCGGGCGCTGGTTTTTCGGATCCCAGCTATGGCCGGCCTTGCGGAAGGAGAAAATCCGCTCCTTGGCACGGGATTTTTCCTCGTCCCGCCGGGCGCCGCCAAAAGCTGCGTCAAAACCATGCTGGTCCAGCGCTTCGCGCAATGCCACGGTTTTCATCAGGTGGGTATGGGTGGATGATCCGTGCGTGAAGGGGCCAACGCCCTGGCGTACGCCTTCGGCATTCTTGTGCACGATGAGATCGAAACCCAGCTCGCGCGCCATGCGGTCGCGGAAGGCGATCATCTCGGCAAATTTCCAGTTGGAATCGATGTGCAGAAACGGAAATGGCGGCCTGGCAGGCGCAAAGGCCTTCAGCGCCAGATGCAGCATCACCGACGAATCCTTGCCGATCGAATACAGCATCACCGGCTTTGCGAAATTGGCGGCGACCTCGCGCAGAATGTGGATGGATTCAGCTTCAAGACGCTGAAGATGTGTCAGTGGACGCGTCATGCTGTCCCCGCTATTTGTGCCCCTCTGGCCAATATCGAGACCGGCCAGTGGCGTGCTTTTGCCATTGTGCACGGACTACTTCAAGGATTTTCCGCTGAGATAAACCGGGTGTTGCAAGGCAAGAGGCGGGCAGACCTGAGCGCATCGAAGTTTATCTTCCATTGTGTTGCCCAAACCGGGCCACAAAGGCGGCAGCCGCAGCTTTGGCTGAGCCGGAAGGAACGGTGCATTTGCCGCGATGCCGCCGCGGCCACAGAATGTTTGAGCAATTCGTTTTCTCCACCTCCTGCGCCGCCGCGTTAGGCTTTGTCTGTGTGACGATCCGGAGCCGTCATGGCCCTTGTCCTATCCGCAGCGGAGTTTGCAATGAGCGCGATGTCGACATCCCATCTTGGCCTGCCGTATCTGCAAGCGGCGCAGGCGCAAAAGCATGTCACCCACAACGAGGCGCTGAGCGGGCTGGACGCGCTGGTGCAACTGGCCGTCCTTTCGGCTGATCTGAGCGGACCCCCGGGAACCGTGAGCGAGGGAGACCGCTATCTCGTCAGCGCAGGCGGCAGCGGCGCCTGGCAGGGGCAGGATGGAGATATCGCGGCATTTCAGGATGGCGGCTGGAGCTTTTTCAAACCGCAGGAGGGCTGGCGCGCCTGGGTCGCCGACACGCAGCAATTGCTGGTGTACAGCACCGGCAGCTGGGCGGCAGTCGTCCCGGACTTTCCCACGCAATTGCCACTCTTCGGTGTCAATGCGGCGGCCGATGAAACGAACCGCATGGTGGTCAAGGCCGACGCCGTGCTGCACAGCCATGATGACGTCACGCCGGGCACCGGCTCGGCGCGGCATATCGTCAACAAGGCGGGAGAGATGGATACTGCCTCGGTGGTGTTTCAGACCGGCTGGTCAGGACGCGCCGAATTCGGCCTGACCGGCGATGATGACTGGCGCGTCAAGGTCAGCGCCGACGGCAGCACCTGGTCAGAGGCCTTGCACATCGACCGACAGGATGGACGCGTGCAGTTCCCGAACGGCCTTTTGCATGGCGACAGCGGCCAGCGTCCGCAGGGGTTTCTGGCGGTGCCCGGAACGGTCATATACCGAATCAATGCCGCGCACGCCGCCAATCCGCGCACGGCGCAACTGACCGGCGTGGCCGGCGATCTGCTCAGTCTGGCGACCGGTGATGCGGCGCTGTTCTTTTCCGGGCAGATGAACGAGCGCGTCATGGTGCGCATCTGGAACATCTCGAAATCGCCGGAAGAGAGCGCCTGGGTGATCTGGAGCGACGAGGCCACGCAATTGCAGGTCCTCGATGCTGCTAGCGTTGCGGGCTGGTCGCCTGGCGACAGCGTGCAAATCGGCGATCCGACGTCCATCACGCCTGGCGGAGTCATTGCCTGCGACATCAGCCCGATGATGCAAACGCAGTTCGGCCGGGTGTTTCGTCAGGTCGGACTGTTCGCCAAATATTACGCGTCCGGAGATACGGCGGTGCTGAGCGAAACGCAATTCACGCAGATACGGATCACCCCGACGGGCGTCAGCGGCACCTTCGCGAATGGATCTTCGCTGAACAAGGGTGTTGCGGGTGAAGGGCTGCTGATGATCGCCTGCAGCCAGGCCTCACCGGTGTCCGACAGCAATCTGGTGTTCGTGCGCGAATACAGCCCGGCTGGAGATCTCGGCATCCAGCTGGTGGCCACGATGGGACTGACGGTGGAGTTGTAGAGCCTGAGCTAGATCGCAATCTGCAGACGATACTGATCCGCGAGAGCGGTATTGGTCAGGGCGTATCTGTCGCGGATCATCTGGCGAAGCTCATCCTTGCGACTGGCATAGGCTCCAGTGAGAAAGGCGCGGTCCAGCAGCTCTTCTAAGACCGGGTCAGAGGGATGCAGGTCAGCGATTGCCGCTGCGGCGGGTTCAAGCGGCATGTTGCAAGCCCGGCGCCGATCGATGATCTTACGCAGAACCAATTCGGGGCGGACAGACGTGAAGCCGACATTGTCTGTTGCATCCGGCAATTGCAACGGCCGCGCCGGGTTCAGCGCTTGGATAAAGCCATTGATCACGCCAGCGTTTTTGCGGTCCTCATCATAGCTGCGCAGAATTAGCCGGTCGGCCCCCACCCACTTTTCGTAGCGCCTCGCCTTTCTGAGAAAATTGCCGTCAAACCGTTCGCTGTTGGGCAATTTCGACGAATCTCGCAGAAACTCGTCGAGAAACAACGGCGTATTGCCGGCTCGCCCCGCCTGACGATGCCAACTGACGAGCCAGTCGAACTGATTGCGCAGGCTGATCAGCACATAGGCGTCGCGATCGGCGAGCCAGCGCACAAGTATATCTTCACTGTCGCGGCAGGGTGAAAAATTGCTGAACAATTCCGAACTGAAGAGAAAGAGCTCGGCCTCTGTCCTCTCGATCTCAGAGGCCGCGTCGTCCAGCAGGCGTCGGAGTTCACATAGGTCAGGGGGTATGGCCTGCTGATCGAGCAATCTCCTGCCACTGCCGAAAACGGTGGCCAGTTCATGGTGGTTCTTTGACGTGCCCCTGTGGCGCCCGGCTG
Organism: Neohoeflea coraliihabitans; assembly: GCF_019334345.1. GTDB lineage: Bacteria > Pseudomonadota > Alphaproteobacteria > Rhizobiales > Rhizobiaceae > Pseudohoeflea > Pseudohoeflea coraliihabitans. The sequence continues at coordinate 53,631 of NZ_JAHWQX010000002.1, forward strand.
CGAGATAACAGACGCCGGCATTTTCAAGCCGCGGGGCGTTGGCGCGAAGCGTATTCTGGATGCTGGTGGTCGCGGTTCTCGACAGGCCGATATGCAGAATGATGCGCTTTCCCGCTGATTTGGGAGTGGCGCTGCGCCGGACGCCCAATTGCATTTCCGGTGGCGCGCCATATTGCGAGGCTGTTAAGGGGCACTTATCTGCATACACCAACCCGCGCGAGGACTTCCCGTCCCACGCATCCGCCACCGCACCGATATCCAATGCGATGCCGCCGCGTTCCTTGATGAGGCGGCAATAGTGTTTGCCGACCAGTCCTGCGGCCACCAAGAAGACCTTACCCTGCAGCCTTGCAGCGATCTTTGCGTCTATATTCGGCACACAATCTGTATGGTACATCACACTCTGCACGCCCGCCTTGCCGCTAAGCTCGATTGCCATTTTTGGCACGGCGATAAAGTCTACCTTCACACCGAAGCGATGCGCCAGGCGCTCGGCAAGTGACGCCGAATTGTGAATCAGCCCAATGGTGGAAAGCCGCGAGAGCAGTCCTTCCCAATAGTCGAGCAATTGCAGGTCGGCATGTATCCAGGCGGAGCAGACATCCGGCAACTCGCCGCGCGATTGATCCGCAAGCCATTGACGGAGAAAGAAAATGCGCCGCGCGCCGTGTTCCGGCAGCCGGTCTCGTTCGACAGGGCGCAGCGGGAAGATCCGCTTGAACTCGGAGAAAAAACCATCGCTTTCGGGATCGAGCCGGTCGGCCTCGGGTGCTGCATTCCACACATCGTCGCGTATGCCGAGAATGTCGGCCGCCGCGATGCTGGCTCGCAAGCGCCCTTGCGCCTGCAAAATCTGGGTAACCGTTGCATGCGGACCAAAATGCTGGCGCAGATAGTCAAGGTCCGGCTTCGGCGAGGACGCCGTGAAAGCGAGAAGTGCACCCTCACCATCGCCAAGGCGCAGCAGGCTGAACGCATTGCCTTCGTCGACCGCATTATTGATGCGGGTGAGCACCTCTATAGAACCAAGCAGTTTCTGCCCCATTGGTAATACTATTCTTTCAAATCGTGCCTGCAAGAGTTGCGCCGCGAAAGATGTCGAAACGCTTCTTGCTGCGTTGCCGTCCGATCAAGTCAGCAGCCTCAATTCATCCTCTTCCGAGACGACATCCGCTCATTTTTGATATAGCTACGCGACTCACGCTGAAAACGCGGCAGCGAAGACAATGATTACCTTTTACGACAGGCCGAGACGCATATGCATCGACCATCGCCGTTTCTGTTCGCCTTGCACGACCTGAAGCAAGGGTTCTCCAAATCGTCGCTCTCTTTTGAATTGGCTGTCGAAGACTTGAGAGATCGGTACCGGCGCAGCTATATCGGCGTCGCCTGGATCATGATTTCGTTCCTGGCCTTCATCGTCATCAAGCAGGTCGTGTTTTCCGGCCTGGCGCTGGTGGAAGGCTACGATTTCTTTTCGCACCTCGTGATTGGCTTCACCTTGTTCACCTTCATGAGCGCCATCATCCCGGGAGCGGCAAATCTATATTTCGCCAACAGGACCTGGATCCTGAGCTCCAACCTGCCCTACGTTCTCTACATCAACAAGCTCATCTTTCACTCGTTCATCGAACTGCTGCTGGTCTCCACAGTCGCCACTCTGCTGATTGTCATTTTCGGTGATGCGCGCCCAGCCAATATCTGGACAATCCTCCCGTCCCTCCTCGTCTATTATCTTTCCGCGTTCGCGCTCTGCCTGACGCTCGGACCGATTGGCGCCCGATGGCGCGACAGCGTCTATGCGATACAGGCCATCATGCGGATGCTTTTCTTCGCAACGCCGATCATCTGGGTGGCGTCGCCCGGCACGGTGCGGGAAACGATCGCCAAATGGAATCCCCTGACCTACTACCTGGACATCATACGCGTGCCGCTGATCACGGGTGAAATTCCGGTCGAGGCATGGCTTGTGACCACCAGCTGCACCACATTGCTGCTTGCTCTCGGCATCATAGTCTTCACCGCGACGCGGAAAAGGATCGCGCATTGGCTATAGGCAAAGAACACAGCTTCCTTGAAGCGCAGTCGGTGCGGCTGGAATACCGGCTGAACCCCGGCGGCCAGCGGATCGCCAGCCCGATCGGCGGCGAGATCGTCAGACAGGGCAGCTCCTCGCGCCTGATCGCTGTCAAGGATGTTTCCTTCAAGCTTGCGGCGGGCGAGTCCCTCGGTCTGATCGGGCACAACGGTTGCGGCAAGACAACCCTGTTGCGACTTTTGGCCGGAATCTTTCTGCCGACCAGCGGCAGCATACGCTCTCGTGGTGTCGTGGGGAACGCCTTGAACCCCAGTCTCGGATTCCGACCGGAAGCCACCGGGCGGCGCAACATTGCGCTCAAGGGCCTGATTTCCGGTATGCGGCGCTCGGAGATCGACCAGTTGGTGGCGGATGTCGAGGACTTTGCCGAGCTCGGTCCCTTCCTCGATCAGCCCCTCTACACCTATTCTGCCGGAATGCGGGCGCGCCTGACGTTCGGAGTGGCCACTGCCATTCCATTTGATGTCTTGATACTCGACGAGTGGCTTGGCGCCGGAGACAAGTCGATGCAGGAGAAGGTGGCGGCAAGAATGGCGGCATTCGTGAGCAAGGCAGCCATCGTGGTTCTGGCCAGCCATTCAGCCGCGATGCTTCGCGACACCTGCACCAAGGGCCTTGTCATGAACCACGGCAGCGCGGTGTTCTTCGGCGACATCGACGCGGCAATCGACTATTACGCCCAGGCTGAAAAGGCCTGAGCGGACAAACGGCAGGTACAGATCTCAGGCCGAAAGCGCATTCTTCAAGATACTTGCGATCCTATTGGCAGCCTCGCCGTCGCCATACGGAGAGATGCCGCGCGCAAGGGCGCTCCATGCCCTCTCATCGTCCAGCAGCAATTGCGCCTCGCGCACGATGGTCGCGGTCTGCGTGCCGACCAATTTGACCACTCCCTCCTCCACTGCTTCCGGCCGTTCGGTTTCATCACGCAGCACCAGCACCGGCTTGCCAAGCGCCGGCGCTTCCTCCTGCACACCGCCGGAATCCGTGAGGATCAGATGGGATCGGTCCATCGCCGCGATGAACTCCGCATATTCGAGCGGCTCGCAGAGGATGAAATTCGAGCACCCGGAAAGTTGTTGGTGAGCGACGTCGCGGACGTTCGGATTGGGGTGAACGGGAAATAGAAAGCGCGTTTCCGGATTGGCCTGCGAGAGGGCGCGCAGGGCCTTGCAGATACGCAGAAACGGCGCTCCGAAATTCTCGCGACGGTGCGCCGTCACCAGGATCAGGCGTTGCTGATCCGCCAGTTCGACGGGCAAAGGCAGTTTTCCGGCGCGCGCCGCAAACAACGCGTCGATCACCGTATTGCCGACCACATGAACAGCGTCCTTTCGGACACCGCTGGCAAGCAGATGGCTTCCCGCGCCCTTTGTCGGCGCAAAGTGCCATTTTGCGAACAGGCCGGCGATCACACGGTTGGCTTCCTCGGGAAACGGATTATCAATGTTGCCGGTGCGCAATCCCGCCTCGACATGACCGAATGCAATATGGCGGTAAAAGCAGGCGAGCGCGGCGACCATCACCGTTGTGGTGTCGCCCTGGGCAAGAACCGCAGCCGGTTTTTCTGCGGCGAGGACGTCGTCAAGCCCGGTCAGCAGACGAGCCGTGAGTTCGGACAGTGTCTGATTCGGCCGCATGACATCCAGATCGATGTCGGCGGCAATGTCGAAGAACTCGAAGACCTGGTCGAGCAGATGGCGATGCTGGGCGGTCGCCGCGACGCGCAGATCTGCCCAGGGCTGTTGCCGCAGCGCCAGGATGACCGGGGCCATCTTGATGGCCTCCGGGCGGGTTCCGACGATGCAGAGAATGCGACGTCGGGATTCATGCATTGCCGATGGCCTCAACGATGGCGCCGATGGCATCCGGCTCCAGGAGGAGGTCGCGTTCGGCTGGTCGAACATCGTCGCCGTTTCCGGTCCAGTTGGCGCGCGGCACCGGCCGACTGGATTTGGGAACGCACGAGCGGCGATGCGAGATCGCCGCGATCTCATCCTTGTGCGCAATCTCCAGTGGCCCCTTTGCGGTTGAGAACGTCGCGCAAATCGCATCGGCAATGGTTTGCGCGTTTTCCGGGTCGGCTAGCAGATCGGCACCCTCCGCTTCTGCCAGCTTCATCAAGTCGACAGTTGGCGCGAATTCCTTGCCAAGCAGGGTATCGGCCTTGCGGGGAGCGCTTTCGCGGCGCTGCGGCGCTCGGTCCGCCGCTTGGTCCCTGGGCCTCAGCGCCGTGACGAGTCGAGACGGCTTGCCCCAGACGATGCCGTGCTCGGGCATATTGCGATCATGAAACGTGATGTCCACGAACCCAGCTTCTCGCAGGGCGGATTGCAGGCTGTCACGGGAAAAGAGCCGCATCTTTAATATCTTGCCTAGCCCTCCATGAAAGCGCGGTTGATGATCAACAGATTTGGTGCCATCCGCATATTCAATTTCTGCCAGCCATCTTCCTTTGTCGTCCTGAAAACTGCTGTAGCCAGTGCAATTCTCATAGTGCTCGCGATGCTCACCGACATTCTGATAGGGCACCGTCAGGATGAGCTTCGCGCCCGGCTTGAGAATCTTATGCGCACCGCGAAAGGCAGCGGAATAATCGCCGATCACATGCTCGAAGACCTCGGAGGAAATCAGGATATCCGCAATGCCGTCATACACTTCCGCCGGCTCCATGATGTCGAGAAACGGTTCCTGGTGGTAGAAGGTGTTGGTGTAGTCAAAACGCGAGGCGAGAAGGTCCCGATACACCGGCCCGTCGGATAACCCGATGATCCTTATGTCCTTGCGGGCGGGCTGAAGCTTGATCGGCCGGTCCTCTCCATAGACCGTGCGCGCAATGGCCCAAAGCAGCGCAGACGCCCTTCCGGACGCCTTGCAATTGGGGCATTGCGGTCCTTCCCTGCGTGCCGCCTCACCGTCGAGCTCATAACAAATGGCGCATACGGGGCAGGTGGTTGGCACTGTTGGCTCGCTTTCAACGCGTGGGGTTTTCTCCCCCTGCCCAGGCATGGCAACGCCAAGTGAAGTTCGCGGTACGACATCATTGCCGATCGCCACGAGCTGAACAAAGGCATCCTTCGACAGATGCTGCTCCGCGCTCTCGATTATCTGCTCGATCCCAACCTCGAGAACATCTTGCGGATCCGAATTGTTCGGGGCCCGTGAAAAAAAGCAGTCTTCAAGCTGAGGGAATTTTGCGACGAGGCTTTCGTTCGTGGCTTGAAACCGGCGCAGAAAGGATAGCGCATCGGTTTCCTTCAGCCGAAACGAGCGGGAGGGGAAATCCGTTATGAGCCGATCGATGAGGCCGCGCCATTCCGATCGCAGCTGGGAACCGGCTTGTTCGGCGACCTCTTGCCCCAGACGCCACAGCGGCGGCATGAGACCAGCCGGCACCGAGCGATTGGCGGAGACGAGGTTGGAAGGAGGGGTTCTAAGGTTGATATCGACACTCTGGGCAAAGACCTGCGTTACATCGACGTCCGAAGGGGCCTTGTATCCGCGCACGATCAGATTGCTGACCCCGAAAGCTTCCTCAAGATTGTTGATGATGGCCGCATAGTCGAAGCGGTAGCGGGTAACTTTCAATGCAGCGACCGGATCATCCAGACTGTAGTGACGGATCGAGAGTGATTTGACCGATTCGCTCATCATCGCGGCGAGCAGGCTGTCCTGCGACCTCAAGAAAATGACCGGATGGACGCGACCGGGATCCACGCCAAGAAATTTCGCGGTGTTGCGCAACATTGGCGCAGAGTTCAAATGGACATTGATATGTTCATCACTGATTATCGCCGTGTCAGCAGCACTCGCGGACACTTCGACCGAGATGTCCTTTTGCAGCTCACGCTGAAACTGCCTGTGCTGATCGGCATCTTCGAAACCAAAGGACGCAATCAGCGGGGCGCGCGGATTGAATTGCAGACACGCTACCGTCAAGCGCAGATGCGGTCCGCCGTAATCCAGACAAGTGGGCACAAGGACGCCTTGCGCGGCCAACTCGGCGCGCTGGTCCGACAGGGCAGATTGCAGCGCGGTGGTGCCAGTCTTTTCAGTCCCGGTGTGGAGGATAACGCGTTCAAGCATTGAACTCGTCGTTCCAGCTGCCTTCCACCCCCACTACCCTGAAGCCCTTGCGCAAGTAGAAATCGGTGTCGTTGCCTTCGCTCATTCCCACATCGACGATGGTTTTCATGATGACTTGTTCCTTGCGGCCTTCCTGCGTCGGGAGACATTATCGAATGTTGAGGGCGGCCGCGCCTTCCGGTAGCGGTGCGGCGTCCAGGGACCCCAGCGCCGCTCAAAAATCGCCTTGTTCTCCTCGAACATGGCTCTGCGCTCATCACTCTCGATGGTGTTGAATGTCGCGGAAAGGTGGTGATGCACAAACGCATCTTCCGCCAGGGCGCAGATCATGTCCTGCGAGCGGATGACCGCACAATGATCGTCATCCTCGAACATACCGCGCCCGTAGTCCTCCGAGAGAAGGCCGAACCGATCAAGATCGGCACGTCGGAACATCACGGCGAAATAAGCGACGACGCGCAAGGACGAGAAGAGGCCGCGGTAGCCGGTGGTGGAAGCGCGCGCGACCCGCTTCATTTCGGAGATATCCGCGTATTCGACATCAAGCTTGGCCTCGTTGCCGATATTGTTGGTCAGGGGACCGACCGCACCGATTGAGGGATTGCGTTGCAGATGACGAACCATCGCGTGCACGGCTCCAGCGGCGACGTAGGTGTCATTGTTCAACAGCATGACGAATTCGCCGGATGCTTCGCGCAACCCCACATTATTGCCGGCGGCAAATCCGAGATTGGTACCATTAGCGATGACGCGCGCATCGGTGTAGCGCGCGCATTCTGATCGCAACTCCTCAAGCGCCTCCTCTGACGAGCCATTGTCGACGACCAGAACCTCCATGTCCGGATAGGTCGGCCCGCCATCAAAAAGTGAAAAAAGCGCCCCTTTGGTCCAGGCCGTATCTCCATAGGACAATATGATGACGGAAACCTTCGGATAGGTCTCCAAGACCGTCTCGAATTGCTCGCCACGACTGTCCCAGGTGTTCTGCGCCGCAAATTCGCGCAGCTTTTCCTGAATGTCCGGATCGCGCCCGGCAGCCGCGGCGTTCGAGATCTGCTGACCAAATTCGGCCGCGTCACTTGCAAAGTAAACGAGATGTTCGGCCCGCTCGAGTTCCGGCATGCGGGTTGCAACTGTCGGCTTGCCCATGGCGGAATACTCATAGAACTTCACCGGATCGCAAGCCTGGATGATCGGAAGCAGTTTGAACGGGATGATCATGACGTCCATCTGCCGGATGAAGGCGGGCACTTGCGCGTAGGGTATCTCGCCGTGCAGCGTCACATTGCTCAGTTCGCCAAGCTTGAGCGCGCTTGAGGCAGTGACAGAGCCGCAAAGATGAAAAAGGAATTCCGGATGGTCTGTGGCCACGCGGAGCAGCAGCTCGGTATCGTACCATTCGGCAATCGCCCCCACATATCCGATATGGATTTTGCCCGGATGCCGCTCGAACCCCGCTTGCTCAAGGAATAAGGGCAATGCTTCGTTCGCCTCGTCGTGTGTGAAATGATCGATCTCGCCCGCGTTGCGGATCATGGTCGGCGCCTTTACGGCGCTGTATTTCTCCAGGAGATATTGCGAACTGACGACCATCCGGTCGCATTGTTCGATGAGGTCCCTTTCAAGCTGCAGAAGGAAGGGCTTGGTGTTGGAAAATCCGGCTATGTCATCCATGCAATCGAACAGGACTGAAAACTCTGGTGGCAGATGGCGGGCAAGCTGCCACCAGAACGGATGCTGGATGATCACATGCTTGAAGGCCGTCGGGTACAAGCGATCGCAGACATTCAGGAATTCCTCTACCCACCTCTGCGCCTGCAGTGTTGCGGGGCGCCCCGTATAGGGATGAATATGCCCTGCCTTGCGGGCTCCCAGACGGATTCGGTACAGATTCTCGGAAATTTCCACGAGGGACGCCTCGTCCTGCTCCATGGTCATTTCAACGTAGAAGACCCGATGTGTTTTCGCCAATGCCCGCGCGATGTGCTGCGGCCTTTGCGTCCGGAAATCCCAGTTGATGATCGAGAAGACAAAGATGTCGGGCGCCGCCAATGCGGGGCTGGCATGGAAATTCCTCTGCGGGGCCGTTGTCACCGGCAGACCGGGCGTGACGTCAGTCAGATGGCGCGGGATGCCTTCCGGATTTGGCACGCGTCTGCGCAGGCGGCTCACCGCATCATCGCTCAGGAAGAAGCGCAGCAGCCGTCCGACGCCGCTGTAGATCCGGCGGTAAGCCGGCTTCAGAATGGTTCGCCTTTCGCGATTGAGTTCCTGCACTACGGCCGCAAGCTCGGAAGTTAACAGCGTAACCTTGTCGTTCAGCTTTTGAAGGGACTCATCCTTCTCTTCCATTTCTCGGGTCAGAGCGAAAACCTCGTTTCGGCTTTCCTCGTAGCCATCAAGGTCTGCGTGCTCTGCGAGCAACTCAGATTGCAGAATTTCCAATTTTTCCTGCGAATCCTTGACCTGCTCTTCGATGACACGGTTCTTTTTCCGCTCCTCCTCAAAGCACGTCTCGATCCTTTCGGCTTCTTCCTTTTCCTTCGTGAGGCGCTCCTCCAGCTCGACAATCAATTGCTCACGATCATTCAACTCCTCCTCTACGGTTCGGAGCTGCGCCTTGAGTTCGGCCTCGCGCTCTGCAACCATACTGTGCAGTTTCACGAGAGAATTGAATTCCCGCCCCTTTTCTTCAAGCGCGCCTTCCGTCGCGGTAAGGCGAAGGACGACCTCGTCAAGCCTCGGACGCAATTCGGTCAGCATTTGCGCGATGTCAGCCTGATGCTTCGCTTCATTCTGTGCGTTGCTAAGTTCAAGCCTAACCTTGGCCAAGCGCTGATTTGCAGCCTTCAATGCCATCTCATTGTCCGCCTCTTTGGTCTGCCATTGCTGATTTTTCGATGTGATGATCTCGGACAGGGCCCGCTCGTCGGACTTGTCTACGCCGAGAGCCAGTCGCGCGCCGTCCAGTTGCTGTCGACGAGACTGAAGCTCCTCCTGCATTTTCGCAGTCTGAAGTGCCATGCGCCGGCGCTGGTCGCGCTGTTCATGACTCCCCGCTTCGTCCCGCGCCGCCTGCGAGAGTGGCCGGTTTTCCGCATCGCCTTCCGCTTCGCCGGGGACCGGCGCTGTCGCGATGAAGCGGTAGCGGTCGCGACGAAGAGCCGACAGGATCGGCAAAGTCCGCGACAACTGATCCCGAACATCATCGAATGTCGCCAGCGCACCCGGATCGGCTGAGTCGCCGGACAGCGCACGCAGCGCGTCGTAAACCTCCCCGACCCATCCCTGATAGTGGTGACTGGTCGCAATTTCCTCGTCTTCGCGCCAGTGATGGCGAAGTTTCTTCGAGACGAAAGCATCGAGCAATGGTGCCGCAGCGTCCATGTCGACATCGATTGGCAATTCGCCCCGGCTATCCATCCTCGACACGGTCGAACGCCAGTCCTCAAGCAAACCGGAGTAGGGAACAAAGGTCCGCTGCCGCCCCCTTGTGGAATGCTCGGCGTCGAGAACGTGAGTCAGCCATAGGAGAATGGCATCCGCCTCGCCGTATGTTTCCGGCCAGTTCTGCGACCGCGCCCGAAGCGAATCGGCGACTTCCAGCGGATTTCTAAACGGTATGATCGGCATGGACTTGATGCCGAGATCATTGCAGGCGTCCAGGTACAGATCGGCAAAACGGCAAATGCGGGGATCCTTCAGAACGAAGACGGGATGACCCCCATATTCGTCGGTGATCAGACCCTGGATCTGGGTTACCAATTGCGAGCGATATTCATCGGTCAGGAGCGGAAGCGGCTGCCAGTCGTGCCATGCTGACCCAATTTCGGCGAGCAGCTCATCGTTAAATTCAACGATCCGCTGCGGCTCCCAGTGGCCGGTCTCATTGCCCGGACCATCTCCGGACAGCGTGCGCGGGAGGGCGGCACCGAGTGCCCCGATGGTTCGCGTCAGCAGACTGGTCCCCGAGCGGTGCATTCCAAGCACAAGCACGCAGGTGCGGGGCTGATCTCCACCCGGCCCCTCGTCCGCCCCGCAATCACCGGCGGGTATGTGGGTTCCGCCGCTGTCCAAGTCTACGGCCTTTCTGCTGCAATAATATTGTGGTTCCAAATTCTTGCGTGCTGCCACCGCTGCATTGCAGCAACCTTAGAAAATCAAAAAATCAATAGGGCGACAGAATCATTTGTCCTTTTTATATCCTAAGTGGGCGGCCCGTTTTAGTGGACCACCCCGTTTTATCGGTTGCTTGCCACTTACTTCGGCCTTTTTCGAGGGCAGGATTGGCCCATCATGCTTCCAGTCGCGTCATTGGTGCCATCAGGCGCTGCAGAACTCGCTGCAGAGATACTCCCCAGGCTGGCGCCTGCCAGGAGAAATCGGCAGCGAAGCGGTGACAGTCGAGGCGGGAATTGCCGGGCCGGCGTGCTTTCGTCACATAAGCCTCGCTGGGAATGCCGACCACGCTGGCGGACGGGCCGCCGAGCCGCGCGCTTTGCGCGAAGATGGCCCGCGCGAAATCGCACCAGCTTGCCTCGCCCGTCCCGGCCACATGGTAGGTGCGGCCCAGTCCGGTCGAGGCATGGTCGGCGCCCTGGCTCCAACAATCGATGATCGCCAGGATGGCATCGGCAATGTCGTAGGCCGAGGTCGGGTTGCCAATCTGATCGGCGACGACGCGCAGTTCATCGCGGTCGGCTGCCAGACGCAGCATGGTCTTGAGAAAGTTGCTGCCAAATGGGCTGTACACCCAGGCGGTGCGCAGGATGAGATGATGCGCCGGGGCGTGGCGCCGCACCGCATCCTCGCCCTCCAGCTTGGTGGTGCCATAGACATTGAGCGGGGCAACCGGATCGTCTTCGCGCCAGGGCCGGTCGCCGCTGCCATCGAACACGTAATCGGTGGACAGATGAATGATCGGCGCGCCGCGCCGCGCCGCCTCGGCCGCAAGAACACCGGGGGCAACCGCATTGACCGTGCGGGCCAGTTCTTCCTGCTCCTCGGCGGCATCAACAGCGGTGAAGGCGGCCGCGTTGACAAGAATGTCGAACGTCTGCCCGGCCAGGGCGCCGGGGATCGCTTCCGGCGCGGCGAGATCAAGCTGCGGGCGCGCGATGAACGCGAATTGATGGGCAGAGGCGTGTGTCCCGGCCCGCTCAGCCAGCGCGCGGACGACCTGGCCGTTGCGGCCGATGACCAGAACCCTCACGCCGTCGCCTCGCGCGGGGTGCCGGCACCAAGCCGCCGTCCCGCCTGGCGATCGTGCAGCGGGCGCCACCACCATTCGTTCTCCAGATACCACTCGATCGTCGCGGCGATCCCGGTTTCGAAACTGTGGGCCGGGCGCCAGCCGAGTTCATCTTCAATGCGGGCCGGGTCGATGGCATAGCGGCGATCATGGCCGGGCCGGTCAGGCACCATGGTGATCAGATCTGCATGGGAGGCACCGCAGGGGCGCGGGCGACGCTGATCGAGAAGCGTGCAGATGGTGCGCACCACATCGATGTTGCGCCGCTCGGCACGCGCTCCGATATTGTAGCTTGCACCGAGCCGGCCACGGGCCGCGACACATTCCAGCGCCGCAGCGTGATCATCGACATGCAGCCAGTCGCGCACGTTGTCGCCGGCGCCATAGACCGGCAGGGGGCGCTGATCGAGCGCCGTGAGGATGATCAGCGGGACCAGTTTTTCGGGATAGTGGAAGGGGCCGTAATTGTTCGAGCAGTTGGTCATGACGACCGGCAGGCCGTAGGTGCGGTTCCAGGCGCGCACCAGATGATCGGCCGCAGCCTTCGACGCGGAATAGGGTGAGGACGGATCATAGGGCGTGTCCTCCGTGAAGATGCCGCTGTCAAAAGGCAGATCGCCGAACACCTCGTCGGTGGAGACGTGATGGAAGCGAAAGCGCTGGCGCGCGTCACCCTTCAGCTCCTGCCAGTAGGCGCGCGCCGCCTTCAGCAGGCGAAAGGTGCCGACGATATTGGTCTCGACAAAGGCATCCGGGCCGTCGATCGAGCGGTCAACATGACTTTCGGCAGCCAGATGCATCAGAACGGTGATCTTTTCCTCGCGCAGAAGCCGGAGAACGAGCGCCTCATCGCCGATATCGCCCTGCACGAAACGATAATTCGGCTGCGCCTCGATGCTCTTGAGCGAAGCCAGATTGCCGGCATAGGTCAGCAGATCGAGATTGACCACGCGATTAGCCGGGTCTGCCGCGAGCCGCCGGCACACGGCCGACCCGATAAATCCAGCACCGCCGGTCACGAGGTAGTTCATCGCACGGCCTCCCCTGCTTCGACCGAGAAACCCGTGCCGATTTCGGCAAGCAGCGGGCCCCGCCTGTCCTTGTCGGATACGGTGATCTGCGCAGCGCTGATCGGCCAGTCAATGCCGATTGCAGGATCATCAAAGCGGATCGAACGGTCGTGCTCGGGAGAATAAGGCGCTGACACCTTGTAGAGGAACTCGGTGTCGGGTTCGAGGGTCATGAATCCGTGGGCGTAGCCGGCCGGGATGAACAGCTGATTCCATTTTTCGGCGGACAGCTCCCGCCCGACCCATTGGCCGAAGGTCGGTGAGCCGGTGCGGATGTCGACGGCGACGTCGAACACCGCGCCTTTGACCACGCGGACCAGTTTGTCCTGTGCAAAGGGAGGCAGTTGAAAATGGAGCCCGCGCAGCACGCCGCGCGCCTGCGAATAGGAGTGGTTGTCCTGCACGAAGTCCGGGCGAATCCCGTTCGCCTTGAACCGGGCGGCATTATACACCTCGGAAAAGAAACCGCGGTCGTCGCCGTGCCGGGCGGGCACGATTTCGATGACGCCCTCTAGATCAAGCTTTCGAAACTGGTGCATCGGTCCCCGTCCACATCCCCGCCCGGCCGCTTGTAATCGGCAGGGCTGCACCTGACACACCACCCTTTGCGCCGCAATTCAAGGTCGCGTTGTTCGACGGCAGTCTAAAAATACCTCTACTAATTCTTGTGGTCTTGCATGAAACGCACCGACACGCAACAGCGGCGCAAAACAACGGGACGCAGATCGGCGAAGCTCTTTCGCCGGCGCGCAAGGAGAGCTAAAGAAATGCGGCGGGCGTGGATCAAAACTTAGGCGGGATGTGATGAAGATCGCAGTTGCGGGGACAGGATATGTTGGTCTGTCCAACAGCGTGCTTCTTGCACAACACAATGATGTGGTGGCGCTCGATATCGATGCAGAGCGGGTCGATCTGCTGAACCGGAAATTGTCGCCGATCGATGATCCCCTGATCTGCGAGTTTCTGCAGCACAAGCCGCTTTCTCTGACGGCCACACTCGAACCGGAACAGGCCTATCGCGATGCGGACTTCGTCATCATTGCCACACCGACGAGTTATGATCCGCAAAGTGGAGAATTCGATACGGCCTCGATCGAACAGGTCATCGCCAATGTCACCCGGATCAATCCGCAGGCGGTGATGGTGATCAAATCGACTATCCCGGTCGGCTTTACCAAGGCTGTCAGCGCGAAATTCGAAAGTCGGCAGATCCTGTTCTCACCGGAGTTCCTGCGCGAAGGATCGGCGCTGTACGACAATCTGTATCCAACGCGGATCGTGGTCGGCGAGCGCTCCGAACGCGCGCAGCGGTTCGCGGATCTGTTGACGCAGGCCGCGCTGAAGGATGATGTGCCGGTGTTGTTGACCGAAGCGACCGAGGCCGAGGCGATCAAGCTGTTTGCCAACACCTACCTCGCCATGCGGGTCGCTTTTTTCAACGAACTTGACACCTATGCCGCCATGCACGGGCTGAATACGCAGCAAATCGTCGATGGCGTCTGCCTCGACCCGCGCATCGGCAATTTCTACAACAATCCGTCCTTCGGCTATGGCGGCTATTGCCTGCCAAAGGACACCAAGCAGCTGCTGTCGAACTATCTCGACGTGCCGCAGAACCTGATCAAGGCGATCATCGATTCAAACACCACGCGCAAGGATTTCGTGGCCGAGCAGGTGATCGCCAGATCGCCGCAGCGCGTCGGCATCTACCGCCTGGTGATGAAAAAGAGCTCCGACAATTTTCGCAGCTCAAGCGTGCAGGGCGTGATGAAGCGCATCAAGGCCAAGGGCATCGAGGTCGTCGTCTACGAACCCCTGCTCGATGCGGAGAGCTTCTTCAACTCGCGCGTGGAAAAGGACCTGACGCAGTTCAAGGCGGACTGTGACATCATCGTTGCCAACCGTTTCAGCGAGGACCTCGCCGATGTCGCCGACAAGGTTTACAGCCGTGATCTTTACGGCAATGGCTAGGGCCAGGACCTCTCGACGCAGCACCTGGCCGGCCGCCTGACGGTGGCGGCAGCCGCGTCATCCCTCCTGCAAGGCACAGCGCATCAGATAGCGGGCATAGTCGGACTTGCCGAGTTTTCTGGCGCGGGCGAGAAGCTCATCGGCGGTGATCCAGCCATTGTCAAACCCGACTTCTTCCGGGCAGGCAATCTTGAACCCCTGCCGGTGCTCAATGGTGCGCACGAAGGATGAGGCCTCGTGCAGACTGTCGGGGGTGCCGGTGTCGAGCCAGGCGTAGCCGCGCCCCATGCGCGCAACCGTCAGGTCGCCGCGCTCGAGATAGGCCCGATTGACATCGGTGATTTCCAGCTCGCCACGGGCCGACGGCTCGATATTGGCGGCAATATCGACGATATCATTGTCGTAAAAGTAAAGTCCGGTCACCGCCCAGTTGGACTTCGGGCGCGCCGGCTTTTCCTCGATGCTGAGCGCCTGGCCTGATTCGGCATCAAATTCGACAACGCCGTAGCGACCGGGATCCTGAACATAATAGGCGAACACCGTGGCACCGGTCTGGAGTGCATGGGCCTGCCGGCACTTGGCCGACAAACCGGCGCCAAAGAAGATATTGTCGCCGAGGATCAGCGCACAGCGGTCATTGCCGATAAATTCGCGACCGATCACGAATGCCTGCGCGATCCCCTCCGGCCGCTCTTGTTCCGCATAGGAAAGCGCGATGCCGAATTGCGACCCATCGCCGAGCAATTCGCGAAAAGCCGGAAGATCGCGCGGCGTGGAAATAATAAGGATTTCCGAAATCTGCGCCAGCATCAGGACGCTCAACGGATAGTATATCATCGGCTTGTCGTAGATGGGGATCAGCTGCTTGGAGAGCGAAATCGTCATCGGAGACAGCCGAGAGCCGGAGCCGCCCGCAAGAATGATGCCTTTCATGACGAACGACCTTCCCAGTCAATTACAAGGCAATGCACTCCGCAGTCTCCGGTCCGGCAGATCTCAGCTTCGACGCCTGGTCGGATCAGGTTCAGAGGTTTCAAATTAGCCTGAATACGCTGGCAATGAAAAGGCTGACCTGGCCGGCGCGCGTCTGTCGGTAGACCCCGGATTTGCGCAGATGGGCCAGACGGCGCCAGACCGGGCCGCGGCGCGCGGCGACGAAATGGCGAAACTTTTGCCGATGCGATGGATCGAGCAGATCTTCGCACTGTCTCAGCGCGGCGATATGAATATCAGACCATCGGCGGAAGCGTCCGCCCAGCAGAAGGCGCAGCCGCGCCAGGCGGGCCGGCAAACTGTTGTTCGCCCCGACGAGGTTGTGCGCATGCTGGCGGTAGAACACGTCTGCCTGGGGAGAATAATGGACGACACCGCCATGACCGGTCACCATCAGATAGCACCACCAGTCATGGCTGACGAAATCCGTGCGGCGGGCGCTTTCGCGCACAAGTTCGAAGGCGGCGCGGTTCATCACCATGGTGTTGCCGCCGGCGATCGACTGTACCATGGCATTCTCAAAGGAGGGCGGGCGCGAAAACAGCGGCGAGAGAGCGCGGTGCCCGGTTTCCGAAAAGGCCTCGGTGCGGGCGCAGTACAAGGCTGGTAGCGTGGCCGGCTCCTTTTCCAAATGCGCGATGGCATTGGCAAGCTTGTCCGGTCGCCAGAGGTCGTCCTGATCACAGAAGGCGACGTATTCTCCGCGTATGTCGGCAGTGGTGATGAGATGACGGAAATTTTCCGCGAACCCCTTTTTGGGCCCCGCCTGCCAGTGCACGCGCCCTCTCGTCCAGCTCTTTGCAAATGCCTGAATGATCTGCGGCGTGCGATCCTCGGACCCATCGTCACCGGCGATCACGTCAATCGACGGCCAGGATTGCGCCTGCAGTGACGCCAGCTGGTCCGGCAAAAAGCGCTCACCATTGCGAACGGCCAGCAGAACAGTGACGGTCTGCAGCTCGCTTGATGATGCCGGGTGTGGGCGAGAGGTTTCGATCCCGTATCCGTTCCAGGCGTGACACTCCTGCGGTCCCCAAGTGCCTGAACTTATCCCCAACTCAGAATCTGCCAAATATTTATAATTTAGCATTTGAGTATAAACAGCCTTCGTTACTAATGCTTTTCAACCAGATACCCCTTTTTGTCGTGGGGGTCCAGCCCGCGTTGCCTTATGGACTGCGAGAGCCAGATCGGCTAGTTTGGCCGAAATGCGACGAAGGGGACATCGAGGGGCGATGGCATCGAAAGCAAAAGTACTGCGCCTGCTGGCGTTGGTGCACGACATCGCCGCATCTCTGGCAGCTTTTGCCCTGGCTCACCTCCTGGCGTTTGGGGCCGCATGGCTCCTGGCATGGCCGGCAGTCGCCTGGCAACTGGGCCTCTTCGCAGTTCTCTCGGTTCTGAGCATCTGGACGATGCGTCTCAATCGCGGTCTGTGGCGGTATGCTTCCCTGCCCGACATGGCAGCGATTATCCGCGCTGTGACCATGACCGTCGTTCTCTACACGCTGATCAATTTCCTCGTCGCGGGCGTCGAACATCTGTCGCGCATGGCGATGGTTCTGAGCTGGGTGTTCGGGATTGTCGGACTGGGGGCCGGACGGCTGGGCTATCGCCTGCTCAAGGAACGGCTGGTGCTGCCGGCATTGCCGCATAAGGCGACAAGCATCGGCGCGCTGGTCTATCCGTTTTCCGACACCACCGCCTCCTATCTCAGGGCGCTGCGCTCGCGCAGCAAGGCGGGCCGATCGATCGTCGGCATCATCGACAACCGGCGGGCGACTACGCGCGACACGCTGCATGGCCTGAAAGTGCTGGGCAAGCCGGACGCCATTGCCGATATCGTGGCCCGGCAGGCGGCGCGCGGGCAGAGGATCACCGAACTGATCGTCACCGATCCAGCGATCACCGGCAGAGAGATGGCACAATTGCTCGACCATTGCATTGATGCGGGGATTGCCATCAAGCGCCTGCCGGCTCTGGTCGAGCCGGGGGGTGGCGGCTCGTTGCCGGTGCTGACGCCCAATCCGGTGCGACTCGTCGATCTTCTCGGACGCGCGGAGGTGCGGGTCGATCTCGCGGCGGTGCGGCAGTTCCTGGCGGGAAAGACCATTCTGGTGACCGGGGCCGGCGGGTCGATCGGCTCCGAATTGTGCCTGCAGATTGCCGCCTATGACCCGGCGCGACTCGTTCTGCTCGATGCGTCTGAAAGCCACCTTTACGACATCAGCAGCAAGTTGCACGACGCCTTCCCCGCTATTCCGGTTGCGCAGATGATTTGCGATGTGCGTGACGCGCGACGGGTGCACTATCTAATGCGTCACGAGGCTCCGGACGTGGTTTTTCACGCCGCGGCCATCAAGCATGTGCCGATTGCCGAGCGCAATCCGGTCGAGACCGTCAAGACCAATGCACTCGGGACCAGCGTCGTGGTCGAGGCCGCGGTGCAGGCCAAGGTCAAGACCTTCGTGCTGATTTCGACCGACAAGGCCGTCAATCCGGCCGGCGTTATGGGCGCCGCCAAACGCGCCGCGGAGCTTTACTGCCAGGCACGCGATCTCTCGGCGACGGAAACGGATTTCCGGGTGGTCCGGTTCGGCAATGTGCTCGGCTCGGCGGGATCGGTGGTGCCGCTGTTCAATCGACAGATCGCCGAGGGCGGGCCGGTCACCGTTACCGATCCGGACGTGACGCGATATTTCATGACCATCCGCGAGGCGGTCAGCCTGATCCTGCAGGGCGCATCGCATGGCACGCCCGGCAGCAAGGGGAAAGGCGCGGTGCTGGTGCTCGACATGGGCGAACCGGTGTCTATCGTCGATCTGGCCAAGCGGCTGATTCAGCTGGCCGGCTTCATCCCCGGCCGCGACATCGAGATCAGCTTCACCGGGCTTCGACCCGGCGAAAAGCTACAGGAAGAGCTGTTCCACGGTCCCGACGACCGGATCCTGCATCGAGGCGAAGGTTACTTCGTTGTCCAGACGCGGACTGTCGATGCCGAGACCGTCACCGGCTGGTTCACTGCGCTGCGCGAGGCCTGCGACGGGGAGAACATCGCCGAAGTCATGCACATGCTGCACATGATCGTTCCCAGCCTGAGGCGGCCGGAGAATCGTCGGCACCCGCTGGACCGGACGTTCGATCCCGCCGGTCATGAGCTTATCAATGCGCCGGCGTCCAGCAACCGGCTGCACTGACCGGCTCATCCTCGCCATTTCGATCTAGGAACACGGGGCATGGCTGGTGTACAGCATGGCAGCGCCTGATCGTATGGCCTGTCCTGTGCCGATCCTAAACCGTGGAGACATCGATTTGAACGATCCGCAATTTGACCGCAGTTTTGACGCCGGGGACGGTCGGCCGGTCGCTCTTGCCGTAAATATCATGCGCCTGACCGCTCCCAATTCCGGGCCGCTGACATTCGCCGGCACCAACAGCTACATCGTGGGAACCGACACGCTTGCGGTCATCGATCCGGGTCCGGCGGATGAAGCGCACTGGCAGGCGCTTCTGGCGGCGATCGGCGGGCGTCCGGTCAGCCACATTTTCGTCTCGCACACGCACCGGGACCATTCGCCGCTCGCGACCCGCCTGCAACAGGAGACCGGTGCATTGACGGTGGCGGAAGGGCCGCACCGGGCATCACGTCCCCTGCACCACGGCGAGACCAATCCTCTGGCGGAAAGCTCGGACCTGGATTTCCGGCCGGACATCAACGCCGAACACGGGGCCCGGATTGCCGGTGACGGCTGGGAGATCGAGGTTCTGCACACGCCGGGTCACACCGCCAATCACGCGGCATTCGCCCTGCGCGGCCCCGGCGATGACGGCATCGTGTTTTCAGCCGATCATGTCATGGCGTGGGCGACGACGATCATTGCCCCACCCGACGGCTCCATGCAGGAATTCATGGCCTCACTCGACATGCTGCTGGAGCGCGATGACCGCATCTACTATCCCGGTCACGGTGGTCCGGTTCGCCGGCCGCGCCAGTTCGTGCGCGCCTTGCGTTCGCACCGGCGGATGCGCGAAAGCGCGGTGCTGGCCCGGATCAGCAAGGGTGACCGGACAATCGCCGAGATGGTGGCGACGATCTATCGCGACACGGACAAGAGGCTGCATGGCGCAGCGGCGCTATCGGTGCTCGCACATATCGAGGATCTGGTGGAACGCGGGCTTGTCACAACGGACGGACCGCCCGGGCTGCGCAATCATTATGAGCCGGCATCATAGGCCGACCTGATCAGCCCGGCCTTGCGCTCAGCGGCTGCCGGCGATGCCGAGCAGCGCCACATCGAGCTGTCCGAGAAAATCCTGAATAAGTCGTGCGTTGAGACCGAGATCATGACGCCCGATGCGGGTGGCGGCGCGCATGTCGACAAAGGTCGTCTCGGCCTCTTCTTCGAGGCGTATCAGGATGTCATGCGTGACCCCCAGAAGCGGTGAGCGCCAGACAAATTGCAGGCGCACAACCGGCTGGGAAATGCGTGGCACGCCGTCTTCAAGCACCGGATCTGTCAGTGGTCCCGGACCTGCGGCGCCGGCAGCTCCCGGCGCAAGCGGGGAAAGTGCCTCGCCTCCCCGCGCTTCCTCCGGTTCGGGTGCGGCATCAGGTGAGAGCCCTTCATCTGCCGGCCCCTCGTCGGCGGAAATTGCGCTGGCATCTTCAGGCGGCGGCTCCTGGCCGGGTGCGAGAAATTTCGCGCCGGACGTCTCGATAAGCTGCCATTGCCGATCCTCGGCCATGGCCGTCACCGCCTCGAGAACACGGTCGATGGCCCCATCATAGCGGCGGCCCGACAACCGGCCGTAGAACTGGGTTTGCAAGGCGCGTTGTTCGGTCGGATGAAGGACCGGCGATGGCAACCAGGAGCGGTCAGCCAGCGGCTCGACCAGCCATGCCGGCGGCGCTGCGAGATCGGTCGTCACATCGCGGATCGGGGGCAGGAGAACCAGGCGACTGGCGGCGTAGCCCACCGGGGCGAGCACCAAGGCGGCGAGCAGGAGCCCGAGAAAGGCCGCCTTGCCGCCCTTGGCGCCGTTCAGCCACAACATCCCGAAACCGATCATCGACCAGATGACGGCAATGAGGGAGAGCACCGCCGCCAGCAGGATGACAGCGATGGCGTTGGCTTCGGTGAGGATTTCAGCGCGATGGAACAGGAAGGCGGTGATCGCCAGAGTGAAGGCAAAGATGCCGAACCGCCGGGACCAGGAGGCGGTTTTAGAGACGGGACGGACGGGATGATAAGGCATGAATGCGCCGCCAGAGGAAAGAACTGCCCGGCTGGCATATCGCAGCGCCGGCAGACCCGCAAGGAGCCGGGCATTTCAGCGCGCCCGGTGCAACGGGCACGGCTCCGCTTGAGACTTGCCAATCCACAGCTTGAAGCCGGCCGACTTGCGAGTTGACTTGCAGCTTGACTTGCGGGCGGGGACTTGTCCTGTTGCCGGGATGGCGAAGCAACGGTCACGCATATGCTCCGATTGAGCCCGGAAGAGCAGGACATGCTGGCCGGCGGCCGGGGCGCGGCGGCGGCCGATGCGCTGGAACTGATGCTCGGCTTTGCGCAGGCAGTTGGCGCCGACCGGCTTTTACGCTGTGACCGCGCGCATATTGACGGCTGCCTGTATCACGGTCAGGCCAGCCTCGACTTCGTCGAGCGCTATGTGGCGCTTGGCGGACGGGTGTGCGTGCCCACCAGCCTGAATGTCGGCTCGGTCGATCTGATCCACCCCGACTTGTTTCGCGGCGACCCGGCGCTGGGCACAGCCGGCAAACGACTGATGCAGGCACATGTCGAACTGGGCTGCGCGCCGAACTTCACCTGTGCGCCCTACCAGACGCTGATGCGCCCGCGTTACGGCGAGCAGCTGGCCTATGCGGAATCGAACGCCATTGTCTTCGTCAACTCGGTGATCGGCGCGCGCACCGCCCGCTACGGGGATTTCATCGACCTTGCCGGGGCTCTGTGCGGGCGTGTTCCGCATTTTGACCTGCACGTTGCTGAGAACCGACTGGCGCGGACGCGGCTGGTGCTCGAGGGCGTCAGCGGCGCAGATGTCGAGGAGGCCGGTTTGATCGCGGTCGCTGCCGGGCTGTTCATCGGGCGCGAATGCGGCGCCGAGATCTGCGCGATCGAGGGCCTGCCGCAGGTCACCAGCGAGGACGATCTGAAAGCGCTGGGCGCGGCGGCGGCCTCCTCGGGCGCGGTCGCCATGTTCCACGCGGTCGGTCTGACCCCGGAAGCGGAAACGCTTGCGGCTGCGACGGGTGGCGCCGAGGTGTCGGTGATTGCGCGGCTCGACCGCGAGATGCTGGGTCAGATCGTGGCATCGCTGGCAACGGTGAGCGACGGGGCGCGGCTGAGCGCCGTGGCGCTCGGCACGCCGCATTTCTCGCTGCAGGAATTCGAGCGCCTGCTGCAGCTGTGCGAGGGCAGCTTCGCAGTTCCGGTCTACATCAACACGGGACGCGACATCCTGACCGAGCTGACGCAGCGCGGCTGGGACAAGCGGCTGTCAGATGCCGGTGTCGCGCTCGTCGTCGACACCTGCACCTATGTGACCACGATCATCGAGGAACTTGACGGGGCGATCATGACCAATTCGGGCAAATGGGCCTATTACGCCCCCGGCAATCTCGGTGTCGATGTGGCGTTCGGGACGCTGGCGGACTGCGTCGCATCGGCGAAAGCCGGCCGCGTGGTGCGCAGATGACTCCGAGCGATGTGCGCACGACCGGCGTCGACGTGCTGGTGCCCGGCCAGTGCTGCGGTAAGCCGATGCAGATCGAGCCCCTGAGCTTCTGGGGTGGTTTTGACAGTTCGGACGGCCGCGTCATCGACCGCTTTCACCCGGCGCACACGATCAGCCTGACCGGGCATATCCTGTTCATGGCGCATGCACGCGGCTCATCATCGGGCGCGTCGGTGCTGGCCGAGGCGATCCGCCTGAGAACGGCGCCGGCGGCGTTTTGTCTGCTGCAACGCGATGCCATCATCGCCATCGGCGCCATGGTGGCGCAGCGCCTGTACGCCCTGCCCTGCCCCGTGCTGGTGTTTCGCGATGCGGATCGATGGTCGGACCTGGCAACGCAGAACCGGCTCCGGATCGATGCCACCCCAGACGGCGTGGATATCGAGGCCTGACTTCAGGGCGTGCTATTCGGCAGGGGTCAGTGCGCCTGAGGGCTTGCCGATGACATCGGGCGCGCGGCCCTGGCGTTCCGAGCGGCGGTCGATGAACAGATCCGTGACCGCCGCGCCGGCGACCATTGAAGCCAGTCCGAGCAGCGAGGACAAGGCGAGCACCGAACCGCCGGTAAAGCCAGCGCCGATGGTGCAGCCCACCGCGAGAATGCCGCCAAATCCCATCAGCGCGGCGCCGCCGACATAGCGAAAGACCGAGGGGGTGCCAGTTTCACCGAACTTGGCCAGGCGCAGATCGCGAAACAGCAGCGCGGCGAGAAAGGCGCCGGCGAAAATGCCCAGCAGGATGCCCTGATCGAACCCGGCGGCAGATACGCTGCCGAGCGCATATTGAATGGTGGTCGCGAGCGGACGGATGAAGGACAGGCTCTCGGCCTGCACCGGTTCAAAGGCCTGGATCGACAGCTGGTAGGTGAAGTACCACCCGCCGACAATGGTGGCGCCAACGAGGGCGCCAGCGCCATAGCGCCAGAGCGGCAGGCGGCTTTTCCAGGCGACGAACAGCGAGCCGAGGAGAAGCGCCGCACCAAGGATGACACCGGAGATCTGGCGGATGCCGAATTGGGCGAGAATATCGTTGCCGCCAACGGCCTGGGTGCTCAGCAGCCCGCCGGTAAGATCGCGCAGGGGAACGAGGATGCCGGTATAGGTGGCGTAGCCCACAAGAGCGACAATGAGGATCGAGGTGATGGCACGCAGGTTGCCGGAGGCGCCCAGCACCATCAGGCGCGAGACGCAGCCACGGGTCAGAACCATGCCGATCCCGAACACCAAGCCGCCGATCAGGGCGCCCGAAAGGCTTTGTGCCGTCGAGAAGAAACGCGTTTCCCGCACTTCCACATGGCCACTCCAGATCAGCAGCTGAACGCCGAATATGGCAATGGCGAAACCGGCAAGCCAGGTGGCAAGCGCCTTGAGATCGCGGCGGCGCGTCAGGTCAAGCACCGCCGATCGCGTGCAGAACGCCGAACGCTGCGCGAAAAATCCGAAAAGCAGGCCAAGCACAGCGCCGCCGACGAGAGCGGCGCCCGCTTCACCGACGGTGTCAAACAGGGGCACGAGATCCATGGTTCAATCTCCGAGTAACAAACCATGAAAATACACGGGATGAATGCCGCTTACGTGGGCGGTCCATGCGGTAATTCCGGCGCTCGAGAGAATAAATTGCTCGCTGGACCGCCGGCTTGAGGGTTTTCATGCTCGCCGCCGGCGAGAAGCTCAGCCGAAGCGGGCACCGCCAAACCGTCCGCGCACCAGATCATGAATGAAGCCAAGTTTCTCGATCACCTTCGGGGACAGGACGAATGGATAGAGATCACCGTGGCCCATGCTGCGGTTGAAGGAGTTGAGGGCCGCCGACAGCGCCAGCCAGGCATCGGCGATCTGGGTTACCGTCGTGTCGTGTCCATAGGCGTCGAAACCGATGTCGGTGGCCAGCAGGCCGTCCGGTGCGACACCGGGTGCGGTGCGCACGCCCCAGGCGCGCCCGGTATCGAGACTGTCGATGATGTGCAGATAGTGCGCCCATGTCTCGGCAAAATCCTCCCAGGCATGGGCGCCGGCATAGGACGAGACGAATTCCTGCTGCCAGTCGGGCCGCGGGCCGTTCTCGTAATGTCGCTTCAGCGCCGCCGCGTAGTCTTCGGTGTCATCGCCGAACAGGGCGCGGCAGGCGGCGAGCGCATTGCCGGAACTGTCGCGGACGAGGCGGTCCCAATACCAGTGCCCGACCTCGTGCCGAAAATGCCCCAGCAGTGTGCGGTAAGGTTCGCCGAGCGCCTGACGGCGCCGGACCCGCTCGGCCTCATCGGCCTCGGCCAGGGCGATGGTGATCAGCCCTTCGTCGTGGCCGGTCATCACCTTCTTGCTGGAACTGGCACCCTCGGCGAGAAAATCGAAGCCAAGACCTTCGTTTGGATCCTGGCGCCGGTCGGTGAGCGGCAATTGCAGCTGCAGCAGCGTGTAAAACAGCCGGCGCTTGGCGATTTCCATCGCCTGCCAGTGGGCGAGATTGTCGCCCTGGTCGGGATCGGGAACCGTCTCGTTGTGGCGGCAGGCGAGACAATAGGTTTCGGGATTGTCGGCGCGCACCAGCCAGTTGCAGACGCCAAAGCGGTAGTTGTCGCAATAGCGGCAGTCCGGGCCGCCGGCATGAGGGCCATGGCTGCCGGCCGGTTTCCAGACGTCGCCGGCCCGTTCAAGGGCGATCATGGTGTTGGAGCCCGGCTCATAGCCGGTTGCGGCGCCGCAGCGCTCGCAGGTCACATTCTCAAAGAACACCACCTGCTGGCAGTGGGTACAGGTAAAAAGCTTCATGACGGAGGTTTCCTCGGGGAACACCGTCCCCTTTGCGGTTACCGACACAATGCGGCCAGCGCTGGCTTGTTCCGGAACTTGTACCCTTTGTCGCGGGAATATTCGCTGCCGCGCCGGGCGCCCCGGATATTCCAGGGGCCAGGCTGCGCCGGCGCCACCCGCCCGTCAACTCTCCGTCGCGGAGATCGCGGCCTGGGCGGCCGCCAGCCGGGCAATCGGCACGCGGAAGGGCGAGCAGGAGACATAGTCGAGGCCGACCTGCTGGCAAAA
Source organism: Neohoeflea coraliihabitans (assembly GCF_019334345.1). GTDB lineage: Bacteria > Pseudomonadota > Alphaproteobacteria > Rhizobiales > Rhizobiaceae > Pseudohoeflea > Pseudohoeflea coraliihabitans. Next base: position 78,897 of record NZ_JAHWQX010000002.1, read on the forward strand.
CCGGATCGAGGCGGGATCGCCGCCATGCTCGCCGCAAATGCCGAGCTTGATGTCGGGCCGGGTCTGACGTCCCTTCTCAGTGGCCATGCGCACCAGTTCGCCGACGCCCTCGACATCGATCGAGACAAACGGGTCGTGATCGATGATGCCCTTCTGCCGGTAGGTCTGCAGGAACGAGGCGGCATCGTCGCGGGAGATACCGAATGTGGTCTGGGTCAGGTCGTTGGTGCCGAAGGAGAAGAATTCGGCAGCCTCGGCGATGCGCGCGGCACGGATCGCGGCGCGCGGCAATTCGATCATCGTGCCGACAAGATAGGTGATCGACTGGCCGGATTCCTCGATCACCTGTCGGGCCACCGCGTCGATGCGCGCCTTGACGTAATCCAGTTCCTCGCGCAGGCTGACCAGCGGCACCATGATCTCCGGTTCGACCGGCGCGCCGGTGCTCTTGGCGGCTTCGACAGCCGCCTCGAAGATGGCGCGGGTCTGCATCTCGGCGATTTCCGGATAGGAGATGGCGAGGCGGCAACCGCGATGACCAAGCATCGGGTTGAATTCGTGCAGTTCCTCGACGCGCGAGGCCAGCAGGTCCGGATCCACGCCGAGCAGACCGGCGACTTCGGCGATTTCCTCGGGCGATTTCGGCAGAAACTCGTGCAGCGGCGGGTCGAGCAGACGGATGGTCACCGGCAGCCCGTTCATGATCTCGAACAGTTCGGTAAAATCGGAGCGCTGCATCGGCAGCAATTTGGCGAGGGCGGCGCGGCGGCCATCCTCGTTGTCGGCGAGAATCATCTCGCGCATCGAGATGATCCGGTCCTCCTCGAAAAACATGTGCTCGGTGCGGCACAGGCCGATGCCTTCAGCGCCGAAGGAACGGGCGGCGCGGGCGTCCGCCGGCGTCTCGGCGTTGGTGCGCACCTTCATCTGGCGGGCCGCATCGGCCCATTCCATGATGCGGCCGAAATCGCCCGACAATTCGGGCTGCAGCATGGCAACGGATCCCTTCAGCACCTGGCCGGATGACCCATCCAGCGTGATGGTGTCGCCCTCTCCCAATTCGCCGGCCAGGGTCAGGAGACGCTTTCGCCGGCTGTCGATGCGCAGGCCGCCGGCACCGGACACGCAAGGCGTGCCCATGCCGCGGGCGACAACCGCCGCATGGCTGGTCATGCCGCCACGGATCGTCAGAATGCCCTCGGCGGCATGCATGCCGTGGATGTCCTCGGGGCTGGTCTCGACCCGCACGAGAATGACCTTGCGGCCGGTGCGGCTGGCTTCGACCGCATCTTCGGAGGTGAAGACGATCTCGCCGGTAGCCGCGCCCGGCGAGGCCGGCAGGCCGGAGCCGATGATATTCCGCTCGGCCTTCGGATCGATGGTCGGGTGCAGAAGCTGGTCGAGGGAGCCGGGCTCGATGCGGCCCACTGCTTCCTGCGGGCTGATCAGTCCGGCATCGGCCATCTCGACGGCGATCTTGAGTGCGGCGCGGGCGGTGCGCTTGCCATTGCGCGTCTGCAGCATCCACAGTTTGCCGCGCTCGATGGTGAATTCGAGATCCTGCATGTCGCGATAATGGTTCTCGAGCCGCTTGGTGATCTCGACGAATTCGGCGAAGGCCTCGGGCATCGATTTTTCCAGGGACGGCTTGTCCGAGCCGGACTCGATACGGCCGGCCTCGGTCAGCGACTGCGGCGTCCTGATGCCGGCGACGACATCCTCGCCCTGGGCATTGATCAGGAATTCGCCATACAGGCGGTTCTCGCCGGTCGACGGGTTGCGCGTAAAGGCGACACCGGTGGCCGAGGTGTTGCCGAAATTGCCGAACACCATGGCCTGCACATTGACGGCGGTGCCCCAGGAGGCCGGCACGTCATGCAGCTGGCGGTAGGTGATGGCGCGCGCATTCATCCAGCTCGAGAAGACGGCGCCGATGGCGCCCCAAAGCTGTTCATGCGGATCCTGCGGGAACGGCGTTCCCAGTTCTTCCTCGATCATCTGTTTGTAGCGGGCAATGATGGTCTGCCACTCCTCGGCCGAAACATCGGTATCGAGTTCATGCCCGAGGCGGGCTTTCTCGTCCTCGAGAATTTCCTCGAACGCCTCGTGATCAGCGCCCATGACGACGTTGGCGTACATCTGGATGAAGCGGCGGTAGCTGTCATAGGCGAAGCCCTCATCCCCGCTCTCACGCGCCATGGCGCGCACCGTCTCGTCGTTGAGCCCGAGATTGAGCACGGTGTCCATCATGCCGGGCATGGAGGCGCGGGCGCCGGAGCGCACCGAGAGAAGCAACGGATGCTCGGCATCGCCGAACTGCCGCCCGGCCATCTCCCCCACCTTTGAAAGCGCGGCCGAAACCTCGTCGCGAAGACCCTCGGGGAACTGCCGGCCGGCCTCGTAGTATGCGTTGCAGGTGTCGGTGGTGATCGTCAGACCGGGCGGCACCGGCAGGCCGAGATTGCACATTTCGGCGAGATTGGCGCCCTTGCCGCCGAGCAGGTTGCGGTCGCGCGCCGAACCTTCGGCCTTGCCGTCACCGAACAGATACACCCGTTTTGTCATGCTCATTCCTTCCGCCCGATCGCCAGCAGCGCCGACACCCTGTCGCATCGGCAAGGGTTATGAGAGGCTGGCGCGAAAGGTCAAGCCCGGAACGGCGTGCAAGGCGTGGCTATACCGGCGAAATCGTCTTCGGGGCCGGTACCGGACCGGTCAGGCGGCCGCGCTCCAGGGGGGACATGGAACGCGGCCTGCCCGGTCGGCGTCACTGTACAAGTGTGGGGGCACCGCAGTGAACGCCGGTAACGCTGACATCGGCGGCGCCGACGCGCACCCCGAGGGTCAAAAGCGTGTTGTAAAGCACAACATCAAGAGGGGCCGCGGCGCTGTCGAGCTTGCCGCCAACCAGGGCCAGAAGCGCTTGCGGGGTCATGACGGAAATGCCGAGCACATCGGCTTCGAGGTCGAGACTGGAGAGAAGACTGCCTGTCAGGGACGAGGCAATCGTACTGGTTGACACTGTCTTGATGCGCCGGTCGCGAATATCGGCCGGGCTGAAACTGACCTTTGTACTGTGCGTGTTGGCGATTTCTACATCGGCAATGGCGTTGATGCGGGCTACCGGGGTCGTGACGATCTCGGCTTTGGAGACCACCAAGGGGGCGGTGAAATCATCGAGTTTCGACCTGTCGATGCTACCAATCGCAATCTCGGCCAGGCCCGGGGTGACGGAGAGATCGACATGCGCATTGTCGCCGACACCGGCGCAGCGGATCGCCGCCAATTGCGCTTTCGCCTGGGCCGCCTCGACATAGATCGGCACATGCAAGGAGGTGCCGAGCACCGACAAGACACCGCTGGTCCGGGCCTCGATGAGCAGGCGAAGTTGCGATGTGCGCACCGGCGCGCTGCCGGCAGCGACGACGGGGGAATTGTTGGCCGGCTCGCCGATCGCCAGGCTGACATCGACTTCGGCAAGGCCCGGCAAGGTTGTCGGCAGGGTCAGTTCGACCTGCCGCGCCCCGCCTGACAGGGCGGCCGCAGCAGAGATCAGCCGCATGGCGTCGGCGTAGATTGCCAGCGACTGTTCGGTATCGATATCCTGCGATCCAATCGCTTCCAGATTGAGCAGGTCGCCGAGGCAGATCTCGGTGTCGAGATCGCCGAGCGCCGTTTCGAGGACATACAGGGCATTGGCGGTGCGGATGGGAACGCCGCGCGTCTGCCGCATGGCCGAAAGCAGCTGTGGCAGCGTGACGTCGCTGGCGAGGAGATCATCGAATGTGGCCGCCGTCAGGCCGATATCGCTAGCCATGAGCCGGGAGAAGGAAAGAAGATCGATATCGGTGTCGATCAAGGCTTCGTAATCGGCGAGGCTGAGCGAGACCTCGGTGCCGAGCAGACCGCTTAGAACCGCGTTCAGCACACCGCCATTCAACGAGGCCAGCCGGGAGCCGATCCAGTAGGACGCCTCCTTGCTTGCCGCCGCCGTGCCGCTCACCTCGAAGGCGAAGGGCTGCATGAACATACGGCCGAAATAAAGGTCGGCGTCCTGCCGGGCGGTGATGCGTACCGCGTCGGGCGTGTCGCTGTCGGGCGTGAAGCGATCGCCGATGGCGAGACGCTCGTCGGCGCGATAGCGGCCCTCCTCGATGGTCAGGATCGTCCCGATCTCGGCCGCATCGGCCGGCGCGATCGGGGCGCCATCGGGCATGACGTAGCCGTCGGAGGTGGCGATTGCGTAATTCGTGCCGTTCAGCTGCTGATAGTGCTGCAGCGCGGCAACGGCGTCGTCGATCTGGCCGGCGGACTGGATGGCGGCGGTGTCGACCATGGCCTGCAACTCACGGTTTTGCAGCGTGATGGCGCCGTAATCGACACCGAGCGCCATGGCCCCGATGACGAACACCAAAGATACGGCCGAGGAGATGGCGATATTGCCGGCGTCATCGCGAAGAAAGCGCTTGCGGATCTGTTTGCTGGTCATCACACACCACCGATCCGAATGGTCGAGAAGCGCGAGATCGTCGGGTCGGGCAGAGCGAAGGAATAAAGCGACCAGATCGGCAACTGCGAGGAATCATAGGACAGATGCACGGTAAACTGGTTGGCGTTGTCGGGATCAGCCGTCACGGTGACCTGCAGCCGCTCCGGATCGATAAAACTGTTGTTGATCGTCGATGTCTCGATGAAATCGGTCGCCAGCGTCTGTCGCTCGGTGGTATTCAAACCGGCCACAGCGGCGCGTGATGCATCGGCCGCCAGTTATTGCACCGAATGGGCCGCGGCGAGATAAATGCCGTAGCCGGCTATTGTCAGCAAGATCAGAATAAAGATCGGAGCTACAATCGCAAATTCAACGGCTGCGGCTCCATTTTCTTCTCGGCGCAATAATCTGACTGTTTTCATCACCACGATCACTCCCTCTACTGCGCCCTCTCAAGCAAGATTTTCGGGAGTGAAAGTTATCAATTCTATTCATGCACCATGCAAATTTTCACAGGGCCAGAATCTAGGGGGCTTAATCTGTTAAAAGCAGATTAATATTTTATTCAATTTTAACGGGCAGGTGACGCGCCACGTCTGTCTTGGCTTGCAATTGAAGATCAAGCTTTTGTAATAATGAAGTGTTTCAGCTCGCTTCGCGCAGCTGCTCGGCCTTTTGCAGGTCGACGGAGACCAGTTGGCTGATGCCCTGCTCGGCCATGGTCACACCGAACAGCCGATTCATGCGCGCCATGGTGATCGGGTTGTGGGTGATGATGACGAAGCGCGTCTCGGTGGCGCGCGCCATTTCATCCATCAGGTTGCAGAAGCGTTCGACATTGTGGTCGTCGAGCGGCGCATCAACCTCATCGAGAACACAGATCGGCGCCGGGTTGGTGAGAAAGACCGCAAAGATCAGCGCCATGGCCGTGAGCGCCTGCTCGCCGCCCGACAAGAGGGTCATGGTCTGCGGCTTCTTGCCGGGCGGGCGAGCCAGGATCTCAAGACCCGCCTCCAGCGGGTCATCACTCTCGATCAGCTGCAGTTCCGCGGTGCCACCGCCGAAAAGATGGGTAAAGAGGCGCTGGAACTGATCGTTGACGATATCAAATGCGGCGAGCAGCCGTTCGCGCCCCTCCCGATTGAGGCTCTGGATCCCGCCGCGCAGCTTGCGGATGGCCTCGACCACATCCTCCCGCTCGGTGATGATCGTCTCCAGCCGCCCGGACAGTTCCGCCTGTTCTTCCTCGGCGCGCAGATTGACGGCACCGAGCCGTTCGCGGTCGACTTTAAGGCGATCGAGCGTGCGCTCGAGCGCGGCGGGCTCGGGCAAATCATCGTCACTCTTCAGCCCGGTATGGCGGATGGCGTGATGCGGGGCGCAATCCAGCGCCTCGCGGATGCGCGCCTCGGTGTCCTCACGCCGCTCGCGGGCGGCCAGCAGACGCTCTTCGGCCCGGCCACGCGCCTCGCGGGACTGCGACAGGGCGGCGATCGCTTCCGTCGCGGACTTGTCGGCGGCGCGGGAGGTGGTTTCCGCCTCGGCAAGACGGTCGGCGGCCTGTTTGCGCAGCGTATCGGCCTTGTCGAGCTCCTGCAGCAATTGCCGGCGGCGCAGATCGATCTCGCCAGGACTTTCCGCCATCGCCTCGAATTCGGCACGCGCCGCCTCGGCGCGGCTGGCGAGGGTTGCAAGCTGTTCTTCGGCGCCGCGCGCCCGTTCGATCCACGAGTTGCGCTCTTCTGCGATGGCTTCGAGGCGCTGATGCCGGGCGGCATTCTCCCGCTCCAGCCCCTCATGCGCGGCACGGGTTTCAGCCAGGCTGGCGCGATGGTCGGCGACCAGCGCCCGGCTGTCATCAAGGGCGCCTTGCAATCGGGAAAGATCGGGCACCAGTGATAATTGCTGCTTAGCGGCGGCCAGCGCCTCGCGCGCCTCGGCAGCCTGTTCGCTCAGTTGCGCGCGCGTCTGGGCGAGCACGTCCCGGCGGCCAGACAGTTCGCCGGCAGCCTTTTCCGCGGCGGCCAGCGCCTCGCGCGCCGTGCCGATCTCAGCGGTCGCAAGGCGGATCGCCTCGCGCCCCTGCTGGTGCTCGAGACGCCGCTCGGCAAGGTTTGCCGATGCCGAAGCGAGCGCGGTTTCGACCTCTTCGACGGCCTTTCCTGCCGTGGCGATCTCGGCATCGAGTTCGCTCAGCCGGTTCTTCTGCTCAAGGCGCATGGCGGCGGCGGTCGGCGCCTCGGGCGTGGCAACAAAGCCATCCCAGCGCACGACGGCGCCATCGCGCGTGACAAGCCGTTGCCCCGGCCGCAGGTCCGGTTGCAGGCGGCGCGCCGCAGCCAGGTCGGCGACAATGCCGATCTGGGCCAAGCGGCGGCCAAGTTCGGGCGGCGCCTGCACATGCCCGGCAAGCGGCAAAGCCTCTGCAGGCAGATCAGGGTCGCCGGCACGCGCCAGCAAAGTCCAGTGCGCCGGGGCGGAGGCATCGAGCGGCAGGTCGAGATCATCGCCGAGCGCGGCACCGAGCGCCGTTTCAAAGCCGCGGTCGACGCTGATTTTTTCAAGCACCGGCGGAAACAGGTCCGAACTCGCTCCGGTGTTGAGCATGCGTTCGATGGTGCGCGCCTCGGTCTCCGCGGCGTTCAGCCTGGCCCTGGCCTCGGCGACCGGCGGGCGGGCGGCGTCTTCCGCCTGGCGCGCCGCCTCGAGAGCCGCCTCCCGCCGTGCCAGATCCTGTTCGGCGTCGGCCAGATGGGCCTCGGCGCGCTGCAGCGCGCGCCGCTTTTCAGCCGGGTCCGGCAAGCTTTCGATGCGTGCGCTCAGCTCGGCGAGTTCTGCGTCATAGCGCTCGGCCTGGGCGTTCAGCCGCTTCTGCCGCTCTCCGATGTCGGCAATGGTCTTTTCCAGCTGAGTGCGTTCCGCCGCCGCATCGGCGCGGGTCGCGGTGCGGGCGGCAAGGTCCGCTTCGCTGGCGGCCAGTTGCGCGGCAGCAGCCTCGAATGCCGCCTTGCGCTCGGCGGCAACACCGCCAGCGGCAGAAAGGGCCTCCCGCAACCCGGCCTCCTCGGCGCTCAGCCGCTCGAGAATGCCGGCATTGTCCGCCATCAACTGTTTTTCTCGCGCCATGTCGGCGTCAAGCTGGGCGCGGCGCTGCTCAAGCTCCTCGCGGCGGCGCGCCATGCGCCCGGCTTCCTCTTCCAACTGGGTGCGGGCGATCTGCAAGCGCTGCAGGGCGGCGGCGGCAGAGGCCTCGCTGTCGCGCAGTTCCGGCAGGCGGTGAGCGGCGATAGCCTGCGCCTTGGCGGCCTGCATCTGATCCTGCGCCTTTTCCGCGACAATGCTGGTGGCCTGCGCCAGGGTCGATTCCGCCTCGCCTTCCTGCGTTTTCGCGGCCTGCCAGCGCAGATGCAAGAGCGTCGCCTCGGACTGGCGAATTTCAGCGGAAAGTGCACGGAAGCGGCCGGCCTGACGCGCCTGGCGCTTCAGGCTGTCGATCTGGCTTTCCAGTTCGGAGGTGACATCATCAAGTCGTTCGAGATTGGTTTCGGCAGCGCGAAGCCGCAGTTCCGCCTCATGGCGGCGCGAATGCAGGCCGGAAATACCGGCGGCTTCCTCTAGCAACTGACGGCGCGCCTGCGGCTTGGCCTGGATCAGTTCGCCGATGCGGCCCTGGCCGACCATCGAGGGCGAGCGGGCGCCGGTCGAGGCGTCGGCAAAGAGCAGTTGCACATCCTTGGCCCGCGCTTCCTTGCCGTTGATGCGATAGACCGAACCGGCTTCGCGCTCGATGCGGCGGGTGACCTGGATCTCGTCGGAATCGTTGAAGGCGGCGGGTGCGGTGCGATCGGAATTGTCGAGATAAAGACCGACCTCGGCGGTGTTGCGCGCCGGACGGTTGCCCGAGCCGGAAAAAATCACGTCATCCATGCCGGAGGCGCGCATGTTCTTGTAGGAATTCTCGCCCATCACCCAACGCATCGCTTCAACGAGGTTGGATTTGCCACAGCCATTGGGACCGACGATGCCGGTCAGGCCGCGCTCGATGACGAATTCAGTCGGTTCGACGAAGGATTTGAACCCGAGAAGGCGGAGGCGATTGAACTTCATGATCGCCGCCCCCCTGCCCGCCCCTCGACAAGGACGGCGAAACGAGCAAGGGCGTCAAAACGAACAAGGGCGGCGGGCCGGAGGGCCCGCGCACCTTGGCCGAACGCTCGATCAGAGCAGCGGATCGATGATCGCTGACATTTGTTCAATCGACAGATCCCCGGGATACCGCTTGCCGTTGATGAGGAAAGTCGGCGTCGAGTCCACCCCGTATTCGTTGGCAGCCACGTTTCTCACGGTATTCACATCATCGAGAAGTTGCTGGTTCGTCAAGCACGCCTCGAAGCTGTCCTGTGTAAAACCGGCCAGACGCGAGATTTCGAGCAATGCGGTGCGCGCATCCTGGGCGGTCGCCCATTTCGTCTGCTGGTTGAACAGGACATCGACCATCGGAAAAAACTGGTCATTGGGCGCGCAGCGGGCCAGCATGATGGCGGCTGCGGCGCGGGGATCGAGCGGGAATTCGCGCAAAATGAAGCGCACCTTGCCGGTGTCGATGTATTTCTCCTTCAAGGCGTCGAAGGTGTTGACGTGGAAGGCCTGGCAATGGGGACAGGTCATCGACATGTATTCGACGACGGTCACCGGGGCATCCGCATCGCCAAGCGCCTTTTCCTCGAGCGGGCCGGCCGCGAGCACCTTGTCCATGTCGACATCGCCGGCTGGCGTGGGCGCTTCGACCGCCGGCGTGCTCATCTTGGCGGAAGTGTCGGAGCTGCTGTCCTGCGCGCCCGAAGCGACGGTCAGCGCAAAGAGGGAAGCGGCGATCGCGGCGATCAGTCTGGTCGTCAGATATGCCATGGATTATCCTTTTCTGGCCTCTTGGGCGGGCACTACAGGGGCGGGCAACAAGGGCCCGATCGAGCCCGCGAAAACGGGCGGAAGTGAGACCTTGTCCTATAGGGGCAATTGTGGCCAAACGAAAGCGGGGCCGCTCAAACAACCGTGAGGCGTTTAGGGTCCGGACCCTAATTGCCGAGCGCCATATGGGCGGAATCGACGACTCGATCGAGAAATTGCGGCTCCAGACCGGCCAGCCGGCTTTCCTCGGCATGCAGGTAATCGCGGGTGATGGGCACCGCGTCACGCTGGCGGCCGAGCTGCAATTGAAACACATTCGATGAGAGGTCCATGAACGAGACCTCGCACATCGACAGGTAGAATTCCCACATGCGGCAGAACCGCTCGCCCATGATCTGCCGGGCCGTGTCGCGGCTGGCAGCAAAGCGGCGGCTCCATTCGGCCAGCGTGTAGCCGTAATGGACACGCAGGATTTCGCAATCCAGCAGCCAGAGCCGCGAGTCTTCCACCGCGGTCATGGTTTCCGACAGAGCGGGCGTGTAGCCGCCGGGGAAGATGTATTTGTGCAGGAAGGGGGTCGAGCCGCCCGGCGGCGCCATTGACGAGATGGCATGGATGAGCGCCACGCCATTGACCTTCAGACGTTGCTGCACCGTCGTGAAATACTCCTGCAGATATCCGGCGCCGACATGTTCGAGCATGCCGACGGAAACGATGCGGTCAAAGTCCTCGTTCACCTCTCGGTAGTCGCGCAGCTCAAAGTGAACGCGGTCGGAAACGCCAAGAATTTCGGCGCGGCGGCGAGCCACCTTGAGCTGGTTTTCCGACAGGGTGACGCCCACGACCTCGACGTCGGCAAGATGAGCGAGATACAGGCCCATGCCGCCCCATCCGCAGCCGATATCCAGGATGCGCTGCCCGTCCCTGATCTGCAGCTTGGCGGCAATGTGGCGCTTCTTCAGCGTCTGGGCGTCCTCGAGACTTTCCTCACCGGTGGGAAAATAGGCGCAGGAATATTGCATGTCGCGGTCGAGGAAGAGCCGGTAGATGTCCTCGCCAATATCGTAATGGTGGCTGACATTGCGCTTGGCGCGGCCGATCGGATTGTATTGCTGTATGAAGCGCAGGCGGCGCGCCACTTCCTGCCAGAAGCGCTGCGTCGGCGTGCGGTTGAGATGGGCGCGGTTGAGCGCGAAGATGCGGATGAGGTCGTGCAGGCTGCCCTGCTCGATGGTGATCCCGCCATCCATGTAGGCTTCGGGACCGCCCAGTTCGGGGTTGAGCAGAATGTGCCGCTCGACACCCGGTTCGGTAAAGCGGATCGCGACTTCCGGACCCGGTTCCTGGCCGCCGAAATTGGCGATGCTGCCGTCATATTTGGTGATTGTCAGGCGTCCGGCGCGGATCGCTCGCGAGAAAATCGGATCGAGAAGGCTCACGCGGCCACCCCGCAGCCGGCTTGCTGCCGACCGTTGCGCCAGACCATGCTGTGCGTTCGCACCATCTGCCCACCCCCTTGCGTGGACCGGCTTGCGCCGGAAACACCAGGAAACAACAGGACATCCAGAAGGATGTCTGACTTGCGCAGCTATAAAACCGCCCCGCGCCAGTGAAATCAAGGGGTGCGCTTGTTGCGCCCCAATACGCCGGTACCCAGCTTCTCCAGTGCCTGACGCAGCGCCGGATCTTCGACCTCGGCAAGCATGTCGCCGAGGCGCTTTTGTTCAAGGCGATCGAGAGGCGGCAGCGGCTTGCGCTTCTGCTCCGGCGCCACAGCCTTCTGGACGAAGCGAATGCGATCGACGGCGGGAAACCCGAAAAAGGCATTGACCCGCGAGACCAGCTGTCGCTCCTCATGCATCAGGAAGACAGCGCTGGCACCCTCGCAGGCGATGACCAGCTGGCCGGGGCTGAAGCCGGCACCGCTCTCCGGCTCGCCGGCCTGGCGGGGCCAGCGAATGCGCTCGGGACGCGATGTCTGCGCAAACCGCTCACCGACAATGGCATCCCACGAGGCGAGCAGCATGGTGTTGATGCCGGCACGGCGCGACAGCAGCGGATCGACCAGCCGGTTGGCGACGTCGGCGAGCGAGACGACCTTGCGGGACCGGGACCGTTTCATGGTCAGGCGTCCTTCCTGTTGCCGATGTCTGCCCGGCGGCCTTGATGCGGCGCACTGCGCCGTAGCGGCGGGGACAGACCGGATCGCATCAGCTATAAGGGGCGCGTGTTGATGATTCCAGCCTTACCCCGATGAATTTTGCAAAGCTCCTGCCCGCCGACGTGCTGCTTGCATGGTACGATCGTCACCAGCGTGCCCTGCCCTGGCGGCTTACTCCGGAGGCGCACGCCGCCGGTGACAGGGCCGACCCCTATCGGGTCTGGCTGTCGGAAATCATGCTGCAACAGACGACCGTGAAGGCCGTGAAACCGTATTTCGAGCGGTTCGTCACGCTCTGGCCCACGGTCGAATCTCTGGCGGCGGCCGGCGAGGAGCCGGTGCTGCGCGAATGGGCCGGGCTCGGCTATTATTCACGGGCCCGCAATCTGATCGCCTGTGCCCGCCGCGTCGCAACTGATCTTGGCGGCCGCTTTCCGCAGACATCGCTGGAGCTCCAGGACCTGCCGGGCATCGGCCCCTATACGGCGGCGGCGATCGCGGCGATTGCGTTCAACGAGCGGGCGGCGGTGGTCGATGGCAATATCGAGCGGGTGTTCAGCCGCTATTTCGCCATTTCGGCGCCATTGCCGCAAGCCAAGGCAGACATTCGCGAGCATGTGCTGGCCGCGACGCCGTCGCTCCGGCCCGGCGATTTCGCGCAGGCGCTGATGGATCTCGGTGCAACGCTGTGCACGCCGCGCAGTCCGGCCTGTGCCCTGTGTCCGCTCGAAGAGGGGTGTGTGGCCCGGCGCGGCGGCAATCCGACCGCCTTTCCGGTCAAGGCGCCGCGCAAGGTCAAGCCGGTGCGGCGCGGCGCGGCCTTCATTGCCGAGCGCGCCGGTGACGGGGCGGTGCTGCTCGTCAAACGCCCCGTCAAGGGGCTGCTCGGCGGCATGTCCGGCGTGCCGACCACCCATTGGACGGCGCGGCAGGACGGAGAGACCGGCATTTCGGCGGCGCCGCTGGCCGGTGAATGGCAGCGGGCCGGCACGATCGGCCACGTGTTCACGCATTTCGAATTGCGGCTCGATGTCTTCCATGCCGTCATCTGTTCACAAACGGCCGCATCCGCGACGCTGGACGGGTGGTGGAGCGCGCCGCGACACTTGCCCGAAGAAGCGCTGCCAAGCGTCATGAAAAAAGCGATCAGCGCCGCTCTGCCGCAGGCTTTCGCCCCGGCTCCGCAGCGCGGCAACCTGGCTTGAGCCCGTCTCCGGCGTCCGCAGGACACGCAAAATTCTTCAATTTTTTCATGAACCTATTCGTTTCTCGCGCGTTCTTGCAGAAGACGGAGGTACACGAATGTCACAAAAAGCCGAGTTATGGGATCTGGAGCGGGAGTTCTGGAGCCGCGATGCCGATTTCTTCGCCGAGCACATGGCCGAACATGCAGTGATGGTCATTCCGGTGCAGCAAGGCATCCTGAGCGGCGAAGAGATCCTTGAAACGCTTGGCGACGCCCCTCGCTGGCAGGAGGTCGATTTTGCCGATCAACAGCTGATCGAAGCGGACCATTTTGCGCTGCTGAGCTACCGGGCTCACGGGGCGCGCGAGGATGGCAGCGACTACCGCGCGCGCTGCGCCACGGGCTACATCCGCGATGGCGACGGCTGGCGCCTTATCAGCCATCAGCAAACGCCGGAGCGCGACGCCGCCTGATTGCAGGGTTGACTGCGCGTTCGAGAAATTTCCCGAGGAATATGCGAGAAACGCCCGACCTGAGGGCCGGGCGTTTCGACGTTCACCGGTGACTGGAGATACTTACGCCCGGTGAATGGGTTGTTACGGCGTGTTGCCGATCCTCATCTTTTGCGGCGCGGGGCAGATGCTATCCGGCAGCGGCCATCTCGGCCCGCATAATGGCCCGCAGATCGTCAATCGGCTTGAGGCCGTCTTCCGTTTCATGATGCCAGAATGTCCAGCCGTTGCAGGCATCGAATCCCTGCACCAGGGCCCCGACCTTGTGGATCGAGCCGGCTTTGCCGTCGGACACCAGTGTGCCGTCGGCGCGGACGATGGCGGAGAAGCGGCGTCTGGCATCGTGCAGCACCTGTCCGGGCCGGATCAGTCCGGCTTCCAGCAGCACATTGAAGGCAACGCGCGGCTCGGCGCGCTTGCCGGTCATCACCGTCAGCTCGACCTGGCCAAGCGGTTCGACCGCATCGATACGGGCGCGCGCGGCGTCGATATAGTTCTGCTCGCGCTCGACACCGACGAAATGCCGGCCGAGCCGGCGGGCGACGGCGCCGGTTGTGCCGGTCCCGAAAAACGGATCGAGAATGACATCACCGGGTTTCGAGGATGCCATCAGGACGCGGGCAAGCAGCGCCTCGGGCTTCTGCGTGGGATGCACCTTGCGGCCGGCCTCGTCCTTCAGGCGCTCGCCGCCCGTGCAGATCGGAAACAGCCAGTCGGAGCGCATCTGGACGTCGTCATTGGCGGCTTTCATGGCCTCGTAATTGAATGTGTAGCCCTTGGCGTTTTCATCGCGCGAGGCCCAAATCATGGTCTCGTGGGCGTTCTGAAAGCGGCGGCCGCGAAAATTCGGCATCGGATTGGTCTTGCGCCAGATCACATCGTTGAGCAGCCAGAAACCGAGATCCTGCAACGAGGCGCCGACGCGAAAGATGTTGTGGTAGGAGCCGATGACCCAGATCGTGCCGTTCGGCTTGAGGACGCGGCGACAGGCGAGAAGCCAGGCGCGGGTGAAGGCGTCATAGGCCTCGAAACTGGCAAACTGGTCCCAGTGATCATTGACCGCATCAACCGTCGACTGATCGGGGCGGGTCAGATCGCCGCCCAGTTGCAGGTTGTAGGGCGGATCTGCAAAGATGACATCGACGGAAGCGGCCGGCAGGGCCTCGAGTGCGGCAACGCAATCGCCCTTGATGATGGTGTCGAGCCAGGCCTGCGGCTTGCTGGCGGCAAAGGGACGGATCTCGGAAAGCGAAACGGAAGACGGCATTCGGGATTACTCACACACTGAAACGCATTACTCACAGCCGTCATGGTTGTCGAACAGGGTAAACATCTGATGAATGGTCGCGGCGAAGATCGATGCGATGTCACAATGCGTGACAGCTCTCGCTGCCCGAGGCGCAAGCAAACCGGTTGCGTCGACCCGGTCGGTGCGCTAGGTCCGCCGCCTGCCTGAAAGGAAGTGCCATGCCCGGTTTTGACCTCATCATCTTCGACTGCGACGGCGTTCTGGTCGACAGCGAGATCATTTCCGCGCAGGTGGGAAGCGGTCTTCTGGCGGAAGTCGGATACGAGATCACGCCCGAGGAGATTGCCGCCCGCTTTGCCGGACTGACGTGGAAGGACATTCTGCTCGAGATCGAACGGGAGTCGGACATTCCCTTCCAGGCGACGCTGCTCGAGAAATCGGAACGGATGACCGACAGGCGCCTGGCGCGCGACCTTCTCGGCATTGACGGTGTGTTGCGCGCCGTGGCGCAGCTTCCGGGCAAGCGCTGCATCTGCTCCAACTCCAGTTCGCGGCGGCTGGAGATGATGCTGAAGAAGACCGGCCTGGCACCCCTGTTCGGCGAGCACGTGTTCTCGGCGGCGGACACTCAGGACGTGGCGCCGAAGCCGGCGCCGGATATTTTTCGGCATGCGGCAAAGATGATGCAGACGGCACCGGGAAGCACACTGGTGATCGAGGATTCAGTGCACGGGGTCACCGGCGCCCGGGCGGCGGGGATGCGCGTGCTCGGTTTCACCGGCGCGTCGCACAGCTATGCCGGGCATGCCGATCAACTGACCGAGGCGGGCGCGGAAACAGTGATCAGCCGGATGGCCGACCTGCCGGCAACGGTTGCCGCCCTTTGCGAATGGTCAGACGGCATCTGAACGCGCCTATCCGATCCCGGCATGCGGCACCGGTTCACGGCAATGCATATCGGGGCGGATCAGGGCGGATCAGGGCGTATCATGGCGTATCATGGCGTATCAGGGCGTATCGTAGGGTCCCGGATCAAAACCGATCCAGACCCGCGAGGCGCCGGCGGCGCTGGCCGGCAGTGTCACCTCTGAATCGGTGACAAGAAACTGCGTGGTGGCGGCGCCCTGCGGCAGGGTGACCTCAATTTTCTGCAATTGGGAATATTGCACGACATCGTCCTGAACGACGGCGACGCGCACCGGCAAGGTCACGGTGCCCGGACCGCCGGCGGGACCGGCGACGACGCGCCCGGAGGCCTGAACGGTCATGCGCAGATCGCTGCCGCTCAGGCGGCACTGGCGGGTGGTGTCGGCGATCATCGCCTGGTGAATGATCTGCTCCGGGTCGCCCTCGCCATTTTTCGTATAGGTGCGGAAATAGGCGGTCCCCTCGCGCAGATAGACTTTCGGGCATTTGCCCTGAACGACGGGTGCGGCGGTGGTCGGGTCAATGCCCGCCTGCTCTCCGCCGGGAGAGAGAATCCTGGCCGGGTCGGCCGACTGGCAGGCGGAAAGGAAGGCGGCGAGCACAAGGGCTGCACCGGTACGCGAGAAGGATTTGAACACGACTGACTTCACCCTCAAGATCACCCCGATACGCCGCTCACGGGGCCTTTGCATGTCAATATGGGTTGGTCTATACCACCCGCGCGGCGGAACTAAGACCGGCGTTATGTCATCTCAAACCCGCCGCGTCCACCTGCCAGGACGTTCGGCGCGACGTTGAGCACGAGGACCTTCAGTGGAATATATCTCGACCCGGGGCGAAGCTCCGTCTCTCGGTTTCAGCGATGCACTGCTTGCCGGGCTGGCCCGCGATGGCGGCTTGTACGTGCCGCGCGAGTGGCCGCAGTTTTCCAGCCGCGACATCCGCGCCATGCGCGGCGAGAGCTACGCGGAGATCGCCTTCCGCGTCATCTCGCCGTTTGTCGGCGACGAGATCGCGCCTGACGCATTGCGGGCGATGATCGACGAGGCCTATGCCACCTTCCGGCATCCGGCGGTGGCCCCGCTGGTGCAGACCGGCGCCAACAGTTTCGTGCTGGAACTGTTCCACGGCCCGACGCTGGCCTTCAAGGATGTCGCCATGCAGTTGCTGGCACGGCTGATGGATCATGTTCTGAGCGAACGTGACGAGCGGGCGACGATCGTCGGCGCCACCTCGGGCGATACGGGCGGTGCCGCGATCGACGCCTTCGCCGGTCGCGAGCGAGCCGATATCTTCATCCTGTTTCCCGAAGGCCGGGTGTCGCAGGTGCAGCAGCGGCAGATGACCACCTCGCAGAGCGCCAATGTCCACGCCCTGGCGGTGAAGGGCAATTTCGACGACTGCCAGGACCTGATCAAGGCGATGTTCGGGCACGGCGCCTTTCGCGACCGGGTTCGCCTGTCGGGGGTCAACTCGATCAACTGGGCGCGCATCATGGCCCAGATCGTCTATTATTTTTCGGCCGCGGTGTCACTGGGAGCGCCGAGCCGCAAGATCTCCTTCACGGTGCCGACCGGCAATTTCGGCGATATTTTTGCCGGCTATGGCGCCAAGCGCATGGGCCTGCCGGTGTCGCGCCTGGTGATCGCCACCAACGAGAACGACATTCTGGCGCGCACATTGCGCAGCGGCCGCTATGAGACGCGCGGTGTTTCCGCCACCACCTCGCCGTCGATGGACATCCAGATCTCGTCGAATTTCGAGCGGCTGCTGTTCGAGGCCTCGGATCGGGATTCGGCAGCGGTGCGCGCCGCGATGGGCCAATTGCGGCAGTCCGGGGGTTTTGATCTGGCGCCGGCAACGCTGAAAAGCATCAAGCGCGAATTTTCCGCCGGACGCGCCAGTGAAAAACAGGTCAAGGCGAAGATTGCCGAGGTCCATGCCGATCTCGACTATGTGGTCGACCCGCATACGGCGGTGGCGCTGTGCGTTGCGGCAAAATCGGTCAGGAAATCGGCGCCGATGGTGGCTCTTTCGACGGCGCATCCGGCCAAATTCCCGGATGCCGTAAAATCTGCCTGTGCTATTGACCCGGCGCTGCCGGCATGTCTCACTGACCTGATGCAAAGGGAGGAACGGTTCGACGTCCTGCCCGCAGATCAGGGGCGGGTCGAGGCCCATATCCTGGCACGTGCGCGGGCGGCCCAGTGACCGGAAATGCAGGAATGAAAGTACGTATCACCAGGCTCGCCAACGGCCTGACAGTTGCAACCGAAACGATGGCACATCTGGAAAGCGTGGTCATGGGCGTGTGGGTGCGCGCCGGATCGCGCGACGAGACCGCCAGCGAACACGGCATCGCTCATTTGCTCGAACACATGGCTTTCAAGGGCACGAAGCGGCGCACGGCGCGGCAGATTGCCGAGGAAATCGAGAATGTCGGCGGCGATCTGAACGCTGCCACCTCGGCCGAGACCACCTCCTTTTATGCGCGTGTTCTGAAGGACGACGTGGCGCTCGGGATCGACATCCTTGCCGATATCCTGACGCATTCGGTGTTCGACGAGGCCGAACTGGAACGCGAAAAGCATGTGATCCTGCAGGAAATCGGCGCTGCCAACGATACGCCGGATGACGTGGTCTATGACCGCTTCACCGAGGCCGCCTTTCGCGACCAGACGATCGGGCGGCCGATACTGGGCACGGCGAAAACCGTTCAGTCGTTCCGCTCGGACCAGATCCGCGCCTATCTCAACAAGCATTACACCGGCGACCGGATGCTGGTGGTGGCGGCCGGCGCGGTCGATCATGATGCCTTCGTGCGGCTCGTCGAGGAACGCTTCGGCGACGTTGTCGATGCCAGCAATCCGGCTGTGGCAAGCGTGCCGGAGGCGCGCTACAGCGGTGGCGAATACCGCGAGAAGCGCGATTTGATGGATGCGCAGGTGATGATCGGCTTTGAAGGCCGCGCCTACCAGGCCCGTGATTTCTACGCCTCGCAGGTGCTGGCCAATATTCTCGGCGGCGGCATGTCCTCGCGGCTGTTTCAGGAGGTGCGGGAGAAACGCGGGCTGTGCTATTCGGTCTACGCCTTTCACTGGGGCTTTTCGGATGCCGGGCTGTTCGGGGTGCATGCGGCCACCGGCGCCGAGGATCTCGGCGAGTTGCTGCCCGTGATCTTCGAGGAATTGGCGCGGGTGGCTGACCATATCGATGTCAGCGAAATCGACCGCTCGAGGGCACAGACGCGCGCCGCCCTGTTGATGGCGCAGGAAAGCCCGGCGGCCCGGGCGAGCCAGATCGCGCGGCAGATGCTGCTGTTCGGGCGCCCGGTCGACAACAGCGAATTGATGGACCGCCTGGATGCGATCACGCCGCAGCGGCTGACGGATCTCGCCGGACGGCTGTTCTTCGACACACCGCTGACCGTCTCCGCCGTCGGTCCGATCGATCCGCTGTTGATGGCCGACGACATGCACAAGGCGCTGTCGGGCGTGCGCCCGGCGCGCGCAGCCGCCGAGTAAAGCACCTGCGTGCTCCGTTGCCCCGCCTGCCTTTCCGCCTTCGCTCTGCTCGGCGCCGCACGCCCGAACTGACGGGCGCGCGTGTCGTGTTGCGCCCGCCGCAGCAAAGCGATTTTTCGGCCTGGCGGGCGCTCCGCGCCCATAGCCGCGCATTTCTCGAGCCGTGGGAGCCGAAATGGCCCTCCGATGATCTGAGCGCGACGGCATTTCGCCACAGGATCCGGCGGTATGACCGAGACCGGGCCGAGGGCCGGGCGGCGCCGTTCTTCATCTTCCTGAAAAGCAGCGGCGCTCTGGCCGGCGGCATCACGGTGGGCAGCATCCGCCGGGGGGCCTCGGAGAGCTGCATGCTTGGCTACTGGATGGGCGAGCCGCATGCCGGCCAGGGATTGATGCAGGACGCACTGGCGGTGCTCGTTCCCCACATCTTTGGCGCGTTGCGGTTGCACCGTATCGAGGCGGCCTGTATTCCGGAGAACGGACGCAGTTCGCGACTCCTTGAAAAAGCCGGCTTTCGCCGAGAAGGCTACCTGCACGGCTATCTGCGAATTAACGGTACCTGGCGGGACCATCTGCTCTATGCGCTGATCGCAGAGGATTGGCAGGCGGCGCGCGGGGCGGCAAAGGCGAGTGAATGAGGCGGGACTGCAGTGACGATTGCGACCAGGCGCGAGGGGAGCGGACGCATCTGTCGGGACCCCGGCGGCACTCCCCCTTCATCAGCCGCGGGGCGGGTGCAATGAGGCAGTCATGGCGCGTCCTGATGGCGCTTGTGATCTCCGTGATCGCACTGATCGGCGCCTCGCTGATGCTGGCCGGGGCGGCGCAGGCGCTCGAGCCGGTGCGGATCAGCCGCGAGGCGACGGCGCTCGACCTGACGGCGACCACCGAAATCTACCGCGGCCGCGGCGAGGCCTTCCAGGTGTCGACGGCACCGGGCGCTGACGGAATCGTGCGGCGCATCGAGGTGCGGTCCAGCACGCCGGAACACAGCGGAGACTGGGCGGTGTTCGCGCTTGCCAATGTGTCCGAGGAACAGCTGGACCGGCTGATCGTGGCGCCGCATTTCCGGCTGGTCAATTCGGGCCTCGCATGGCCGGATCTCGGCTCGAAGCGCATTCTCAGCATCACGCCGAGCGAAGGATTTGCGCTCGATCAGGTGCCGAGCGACGAAGACGATGTGTACCGCATCACCCTCAATCCCGGCAGTGTGGTGACCTTCGTTGCCGAGCTGGCGACGCCCGAATTGCCGCAGATCTATCTGTGGGAGCCGGACGCCTACAAGGATACCGTGAACGCCTTCACGCTGTATCGCGGTGTGGTGCTCGGAATTGCCGGATTGCTTGCGGTGTTCCTGACCATCCTGTTCGTGGTGAAGGGCACATCGATGCTGCCGGCGACCGCCGCCCTCGCCTGGGCGGTGCTGGCCTATGTCAGTGTCGATTTCGGATTCCTCTCAAAGCTGATCTCGATCACCCCGGGGGACGAGCAGATCTGGCGCGCCGGCACCGAGGTGTTTCTTGCCACAGGGCTGGTCCTGTTCCTGTTTGCCTATCTCAACCTCAATCGCTGGCACATCAATCTGGCCTTCGCGATGGCGGCATGGCTGTTTGGCCTCGCCGGTCTTTTCGCCGTGGCGATCTACGATCCGCAGGTTGCCGCCGGCATCGCGCGCCTGTCGCTGGGGGCGACGGCCGCTGCAGGGCTGGGACTGATCGTCTATCTCGGCGTCAATCGCTACGACCGGGCCATCATGCTGGTGCCGACATGGGTGCTGGTGCTGTTCTGGGTGGTGGCGGCCTGGATGACCATCTCCGGGCGGCTGTCGAACGACATCGCGCAGCCGGCGCTTGGCGGCGCCCTGGTGCTGATCGTGCTTCTGCTCGGCTTCACGGTCGTGCAGCACAGCTTTGCCGGCGGAGCCTTCCATCAGGGGCTGTTTTCCGACATGGAGCGGCAGGCGCTGGCGCTGAGCGGATCGGGCGACACGGTCTGGGACTGGGACGTGCTGCGCAACAAGCTGGTGACGATCCCCGACATTTCGCCGAACTTCGGCTACTCACCGCATCATCTGAGCGGGCCGGTGCGCAACTGGCTGCCGCATGTTCACCCCGATGATCGCGACCGCTTCCGTACCACGCTCGACGCGCTGATCGAGCATCGGCGGGGGCGCCTGTGTCACGAGTTCCGCATCCGCGCCGAGGACGGGCATTATCACTGGCTGGCCCTGAGGATCCGCCCGGTGCTGGGCAGCACGGGCGAGGTCATTCGCTGTGTCGGGACGATCGTCGATGTCACCGAACAGAAGGTCGCCGAGACCCGCCTTTTGCACGATGCGGTGCATGACAATCTGACCGGCCTGCCCAACCGGCAGATCTTCATCGACCGGCTGGAAATGGCGATCGCGACGGCGGAAGCGCATCCGGAGGTGCGTCCGACGGTGTTCATGATCGACCTCGACGGGTTCCGCAAGGTCAATGACAAGCATGGCATGTCGGTCGGGGACACGGTTCTCCTGGCGCTGACACGGCGCTTGAAGCGGTTGCTCAAGCCGCAGGATTCACTGGCGCGGATCAGCGGCGACCAGTTCGGGCTGATCCTTTTGTCGGAACAGGATGCGGGCCGGGTGGCGGCGCTGGCGGAAGCGGTGACCAAGGTGATCTCGGCGCCGATCGATTTCGCGCAGCAGGAGATCCGCCTCACCGCCTCGGTCGGCCTGGTGACCTGGGTCGGCAACGAGGCGGTGGCCGAAGAGCTGATGAAGGATGCCGAGCTCGCCATGGCGCAGGCCAAGCGCTTTGGCGGCAACCGCATCGAACCGTTCCGTCCGGCGTTCCGCACCGTGGGCAGCAACCGGCAGCGGCTCGAACAGGATCTGCGCAAGGCGATCGACCGGCGCGAACTTACACTCGTCTACCAGCCGATCGTGCGCATGAAGGATGCCGAGATTGCCGGGTTCGAAGCGCTGCTGCGGTGGGAAGACGCAAAGCGCGGCACCGTGTCCCCGTCGGAGTTCATTCCGGTGGCGGAGAGTTCCGACCTTATCCTGCAACTCGGAATGTACGCGCTGCGGCACGCGGCCGAGGATCTTGCCGAATGGATGCGCGCCGCCGGCGACCTGCCGATCTTCATGTCGGTCAATCTGTCGACGGCGCAGCTGTTGAATATCGATCTGTGCGCCGACGTGATCGCCACGATCGAGGACACGCGCTGTGACCGCCGCCGCTTCAAGCTCGAGGTCACCGAATCCCTCGTCATGCACAACCCGCAGCAGGCGATGGTGACGCTGCAGAAATTGCGCGAGGCCGGCATCGGGCTGTCGCTCGACGATTTCGGCACCGGCCACTCGTCCCTCTCCTATCTGACACGCTTTCCCTTCACGACGATCAAGATCGACAAGGCGCTGGTCAGCAATCCGGACGAGCGGCAGGCGATCTTGCTCAATTCGATCGTCACGCTGGCCAAGAACCTGGATATGGAGATTGTTGCCGAGGGCGTGGCCAATGAGAGCGACGCGGCCGTGCTGGCGGAGATGGGCTGTGATTATGCACAAAGCTTCATCTACGGGCCGCCGATCGGTGCCGATGCAGCGCTGCGGCTGCTCAAGGAGCGGTTTCCGGACGCACGCTGAGCCGGTTCAGGCGTGCCCCGCCTGGCTGGACAGCATTTCGGGCGCCACCCCCATCATGCGCAGAACGCGCTCATATTTATCGCTGATTTCGAGGTCGAGAACCAGATCCTCGCTGGCGGGGCAGCTGAGCCAGCTGTTGGCGGCCACTTCCTCTTCCAGTTGCCCGGGTCCCCACCCGGCGTAGCCAAGCAGCATGATGCCACGATCCGGCCCGACGCCCTGATGGATCGCCTGCAGGATGTCGATGGTCGCTGTCAGGCAGAGATCGTCATTGACCGGCATCGTCGACTGGCTGTGGTAGTCGTGAGAATGCAGGACAAAGCCGCGACCGGTATCCACCGGACCCCCGGCGAGCACCGGAAAATCCACGCCGGCACCTTCGGCCAGCGCCGCCGATAGTTTCGTGCCTGACTTTTCGAGCTCCAGCTTGCGCATCAAATCCGGGAAACGCATGCCTTGCATCCGGTTGACGACAAAGCCCATGGCGCCGTCGGAGGAATGGGCGCAGATGAAGATCACGGTGCGGTGGAAGCGCTCATCCTCAAGGCCCGGCATGGCGACCAGGAAATGCCCGTCGAGTGCGCCGCGCTCTCGCGGCTGAAGATGATGTTCCGGTCTCGTCATCGCCACAGCGTAACAGACTTTCCAAGCTTGCAAAGGATTAAGAGGTGTAACGCCCGAGAAGGGATGCCGTTGCATTGCCTTCACAATGAAATGATTTCGGGACGGCGTTTCGGCCTTTATTTCGATGCGGCGGCGGGCTAGGCAGCAGGAATGATGAAGACCAGACAGTTTCTTTCGGGCATGGATCGACCGATCCGATCGGCGGGCTCGGTTCCGGCATTTGCCGCCGCGATCCTGTTCCTGTTGAGCAGCGAAGCAGCCCTGGCGCTCGCCACTGATTGGGCCACGACCAAGGGCGGTCGCATGCGCCTGGTGATCGACCCTGCCGCCAATGCGCAAGGGATCACGCGCGGGGTGCTCGAGATCGATCTCGAGCCTGGCTGGAAGACCTACTGGATCGATCCCGGCGGCAGCGGCGTTCCGCCGCAGATCACGCTGGACCACAGCACCGGCATCGAACTTGAGGCTCTGCGCCTGCCGGCGCCACGCCAGGTCGATGACGGTTACTCGGTGTGGGCCGGTTACACGCAGCCGGTGGCATTCGGCCTGGAATTTTCGCGCCAGGGTGCGGCGCAGCTCGAAGCCGACATATTCGTCGGAATCTGCGAGAAGATCTGCATCCCCTTCCAGACCCATTTTTCGCTCGCGATCCCCGCGGCGGCGAACAGCGCGGCCAGCGCCGGGGACAGCGCGCTGGTGGCCGCAACGTTTCGCGCCCTGCCGTCCGCCCCGCAGGCGGATTTCAAGGTGCAGTCGCTGCGCTATCAGGCGGGAGCGGGCGAAAAGGGCGCCGGCCAATTGCATGTCGTGGCCCGCCTGCCCGAGTTCCGGCCCGGCGCCGCGGCGCCAGACCTGTTCATTGCCAGTGGCGAGGGCTGGATATTCGGCGCCGCCCAATTGCTCGGCGACGATGGCGAGGAGGCGAGGTTTTCGGTGCCTGTGATCCGCCAGCCGGACAATCCCGAAACGGCTAAAAACGGCTTTTACACGGTGCTGTCAATCGGGCGACGCGCGGTTGAGACGACGGTCTCACTGACCCCGGGCGGCTGATGTCGATTTGCGGCCGGAAAGAGTCTAGAGAAGATTCAGCGCCGCACTTTTACGGCGGACAAGCAGAAGAAAGGAACGCAGAATGAGCATATCGGTTGGAGATCGCCTGCCCGAAGTTTCCCTCAAGGAAGCCACGGCCGACGGCACGCAGGAGGTCAGCATCCAGAGCCTGACGTCGGGCCGCAAAGTGGTCCTGTTCGCCGTGCCGGGCGCCTTCACACCCACCTGCCACCGCAATCACCTGCCCGGCTATCTGGAAAATCGTGACGCGATCCTGGCGAAGGGTGTCGATGACATCGCAGTCGTGGCGGTCAATGATGCCTTTGTCATGGGCGCTTGGGCCAAATCGACCGACGGCCTGGGCAAGATCCGGTTCCTGTCGGATTGGGACGGCGCCTTCACCCGGGCCCTCGGGATGCAAACGGATCTGTCGGCCGGCACGCTTGGCGAGCGCTCGAAACGCTACTCAATGATCATCGAGGATGGCAAGGTCACTGCCCTGAACGTTGAAGACAGCCCGGGCGAGGCCGTGGCCTCCGGAGCCGCCGCCCTGCTCGATCAACTCTGAGAAAATCAGCCCCTCGCCCGCCCAGGGGCAGGACCCTACCGCTTGTAGGGCGCCATGCCGGCACGGGCCAGGGCGTCGGCGCGTTCATTCTCAGGATGACCGGCATGACCCTTGACCCAGTGCCAGGTGACGGCGTGACGCTGTCGCGCCGTCTCCAGGGCCTGCCAGAGCTCGGCATTCTTCACCGGCTTTTTCGCGGCCGTCTTCCAGCCATTGCGCTTCCAGCCCTCGATCCAGCTGGAAATGCCGTCCTTGACGTAGTTGCTGTCGGTGTAGAGATCGATCTGGCATGGCCTTTTCAAGGCGTTCAGCGCCTCGATGGCGGCGGTCAGTTCCATGCGGTTGTTGGTGGTCTGGGCCGCGCCTCCCGACAATTCCTTCTCGGTGGTGCCGTGCCGCAGCACCGCGCCCCAGCCGCCGGGACCGGGATTGCCGGAGCAGGCGCCATCGGTGTAGATCTCGACCCGCGTCACGATGATGAGGTTCCCTGTGCCTGCCGCGACTTGGCAGCCGGGCGCAGACCGTAACCGCTGGCATTCTGCACGCCCTGATGAAAACGCAGCTTCCTGAGATATTCGAGCGGGTCTTTCTTGACGACCAGAGCCCCGGGCGGGGTGGCCAGCCAGTCGTAAAGCCGGGTGAGCAGGAAGCGCAGAGCCGCGCCGCGCGCCAGCAGCGGCAGGACGTCGCTTTCGGCCGGCGTCAGGGGGCGGCGGCTCTGGTAACCATCGAGCAGCGCCATGCCCTTGGTCAGGTTGAAGGCACCATCGGCCTCAAAGCACCAGGCATTCAGGGCGATGCCGAGATCGTAGGCGAGCAGGTCGTTGCAGGCGAAATAAAAGTCGATCAGGCCGGACAATCGCTCGCCGATAAAGAAGACATTGTCGGGGAACAGATCGGCGTGGATGATGCCGGCGGGTAGCGCATCGGCCGAGGCATCGCCGGACGGCGGAGCGGGCCATGCCGCCTCGAGCCGCGTCAGTTCCGCCTCGATTTCGGCGCCGAGGCCCGGCTCGACTTCATCGGCACGGTCGCTTGCCTGGTTCCACAGCGGCCGCCAGCCCTCGACGGAAAGCGCATTCTCACGGTGCAGCGCAAAGCCCTCGCCGGCCAGATGCATGCGGGCCAGTGCCCGGCCGACCTCCCGGCAATGGGCGGCGGTCGGCTTGCGCGGCCAGGCGCCGTCGAGAAACGAGATCAACGCCGCAGGGCGGCCGGCCAGCGTACTCAGCGCGGCGCCGTCGCGGCGGCGGATGGGCTGCGGGCAGGTCAGGCCGTTGGCCGCAAGATGATCCATCAAGCCGAGGAAAAACGGCAGATCATCCGGGTTCACGCGCTTTTCATAGAGCGTCAGGATGAATGTGTCGGCCGATGTGCGCAGCAGATAATTGGAATTTTCGACGCCTTCGGCAATGCCCTTGTAGGACAGCAGCGTGCCGACATCATAGGCGGCGAGCAAGGCGCACAGATCCTCTTCCGTGACGTCGGTATAGACGGCCATCTCACCCTGCCCCGTTGACGAACGCCATGTCGGCGGCGGTCAGATCGACATCGCGCAGCTCGCGGTTGACGAGAAAATTCTCGTTCTCCTGCACCGTCTCGGCGAGTTCGATGGTGACGTCGAAGCGCCGCTGAAAGGCCTCGATGATTTCTGCAACGACCACTTCCGGCGCCGAGGCGCCGGCAGACAGGCCGAGCGTGGTGATCTCGCCAATGTCGTCCCAATCGATCTCGGCGGCCCGCTGCAACAGCATCGATCGTCGGGCGCCGGCCTTCAATGCCACTTCGACGAGACGGCGGGAATTCGAGGAGTTGGGGGCGCCGACAACGACGAACAGGTCGCAGCCGGGCGCGGCCTGCTTGACCGCTTCCTGGCGGTTGGTGGTGGCATAGCAGATCGATTCCGCAGCCGGTGGCGTGATGGCCGGGAACCGCCGCTTCAGCCCGGTGATCACGTCAGCCGTGTCATCGACGGACAGCGTCGTCTGCGTGACATAGCCGAGCGCCTCGGCATCGGCGGGCACAAAGGCATCCACGTCGGCGAGAGTCTCGACCAGTGTCACGGCGCCCGGCGGCAGTTGGCCCATGGTGCCGATCACCTCGGGGTGGCCGCGATGGCCGATCAACACGACATGGCGCCCGAGGCGCGCGTGGCGCATGGCCTGTTTGTGCACCTTGGAGACGAGCGGGCAGGTGGCATCAAGATAAAACAGAGAACGCTGCTCGGCGTCTTCGGGCACCGATTTCGGCACTCCGTGCGCGGAAAAGATCACCGGCTGTCCAAGATGCTCGGGCGGGATCTCATCAAGTTCCTCGACAAAGACGGCGCCCTGCGCCTCGAGCCCTTCGACAACGAAGCGGTTGTGCACGATCTCATGCCGGACATAGACCGGTGCGCCGTATTTCTTGAGGGCGAGGACGACCATCTGGATGGCGCGATCGACGCCGGCGCAGAATCCGCGCGGGCCGCAAAGCCGCAAAGTAAGGGGGGATTTGCTGTCAGCCATGATGTCCTTCAGTTCAGGCGCCGGGCAGCCTTGCGCCGCATTTTCTGCGGCCCTTAGACAGACTGGCCCGGGCTCCTGTCAAGATGGAGAACAAACGCACGCGCGCAAAAGCTGCCGGCGGTCACTGCCGCTCCGCCGTCACCGACGCCGGGGGAAAAAGCGGATGGCGAAGACCACGGCCAGCGTCAGCGCCAGCCCGTACCAGGTCACGGCGTATTGCAGATGACTGTTGGGCAGATCGATTATGGTCACGCCGCCCTGCGGCCAGCGCGGCGGCGCGTCCGGATCCGGCGCTTCGACATCGACAAACAGGTCGAGGACGCGATCCGGTTCAATCCCCGCCCTTGCGGTGAAGGCGGCGATGTCCTTCCAATAGAAGATGTTCTGGTCGAGATCGTTGTCCGGCACCAGCCAGGACGGTTTGTCGGACAATGTCTCGCGGGCCAGGCCGGTGACGGTGACCACTTCGTTTGTGCCGGCGCCGGCACCCGGTCGGTCTTCGCGGTTCTTGAGCGCCATCGGCACGAACCCGCGATTGACAAACAGCACCGAGCCGTCGGCCCGCTCGAGCGGCGTGTAGACGTAATAGCCGCTGGCGCCCTTGTGCGTGGCGAAGAAATGCTGCTCGCGATCATGCAGGAAGCGGCCTTGCGCTTGCGTGCGGCGATAGGCGATCGGTTCGCCAGCCGCTTGCAGGGCCAGCACCGCGTCAACGGTGATGGGCGCGGCCTGGCTGCGCTGGGCTATGGCGGCAAGAAGATCTTCCTTCCAGGCCAGACGCTGGACCTGCCAGGTGCCAAGCGCGATCAGCACCGCGAAAACGCCAAGCGCCGGCAGCGAGACGAGCCAGCCGGGACCACGCCGTTCGCCGGGCCGGTCGCCGGGCCGGTCGCCGGGCCGGTCGCCGTGCCGGTCGCCGGGCCGGTTGCCGCGCTTGGCGCGGAGCGGTGCACTCTCTTCAGGCATTGCGATCCCACCGGCCCTCGGCGGCCTTGTTGCGGTATTGCAAGGCGATCAGGACCCCCTTGAACAGGCGCAGCAAAGTCAGACAGATGATGGTGGTCAGAGGAAGCCACAAGAGCGCCTGCAGCCACAAGGGCGGGTCGTAGGTGATCTGCAGCCACAGTGCGAGGCCAAGGATCAGAAAACCGGCAATCAGCATGACGAAGACGGCCGGGCCGTCGCCGCTGTCGGCAAAAGCGAAATCGAGCCCGCAGGCGGCGCAGCGCGGCCGCAGCTTCAGCAAACCGTCAAACAGGGCCCCCTGCCCGCAGCGCGGGCAACGGCCGCGCAGGCCGACGCGGACCGGATCCACGGGTGGATAGTGCGCTTGATCTTCGCTCATGAGAACTCGGCCCTTTTGCACGAGAAGCCTGCTTCCCGGTCGAAGCGTCTTCAGCCCTGGATCACGTCGCGCCAGTCGGGGTTGCGCTCGACCTGCGCCTTGAAGAAGGGACAGAGAGGAATGATCTTCCAGCCGCCGTCGCGCGCCGCCTGAACGGCGTGCTGTGCCAGCCCCTGACCGACACCGCGACCGCGCAGGGCGTCGGGAACGCCGGTATGGTCGATGATTACCAGACCCGGGGAAGCGCGGGAATAGGTCATCTCCGCCTCAAAGCCGTCCTGGGTTGCGACATAGCGTCCGCCGGACGGATTGGTTTGTTCGCGAATCTCCACACTTCATCTCCTGCCAGGGTGCGCGCCGGGGTTCATCAGACCAAGATGAGCACGCGCGCGGCAAAAGCAAGTCAGGCGCAAATGCAAGAGGGCGGCTGTGCCTGACAACCGCCCTCGCATTTCAAGTCTCGGTGCCGACCGATCAGTGGATCGGTGCGCCCCAGCCCCCCCAGACATAGATGGAGAAGAAGAGGAACAGCCAGACAACATCGACGAAGTGCCAGTACCAGGCAGCCGCCTCGAAGCCGAAATGCTTTTGCGGCGTGAAATCGCCCTTCATCGCGCGCAGCAGGCAGACGAGCAGGAAGATGGTGCCGACCAGCACGTGGAAGCCATGGAACCCGGTGGCCATGAAGAAGGTGGCGCCGTAGATGGAGTCCTTGAAGCCGAACGGTGCGTAGATGTACTCGTAGGCCTGAACGCAGGAGAACAGCACGCCAAGTACCACGGTCAGGGTGAGGCCGGAGATCAACCCCTTGCGATCATTGTGCAACAGCGCGTGATGCGCCCAGGTGACCGTGGTGCCCGAAAGAAGCAGGATGACGGTGTTGTAGAGCGGCAGGTGCAGCGGATCGAGAACCTCGATACCCTCCGGCGGCCACTGCCCGCCGGTGAATGTGGCGCGCGCCACCTGCTGGACTTCGCCCGGGAACAGGCTGGCGTCGAAAAACGCCCAGAACCAGGCAACGAAGAACATCACCTCCGAGGCGATGAACATGATCATCCCATAGCGCAGATGCAGCGAAACGACGCGCGTGTGATGGCCTTCGTGGCTTTCCTTGATGGTGTCCGACCACCAACAGAACATCGTGTAGAAAATGATCAGCAGTCCGATGAAGAACAGCCACGGGCTGGCCCAGTCGATGCCGAACAGTTCGAGCGAGCCGCCGGAGAGATAGCGCATGTAGCCGATGCCGCCAAACGCCATGATCAGCGCGCCGACCGAACCGGTGAACGGCCAGGGGCTTGGATCGATAATGTGGTAGTCGTGGTGTTTGGTCTGTGCGTCGGCCATGTCAGTCACCCCCGATGGCGGTCATAGAGCCGGGCGTTGCCACCCGGCACAGGTGTTTACAGTTGCGTGTTGTCTTGCACCGGCACGGGCGCCGCTGCAACGGGTTTTTCTTTTTCATACGGATAGAACGTGTAGGACAGCGTGATGGTCGTCACGTGTGCGATGTTCTCGTCATTGACAATGTCGGGATCGACAAAGAAGGTCACCGGCATTTCCAGCTTCTCGCCGGGTGCCAGCGTCGTCTCGGTGAAACAGAAGCATTCGACCTTGTTGAAATAGGCGCCGGCAGCCTGCGGCGTAACATTGTAGGTCGCCTGCCCGGTGAGCGGCCTTGACGAGCGGTTGACGGCGACATAGTCGGCCCGCACCGTCTCGCCGATGCGGATCTCGATCTCGCGGGTTTTCGGGCCGAACTCCCAGTTCAGGCCGTTGCCGGTATTGGCATCGAAATGCACCTTGACCGTGCGGTCGAGCACCCGGTCGGATTCCTGCGTCACCCTCTGCGTGGTGCCACCATAACCGGTGACCTGGCAGAACAGGGAGTAGAGCGGCACCGCGGCGTAGCTCATGCCGACCATGCCGGCAACAAAGGCGGCGCAGATGACGACAATGCGGCCATTGCCGGACGGCATGTCCTTCTTCGTCTTGCCTGTCTCTTCGCTGCGCATGACCTTCTCCTTACAGCGACCTGTCGAACAAGCCCGGGCCGAGCTTGACGATGGTGACGATGTAAAACAGCACGACCAGTCCGACGAGCGCCAAAGCCAGCGCGATGGAGCGGCTGCGCCGTGCCTTGCGCTGCTTCTCCGTCAGTCCGGTCCGCTCCGCCTGCGGCGCGGGGGCTTCGTCGATCTTGTCCCGCTCCGCCATCAGGCCCCCCACACGGTGAAGCGGGCGATCAGGCTGTCAGCCAGCAGCGCGGCAAAGATCAGCGCCAGATACAAAAGCGAATAGGCGAACAGCTTCTTGGCCGGGCGCATCTGCTCGTCGCCGGACGGCATGGCCAGCACCGTAAGCGCATACCAGACAAAGCCGATGCCGAGCGCAGCAGCAACCGCGCCATAGGCGAGGCTGGCGAAACCGGCGAGGGTCGGCAGCACGCCGGCGACAGCCGTCAGCACGGCATAGACGACAATCTGCCGCTTGGTCGAGGCATCGCCGGCGACGTTCGGCATCATCGGAATGCCGGCCTTGCCGTAATCCCCCGACTTGAACAGCGCCAGGGCCCAGAAATGCGCCGGGGTCCAGAGGAAGATGATCGCAAACAGGATGAGGCTTTCGAGCGACAGGGTGCCGGTCACCGCGGCCCAGCCGATCATCGGCGGAAAGGCGCCGGCAGCGCCGCCGATGACGATGTTCTGCGGCGTCGAGCGCTTCAGCCAGATGGTGTAGACGACGGCGTAGAAGAAGATTGTGAAGGCAAGCAGGCCGGCGGCCAGCCAGTTGGTGACCAGACCGAGCAAGGCCACCGAAAAAGCGGCGAGAACAATGCCGAAGCCGAGCGCCGCCGAAGGCGCGATGCGACCGGCCGGGATCGGGCGGTTGCGGGTGCGCTGCATGACGGCATCGATGTCGGCTTCATACCACATGTTCAGGGCGCCGGACGCCCCGCCGCCGAGCGCAATGCACAGGACCGCGATGAAGCCGAGGACCGGATGGATGCCGCCCGGTGCCACCAGCATGCCGACCAGCGCCGTGAAGACGACCAGAGACATGACGCGCGGCTTGAGCAGGGCGAAGAAGTCGCCGGCATCGCCTTCGCTAAGCAGGCTAGCTCCGTCTATCGGCAGCGCCTTGTCGGATGCAGCACCGGTCATCGTGCCTGAGATCGTGGCAGCCATGGTTTCATTCCGGTTTCAACAAGCGGGACCCTGTCCCGGTACAATAACGACCCCGGACACTCGGTCCGGGCGAACGAGAGCGGCATCAGGCCGCGCGGGGCGCGGCCTGACGATTTGAAGGTGCTTACCTGATATGCGGCAGCTTTTCCCACTGGTGGTAAGGCGGCGGCGATGACAGCTGCCATTCCAGCGTCGTTGCCCCCTCGCCCCAGGGATTGTCGCCGGCGACGCGCTTGCCCCGGAACGCTTCCCAGACGCCGTACAGGAAGATCAGGACGCCGACGCCGGAAATGTAGGAGCCGTAGGAGGAGATTGCATTCCAACCCGCAAAGGCATCCGGATAGTCGATATAGCGGCGCGGCATGCCGGCAAGGCCGAGGAAATGCTGCGGGAAGAACACCAGGTTGACGCCGATGAAGGTGACCCAGAAATGGGTGCGGGCGATGAACGGGCTGTACATGTAGCCGAACATCTTCGGGAACCAGTAGTACCAGCCGGCGAAGATGCCGAACACGGCGCCGAGCGAGAGCACGTAGTGGAAGTGGGCCACGACGTAATAGGTGTCGTGAAAGGCGCGGTCGAGGCCGGCATTGGCCAGCTGCACGCCGGTCACGCCGCCGACGGTGAACAGGAAGATGAAGCCGATCGCCCAGAGCATCGGCGTGCGCATGCTCAGCGAGCCGCCCCACATCGTGGCGATCCAGGAGAAGATCTTGATCCCGGTCGGCACCGCGATGACCATCGTTGCGAAGACGAAGTAGCGCTGCGTGTTGAGCGACAGGCCAACCGTATACATGTGGTGGGCCCAGACGATGAAGCCGACCGCGCCGATCGCCACCATCGCATAGGCCATGCCGAGATAGCCGAAGATCGGCTTGCGCGAGAAGGTCGAGACGATGTGGCTGACAATGCCGAAGGCCGGCAGGATCAGGATGTAGACTTCCGGGTGACCGAAAAACCAGAACAGGTGCTGGAACAGGATCGGATCGCCGCCACCCTCGGGCGCGAAGAAGGTCGTACCGAAGTTGCGGTCGGTCAGGAGCATGGTGATGCCACCCGCCAGCACCGGCAGCGAGAGAAGCAGCAGGAAGGCGGTGACGAGCACCGACCAGGCAAACAGCGGCATCTTGTGCAGCGTCATGCCCGGGGCGCGCATGTTGAGAATGGTGGTGATGAAGTTGATGGCGCCGAGGATCGAGGACGCGCCGGCGATATGCAGCGACAGGATGGCGAAATCCATCGCCGGCCCGGGCTGCCCCGAGGTCGAGAGCGGCGGATAGATCGTCCAGCCACCACCCGTGCCGTAGCTGCCGGCCGGACCTTCGACAAACATCGACAGAAGCAGCAGCAGGAATGCCGGCGGCAGAAGCCAGAACGAGATGTTGTTCATGCGCGGGAAGGCCATGTCCGGGGCGCCGATCATGATCGGCACCATCCAGTTGGCAAAGCCGCCGATCAGCGCCGGCATCACCATGAAGAAGATCATGATCAGGCCGTGGGCGGTGGTGAACACATTGTACATGTGCTTGCCGCCATCGATGGCGGAGTCGCCTTCAAACCCATAGACCATGGAGGCCAGGCCGTGGAAGATCTGGATGCCCGGCTCCTGCAGTTCGGCGCGCATGGCCACCGAAAGAAGGCCGCCAATGACACCGGCAATGATCGCGAAGATCAGATAGAGCGTGCCGATATCCTTGTGGTTGGTCGAATACATCCAGCGACGGACGAAGCCCTGCGGCTTGTGGTCGTGGTGGTCGTGAGCTGCAGCCGTGCCTGCCATGATAACCGTCCTTTTTCTATTCTGCGCTGTTGGCGGCCACGTCGACGCTCTTGGCGTCGGCGGCGATGGCGGCCATCAGGTTCTGGTTGGCGCCTTCGAGATCGTCGGCGGCAGCGGCGAACCAGGTGTTGTACTGTTCTTCCGAGACCACGCGAATGGCGATCGGCATATAGGCATGGTCCTTGCCGCACAGCTCCGAGCACTGGCCGTAATACAGGCCCTCGCGCGTGGCGTTGAACCAGGTCTCGTTGAGACGGCCGGGCACCGCATCCATCTTGACGCCGAAGGACGGCAACGCGAAGGCGTGGATCACATCGGCCGCGGTGACGAGAACGCGCACGGTCTTGCCAACCGGCACGACCACCTCGTTGTCGACCGCGAGAAGGCGCGGATAGTCGGCGAGATCTTCCTTGCCGGCATCGGCGCGGTCGGCATCGGCGAGCATCAGCGAATCGAAGGAAAGTTCGCTGTCGTCTTCGCCCTGATATTCAAAGCCCCAGTACCACTGATAGCCGGTGGCCTTCAAAGTGATGTCGGCCGGCGGCGGGGTGTATTGCGCCGTCAGAAGATTGAAGGAGGGAAACGCCAGAAACAGCAGGATGAACACCGGCGCCAGCGTCCAGACCACTTCGATCATCGTGTTATGGCTGGTGCGCGAGGGCACCGGGTTGGCCGACTGCCGGAAGCGCACGATGACATAGGCCAGCAGCGCCAGAACCAGCAGGGTGATCGGAATGATGAACCACAGGGTGTAGATCTCGAAGGCGATGATCTGCTCCATGATTCCGGAGGCGGCATCCTGGAAACGGATCTGCCAGTCGACCGGCTGGCCGGGTGCGGCCAGCGCCGTTTCAGCCATCGCCGCAGAGAACGCAGCCACGGCTGCGACAAGCTTGCTCTTCACGATATTCTCTCCCTCGAGCGGGTGCCGCACCGGCGAGCGCGGAAACCCTCATTCGCATGGGGCGCTTAAAACCATAGTTTAGCACTGCTCGCAACTCTCCGCATGACATGTTCCTGCGGCATTTTTGCATCCCGCGCGCCAGCCGTGGCGATTGCCGATGCTGCGGCCATGCCAGCAGCACTGCCCGTTGCGGGCGCGCCAGGCCGGCAAACGGCCTCATTTTTGCCGCCCATGCATGGGACAGGGCGCAGAACGGGTTTCAATTTGCCGGCTCCACACTACACAATAGGCAAGTGATTCGCCGCTACGGCAATCCCCAACCGACGAATCCGGGCCATGGGTGGACAATGAAGACGAAGCTAGGGACATTTCTGCAAAGCGCGCTCATCCCGCTGGCGCTGGGCCTCGGCGCGGCGAGCCTTGCGGCCACATCGGCGGCGGCACAGCAGGCCGGGACGGTTCAGTCGACACATGGCGCCTGGTCGGTGGTCTGCGATACGCCGGCGGGCGCGCCCGAAGAGCAATGCGTCCTGATGCAGAACGTGGTTGCCGAGGACCGGCCGGAAGTCGGCCTGTCGGTGGTGGTGCTGAAGACGGCGGACGAGAAATCGAAGATCCTGCGCGTATTGGCGCCGCTCGGCGTGTTGCTGCCGTCCGGTCTCGGGCTGAATGTCGACGGCAAGGATATCGGCCGCGCCTATTTCGTGCGCTGTTTCAGCGATGGCTGCTATGCCGAGGTCATCCTTGATGATGCCCTGCTCGGAACGCTGCGCGGCGGCGCGCAGGCGACGTTCATCGTCTTCCAGTCTCCGGAAGAAGGGATCGGCATTCCTGTTGATCTGGGCGGCTTCAGCGATGGCTACACCGCCCTTCCCTGAGCCGGACTGCTTTCCCCTTTACGGCGCCTGACCGAAATTCCTGGCGAAATTGGCGCTTTGCCCATCGAAATTCGGGGCGATGATTGCCATCTTAGGGTTCTGGCCCTCGAGGCCAGATGCGCGATCTGCGTTGCACGATGCATGATCGCCGGCGGTGCAGTCCCTTGCAGATTGGAGCTTTCATGACCCGGGATCTTCTGAGCGAATTCGACATCGACACGGCGCGCGTGGACCGGCTTGTCGGCGATGCCCTCAAGGGCTCCGAGGACGGCGAGCTTTATTGCGAATTCAGCGAGACGGAATCGCTGCTGTTCGACAATGGCCGGCTGAAATCAGGGGCCTATGCGACGGATCGCGGCTTCGGCTTGCGGGCGGTGGCCGGCGAGACCACGGGATTTGCCCATTCGGGCGAATTTTCGGAAGCGGCGCTGAAGCGGGCCGCGGATGCGGTTTCGGCGGTGGCGCGTGGCGGCGGCGGCACCTATTCACCGCCCCCGCAGCGGACCAACCGGTTGCTTTACACCGAAGCCAATCCGATCGGCACGCCGGGCTTCGAGGACAAGGTGGCGCTGCTGCAACGGGTCGATGCCTATCTGCGCGACAAGGATGAACGGGTGCGCCAGGTCACGGCGTCACTGGCGGCGAGCTGGCAGGTGGTCGAAATCCTCAGGGCCGACGGACACCGGGTGCGCGACATCCGGCCGCTTACGCGCATCAATTTCAACGTCATGGTGGGTGAAGGCGACCGCCAGGAATCGGGCTCGTTCGGCATGGGCGGGCGCAAATTGTTCGGCGATTTCCTGACCGAGGAAAGCTGGCGGGAGGGCGCCGACGAGGCTTTGCGCCAGGCGCTGGTCAATCTCAGCGCGATCGACGCGCCGGCCGGTGCGATGGATGTGGTGCTCGGGGCCGGCTGGCCCGGGGTGATGCTGCACGAGGCGGTCGGGCACGGCCTGGAGGGGGATGCCAACCGCAAGAAGACATCGGCATTTGCCGGGCTGATGGGCGAGCGCGTTGCCTCGAAGGGCGTGACCGTGGTCGATGACGGCACGATCGCGGATCGACGCGGATCCCTTTCGGTCGATGATGAAGGCACCCCGTCGGGTTACAATGTGCTGATCGAGGACGGCATCCTCGTCAACTACATGCAGGACCGGCAAAATGCCCGCCTGATGGGCATGAAACCAACTGGAAACGGCCGCCGGCAGTCCTATGCGCATCAGCCGATGCCGCGCATGACCAACACCTACATGCTGTCGGGCGAGGCCAGCAAGGACGAGATGATCGCGGCGGTCAAGAAGGGGATCTATGCGGTCTCGTTCGGGGGCGGCCAGGTGGACACGACGAGCGGCAAATTCGTCTTCGGCTGCACCGAAGCCTACATGATCGAGGACGGCAAAATCGGCGCTCCGGTGAAGGGGGCGATGCTGATCGGCAACGGTCCGGAAGCGATGCAACGTATTGCCATGGTCGGCAATGACATGGCGCTCGATCCGGGCATCGGGATGTGCGGCAAGGCCGGACAGAGCGTCCCGGTCGGCGTCGGGCAACCGCATGTGCTGATGAATGCGATCACCGTCGGCGGCACGCGCGTGTGAGTGCCGATGCTGCGGCGCGATCCCCGAAATCTGCTCCACATCGCGTTTTAAGTTCGATTAAGGCCTGTCTGCTAGAACGATAAATGAGAGGGAGACAGGTCTTCGAATGTTGCACGGTCCACATGCGATCGCGGCCCGGCGCTGGCTGAAACATGCCGCCATTTCCGGCGGTCTCGATGTTCTCGGCGTGGCGGCGCGAAGCGGGCTCGGCGGGAGGTTGAGCGGGCGCGGCGCGATCTTCACATTGCACCATGTGCGGCCGGCGGAAGACAGTGATTTCGCGCCGGCGGCGCATCTGGAAATCACGCCGGAATTTCTCGATGCGGCAATCTGCAGCCTGAAGGCCATGGGGCACCAGCCCGTATCCCTGCTGGATCTGCCGGCACATCTGGCCAGGGGGCCGGAGGCGGGGCCGGCCATGGTGTTCACGCTGGATGATGGCTACCGGGACAATCTGCAGCACGCGCTGCCGGTGTTCGAGCGGCACGGCATCCCGTTCACGGTCTTCGTGACCGGCGGCTTCATCGACCGGACCCATTCGATCTGGTGGAAGACGGCGGCGGCGCTGATCAGCCGCGTCGAGCGTTTCGACTTTGCCTTTGATGGCACGGAAGACAGCGTTTCGACGCGCACATTGCGTGAAAAATATGCCGCCTATGACCGGTTGCACCGCACACTCGGGGCGCATGACCAGGCGCGCTTCATCGAGGATCTGGACAGGCGGGCGCGAAAAGCCGGCATCGAGCCCCTGGACATTGTCGATCGCGAGGTGATGACCGATGCGGATCTGCGCTGCCTCCTGCAAAGTCCGCTGGCGACACTCGGCGCCCATACGATCAGCCATTGCAGCCTGGCGCATATCGATGCCCAGGCACTGGAAGCCGAGATCGGCGAGTCGGCCGAACGCGTCGCGGCAATCACCGGCCGCTGCCCGCGCGCCTTCGCCTATCCCTATGGCGATCACCGCGCCGCCGGCGCGCGTGAATTCGAGGCGGCGCGCGCGTTCGGCTTCGATCTGGCGGTGACGACCAATGCCGATGTGCTGCGCGGCTCGGCGCTGAAGCGTCTGCATGCCCTGCCGCGCATTTCGCTCAATGGCTATTATCAGAAGGCGCGGCACGTCGCGGCGCTGGCATCGGGCCTGCCCTTTGCGGCGCGCCGGCTGTCGGCGTGACCGGATCCGGGCTGCCGGCCCGGGCTCATCATCCTAGGGGTAGAGTTGCGCCCGTTGCCAGTCGCCGGCAAGGTCGGTGCGGCGGAATTCCAGCCGGTCGTGCAGGCGAAACGGCCGGTCATGCCAGAATTCGATCTGCAGCGGCCTGATCCTGAAACCCGACCAATGGGGCGGGCGCGGGA
The DNA here is from genome assembly GCF_019334345.1 of Neohoeflea coraliihabitans. Taxonomy (GTDB): domain Bacteria; phylum Pseudomonadota; class Alphaproteobacteria; order Rhizobiales; family Rhizobiaceae; genus Pseudohoeflea; species Pseudohoeflea coraliihabitans. The sequence continues at coordinate 117,282 of NZ_JAHWQX010000002.1, forward strand.
TGTCGCCGAGCGGATATTGCGCCGTCACCCTGGCCACCGCCTTTTCCAGCGCATAACGGCTTTCGAGCGGTCGAGACTGGCGCGAGGCCCAGGCGCCGATGCGGCTGCCGCGCGGGCGCGAGGCGTAGTATTCATCGGCCTCGGCGTCGGAAACGATCTCGACCGCACCGCGCACGCGGATCTGCCGGCGCAGACTTTTCCAGTGCAGACACAGGGCTGCCTTTTTTGTCGCCAAGAGTTCGCGACCCTTGGCACTTTCGAAATTGGTGTAGAACACGAACCCCCGGGTATCGAAATCCTTGAGCAGGACCATGCGCACGTCGGGGAGACCCTCCGGATCGACAGTCGCCAGAGCCATCGCCGTCGGATCGTTGATCTCGCTTTCAACGGCATCGTCAAGCCATTGCCGGAACAGCGCGAAAGGGTCGTGCGCCTGCGTGAAGTCATCACTTGTTAACCCTGTTTCTGGCATGATCGGCCTCTTGTGTTTCCGGCGCGGAATGATTGCAGACGATGGATGACCTAGCAAAAGCCCTGGTTGCAGGAAAGAGGCGCGCCTCGGGCAGCCCGTTGCGCCGCGTGCTGGTCGCCACGCTGGCCGTGCCGCTGCTCGCCACGGGCGGCTGCATGAGTTCGAGCTCCGATCCGGTCGCCGCTTTGAAAATCGATCCGTCGATTACCGGCTCGATCACGCCCTTGTCGGTGGATGCCGATGTGATGTCCGACGAAAGGGTGATCGCACGAGCGGTCGGTGCCGCCGACCCGAAGGTGCCCTCGCCCTGGGCCAACAACCAGACCGGGGCCGCCGGGGTGATCAGCGCCGTCTTCGAGATCCGCAAGGGCAAGGGCAATTGCCGCAGTTTCCGCACCAGCCGGCACGGTTTTGACGGCATCGCGCTCTATGAGGGCGTGGCGTGCCAGGCTCCGGACGGCGCTTGGACGCTGTCAGCCTTCGAGCGATCGGAAGGTTAAGGGGCGCCGGCCCTGGCCGCCTTTTCATCCGCGCATCTGCGGACACGGTGCGCATATACCGATGGTTAGCAAATCGCATCTAGACTTGCCGCTTTGAACCCGCCTGTGGCGCGGGTCCCTGAGCACGGGAACAAGTTATGCGTAGCCCCTATGCGGTTCTGGGTGTCGCCAGGACTGCTGATACCAGCAGCATCAAGGCCGCCTATCGCACGCTGGCCAAGTCCCTACACCCGGACCAGAATCGCGATGATCCCGACGCCGGGTCGCGTTTCGCGGAAATCACCCAGGCCTACAAGGTGCTGATCGATCCGCAACGGCGACGGGCTTTCGATCGCGGCGAGATCGATGCGGAGGGCCGGCGCCGGCCCCGCCGGGGCACCGCACGGGGGGCCGCCAAGGCGAGAAGCGCGCGCCCGGCCCAGACGGGGGCCGACAGTTTCGATGCCATGGTGCGCGAGATCTTCGGCGAAGACGCGGAGACGGCCGCACCCGCTTCCGGCAGCAAAGCGCCGGATCGCGATCCCCTTTCGGCGCTTGACGGCCTGTTCGCCAAGTGGAAATCCGTGCATCGCGCCGCCCGCGAGAACGCCGCCGAACCGCGGACGGCGATCAGCGAAGTGCATGTCAGCGCTGAAATCGAGCTCGAATCGGTTCTGACCGGGACGACTTTGCAGGTGCCGCTCGAGGGTGGCGGCTCGCTCCCCCTGCCCGTTCCCGCCGGGATCGCCGATGGCAGCGAACTGACCGTGGCGAAGCCGGACATGAAGGTGATCGCCACCGTGCGATATCGCCCGCATCCCTCGTTCCGCGTCGATGGCGCCGACCTGCACACCGACCTGGCTATCGAGCTGAACGCGGCGGTGCTGGGCGGCCGGCAGGTGGCAAGGGGACTGGACGGGCCGGTCAAGATCACGCTGCCGGAATGGACAACAGGCAGCGAACCTGTCCGCATCGCCGGACGCGGGCTGCCGCGCGGTGGCCTGGAAACCGGCGCACAGGCTCGCGGTGATCTCGTGGTGCATCTGCATATCCGCCTGCCCGGACAGCCCGATGCGCATCTGGTCGATCTTCTGCGTTCAAAGCGCTCGTCGTTTTTCATTTAAAGCGGGTAAAACCTGCTTTTTCCAAGAGTGGAAAATTGCAAAAGCCAGTAATCCAGCCGGTTGTGCCAATCGGCGGGCTGTGCAATAGCCAAAGCAGACCAGACAGGATGGAGATTGTGATGGGTGGGACTTCCGGCCTTATGCAGGGTAAGCGCGGGCTTATCATGGGAGTTGCCAACAAGCGCTCGATCGCCTGGGGTATTGCCAAGGCCTGTGCAGACGCCGGTGCCGATCTCGCGCTGACCTATCAGGGCGATGCGCTGCGTCGCCGCGTCGAGCCGCTGGCCGAGGAGCTGGGCGCCGTGGCGATCGGCCATTGCGATGTCACGGATATCGGCACCATCGACACGATCTGCGATAACCTCAGGTCGCACTGGGGCAAGATCGACTTCGTGGTGCACGCCATCGCGTTTTCAGACAAGGATGAGCTGACCGGTCGCTATGTCGACACCAGCCGTGACAATTTCGCCAAGACCATGGACATCTCGGTGTATTCGCTGACCGCCCTGGCCAAGCGCGTCGAACCGCTCCTGAGCGACGGTGGCTCGATCCTGACACTGACCTATTACGGCGCCGAAAAGGTCATGCCGCACTACAATGTGATGGGGGTCGCCAAGGCGGCGCTGGAAGCGAGCGTGCGCTATCTCGCTGTCGATCTGGGTGGCGGCAATATCCGCGTCAATGCGCTCTCGGCAGGTCCGATCAAGACGCTGGCCGCATCGGGCATCAGTGATTTCCGCTATATTCTCAAGTGGAACGAGTACAACTCGCCGCTCAAGAAAACCGTGTCGATCGAGGAAGTCGGCGATGCGGCGCTCTATCTGCTGTCCGATTTGTCGCGCGGCGTCACCGGCGAAGTGCACCACGTGGATTCGGGCTATCATACCGTCGGCATGAAAGCCGTGGATGCCCCCGATATCACCGTCGACAAGGAGTAGCAGCCACCCGCCCGACCGGGTTCCGGCTGTCTTGGATGTACCCATGGCTGCACTTGATCTCTACATGATCCGCCATGGCGAGACCGATTATAATCGCGAGGGCCGGCTGCAGGGTGCCCGCGATATTCCGCTGAATGCCCTCGGCCGCCGGCAAGCGGCGCAGAACGGCCAGGCGCTCGCCGCCCTGCCCGGTTTCGATGCCTCAAGATTTGACTGGATCGCCAGCCCGCTGTCCCGCACCCGCGAGACCATGGAGCTGTTGCGGCAAGGGGCCGGACTCGAGGCGGCGGGCTACCGCATTGTCCCGGAACTGATCGAGGTCTGTTTCGGCGATTGGGAAGGGTTCACGCTGGCTGACATCGAAGCCGAAACGCCCGGCACGATTGCCGAGCGGGAGGCCGCGAAATGGCACTTCCGCCCGCCGGGAGCCGCGGCCGAGAGTTACGAGGTGATGGCGCAGCGGGTCGAGGGTTTTCTGGCAACGCTCCGGCAACCGGCGGTGATCGTTGCGCATGGCGGAACGATCCGCTCGATCTTTCAGCGGGTTGCCGGACTGCCGGAAGCCGAGGCGGCGATGATGGAGATTCCGCAGGACCGGATCCTGCAGATCAAGGGCAACCAGGTCGCCTGGCTTTGACAGCTCACTCGCCGTCGATGACTTCGAGATCGTTGATGACGCGCTTGCCGTCGATGACCGTATAAAAGACGGAAACGCGCACGCCGCGCTCAAGACCCTCGAAGTTGAATTCCGACGGCGTCTGATAGCTTTCGCCGTCATCAAGGATGATGGTTGCCGTGTCGGTCGAAACCTCCTTGATCTTCGCCTCGATGTCGGCGCTCTGGGCCGAGGCGATGAGCGGCGACAAGATGGCGGAGACGGTCAAAAGAACGGCAATGGCAAAACGCATGATGATTCCCTGCGGCAAACTGATTTCGTCTGTTAGACGCAGCGATTATGGCAAAATTGTCCCGCGCGACGCCGGTATGCGCGAAGCGAACCGGCGCCTTGGCATTTGACATGCCGAACGCATCCGCTAGAAGTCGGGCACGCCAGATCACGCCGGCCGAGCCCGGCCAGCCAGCCGGTACGGGGACATGTCACACAACAGTTTCGGATACCTTTTCCGGGTCACCACCTGGGGGGAAAGCCACGGTCCCGCGATTGGCTGTGTCGTTGACGGCTGCCCGCCTGGACTGCGTTTTTCCGAGGATGAGCTGCAGCAGTGGCTCGACAAGCGCAAGCCCGGTCAGTCGCGATTCGTCACGCAACGGCGCGAGGCCGACCTCGTGCGGGTGCTCTCCGGCGCGATGCCGCAGGAAGATGGTACCTTCATTTCCACCGGCACGCCGATCTCGCTGATGATCGAGAATACCGACCAGCGGTCCAAGGACTATTCGGAGATTGCCCGGCGCTTCCGGCCCGGCCATGCCGACTACACCTATGATGTGAAATACGGGATTCGCGACTATCGTGGCGGCGGCCGCTCTTCGGCGCGCGAGACGGCAACGCGGGTGGCAGCCGGCGGGCTGGCGCGCAAGGTGGTGCCCGGCCTGAAGGTGCGCGGCGCGCTGGTGCGCATCGGTGAACACGAGATCGACCGGTCGCGCTGGGACTGGGACGCGATCGACAGCAATCCCTTTTTCGCCCCCGATCCGGAGATTGTGCCGGTGTGGGAGAACTATCTCGACGACATCCGCAAGAAGGGCTCGTCGGTTGGCGCGGTGATCGAAATCGTCGCCGAGGGCGTGCCGGCGGGTATCGGCGCCCCGGTCTATGCCAAGCTCGATCAGGACATCGCCTCGAACCTGATGTCGATCAATGCCGTCAAGGGCGTGGAGATCGGTAACGGTTTCGCGGCGGCGAAGATTACCGGCGAGGCCAATGCCGACGAGATGCGCATCGGCGCCGATGGCAAGCCGCAGTTTCTGTCCAACAATGCGGGTGGCATTCTCGGCGGAATCGCCACCGGCGAGCCGGTGGTGGCACGCTTTGCCGTCAAGCCAACCTCGTCGATCCTCACCGAGCGACGGTCGGTCGATGCAGACGGCAACGAGGTTGATGTGCGCACCAAGGGGCGCCACGATCCGTGTGTCGGCATCCGCGCCGTGCCGATCGGCGAAGCGATGGTTGCCTGTGCCATCGCCGACCATTATCTCCGGGACCGCGGCCAGACCGGCCGCCTGACGTAAAGAGAATCTTTTGATGAGTTATGACCAGAAACGGGTGATTGATGCATTGCGCGCCTTCGAGGCCGGCGAAATCGTTGTCGTCACCGATGATGACGGCCGCGAGAACGAAGGCGACCTGATCGTCGCCGCCGTGCACTGCACCCCGGAAAAGATGGCGTTCATCGTCCGGCATACGTCCGGCATCGTCTGTGCGCCGATGCCGCGCGAGGAAGCGCGGCGGCTCAATCTGACGGCGATGGTGGCGGAAAATGACGCACCGCATTCCACGGCGTTCACGGTCTCGGTCGATTACAAGCACGGCACCAGCACCGGCATTTCCGCCGATGATCGCACGCTGACGGTGCGCAATCTGGCCAATCCGAATGCCGGCGCCGTCGATTTCGTGCGGCCCGGCCACATCTTTCCCCTTGTGGCGCGCGAGGGCGGCGTGCTGATGCGTTCGGGACATACGGAAGCGGCCGTCGATCTTTGCCGCCTTGCCGACCTGCCGCCGATCGGGGTGATCTGCGAACTCGTCAATGATGATGGCACCGTGACGCGCGGCGAACAGGTCACGGCTTTTGCCGAGCAGCACGGGCTGAAAACGGTATCCGTTGCCGATCTGATCGCCTTCCGGCAGCGCAAGGAAACGCTGATCGAGATGGTCGAAAGCTTCGAGCAAGCGACCATCGCCGGCCCGGCCAAGGCCTATGCCTATGCGCTGCCGTGGGATCCGATGCATCACCTTGCCATGGTGTTCGGCGACATTCGCGATGGCGAGGACGTGCCGGTGCGGCTGCATCTTGAATCGGTGGTCACCGACGTCTTCGGCCAGGATCGGGTGATGGACACGATCATGCGGCGCATCGCTGACGAGGGCCGCGGCATCATCGTCTATCTGCGCGAAGGCTCGGTCGGCGTGGGGCATCGCGCGCCGCGGCACACATCAAGTGAGAGCGAAGCGCATGAGGAGGCCATGGCGCGCGAGAACGAATGGCGCGAGATCGGGCTTGGGGCTCAGATCCTCAGGGATCTCGGCGTGTCGTCGATCAAGCTGTTCACCTCGCGCGAGCGCCATTATGTCGGGCTGGAAGGGTTCGGCATCAAGATTTCAGCAACCGAGATCATCTGAGCACTCAGGTCTCGCGCCAGTCCGGCGCGTAGGACACGCTCTTCACACCGGCGAAGCGGGCGATGCGCACCAATTCCGCCTGCAACCGATCCAGACGGCCGGTCGCGGCCCGCACACCCGGCTCGAGCCACAGGCGGCGCACGGCGAGCGTTCCGGATGCACGCTCGGCCTTCATGTCGATACGGCCGACCAGCCGGTCGCCTTCAAGCAGCGGGAAAACATAATAGCCGTAGCGTCGCTGCGCCTCCGGCACGAAAATCTCGATGCGGTAGGAAAAGCCGAACAGACGCTCGGCGCGTTTGCGATCCCTGAGCAGCGGATCAAACGGGCTCAGCACACGCAGCCGGCGGGGCGGCTCGGGCCAGTCGCCAAGATCGCAGGACAGATCCTTGAATGCCAGTGACGCACGCCCCCTGCCATCCACTGTTTCGACCAGCACGTCCTTGAGATCCTGGGCATTTTCCGAGGCCCAGGCTTTGGCTTCCTGCGGCGTGACGAGATTCCAGAAGGCGGCAATCTCGCCCGGCGTGGCAAAACCAAGCCGCTCGAGCGCCGCGCGGCAGGACCAGTCGATAAATTCTGAATGGCTGACTTCACGTTGACGCTGCGCATCGGGGATCACGCGTTCGGCGAGATCATAGATCTTCTGGAAATTCTCGCGTCCGGCAACCGCCAGCCGGCCGGTGTGCCAGAAAAATTCCAGCGCCGTCTTGGAGGGATGCCAATGCCACCAGCCGCCGGATCTGTGGTCCTGATGCGCTTCCGCCTTCAACTGCCGCGCCATTACCGGGCCGCCTTCCGCCACGCGGCGATAGGTTTCGGCAAAGGCGCGATCGTACCCATTGCCGCGCCACTTGCCCCAGCGCTTGCGGATCTGCGCTTCGCGACGGCGGAAATAGTGCTTCCAGTAGGGATAGAAGGCGGTCGGCAGAATGGAGGCATCGTGGGTCCAGTGTTCGAACAGCGCCCGGTCCTGTTCGAGAAGCTGGCGCAGATGCGCGCGGCGGAACGTCTGGTTGCGGGAGAACAGGATCTGATCGTGGGCGCGGGCCACGGTGGCGATGGAATCGACCTGCACGAAACCGATGTCGGTAATCAGGTCGAGAAGGCCCGCTTTCGTCAAGGCCTGGCCGGGCGCGGCGCACAGTCCCTGGCGCGTCATGAAGATACGGCGGGCAAGTTCATTGGAAAGCGCGATCGACATGCGGCCACTGTGCACATGTTCCTATTTTGTTCAAGGGGTGAGCGATGCTCCTGCCGGCAGATGCGCCCTTTCGGCGGCGCGAAATTCTGCTACAAACCGGCATGACCACATTTCTGTATTCCAATCCGATCTGCCTTGAGCATCTGACACCCCCCGGCCACCCGGAGCGGCCCGACCGTCTGCGGGCGCTGGAAGCGGTGTTCGAGCACGAGAACTTTGCGCCGCTGAAGCGCCTTGAAGCCCCGATGGCCGCCGAGGACAGCGTGCTGCTGGCGCATCCCGAGCGCTTCCTGGCGCGCGTCAAGGCAGCCATTCCCGAAGAAGGCCGGGCGCGCATCGACGAGGATACGTCCGTCAGCCCGCGCAGCCTCGAGGCGGCGCTGATTTCCGTTGGCGGGGCGCTTGCGGCGGTCGATGCCGTGATGGACGGCGAGACCGACAATGCCTTCGTGATGACGCGGCCGCCCGGGCACCATGCCGAGCGCGACAAGGCGATGGGGTTCTGCCTGTTCAATCAGGCAGCGATCGCGGCGCGGCACGCGCAGAAAAAATACGCCGTCGAGCGGGTGGCGATCGTCGACTGGGACGTGCACCACGGCAACGGCACGCAGGACATCTTCTACGACGACAAGTCGGTGGTCTATTGCTCGACGCACCAGATGCCGCTTTATCCGGGCACCGGGGCGCTGAAGGAAACCGGCCAGGGCAATATCTTCAACGCGCCTCTTTCGGCGAATGACGGTTCGGACCATTTTCGCGACGCCTTCAAGAGCCGCATCCTGCCGGCGCTGGAAAATGCGCGTCCGGACCTGATCATCATTTCCGCCGGCTTTGATGCGCATCACCGCGATCCGCTCGCCGAGATCAACCTGGTGGCCGACGATTTCGACTGGGCGACCGGAAAACTGATGGATATCGCCTCGCGCTACAATGGCAACCGGGTCGTCAGCCTGCTGGAAGGCGGCTATGATCTGCTCGGGCTGGCCGAGTCGGCGGGCTCGCATGTCCTGCGTCTGATGAGAGGGTGACAATGAGCGAAGCGAACGCAGTGTCCGCAATGAGTTTCGAGGCGGCGGTGGCGGAACTCGAACGCATCGTCGATCAGCTGGAAAAGGGCGATGTGCCGCTCGACAAGTCGATCGAGATCTACGAGCGTGGCGAAGCCTTGAAAGCCCATTGCGAGAAGCTGCTTGGCGCTGCCGAACAGCGTATCGAGAAGATCCGGCTCGACCGCGAGGGCAAGCCGGCCGGCGTCGAACCGCTCGACCCGGAGTAGGGTTTTGCCGGTAGACCTGCCGGGCCGATAGGTCGCCATTCGCGCATATTCTTTACAGTGATGGCATTCCGGGATAGGCGGATGCTGGAAAGGGATGATGTGTGAGCCAACGCCCCGATACCCCGCTTCTCGACCGCGTCAGCACCCCGGCCGACCTGAAGAGCATTGATGACCGGCACTTGCCGGACCTCGCCGCGGAGTTGCGTGCCGAGATGATCGATGCCGTCTCGCAGACCGGCGGGCATCTCGGCGCCGGCCTCGGCGTTGTCGAACTGACGATCGCCATCCACAAGGTTTTCAATACACCTCATGACCGGCTGATCTTCGATGTCGGGCACCAGTGCTATCCGCACAAGATCCTGACCGGCCGGCGCGATCGCATCCGCACTTTGCGCCAGGAGGACGGGCTGTCGGGCTTCACCAAGCGCGACGAGAGCGAATATGACCCGTTCGGGGCGGCGCATTCCTCAACGTCGATATCGGCCGGTCTCGGCATGGCGGTGGCCAGCGAATTGCAGGACGTAAAGCGCAACGTCATTTCGGTGATCGGCGACGGGGCGATGTCGGCCGGCATGGCCTATGAGGCGCTGAACAATGCCGGAGCGCTCGATGCGCGGCTGATCGTCATTCTCAACGACAATGACATGTCGATCGCGCCGCCGACCGGGGCGATGAGCGCCTATCTGGCGCGGATGGCCTCGGGGCGCACCTATATGGGGTTCCGCGATGTCGGCAAGAAGCTGACCGCGTATCTCGGCAAGCAGATGGATCGGGCCATCACCCGCGCCGTCGAGCATGCGCGTGGTTATGTCACCGGCGGCACGCTGTTCGAGGAACTGGGTTTTTATCACATCGGGCCGATTGACGGGCACAATCTCGAGCATCTGCTGCCGGTGTTGCGCAATGTGCGCGATCATGCCGACGGGCCGGTGCTGATCCATGTGGTCACGCAAAAGGGCAAGGGCTACGCGCCCGCCGAGCAGGCCGCCGACAAGTATCACGGTGTGGCGAAATTCGATGTCATCACCGGCACGCAGGCGAAAGCCAAGCCGAACGCGCCGAGCTACACCAACGTCTTCGCCGAGGCGCTGATCGCGGAAGCGCGCGAAGACGAGCGGGTGGTTGCGGTGACGGCTGCGATGCCTTCGGGCACCGGGCTCGACACATTTGGCGCGGAATTTCCGGCGCGGACCTTTGATGTCGGCATTGCCGAGCAGCATGCGGTGACATTCGCGGCCGGACTGGCGAGCGAGGGACTGAAACCGTTCGCCACGATCTACTCGACCTTCCTGCAGCGGGGTTACGATCAAGTGGTGCATGATGTCGCCATCCAGAAGCTGCCGGTGCGCTTTCCCATCGACCGGGCCGGCTATGTCGGCGCTGACGGCGCCACCCATGCGGGCGCCTTCGATGTCGCCTATCTCGCCTGCCTTCCGGGCTTTGTCGTCATGGCTGCCGCCGACGAAGCGGAACTGAAGCACATGGTGCGCACGGCCGCCGCCTATGACGAAGGGCCGCTGTCCTTTCGCTATCCGCGCGGCGAAGGGGTCGGCGTCGATCGGCCGGAGCGCGGCGATGTTCTCGAGATCGGCAAGGGACGGATCGTCAAGCAAGGCGGCAAGGTGGCGCTTTTGTCGTTCGGCACGCGGCTTGCGGAATGCCTTGCCGCCGCCGAGGAGCTGGACGCGGCCGGGCTGCCGACGACGGTTGCCGATGCCCGGTTTGCCAAGCCGCTGGATGCGACCCTGATCCGCCAGCTCGCCACCCATCACGAGGTGCTGATCACCATCGAGGAGGGCTCGGTCGGCGGGTTCGGCAGCCATGTGTTGCATTTTCTGACCAGCGAAGGCCTCCTCGACCACGGCCTGAAAGTGCGTCCGCTGGCGATGCCGGATATCTTCATGGATCAGGCCAAGCCGGAAAAGATGTATGCCAAGGCTGGCCTTGACCGGACGGCCATTCTTTCGGCGGTGTTTGCGGCGCTCGGCGTCGGGGGCGCGGACAGCATCCGTGCCTGATGCCCAGCCGCTGCCTGGCCCGCGAGGTGTGGCGCCGATGACCAGCAAGGTTTCCCCAGCAGGTGATGCCAGCCGCCAGCGGCTTGATCAGCTTCTGGTCACGCGCGGCCTTTATGCGACCCGCTCACGCGCCCGCGACGCCATCGTGCGCGGTACGGTGCGGGTCAATGGGCAAAGGGTGGCCAAGCCGGGCACGCTGGTGCCCGGGGATGCGGCGATTGAAGTCGATGATGCGGCGTGTGGCTATGTCTCGCGGGCCGCCCTGAAGCTCAGTGCCGGGCTGGATGCATTCGGGTTCGAGCCGCGCGGGCGGAACGGTCTCGACATCGGCGCCTCGACCGGCGGCTTCACGCAGGTGCTGCTTGAACGCGGGGCGCGGCATGTGACCGCCATCGATGTCGGGCATGGCCAGTTGCATGCCGACATAGCGGCCGATCCGCGTGTTACCAATATTGAAGGTCTGAATGCACGATCGCTGACGGCGGCGCAGCTCGACGGCCGCCCGATCGACATGGTGGTCAGCGATGTCAGCTTCATTTCGCTGAAACTGGCGCTGCCGCCAGCGCTCGAACTGGCGGACAAAGGCGCTTTTGCGGTGCTGCTCGTCAAACCGCAATTCGAGGCGGGGCGGCAGGCCATCGGCAAGGGCGGGCTTTTGAAGGATGCGGCGGGCGCGGCGGCGATTGCCGAGAGTTTGCGCGACTGGCTTGCGGCGCAGCCCGGCTGGCGGGCGACCGGGCTGATCGCCTCGCCGATCGAGGGCAGCGACGGCAACAGTGAATTTCTGCTTGGAGGCGTGAAGGCGTGAGCGCACAACGGATCGAGATCAGCGAGCTTGGCGCGCAGGGCGATGGCATTGGCGCGGGCCCGCACGGGGCGACCTTTGTGCGGTTTTCCGCACCGGGTGATGTCATCCAGGCCGCGGTCGAGGGCACGCGCGGCACGTTGCTATCGGTGCTTGAGCCAGGCGATGCGCGCACGCTACCGCCGTGTCCGCATTTCGGGCCGGATGGCGAAAATGCGGCCTGCGGCGGGTGCGCCGTGCAGCATATCGGACGCGATTTCTACACGGCCTGGAAGCGCGATCTGGTCATTTCGGCGCTGAAAGCACGCGGGCTCGAGACGGAGGTGGCGCCACTGGTCGAGGCGCATCCGGGCGAGCGGCGGCGGGTGGTTTTTGCGGCGCGGCGAAGTCACAACGGCGGGATACTCGGCTTCCACCGCGCCGGCACGCACGAGATCGTCGATATCGCCACCTGCTTGATCGCAACACCGCGTATCGTCTCGGCCCTGGCACTGCTGCGCGCGCTGGCCGCTCAGGCGGCAGTGAGTCCGAAAGCCTTCCAGATGGCCGTTCTCGACAGCCAATCCGGCTTCGACATCGCCTTTGACGCCCCTTTCAAGCTGGCGGACACGGACCGGTTGCGGCTGGTGGCGGCGGCGCGCAAGGCGGCGAGCGTTGCGCGCATCGCCTTCAACGGCGAAGTGCTGGTGGAAAAGCAGCCGCCGCAGCTCGATTTCGGTGGCGTGAGCGTGACACCGCCGCCCGGCAGCTTCGTGCAGGCGAGCGCGCGGGCCGAGACAGTGATGGCCGATCTGGTCAGCGCGCATCTGAAAAAGGCCAAGCGGGTGGCGGATCTTTACGCCGGCTGCGGCACCTTCGCGGCGCGGCTGGCGTGCCAGCAGATCGTGCATGCGGTGGAGGGCTTTGCGCCGTCGCTGGCGGCGCTCGACCGGGCGATGCGGCGGGTGCAGGGCTTCAAGCCGGTCAGCACCGAAGCGCGCGACCTGGCACGGCGGCCGATGATGGCGGCGGAGCTGAAAGCCTATCAGGGGCTGGTGTTCGATCCGCCACGGGCCGGTGCCGAGCGGCAGGCGCAGGAGATCGCCCGCTCAACGGTGAAACGGGTGGCGGCGGTGTCGTGCAACCCGGCGACGCTGGCGCGTGATCTGCGCATTCTCATTGATGGCGGCTATCGGCTGATGTCCGTGACACCGATTGACCAGTTCCTGTGGACACCGCATGTGGAGGCGGTGGCGCTGCTTGAGCGCCCGAAGTCATAGTTCAACTCCCTGACGCGCAGCTACTTCTTCCGCGCCATGAAGGCCTGAAAGGCGGCCAGCGCCTCGGGAGACTTGAGCTGCTGACCGAACAGCGCCACCTCTTCATCGATGCGGGCCGCCACGGCGTCACGGCCGGTTCTTTTGAGAAGATCGCGGGCCAGGCGCAGCGCCTTGGGCGGTTTTCCTGCCAGTGCCGCGGCCGCGTTGAGCGTTTCGGTTTCCAGTTCCGCCGCATCGACCACTTTCCAGATTATGCCGGCATCACGCGCCTCTTCGGCGCTGAACGGAATACCGGCACAAAGCAGGGCGAAAGCCCGCTGGTGGCCGGCCATTTGCGGCAGCAGAAGGCTGGAGCCGGCTTCCGGCACCAGCGCCAGGTCGACAAACGGTGTATGAAAGCGCGTCGCCGGCGTGGCGAAGGTCAGATCGGCATGGAAATGGATGGTGGCGCCGATGCCCACGGCGATGCCGTCGGCACCGGTGATCAGCGGCTTGGTCAAACCTGGCAGAAGCTCGAGAAACCGCCGCGTCGGCTCGGCGAGACTGCCGCCCTGGGCGACGGCCATGAAATCGGCGATGTCATTGCCGGCGGAGAAGGCGCCGGGCGTGCCGAACAGGACATGCACGCGCACATTGTCATCAGCTTCGGCGGCCTGCAGAGCTTCGACCATCGCCGTGTACATGGCCTGGGTCAGAGCGTTCTTTTTCTCAGGCCGCGCCATGCGCAAAATGTGAACGCCGTCGCGGTACTCGCTCTCGATGTGCTCGCTCATGCCATGTTCCTTGCTTTGACGTGTTTAACCGAAAACGGCACTTGCCGCAGCTGCGACCGTATCGCTGCCGCCGGTGACTGTCGCGCGAAGGCTGGCGGTCTCGGGCAACAGGTTCGTGGCGGCGAAACGGGCGAGCGCGGCGCGGGTGGCGGCGGCCGCATCATCGCCATCGCCGCCAACAATGGCGCCGCGCGCCAGATAGGCGCCGCCGGCGACGAGACCGAACAGGCGCAGATACGGGGTCGCGCCGGCCAGCGCCTCGGCCTTGCGGCCCTCCTGCAGCGCCTCGGTCAACCAGCCGGTGGTGGCTTCAAGATTGTCGAGCGCGGCATCGAGCCGTTCGGCAACACCCTCAAGGCCGTCGCGGTTGGAGGCGCGCACGGCTTCGGCGTCATCGCGGTATTCGGCGATCAGAGCCGCAACGGCACCGCCGTCCGAAAGCGGCAGCTTGCGGGTGACCAGATCGATCGCCTGGATGCCGTTGGTGCCTTCATAGATCGGCGCGATGCGGGAATCGCGGAAATAGCGCGCCGCGCCGGTTTCCTCGATGAAGCCCATGCCGCCGTGGCACTGCACGCCGAGCGAGGCAACCTCGACACCGATATCGGTGGAGAATGCCTTGGCGATCGGTGTCAGGATGCCGGCGCGCTCGCTCCATGTGCCGGCCGCCTCGCCTTCGCTGGCGTGGCTCATGTCGATGGCGTGGGCGCAGGCATAGCAGATGGCACGCGCAGCCCCGGTCAGCGCCTTCATGGTCAACAGCATGCGCTGCACATCGGGATGTTCGATGATCGGGCTCATGCCCTCACCCTTGTGGCCGGGCGCCCGGCCCTGGGTGCGCTCACGCGCGTATTCGAGTGCCTTCTGGTACGCGGCCTCGGCGGCCGATACGCCCTGGATGCCAACATGCAGGCGGGCATTGTTCATCATCGTGAACATGCAGGCCAGGCCCTTGTTTTCCTCGCCGACCAGCCAGCCGATGGCGCCCGGCGTGTCGCCGAAGCTGCCATCGCCATAGACCATGGTGCAGGTCGGAGAGGCATGGATGCCGAGCTTGTGTTCGAGCCCGACGCATTGCAGATCGTTGCGGGCGCCCAGCGAGCCATCGTCATTGACGAGAAATTTCGGCACCAGGAACAGCGAGATGCCACGCGTGCCGGCCGGTGCGTCCGGCAGCCGGGCGAGCACCAGATGCACGATGTTGTCGGTCAGATCGTGCTCGCCATAGGTGATGAAGATCTTCTGGCCGAAAATGCGGTAGCTGCCATCGCCGACCGGTTCGGCGCGGGTTTTCAGGGCGCCGAGATCGGAGCCGGCCTGCGGCTCGGTCAGATTCATCGTGCCCGTCCACTCGCCGGACACCATCTTCTCGAGGTAAATCGCCTTCAGTGCCGCATCGGCGTGCTTTTCGATCGCCTCGACGGCGCCGACGGTCAGTGTCGGGCCGATGGCAAAACCGAGAGAGCCGGAATTCCACATCTCGAAAGCGGCGACCGACATCATGATCGGCAAATCCTGACCGCCGAATTCGCTCGGGCCGGTCAGCGCGTTCCAGCCGCCCTCGGTCCAGTCCTTGTAGAGCTTCTGCCACCCCGGCGCCGTCGTCACCGCGCCATTTTCAAGCCGCGCACCGTTGGTGTCGCCACCTTCATCGAGGGGGGCGATCTCGTCGCTGGCAAAGCGGCCGGCCTCGGTCAGGATGGCATCGACCAGATCTTCAGACAGGTCCTCGAAACGGCCGTCCTCGATGGCTTTGTTGAGGCCGGCGACGTGTTTGAGGGCATGGGAAATCTCATCGACGGGGGCGCGGTACATCTGTCTTCCTCCTGGCGGGCCGGCGGCGGTCGGGCCGGCTTTTGATCTCGGGACGGAGCGCTGCCGCCCTTTGAGGTTTGGCTAGGGGATTTTGACGTGCACGTCAATCAAAGCTGCTTTGTCGCGCACGGTTTTCGCGCCGTATCGCATTAAAGAATCGGCAGGCGAAGGCCTCCTTTTCGGCGCAACGATCTGGCACAAGCCCATGGCTTCGTTATAGGTTGGCGGAGATATTTTAAAGCGCCGGGGTGGCGCGCATGAAGCGGGACGGGGCATGACTGCTGAGATCATTGACATCAAGGACAACGAGGAGGCGGCGCTGGCACGCGCACTGGCAGCGCTGGCGGACGGGCAGCCGATCGGGTTGCCGACGGAGACGGTGTATGGTCTTGCCGGCGATGTATCCAACCCCGCGGCGCTCAACCGCATCTACGCCGCCAAGGGCCGGCCGCGCTTCAATCCGCTGATCGCGCATGTGGCCAGCCTGGAGATGGCCAGGCAGCATGCCGTGTTCTCACCCCTGGCGGCGGGGCTGGCTGCCAGTTTCTGGCCCGGTCCGCTGACCCTGGTGCTGCCGCTTGCGGACGGTCATGGGATTCACGAACTGGCAACCGCCGGGCTCGACACGGTGGCGGTGCGCATGCCGCGCGGATTCGCGAGCCGGGTAATCGCGGCGTTCGGCAAGCCGCTGGCGGTGCCGAGCGCCAATCGGTCCGGCCGCATCACGGCAACCAGCGCCGCACATGTCGCCGAAGATCTCGGGGCCGATATCCCGCTCATCCTCGATGGCGGGCCGACACCGGTGGGCGTGGAATCAACCATTCTCAAGGTCGATGGCGATGCCTTGACCCTGCTGCGGCCCGGCGGCATCGCCACCGAGGCGATCGAGGCGGTTGCCTGCTTTCCCGTTGCGCGTCTGGCATCGAGCCCGCAGGGAGTCGATGGCAGCGTCATTGCGCCCGGCATGCTCAGTTCACACTACGCTCCGGCGGCGCAACTGGTGCTCGAGGCCGATGCCTGTCAGCCGGGCGATGCGGTGATCCGTTTCGGCGGCCGGGCTCTTGGCGGCGAGGCGGATGCGCGGCTCGTTCTCGATCTCAGCCCGGCGGGGGATATCAATGAAGCGGCGACCAATCTGTTTGGCCATCTGAAGGCGGCGGATGCCAGCGGCGCGGCAACGATCCGCGTCGGCCCCGTGCCGCATGAGGGGCTTGGAGAAGCAATCGCCGATCGCTTGCAGCGGGCCGCGGCGCCACGCCCCTGAGCGATGCCGAGGATCGCCGGTCCGACCTGTCTCGACAGTCCTGCCCGCCAGGGCTAAAAGCAGGCTCATGAGCGCCCAGCCCCCCTCGCCCGTGCCGCCGATCGAGCGATTTGCCGCCATTGTCGGGGCACGCCATGCGATCACGGATGCGCAGGAGATCGCGCCGCATCTGATCGAGCCGCGCGGCCTCTACCATGATGCCAGCCCTCTGCTGTTGCGGCCGGGCAGCCGCGAAGAAGTCGCGGAAATCCTGAAACTGGCCAGCGCGACCGGCACGATTATCGTGCCGCAGGGCGGCAATACGGGGCTGACCGGAGCGCAGGTGCCGCAGCAGGGCCGCAGCGAGGTCATCCTGTCGTTGTCACGGCTGAACCGTATTCGCGACATCGACGCAATTGGCGGCACGCTGACGAGTGAAGCCGGCGTGGTGCTGGCATCGGTGCAGGAGGCGGCGGAGACGGCGGGGATGATGTTTCCGCTGTCACTGGCCTCGGAAGGCTCGTGCCAGGTGGGCGGCATCCTGTCGACCAATGCCGGCGGCACGGCGGTGCTGGCGCATGGTTCGATGCGGCATCTGTGCCTGGGACTGGAGGTGGTGCTGCCAAGCGGCGACATCTGGAACGGGCTCCGGCAGTTGAAGAAGGACAATACAGGCTACGATCTGCGCGATCTGTTCATCGGCGCCGAGGGGACACTCGGCGTGATCACCGCAGCGGTTCTGAAACTGGCGCCGCGGCCGCGCGGCCGGCAGACCGTTCTCATCGGGGTCGACGATCCGGCGGCGGCGCTGGCGCTGTTCCGCATTGCGGCAGATATTTGCGGATCGTCGCTGACCGGGTTCGAACTGATGCCGCGCATCGCTCTCGATTTCGTTATCCGCCATACCGAAGGTGGCCGCGATCCCCTGTCGGCGGCGCATCCCTGGTATGCGCTGGTCGAGATTTCCTCCGGGCAGTCGGAAGAGGCGGCGCGCGGATTGCTGGAGACGCTGTTCATCGATGCCGATGACAAGGGCCTCGTGCGCGACGCCGTGGCGGCCGAGAGCGAGGCGCAGCGTGGCGAACTGTGGCAGTTGCGCGAGGCGATATCCGATGCGCAGAAGCCCGAGGGCGGGTCGATCAAGCATGACGTGTCGGTGCCGGTGGCGCGGGTGCCGGCCTTCCTGGCAGCGGCTGACAAGGCGGTGCTTGCCGCGATACCGGCCGCGCGCATCGTCGCCTTCGGGCATATGGGCGACGGCAATATCCATTATAACATCTCGCAGCCGGTGGGCGCCGACAAACAGGCTTTCCTGGCGCGCTGGCGCGAGGTCAATGCGATCGTTCATGCCATCGTCATCGACATGAACGGATCGATCTCCGCCGAGCATGGCATTGGCCAGCTCAAGCGCGATGAACTGGCCAGCATCCGCCAGCCGATCGAGATCGACCTGATGGCGCGCATCAAGGCCGCCTTCGATCCCGCCGGCATCCTCAATCCGGGCAAGGTTCTGGCGCCGCGCCGCCCTTGAAAAACGGGATCAGCGGGCCATCGCGCGCCAAAGCTGAACAGGCCGTTACACCCGGTCGGGTTTCGCTAACCATTTGCCAGATCGAGACTTTTTTAACCCTGTAATTTAAGAGGGCGAGAAAGGAACGGCGCTATCTTGTCGTCATCAGAGAGCGGAAAACGCTCCGACCGAAAGAAGACCGGATCACCGGCTCTCAAGGGCACTGGAAGGCGACAGACATGAGCAATACCAATAGCAACATCAAGCCGGAGTGGGCCGGGTACGAACTCCGCCTGGATCCCAACCATTTTCCCCAGAAAGTGTCCTATGCGGGACGCGACGAACCCGCGGAAGTCACCGTCACGCTCGACGCGCGCGGCGCGGTGATGAAGAAGACACTCTGCAAATCCGGATTGCCGCTGTCGATCGCCCTGCCGGCACGCGCCTTTTCCGGTGTGGCAGCCCGCGCAATCGACCATGGCGACGGCACCATCACGGTGACGCTGGAACTGCATCACAGCGATCCCGGCCTGTCGGTGCCGCTCCTGGTGGCGCACGATCTCGCCGACATCGCCGCCGACTGGCGACTGTGGTCGGAACTCTACCAGATTCCGATGATGATGGTGGAAGCCGATGGTGTGGCGCGGCCGCTGGACAAGGAAAGCTCGCAGCCGCCGAAAGCCCGCCGCCGCGGCTCGAACGCCGGCCCGCGCCGCCCGCGCTTTCTGGTGCGGCGCAAGACCGGTGGCAGCGGCCTGCGCATGAAGATCAAGGGCCGCGAGATCATCGCGCGCGGCTGAGGCCGACGGCGCAACGCGGACGGCGCAGATTCATTCCTGATCTCCAGTCAGGCGAACCCGGATCCTTGAAACGGTCCGGGTTTTTCATGTCGCGCTGGATCTAAAGGGCGGCGAGAACAAAGGCTGCGGCAAGGCCGGTAAACAGCACCAGGCCAACGCGGGTGTTGGTCTTGAACAGGGCCAGACAGGATTCCGCGTCATCGATTTCGAGATGACGGATCTGCCAGCCCAGCATGGCGGCAGCCAGTGCCAGGCCGAGCCAGGCCGGCCAGAGAACATCTGCGAGCGCGAAGGCAAGCGCGGTCAGGACAACAAAGGCGGCGTAAAAGCCGATCAGCCATTGCGCCGTGCGGTCGCCGAACAGCCGCGCCGTCGACTTGACGCCGACCAAAGCGTCATCCTCCTTGTCCTGATGCGCATAGATCGTGTCGTAGCCGATCGTCCAGCAGATGGCCGCCGCGTACAGCGCAAAGGG
Organism: Neohoeflea coraliihabitans; assembly: GCF_019334345.1. Classification (GTDB taxonomy): domain Bacteria; phylum Pseudomonadota; class Alphaproteobacteria; order Rhizobiales; family Rhizobiaceae; genus Pseudohoeflea; species Pseudohoeflea coraliihabitans. The sequence continues at coordinate 136,774 of NZ_JAHWQX010000002.1, forward strand.
GGCCAGCGCCAGTTCGGCGTGCAGCGCCGTCCAGCCGAGCAGTGCGCCATAGGAAAAGGCAAGGCCGAGAATCAGTTGCGGCCAATTGGTAAAGCGCTTTGCGAAGGGATAGGCGGCGACGATGGCGAGCGAGGCGATGCCAAGCAGGATGGTGAAACGGTTGAACTGGATGAGCACCAGAAGACCGACAAGCGCCTGGGCGATGAGGAAGGCATAGGCCGCCCGGCGGCTGATGCGACCGGCCGGCAGCGGCCGCGAGCGGGTGCGGGCGACCTCGGAATCAATGCCCTGATCAACGAGATCGTTCCAGGTGCAGCCGGCCCCGCGCATGGCGATGGCGCCGATGGTGAAGAGCAGAAGGTGCCAGATCACCTGCAGGAGCAGACCGGCAGAAAAGGCGCCTGTGGCGAGCAGCGCATTTGCGGCCAGCAGGGTTGACCACTGGCATGGCCACAGCAGCAATTGCCAGCCGATCGGCCGGTCCCAGCGGGCAAGCTGGGCATGCGGCCAGAGGGCACGCGGCAACAGCCGGTAAACGAAATTGTCAGATGGCGCATCGGCTACGCGGTCGCCGGTATCTTGCGGTGTCATGGAGCTGTTCATTGCGCCTTGTTGGCAGCGGATGGCAGGCGGGTCAAGATTTCTCCGGCCAGGTTCCGCATGCCGCAGCCAGGGTGACCTGACCGGCGCTTGACGCCCGGGTTGCTTCGCCTTACCCACAGCCCAGCAGAGGAAAGGGACTGGGCATGGCGGAAAAAATGAACGTGCTGTTGATCGGCTCCGGAGGGCGGGAACATGCTCTCGCCTGGAAGCTGAAATCATCGCCGCGCCTGCGCACATTGTTCATTGCTCCCGGCAATCCCGGAACCGCCGCATGCGGCGAGAATGTTGCGCTCGATGCCAGCGATCACGGCGCCATCGTCTCCTTCTGCCGGGAACGCGCCGTGGCGCTGGTGGTGATCGGACCGGAAGCGCCGCTCGTGGATGGCCTGGCCGACAGCCTCAAGGACGCGGGCGTCGCCGTGTTCGGGCCGAGCGCGGCCGCGGCGCAACTCGAGGGGTCGAAGGGATTCACCAAGGATCTATGCGCCCGCTACGACATTCCGACCGCCGCCTATCAGCGCTTCAACAATGCGCCGAAAGCCAAGAATTACCTGCGTCAGACCGGCGCGCCGATCGTCATCAAGGCCGATGGCCTGGCGGCCGGCAAGGGTGTGACGGTGGCCATGAGCGAGGCCGAGGCGCTGGCCGCGATCGATGATTGCTTCGAAGGCGCATTCGGGGACGCCGGCACCGAGGTGGTGGTCGAGGAGTTCCTGACCGGAGAGGAAGTCAGCTTTTTCTGCGTGTGCGACGGAGACCGGGCGGTGGCGCTGACCAGCGCCCAGGATCACAAGCGGGTCGGAGATGGCGACAGCGGCCCGAACACCGGCGGCATGGGTGCCTATTCGCCGGCCCCGGTGATGGACGCGGCGCTGATCCGGCAGACGATGGATGCCATCATCGCGCCGACCATGCGCGGCATGGCCGAGATGGGCCATCCGTTCACGGGCGTCTTGTATGCCGGCCTGATGCTGACGGCGGACGGACCGAAACTGATCGAATACAATGTCCGCTTCGGCGATCCGGAGTGCCAGGTCCTGTTGCCGCGGCTGCGCGATGATCTCCTGGCGCTGCTCGACGATGCCGCGCATGGCCGGCTCGAGGAGACTGCCCTGCACTGGCGGGCGGAAACGGCGCTGTCCGTGGTGCTGGCCGCCGAGGGTTACCCGATGAAGCCGCGCAAGGGCGGCAGGATCGACGGCATCAGCGAAGCTGAGAAAGACGGCGCCCTGGTGTTTCACGCCGGCACACGGCAAGAGGACGGGGTGCTGACGGCGGCGGGGGGCCGGGTTCTCAACGTCACAGCGCTCGGAGAGACGGTGAGCGATGCGCAGGCGGCAGCCTATCGTGCCGTCGATCTGATCGACTTTCCCGAGGGGTTCTGCCGGCGCGACATCGGCTGGCGCGAGGTCGAACGGGAGCGCTCCTAGGCGCTGCGCCAGGAGCCAGCGTTAACGCCATCTTTACCAGCTTCCCAAACCTCCTTGTAACGGAAGGTTGCTAGGCTCTTTCGATGAACCGGTGAAACCGGAGAAGGAGAGACCGAATGCGTTCCATCCTGTTTGCGGCGATGATGTCGGTTCCGGCCGTGCCGGCACTGATGGCGGTGACGGCCCTGCCGGCCGTGGCCGGATCGATCGAAGTGCTCGAGGTTTCCGCGAAGACCGGGAGCGTGATCACGATCGGCTGCCCGATCTGCAAGGCCCAGAGAGAAGCCGAGGCGCGCGCCGAGAAAATGTTGCCGCCCGGCACGGTCCTGAACGAGTTGCGGCAGATCGGCGAGGAGACCTATCTCGCGACAACCGAGAACCTGCTTGGCGGCAGCCCGGTAACGATCCTGCGCAAGGCGCGACCAGAAGAGATCAGCCTGTACGGTGCGGACAGCGTGGATAGCGATCCGAAAGCGCCTTCCCTGTCTCCTGCCCCCCTGTCTCCTGCTCCCCTGTCACTGGCAGCCGTGGCGCTGCCGGTGCTGCCCAAGGCGCCGCCGCCGGAATTGCAGATGGCCGCACCGGGCGAGATGCCGTTGCGGCCGGTGACCGCAAGCACGCTCCCCGTTCCCGCCCTGATCCCGGCAGAGGCAGAGGCTGACGCCGAGTTGGAGATTTCGGCGCCGGTCCCGGTGATCGACACGACGACGACATCGGCGCTCGAACGCAGCGCCGAGGGAGACGCGACGGCGCCGATTTTCGATCCCTCGTCCTACAAGCTGCGCGTGAACTGAGCGCTGGCGCTGGCCGGCGGCTGAGCCCACGGCACGGCGTTTATCCGGAGATGCGCGCGAAATCCGCGACCTTGCTCGTGGCGCTGCGGATCATGCCGACCAGTGCCAACCGATTGCCGCGCAGATTCTCATCGTCGGCATTGACGAGCACAGCTTCAAAGAATGAATCAACAGGTTCACGCAATCTGGCAAGAGCGCCCATTGCAGCGGAAAAGTCTTCGTTCTCAATAGCCTGTTCGGCTTCGCTGGCAGTTTGATTCACCGTCTCGAACAGTTTCTTTTCTTCTTCCTGCTGCAACAGGCCCGCATCGACTTCGCCGGCGATGGTCGTTCCCTTCTTCTCCTCGGCGGCCAGAATATTGGCGGCACGGCGGGCGCCGGCGAGAAGGTTGGCGCCATCCTCGCTGGCCAGAAAACGGCCGAGCGCGTCGACGCGGCTGGTGACCGAGAGCAGATCGTCGGCGCTGGGCGAGATCACCGCATCGATGAGATCGTGGCGGGCGCCCTGGTCGCGTAGATAGACCTTCAACCGATCGTGGAAAAAAGACAGAAGATCGGTTTCCAGACCCCTTTTCCGGCCGCCATCTGTCCCCTCCCCGTCAATATCAATCCCATCCTGAGCGATGCGGTCGGCGGCGGCCGCCAGCAGGCGGCGCAGGCGAACAGAGACGCGGTTCTCAACGAGGATGCGGATCACCCCGAGTGCGGCGCGGCGCAATGCATAGGGATCCTTCGAGCCGGTCGGCTTCTCGTCGATCGCCCAGAAGCCGACGAGCGTGTCGAGCTTGTCGGCGAGCGCCACGGCGATGGCGACGGGATCGGAGGGCACCGCGTCGGACGGGCCCTGCGGCTTGTAATGCTCCTCGATGGCGGCGGCGACCGCGGCGTCCTCGCCCTGCAGGCCGGCATAGATGCGCCCCATGGCGCCCTGGACTTCGGGAAACTCCTGCACGACTTCGGTCTGCAGATCGGCCTTGGCGAGCGTGGCGGCGCGGCGGGCCTGTTGCGGATCGGCGCCGAGCAGCGGTGCGAGGCCGGCCGCCAGATCAGCAATGCGGGCAACTCGCGCGCCCTGGGTGCCGAGACGGGCATGAAAGGTGACAGTCAGGGCGTCGAGCCGGGCCATGCGCTGGTCGAGCGGTTTGGCAATATCGAGGCGATGGAGCGCGGCGCTTTTCTCGAGGTCGGCGCGGTCGGGCAGATCGCGCTGGTCGGTGGTCCAGAAATACAACGCATCGGACAGCCGCGCCCGCACCACCTTGCCGTTGCCGCGGGCGATCTCGGCGCCGCCGTCCCGGGCCTCGATGTTCGAGACAAGAATGAAGCGGTTGGCGAGCTGCCCTTCGGGCGTGCGGGTGACAAAGCACTTCTGGTTGGTCTTGATGGTCAGGCGGATGACGTCGCCGGGGATTTCAAGAAACTCCGACTCGAAATCGCCCATCAACACCACCGGCCACTCGACGAGGCCCGAGACCTCATCAAGCAGAGCCTCGTCCTCGACCAGTTCGAGGCCGGCGGCGAAAGCCAGGTTGCGGGCGTCGCTGAGAATGATTTCGCGGCGGCGGGCCGCATCGAGCACCACCCTGGCGGCCATCAGCTTGTCGACATAATCATCAAAACGCCGCACGACGATCTCGCCAGGTGCGTGGAAGCGGTGACCGACCGTGGTGTTGCCGGCGGTCAGGCCGTCGACCTTGAAATCGATGACCGTGGGTTCTTCGGTTTCCGGCCCGAAGGTGCAGAGGATCGATTGCAGCGGCCGGACCCAGCGCAGGCTGCCCGGCTCGGCCGATGCCCGGCCCCAGCGCATGGATTTCGGCCAGGGAAAATTGCGGATGATGCCCGGAAGGACGTCGGCGATGATCTCCTCTGCCGGCCGGCCGGGGCGGCTTATCACCGCCACGTAGAACTCGCCCTTTTTCGGATCGGAGCGGACTTCCGCCTCGTCCACCGAGGACAGCCCGGCGCCGCGGAGGAAGCCTGCAATCGCCTTCTCCGGCGCATCGACGCGCGGCCCCTTGCGCTCTTCGCGCTGGTCGGCCGAGCGTGCCGTGACGCCACGAAGATCGAGCGCCAGACGGCGCGGGGTCCAGTATTCACGGGCCGCCTCATAGGTCAGCCCTGCCTCGACGAGCGCATCGGTGACCAGCCGTTTGAGATCGCCGGCCGCCCGCGCCTGCATGCGGGCCGGGATTTCCTCGGAGCGGAGTTCAAGCAGAAGATCAGGCATACGCACCACGCGGCAGAGAGTTGGAAAGGCTGGCGGGACTTAGCAAGACCTTGTGCGCTTGTCACCTTCCGATCAGGAGGCGGCGCACACCGCATGCCGGTGCGGCGGCCCTCACCCTTTGCGCTACCAGCCGCCGCCGCCACCACCACCGCCGCCGCCGCCGGAGAAACCGCCACCCGAGGAGCCGGACGAACTCTTCGGTGCCGGCATCGCCGCGGCCATGGCCGAGGAGACTGCCGCGACCGAGGCCGCCGCCGTGGCGCCGACCCGGGAGGGCGACCAGTTGCGGCCGCTGTACCAGCCGGGCCGATAGGCGTTGGCATCGTCGGGTGCGACGCGCTCAAGATGCGCCGCCCAGGCTTCGGACCACGGCTGCTCGACGCCAAGACCTGCCGCATAGGGCAGATAGCGCTCAAACAGTTCCTCGCTCATTTGCGGGGCGTTGCGCAGATTCAGCCGGGCGCTCTCGGCGGTCACGAGATAAAGCTTGAAGCCCTCGATGCGCGCCAGCATGTCGGCACCCAGCGGCGTCGGCGCCTCCAGCAGATGCAGCATGGCCGCCGCAATCGCCACGCCGAAAACGAGGAGCAGACTGACAATGCGGTAAAGCTCCGGTCCTTCACTGACCAACGGCAACAGCAGGCTGCCGGCAAAGAACGCGGTGCCGATGGCGAACATCAGCACAGCCAGTCCGCGCATGGCCCAACCGCGCAACGGGTCATTCCAGATGCGCGAGGCCAGCACGGTCGCCGCCGCACCGGCGATCGCGGCGCCGAGAACCGGGATGATGAAGACCAGGCCCTCGTCGGGTGGCTGCTGCAATACCAGCCCGCCGGCCAGCGTGGCAATGCCGAGAACCAGGCCGGAGATGAACCAGCCGCGATTGAGCCGGTAATATCTGTTCTTGTAAAGCCGGCTCAACGCCTTGCGAAAGCGCATCTGCGCCGACAGCAGCGTCTTGCCGTTGCCGCGGTCGAGGGCGATCTCCTGGCGGTGGCCGAGAAGCGCATCATAAAGCGCCGCTTCGCCGACGGGCAGCGGATCTGCGGCCGGCGGCGCGGCGGCCCGGCGCAGCGTGATGCCCGCGGCGGCGTCCTCAGCGATGACGAGCCGTTTCCTGACGCCGAGCGACAGCAGCGCGGCGATAAAGGCGAGATGGCGCTTGCCGTGGGTCCTGAAGCCGTGGAAGTGAATGTAGGAGATGGCCGCCGGCTCGAGATCGCCCGGCGGATGGAACAGCGGAATGACGGTGCGCGGCGGCGGGTCGCGGCCGATGCGGTGCCAGGCAAAGAGAAAAAAGAGCGGCATGATGATCCAGCCCGCCAGCAGCACGAGCAAGCCGGCATTGCTGAGCAGCATGGTGCGCAGCGTGTCCTGCTGAACTGCGACGACGCCGCTGGTGAAGCCGACGGCAACGGTGAGACCTTCCTGCGGCGCCAGCGGCCGCGTCATTTCGAACACGGCGCGCGAGGTCCCCTCGCCGCTGGCGCGATAGTCGCGGCCCTGCGTACCGTACCGTCCGGTACTGGCCGCCAGGCGCTCGGCGGTTGCACCTGCGGGCAAGATGATTTCCGCCGAGGCGGCGAGGATCGGAAAGGCCCAGAAATTGCCGGTGACGTTCCAGTAGATCTCGTCGAAATCCTCGAAATAGCGCAGCTGGCGTGTTGTCTGATAGCGGATGCTGTAGGTGTGCGATCCCGGTGGCAGCAGCGTGTCTTCCTCGCCGATGTACAGGCGCAGGAACCGGCCCGGCCACTCGATATGATGCGGCTCGGGATCGCCATTGCGCGAGACGGCGAGGATTTCAAAGCCCTTGTCGAAGCGCAGGCCCCGCTCGTCGGTGTGGCTGACGGGGATGTCGCGGTAGATGCCGCGGCGTATATCGCGCCCCTCGGCACGGACGCGGATCGTCTCGGTGACGTCGAGCGTGCCGTCGGCGAGCACCAGAATTTTCGCATGGAAGTGCTCGATCGCCTCACGGGCGGCGGCCGGCCCTGCCGCGAGGCAGATGAGCAGGAGACCGGCGAGGAGAGCGATCCGCGTCATGCGGTGCCCGCCACCGCCGTATCCGAACGCTGCGGCTTGATCATCCGAACGAGACCTGCGGGGTGGCGCGGTCCGAGGTGTCCTCGATCTCGAAATATTCGACCTTGTCGAAGCCGAACTGCCTGGCGATCAGCACCGAAGGAAAAGCTTCGGCGGCAATATTGAGATTGCGGGCCGCGCCGTTGTAGTAGCGCCGCGCCAGCGAGATCTCGTTTTCGGTCTCCTCGAGGGCGCGCTGGAATTCGAGAAAGTTCTGGCTGGCCTTGAGATCGGGATAGTTCTCGGCGACAGCCATCAGGCGCCCGAGGGCGCCCGAGAGGATATTCTCGGCGGCGGCACGCTGGCCCGGACTGCCATTTTGCGCGGCCATCACCTGCGCGCGGGCCCGGGTGACATTTTCCAGCACTTCCTTCTCGTGCTGCATGTAGCCCTTGACGCTTTCGAGCAGATTGGGAATCAGATCGGCACGGCGCTTGAGCTGCACATCGATGCCCGACCAGCCTTCGGCCGCCATCTGCCTGAGCTTGACGAGAGTGTTGTAAAGATAGATCGCGTAAAGGACGATTGCGCCCAGAACGACGAGCGTGACGATGGTGCCCATGTCTCAAGTTCCCGTTTGCCCCGGCGGCGCCGGACCCTTTGCCCCGCGACGAGTTTAGCGGCAGACGGGCTTAATTCAAATGGCGGGACCGGCGCTTATTGCGGCTCATACAGGCCAAATCCCTGCCAAGCCTGGGTGGCGATGTCTCAGGCGGCGTCTGACCGCCAATTCGCGCCACCGGCTTCGGTGCGCAGGAAGGCCTCGCCGCACTGGCGCGCCAGATTACGCACCCGCAGGATGTAGCTCTGCCGCTCGGTGACGGAAATGACACCGCGCGCATCAAGCAGGTTGAAGACGTGCGAGGCCTTGATGCACTGATCGTAGGCGGGCAACACGCATCGGTGCAGTCCGGCGCCGGCTTCGCCGGGAGAGCCGGCGGCGAGAATGGCCTCGCATTCCTTTTCGGCATCGATGAAATGCTGCAGCAGAATGGTGGTGTCGGCGATCTCGAAATTGTAGCGCGAATATTCCTGTTCGGCCTGCAGGAAGACGTCGCCATAGCTGACTTTCTCGGCGCCTTCGCGGCCGTTGAAATTCAGATCATAGACATTGTCGACACCCTGCACATACATGGCCAGACGCTCGAGACCATAGGTCAGCTCGCCGGCGACGGGCGCGCATTCGATGCCGCAGACCTGCTGGAAATAGGTGAACTGCGAGACTTCCATGCCGTCGCACCAGCACTCCCAGCCGAGCCCCCAGGCGCCGAGCGTCGGGCTTTCCCAGTCATCCTCGACAAAGCGGATGTCATGCAGCAGCGGATCGATGCCGATGGCCTCGAGTGATCCGAGATACAGCTCCTGCAGGTTGGACGGGTTGGGCTTGAGGATGACCTGATACTGGTAATAGTGCTGCAAGCGGTTCGGATTCTCGCCGTAGCGGCCATCCTTCGGACGGCGCGACGGCTGGACATAGGCGGCGTTCCAGGGCTTCGGCCCGAGCGCGCGCAACGTCGTGGCGGGATGAAACGTGCCGGCGCCGACCTCCATGTCATAGGGTTGCAGAATGGCGCAGCCGTGCCGGGCCCAATAGGATTGCAAGGTGAGGATCAGCCCCTGAAAGGAGCGGGTCGGATGCATAGGGTCAAGCTGGTCGGCGGACATGGTGGATTCCCGAGGGCAGCCGAGGGTCTTGATCACGATCGTGCAGTGACTTGAAAAGGATCGCCATCGCCGCAACGGACCACGGGCGCGCCGGGCTGCCGGCTGCGCGCCTGTTGGCGGCGACGGGTGCCATGAATGCCCGACACGGTCAAGGCCGCGGGCCGGTGCGCGACAAGTGCCGGTTCAAACGTCCGGCTTGCGCACACGATACTCGCCCGTGCGCGGATCCTCGATCAGGGTGCCCTGCGCGCCGCTTTGGCGCTCTTTCTCGGCCTCCCGCACGCGCGTGCTGACGCGCTCGGCCTCGGCAACGAAGCGTTTGTAGCCGAACCAGGCAACGGCGCCGAAAGTCGCCAGTAGCAGGAATTGCGGCACGATCAGAACTCCCGAGATTGCAGGACGCGTGGCGGCACGCGAACCGGTGCCGAAAAATCTTCGGTCACAGCCCGTACCGGCCCCATAATGCGCGCTCTTCCAGCACATTCAAGCCGGATTCGATGGCGCCGGCCAGCATTTGAGCCTGCAGACCGGCGGCATTGCCCGCGACGCGGCGGCCGAGAAGATTGCGCGGGGCCGATACGACCCGCATCTTCACCTTGTCGCCGTAACGGGCGCGCAGGACCGAACGCAGATCCCCCAGTTCATCGACAAGACCGAGATCAAGGCCGGACACGCCGCTCCAGAACTTTCCGGTGAACAGATCCGGCTCATCGGACAGCTTGTCGCCGCGCCGCTGCTTGACGAGATCAATGAAGGTGCGGTGCACCTCGAGCTGCAATTCCTTGAGATGTTCGACATCCTCCTCGCGCTCCGGCTTGAACGGGTCGAGCACCGACTTGTTCTGCCCGGCCGCATAAATGCGGCGTTCGACGCCGATCTTGTCGATCAGATCGACGAAACCGAAGCCGGCGGAAATCACGCCGATCGAGCCGACGATGGAGGACGGATCGGCGATGATCTCATCGCCGGCACAGGCGATCATGTAGCCGCCGGACGCGGCAACATCCTCGAGAAAAACCAGGACCTTCTTGTTTTTCTCCTCGGCCAGATCGCGGATCCGCCGATAGATCAGCCGCGACTGCACCGGCGAGCCGCCAGGGGAATTGATCAGTATGGCGACGGCGGGAGCCTTCTTGTCGGAAAAGGCCTTGTCGAGCTGGCCGGCGACATTGGCGAGCGAAAGATGCGGGCGGAGCTGGCTGCCACCGGTCTGGATCGTGCCCTGCAGCCGCACCACCGGTATGACGGTCGTGTCAGAGCGGAACCGGGCCGGCAGATACTTCTCGAACTTCGCCTTCATCGCAAAACCTCGTTGCAGTCAAACATGCTTTCGCGATCCGGCTTGCCGTCGCGTTCACCGGCAGGCGCCGGTTCCCATCCGATGTATGTCGTCTCCACCGCAATACAATGGGGGCGGCGCCGCGAAAGGCATTCATCCTCGAGGCGCTCTGTGGCCAGGTGGTGCTCGTAGGGAAACTACGGCTTGCGGCTTGGACGTTCAGTGGAGCGTTCTGTGGGGCGCTGGCTGCGACAGGGCGGTGCCGGCCGGCGGCGCGGCAATGCGGCGCGTCCATTGTTGAGCGCGTCGACATATGGTGCGAAGGCGTGGCCCGGACCATCATGCAGAACGAGTGGCGGGCAGAGGGTCAGACGGGCGCGGCTCTGCTTGATGGCGGTGACGAGAATGCGCATCGCCTCATCATCGACGCGCGGATGCACGGGCGTGACTTCGGTGGCGCCGAAGCGGCCAGCCAGCGCATCAAGTATCGCACCTAGCGAGCTTGGGCGGGCGATCAGGCTGACCTGGCCACCCGGCTGCAAGATGGCACCGGCGGTGCGCAGCCAGCTGTCGAACAAGGTCGGCCCGGTCATGGCGTGGGCCTCGGCCTTCAAGGCGTTCGGCGTGCGGCGATCGTCGGGCTCGTTATAGGGCGGGTTGAGGATCACCCAGCGATAGGCCTCATCCTGCAGGCCGGCGGCACGCCGGGCATTTCCGGCAACGGTTACATCGGCACCGACGATGTCGACGCGTCCGGTTGCCCATGCATTTTGCTCAAGTGCCAAGGTCCGCCTGGCATAATGCAGCATGGCGGGAGAGCGCTCGACGAGGGTCACCGCCACCTTCGGCACGCGCGCGGCCACGGCAAGGCCGGCCGCCCCGGCACCCGCCCCGAGATCGGCGACATGGCCGGTGGCGTCGCCGGGAATGGTCGCGGCCAGCAGCATCGCATCCATGCCGGCGCGGTGGCCGCCCTTCTTTGGCTGCACAAGATAGAAGTGGCCATAATGGAACGCATCGATGGTGCATTCGACGTCAGCCCCGGCCGCCCCTGCCGTTTCGACCACAGGAGCAATCGGCGGTGCCGGCGGCTTGGCCTGTTCGGCAGAAGGGGCGCCCATATGCTGCTTGAGGCCGCTCACCGGTCATCTTCCTGCCAGGGACGGAGCTCATGCGCCAGACCGGCCTCACGGGCGATGCGGCGGGCCAGAGCCGCCTTGGAGGGATCGACGAGGATGCGGCGCGGCAGCATGCCGATCGATCCTTCGAGAATGCTCATATTGGCGTCTGCGATGAAATAGCCGACCCCGGCTTCCTCCATCAACGTCTCGACGAAGGAAATCAGCACTGCATCATTGGTCCGAATCAATTCGTGCATATAAGAAGCTGTCCTCGGGTCCGTCGCCGGAATGCGCCATTTCGCCGCTTGCCGGCTTCCGGGTCGAGACCTATTGTTAACCGCAATTGGTCACAGGGAGTATCGGGTTTGGGCGTAGTCATACCACTGAAAGAAGGAAACGACCGGCAGGCATCCGTCAAGCCCCTCGTTGCCGTGACGAAAGCCGACATGGACAGGGTCAACCAGCTTATCCTGGCGCGCGCCGGCTCCGACGTGCAAATGATCCCCGAGGTTGCCAATCACCTGATCTCGTCGGGCGGCAAGCGGCTGCGCCCGATGCTGACGCTCGCTTCTGCCGCGATGTTTGCCTATCGCGGCGAGGATCACATCAAGCTGGCAACCAGCGTCGAGTTCATGCACACGGCGACGCTACTGCATGACGATGTCGTCGATGAAAGCGATCTGCGGCGCGGCCGGTCGACGGCACGCATGATCTGGGGCAACCAGGCGAGCGTTCTGGTCGGCGATTTCCTGCTCGGCAAGGCCTTCAAGATGATGGTCGAGACCGGCTCCCTGGAGGCCCTCGACGTGTTGTCGACAGCGGCATCGGTGATCGCCGAGGGCGAGGTCTTTCAGCTGTCGATCGCCAAAAACATGGAGACGACAGAAGACGACTATCTGGCCGTGATCCGCGCCAAGACAGCGGCGCTGTTCTCGGCGGCGGCGGAAGTCGGACCGATCATCGCCGGAATGGGGACAGCCGAACGCAATGCGATGCGCTCTTACGGCATCAATCTCGGGCTGGCCTTCCAGCTGATCGACGACGTGCTCGATTATGGCGGGACGGCGAAGGATCTCGGCAAGAATGTCGGGGACGATTTCCGCGAGGGCAAGATCACCTTGCCGGTGGTGCTGGCCTACCGGCGCGGCACCGAGGATGAGCGCGCCTTCTGGCGTCAGGCCATCGAAAAGGGCGAGAATAACGATGCGGCGCTGCAGCGGGCGATCGAACTGATCAGCGAATATGACTGCCTGCGCGATACGGTGGCGCGCGCAGAGCATTATGCCGCGATCGCACGCGATGCGCTGGCGCCCCTGCCCGACAGCGCCGAAAAAGAAGCGTTGCTCGAGGTCATCGCCTTCTGCCTGAGCCGGGCGTCCTAAGGGCAGGCCCCCTGCCCCCGACCCGCTGACGGGTTCCCGCGCCGGCCTGTCTTGAAGGGCTGCAACAAAAAAGCCATGGTGCCATGCGAATGGGATCATTCCCCAATTGGTCTGCCCGGCCACGGTCGTCACCGGCGGTCGAGACGTCAACCAGCACGAGGTTCTTCATGCGCAAAACGATCGTCCGCACCCGGAAGACGGGTCGCATCCTGATGTCCGGTGTCGCTCTGGGTGCCGCCGCGCTGGCCGGAGTGATCCTTGTCGACATGGCAACGCCCGGGACGGGCTGGATCGGATCGGGCAGCATGACGAGGGCGCATGCCGCGCCGGCGCAGGAGGACAAATCGGTCGAGGTGAACATTCGCAGCTTTGCCGCCGCTTTCCTGGCCGCCCAGACCGCCGATGCGCAGTTCGATCTGGCCTCGGCGATCACCTTCTACCGCAAGGCGCTTGAATTCGATCCCACCAATGAGCGCATTCGCGAGCGGCTGATGGTCGATCTGTTCATGGATGGCCGGTTCGATGAGGGGATCGAGATCGTCCGCTCGCTCGAGGCCGATGGCGCCGTCGATCAATTGCGCGACCTGGCCCTGGCGGTCGATGCCATGCGGCGCGGCGACTATGACAAGGCTGTCGATCATCTCGACACCGCATCGACCAACCCGATCGACCGCTTGCTCAACACGCTGATCGCCGCCTGGGCCGACGCCGGCGCCGGAGACGGTGCCAAGGCGCTGGCCAGTCTCGAATCGCTGGAGGGCCCGCCCTGGTACCCGGTATTCACCCAGTTCCACGCGGCCGCAATCGCCGAATTCATGGGCGATATCGCCAAGGCGCGGCAAATCTACCAGACGGCGGTGACCGACAAGTCGACCGGCAGCGCGGCCCCTGACACCTTCGTGCGCACCGTGATGGCGCTGGCGGCGCTCGAGGCCCGGCAAGGCAACATGCGGGCGGCCCTCGACACGCTGGCGCTCGGCGAGGAGTTCAGCCCCGGTTTTGCCCCGATCACGGCCATGCGCCAGAGCATCAAGAACAACGACCTTCCCGATCTCGACGTGACCGACGCACGGCAGGGGGCGGCGGCCGCTTTGTTCTCGCTCGGCAGTGCGGTCAACCGCAAGGGTGCGGAGGAAACGGTGACCCTTTACCTGCAGCTGGCGCGGGCTCTCGATCCGGAGAATGCCGCGACGCTGGTGACGCTCGGAAACCTGAAGGAAACGCTGGGCAAACGGGAAGAGGCAATCGCCATCTACCGCCAGGTTCCGAAGGATTCGCCGATGCGGCGGATCTCGGAGCTGCAGCTTGGTCTGGCGCTGTCGGATCTCGGCAATCATGAGGAGGCGCGGGCGCATCTGAAAGCGCTGATCGAAGCCGATCCGAGCGATCTGCGCAGCTATCTCGCCTATGGCAGCGTCCTGTCCAGCGACGAAGATTACGAGGCGATGGCCGAGACCTACGAGAAAGCAATCGCCATCGTCGGCGCCGTGCCGAGCCGCAACGACTGGAATCTGTTTTTCCAGCTCGGCATCGCCTATGAGCGGCTGAAGCAGTGGCCGCGCGCCGAGGCTGCTCTCCAACGCGCCTTGCAGCTTTATCCGAACCAGCCGCAGGTGATGAACTATCTCGGCTATTCCTGGATCGACATGAACATCAATCTTGAAGCCGGCATGGAGATGATCCAGGCCGCGGTCGATCTGCGGCCCAATGATGGCTATATCGTCGATTCGCTCGGCTGGGCCTATTACCGGCTCGGAGCCTATGAAGAGGCTGTGCAGGAACTGGAACGTGCCGTCGAATTGCGGCCGGCGGACCCAACGATCAACGATCATCTCGGCGATGCCTATTGGCGGGTCGGGCGGAAGATCGAGGCTGGCTTCCAGTGGAACCGCGCCTTGATCCACGAGCCGACACCCGAGCTTGAAGCGGAGATCAAGGCGAAGCTGAAGGATGGCTTGCCGCCGGTGGAGCCGAGCCCTTCCGTTCCCAGTGCCAATGGCGAGCCGAAGACGACGCCGCGGGCTCCCGAACCAAGGGCACCGGCGACCGGCTCCGACGATCTGCCGGAAAAGACCGAATGGCGCCCTTTGCGTGGCAACGCAGCGCATTTCGGATAGAGACGGCACATGCAGGCAGATACCGCAATTGCGGCCAGCGCGGTCGAACTGGCCGCGGCGAAGATCAATCTCGGGCTGGCGGTGACCGGCCGGCGCGCGGACGGCTATCACACGCTCGACAGCATCGCCGTGTTCACCGAGCTCGGTGATCGCGTCGTGGCACGCGCCGCTGACCGCGACAGTCTGGTCGTCGACGGGCCGTTTGCCGCTGCGCTGACGGGCGGCGATGCCGGCAGCAATCTGATGATCCGGGCCCGCGATCTGTTGCGGGCGCATCTTGGTGCGAGCAAGGCCGGGGCGATGAAGGATGCGCCTCCGGTGGCGCTGAGCTTGACCAAGCGCCTGCCGGTGGCCGCGGGCATCGGCGGCGGCTCGGCGGATGCGGCAGCGACGTTGCGCGCCTTGTGTCGTCTCTGGCAGGTCAGGCCGCCGGCGCCGGATCTGCACAAGATGGCCTGCGCGCTGGGCGCCGATGTCTCGGTCTGTCTGGCCGGACAGCCGGCACGGATGAGCGGCATCGGCACGGAGCTGAGCCCGTTGAACCCGTGGCCGGCGCTGCCGATCGTGCTGGTCAATCCGTTGCTGCCGGTTTCCACCTCAAGCGTGTTCGAGCGGCTCGTGCGCCGCGATGCCGGCCCCCTGCCGCCCCTGCCCGTCCAGCGCGATGTCGCCTCGATCGCAGCATGGCTGAATTCCAGCCGCAACGATCTCGAGCCTACGGCGACGCAGCTTGTGCCGGAGATTGCCGCCGGGCTGGCCGGCCTGCGGCGCAATGCGGCGCTGGCAACAGCGATGTCCGGCTCGGGCGCCACCGTATTCGGCCTGTTTGCCGACGCGGCGGCGGCTCGGGATGCCGCGACCGAGATGCGCAGGGAGCGTCCGGACTGGTTTGTCGCAGCCACGTGCAGCCATGCGGCCATGCCGAAGCTTGATCTCTGCTGACATACGGCGGGTGCCGGACTGCCGGTGACGCTGCGGCGGCGCTGCTTCCGGCCGCCTGAACAAAAAACCCGCAAATCGTCCGATCTCTGCAAAGCCGCCTGCATGGCCGCATGGCAGCGTGCGCTCCATTTTGTTCTTGCTTTGTTCGACTTGATGATTTAGGAATAAATTCATCAACAGCGGGCGAGTCGGTTCACAGACCGTCGCCCGGAAATGCAGGGAAGGGAGACGGCAATGCGTGCGAGCGACACGGGAACGAGCACCGCTTTTGATCCTGCCCTGACGGCCGGACAGGCCAATCAGCGGGCGGCCGAAGCGCTGTTGCGCCCGGATGCGCGGCGGCGGCGCGGGCGCGGGGCCGGCCTGAATATCGCCGGCCGCTACGAGGTGGAGACGCGCGAGGTCTTTGATGATGGCTGGAACTCGCTGGATGAGCTGCCGCCGTTCAAGACCGAAGTGCAGGTGGAGAAGCCGCGCAAGATCATCACCCGCAACGAGTCCCCCGACATT
The DNA here is from genome assembly GCF_019334345.1 of Neohoeflea coraliihabitans. Lineage (GTDB taxonomy): Bacteria > Pseudomonadota > Alphaproteobacteria > Rhizobiales > Rhizobiaceae > Pseudohoeflea > Pseudohoeflea coraliihabitans. The sequence goes on from NZ_JAHWQX010000002.1 coordinate 152,932, forward strand.
TCCTTCGATCGTTCGATCAACCCCTATCGCGGCTGCGAGCACGGCTGCGTCTACTGTTTCGCGCGGCCGAGCCACAGCTATATGGGGCTGTCGGCCGGGCTCGATTTCGAAGCGCGGCTGTTTGCCAAGCCGGATGCCGCCCGGCTCCTGGAGCGGGAACTGTCCAAGCCCGGCTACCAGGTGCAGCCGATTGCCATCGGCACCAACACCGATCCGTATCAGCCGATCGAGCGCGAATGGCGGATCATGCGTCAGGTGCTCGAGGTGCTGGAGGCGGCCAATCATCCGGTCGGCATCGTCACCAAGTCGGCGCTGGTGACGCGTGATATCGACATTCTCGAACGCATGGCGGCAAAGGGCCTGGCGCGGGTGGCGATGTCGGTGACGACGCTCGATCGCAAGCTGGCGCGGACCATGGAGCCGCGCGCGGCAACACCGGCCAAGCGGCTGGAAGCGATCCGGATGCTGACGCAGGCCGGCATCCCGACCTCGGTGATGGCGGCACCGATGATTCCGGGCCTGAATGATCATGAACTCGAGCGCATACTCGATTCGGCGCAGGCGGCCGGCGCCAGCGCAGCGAGTTATGTGATGCTGCGCCTGCCGCACGAGGTCAGCCCGCTGTTCCGCGACTGGCTGCTGCGCCACTACCCGGACCGCTACCGGCGTGTGATGTCGCTGATCCGCTCGATGCGCGGCGGCAAGGATTACGATGCGGAGTTCGGCAAGCGGATGCGCGGCAGCGGCCCCTATGCCTGGCAGATCGGCCGGCGCTTCGACCTGGCGGCCGAACGGCTCGGGCTGAAGCGGCGCAAGGCGCAGATGCGCACCGATCTGTTCGTGCCGCCGAAAAGTGACGGCGTGCAATTGTCGCTACTCTAGATTCCGGGTTGCGCAGTGCCAGCTGCTTGCGACCCGAGCGAAACGACCGGATCGTCCATCCGCCATGACCGGGGCCCCACCCGCCCCTGAGGATCCGGTTGCCCGCGTGCGGCACCCCGTCCCCGCCGCCCGGGACTTGCGGGGAATCGGCCGGTGATGCAAAAGCTCATTGATGAGCTTGCGCATGCCGTCCGATTCCCTGTTTTCTGCCGAGGCGCTGCCGCAGCGTACGGCGCCGGACTTCACCCTTGAAAGCGGGCTGATGCGCGATGGCTTCCGCCATGTCGCAGGGCTTGACGAGGCCGGGCGCGGCCCGCTGGCGGGACCGGTGGTGGCCGCAGCGGTGATCCTTGATTGTGAGCGTGTTCCGGACGGGCTGAATGATTCCAAGCTGCTGACGCGGGACCGGCGCGAAGCGCTGTTCGAGACGATTCTCGCCAGCGCCATCGTCTCCGTCGCCTCTGTCTCGGCCGCCGAGATTGATCGCACCGATATCCGCAAGGCCAGTCTCATGGCCATGGTGCGCGCAGTCGCGGCCCTGCCCAACGAGATACACTTCGCCTTGGTCGACGGGCGCGACGTGCCGCCAGGTATCGGCTGCGCGGCCAAGGCGGTGGTCAAGGGTGACGGGCGCTCCTGCTCGATCGCCGCCGCTTCGATCGTCGCCAAGGTGATGCGCGACCGGATGATGGTGCGCGCCGGGGGGCTGTTTCCCGACTATGGGTTCGAGCGCCACATGGGCTACGCCAGCGCCTTTCACCGGGCGGCAATCGCCAGCAAGGGGCCCTGCGCCCTGCACCGCATGAGCTTCCGTCCGCTGCGGCCGGATTGAGCGGCCTGCGTACCGCTGCTGCCGGCACATTTCTGCAATAATTTAGCGTCTGGTCGTTATCGGACGGGCATGCGCAGACGCAAAAAGGGCCCGGCGCGGTGCGCCAGGCCCTTTTGTCGGTTTTGATGCTCTCGCAGCCGCTTCAGTTCAAGCGGGTCTTCAACTCGCCAAGCGAGGACTGGAAGAGGTCACCGGCCTTGGCCGTATCGACTTTCTCCGCGACCAGCTTTTCGGCAGCGGCAACGGCGAGTTCAACGGCCGAAGCCCGCACCTCGTTGACCGCTTCGGTCTCGGCCTGACGGATCTTCTGCTCGGCCAGCGCGGTGCGCCGGGCAACATAGTCTTCCGTCTTGATCCGGGCTTCCTCACGCAGCTGCGCGGCTTCCTTCTCGGCGGAAGACAGGATCGAAGCCGCTTCCTTCTCGGCCTCGTTGCGCTTGCGCTGATACTCGGCAAGCAGCTGCTGCGCTTCCTCGCGCAGCTTCTTGGCCTGATCGAGTTCGTTCGAGATGTCGGCGGCCCGCTTGTCGAGGCTCTTGCCGATCATCGAAGGCACCTTCACATAGACGAGGATGCCGAGAAAGATCAGAAGAGAGACGAAAGCCCACAAAGAGGCCCAGGATGTCGCGTCCATTGCGGTTGTCTCCTATTTCGCCTGTGCGTCGCGCACGGCGGCGGCGGCCTGCGCCTTTGTCACCTTGCCGCCGAGCAGGTGTTCGACCAGCTCGCTGACGACATCGGTGGCGATGGCATCAACCTCGCCGAGCGCTTCCCCCTTGATGGCGGAAATGTGCGTCTCGGCTTCCGCCATGCGGGCAGCCAGTTCGCCTTCGACCTTGGTCCGCTCGGCATCAGCCGCGGCCTTGGCCTTGTCGCGCGCCGCCTGGGCGATCTCTGCCGCCCGGTTACGCGCTGTCGCCAGTTCCTGCTCATAGGCCGCGATGGCGTTGTCCGCCTCTTCCTTGAGCCGGTTGGCTTCCCCGAGATCCTGAGCGATACGATCGCGCCGGTGCTCGAGAATGCCGCCGATCCGCGGCACGATGACGCGGTTCATGAACAGGTAGAACAACCCGAAGGTGATCGCCAGCCAGAGGATCTGCGAGGCGAAGGTCGACGAATCGAACGGCGGGAATGCGCCATGCGCTTCGCCGTGATCGGCCACGCCGGTCTCGGTCTGCACCTCGCCCGCAGCGGGTGTGGTGTCCACCGGATCCGGTAGCGCACCATCTGAGCTCTGCTGGGCAAATGCCGGGGTTACAAACATATACGCCTCCAAAGTGAGCAGCCACGCCGAAAGACGGCGTGGCGCGCGGTCACTGTCCGTCGATGATCAGACGGCAAAGAGGAGCAGAAGGGCCACGAGCAGCGAGAAGATGCCGAGGGCTTCCGTCACGGCGAAGCCGAAAATCAGGCGGCCGAACTGGCCATCGGCAGCGGACGGATTGCGCAGGGCGCCCGACAGGTAGTTGCCGAAGATGGTGCCCAGGCCGATGCCTGCGCCGCCCATGCCGAGGCAGGCGATACCGGCGCCGATGTACTTTGCTGCTTCTGCTTCCATGATTGATCTCCTTTGGAATGGATTGCTTGCAACTGGAGTGTGGCGGCTCGGCCGCCGGTGAGGAATGATCGTCTTCTAGTGTCCCGGATGCAGGGCATCATTGAGATACATGCAGGTCAGGACCGCGAAAACGTAGGCCTGCAGGAAGGCGACGAGAAACTCGAGACCGGTCAGCGCCACGGTCATGGCCAGCGGCAGGATGGCGCCGCCAATGCCAAGCGCGCCGAGCGTGCCGAGCGAAAAGACGAAACCGGCAAACACCTTCAACGTGATGTGACCGGCCAGCATGTTGGCGAACAGGCGGACCGAAAGGCTGATCGGACGCGACAGGAAGGAAATCACCTCAATGGCAACAACCAGCGGCATCAACAGCATCGGAACGCCCTGGGGCACGAAAAGATTGAGGAAGTGCAGGCCGTGCTTCCAGAAGCCGTAGACCACGACCAAGCCGATCACCAGCATCGAGAAGGCAAAGGTGACGATGATGTGGCTGGTGACGGTGAAGAAATAGGGCACCATGCCGAACAGGTTGGCGATCAGGATGAACATGAACAGCGAGAACACCAGCGGGAAGAAGCGCATCCCCTGCGAACCGGCCCCGTCGCGCAACATCGAAGCGACGAATTCATAGGACATTTCCGAGATCGACTGCATCCGGCTCGGCACCAGGCCGCGCGTCGAGGTGGTCAGATACAGAAACGCCGCCGTGGAGACGACGACCAGCACCATGAACAGCGAGGAATTTGTGAACGACAGGTCCAGACCGCCGATCTCCACAGGGATCAGCTTGGTCAGGTTGAACTGGTGAATGGGGTCGACTTTATCCGTGGCCACCTGCCGCCTCTTCGATCTTTCCGCTCCGCATCTCGCGGAGACCTTGTTGCGTTTTGCCGCCGGCGGGAGGACGAACCGTTCCCGTCAATCCGGACATTCGCCGTTCTACTCGTCGTCCGGCTTCGCCTTCCAGGAGCTGTTGCGCTGCCCCGGAGCGGGGGTCGAAACAGCGCCCGTCGAGCGCAGCACGTTCAAAACACCGGCACAAAACCCCAAGAGCAGAAGCACGATCATGCCCCAGGGCGCCGTCCCGGCGAACCGGTCGAGAAGATACCCGAGAAACGCACCGACAAGCACGGCGGCGATGAACTCGCTCGACAGCTTGACGGCCAACGCGTAGCCCTGTCTGCGCTCTCGACCTTCCTCCCGCGGCTCAACTTTGCCGCCGCGGGTGGCAAGATCAGCGGCCAGGCGCCGGCGTCGTGCCTCGAGACTTTCCCCACCTTGTTCCGTCTGTCTGTTGCCGGCCGGCGATTCACCGGACGAGCCCTGCTTGTCGCTCTCGACCACCGACCGTCCTCGCACTGCCCGCAACGACCGGAGAAGGCCGTTTTGAAGTCGGGCGCAACATAGTTTTAGGCTCTGCCATAGTCAAGGCGATAGAAGTCCGCAGCGGGGTGAGAATTTTCTTTTTAAATACAGAAAGTTAGCAGGCTCGCGCCACCTGCTGCGCTGTCGATGATCGAATTTCTGACAGGCTGGTGGCGGGCGGCGAGAGAATCCCCCGCTCCCTGCGCCGCCGGGACGCTTGCCTTTCCGTCATGCGGGATCGGCACCGGCGTCGGTGATCAGCTCCAGCCGCCGCCATGGGTGACGAAGAAGATGTGCTGCCCGATGCGGCCGACGCGACGCATCTTGCGCGCCCAGGGGGGACGGACATAGGTGGCGTGGTAATGGGTGGAGGATCCCACCTCGGTCAGCCAGATCTTGCCGGCGGAGACGGCGATGGCAATCTCCTCGGCCATGTTCCAGTGGCGCGGCGACTTGATGCGGTCGCGGATCCCATCGCAGGCGAAGGAGAACTGGCAGCGGTTGCGCCAGGACTGGTTCTGGTAAACGACGCCGCAGATGCTGTCGGGATAGGTGGGATTGCGCACCCGGTTGAGGATCACCTGCGCGACGGCCGCCTGGCCCTTGAGGCTTTCGCCGCGCGCTTCGAAATAGATGCCGGCGGCCAGGCAGCGCTGCTGCTTGGCGCTGAAGGCAGAGGCGGGCAGCGGACTGGCGGCCCAGGCGTGATCGCGCTCGCCGATCGGCGGGATGAAGCGGCCGCGGCGGGTTTCGGTCTGCAGGATCGAGGCAAAGGGCGACTGGCGGGAGTAGTCAGGCGGCGGCGGCGCATAGGCGGTGGCCAGGATGTCGGCATCGCGGTTGGTCACCAGTTTGGCAAGCATCGGCGAGACCTGTGGATCTACCACCTTCGGCTTGCGGGCGTAGAAGGCGCGGGCGACCTGTACTTCGCGGCCCTTGATGTCCGGATCGACGAACGCCATCGGCTTGTTCAGTTCAAGGGTGGGTCGCAGAAGGTTGGACTGCCGCTCGAGCACCGAGCCGGCCGAGAACTGGCGCGGCGGCGCGATCGGGGCGACGGTGACGACGCGGCCCTTTTTCTGCGAGCGGGTGATGCGCTCGGAATCGGGGCGGGGATCATCGGCGCCGACCTTGCCGGAAAAGGCGATCACTTCGCCGCTCGGCAGGGTGATGCCGCCGCCGCCGGTGGTCGAATTGGTCAGGATCGGATCGACGAAGGCGAGATCAGCGGTCTGCACGGCGCCGGCGGGCGCCGCCGTCAGATGGGTTTTCCACCGCCCCTGCCCTTTCTCGAGAGCGGCGATGTAGGAGCCCATATCGGCGAAATCGGTGGGTGTGGGTGAAGCGGCAAAAAAGCCGAAACCGATCAACAATGGCGCAAAAAGGCGATGGCCTGGACCCTTGCGCAACCCCTTGCGGTCAGGCCGACGGTGCATGAAATGGCGCACGCAAACTCTCCGGTACACTTACTCGCGAAACAACAACAGCTTCGCAAGGTGGATCATTAACCTTGATTTACCGTTAACCGCGCCGGCTGCCGGAGGGGGCTTTCTTCTTGCCCCAGCGCGCCGCCTGGCGGCGAGCCGGTTTATCGCTGGGCGCATAGGGATTTTCGCCGCCGCGATAAAAGATGCGAATCGGCACGCCCGGCATTTCGAAATCGTTGCGCAATCCGTTGATCAGATAGCGGGTGTAGGATTCCGGGACAGCATCGGGACGGGTGCAGGAGATCATGAAACCGGGGGGCCGGGCCTTGACCTGGGTCATGTATTTCAGCTTCAGGCGCCGGCCCGAAACCGCCGGCGGCGGGTGATGGCCCTGCACGAAATCGAGCCAGCGGTTGAGCTTTGCCGTCGAGATGCGCTGATTCCAGATGCGATGCGCGAAGGTGACGGCTTCCATCAGCTTGTCGAGCCCCTCGCCGGTCTGCCCGGCCATCGGCACGGCACGGATGCCACGGATCTGCGGCAAGAGACGCTCGGTCTTCTCGCGCAACTCCTTGAGCACTTCCTGGCGATTGTCGATCAGGTCCCACTTGTTGAAGGCGATGACCGGGGCGCGGCCTTCGCGCACGACGAGATCGGCAATCTGCAGATCCTGCTTTTCGAAGGGGATCGTCGCATCGAGAACGATGACGACGACTTCGGCAAAGCGAATGGCGCGCAGCGCATCGGCGACCGACAATTTTTCCAGTTTCTCCTGGACGCGCGCCTTGCGCCGCAGCCCGGCGGTATCGAACAGCTTGATGTCGCGGCCGCGCCATTGCCATTTGACGGAGATCGAATCGCGCGTGATGCCGGCCTCCGGCCCGGTCAGCAGGCGGTCTTCGCCAAGACAGGTGTTGATCAGCGTCGACTTGCCGGCATTGGGGCGCCCGACAATGGCCACCCGCATCGGCTTGCTGGTGTCGTATTCCGGGCCTTCATCCTCGTCGTCGACCGGACGCGGGGCGATATCGATATCGGTTGCCGCCTCCTCCGGACGGTCTTTGGCAAACGCCCGCTCCTCGCCAATGGCGGCAACGATGGCATCGCGCAAATCGAGCATGCCACCGCCGTGCTCAGCCGAAATCGGCACCGGCTCGCCGAGCCCGAGGCGATAGGCATCGAACATGCCGGCTTCGGCGCCGCGCGCCTCGGCCTTGTTGGCGACGAGAACGACCGGTTTGCCGCGCTTGCGCAAGATCGAGGAGAGCATTTCGTCGACCGGCGTCAGTCCGCTCTTGGCATCGACAAGAAACAGCGCCAGATCGGCCTCGTCGATGGCGGCCTCGGTCTGGGCGCGCATGCGACCCTCGAGTGTTTCAGGCGCGGAAATTTCCAGGCCAGCGGTATCGATCATGGTGAAGCGCAGATCGACAAGGCGGGCGTCGCCCGGCCGGCGGTCGCGGGTGACGCCGGGCGTGTCGTCCACCAGCGCCAGCTTGCGGCCGGCCAGGCGGTTGAACAGCGTCGATTTGCCGACATTCGGTCTGCCGACAATGGCGAGAGTGAAGCTCATATTCGTCCTTGCCCTCCCCGGGGCCCTGTCACCAAAGCGCGCGACCGGTCATTGCGGCCCAGTCCCTGCAGCCCCTGCCACACGCTGCAAACCGGCACGGTCGGTCCGGCACCTGACGACGCGCCCGGGGCGGCATCGCCGGTCCGGTCAGGACTGCGGCAGGCGCGCGGTGATCAGATCCAGCATGATTTGCGCCCGGCGGCTGATATTGGCCGGAGACTCGTCGTCGGACAGGATTTCCGCGAACCAGTCCCGGGCGCGCGCCAGCTCTTGCACCTGAAAAGCGGCAAGACCAAGGATTTCGCGAGCCGAATGTCGATAAGCGTGGCCGGGGACGGCAAGCAGCTCGACGGCAGCGGAGGCGGCCTCGTAGCTGCCGGTGTCGACGAGAAGGTAGCCGGCGCGCACCCGCGCCACATCGCGCACGGAATCGGCGACGCCGCTGTCCTGGGCGATGGCGAGAAAGGCGCGGGCGGCGGCTTCCTTATCGCCTTCTTCGGCGGTGACGGTGGCGGCGCGCATGCGGGCGAGCACCGGATAGGCGCCGTGCCCTTCCTCTTCGAGCGCGTTGAAGGCGGCGAGAGCCTCCTCGTTCTTGCCCTGGCGGGCGAGTTCGAGGGCGACGAGATACTGATCGCCGGAGCGTGCCGCAGTGACATTGCGCCAATATTCCCAGCCGCGCTCGGCGGCGGTTCCGACGATGATCAGGATCGCCAGGCCGATGATGAGAAAGCGCCAGCGCTGCCAGAAGGCCTTCAGCGCATCGGAGCGAAGCTCTTCATTGACTTCGCGGATAAAGGTGGAATCATCGTTGCTCATGTCACTCGCCCGGTCATCTGCCCGGGTTGCGGCCCGGACGCCATTTGCCGCCTTCTAGTGTCAAACAGGTTTCAATGGAAGGGAAAAGGCTGCGGCAGTGCCTTTCGCCGCTTCCAGAGCCGGGTCGTGTCAGCGCATGACAATCGGCGCGACGCCGAACAGCCATTCGTGCAGGAACAGGACAAAGGCGAGGTAGACGAGCACGCCGACCGCCACCGAAATGACATCCCAGCGCACCGGCCCCGGCCGCGGCTCGACGGCTTCGCCAGCGCGAACCCGGCGCTTGACGGCAATGCGGTCCAACACCGCCCAGACGAGAAAGCCGCCGAACAGCAGCAGCGATGCGAGATCGCCATTCACCAACAGATGGGCAGGCGCCCAGATCTTCACCGCCAGCAGCATCGGATGTTTGACTGCAGCCTTGATACGGCCGGGCGGAAATTGCGAGACGACGAGCAGGATGATCGACACCAGCATCAGCAAGGCGGTGACATGACTCATCCACAGGGGGGCGACCCAGAGCACGACCGGATTCATCCGGGCCATTCCATAGCCCCAGACGATCAGCACCAGGCCAACCAGGGCGATCACCGAATAGACGGCCTTCCAGGGCCCCTCACCGAGTTTGGCGACCTGTGCGTCGCGGAAATCCGATGCGGCAATGCGGACCGAATGAATGCCAAGGAAGATGACGAGTCCGAGGATGAGGATCAGCACTTAAGCGCTCCATGATCGAGATGTGTTGCAAAGCTATAGCGGTTGCGGCGCAGGAATTGAACAGGCGCCGGGCCGGGTTGTTGGCGTTTTCACCATTGCCGCCTACCATTGTCGCATGACAGTTGATCTTGCAGCGGCGCGCGCCCGGCTCAACGATGTGAAGAACGAACTCGAAGCGATGTCCGCGTTATCACGGGCCGCGCGGGCTCCGGTCGAGCTTGATCAGCAGTCGATCGGAAGGCTGTCGCGCATGGATGCGATGCAGCAGCAGGCGATGGCGGCCAGCCAGGAACGCACGCGGCAGCGGGATCTGGTGCGCATCGAGATGGCCGAACGTCGCCTTGCGGAGGGCGACTACGGCTATTGCGAGGACTGCGGCGAGGAGATACCCGACCGGCGCCTGGCCATCGATCCGATGGCCGAAACCTGCGTTCGCTGTGCCGCTGCGCGCTGACAAGCGCATACAAATCTGCAACTCAAAGCCATTACGGGAACCTGCGGGACGCCCGCGCCGTTTCCCCTGATGTTTACCGGAGTCTTGTCCTTGCCGCGTTTGTCCGGCCTTCGTGCCCTGTCCCGTCTCAGCCTCGCTGCCAGCGTCGGTCTTGCCGCCATCCTCTTGCAACCGGCGCAGCCGCGTGCCGCGCAGGCAGGCACCGATCCGCAATTGATCATCGTCTCGTTCGACGGCGCGCATGACAATGCCTTATGGGAGCGCAGCCTGGCCATGGCGCGGCGCACGGGCGCGACCTTCACCTATTTCCTCGGCTGCACGTTTCTGATGACCCGCGCCGATGCGGCATCCTATCAGGCTCCGGGCGAGAAACAGGGCGCATCGAATGTCGGCTTTGCGCCGGACCACGCTGATGTCAGGGCGCGGCTCGGACACATCTGGGAGGCCTACCGGGCCGGCCACGAAATAGGCAGTCATGGCTGCGGCCATTTCGATGGCAGCGCCTGGACGGCGCGGCAATGGCAGGAGGAATTTTCCCAGTTCGATGCGGCGCTGAAGCGCGCCTGGACCGTGAGCGGCAATGGCGGGTCCGAGCCGGCCGGCTGGCAGGACTTTGCCACGACGGCGATCCGGGGATTTCGCGCGCCTTATCTTGCCACCGGGCCGGGACTGTTCGAGGCCCTGGCGCGGCACGGCTTTGCCTATGATGCCAGCACGGTGTCCGACGGGCCGGAAACGCCGCGGCTCGGCGCCAAGCCGGTGCGGTTTTCCCTGCCGATGATCGCCGAGGGGCCAAAAAACCGGCCGGTGATTGCCATGGATTACAATTTTTTCGCCCGCCATTCCGGCGCCAAGGAACGCCCCGAGGACGCCGCCGCGTTTCGCGAGCGGACACTGAAGGCCCTGCGCTCGGCACTCGAACGCGAGTATCAGGGCAGCCGGCAGCCGCTGCAGATCGGGTATCACTTCGTCGAAATGAATGGCGGCGCCTACTGGGATGCGCTCGACATCTTCCTGGAGGAGAGCTGCGGCAAGGCGGAGATTGCCTGCGTCAGCCACGCCGAAGCGCTCAGACGGCTTGCCGCCGGCGATGATTCCCCCAGCTGATGCGCCGGCCGCCTTGTTCTGCTAGCGCGGATCCTCGATGGTCTGGATCGCGTCGGGACCGCCCTCGCCCGGCGCCGGATCGGCGGCGCGCTGGGCGTAGCCACCGCCGGTGCCGATGCCCGAGAGATAGCGCTGTTCGAGATCGGACAGTTCCTCGCCGCGGAACACAGCCTCGAAGGCGCGCAGGCGTTTGTAGATCGACAGCAATTCGACGATCGTCGTCCAGGAATTGACGAGAAACTGGAATGAATTGGAGACCTGGCTGAAGGCGGTGAGAATCTGCTGCCAGATGCCCAGCGTGATCTTGCCGGCAATGACGGTCGGCACGAGGATGATGTTGACGTAAATGGCATCGGCCTGGATGTAGAATCCGCGCGCGATGTTGAAATACATGTAGTGAAAATACAGCCTGAAATAGTTCTTGCGGACGTTTTCAAACAGCTGCCGGACGGTTGGCGGCTGCGCCCGGTCCGGATCATCCTCGCCGTAGACCAGTTCCTTGCGGTAGGCCGCCTCGACTCGCTGATTGCGAAATTCGAGCCCCGGCAGCTTGATCCCGACAATGGCCAGCAACGCCGTGCCAAAAGCGGCCCAGAACAAAAGCGCGGTGAAGAGCGCATGCGGAATGGCGCCTACCAGCGGCAGCTCGGTGACATATTGCGACAGTGCCCAGAGCACCGGCAAGAAGGCGACGAGGGTCATAATTGCATCGACGAAGGCAACGCCGAGCCCCTCCATGATCGAGGCAAAGCGCATGGTGTCTTCCTGAACACGCTGGGAAGCGCCCTCGATGTGGCGCACGCGCGGCCAGCGATCCATGTAGAAATCGTTCATCGCGGTGCGCCAGCGGAAGATGTAGTGGCTGACAAAGAAGCGCGTGACGACGAACACGCCCATGGAGACGAAGGCGATCTCCGCGAAAATGATCAGGAGGCCGTAAAGGTCGGCCTGGGTGACCGAGCCATCGCCGGAGAGGGCCTGCTGGAACTGGTCGAAGAACGGCCGCCGCCAATTGTTCAGCGCAACACTGACCTGGACGCCGAAATAGGTGGTGAAAAGGATGAAGATCGATCCGAAGATCGACCACCATTGCCAGCGGTGCGGCGAGAAGAAGAGCCAGAAGAAGCCGAAAGCGCAGGACCAGATCAGGTAGAAGAAATAGAACCACATGAAGGACGGCGTGTAGAAATAGCGCAGCCCGACGATCGGTTCATCGGTCTCAGATGCCAGCGGAAAGCCGAGCGCCTGGCCGATCGAGTCGCCGATCGTGTACCAGAGTACGATGCCGAGCGCGGTCCAGAGCAGGGCCGAGGAGAAGAAGAGCTTCGGCCGGGGAAAGAATGATTCGAACACAGAGGGCCTTCCGGGAAGCGGAGCGGTAATGCCTGCGGGCGATGACCGTCCATCTGATCGGGGGTTCTTGTTAGGCCAAAGGCCGGGAAACGACAATTGCTGTCATGAAAATATGAGCAAAGCTTGTCGGCGGCGGGCGGGCGCTGCGTATCAAGCCGGAAAATGACACGGCCCGCCTTGCTTGCAAGGCGGGCCGTCTGTTGCATGGGGGCGCCGTCAAGCGCCTGGGCCGTGTCCCGAAGCGCCCAGATTGCCGGGGGCGCCCGGGGATACGATGCCGCTGGTCAGTTGTTCTTGAGGAACCGGTGCTCCTCGCTCAGCCCCTTGTAGACAGACCAGATCATAATCACCAGGAGCAGCGCGAAAGGCACGCCGGTGGTCACCGCCGCCGCCTGCAGCGCGCCAAGCCCGCCGCCGATCAGCAGCACGATGGCGACAACGCCCTCGAACGTGGCCCAGAACACCCGCTGGGCAACCGGCGGATTCGGGATGCCACCGGCGGTGATGGTGTCGATGACCAGCGATCCGGAATCAGAGGATGTGACGAAGAACACCATCACCAGCACGATGCCGATGAAGGAGGCGATCTGCGTCATGGGATAGGCGCGAAGCATCTCGAACAGCATCACTGCCTGCGGCGCGTCCTTCACAGCCTCGTTGCCCTGCGCGATGACCTGATTGATTGCCGAACCGCCGAAGGTCGACATCCAGATGATCGACACGACGGTCGGGACGATCAGCACGCAGGTGATGAACTCGCGCACTGTGCGTCCGCGCGACACGCGGGCAATGAACATGCCGACAAAGGGCGACCAGGAAATCCACCAGGCCCAGTAGAAGGCGGTCCATCCCTGCATGAAGTTGGTGTCTTCCCGCCCGAACGGATTGGAGAGCGGCAGGATTTCCTTCACATAGGCCACGGTGTTGTCGAGAATGCCGGTTGCGATCACCGCCGTCGGTCCGGCGATGAAGATGAATCCGAGCAGCAGTAGCGCCAGGATCATGTTGAGTTCCGACAGCCGCTTCACGCCGGCATCGAGACCGGCGACAACCGAGCCAAGAGCGATCGCCGTGATGAACAGGATCAGCACCACCTTGGCGGTGCCGGTGATCGGCACGCCGAAGAGGAAGTTGAGGCCGGACAGGGCCTGCTCGGCACCAAAGCCGAGCGAGGTGGCGAGACCGAACAGCGTGGCAAAAACCGCCAGGGTATCGATGATGTGGCCGGGCCAGCCCCAGATGCGTTCTCCCAGCAGCGGATAGAAGGCTGAGCGCAAGGTCAGCGGCAGGCCGCGATTATAGGAGAAGAAGGCGAGTGCCAGCCCTACCACGGCGTAGATTGCCCAGGGATGCGCGCCCCAATGGAAGATCGTTGCGGCCATGGCGTTGAGCCGCGCCGCCTCGGCATCGCCGGCCGCGCCGGCCAGCGGCGCCCAGTCGGTGCGCGCGCCGTTCTCGACGACCACACCGCCAATGGAACTGGCATAGTGAGACAGCGGCTCGGAGACACCGAAGAACATCAGGCCGATGCCCATGCCGGCGGCAAAAAGCATCGAGAACCAGGCGAGATAGCCGAAATCGGGCCGGGCATCGATACCGCCGAGGCGGATCGAGCCGAGCGGGGTGACGACAAGCAAGAGAGCAAACAACACGAACAGATTGCCCGCCAGCAGCAGGGGCCAATCAAACGTGTTGGTCATCGCCGGGCGCAGCCAGGCGAAAAAGTCGGTCGCCGTCTGACCGAACATCAGCGTCAGAATGACGAAAGCGACGATGACAACCGCCGAGATGAAGAAGACCGGGTTGTGAATATCGAGGCCGAGAACCTGGACATTGTCCTGCCCCGCCTCGAAGTCGGTATCAACCTCCAGGCTGGTGGCTGGTTCGGTAATTGGTTCGTTCGCCATGGCGACCCCCTGTTCGAACTGTGTGACTTCGCGATTTCGATGCCGAGAACTGCCCGCCCCGCAACGGAACTCTCTCGGCCGAACGATTAGCTCCATGTTAAAATGAACTGACCGTTTCTTCGGCTGTCCTACCATGAAACAGCGCCTTTTGCGACATGGGCGCAGGCGTTGTATGGGCTGTGGAAAACCGGGCGGGAGCAGGACCCGGGGTCAGGACCGTCCAACTGCGACATCCGCGTCGCGCAATCCGGCTGCGTAAAGGGCCGCAGACATGAGCAGCGCCGCAACCGCCGAAAGACTGGCAAGAACGTAATTGCCGGTCAATTGGGCAAGGCCGCCGGCAACGAGGGGGCCGAGGATCTGGCCGATGCTGAACGCCACCGTCATGGTCGCCAGCACGCGGCGCGGGCTTTCCGGCGCGAGGATGCGACTGGCCTGCAGGCCTTGCGCGGTGATCAGAATAAACGTGCCGCCGAGCATCACCCCGCCGATCAGCGGACCGGCAGGGAGCGGTAGCAGAACGCTGGCGGTGACGCCGACCGCCTCGATCAGGCAGGCCCAAACGATCGTGCGCACCTTGCCAAAGCGCCGTGCCGCCAGGGCGCCCAATGCCACAGACGGCACGCCGGCGAGGCCCGTGACGAGCCAGACGAGAATTTCGAAGCTGCTGCTGCCGCCCGCTTCGCGGACAATGGCAACGAGAAAGGTCGCCGTGACGATATAGCCGAAACCGAAGATCCCATAGGCGAGCATCAAAGCGATCAGGCGCGGCGTCCAGACAAGCCGCGGCTCCCTGTGCGAGGTGCCCTGCCGCAACACGCGCGAGGGCAGATATCGGGCCACAGGCAGAATGCTGAGCAGAGCCAGCACTGCCGCCGCGAACCAGGCGGTGCGCCAGCCCCCGCCGGCGTAGATCAGCGCGGCGAATAGCAGCGCCGATCCGGCGATACCGATGCCAACGCCGCCGAAGTGGGATGACTGCACGTCGTCGCGGCGGCTGACCGGACCGGCGGAGAGCACCAGCGCCGTTGAAAAGACCATGACGAGAGCACTGACAATTCCAGCCAGCAGGCGGACAAGGGAGAGGACCATGACGTCCGAGCCGAGGCCCATCAACGCCAGCAGCGCCGCTGTCATGGCCAGCCCGAATAGAACCATGCGCCGTTCTATGCCCTCGGCCCAGCCATAGGCGGCCGCGAAGGAGCCGAGCAGGTAGCCAAGATAATTGGCCGATGCGATGAAGCCGGCATCGGCCGGTCCCATCTCAAGATCGCTCATCATCGCCGGAAGAACGGGGGTGTAGAAGAAGCGCCCCAGCCCCATGACCACCGCCATGCACAAGGCCCCGGCCAGCGCGATGGTCCAGGGGAACGCATCGCCGGGGACCTGCGCGCGGTCGTCGCGGGATGGGGATGATCGCAGCATTGGCGGGATCTGCTCCTTGCGGCACATGCCGGTGACGTTCCTGCCGTCAAACGCCGCGCCTGGCAAGTGCTGACGCAAACCCGGCGCTGCGCAACCGCGACAATATCGGCCGTGCCGCTTGAACTTCACGGGCGGTTGCTATTTGACTCGTTAATTATTGTGCAATGCACCATGGAAAGGACATGAGCCATGCAGTCAGACCCAATGTCGGCCAGACGAACGGCGCTGATCACCGGATCGACCAGCGGCATCGGCTATGGAATTGCCGCGGAATTTGCCCGCAAAGACTTCAATGTGGTGATCAACGGCCTGGGCGATGCGGCCGAGATCGAAGAAAAACGCCAGGCGCTCAGCAAGCTGGGCCAGGGTGAGGTTCATTTTGACGGCGCAAACATGCTGGCCCCCGATGAGATCGCCGCCCTGGTCTCGGGTGCCGAGCAGCGATTCGGCTCGGTTGATGTGGTGATTCCGAATGCCGGCATTCAGCATGTGGAAAAGATCGACAGTTTCCCGGTGGCGAAATGGGACGCGATCATCGGCATCAATCTGACCTCGGCGTTTCACCTCATCCGGGCTGCGCTTCCGGGCATGAAAAAGCGCCAGCACGGGCGGATCATCGCGATGGCCTCGGCGCATGCGCTGGTCGCTTCTCCCTACAAGAGCGCCTATGTGGCGGCGAAGCACGGGCTGCTCGGCCTGGTCAAGACAGTGGCGCTGGAAGCGGCGGAATCCGGCATCACCGCCAATGCCATCTGCCCGGGCTATGTGGAGACGCCGCTGGTGCGCGACCAGATCGCCGACACGGCCAAGGCACGCGGGATGTCGGAAGAGGAGGTCGTGCAGAAGGTGATACTCGAGGCGCAGCCGACAAAGCAGTTCGTGCAGGTGGAGCAGATCGCCGCACTGGCCCTGTTTCTGGCCAGCGATGCCGCGGCGCAGATCACCGGCTCGGCACAGGTGATCGACGGCGGCTGGACCGCCCATTGAGGAGGTCGCGATGACCACCAAGACAGTCAATCTGGCACTGCAGGGCGGGGGCGCACACGGCGCCTTCACCTGGGGGGTCCTCGACCGCCTGCTTGATGAGGAAAAACTGGCCTTCGAAGGCCTGTCGGGCACGAGCGCGGGCGCCGTCAACGCGGTCCTGCTGGCGCATGGCTGGCTGGAGGGCGGCCGCTCGGGGGCGCAGCGGGCGCTGGCCGATTTCTGGCAAAGCTCCAGCCAGGCCGGTACGGTGTGGTCGCCGCTGCCGACGCTGCCGCAAGCCCTGGTGCCGGGCGGCGAGATGATCGCGGCAGCGAGCTATCGCGCCTTCGATGCGCTGTCGCGCACCTTTTCGCCCTACGAGTTCAACTGGTTCAATCTCAATCCACTGCGCGACATCGTCGCGCAATGCGTCGACTTCGACCGCCTGTCCCGGCACGGCGAGATGAAACTGTTCATCAGCGCCACAAATGTGCGCAGCGGCCGCGTGCGGGTGTTCGATACCGAGGAACTCAGTCTCGACGTGGTGATGGCTTCGGCCTGTCTGCCGTTCCTGTTCAAGGCGGTGGAGATCGATGGCGAGCACTTCTGGGATGGCGGCTATATGGGCAATCCGTCGCTGTTTCCGTTTTTCTACCAGTGCGACAGCCGGGACGTGCTGATCGTGCACATCAATCCGATGGAGCGCGATGAAGTGCCGATGTCGGCGCCGGACATCATGAACCGCATCAACGAGATTTCCTTCAATTCCTCGCTGATCGCCGAATTGCGGTCGATCAATTTTGTCTCGCGGATGATCGAGGAAGGCTGGCTGAAGGACAGCCACAAGGACCGGCTGCGCAACGTGCTGGTGCACTCGGTCGGCGCCGATGACGTGCTGAGCGATCTGTCGGTGGCGACCAAATTCGACGTGTCGTGGAACTTCCTCACAGACCTCAGGGATCGTGGACGGCAGGCCGCCGATGACTGGCTGTCGGAGAATCGAGAGGCAATCGGCGTGCGTTCGACCGCCGACCTGGCGAACCGCTATCTGCGGCTGCCCGGGGCGCCCGGCACACCTGCCGTCGACGGCGACCGGATGCGGTAGATCATCGCCGGAGAATAGGCTTTCGCCGCACCGAAAGCTGCGTTAGGCTTGCCTGTTAACGTAACGCCGGGGGGTCACATGCAGCCTTTAATACGCAGATCGGTTCGTCTGCTTCTCAACGACGAGGCGGTCACGCTGGACCGGTTCCCGCCCGATCTGACCTTGCTCGACTGGCTGCGCAACGAGCGCCGGCTGACCGGAACCAAGGAAGGCTGCGCCGAAGGGGATTGCGGGGCCTGCACGGTGCTGGTCGGCCGGCTGATCGATGGCATGCTGGCCTATGAGAGCGTCAATGCCTGCATCTGTTTCGTCGGCGCGCTCGATGCGACGCACGTGGTGACGGTCGAGCATCTGAGCCAACCGGACGGACAGCTCAGCCCGGTGCAGCAGGCCATGGTCGACCATCATGGGTCGCAATGCGGTTTCTGCACACCGGGCTTTGTCGCCTCGATGCATGCCTTGTGGCTGAATGACCCGGCGCCGGATGGCGACGATGTCGATCGCGCGCTGCAGGGCAATCTGTGCCGCTGTACGGGCTACGAGCCGATCGTCAAGGCCGCGCTCGCAGCGGCGAAGGTCGAACCGAGCGAAGCCAATGACCGCCTGACCGCCGAAGTCGGAACGACAACGGCGCGGCTTTCAGCGCTGGTCGACGGGGCGCGCATCGAGATCAACCATTCGGAGGGCATGAGCTTCGTGCCGGCCGATGTCGACGATCTGGCGCAGATTTACGCCGAGCATCCAGAGGCGACGCTGGTCGCCGGTGCCACCGATGTCGGCCTGTGGGTGACGAAGCAAATGCGAAGCATTGCGCCGTGCATCCACATCTCTCACCTTCCCGACCTGAAGTCGATCGAGAGCGAGGATGGCGGATTGCGCATCGGGGCCGGTGCCAGCTACACCGCGACGCGCGCTGCGCTGGCGCAACTGGCGGCGCCGCTCGGCGAATTGTGGGATCGCATCGGTGGTGCGCAGGTGCGCAATATGGGCACCGTGGGCGGCAACATCGCCAATGGCTCGCCGATCGGCGACACGCCGCCGCCGCTGATCGCGCTTGGCGCGGTGGTGACCCTGCGCATGGGGGAGGAGCGGCGAACGCTGCCGCTCGAGGCTTTTTACATCGAGTATGGCAAGCAGGACCGCCGGCCCGGTGAATTCGTCGAAAGCGTGTTCGTCCCGGCCCCGCCCGAGGGCGCGCATTTTGCCGTCTACAAGATCTCCAAGCGGCGCGACGAGGATATCTCGGCGCTGTGCGGGGCTTTCCTGATCACGCTCGACGGCGCGAACCGGGTCAGTGCGGCACGCATTGCCTTCGGCGGCATGGCCGGCACACCGAAACGGGCGGCGAAGACGGAGGAGAGCCTGATCGGCCAGAATTGGTCGTGGTCGAGCATCCAGGCAGCGCAGGGGGCGATGGAGGCCGATTATCAGCCGCTTTCGGACTGGCGGGCATCGAGCGCCTACCGGATGCGCGCGGCGCAGAACCTTCTGACCCGGCTGTTTCTGGAGACCAGCGGCGCGCCGGCACGGCTTGTATCCGACGGAGAAAGAATGGTGCTGGAGGCAGGCGAATGAACAAGTCATTTCAACCCGACAGCACGGCAGAGAAGATTATCGGCGGGGCGCATACGAATCGCGAGCATGATTCGGCCAGCAAGCACGTTACCGGCGCAGCGATCTATATCGATGACATGCCGGAGGCTGCCGGCACGCTGCACGGCTATCTCGGGCTCAGCGCCCGGGCGCATGCGAGGATCACGGCCCTTGAGCTGTCGCGGGTGCGCGATGCGCCGGGTGTCGTCGCGGTGCTGACGGCCGATGATGTTCCGGGCGTCAATGATATCTCGCCGGCCGGGCTGAATGACGAGCCGATCCTGGCGTCGGGCGAGGTGAAGTTCTACGGCCAGCCGGTGTTTGCGGTGATCGCCAAGACCCGCAACGCGGCACGGCGGGCGGCGCAACTGGCCGATATCAGCTATGAGGACCTGCCCTTTGCCACCGATGTCAAAGCGGCGATGGAGGCCGGGCATCCCGATGTGTGCCCGCCGCTCACCCTGCAGCGCGGCGATGTCGAGGCCGGACTTGAGAAGGCGCCGCGGCGGCTGAGCGGCGAGATGCATATCGGCGGCCAGGATCATTTCTATCTCGAGGGCCAGATCGCCATGGCGGTGCCCGGCGAGGATGATGAGATCACCGTGTGGTCGTCGACGCAGCATCCGAGCGAGATCCAGCACATGGTCGGGCATGCGCTCGGCGTTCCGTCAAACGCGGTGACGGTGCAGGTGCGGCGCATGGGCGGCGGGTTCGGTGGCAAGGAAACCCAGGCCAATCAGTTTGCCTGCCTGGCGGCGATCGCCGCCAAGCGCACCGGCTTTCCGGTGAAAATCCGCCCGGACCGCGACGACGACATGACGATCACCGGCAAGCGGCATGATTTCCACGTCGCCTACGATGTCGGCTATGATGACGACGGGCGCATCGGGGCGGTCGATGCGACATTCTCGGCGCGCTGCGGCTACTCGTCGGACCTTTCGGGCCCGGTGACTGACCGGGCGCTGTTTCATGCCGACAATTGCTATTTCTACGAGGATGTGCGGCTGCGCTCGCGGCCGTTGATGACGCACACGGTTTCGAATACCGCGTTTCGCGGCTTTGGCGGTCCGCAAGGCCTGCTTGGCGCCGAGCGGATCATCGAAGAGATCGCCTATCAGCTGGGCCGCGATCCGCTGGATATTCGCAAGGCCAATTTCTACGGTGAGGCCGGACGCAACGTCACGCCCTATCACCAGACGGTCGAAGACAACATCATCGAGCGGATCATTTCCGAGCTGGAGGAGAGTTCGGACTACCAGGCGCGGCGCAAGGCGATCATCGCCTTCAACAAGAACAGCCCGGTTATCCGCAAGGGCATCGCGCTGACGCCGGTGAAATTCGGCATTTCCTTCACGGCGACCTGGTACAATCAGGCCGGAGCGCTGGTGCATGTCTACCGCGATGGCTCGATCCATCTGAACCACGGCGGCACGGAAATGGGCCAGGGGCTGAACACCAAGGTGGCGCAGGCGCTGGCGGAGGAATTCCAGGTCGATTTCGCGACCATCAAGATCACCGCCACATCGACCGGCAAGGTGCCGAACACCTCGGCGACAGCGGCCTCGTCGGGCACCGATCTGAACGCCATGGCTGCGGCCGACGCGGCCAACCAGATCAAGGACCGGCTGATCGACTTCGCCGCAGAGAAATATTCGGTGGCCAAGGACATGGTCGTGTTCGAGCCGAACCGGGTGCGGATCGGCAACCAGACCTTTACGTTCGCCGAGTTCATCGAGCAGGCCTATATCGGCCGCGTGCAGCTGTCGGCGGCGGGTTTCTACAAGACGCCGGAGATCCACTGGGACAGGCAAACCGGCCGCGGTCAACCGTTCTATTATTTCGCCTATGGCGCCGCGGTGTCGGAAGTGTCGATCGACACGCTGACCGGCGAATATCGCGTTGACCGCGTCGACGTGCTCCACGATGTCGGCCGCTCGCTCAACCCGGCGATCGACAAGGGCCAGATCGAGGGTGCCTTCATTCAGGGCATGGGCTGGCTGACCACCGAGGAACTCTGGTGGGATGACAAGGGGCGGCTGCGCACGCACGCGCCATCGACCTACAAGATTCCGCTCGCCTCGGACCGCCCGCGCATCTTCAATGTCAAGCTTGCCGAGTGGTCGGAAAACAGGAAACGCGCCATCCGCCGTTCGAAGGCGGTTGGCGAGCCGCCCTTCATGCTGCCGGTCTCGGTGCTTGAAGCGCTGTCGATGGCGGTGGCGTCGATCGGCGACTACCGAGTATGCCCGCGGCTGGACGCGCCGGCCACCCCGGAGCGCGTCCTGATGGCGGTCGAGCGGCTGAAAGCGGGCGGTTGAGAGCATGAGCCCGCGGCTTGCGGCATTTCGCGCCTTTGCGGAAACAGCGGGGGATGCAGGCCTGATCGTCGTCAAGGTCGAGACGGCCGAGGGCTCGACGCCGCGCGAGGCCGGGGCCTTCATGGCCGTGTCGCAGGATGCCTTTTTCGGGACGATCGGTGGTGGCCGGCTGGAGATGGAGGCGATCGCGCGGGCGCGCGCCCTGCTGAAGGGAGAAGCGACGGAGACCAATATGACGCTGCCGCTCGGACCGGAAATCGGTCAGTGTTGCGGCGGCCGGGTGGCCCTGTCCTTCCGCCATCACCGCAGCGATCTGGCAGCGGTGGAACGGCTGGTGGCAGACGAGGCGGCGCGCGATCCGCAAGTGTGGATCTTCGGCGGCGGGCATGTTGGCCGGGCGCTGGTGGCCACTCTTTCGCTGCTGCCGGTGCAGCCGCATCTGGTGGAAACCCGCAGCGACGAACTGGCCCTGGCCCCCGAGGGCGCCGAACGTCATCTGGTGGCGATGCCCGAAAGCCTCGTGCCGGCGATCGCGCCGGGCGGCGCGGTGATCGTTCTGACACATGATCATGCCCTGGATTTCCTGATCGTCGAAGCCGCATTGGCGCGGCCTGATCTCGCCTATGTCGGGATGATCGGCTCGAAGACCAAGCGGGCGACATTTGCCAGCCAGTACCGGCGCGCCGGACATGATGCGGCGGGGCTCGCGCGGCTGACATGCCCGATCGGCAGCAAGATCGAGGACAAGCGGCCGGAAGTCATCGCCGTGACGGTGGCCGCCGAACTGATGGCGCTTCTGAGCGCCCCCGGCTGAGCATTGCCGCCTGAGCATTGCAGGTTCGGGCGCGTCGGGCGTCAGTGTTGCGGGTGTCTCTTTCCATTCGCAGCGCGCTCAAGCATTATGCGTCGCGCGGCGGGACGGCCGTTCTTGAGGGGGATCTGAGATATGTATGAATACGCGATCGCGTGGGAATGGATGGCCTTCGGGGTGCGATGGCTACACGTCATCACGGCTATCGCCTGGATTGGCTCTTCGTTCTATTTCATCGCGCTGGACCTGGGGCTGACGCAGCGTCCGGGACTGCCGGAAGGCGCCTTCGGCGAGGAATGGCAGGTGCATGGCGGCGGCTTCTACCACATCCAGAAATATCTCGTGGCGCCGAAACAGATGCCCGAGCATCTGACCTGGTTCAAATGGGAATCCTACATGACCTGGATTTCCGGCTTTGCGCTGTTGTGGGTCGTCTACTACGCCGGCGCCGATCTGTATCTGATCGACCCGGAAAAGCTGGACATGCCGGTGTGGATGGCGGTGGCGATCTCGATCGCCTCGATCGTCGGCGGCTGGATCATCTACGATCTCTTGTGCAAGTCGCCACTCGGTAACCACGCCACCGGGCTGATGGTGCTGTTGTTCGGCGTGCTTGTGGCGATGTCCTATTTCTACGTGCAGGTGTTCACCGGCCGCGCGGCGCTTTTGCATCTCGGCGCTTTCACGGCGACG
This sequence comes from Neohoeflea coraliihabitans, assembly GCF_019334345.1. Lineage (GTDB taxonomy): Bacteria > Pseudomonadota > Alphaproteobacteria > Rhizobiales > Rhizobiaceae > Pseudohoeflea > Pseudohoeflea coraliihabitans. Next base: position 175,837 of record NZ_JAHWQX010000002.1, read on the forward strand.
ATCATGACCGCCAATGTGGCGCATATCATCATTCCCAATCAGCGCATCGTCGTTGCCGACCTGATCGCCGGGCGCACACCGGACCCGAAATACGGCAAGATCGCCAAGCAGCGCTCGACCCACAACAATTACCTGACGCTGCCGGTGATCTTCCTGATGCTGTCGAACCACTATCCGCTGGCGTTCGCCTCGCAGTACAACTGGATCATCGCCTCGCTGGTCTTTCTGATGGGGGTGACCATCCGGCACTGGTTCAACACCCGGCATGCGCGCGCCGGCAAACCGCTCTGGACCTGGCCGGCGACGGCCATCCTCTTCATCGTCATCATGTGGCTGTCGACGGTGCCGCGCCCGGTTGCCGACGATGCCGGCGCCGCCCTGCCCGAGCGCTTTCAGCGCTTTGCCGAGAACGCGCATTTCGAGGCGGTGAGCGAAACGGTGACCGGGCGCTGCTCGATGTGTCATGCGGCGGAACCGGTGTGGGAAGGGATTGCCCGGGCGCCGAAGGGTGTGCGGCTTGAAACCGCTGACGAGATCGCCCTGCAGGCGCGCGACATCTATCTGCAGGCGGGGCGCAGCCACGCCATGCCGCCCGGCAACATCACCGCTATCAGCCCGGAGGAACGCGGCCTGATCGTCTCCTGGTACGAGACGTCTGTCGCAGGCACGGGACAATGATCGCGACCATCCTGCGCGGGCGCACGCTGACATTCACGGCCCGTCCGCAGGGGCGTGACGATGCCGGCAGCTATCGCTACGAGGAACAGGGCGCCATTCTGATCGTCGATGGACGGATCGCGGCAAGCGGCCGCCATGACCAGGTCAGCGAAAAGGCGCCCGCCGATGCGCGCGTCATCGACCATGGCGACAAGCTGCTGCTGCCCGGATTCATCGACCCGCATATTCACTTTCCGCAGGTTGGCATTGTCGCATCCTACGCCGCCAATCTTCTGGAATGGCTGAATACGTTCACCTTTGTCGAGGAACAGCGGTTCAGCGATGCGGCATATGGAGCGCGGATTGCCGAACAGTTCTTCGACCATCTGTTGCGGCATGGCACCACAACCGCCAGTGCCTTCTGCTCGGTGCATCCGGCCTCGGTCGACGCCTATTTCACGGAAGCGGCAAAGCGCAACCTGTTGATGATCGGCGGCAAGGTGATGATGGATCGCAATGCGCCGGAGGCTCTCACCGATACGCCTGAAAAGGCCTATTCGGAAACGCGCGATGCGATCGAACGCTGGCACGGCAAGGGGCGTGCGCTGGTGGCGATCACGCCGCGGTTCGCAATCACCTCGACGCCTCAGCAGATGGAAGTGGCCGGCACGCTGGCGCGCGAATATCCCGATCTGCACATCCAGACGCATCTGTCGGAGAATGATGCCGAGATCGCGCTGACGATGGATCTTTATCCGGAAGCGCGTGACTACACGGATGTCTATGGCCGCTATGGTCTGCTCGGGCCAAAAACCCTTCTCGGGCACGCCATTCATCTGTCAGATCGCGAGATCGGCGCGATTGTCGAGGCAGGCGCGATCGCCGTGCATTGCCCGACATCCAATCTCTTTCTCGGCTCGGGCCTGTTTGATCTCGCCCGGCTCGACCGGCAACAGGTGCGTGTGGCCATCGCCACGGATATTGGCGGTGGCACCAGCTATTCCATGCTGCGCACGCTCGATGAAGCCTACAAGATCCAGCAGTTGCAGAAGAACCGCCTGTCGCCGATCGAAAGTTTCTGGTGGGCGACGCGCGGCAATGCCGAGGCGCTCGGTCTGGTCGAGCGGATCGGGACGCTCGAGCCGGGCTCGGATGCGGATATCATCGTCCTCGACCGCAGTGCCACGCCGGCCATGGCTTCCCGCGACCGGGATGATCTGTCGCTCGAGGAGGAACTGTTTCTGCTGCAGACCATGGGCGATGACCGCGCCGTGGCGGAGGTTTATGTTGCCGGCGAGGCAAGCCATCCGGACCGCGCGCCATAGGCCTCACCGTCACATCACTGTCTTAACTTGTTGTTAACCATTCGGGCGCAAGCTGTTTAACAGCAACGGCCTTTGAGCCGTGAAGGTCGCGTGAGCACGGATGTACTGCCACGCGGCTTTTTGCTTTTTTTAAGGCATGCTTCAGCTGCCGCGATAGGTTGAATAGCCGTAGGGCGAGAGCAGCAGCGGCACATGATAATGGCTGTTGCGATCCGCGATCCCGAAGCGGATCGGGATGACATCGAGAAAGGCCGGGTCCGGCAAATCATCGCCATTGTCGCGCAGGTAGTCGCCGGCATGGAACACCAGCCGATAGGTGCCGATGCGCATTTCCGTCCCCAAAAGCAGGGCGCCGTCGACCCGCCCATCATAATTGGTCGTGACGGTGCGTATCGAGACCCACTCGCCATCTTCCAGACGAAACAACTCGATCTGGATACCGGCGGCCGGGCAGCCGCGTGCGGTATCAAGCACATGCGTCGTCAGACGCCCCTCGCTCTGCTTTTCGTTGCTCATGGTCAGATCCCCTCCCGGCGCATCACGGCGCCAATCTAATGCTCCTCGAGCGAGGAGGCCGGCAGCCGGAATGGCTCGGCATAAGTCGCCTCTTCGAGATTGTCGCCCGGACCTTCGCGATCGACAACCAGAAAATCGCTGGCCGCGCCGACCGCGATCAGCGGATGATGCCAGACATTGCGGCCATATTGCAGGCCAGTTGCGCCAGACACGTAAAAAGCCCGCGGGGCGCCGGGACGGCCATCGCGATCGGGCGCCACGACAGCAATCCACGGCCGAGGCGACAGGGGCACGAACGCCTGGCTGCCGAGAGGGTGACGCTCCATCATCGTGACCGCATAGGGAAATTGCCGCGGCTGGCCGCGGAAAATCGACAAGATCGTGCGCCCGCCCTGCATCTCGGTGTCGGCCATGGCCAGCGCATGGAAGCGCTCGGTGGTGCCGTTGTTGATCAGCCGCCGCTCGGCGCCCTCAACGCTGATCACCGTGCCGAAAGGCGCAAAGGCGTCGGCGGTCAGCGGCTCGAGCACAAGGTCGCTCATCCGCTTGCTCCCTGTCCGGCCAGCAGATCGAAGATGCGAAAACCGGCGATTTTCTCGACCTCACCACAGGCCACCGCAAACTCCGTGTCGACAGGGTTGGTGATGCGGCGTTCAAATTCCGCCAGGATGGAGTGCTTGTCATGCCCCTTGACGGCGATGATGAAGGGAAAGCCGAACTCCGTCACATAGCGTTCATTGAGCTCCGTGAAGCGGGCATGTTCGCTGGCGGTGAGACGGTCGAGCCCCGCTCCCGCCTGCTCGGATTTCGATTCCTCGGTCAGGCCACCGGCCATGGCCAGACGTCCGGCGAGATCGGGGTGGGCGCGCAGCACCTTCAGGCGTTGCTCGGCATCGGCATCGCGAAACACGGCGCAGAGTGCCTTGTGGACCGCCTCGGCCTGCAGGGGCTGATCGATCAAACCCTGATCCCAGGCCCGCTCGGCGATGAAGGGGGAATGTTCGAACACACCGCCGAAACGGCGGATGAAATCATCTCGGGTCATCAGGCGGCATCCTTTGTCGGCGGGTGGCGGCGGCGCCAATGCTCGGCGATGTCGATGCGGCGGGTGACCCAGGCCTTGTCGTGAGAGGCGACATAATCGAGAAAGCGCGCCAGGGCCTGTGCCCGCCCCGGTCGGCCGACAATCCGGCAATGCAGGCCGATCGACATCATTTTCGGACTGCCGGCGGCGCCCTCGGCCATCAGGCAGTCAAAACTGTCCTTGAGATAGGTGAAGAACTGATCGCCGGTATTGAAGCCTTGCGGCGTGGCAAAACGCATGTCGTTGGCATCGAGGGTGTAAGGCACGATCAGATGCGGGCCGTTCGGGCCGGACAGCCAATAGGGCAGATCATCGGCGTAGGAATCAGCGGAATAGGTGAAGCCGCCCTCCTCCATGATCAGGTCCAGGGTGTTTTCCGAGGGCTTGCCCTGGTAGATCCCGAGGGGCCGCGAGCCGGTGATCTCGGTGTGGATGCGGACGCAGTCGGCAATATGCTGACGCTCGATCTCCCTGGGAAAATCCTTGTATTCAAGCCAGCGCAAACCGTGGCTGGCGATTTCCCAGTCGGCCTCCTTCATCGCCGCGACGGCTTCCGGGTTGCGCGCCAGGGCCAGGGCGACGCCGTAGACGGTCAGCGGCATCTTGCGTTCGGTGAACAGGCGCCACAGGCGCCAGAAACCGGCGCGGGCGCCATATTCATACAGCGATTCCATATTGAGATTGCGCTGGCCCGGCCAGGGCTGGGCGCCGACGATCTCGGAGAGCAGGCTTTCGGACGCCGGATCGCCGTCAAGAATGCAGCTTTCGCCCCCCTCCTCGTAATTGAGCACGAATTGCACGGCGAGATGCGCGCCATCCGGCCAATCGGCATCGGGCAGGCGGCGGCCGTAGCCGACGAGGTCGCGCGGATAGTGTGGCTCGCTCATGAAACGCTCCGGAACAGGATGGCGAAAAGCCTAGCAGCGGAAAAACGATTGTCGAGTGCCCTCGCCATGTTTGCACTTGTTTGGACGGCCGTCGCGGCGGGAGCGAAGCCCGCCCTGCGGGCTGCTCAGCCGCCCAGACGGCTGCGCGCCTTTTCGTAATGCGCGACCGGCAGAAAGGAGGACGGGATATCCGGTCCGTCGGCAACGCCGATCGCGGCCAGCACGGCATCGGCCATGCGATGGGCGATGCCGAATGTGATCTTGTAGCCCCCGGCACACATCAAGAGCCGTTCGGTTCCGGGCAGCGGTCCGAGCATCGGATCGCGCCCTGCGGGACGCGGCCGGACGCCGGCCCAGCGCGCGAGGATCTCCGCGCCGCGCAGTGGCGGACACAATTCGGCAGCGCTGGCGAGCACCAGCTCAAGCTTCTCGTCTGTCCGGTCGGGATGCGCAAAGGCGGTTTCGGAGGTGGAACCGACCGCCAGCGTGCCGTCGGCATGCGCGATGACATAGATCCCGTCGCGATACAGAAGCGGCAAAGTGCAGGCCGAGGCCGGAAGCGCTGTCGGGCGCAGCAGGGCGGCCTGGCCCTTGACCCCTCCCCCCATCGCGCCAAGCGGCAAGCCGAGGACGCGGGCGGCAAGAGGAAACGCGTCGATGCCGTTGGCGCAAACCAGGTGCGAGGCGGACAGATGCGTACCGTCGGCTAGCTCAACTGTGGCTTGCGCGCTCTGAGCGATCCTGAGCCCTTCGGCGCGCACCAGGCTGAACCGGGGATGCGCGGCAAGGGCGGCAGCCAGCGCCGAAAGCAGGCGGGACGGCATCAGGCGGGCGGACAGATCATCAAAGGCCAGACCTTCAGGCGCTGCAGCCGGGTCGAGCCAGCCGGCGTGGTCTTCGGCATCGCGGATGCGGTAGGAGAAGGCCCAGCCCCACGAGGTTTCCGCCGCCTGGCTCCGCGCCCTGGCGGCTTCCCGCTGGCGCGGCGTTGCCAGCGGCACCAGCCGGCCGGTCCGGGCATAACCGGTGCCCTTGCCGGTGCGCGCCGAAAGGCTATCGGTTTCTTCGGACAGAGCTGCAAGCGCTGCGAACTGGAAAGCCTTCTTATCATCCCAGCGTTCGGGCATATGCGGCATCAACGCCCCGAGAAATCCGCCGGACGCCCCGGCGCCGATCGCATCGCGCTCGACCATCGTGACCGAGAGACCGGCATCGAGCGCCTTGAGCGCGACCCAGCAGCCGGCGACGCCGCCGCCGAGGATGATCAGGTCGGCGGTCAGTTGACCGGCAGAGCCAAGCTGGTTAACGGCTGTCGGCATGAGTGTTGACAGCACCGACAGGGACAAAAGCGCAAAGCGCGAGGGCGAAGACGGCGATCACGCTGCGCCGGGGATCATCTGGCATTCGGGTGATATGCCCTATTCGCCGCAGTTTGGCGATCATTTTTACGCTCGCGCCGATGGCCGGGCTGAGTGCGAACATGTGTTCATCAACGGCAATGACCTGCCGCAGCGCTGGGGCGATCCGGCGCGCGACGGCCAGCGCTTCACCGTCGCCGAGACCGGCTTCGGCACCGGATTGAACTTCATCGAGACCTGGCGGCACTGGCGCGGCGTCGCCCCGGGCGGAGCGCAGCTGCAGTTCGTCAGCTTCGAGCAATATCCCTTGCGGGGTGACGAGATCGTCCGGGCGCTGTCGGCGTGGCCGGAGCTGACCGAAGATGCCAGGACCTTGGTACAGCACTGGGACGACCGGGTGGCGGGCGACGTGGCGCTGACATTCGGGCCGGTGCGGCTCGAGGTGAAGATCGGCGCCGCGCTGGAGCGGCTGGCCGGCTGGGAGGGGATGGCGGATGCCTGGTATCTCGACGGGTTCGCACCGGCGCGCAATCCCGAGATGTGGTCGCTGCCGCTGATGCAGCAGGTGGCGCAGCATACGCAACCGGGCGGCAGCTTTGCCACCTACACGGCGGCTGGCTGGGTGCGGCGCAATCTCCAGGAAGCCGGCTTTAGCGTCGAGAAGCGACCGGGCTTTGGCAGCAAGCGCGATATGAGTGCCGGCCGGCTGATCGCCTGAAGCGCTATCCGGCAGTACCATTGCCGTGTGCGGTCTCGTGCAGCGTCCCGGAAGGCAGCCATTCGGCGATCTTTTCCTCCAGTTTCTCCGGGCTGATCGGCTTGGGCAGATAATCATCCATACCGGCGGCGATGCAGCGTTCGCGGTCGCCGTCCAGCGCATGGGCCGTCACGCCGATGATCGGCGTGCGTCGGGCGACGTTATTTTCCGCCTCGATCTCGCGGATGGCCGCGGTGGCTTCGTGCCCGTTCATCACCGGCATGGAGACGTCCATCAAAATCATCTGCGGGTTATCCTCGCGCCAGCAGGCGATGGCCTCCCGGCCATTCGCCACGATGCGGAACGGGATGTTCATTTCCTCCAGGATGCGGCTGAAGACGATCTGATTGACCTCATTGTCCTCGGCTACAAGAATGGTCAGCGCACCGTTCTGCCGGGATGCGTTGGCGAATTGCGGATCGCCGGGCCGCGGGGTTGCCGGCTCCGTGGCGCGCATCTGCGCCATCTCGTCGCCCTCTGGCATTGCTGCCGGCTCAACGGATTCCGGGCGGGCATGATCGTTTTCGGACTTCGAAATCTGGCGGAGGGGAGCGCCGGCGCGAAAACGCACGGAGTTCTGCAGGACGTTGACAACCGTTTCACGCAGCAACGACGACCGCGCCGGCTTCATCAGCGTCGCCTGGATCGACAGGCGCGCAAAATCGGGCTCGACCGTCTTTGGATCCATCGATGTCAGCATGATGACCGGCAGATCATCGGCTCCATCGAATTGCCTGATCCCCCGCACCACATCAGCACCATTGAGCTGTGGCATGTGATAATCAACGATTACCGCATCGACGGTAATGCCGCGCTGCGCCGCCGCATCGATGACCCGCGCGCCTTCGTCGCCGGAACTGGCGGCGCAGGCATCAAAACCCCAGGCGTAGAGTTGTTCCGACAGGATCTGCCTGTTGACCGCATTGTCGTCGATCACCAGGATTCTTGCCCCTTTGACATCAACGGGCAGCGGCTTGGGTAAGGGTTGAGCCGGATCGACCGGCAAGTCGAGGCAAATCGTGAAGGTCGAGCCTTCGCCAGGACTGCTCTCCACTTCAATCGAGCCGCCCATCATGGCGACGAGGCGCGAGGTGATCGCAAGGCCGAGGCCGGTTCCCTCGTGGCGCCGCGTCGAGGTGCCGTCAACCTGCGAAAACTTTTCAAAGATCGTGGCGAGTTTGGACTTCGGGATGCCGATCCCGGTATCGCGAACAGCCAGCCTGACCGCCAGGTGGTCGCCGGTTCTCTCACCGGTCATTTCGATCACCACATGGCCAACCTCGGTGAACTTGACGGCGTTTCCGACAAGGTTGGTGAGAATCTGGTGCAGGCGACCCTGATCGCCGACGACCAGGCAATCGAGACCCGGATGGATGCTGACGATCAGTTCGACGTCCTTCTCGGCAGCGCGCGCCGCGGTCATGGCAGCGACATCCTCGATGGCCTCGCGCAGGTCGAAGCTTTGATTTTCCAGCACCAGCTGACCGGCTTCGATGCGCGAGAAATCGAGAATGTCATTGATGATGGCAAGCAACGTCGCACCGGATTTGACAATGACATTCGTGAATGTCTTCTGGCGCTGGTCCAGCGGCGTGCGGGACAGAAGTTCCGCCATTCCGATGACTCCGTTCATCGGTGTTCTGATCTCATGGCTCATCGTGGCAAGAAATTCCGACTTCGCCCGATCGGCCGCTTCGGCTTTCTCGAGCAACCGGTTGAGTTCGCGCTGTCGCTCCATGTGGTCCGTGATGTCGGTGTAGGTCAGGATCATCGTGTCATTGCCGGCCGGCTGGGCATCGATCCGCAGCCACTGTCCATCAGCCGTCTGACGCTCGAGCGTGTAGCTGCTGCCCTCCTCGACGCTGGCGACGATCTGGCGGACCGTTTCCTCGCCGACGGCGCCCTGGAAGTCGCCGCGCTCAACGCAGTGGTCAAGAAAATCGCGCCAGCTGCGGCCGGACATCATCAGCTCCGGCGGCACATTCAGCAGATCGAGAAATTTCTGGTTGACCAGCTGCGTCTTGCCAGCGGCGATGACAAACAGGCCCTGAGCCATGGCATCGGCCGCTCCTGCGAGGATCGCATTGGCATTTTCGCCTGCCTCGCGCGCCAGCATCAGTTCCTGCTCGCGCTCGCGCAGCCGGGTGATGTCCATCGTCGAGCCGACGAGGAAGGTGCGTCCATCGGGGGTGCGGCAGCGGCTCTTGTGACCAGTGAAAGCCAGCGTCCCGCCTTCCGGCGCATTGATCTCGAACTCGATCGAGCTCGGCTTGCCGGTCTGCATCACGCGGCGGTCGGATTGGCGGATGGATTCGGCCGGTCCGCCAAACAGCTCGAAGTCGTCCTTGCCGATCAATTCGTCGGCGTCGTAACCGACCAAGGTGCAGAAGGCGTTGTTGCCGAACAAGTAGCGGAAGTTCTCGTCCTTGATCAGGGTCGGGGTCGGAAGCGCTTCAAGCACGGCGCGGAGCAGGTTGTTGGCCAGGGGATCACTCTTGCCCAGGGGAGAACTGTCCTGTCGTTCGGGCGAAATGTCGACCGTCTCGTCGGTGACCAGTGCCGGCACATCGGTCGCTTCAACACTATCGGCTGACAGGGAGGCTTGATCGAACGTGCGATGCAGGGCCGCGAGAGGCCTAAATTCCCCGGCGATATAGGGTTGACCATCGTTGGAGCAGTGGCGGCGGATTGCGATGCGAAAACGCTGGTCTTTCAAAGGATGCGCGAAGAAGGCGACCTGATCCATGCGAAAGACGAGGCAGCGCCGCTCCTTCTCATCGCGGTCATTGTGTTCCACGGCTTCAAAATGGTGGTGACTCTGGGTTCCGACCAGCGTGTCCGGCGTCAGATCCCACAGGGCCGCATAGCTGTCATTGACGGCGATGTAGCGCAGCTCGGAATCCTTGACATAGGCCGGCTGCGAGCTGGCATGGACCGCGGCGCAGACCGCCTCAAGTTCTTCAGGCTTGGAAATTTTGTGCACGTTGCATCCACCGGATTGTAAAGTCGAAGCCCCATCAAACTAGCCAGCAGATTTCAAAAAAGTGTTAACCATAAGTGGTAATCCGGCGAGATGCGTCACCAAGGTTGCCGAGCACTGAAATGTGGGGTCGCAAGCAGGCAGACCGAGCGCGCCATGCGCTGCCTTCATGCCCGCAACGGGGGACGCCGATTGGTCAGCCAGACGCCGAACACGACGATCACCGTCCCGGCCAGCATTGGCGGGGTCAGCGGGTCACCGAAATACAGCCAGCTTTGCACGGCGACAGCCGGAGGAACGAGATAGACGAGCGAAGCGGCGCGCGAGACCTGGCCGCGCCGGATCAGGTAAAGCAGAAGCGCAACTGACACCAGGGACAGGCCCAGCACCGACCAGAGCAGCGCCAGGATCGACTGGATGTTGACATCAAAGCGCATGTCCTCGAGCCAGAAGGCAATCGGCAAGGTGACGGCGAGCGCCCCGACATATTGCAGGAGCGCGATGGAGCGCAGATCACCCTGTTGCAGATGCCGCTTCTGGTAAATCGTGCCGGCCGTCACCGCCATCATGCCGAGTATGTTAACGAGCAACGGCACGAGCTGGCCGCGCAGGGCGACCGGATCCAGCGCCAGCAAGCCGGGCAGGATGGCCAGTGCGAGACCCAGAAAGCCGAGGACCACGCCAGCGGTCTGCGAGGGGCGCAGCCGTTCGCCGACGATGAACGGCGCAATGGCGGCGGTCAGAAGGGGTTGTAGCGCGGCAATCAGGCCGGAAATGGACGCCGGCACGCCCTCGGCGATCGCCCACCACACGCCGCCGAGATACAGGCCGTGCAGAAAAACGCCTGAGAAAATGGCATGTTTCCAGGCAAGGCGCGGTTGCGGCTGCGGCTGCCGCTGCCTGAGCCGCACGATGGCAATGACGATGGCGAAGGCGACGATGGCGGCAGCATAGCGCGCCGAGAGGAAGGTCAGGGGGTCGGCGTGCGGAGCGGCAAATTTCGCGACGACCCAGCCGGTCGACCACAGAAGAACAAAGATGGCCGGTGTCAGTGGATCGATCTTCATGAAAACTTTCAGCGGGACGGAACGCGGGCTGCGCGCTTGTCGTTAGTCTCTTGCGTCTGGCAAGGCAAGCCGCGGCAATTTGCGGGAGTTGCGTTGTGTACCGCTGGACACTTGCATTCTCGGCAATGCTGCGTTCAAATGCTTTTTAATCAGGGGATTGCCATTGCCGTTCGATGAAATGCTCACTGCGGAGAATGAGCCGCGCCAGCCCTACAAGAACTACCACGACTGGTATTCCAATCAGAAAATATCGGATCTTTTCCGCAAATCCCGGGAAGCCGAAAGCGTGTTCCGCAAGACGGGCATCACCTTTGCTGTCTATGGCAAGGAGGACGCGTCGGAACGGCTGATCCCGTTCGACATCGTGCCGCGCATCATCTCGGGACCGGAATGGCGGCGGTTGTCGCAGGGGATCGAGCAGCGGGTGGCAGCGCTCAATGCGTTTCTCGACGACATCTATCACAAGCAGGAAATCATCAAGGCCGGCCGTGTGCCGCGCCAGCTGATCGAAAAGAATGACGCCTTCCTGCCGCAAATGATCGGAGTGCGCCCGCCCGGCGGCGTTTACACGCACATCATCGGCACCGACATCGTCCGGACCGGCGAGAACCAGTTCTATGTTCTCGAAGACAATGCACGCACACCATCGGGCGTGTCCTACATGCTCGAGAACCGCGAAACGATGATGCAGATGTTTCCCGAGCTGTTTTACCAGAACAAGGTGCGGCCGGTGGAAAACTATCCGAAGCTGCTGCGCCGCTCGTTGTCGGGCGTGGCGCCGCCCGGATGCATGGGCAAACCGCGTGTCGCGGTGCTGACACCGGGCAGCTACAATTCGGCCTATTACGAGCATGCCTATCTCGCCGACCAGATGGGTGTGGAGCTGGTCGAGGGCTCCGATCTCAGGGTGATCGATGGCAAGGTGGCGATGCGGACAACGCAGGGCTATGAGGCGATCGATGTTCTGTATCGGCGCGTCGATGACGACTATCTTGATCCCCTGACCTTCAATCCCGATTCGGCGCTCGGCGTCGCCGGTATCATGGATGTGTACCGGGCCGGCAACATCACCATTGCCAATGCGCCCGGCACGGGCATCGCCGATGACAAGGCGATCTATTCCTACATGCCGGATATCGTCGAGTTCTATACGGGGCGCAAAGCCATACTCGAGAACGTGCCGACCTGGCGCTGTTCCGAGGCCGACAGTCTCACCTATGTGCTCGATAACCTGCCCGATCTTGTCGTCAAGGAAGTGCATGGCTCGGGCGGCTACGGCATGCTGGTCGGGCCCACGGCGAGCAAGCGGGAATGCGCCGAATTCGCGAAAAAGCTGCGCGCCAAGCCGGACAACTACATTGCACAGCCGACGCTGTCGCTGTCGACGGTGCCGATCCTGGTCAAGAAAGGGATCGCCCCTCGCCACGTGGATCTGCGACCGTTCGTGCTGGTGTCATCGAAGGAAATCCACATCATTCCCGGCGGCTTGACGCGGGTGGCGCTGAAAGAAGGATCTCTGGTGGTCAATTCGAGCCAGGGAGGCGGCACCAAGGACACCTGGGTGCTGGAGGACTGACACAGTGTTGCTGGGCAGAACCGCAAATGGACTCTACTGGATGTTCCGCTTCATCGAGCGGGCCGAGAACACCGCACGCCTGATCGATGCCGGCTCGCGGATGTCGCTGACCAGCATGCAGGGCAGTGATGAGGAATGGGCATCCGTCTTGCAAAGTGCGGGCGTTCACGCCGCCTATATGGCCGCACATGATCAGGTCACCGCTGCCGAAGCGGTCAACTATCTGTTGCGCGACAAGAGCAATCCCTCGAGTGTCGCCTCGGCCATCGAACTGGCGCGCAGCAATGGCCGCATGGTGCGCACGGCTCTCACCCGCGAAGCCTGGGAAGCGACCAATGAGTGCTATCTCAGCGCCAAGGCGCTGTTGAAGCGGCAAGTGGCCCCGGCCAGCCTTCCGCAGGTTCTCGATCAGATCAAACGCCAGTGCAGCCTGATCCGCGGCACCTTTCACGGCACGATGCTGCGCAACGAGGTCTACAATTTCGCCCGCATCGGCACGTTCATCGAGCGGGCCGACAGCACGGCGCGCATTCTTGACGTGAAGTATTACGTGCTGCTGCCGGCCTCCTCCTATATCGGCACGACGATCGACAATGTGCAGTGGGAATCCATTCTGCGTTCGGTTTCGGCGCATCGGTCCTACACCTGGGCCTACGATCCCGACTACAACCCGGTGAATATCGCCGATTTCCTGATCCTGAATGACTGCATGCCGCGTTCACTGGCTTACTGCCATGACAAGATCGTCAACAATCTCGCCATTCTCGAACGGCTTTACGGGCAGCGGCACCCGGCCCACGACACGGCAGAGGCGATCAAGGCGATGCTGGAAGAGGGAGATATCCAGCAGATCGTCAGCTCCGGGCTGCATGAGTTTCTCGAGGATTTCCTGGGCCAGAACAACCGGCTGGGGCACGAGATTTCGCAAGCCTACCAGTTCTACCCGGGTTGACGCGGATGCTGCTCAAGATCTCGCACATGACCGAATATACCTATACCAGCCCGGTCAATTACGCCCTGCAGCGGTTGCGGCTGACACCCGCTGACGGGGCGACGCAGAAGGTGGTCAATTGGAGTTCGCAGGTGATCGGCGCCACGATCGAGGCGCGCTATAGCGATCACTTCGGCAATGTGGTGGAACTGGCCAGCATCGCCGACGCGCAGGACAAGATCCGCATCATGGCCATGGGGACGGTTGAGACCTTCGACACTGCCGGCATTACCGGGCGGCATACGGCCTATATGCCGCTGTGGCTCTACCAGCGTGAGACCGCGTTGACACGGCCGGGACCGGCGATCCGCGCGCTAACCCGATCCATTGCGGGAGACACGGATCTCGACCGGCTGCATGGCCTGAAATCGGCCCTGAACGAAGCCATTCATTTTGAAACCGGCCAGACCCATGCGGGAACGAGTGCCGAGGATGCTCTGACGGCCGGCCATGGCGTCTGCCAGGATCACGCGCACACCTTCATCGCCGCGGCACGGCTGATGGGACTTCCGGCCCGTTACGTATCGGGCTACCTGCACATGCCGGGGACCGAGCAGCAGGTGGCGAGCCATGCCTGGGCGGAGGCGCATGTCGAAGGCCTCGGCTGGGTCGGGTTCGATGCGGCCAACGATCAATCGCCCGACGAAAACTATGTGGTGGTGGCGCACGGGTTCGACTACCACGACGCGGCGCCGGTGTCCGGCGTGCAGGCCGGCGCCAGCAACGAGATGCTGTCGGTGACGATCACGGTCGAACAGTGAACAATTTGCGTGGGTAGCACCGGCCGGTCGCATTTTTCACTAGCACATTGCAGCGAAATCGTTAGAGCATTCGCGATCTGACCATCCAGACCCGCGCAATCTTCGCGCCCTAGACTGGTCACATAGCGAAGTGCGCGGCGGCGTGTGCCGCAGCGATGCAAGGAACTGCGGCCATGACCTATTGCGTCGGTCTCAAGCTCGATCGCGGTCTGATGTTCATGTCGGACACGCGCACCAATGCAGGCGTCGACAATGTGTCGAGCGTGCGCAAGATGTACTCCTGGGAGAAGCCGGGTGACCGGCTGATTACGCTGCTTTCGGCGGGCAATCTGGCGACGACACAGACCGTGGTGAGCATTCTCGAAGAACACATGAAGCCGGTTGATGATCGCAGCCCGTCGATCATGGACACGCCATCGATGTTCGCAACGGCGCAGCTGGTTGGTGAAACCGTACGGGAGGTGATCAAGACGGCAAGCGACGGTGGGTTGCAGAGCGAGGCGGCTTTCTCGGCGACCTTCATTCTCGGCGGCCAGGTGGCCGGCGGCGACACCCGCATGTTCCTGATCTATCCGGAAGGAAACTTCATCGAGGCCACCCAGGACAATCCCTTTTTCCAGATCGGCGAGCACAAATACGGAAAGCCGATCCTGGTGCGCGCCTTCCACAAGGATATGAGCTTTGAGGAAGCAACGAAACTGCTGCTCGTCTCCTTCGATTCGACCCTGACATCAAACCTTTCGGTCGGCTTTCCCCTCGACATGCAGGTCTATCGCCGCGATGCACTGGCACGCGGTTTTGAAAAACGCTTCCTGCCCGACGACAGCTATTACCGCCGCATCTCCGAGGGCTGGTCGGATGCGCTACGGGTGGCGTTCGAAACTCTTCCCGACTTCGAGATGAACTGAAACGGGCTCGCGACCGCGACACCCCGGCCCTCCTCCTGGCCGTCGCGCAAGACCACCATCCCCGCCGGGCACCCCTGTCCCACCGCGGCGTTAAACAAATCTCAAGAATTTTCATCGTCCGCCTGCAACATGGTGTAATTTGGGACGGGAATGATAACCTATTGGGGTATAACAATGCTTTCGTCAGGAAAAATTAACTATATTCCCGAGGATATACTTGTACGCCTTCCGGCCGCCGCGGGCGCCGTTGTGATCGTGCTGGGCACCGCGCTCTATTCCTATTGGGGGTATGGGTACGGCTTTCTTTTCAAGCCGTTTGAACTCGATCTGTCGCTATTCGGAATGGTGCGTATCGCGTTGTCGTGCGTGGCCGCCCTTCTCCTGTTTCGAGCACTGCGCCCCTCCTTGAAGGATGTGCCCGATAGGTCTTCGGGATACGCAGCGGACACTCTGATGGCGGGCGCGATGGCTATCGCTGCCGGCCTGCTGGTGCTTGTCAGCCTGGTGATGGTGTTCTCGCCGGAAATCCTCGGTCCGATGATCGAGGAAACCCAGCCCATCGCCGCGGTGACGGATTTCCTTCTCGCGGGCGCGGTGCTGACATTGCTTGCAACCGCCTGGCGTCTGAGGGCGAGCGGACATTTCATGCTGTTCGGCCGCATTCCCGGCTTCGGGGTGCTGATCGGACTGGCACTGGTGACGTTCGTGTTGCTGATGGAGGAGATGTCCTACGGGCAGCACTGGCTTGGTTTCGGCACGCCCGAGGAGCTGTTTGCCGGAAACATCCAGAACGAAACGAACCTGCACAATTTCTACACGCATCGGTTTGAGGCCGTGTACTACACGATTGCCGTCGGCTGTTTCGTGGTTCTGCCCTGGATGTGGCCGCTGTTGGCACGCGTTCCGCTGCTGCGCGACCACGCCGACTATGCGCCGCCGCTGTGGATGGCGATCCTGGCCATGCCGGTCTGCACGCTGATCTTCGAAGCGTGGCATATTCTCATCTTCCAGGTGTATTTCTTCCTCGGTCTGTTCATCTGCCTGCACATTGCGCGGCAGCAGAATTGGAAAATCCGCTTCGGGCTTTATCTGCTGGCCCTCATTTACGCGAGCTCCCAGGTGATCTTCCTTGCGGAGGGGTCGGAGCTTCTCAGAGGGTACGAACTCTCGGAGATCCGCGAGCTTTACATCGGGTTTTCCCTGCTCGCCTACAGCCTGGTGCTGTACCAGCGCGCGGTAGCAGTCAGGGCTCAGCCGGCGAATGCCGACTTCAAGTCAAACACCGCCAGCGTGTAATGCGCCGCAGTGAGCGCCATGACCGAGCCGGAGGGATGGATGGCGAGGCCTTTCGGCCCGCCCTCTGCCGGGTTGTCGCGCCCGCGCTGGAAGGTGTGATCGTCCATCACGCGGATGACCTTATCGGGCGCATAGGAGCCGTGCCATGTTGCGGTGTCGTCGCGGAAGCGGGACACGCAGGGCGCACCGGCGCTCGCGACATAAAGACAGCGCGCATCAGGCGAGAAGGCCAGACCGTGCGGGTGGTTGACGCCGCCAAGTTGGGCTGCCGGCGGCGTCGTGGGGTTCAAGCCGCGTGCGCGTTCGTAGATGGCAACGTTGTGCGTATTGTGATTGCTGACCGCGATCCAGCGCCCGTCCGAACTCACAGCAAGTCCGTCCGGCAGATCGAGGCCATTGGCGAGCAGTATCTGGCCATCCGGCAATGAAAACGGCCACCGGCGGCGCGGCGCCGGGACCGGATGCAGTGTGATACGATCCTTGGCATTGTCGCAGATCAGCACCTGCCGACGCTCATTTCCGGTGAGTGATGCCGATGAAAAACGCGCAGACGGCGGCAGGACGGCGACCGAGCCGGGCTGGCCGAGGCGATGCGTGTAACCGACCCGACTGATAGAGGGCATGTGGCGCGGGACGATCTTTCCTGTCTCCGGCAAGGTCCCTTGCACATCGATCACCTGCACGCAGCCGCCGCGATTGCCCACGAGGATGCACTCGCTGGTGATGAAATCAACTCCGTGCGGGCGTTGCAGCGCGTCCGCCTCGATCATGGCGCCGCGGCGCAGATGCAGTGTCTGGAGACCATGGCCGGCGCTGACAAGCTCGATATCGAAGACGGCAATCCGGTTCTTGATGAACCCTGCAATAGCAATCCGCCGCCCATCCGGCGAAAATGCCAGGTCTTCGGAGCGACCGAGATCGCGCAGCAGGCTGAATGTACCCGGTCCGTATTCGACCTTCATCTGTTGCGATATCGCCGGCGGACAGAACGGCTGCGAACCAGCTGCAGCGGCAGCTTCCGGGTTGGCCCGGTCCTTCGCGGTGTGCCCCATTTCGACGCCAGGTCTCCGTGAATTTCAAACGACAAATTGCGCTGGAATGATCAATAGCTGCGATACAGTAGCCTGGGAAGCGGGAGCGCCAGGGCAGGCTCGCGGACGCACAATAAAAACCCCCGCCAATCGGCGGGGGTGGTACTTACGGCCGGTTTTCGGCGATCAGGCAGCCTGAGACTGCGCGCTCTTGAGATGGTCGAGGATGTTTTGCGGGGAGGACTGGCCATAGGGATCCGTCTCGCAATTGTCGGAAAAGCCCTCTTCCTCGAACATCTTTTCGATCTTGCCGTCATTGATGATCGCCGCATAGCGCCACGAGCGCATGCCAAAACCGAGATTGTCCTTGGCGACCAGCATGCCCATCTTGCGGGTGAACTCGCCCGAGCCATCGGGGATCAGCTTGACGTTTTCGAGATTCTGCGACTTGCCCCAGGCATTCATCACGAAGGCATCATTGACGGAAATGCAGTAGATCTCATCAATGCCCTGCGCCTGGAACTCCGCGTACAGCTTTTCAAAATCGGGAAGCTGGTAGGTCGAGCATGTGGGCGTGAACGCCCCCGGCAGCGAAAACAGAACGACACGCTTTCCGGCAAAGTAATCGGCGCTGGTCTTGTCTTCCCAACGGAACGGGTTCGGGCCGTCGATCGACTCGTCGCGGACACGCGTGCGGAACGTCACATCAGGCACTTTGTTGAGGGTCATGGATAAATATCTCCTTCGGATCGGTATTTGATCGCGCCGGCCGGCACGGCGCAGCAGGCCATACTTCGCCCGTCGCGGTCTGGGAGGAATTGCGACGAGGCGGCGCGACACGAATTTGCTGCATCGCACAAGTGAAGCCGTCAGGGGCAAATTTCAAGAGGGGTCGGGCGGGTTTCACCACTATCTTTGCGACAGGCAGATTATCGCTGCCGGGATGAAGCGAGGGGACGGCACCCCCCTGCCCCGCGGCCGCCATAAGGCGACCGGGGGCTGGTCCCGGTAGCGGCGGGACCGGCTTCAGGCTGCAGAGGCGAGGAGAAGTTTCTCGATCTTGTCGACCGGGTGATTGGTCAGATCCTTGTCGACCTCGGCAATCAGGCGGTCGGTGACCTCCTTATGCAGTTCCTTGCGCATTTCGCCGAGCACGTGCGGCGCAGCCACCAGCACCAGGTGGTCGAATTTCTGCTTGTGCGCCTGACGGTAGAGGATTTCCGCCAGTTCCTTGGCGAAGCGGTCCTCGGCGAGCTGATGCCAGTCGGTGTCGGCCACCGCCGAGCGATGGTGGCTGCCCGCATCGCCCATGCGTCCGGGCCGGTTGGCGCCCTGCTCCCGGCTTGGCGGATTGTCCTGTTCCTCCTCGCGAAAGACTTCCAGTTGCGGGTACATCTCGTCCCCGGAATTGCGTAGAAAAAGGGCCTTCGAACCATCGGCGACGACGACCCACCCATCATGTTTCAACCGGATGTCGGACATAAATCTCTCCTTTGCTGATACTGGGGGAGAACGCCAGACCGACCGGATCGTTGCAGTTGGGAGGATGTGAGCGAAGCGGACCTGACCTGGCGGGGCGAGGCCGCAAGCGGCAGCCATGACGGGGTGATGCAACGCCCCGATTTCGACGCTCGAACCAACCGGGCCCCTCTTTTTTGCAAGGGTAATGCAACTTTTTCAGCCGAAGCCCGTTTGAGAATGGACGGATACGAGCCGGAGAGGGAGTTCCGACATGTTGATTGCACTGGTGGCACTAACGATGAGTTTGGCGTTAATGGCGACAACACTTGTCATCCTTCACCATGAGGGTCAAACTCTGGAAACCGACCGGCGGAAATCCGCATATCGGGACTATACCTATTAAGCTGACCACCCCAAGGAGGGATTTATGACGCGTATCTTCACTTCAAGCCTTGCAGGGATTGCCCTTCTTGCAGCGGCCGGCTGCACCACCACCGAACAGCGCGCCGCAGGCGGCGCCGCCGTCGGCGCCGGAACCGGGGCCGTTGTGGCAGCAGCGACCGGCGCAAGCGGCAGCGGCATTGCCACTGGCGCCCTCATCGGCGGTGCCGCAGGCGCACTTATCGGCGCTGCAACGACGCCGGGTTACTGCCGCTACCGCGATTCCAGCGGCCGCGTTTACACGGCACGCTGCCCGTAAGCTGCGCGCAGACTTACCCTTATGGAAACGGCCGGATCCTCGCGACCCGGCCGTTTTTCGTTGCGCGCGCGCCGGGCAGTTTGTAGATCGCTCTGGATGAAGCCGCCATCGTGATGCGGCGCGGCGGCGGAAGGCCGCACGCCAAGCCCTTGCATCGTGTCTTAATCCGCCCTGCCCTGTCCCGGAGCACATTATCCTGCCGCAATCCCTGACCTACGATGTCGCGATCCTTGGAGCCGGTGCAGCCGGACTGATGTGTGCCATTGAAGCCGGGCGGCGCGGGCGTTCGGTGATCGTCATCGATCATGCCAGGGCGCCGGGGGAAAAAATCCGCATTTCCGGCGGCGGACGGTGCAATTTCACGAATATCCACAGCGGTCCGGAGCATTTTCTTTCCGACAATCCGCACTTCGCCAAGTCAGCGCTGAGCGCATACCGGCCGCGGGATTTCATCGCCAAGGTCGAGCAGCACGGCATTGCCTGGCACGAGAAGACTCTCGGACAATTGTTCTGTGACGGCTCTTCCAAGCAGATCATCGCAATGCTGACCGATGAACTCGCTGCGGCCGGTGGCCGGCTGTCTCTCGGTGATCCCATCCATGACATCGCGGCCGCGTCCGAGGGCGGCTTCGTCCTGCGCACGGGCAGCGGCCGCTACCAGGTGACGTCGCTGGTGGTGGCAACCGGTGGAAAATCAATCCCGAAGATGGGCGCGACGGGCCTTGGCTATGACATTGCCAGCCAGTTCGGCCATCAGCTGGTGGCGCCGCGCCCCGGACTGGTGCCGTTCACCTGGCCCTCGGACATGGCCGGGGACTGGGGAAAGCTGTCGGGCGTCGGTCTGCCGGTGCGCACGCGCGTCGGCAAGGTGCAGTTCGACGAGCAGATGCTCTTTACCCACCGTGGTCTGTCCGGGCCGGCCATTCTGCAGATTTCCTCGTACTGGCGCGATGGGGAAGCCATCGAAATCGATCTGCAACCGCAGCTCAACCTTGAACAAGAGCTGATCGCGGCGCGCCGGGAGGGGCCGAAAGCCAGCGTCGAGACCGTGCTGGCAAAGTGCGTGCCGCGTCGTCTGGCGGAGCAGCTTGCCGTCGATCTCGGCCTGTCGTCGCAACGTCTCGCCGATCTGTCCAACCGGCATTTCGCTGCCATTTCCGCAAGGGTGCACCGATGGGCCTTCCGGCCAGGCGGCAGCGAGGGGTTTCGCACGGCTGAAGTGACGCTCGGCGGGGTGGCGACCGATGGACTTTCGCAGAGCACGATGGAGAGCCGCACCGTTCGCGGGCTTTTCTTCATCGGCGAAGTCGTCGATGTCACCGGACATCTCGGCGGCCATAACTTTCATTGGGCCTGGGCCTCAGGATTTGCCGCCGGGCGCAGCGTCTAGACGCTGGCCCCGGCAAGCAGCTTATTTGATTTTCAGCGCGAACCAATTGGCCACCGACGAGTTAACCTTCCATCAAGAAGGAGAACCCAATGACCGCAGACACAAGCCAATTGAAATCCCTGGTGAAGACAACGATCGACAGCGCCGAAGGCTACCGCCAGGCGGCCGACAACGCGGAGTCGAATGCATTGAAGCAGGTGTTGAACGACGCCGCTGCGAAACGGCGCCAACTCGTCGATATGCTCAATGGTGAATTGCAGCGACTTGGCGAAGATCGCCAGGAGGACGGCAGCGTGGCCGGCTCGATTCACCATACCTGGGTCAGCATCACCAGCGCCTTCGCCGATAACGACGAAGCGGCCGTCGACCGTGTCGAGGAGGGCGAGGATTACCTGAAAGGCCAGTTCGAGGATGCCTTGAAGGATCAGGGCTGGCAGCCGGAGACGCGCAACGTGCTGCAGCGGGCCTATGGAGAAGTGAGCGAAGGCGAACGCCTCGCTGACCGGCTGAAGCAGGCCTACGACTGACACTTCGCGATTGAAAGCGAAACCCGCATGACCGGCGCCGGGAACCCTCCCGCGCCGGTTTTTTGCATTTGGCCGGGATTGCGCAGCAGGACCCGGCGAAAAACGCATCGTCGGACCTGCTTGCGGCTGTGAAGCGGATCGCGCCCCTTGGCCTTGTTTGACCTCTTCGCTGTTGCTAGTTTCGCGGCGGGGCACATGAACAGGGTGGGAATCTTGCGATCAGTGCTTCTCTGCGCGGCCGAGGCCGGGGTGGTCGACGCCATGGCGCGCAGCATCAGACGCGTCTGGAACGCCGATATCCGCATCGTCACCACGGACAGCCATCCTGCCAGCCTCGTGACCGCTTCGCTGCTCTCCGATCGCCATGTACAGGTGCCGGCGATCGATTCACCGGCATTCGCCGGCCATGTGCTGGAGATCATCCGGTCACAGGCGATCACTGATTATGCGCCGCTCAACGATCACGAAATTCTGGCCCTGGACAGCGCCTTGCGTCCCGGCGGGGATGTGGCCGTGTGGTCCTGCGCGCGGGCCGGCGAACTGACCCGCAACAAGAACGCGGCCTATGATTTCCTCATCGATCTCGGCATTCGCGTGCCGCGTCGTTTTGCTGTCGACGAATTGCCCGAGAGCGGGCCGGTGTTCGTCAAACCGTTGAAGGGCAACCGCAGCCGCGGCAGCCGGCTGATGCAGGCGGAGGACGTGCGGGATCTTTCCCCGGCGGTGCGCGACAGCCTGATCATTCAGGAGGTGTGTGAGAGCCCGGAAATCACGGTGGATTCCTTTCACGACCACGTGACGGGACACCACCGTTCGCTGGCCCGCGAGCGCCTGATCACAAAATCGGGGGTGTGCGTGGCGGCGCGGCTTTACGAGGATGACAAACTGTCAGACATCGCCTTCCGCATTGGCGAAGCACTGCATCAGCGCGGCACGATCTGCTTTCAGACGATGCGTTCGGAGACTGGCCCCGTGATCACCGATCTCAATCTGCGGCCGGGCGCCGGCACCAGCATGGACGCGGCGGCGGGACTTGATCTGCTGGCGGCAATGGTCGCCTGCCGCACGGGCGCCCCGGTCGCGCCGCTGATCGCCGCGCGAGTGCCGAAGGAGGGCATTCACATCACCCGCCAGTACCACGACCACGTCATGCCATGATCACCTTCATCGCCTGCTACCGGCATTTATATACGTTTCGCGCCCTGCGCGGGCGCGTCCTTGGGCCGATGATGCCGGCGACCCGCGCCATCAGCTATGAGCGCTTTTTCGCGAGCCGCGGCCTGCGGCCCGGCACCTACGTGTTCACCGACTTTGAACGCATGCACCCGGCCGAGGTCCGGCTAGCCTCGCATATCGAGCGCTTTTACCGCGACAGACCGGGCTTTCGTTTTCTCAATGTGCCGGCACGGGTGCGCATCCGGCTCGGTCTGTTGCGCAGCCTGAAGGAGCACGGCCTCAACAGTTTCGATGCCTATCCCGCCGAAAGCCATCCGCGGCCGCGGCGCTTCCCGGTGTTCATCCGGCTATCCGCCGACCATGCCGGACCGATCGGCGGTCTGATTGCCGACCAGGATGCACTTGAGCAGCGATTGGCGGAGCTGGAGAGGTCCGGCGTGCCGCTGACGGGTCTGCTTGTCGTTGAATATTGCGCCGATCGTCTGGACGACGGACTGTTCGAAAAATTCTCGGTGTATCGGATCGGCGATCGCTACACGCTGGCCGGACTGCTCGTCGGACAGGACTGGGATGTCAAATCGCCGGACATGGATTTCGTCGATGATGAGATCATGCAGCGGCATCTGACGATCATGCGCGAAGACCATGTCAGCACGGCGGTGCGCAAAGCCTTTGAGCTGGCCGGCATCGACTATGGCCGCGCCGATCTCGGCTATGGCGACGGCCAGGTGCAGGTCTATGAGATCAACACCAATCCTTCGATCAAGGCAGGCACGCGCTACATCTCCGAGGCGCATCGCGAAAGCCGTGAAATCTTCCGCAAGAGGTTCGCGGCGATGCTGCACGCGGTCGACCTGCCCGGGGGAGCGATGGTGCCGCTGAAGCTGGGGCGGCTCGACGGCCCGTCGCGCGACCGGCTGCGGCTGGCCACCGCCCGCCGGCCGCTGCCGGCACCGCTGGCGTGGGTGGCGCGCCTCAGGCGGCCGTTCTGATAGCAGCACCACCAAGCTCGCGCGGCTCAGGATTTCGCTGATCTGTCGATCAGGACCGCCTGCTGCCACTTGCCCGGCTTCTTGTCGGTGCGGTGAATGCAGCCGGCCCAGCAGCACGGGCGCTTGCGCCCGTCGAGAAGCTCTTCGATCGTGCGCTGAATGCGCCGCGCGCGGGTCTCCTGCCGTTTCGCATCTTCCACCCAGCAGAGGAACTCGTTGCGGCCGATCGCGGTCAGATCCTGCCACAGGGCGGTGATTTCCGCCGTGGCGGTCAGTGCCGCATGCATGTCGGGCGGCACTGCATGCACCAGCCCGGCCGGCAATTCCCGCTTGCTCTTTGCCATATTGTCTGTCTCCGGCCTGGCGCGGCGCCGCAGGCAAACAGTCGCTCTGCGGCGGCAGATAAAGGCAATGCGTCTTTCGTCCCGATGTCAACTAGAGCGCCGCAACGGCGCCTCCCGCCAGCTTCTCACCCGGTGGTGCGGCGCCGGATGCACAGCACCGTATCGTGGCCAGCCGAGAGCGAAAGGCGGTTCAGCTGGCGTTGACGGCCTTCTCGAGGCGGTCGCGCACCTGTGAGGCGACGGCATGAAGCTCGGAATTCTCAATGGCACTCATTGACGCGACCGGGTCGACAGCGCTGATCTCGACACCGTCCGGCGTCTGGCGCAGGATCACGTTGCAAGGCAGCATGGCGCCGACGCGCGGCTCCATCTGCAGGGCCTGATAGGCCATCTGCGGATTGCAGGCTCCAAGAATGCGGTAGGCCGGCATGTCCTTGTCCAGCTTCTTCTTCATGGTCTGTTGAACGTCGATCTCGGTGAGAACACCGAAACCCTCATCCTGCAGCGCGGCACGGACCCGCTCATCGACGTCCTCGAAGCTCGCATCGGCGATCACGCGGTTGATCGTGTATCCCATGTCCAAGTCCTCTCACTTTAAATTGCAGCCAAATGGTACCTGACCCAATCCGCCAGCGAAGATAGGGTTCCGTCGAGCAGGGATCGTGCATTGCGGCATTGCGCCTCAGGCAAGCGTCGCAAGGGCGTGCGATGTCGTGCAAGAAACTGTCTCCGCACCCCGGGCGTGAACAAATCGTTTGTCGGGATCTCGGCTCATGTTGCAGAGTAACGAAACACCGACGAGAACATCGTCTCCCGCAGCTTCAACTGAATCGATATCCATGCGCTACCGGCCCGAAATCGATGGTCTCCGGGCGATCGCGGTGCTTCCGGTCGTACTATTCCATGCCGACATTCCTGCCTTCTCCGGAGGCTATATCGGCGTGGACGTCTTCTTCGTGATCTCCGGCTATCTGATGTCGATTCTTATCCTTGAAGGCATGCGCGACGGCTCGTTCTCGCTCCTCGGATTTTACGAGCGACGAGCACGACGCATTCTCCCGGCGCTGTTTACCGTCATGATCTGCTGCATTCCGTTTGCCTGGCTGTGGATGCAGCCGTCGCAGCTCGAAGAATTCGCCAAAAGCCTGATCACCGTCAGCTTGTTCGCGTCGAACTTTCAGTTTTGGCAGGAATCCGGCTATTTCACAGCCGATGCCGAGCTCAAGCCGCTTCTCCACACCTGGAGTCTGGCCGTCGAAGAGCAGTATTATCTGGTCATACCGCTCGTCACACTCGCCTTTTGGCGCTTTGGCCAAACACGTTTTCTGGCGCTGCTCGTCACCGTGGCGGCAGGAAGCTTTCTGCTTTGCGAATGGGGGTGGCGCAACGCTCCGGACTTCAATTTCTATTTTACCGCGACGCGTGTCTGGGAGCTGCTGATCGGCGCAATTTGCGGTGTCATACTCACCAACCGGACGATCGCCCCGAACCAGGCGTTTGCAGCAGCAGGTCTGGCGTTGGTTGTGATTCCCGTGTTCTGGTTCGATTCCTCAACGCCGTTCCCGTCCCTGTACGCCCTGCTGCCGGTCATCGGCACCGGATGTGTGATCCTCTTTGCCGGGGAAAGGACGATGGCGGCGCAGGTGCTGTCGCACCGGTGGCTCGTTGGTATCGGGCTGATCAGCTACAGCATCTATCTCTGGCACCAGCCGCTTTTCGCCTTTACGCGTTTGCGCCTGTTCGACGAGCCTTCCACCGGATTGATGCTGCTCTTGTCATTGGCTTCCGTCATGCTGGCCTATGCAAGCTGGCGATGGGTCGAGCAGCCCTTTCGCCGCCACGATGCGCGCTTTTTCAGCTCCCGGAGAATGGCTCTCGGAGCATCCGTGATGACGATCGGCCTGTTGTCCGCCGTGGGGGCTATGGGCGTGCTGAATGACGGGGTCCCGGAGCGCGCCATGGTATCGGGAAGGACCTATGCCGAGATGGGCCTGAGCGAGAAGCTGGCTCTCAATTTCGGGCTGCATTCCGATTGCGAGTTCGCCTTCACCCTTTCGACCCATTGCCGCACGCATGAAAACCCGGAACTCGTCCTGTGGGGAGACAGCTATGCGATGCATTTGGCGCCCGCCCTCCTCGCTTCGCGACCGGACATCCGGATGGTTCAACACACGATGTCCGCATGCAGTCCCGTCGTAGGGGGCGCCCTGATCAACAAAAGCTATCCGATGGCCTCATCGAGGCGCTGCATTCAATTCAATGACCAGGTGTTCGATTGGATCAAAGGCAATCCCGGGATCGAGACTGTCGTCCTGTCTTCAGCTTTCGCCATCCTCAGCGCCGAAATCTATCATCGGGACGGGCGTGTCACTCACACCTTGCAACACGAATGGGTGCGTCAGGCACTCTCGCGAACCATCGACACGTTAAAGCAGCTTGGAAAGGAAGTCGTGCTGGTATCGCCGGCTCCGGCGAACGGCATTGATCTCGGCGCCTGTCTGGCGAAGGCGGCAATGCTTGGCCTTTCACAGACCCATTGCGACTTCAAGCGCTCCGATATCATCCCATTCGTGCGCACCCGGTTCGAATTTGCCACCGACATGGCAAGCCAGATCCCGGTTGTCATGCTCGCCGACTTGATCTGCGATGGTGGCCCATGCCGAACGCGCATCGGCGATATTTTCATCTATCGCGACAATGCACATTTATCAGCCGAGGGGTCGGCGTATCTCGGCGCAACGCATGATTTCTATCGCCTGGTGAAAGACGCGAAGGTTGGCGAGCAGTAGACGCCGCCCCTCGGGTCCATCGCTCGCCACGGAACTGTACCTGACACCCTTCGTAACCAGCGTGGTTGCAGCGGGATCTCAGACAGTGCTGTCCGGGCGCTCCTGCCGGATCGCCACCTCAATCTTGCGGGCGCATGCGGCGACGGCCTCGAACACATCGAGGCGGGCGGCAAGTTCGTCGAAGACTTCGACCTCGAGCACGATACTGACCGAGGCGATGACGACGCCCTTCATCCCTTTTGGTGTATTAGCCAAGTAGGCTGGTGCGTTCAGAAAGACTGCGCTTGCGGTTGCGGCGCCTTTTTGCCAGGCGCATCCCCGGCGCGCGGCCGACAGGGTTCGAAGCTGTGACGTGCCCCGCGAGATGATCGCGCGGATGGACGGCAATCCGCGGCAAACGAGGCCTTGAGGCGGCGGATGAGTTGGGCTAAGAGACGCGGGTGCTTCCCGCTTGCGCATCTTGCAGGCGGTGCGGCTGCACCCGTAGCTCAGCTGGATAGAGCGCTGCCCTCCGAAGGCAGAGGTCACAGGTTCGAATCCTGTCGGGTGCGCCATTTTCCATATATATCCGTGCATTATAATCGACGTCCCGCGGCGGACTGTTTATTGATGCGGCGTGGGACACATTTGGGACCCTCCTCGATGCCTCTGGCATTAGGTCCGATTCTCATCTGGGATCAGCCGTCGCAGCGCTGCCTAAAATGTCGGAGAAGCGCGCCGCGAGCTGACTTCGCCGACGGGAGCCCGGTAAAGCACGAACTACAGGGCAAAGGACCGCTTTTTTTGCACGGCGATCGGCTACCCTCGCAGGTATTTGACGAGCGCCGCGATCGCGAGCGCCAATACGACGAGCACGAGCAGCCAGATCAGGCCCATGCCCCACATCATGCCGCCGCCCATCATGTCGTTCATCATTCTTCCTACCTAAAGCATGTAGCCGATGTCCGACGCGCCGGTCGGATAGGCGAACATTGTCTGCTTGAGAGCTGTCGCGGTGAGATCGTGCCGGATCGCGAGCGCAAACAGGTTGATGACCTCATCGGCGTGCGGGCCGACCAGATGCGCCCCGAGAATCCGCTCGCTTCCTTCCTCGACCATCACTTTGAAGCCGTAGACCGGCTCCGCCGTCTGCCGGGCGGTGAACCAATCCGAGGCCTTCTGCGATTTCGTGCTGAATTTTAGCCCCTGCCTTTGCGCTTCCTCTTCGCTCAGGCCCACGGCCGCGATCGGCGGAAGCGTGAAGGCGACGCTCGGGACGCCGCGATAGTCCGGCTTTTGTGCGTTGCCCTCAAGGATGTTGCTGACAGCCGCCTTGGCGTCATGGCTCGATACCGGCGTAAGTGGCGGTCCCACCTGGGATGCGTCACCCGCAGTATAGACGGCAGGGTTCGAGACGCTTTGTAGATACTCATTGAGCTGCAAGCGGCCATTCTCCACCGCAACCCCGGCCGCGCCGAGATCGAGGCCGCCGATGTTCGGAACCCTCCCGGCGGCATGCACGACCAGATCGGCTTCAATCGTGATGTCCTGCCCGCGCGATGCGGCCGTGACGCGGTATCCGGTTCCGGCCTTCTGTATCGCCGTGACTTCAGTGCCGGTGCGCACCTCGATCCCGGCCGCCTCAAAACTCTCCATCAGCCACCCGACCAGCTCCGGCTCGAAATGCGTCAGCATTCGTTCGCCCCGTTGCAGGACCGTCACCTGCGCTCCGGCGCGCGCCGCGATATTGGAGAACTCTGCCGCAATATAGCCGCCGCCGACCATGACTATTCGTCCGGGCAGGGTTTCGAGGGCCAGAAACTCCTCGTTGTCGATCAGATATTCTTCGCCAACGATTCCGAGCGCCACCGGCTTTGCGCCCGTGGCGATCAGAATATGCGTGCCTTCGAGCACCGTTCCCTCGACGTCAACTCTGTTCGGCCCGATGAACCGCGCCTGTCCGTGGAAGGCGGCGATGCCCTTGTGCGCATAGCTGTCCTCGTGCTTCTCCGGCACGGGATCGGTGAAGCTTCGCTTGAAGGCGATGAGTTCGGGCCAGTCGATGCGAGGCATGCCCGCCACGCCCTTACCCTGCATGCGCTTGGCATGATCGATTGCGGCAGCCCCGCCGACCAGCATCTTCTTCGGATCACAGCCGCGCAGGGCGCAGGTGCCTCCAAAGGGCTTGCAGTCGATCACGGCGACGGAGCGCCCCGCCGACCGGCTGCGCATCGCGCCCACGCGCGCCGCCGTTCCCGTGCCAATAACGATCAAGTCGAATTTCTGCATGGTCATTCACCAACGAACGGCCCTGCGCAGCAGGTTCCGCTCTCCCTTCCGGCTTTTGCATCCTGGATCGGAGGACACGGGACGGAACCGTATGTGCAATAGACACAGCAGTCGCCCGGTTCGGGGCGCAGCAAGGCACCGCAGCCCCGGCAATCGTAATAAAACTGGCAGGCATCGGTCGGCATCATCTCCGTTTGACGATGCCTGCAGTGCGGACAGGTGATCGTGCTCTCCAGTTTTGTCATGTCGTCCTTTGCTTTCGCCAGATCGCATAGGCCGCGACCGCGATGAATCCAGCCAACTCAGGCAACGGCACGTAATCGAGCCAGCCGATTGGTACCGACAGGCCAACGATCACGAGCAGAATCACCAGAACCGGTGTAAAGCAGAACAGCGCCACAATTGCCGTTCCGATAACGCCCGTGCGCAGCAGGTTCTTCTCGATCAGCCGCCCGGCGTCTCGACCAGTTGTGACGGGAAACCGTTCCCCGTGGTTGCGGCCCTCAATGCTGCAATGTCGGCTGTCTCATCGTCGAAGGTGACCGTTGCCGTCTTAAGTTCAAACGAGACGTCGACTTGCCTGACGCCCGGAACCCCAGCGAGCGATTGCCGGACGATGTAGGGGCACGTCGCGCAGGTCATGTTCTCGACCGACAACTTTACGGTCCGCTCGCCGCCAAGTGCGGGAGCGGAGGCTATCAATGTTGCTGCGATCAGCGCTGCAAAGATGCGCGTCATATTCTTTCTCCTTCAGATTCCGAGAAGCGCCGGAGCGGCGTATGGGAAGACGAGCGCCGCCGCGATCAACATAGTCGCCGACCAGAGCGCGACTTTCACTGCTCGGTCGGGAAGCTGGCGGGCGCACGCGTCTCCTTCGGCGCACCGCCGGGGCTTCCAATAAACGAGGTAGTGCCCGTATCCGAGCAGCCCGAGCGTCACGACCGCAAAGACCGGCTGATAGGGTGCAAGAGCTGTGAGGTTACCAATCCACGCCCCACTGATACCCAGGCTGAAAAGGACGAGCGGCAGGATGCAGCAGGACGAAGCGACGATCGCGCCCAGCAGGCCGCCTGCCGCAAGCATGCCAGGCGCTGTCCGCGTTTCCGTCAGATCGGGCGCCTTCTCCATTGTGTCCTGCGTGTCCATGGCTCACTGCTTCGCTATTTGTTTTTCCGAACTCAGATTCAGTCTACAATCTGTAGCAACTACAGATTCAAGGAGAAATTTATGGGGACAAACAGCGACTTCAGCATTGGCGAACTCTCGCAAAGGACAACAGTCAACATCGAGACGATCCGCTACTACGAAAAGGTCGGACTGCTGCCGCCGCCGCCTCGCACGGAGGGAGGTCACCGTCTCTATTCCGACGCCCATCTGAAACGGCTCGTTTTCATTCGGCGCAGCCGCCAGCTCGGCTTCACACTTGACGAGATCAGGAACCTGCTTGGCCTTGTGGACGGCGGCCACACTTGCGGCGAGGTGAAAGATGCGGCCGTGCACCACATTCAAGCCATACGAAAAAGGATCTCCGACCTCCGCCGCATGGAGCGCACGCTGTCCGTCACCGCCGCGCGTTGCGAGGGGGGCGAAACTCCGGAATGTCCCATCCTCGACGCGCTTTTCGCTACCCGCTCCCGCGAGCAACGGGGCGCGTAGTGAATACTGTTCTGGTCTACGTCGCTGCCGCCATTGCCGAGATCGCCGGCTGATTTGCCTTCTGGGCGTGGTGGCGTCTGGACAAGTCCATTCTGTGGCGGCCCCACTCTGGTCTCCCTTAAAGGGCAAACGCATGGCTACTATCCGCATACGCAACGGTAAATGGCAGGCGCAGATCAGGCGTACCGGGCATCTGCCATCCGCCATCCGCCACGGATGAAGTCCTTCCCACTTCAATCCGACGCTCGCCGCCGCATGCAACGCACGGACCTCGAACTGGACCGCGCGGGATTGGCCTGCGCCCCGAACCGGCGGCGTTTCGATCTTTTTTTGATCGACATTCGTTTCTGGCAGCGCATGTCTTTTCGCGTTTGGCTCTGAAGGCAAACAAATGTCCTTTTGGAACCATTCGAACCGAGGCGGGTTACGGCCTTTCGGCCGGTCGCCGAGGCAGGCAGGCGGAATGGGGAATGCGTCATGTCGCGGTCTTGACCGTCACGGCATGAATTTCGAGCCACGAGCCATACCGGGCCTAACCGGAATGTCCCAGACACCTGACCTTAGAGGATCGTTACATGACTGTCGTGCTTGCCACCGTATGCCGGGATGGAGTCGTCCTCGGTTCGGACTCCCAGATCACAGACAAGGGGCGAGGCATGACATATCCGGCGGAAAAGCTTCACCCCCTGGGCGAGTTGGCGGCCTGGGGTGGCAGTGGCGCGCGATCGGTGCTGACCGATGTCGAACGCAGTTTCAATGCCAACAGCGCTGCGATCCTGGAGGCACCCGACATCGGACGAGCGCTACAGGAACAGGTCCTGCCGATCCTCCGCCATCACTACGACACGTTCATCCCCGACGTGCCTGGCGACGAAGGCGGCGGGACGCCGTCGGCCTACGTGATGGCGGCTGGATGGCGAGATGGCGAGCCGTGGATCTTGGAGATTACACCCTCCGGCATGATCGGGCACTACGCCGATATCGGGTTCCACGCCATTGGCAGTGGTGCGCCAATGGCGCAGCAGGCCAGTTCGCTGCTATCCCACTTTCACTTGGCCGAGCGGTCACTGCGCTTCGGCTGTGCCGCGGTCCTGCGAGTGTTGCGGGCCCTCGACCTTACTTCTCCCCATGTCGGTGAGCCGTTCAGCCTGTGCCGCATCGACGCAGAAGGTGCGCATCATCTCAGCGACGAGAAAATCGAAGAGGTAGGCGATGTCATACGTCGATGGGAGGAGGCCGAACAGGCCGCCATCGCCGACATATTCGAGTGAGCACCTCGTGGTTGCCGGATCAGCTATATCGCGCCCGGGCTGACGACCGGGCCGCTCAGGCAGCCAGGCGTATTCATGGCCCATCTGCCGGGGATCGTCTTTCAGAAGCAGCCGGCACCCGCATCCTCAAGGCCCGAGGCCGGACCGTCGCGTCATTGAACAACCTGGAAATTTGATGCAAATTCCCCTTAAAAATGGGGGGAAAATGTATCGTGAGGTTGGCAAAAATTCTTGCGCCGCTGTCGATGGCCACCGATATGTCGGCGGGCAATCCGCCAGGCACGTCCGTTGCGGCGTCGGTCATCGCGGTTCGCATCGGGCGCCGCATGGGGCTGAGCGAGGCCGATCTGTCCTCGCTGTATTATACCGGCTTTCTCAGATTCATCGGCTGCACGTCGACATCGTCCGAGACGGCGCAGATCGCGCTTGGCGACGAGCTGACGGGATACCTGGCCCTGACCCGTGCCGATCCCGCCGATCCGGACAGCGTCCGCGCTGAACTCGAGGCGATCTTCGCCCCGGACCGCCCGCTCGAAGAGCGGCGCGAACTCATCGAGATGTGCGTGGGAATGGGGCCCGAACTGATGGCGCTCGGCCAGCCGCATTGCCGGCAGGCGGTGGCGCTGGCGCGGCGATTGCCCGTGCCCGAGGATGTGATGCCGGCGCTGGCCCGGCTGGAATGCCGCTGGGATGACCAGCATCCCATCCATCCGCCCGGGCCCGAAGTGATGAAGCAGAGCCTGCTTGTGGAATTCGCCGCCGTTGCGGAACTGCACCGGCGCGCCGGCGGACTTGTCTCGATGGTCGAAGTGGCCAAGGCGCGGCGCGGCGGCCAGTTCGATCCGTTGGCTGTCGACATCTTCCTCGAAGACCCGAGGGGCATCACGCAGGGGCTTGAACAGGGCGGCGAGTGGGACGCATTTTTACGCGAGGAACCCGCTCCCCACGTCCTCACCAACGCGGGCGGGATGCGGGAAGTGGCCAAGGCTTTTGCCGATTTCACCGACCTCAAGTCGGTCTGGTTCACCGGCCATTCGCGCCAGGTGGCCGGGCTTGCCTTCCAGGGAGCGGTCGATTGCCTGGACGATGAGGCGGAATGCCAGGCGATCTTCGACAGCGGCCTGCTGCATGACATCGGCCGGAACGCCGTGCCGAATGGCATCTGGGACAAATGCGAAGCGCTGAACCCGATCGAGCAGGCGCAAGCCGACAGTGCCACGTTCCACACCGAACAGGTGCTGCGCACGACCGAGTTCTTCGCGACGCTCTGCGATACGGCTTGTTCGGTCAATGAGCGCGCCGATGGGTCCGGCACGCATCGGCGCACGCGGCTTTCGCACGGGGGTCCGGCGCTGCTGGCCGCGGCCAACCTGTTTCAAGAACTGACGCATGATCAGCCGACGCGCGGCGCACTCAGCAGCGGCGAGGCCGCGGAAATGCTCCTCGCCGAGGTGCATGCCGGGCGGCTTCCCCGCCGCGAGACCCGCCATGTCCTCGACGCCGCCGGGGAGACGCGCGAGGCGCAGAAGGTCTGGCCCGACGGCATCACCAACCGCGAGGCGGAGGTGTTGCGCCAAGTGTCCCTCGGCAAGGCGAACAAAGAGATCGCGCGCATTCTCGGCGTGTCTCCCAAGACGGTCGATAATCACCTGCAGAACCTTTATCCGAAAATCGGAGCGGACAGCCGGACCGCAGCGGCGCTGTACGCCATGGAGATGGGGTTGTTCGACTTCTAGGGAATCCTCCCTATTCCGGAAAAACGCCTCCCGGATTTTACTGAGCCGGCGTCAAACAGGCGCCTAACAGCAAAACCGAGGGCCACCCATGTCACTGGCAAAACTGAAAACATCCGCGGCCATTCTCGCGACCTTTTGCCTGGTTGCGGGCGCCGCCATTGCGGAGGAGAAAACCATGAAGATCGACAACGTCAATCCCTTTAGCTGGGGCGAGCAGTTCATGAACCAGGGGCGCGTCATCTCAGGCGAGACACGCACCTTGTTCACATCCGGACAGATCGCATGGCAGGACGATGCCAATTCTCCGGTCGGGATCAGCGAGTACGAACCGGGCAATTTCCGAGCGCAATTCGAACGGGCACTGTGGTCGCTGGATCAGGTCCTGACGGAAGCGGACATGAGCCGCGACGACATCCAGCACATCAAGTTCTATGTCACGGACATCGACGCGGCCATGGCGAACCTCGATGTGATGATGGACTATCTGGGGGACAACCGCCCGCCGCAGTCCCTGATCGGCGTTGCAGCGCTGGTCCTGCCCGGACTGATGATCGAGATCGAGGCTGTCGCCGTCAAATAGGCGGCATGCGCTAAACGACCGGGCCGCCCCAGCCACGGGCGGCCCGCGTTGATTGGCATTGCGGGAAAATCTGCAAAAGTCAGCTTTCATATCTGAAGCGGGCGGCACGAAGTGGTGGCGCATCTGTATGAAAGCACTGGCAGCCAGGGCAGTGGAGACCGCCAGAGGTCACGCGGCGTGATTACTCCGGCTTACCTTCACTCCGCAGGTTCAGCGCATAGCGCGTGTGGCGGCGCTCGCCGGTTCGCGTGAGCGCGCCTTTCCTGACCAGATCCTGCAGGTCACGCGTCGCGGTAGCGCGCGATGTTCGAGTGATGGCAATATAGTTTTCGGCGCTCAAGCCGCCCTTGAACGCGTCCGGGCCCTCGCGAAATATGCGTGCGATGAGCTTTTCCTGCCGCTCATTGAACTGCCCGCGATGGCGGTCGTAAAACCGCGCCTTGCCGATATAGAACTCGACACGGCCAAGAGTGGTCGCCTGCGCCTGAAGGATCGTTTCGGCAAAATAGAGCAGCCAGTCAGTGACCTCCAACGTCTTTTGATGCCGTTCGAGCTGGTTGTAATAGACTTTACGGCCGCGCTCGATCGTGAATGCCAGGGCGATCAGGCTGGGCTGCCCGATATTCTGCGCCAGAGATTTTTCTGCAATGGCACGGCCAATGCGGCCGTTGCCGTCTTCGAAAGGATGGATGCTTTCAAGATACAAATGGCTGAGACCGGCGCGCGTGAGCGCCGGAAGTGAGGCCGTGCCGTGCGGCGCGGTATCATTGAACCACCGGACATAGGCTTCCATTTCACCGGCCACACGGGACGATGGTGGCGCTTCAAAATGGATTGACGGCTCCCCGATGGGGCCGGAGATGATCTGCATCGGATCCGCATGATCACGATACCCCCCGATTACCTGGATCTGACAATCGCCCGACATCAGTATCCGGTGCCAGCGGAACATGGTGTCCTGATCGAGCGGAGCGGCGAAACTGGCATAAAGATCGAGCATCATTTCCGCGATGCCCTTCTCCTGGGGCTTAACAGAGCGATTGTCGGATTGCATGCCGAGTTGGCAACGCAGCGATGACTGGACGCTCAGGCGATCCAGTATTTCGCCTTCAATCTCGGATGTCTTGACGGCTTCGTCGCTGATCAGCTCGATCCGCAGCCTATCACTCTCATCGCCGCTGACATGCCTGACTGCGCCGATAACCTCGCCAGCCTCGAGCAGAAAGCGCTTTTCCAGCGGCGCCAACGCTGCTTCGTCAAAGGTAAAATGCGGCCAATCGGCCAGGGTCCAGTTCCATTCCATGAGTTATAGACCCTCTATTTATAACTCACTTTACTGCATGAATATGAGCGATAGCAAGAATTCTATGCCTCACACGATGCACCGGTCGGGATAGCGGCACTTGTCTTGGCCGGTCTTGCCTTGGCCGGTCTTGCCTTGGCCGGTCTTGCCATGGGCTTGCCACGGGCTTGCCACTGGCTTTCATGTGTGAAGCTGACAGGTTGCTGGCACTTGCCGGCTTGCGCCTGTTTCTTTCTCAGCCTGAACGGCGGCTCGCTCAGGCTGCCCAGGCATGTTCATGGCACAATTGCCGGGTTTCGTCTTCCTTAAGATCGACCTTGAGCAGCCGGCACCATCCGCCCTCGCCGTCGCTCTGATGATGCCGGCATGTATGGCACATCCCGAATGAGCGGCCACCACGCTCTGCCAGCGTATGCCGCAGCAACGATGCCAATTCCTGCGCCAGGGTTGAAGCTGCCTCCGGGTCCAACCGGCGCAGGACATCATCAAGCGCGCCCGGCGTTTGAGCGACGCGTTCGCCGCACTCGGTGAGTATGTAGGCGATCGAGCGGCGATCCGTCTCCGATCTGACTTCGCGCACGAGATCCTTGCGCGCCAACGCCTTCAGCGTCTGCGAGACCGTGCCGCGGGTGGCGCACAGATAGTCGGCGACATGCGAGGGGGCGCGTGAGAAGCGGTTGGCCCGCGCGAGATAGCTCAAGGCGGCGCGCTGGGTCGGGTTGAGATCGTCCGTCCAGCCTTCGGAAGCAATGATGCGCGCGAGGCGATCGAGAAGATCGCGCAGAAATACCGGCTCTTCGGTCATGCTCTTTCATAGCGACTCGCTAGCGACTTGACAATAGTATCGAGTCGCTATCAACTAGTAGTTCGCAACAATGGAGCAGCAATCATGAGCAGATTTCCTTTCCTCCTCGGCACCTCATTGGCCGTATCCCTCTCGCTGTCCGGCGCGCCGGCGCAGGCGGATGGCAAGCATGCGTCGCACGCCGTCAATCAGGATGGCGCGGTGTCCTCGCCCACCGATGCCGCGAAGGTGGCAGCGTTCGACATCGCCGCGGCGCATGTGCATCGCAAGGGCCGCATGGCGACCTTTCACATGACGGTGGCGGGCAAGGCCGGATCGCAGACGCCTAATGCCGCCGGGGCGCTGGGCGGTGCGCCGGTGCTGTCTTATGTCTGGCCGACCTCGCTCGATCCGGCCAGTGTCGGATTTCAGGAAAAGACGGGCATTCTGGCGCTGGCGGCCACCTCGCATCCGGATTTCGACGACACACCGCTCTATGACGAGGATGGCGATGGCGATGTGAGCAATGACGGCGGCAAGTGGCATTCGCACTGGGTCGTCCTGACGCCGACCGAAGGCTGCGGCGACGGGGCACTCGGCGTGCGTGACATCGCCGAAGGCGAGAGCCCGGCGCTGCCGGCGACCTGGCCCGGCCTGCCGATCTTCATCGACTCACCCGGCTTCACGCCGTTGTTCGATGGTCCCGAGATCACGATCAATGTCGGCTTTTCCGACGCAGCGGCGCTTGATGGCGCCACCTATGACGGCGTGACATCGGCGCTTGTGGTGAATGCCAATGTGCACGCGCCGCTGCTCTGCGTCAGCGATGTTTTCGACGTCGCATCGGGCGATCTGAGCCTACCGGGACAGGTGCAGTAGCCCCAGCATGCAGCGGCGGCTGCACGCGCCGCCGCTGCTTATCCACTCTTGCAATGGAGACGACCATGCGCACATCAGGGCGCTGGCTTGAAGATCTCATCACGCCCGACGCACAATCGGGCTATGAGCTGGCCGTCAAACTGGCACGCGTCGCCGTCAAGCTGACGCAGCCGGACTCGGATATCCGCACGCAACTGCGCAGCGCCTATGAACGCGACGCGGCAGCGCTGATCCAGGTCTCACATGTCGTGGCGGTGCATTTCGCCACGATCGCCCGCGCCAACCGCTACTGGACGGCGGCATGAGCGCTGCACTGGGGCGTTTGCTCGCTGAACCGCAGGTCAGCAGCTGGCTCAATGTCCACGCGCCGGTCACTCTGTCCGCTCTGCGCGGCCGGGTCGTGATGATCGTGACCTTCCAGATGCTGTGCCCGGGCTGCGTGGCGCATGCCCTGCCGCAGGCGCAGCGGGTGGCGCGCAGTTTTGCTGCAAGCGAGGTCGCGGTTGTTGGCCTGCACACGGTGTTCGAGCATCACGCGGCAATGCAGGAGGTCTCGCTGCGCGCCTTCCTGCACGAATATCGCATCGCTTTCCCGGTCGCTATCGACCAGCCCGGCAGCGGCGCCATCCCGTGCAGCATGCAAGCCTACGGCCTGCGCGGCACCCCGAGCCTCTTGCTGATCGATCGTGACGGCATTTTGCGCGCGCATCATTTCGGCGAGGTGCCCGATCTGGTGCTCGGGGCTGAAATTGCCGGTCTGATGGCGCAGAATGGCGTGCGGCGGACCTCCGAAGACAGCGCCATGTCAGCCAGCGGCCGTGAGGCATCCGCCTGCGTGCGGCCGCCTGCGGACTGACTGCGCAGCGCACAGGCGTGGCGACTGCGAACGGCTTTAAGCTGTTGGAAATTCGGCGGGAAATGTCATTGGTGGTCCGGTTGCCGCATCTTTCTAGAACGCTATCTCGAACCGCAACTCACCACCCAGCGTATTGCTTCCGGTAAACAGGCCGCCCGCGTTCACCTCCGCCGCCCAGGACGCACCACCGGGCCCGGCATAGGACGCCCCGATCGCCACATGGCCCTGCCACCCCTCGACCGCAGCCGCGTGGCTTCCCGCAGTCAGATGGGACGAGCTGTTCAGCGTATAGATCGCAGCGCCGTCGATATACGGCGTGGCCGTGCCGTTGGCAAAATCATGGCTTTGCGATAGGCGCGCACCCAGATTGGCGATACCCAAATCGACCTCGGTTTCGGCCACAGCGCCCAGCGTGGCAGAGGTGTAGGCCTCCGAGATTTCCCGATACCAGCCGATCTCAGCGCGGGGCGCGACCCGCGTGGCGCCAAGGTCTAACGCGCCGACCAGCGCAATCTGTGCCAGCATGCGCTCCGAGGTATAACTGTCGGTGCCGCCGCCACTGCGTGCAACGTCGGTTTCCACCTGGCCATAGGCCAATCGCCCGTCAAGATAAAGCGTATCGCTCAGCCGGTGGGTCACAAGCGGCCCGACCATCCAGCCCGCGCCGTCAAATTCGTCACTTGTGGCGCTATCGGTCATGCGCAGCATGTCAAACTGCAGGCCAAAACCGAGCAGCGTGTCGGGACCAATCTTTCCGTCGACGCCGACGTGCAGAATGCCAAAAAGGTGGTCGCTGCTGGCATCATCAAAAATGCCGGTGACCGCCGCCTCGGACCAGAAGTTCAGGCCACCGGCGGACTCGCTGCCCGAGACTGCCAGCGCATTGCGGCCGATATCGAGCTCGAAGGGTGTGTTTTTCAACAGCGGCATGCCGACAAAGCTAAGCGCGCGGGCAGCAGGTGTGGCGCCATTCAGCCGCGCGATGCGGTCGTGCCGGTCGGGGCCGTGCTGCAGGATCAATCCGCCGCGCGTGCTCGCAACAGTTTCCTGCTGGCCTTTGGCGTCCCATGTGGTCAGCAGGCCCTGCACCACAAAGGACTCCCCTGTCCCGCCGTCGAAACTCGTGAACGGGGCGGCGAATTCCCTGTTCGGCCGACCACAGGCAAAGGGATGGCCACCGCCTTGCACCGCTGCAGAGGCATTGAACGAAAGCGTGACCGTCCCGTCGGCAGCAGCCGCGGTGTAGACGGCATCACTGACGGTGATGGTCTCATTGAGAGTAGCAGAACAATCGGGTGGGCCGCCTTTCAGCCGTCCGACGTTTGTGCCGTCGACGAAGACATCAATGAACTCTTCAGCAATGTCCAGATCGCCCGCATAGGTAATGGACAGCGTTTGCTCCCCGGTGCCGCCCGGCGCAACTGCCAGGTTCACGGTGATTGTTCCGTTCGTTTGCGTCGAGGCAAGCGGGCCGAACGGGGTCTGCGCAAAGGCCGCAGACGCACCGAGTGTGGTCATGGCCGCCACCGCCCCTGCAAACAGTGCTTTCATCGCGATTTCCTACAGTCTGCCCCCCAACAGTCTGTCGAAAAACAATAGTGCACGCTGCAGAGCCTCGCCTCAACGCATTACGTAGCGCGAATTTATATTCGCCCCGTGATCGTTGCATTTCGGCTACACAGATGCCGGCGCCCTCAGGCGCAAGCCGCGAAACTAGGGTGGTGCACAGGCGCACAGCGCACTCGCACCGCATCACCCGCCCGAGAGCGTGGCGCCGGGTTTCTACAGGGTTTCGGTCACCTTGTTGAGATTGCGCGGCTTGTCGGGATCGAAGCCTTTTTGCCGGGTGACCGCTTCAATCAGGCGATAGGCGGGCAGCAGGGCCACCAGGGGATCGAGCAGGCCGCAGCCGGTCGAGGGCACGCTCAGGTGCAGCCCACTGACCGGTCTCGAGGACAGGGTGATCGTATGGGCGCCAAGCTCGGCGAGCCGGGCCATGGCGGCGGAACTGGTATCGAACGCCGCATCGTCCTGCACGAAGCCGAGCACCGGAAACCCGTCCTGCACAAGGCGCAGCGGGCCATGCATGACTTCCGCCGTCGAGAAGGCTTCGGCATGCAGCCCGGCGGTTTCCTTGCATTTCAGGGCCGCCTCCAGGGCGATGCCGAGGCCTGTGCCGCGGCTGCAGGCGTAAAGCGAGTGCGCGTCGGCGAGCCGCTGGCGGGCCGCGTCGAGATCAACCTCTGCAGTGGCGGCCAATGCGCCGGGGAGCGCGGTCAGCGCTCTCGCCAGCGCGCCATTGCCGGCGGCGCCGGTGATCGCCGCCAAGGCTACGGCCGAGGCGATGAAACTCTTGGTTGCCGCGACGCTCTTTTCCGGTCCGGCGCCGAGTGGAATGGTGATGTCCGCTTCGCGCGCCACCGGGCTGTCGGCGACGTTGACAATCGCCACGGTGCGGGCGCCGCCCGCCTTGGCCGCGGCCTGCAGGGCGACAATATCGGGGCTGGCGCCGGATTGTGAAATGGTAAAATGCACCGCCGAGGGCAGACGCAATGGCCGCTGATAGACCGAGGCAACCGACGGTCCGATCGAGGTCACAGGGATGCCGAGCTGCAGCTCCATGAGATATTTGAAGAAGGTCGCGGCATGATCGGACGAGCCACGGGCCGCCAGGGTCACGACGGCAGGCGGCGCATCGCGCAGCCAGGATCCGACCCTGGCGATAGATCCGGCCTCGCTCTGCAACAAGTGCTCAACCACTGCCGGGGCCTCGCCGGCTTCCGCCAGCATCAGGGATGTCTCAGTCACCTTGATCTCCTGTGGTCATTGCGGCGGCGATTGCCGCCACTTCGCCGATTCCCGTGCCGTCCGAAATCCGTCGCAGCACGATGCGGCGCAGCATAAAGTCAGTCGCGGTAGTCCGGCTCCTGGCGCTCGAGAATGCGGTGCATGCTTTCAAGATGCATGCGCGCCGATTGCTCGTCCTCGCCCTGCATCTGGGCGGCGGTCAGACGCGCCACTTCCGGCGAGACGGGAATGATCGGACGTCCGGTCGACATAGCAAGGCACTGCACCTCGCAGGCGCGTTCGAGATAGTACAGATCGTCCCAGGCTTCGGCGATCGAGCGGCCGAGCACCATGACGCCGTGATGACGCATGAAGACGATGTCGGCATCACCGACGGTGGCGGCGATGCGGTCGCCTTCATCGGTGTCGAGCGCCAGACCGTTGTAATCCTCGTCGAGCACCGTGCGCCCATAGAATTTCAGGGCCGTCTGCCCGGCGAACACCAACGGCTCACCCTCGGTCATGGTCAGTGCCGTGGCATAGGGCATGTGGGTATGCAGGGCGACCCGGGCGCGCGGCACGTTTTCATGCATGCGGGCGTGGATATAGAACGCGGTGGCCTCCGGCTCGCCCTCGCCATCGACGACATTGCCGTGAAAATCGCAGATCAACAGGCTCGAGGCGGTCACCTCGCTGAAGGCGTAGCCATAGGGATTGACGAGAAACAGATCATCATGGCCAGGCAGGACCGCGGAAAAGTGATTGCAGATGCCCTCGTGCATGCCAAGACGGGCGGCAAAGCGGAAGCAGGCGGCCAGGTCGCGGCGCGCCTGAAGCACGGCATCGCTGTCGAAAGCCGGCCGGTTGTGCCGCAAGCGGTCATCAGGCATTGATGCGCTCTGGCCCGTCGGCTTCAATGAGTGTGCCATGGCTGGTCTCCAATCCTATAGGGGCGAAATTCAGGGGAACCTAACCGAGGGCTTGGCATCGGCGGCGTCCTGCTCATCGGGGAAGCGCGTCAGATAGCTCAGGATGACATCGACGATATGTGCCTTGCGGCGCGCCAGATTCTCCGGGTCGATCAGCGAGCGATTGAACAGCATCGACAGCGTGTGCTGGTTGGACAGGTAGAAATAGCCCAGCCCGGACATGGAAATGTACAACTCGACGGGATCGACACCGCGCCGGAACACGCCCTGTTCCTCGCCATCCTTGAGAATGCCGCGCAGCACCTCGGAGAGCCGGTCATAAAGCGAGCGGATGATCGGCGATTTGGCAATGTGCTTGCCGCGATGCAGGTTCTCGGTGTTGAGCATGACGATGACGTCCGGTTCATCGACAAAGGTCTGGAAGGTGTTTTCGCACAACAGCGTCATGGCGCGGATCGGGTCGAGGCCGGCCAGGGGCACATCGCCCTGGCGGCGCCTTAGGATTTCGTAGGTGCGTTCGAGGACGCGGATATAGAGCTCTTCCTTGCTACGGAAGTGATGATACAGCAGGTTTTTCGAGATGCGGGCGCGCTGCACGATGGCGTCGACGCGGGCGCCGTCATACCCCTTGCGGGCAAACTCCATCTGCGCCGCCGCGAGGATCTTTTCCTGGGTGCGGATCCCGTCTCTCTTGGCCGGTTTGCCTGTCACGATGGTCCGTACTTTCCTGCCCTGTGCGCTTCCTGTCCGGTTATGCTCAGACCCTATGCGAACTTCAAGCCTTGTTTGCGGCACGGCCATTGCCGCGCGTGCCGAGATTGCGCCCTTGGCGTGCGCGCGCTGCAACTTCAGACCGGCCCGCCAGTCTGACGCGGCGCAACGAACGGTGCGCATCGCTCGATGGAGATGCGGGTGGTTTCCTCGCAATCGCGCTGCCACCAGTCACGCTTTGAGAATATCTCAATCTCTAAGGGGCCGTCATAGGCGATGTCATCGAGGATCT
Source organism: Neohoeflea coraliihabitans (assembly GCF_019334345.1). Taxonomy (GTDB): domain Bacteria; phylum Pseudomonadota; class Alphaproteobacteria; order Rhizobiales; family Rhizobiaceae; genus Pseudohoeflea; species Pseudohoeflea coraliihabitans. The sequence continues at coordinate 218,462 of NZ_JAHWQX010000002.1, forward strand.
GCCGGTAACGGGCGATGTCGATGACTCCATCTCCAACCATGCCGCGATCCTGGTACAGGTCCCGGGTCGGAACCAGCCAGTCGCACAGGTGAAAGGAGAGAATGCGCTCCGGTCCGGCGCGGCGCAGGCCGGCTTCGAACTCGGGGTCCCACCAGCAGTGATAGACATCGGCAACCAGGCCCGTCCCCTCCCCGAGCGTTGCGCACAGGTCGAGGCACTGGGCAAAGGTGTTGAGGCAGGAGCGGTCGCCGGCATACATCGGATGCAGGGGCTCCAGACCGAGCGCCACGCCGGCCTGACGGGCATAGGGCAAAAGCGTGGCGAGAGCGTCCTCGACGCGGGCGCGGGCGCTTTCGAGATTCTTTTCGCCCGCCGCCAATCCACCGGGAACGACGACCAGGCATGGTGCGCCGATCGCCGCTGCAGCATCGATGCGGCGTCGATTTTCCGCAAGCGCGGTTTCATAGGCGCTCCTGTCGGCCAGGTTGACCCAGGCACTGGTGCACAGGCACGGCACGAACAGGCCGGCATCACGGATGTGGCGCGCTGCCGCTTTGGTGCCCACCGCATCGAGGTAGTCGATCCACACCCCGATACCGGCGACGCCATGGCGGGCATAGCCCTCGATCGCTTCGGGCAGGCTCCAGTTGCGCGTGGTGATCTGGTTGACTGCGAAGCGGCTCAGGTCGGTCACGGGGCAGCGCTCTCCGCGCCGCTGTCCGCCATCTCGGCACGGAGCGCTCCGGTTGCCGCCTCATCGATGCCCCGGCCATCAGTGATGACGCCGTAGAATTTGCGGGCATAGGCCGGGGTGATCTTGCCGTCACGCAGATCCTCGAGGATGGCATCGAGCGGACGCTCGAGCGGGGCGCCATAGCCGCCGCCGCCGGCCTGTTCATGGCGGATCACATCGCCCTTGTACACGGTGCGCGTGACCTTGCTGTCGAGCAATTCGAAATCGCCGCCATTGCTGGCCAGCAGGTTGCGCGAGGATGCGGCAGGCGCACCACCGAACAGCCCGTAGGGCGGCGTGTCATAGCGGTCAGCGCGCAATTGCAGCACCGCCTCATCGGCCATCAGGCGGTACTCGCGCACGACGCCGAGACCGCCACGCGTCCTGCCGGCGCCGGCCGAATCCGGCCGCAAACCATATTCCTCGATGCGCACCGGATAGGTCGCCTCCATGACCTCGACGGGCATGTTCGACATGTTCTGCGAGGGGTTGGTGATGGCATCGATGCCGTCGCGGGTGGCGCGGGCGCCAAGCGCGCCATTGATCATGTCGACCATGATGAACGGCTCGCGCGTGGTCTTGTCATAGCCCCCGAGGCAGACGACCGAGTTGCCGCCCTCGCCGGCCGCCGCGACCTTTTCCGGCACGATCTTCGACAGGGCGCCGAGCACCGTATCGGCGACGCGGTAGCCGGTCAGGGCCCGGGCAGCCACCGGCGCCGGAAATTCCGGGTTGAGCAGCGTGCCCTTGGGCGCGCTGACATCGATGCAGCGGTAGACGCCGGAATTGTTGGGCACCTCGCCATCGAGCACGCAGCGCACGGCGAGATAGGTGGCCGACTTGACGAAGGAGAGCGTCGAATTGATGGCGCCGCGCACCTGCGGCGCACTGCCGGTGAAGTCGACGTCAAGCTGGCTGTCCCTGACGGTGATGGTGACCTTGATGGGGATCGGTTCGAAGGTGAAGCCGTCCCCATCGATATAATCGGTGAAGGTATAGCTGCCGTCGGGCCAGGCGGCGATTTCATTGCGGGTCAGCCGCTCGCCATAATCGAGGAATTCGGCAAGGAAGGACTGGAAGGTGTCGACGCCATATTTGTCGACCAGCCGCAGCAATTCGCGCTCGCCAAGAGCGCAAGTTGCCAGTTGGGCCTCGAGGTCTCCGATGACGAGATCGGGAAGCCGGACATTCTTGCGGATGATGTCGAAGATCGCCTTGCTCGGCACGCCGCGCTCGAACAGTTTGAGCGGCGGAATGCGCAGTCCTTCCTGGAAAATCTCGGTGGAATCGCTGGCATTGGAGCCGGGAACCCGGCCGCCGACATCGCAATGGTGGCATATGACCACCGAAAAACCGACGTGCTGATCGTCGCGGAAGATCGGCTTGAACATGAAAATGTCCGGCAGATGCATGCCGCCGTCATAGGGATCGTTGAAGATGATCACATCGCCGGGCGCCAGATCATCGCCATAGTGGCGCAGCAACGCCTCCATGGCATCGGGCACGGCACCGAGATGCAGCGCGACGGTCTTGGCCTGTGCGAGGATGCGGCCCTTGGCGTCGCACATGGTCGTCGAATAGTCGAGCACATCGCGCACGATCGGCGAGCGGGCCGTACGCATGACGGTGTAGGCCATGTCATCGACGATCGATTCAACAGCGCTCTTGAGGACCGCGAAGGTGATCGGATCGAGATTGGATGCCATGAAATATCCTTCCTCGCTCAGGCGAGCTCGATGTGGAGATTGAGTTGCGGATCAAGCCGGGCCGTGGCGGCCGGCGGGATGACGACCGTGCTGTCGGCGGCTTCGAGGATAGCCGGCCCCTCCAAGCTGCGCGGCGCGGTGGGACGAGCATAGACGGGCGTTGAGACCCAGCCGCTGTCGCGGCCGAAATAGACGTCACGCCGGGATTTTGGCTCCGCCACCTCCGGCCGGTCAGCGCTGATCTTGCGGAAATCGAGCTTGCCGGGTAGCAGACCGCGGCCGGTCAGCCGGATGCTGACCGCCTCGATGCTGTCGGAGGAGGAATAGCTGTAGATCGACTGGTACATGTCGAGGAACTGCCCGCGCACGACCGCCGGGTCGAACGGCTCGTCGAACGGCACCGCCAGGGTCATTTCCTGGCCACGGAAGTGCAGGTTGATCTCGGTGATGCATTCGATGCAATCGTCGGCGATCCCCTCGGCGCGCAGTGTCTCGGTGGCCTGTTGGCGCAAGCGGCCCGTCAGTTCCCGGAGGGCGGTGGCGTCGAGTGTTTCAAGTTCTCCGGCGAACGGGGCGATGTAGTAGCGCTCGACGTCACCGGCGAGCATGCCCATGGCGGTGAAGACACCGGGCGAGGCGGGGATGAGCAGGCGCTTGATCGACAGCAGTTCGGCAATACTGGCGGCATGCACCGGCCCGGAGCCGCCAATGGCGGCAAGGGTGAAATCGCGCGGGTCGACGCCGCGCTCGACCGTGACGGCGCGGATGGCGCGCGCCATGTTGGCATTGGTCACTTCGCGCACTCCAAATGCCGCCTCGACGGCATCGAGCTGCAGCGCTTCGCCAAGCGTGCCGGCAATGGCCTCGCGAGCCTTGTCGACGGACAGCTGGCGGGCGCCGCCGGCGATCGAGGCCGGCAGGTAACCGAGCACCAGATTGGCATCCGTCACGGTCGGTCGCGTGCCGCCCATGTCATAGCAAACAGGCCCAGGATCGGCACCGGCGGATATCGGCCCGACCTTGATCAGGCCGGCGCTGTCGAGGTGGGCAATCGAGCCGGCGCCGCTGCCGACTTCCGCCACGTCGACGGTCGGCACGCTCATCATGTAGCCGCCGGCCTTGATGAAACGGCTTGGCGTGGAGATACCGGCGCGGAATTCGTATTCGCTGACCCGGCTGAGTTCGCCATTCTGAACCAGCGAGGCCGAGGCGGTGGTGCCGCCCATGTCGAAGACAACCAGATCCGGCAAGTCCAGCGCCTGACCCAGCCGGCCGCCTCCGACGACACCCGCGGCCCGGCCCGAGGAGATGAAGAAGACCGGCTTGCTCCGGGCCGTTTCGGACGACGCGAGAGCGCCATTGGAATTGCCGACCAGCAGCGGCGCATTGATGCCGAGTCCGGCAATGCCTTCTTCGAGCCGGGTGAGATACTTGCCGAGGACGGGCGCCACATAGGCATTGACGACCGTCGTGCTGGTGCGCTCGTACTCCTTGGCCTCAGGCAGCACGGAGACCGAGGTGGTGACGCGCAGATCCGGGAAGGCCTCGCTCAGCACCTGCCCGGCGCGCTGCTCATGCACCGGATTGCGGTAGCTGTTGAGGAAGCACAAAGCGATCGATTCGATGCCCTCGTCGACCAGGTCGCGGGTGACCGTGACAAGCTCGTCTTCATCGAGCGGCAGAATGATGCTGCCGTCAAAGGCGATGCGTTCGGTGACCTCGAGGCGGTGGCGCCGGGCGACCAGCGGCTCGGGCTTGGACCACTGCAGATCGAACATTCCGGGCGTGCGCAGGCGCCCGATCTCGAGCACGTCGCGAAAGCCCCTCGTGGTGATCAGTCCGGTGCGGGCCCCGACCTTCTGCAGCAACGTGTTCGAGCCGACCGTGGTGCCGTGCACGATCTCGTCGATGTCGGCGAAATCGAGATCCGTTTGCGCGATGATGGCACGGATTCCATCAAGCACGGCCTGTTCGGGCGCGGCCGGCGTCGAGGCGGTCTTGTTGTGAAACAGCCGGCCCTCGGCATCGATCAGCACCAGGTCGGTGAAGGTGCCGCCAATGTCAACACCAATACGATTGGATCGCCCTGCCCGCATGCTTCCATTCTCCATTTGAGTTGGACTAATTGGTTAGTCTAAACCGTTTGTTGCGTCAAGAAGCCCTGTAGCACAGTGCCTTTTTTGCAATTTTCATATTGTCTCTTGCAGGTGATTGTTGGACTATGTAGTCTGCTTTCGATAACAATCCAAAAGGGGAATGTGTTATGAAACTGCTTTCTAAAATCATTTCGGCCGCCTCGGCCGCGGCGCTGTTCGGCGCTGTCAGCGCCGCATCGGCCGAGCCGCTTTCCGTCCGGCTCGACTTTTCACCCTGGGGCGTTCACGCCGGCATGCATCTGGCCGCACAAAAGGGCTGGTTCGAGGAAGCCGGCCTTGATGTCGACGTGCAAGATGGTCGCGGTTCCGGCAACACATTGCAGCTGGTCAATTCCGGACAGGTCGATGTCGGCCAGATCCAGTTGGGCCTGCTCGGCTCGGCCCGCAAACAGGGCGCCGAGGTCAAATCCTTCGCAGGCTTTCTGCGCAAGACGGACCTGTGTGTCCTGGTCGATGAGGATTCCCCGATCGAAGAGGTTGCCGACCTTGAAGGCAAGAGCGTCGTTGTTTTCGCCGCCAGCCCCTGGGCACCGTTCATCGATGCGTTTCTGGCCGGTGGCGATCTGACGCAAAGCGATGTCGAGGTGCTGTTTGTCGACCCGTCGGCGCTGTGGGGCACCTATACGGCGAAGCGCGTTGACGGACTGATGTCGACGGTCAGTTCCGCCCTTCCTGTGGCGAAAGCCAACCGGCCGTCAAAGTGCCTGACACTCGACCAGGCCGATCTGTTTTTCCCGAGCTACGGACTGATCGCCACCGAGCAGACCATCGAGGAACGCGGCGATGAACTGGCCAAGCTGGTCGAGGTGCAGCAGCGCGCCTGGCAGGCGATCAAGGACGACATTGAACTCGGCGTCGACGCGATGATCGCGCAACGGCCGGATGCCAATCTCAATCGCGACGTGGTGCGCGAGCAGATCCAGCTGTCGATCGATTATTTCGACACCGCAGCGACCGAAGGCAAGCCGATCGGTTTTCAGGCCAAGTCCGACTGGGAAGATGCGCTGAAGGGCATGGAACGGGCCGGCATCATCGATAGCGGCTGGAACACTGAAGACTATTACACCAATGATCTCGTCAAGGAATGAGTTCGGCACAAGGGTGTAGCGCCGTGGCGTCAGCTTCAGCAATTCCGCACCTGGCGATCAACCGTGTGGGGAAGGTTTATCCTTCTCCGCACGGCGATGTGACAGCGCTGCAGGATATCAATCTCGACATTTCTCCGGGTGAGTTTGTCAGCATTGTCGGACCGAGCGGCTGCGGCAAGAGCACGCTTTTGAAATGTGTCGCCGGCCTTGAAGATATCACGTCTGGCGATATCGCGGTCAAAGGAACGCCGCATGATGGTCCGCCTGCCGCCCTCGGCGTGGTGTTCCAGCGCGATGTTCTGCTCGATTGGCGGACCATTCTCGACAATGTCCTGCTGCAGGCCGAATTTCTCGGCCTGAAGCGCGCCGACTATCGTCCGAAGGCACAGCAATTGCTCGAGCGTTTCGGACTGGCCGGATTCGAAGACCGGCACCCCTGGGAATTGTCGGGCGGCATGCGCCAACGCGCCTCGATCTGCCGCGCCTTGTTGTGCGAGCCGGAACTTCTCTTGATGGACGAGCCGTTCGGTGCCCTCGACGCGATGACCCGCGACGATCTCAATGTCGAGCTGGCGCGGATCTGGCAGGGCACCAACAAGACGGTGATGTTCATCACCCATTCCATCCAGGAGGCGGTCTTCCTCTCCGACCGCGTCGTCCTGATGTCGCGCAGTCCGGGACAGATCGTCGACATCATCGACATCGATCTGCCTCGTCCCCGCGCCCTGGCGGTGCGGGAATCAGCGGCATTTGGCGAATATACGCACCGCATCCGGCACCACTTCGCCGAACTGGGGATTGTCCAGGAATGATCAACTGGTTTTACAACAAGATGGTGCATGACACGCGGGCCCGCGATGTCATTCTCGTCCTCCTCGTCACGGTGGTCATCTGGGAAGCGGGCGTGTGGTTCTTCCAGCCGCCGGCCATCCTGCTTCCGGCGCCGACGGATATCTGGGCGAACTTCATGTCGACGCCCGAGACGTTCCTGCGCCACATGCTGTACACGCTGAGCACGACCGCCATGGCGTTCGCGATCTCGGTGGTGCTCGGCGTCATCCTGTCGATCGGCATTGTTCAATCAACGCTGCTCGAGCGAACCATCTACACGCTGCTGGTGGCTCTCAACTCGGTCCCGAAAGTGGCGCTGGCGCCGCTTTTCGTGATCTGGCTGGGCACCGGGCTGGAGCCAAAGCTGGCGGTCGCCGTGATGCTGGCGATCTTCCCGATCGTCATCGACACGGTGCTCGGACTGCGCTCGGTCGATCCGGACATGATCAATCTGGCGCGGGCCGGTCGCGCCTCGAATTTCCAGGTGCTCTACAAGATCCGGCTGCCGAACGCGCTGCCGAGCCTGTTTGCCGGAATGAAGGTGGCGATCTCGTTCGCGCTGGTCGGGGCCATCGTCGGGGAGTTCGTTGCCGGCGGCAACGGGCTGGGCTTTCTGGTGCTCGTCGCCCAGGGTCAGTTCGACACGACGCGCGTCTTCGTCTCGCTGGTGCTGCTGGGCCTGATGGGCACCGTGCTGTTCTACATGGTCGATTTTGCCGAGCGGCTGATGCTGCCCTGGCATGTCTCGCAGCGCTAGGGCCGGGACCCGAGCCAGGGAGCCCGAGGTTCGTCTCAGCCACGCCCGACATAGGGCATCTGGGTGGCCATCAGCGTCTGGAACAGCACATTGGCCGACAGGGGCAGTTCGGCCATCTGCATGACCGCGTCGGCGACATGTGCGATATCGAAGCTCGGCGGCTCCTTCTCGCCCTTCTGGCGCGCCTGGGCGGCGATATCGTCGAGCAGCGGTGTCAGGGCATTGCCGATGTCGATCTGGCCGCAGGCGATGTCGAACGGCCGGCCATCCAGCGCCAGCTGTCGGGTCAGGCCGGTAACACCGTGCTTCGTGGTGGTGTAGGTGACGGCGCCGGGACGCGGCGTGTGGGCCGAGATCGAGCCATTGTTGATGATGCGCCCGCCTTGCGGGGCCTGGCGGCGCATCTGTGCGAAGGCGGCGCGGGCGCAGTAAAACATTCCCGACAGATTGACGGCGAGCGCTTTCGACCAGTCCTCGATGGGAATCTCGTCGATTGGTCCGGCGGGCGTGAAAATGCCGGCATTGTTGAACAGGACGTCGAGCCGCCCAAAGGCCTCGACGTGGCGCGCGAAGGCCTGTTCGACAGCCGCCGCATCCGTGACGTCGCAGGCCAGGACAAGCGCCTCAGGATGGTCAGCGGCGATTTCTTCGAGCAGATCGGCGCGGCGCGCCAGCAATCCGACCTGCCAGCCTGCGCCGAGAAAGCGTTCGGCAATGGCCCTGCCGATGCCGGAACTGGCGCCGGTGACGAGAATGGACTTGGTCATGCGTTTCCTTTCCGTGCCTGCGGTCCGCATCGGGCCGTGACAGGCTCGCCCTGGCTGGGGTTTGGCGTCCTCTTAAATTTCCGTCGCGCTTGTGCCCGCATCGGGTGCGGCGCGCCATTGCGCTGCGCGCGCGCCGAGTGCGGCAGCGAGGATGCGATAATCCATGCCGACCAGCGCAAAGTCCACCGGCCCTTCGGGATCGCGCGTCAAGACAGCCGGAGACGAGGCGCCGGCAAGGCCGAAATATTTTCCGGCCGCACGCGTGGCGCAGCCGATGCGGGCGATGGCGTCGACCATCTGTGGCGCATCGCTGCGACCCATGACGCCGAGGTCGATCGACAGATCGACGCAGCCGATCAGGACGGCGTCGAGGCCGTGCACGCCGACAATGTCATCGATCGCGTCGATACCGCGCGCCGATTCGATCATCACGGCGGCGAGCGTGGCCGCGTTGCCAGCCTCCATCAATTCACCCGAGGGTTTTTGCGGATAGCCCAGTTGTGGCGAGGCCCCGCCCCAGGAGCGCTGGCCAAGGGGCGCATATTTACACAATTGCACCAGTTCGCGCGCTTCGTCCGAGGTCTCGACATGCGGGCGGATGATCCCACTGACGCCGCTGTCGAGCAGGCGGGCGACATCAAACAAGCCGTTTTTGGGAATGCGGGCGAGAGGGGTGATTTGCTGCAGAGCGAGCAGATGTGCAAGCGTGGCGACGGTCTCGGGACTGAGAAGCGTGTGCTCAAGGTCGATGAAAGCCCAGTCGAAACCCGACTGGCGGGCGAACATCGGGACCTGCGCGGCGGGCGGCAAGGTGACACCCAGACCGATGGCGGTCTCCCCTGCCCGCATTTTTGCAATCATCGGATTGTCAACGGTCATTGAACAGGCTCCTGGCGCTGCGGCATTACTGGAAAACGGTGCCCGGCAGCCATTGCGAGATTGCCGGCACGGCGGACAGGGCGAACAGACAGACAAGCATGACCGCATAAAACGGCAGGATCGAACGCAGGATCTCGCCAAGCTTGAGGCCGCTGACCGAGGCCACGGCGAAAATGCTGAGCCCGAAGGGCGGCGTCATCATGCCGATCATGGTGTTGAAGACCATGACGATGCCCAGTTGCTCGGGCTGGATGCCGAGCGACAGGGCGATCGGCATCAGGACCGGCGTCAGCAGGATGATGATCGTCAGGCCATCGATGAACATGCCGACGATGATCAGCAGCAGATTGATGATCAGGAAGAAGACCAGCGGATTGTCGCCGATATTGTCAAAGGCGGAAGCGGCAAGCTGGCTGATCCCCTCATTGACCATGATGGTCGAATAGAGCGAGCCGGCGGCCAGCAGGATGACGACGGCCGATGAACTGACGATCGCGGCGCGAAAGGCGAGCCACATCTTGCCCAGGGTGAAGCGGCCATAGGCGAAGGCCAGAACGAGAATATAGACCACCGCCGCGGCGCCGACCTCGGAGGGACTGAGGAGGCCGAAGATCATGCCGCCGGTGATGGCCGGAATGATCGACAATGTCGGCAGCGACAGCGCCAGATCGCGCCAGAACGGCGTTTGCGCCGCGCCGCCGATCTCACCGATTGCCGGCTCGGTCCCGGACGAGCCCGAGGTGTGCGTGTCCGTCTTGAGAGCTTGCGGCGTCGGAGTCGCATTGGTGTGGCGACGGCGCAGCATGGCGATGTAGATGCTGACGAAGATGTACAGGATGGCGGCGATGGCGATGGCGGGCACCACCCCGGCGATCAACATGCGCACGCTCGAGGTATTGGCAGCAATGGCGTAGACCAGGAGCGGGATGCTCGGCGGAAAGATCGGCCCGATGGTGGCGCTGGCCATGGTCAGGCCGGCGGCGAAAGGCTTACGGATGCCCTCGCGATCGGAGGCATTGATCAGCATGCGCCCGGTGGCGCCGATGTCGGCGATGGCCGAGCCGGACATTCCCGAAAAGATCAGGCTGAGAATTACGTTCAGCCGCAGCGAATAACCGAATTTCTCGCGAAACATGCGCCGCGTGATGCGAATGATGTCGGCGGCGAAGCCGAAACGCGACAGCAATTCCCCCATGAAGATGAACATCGGGATGGCGACGATGGTGAAGGTGTTGAGCGTCTTGTACATCGTGTAGGGCACGATGGTCAGGGGAAAACCGCTCACATAGAAGTAAGCGAAGGCGATGGCGATCAGAGCCAGCACGATGGGCACCTGAACAAGCATCAGGAGCACAAAGGCGAGAAGGATCGCGGCGCCGGTCATTGCGGTGCTCCGGCCTTGTCGGACTGGCCGGCCAGCAACTCGGCCCGCGCGGTCTCTAGACCTTTCGGATCATCCGCATCGGGGATGAAAAACTCGAGCAGCAGCAGGATGATCCAGCTGACGATGCCGTAAATCATCAGATAGTAGACATAGCGGACCGGGATCTGGGCGGCGGTCGAATAGGTGTTCATGACACTTTCGAGCATCCTGATCGCATAAAGGCCCAGCACGGCCAGGGTCGCCAGACCGACCAGACGGCTGACGACATCGAACCACTTTTCGGTGCGCCTGCCTACCAATCCCGCAATGTAGTCAATGCGGAAATGCTGCCTGTCGCGCGCCGCCGCGGCAGCGCCGATGAAGACCATGGCGATGACGGCGAATTGCGACAATTCGATCGACCAGAGGTTGGGATTGTTCTGGTAGCGCATGATAATCTGGACCACGACGCTGAAGGTGGCGATGAACAGCATGAAAGCCGCGACGATGGCAGCCGACATGCTGACGAATTGGCGCAACCGGTTCATGACCCCTCCTTCAACGTGGCATCTGCGTTATCGAACCGCTTTTCGCTCAGAGCAGGAGGCGCGGAAACAGCTCTCCCACGCCCCCTCTCAGACCCGGCCCTAGAGGCGTGCCACAACCTCTTTCAGTTCGCTTTCAGTCAGCCGGTTATAAGCTACCGCACCGAGATCCTTCTGGATATTGTCGATGGTCAGCAGGCGCGTCACATCATAGGGGCGCGGTTCGATGATCACGGACGGATCATATTCCCACTCGATCTCGAGCACCGTTTCAGGCTGCTGCAGCAGGAAGGTGATCTTCTTGTATTCGAAGTTCTCGCTGGTCAGGGCGCCTCCGACATCGCCGCGGAAGGTGATGTCAACGGCCCGATCGACGACCCAGCCGCGCTTGCGCAGGGCGGCCAGCCCGCGCTTGGCAACTTCTTCGGGATGAACGCCCATGCGGACCACCAGATGCCCGTGCTTGTTGCGCTGGACATTGTAGACCATCAATTCGAGAAGCCGGTGCCAGGCGGAGGATTCAAAGAAGTCATCGACCTCCTTTTCGGCCGCTTCATCAAATGGCCGGAACTCGAATTTCTTGTAGTAGTCGGCCATGTAGGCGTCGTCCCAGATGTCGATGTTCTTGCCGCCGATCGCCTCCTCGGGGGGCATCGGCTCGATGATCACTTCAGGATTGTAGCGCTGCATGATCTCGAAATGGCAGCGGGTTTCCGGCGCAATGTAATAGCAATTGGAAAACCCCGGCCCCTCGCTGGTCAGCCAGATCGAGCGCCGCAGCGGCTCGTTCTGCTTCTTGAAATAGGCCCGCGTCAGGTAGAGAAGATTGGCGGGATGGACCGAGGAATCCACGGACAGATGCGCGTGACGGACACCCTTCTTCAGTTCGATCTCATCGAGAAACGAGCGCCAGAAATCCGATTTGTAGAAATTCTCGAGCTCTCTCTGGATTACCTTTTTCATGTCTTCACTCCGTATTCCTGAACGATGGTCTGAATGGCTGTGGGCGCCGCGGCGTGATCAGAGATCGACATAGGCGCCGTTGTTGTTGATGCTCTGCTCGACCGCCATCGCCGCCTCGAGAGCGCACCGGCTGGCGTCAATCCCCGGCCCTTCCCTGGTTCCGGCGCGGATGTCGGCCACGAAGGCTTCGAGGCGCGGGAAATAGCCGTTCTGATGGAAGCTCTGATACTCGAGCAGACTGATATTGCTGTAGTTCGGCTCGTGATATTGCGCCGGCGCAGGGATTTCGACGCCGGACTGGTGCGAGGACGCATTGCCGCGCACCGACAGCGGCGGCTTCTGCCAGGTCAGCTCGCGCAGATTGACCAGAGTGATGAAATTCCGGTCGCCGCGGATCTCCATGGATTCGGCGCCCTTTGCCGACCACAGGCCCAGCGAGGAGAGGAAGAAGTTGCCGACGGCGCCGCTCTCGAACGCGACATTGACGGCGATGTGTGCCTGCCCGGGCTGCTTCTCGTAGGAAATCGCCGACAGGCGCGCCAAGGGACCGAAGAGGTAGCGGGCGAGATCGAAATAGTGGATGGCGCCGACACGCAACAGATCGGTGGCGCCATTGCGGTAGCCGCCGGCAAATTTCGCGAAGAAATAGGAGGGCTGTCCGAAATCTTCGCGGCCGATGATCGACTTGATTTCCTGGACATAAGGCGAATAGCGCTTGTTGAAGGTGACCGAGACGTTGAGGTCGGGCCGGGCGGCGGCGGCCTTTTCGACAGCAACCACCTCATCGGGCGTAACGAACATCGGCTTTTCAATGAAGACATGCAGACCGGCCTCGATGCACTGACGGGTCAGCTTAGCGTGCACGAAAGGCGGCGCGACGATGATCGCGGCCTCGGCATCGACCTTTTCAAGAAGTGCGGCGGGGTCGGTGAAGTGCGGACAGCTGCCGAAGCGGCGCGAAGCGCTCGCAGCACGCTGAGCGTCAAGATCGCAGACGGCCACGACCTCGATGCCTGGCATCAGGCTGGCCGAGGTGTGGATTACGACCGTGGCATGCTCGCCGCAGCCGATCAGGACAGTGCGGACCGGTTCAACGCTCTGGGTATTGATGGACTTCGACACGGGTTCACCGATGGTTTCGATCCGGCGGCCTGCGAGGATCCCGTGGGATCAGCGGACAGGCGCTGGCGCTTGCCGCCGGGAAAGTCCCGGCCGCCGGATCAGGTTCATAAGGGTTGATTGGTTGGTGAGAGGGTCGGGCCTTGAGGCCCGGCCGTCTTTATTTCATGTCTTTGATGGTCGTCACCCAGTCGCCCCAGGTGTCCTTGTAATCGACATAGAGCTGGTCGGCCTGATCGATGAAGGCCTGGCGGTCGAGCCCGTCCTCCTCGCGGACGATGGTCACGCCCTTGTCTTTCAGGAAGTCTTCATACTCGGCCAGCTTCTTCGGGTTGTACTCGGTCTGGAACCAGGTCTTGGCCTTGTCGAAGGCGTCGTTGAGCGCCGTCTGCTGGTCTTCCGACATGGAATTCCACTTGCCGGCATTCATCCAGACGCCGGCGAAGGTAACGACGTGCTCTGTCTTCATCAGGTACTTGTTGACGTCGTAAATGCCCTTGCCAATGATGTCATGCCACTGATTTTCCTGGCCTTCAATGACATTGGTGAGGATGGCTGAAACCGTCTCGGTGCTGGGCATCGGTACGGGCACGGCGCCGAAGTTCTTCCACATGTCGCTCCACAGCGGCGAGGGAATAACGCGCATGCGCTTGCCGGAAAGCTCGTCCGGATTGAGCACCGGTTCCTTCATGGTCAGATCGCGAACGCCGAAGTTGAAAAAGCCGAGCAACTTGATGTTGTCGCCCATCATCTTCTCTTCGATTTCCTTGAAGACGACGCTGTCACGCGCTGTGACATTGTCAAAATGCTCATCAGATTCAATCAGATAAGGCGCTTCAAGGAGCGAAATCCACGGCAGGACATCGGCGGCCAGGGTCGGCGAAACCTGCGTGATGTCGGCAATGCCGGCGCGAACCGGCTCCAGGCTGTAGCCGGCAAGCGTGCCGCCCGGATGCACGACGATCTTGATGGACCCGTCGGACATCTCGGCCGCATATTCCGAGAACTGCTTGGCAAATGCGATCTGCGCTTCGGCAGGACCGGCAGTGTCGGAGTAGTTGAGGGTGATCTGCTCATCGGCAGCATGTGCCGCGGTGACGGCGGTGAGTGCGAAAGCGCAGCTGCCGATCAGCAGGGCTGCAGCCTTGCCTTTCCAGGTGGTTGTTTCCATTCGAGCCATGTTCTCCTCCTTTATGGCGTTGAATTGGGTTGTCGCTGCTCCTCCAGCCGCGACACCTTGCTAGTCGTCGGTCTGTGATTTGTGGGCGACGATGTTTGCCAGCTTCTGCTCGGCCTCGAGCTTGCTGGAGAAATCGAAATGTTCGCGCAGCTTGCGCTCGGCGAGGTTCTCATCCCTGAGAATGATGGCCTTGTAGATGTCGCGGTGGCACTCGATGAGATCGGGGATCAGTTCCGGCTTGATCGTCGTGTTGCGGCGCCGGCTGAGATGGCTGTGACGCATCAGTTCCGAAATCGCGCGATAGACGGTGATCAGGGAGGCGCTGTGGCTGGCCTCGACCAGCGCGCAGTGAAAGCGGAAATCCGCTTCTGCACCCGATGTGGCGTCGAGCGCGGTGTCGTGCAGATCGGCCAGGCACCGTTCGATGACGGTGAGATCGCTGGAGGTCGAGAACGAGCAGGCCAGCCGGACAGCCTGCGACTCGATGGCGATGCGCGACTGGATGATGTCGGACAGGGCATCGCTGTTCTGAGCGAGGTAGAAGGTGAAATACTCGGAAAAGGACTCGATGCTGATGCGGCCGACATAGGTGCCGTCGCCCTGGCGCGTCTCGAGGATTCCAAGGATCGACAGCGAACGAATGACCTCACGCAGCAGCGGCCGGCCAACATCGAGCTGGCGCGCCAGTTCGCGCTCGTTGAGCAGGCGGTCTCCCGGTTTCAGCGCGCCGGTGATGATCGCATCGCGAATGCTGGCGATGATCTTTTCCGACTTGGATGTCTCGGTCACAGCTTTCATCATATTGCCCTTACCTTGGTAATACCAATTTATGGTCAGGCGCGCGGCGGTGTCAATCCCATCTCTGTAATCGGACAAATTCTCGTGTGGATGCAGATTCAGCGCCGAACCCGAAGTGGCTTTATCTGATTGTTTTTGTTTGCAATATTACATCCGCAACGCTCAGGCGTCTTGGGTAGCTGCCGAACCTGGCAAGGAAGCCGTTGCAATGTCAGCGCCGCCCGGCGCGCGCGCCGGCATCCGCCAATTTGGGATTTGGTGGTCCGCTGCCCGCCAGAGAAAGCGCGTGTGCAGACGGCGCAACCGGGCGTCGGTCGATGTGCGGCTGACTGGACATGAAGGTCGATCCGGCCCAAGCTGGAACGAAGTGGCAACCGGCGATTTATAGGACAGAGGAACCAAGCTGTCCTCTCTTCGCCCCCCACCTCGCGCCCTCATCTGGAGAAGCCCAATTTTTATTGCCGGCATCATTTTCGCCACCCTGTCATTGCTGTGCCTGCTGGCCACCGCCCTGCCGGCGGTGCGGCTGGCGCACGGCTTTTTCCGGACGCTGGAATTCCCGCGCAGCCAGCTGGCAACGTTGTCGCTGATTGCCGCTATTGGCTGTGGGCTGACCCTGACGGGCTGGCCACAAGTCGTGTTCACGCTGATGAGCGTCGTGGCGCTGGGCGTGCAACTCTTCCACATCATTCGCTTCACGCCACTGTGGTCGAAGCAGTCCCCGGATGCGCCAGTCCTGTCCGAAGGCGCGCCATCATGGACGGTTTCCATCCTGGCCTGCAACGTCAAGGAATCGAACCGGGAATTTGACCGCATGAAAGCCCGCATCACCGAAGCAGATGCGGATCTCGTCTTGTTGATGGAGACAACACCCGACTGGGTGGAGGCGATGCGGCCGGCGCTGGAGGCCTACAAGTACCGGGTCGAACGACCGCAGACCAACGGCTATGGAATGATGTTTGCCAGCCGGGAGGAGCCGCTCGAATGCGAAGTGCGGCATCTGCTCAACGAGGAAGTGCCCAGCATCCATTTGACGCTCGCCGGCCCGAAAGGCGGACCGGATGTGCGGGTGATCATGCTGCATCCGGAGCCGCCCATACCCGCCGACAACACCTATGGCCGCGATGCCGAGATTGCCAAGGTGGCGGAGATTGCCCGCGAAATCGATTCACCGATCATCGTCACCGGCGATCTCAACGACGTGGCCTGGTCGCTGACAACGCGCCGCTTCCTGCGCATTTCCAAGCTGCTTGATCCGCGCCAGGGCCGCGGCATGTTCAATTCGTTCGATGCCCGCTACCCGTTCCTGCGCTGGCCGCTCGATCATATCTTCCATTCGGCGCATTTCAGTGTGCTCAAACTTAAGCGCCTGAAGCATGTCGGATCGGACCATTTTCCGATGTTCTTCGCATTCGCCCTGACCGACCCTGGCGCCGTCGACGAGGACGAGGCGCGCCCCGAGGATCTTGAAGAGGCGGACGAGCTGATCTCCATCGAGAAAAAGCGCGACAGCCGGCCGCATGGGGTCGATTGGGAAATCTGACGCTCAGGCGTTGAGGGCAGCCAGCGGCTGTCCGGTCACCGCACCAGGAACGGCATCGATCAAGGCCGAGAAAATCCGCTGATGGCCAGAGGAGAACGGCAGGTACTCCGGATGCCACTGGACGCCGAGGACGAACTGCTCGTTGGTGGTGCTCTCGATTGCCTGGACGATGCCGAATTCATCGTGGGCGACGACGTGCAGCCCTTCGCCCAGGCGGTCGATGGCCTGGTGATGCAATGAGTTGACCTTCAACCGCTTCACTTCGAAGAGCCGGGCCAGCCGGCTCGGAGACTCAATAGTGACCATCTTGCGCGGCAGCAGCTGGCGTCCGGTCGGCGCTTCCGGCCATACGGTAGAGATCTCCTGGTGCAGGCCGCCGCCGCGATGCACATTGATCATCTGAGCGCCGCGGCAGATGCCCAGCACCGGTATGCCGCGTGCGTCGGCGCGGTCCAGCATGTCCTGCTCGAGTCGGTCGCGGTCAGCGTCAAAGCGCGCTTCAGGGACAATCTTGCCGTCATAGAGGGAAGCGGAAATATCATCGCCGCCGCCAACAATGAGCGCATCAAGCTGCGGGCGCTCGCGGCTGCTGGCTGTCAGGCGCAGCGGCTTGCCGCCCGCCCGCCAGACCGCCAGTGCATTGAACCACCAGGAGGTCAGACTGCCCTTGACGGAGGTGGTGACCCCGACGAGCGGCCGGCTCATTGCGGCAACCTTGTCTTGTCGAGGATTTCTTCAATGCGCGCCGCCCAGTTGTCCCTGGCGGCCGAGCGTCGCTCAATGCACAGCTTTTCCAGAAGCGCATCATCCTCGGCAAGGCGTTCCACCGCAACCCAGGCATTCCAGTTGCCCGTTACCAGACCGCCGGACCCGGAGAAATTGCTGTCGGGCAGGCGGTAGTGAAAGGTGGGACGCGCCTTGACCAGGTCACTCAGCTTGAAGTCTTGCAGCGCCGCCGGTTCGAACTCGGCGAACAGCGGCAACATGTCGAGATCGAAATCACGGCCACCGACATTTTCGACGTAGTCGGCCGCCAGACGTGCCCGGTCCGGCCAGTAGTCGGCGGCCAGCAACAGTTCCACATAGTCGGCCGGCCAGGCACCGATCCAGCCCATGCGCTGGCGCGTCTGATCGATCTCGCTGTGGCGGCGGATGACCGGCTGCAGCAGGGCAAACGCTTTCATGATCGCCGTGATGTGCGCCACATCGCTGCTGGCAACTTCCGGATTGAGATGCAGTCCGAAGGCGAACAGAACCGACTGATGGGTGTCGCGCGCACCGGCCTCGCCCAATCGCTCGGCGAGGTGATCGAGGCGCCCCAGTTCGTCCCATGGCACCGGTGCCGTGACGATTTCGAGAGGCGTCACCGGCTTGATCAAGGTGCCGACCGTCTCGCCGAACTTGCGCTTCAGCCGGCCGGCGGCATTTTTCTTCGAG
The DNA here is from genome assembly GCF_019334345.1 of Neohoeflea coraliihabitans. Taxonomy (GTDB): domain Bacteria; phylum Pseudomonadota; class Alphaproteobacteria; order Rhizobiales; family Rhizobiaceae; genus Pseudohoeflea; species Pseudohoeflea coraliihabitans. The sequence goes on from NZ_JAHWQX010000002.1 coordinate 236,327, forward strand.
CCGATATGCGCGATGCGCGCGTCAAGCATGATCTCGATGTCACCCAATTGCGTGTCGCGCAGTATGATGGCGTGGTCATCCTGCTTGTCCGGCGTGCCGCCCAGCACCTCGACGGTGAGTTCGGCGGCCCGCGCGGTCGGCAACCCGGCAAATTCGATCTCCACACCGACGCTGCGTGTTTCACCATCGGCGTTCTCGGGCCTTGGCGGGGCCAACGGTCCGTCGCGGATTTCGCGTTCCGGCATAAGACTCATGAGTGCTCCCCGCTGCAGGATTCGCCTGTTTTTCGAAAATCATTCGAAGGACTAACGTCGACCGTGCGGCTTCGTTCCGGGGCACTGTTCCGGGGCACAGGGGTGAGGTCCGCAACCGGCTCACACACCGAAATAGATCGGTGCGGCAATGGCGGCGGCGATGAACAGGACGGCGAAAGTGGCAAACAGCCCGTCGCGTGCCAGCAGGGCAATGGCCATCACCGACACGGCGGCCCCGAGAATCGATGATGAAAACGGCACGAGTTCGAGCATCGGCATCGCCAATCCGCAGCACAGACAGGCCAGATGCAGGATGGATGCCATGGGCCGATGAACGAGAACCGTCAGCCTGCGCGCAGTGATGCTGTCGAGGACTGCGACGGGCTTGTCCATCCAGTTGAGTGCCTTTTGATATTTGTGCCGCGAGACCTGTCGATGCATCAGCCAGCCGGGCAGCCAGAGATGCTTGCGTCCGATGAGAAGCTGGGCGGAAATCAGCGCGATGGCAATGCCCATTGCGGAAGACACACCGGGAACGCCTGACAAGGGCGTGACAACAAGCAGGGCCGGTATCAGGAGGACCGGCACCAGTGAATGTTCACCGGCCGTATCGAGGATTTCAGAGACACGAATGTCGTCCCCCTCGCCTGCGTCATGCAGCGCCTCGATGATCTTTCTGATGTCGCCCATGGACCTCGGGTTTCCCATTCGTTTGCTGCTGGCCGAGCAGCTTGAACGAACAGGCGCAGCTGCGGGTGGTGAAAGCCAAACGTATGAGCGGGTGCAGCGTTCCTTTACTGGCAAGCGGCAGCGCGGGGAACCGCACACCGTTCGGCACGTTGTTTCTCAGAACCCTGAAAGATTGAAGTGGAGCAAGCCCATGGCCGATGACAAACTCACCGAAACCGATCTCGCCAACCAGAAGATGGGTGACAACGATTTGCAGGGCAATGACCAATCGAATGTCCACAACCAGCGGCACGCCCAGCCCGACGCCAAGAAGAAGGCCGACGACGGCGTGGTCGACAGCCTGGAAAAGATGGATAAGGATCGCCGGGCTGAGGAGGAACTGGGCAAGGGCAATCGCAGCGGCGGCTGAATTTCAGCGGAGATTGGCGCCGGCGTTGGCGGTGAGCTAGGTTTTCCCTGACGTTGGCCTGCGGGAAGACCGGTGTCGGCCGCTTCGAGAAAGCCAGCGTTCCAGCACCTGCCTTTTCACCGGCAGACTGAGGGGTCTGGAGGTCACATGTGATCAAGGCGGGGACACGCCGGAAAACAAGGATCGGACGCATGCGTGCCGCCGTTGTGGCGGCGCTTTTGCCGTGGTTATCGGCCTGCAGCGCGCCGTCCTATCTTGGCGAATTCACCGAGGGCGTCACAGCCTTGTTTGACCTCGGCGACGTGATGCGGCCGGCGGGCCGCGAAGCGGAGCAGATCGCCCAACTCGCCTGGGTGCTGTTCATCGGCGCCGCCATATTGTGGCTCCTGGTGATGGCGCTGTTTGTCTATATCACCAAGCAGAATCCGCGCCCCCTGTCGCGCCGCTGGGCCGAGGCCCTGATCATCGGCGGCGGGGGCATTTTCCCCGTCATTGTGCTCGGTATCCTGCTTGTCTGGACATTGCCGCTGATGCCGGCCCAGCGGATGCCCGGCGACGGCCTGACCATTCGGGTGACGGGCAAGCAATGGTGGTGGAAGGTCGAATATCTCGATGCGAACGGCGATGAAGCGAACACGGTGGTCAGCGCCAACGAGATCCGGCTGCCGAAAGGGCGGCGCACGGAAATCGTACTGGCTGCAGATCGGGTGATCCACTCTTTCTGGATCCCGGCCCTGGCGGGCAAGACCGACATGATCCCGGGACAAACGACGCGCATGGCGCTGGAGCCGACGAAGACCGGCACGTTTCGCGGTGTCTGCGCCGAGTTTTGCGGTGAAAGCCACGCCCTGATGGCATTTGACGCCGTGGTACTGGAAGAACCGGCGTTCAAAGCCTGGCTCGCCGCCGAACGCGAGCCGGCGGATGCACCCAGGACCGCGGCTGAACGGCGCGGCGCGGAGGTGTTCTTGACGCAAGGCTGCGGGGCCTGCCATGCGGTGCGCGGTACGCCGGCGCAGGCGCAGATTGGCCCGGATCTCACGCATTTCGGCAGCCGCCTGACCCTCGGCGCCGGCTCATTTGATAACAGAAGCGCCGAACGGCAATCCTGGGTGGCGCATGCGGCGGCCATGAAACCGGGGGCCCGAATGCCGGCCTACGCCTCGCTGTCAGACGAGGATCTGGCGGCGCTCGACCGCTATCTCGAGGGGCTGAAATGATGCGGGACGCCGAAAAAACACCAAATTCCGACCGCGAGCCGCAGGGCCCCTACCCGCCCAGCGAGGCGATGCTCGCCGAGCAAGTCGAGCCGCGCGTGACCGCCGAAGGCGCCGCGCAGCTGCGCGCTGCATGGAAAACGCCGCAGGGCGTCAAATATCTCACCGCCGTGAACAATTCCGAAGTCGGCCTATGGTACGCGCTGACCTGTTTCTTCTTCATGATGGCCGCTGGCGTGCTCGCCTTGTTGATGCGCGTGCAGCTGGCATTTCCCGGCAATGATTTCCTGTCGGCCGACCGCTTCAACCAGTTCTTCACGATGCACGGTTCGGCCATGATGTTCCTGTTTGCCGTGCCGATGTTCGAGGCGATGGCGATCCTGTTGCTGCCGGCCTTTCTCGGAGCGCGCGACATGCCCTTTCCGCGGCTGTCAGCCTTCGGCTACTGGTGTTTTCTGATCGGCGGCGTGTTCGTCTTCGGATCAGTGCTGTTTGATGCGGCGCCGAGCTCGGGCTGGTTCATGTATCCGCCGCTCGCTACCCAGTCGGAGGGGGTCGGCTCGGATATCTGGCTGCTCGGCCTGTCCTTCATCGAGGTGGCGTCGATCGCGGCCGCGGTCGAACTGATCGTCGGTGTCCTGAAATGTCGGCCGCCGGGGATGCGCATCAATCTGATGCCGCTTTACGGCTGGTACGTTCTGGTGGTCGGCGGCATGATCCTGTTCGCCTTCCCGCCGCTGATTGCCGGCGATTTCCTGTTCGAACTGGAGCGCAGTTTTAACTGGCCGTTCTTCGATCCCGAGCGCGGCGGCAATCCGCTTTTGTGGCAGCACCTGTTCTGGATTTTCGGGCATCCGGAGGTCTACATCATCTTCCTGCCGTCGATCGCCATCGCGGCGATGATCGTGCCGACCGTGGCAAACCGGCCGATCGTCGGCTATTCGTGGATCGTGCTGTCAGCGGTCGGGACCGGCTTTCTGTCGTTCGGCCTGTGGGTGCACCACATGTTCACGACCGGCCTGCCCTCGCTATCCCTGGGCTTTTTCTCGGCCGCCTCGGAATCGGTGGTCATCCCCACCGGCATCCAGCTGTTCGCCTTTCTCGCAACGCTGATGGTGGGCCGGCTGACACTGTCGGTGCCGATGCTGTTCATTGCCGGCGCGCTGGCGATCTTCGTGTTCGGCGGGTTGACCGGCATCATGCTGGCGCTGGTGCCGTTCGACTGGCAGGTGCACGACAGCTATTTCATCGTCGCGCATCTGCACTACACGCTGTTTGGCGGTATGGTGTTTCCGGTGCTTGCCGGGGTCTATTACTTCTATCCGTTCCTGCGCAAGAAGATGCTGTCCGAGCGCATCGGCAAATGGGTGTTCTGGCTGATCTTCATCGGCTTCAATGTCACCTTCCTGCCGATGCATCTGAGCGGGCTGCGCGGCATGCCGCGGCGGGTATTCACCTATCCCGACGAGCCGGGGCTCAATCTTCTCAACCTGATCTCGACCGTCGGCGCGTTCATCATCGCCATCGGTTTCCTGCTGTTTGCCTGGGATCTACTGCGGCCGCGCCGAAAACACCCTCTGGCCCCGCTCAATCCCTGGAATGCGGGGACGCTGGAATGGTCCAACGATGTGCCGGCGGAAGCCTGGGGGTCGCGATCCATTCCCTACGTCACCAGCCGATATCCGCTGTGGGATCAGACCAAACTGGTGGAGCGGATGCATGCCGGCCGCTACTATCTCCCCGATGCCCCCGAGCACAAGCGCGAGACGCTGATCACCACGGTGCTCGACGCACGGCCGATCCAGTGCATGCGGGTCACGGGTCCGGCGTGGATCACGCTCGCCGCGGCCGGCTTTACCGGCGGCGCCTTCATTTTCCCGACCTTCCACGTCTACTGGCCGGCGATCGTCTGTGCGGCCTTCGCCATTGTCTGCATTCTCTACTGGCTATGGACCAGTACCGCGCCGATCCCGCCGAAGGAGATGCGCGACGTCGGACTGGGGCTGAAGCTGCCGATCTATGCCGCCGGCCCGGCATCTGCCGGCTGGTGGGGCGTGTGGATCACGATGCTTGGCGACACGACGGCCTTCGCCAGCCTCGTCTTCGGCTATTTCTTCTACTGGACGGCGAGCGCCGACTACCCGCCGGCAGACGCCGTGCATGCCAATGGACCGCTGATCTTTACGGCCTCGCTCGTGCTTCTTTGCAGCTGGGCGCTGACCGTGGCGGCGCGCGAGGTCAACAGGCGCGGCCGGGTGGCAATGGCCCGGGTTCTGCTGATCGCCGCGCCGCTTTGCGCCGTCGGCGGTATCGCCGCGCTGATCGCCTCGGTGCTGGTGGCCGGGCTGGATCCGGTCAGCCACGTCTATCCGGCCACGGTCTGGGCGTTCATGGTCTGGGCATGCGTGCATATGGGCGCCGGAATCATCATGCAGCTCTACTGCCTGGCGCGCAGCCTCGCCGGGCGCATGACGCCGACCCACGATGCTGATTTATGGAACGTGACGCTGTACTGGCACTTCATGGCGCTGACGGCGGCAGTGACGGGCCTGGTGATCGGCCTGTTTCCGAGGATGATGTGATGAACAGCCCGCAACAGGACGAGGAACGCCGGACTTTCCGAGAAGAAGCGAGCAGCCTCTGGCTGATCACGCTCGGCCCGGCTTTGTGGGCCGTACACTTCACCGTTGTCTACGCCGCCACCGCCGTTGTCTGCGCCAAGCTGGGCACCGCCTATCTGCCGTATCTGCGACTGGGCATTGCGGCGCTGACACTGATTGCCGTCGGCGCGATCGCGGTGATTGCCTGGCGATCCTGGCGGCAATGGAATTATATGACCAACCAGGAATACTCGCACGGTCAGCCGACGGGTGAGCATCGCCACGAATTTCTCGGCCATGCCGCCTTCCTGCTCGCGGTTCTCGCTGCCATCGCCACCTTGTATACGGCGCTGCCGGCTGTTTTCATCGCGGGGTGCGGTTGATGCCAGGACCGTCCATCCGCTCCCTGCTGGCGGTGGCGATCGCCGCCGGCGTATGGCTGTCGCCGCTTCGCAGCTTCGGCCTGGAGCCGTTCACGATCCACATGATCCGCCACATGGCGCTGATCGCCATTGTCGCGCCACTGGCGGCACCGGCCGCGGTTCGCCTTGCAGAACGGGCAGGACTTGCCGGAAGCGATCGCGACGCCTGGCCGGGCGGCCTGCTGCTTGCTGCGACGGTGCTCGAATTTCTGGTTGTGTGGGGCTGGCACCTGCCGGCGCTGCACGAATGGGCGGCGGTCAGCGTGTCGGGTTTTGTTCTCGAGCAGATAAGCTTCTTGCTGGCCGGGCTGCTGTTGTGGGTCTCGGTGTTGCGCGCCGAAAACGGCCTCGCGGCGGCGGGCGGGCTGCTTCTGACCTCAATGCACATGACCCTGCTCGGGGCGTTGCTGATCCTTGCCGGTCGGCCCCTTTATGCCGCAATTTGCTTCGGAGCGGCGCCCCTTGCCGATCAGCAGATGGGCGGCATGCTGATGCTGGCGATCGGCACGCCGATCTACCTGGCGGCCGGCGTTCTGCTGGTGCGGCGTGAGCTCGAAACGAGCGAGGAGGTGCAGCCATGATGCGTTACCTGCTGCCCATCGGCGTGCTGGCGGTGCTCGGCGCCCTCGGCGGCATCGCGGTGGTCGCGTTCGGCCTGTACAATGTTTCCGCTTCCAGCGGGCATTTGCCGGGCGTGTCCTGGGTGCTGAACACAACGTTTCGCAATTCGGTGCGGCTGCGGGCGCCGGAGCCCGAGAGCGTCCCGGATCTGTCGATCCCGGGCTATGCGGCGCTCGGGGCCCGCCATTACGACAGTGCCTGCAAGATGTGCCACGGAGCGCCCGGCGAGCCGCGCAGCGCCACGGTACTGAGCATGGTGCCGCAGCCGCCGCCGCTGGCATCCGCCGTGTCGCACTGGCAGCCGAACGAATTGTTCTGGATCGTGCGGCACGGCATCAAGATGAGCGGCATGCCGGCTTGGCCGGCGGAGCGCGACGATGACGTCTGGCCGGTGGTTGCCTTTCTGGCGCAGGCGGAAGATCTGTCCGTGGAGGGCTACCGGGAGCTGGCCGGTCTGCCCCAGTCACCCGGAATATCACCCGGAATGTCACCCGGAATGGCGCCCGGCACGGCCGACGCAGCGGATACCGGCGATCCCATCGCGTCGTTGGCTGCCAGCTGCGTTGCATGTCATGGCAGCGTCGATGAAGCCCCGGTCAGCCCGGCAGCGCCGCGGCTCGATATTCTTTCCGCCGAGTATATGGCTTCGTCCCTGCAAGCCTATCGCGAGGGACGCCGGTTCAGCGGCATGATGGAGCAGGCGGCAAGCGATCTCAGCGACCAGCAGATTACAGCGCTGGCAGACCATTTCACCGCGCCCGGCGGCGCACAGGCCGCCCGCACCCTTGCCGCACCGCCCGAGGACATCGCGGCGATCGTCCTGGGCGGGACCGGTGAAACGCAAACGCCGGCCTGTGCCGCCTGTCACGGACCCTGGCCGCAACCGCTGCCCGCCGGCAATCCGCCCCTTGCCGGGCAGAACCGCCTCTATCTCGCCGACCAGATGAAGGCGTTCAAGGCCAGCACCCGCGGCGGCACCGATCGCGCCTATCTGATGCACCGGATGATCGATGACCTCGACAGCGCAACGATCGAGGCGCTCGCCGCCTATTATGCGTCGGCACGTTAGCAAGAAGAGCAACTCCACCCTCAGGGCCGCGCTTGACTTTCATCGACCGGACCGTCGATCATCGGCGCGCATAAGGGGCATGACGACGAGACATGGTGATGCATTCGACAGGAATGGCGCCGCAGCCGGGCATGGTGCGAGGGCTCTGCGGCGCGGCCGGCCTGGCGCTAATGGTCCTGTTGGCTGCGCCGCAGCCGGTGCACGCGCAGGGCGCGGCTGCCGATAGAACCAGTGCCGAGCAGATCTGCGCACTGATCGGCAGCGAAGCGCGCCGCAATGGTCTTCCCGAAAGCTTCTTCGCGCGCCTGATCTGGAAAGAAAGCCGGTTCGACACCGGCGCCGTCTCGCCGGCGGGCGCTGAGGGCATTGCGCAGTTCATGCCGGCCACGGCGCGTTTGCGCGGCCTGAGCGACAGTTTCGACATTGCGCAGGCACTGCCCGCCTCGGCGCGCTATCTCGCCGAGCTGAAAAACCGGTTCGGCAATCTCGGACTGGCGGCGGCGGCCTACAATGCCGGCGAGCGCCGCGTCGAGCGCTGGCTGACGAGTGGCGGATTCCTGCCGCTGGAGACCGAAGACTATGTGCGCGATATCACCGGCGAGGCGGCCGATACCTTTGCCGATCGCGCCCGCCGCATCCGCCTGCGGCCGCTTGATGCCAAGCTGTCGTTCGACGAGGCCTGCCGCGCCCTGCCGGTGATCATGACGCGAACGACACCGATGGCGGAAGTGTCGCGCAAGCCCTGGGCGGTGCTGGTGGCCGGGCACTTCGACCGGGCGGTGGCGCTGAAGCAATGGCAGCGCATGCGGCAGGCGACGGGCGTGACAGTGGCGAGCGAGGATGTCTATGTCAGCCGAAAACGCACCGGAATGGCACGCAGCGGCGTGCATTCAGTGCGCATTGGCGTGCAAACGCGCGGCCGGGCCGAGGCGATCTGCTCGGAGCTGCGCGCCAAGGGCGGCGCCTGCGTCGTCTTGAAGAACAGCTGATCAGGAATCGGCGCCGCGGCAGTCGGCGCAAAGGCCGCGCAATTCGACGATCGAGCGGCTCGGACGAAAGCCGCTTTCGGCGGTCAGCTTGTGCAATCGGCTTTCCAGGCCCTGATCGGACAGTTCCGCCACCCGGCCACAGGTCTCGCAGATGGCAAAGACCGTCGCCGCATGCGTGGTGCAGGCGTGATCATTGCAGGCGACGAAGGCATTCATGCTTTCCAGGCGGTGGACCAGCCCCAGCTCCAACAGTTTGTCGAGGGCGCGGTAGACCTGCAGGGGGGCACGAAACCCCTCATCGCGCAGCCGGTCAAGAATGCGATAGGCCGAAAGCGGCCCCTCGGCGCCGGTCAGTTCACCGAGAACCAGCATCTGGTTGCGTGTCAGCGGCGTATCGGATGGCGCGGCAGCGTGCATCATTGCTCCTCCCCGGCATCGGCATGGTCAGGGATTTGCGGCGCGCGCCGGCGGGCCGGGTTCAGCCGGCCGGGCAGCGGGGTCAGGCTGATCAGGAACAGCGCCAGCGCTGCAACGACGATGGCCGGACCGGAGGGCGGATCCCACAAGCGCGAGGCCGCGAGCCCTGAACTCACTGCCAGCACGCCGAACACAGCTGCCAACAGCGCCATCTGTTCCGGACTGCGGGCAAAGCGGCGGGCGGTGGCCGCCGGTATGATCAACATCGCCGTGATCAGCAGAACACCGACGATCTTGATGGCAATGGCTATGACGACGGCCATCAGCAGCATGAACACCGTATTGACGCGGTCGGTCGACACCCCTTCGCCGGCCGCCAGTTCCGGGCTGACGGTGGTGGCAAACAGGCCGCGCCAGATCAGGGCCAGGACCGCCAGAACAGCCAGGCCGCCGGCCCATATCAGCGCGATGTCGAGGCGCGAGACCGAAAGGATATCGCCAAAAAGCAGCCCCATGAGATCAACGCGCAACCAGGTCATGGCGCTCATGACGATGATGCCGAGTGCCAGAGAGGAATGCGACAGAATCCCAAGCAGGGAATCGGCGGCCAAACCGGCGCGCCGTTCCATGGCCAGCAGCGCAACCGCAATGAGCGCGGCGACGGCAAACACGGCGAAAGTGACGTTGACTTCGAGCAGAAATGCAAGCGCAACCCCCAGCAGCGCGGCATGGGCCAGCGTTTCACCGAAATAGGCGAGCCGGCGCCAGACAATGAAGCAACCGAGTGGCCCGGCGACGAGCGCCATGCCGATGCCGGCAAGCAGAGCGCGGACGAGATAATCGTCAAGCATCGGGCTTGCCTCCCTTCACCTCGGGCGCAGCGGCAGATGTCGGCGCATGGTCATGGTCGTGGTCATGGTCGGGGCCATGAGCATGATCGGTGAGGCGGCCATCGGCGTCGAGAACGCTGCCGTCGGGCAGATGGGTGTGGTCATGGTGATGGCGATACAGCGCCAGCGCCGCCGTTCCGTTTCCGAAGAGCTGGCGATAGGCCCGGCTTTCCACGACGGCGGTCGGCGTGCCTTCGCAGCAGACATGGCCATTCAGGCAGATCACCCGGTCGGTGGCGGCCATCACAACATGCAGATCGTGCGAGATCAGCAAGACGGCGCAGCCAAGCTCGTCGCGAATGCGGCGGATCAGCTCGTACAGCGCCACTTCGCCGGCAAAATCGACCCCCTGGACCGGTTCATCGAGCACGAGAAAATCGGGCTTGCGGGCAATGGCACGGGCCAGCATGGCGCGCTGAAACTCGCCGCCCGACAAGTTGCGGACCTCGGCATCGCGTAGATGGGCGATACCAGTCGCCTCGAGGGCGGCGCGCATTTCCCCGTCGGTGAGTTTAGTGGTCAGGCGCATGAAGCGCTGCACGGTCAGCGGCAAGGTCCAGTCGATCTGGATCTTCTGCGGCACATAGCTGACCTTCAGACGGCGGCGGCGATGCACCGTACCGGCATGCGGCTTGAGAATGCCGAGCGCCAGTTTGGCCGTCGTCGACTTGCCGGAGCCGTTGGGTCCGATCAGCGTCACGATCTCGCCGGGAGCGATTGCGAGATCAACGCCGCGCACCAGCCAGCGGTCGGGACCGCGAAAGCCGACACCCCGCAGGTCCACCAGCGGCTCGTCTCGTAAAGATGCGGATGCTCCCGCCGCGCCGGTGCGCCGTGTACTGACGGATGCCCGGCCCGATGGCGCGTCCTTTTCAGGCAAGACCGACGTCGGACGCGCATTCTCCTGGCTCGATGGGTTCATGAATGCACCGTAAAATTTGCGATTGCGCAGCTATGGCACAGCCTGTATGACGTGGCAATGTAATATTATAACATGACACCTGGAGCCTGCCGATGCGTCACTCGATCCGATCTTCCTCCACCCCGGTGCACAAGAACCTGTTGGCTGCATCCGCCGCAGCGCTTGTCTTGCTTTCGGCTGTTTTCGCCGGTGGTTCAGCTCTCGCTGCGCCGCGCGTCGTGGCGACCATCAAGCCGCTGCATTCGCTGGTTGCGGCGGTGATGGATGGTGTTGCGGTCCCCGACCTGTTGATAGACGGGGGCGGCTCACCGCATGGATACCAGTTGAAGCCATCGCAGGCGGCGGCGCTGCAGGATGCCGATCTGGTCGTCTGGATCGGCCCCGAACTGGAAGGCTTCATGGTCAAGGCGCTGGGCACCATTGCCACCAATGCCGAGGCCCTAGCCATGCGCGACGTCGAGGGCGTCATTCTGCGCGCACCGCGCGCGGGCGGTGCATTCGAGCAGCATAGGGATGCCCATGACGACGCGACCGGTCATACGGATGATGATCACGGCAGTGACGATGACGATCATCGGTATGCCACATCCCATGCTGAAGAGCATGCGGGGCACGAAGGCGATGAAGATGACGGGCACGCTCATGACGATGACCATGCCGATGCCATCGACCCGCATCTCTGGCTTGATCCTGAAAACGGGCGCGAGCTGCTCGAGGCCGTGGCGGTGGCGCTTGCCAAGCTCGATCCGGACAATCGTGCGACCTACCAGGCCAATGCGGAGACGCAGAGCGAACGCCTTGCCGAAATCAGCGCCGACATCGGATCGAAACTGCGGCCCCTTGAGGGTCAGCCCTACATCGTCTTTCACGATGCGTATCATTATTTCGAAGCGCGATTCGGGCTGACTACAGCCGGGGCGATCACGATCAATCCGGAGCTGAAGCCCGGCGCCGAACGGATCGCCGAAATTCGCGATCTCATCCAGCGTTCGGATACAGTCTGCGTCTTTTCCGAGCCGCAATTTGCTCCTGGGGTCATCGAGCTCGTCACCGAGGGGACCGGTGCACGCCGCGGCGTCATTGATCCGCTCGGCGCCACGCTGTCTCCCGGCCCGGAAATGTATGGCGCCCTGCTCGAGGACATGGCCGCGACAATGGAGACATGCCTGTCCGACAGCTAGGTTTAAAAACGCGTTGCCGCATCAACGGCGATCACGTCGACCGCGTGGGTCGATTGCTGCTCGCCGGTGGTGCGGACGGCGCCGCGGATCGGAGCGACATCGGCATAATCGCGCCCGCGGGCGATGAAGATGTGCTCGGCATCGACCTGCACCGCGTTGGTTGGATCATAGTCGATCCAGCCAGCCGCGGCTCCGCACCAGGCTGACACCCAGGCATGCATGGCGTCGGCGCCTTCCAGACGGGGCTGGCCGGGCGGCGGCTGGGTGCGCAGGACACCGCTGACATAGCCGGCGGGGATGCCAAGGCTGCGCAGGGCGATGATCATGATATGGGTAAAATCCTGACACACGCCATGGCGGGCGCGAAAAGCTTCGGCGGCCGGGGTATCGACGGTCGTCGCCTCGGGATCGAACCGCATATCGCGGTGCAAGGCGCGCCCGAGGGCAAAGACCGCTTCGGCGCAATTGCCGGCCCCTCGTGTGACCTCAAGGGCATAGGCGGCGATTTCTGCCACCTCCGGGGTGCGCGGCGTCGGCGCGATGAAGTGCAGCGGTGAAGCTGGTCCGAGATCACGGCAGGCGGAAAGCTCGCGCGGCAGATCCTCAAGGGCGGCGGAAAGATCGATGGCCGACGCCGGTCCGGTGACTTCAACGCGCGCCGAGACCTTGAACAAGAGATCCTCCAGCGGCGCATCAAAGGCAACCGAGCTGTAGGCATTGCCAAAGAAATCGATGGCATCGCCGCGATGCGCGGGGGGCGGCGTGATGGTCAGGCCGGCGGCGATCAGGCGCTGATGTCCGGGCCGGGCGGCCGGCATGAGGCGCAACATCTGGCGCACGCCGACGGCGATGTGCGGATAGTGATGCGAGATGATCAGGCGGACATCGTAAAGCATGAAGACGGTTTGAAGCGCGGCATGTCCGACAGCGTTGACCACGGGCAAGGCGATGGTGGTGTTCAGGCCGGTGCGCTTGCTGCTCCTTTGTCTTCGGGGGCTTCAGATCTGGTGAAAATAAGTGGCTTCGATCTGTTCCGACAAGGCCGTGATCTGGTCAGCAACGACCGACAGGGCGGAAGGATCGAGACTGTCCGTGGTGTGGACGGCAAGATCGGTCGACAGGCGCAAGGCAGTGCGGGCCAGGGGTGAGAGCTGGCGGTTTTCGGCGGCACCCGGCAAGAGGCTGATCTGTTCGCGGATCTCTTCGGCGTGAAACGCCACCGAGCGCGGGTTGAGCGGGTCGAGGGCGATCAGGTCGACCAGCGATGCGCGGCTGGTATGCACGGAATAGCGGCGGCGGTGGGTCATGACGCTGTCGGCAACCTCGATGCACAGCTCATAGGCTTCGGGCGTTGTCGGTCCGGCCAGATCGAGCAGCAGGCGTGTCGTTGCCAGCGCCCGCTCGACCGACCGGCCGAGTGTGAGGAACCGCCAGCCGGAAAAACGGTACATGTTTTCATGCACCAGGCCGGTAAAGCCGGCGATCTTGCGCAGCAGCACGCCAAGCGCCAGCGCCGCGTCGTCGCCCGGCTGGACGACACCGCGCATCTTCTTGACGGTGTTTTGCAGATCGGCGAGCGCCGACCAGGCGTCGACGGAGAACCGGTCGCGCAGCCGCCCGGCGCTGCCGGTGGCGGCAGAGAGCATTTCGACCAGAGCATCGGGAATCCCCTTCCCCGTGCCCAGGTCGCGGGCGGCAAAGATCGTCTCGAGAAGGGTCAGGACATTCGCCGTGCCGTCGGGCATTTCATCAAGGCGACCATGATAGGCACGCAACAGACGCATGGTCCCCTCGGCACGCTCGATATAGCGGCCGAGCCAGAAAAGATTGTCGGCAGCGCGCCCCGGCAGCAGACCCGCGGATGGCCGATAGGGGCGTATCGGCGGGCTTTCAGTGACCGCCTCGGAGACCGACGCCTGTCCGGAAGCCACCCAGACATCGGCCACGGAGCCGCCGCGCCGCAGCGACACGGCCGAGGGATCAGCGCCAGCAGCAATGCGCGCATAGCCGCCGGGCATGGCCTGCCAGCCATCTTCAGTGCGGGCGAGAAAGACGCGCAGCGTCATGGCCCGCGGTTGCAGTCTGCCATCCGCCCATACCGGGGTCGTCGACAGGCGCACGACCTCCTGGCCGACCAGATCCGCACCGGAACTTTCAAGCCACTCGGCGAGCGGCTGATCGGCGGCACTGCGGTTCTCGCCGCCCAGGCTGATGCGGGGATCCGGCTCCAGCGTCATGTGCGCAGCGTTGGCCGGGCCGATCATCAACGAGGCCGCATTCTGGCTCACGTGATCGCGCTCGGCTTTCGAGCCGCACCACCAGGTGGCCACATTCGGCATGGCGAGCGGCGCGCCGAGCAGGATCTCGCTGAGACGCGGCAGAAAGGCGAGGAAGGCGCGCGCCTCCAGAACACCGGCGCCAAGGGAATTGACCATTGAAAGCTGGCCATTGCGCAGGGCGGCAACGAGGCCCGGCGTGCCGATCTGCGAGGCTTCCTCAAGCTCCTGCGGATCGGCCCAGTTGGCGTCCATGCGGCGCCACAGCACGCCAATCGGCTGCAGCCCGGAGATGGTGCGCACCATCAATTCGCCGTTGGAAACGGTGAGATCCTCGCCCTCGAGAAGCGGCAGGCCGAGATAGCGGGCGATGTAGGCATGCTCGAAATAGCCATCGTTCATCGGACCGGGCGTCAAGATGCCGGCGCGGTTGGCGCCGCTCAGCGCGTTCAGACTGTCGCGGAAGGCCTTGAAAAATTCCGCGATGCGCTGCACGCGGGCACTGCGGTAAAAGCCGGCGAAACTGTGCAGCGAGGCCATGCGGTTTTCCAGGGCATAGCCCGCCCCGGAGGGCGCCTGGGTGCGGTCGCCGAGCACCCACCAGCGGCCATCGCGACGGCGGCCGATGTCGAATGCGATGAAATGCAGGTGATGACCGGACGCCGGACGCACGCCGACCAGCGGACGCAGCCATTCCGGATTGGCGGCGATCAGCCGCGCCGGCAGGTGGCCCTCGCGGGTCAGCCGGTTCTCCCCGTACAGATCGGCGAGCACCGCTTCGAGAAGGTCGGCGCGTTGCTTGAGCGCGCTTTCGATGCCGCTCCACTCACTGGCCGAAAGCAGAACCGGTATCGGGTCCAGCGGCCAGTCGCGCTCGTCCTGGCCCGTGCCACCATATTGACGGTAGAACACGCCGGCCTCGCGCAGATAGCTGGCGCCGCGCGCAAATTGGGCCTCGAGTGCTTCGGGGCTGTGTCGCGCCAGATGGCTGATCAGATCGCGCCAGACGGGACGCATCTGCCCGTCGGCATCGAGCAGCTCATCCGGCAGGCCGTCAAGCGGCGTATAGTCGGCGAGCAGGCCCGCCGATGCGTCGGCGTTTGCCGGATGAAGAATATTTTCGCTCCAGGTCATCTCAAAGCATCGGCGGACGCCGCAGATCGAGCGTCATCGGAAATTCCGGATGGGCGGTTTCAACCGGCGGCGTGTAGGCTCCAGGCTGGTGGCCATGCGGTTCGAAACGCGCCAGCCGGCGGGCTTCCGCCTCGTTGTTGTTGACCGGAAACGTCTCGTAGCTGCGGCCGCCAGGATGGGCGACATGATATACGCAGCCGCCGATGGCGCGGCCCGACCAATTATCGTAGATATCGAAGGTCAGCGGGGCATGAACCGGGACCTTCGGGTGCAGGGCCATGGCCGGCTTCCACGCCTTGTAGCGCACCCCGGCGACGGCTACGCCGTTGGTCGCGGTTCTTGCCAGCGGCACGCGGCGCCCATTGCACGCCACGGAATAGCGTTCCGGGTCTGCGGTGGACAGGCGCACCTGCAGGCGCTCTGTGGAGCTGTCGGTGTAGCGCACCGTGCCGCCTATGGCACCGGTTTCACCGAGCACATGCCAGGGTTCTAGCGCCTGACGCAGTTCGAGCGCCACATCATCGAGCTCGACGGCGCCGCAAAAGGGAAAGCGGAATTCGGCCTGGGCTTCATACCAGTCGGGCCGCAGGCTGAAGCCGTTGAGCTCGAGATCTTCGAGCACATCGCGAAAATCCTCCCACAGGAAGTGCGGCAGCATGAAGCGGTCGTTGAGTGTGGTGCCCCAGCGCGTGAACTTGCCGCGCACCGGATTGTCCCACATGCGCGCGATGATGGCGCGCAGCAGCACCTGCTGTGCCAGGCTCATGCGCGCGTCCGGCGGCATCTCGAAGCCGCGGAACTCGACGAGACCGAGCCGGCCGGTCGGGCCGTCCGGTGAATAGAGCTTGTCGATGCAGATCTCGGCGCGATGGGTGTTGCCGGTGACATCGACGAGAAGGTTGCGCAACAGCCGGTCGACCAGCCAGGGCGACGGCGGCGGGCCATCGCCGGGTCGCGGTATCTGGCTGAGCGCGATCTCCAATTCGTACAGGCTGTCATGGCGGCCTTCATCGACACGCGGCGCCTGGCTGGTCGGGCCGATGAACATGCCGGAGAACAGATAGGACAGGCTCGGATGGCGTTGCCAATGCAGGATCAGGCTGGCGAGGAGATCGGGGCGGCGCAGGAAGGGGCTGTCGAGCGGCGTCGCGCCGCCAACAACCACGTGATTGCCGCCGCCGGTCCCGGTATGGCGGCCATCGATCATGAACTTGTCGGCACCGAGGCGGCACTGGCGGGCGTCCTCATAAACGCCCTCGGTGATCGCGACGCACTCTTCCCAGGAGGCGGCAGGATGGATGTTGACCTCGATCACGCCGGGATCCGGGGCAACACGAATGACATTCATGCGCGGATCGTGCGGCGGGGCATAACCTTCGATATGCAGCGGCAGATCAAGTTCGACGGCGGCCTGTTCGGCGGCGGCGATCAGTTCGAGATAGTCCTCAAGCTTGACCACCGGCGGCATGAAGACACACAGCCGGCCGTCGCGCGGCTCGACCGAGATGGCGGTGCGCACGGTGCCTTCCAGTTCACTCACTTCTTGCTCGACCCGCTCCTGCCCGGCCGGGGTGGCGGTGAAATGCGCGGCGGCCTGGGGGCGCTCGCGCCGGTCTGCGGCCGGTTCGCTCGCTTCGGAAGACCCTTCCAGGCCCGGCTGGCGCAGCGTCTCAGGATCGGGAAGCGTGCCGCGCGGTTCGGTCGGATCCTGCGGATTGATGAAGGGATAGTCGTTTTCCTCGACATGCGGCAAGGAGCCGAGCGGCAGGCGGTAGCCGACGGGACTGTCACCGGGGACGAGGAAAATGTGGTCGCGCCGCAGTTTCCATTTCTCCGACTGCCAGCGCGGCCCGGTGCTTTTCGCCTGCCAGCGCTGAACCGGCAGGACATATCCCGACGGCTTGCCCAATCCGCGGGCGAAGACGCTGATCATGCGATGGCGTTCCTCGGCATCGTCAATCTTCGGATTTTGCGGCGTCACATTGTCCGGCAACTCGCCTTCCTTGAGGATCCAGAGGGCGGGATCCTCGAAGGCCGGCTGCACGTTCTCGGTCTCGACGCCGAGACGGGCCGCGATGTTGACAAGCAGAGCCTCGGCATTGGCCGGGGTCGCGGCAGCATGTTCGCTGCCCTCCTCGGCGATCAGGGCGGGGTCCGACCAGATCGGCTTGCCATCGCGCCGCCAATAGAGCGAGAAGGTCCAGCGCGGCAGCGTTTCGCCCGGATACCACTTGCCCTGGCCGTAATGCAGAAACCCGCCCGGCGCGAAACGGTCGCGCAGGCGGCGTATCAGCTTGTCAGCCAGTTGCCGCTTTTGCGGACCGACCGCGGCGGTGTTCCATTCTTCGCTCTCAAAATCGTCGATCGACACGAAGGTCGGTTCGCCGCCCATGGTCAGCCGCACATCGCCAGCCTTCAGTTGCGCATCGACCTTGCGGCCGAGCGCATTGAGATCGGTCCAGGCATCGTCGCTGAACGGCCGGGTGATGCGCGGATGCTCGGCAATGCGCTCGACCTGCATGTCGAAGTCGAATTCGATCGCCGGCTCGCCAACCGCCGTGTAGCCCCCGGAGATGGGGGCGGCATTGCGATAATGCGGCGTTGCGGCCAGCGGGATGTGGCTTTCGCCGGTGAGCAGTCCGGAGGTCGGGTCGAGCCCGATCCAGCCGGCGCCAGGAAGATAGACCTCGCACCAGGCATGCAGGTCGGTGAAATCGTGATCCGTGCCGGAAGGACCGTCGAGCGCCTCGAGGTCAGGCTTGAGCTGGATGAGATATCCGGACACGAAACGGGCGGCCAGGCCAAGATTGCGCAGCACCTGGACGAGCAGCCAGCTGGTGTCGCGGCACGAGCCGGTTCCCGCCGTGAAAGTCTCTTCCGGCGTCTGTACGCCCGGCTCCATGCGGATCACATAGCCAATCTCGCTGGCCAGCCGGGCATTGAGGCCAACGACGAAATCGACGCTGCGCTGCGGGGCGCGCGATACGCTCTCGAGGAAGCTTTGCAATTGCGGGCCGACCGGTTCCGGCGTGCGGTAGATCGACAGATCGGCAAGAATGTCGTCGGCATAGGTGAATGGCCAGGTCTCACCGCTGTCCTCAACGAAGAAGTCGAACGGATTGTAGACGGTCATGTCGGCGACAAGATCGACCTCGATCTTCAACTCGCGCACCGGGTCGGGAAATACGAAGCGCGACTGCCAGTTGCCATAGGGGTCTTGCTGGTGATTGACGAAGTGCGTGTCGGGGAACACCTTCAAGGAATGGGAAATCACGCGCGTTCGACTGTGCGGCGCCGGGCGCAGACGAATGATCTGCGGACCGAGATTGACGGGCCGGTCGTATTGATAATGGGTGCGGTGATAAATGCTTGCAAGAATGGCCATGGAGGCTTCCGGTTGAGGTTCACGCGCAGGGGCCCGATATCGGACCGCCCGGACGGGTCTGTTCGCAGAGTGCGATCGCCGGAATCAGGATGCAACGGCGAAGCGGCGGGTGTCCACCGACATTTGCCCTTGCCGCGGAACACAAGTGAACGGTTTTTTAAGAGTTTGCGCTTGTCCATAGAGCATGGCCAATCGGGGTGGGCAAAAAGTTTATCGCGAGAGTATGGCGCCGTTGCGGCGGCATGCGCTGACCCAACTCGGTGATGGACTCGAGCGGCGGCAGTTTTTTCGCCGCGACGCCATCTGCCCGGTGCTGCTGTTCCTGGTCAGCCAGGACCGGCGCCAGAAACATGTGGTGGCGGCGCGACTGGTCAATCTTTCGGAAGGCGGGTGCATGGTCGCCGATGATGCATTCCCCTGGCGCGATGATGACCTTTCGGCGGCACGGCTCGCCGAGCGCAGCTTTCCGCGGCTTGGCGAAACCATCATCATGCGCGTGCCGTGGATCGACATGTCGTTTTCAGGCAGCATTCGGCGGCAGGGCAACTATACACTGAATATCGAATTTACCGAGCTGGTGCCGACGCCGCTTGTCGAACGCATGAGCGCAATGGAGTCAGCGGCATCGGGCGCTTCGTCCTGAGGGCGACGGAAAAAGCCGGCACGGGGACCGCGCCGGCTTGAATGAACGAGATGTTGCTGCGAATTCAGGCGGCGATCTGACCGATCTCCTCGAGGACCGCACCGAGATCGAGATGCGAGATCATCGCATCCTCCTGGGAGATAATCGCCGAGGTCATGGTCTGCACAGCGCTGGCGCCGACCTCCGGAACCGTTTGCATCTGTGCCGGATCGACGGTGATCATGTCGGAAACATATTCGACAAGCAGCCCGACAAGCTGACCGTGCGTATCGGCGACGATGATCGCCGAGCGTTCCGTGGGCTCGATGGGCGGCAGGCCAAGGCGGATGGCCATGTCGATCACCGGAATGACGGTACCACGCAGGTTGATGACGCCGAGCACGTGGTTCGGCGAATGCGCCAGCGGCGTCACCGGCGCCCAGCCGCGGATCTCGCGCACCGACATGATATTGACGCTGAATACCTGATCGCCAAGATGAAACGAAATGATTTCCAGTCCGTCGCCCTTGGTCGAATTCTGATAAAAACTCATGATGTACCCCGGTACCGTTCGTGTGTTGCAGACGGCGCTGTTGGCACGGCCGCCATCGGAATCCGCTTCATGCATCGGGCGGAAATGCCCGTTCCCTGCCGCATTGAACATCAAGGAGGTTAACAATGGTGTAAGTCGCAACAGGGCCTGCCGCGCTGGCAACTGGCTGCACATTGCAAATAATTAATTTGTGAATCCTGCCCTTTGCGCTGCACAATACGGGAAGAAAAATCAGCCTGACATCGCCGGCGCCGGCCGGCATCGTCTTCATCGAGCGGATATCCGCCAGGATCATTTATGTCCTTGTTGAAACAGCTTCTGGCGAGCATCGCCGTTCTCCTCGTCGCGGTCCTTGGCTGGATCATGCTCGATCCGCAGGCTGCGAGCCTTCTCGGCAAGGCCGGCGTGCCGGTGCCGGCAATGCTCGCTGCAGCTCCGGAAGCAAGCGAAGGCGATGCAAGGGCGGGCGCGGGACCGGGACGGCGCCGCGGCGGCGGCGCGGCGCTGGTGGTCACGGCACCAGTCACGGAAGCCACGATCAACGACCGGTTTTCGGCGATCGGCACCGGTGCGCCGGCGCGCACCGTCTCGGTGCAGCCACAGGTGGCCGGGCAGATTGCCGCCATCGAGGTGAGCTCGGGCAGCCGCGTTGCGGCCGGGGATGTCCTGGTGCGTCTTGACTCCACCGAAGAAGAAATTGCCCGTGACCAGGCGCAGCTGGCGCTGACCACCGCAGAGGAAAAACTCGAGCGGACCGAAAACCTGCTGCGCCAGAAGACCATCAGTTCGGTGGAGGCGGGAAATGCACGCAGCGAGGCGCAGAATGCCCGGCTGGTGCTGCGCCAGGCTGAACTCGATCTGGCGCGCCGGACGATCCACGCGCCGATCGACGGCACGATCGGCATCCTGAATGTCAGCCGGGGCGATTTCGTCACCAACCAGACGGTGATTTCGACGATCGATGACCGGGACCGGATCATTGTCGACTTCTATGTGCCGGAGCGGCTTGTCGCGTCCATCGCCATCGGTGCGCCAGTCGAAGCGCAGTCGATTGCCCGTCCGGGCGAGGTGTTTGACGGAACCGTCAGTGCCCTCGACAACCGCCTCGACGAGGCCAGCCGCACGCTGCGCGTGCGTGCCGAAATTGCCAATGACGAGGACCGGTTGCGGGCCGGGATGTCGTTCCAGGTGCGCATGCGCTTTGCCGGCGAGACCTATCCGGCGGTTGATCCCCTCGCCATCCAGTGGGGCGCGGATGGTGCCTATGTCTGGCGGGTCAAAGACGGCATTGCGGAAAAGGTCGCGGTCAGCATCATTCAGCGCAACGCCGAAGCGGTGCTGGTCGAGGCCGCGCTTGCTCCGGGCGAGGTCGTGGTCACCGAGGGTGTGCAAAGCGTGCGCGCCAACGGCCCGGTGCGGGAATTGTCACAGGACGGGGCGCAGGTTTCCCCCGGTGCCGGCCAGCGTCAGCCTTCCGCTGATGGTTCCGCGGATGGGCGCGATGGCGAACAGAACGGCGGACGACGGAGGGCCGGATGATGTCGGAGACTGTTCCTCCCGCGGCGGAGACGGCCAAGGCAAAGCCGGGTTCGGGCGGCCTCTTCGTAAGGCGCCCCGTGCTGGCGATCGTTGTCAGCCTGCTGATCGTGGTGGCCGGTCTCGCCGGTATCCTCGGCGGGGAAATCCGCGAGTTGCCGGATGTCGACCAACCGATCGTGTCGATCACAACGACCTATACCGGCGCCGCCCCGGAAACCATCGACCGGGAGGTGACCGCCATCGTCGAGGGCGCCGTGGCGCGCGTGTCGGGCGTCACCAATATTTCCTCCTCGTCGTCATTCGGCCGCAGCCGCGTGACGGTCGAACTGTCCGACAACACCGATCTGTCCGACGCCGCCGCGGATATCCGCGATGCGCTGGGCCAGGTACAGCGCAACATGCCCGACGGGGCCGACGAGCCACGCATCGTCAAGGCGGATGCCAATGCGGATCCGGTGATGCGTCTGGCCGTCACCTCCAACGAACTCTCGGTGCAGGACATGACCGTACTCGTCGAGGACGAGGTGGTCGACCGGCTGGCCTCCGTGCCCGGGGTCGCCGACGTGCAGGTATATGGCGACCGCGACAAGATATTTCGCGTCGATATCGATCCCATCCGCCTGGCGGCGCTCGGACTGACCGTCGGCAACATCAAGTCAACGCTCGACAATGTATCCTTCGACGTGCCGGCCGGGACATTGACGGCGGCGACGCAGGATATCGTCGTGCGGGCCACGGCGGATGTGTCGACGCCGGAGGATTTCGAGAGCCTGTACATCAACGACAGGGTTCGCCTTGGCGATGTGGCGGCGGTAACGCTTGGCGGTGATCCCGGCGATTCAACCTTGCGGGCGAATGGCCGTACCGGCATCGGGATGGGAATCATCCGGCAGGCCAAGTCAAACACACTGGAGATTTCGCAGGGCATCGAAGCGGCGGTGAGCGACCTGCGCGGCATCCTGCCCGAGACGGTCGATATCCGCGTGACGAGTGACGATGCGACATTCATCAGCGGCGCCATCGAAGAAGTGGTGTTCTCGCTGGGAATTGCCACCGGGGTGGTCATCCTCGTCATCTTCGTCTTTCTGCTCGACTGGCGCGCCACCCTGATTCCGGCGGTCACGCTGCCGGTGGCGCTGGTCGGCACTTTCGCGGCGATCTTCCTGATGGGCTTTTCCATCAACATCCTGACATTGCTGGCGCTGGTCCTGGCCACCGGAATGGTGGTCGATGATGCCATCGTCGTTTTGGAAAACATCGTGCGCAAACGCGATGAGGGGCTCGGAATCCGCGCCGCGGCGGTGGTCGGCACCGGCGAGGTCTTCTTCGCGGTGATCGCCACCACGGCGACGCTGGCAGCCGTGTTCGTGCCGCTGTCGTTCCTGCCCGGACAGGCGGGCAGCCTGTTCCAGGAGTTCGGCTTCGTGCTCGCCTTTGCCGTCTTGTTGTCGAGCGTGGTTGCCCTGACGCTGTGCCCGATGCTGGCCTCGCGGCTGATCAAGCCGAAACGACCGCCGGTCTCGTCGGCGCCGGCAGGGACCGACCCCGCCGCAATGAAGACCGCGGCGCCCGAGCGTCAGTCTCGCACCGGGCCGCTGGCGCGTTTCGGCAACCGGCTGAGCGCGCTCTATACGCGCCTGTTGCGACTGGCACTGGACCTGCCGCTGGTGGTGGCGCTGATTGCCGTGCTTGTCTGCGGTGCCGCCCTGGCCCTGCTGTCGAGCGTGGCGCAGGAGCTGACGCCGCGTGAGGACCGGGCCATCGCACTGATGCGCATTTCCGCGCCGCAGGGGGTGAGTCTCGATTTCACCTCGGCGCAGATGCGAGAACTGGAACGCCGTCTCGAGCCGCTCAGGGCTGGCGGTGAGGTGACGAACATGTTCTCGATGGCCGGGCGCGGGAGCAGCAATAGCGGCTTCATCGTGCTGACCCTGGCGCCGTGGGAGGACCGCGAGCGCTCGCAGGCGGAGATTGCCGGTGAGATCAACCGCATTGCGGCCGGCATTCCCGGCATTCGCGCCTTTGCCTTCCAGCCCAACAGCCTTGGCATCCGCGGTGCCGGCCAGGGGTTGCAGTTCGCCTTTGTCGGCAACAACTACCAGTCGCTGGGTGCGGCGGCGGCAGAGATGGTGACTGTCCTGGAAGACGATCCGCGCTTCGAGCAGGTGCGGCTGTCCTATGAGACAACACAGCCGCAACTGGCCGTGCAGATCGACCGCGAGCGGGCCAATGATCTCGGCATCGACATCAACGGGCTGGCGGAAGCCATGCAGGCGCTGCTTGACGGCAGCGAAGTCACGCAGGTCTTCATCAATGACCGCTCCTTCCCGGTGAAACTGATCTCGACCACCTCGCCGATCAACGATCCAACCGATCTCGAGAGCCTGTTTCTGAAAACCGGCGATGGCCGCATGGTGCCGATGTCGACAATTGCGACACTGACCGAAAAGGCCGTTTCGCCGTCCCTGAACCGCGAGGAGCAGTTGCGCGCGGTGTCGATCACCACGGCGCTGTCCGACGGGCTGGCGCTTGGCGATGCCTTTGCTGAAGTCGAACAGATGGCGGAGTCCCTGCTGCCGCCGGGCGCCCGGGTGATACCGCTGGCCGAGGCGGCGACCCTCGACCAGTCATCGCGCGACATGCTGGCGACCTTCGCGATTGCCATCGTCGTCGTGCTTCTGGTGCTGGCGGCGCAATTTGAAAGTTTCGTCTCGGCGCTGATCATCATGGCGACCGTGCCCCTCGGACTGGCCTGCGCGATCTTTGCAATTCTGCTGACCGGCGGCACGCTGAATGTCTACAGCCAGATCGGCCTGGTGCTGCTTGTCGGGGTAATGGCGAAAAACGGCATCCTGATCGTCGAATTTGCCAATCAGCTGCGCAATGAGGGACTGGGCGTGCGCCAGGCCATCGAGCAGGCCTCACTGATCCGGCTGCGGCCGGTGATGATGACGATGGTGTCGACCGTTCTCGGCGCTTTGCCGTTGGTCCTTGCCTTCGGCGCCGGGGCCGAAGCGCGTACCGCACTCGGCTGGGTGATTGTCGGCGGGCTGGGCCTTGCGACGCTGGCGACGCTGTTCGTCACGCCGGTCGCCTATCTGGCACTGGCGCGATTCTCACGGCCGACAGTCGAAGAAGAAGCCCGTTTGCGCCGGGAGCTGGCCGATGCGGGACAGCACCGCGCCTAGGCTCAGCGGATCGCCTGGTAGCGGTAGCGCACTCCGCCGGCGACAACGACTGCGAACACGGCGATGGAGTAAACCAGCGCGGCGCGCAGCGCCTCGATGAAGAGGGCCGGCGGCGCGGCGCTGGCCTGGCCGGCGAAATGCGCAAAGAAGATCTGCCCCATCACGGCAACGCCGAGTGCAGCCCCGGCCTGCTGAAACGCCTGCAGGCTGCCCGAGGCCGACCCGGCATCCTTTCCCTCGACATTGGCCAGCACGGTCTGGAACAGCGCCGGGATCGTCGTGCCGAGGCCAAGGCCGCCGATGAGCAGCGGCGGCAACAGCGTGATGGTGTTCAGTCCGCCGTCGATGGCACCGATGACATAGCGCAGATAGATCATGCCGATCACCTGCAGTGTCCCACCGATGATGACGCGGCGGCGCGGCCAGCGGCTGGCGAGGCGATTGGCCAGCAGCGAAGCCAGTAGAACGCCGACCGAGAAGGGAATCGTGGTCAGGCCCGACTGCAGCGGCGTCAGACCGAATCCAACCTGCAGAAAGATTGCGAGCACAAGAAACAGTCCCGGGATCGATGAGAACAGCAGCGTCGTCATGACGGCACCGGTCATGAATTGCGGATTGCGCAGCACGCTGGCGGGCATCAGTTGCGGCCGCCCGGCACCGGCACTGGCGATCTGCCAGCGGGCAAAGGCGTATGCCGAGGGCAGGCTGGCTGCCAGCATGGCGAAGATCCACAGCGGCCAGCCGAAATTGCGCCCCTCGACGAGCGGAAAGACGATGAGAACGACGGTCAGCATGGCGAGCATGATGCCGATGCCGTCGATCCCCACATCGCGGCGCCCGCGCCCCTTGGGCAGGTATCTCAAGGCCAGTCCCAGTGTAACAAGCCCGACGGGGATGTTGACGAGAAAGACCGGCCGCCACGTCAGATCGAAAATGTTCAGGCCGATCAGAACGCCGCCGAGCAGCGGTCCCGTCACCGTCGCCATGCCGGCGGTCAGGCCGAACATCGACAGGGCCGAGCCGCGCTCGCGCGGTGCAAAGATGATCTGGGCGATGGCCAGGGTCTGCGGCGTCATCATGGCGGCTGAAATACCCTGAAAAATACGCGCCACGACGAGCCATCCGATCGACGGCGCCAGACCACAGACGGCGGAAGCGATGGTGAAGCAGCTTACACCCGCCAGAAACATCGTGCGACGACCCAGCATGTCGCCAAGCCGTCCGAAGGGAAGCAGCCCGACGGCGTAAAACAGGATATAGGCGGCCGCCACCCATTCGATGGCCGTGTCGGAGGCGCCAAGATCCCGCTGCAGGCTGGGCAGGGCGACATTGACGATCGTGACATCGATCAGATTCATGAAATTGGCGGCGAGCATCACGTAAAGTGCAATCCAGCGCCCCGGATACGAAACTTCGGTGCCGGGATCGGAGCGCGGGCGGGATGCTGAGGCTGGCGGCTGGGACATCGGCTGATCCGATTGCAAGACCCCCGCGGGAATAGGCGGTTGCCTGGCCGGAGGCAAGCATGCTTGTGTTTCTGCCGGTCATGTCTATGAGGGAACATGGCTTTCGACTGGGATGACATCCGCGTGTTTCTGGCCGTGGCGCGCGCCGGGCAGATTCTGGCGGCGTCGCGGCGCCTGAAACTGAACCATGCCACCACGGCGCGGCGGATTTCGGCGCTCGAGAGCGCGCTTGACAGTCAGTTGCTGATCCGCCGCACCAATGGATGCGTGCTGACCGAGGCCGGCGAGGCGCTGCTGGCGCATGCGGAGCGGATGGAAGCGGAGATGCTGGCGGCGCAGGGCAGCCTGGGGCGCACCGACAGCACGATAGCCGGCACCGTGCGCATCGGCGCGCCGGACGGATTCGGCGTTTCCTTTCTTGCCAAGCGTCTGGGAGCCCTGACGGCGCGACATCCGGACCTCAAACTGCAACTGGTGCCGGTGCCGCGGTCCTTCTCTCTGCCGCAACGGGAAGCCGACATCGCCATCACCGTGGAACAGCCGGCAATGGGGCGACTGGTGTCACGAAAGCTCCTGGACTATTCGCTGTCGCTGTATGCCTCAAAGTCCTATCTGGAGGAAATGGGCCGTCCGAAGAGCGCCGACGATCTGCGCGCGCACCGGCTGATCAGCTATGTGGAAGATCTGATCTTCTCGCCCAGCCTGCATTTCACACGCGAGATCCTGCGCAACTGGTCGGCGCATTTCGAAATCTCCAGCGCCATAGGACAGGTCGAGGCCGTGCGCTCGGGCGCCGGCATTGCCGTATTGCATGACTTCATCGCGCCCGATCATCCGGAGCTCGAGCGGGTGTTGCCCGACTACCGCATCGAACGCAGCTATTACATGGTCTATCATGAGGCGGCGCGCGAGCTTGCGCGGCTGCGGACGGTCGCTGACTTCATCACCGAGGCCGCCGCGGCCGAGCGATTGCGATTTCTGCCGTCGGGACCGAAAGGTGGTTTGCAGAAATGAAAACACCCGCCCGGACAAGCCGGAGCGGGTGCTTCAGTTCGTCGCCCGAGCCAGTGAAGCGAGCCTGGAGGGAGAAGCCCGCATCGCTCAAAGGCGGCGTCTGCCGGGGGACCTTTGGGGGAGGAGGGAGAGTGCCCCCGGCGTTGAACTGGATATGGGAAACTTCCCTACGCGATGCAATAGGCAAGAGATATTTTTTGTGCCTGATACAGGGATAGCTTCTACCCCCCATCGCTGAAGGCGATCGGGCCGCCTTTACACCCACCACCCCTGCCCCATATGGCGGGGTAAAAGAGAGGCCAATTTGTCTGATCAATCCCCCCGAAGTGATGGGATACCAAACGCGCAAGATGCCGCCGCGGACGGGGCAAACAGTGCATCGGCGGTGACCACCGTGCGGCGCGGGGCGCGCGACGACCGATGCGCCACCTACCGTCCGGACGTTCGCCATACGCGGCTGGGCAATGCCTTTTACGATGTGGTCAAAGCGGCCGATTTCCCGCAGGCGCGGCTGCGGTTCCGCAATGATGACGCGGCAGCCCAGATCGGGCTTGACGGACTTGATGACGCAGCGTGGGTACAGCATTTCGCACGCTTTGAGCCCCTGCCCGACAATCTGCCGGAGCCTTTGGCGCTGCGCTATCACGGCCATCAGTTCCGGGTCTATAATCCGGATCTGGGCGACGGGCGCGGTTTTCTGTTCGCGCAGATGCGCGATGATCAGGGCCGGCTGATGGATCTTGGCACCAAGGGATCGGGGCGCACACCCTGGTCGCGCGGCGGCGATGGCCGGCTGACGCTGAAGGGCGGCGTGCGCGAAATTCTTGCCACCGAGATGCTGGAGGCGCTTGGCGTGACCACGTCGCGCACACTCAGCCTGGTCGAAACCGGCGAGGCGTTGCAGCGCGGCGATGAACCCTCCCCCACCCGCTCCAGCGTTCTGGTGCGGCTCAACCACAGCAATGTGCGCATCGGCACCTTCCAGCGGCTTTTGTACCAGGACAAGCATGAGGAAATGCAGCGGCTGGTCGATTACTGCATAGCCGAGTACTGGCCCGCCGCGGGCGGCGTCGACGGGTTTCTCGATGCCGTCACCGGGGCTGTTGCCCGGCTCGGGGCCGAGTGGTTCATGGCCGGCTTCGTGCATGGGGTCCTGAACACCGACAACATCACGATCACCGGCGAAAGCTTCGATTACGGACCATGGCGCTTTCTGCCGGTGCTCGATCCGCAGTTCACGGCCGCCTATTTCGATCACCAGGGCCTTTACGCCTTTGGCCGGCAGCCCGACACCTTGTTGTGGAATCTGGCGCGGCTGGCGGAATGCCTGGTGCCATTGTGCGACATCGAGGCGCTGCAAGCGGTGCTCGAGACCTATCCGGCGCGATTTGAAGCGGCCTTGGGCGAACGGTTCCTGTGGCGGCTCGGCTTACGCGCCAAAACGGCGGAGGATGGCTACCGCCTGGCCAGCCAGGTGTTCGGTGCGATGACCGAAAGCCGGCTTGCCTTCGCCCAGACGTTGCATGACCTGGCCGGCGGCGGCGGCGCCGGGCGGATTGCCGCCAGTCCGCAGGCCGCCGGGTATGATACGCCGCGGTGGCAGGAGGCGCTGGCCGCCCTGCGCCGGTGTGACCGCGCCGCGGGCGCCAGCGAGCCTGGATTGGAAGCGCTGGGGGCAGTGCCGCCGACCCTGTTGATCGACGAGGTGGAATCCCTATGGGCCGCGATCGTCAGGGACGACGACTGGCAGCCTCTGGCCGGCAAACTCGATGATGTGCAGCGCTATGGAGAGGCCTTGCGGCAGCTGGCCACCGGAGCGGGCGTGGAGACGCCGGCGGGATCCCGCTAGAACGTCGCCGCGCTCGCGCGGCGACCTGATGCAATTGCGTCCTGAATGCGATTAATCGATCCAGCCGTTGCGCAGGGCAAACGCCACCGTCTGGGTGCGGTTGACCGTCCCGCTCTTGCGGGTGGCATTGTTGAGATAGTGATTGACCGTGTGTTCCGACAGGCTGAGTATCTTGGCGATCTCGACGCTGGTCTTGCCAGCGGCTGTCCAGACCAGGCATTCCAGCTCGCGTTCGGTCAGGGGCGAGGCGATCGACTTCTCGGGTGCCGAAACCTGGGCGAGACGATCCTGAACCATCGACGCCAGCAAGCACAATTCAGCGAGTTTCGGAGTGCCGACGGGCCCACGGTCGCCCAGGAAGGAGATGATCGCGGCGCCCTGCCCGGGGGTAAAGACGGGAATCGCCAGCCAGCTCGAAATGTCGTACTCGCCAAGCACCTCGCGAATCTTGGCGAGATCGGGATCCTCCTCACCAGCGGCCGAGGTTCCGAAAACCCATTGCACGGGGGCACCGCTTTTTTGCGCCTTGGCAAGGACAGGATTCTTCGAAACCCGGTCATATTCGTCATGACGCATAACCAGATCAGACGGCGCTGAGGTGATGATCACCGAATCCGACAAACGCAGCCTGCCATCACGCGGCAAGGAGTTCACGGAAAAATACCGGTAGTTGTAGTGATCGGTGATTTCGCGAAGGGAGCGAAACACATCGAACTGCGAGGCGGACAGCTCGATTTGCTTGATCAGCCGTGCCGGCAAGCACGCTTCGATCGACCGATCATCCATACGATGTTCCGATAAGCACGACGATTCTCATGGAGAGCCCATTCTTTTTGTTGGTTTTCTTCCGCCGCATTCATTTTTTAGCATAAGTTTTTCCACAAGGCGACGTTGAACTGCATTTTTGTCGAATTCTTTTTTTGTTGTTGCAGACAGGACTCATTTTCTTGCCGATCAAGACGATGTTGTTCTGGAGTTCCAGCACACAACTGAAGCCTTCCGTTACGGCGCATTAGCTGTTGTGCGAACCCCGCCGATCACTAGAATGCGCGCCGGGAAACGCACGAAAACAGATGGAATCTAGATGCTTGGTTTGATGCAGGACTGGCCGTTGCTCGCGCATACGGTCATCGACCACGCCGCCCGTTCGCATGGGGATCGCGAAGTCATTTCACGCTCGGTCGAAGGACCGATTCACCGCACGACCTATCGGGAGGTGCGCCGCCGTTCGCTGCAGCTCGCCAAACGCCTGCAGGCGGATGGCGTTCAGATGGGCGATCGCGTCGCGACGATGGCCTGGAACACATGGCGCCACTTCGAGAGCTGGTACGGCATCATGGGGATCGGCGCCATCTATCATACGCTCAACCCCAGGCTGTTTCCCGAGCAGATTGCCTGGATCATGAATGATGCCGAGGACAGGCTGCTTTTCGTTGATCTGACCTTCGTGCCGTTGATGGAATCCATCGCGGCGAAGGTGCCGTCCTTGAAAAAAGTGGTCATCCTGACCGACGATGCCCACATGCCGGAGACCAGTCTGCCGGGCGCCGTCTCCTACGAGACCTATCTCGGTGAGGCCGACGACGACTTCGAATGGCTGAAGTTCGATGAAAACACGGCCGCCGGCATGTGCTACACGTCCGGCACGACGGGTGATCCCAAGGGTGTGCTCTACTCGCACCGTTCGAACGTGCTGCACGGCCTGACCACGGTCCAGCCGGACATGCTCAATGTCAGGGCGAGTGACCGGCTGATGCCGGTGGTGCCGCTGTTTCATGCCAATGGCTGGTCGACGGCCTTCGCGGTGCCGCTGGTCGGCGCGACGATGGTGTTCCCCGGCCCCGCGATGGACGGAAAATCGATCTACGAACTTCTGACCAGCGAGCGGGTGACGATCACGGCCGCCGTCCCGACGGTGTGGCTGATGCTCTTGCAGCATATGGAAGCAAATGGCGGCAGTCTCCCCGACCTCAGTCACGTGGTGATTGGCGGATCGGCATGTCCGCCAGCGATGATCCGCACATTCCAGGAGAAGTACGACGTCAATGTGATGCACGCCTGGGGCATGACGGAAATGAGCCCGGTCGGAACCGTCTGCTCGCTGAAGCCGGAATATGCCGAGCTTGAAGGCGATGCGCGGATTGCCGTGCAAAGCAAACAGGGACACGCGCCCTACATGGTGGAGATCAAGATCACCGATGACGACAATGAGGAGATGCCATGGGATGGCAAGACCTTCGGTCGTCTGAAAGTGAGGGGGCCGACGATCGCCCGCGCCTATTACAAGGAGCGCGGCGCCGATCAGTTTGACGATGATGGCTGGTTCGATACTGGCGATGTGGCGCATATGGATCGCTATGGCTACATGCAGATCACCGATCGATCGAAGGATGTCATCAAGTCGGGCGGGGAGTGGATTTCCTCAATCGACATCGAGAATCTGGCGGTCGGGCATCCGGACGTCGCCGAGGCGGCGGTGATTGGTATCGCGCACCCGAAATGGTCCGAGCGTCCGCTTCTGATCGTTGTGCGCAAGGAGGGCACAACGCCCACCAAGGAGGATGTGCTCGGCTTTCTCGATGGCAAGATTGCCAAGTGGTGGACACCTGACGATGTGGTGTTTGTCGAGGAAATCCCGCACACCGCGACCGGCAAAATTCAGAAGGTCGCGCTGCGCGAACAATTCGCCGATTATGCCTTTCCGACCGCGTAATCGAAGCGTAGCGGCGGCGCCGGGTGTCTTCACGCCGCGCCGCCGGTTCCTGAGCCCTTGATGGGTCCGGCAGCAAGCGTCGCGGCTGTCGCACTGGAGCGTTGGCGCCAGCGGATATGGGTGCTGAGCCGGGATGGCACCATCCTGGCTGAAATGGTCAGCGATCCGCCGGATGACCTGGATGCTCTGAATTTACGACTGGCGCAGATGCACGTGCCAGCGGATCTGCCGGCGATCATCTGCGGCGAGGCCGGCGGTTCACAGCATCTGCCTGACGCCGGCTATCAGGACCTTCCGTTAACGCTCGCCGCGCTTGCAGCGGCGCATCTTGAGGTGCGTGCGGGGGACCGGCAAATCCTGCTTCTTCCCGGCGTTGCCCGGCACAGCGACGACGAGCCGGATCTTCTCGATGGGCAGGCGACGGCCCTGCTCGGTGCGGCGCTGGAAGGCGGCGGCGAGCTGTACTGTCTGCCCGGATCGCCTTGCGCCTGGGCCACGGTTTCCGGCGCCAGCCTCATGCAATTTCGCAGCTATGCCACGCAGGATCTGGTGCATGGACTTGCCTCCCACAGGAGGCTGCAGGGCGCCGGTGCCTCGACGCAACCCGAAGCCATCGCCGCGCCGGAGGCGGCCCGCGCGCCGGCGTTTCTGACGGGTGTTCGCGACGGCTTTCTCGCCCCCGAACGTCTTACCCACCTGATCCAGGGGATCTCGGCGGCGTCCCGGCTTTATAAACGGACTCCTGTCGACAACGATCACCGGCTGGCCGGTTTGCTGATCGGTGCCGAGATCGCGGCCGCCGAGGGCGGCGCGCAACAGGTGACGCTGGTGGCGAGCGGTGATGCCGCGCAACTTTACGAGGCAGCGCTCTCGGCCTGCGGCAGCAAGGTGCGGCTGATCGACGAAGATCTCGCCATGCAACGTGGCTTGCTTGAATGCTGGCTGACAATCGACGCGGATCGGTGAGCGAGAGCGCCGGATGGCGGTCCTATCGCCTGGTCTGCAGGCGCCGTGTTTCGGCGGATTCGCTGCCATTGGCGCGTTCACGCGCGCGGATCAGGCGGTCCTGCTCTTCGCGGATCATCGCAAAGGATCTGTCGGCGCCGGCTGCCTTGCCAAACAGGTAACCCTGCCCGACGTCGCAGCCGAGTTCGAGCAATTTGGCGGCCTGTTCCGGCGTCTCGATGCCTTCGGCGATCGGCATCAGGTGCAACCCCTCACACATGGCGAGGACGGCCCGCACGATATGCTCGGCGGAGCGATCCACGGTGATCTCGCTGATGAACGAGCGGTCGATCTTGACCTTGTCAAAGGCGAAATCACGCAGGCGACCCAGGCTCGACTGGCCGGTGCCGAAATCGTCAAGCGCGATGCGGATGCCGACGGCGCGCAATTCGTTGATCACCTTGGCGGCGGTTTCGGGATCACTCATCACCGCCGTTTCGGTGATTTCAAGCTCGAGCCGGCGCGGGTCCAGCCCCACCGAATTCAGGATCGCCAGAACGTTCAAGCTTGTCGTCGGATCGGTCAGCTGTACCGAGGACAGGTTGAACGACAAAAACACGTTGGCCGGCCAGTCCTTCGCCGTCCGTGCGGCCTTGCGCAACAGGGTTTCCGTCAGGGAATCGATGAAGCCGCGCTCCTCGGCGAGCGGAATGAAGACGCCCGGAGAGACAAAGCCCAATTCGCGATCGGTCCAGCGCGCCAGCGCTTCGAAGCCGCGGATCGTGCCGTCCCTGATGCAGACGATCGGCTGGAAATGCACAGCCATCTCGTCGGCGATAATGGCGCGGCGCAGGGCCTGCTCGACCTCCGTGCCGAAGCGCATTTCCTCGGCGATCTCCTCGGAATAGACGGTTATCTGGCTGCGGCCGCGGCGTTTGGATCGATACAGCGCCGTATCGGCACTTTTCATCAGTTCGGCGAACTGTTCGCCGGCAAATGGATAGATGGCAAAACCGAAGGATGCTGACAGACGAACGTTGCGATCCCCCAGATCATAGGGCGCGGAAAGCACTTCCTTGAACATCCGGCCGATCTTCTCGGCGCCCTTCTTTTCGAAGACCAAGGGCAGCACGAAGCAGAATTCATCGCTGTCGATGCGCGCGACAAAGCCGCCATCAGGCAGACAGGCGCGCAGCCGGTGCGCGATCTGGCAGAGGATTTCATCACCAGCAGCGTGCCCGAACAGGTCGTTGATCGGCTTGAAGCCGTCGATATTGGCAATACCGATCGTGAAGGGCGCCGGATCTTCGGCCCGTTCGGCGGCCAGTTTGCGGATCTTGTCCATCAGGCGCCGCTTGTTGCCCAGGCCCGTCAGTGGATCGGTCATTCCGGAGACCAATAGGTCCTGCCCCCCCGCTTCTCCGAAATCGAATTCGGCTTCGCTCACAATCTCTTGCCCCAACTGCGTTTCGTGCACACAAAGTGCACGCAATTTCCTAACGTAGTCCTACTACGAAGTACTAATACGCATCGAAACTGAACAGCTTCAGTTTCAAGCGGGACTGTCACGATGTATCCGGCGACCCGCCCAAGTATCGATGGCCAGTTGCAGCTTTTCCGGACTGATCGGCTTGGTGAGATAGTCGTCCATCCCGGCTGCGAAGCACTCAGCACAATCACCAGCCAATGCATGCGCCGTTATGGCGAGTATCGGCACATGAAAATCTGCTTTTCCCTCGGCATTTTCCGCGGCGCGAATGGTACGCGTGGCGTCGTGGCCGCTCATTATCGGCATCGAGACGTCCATCAAGATGAGATCCGGCTTGTGATCGCGCCAGGCCACGACGGCATCGCGGCCATTGCCGACCAGACGGTAATCGACACCAATATCATCAAGGATCTGCTGGAAGACGACCTGGTTGATTTCATTGTCTTCGGCGACCAGCACCCGGGGGCGCTGGTCTGCGGCGTCAGTCCGCCGGCCTCTCAGGACCCCGGCACTTGCCGCGCGGGTTGCGGGCGCTGCAGTTGCGCCGTGAGAGGACCCGGACGGCTGCGACTGCGCCAGCGCCGGTCTGTCCGGGTGGATCCGACCGACGCCGACAATCGGCATTTCCTCGATCAAGGTCCCGGCGGCGCGCAGAGCAGTCAATGCGTCATTGACCGGCGCTTCCATGCCCGCGTCCAGTTGAGCCTGAATGTCCGGAGACAGTTCAAGACGATCAATGGTAATGGCCATGCGGTTGGCCATGGCGAGAAAAGAGGGTAACCGGGCGAGATCGGGAAGCGGCAGGGCGTCGTTGCCCTTGCGCCGCAAGTCATCGACGCGGGCGGCGGCACGCGCGGCATTGACGTCGACGACCAGAACCCGGCGTCCATCGATTGCTGATGCCGACGCGGATTGGCCTCCGTCCGGCCCGGTCATCGCACCGGAGGCACAGTCAGCTGGCTGGGGCTGCTCCGGCGCTGCCGCGGCTACGGGCTGGCTGGCGATCGGATTGATCGAGACCGTGATGAAGTAACTGAAAGCACTGCCGGTTCTCTGCTTGCGCGTCATCGACTGCAAGACGCTGCCATCCGCCTGCTGAATATCCTCGCGATATTCGACGGGCGTGCCGGTCACCAGCAGTTCCCGCTCATTGGCTTCGAAGCGCGCGGCAGCCTCCGGCCCGACAAGATCACTGGCGGTCCGGCCGATAATGGCATGGGAATCCAGCCCGAGCAGCCGGCAGAAAGCTTCGTTGACAAGAATGTAGCGCAGCCGCGAATCCTTGACGAGAATGGGGTTGGGCAATTTGTCGAGGATGTGCTGGGCAAGTTCGCTGCGCGCGCTCATGTGGCTGAGATGACGCTCGCGCTGCATTTGCTCGGTGATATCGACAACGTAGCTCAGCGCCACACCGCTTGGCAGCCGGCGCTTGCCCAGTTTGACCCAGCGTCCATCGACCAGTTGTTCCACCTGTTCGTGGCGCTCGCGCCAGTGCAGAGCGGTGCGTTCGGCTATCCAGTCATGGCGCGAGATCTCGCTGTCACTGCAATTCTGCATCCCCGGGCGCACGCCGCTGTCATAGACGGCTCCCAGAAAATCACGCAGACGAATGCCCGGCACCAGCGCAGCGTCGGGGATCGGATAGAAGCACTGCATATCGGCGGACGCATACAGCAAGACATCATTTCGGTCGAAAACGCACAAGGCCGCCCCGACAGCGCAACCCAGCGCCTGCAAGAGCGAGACATGATCCGTTTCGGAAAAAATATCGTGTGTGTTCAACACGAGGCCCCTGACGCTG
This sequence comes from Neohoeflea coraliihabitans, assembly GCF_019334345.1. Taxonomy (GTDB): domain Bacteria; phylum Pseudomonadota; class Alphaproteobacteria; order Rhizobiales; family Rhizobiaceae; genus Pseudohoeflea; species Pseudohoeflea coraliihabitans. Next base: position 271,982 of record NZ_JAHWQX010000002.1, read on the forward strand.
AACATTCAAAAGTTTGCGCATCCGTGCTGCATCATGCGGCCAGGCCATCTTCGCCTGCAGGGGCGCAGGTCGATCATTTGATGTCCCGTCGTTCATGCCCCATGCAGACAATGGAGCAAGGGTGTTAAACGAAACTTAACCACACGCGCAATTGCGCGGTCTTGCCGCTTGCTACGGCAGGGAGAGAATGAGTCGGAGTTCCTTGATATCGGTGCAGGTGGAGGCAGAAACGCTTTCCGGCGGGGACGATGCAAGCCAGCTTGCGCATTTTCGCCGGTATTTCGTGGCGCGCACGTTGCGCGGCGACGCGAATCCGGGAACATGAGGCATGACCATCCAGCAGCTGCCCGAAACACTGATCAATCAGATTGCCGCCGGCGAGGTGATCGAGCGGCCCGCCAGTGTCGTCAAGGAACTGCTCGAAAACGCCATCGACGCCGGCGCCCGGCGGATCGAGATCGCAACGGCAGCGGGCGGCAAGGCGCTCGTGCGCGTCGTGGACGATGGGCATGGCATGTCGCCCGAAGACCTGCAACTGGCCATTCGCCGGCATTGCACGTCCAAGATGGCTGGCGGGCTGAACGCCATTCGCACGCTCGGCTTTCGCGGCGAGGCGCTTCCGTCGATCGGCTCGGTGTCCAAACTGACGATCACAAGCCGGGTGGCCGGCGCCGACAGCGGGTTCGAGGTGGGGCTCGACGGCGGTGCGGACCGACCGCTGCGCCCCGCTTCGGCCAATCCCGGCACGATGATCGAAGTGCGGGATCTGTTTTTCGCCACACCGGCGCGTCTGAAGTTCCTGAAGGGAGAGCGTGCCGAGGCGGGCGCGATCACCGAAGTCGTGCGGCGGATGGCGATCGCCTTTCCGGGCGTGCGCCTGGTGCTGTCGGGCAGCGACCGGATGACCAGCGAGTTTGCCGCCACCGACGATGCCCTCGAGCGGATCCGGCAGGTGCTCGGACGCGAGTTTGCCGACAATGCGATTGCTGTCGACGCCATGCGGGAGGGGGTGCGCCTGTGGGGGCATATCAGTGTTCCGACCTTCAATCGCGCCAACTCGCTGGGACAGTATGTGTTCGTCAATGGCCGGCCGGTTCAGGACAGGCAGATCCTTTCGGCGGTCAGAGCCGCCTATTCCGATCGGCTGCCGCGCGGGCGTTTCCCGGTGGTGGTGCTGCGTCTCGAGCTCGATCCCGTCCTGGTCGATGTCAATGTGCATCCGGCCAAGGCCGATGTGCGCTTCCGCGATGCCGGCCTGGTGCGGGGGCTGATCGTCGGCGCCCTGCGGCAGACGCTGGAGGCGGAAGGCGACCGGGCATCGACACTCGCCTCAAAGGGCCTGCAGCAGGCCTTTCGACCGATGCCCACCCACAGTTCCGGCAGCGGCGCGGCGCCGATCGGTCTGCGTGAGCCGCAGCGCCTTTGGACCGCGGAAACCTCGCCGTACCGACCGCAGGCCAGCGAGGCCGAACCGCAATTTTCGGATAAGGTGGCTCCTTCGGCGCGCAGCGAGCCGCAGGATGAGGTGCAAAGTGCGACAATCGCGCATCCGCTCGGCGCGGCGCGGGCGCAGGTGCACGAGAACTACATCGTCAGCCAAACCGAGGACGGACTGGTGATCGTCGATCAGCATGCCGCGCATGAGCGCCTGGTGTTTCAGCGTCTCAAGCAAGCCCTGCACAGCGGACCGGTGCCCTCGCAAATGCTGTTGCTGCCGGAGATCGTCGACCTGCCGGAAGATGATTGCGACCGGCTGGCAGAACAGGCCGACACATTCGCAACCCTCGGTCTGGCGCTCGAACGGTTCGGGCCCGGGGCGATCGCCGTGCGCGCGACGCCGGCCCTGCTGGGCGAGACCGATATTGCCGGATTGCTGCGCGATCTCGCGGAGGAATTGGCCGAATGGGGCGACAGCAGCGGCCTGCAGGAGCGTCTGGAAGCCGTCGCCTCAACGATGGCGTGCCACGGCTCGGTACGCTCCGGCCGGCGGCTTCAGGCGGAGGAAATGAATGCCCTGCTGCGGCAGATGGAGGCGACCCCGGGGTCGGGGCAGTGCAATCATGGCCGCCCCACCTATGTGACCTTGAAGCTTGCCGACATCGAGCGGCTTTTCGCGCGCCGCTAGAGTGCGGCGGCCTTGTTTTTCCGAACCGAGCGTGGGAAAATGACCTTATCACATCGCGCGCCCGATGATCGTGGCGCATCAAGCAACAGCGCTGACGGCGTTCTGCCGGCGGCCAGCAGATGATCTTCGCATGAACCGTTTTGAAGGACCCGGCTCGCACCCGGCACAGATCCGATATCTGGATGGAGACATCCAAGTTCTTTCGCCGGGCAATTTCGTTGTCTGCGCGGTGACCGAGGAGCGTATTCCCGTCGATGAACTGAAATATTGGAGCGTGGCGCGGCAGGAAGCCTATGTCGATGTCAATGCATCCTACGAAGCCGAGAAGAAGGCAGGTTCAACGCCTGCCTAATGCAGTGCGTTTCAGGTAACCGCCGCTTTTCTCGCGCTGCCGGCGGGTGATGACCACCTGCCCGTAGCGGTCGGTTCAGGTTGTCCGATATACCCGACAATTCAGGCCGACCGGCTGCGCCGTTCAAAACGCTTGAGCGCCTGCTTGACGATCGCCGCTGCGGCCTCGGGTTGATCAAACTCCAGGTCGATCTCCAGCACCTCGACTTTTTCTGCCAATTCGCCGACACGACCGAGGCCGCCGCGCAGCCGGACAAAATCCTTTGCCGTGGTGACAAGGCCAAGGCTCAGAGTTTCGGCTTCATCGAGCAATTCAGCCGCCTGTTCGCTGCTGAAATGGTGGTGATCCCCGAAACTGCGCGTGCGGGCCGCATCGACGGAGGCTTGCCGCAGGGTCTCGAAAAACTTCTGCGGATCACCGATGGCGGCGAAGGCCAGCCAATGGCGGCCATGCAAGCGCTCCGCCTGCAATGGCACCAGCCTGGCGCTGTAAACCGGCTTGGCGGCGCGGGCAGCAATACGGATGAGCGGATCGGCCCCCTCGCCCTTGCCGACGACGAGCAGCGAATCGGCCAGGCGCATCTGATCGATGATCGGTGCGCGGACCGGACCGGCAGGGAAGATCAGGCCGTTGCCAAGCCCGCGCCGGGCATCCACCACGAGCACGGCGTGATCGAATATCAGGCGGGCGCTCTGGAAGCCGTCATCCATGATGATCACGTCGACGCCCTCGCGCACCAGCAGTTCGGCACCCGCGGCCCGGTCCGGCGCGACCACGGTCGGGGCGCGGCGCGCCAGCAGCATGGATTCATCGCCAACCAGCCGGGCCAGATGCCGTTCCGGATCGACCAGCGTGGGGTGGCGAACCGCGCCGCCATAGCCGCGTGTGAGAAATCCCGGGCGCAGGCCCCGCGCCTCGACGGCAGAGGCCAGCGCAAGGGCGGTCGGCGTCTTGCCGGAACCGCCGACGGTCAGATTGCCGACGCAGATCACCGGGACGGGAACAGCATGCCGCTGCCGGCGCTCCATGATGCGGCGCGCGATGCGGCCATAGACAAAGCCGAAAGGCACCAGCGCCGCAGCCCTCAGGCCGGGCCGCTCCCACCAGAAGGGCGGCGCCTCGGTTACCATTGGCTGCGCCCGCGGTGGGCGCGATCATGCGGGCCGCGGGTCTGCAGCCGCGCCTTGACCGTCAGGGGGTTGAGATAGGGTTCAAGCGCACGAATGGTCGACTTCAATCCGCCGCGCAACTGCCTGATGGTCTTCTCGCCGCCGGCAGCCATCCGCGGGTGAGCGGCGGGATCGGAAAGGAGAAAATGAACTTCCTCGATCAATTCGGTGGTATCTGCGACGAAGCGTCCTCCGCCGTTCTCGATCAGGCGCGCATAGATGTCGCGAAAATTCTGCACATTGGGTCCGGAAACGATGGCGCAGCCCATCATGGCGGGTTCGAGCGGGTTCTGACCGCCTTCGCCGGTCAGCGACTTACCGATGAAGGCGATCGATGCAAGGCTGAGATACAGGCCCATTTCCCCGATCGTGTCGCCGAGAAACACATCGGTTTCCGGTGTGATGTCATCGTCATGCGATCGGCGGGCGACGGTCAATCCGCGTGCGGCTAGCATGGCCGCGATGGCGTCCCCACGTTCAGGATGCCGCGGAACGATGATGGTCAGCTGGCCATGATGCGGCTCCAGCGCGGCGTGGACATCAACGGCGATTTCATCTTCGCCTTCGAAGGTGGAAATGGCCGCCCAAACGGGACGCCGGCCAATCTGCCGTCGGTAGCGATCGCGGTCCTCGATGTTGCAGGGGGGCGCCTGGGTATCGACCTTGAGATTGCCGGACACCGCCACCTGCTGGGCGCCGAGATCGGCAAAGCGTTTGGCATCGACCTCGGATTGCGCAACGACCAGCGACAGATTCTCGAACAGGGCATCGGCGAGATGCGGGCTGCGCAGCCAGCGCTGATAGGAGCGATCCGACAGCCGGCCATTGACAAGGATCTGCGGCGTATGGCGGGCGCCCAGCTCGAGAATGGTCATCGGCCAGATCTCTGATTCAGCAATGATCGCCATGTCCGGACGCCAGTGATCGAGAAATCGCGAGACCGGTGTCTTGATGTCGATCGGCACATATTGGTGGATGATCGTCTCGTCGAGCCGCTCTCGCGCGATCGCTGCCGATGTCACGGTTCCGGTGGTCAGTACCACCTGGATGCCACGGCGCTGGACTTCCTTGATCAAAGGGACCACGGCGCTGGTCTCGCCGACACTGGCGGCATGGAACCAGATCAGCGGTCCCTCCGGACGGGCGACGGCGGTTCGGCCATAGCGCTCGCGGCGGCGCCCGCCCTCTTCCTTGCCGCGCGCGGTGCGGACGGCGAGATAGGGCCAGAGCAGAGGAAACAGGACTGCCCCAAGCCATCGATAGGAAAACAGCGCCGCGCGCGCCCAGCCGCTGCTCAAGAGGATTTCTCCACGGCGGCGTACACCTCTTCGGTCAGACGGTTGAGCGATGCGGTTACCGCCTCACGCGCCGCGTCCAGCGTCTGCTGCGCGCCGTCGGCGGCCACCTCGATCGGCGCACCGATCCGGACGCAGCGCTTGCCGAAGGGAAGATTGATCGTGGTCTTGTCCCAGCTCTTCTCGATTACATGGTACCGGCTGGTTGCGACCGCGACGGGCAGGATCGGGCGCCCGGACAGGCGGGCCAGGCGAACAATGCCTTCGCCGGCGCGGCGCGGTTCGCCCTTGGAAATGTCGGCGATCATCACAACGCTGGAGCCGGCGTTCAGAGCATTGCAGAGGGCCAGGGTGGCGCTCACTCCGCCCTTCTTCGCTGCCGAAGCCGACCGCTGGTGGCGGCCACCTGATCCGCGCACGACGGTGAAGCCCATGCGCTGCACGATGCGCGCATTGATCTCGGCATCGGCACTGCGCGAGAAGAGGCAGGCAAAGTCCTGCTCGGGGGGAGCCAGGAACGGCACCAGAAGCTGTTGGCCATGCCACAATGCGATGATGACAGGCCAGCGATCGCCGACCACGGCATTGAGATCGTCACTGCCGAGCATTTCAGGGTTGCTGGCGCAGGTGAAGCGGAACCAGCGCTCAACGAGCAAGGCGGCAGTGCTCTGGAAACTGTTCGATCTGAGAATCGTCCGTCCCAGGCGGCGGAGAACCCCTTTTCGCCGGGTTTTCGCCCTACCGACCGTCGTTGCTGATTTCATGTCGCTCATGATCCCCACCATGGCGATCAGGCGCCGGGCTTACCATCCTGGTCGGGATCCATCAGACGGTGCATGTGCACGATGAAATACCGCATATGCGCATTGTCCACCGTCATCTGCGCTTTCGCTTTCCAGGCTGCATGGGCGGCGGCATAGCTTGGAAAGATGCCGACGATGTCGAGTGCGTTGAGATCGCGAAACTCGGTTGACTGCAGGCTTTCGAGTTCGCCTCCGAAAACGAGATGCAGCAATTGCTTGGATTCGCCATCCGCCATGGGGGTGTTCTCCGATTTCATGCTGATGTCCCTGTGCGCGGTTTGCGGTAATTTGCCCAAAAGGTCAATGCCCCGGCCCCGAGCGGTCACCCGTCGAGAAACAGGCCAAGAGACGTCCGGTTTCGGCCGGCGCCGCGGCGACAAGGATGCCGCGCGAGGGATCGGCGGCGTTGTAGGTGACGCGCGTGCCGTGTTCATCGACGAGGCAACGGCCGGTTTCGCCGAGAAGCACATTGGCCGCGGCCAGATCCCATTCGTTCGATCGGGGGCGGACGAGCACCGCATCCAGTTCGCCGGACGCCACGCGCGCAATACGCAGCGCCAGCGAAGGTCCGCCCGGGGCGCGCTCGATGTCATCGCCAAACCGCGCAATGGCTTCGGGCGCGAGGGAATCGGGCATTGACACGACCAGCGGCACCGGCGGGGATGAAGGCGCCGCCTCGAGTGCCACGCCATTGCGCGTTGCCCCCTGGCCGAGCGCGGCGGCCCAGATCTCATCCCGGGCCGGGACCGCCAGGACACCGGCTACGGGAACACCTTGATGAACGATGGCGACCGAAATGCACCAGTCGCGTTTGCCGGCGATGAAACCGCGCGTGCCGTCAATCGGATCGACAACGAAGATCGTCTCGTTGGACAGGCGCGCCGGATCGTCGAGCGTTTCTTCGGAAAGCCAGCCGTAATTGGGGCGGGCGCCGAGCAAGGTGTCACGCAGGAGCTTGTCGACGGCGTAATCCGCCTCGCTGACCGGCGAGCGCTCCTGGCCCTTGTACCAGGTCTTGAGTTGCTGCCCGAAATAGCCATGCGCAATGGCGCCCGCCTGGCGCGCCACATCAAGCAGAAGAGGCAGATCGTCTTTGTGCCAGTTGGTCATGAGGCGATCCGCAGTCCCTTTTCGTGAGTGTCAGACATTCGGCAGACCAGGGTCAATCGCCCGCGAGGGTCATGCCTTCAACGGCGATGGTCGGTGCGGCAATGGCGTATTTCGGATCGATGTCATCGGCGAGTATCATATGCGCGAACATGTGGCGCAAGTTCGAAGCGATGGTCACCTCGGAGACCGGATAGGCAATCTCGCCGTCTTCAATCCAGAAACCGGATGCGCCACGGCTGTATTCCCCGGTCAGTAGATTGACCCCCTGGCCAATCAGTTCGGTGACATACAGACCCGTGCCAACCGAGCGGATCATTTCTTCGGGCGTGACCTCGCCCGGCGCGATGCGCACATTGGTCGGCGAGGGTGTTGCACCGCCGGCGCCGCGCGAGGCGCGGCCATTGGTGGTCAATCCCAGTTCGCGAGCTGTCGGCGATGCCAGATACCATTGCTGGAGAATGCCGTCCTCGATCATGGTCAGCGGTGCGGCCGCCACGCCCTCGCCGTCGAAGGGGCGTGAGGCGGAGCCACGGCGAACCCTGGGGTCGTCGCGCAAAGTCAATGCCGGCGTGGCCACCGATTTGCCGAGAGAATCGCGCAGGAAGGTCGACTTGCGCGCCACTGCGGCGCCGTTGATGGCACCCACCAGATGGCCGATCAGGCCGCGCGCAACGCGCGGGTCAAATACCACCGTGATGTCGGAGGCCGTCGACAACCGGCGCGGATTGACCCGTCTGGCGGCTCGTTCGCCCGCCATGCGGCCCAGCTGGGCAGCCGGATCGAGATCGTCGTAGAAGACCCGACTGTCAAAATCGTAATCGCGCTCCATGCGGGTGCCCTCGCCGGCAATCACGGCAACGGAACGGGAAAAGCCCGAGCGTTGATAGGCCCCGGCGAAACCGTGCGAGGTGGCGAGAACCAGTCCGGCCATGCCCGAGGACGCACCGGCGCCGACGGAGGCGGAAACGCCCTCGACCCCGAGCGCCACCTCCTCCATCTCCCGCGCTGTCTCGGTGAGGGCGTCCGCTCCCGGCTCGGTGGCGTCAAACAGGTCCAGGTCCGGCCAGTCGGTTGCCAGATATTCCTTGTCGGCAAGCCCGGCATAGGGGTCTTCGGGCGACACACGCGCCATGGCGACCGCCCGGGCGGCAAGAGCGTCCTCGTCGGCCCCCTCTCCCGCCGAGACGCTGCCGACCCGCTGGCCGACGAACACCCGCAGGCTGAAGTCATCGGCTTCGGCGGAATTTGTATTCTCGACCTGACCGTTGCGTACGGAGACCGATGTCGAACGATGCCGGACAACCACCGCATCGGCCTGATCGGCTCCCGCCGCAATCGCCCGGTCGATGAGTTTGCCAGCTTTTTCGAGAAGCGCTTCTGATGGGGTCAAAACTGCCATTCCATTTCGCGGATTGATCGGTCATCATGTATGGCTCGCACGGCCCGGCATCAACCCCGGAACCCGCCCTGTGGGCCGCCAGCACTTGTCGCGAGAGTACACGATGGTCGAAAGCAGCAGCGAACTGTATGTCGAGGGTTTGCTGCTGTTGGGCGGCGCGCTTATTGCCGCCCCGTTGTTCAAGCGGATCGGGCTCGGGACCATTCTCGGCTATCTGGCCGCCGGCGTGGTCATCGGGCCCGTGCTGCGGCTTATCCTCGATGGCGAGGAGATCCTGCACTTCGCCGAGCTCGGCGTTGTCCTGCTGCTGTTCCTGATCGGGCTGGAGCTGAAACCGCGACAACTCAAACAGATGCGCATGGACATTTTCGGGCTTGGCGCCTCGCAGGTGCTGGTCTCCGGCCTGCTGCTCGGCCTGATGGCCTATTTCCTGGCGCGCCAGGGCCTTGCCGCGTCGATCATCATCGGGTTGGGGCTGGCCCTGTCTTCGACGGCGTTCGCCCTGCAATTGCTTGATGAATATGGCGATCTGAACACAGGGTACGGCCAGAAATCGTTCTCGATCCTGTTGTTTCAGGATCTGGCCATCGTGCCGCTGCTGGCCCTGGTGTCCATCCTCGCACCCTTCAGCAGCGATGATGGCGGATCTGTTCTGACGGATACCGGCATCGCCATCGGCGCGATCGCCGCCTTGCTGCTGGTCGGGCGCTATCTGCTCAACCCCCTGTTCCAGATCATCGCCAATACCGGCGCGCACGAAGCGATGATCGCAGCGGCGCTGTTCGTCGTTCTGGCGGCGGCGACGCTGATGGAGCTGGCCGGACTGTCGATGGCGCTCGGCGCGTTTCTGGCCGGGGTTCTGCTGGCGGAATCCCGCTACCGGCACGAATTGCGCGCCGATATCGAACCGTTCCGCGGCATCTTGCTCGGCCTGTTCTTCATGGCGGTCGGCATGTCGCTGGATCTCGGCGTTCTCGGTGAGAACTGGCTGCTGATCGCGGTGGCGGTGCCGGCGATCATGCTGTCAAAATCCATCGTCCTGTACTGGCTGACGCGTGCCTTTGGCAGCCCGCACAACGATTCGGCGCGGGTGTCCGGACTGTTGCCGCAGGGCGGCGAATTCGGGTTCGTGATCTTCACCGCGGCGGCCAGCCAGGGGATCTTTTCCTCTGAAATGTCCTCGCTGCTGGTAGCGATCGTGACGCTGACCATGGCGTTGACGCCGGTGGTGGCCGCCGTTTCGCGCCGTCTGATGCGCAAGGCCGAGCGCGAACAGATGGACGAGACCTTCGAGGGGGCCGGGTCGGACGTGTTGATGGTCGGGTTTTCGCGTTTCGGCCAGATCGCCGCGCAGGTGCTTCTCGCCGGTGGCTCCGACGTGACCATCATCGACTATTCGGCCGATCGCATTCGCGCTGCCTCGAAGTTCGGCTTTCGCATCTATTTCGGCGATGGCACCCGCAAGGAAGTGCTGATTGCCGCCGGCATCGCGCGGGCCCGGGTGGTGGCGGTCTGCACGCAGAAAAAGGAAGCGACGGATCAGGTGGTGGACCTGATCCAGGCCGAATTTCCCAACACGAAACTGTATGTGCGGGCCTATGATCGCGCCCATACGCTCTCGCTGCGCGATCGCGGCGTGTCCTATGAGCTGCGCGAGACCCTCGAATCCGGTTTGAAGTTCGGCCGCAAGACACTGGAGGCGATCGGCGCTGCGGAGGACCGGGCGCGCGACGTCGAGGATCTGATCCGCCGGCTCGACGAGGAACGGCTGGAGATGCAGGCCGTCGATGGATTCCATGCCGGAAGCGAAAAGGTTCTGACCAAGCCGCTCACTCCCGAACCATTGATCCGCCCGGCCAACCGCGAGGATGCATCGGGGCGAAACCGAACCGATGCCTATGACGACCCGTCGGTGACGGAGCGGGAGACGAAAGAGGACGCGACCGCCAGTCCGACGGGCCTCAACTGACAAGACCGATCAGTATCAATCCGTGCCGGCACTGCGCCGGAAGGCGAAGGCGGCGTCGATGTCCCGCTTTAACTGCTCGCCGATTTCCTTCGACGCTTCAAGGATCTCGCGCGCCTTGAGGAAATCGAGAACCCGGAACTGGTGCACCTCGGGACGCAGGAATATGTGCGGCGGGGCCGCCTTGCGACGCAGTTCGATGATCGATTGCATCATCAGTTGGCTGGAGCCGAACATCAGATCGACGGTCGTCAGCTTTTCGCCGGGGCCGCCGGCGGGAAGTCCAACGACATCGATGCCGACCACGATATCGGCCAGCCCGGCGAGATGATCGAACGGCACCGGATTGTAGATGCCGCCGTCAACATAGATCCGGCCGTCCCGCTCGACCGGACGGAAGACCGCCGGGATCGCCGCCGAGGCGGCTATGGCGTTTTTCAGATCGCCGGTCTCGCAGACACATTCGCAGTGGTCGAAATAGTCGGTGATGATGATCTTGGTGGGGATCTGCAGATCCTCGAACCGGGCCGGCACCTGTTCGGGCAGAAAAGCGCCGACGATTCGCTCGATGTTGAACTGGCCGAGCCGCCAGCCGCCCTCGACCGCGGCACGCATGGTCTGTGGCCGGGCCTTCCAGAAATGGGCGATGGCCGTGGTCGGGCTTCCGAGCGTGGCAAGTGTATGTTCGCGGATCTCCTTGCCGCTCATGCCGGCAGCCATGCCGGCGCCCATCAGTGCCCCGATCGATGAGCCGGCGATGGCGCGCGGCTTGAGGCCGAGATCGTCAAGGGCTTCGATGACATGAATGTGGGCAAGGCCGCGGGCACCGCCGCCACCGAAGGCGACGGCAACCGTCGGATCACTGCCATCCCGCGCGGCCGGGATCTGCGGCGTGGGTGATTTCTCTCCGGTCACTGTTTCGGCGGCGGCCGCCGAGATGGCCGCATCCTGCTTGTCGACTGCGTTCATCGCTGTTCCTTTCGCCGCCTCGCCGTAACAAGCGCGTGCGGCGCGATTCAGGTTCCATCATAGCGGAAAAACCACAGGCGTGTATCACCGAAGTCGCGTGTCTCCAAAGGTGCAAAGGCGGGATCGCGGCCGGGCTGCACATTGGCGCGTTCCTCAAGGATGACGAGGGCGCCGGGCGCCAGCCAGTCACCGGCCGACAAGCTGGCCAGAGCACGTTCGCCCAGTCCCTTGCCATAGGGCGGATCGGCGAAAACGAAGTCAAATGGCGCGTCGATGCCGGCCTGTTGCCGCGCGCCGAGGCGCGTAGCATCGCGGCGCAATATGCTGGCCTTGGTGGTGAGGGACAGGGCCGCCAGGTTGCCGCCGATCAGGCCTTCTCCCTCGGCGCCGCGCTCGACGAACAACACGAAGGCGCAACCGCGCGACAAGGCTTCGCAGCCGACCGCACCGGTGCCCGCAAACAGATCGAGCATGCGCGCGCCGTCAAGCGCCTGTGGGTAGCCATGTTCGAGAATGTTGAACAGGCTTTCGCGGGTGCGGTCACTTGTGGGCCGGATGCTGCGTCCCTTGGGGGTCAAGAGGACGCGGCGGCGCAATTCACCGCCGACGATCCGCACCCGGGCCTCCCCGCCCCCGCGGTGCGCTGCGCGGGCCGCGCGCGGCATCGCCGGGCCGTCCGCCTGCCTTCGTGCCTGCCTTCGTGCTTGCCTTCGGGCCGCTCTTTGCGCCGCCTGCCGGCCCGGACTTGCCGTATCCCTGGCCCTGAGCCTTGCCCGGCCCCTTGCCATATCCCTGGCCCTGAGCCTTGCCAGGACCCTTTCCCTGTCCGGGCGGCCCGGCCTTGGCGGGGCTCCTGGAGCCGCTCTTGATGGCGGTCTTGGTGCGATCGCCGCGCGGGCCGCGCGATGGGCCCTCCCCGGCAGGGCCGCGCTCGGTCTTGTCGCGTTCCTTGCGCGCTTCCTGGGCAGCTGCCTTTTTGGCGCCGACCGGGCGCGCTCCCGGCGCCATCCAGACATTGGCGGAGCGGTTCTGGCGGACCGGAGCGCGTTTGCGTTCGCCGCCGGCAGCCTCGCGCTTGTCGTCGCGTCCGCCAGCAAACTTGTCATCGCGCCGGTTCGGACCGCGGTCATCACGACCGCCCGGCTTGCGGTCATCACGGCCACCTGGCTTGCGGTCATCACGGCCACCCGGCCTGCGTCCATCGCGCTTGGCAAAGGCATCGGGGCGGGTATCAAGGCGATCACGGGCCTTTTCGCGGCGCTCGGATGCGGAGATCCACTCGCGCTCTTCCTTCTTCGCCGGACGTTTCTCGTCGGATGCCGCCGGTTGCGCGGCAGCCTTGGCATGATCGATGAGGGGCGCATCGAAATTCAGCCCAGCCTCCTCGATCAGACGGGGACCAAGCTGGTCGCGCAGGGTCTTGCTCTTGATCTCGACCGCTTCGCCCTCCGGCAGGTCGCCAAGCTGGAACGGACCGAAGGACACGCGGATCAGGCGGTTGACGTCGAGCCCGAGGGCGCCGAGAACATTCTTGATCTCGCGGTTCTTGCCTTCGCGCAGGCCCATGGTCAGCCAGACATTGTGGCCCTGCTGGCGGTCCAGCGTCGCTTCGATCGCACCGTACAGCACGCCCTCGACCGCGATGCCGTCCTTGAGTTCATCAAGCCGTTCCTGGGTGATGGCGCCATGCGCGCGGACGCGGTAGCGACGCAACCAGCCGGTGCTCGGCAATTCGAGCGCGCGCGCCAGACCGCCATCATTGGTCAACAGCAACAGACCCTCGGTGTTGATGTCGAGACGCCCGATGGAGACGACGCGCGGCAAGATGGCCGGCAGATTGTCAAACACAGTGGCGCGGCCCTCGGGATCGCGGTTGGTGGTCACCAGTCCGGTCGGCTTGTGATAGATCCAGAGCCGCGTGCGCTCGATGGCCTGAACCGGCGCGCCATCGACCTCGATGCGGTCCGAAGCGGAGACGACAACCGCAGGTGTGTCGAGCAGCTTGCCGTTCACCTTGACGCGGCCTTCCAGGATCATCCGCTCGGCATCGCGCCGCGAGGCGACACCGGCGCGCGCCAGGAACTTGGAAATGCGCCCGGTACCGATGCCGTCAGCGTCATCGGCACCAGGGGCACCAGCGGCGCCAGGGGCACTAAAGGCGCTCGACGGCCCATCGGCGCGCGCGGCTTTTTTCGGCCGGGTTTTCTTGCCGCCCTTCGGCGGCTGATCGTGATCGCGCATTTTGTATTTGCCTGCTTTTGGCGCTATCGAGAACTCTAGTGCACCGGTTAAGGGAAATCATCTCACGTGTCGAGCAAATCCGGCTTCATGGACTTGGCGCTCAGCGAGGCGCATGCGGCCGCAAAGCGCGGCGAGGTTCCTGTCGGCGCCGTGCTGGTGCAGGATGGCGCGGTGATCGCCCGTGACGGCAACCGCACGCGCGAATACAACGATGTCACGGCGCATGCCGAGATACTGGTGATCCGCCAGGCCGCGAGCCGGCTTGGCAGCGAACGCCTGGGCGGAGCCGACCTGTACGTGACGCTCGAGCCCTGCACAATGTGTGCGGCGGCCATTTCATTCGCCAGGATCAGGCGGCTCTACTACGGCGCGGAGGATCCGAAAGGCGGCGGGGTGGCGCATGGCGCGCAGTTTTTCCGGCAACCGACCTGCCACCATGCGCCGGAGATCTACAGCGGTCTTGCGGAACGCGACGCGGCGCTGCTTCTGAAGGACTTTTTTCAGGCGCGGCGCTCGTCATGAGCAGTTGCCCGCAACAGGCCATTGATCCGGTGGTGCAGGGATCCGGCGGTGCAGAGCGCGTTTTCGCAACCGGGCCGGCGGGGTATTACCAGGGCAGCGGGATCTTGAACCAGCCGCCGCTTTTTTCCCTCTTTGCAGCAGCGATGCGTTCGCGTTCCTTCTCGCGCTCCGACTTGCCGACGTCACCGGCGGCGGCGGTCTGAGCCGGCTGGCGATAATCGACGGGCGGATCGGAGAGGAAGCGGCGGCGATCCGTATAGGCGCCCTTGTTGACCTTCAGATTCTCGCGAAAGCGATCTTCTTCCTGCTTGGCGCGCACCAGATCGACCGAGCTCGGGCCGGCCTCCTGCGCACGAATGCTGGCGCCGACCTTGCGCGGGCCCGACGATGAGACCGTCGACTTGCGCGCCAGCGGCGAGCGGTAGGTCTGCGATTGCGGGTTGGCATCGGCCTCGGCGACCAGGCGCGCACGGGTTTCCTCGGGGGCCTCGACCCAGGCCGGGTTGTCCTCCGAGACGCTGCGCTGCGGCTCCGGCAAGACGGCGGTTTCCGGCGGACGGACGATCGCCGGCCGCGGTGTGTAGGCGACGCCGGTATTCTTCGGACGCTTGATCGTCGCCATGTTGCTGACATCCTCGACAAGCTGCTCGGTGGCGGTCTTGTCGGTACCGTATGTCGGCCCGAGGCACGCCGTCACTGACATGGCCATGGCAACAAGCAGGGCCGCCCTGAGGGCGGCGCGTTGGCCTGTGTCGATCTGCATATGCTGTATCCCGTCCTGAACCCATACCGGAAGTCGCCTGTCATAGCGCACATTCGGGCCTTTTTCGGGCACCCTTCTACCGGATTGCGGTTTCCGGTGCAATTGGAGGGGTGCCGTGCTGACAGGGCGGCACCGGTTTTCCCCGGCGCCGCCCGGGAGCGTATCCTGTCAGCTTGCCACAGGCGTGACGCCGAGTTCGCGCAGGGCTGCGGCATCGCGCGCCGAGACATCGGGGAAGGCCGGATCGGTGCCGACATCATCGGTGATGCGCCAGGAGCGCGCGCATTTGCGGCCCCGGGCCTCGGCGGGGATCACGGCGACCGTGGCGATCTCGTCGAGGCTGAACGCACCTTCCGGCGCCGCATCGGCGCTGAGCGTGATTCCCGACGTGATGCAGACTTCCGCGAAATCCGTGTCTTTGACGGCGGCGAGCAGGTCCGGATCGGTGACATGCACCACCGGTGCCGCCTCCAGCGACGAGCCGATGCGTTTTTCCCGGCGTTCGACCTCCAGAGCGCCGGTGACGACGCGGCGAACGGTGCGCACCTTTTTCCACTTGGC
Source organism: Neohoeflea coraliihabitans (assembly GCF_019334345.1). Lineage (GTDB taxonomy): Bacteria > Pseudomonadota > Alphaproteobacteria > Rhizobiales > Rhizobiaceae > Pseudohoeflea > Pseudohoeflea coraliihabitans. The sequence continues at coordinate 287,257 of NZ_JAHWQX010000002.1, forward strand.
GGTCAGCTGCGCATCGATCCAGGTTTCCGGCAGGTCGTCGAACTGCTCGAGATGCAGCGATTCGGCGTGCGGATGGCGCGACAGCCAGGCTTCCTCCATGGTGAAGGGCAGCATTGGCGCCAGCCATTTGACCAGGCAGTCAAAAGTCGTGCGGATGACCTGCAGGGCTGCGCGCCGGCGCAGGCTCGAGGGTGGATCGCAATACAGGGCATCCTTGCGGATATCGAAGTAAAAGGCGGACAGTTCGATATTGGCGAAATCGATCAGGCTGCGGGTGATGCGCTTGAAATCGAAATCATCGTAGCCCTTGCGCACGACGCGATCGAGTTCGGCCAGGCGCGACAGCATCAGCCGTTCGAGTTCCGGCATGTCGGCATGGGGAACCGTTTCGCCCTGATCATGCGCGAGGGTGCCGAGCATCCAGCGGATGGTGTTCCTGAGCTTGCGGTAGCTGTCGATGTTGGTCTGGATGATGGTCTGGCCGAGACGCTGGTCCTCCCAATAATCGGTGGTCATGACCCACAAGCGAAGGATATCGGCCCCGGATTTGGCCATGACGTCCTGGGGAACGACCGTGTTGCCCTTGGATTTGGACATTTTCTCGCCCTTTTCATCCATGGTGAAGCCATGGGTGATGACGGCGTCATAGGGCGCCCGGCCACGCGTGGCGCAGCTTTCAAGCAGCGACGAATGGAACCAGCCGCGATGCTGATCCGAGCCTTCGAGATAGACGTCGGCGGGCCACTTCAGGTCATCGCGATCCTCAAGGGTAAAAGTGTGGGTCGACCCGGAATCGAACCAGACGTCGAGAATGTCGCGCACCTGCTTCCAGTTTTCGCCGGCGCGCTCACCGAGAAAGCGCTCACGCGCGCCATCGGCGAACCAGGCGTCGGCACCTTCCGTCTCAAAGGCTTCGAGAATGCGGGCATTGACCGCATCGTCGACCAGCACAGCGCCGTCCTCGTCGACAAAGACACAGATCGGCACGCCCCAGGCGCGCTGGCGCGAAAGCACCCAGTCGGGCCGCGTTTCGATCATCGTGCGCAGGCGATGCTGGCCGGCGCCGGGGACGAAACGGGTCGAGTCGATGGCCTTGAGCGCACGCGACCGCAGGGTCGAGCCGTCGCCGAGATCCTTGTCCATATAGACAAACCATTGCGGCGTGTTGCGGAAGATGACCGGCTTTTTCGAGCGCCAGGAATGCGGATAGGTGTGCTTCAGGCGGCCGCGGGCAAACAGCTTGTCCGCCGCAATCAACTCGGCGATGACCGCCTTGTTGGCGTCGCCCTTTTTGCCCTTGTCGTCGATGACGCGGGCCGCACCGCCATCGCGGTCCGGACCGAAGCCGGGCGCGTCGCGGGTGAAAAAGCCGGCGTCGTCGACGGTGAACGGGATCTGCGCCGAGATGCCGCGGCTTTCCAGGTCGCGCGCATGGTCCATCCAGGCATCGAAGTCCTCGCGGCCGTGACCGGGCGCCGTGTGGACGAAACCGGTGCCGGCATCGTCGGTGACATGATCGCCCTCGATCAGCGGCACGCGGAAGTCATAGCCGCCGCCGAAGCCCTTGAGCGGATGGTCGCAGGTGAGGTTTTGCAGATCCTCGGCGCCGACATCGTGCAGTCGGGTAAATTCCAGTTTGGCCTTGGCAAAACTCTCTTCCGCAAGTGCATCGGCGAAGATCAGCTTCTCGCCGGGCTGCGGGCCGAAGTCATTCTCGGCGGCGGTCACCTCGTAGAGGCCATAGGCAATCCTCGAGGAATAGGAGATTGCCCGGTTGCCGGGGATGGTCCAGGGCGTGGTGGTCCAGATGACGATCGATGCCCCGGCCAGATCGGAGCCGGTCATCACTCCGGTTGCCGCCAGGGCATTGTCGCCGGCCTTCTCGGAGACCATGCCGCCTGAAGCGATTGGAAATTTCACCCAGATCGTGTCGCTTTCATAGTCGTGGTATTCGACCTCCGCCTCGGCGAGGGCCGTGCGTTCGACCACCGACCACATCACCGGCTTGGAGCCGCGATAAAGCTGGCCGGAGCGGGCGATCTTCAACAGTTCGCCAGCGATGCGCGCTTCGGCATGGAAGTTCATCGTGGTGTAGGGATTGTCGAAATCGCCCTCGATACCGAGCCGCTTGAACTCCTCGGATTGCACGCCGATCCAGTGAGCGGCGAAATCGCGGCATTCCTTGCGGAATTCGTTGATCGGCACATCGTCCTTGTTCTTGCCCTTGGCGCGGTAGGCTTCCTCGATCTTCCATTCGATCGGCAGGCCGTGGCAATCCCAACCGGGCACATAGTTGGAATCATAGCCGCGCATCTGGAACGAGCGGGTGATGACATCCTTGAGGATCTTGTTCAGCGCGTGGCCGATATGGATGTTGCCGTTGGCATAGGGCGGACCGTCATGCAGGACGTATTTCGGCCGGCCGGCGGCCGAGGCCCGAAGCTTCTTGTAAAGGTCCATCTGCTGCCAGCGGGCCACCAGTTCCGGTTCCTTTTTCGGCAGGCCGCCGCGCATCGGGAAGTCGGTCTGCGGCAGAAAAAGGGTCTTCGAGTAATCGATCTTTTCGCTCTGTTCGCTCATCAGGTCCTGTCTTTCAGGCATTCAGCCCGGGTCGAGCCGTGGCGCCACGCTAAGGGCGCCGTCACAATCTGAAGGATGGCGGCATTGCCGAAAGCCCGGCCCCCTGCCCGGCTCACGCCGAACGGGAGACCGGGTTGATAATTCGCATCGTATCCGCCCGACCAGCGTTGGCGGCAGGCGCGACATGGCGTTGCAAGGGATCAGTGGTCCACATGGGCGCGGTTCATACAGCGTTTCGCGCGGTGTGCAAAGCGGCCACAACGCAAGGATTTGGCAAGCCATCGCGCGTGAATACACCAGACGGCATCGCCAGACACGCAAAGGTGGTATTGGCGGGGAACCGAGCGCACCCCGGGGCGTTCATATGCATGACCTGGGTGCTGTTGTTCATCGCTGTCGCGGCCGTCGCCATTCTCGGCGTCATTCATCATTCCGGCATTCTGTTGTTGCGCAAATCAACGCCGCTGGCGCGCAATGCCCCGCACATTGCCGTTCTGTTTGCCTTTCAGGGCTTGTTGCTGCTGCACCTCGTCGAAATCGGGCTGTTTGCCGGGCTCTACGGGCTGCTTTTGAACTTTTCGGCAGCCGGCGGCTTCAGCGGCGAATGGACCGGGTCGCTGGTTGATCATATCGTTTTCTCGGGCGTGACCTTCGCGACATTGGGGATGACGGATATCAAGGTGGAAGGCCCGTTGCGTCTGGTGGTGTTCGCGCAAGCGCTGGGCGGTTTCATGGTCATCACCTGGTCGGCGACCTTTCTCTACTCCCTCTGGAGCCGGCCCTGGGACTAGAAGCGTGGCAATGACGTGTCCGGCGCGGCGCAATGGCTCAGAAGGTGAGCTGGCGGTCGAGCGGCGAGATGGGCGTCACGCCGGCAAGCAGAGCGCGGGCTTCCGCCTCATCGGTCTTCATCTGGGACTTCAGCGCTTCAAGATCGTCGAATTTCTCTTCACCGCGCAGATAGCCGAAGAACGATACGGTGCATGTCTCGCCGTACAGGTCGGGAGCGGCATCGAAGACAAAAGTCTCAAGCAACAGGGGCGCATCGGCATCGGCGACTGTCGGGCGGCGACCAAAACTGGCGACACCGTCAAACAGCGTGCCGTCCGCCCGTCGCAGGCGCACGGCGTAGATGCCGGGCTGCAGCGTGGTTTGCGGCGGCAGTGCCATATTCGCGGTCGGATATCCAAGGGTGCGGCCAAGCTTCTGGCCATGCATCACCTCGGCTTGCAGGGAAAAACGATAGCCGAGAAGGCCGGCAGCCGCGACGACATCGCCGCCGGAGAGCAATTCGCGGATCCGGCTTGAAGATATTGTCTTGCCGGCTTCGCCTTCGAAAGCACCGACGCGGGTGACCCCGAAACCGTGGCGCCGGCCGGCGTCAGCGAGGAAGGCCGCATCGCCCTGGCGGTTCTTGCCGAAGTGGAAATTGAATCCGGTGACGACATGCACGGCATCGAGATCGCGCCGCAGCACGGTTTCGATGAAGGTCTCGGCGTCGAGCGCCGCAAAGTTTTTGTCGAAGGCTTGCTCGTAGACCGCCGCGAAACCCATCAGCCCGAGAATGCGCGCGCGCATGGGGGCCGGCGTCAGACGGAACACCGGCTGCTCGGGGCGAAACAGAGTGCGCGGATGCGGCTCGAAGGTCAGGACGCTGGCTTTCGTGCCGGCCTGCTCGGCGGTCTCGAGGGCCTGCGCCAGCACAGCCTGGTGGCCGCGATGCACGCCATCGAAATTGCCGATCGCCACAACGCCAGCTGAAAGATTTGCCGGGATCCTGGTAAAATCTGTGAAGCGCCGCGCCACCTTTGCCCTCATTTGCCCCAGGACAACCCCTCCGACCAGTAGGTCGGCAGGGCAGATCGATGATGCTCGAAGAAGGTGGCCAGGCGGTCTTCATCGACCCGGTTGCCCTGGTAGTAGTCCGCGGCATGAATGCCGCGGGCGATGAACAGGGCGTCGAGGCCGGCATCGACAGCGCCGCGGATGTCGGTCCCCATGCCGTCGCCGACAGCCAGCATGCGCGCTTTCGCCGTCTCGCCGCGCAGAGCTTCGACCCGGCGTATGGCTTCATCGTAAATGGGGCGGTGCGGCTTGCCGGCGATGCGGGTGACGCCACCGATCGCCTCATAGGCCGAACCGAGGGCGCCGGCACAATAGATGATGCGCTCCCCGCGCTCGACGACCTGATCGGGGTTGGCGCAGTAGAAGGGCAGGTCGCGCGCCTTGAAGCGGGAGAGCATGGCGGCGTAGTCGTCCGGCGTCTCGGTCTCGTCATGGAACGGACCGGTGCACAGCACGGCTTCGGCCTGATCCTCATCGACCAATTCGACATCAAGCCCATCGACAAGGGCGCGGTCGCGCTCCGGGCCGATATAAAACAGCTTGCGCGGCGCGTTCTCCACCAGGCTTCGCGTCACATCGCCGGAGGTGACGATGTCGTCCCAGGCCTCAGCGTCGACGCCGATTGCGGCGAACTGACCGATGACTCCCTCGGCGGGGCGGGGGGAATTGGTGATCATCACCACGGTCTTGCCGGCGCGGCGCGCGGCGACAAGCGCCTCGATGGCTTGAGGAAAGGGATTGATACCGTTATGGACAACGCCCCAGACGTCGCAAAGAAGCACGTCGAAGGCGGAAGCGATCTCGTCCAGTCGGTCAATTTTGCGCGGCATGCCTGGTCTTTCCTGTGGGTTGCCCTCGGATCCTGCCCGGCGCGCGGCGCCGACAGCCTCGGCGACATAACCTTCCGCGCCGCTGCGAACAACGTCTAATTCTCTCAGCGCGTTCTTGACAGTCCGCCCCGCACCTCTTATCTCCGCCTTCGTTAGCACTCTCCATGGGTGAGTGCTAACAGCTGAATTCGGGGTCTCTGGCCCTTACATGTCATTCGATCAAGGGAAAAGACAATGGCACTCAACTTCCGTCCGCTGCACGACCGCGTGGTCGTACGCCGCGTCGAATCTGAAGAAAAAACCGCCGGTGGCATCATCATCCCCGACACCGCCAAGGAAAAGCCGCAGGAAGGCGAAGTCGTCGCCGTCGGTTCGGGCGCCCGCGACGAGAACGGCAAGGTTGTCGAACTCGACGTCAAGCAGGGCGACCGCGTCCTGTTCGGCAAATGGTCCGGCACCGAAGTCAAGCTCAATGGCGAGGATCTCCTGATCATGAAGGAATCCGACATCATGGGCATCGTCGGCTGATCTCATTCGCACCTATCAACCAGATCATGAGGGCCCGCGGGCCCGGGAGTTTTAAAACATGGCTGCTAAAGAAGTAAAATTCGGTCGCACCGCGCGTGAGAAGATGCTGAAAGGTGTCGATATTCTCGCTGATGCGGTCAAGGTGACCCTTGGCCCGAAAGGCCGCAATGTCGTCATTGACAAATCGTTCGGTGCACCGCGCATCACCAAGGACGGCGTGACGGTCGCCAAGGAAATCGAACTCGAAGACAAGTTCGAGAACATGGGCGCCCAGATGGTCCGCGAAGTCGCTTCGAAGACCAACGACACGGCCGGCGACGGCACGACCACTGCAACTGTCCTGGCCCAGTCGATTGTCAAGGAAGGCGCCAAGGCGGTTGCCGCCGGCATGAACCCGATGGACCTGAAGCGCGGCGTCGATCTTGCCGTCACCGAGGTTCTCGAAAACCTGCGGAAAAAGGCCAAGAAGATCGAAACCTCCGACGAGGTCGCTCAGGTCGGCACGATTTCAGCGAATGGCGAAAAGCAGATCGGCAAGGATATTGCCGAGGCGATGCAGAAGGTCGGCAACGAGGGTGTCATCACCGTCGAGGAAGCCAAGACTGCCGAAACCGAGCTGGAAGTCGTTGAAGGCATGCAGTTCGATCGCGGCTACCTGTCGCCGTATTTTGTCACCAATCCCGACAAGATGATCGCCGAGCTGGAAGACTGCTACATCCTCCTGCACGAGAAGAAGCTTTCCAATCTGCAGGCGATGCTGCCGGTGCTCGAATCGGTCGTTCAGTCGTCGAAGCCGCTTCTGATCATCGCGGAAGATGTCGAAGGCGAAGCGCTCGCAACGCTGGTGGTCAACAAGCTGCGTGGCGGCCTGAAGATTGCCGCCGTGAAGGCTCCGGGCTTCGGTGATCGCCGCAAGGCCATGCTCGAGGACATCGCCATCCTGACCGGTGGTCAGGTGATTTCCGAGGACATCGGCATCAAGCTCGAAAATGTCACCCTCGACATGCTCGGCACCGCCAAGAAGATTGCCATCACCAAGGAAACGACGACGATCGTCGACGGTGCCGGCAAGAAGGCCGAAATCGAAGGCCGCATCTCGCAGATCAAGGCGCAGATCGAGGAGACCTCCTCGGACTACGACCGTGAAAAGCTGCAGGAACGTCTTGCCAAGCTGGCCGGCGGTGTTGCCGTGATCCGCGTCGGCGGCGCCACCGAAGTGGAAGTCAAGGAACGCAAGGATCGCGTCGACGACGCGCTGAATGCGACCCGCGCTGCCGTTCAGGAAGGCATCGTCTCGGGCGGCGGCACCGCGCTGCTGCGCGCTTCCAGAGCCATCACGGTCAAGGGCGAGAATGCCGATCAGGACGCTGGCATCAACATCGTGCGGCGTGCGCTGGAAGCCCCGGCCCGCCAGATCGCCACGAATGCTGGTGACGAAGCTTCGATCATCGTCGGCAAGATCCTCGAGAACTCCGACGACAGCTTCGGCTACAACGCCCAGACCGGCGAATATGGCAACATGATCACGATGGGTATCGTCGATCCGGTCAAGGTTGTGCGCACTGCATTGCAGGATGCCGCTTCCGTTGCCGGTCTGCTGATCACCACCGAAGCCATGATCGCCGAATTGCCGAAGAAGGATGCTCCGGGCGGCGGCGGCATGCCCGACATGGGCGGCATGGGCGGCATGGGCGGCATGATGTAAGCCTGTCCCCATCGGACGATATGAAGGGCGGCCCAACGGGTCGCCCTTTTTTCATCTGATGCAGATGATTGCCGTCACCGTGCTGCCGCTGATGCCAGCCCCGACCACCCCTCCCCGAGCCGCGCCGCACGAGACAAAAAAACGCTCGCAACGGTTGTATTTCTGTTATACATAATACCGATTAATTTGCCATCGAGTACGAAGAGAGCCGCATGGAACCCGTGCGTCGGCTGTTTGTCGCTCAAATTTTATTAGCCTTAACCAAACGTAAAGGGTGGGTGCGGTCTTATCGTTGCACTGATTTGGTAGGACAGGACTCACTCCGCAGCTTGCAACATCGTGGCATCAGCAAATGACGGATGGGCCGGATCGACCGGTATGACCTGATACAAGCTTGGGGCCTTAAGCGCCGATGCCGCAAATTTCATAAACGCGACGATCGAATTTGGAGCGGGTTTTTGTTCAAGATTGCAAAGACGGACATTCAGGAGAACTGGACTTCATCGTTTGAAGTCCCCGCTGAATGCGATCAGCAAACAATGGCCCGGTTCTGCCATGCCGAGAGCTGGAGCGCTGATTTCAGCACCGGGCTGTTTGATATCGGACCATTTGCAAGGCAACAGCACGGCCTGGCCCCGGAGGGAATGTGCGGCCTGCTGTCGCTGGTGCGCAATTATCCCAATGAGGATCGCTGTCGCGTCCTGTCGCTGTTCGAAAAGGCAGCGCTGACCCCCTCCTCCTTCTGCTTTTCGACCAAGATTGTTCGCAGCGGCCGGGAGAGCTGGCCGATGATGTGCCTCGGGGAATCCACGCATGACGTGAAACCGGGGACAGGAAGCATCAGCGGTCTCTTCATCTTTCCGCGTATCGGTCCCAAGCACCTCGCCTGCTCGACCGTACAGTAGCCCGACTGCGTACCTGGCGCCGACTGAGCTAGGCGCGCCCGTTGCGATCCGCCGCGTCGCGCAATTGCGCCAGCAGCGCGGCAAGGTCTGCATCCGTATCGTGCGCCGGTTTGCGAGCGCGGACCAGGCACGCCTGCGACCGCAGAATGATGCCATCCTCAAGGATGCGCAGATGATTGGCCCTCAGCGTCGAGCCGGTGCTGGTGATGTCGATGATGATGTCGGCAGCGCCGGTCGCCGGTGCTCCTTCCGTCGCCCCGAGACTTTCGACAATGCGATAGAGCTGAATGCCGTGACGCGTCGAGAGGAAACCGCGCGTCAGCCGATGATATTTGGTTGCAACAGCAAGGCGGCGGCCATGCCGGGCGCGGAACTCGGCGGCGACGTCACCGAGATCGGCCATGGTGGTGACATCGAGCCAGATGTCGGGAACAGCGACGACGACATCGGCATGGCCAAAGCCCAGCCGCGCCTCGAAGGCGACGCGCTGATCGGCGTTTTCGAGGCCTTCGCGCACCAGATCCTCGCCGGTGACGCCGAGATCAATACCGCCGGTGCCGATCTCACGGGCGATTTCGGAGGCCGACAGGAAGGCGATGGCAAGGTCGTCGCGCCCTTCAATGCGGCCGCGATAGGACCGGTCGTCACCGTTCAGGCGCACCGGCAGACCCGCAGCGGCCATCACCGCCATCGCCTCTTCCTTCATGCGCCCCTTCGAGGGCAGCGCAATGGTCAGCGTCATGATCCGCTCCTGGCAGCTGCGATGCGATCGATCCAGAGCGCAAATCCGACGGCCGGGATCGGCTGCGCGGCACCAAGCAGGGTCATCATCCGGTCATAGCGACCGCCACCGGCCAGCACCGCGCCCTCCAGCCGCGAAGAGACTTCGAAGACAAGACCGGTGTAGTAATCAAGCGGCCGTCCGAAGGCGGCCCGCCAGGTCATCCCGTCGAGGTCGATGCCCTTCCCGGCGAGCCGGTCACAGCGGGCGGAAAAAGGCTCGAGCGCCGAGGTGATATCGAGCCCGACCTCGTCGGCAAACGCCTGCAGTCTTGCGGTGGCTTGGGACAACGGAGTCTCGAGCGCCAGAAATCTCTTCAATGCAGCCAGCGCCGGGGCGGACAGACGGGTGCGCTCGAGCAGCCGCTTGGCGAGCAGCCGGGCGGCGATCTCGTCGGGCGTGCGACCAGCCGACAGTGACAGGCCCTGGTCGGTCATCACGGCGGCGATGTGACGCGCCAGCGCCGCCTGGTCGCCGCGATCAACCAGAGCCGCCGCGGTTTTATCGCTTAGGCCCGTCTGCGGCGGCGAAGCGAGGCGAGCCATCGTCTGCTCAAGCGCGTCGGCATCGCCAAAGGCATGCACCAGCCGGGCCTGCCAGCCGGCGGGCACGCCGAGGCCGGCGACAACCGATTCGAAGATCGCCTGGTCGCCGAGCGTGACCGTCAGCTGCTCCGCCGGCACGACCGCGGCGAGCAGGTCGAGGGCTTCGGCAATGGCGCGCGCGTCTGCCGCCGGCCTGTCGGCATGGCCGAGATCCTCGATACCGCCCTGGTAGAAGGCGCTGTCGCCCTGACGTCTCTGGCGGAAGACCTGACCGAAATAGGCATAACGACGCGGCGTGCTGAAGGCCTGTTCAATGTGGCTGCGGCATACGGGAATGGTGAATTCGGGTCGCAGGCAGAGGCTGTCCCCCTGCTCATTCTCGGTGAGGAAGATGCGCCGGCGCAGATCTTCGCCGGCCATGTCGAGAAACGGCTCTGCGGGCTGGATCACCGCGATATCGATCAGCGACGCTTCCAGCGCGGCCATGCGGGCGAGCATGGTGTCGGCAAAATCCGGCCAGCTTGCGGCGCCAAGACCGGGCGCCAGCGCGGCACTTAATTGCTGCGGCATCGTGCGACTAGCCTCCGCGTCCAAGCAGGCCGTGACGGGCAAGGACCGAGCGCACCGTGGTGATCAGATCCGCTTCGTCCACGAGCTGTTCGCCGGCCTTGGCTTCCCGCCATTCGGCATTGTCGGTGATGGTCTCGGCGATCTTCTTGCCTTCGATCAGATCCTTGACGATCAGCTTGCCGGCTTCCTTTTCGTTGCCGCCCTGGATGACGGCGACGGGGGCGCCGCGCCGGTCGGCATAGCGCAATTGCTTGGCAAAGTCCTTCGGATTGCCCTGGAACAGTTCGACCGGGATGCCGGCCCCCATGACACGGCCATCCTCATCGACCGGGTTGAGAGCGCCGCGCAGTTTTTGCGCCAGGCGGGCATAGTCTTGCATGCGGTCACGATCCATGACGGTGACCAGCACCGGTCCGAAGTGATCCTGGGACGACAGTTTGCCAAGATTTTTCAAGGCGGTCATCAGACGCGATACGCCGATGGAAAAACCGGTCGCCGGCACCGGCTGGCCCATGAAGCGCGAGACAAGCCCATCGTAGCGACCGCCGCCGCCGACCGAGCCGAACTGCACTTTCTGCCCCTTCTCGTTGGTCACATCGAACAACAGCTCGGCCTCGTAAACCGGGCCGGTGTAATATTCGAGACCGCGAACGACAGAGGGATCGATCTTGATGCGGTCGGGACCATAGCCGGAGGCACGCACAATTGCCGAGATCGTCGCGAGTTCACTGGCGCCCTCGCCGGCATTGCGGTTGTCGGCAAACCGCTTCTGGATGGCTGCCAGGGTCGCATCGGAATCGGAGCCTTGATTGTCTGCCAAAAATCCGATCACCTGGTCGATGTTTTGCGGTGCCAGCCCCGCGCCGGGCGTGAAATCACCCTCCCCTTCGCGGCCACCATCCCAACGGCCCTCGCCGAGCAGCAATCGCACACCGTCGACGCCGAACTTGTCGAGCTTGTCGATGGCACGCAGCACCGTCAGCCGCTTTGCGGCATTGTCATCACCGCTCAGGCCGATGGCCTCGAGCACACCGTCCAGCACCTTGCGGTTGTTGACACGGATCACATACTGACCGCGCTGAATGCCGAGCGCTTCCATGGTGTCGGCCATCATCATGCACATTTCCGCATCGGCGGCGACGCCGGGCGCTCCCGCGATGTCGGCATCAAACTGCATGAACTGGCGGAAACGGCCCGGTCCCGGCTTTTCGTTGCGGAACACCCACCCTGCCCGATAGGTGCGGTAGGGCAACTGGATATCGTTGAAATTCTCGGCAATGTGGCGGGCCAGCGGCGCGGTCAGGTCGTAGCGCAGCGACAGCCATTGCTCGTCGTCGTCCTGAAAGGAAAACACGCCTTCGTTGGGACGATCGGAATCGGGCAGGAACTTGCCGAGGGCATCGGTGTATTCGACGAAGGGAGTCTCGATCGGCTGATAGCCGTAGCGTTCGTAGACCTGCCTAATCTGCGCCATCATCCTGTCGGTGGCGCGGATGTCGCCTGGCGAACGGTCGGGAAACCCGCGGGCCAGCCGAGGCTTCAGCTTTTGCGGTTTCTTCTTTTTTGCGGACATGGACGGGCCTGAGCGTGACGGGTGAATTCCGTCGCATCTCCTAAACGACCCTACCGGCCCCCGCAAGTCGCCCGGGCGGACGGAGCGGGGGCCGGCAGCATGTGGCTATGCGTTCAGCCCATCAATAGTAAGGCGAGCGGCACTGACGGCGCGGCCCATGATAAGGCTGGAAGGTGTTGTCCGAACGGCGATACGACCGGTAGCGGTCATAGCACCAGGACACATGGCTCGGGTTGCGGTAGCCGGGACGCACGCCGCCCGAATAGGTCTGCGAGCCTATGATGGCGCCCAGCGCAAAAGCAGCCGGCGGGAACCAGAAACCGTTGTGATAGCGGTAACCGGCGTGGCGCTGGCGATAGCCGCGATGACCGCGATACCAGCCCCGCTTGCCGTGGCGATGAAAGCTGCGGCGGTGACGCACCTCTGTCACGCCGTTCATTTGAGCATTGGAGCTCTCAGCTGTTATCGGCTTTTGCGGCATGACCGGCCCGGCGGCGACCGGCGCCATCATGGACAGCGTTATCGCTGCTGCGGCGCAACTCGAAGTGAAGAATTTCAGCATTGGCTTCTCCTTCAAAAACGGGTGAATAACGTGTTTTAATAATCAGTGGGGGTGTAACGGCCCAGGCGTAGGCCAAGTTCCGCGCCTCTCCCAGCTTTCCGGTAACATAATGTAACATACAGATTGCGACAGTGCGGCGCCTCGCCGTGCCCGGGTCAGGTCCGGGCTGCGGCCGGGCGGGCGAAAGCCTGGCGTTCCGCCTCGACAAGATCTCGATGTGCGCAGCCCTGAATATGGTCATTGACCAGTCCCATCGCCTGCATGAAAGCATAGACCGTTGTCGGCCCGACAAAGGTCCAGCCGCGCCTCTTGAGATCCTTGGACAGGCGCGTCGAAGCGGCCGTCGTCGGATTGGCCGTCAGCGTCTGATAGTCGACGATGTCGGGACGCTCGCGGACCGGCGGCTCGAAACTCCAGAAATAGGCGGCGAGCGAGCCGTGTTCCGCGGCCAGTTCTTTGGCGCGCGCGGCGTTGTTGATGGTGGAGACGATCTTGCCGCGATGACGCACGATGCCCTTGTCGGCCAACAGACGGGCAATGTCCGCCTCGCCAAAGCTCGCCACCTGACGGAAGTCAAAACCGGCAAAGGCGGCGCGAAAATTCTCGCGCTTGCGCAAAATCGTCAGCCAGGACAGACCGGCCTGGAACCCCTCGAGGCAGATCTTTTCAAACAGGCGCGCATCATCGCCCACGGGACGCCCCCACTCGCTGTCGTGATAGGCGATATAGTCGGGCAGCGCACCCGGCCAGGCACAGCGCGGAGTGTCGTCTTCGCCAATGATTATGCCCTCTGTCTGCGCCATACCGGCTCCCTCATGCGTTGTTTTTAGCTGCGCGGCGCTGGTTAACGGCGATTCCGCCCGGATTTACGCGGCGGTAACCTCACTTCTCAAGCGCGCGGTAACTCTACCGAAAGCTTTCGTCGGTGACGGGCATTTTATCAAGCCGGATTCATCATTTGGTTTGCCGGCTGCGCCACGGTTGAGAGCGACACGGCCGCGGTTGTGATGCCAATGCCGTCCGGTTCGACAAGTCTGGAGTTCGACACCATGCGTATCGCCTTATCTTTCGCCACAGCCGGCCTGTTGGCCGCGATGACCGTTTCCGCCTTCGCCGGTGAGCGCTACGGACAACGTCCGCCGGTGGTTCTCAGCCCCGATCTCTCCGCCCCGTGGGTGATGCAGCTTTCCAGTCCGGCGGCGCCGCGCGGCGGGGTTGTCTACCGCACCGCCCCGCGGGTGCAGAAGCGCGCCGTACACGTGCCGCGGCAACGCACCGTTGTTCGCCAGCGGCAAGTGCAGCCGGTGCAACGCGCCGCTTACAGTGCGCCCAAGCCAAAGCCGGCGGCAACGGCACAACTCAATTCCAGGTTCCTGCCGCAGACGATCGACTACCCGACCTCGGAAAAGGCCGGGACGATCGTCATCGATACCAATGCCCGGCATCTGTATCTGGTGCTCGGCAACGGCAAGGCCCGGCGCTACGGCGTCGGTGTCGGCAAACCGGGTTTCGAATGGGCGGGCACGCACCGCATCACGCAGAAGCGCGAGTGGCCGGGCTGGACGCCGCCCAAGGAAATGATCGAACGGGTGCGCGTCCAGGAGGGCCGCATTCTGCCCAAGCACATGAAGGGTGGCCCGGGCAATCCGCTCGGTGCACGCGCCATGTATCTGGGATCGACACTTTACCGGATTCACGGCACCAACCAGCCCTGGACCATCGGACAAGCGGTCTCATCGGGCTGTATCCGCATGCGTAACGAAGATGTGATCGACCTCTATGAACGGGCCAAGGTCGGCGCCAAAGTCATCGTCAGTTAAACCTCGGATTCGTATCTGAGCGTCTTTCTCGCCCGCCAATCCCATGATTTGGCGGGCGAATCTTGTCTGACCTGATCCTCCTTGCGAAGCCGGGCCATCGCAGCGCAGAAGCCAATGCCACCACGTCCCGCCCCTTTTCCGCCACTTTTTTTCCCGTCGCCGGAATGATAGCCTCGGCCAGGGTCCATCAAGCTGTTGGGAGTTTGTCCGTGTTTGTGAATCGCCTTTTCCTTGCCATCGGCGCCGTCATTCTGGCGCTCGCAGTGAGCATTTCCGCCCACGCCACTCCGATGACCAGCCGGGCCCCCGCGGTGCCGGAAAGCCAGCCTGTGCTGCCGGTTGTTGAAGTGGCTTCGAAAAAGCCGAAGGCCGAATTCTGGCGCAAGAAAGTGCGTTTCGAAACGCGTGAACGGCCCGGCACGATCATCATCAACACCAACACCAAGTATCTGTATTACGTGGAAGGCAACAATCGTGCGACGCGCTACGGCGTCGGTGTCGGGCGCGATGGCTTCGGCTGGTCAGGCACCGTCAAGGTCGGACGCAAGGCGCAATGGCCCGACTGGCGGCCGCCGGCGACGATGATCGCCCGCGAAGCGCGCAAGGGTCGCAAATTGCCGCGACTGGTCAAGGGCGGCATCAACAATCCGCTCGGGGCGCGTGCGCTGTATCTTTATCGCGGCGGTCGCGACACGATCTACCGCATCCACGGCACCAATCAGCCCTGGACGATCGGCCGCAACATGTCGTCGGGCTGCATCCGGATGATGAATGAAGACGTTAAGCATTTGTACAAGCGGGCGGGGATCGGCACCAAGGTCATCGTCATCGGGCCGAGCGGTCGTGGCGCGTCGAAGATCTACACCGAGCGCGGGATGGACTTTTTCGGCACCCTGTTTGGGGGCTGATCCGATTTCAACGGATCGATGAGGGGCGCCGCGGCGCCCCTTTTTTCGTTGCTACCTCAGCGTTCAGCCGTCTTGCGTGACAAGCTGAGGCTGACCATCCCGGCTTTCTGATCCCGCCGCAGCACCCAGCGCGCGTGGCGGCGGTCCGCCATGCGCCCAGTCGAGCAGTTCGACCGTGTGCACCACCGGAATTTTGGTGGCGCTGCCGATTTGCGTCATGCAGCCAATATTGCCGGCGGCGATCAGGTCGGGGCGGGTGCGTTCGATGTTCGCCATCTTGCGGTCGCGCAACTGTGCGCTGATTTCCGGCTGCATGATGTTGTAGGTGCCGGCGGATCCGCAGCACAGATGGCTCTCGGCGGGTTCCCGCACGGCAAAGCCGGCGGCACGCAACAGCGCCTTGGGCTGCAACGTGACCTTCTGGCCATGCTGCAGCGAACAGGCGGCATGATAGGCGATGGTCAGCGGCGGAATGTCCGCGACCGGCGGCAGGTCGATGGAGGCGAGATATTCCGTAATGTCCCTCGCCAGGGCAGAGACCCGCGCGGCCTTGCCGGCATAGGCGGCATCATGGCGCAGCATATGGCCATAGTCCTTGATGGTCGTGCCGCAGCCCGAGGTGGTGATCAGGATTGCATCAAGGCCGCCGGCTTCGATCTCACGCGTCCATGCATCGACATTGCGGCGGGCGGCTTCAAGCGAATCCGCCTCGCGCCCCATGTGGTGGACCAGCGCCCCGCAACAGCCCTCCCCCTCGGGAACGACGATCTCGACCCCGGACCGGCCGAGCAGCCGGCGGGCAGCGGCGTTGATGCCCGGGTCGAGCACCGACTGTGCGCATCCGGCGAGAATGGCAACGCGTCCCTGCGGCGCGGTGCCGGCCACAGGCGCCATGGATTGCGGCGTCTCGGCCGGCGGCACCTTTCGCGGCGCCAGCGCGATCATCGCCGCCAGCGGGCGCAGCGGCCGAATGGCGCGCATAAGCGGCACGAAGGGCCGGCCCAGCGCAGAGGCTTTCAGCGCCAGGCGGAAGCGGCGCGGATAAGGCAGGACATGGGCGAGCAGGGAACGGATCAGGCGGTCGGGCCAGGGGCGGGTGTAGGTGTTTTCGATATGGGCGCGCGCATGATCGACCAGATGCATGTAGTCGACCCCGGACGGACAGGTGGTGACACAGGACAGGCAGGACAGGCAGCGGTCGATATGGGTGACGACCTGCTTGTCGGCGGGCCGGTCGTTCTCGAGCATGTCCTTGATCAGGTAGATCCGGCCGCGCGGGCTGTCGAGCTCGTTGCCGAGCGTGACATAGGTCGGACAGGTTGCCGTGCAGAAGCCGCAATGGACGCATTTGCGCAGGATCTTTTCAGATTCGGCAACGGCCGGATCCTGCAATTGCGCGGCGGTGAAGTTGGTCTGCATGCGAAAGGTCCTGCTGTTGCCTTAGAGCGTGATGCGGCCAGGGTTGAAGATGTTGTGCGGATCGATCGCCGCCTTGATGCGCGCCGAGAGCATGGCAAGCGGCTTGGGCTGCGGTTCAAATACCGGCACACTGGCGCGCATATCCGCAGAGGCACGCACGAGTGTGGCATGACCACCACCCAGCTGGGCAATAGCGGCGCGCAGCAGGGTGGCTTCCGGATCCTGCTCCATGGCCAGCCAGACAAGACCGCCCTGCCAGTCGTAAAAGGCATCGACGCCCGTCTGCAGGCGCAATGCAGCAACCAGCACATGGCCGGCGGAGGGGGTGACGGATACGCGCCAGAGCGGCTTGTCGCGCCGGTCTGCAAAGGGGCGGACATTGCTGATGTCGCACCAGAGCTTCTCGCCCCGCTCTTGGTCGATCACCGTCACGGGACCCTTATCTGCCATGGCGGCGAGGAGTTTTTCGCGGCGCACATCGACGGACTCGGTCAATCCCTCCAGTCGCAGGCAGGTGGCCGGCGCATTGGCCAGATCGCCGTTCAGGACACGGCCAACGACACTTTCAGGCAAGTGAGCGGCGGCGGACACCTCGACCGGCAGCGCCATGGCTTCTGCCATCGCGGCCGCGGCTTCGGCATCGTTGAGCCCGGAAACGACGATGGTCGCCGCGGTTTCCGGTTTCGGCAGGACCTTGAAAGTGACTGTGGAGAACACGCCGAGCGTGCCATAGGAGCCGGCGAGCAGCTTGACGAGGTCAAGGCCGGTGACATTTTTCATCACGCGGCCGCCGCTTTGTATCACCTCGCCCATACCGTTGATGAAGCGCACCCCGAGCAGATTATCGCGCGCGGCCCCGGCGAGGATGCGGCGCGGACCAGATGCGTTGACGGCAAAGACTCCGCCGATGGTCGGTGTGCCGCTGCCGCCGTAGAGCGGCCGGTGATCCATCGGCTCGAAGGTCAGCATCTGCGCATTGGCGTCAAGCGCGGCCGTGATCTCGGCAAGCGGCGTTCCGGCCCGCGCGGTCATCACCAGTTCGGCAGGATTGTAGCTGACGATGCCGGTCAGCGCCGACAGATCGAGCTTGGCTTCGCAGGCAACCGGGTTTCCGAGACCGTCGCGCGTTCCGCCGCCGCGGATGTTCAGGGGCGTGGCGACGGCGGCGGCGTCCGCGATGCAGGCAATGAGCTCATCCTCATTGGCCGGCTGGTACATGTGCTCGCTCATGTGGCATTGCCGGCAGCGGAGCGGGGCCGGTTTTCGAGTGGGAAAACCTTGGACGGATTGAAAATCCAGCGGGGATCGAACGCGGCCCGGACGTGCATCTGCTGATCGAGATCGGCGCGGGAATATTGATGGGTCATCAGATCGCGCTTTTCGATACCGACGCCGTGTTCGCCGGTCAGGCAGCCCCCGGCGTCGACGCACAGGCGCAGAATGTCATTTCCGGCCAGTTCGGCCTTGCGCGCCTCCTCCGGATCATTGGCATCAAACAGGATCAGCGGATGCATGTTGCCGTCGCCGGCGTGAAACACATTGGCGACGCGCAGACCGTAGCGGGCGATGATGCGGCTGGTCTCAGACAGCACATAGGACAATTGCCCGAGCGGCACGGTTCCATCCATGCAGATGTAATCGGAGATGCGGCCCGTCGCGCCGAAGGCCGATTTGCGCCCCTTCCAGATCAGGGCGGCTTCGGTGGCCGACTGGCTTTCCTTGACCGTGCTGACGCCGTGCCGTTTGGCAATATCGATGATGCGCGCGAGCATCGCCTCCATTTCCTCGTCCGAGCCTTCGACCTCTACGATCAGCAGCGCCTCGACATCCATCGGGTAGCCGGCCTGTGCGAAGGCCTCGCAGATCTCGATCGCCGGTTTGTCCATATATTCGATGGCCACCGGGATGATGCCCGCACCGATGATTTCGGACACGCAGGCGCCGGCCGCTTCGGAGGTGGGGAACCCGAACAGAACCGGGCGGGCACCCTCGGGCTTGGCAATCAGCCGCACCGTGGCTTCGGTGACGATGCCGAGCTGACCTTCCGAACCGCAGACGAGGCCGAGCAGATCATATCCGGCGGCATCGAGCGCCTTGCCCCCGATCTCGACGATCTCACCATCGAACATCACCATGCGCACGCCGAGCAGGTTGTTGGTGGTAACCCCGTATTTCAAGCAATGGGCACCCCCGGAATTCATGCCGATATTGCCGCCGATGGTGCAGGCGAGCTGCGATGAAGGATCGGGCGCGTAGAAGAAGCCATCGGCATCGACGGCCTGTGAAATGGCAATGTTGGTGACGCCCGCCTCAACGCGCGCACAGCGATTGGGCAGGTCGACCTCGAGAATGCGGTTGAGCTTCGAGACCCCGATGACGAGAGCATCTTCCTGGGGGATGGCGCCGCCCGACAGGGAGGTGCCGGCGCCGCGCGGGATCACCGGGATATTGAAGCGATGACAGTAGCGCACCAGAGCCGCGACCTGTTCTGTGCTTTGCGGCAAGGCGACGGCAAGCGGCAGACGGCGGTAAGCGACAAAGGCGTCAGTCTCGAACGGCACCAGTTCGCGTTCTTCTGTCACGAGGCAATCGGCGGGCAGAAGGTCGGCAAGATCGGCAAGGATCTCCGTTCGGCGCTCGAGTATGGCCTGATCCGGTTCGCGGAATGCAATGATGTCGCTCATACACTCTCCCAATGCTGCGCCCGCTGCAGTGCAGGCGGCTGCGAGCGGCCTGCACTCACCGCGGCCCGGCCACGGCGTGCCATCGTACGTGGTAACTATTCTTGACCAATCCAGATTGCCGTTCAAGCCCTCTGTTCAAATTGGTTTGTACCGATAGCCGCTTGGTCGGCGGGAGTCGCGCTGATCCGTGCAGGGCTTGCGCCGCACAGGCGATTGCGTCCATAGCGTTCGCACGGGAACGCACTGACAGACGGAAGCGGCACGGTGGGCAGACTTGAAGACATGGAGATCTTTATGCGCGTCGTCGCCAATGGATCTCTTTCGGCGGCGGGACGGGAGGTCGGTCTGTCGCCGGCAGCCGTGTCGAAACGGTTGCGCCGGCTGGAGGAGACGCTTGGCGCGCGGCTGCTTGAGCGCACCACCCGGCAACTGGCGCTGACGGAAGCCGGGCAGGCGTTTCATGCGCGCATCGGGCCACTGCTGGCCGGCATCGAGGAAGCCGAAAATCTGGTGACCGAGCGCTCGGCCGACATGCGCGGTACGCTGAAAGTTTCTGCCCCGACCTCGTTCGGACGCATGCTAATCGCGCCGCATATGCAAGGCTTCATGGCCGCCCATCCGCAGCTTTCAATCAACCTGCAACTGAGCGACGAATTCGTTGACATTGTCGGCGAAGGTTTTGATTTGGCGATACGAATCGGCGAAATGCGAGATTCCAGCCTGATGTGCCGCAAGCTTGGACCGGTGCGGCGCGTTCTGTGTGCCTCGCCCGGCTATCTGGATCGGCACGGCACGCCGAAAGATCTCTCTGACCTTGGCCGGCACATCTGCTTGCCGCCCCACAACAACGACAGCTGGAACCTCGAGGGGCCGGACGGCACCATTTCGTATCGTCCCAGCGGGCCGCTGCGCTCCAATTCGAGCGAAGTCATCCGCGAGGCCGTGCTCGGCGGGGCGGGAATTGCCCTGCGCTCGACATGGGATGTGGGCGCAGAGCTCAATGATGGCCGACTGGTGCGGGTTCTGAACGCCTATGAGGGACGGCGCGGTCTCGGTATTTACGCCTTGTATCCCAGCCGGGAGTTCATGCCGGCGAAGGTGCGGTCCTTCATCGATTTCCTGCACGCCCTGTACGCTCCGTTGTTCGGAACGGACGCGCAAACTGGATAATATTATTGACCATGTTCTCCGGCGCTTGTTAGGGTCCGGCGATGGAGGATGGCATGAGCGATACCATTTTCGCCCGGGTCGAGCACGGGCGCACGGCCGACGAGGTGGTTCACCAGATCGAGATCCTGATTCTGGAAGGCATCTTGCGGGTCGGTGACCGGCTGCCCGGCGAACGGGAGCTGTCGCGGCGCTTCGAGGTTTCGCGGCCGATTCTGCGCGAAGCATTGAAGGTGCTCGAGACACGGGGCCTGCTGGTGGCGCGCCACGGCGGCGGCACCTTTGTCGCCGATGTCATTGGTCAGGTGTTTACCCGCCCGGTGATGGAACTGATCGCCCGGCACAGCAAGGCGACGCAGGATTACCTTGAATATCGCCGCGAGGTTGAAGGCGTGGCTGCGGAATTTGCGGCGCTGCGCGCCACAGACGATGACAAGGCGCTGCTGACGCGAATCATTACGGCAATGAAAGATGCACACGAGAAGGACGACTTCGCGGAAGAGGCGGCGATCGACGTCGAATTTCACAATGCGATCGGCGAATGCGCGCATAACATCATTCTGCTGCACACCTTGCGCTCCTGCTATCGGCTGTTGACCGAGGGCGTGTTTTACAACCGCGCCATGATCTACACTCTGGCCGGGGCACGGGCAAAGCTGCTGGCGCAACATATGGCGGTCTACGAAGCGGTGATGGAGGGCGATCCGGCGGCAGCGCGCCAGGCGGCGCAAGCGCACATGGATTTCGTCGTCAAGTCCATGGCGGAAGCCCAGCGCACCGGAGAATGGGAGCGGATCTCGCGGCTGCGCCTGCAGCAAAGGGTCCCCTCCCCCTCCAGCCGTCCGAAGGTCCGGCGCACGGCAGCCTCGGAGGCGGCGCATTGAGCGTGAAGAATTCTGAAAGCCTGGCGCCGACGCCCGAGGGCGCGGCGACACCGCAGGCAGATTCGGCGCGCCCGCCGCGCGTCGGGCTGTTTGCCACCTGTCTGGTCGACCTGTTTCGCCCGTCGATCGGCTTTTCGGCAGTAAAATTGCTGGAGAAGGCTGGATGCGAGGTGCATGTGCCCATCGCCCAGACCTGTTGCGGCCAGCCCGCCTACAATTCCGGTGATCGAGCCGACAGCCGCGCCATCGCCGAGCAGGTGATCGAAGCGTTCGAAGCTTTCGATTATGTTGTCGCACCGTCGGGATCCTGCGCTGCGATGCTGCGCAAGCACTATCCCGGTCTTTTTTCGCAGGATGGCGATCAGCAAACGGGCTGGGCGCAGCGGGCCACGGCATTTTCCGAGAAATGTTTCGAGCTGATTTCCTTTCTCAGCGACGTGATGAAGGTCGAGACGACCGGGGAGACGTTCAAGGGCACGGTCACCTACCACGATTCCTGTTCCGGACTGCGCGAACTGCAGATCCGGGATCAACCGCGCAAGCTTCTTGCCGGAATCGACGGACTGGCGATGACGGAAATGAAGGATCCGGATGTGTGTTGCGGTTTCGGCGGCACGTTCTGCGTCAAATATGCCGAGATCTCCAATGCGATCGTCAGCAAGAAGGTCAGTTCCATCGAGACGACGGGCGCCGACACGCTGCTGGCTGGTGATCTCGGCTGCCTGATGAACATGGCCGGCAAGTTGAAGCGGTCCGGCTCCGCCATGGAGGTCAGACATGTGGCTGAAGTGCTGGCAGGAATGACCGAGCAACCCCCGATCGCCGGTCGCAAGTAAGAGCGCCGCTGCCCGGTCGTCCACACCGGTGGGCAGGAGGGCAAGGCTTGGCGCTCAGGAGCAACGTGATGGAACTGAGTTCGCACAAGTTCAAGGAACAGGCCGGCCGGGCGCTGGGCAACGCGCAATTGCAGAAGGCGTTGCTGAATGTCGAAAAGGGGTTTGTCGCCAAGCGACAACTGGCTGTCGACGCGCTGCCGGAATTCGACGCGCTGCGCGACAATGCGCGCGACATCAAGAATCATGTTCTGGCGCATCTGGATCTGTATCTGGAAGCCTATGAGAAGAAGGTCGTTGCATCGGGCGGCGTCGTGCATTGGGCCGAGACGGCGGAGGATGCGCGACGCATCGTGCTGGAGATCTGCCGCAAGGCCAATGCCAGGACGGTGACCAAGGGCAAGTCGATGATCACCGAAGAGATCGCTCTGAATGATCATCTGACGGCGAACGGCATCGAGCCGGTGGAGACCGATCTCGGCGAATATATCATCCAGCTGCGCGGCGAGCACCCGAGCCACATCATTGCGCCGGCGGTGCATCTTAACAAATCGCAGGTCGAAGGTGACTTTCGCCGGGTCCACACGCATTTGCGGGAGGACCGCGACCTGTCGGAGCCGGTATCCCTGCTCGGCGAAGCGCGCGACGTGCTGCGCCAGCGCTATCTCTCCGCTGATGTCGGCATCACCGGCGCCAATTTTCTCGTGGCCGAGACCGGCAGTTCGGTGATCGTCACCAATGAGGGCAATGGCGACCTGACGCAGACGCTCGGCAAGGTGCACATCGTGATGGCATCGATCGAGAAGATCGTTCCGACACTCGAAGATACGGCGCAGATCCTGCGCGTGCTGGCGCGCTCGGCGACTGGACAGGACATGAGCGTGTATACGACGTTCTCGACCGGGCCGCGGCGTGCGGACGATCCGGACGGGCCGGAAGAGTATCATGTGGTTCTGCTCGACAACGGCCGCTCGTCAATGCTCGGCACCGAGTACCAGGACATGCTGCGCTGTATCCGGTGCGGCGCCTGCATGAACCACTGCCCGGTCTACCACGCGGTGGGCGGCCATGCCTATGGATCGGTTTATCCCGGGCCGATGGGTGCCGTGCTGACACCGTCGTTGAACGGCATCGAGAAGACAGGGCAATTGCCGAATGCCTCGACCTTTTGCGGGCGCTGCGAGTCCGTCTGCCCGATGCGCATTCCGCTGCCGAAAATGATGCGCCACTGGCGCGAACGCGAATTCGAACGCCACCTGACACCGGCCGCGCAGCGCTATGGTCTGAAATTCTGGGCATTTTTTGCGCGGCGCCCCAGGCTTTACCGCGCCGCGGTGGCCGTGGCGATGCCGATCCTTGCGCGGTTCGGCGGCTCAAAGCGCCGGTTTTCGCATCTGCCGCTGGCCGGCGGCTGGACGCGCCACCGCGATCTGCCGGCGCCTGAAGGCAAGACCTTCGTGCAGCAATGGCAACAGCGTGGCCATAGGCGGAGTGAGGTGGCGCAATGAGCGCGCGCGAGGCGATATTGCGGCGCATCCGCAGCGCCACTCTCGGGCCGGATGGCAGGTCTGCGGGCGAAAGGGCCGGTGACGAGCAAAGGAAAGCTGGCGTTCGCGCGCGGCTCGAGACCGCACCGCGCGGCGTCATTCCAGCACGCGGGCAATTGCCGAGGGCCGAACGGGTGGCCCTGTTCGAAGAGATGGCCAGCGCCGCCAGCGCGACGATCGCCCGGCTCTCCTCCTATGAGGAGGTCGCAGCCGAGGTGAGCAATTATCTGCGCGAGCGCAACCTGCCGGCCGCAATACGCATGGGTGAGGATGGACGGCTGGCGCGGGTGCCGTGGGCGCGGGAGAAAACTCTGGACGTACGCAAGGGCCCCTCGGAGGGAACGGATCTCGTCGGTGTCAGCCATGCCTTTGCGGCGATCGCCGAGACGGGCAGCGTGGTGCTGCACTCGGGTGCTGACAACCCGACGACCCTCAATTTCCTGCCCGAACATCATGTCGTGATCGTCGATGCGGACGCTATTGCCGGCGACATGGAAAGTGTCTGGAGCGCTCTTCGCAACGAAACGGATCGCGAGAACTTGGCGGGCGGCCGCTCTGCTGGCGGCGGGCAAGATGCGGCGAAGATGCCGCGAACGGTGAATGTCATCACCGGGCCCTCCCGCTCCGGCGACATCGAACAGACCATTCTGCTTGGCGCCCACGGCCCGCGCGCACTGCATCTGATCATCGTTGATACATGACGACCGGCATCTCGTTCGAGACGGCAGAGCCGCCGGCCGGCATGCGGATCGTGGCGATTGGCGATGTGCACGGCTGCCGCGAGCAACTGGCGCGGCTGCTCGACCGTGTCGAGGCGGAAATTGCCCGCGACGGGCCGGAAGAGTGGCGCATTGTCATGCTGGGTGACTATGTCGACCGCGGGCCGGAGTCGCGCGGCGTGCTCGACCTTTTGACCGAGCGCAGCAGGGATCCTCGGTTCATCTGCCTGGCCGGCAATCATGACGACCGCATGCTCGAATTCCTGCGCGACAGCGCGCAAAAAGACTTCTTTCTGCGCTTTGGCGGCCGGCAGACCGCTGAAAGCTACGGCGTCAATCTGGATGAGCGGTCCGAAGCCGCCTTTGCCGCCTCGCGGCAGGCCCTGGCAGCGACCGTACCGGCGCAGCATCTGCGCTTCCTCGAGGCTTTGCCCGCCAGCGCCGAGTTTGGCGATTTCTTCTTCTGCCATGCGGGCATTCGTCCCGGTGTTTCGCTGGCGCAGCAAAGCCGCAATGATCTGACCTGGATTCGCCGCGAGTTTCTGGACTTTGAGGGGCCGCACCCGCGGCTGATCGTGCATGGCCACACGCCGCATGCGGCGGTGCAACTGCGCCGCAATCGTGTCAATATCGACACCTGCGCATTCGACACCGGAGTGCTGACGGCACTGGTGGCCGAGGGGCGGCGCAAATGGCTGCTGCAGACCGGACCGGATGGTGCGCGAAGCGTGCCTATCCCGGGTCCTCGCAGTGCGGAGCAATGAGGTCATGGCTGTCAGACGGATCGTACGCAATGTTCAGGTGGCCGACCCGGCTGTGGCCCAGGCCTTTTATGGCGATGTGCTGGGCATGGAGCCGGCCATGGATATGGGCTGGATTGTCACCTTTTTCAGCCCGGCGGCTGCGTGCGAAGGCCCCTCGCCCGTGCAGATCAGCTTTGCCACGCAAGGCGGATCGGGCACCGGCGTGCCGGACCTTTCGATCGAGGTCGACGACTTTGATGCGGTCCTGGCGCGCGTGATGGAACGCGGCTACGAGGTGACCTATGGCCCCGTCGACGAGCCGTGGGGCGTGCGGCGTTTCTTCGTGCGCGATCCGGCCGGGCAAATTGTCAATATCCTGACGCACACATAGACTTGCCCTGACTTGCCCTGACTTGCCCTGACGGGCCGGGGCGGGCCGGCCGCGCGGACATCTTGACCATTCCCTTTTTTTGCGGCTTGGCTGTTGCAGCACGTTGGTGAACGCTCTGCGGAGGACAGGCCTTGGATATCTCGATTGCTCATTTCGGTGCCTTCGTCATCGCCAGCCTCCTCGTGCTTCTGGTTCCGGGGCCGACGGTGATGCTGGTGATCAGTCAGGCACTGGCCGATGGTCGCCGTGTGGCCTTCGCCAGCGTCGCCGGTGTGGCGGCCGGCGATCTTCTGGCCACCAGCCTGTCACTGGCCGGAGCCGGAGCCGTGCTCGCCACCTCGGCCAGCCTGTTCCAGGCTCTCAAACTGGCCGGCGCCGCCTATCTGATCTGGATCGGCATAAGGATGTGGCGCAATCCGCCGCGCCTCGGAGCCGATTTGGATGTCGCGGCTGCCGGCGACGGGCGGGCCCTGCGCACGGTGTTCCGCGATGCCTTTCTGGTCACGGCCCTCAACCCGAAGGGGATCTTGTTCTTCGTGGCCTTTGTGCCGCAATTTATCGATCCGGCGCTGGCATACGGGCCGCAGGCGGCACTCTACGTCATCACCTTCACGCTGCTCGGAGTGGTCAATGCCGGCGCCTATGGCCTGGCCGCTGCATCGGCGCGGCGCATGGTGCGACGGCCCGGAACCATGCGCGCCATCGGCCGGGGCGGCGGTGCGGTGCTGATCCTGGCTGGAGCGGCCACCGGAATGAGCCGGGCCGGCGCATAGGCATGCCGCTCGGCAACCGGTGCGATCCATCCGGGGCACTGCATGCGACGCCAGCGCGCGGCGAATGGACGGGCAATCGCGGCAGCATTCATGACCCGGTGACACGCAGCCGGCTCGGCCGGCGCTGGTCGACACACGCCTGGATCTGCTGCAGCCTGTCCTACAAGGGGCAACGGCGCGACGTCTGGGGTCGGAACGGCGGGCCTGGAAGCGCCGGCGCTGGCTGGAGCGAATTGTTCTTTCTTGATGAGGTGACAGCACTGGCGGCGGGTCACCGTCCATGTTTTCTCTGCCGGCGCGCTGCCGCACTCGATTTTCAAAGCGGCTGGCAAAGCGGCCTGATGGGTGGCCGTGCGGCCACGCCCGTCCGCGCGCCTGAGATGGACGCCGTGCTGCACCGGGAGCGGTGGCAATCGCGACGCGCAGCGCCGGAGATCCTTTCAACCGATGCGCTTGCCGACCTGCCGGATGGCACGGTGGTGGCAGCGGGATCGCGATGGCTGGCCCTGCGCGAAGGGGCTGCGCGCGCCTGGTCATTTTCGGGCTACGGGGCGCCCGAAGCGCTGAATGACCGTGCCGCGGGCTTCGATCTGCCGTTGCGGCTGGTGACGCCGAGAGCGATCATCGAAGTCCTGCGGGCCGGCTATCAACCGGGCTGGCACTCTTCAGCAGCATAGTTGCACCCACTTGACGGAGGCCACCAGGCTGGCCATTGCTTGCGGCCATGCGAGCCAATTACAAACTCAGGCGGCTTTTCGTCATGCAAAGCCTATCGGAAGATGTCCGTATCGCCGCGGACCGGGCGCAGAGCCACTATCTGCTGCATGTTTTGCGGATGGAGAGCGGCCGTGAACTGCTGGTGTTCAATGGTCGGGATGGCGAATGGCGGGCGCGGATCGAGATCCCGTCGCGCAAGGCGGTGACGCTGGTTCCTGTCCGGCGCGAACGGCCACAGCCGGAAGCTGCCGATCTCGTGTTCTGTTTTGCGCCGATCAAGGCGGGCCGACTGGACTGGCTTGTCGAAAAAGCCGTCGAGATGGGCGCCGGCGCGATCCAGCCGGTGATCACCGACTTCACCCAGAATGCGCGCCTCAATTCCGGCAAGATGGAGAGCTGGATCATCGAGGCGGCGACGCAATGCGGGGTGCTGGCAGTGCCCGAGCTGCGGCCGGTCGTCCGGCTCGACAGCTTGCTGGAGGGCTGGCCGGAAGATCGGGCGCTGATTTTCTGCGACGAGGATCGCGGCACAGACAATCCGGCACCGGCGCTGTCGGCGGTCCGGCACGACCATCTCGGTGTGCTGATCGGGCCGGAGGGCGGCTTTTCCGATGACGAACGCGAGCGCCTGCGCGCCCTGCCCTTCGTCACCGCCATTCCGCTCGGACCGCGCATCCTGCGCGCCGATACGGCAGCTGTCGCCGCATTGACGGCGGTACAGATGCTGCTCGGCGACTGGCAGCACCAAGGCCGCGGCGCAGCGTCTCTGTCTCGCAGCGAGGACCCGCCGCCCGGTGCCCCTTGACGGTTTGTGTCAAACACCTTTGAACGATGTTCAGCCCTTTTGACTTGCAGCAGGCGGAAAACCGGTCCAAGCAGGGGCCACAATCTTATTCCCGCCATGCGGCGGGGCAGCACGCCGTAGCGGCCCCTTACCAACGGAACCTTCATGGCACGCGACACGACTGATGAAACGCCGATCGGCTCGATCGACGAGTTGAGCGCCTATCTCGCCAGCGGCTGCAAACCGCGCTCGCAATGGCGGATTGGCACCGAGCACGAAAAATTCGCCTTTTTCGCCGAGGACAACACACCCGTTCCCTATGATGGCGAGCGTTCGATCCGCAGTCTGCTGGTCGGCATGTCGGAGATCCTCGGCTGGGAACCGATCGTCGATGAGGGCAACATCATCGGTCTTGTCGAACCGACCGGCCAGGGCGCCATCAGTCTTGAACCGGGCGGCCAGTTCGAGTTGTCAGGTGCGGCGCTGGAGACCATTCACCAGACCTGCCGCGAATCGAACGCGCATCTGGCGCAATTGCGCGAGATTGCTGATCCGCTCGGCATCCGCTTTCTCGGCATGGGCGGCAGTCCGAAATGGCGGCGGGACGAGACACCGCGGATGCCGAAATCGCGGTATGACATCATGACCCGCTACATGCCGAAGGTCGGCAGCCAGGGCCTCGACATGATGTACCGGACCTGCACGATCCAGGTGAATCTCGATTTCGCCACGGAAGCCGACATGCGACGCAAGATGCAGGTCGGCATGAAGCTGCAGCCCCTTTCGACAGCGCTGTTCGCCTCCTCGCCCTTCACCGACGGTCGGCCGAACGGGCTGGTGTCCTGGCGCGGCGATATCTGGCGCGATACGGACAACCAGCGGGCGGGCCTGCTGGACTTCACGTTCCGCGATGATTTCGGCTTTGCCGACTACACGCAATGGGCCCTCGACGTGCCGATGTATTTCATCATTCGCAATGGGCGTTATCACGATGCCACGCATGTCACCTTCCGGCAGTTCATGAATGGCGCGCTGAAAGGCGAAATCGACCAGCCGGAGCCGACACTGGGCGATTGGACCAACCACATCTCGACGCTGTTTCCCGATGTGCGACTGAAGCGTTTTCTCGAAATGCGCGGCGCCGATGGCGGGCCGTGGCGGCGCATCTGTGCGCTGCCGGCCTTCTGGGTCGGGCTGCTTTATGACGATGCGGCCCTTGATGCGATCTGCGATCTGACCGGCGACTGGAGCGTGGCCGAAGTGCAGGACATGCGCGATGTGGTGCCGCGCGACGGGCTGAAGACCGCCTTTCGCGGCCGCACGCTGCAGAACCTTGCCAAGGAGGTGCTGGCGATCTCCCGGCAGGGACTGGTCAACCGGGCCCGGCTGAACAGCGAAGGTCATGACGAGAGCCATTTCCTGGCGCCTCTCGAGGAAACGGTGGCGCGCGGCACGACGATCGCCGAGGAGATGCTGGCGCTGTATCACGGCCGCTGGAATGGATCGGTCGATCCGCTGTTTGGCGAATTCGCCTATTAGGCACCTGCTTCCGCCGGGTCTGCATCCGCTGCTGTTGCTCGCGCCATCGGGCTCGGCAAGAGCACGCTGCGTTCGGCGGAACCGCGTCGACGGTCAGACATTCTCCCATCTGAGTGGACGCGTTGCGGCACGTCGTGCCGAGGTATAAGCTTTCCGGTCTATGTTGCACTAAACCCGCGCTTATGGCGCACTAACTCCGCGCTTATGGCGCACAATTCCGCGCTTAGGCGCAGCAATGGGAGACGCCGCCGATGATGCCGCTGTACGAGATGATGACGCGGGCCCAGAATGGCGAGGCCATGCAATTGATGGCGCGTCAGTTCGGGCTGTCGCAAGCGCAGGTCACGCAGGCCATGGAAGCGCTGATGCCGGCTTTCTCCGCCGGGCTGAAGCGTAACGTGCAAAATCCCATGGATATGGGGCAATTCCTGCAGGCGCTGGCGAGTGGCAATCACGTGCAGTATTTCGATGATCTGCGCCGCGCCTTCACGCCGGCCGGCGCTGCCGAGGGCAACAATATACTCGGCCATCTGTTCGGGTCCAAGGATGTCAGCCGGGCGGTCGCTGCGCAGGCGGAAATGGTGACCGGCATCACGGAAACGATCTACAAGCAGATGTTGCCGGCGGTCGCCGCGGCGATCATGGGCGGTCTGTTCAAACAGGCGACCGGACAGATGGCCGGCGGCGGGATGGGTGCAACGGATACCGCAACCGGAAAATACGGCCAGGCGGTCAGCGATATCATCTCGGAGATGATGAAGGGTGACTTTGCCGCCGCCGGGCGGCGTCAGATGGAGGCGGGCCAGGCGGCGCTGGAGACGCCGTTCGGCCAAGCGATGAAGGGCATGGTCGATGGAGCGTTCGGACAGCCACAGACTTCGCGCGCCGCCGAGACGAAGCAGCCGGATTTCGCCGAAGCCTTGAACGCAAATCCCTTCATGCAGGCGTGGCGCGACATGCTGACGGCGGGCACTCAAGACAGCAGCAGTGCCGGTTCCGCGAAAAGCGGTGCGAAAACACGCAAGGGCAGCGCGGCGGGCGATGGCCAGGAAGGCAGCGCAAGCAGTGCGGCTTCGCCTGCCGATATTTTCGGCCCGATGTTCGAGGCGGGCCGCGAGGTGCAGCGTGGCTATCAAAAGCAGATCGAGACGATATTCGACCAATATATGAAAGGTATGGACCCGAAGCGCTGACGTCCAGGGTGCAAAAAGCCCGGCCGCCGCAGCGACCGGGCAAATGACGGGGTCAATACAGGGTCTGCACTTCCCCGCCGGGGACTTCGAAGGGCTAGCGAAGCCCCGATTGCGCGTTAAGTCGGGCCCGTCGCGCCAGTTCACGCGTAAAGTCACCCTGAGATTCAGCTCTGATGCTTGCTGCGAGATCGTGGCGGGTCAGCCCAATATCGGCCAGTTGCTCGGGGGTCATCTCCGCCAGTATTCGCGCCGCGCGTCGGTTGCGCGCGCGCAGCCGCATTGCTCCCACGCCAAGCACCAGGATCCGGGTTGCATATGAGGTCAATCCTGCCAGAGGGGACTTGGCCGCCGGGCTTCTCGAAACGGTCGCTGACTGTGCCATGGCGTTCTCCCTGATGTTGCGGCCACCTTTGGACGGGCACGCCGAGGCGCGCCTGCAAGGCACCGCCCGTCCGCCCGTTTTCGAGAGGAAATTGCCGCGAATGGATTGATCAGTCCAACGAATGTTTCTAATCATGTCCATCAATATTCTTGATGGGAGGCCCAGATGCCGGCACCGCTCGATATCGATCAACTGCAAACCTTCATCGCGATTGTGGATACCGGCAGTTTCACCCGGGCGGCTGACCGCGTCTGCAAGACCCAGTCGGCCGTTTCGATGCAGATGCGGCGGCTGGAAGAACGGCTCGGCAAAGATCTGTTCGTCAAGGATGGGCGGACCAACCGGCTCTCGGAGGAAGGGGAGCGGCTGATCGGCTATGCGCGGCGGATGATCAAGCTGAACAATGAGACGATGGTCGCCTTCGATGACAACAAGCTGGAAGGCGCGATGCGGGTCGGGACGCCGGACGACTATGCAGACCGCTACATGCCGGGGATCATCGCCCGCTTTGCCAAGACACATCCGGGTGTTGAACTCTACATCGAATGCGAGCCGTCCGTGGAACTGGCGGCGCGGCTGCAGCGCGGCGAACTGGATGTTGCTCTGGTGACCCACGATCCGAGCCTGCGCGGTTCGGAAGTGGTGCGCACCGAGCCGCTGTACTGGGTGTCATCGATGAGCCACGCGGTGCATGAAGAGGCCGTTGTGCCGCTGGCGGTCGGACGCCCGCATTGCCGCTGGCGCTCGCTAGCCTGCGCAGCGCTCGATTCGGCAGAGCGCGAGTACCAGATCCTGTTTACCAGCTGGTCGGCCACGGTGGTGGCTTCTGCGGTACTTTCGGGGCTTGCGGTGTCGTTGTTGCCCGAATGCGCCGTGCGACCGGGAATGCGCATTCTCTCGCAGGCCGACGGTTTTCCCGCTCTTATGCCGGCGCAAATCGGTCTGATGCGGCGCCAAGGTGCACCGGCGGCGCTGGTCAATGCCCTGTGCGGGCACATTGCCGCCAGCCTCGACAATATTTCCTCGCCGACGATCGAGGAGGCCGAGTCCAGTCCGGGAATCAAGCGTGAGCGCGGCTTGCAGGACGAGATCCCGTCCTTCGCGGCCTGGTAGGACGCGCTTGAAACAAAAAAACCGGGGCGCCGCGACGCCCCGGTCGATGACATTACGAACCTGCCTCAGGCGTGCAGATCGTAGCGGTCGGCGTTCATCACCTTGGTCCATGCGGCGATGAAATCGTCGACAAATTTGCCGCCGGCATCATCCGCGGCGTAGATCTCGCCAAGGGCGCGAAGCTGCGAATTCGATCCGAAGACGAGATCGACCCGGCTTGCCTGCCACTTCACTTCCTCGGTGGCACGATCGCGTCCCTCATAGACATGTTCATTGTCCTCGGACTGTTTCCAGGCCACGCCCATGTCGAGGAGATTGACAAAGAAGTCATTGCTCAGCGTGCCGGGCCGATCGGTGAAGACGCCGTAGGGGGTTGCTCCGTGATTGGCGCCGAGGACCCGCAATCCGCCGATCAACACGGTCATTTCCGGTGCCGACAGACCGAGCAGTTGCGACCGGTCGACCAGCAATTGTTCGGTCGGGATGGTCTTCTGGTCGGCATGGACATAATTGCGGAATCCATCGGCCTTCGGCTCGAGCGGTCCGAACGATTCCGTATCGGTCATTTCCGCTGTGGCGTCCGTGCGGCCCGGGGCGAACGGCACCGTGACGTCGTGTCCGGCGTCGCGCGCCGCCTTCTCGATCGCCGCCGCGCCGCCCAGGACGATCAGATCGGCCATGGACACTTTCTTGCCGCCCGATGCGGCGCTGTCAAAATCGTTCCGGATGCTCTCGAGAGCATCGAGGACGCCGGCGAGTTGCGCCGGTTCATTGACCTCCCAGTCCTTTTGCGGGGCCAGACGGATGCGGGCCCCGTTGGCACCGCCGCGCTTGTCGGAAATGCGAAAGGTGGCCGCTGAAGCCCAGGCGGCAGAAATCAGGGCGTGCGGGGCAACGCCCGAGGCGAGAATCTTTTCCTTCAGATCGGCAATGTCAGCCTCGTCGATCAGCGGATGATCGGCGGCCGGCACCGGATCCTGCCAGAGCAGATCTTCGGCTGGCACTTCCGGCCCGAGATAACGCACCTTCGGGCCCATGTCGCGATGGGTGAGCTTGAACCAGGCGCGGGCAAAAGCGTCGGCAAACTCCTCTGGGTTCTCGTAGAAGCGACGCGATATCTTCTCGTAGACGGGGTCGAAGCGCAGCGCCAGATCGGTGGTCAGCATGTTCGGCGTGCGGCGCTTGCCCGGCTCATGCGGGTCCTCGATGGTGTCATAAGCCTCGGAATTCTTTGGCTGCCACTGGTGGGCACCGGCCGGGCTTTTAGTCAGTTCCCACTCATAGGCGAACAGGTTGTGAAAGAAGCCATTGCCCCATTTGGTCGGGGTGTCGGTCCAGATCACCTCGAGGCCGGAGGTGAAGGCCTCGTTGCCCTTGCCGCCGGTGGTCCAGCCAAAGCCCTGCTCGGTGATATCGGCACCCTCCGGCTCAGCGCCGACTGTCGTGGGATCGCCATTGCCATGGGTCTTGCCGAAGGTATGGCCGCCGGCGATCAGCGCCACGGTCTCTTCGTCGTTCATCGCCATGCGGCCGAACGTCTCGCGGATGTCTTTTGCCGCGGCGACCGGATCCGGATTGCCGTTGGGCCCCTCCGGATTGACGTAGATCAAGCCCATCTGAACGGCGGCGAGCGGATTTTCCAGTGCCCTGCCCTCGCTGTAGCGCTTGTCGCCGAGCCATTCTTCCTCGGTGCCCCAGTACACGTCCTCCTGCGGCTCATAGACATCCTCGCGGCCGCCACCGAACCCGAAGGTCTTGAAGCCCATCGACTCCAGGGCGCAGTTGCCGGTCAGGATCATCAGATCGGCCCAGGAGAGCTTCTTGCCGTATTTCTTCTTGACCGGCCAGAGCAGGCGCCGCGCCTTGTCAAGATTGGCATTGTCCGGCCAGCTGTTGAGCGGCGCGAAACGTTGGCTGCCGGAGGACGAGCCGCCACGGCCATCGCCGATCCGATAGGTGCCGGCCGAATGCCAGGCCATGCGGATCATGAACGGGCCGTAGTGGCCCCAATCGGCCGGCCACCAGTCCTGGCTGTCGGTGAGCACCTGGAAGATGTCCTGCTTGACTGCATCGAGATCGAGCGACTTGAAAGCTTCGGCGTAGTCGAAGTCGGGATCCATCGGATTGCCGGCAGGCGCATTCTGGTGAAGGATCTTGAGATTGAGATGATTGGGCCACCAATCCTTGTTGCCGCGTCCCTTGAACGTGGTGTGCATGACTGGACATTTTTCGACCTTGGCGTCCATCTGTTCCTCCAACTGATGTTCTGAATGAAGCCCGTCACTGCGAGCCTTGTCCGGCAGAATGGGGGAGGTTCTCAATAGATTCCAATTGTATTTTCAGAAAGTTTCGATAGTTTTTCGTTATCGTGATCACGTTCAAGCAAATGCTCTATTTCGATGCACTGGCGCGGCGGCTGCATTTTGGCCAGGCTGCGGCCGAGGTGCATGTCTCCCAGCCGGCCCTGTCGACGCAGATTGCCGAACTGGAAAATCGGCTGGACTGCAAACTGGTGGAGCGCACGCGCGGCGCCGTCGTGCTGACCGATGCGGGGCGGCGTTTTCTGCCGGCATTCCGCCGCATCCTCGACGAAGTGCGGTCGATCGAGGAACAGGCGCGGCAGGTCGGCGGCCTGCTGCAGGGACCGTTGACGCTCGGCATGATCCCGACATTGGCACCCTACCTGCTGCCGGCTCTGGCACCTGAAATCGGGCGACGCTATCCGAGCCTGGAACTGCGCGTGCGCGAGACCATCACCGACACGCTGATCGAGCAATTGCAGACCGGAGGCATCGATGCGGCGATCGCCGCCTTGCCGATCACAGAACGGTGGCTTGGACACATCCCGCTGTTCACCGACCGCTTTTTCCTGGTCGCCGGTGCGTCCGACCCGGTCGGACGCGATGCGCCGCTGGCGCCGCGGGGCGCGGGTTTCGACCGGTTGCTGCTGCTCGAGGAGGGCCATTGCCTGCGCGATCAGGCGCTGGCCTTGTGCGACGGCGGAGCGGCCAGCGCGCTGGTCAATTTCGGCGCGACATCGCTGACAACGCTGTTGCAGATGGTCGCGAACGGCATGGGTCGGACCCTGGTCCCCGAGATTGCCATCCCCGCCGAGGCGGCAGAACGCAGCGATATCCGGGTGGTGGCGTTTGCCGCACCGGCTCCGCAACGTGAAATCGCGCTGCTGTACCGCAAGGGCAGTCATCGCCAGGCAGATTTCAATGTCCTGGCGGAGCTGTGCCGCACGACGGCCAAGAGCCTGCTGGCGCAATCGCGGCGGATGGTGGCGCGGGCGAGTTAACTTCGAGGCCACACGCTCGTTCGCCGGGAGATCGGATTGGCGATCGGCCCGGCTACGGCCCAGGCCCTTAAAGGCCGAGCCCGAGCAAATGCAAAGCGAGCAGCCCCCACAGGGCGAATACGGCGGCAAAACCGACAATGAACAGCGGCCGGCGATGGCGCAGCCGATTGCTGGTCAGATGCACATAGCTGTGCACATAGCGCGAAACGACGAACAGCCAGGCCAGCACGAGCGTCAGGATACTGACGCCGGCAGCCATCTGCAATGACAGGCAGGCGGCGAAGAACAGGACCGGCAACTCGAACTGGTTGATCAGGTTGCGCACCGCCGTCGCGCTCGGCTGCGGCTCGGTGAACGGCACATAGAAATCACCGGCCTTGGCCGCGCCACTGCGAACGGCACCGAAGCGCCGGCGCGACACCACGACATAAACCAGGAAAATCAGCAGGACCTGGGCGATCATCGGCCAGAAAATGGCGGTGCTCATGCAGCTTACTCCTCTAACACGTGGAGCCGTCAGGCGCCGCCTGGATAGTTCGGGCTTTCGCGGGTGATGGTGACATCGTGGGCGTGGCTTTCGCGCAAGCCGGCATTGGAAATGCGCACAAAGGTGGCGCGCTCGTGAAAGCTCGCAAGATCGGCCGCGCCGACATAGCCCATCGCGGCGCGCAGACCGCCGGCGAGCTGGTGCAACACGCCAGAGACCGGTCCCTTGTAGGGCACCTGGCCTTCGATGCCTTCCGGGACAAGTTTCAGCGTATCGCGCACCTCGGCCTGGAAATAGCGGTCGGCGGACCCGCGTGCCATGGCCCCGACGCTGCCCATGCCGCGATAGGCCTTGAAGGAGCGGCCCTGGTGCAGATAGACCTCGCCAGGGCTTTCATCGGTGCCGGCGAGCAGCGAGCCAACCATCGCCGCCGACGCACCGGCGGCAATGGCCTTGGCGAGATCACCGGAAAACTTGATGCCACCATCGGCGATCACCGGCACATCCTGTTTCTGCGCGGCCTCGACCGCCGACATGATGGCGGAAAGCTGCGGCACGCCGACACCGGCGACAATGCGCGTCGTGCAGATCGAGCCCGGGCCGATGCCGACCTTGACCGCGTCGGCGCCGGCATCGATCAGGGCTTTCGTCGCCTCGGCGGTCGCGACATTGCCGGCCATGATGCGCACGGAGTTCGAGAGCGTCTTGACGCGCGAGACGGCATCGAGAACACGCTGCGAATGGCCGTGCGCGGTATCGATGACAATCATGTCGATGCCGGCGTCAAGCAGCCGCTCGGCCCGCTCGTAGCCATCGTCGCCGACACTGATTGCCGCGGCGGCGCGCAGGCGGCCCTGGGCATCCTTGGATGCATTCGGGTTGAGCTGTGACTTTTCGATATCCTTGACGGTGATCAGCCCGACGCACAGCCCGTTGCCATCGACGACCAGCAGCTTTTCGATGCGGTGCGAGTGCAACAGCCGCTTGGCCTCGGCGAGATCGACTGTCTCGTTGACTGTCACCAGATTCTCGCGGGTCATCAACTCGCTGACCGGCTGCGCCGGATCCGAGGCAAAACGCACGTCGCGATGGGTCAGGATGCCGACAAGGCGGCCGGGGCCGTTGCGATCAAGGCCATGGTGTTCAACGACCGGGATGCCAGAAATACGGTGCATCTTCATCAATTCGAGCGCATCCGACAGGCGGGCATCCGGATGAATGGTCACCGGGTTGACGACCATGCCGCTCTCGAACTTCTTGACCTGGCGTACCTCTTCGGCCTGTTCGGCCGGCGTGAGGTTGCGGTGAATGACGCCGATGCCGCCGGCCTGGGCCATGGCGATCGCCAGATGACTTTCCGTCACCGTGTCCATGGCCGAGGACAGGATCGGTAGATTGAGATCGAAATCGCGGGCAATGCGGGTTGCGATATTTGTCTGACCGGGCATGATTTCCGAATGGCCGGGCTGAAGCAGCACGTCGTCGAAGGTCAGCGCCAGTGCGCCGGTCGAATATTCAATGATCTTTGCCATCGCTGTTGGTCCTGTCGGGAAATAGGGAGCCGAAAGCGGCATCCTGCGTTGGCAAGGGCTGGTACCATGGCTCTTGCCAATGCGGAAGGGCACGGGGGCGGCAAATGACAGAAAGTTGTTATCGAGGGGCCATGGGCGCCGCGGCGAGCGGCCCCTGAAGAGCGGGTTGAGCGCAGGCGCCCGGTACTACCGGCACGTCCGGCCCCGGCAGAAGCCGGAGCCGGGCCGAAGAATCAGCCGTACCAATCGCCCATGCGGACCTCGATCTCATCGCTCACCAGTTCGGCAAATTCCGCCGGGTCCTGGGTGCCACCGTCGCGGCCGCGGTAGTGGTAGGGATAGACATATTTCGGCTTGAATGCCGACACGGCATCGGCGGCCTGTTTGACATCCATGGTGAAAGGCAGGTTCATGCACAGGAAAGCCAGATCGATATCCTGCAGCGCCTTCATTTCCGGTG
This sequence comes from Neohoeflea coraliihabitans, assembly GCF_019334345.1. Lineage (GTDB taxonomy): Bacteria > Pseudomonadota > Alphaproteobacteria > Rhizobiales > Rhizobiaceae > Pseudohoeflea > Pseudohoeflea coraliihabitans. The sequence goes on from NZ_JAHWQX010000002.1 coordinate 325,077, forward strand.
TGTTCTCGGTGTCACCGGAAATGTAGACGCGAAAGCCGTCGAAATTCAGCACATAGCCGTTGTCGCGGCCCTCGGGATGAAATTTCTGGCGCTCCTCGGTGATGTTGTAGGCGGGTATCGCCTCGATCTGCATGCCGCCAAACAGGATATTCTCGCCATTGGAGACCAGGCGCGCCCGTTCCTTCAGCGTCTGCGGCAGCATGGCGTGCACGGCCGGGTTGGCAATGATTTCGGTTTTGTCCCCAACCAGGGCGGCGAGCGTATCCGCATTGTAGTGGTCGCCATGCTCATGCGTGATGAGGATGAGATCCGGCGCCGGCAGGTCTGCGTATTGCGCGGGCTCGCCGACAGGGTCGACGTGAATGACGCCCAGCGGTGTTTCCATGACAAACGAGGCGTGACTGATCGGATGCACCGAAATGTCGCCAGCCCCGGTCTCGAAGGTATCGGTCGCGGCAGCGGCGTGATTGTCGGCTCGGGCCTGCCACGGCAGAAGCACGAGGGTCGCTCCGGCTGCGGCACTGTGGATGAGATGGCGGCGGGTGAGTGTCATCGAATTTCTCCTGCAGGGGTTGCATGGTGAACGACAGCACCGGACGATACCGTTCTGTGCGCCGGGACGGCCGCGCGGTCCTTGCGAGTATGTGGCACCGGATGCGGCAGTGGCAAGTTTTTAACCCGTGACGCCCCGCCTGCCGGCATGCGCGATCAGTCCGAACCATCCTCGGCGCCAGCAGAGCGGAGCGTGGCTCCGTTCTCCGTCCCGGCCTCTTCTTCGGCATCGTGTTCCGACGCACGCCGCCCCTTGAAGCCCTTGGCGAGGACGAACATTTCAACGGATTCGGAGCGGCTGGCGGGCGGCTTGACATGAATGACGGAGCGGAAATTCTGCTTGAGGAAGGTCAAGAGTTCGCGTTCGGTCCCGCCTTGAAATGTCTTGGCGAGGAAGTGCCCGCCGGGCCGCAACACATCGACCGCGAAATGTGCCGCGACTTCACACAGATACATGGTCCGCAGATGATCCGTGCTGGCATGGCCGGTGGTCGGCGCCGCCATGTCGGACAGGACGAGATCAGGCGCGCCGCCGAGTGCCTGCATCAACTTTTCCGGTGCTGCATCGTCGAGAAAGTCCATCTGCAGAAACCGCACGCCGGGCAGCGCGTCCATCTCGAGAAAATCGATTGCCGCAACACGCGGATGGTCCTCATCGGATCCCGTGACCCGCGCGGCAATCTGCGACCAGCCACCCGGTGCGGCGCCGAGATCAATGATCCTTCGGGCGCCCTTGAGGATCTGGTGCTTTTCGTCGATCTCGAGCAGCTTGTAGACGGCGCGGGAGCGATAGCCTTCCTGTTTGGACCGCTGCACATAGGGATCGTTGAGATGCCGCTCCAGCCAGCGGCGCGAAGAGGCTTTGAGCTTGCCCTTCTTGATCTTCTGACCGAGCTTGCGACCGCCCGGCTTGGAACGCGAAGGCGGCTGGCTCATGGCTTGGATCCCCCGTGCTGATACAGGGGTGCGGCGCGCAGCTTGGACCGGTAGCGGCGGCCGGCACGCCGCCACGCACCATCCTGTCCCATCATTTCGTTGAGCAGGCCTTCCCGCAAGCCGCGGTCGGCAACGCGCATGCGCTCGGACGGCCAGCGCTTGCGGATGGCCTCGAGAATGGCGCAGCCCGCCAGAACCAGATCGGCGCGGTCGGCGCCGATGCAGGGATTGGCGGCGCGCTGGTTGAAATCCCAGGTCAACAGACGTTCGAGCGTGCGATCGACATCGTCGCGAGACAGCCAGACGCCATCAACCTTGCGGCGATCATAGCGGGGCAGTTCCAGATGCAGGCCGGCGAGCGTCGTCACCGTTCCAGAGGTGCCAAGCAGATGAAAGCAGGCGGGATCGGCATCCGGCGCGAAGGCCGGCAGATCGGGCGGCATGAAGCGAGCCAGCATGGTCTCGACCTCGGCGACCATGGCCTCAAAGGACTGCCGGGTGACTGTGCTGCCGCCATGGCGTTCGGACAGCGTGACAACGCCGACCGGCAGCGAAGTCCAGGCGCGAATGTGATTGGCCAGACGATTGGAGCGGTTTTCACTCAGATCGATCATGGCGATCTCAGAAGACCCGCCGCCGATGTCGAACAGGACCAGCCCCTTGGTGTCGCGATCGATCAGCGAGGAACAGCCGGCGACGGCCAGGCGTGCCTCGGTTTCCCTGTCGACAACCTCCAGTTCAAGCGCCGTCTCGCGGCGCACCCGTTCGAGGAATTCCGCTCCATTGCCGGCGGCGCGACAGGCCTCGGTGGCAATCAGCCGCTTCATGCGCACGCGGCGGCTGCCCAGCTTGCCGGCGCATACCCGCAAAGCCTCGATCGAACGGTTCATGGCATCATCGGAAAGGCGGCCATTGGCGGCCAGCCCCTCGCCGAGGCGGACAATCCGCGAAAAGGCATCGACGACGCGAAACTGGCCGGGACGGGTTGGCTGCGCAACCAGCAGGCGGCAATTGTTGGTGCCGAGATCGAGAGCGGCATAAAGATCATCCGCATCGCGACGCGGCCGCGCGCCGCCGCGCGGTGGAAAGCGGGGTGCGGCGTGGCGCGCGGACCCTGGTTGATCGCCGGATACGGCCGTCGCGCCTTCGGCTTTGTCCTTGCGGGGGCCTCTTGGGTCGGACTGGTCGGCGGCGGGCACGGGTGCGGCCTCACCACAGCGCAACGGCGTGCCCTGCAGTTCGCGGGTCTGCTTGCGGGCCCGACCGCGACGGCGCTTGCGGCGTGACTTGCCGGACGGCGCGTCCTCGCCTGCAACTGCGTTTTCCTGCGAATGTCCGCCCGTGGCAGAACTTGCTTGGCCAGAGCGCGCGCTGGCAGAATTGCCGGCCGTGTCCCGCTTTTCATTGTGCTCGTGCGCTTCCGACTGCAAGGGAGCTGAAGAGTGTTCCGTATGCGATGATTGATTTTCCGCTTTGTGCCGAGATCCCTTGCCGCGCCGCTTGCGGCGGCGGCGGCGGCGTGAGGGCTCGTCCGTTCCCGGCGAGGACGGCGAAGCACCATTGGGAGAGAGGGGCGCACCAGACGTGGGTGCGGGCTCCGATTGAACGGTCTCGGGAGATCCGGTGGCATGGGGCCGGCCTGACGGAGTCCCGCTGTGGGCCGACCCTTGAGAGACACGGGTGGCGTCTCCCTTCTGCGCTGCCTCTGCCGCTGCCGCCTTTTCTGGTGCGGCGCCTGCGGAGGAGTGCCTGCCGTTCCGTATCTCCCCCTGCTGCGGCCTCAGGCCGTCGGGAGAGTCGGTCACGATGCGTCCTTTGCGCCAGCAGCGGCGAAGTATCCGGCGGCGCAGCTGTGTGTTGCGTTGCCGTCAGCCTAGCAAAGACGACGCTTTTCACAAAACGGTTTCTCAGCAGGAACCAGTTAACGCGGCGCTGCGGGCGGGCGCCAGACGCGCCTGCCGCACCCACAATGCGCTGTCAATCAAGGAGCCAGGTGGTCTGGGAGGCACCGCCCGCAAATGCGGGTCACTCGGCGACGGCGGGGCTGGGTGCGCCGGTGGCAACGCTTTCTTCGACTTCGGGCTCGAGGGCGGCATTGTAATAGACCTCGGCGGCAATCCAGACGATGGCGGCGGCGGCCAGCGAGCCGACGAGGACGAGAAGAATGCGGCCGGTGGGGCTTCCCTGACGGGCGGTCTTGCGGTCAAATTCACGGGTCATAGCGTTCATCCATCAAAGCGAGAAAATTGCCGAGCGATCGGCGTCATGCCGGGCTATCTACGCCCCTTGGTGGGCAGGCGGCTCCATGCGTCCGGACCGCTCTTTGGTGACGTGCATCGTCATCCCTGTCAGATGCAGAACCGCACGGCCGTCGAAAGGTTCCTTGGCCACGCCGCGTCCGGCCGGAGCGCGAGCATAAGCCGCGGCCGCACGAGCCGGGCGCCACCGGCATGCCCGATTGCCGCCAGAATGGGCGCTAAAATCACCCTCAGCGTACAACTAGGCCTTGATCATGGCACCTGATATGCTACAAGGCCGGCGCTTGCCGGCGTCCTGAGCGCGATGGCGGCGCCCGGTGATGGGGAATAGGTTAACGGTAGACCCACGGACTCTGACTCCGTTAGTCCTGGTTCGAATCCAGGTTCCCCAGCCACTCTTTCCATGCTTTTCAATGCCTTACGTTATCCTCCGGAATTGCGTCCATTTTTCAGCGACTTGTAAGCTTGCAGTTCCGACTGAGACCCGATGCGAGCCTTCATAACGGCTCGAAATCGCCGAGAGTCTCAGTCGGCCAATTCGGGGCTGACAGTTTGCCAAAAGCGGTTGCTCTGGAGCATCTGGTTCTTGAGCTTGTCGGTTGTCTGCAGCTGACTAGAGCGCAGCAATGATGCGGCGCTGGGCCTGCCAGTCGGATGGCAGCGGATTGATACCCAGCCATTTCGCGGTGAGACCCGCGGGCTGATCACCTTGGAGGATCTGCTTCACAATTTCGGGAGCGAGGAAGGCAAGCTCAATGACCTGCATGATCCGACGCTTGGACAGGCATTCGCTTTCGGCGATCTCTTCGAACGTCTGGCCGCTTTTGATCGCATCGTAATATGCATGCGCCTTGGCGATGTTGCGGATCAGGATGACGTCAACTTGCTGCGATGTCTCGGCGCCGATCACGAGCTTCGTTTCGACTCCACGCTTTCTGAACTGGAACGGCAGTTCGAATGTCCATACGTCCGGGTTCAGCTCATCCTCCGATATCTCAATTGCATCGGCGATCGCTTCCGGCGAGAGATTGATCTCGATCGCCCCCGGGCTGATCGTTGCCTGCTCTGTGCAGAACAAGATTGCGCTCGCATCCTTCGTGCGGGATTGGGCGTCGAGCAAATCGAGCTGGCTGCCGATCTTCGAGAATGCATCAGCTGTTGGATTGATCAGCAGATCCGTCGGGAGACGATCTCGTAGATGGGACAAGATTGCACCAGCGATCTGATCCTCAAGCGGCTTGGCAGGAAGACGCCAGCCGCCCGCCTTCTTTTGATTTTCGTTCTTGCGAGCCCCACCGATCAGCCGGCTGGAGATGTAATAGCGGTGGCGTGTGCCATTCTTGTTGGTATGGGTGGGTGTGAGCTTGTCGCCCATCTCATCGACAAGCTTGCCGGCAAGCAGGCTGATGGTTGCTCTTCCGCCCCTCCGCTTGCCCCGCTTTTTGGAACCAGCATCCTTTAGGTGCGCCTGGACCTGATCCCAAGCATCCGGATCGATGATTGGCGGATGTTGTCCTTCATGAATCGTCTGCTTGTGCCGGATCCGTCCGGCATAGACCGGGTTGGTCAGCAGGTAATGGAGTGCTGCGCGTTCGATGGAGGGTCCAGCGGCGCTCGGTGCACTGGCAGGCGCGGCGACGTCGGCTAAGAGTGTATAAGGTTCTCCGGCGCTCTTCTCCGATTTTCCGACCTTTGCCTTCCCACGTAACTTGAGCCGTTTCGCTTCGTTCACGACTGCCACTAGTGACCGGTGGTGGAGGTAGAGATTGAAGAGCGTTCTGACTGTCTCAGCTTCTTCCGGCACGATCTTTAGCGTTCGACCAACGGGCTCGTATCCCACGGGAACCGTGCCGCCCATCCAGAACCCCTTCTTCTTCGACGCTGCGATCTTGTCCCTGATCCGCTCAGCCGTGACTTCGCGTTCGAACTGAGCAAAGGAGAGAAGCACGTTGAGTGTCAATCGTCCCATGCTGGTCGCGGTGTTGAACGATTGGGTTACAGAAACAAAGGACGCATCAGCTGCGTCAAGCCGATCGACCAGCTTGGCAAAATCAGCGAGCGATCTCGTCAGCCGGTCGATTTTATAGACGACGATCTGATCGACCAATCCATCATCGACATGCTGGAGCAGTTTCCTGAGCCCTGCCCTTTCCAGCGTCCCACCTGAGATGCCGCCATCATCGTAGTGCTCAGACAAGGCTACCCATCCCTCATGCTTCTGACTTGAGATGTAGGCTGCGCAGGCTTCTCTCTGGGCGTGGAGGGAGTTGAACTGCTGATCCAACCCCTCCTCCGAGGATTTTCTGGTATAGATGGCACATCGGATCTTCTTCATGGTCGATCTACCCCAGTCCGAAGAACCGTGGCCCCGACCAGTGAGCGTCTGTAATCTTTTTGGCGATGGCGCTTAGCGAGCGATAGCGTTTGCCATCCATCCGGAAGCCATCCTCCAGAACCTCGACCTGATAGGTCCTGCCGTTCCATTCGCGAACAAGATGGGTTCCAGGCCTGAGAGACGATCGGAGCGCCAGCTTTGGTTGGCCTCCCGTTTCAGATGCTCTTTGAGAGGTCTTCAATGCAGCTTTGAGAGCCTTTCGAACCACGCTTGCATGGCCACCATTCGCTTTGATCTGCGCTTCATACGCGAGCGCACTCCGCATGAACTGCACCGATACGTATTTGAGCGACTGGTCGCCGATCGTTCGCCGCCATTCACCGATGCAGCCCTCCCGGGGCATGGTCTCAAAGCGAACGGTTTCGGCAAGCTCTCCTGCCCTTACCACCCGGCTCATGACGACGCTCCCACAGCATTAGTTTTGTCATCCTGCTGCTTCGCACTGATCGCATAGACGAGCTCACCGGACTTGGGTGACTTCGAGCTCACGACTGCATGGCCTTTTTTGCGCAGACTAGAGATTGCAGCCCGCACCGTATGGGACTGCCATCCCAGCCGGTCCGAGATCACCGAGATCCGCACGCCATTCGGCTTGGACAGAAGCGCGACCAACTGATCCTGCTTAGTTTTGGTTCTCGATTTGCCCGATTTTGCGGACTTGGTCGCGCGCGTCAGCTTACAGACCTTTTCCGGTGTACCATCGGCCACGGTGCTGACATCTGCAGTATTCTTGATTATTTGAACAGTCACTTTGTTCTCCACTCAGCTTCAACGACCAGAACATCTGGCCTCGCACTGAATGAAGCCCGCGCGGCGGGCAGGCAGCCGGTGACTGTTCTCGGCCGACCCGACAACAGCAATGCTTGCTTCAACGCTGAAGTCCACTCGGCAACACACGAGTTGGCGAATGGGGTATGCTGGCAAAAAGCGATGCTCGCGCTGCGGCGATCTATCCCTCAACAACCTAGTAGCTGATGACCGGACTGGGGCCGACCCCAGACTGTCTGGTTAAGGGGCGCGCGAGGCAGTAAGCTGCCGCCGGATCTGGGCGATTGGGAAGAGTTTAGCCGGCCAGATTGCGTACGTTGCTATGGGCGTGGCGGCAAAACAGACAGTTATGTATGACAGGGCATATGAAACGGTCTCAGCGGCATTGTAACTCGATAGCAGCCGGGTTTGGTGGGGATCGCATCAACACTGCCTCTAATGCGGTCCATTGGCTTCACGCGCACTTCGCTCTTCAGGGGGCCGCCGTGGCAGACGGCGTTAGGACCCCTTGTTGAAGCAGAAGCGGTTTCCCGTCTCCCCGTTCACGACACACAAGGTGTAGCTGGCCAGGGGCACGGCATAGGCCGGCTTGCCGTTGAGGGTGAGATTAGTCCCGTCCTTCAGGAGAACGGTCTTCGATCCAGACGGCCAAATGAACTCGTACCCTCCGATATCGTCTCCGGAACCGTTGCGCGCCGATATCGGCCTTGCTTCGCAAGGCTCCTGTTCGACCGTGCCCGTCGGCGCGATGACCACGCACGCTCCGCTGCCCGCAGTCATTGACTCAGTCCACCGCGGCGCATGGGCAGCAAGCATCCGGATCGGCGTAGAAGGCTTGAAAGCCGCCAACGGCGATACCCACTGGCTTCTCTCGTAGAAGTCCGCAAGGGTACACTGGCTCAGGCCAAGCGAGATATTGTACATGCCGTTGAAGCCGCAGCCGAGGAAATAGTCGTCCTTCTGGCCGATTAAGCACCCTGCCTCGGAATATCCCGCGTCGCCGCTGGTCACAGAGTAGATGGTGAGGCCTCCCTTGTCTTGGACGACCTTGGAGACAGGCTGGTAGGCGCCCAGCGACTGCACCAGATTGGCGTAGTCAGTATCTTTGCCGATGAGGCCGACCTTCCAGTGGAATGAGTTCTCGCAGGCGTAATAGGAGCGTTCCGCGGTCAATTCGGTCGGCCTGTCGTAGCCGAAGAGCTCGATCTCGAAACGGCCGGCCTTCTCGACAGTGTCGATGTAGTAGAAATCGTTCCCGACGTGCGTCAGCATCAACTGGATGAGGTCCGGGCGCATCATCGTGCTGGCCGACCACGGCACCTGGCTATTTGCGAGGATCATGAGTTCCATCATTGCCTCCATTGCCCAATCGTGAGCGACGGGAAGTGCCCTTGCGCTGACCAATTCGTCTGAATCGAGGGCCAGATACGGACGGTGGAAGCCGAGCGTGCCCGTGACATGGAGCCTGCGGTTCACGAAGTTGACTTCTGGACCCTGCGCAATACCCATCATGAACATGATCGCGCACATCGAATGGCATTCGGCTCCGGCTGGGATGACTGTTCCTACGCCCTGTTTGTAAAACTGCTTTGCAAGGTTCACGCCTTCAAGCACGCTGCCCCCAGGGCTGTTGAGGCAGATCGTGTCAGCCGAAGAGCTCTCGCCGTCGACCCCTTTGAACTCGGCGGCAGCTAGCTGCATGAACCGCGCGAAATCGCCCGCTATGATTTCACCCTCGAGTTTAAGAACGCAAACGTCGTTGTCCGATTTCGTTATCGTGGCGCCGTATGCGCAGCCAGTGAAACTGGCCGCTAGCGTCAGGGCAAAAGCGAAGAATGCAGTCGTCGATCTCAAAAGCTCCCCCATCAGTTCGGAGGACTGTAGCATATACGACGCTAGAAATCGGCGACGCCTAACGTCCGCAGTGCGCTCGCGTATAGCGTACTACTTGGAGATCGAGGACATTGTGAAGTTTTCGGTCTACAACTACCTGGAAAGCAAGCAGGGCTTCGAAACGCTGCCGGGGTTTCGGGCCGCGCAGAAGAAGGCCATGCTACCCTGGATTGTAACAAATGAGGGGCATCTATTCGGCGGCAGCATGCCGAAGCGGATCATCTACCCTGCGGTCGGGATCGAGTATCGTCCTCGGTCTTGAAGTTTGGCCAGTTCCATGCTTGATCTGGCTTCGAGGGAGGGTGCATGTCGAAGAGAGAGATCGAGGTGCCGGCCGAGCTTATCGAAGAGCTCGAAGAGAGCTTCTTTCAGGGTCCGATGCTCAATGAGAGCGGCATTCGGAACTTGAACGAGGAACAGGTCGCTCGTATCAAAAAGATGTCCGTCAAGATCTGGCCCGACGAGCACCCGCCGCCGCACTTCCACGTAAGGTTCGCTGGCGAGGATGCGAGCTTTGGCATTGCCGATTGCATGCGCCTCCCCGGTGTGAAAGGGCTTGAGAAGTTCGAGCACAACATCAAGGCTTGGTGGAAGGGTAACCGCTGCAGGCTAATCGACGTCTGGAATTCCACCAGGCCGGCAGACTGTCAGGTCGCCCGATCCCTGTTCCCCCGGAGTGTGCACCAAAGCCTCAGACCAGACCTTAGGCGAAGCGCCAGAAGGCAATCCGGCTCCAGCGGGGTGCCTGCCCATGCTGACATGGCGATGACCTCCACCTGGATGCCACCCTCAAGAGCGCAACTGCTCTATGGGTCGTGAACGGGTCCGGCAGTTTTTGTCCGCTTCGATGCACCTGTCGTCTAAAAGCAGACGGGCAGAAAGCCACCCCATGATGGCCGAAACAGCCCATCATCCCGCATTTCATGAGCGGCCATCCGCGCTGGGTTCGAATGGCCGCTCCAGGTCAGATCTCGGTTCCCTCGGCCAAGAGGAGCGGGTCCTCCGCGTCGACGCCCAGATAGCGCACCGTGTTTTCGATCTTGGAGTGATCAAGCAGGATCTGGATGGCACGGATGTTTCCTGTCGCTCGGTAGATCATCGACGCCTTCGTGCGTTGAAGCGAGTGTGTTCCATACTCGTCCGAACGTAGATCGATTGCGGTCACCCATTCATCGACCAGGCGCGCGTACTGCCTCGTGCTCATGTGGCGGGTATGATCAATCCGGCTCGGGAAGGCATAATCCCCGGCCGAGCCTCCACGTCGTTCGAGCCAGGCCAGAAGGCTGGCTCTCACGTCGCCGGTGATCTCGAACTGGGCGGGGCGACCAGTCTTCTGCTGAACGACGATCGCACGAGCCCTTATGTCCGCTCCGGCTACCACATCGCGTATCCTGATCTTAACCAGGTCGCAGCCCCGAAGCTTGCTGTCGATCGCTAGATCGAACAGGGCTCCGTCCCGAATGCGTCTCTCGCAGTCAAGGAAGAAGCGGATGGCCCAGATCTGCTTCTGGGTGAACGGACGCTTGGTGCCGACCTTTTTCCCGGCATTCCAAGCTGTGCGCTCGCGGCTAGCATCATCGAATTGAGAATGGCCCATGTGAGTTCTCCTCGGCCGTGATTGGCCGAGAGAGAAACGTTGCAGGGCACTACCGCTGGGGCCGATCGGGGGCCGAGAGCGGACTGTCCGGTTGTGGCTGCGAAATCGACAAAGTTGCCATTCGGCTCCCGACCCCGTTGTAGCCTTTTGGCGCGCTTCCATCATCACTCGAAATCGGTCGCGCGTTCCGCTCCGACCTGAAGACCCTGAGCGCAACCACACAACATAGCTCTTGCGAGAGTACAGCAAAGGGGATTTCAACCGCAAGGCACTTTGCTATTATCATACGCGAGGAGCAGGTATCGGGTTAGAATGTGCTGGGGGCGCATGGCTACAATCGAGACTATAAGGACACTAAGCGGCGTCGGCATCCTGGCTGACAAGGCTGCACGTGAAAACATCCCACCATTCCGCCGGTATAATCTTGTTTACGGTTTTAATGGATCCGGCAAGAGTACGTTATCGAGGGTATTTGCCTGTCTTGAGGCGGGCAAACATCACAAAGATCTTCCCACAAACTGTAGCTTCGAGATTGCGCTCGATGATGGCGCAACCTTCAAGGCACCAAACGCGCTGGAAGGCCTTGAGAGCCGCATCTGCGTATTTAATGAGGACTTCATCGCGCGGAATCTGTGGTGGCAGGAGGGCCGCGCCTCGTCGATATTCTATATCAGTGAAGAACAGTCTGACCTTGCGGCCGAACTCCGTGAATTCCGAACGACTCTCACGGAGAAAGTGCGGTTGCGGGAAACCGAAAAAAAAATTGTGGCCGAGCGCGAACGGACTTTGAAGAGCTACCGCACTGAACGGGCCAAGCTTGTTGCTGCTTCCCTGCATCTCGGCAACCGCAGGTACGAGGCCGGACAACTGGAGAAGGACTACGAGAAGTTGTCCTACAACAAGGGTTCACAGTTGGAGAAAGAAGACCTAGATCTGCTTGTCGACGTAGCCCGCCTCTCGGCGCCACCGCCCGCGCTGAAACCCATCGCGATTGACTTCGATGGCGTCCGCAAAACGATGGAAGGCGCACGGCACTTCGCTGAACTGAGTATCGGCACAATGGTGCTAGACGAAATGGAAAACCACCCCTCGATGGTCCCCTGGTTGAAGACCGGCCATGATTATCACAGCGTGAACGGCCTTGAGAGCTGCCTGCTTTGCGGCAGTTCAATAAGTGATGTACGGAAGAAAAAACTTGCTGAGGCACTGGACGATCGGCTCTCGATGCTCATTTCCGACCTACAAGAAGCTAATATGAAAGCGTCAGTACTTCTGAGCAGGATCATGTCTGCTGCTGGAGTTTGGCCCAAGACTGCCGAAATCGAACTGCAGCTTAGGGGGCGATACACAGCCGCTTGCCACAACACAGAAAACGCCTTGCTCGGCCTCATCTCTCTCCTTGAGGAAGCGTCTCGAATATTTACCGCCCGCTTGGAGCAGCCAACCACCGCCGTGGCGCACACACTGCCTGCCCGCGAGGAGATCGCAACGCTGTGCAAAGCCCTTGAAGACGCAATCGCTGTACAGAACGCCGTTGTTGGCGAACATAACGACACTTTTGAAAATTTTTCTAAACGTCAAGAAGACGCCCGGGAGGCCATTCGAAAGCACTATTTAGCCGAAGGGCACGACAAGTATAAGGAACTCATGCAATCGCTGGCGCGAGCGAACAAAACAGTCAGCTTCATCTCAGAAGAGATCAACAAGCTCGAAGGCGCTATTGCTGAACTCAGCGGCAAGGTGCGAACTCACGGCCCCGCTGCTGATCGAATCACCAAGCTCATACGCGCCTACCTGGGCCACGGTGAACTAACGATATTTGCGGCCGCCGAGGGGTATGAGTTGCGCCGTCGAGACAAGATCGTTAAAGGGGCGCCCAGCGAGGGCGAGAAGACTGCCATAGCGCTCTGCTACTTCATCTCATCGCTAGAAGCCGACGGGCGGTCGCTCACAGACCTGATCCTCGTAATCGACGATCCCATCTCAAGCCTTGACACCAAGGCGATGAACTTTGCTTGCTCACTTATCCGCTCGCGTCTGAGCTCGGCGGCCCAGCTATTTATCTTGACACATAATCAACACTGTATGAACGAATTCAAGAAAGGGTGGCGGAACCAGACTAAGGCCGAACCTCCGACAGCCACGCTGCTATACCTCGATGTTTCAATGCCCGATGGCTCGGAGGCTAGGAGTACCCGCATAATCGGCCTGCCGCCTCACTTATCCGCCTACGACTCTGAATACCACTTCCTGTGCCACAAAGTGCTTCAGTTCGAAGCCTCTGGCTCCGGCTACTCAGAGTATTGGTTTATGATGCCCAACGTGATGCGGCGGGTTCTTGAAATATTTCTCGCCTTCAAAGTTCCAGGAAGCCATCCCCTGCAGCAGAAGCTTGAATCGCTGGCGAAGAAATGCCTTGGCATCGACGAGGTCCGCATCAAGGCGCTGGAACGCCTCATCCAAGTAGAGTCACACTCCGACAGTCTCGATGATCTTATCTCGCATTCCTCGATGACGATCGAGGAGACGCGGGACGCGAATGCCGCCCTGCTCGAGCTGATGGCCGCTTCTGACGCCGATCATACCAAAGCGATCCGTAGGCAATGCAAGGCGATATCATAAATTGTGACACCTTGGTCACTGCGGCGGTCGCTCGGATGTCGAGTCAGACCGAAACGGAGCCTGTCCAACTGGATCGGGATCGCTCGTACCGGCGGTTCGCCGTGCTCGGCCACCCTAGCATCAGCGACGATCCCTTTGCGGCCATCGTCCGCCACGATGAGATTCCCGAACCGTGCTGGCGGGAGATCGGCAAGCGCGATCTCACGGCCAACAATACTTGGTTCTACCAGTGCTGGCGTGACGACATTCCCGTCATTTACGTCAGCAACGCGCGCAAGTACGTCCGTCTCGCATGTGACTGTATCTCGAACAACGGGAACGGTGACAAAAAGGCGACCGGGAAAGCCAGCAATGCACTTGGCAATGGGATGTTCGGCTCCTTCCAGCGCCTCGCCATTCATGACAGCGGAAAGGCGATGTATCGGGGATGGCCGTTCGGGGGCACGATCGAAGCGTTCGTCCCCTCAACTGCCTTCGCCATTGCCGACACGTTTTTCGCGACTCTGTTCCACCCGACGCGTGCTGCCTCGCCGAAGTCGGTCACTCAGGTCGACGGACAAACCTTCGGTGAGGTCGCCGATGGCGTATGACTTCACCACGCTTTCGCCAGCCGACTTCGAAGACCTCTGCCGCGACTTGGTCGGTCGCGAAATCGGTATCCAGTTTGAGGCATTCACGCCTGGACCTGATGGTGGGATCGACGGCCGACATGCACTGTCGACAAAAAGCACGATCCTGCAGGTCAAACACCTGGTCGGATCGCACTTCGCCAAACTCAAATCCACGATGAAAGGCGAACGGGCATCCATCGATAAGCTTGAACCCGACCGCTACATCTTGGCTACGTCGCGCGGTCTGACGCCGGCGAACAAGGAAGCACTCGCCGCCGAGATCGGGCCTGCTCTGCGCAACCAGGGCGACATCTATGGTGCGAGCGAGCTTAACGCGCTGCTTCGCAAGTTTCCTGATATCGAAAAGTCTCACATCAAGCTTTGGCTGTCCGGAACTGCCGTGCTTGAGCGAGTACTTTGGAGTGCAGCTCATACCTTCACCGAGCTCTCCAAATCCGAGATAGAGGGGAAGGTTCGGGTCTATGCGCACAACCCGAGCTTCCCAGCGGCGCAAAAGATTCTGGAGAGCCAGCACGTCCTTATTATTTCGGGGCCTCCTGGCGTCGGTAAAACCACCCTCGCCGAAATGCTGGTCTACACCTACCTTGCGGAAGGGTGGGAGCTTGTCGCGGTCCGAGCTTTGGAGGATGGTTTCGGCACCATCGATGATGCAAAAAAGCAAGTGTTCTTGTTCGACGACTTCCTCGGGAAGATTGCGCTCGACGAACAAGCTCTCGCCGCAAAAGATTCCGATTTGGCGCGCTTCATGCGGCGTGTTCGCACCTCGCCTAATGCGCGGTTCCTCCTCACCACTCGCGCCTATATCTTCGAGGAGGCGCGCCGAGCTTCCGAGTACCTTGCGGACCAGCGGCTGGACATCAGCCGCTACCTTCTGGATGTGGGCGTCTACACTCGCCGCATTCGCGCGAGGATTCTTTACAATCACCTACTCATCGCCGGCACCCCGATGCCGCTGGTTCGAGCGCTGATCGAAACCGGGGCCGTCAAATCCATCGTCGACCACCGGAACTACAATCCCCGGGTCATCGAATGGATGACGGACGCGGACCGCCTGCACGGCAAGACCCCCGAAGCCTATCCGGCATCCTTCATCACCGCGCTAGATAATCCGAGCCAGCTTTGGGATACGGCATTCCGCAAGCACATTCCGGATAAGTGCCGGCATCTGCTGCTCACCATGTACTTTTGTTCCGAGTACGGCGTGGAACTCGATGAACTTCGCACGCAGTACGAGGCGCTTCACCGCGATCTAAGCGCCAAGTACGGCACTGCTCGCGATCCGAAGGATTTCGAGGAAAGCGTCCGCATCTTAGAAGGAGGGTTTATCACTCTCCGTGGGACGCACGTCTCCTACGTGAACCCCTCGTTTCGCGATTACATGAGCGGCTACGTTAACGACGCCGCACTTCTCGCCGACTGTGCAGCCGCAGCGCAAACCGCAAATTGGGCCGATAAAGTCTGGAAATCTGTTCATTCCGCCCCCCTCCCTCCCAAGCAGCGGCGTCATGTGGCGACTTCGTTCCGCGAGATCTCGACGCAATTCTTAGATCTGCCCACATGGAAGAAAACAAGCAGGCACTCTTATTCGTGCGCCGACTTGGACAATGTCCGCCGCCTTCAGCTCTTGCTCGCATGGTGGACTGAAACAGGCGACCACCACTTCTCCGAATTGGTGATGAAACTCGCACAGCACCCGCCTGCGCCCAGAGGTTGGTCAGGCTACAGCGGGTGGCGGGAAGGCGCCGAACTCATCGATCTGACCGGCAAACTACGCGATGAGGACTACTTTTCGGACTTTCCGTTTGCTGATGACCTAGCAAACCTGCTCGAAGATGACATAGTCGAGCTGCTTGAACACGGAATGGCATTTGACGAGTTAGAGGGCATGCTGGAAGCGGTAGAGGATGCCTATCCGGCTGCGAGCCAGCGGATCCAAGAGGCTGCGCATGCAGCCATTCGCCGTGAAATCTACGAGGTCGAGGTTTCCATTTCCGACCTCGATTCAGAATCAGCTTTGGAGGATTACGCTGAGACGTTGGAGAAGTTTGCTTCGCGAGCTAGCGTCCCCCCAGATGCTTTGGTTCGTGCCCTGTCGAAGGTGAAGGACCGGATCGACGAGATTGCGGAATGGACGTCGGTTGCTAGTTCACCCTCGCCTCGTTCAACTCCCAGAGAGTCCGACAGTTTCGACGATGCAGCGCTGGCCAGTCTCTTTGTCTCCCTCTTGCGAAAGGGCTGACCGCTGCTCATCTCGCACGCTGGGCGGCTTTCACGGACTCTCCTGCCAAACTGCGGTGATGAATACCTAGCTCGCTTCCTTCACGTCGTAATTTGCACCCGAACCCACCTGTGGCGCTTGATGGGGGGCCTGTGTCCCACCCGCTGATGCGGTCCGCGGGACGCTTTGCTAGAACGCACAAAGTCCTTTGCGGCGATAGGTTGAAAAATTGCGCAATCGGCGTTGATGGGTCAAATCGCCTGGATTTCGAAGGCATACGTTCAAGCAACCGAGTGACGCCCAGCTGTTTCATAAGTAACGTCGGATATCGGGAAGTCGCCAGTGCCGCTCGAATGTCAGGAATGAGGGCGCAAAGCTGTCATTCCGGGTCTCGGTCGTAACGCCGCTCATCAGCTTGAGCAGTGCCAGCCTGTAAAACTGAAATTAAGGCGGATTTATGCCACTCACTTGTGTGGGACATACAGCTAGAAGCGCGTGTAACTGCACACACGGTCATCGCGCGGTTACCCTCGGGCGTTCGAGTCGCCTCGCCCGCTCCAGTTTCTTCAAAAAGGTTCGATAATCGCCAGGCCCCGGTTCCCGGGGCTTTCTTGCGTTTGGACACGAGAGCGCAAGAGCTAAGTCCAACAGGTCCGGTCGGCTCGGGTCTCCGCGCGGTCACCGCCGGGTTACACGCTTGCGATGTCGACGCGGCGTGAAGTCGCCGCGTCGCTGGGATTTGAAGCCGCTTCGGCATCTCCGTCAGCCGCAATCTCCGTTTAGCGGGCCACGCAGCGCCGTAGGCACGGATGACGTGGGCTTCTTCGGGATGAAGAGAACATCACGTTACGCCTGCACCTGCTTCTTCGGCGATGCACAATTAGGCTTTAGCCGAAGCGGGCAACCGCCGTCTGACTGGCCTGATCCGTTTCGATGATCGCGCCGTTCTTGGCCAGGAGATTGCGCAGCTCGGACACATCGAGCGCCGAGAGCTTGCTGTTTGAACGAACCGACATGGCTGCCGCTGTTCCCGCCGCCTCGCCGATCGCAAAGCAGGTGCTCATCGCACGGATCAAGCCGAGCGGATAGGGTTTGGCTGAAATGCACCGACCGCTGGCCAGTAGTCCGTCGATATTCTTGGAAACCAGGCAGCCGTAGGGAACGCCGATCGCATGCTCCGAAGGCTGCAGAACGATGCCGACGCCGGTGTGAATGTCGAGGTTGTAACCCGCCAGCGCGATGGTGTCTTCCGGGACGAGTGACTCGTTGACGGCATTGTCTTCCAGCGTCTTGATTCCGACGATGCGCCGACTTTCCCGGGCATAGGTGCCGGCAGCTATATTGGCAAGGAAGCAATTCTCGAACCCGGGGCAGTATTTCTTGAAGAAATTGATCAGCGTTGCCACCTGACGATGCGCGACGGCTTCGGCCTTGCTCATGCTGACTGGGTCGGTCGGATCGACGTCACTGACGCGCACGGCGTTGACGACCACTTCGTTGCTGTTGGGTTGCTTGGCAAAAATCACGCGATCGCGGGGAACATCGAACTCGCCGTTTTCCCGGGCCTTTGTGATGAATTCCTCAAAACCGGTGAAGTAGAACGAGCGAGAATCAAGGAAATAATCAAGCGTGTAGTGGACACCATAGGTCGGCGGGTTCGCGAACGTTTCCGGATGGCTCTTGATGTAGTCCAGCACCGCGTCGATATCGACATCTCCAAGCGAAAAAACCAGCGACACCGGCTGGACCCGTGTGTCCTCGCCCTGGCCCATTTCGTACTCTGCGCCGGCAAGGAATGCTGCCGTGCCGTCGCCGGTGGAATCGATAAGAACTTTCGTTCTGGCGGTGTAGTTTCGACCTCTAGAAAATAGCGAAACGCCAGTAACGCGTGAGTCCTCGACCGCAACATTCAGGACTTCCGTCGAGAACAGCAGGTCAACACCCGCTTCCTCGCACATCTTGGCGGCCTCGATCCGCAACCAGAATGGATTGACCGGTGTGATCGAATTGTGGATCGGGCAGGGAATGGCGCCATCGAAGGTTGCGCCCACTTGCCCCAGGCGGCGGACGAGTTCGTCGCCTATGCCGCCGACAACCTGGGTGCCGGTTCGATCATAGAAGGCGAGCAAGGGCAGCCCGGTGGCCGCAACGCCGCCGAGAAAGCCATTGCGCTCCACCAGCAGCGTTTTAGAGCCTTCGCGCGCTGCGGCGATTGCTGCGGGAAGGCCGCCGGGGCCTCCGCCTATGACAACTACGTCATATATTCCGAGATCATTACTATCCATCATTGGAGCTCTCCGTAGCAGATTTGTCTGTATCTTTCGCGGCGCGCGGGCCTCGGTCAGAATTTGATGACTGACGGCAAGTAGGTTGTAAGAAGCGGCACGAGTGAAATCAGGATGAGGGTGACAAACAGGGCCAGATAGAAGGGGATCATTTCTCTTGCGACCGCCATCATTGGCACGCGAGCGAGGTCGCTGACGATGTACAGACAAATGCCGACCGGCGGCGTGTTCAAGCCAATCATGCAGGCGAGAACCAACACCACGCCCATCTGTGTCAGATCGATGCCGAATGCGAGTGCGATCGGAACCACGACTGGCGTCATCATGATCAACAGGGACAAAGCGTCGATGAAGCAGCCCGCCAGTAACATCGCCAAGCCGATCAACAACAATGCGGTGTGCTTGTCGGCAGTTATCGAAAGAAGCATGTCGGCGACGAACCGCGGAAATCCGTAGCGGGTGAGGACCCAACCGAACAAACTTGCCGCGGCGACGATGAATGTGACCTGTGCGGTTGTCAGCAGGGCTTCGACGACCATGGCGCCGATGTTGTGCCAGCGTATCCCGCCGTAAATTACACCAAGGATGAGCGCGTACAGCGCCGCCACCGCCCCGGCTTCGGTCGGGGTGAACACGCCCGAGAAGATGCCGCCGAGGATGACCACGGGAGCAAGCAGCGCCCAGAAGGAACCGAGAAAACTCGACGCGATGTCACCGACCGAAGACCGGCCCTCGACGGGGTGCTTTTCTTTTCGCAGAACGATTGCGATGACCACCATGATGGCTACGCCCATCAGCAGTCCCGGCACGATCCCAGCAATAAACAGCTCCCCGACGGAAACCTGTGCCATCACGCCGTAAACGATCAGGGGAACGCTGGGGGGGACAATCGGTCCGATTGTCGAGGATGCGGCGGTGACTGCGGCAGCGAATTCTGGTCGGTAGCCGCTCTTTTTCATTGCTTCGATTTCGATTGCACCGAGACCCGCAGCATCGGCCGTCGCGGCACCGGACATGCCGGCGAAAACCACGCTTGCCATCACGTTGACATAGGCCAAACCGCCGCGGATGTGGCCGAGCAAGGTGAGGAAGAATTGGAAAATGGCTTCAGCGCCACCCCCGTGATTCATCAACACGCCGGCGAACACGAAAAAGGGGATCGCAAGCAGCGGGAAGCTTTCCAGCCCGCCCCACAGCCGTTGGGGGATGACGATCATGGGGACCGTTCCGTCGACCAGCAGGGTCAGGATCGATGCAATGATCATGGCGAGGGCGACAGGTACGCGAAGCGCCAGGAGAACCAGCAGGCAGACGCCGATAACGAGGTACAGGGTCATGCCTGGCCGTCCTGTTTCGCAAAGGATTGAATCGTGAAGACCATGCTCGACACCATCATCGCCGCAACCGAAATGATCAGCGGAATCATGATCAGCCAGCTCGGGACCGAAAGCGCCCCGCCCAGATTGTGGCCGAGCGCCTGCTGGCGCAGCATGAACTGCCACGAAAGGTTGAGGAGATAGCCAAGTGAAATCAGAACGATGAGACTGCTGGCCGCCTGGCAGACCCGCTGAGCCGGGGGCGGAAGAAGCGCAACTATGGTGTCAATGCTGATGAGGATCTTTCTCTCGTACAAAATGGCCGCGCCAAGAAATGTGATCCAGATGAACAAGAACACTGCCAGATCCTCGGCCCATTCCAACGGGCTGTGGAGAAACCTCCGCATGAAGACCTGTGTCAGCGTAGTGACGAAGATCACCACCAAGGCCAGCGCGCAGGCGGACGTCAGAAAACGGAAAAACTGCCGCTTGGTTTTGAGTAGAAGATTGACGGTCTGCATGAGAAATTGCTGGTAATCCGTGGCGAGGGAGGGTCACGACCACGCGGCCATGACCCTCAATGAGGCCTTTGTTTACTTGATCGCTTGAATCCGATCATACAAACCGGGAGTCCAGAACCCGGTATCCTCCGAGTCCTTGATCACCGGCTCCAGCATCTCCTGGAATGGACCGGTGTCGACTTCGCTGATCGTCGCTCCTTCGTCGATCATTTTCTGTCGGTCCTCACTGAACTGGGTCCGCACCAGTTCCTGGAAATGTTCGCCGGCTTCCACAGCGGCCTGGGCAAGAATGTCCTTGAGGTCGTCGGGAAGCCCCGCATAGACGTCTTCATTCACGGCCACACTGAAAGCCTGCTGCAGATGGTTTGTCAGCGTGATATTTGGCGCAGCCTCATAGAACTTGGTGGCGTACATCTGATCCAAGGGGCCTTCGGCGGCATCGACTGTACCGGTTTTCAGGGCAAGGTAGACTTCTGGCCAGGCAACGCGGGTGGGATTGGTTCCGAGACCGCGCCACACTTTCAGGTATGTCTCGATTTCAGGAACGCGCATGTTGATATTTGCGATGTCGTCCGGCGAACTCACCGGCGTCTTCGATACCAGCACCCGGGGAAGTCCGATCCAGTTGGCCGCTAGAACCCTGACGTTCATTTTCTCCAAGATCTGCTGCTTCATTTCATCGAACACGTCCGATTCGATGAAACTCGTGAAGTGGTCCGTGTCCCTGAAGGTGAACCCCATTCCATAGACGTTCAGATCTTTGACGAAAGGCGCGTACCATTCGAGCACCATCGACACCATATCCACGGTCCCGATGCTCACGCCTTCCATGATCTGCAGCCCATTTCCGAGCGTGCCACCCGGGTTGGGATTGATCTTCAGTCGGCCCTCACTTCGCTCGGCCACGAGATCCGCCATAAACTGCACCGTCTTGGTGCTGGGCGCCTCGACCGGCTCGAGGCTCGCGATGGCCAGTTCATATGTTTTCGATTCGGCGGCGATTGCAGTACCGCTCCAAACCAACATCAGCAGCCCAGCGGCAAGCCGGCCTACACTCGTTACTAATGTCATTTCGGGGCTCCTCCTCCTGATTGTACTAAACGCAAAATGTTCACGTGTACATTTAAGTTACAATTGAATTGCAAGCATTGTCAATTGAATTCCGATTAGCCGCAATCTCACGCATAACTTATTGTTTTTGCTATTATTTGTATATCTTCAGGACCAGTCGGGTTCCTAATTGCCGAGGCGTCAAAGGCGCGAAACATGAATCTCCGAACTTTCAAAATGTTCACGTGTACCTTTGACCCGTCCATATCAAAGTGCTTATGTCATGCTGCGCGAAAAGGGCACCTTTATCCGGCTGAAAAGTCGGTCGTGCTACATCACTTTAGGAACAATCGAGGCACCCATGCCCTATGCTAGGCCAAACCGGAACGGACCGACCATCAAGGATATTGCGGCAGCACTCGGCGTGTCGCATGTCACCGTATCTAGGGCGCTCAATGACTCCCCTTTGGTCACCGAAGAAACGAAGAAGCGGTTGCGGGAAGCAGCCGCCAGTATGGGCTACATCCCTGATGCGGCCGCAAAGCAGTTGCGCGGCGGTCGATCGAACATCGTTGGCTTTATTCTCCCCGACGTGGAGAATCATTTCTTCAGCGCGATAGCGAGGGTCATCGCGGAAACTCTCGCAGCGTCCGGAATGCAGCTCGTCCTGTCCATATCGGAAGACGATCCGGACCTCGAATTACGCCACGTACGCTCGCTCTGCGAGGCCCGCCCTAAGGGAATCATCATCACACCGGTGGTCAACATGCATCGGGAGACAGCGGATCTGCTTGCCAACATCCCGTGCAAGCAACTGGTGCGGCGCCATCCGCTCGTTGAATCTGACGTTATCGTCTCGGAGGACAAGACCGCGACCCGCCTCGCGGCACAACGATTGATTGATCTCGGCCACCGGCACATTGCCTATATCGGCAACGGAAGCGAGACCTTGTCGACCGGGGCGGACCGCGCCGAGGGCTTCTATCAGGCCGTATGGGCCGCCCCGGAGGTCAAGGCGACAATCAAGCTCGGGCCTCCTGGACCCGGCCACGGTTATGAAACTGCGATCGAACTTCTGACCGACCCGAAAAGGCCCACAGCGATTGTCCTGGGAAGCGCCCTCTTTACCATCGGCACCCTCCAGGCGATCCGTGAAACGGGCCTGGAGGTACCGCGCGACATCTCGCTCATCGGCTACGACGATCCCGATTGGTTCAAAGTTTGGGGAGCAGGTATTACCACGGTCGCGTTACCTATCCGGGAAATGGCGATGATGGCGGCCTCGCTGGTCGGTGAATCTGCTCTTGAACCAGCTCTTGAGCCCGCGATCACCTCCATAGACGGCACTTCGTGCAAAAGGCTGACCTTTCCCGTCAACCTCGTCCAGCGAGGCAGCGACCGGCAATTTCGAGATAGAAACCAAGAGGTCTAAACCTCAAAACTCTCCGCCGCCATAAATACGCGCGCGATTCTCGACGTTCGCACGCGACCGCCAGTCTGAATTGTCGGCACAGTTCCAAGCCACCGTCCGTCGAATTGAATCATTGTGATTCTCGTCAACAGGCCAGCTCATGGCTTTGCTCCGGCAATTTAGCGCTTTCCACTATCGTATACCTGCAGTGACTTGCCACTGAACTTTCATCCAGCGGCGATTAGAGCCTCGGCCGTTTCTGTTACGCCGTAGGGCGCGGGTTGAGCAACTGGTGCAGACGCGAAGCCCTTGTCGAGCGAATCGTCGTAGCCGGTTGCGGTGAGGGTTTCGGCGAATGTCGCCGGGGTCTGGTAGCCGAGGGAGGAGTGTGGCCTCGCGGTGTTGAAATCCTCTCTACTTTCGGCGATGGCGCTGCGCGCATGAGGTTCTGTCGGTGGATCGGTCGAGCGTTCGTTACTGCAGCGTGCGGCCTGATGATACATCCATTCGGGAAGCAGTGAGGAAGGTGGCGGCTGAGCGCCGCCGCTTCGCCTATCGCCGCATCCATGTCATGCTTGGCCGACAGGGGATCGTCATGAACCTGAAGAAGCTCAAGCGGCTTTACCGTGAAGAGAAACTGACCGTTCGCAAGCGCGGCGGCTGCAAGCGGGCCTTGGGGACGAGACGTCCTCTGGCTCTGCCGTCGCGTCCCAACGAGCGCTGGAGCCTGGATTTCGTCGGCGATGCCTTCACCGACGGCCGCCGCTTTCGGGTGCTGGCGGTCGTCGACGACTTCACCCGCGAATGCCTGTGCCTGATCGCCGACACATCCCTGTCAGGCGCAAGGCTTGCCCGCGAGCTGGACAGTCTCATAGCCAGGCGGGGAAAGCCGAGGACAATTGTCTCGGACAACGGCACGGAGATGACCAGTACGGCCATCCTCAAATGGTGCCAGGAGACGAAAGTCGAATGGCGCTACATCGCCCCCGGCAAGCCGATGCAAATTGGCTTCGTCGAAAGTTTCAACGGCGACGAGTGCCTCAACGAAACCCTGTTCTCGTCGCTTCCCCAAGCACGAGACGCAATCACCGCATGGAAGGAGGACTACAACTGAAACAGACCCCACTCATCGTTGGGCAACATCACGGCCAACGAGTTTGCAATAAAAGCGGCTATGGAAAAACAGGCCGCATGAGGCCAGATTAGAAACCCAAGATTCTCCCGAAAACTGGAGGGAACTCGGGTCACAGGTCAACAACGATTCTTTCAGGTAGGTTTCACACCCTCATGACTAAATAATAACAGTGGTGCGACATATTTTGAAGAAAACAAAACCCACGACCATTGAGTCAGAAACACTGCGTACTGCGGGGCGGCTCGGGCGTGTTGTCCGCAGTGAATTCGATGCAGACGCACTGATACGCTACGAGCGACTGAGGCGGCATTCTCTTCATGCGATACTACCCAAATTGTCGCGATTGGCGCAAAATCAAAGGTTGATTACGACAAAGAGCCTTAACGTCATTTATGGGCTATCAAGGGATCATCACTCCTTTGACGCGCCGACGTTGAATTGGGGCTTCGGCTTAACCGAACCGCAGTCGACAAAAGCAATGGCACATCTGCTGAATAGGGGCCCGACGCATGTTCGAGGTAAACGTATAACAGCTCTTTTGTGCGCAATGAACTCGCCCAACATTCCCACAGAGGGTGAAGCGCGAACTGCAATTGTTGAGGCGGAGATTAACCGAATTGATTTAGCGATTAAATATAGGAAAGAGGGTGCCGAAAAATACACTGCAGTAATTGTAGAGGCAAAATTTGGCCATGTCATTACACAGGGCCAACTAAAGAAATACCGTCAAATTGTTAACGCCGACCGGGGCATTGAGTTCGGACAAACTGATTGGGTGGTGTTGGGGATCGATGAAAGCGCAAGGTGGGGACTGAGGGGAAATCAATGGAACACTTGGCGGTTTGTTTCATGGCGGGAATTGTGGCTTCGTTTTGAAAAGTTGAGGCCTGTTGAGGATGATCCAAACCTGGCAGTTTTCCTGAAATTGCTTTGGAAGCGGATAGGATTGTACAGTTGAAGGAATATCTGAATGGCTGAATTTGAAGTTCCGGACAGCTTGGAAAACTATTTCTCAGACAAAAAAATTGCTACTGCGGTTGATGATCTGGTCGAAAAACTAGATGGCGACAACATGATTGAATGCGATTGGACTGAAGCAAGGAATTATAATCAAGCATTGCTTTTTGCCGCCCAGGTCCGAGCAGACCTTATAGAGCTACTTTTCAGAATTTGGGAAAATACGTTTGGAACATGCAGTCCGGAAACACTGGGAGAGGCATACTTCCTCAGCGAAAGCGCTACACCAGCATACTTGTGGGAAGAGCGGACGGTAGAGGTATCATACTATCGCGATAGTTCTCCTGACGATGGCGGCAGAAGCGAAGCCCTTTTAGTTATCCTATCAGATGCCCAGATATGTCTGTGGGTTTTCCGCTTTGAAAATGAAGAGCAATTTGCAGGGCTCGGTGGGGCACAGGGCGTTGAGGGGTGGCAGCTTGAAACTGAAGAACGTGGAAGTTATCTTTCCAACATCCCCGTGAAAATTGTTGATATGATTGCTGATCCCGACGCAATTATCACACGCTTTCGGGACGACGCCAAGCGGATGATTGAAGCGCTCTCTGCAAATTGAGAAGGACGGCTTAAACGCGACCAAGGGCTCACTCGACCTTAATCCAAGCGAAGCGAAAGTCCGCTCGCCGCCCACACTCGACCTTTGCCGTGTCGCAACGAACGGCTGCTTTCAGGATCCAAGACGTGAACTCTAGCGACTGGAATGGGGGCGCAAAGGCAAGGACGACAAGCAGATCGCCGATATCGACGACCTGCTCGCCAGCGACAAGTGCGACGTCCTCATGGTGACACCGAACACCACCGCCGCATTGACGCCGGCCGTGGAGCGGGCATGCGAGGAACTGCCGGTGATCGTGTTTTCCCGCGGCGTTGCAACCGAATGCCCGGTCACTTTCATCACGCCGATCGGCGGATACGCCTTTGGCGCCCAGGCGGCGCGCTTCGTGGTGGACGCACTTCCCGATGGCGGCAATGTGCTTGCGCTGCGCATCTCGCCGGGTGTCGACGTCTTGGAAACTCGATGGTCGGCTGCCGAGCGGATATTTGCCGAGAATGACAACATCAACGTGATCGGCTCCGAGTTCACCAATGATGACCGGGCGATCGCCAAGTCGATAGTCGAGGATTATCTGCAGCGCTTCGGAAAGATCGATGCGGTGTGGATGGACGCCGGCGCCACATCTGCCGCGGCAATCGAGGCCTTCGAGGATATCGGAGCGGAGATTCCGGTGTTCACAGGCGAAGATCAGCAGGATTTTCTGAAGAAGTGGAAAGAGGAGGGCCTGACCGCCATCGCTCCGACCTATCCCACCTTCCAGTGGCGTACCGCGATCATCGCGGCTGAAATGATCTTGAAGGGCGAGGATGTGCCGGGACCGATCTGGTATCTGCCGCAGCCGACGATTACCAACGAGAATCTGGATGAGTTCCTGCAGGCCGACATGCCGCCCCAGCATTATGCGCTGTGCGGCTGCCAGGACATGGAAGGATATCCGGAAAACTGGGGTGAGGAAGCGAACTGACCGGCGCGAGCTGAGAAATGGGCGGCGGTTGCGCCGCCCGTTTCTCGCATCAATACCGGTTGAACGAAGAGGCGGGGCACACCTTCAGATGACGCGAACGGCGACCACTTCGGACACGAGATTGGGCACCAATCTCGGCGATGCCAAGCTGCACAATCGGCGCGTCGTTCTCGAGACGATCCGCCAGAGGCGCGAGATTTCCCGTGCCGACATTCGTCGTGCGACCCAGCTGTCTCTACAGACGGTGTCCAACATCGTCGACGAGTTGCTCGCGGCAAAGATGCTCAACGAGGTGCAGTCCGTCCGCAAGCTTCAGGGCAAACCGCCCAAGATGCTGTCGATCAATGCCGACGGCGCCTATTCGATCGGTCTTCACCTGGACCACGGCAGACTGCGCGGCAACGTCCTCGACTTCGAAGGCAAGCTTCGGGCACGCGCAGAACGGACAGTCGACCGCCCGAACCCGCAGACCGGCCTGCCGCTTCTGGCGGAGATCACGGAAAAACTGATCGCTTCGGCCAACGTCTCGCGCCAACTGGTTTGCGGCGTCGGCGTCGTGATGCCCGGGCCGTTCGCGACTCATTCCACGCTCGCGCACGGTCCGACCGTGCTGCCCGGCTGGCAGGGTATCGATGTCGAGACCGTGCTGTCGGAAAAGTTCGCCCTGCCCGTCTATCTGGAGAACGACGCAACGGCCGCCGCTCTCGGTGAAAGCTATTTTGGCGTTGCACGCGAGTTCTCGGATGTCTGCTGCATATTCATCGGCACGGGGCTGGGCGGCGGCATCCTGATCAACGGTCAGCCGTTCCGTGGTCGCTATGGCAATTCGGGAGAAATCGGACACGTCCCGATCTATCCGTCCGGGCGGGCGTGCTATTGCGGCGGCCGCGGCTGTGCAGAGCAGTATCTTTCCGTATTTTCGGCTTTCGCGCAGCACTTCACTCAGGAAACGGATCGCAGCGCAGAACGGCTCGATGCAATCGTCGCAAGCGGAGATCCGCGCATAAAAGCGTGGCTCGATGAGGCGGCAGCCGCACTTAGGTTGTTGATTGCCACGCTCGAGAACATTCTCGACACCGAAGCGATCATTCTTTCCGGGCTCGTCAACAAGCAGGTCCTGCGTGCCCTTTTTAAGACCATGGACAGGCCGATCGTCACGGTGGCGCACCGGAACGATGGTGCCTCCCGCCTTCTGCTGGGCACGGCCGGGCCTGATGTGGTGGCACTGGGGGCCGCCGTCTACCCGTTCTACAACCTATTTGGCTCGACTGACCTCGCCCCACACTCGGCTGCGCGGGGAACCAGCAATGTGAAGACGCTCTAGAGGAGGAAGCATGCAATTCGGGATGAACACGGGCTTCGCCATGAAACGCTGGCCGGAGCCGGAACGCTGGAGCGATCTCCTGCGCCATCACATCGGGGCCGATCATGCCCAGCTTTCCCTCGACATGGTGTCCCTGGAAGGAGGATGGCTGGACATCCGCCGCCAGGCCGACCGCATTCGAAGCGCCTGTAGGCGGGCGGATCTTCCGCTCACCAGCGTGTTCTCGGGCCTCGTTGACTATTCCCAGAGCATGCTGCTCCACCCTGACAGAAGCATGCGCGAACAGGCGTTCGAGCGCTACAAGCGGGCAATCGATCTGACCGCGATGCTGGAAGCTCCCGTCTTCGGGGGGCACATGGGCGCGTGCAGCACATCCGATTTCGGCGATGAGGCGAGGCGAAAGACCGTCCGCGACGAGCAAATCGAACTCGTTTCGAAACTCGCAGGGATCGCCGGCGATTGCGGGCTAAAGCAGCTGCTGTGGGAACCGATGCCGGTGGCGCGAGAATGGCCGAGCTCGATCGAGGAATGCCTCGACTACGCGAAGGTGTTCGAGCAGATGGCCGGCGCCAAACTGGGATACTGCCTGGACGTTGGCCATTGCTGCAGGCCCGACCTTCCGGAAGCCGAGCGCGATCCCTATCTCTGGATCGAGAAGCTCGCTGTGTTCAGCCCGATCCTTCACCTGCAGCAGACCGACGGGCGTGGCGACCGCCACTGGTGCTTCACTGAGGAAACCAAAGCCGACGGCATCATTTCACCGGCAAAGGTTCTCGACGCCATTGCCGCCTCTGCAAGGCAGGACATGCCTCAGCTGGTGTTCGAGGTCTTCCCACCCTTTGAAGCCGAGGACGAAAAGGTGCTCGCCGATGTGACAGAGAGCGTCCGCTACTGGCGAGAGGGGACAGCCGCCAACGCATGAAACCGCTGCGCCGCGCAAAGTTGCAAAGATACGCGTCGATCCAAATCGGCACAGCGAATTCATCACGTCATTCGCGTTCCTTGTTGCCTGAACCATGATTGGCCCGTGGAACGAGAACTGCACCTCGTTCAAGAGTTCATCGCGAATGCGCCAGTTGCACCGCAGCACCCGCTCTCATCCATCACAGCAAGCGGTATTCGCGCAGTACCCCTGCCCCCGTCTTTTATTCAGCCCAGCGTAGAATCCGGGGTTGTTTTGGCCGTAGTGAGCCTGGTGGAAGACGGGAGTTTGGGTGGATCTGGCCCATGTTGTTTTGTGCAAAACGCGGCGGCAGCCATGCGCAAAGCTGTGCCACGCACGAGGTGTTCAGATGAATATCTTGTGAAGGTTGTTTTGGAGCAGGCGGTCCCGCACGGGCTCAACGTCGATTTGGATAGCGGCAACTCAGAGTTCCGGGGGATCAATTCACCGGATTAATATTACCGGTTTGGGACCCGGCTGTGAATTTCCGGAGGCTCGCGGCCGCCCATAAGCCTACATCCACGCACGAGAGTAGGATCGATTGGTCTCGGCAACACTGACCGGATGGTCAGCGACCGGTTTCCTGATCAAATCGACAAGGAACGATGCCGCACCGCCTCAATTCCGTTCTGGACCGACTGTCGTCAGACGCAAGCCAACCGTCTCATGTCCATGGAAACGGTAGGACCGCGCCATTCTTTCGAGATAAAGCTATCCCGCGCCAAAGAGGGTCTCTGGCGCCTGTCGATGTTCCTCCGACACAGATGGCATCGGCCTGTGGTTCCAGAGCAAAACATGCGAGATCATTCGTCCCATAGCGTTCTTCTGGCTTTCCGGCGAGGGACTAGTTCCTTTCACCTGAACCCCGCACGTATCGGCCATGCGAGGCCAAAGTCGCAAAGCTGGTCGGCAGCAGCGATACCCTCTCGTGCAAAACGCTCGGGTGATCGAAGCAGTTAGTGCCGAAGTGAGAGCCCGCGAGGGATTAAGTCGGCGTCGGCGCGTCGCCCCTGATCAGGCCCTCGGTCTGCAACTGTTCCCAGAAATCCTTCGGGATGCTGTGGTTGATGAGGTCAACATTCTGGTCGAGATGCGTCTTGGTGCGGGTCCCTGGAATATTGGTGGCGATCGCCGGATGGGCCAATACAAACTGGAGCGCCGCGGCCGCAAGCGGAACACCGTGCTGGGCGCAGACGGCCTCAATCTTTGACACGCGCTCGAGGATCTCCGGTTCGGCCTCGCTGTAGTTGTAGTGCGCGCCCTTGACCGCACCCGTAGCCAGAATGCCGCTGTTGAAACCGCCGCCGAGAACCACTGAGACGTTGCGTTCCTCACACAATGGCAAAAAGCTGTCGAGCGCATCCTGTTCGAGTAGCGTGTAGCGCCCGGCGAGCAGGAAGCAGTCAAAATCGCGCTCGCGCAGCGCCGCCTCACAAACCTGCCATTCGTTGCAGCCGACGCCGATCGCCTTGACCACTCCCTGCGAACGCAGGCTCTCCAAGGCCTTGTAGCCACTGTCCATGGCGGTGCGAAAGTGCTCCTTCTGCAGTTCTTCTCCGTGGGAAAACGTATCGATGTCGTGAATGAAGAGCATGTCGAGGCGAGACACGCCGAGACGCTGCATACTGTCCTCGAATGAACGCATGATGCCGTCATAGCTATAGTCGTGAACCACTTCGAAAGGTGGCATGTCGACCCAGAAGAACGAGGTGAGGTTGCCCTCCGGAACGGGTTTGAGCAACCTTCCGACCTTGCTGGAGAGTACATATTCATCTCGTGGAAACGCGCGCAAGGACTCGCCGAGCCGACGTTCCGAAAGGCCATGACCATACATCGGCGCCGTATCGAAATAGCGAAGGCCGGACGCCCAGGCACGTTGAATGACGTATCGTACGTCCTGCTCCGGTACGGCGCGGAACTGATTGCCGATCGGCGCAGTTCCAAATCCCATGGCCGTGACCTCGATATCGGTTCGGCCGAACTTGCGCTTGCTTGACGCCTCCATGATCTATCTTAACCAGGTGCAGATCTTCGGCGTCTCGCACGGCACGCGCGCCGAAGCGCAACGCCTCGTCGGCTGGATCCGTGATGGCGCGCTGAAGCCTGTCCTTCACCGGGCGTTCCGTCTCTCCGACATTCATAGAGCCGAGCGCTACTTCATGAACCGGGATCTGGACTTCGTCGGCAAGATCGTCCTCGTGCCCGATGCACTATGGGAGCAGCATGGCGCCCGTTTCGTCGCCCCGGAAGCGATTGCCCGTTCGCTCTGCATGTAGCCAAAGATCATGTTGTTTGACGAACCGACTTCTGCATTGGATCCTGAGATGATCAAGGAGGTTCTCGATACCATGATCGAACTCGCCAGCGAAGGCATGACAATGCTTTGCGTGACACATGAGATGGATTTTGCCCAGCGCGTGGCGGATCGGATCGTCTTCATGGATGGCGGCCAAATCGTCCAACAGAGCGACCCGGCTTTCTTTTTCGATGCACCTCGGAAACGAACTGGTAATTTCCTCAAACAGCTCTTGCACTAAAGACCGGCGGATATCTCAATCATGTCGACAACGCTCGCTCCGCTGAGATAGATGGCGATCGCAGCAGCTTTATTGATCCCCCCGGTCGATGCAGGATAGGAAGCCTTCCCTGTTGCGGAAGCTGCGAATACACGGTTTGTTCGCCGCTCGGCGCTCATTCGGCTGTCCAGCCGCCATCGACCCGCAGCGCGGTGCCGGTCACAAGTGCGGCGGCGTCGGAGGCGAGGTAGAGCACCGCACCCATCACGTCCTCGGTTTCGCCGATGCGCCCGATCTTGATCTTTTCAGAAATCCAGGCCCGGCGCTCAGGATCGGCGAAGGTCTGTTCGGTCAGCGGCGTGCGAATGAATGTGGGGCAGACCGTGTTGACCCGAATGCCGCGCGGACCCCACTCAATGGCCATAGATTTGGTGAACCCTTCCAGGGCATGCTTGGTGGCGCAGTAAACGGCGCGATCCATGCCGCCGACATGCCCCATTTGAGAGGAGATATTGATCAGCGACCCCGGCCGCCCCGCGGCCAGCAGGCCCTTTGCCACGGCCTGCGTGACGAAAAACGCACCGCGGAAATTAATGGCCGCGACGGCATCAAAATCCTCCGGCGTGGTCTCGCTTGCCGGGCCGTGGCGCGCATGCCCGGCGCTGTTGACCAGCACGTCGAAGGGACCTTCCCGGTCCACCGCACCAGCGGCGGCTTCAACATCGGCGATGTCGAGTGTCATAGCGCGAGCGCGAAAACCCTTCGCGCGGAGGGACTCGACGGCAAGAGCCAGTCGGTCGGGATCGCGGGCCGCCAAAACCACGTCCGCTCCTGCGGAAGCGAGCGCGGCGGCGCAACCGAACCCCAGGCCGGAGGAACCTCCGGTCACCAAGGCGCGCTTGCCGTCAAGCCGGAAGGAAGGAGTTTGTGGAACCGGGATCATTCCGCGGCCTGGCCGTATCCGACATTGCCACCGCCGTAGCGGCGAACGCGCAGATTGGCTTGTTCCGCATGGCCGACGAAGCCCTCAAGCAGGCACAAACGCGAACAATAGGCCCCGATCTCAGCTGCCGCTTCGTCGCTCTGTACTTTCTGATAGCTGTGGGTCTTCAAGAACTTGCCAACCCAGAGACCGCCGGTATAGCGGCCGGCCTTCCTGGTCGGCAAAGTATGATTGGTGCCGATGACCTTGTCGCCGTTGGCCACGTTGGTTCGGGCGCCAAGAAAGAGCGCGCCGTAGGAATGCATATGCTCGAGAAACCAGTCGTCGCGATCGGTCATCACCTGCACATGCTCGGAAGCATAGTCATTGGCGACTTCCAGCATCTCTTCGTGGGTGTCGCAGACGATCACCTCGCCATAGTCGGCCCAACTGACGCTCGCGGTCTCTGCCGTCGGCAGCATTTTCAGCAGGCGTTCGATCTCTGAAAGCGTAGCGACCGCGAGTCGACGTGAGTTGGTCAGCAGCACCGCCGGAGAATTATAGCCGTGCTCGGCCTGGCCGAGCAGGTCGGTGGCACAAATCTCGGCATCAACGGTCTCGTCGGCAATCACCATGGTTTCAGTTGGTCCTGCGAAGAGGTCGATTCCGACCCGACCGAAGAGCTGGCGCTTGGCCTCGGCAACGAAGGCGTTGCCCGGACCTACCAGCATATCCACGGCGTCGATTGTGTCCGTTCCGAGCGCCATGGCGCCAACGGCCTGGATCCCACCCAGCACGTAGATCTCGTCAGCCCCGCCCATGTGCATCGCCGCAACGATTGCCGGGTGCGGCGCACCCTTGACGGGCGGCGCCGACGCCAAGATCCGCGGCACCCCGGCCACCGAGGCGGTCACGACCGACATATGCGCCGAAGCTACCATGGGAAACTTCCCGCCCGGCACATAGCAACCGACCGACTGGACCGGGATGTTCTTGTGCCCCAGAATTACACCGGGGCGGGTTTCAACCTCAATATCTGTCATCGACGCGCGTTGCGCCTCGGCGAACCGGCGGATCTGCGCCTGCGCGAACTCGATGTCGGCCATGTCACGCACCGAAACCTTCTGCATCACCGCTTC
Source organism: Neohoeflea coraliihabitans (assembly GCF_019334345.1). GTDB lineage: Bacteria > Pseudomonadota > Alphaproteobacteria > Rhizobiales > Rhizobiaceae > Pseudohoeflea > Pseudohoeflea coraliihabitans. Next base: position 358,047 of record NZ_JAHWQX010000002.1, read on the forward strand.
GATTTCGGATTGCGAGAGGCGGAAGGTGGCGGGCGCATAGCCGTCGAATTTTTGTGACAACTCGCGCACTGCCTCGTCGCCGCGCATCTCGATGTCCTTCAAAGTCGCTTCCACGACGGTGCGCACCTTCACGTCCTCTTCGGACCTCTCAGCTTCGAGTTTGCCGCGCTTGAGATGTTCGATTGCCATTGTGCTATCCTTCCTCGATCTCGAGATGCGGCAGCGTCCTTCCGTCTCTGTCGGCGGCTGCGCTGTCGAAGCCGGCACGCAGCAACGCCGCACCGCTTTGAATCAGAGCGTGCTCGGAGCCGGTGACGGCGAAGCTGGCGCCGGCGCTCATCCAACGCGCCGCGTCCTCGCCGGGGGCGCAATAAAGTCCGGTGGCAACGTTTGGAAGCGCCAGGACACGTTGGGTCATCGTGGTCACCTCGGGGGAGTGGAAATCGTCCTCCCCTGTGGCGACAGCGAGATCGGCGCGACCGACAAATAGGGCATCGACGCCCTCGATTTCGGCGATGGCAGACGCGTTACCAACTGCTCGTGGGCTCTCGATCTGGCACATCACCGTGACTTCAGAATCGGCCTCGCGCCGATGCTGGGCAAGGCTGCGCTGTCCATAGCCGGCGGCGCGCGTGGTGCCGGCAAAGCCGCGGCCGCGCTCGTATCGTGCCGCGGCAACAACAGCCTTTGCCTGCTCCGATGTGTCGACATGGGGAACCAGAATACCGGCGGCCCCGCTGTCGAGAACCGCAAGAATGGTAGCGGGTGAACCATCCGGCACCCGAACGATAACCGGACAATCGACGGCTCGTGCGGCGAGAACGCACAGATCAATGGAAGCTCTCTCGAACGGAGCATGCTCTCCATCGAGGACAAGAAAGTCAAAGCCGCTCGCGCCGATCACCTCGATAAGATTGGGGTGCGGCGTCTTAACGAAGGTCGCCAGCAGGGGCTGCTTTCCCCGCAGCTTATCACGAAATTCTCGGTTTCTACCTGCCATCGGTGACACCGTCGCCATCGTAAACCGTGGTGCACCAGTCGGAAGCCTCCTCGCCTGTTCCGCGGGCGTTGGCCTCGTAGCGAGCCCAGAGCTTGCGCGTAACCTGGCCGACCGTGCCGTCGCCGATCTCTAGCCGGTCTATGCTCGTGACTGGCGCAATCTCGACGCCGGTCCCACAAAAGAAAGCTTCGCTGGCGAAATAGAGCTCTGTCCGATCGATCGAGCGCTCCTCGGTGGGTATTCCCAGTGTCAACGCGATGTCGAGAATTGCCTGACGGGTGATGCTCTCAAGAATGCCATCGGTCCGGGTCGGGGTGACCAATACGCCGTCACGCACCATCATCAGGCAAGAACCTGCGCCCTCGGCTACATGTCCCTGCTGAGTCAAAAAGATCGCTTCGTCATAGCCGTTGGTCTCGGCCTCGATGCTGCCAAGGCGGGCATTGTGATAATTGGCGGCAACCTTCAGCCGGGGCGGCATGGAACTGTCGCTGATGCGGCGCCAGGATACCACGCCAGCAGCGACCGCCTTGTCCTCAATGGGCCCGGAGCCGCGACCGTAGGCGGCACACATCAGGCTGATGGGTCCGCGCGAATTGTATAGCGCGGTTCCCTCGACATAAGCAGCAAGGCGTAGATGAACATCGCTGCGTACCTCGTTGGCGCGCAGCGTGCTTACTACTGTCTCCACCAGCTCCTCGTCGGTGTAGGACGCGTCGAAGCGCATGGCCTTAATCGTCGCATGAAAACGAGCGAGATGTTCTGGAAGTTTGACCACGTAAAGCTGTTCATGTTCGCTATTCCAATAGGCACGCAGGCCTTCGAACACGAGCGCACCGTACTTCACCGTGGGCGTGAGAACATGCACTTTCGCATCCGCATAGGGCACAAGTTCACCATTCATGGTGATGTATTTCGGTTGGTTCATTTTTCGCTCCTGATTTTTGCCGCGACTACTCGTCCTGATAGCCGTAAAATTCCTGCGCGGATTCGCGGGTTACATAGCCGTCAGCGATGTCGTCGCTGATCGCCTGCCGGTCGCGCGCGCGAGGGTCGCCATAACCACCGCCGCCGGGTAATCCCAGCACCAACCGCCGCCCCGCCGGGATGCTCTGCAGCCCCTTGGCCCTGAGACGCGTGCCATCGTCCAGATGTACCTGTCCTGCAAGGCCTTCCCTGCCGCCCTGTCGTCCGCCAGCCGGATTGTCGACCCGGTCGAACATTCCCTGGAAACGCAGGTCGGATCCGTCGGACGCACCGATCTCCACATGCTGTCCGAGGCCTCCGCGGTAGCGACCGGGACCGCCGGAGTCTTCACGCAATTCCTTGCGGTAAAAGCGGATGGGAGCCACCGCTTCGGCGGCCTCCACGGGGATATTCTTGATGCCGCTCGGAAACGCGGTGGCCGAAAGCCCGTCCTGTCCCGGTCGTCCGCCCGTCCCGCCGGCGTTGAACAGAAAAAGTTCCCAAGGAGCCACACCGCTGCTGCGGCGCCGCTCGCCGCGAAGATAGGGATTCCACATCATGCCGCTTTCAGCCGGGCAACCGCGGTCGAGGCATTGCTCGAGACAGCCGAACACCACGTCCGGCAGTGCGTGGCCGATGATGTGGCGAGCCGAAACCGGTGCCGGGCGCAAGGCATTGACGATTGTGCCTTCCGGGGCAACCACTTCGAAACAACTCATGGACCCGTAATTGTTGGGGATTTGCGGCGCCGCTGCGCAAAGCATTCCGTAGGTCGAATAGGCGGCGGTATAGGTGGCGGCCACGTTGATGCCCTTGGAGCTCTGCGGCGAACTGCCGGCAAAGTCGAGGTGCAGTCCCTCTTCTCGCACCGTCAGCCGTGCCTTCAAGACCACCGGGCTGTCATAGCCGTCAATGGTCATGGTGCTTTCGAATTCGCCCCGTTGCAAGTTGCTCAGGGCAGTGAGTGTGGCCGCTCTGGTCTGGGAGATGATCATTTCGGCCAGTTCCTCGAGCCCAACGATCTCGAACTCCTCAAGCATGCCCGACAGCCGGCGCGCGCCTTCATGACCAGCGGCGATAATGGCTAGTATGTCGCCGCGCACCTGAAATGGCTCGCGGCTATTGGCAAGCATGATGGTCAACAGGTCGGCGTTAAGTTCGCCCTTTCGCACCAGCGGCATGATAGGGATCAGGACACCCTCCTCGAACACGTCGTTGCCGTCGGGGCCCATACCGCGCCCCCCTACGTCGACCACGTGCACCGTGGCAGCGAACAGACCGACAGCACGTCCCTTGTAGAAAGCGGGGGAAACGATAGTCACGTCGTGCAGGTGGCCCGAGGCGAGCCAGGGATCATTGGTGATATAGACGTCACCGGGCGCCATCTCATCGATAGGATAGCTGCTAAGGAAATGCCGCACTGCCGTTGCCATTGTGTTGACATGGCCGGGCGTGCCGGTCACCGCTTGGGCGAGCATCCGCCCCTGGCGGTCAAAAACGCCAGCAGAAAGATCGCCCCCTTCACGCACTGCCGGACTGAAAGCCGCACGAACCATGGTTCGAGCCTGCTCCTCCACGACCGCAATCAGGCGATTCCACATAATCTGGTGGCGTATAACCTTGACGGCACTCATTTCGGAACTCCAATTCTCTGGCAATCTATGATTCCGAACGCACCGATGGTGGCGTTAAAACTCTCCGGAACATAGGTCGATGTTTCATCTTCAATGATGATGGCCGGGCCGCTAATTCCGGCACCTGCCGTGAGATCTGTGCGCAAATAGACATGGCAATCCCCTGCCTGACCTGTGCGCGGATCGATCACGCGGCGTGTGCCAAGACACTGGGGCGCGCCGCCCGCCGCGACGGATGAATCCTTACTTCCGGTTGCCTGGCTGTGAGAGGTCGCGACGGTGACTGACCATGTCAGGCACTCGATTCTGCCTTCCGGAACGAGCCGTCCATAGAAGCCGATATACGCCTCCTCGAAAGCCCGGTTGAGTTCAACTGCCATATTGTCATCGCGCTCGGGCATCGCCACCTCGATCTCATGACCCTGTCCGACATAGCGCATGGACACTTTTCGCACGACATTGAGCTCGGCTGTCCCCGCCGCCTTCCGCACGATGTCTGCCGCTTCGCCGTGTGCCTTCTCCAGCAGATTGCGTACCGCGACCTCATCGAGCTCATCGACCAACTGATGCAGGCTTTGCACAACTTCGAACGAGATCGGCGCGCGCAGAAAGCCGATCGCCGAACCGACGCCGGCCCCCTTGGGAATCACCACCCGGTCAATACCCAGCTTCTCCGCCATCCGCAGAGCGTGAACCGGCGCTGCGCCGCCAAAAGCGATCATTGTACGGTCCGTCATGTCGTAGCCACGCTCCACGGCGTGGACCCGCGCGGCTGAGCTCATATTTTCCTCAACCATCTCGACGACGCTGAGGGCGGCGTGTTCGGCTTCCAAGTCCAGCCGGATGCCTATCTGGGAGATCAGGCTTTCGCTGGCTTTGTCCTCGACTAGTGCCATCTTGCCGCCGGCAAAATTCTTACCGTCGAGCCGGCCGAGGATCAGGTCGGCGTCAGTGACCGTGGGATGCGTCCCGCCGCGTCCGTAACACGCCGGCCCTGGCTCGGACCCGGCGCTCTTCGGACCAACGGTGACGCGACCCAAGGCATCAACGCCAGCAATGCTTCCGCCACCCGCGCCGATTTCAACCATCTCGATCACCGGAATGCGCAGCGGCAATCCGGATCCCTTGCGGAACCGCCACATGCGGTCCACTTCGAAATCGCGGCTGCGGTGTGGCACCCCGCCATCAATCAGGCAAAGCTTGGCCGTCGTACCGCCCATGTCGAAGGATAGGACGTCTCCCAAACCGCACCGCACGGCAATGTCGGCAGCAAATGCTGCGCCGCCGGCGGGACCGGATTCGACCAAGCGCACCGGAAATCTCTTTGCCACGTCGATCGTGGTGAGGCCGCCTCCCGAAAGCATTAGCAACAGCGGGCAGGTAAATTCGAGGGCATTCAGCCGCGCCTGCAAGCGGTCGAGATAGCGGGCCATCAAGGGCTGCACATAGGCATTGGCGGCAGCGGTGGAGAACCGGTCGTATTCCCGCATCTCCGGCGCAACTTCGCTGGAAATGCTGAAGCTGACCTCCGGCAGGCTGTACGACAACACTTCGCGGGCGCGGCGCTCGTGCACGCCGTTGCGGTAGCTGTGCAGGAAGCCGATGGCCACGGCCTCGGCTCCAGCCTCTGCCAGCGCTTCGCCAACACGTTCGAGTTCGGCCTCGTCGAGGGGCCGGAAGACGGTGCCGTCCGCATTCATGCGCTCGGGAACGGTGAAACGCAGCCGACGTGGGATTAGAGGACGGGGCAATTCGATTGTCAGATCATACTGCTCATAGCGATCCTCGCCGCGGATTTCCAGTACATCGCGAAATCCCTCGGTCGTGACCAGAGCGGTCCGGGCGCCTTTCCGCTCAATCAATGCATTGGTAGCCAGCGTAGTGCCGTGGATGACCAGTCCAACATCTGATGGTGCGATACCTGCAGCCTCGACCACCTCGGTCAGGCCTGCGAGCACCCCCTCCTCTGGGGCGGTGTGAGTGGTCAGTTTCTTGACCGTATATCGCTCGTCTGCGACTTCGAGCGCCACATCGGTGAAGGTTCCACCGATGTCAACGCCAATGCGCGCCTTGTCTTTCATAACTGCCTCAGTTGGTTCATCACGACGTCAGGCAGCCACAGAGCGATGTGCGGAAAAGCTGCAAGCAGAAATGCTGCGGCCACCATGATCAGGAGGAATGGGACGGCATCCATCGCCACGCGGCCGATGCTCTGACCGGTGAGGGACTGGATGATGAAAAGATTGAAGCCAACCGGCGGCGTGATCTGTGCCATTTCAATCGTCACAACAACGAAGACGCCGAACCAGATCGGGTCAAACCCTGCCTGAACAATAAGCGGCAGGGTGATCGGCAGCGTCAGAACCAGCGAGGCCATACCCTCAAGGAACATGCCGAGCACAAGATAGAAGACGACCAGTGTCGCGATCAGAGCCATCGGTGAGAGATCGAGCGCGGCAATGCCGGCGGCGATGGTGCGGGGAATACCGAGATACCCCATGCCGAGCGCAAGAAAGCTCGCGCCGGCAACGATCAGGCCAATCATACTGGTCGTACGGGCCGCTCGCAGAAAGGCCTCCGACAGGCGCCCGAAACTGAGAGACCCGGACAAAAGCGCAATGAGAAGCGCGCCAAAAACGCCCATGGCCGCAGCTTCGGTAGGGCTTGCGATCCCGCCATACATGGATCCGAGGACGCTAAGCATGAGTGCCGAGATTGGCAGCAAGTGAACCAGCGAGCGAAAGCGGTCCGACCAGCTGTAGGCTTCACTCTCACTCGGCACAAGAGCCGGATTGGCAATTGCCCGCACGCCTGTGAAGATCATGAACCCGGCGGCGATCATAAGGCCCGGAACGACGCCGGCGAGGAATAGCCGCAGCAGCGAAACATCCGCGAGCACCGCATAAATGATCATGACGATGGAAGGCGGGATGAGAAAACCCAGCGTGCCGGCACCGGCCAGCGTTCCGCTGATCAATGAGCGATCGTAACCGCGCCGTCCGAGTTCGGCCAGGCTGATGCGGCCGATCGTCATGGTGGTGGCTGCCGACGAGCCGGAAACGGTGGCAAAAATTGTGCAAGCCAGCACGTTAATATGCGCCAACCGCCCCGGCAACAGCGCGGCCCAGGGCGAAAGCCCGCGCATCAACTGGTCAGAGACGCGCGTGAGAAACAACACCTCCGCCATCAGAATGAACAGAGGGAGCGCCAGTAATTCGGGACTGGTCAGCGAATTCCAGACACTCTGCGACAGGATTTTGTCGATGGGCAACGTCTTGAAGAAACTCAACCCGAGTGCGCTGACGACAAAGAGGGACAGGGATACCCATAGGCCGCTGGCAAGAATGATAAGCAGCAGCACAGCGACGACGACGGTCGGAAGGATCATCTCAAAGTCCTCCCGCCGGCGTCTCATGGCTTGCAGCCGGCGCATAGCCGCCGACGATCCGTGCAAAGCGCAGGATCAGTTGCAGCGCAAAGATCGCCGCACCCAGCGCCGAGGCCGTCTGAGGCAAGTAGAGCGGGATGCCGAAACCCGACCAGGACATGGTGTTGTTGCTGAACGAGGTGTACGCCAGAACGCCTACGAAATAGGCAATCCATGCCGCGACCGCGAAGCCGACAAGGGTGACGGCGGCGTCGAGCAGGCGACCCGCACGCGGACCAATCAGTTCAAACAGGGCCGATACCCGAACATGCACGTCGTGCTGGAGCGCAGAGCCGGCCGTCAAAAAGACGACGGCCGACATTAAGTAACTGCTGATCTCCCAGGTAATGTGGAGGGAGCGATTTAGCATGTTGCGGCTTACGAGTTCCGCCAGCATGAGAAGCAGCAGGACCGCCAGGCAGACAGCACCTAGAATTCCGGCGGCGGAAACGATCCGTTCGCCGAGATTCATCCATGCAGGACGGGTCCGCGCCATAGTCTTAAGCTCCTATTTACCGACTTTTTCACGGTATTCGGAGATGGCGTCCGCGGCCCTGTCACCGGCCTGCTCGGCGAACTGGTCCCAGATCTTCTCCGATTGCTCGGCGATCTGCCCGGCCAATTCAGGCGAGACATCCGACACATCCATGCCGTTCTCACGAAGCTTCGCAAGATTGCCCTCGTCCTCCTCACGCGCCACATCCCAGAACTGAGGCTCGAGTTTCGCCGCCAGTTCAGTGATCGCCGCCTGGTCTTCTTCAGAGAGGGCGTTCCAAGAATCGAGATTAACGGTCACGACAGAGAGCGGATTGGCCCAATCGAAGCGTGTGTAATCGCTCAAAAACTCCCAGAATTTGCCGTCCACTCCGGAGGAAGAGGAGGTTGAAACGCCCTTGACGACGCCGGTGGCCAGCGACGGAACGACTTCGGCCCAGGGCAGCAGGACCGGAGCGGCGCCGAGCGCTTCGAAGAATTCCACGGCGCGAGCATTGGCTGCGCGGATCTTGTAACCGGCGAGATCGTCGACCTGTTCGATGGGCCGGTCGGCATAGACCCCCTGTCCAGGCCAAGGCACGACGTAAAGAAGCTTCTGGTTGTTCTCCTGGAAAATCTCTTCCATCGCCGGACGGATGGTGTCGACGAGTGTACGGGTTTCCTTGAACCCCATGGCAAGGCCAGGCATGGCACCGAGGCTGGCAAAGGGCACTTCCCCGTTCTGTTGCTCGAAGGAATATTCGGCGATCGGAACGATCCCGTCGCGTACCGAAGACAGTGCTTCAGGCCCCTTGATCCCGAGAGCGCCGCCGGAATGCACGGTGATGTTGACTTCGCCATCGGTGACGCGCGAGACCTCCTCGGCAAATTTCTTGGCATTCTTGACGTGGAAATTCGTCTCTGGAAATGCCGATGACATGTCCCATGTCACCGCGTGGGCGGCCTGCGCCACCATCAGTGCAGCTGCCGCGGCAGTTACGTAAACCAGTTTCCTCATTTTCTTCTTCCCATGTTGTCGGGCGGCCGCGAGGCGCTGCCGGCCCTCGGTTGCAGACGGCTCACCCCAGGGTGCCCGTCCGGTGATCTGTGGATTTCATCAATGCGGCGAGCGTCTCTGCTTCCTCTTTAAGAAGGGCTCCGACCTCCTCAATGCGATCCTCGGTCATTCGCTCGCTGATCGCAGCGATGCTGAGTGAGGCGACAATTTCGCCATCCGGACCTCTCAGCGGTATTCCAACACCGGTCACGCCCGGCAGGACGATGTTGCGGTCAATGCTGTAGCCGTGCTTGCGCGCCTCGGCGCACAGGGCAGCCACGCGATCGCGATCCAGGTTGAAGCGCGAATACTGATCGGCGCAGGCCTTCAGCACCAACTTCTGCTCAGCCTCGGAGAGAAACGCCATGATCGCCAAGCCGCCGGCCCCGACGCCAAGCGGCCGGGTCGAGCCAACCTCTAGGGTGAGCACCTTAACGGGGAAGGAGCCCTCCGTTCGCGCCGAGCAAATCATGCTGGCGCCGATCCGGGTCGTGAGAAAGATTGTATCGCCGGTGCGCTCGCTCAGGCGCGCCCTGGACTGCAGGGTCAGCCGCTCAAGGCCAAAGCGCTCGGAAGCCTGCTCGGAGAGATGGATCAGCCACACACCGAGGAAATAACGGGACGCAACAGTGTCCTGCTCAAGGAGACGTGTGGCCACAAGTGCCTGCAGGAGACGATGCGCCGTGGCGCGCGTCAGGCCGGTCTCACCCACAACGTCGGCCAGTTTTGCGCCGGTGGCAGAGTGTTTTGAAACCGCCCGGAGGATGTCCGCTGCCCTGTCGATGCTCTGTACTGCGCTGGCGCCAAGCTTGGTCGATGTGCTGTCCATATGAAGACGCTAGTTCGTTTCATCCCACGATGCAATACATTCTGTCTCAATAATCGACATTGGGCGAGCTTGCAGTGTGTTCCAGCGTCGTCGTAACCTCCGATAGCTCAGCTGCGCCGAGCGATGTCGACCCGGGATACGTTGAGAAATCGCTTCGAAGCGGTTGTTGGTACTGAAGTGGCGCGACCGAAATTTCGCAAAAAACTCATGATGAATTGAGGTCCACGGTGCGGTGCCCAAGAAGTATGAAATGCGGCCTCAAGCCAAGCTTGACGAATTCACCTGGGGGGAGCGGCTCAGCGCGCCGGTCAAGAATGCGGAGAGGTGAATCCTATTGATGGCAAGCTGTTTGGCGATATCGGCGCGGCCGATTCTCGTCGAGGCCTGCAAGATCAAGCGTACTTGGCAGCAAAGACCCGAACTTGACGGGAACACCGCGCAGCATGCGACTTGTTGACTGATCTTTCGCCTATCTTACTGTCTGCGCGTCCTGAAAACCGGGAAACTGGACAGAGACCAGCTCACGGCCGACTGTGTCCCCAGCCACTCCTTCCAGACTTTTCCCTACACTTCCTATTTTGCCAGAATTACGCCGACTTTTCAGCGGCTTGCAAGCTTGGGATTCCGCGTGAGACGCAATGCGAGCCTCCATATCGGCTCGAAATCGCCGAGAGTCTCAGTCGGCCAATTCGGGGCTGACAGTTTGCCAAAGACGGTTGCTCTGGAGCATCAGGTTCTTGAGGTTGTCGAGAGTCTGGAGCTGACTAGAGCGTAGCAACAATGCGGCGCTGGGCCTGCCAGTCAAATGGCAGCGGATTGATGCCGAGCCATTTTGCGGTGAGGCCCGCGGGCTGATCGCCCTGGACGACCTGCTTTACAATGTCGGGAGCGAGGAAGACCAGATCGATGACCTGCATGATCCTACGCTTGGACAGATTTTCGCTTTCGGCGATCTCTTCGAACGTCTGACCGCTTTTGATCGCGTCGTAATATTCATGCGCCTTGGCGATGCTGCGGATCAGGGTGGTGTCGATCGGTTGCGATGTTTCGGCACCGATCACGAGTTTCGTTTCGACCCCACGCTTTCTGAACTGGAACGGCAGTTCGAATGTCCGTACATCCAGGTTTAGATCGTCTTCCGATATCTCGATTGCATCGGCGATCGCCTCCAGCGACAGGCTTACCTCGATAGCCCCCGGGCTGATCGTTGCCTGCTCTATGCAAGACAGGATTGCCCTCGCATCCTTCGGGCGGGACTGCGCGTCGACCAGATCAAGCTGGCTGCCGATCTTCGAGATTGCATCCGTTGTTGTATTGATCAGCAGATCGACCGGAAGGCGATCTCGTAGATGGGACAGGATTGCCCTAGCGATCTGATCCTCAAGTGGCTTGGCCGGCAGGCGCCAACCGCCGATCTTCTTCTGATCCTCGTCTTTGCCAGAACCACCGATCAATCGGCTGGAGATATAATAGCGATGGCGGGTGCCATTCTTGTTCGTGTGGGTGGGTGTGAGCTTGTCGCCCGTCTCATCGACAAGCTTGCTGGCAAGCAGGCTGATGGTTGCGCGTCGTCCCCTCCCCTTGCCCCGCTTTCTTGAAGACGTTTCCTTGAGGTGCTGCTGGACCTCTTCCCAAACATCTGGATCGATGATCGGCGGATGCTGTCCCTCATGAACTATCTCCTTGTGCCGGATCCGTCCGGCATAGACCGGATTGGTCAGCAGGTAATGAAGCGTTGCCCGTTCGATGGAGAAGCCAGCCGCGCATGGTGTGTTCGCAGGTGTTGCACTGGCTGCTTCGGATCCCGGCACGTCGGGTTGTATCTTGCCCTCCTCCCGCGTTCCGACCTTTGCCTTTCCACGCAGCCCGAGCCGCTTCGCATGATCCATGACAGCAGCGAGTGAGCGATGTTGGCGGTAGAGATCATAAAGCGTCCTAACGGTCTCGGCTTCTTCCGGTATGATTTTGAGCGTTCGACCATCAGGCTCGTATCCCAGGGGGATGGCGCCACCCATCCATAGCCCCTTCTTCTTCGATGCTGCGATCTTATCCCTGATCCGCTCTGCCGTGACCTCCCGTTCGAACTGCGCGAACGAGAGAAGCACGTTGAGCGTCAATCGCCCCATGCTGGTGGCCGTGTTGAAGGATTGAGTGACAGACACGAAGGATGCATCGGCTGCATCAAGGCGATCGACCAACTTCGCGAAATCGGCAAGCGATCTCGTCAGCCGGTCAATCTTGTAGACAACAATCTGATTGACCAGTCCATCATCGACATGCTGGAGCAGTTTCTTAAGCCCTGCCCGTTCCAGCGTCCCACCTGAGATGCCACCATCATCATAGTGCTCAGGTAACGCCACCCAACCTTCATGCTTCTGACTTGAGATATAGGCGGCACAGGCTTCCCTTTGCGCATGGAGGGAGTTGAACTCCTGGTCCAACCCCTCCTCCGATGACTTTCTGGTGTAGATGGCGCAGCGGATCTTCTTCATGGCCGATCTATCCCAGTCCGAAAAACCGTGGCCCCGACCAATGCGCGTCCGTGATCTTTTTAGCGATGGCACTCAGTGAGCGATATTGTTTGCCATCCATCTGGAAGCCATCCTCCAGAACCTCGACCTGATAGGTTCGGCCATTCCATTCCCGGACCAGATGCGTTCCGGGGCGAAGAGCAGTTTGAAGTGATGACTTCGATCTACCGCCCGCATCGGACGCTTTTTGATCAGTCTTCAAAGCGGCTTTGAGGACCTTTCGAACGGCTCTTGAATGACCGCCGTGAGCTTTGATCTGCGCCTCATAGGCGAGCGCGCTACGCATAAACTGGACGGAGACATACTTGAGTGAATGACCGCCGATTGTTCGTCGCCACTCATCGATACAGCCTTCCCGGGACAGGGCTTCAAAGCGAGCGGTATCAACGAGCTCCCCTGCCCTTACCGTGCGGCTCATGACGACGCACCTGCAGGAGCAGTTTCATCGTCCATCGACTTGGCGTTGATCGCGTAGATCAGTTCACCGGTTTTGGGTGACTTCGAGGTCACGACATCATGACCCCGTTTACGCAGACCCGAGATCGCAGCTCGCACCGTATGTGCTTGCCATCCCAGTTTTTGGGTGATGGTCGAAATCCGGGCGCCGTTCGGTTTGGACAGCAGCGCGACAAGCTGATCGTGCTTGGTCTTGGCTCCCGATTTGGCTGACTTCGCGGGCTTGGCTACGCGTGCCGGCTTGTGGTCATTGGCAGCCGTCGCATCGGGGCCGGCGCTCTGATCTTCAGCTTTTTCGATTTCTTGGATAGTCACTTTGGTCTCCACCCAGCTTCATCGACCAGGACATCTGGCCTTGCACTGAGTGAAGCCCGCGCTGCGGGCGGGTCAGCGGTTAGGTGTATCGGCGACCCGCCGACAACAATGCTTGCTTTGCCGCGGAAGTCCAGTGCAAAGCTGACTTCGCAGGTCTATCGTTGCAGCCTGAATTTGGCCCGAAGCGGAACTTCGTTCAGCCCGGGTTATATTGTCTTGGCTGGTGGGTACGCATTCATGTGAAGTAGCCCGTCATCCCCGATCTTTGCCATGACTGCTTGTCCGTGACCGAAAGAACCACCGGCCCGAGCAGCCGATAGATAGTGAAACACCAGTATTTCTTCCCATTTATCGCCATCGAGATCGGCCCTCATAGATTCCCGCATCATCACGTCTAGGCCATTGTGAACGGTGAATCTGACTTCGTGATCTCCAAGACTTTCGACTTCGCAGATGCCGGCGTTCACCACATCTGCGACGGTTATCAGGCCAACAGGTCCCTCCACGTCTTCTGGCTCGAAAAGTCCTTCTGTCACCCATTCTGCCGCCCAGCGATCAAAATGCTTCAGCTTCACGATTGGCTCACGCAATGCGGACTCCTCGGCGAACGACGAGTCGCGGATGGCCCGCAACGCTTCGGTCGTTTCATTGGCCATGCTGGCTATCTTCACTTCAGTCTGCGTTTGCGCGAAGTAGCCCAGTTCTTGAGCACGAATAAACTCGTTGCTTGTCCTGCAGGAGACTGAGTCGCCGTTCGATGAATGTAAGATGACTTCGCTAACGGTGCCGCGGCCCAGGGCAAACGGCTTATCCATAAGTGTCCCGGCTACAGACGAATTGGCAGTGGCGGACTGTGCCCCTTCGATCTCCGGCGTAATACGCAAAGTCACGGTGCCGTCGAACTGGTGAGCGAAGACACTGACCATTTCCTCCGGAGAGACGTCATTTTTCTCGGATGCTGCCTTCAGGGCGAGATAGGACTTGATCTCATCATTCGACTTGAGTCGCGCAGCCAGGCGGTTCACAATTTCTGGCTTTTTCTCCCGGGCAAGCTCAAGATAATAGACTAGGGCGGGTTCTCCCATCTGCTTGGCAGATTTGCCCTGATTTTGAAAGTTAATGGATGGCAACAGGTTCTCGAAGCCGTCGATATCAAAATCGTCCGGGACTAGATTCTTGGCGTTAAGTGCTTCCAGTAGTTCTGGCTTAGTAATCGGAATAACGTGATCTATGTGTAGCTGAGTCCACATCACGGGCTCGCCGGTATAAGCCGACTTCTTGTCCCACACCTCCCATATTGCCCGTCTCACTTCAGTTGAAACTTGTTTTCGCTTTGCGCCCATGCGAATTCAATCCTACCTAGCTTTCGCCCATAAACGTACGACTTCACGCCGACCGCGCCCAAGCCGCGCCCCCTTTATAAGGAATTCCTCTGTTCGACACAGCAGCAAGATGGTTGGACTGACGACGTCTGTAGTGCGCTTATTGCGCATAGGCGGCAGGGCCTCGTTGCAAGCGACGTCCGCTTTTAGGTACGGGCCGGTGCCTCCTGTAAGTCCGAGTTGGGGGCGCATTTCGGTACGGCCGCTTTGCGCCCCCATTCCGGACGTTCGAGGGGCACTGGCGACTTCCCGAAAGCCGACATTACTTATGACACAGCCGAGCGCCACCCGATTACTTCGACGTATATGTTCGAAATCCACCCTCTCCGCCATTTTGATTTGCAAGCGATTGATAATTCGCGGTTTTTTGTTGCAATCGGAATTCATCCCTAACCGCCTCCCTAACTGTTAGTCGCGCGGGTAAAGGGATTTTGGGCAACCCGTGCTGCGCAAGAAGCCGAACGGTCCGATCATTAAAGGCGCGCATGCGGTCGATCGCGTGTATCGCGTGCTCGAAGCGTTCCATCCGGCGGGCGACTCGGTTCCCCGGCCCATCCTCTTTTAGGAAAACCCTGAGCTTATCGGTAACCCGAGTTGGCGGGCGCATTTGAGCTTGAGCTTGAGATAGATCTGTACGTCTGGCTGGGATCTACAATGGCACTGCCGTGGGCGGCATCCTCTCCCACGAGACACGAGCGCTCAGCTACGCCGTCGGCGAGTATCGGTTCGAAACGCAGAGTCATTGGCCACTCCTCTGCCGCAAGGAACATGCCGAGTTTCCATGGGTTCCGGACGCGCCATTGGTCAAGCACCCTCCGGGACCCGACCATGAAACTGCTCCATCTGAGCGGTTCTCGATCATTTACCTGCTTTGGGTTGGCGCCGAAGCAACCCTTATCACGAACGTGTGCGCTCGACTGGCGGGAGCTCCAGCAGCGCATTGGCAGCGGCGACATCGGTGATCAGCATGCGTGCGCCGGTCGCGAGGAGGCCGGCACGGATGGCCTGCACCTTGCGCACGCCTCCTGAGGCGATCACCACCTTCGGCACCTGCCGCAGGACCGTCGGATCGATCGCCATCACCCGCCGGTTGACCGGATGGTCGATGACGACTCCGGTCTGGTCGACGAAGTGGCAGAGCACGTCGCCGACCGCGCCAGCATCGCGCAGGCTCTTTCCGTCTTCTGGCTGCAGGATGCCGCGCCTGAAGATGGACGCCTGCGTGCTCACGTCACCCACGCTGAGCAGGGCAATGTCGACGGATCGGGCGCGCTCCCTGAGTTGCCGGAAATCCTCCTGCGCCCACAGGGCCTCCGCTAGGCCCTCATCCGGCACGAAGACCGGGGCCGTGATCTGGTAGAGTTCCGACTGGTAGAAATCAGCTAGACGCCAGGCAACGGATGACGGGTTGTAGGCGGAGGCCCGGGTCAGACCGCCCAGTAACGACACGACCGTCAGGCCTTCGGCTTCGCGCCACGTCAATGCGCGCATACAGGCTTGCAGCGATCCACCCCAGCCGATGCCCACCGACAATCCGTCCGACACCTGGTCGGAGAGAAAGCGCGCGGCGGCGTATCCGACAACACTGGCGATAGTGGCCTCTCCCTGATCCGAGGCCGGAACCACGACCGCCTCGTAAAGGCCGAGATGCTTTTCCAGCGCCCGCTGAAGGGCGAGAAACGACTGCGCCTGGGAATTGATGATGACCTGCACGGTGCCTTCGTCGCGCGTCGCGGCGAGAAGGCGGAGAACCTTCAGCCGGCTGATCCCCAGATTGTGCGCAACCTGTTCCTGGGTCATCCCCTCGACGTAGTAGAGCCAGGCGCAACGGAGCTTGAATTCCTCCTGGTTGGCCTGAAAGCTGGTGCGCTTCGATTTCGTCCTGGCTGTCACAGCCCTGCTTCGCTCTCGTTTCGGGTTCTGCCATGCGATCCGATCCATAGCACAAACTCGGACGTTGCATACTGAACAAAAATGCATGAAAAAGAAGAAATGTTCAAAAAAATGCTCGCGGGTCGTCGACAAGCACGCGCGCGCGCCGAAGATGCTGGCTCACCACGGAGAATTGCAGATATGAGAATCCTGATCTCGAACGATGACGGTATCGATGCACCCGGTCTCGGAATGCTCGAACAAGCCGCAAAGCTGATCAGCGACGATGTCTGGGTGGTGGCGCCCGACGGCAATCGCAGCGGCTACGGACATTCCATCACGCTGCGCAAGAGCTTCCGCATCGAGCGGCGCGCCGAGCGCCGGTTTGCGTGCTCAGGAACGCCGGCAGACTGCGTCATCGCCGCGATGAAGTGGGTATTCGACGGTGCCAGGAAGCCGGACCTGATCCTCTCCGGGATCAATGAAGGGCGCAACGTGGCTGAGGATGTGGCCTATTCCGGCACCATGGCCGTGGCCCGCGAAGCCGCCCTGCTCGGCATCCCGGGAGTCGCCTTCTCGATGCCGCGGGTCGCGGGACCGGCGGATAGCACTGGGGTTCAATGGCTTGCGGATCGGATCGAGGGCTTCTGGCGTACTCGCGCGGAATGGGCCTCGGAGGGCCACTGGCTCAGCGTCAACCTCCCCACCCAATTGCCTGCTCCCCTGCGTGCAGCGCGCCTAGGCCGCGACAAGGTGGCCAAGCGAGTCATCATCCATCGCGAGGATGCCCACTCCGCCGATATCGAGCCTCTGGCCGACCGGGACTACGCCACGCAGCCCGGGGATGAGAACAGTCTGCTCCAGGGTGGGGCCGCAAGCGTCACCTGCCTGCACTGGATGGGCCATGCCAGCGTGCCGGCCTCGCTGCTGTGGGAGGAGGCCGCAGAGGTGCGCCAGGCCTGAGTCCACACACCTCAAACAGGATTTCACGCGAAGGGATAGACGACGCCGATGCAGTCGTCGAGGTGGCTGTTCTGGAAGTCGGGATGCGTGCGGACCTGCGTCGCCACACTGCCATCGTCATGAAAAACATGCTCAAGGTAGCCGACCTGGCGCTGCCCGCCCATTTCGGGAACGAGTTGCTCGCGGGTCGTGAAGGCAACCGAGGGACACCAGATCAGCTCTACGGAACCGAAACGGCGCGCGCGCTGCTGATGCAGGTGGCCGCTTGCGATCACCTTCAGGTTGGGGTGCTCCATCAGGAAGCGCAGGGATTCCCGCCCCTCGGGGTCCACCGTCCAGTAGCTCAGTTCGATCGGATCCGGTTCGTCGACAAAGAACGGCTGGTGGGTGAAGAGGGCGAGGTGCCGGTCGCCAACGTTTTCAAGGACATTGCGCACCCACTCTTCCTGTTCCTGTTCGCGCGGGAGCCCCGTGCCGACAAGCAGCGAATTGATACCGACCATCCGCCACGAAGCGCGGTCGATGGTCCAGCGATCGGTGCCGTAGTAGGCCAGGTAGCGCTCCATGCGCTCCTGGCTGATCGCGCTCCCGTTCTCCGACTGCGGCCGACCCAGCCTCGGATTGTCGCCGACATCGTGATTGCCGGGGATGTAGTGAATCTCCCGTGAAAGGTCGCCGTAGAATGATTGGCAGAACTGGAAATCCTTTTCGTGCCGTATCCCGTCGAGTGTGATGTCTCCGGTGTGGATGATGAGGTCGTGGTCGGATTTCTGCAGCACGTCCAGCATCAGTTCGTTGTTGCGACGGAAATGATCGAACCGGTCCGACAGATGGGTGTCCGAAAGATGCAGCATGCTGAAGGCGGTCATCAGAGGTCTCCTCGCTTGGCTCAGCCAAGGGAATAACCCCGGCGAGCAGTTTTGAACATTTGTATTGACGACCGAATTTTCGTTCAATAGCTTTCTTGCGATTGTCCCGCATGGCCGCACGGGCTTTCGAAGGGTGGAGTAAAGATCGGAATGTCAGGAATTCATGTCAGCGAGCTCAGCAAGCGGTGGGGGGATGTCCACGCTGTTCACGATGTGAGCTTCGAGGTCGAGCCCGGTACGCTCACGGTACTGCTTGGGCCGTCCGGCTGCGGCAAGTCCACCACCCTCCGACTGATCGCCGGTTTGGACGACGTGAGTTCCGGTACCATCCAGATCGGCGGTCGCGACGTGACGAACGCCCCTCCCGCCGAGCATGGCGTCGCCATGGTATTTCAGTCCTATGCACTGTTTCCGCATCTGAGTGTACGCGAGAACATCATCTTCGGCCTGAAGGTCCGGCGCGTGGATGCGGCCGAACGTGACCGCCGGCTGAAACGTGCCAGCGAATTGCTGAACCTCAGCGAGCTTCTGGACCGGCGGCCGAACCAGCTTTCGGGCGGTCAGCAGCAGCGCGTGGCCCTCGGCCGGGCTATCGTCGCCGAAGCGCCCGTCTGCCTGATGGACGAGCCGCTGTCCAACCTCGACGCCAAGCTGCGAGCCGACATGCGGGTCGAGATCCGCGCGCTGCAGCAGCGTCTCGGTCTGACGATGGTTTACGTGACCCACGACCAAGTCGAAGCCATGACGATGGCCGACACGATCGTGGTCATGAATCAGGGCCGCATCGAGCAAATCGCGAGTCCGCGGGAACTCTACACCCGTCCTGCGACGACCTTCTGCGCGCGATTCATCGGCACGCCGCCGATGAACCTGATCCCATCCGAACATGTGCATGGCCATGAGGAGCTGCCACCGGGCAGCGCCATTGGCGTGCGTGCGGAAGACCTGCACCTGGACAGCGCCGGTGTTCCGGCGACGGTGGAGAGCGTTGAGTATCTCGGCGCCGACGAGCTCATCACCGCCCGCATCGGCGCGGCAAAAGTTGTTGTCCGGCAACCGGCGCGGGCTGACACCCCGTCCGGCACCGTTGGCTTGGCGTGGTCGCCAGGCGTGGCGCACGTTTTCGGCCCGGACGGCAAGCGCCTTGAAGAGGCGCAGGGAATCTAAAACTGGGAGGAAACCCTATGAGACACCTACTGAAGACCTCGACCCTATCCGGTGCACTGCTCGGACTCTCGATGTCCACCGCGCTTGCGGTCGATCTCGAATTCTACTTCCCCGTCGCTGTTGGTGGAGACGCCGCCGCGACGATCCAGGCGATGACCGAGGAGTACATGTCGGCAAACCCCGACGTGAACATCAATGCCATTTACACCGGCAGCTACGCCGACACGACGACGCGCGCCATCACTGCGGCACGCGGCGGCAACCCGCCGCATCTGGCGATCCTGTCCGCGGTGGACGTTTTCATGCTCATCGATGAAGATCTCATCGAGACCTGGGACCAGCATCTCAGCGAGGAAGAACTCAAGAACTGGGTTGGCGGCTTCTACGACGCGTTCCGCGCCAACACCCACAAGGAAGGCAAGACCTGGGGCATTCCCTTCCAGCGCTCGACCCCGGTGATGTACTACAACAAGGACGCCTTCAAGGAGGCCGGTCTCGATCCGGAATCGCCGCCGGCGACCTGGGAAGAACTGGTCGAAATGGGCAAGAAGCTGACGGTCCGCGACGACAGTGGCAACGCCACCCAGTGGGGCATCCGCATCCCCTCCTCCGGCTTCCCCTACTGGCCGTTCCAGGCCCTGGCCATTGCCAACGGCGCAGAGCTGATGAACGAGGCTGGCACCGAGGTGTATTTTGACCAGCCGGCGGTGGTCGAGGCGCTCGAGTTCTTCGTCGACCTGTCGAAGGAACACGAGATCATGGCGCCCGGCATTGTCGACTGGGGTGCCACACCGAAGGCCTTCCTCGATGGCGAAACGGCGATGGCCATCACCACCACCGGCAACCTCACCAACATCCGCACCAATGCCACCTTCGACCTCGGCGTGGCGATGCTGCCGAAGAACAAGCAGTACGGCGTCGCAACCGGCGGCGGCGACTTCTTCCTGTTCAAGGGGCATGGTGAGGAAGAGACCCGCGCGGCGATCGACTTCGTGAAGTGGGCCACCGCGCCCGAACAGGCTGCGGCGTGGTCGATTGCGACGGGCTACGTCGCACCGCGTCCGGACATCTGGGAAACCGAGAAGATGAAAGCCTATGTCGAGGAAGCACCGGGCGCTCTGGTCGCGCGCAACCAGCTTGAACACGCAGTGGCTGAATTCTCGGTCTACGAGAACGCCCGTGTGCGCCAGATCCTCAACGATGCGATCGCCGCCGCCATCGTGGGCGACAAGACGCCCGAGCAGGCGCTGAGCGATGCGCAGAGCGAAGCTGACGAAGTGCTGAAGATCTATCGCCAGTAACCTCACCGGGGACGGCCGTCCGCGGCTGTCCCCGCCTCATCCCCACAAAGGTTGCGAAGCATGATCAAACGCGAGTGGATACACGCCTGGTTGCTGCTGGCGCCCGCGCTGCTGCTGCTGTTCGCGTTCACCCATCTGCCGGCCGTGCAGACCGTGTTCGACAGCTTCTGGTCGACCCCGCGCGGACGTCGTCCCGCTGTCTTTGTCGGTCTGGACAACTACCAACGGATGCTCGCCGATCCGATCTTCATCAAGGCGATGGTCAACAATGCCATCTACGCTCTGATCACCATTCCGGCCTCCATCGCCCTCGCGCTCTCCATGGCGCTGTTCGTGTCCGGCAAGATCCGCGGCCGCGGCACGCTGCGCATGGCCTATTTCACGCCGACCGTACTGCCGCTGATCGCGGTGGCCAACATCTGGCTGTTCTTTTACCTCCCCGGGTTTGGCCTGTTTGACCAGATCCGCGGACTCTTCGGCTTCGGACCGATCAACTGGGTCGGGCAGCCGACGACCGCGCTCTACGCCATCACCGCGGTGACCATCTGGAACCAGGCGGGCTTCTTCATGATCTTCTTTCTCGCCGCGTTGCAGACGATCCCGGAGAGTCTGCGAGAAGCCGCGGCCCTCGAGGGCGCTTCGCGGTGGACTATCTTCTGGCGAATTACCTGGCCGCTGATCATGCCGACGACGCTGTTCGTATCGGTCAACGCCACCATCAATGCGTTCCGCATGGTCGATCATGTCTTCATCATGACGCAAGGCGGGCCGAACAACGCCTCCATTCTGCTGCTCTACTATATCTACGACCAGGGCTTCCGGTTCTGGGACACCGCCTACGCGGCAACGCTGACGGTGGTCATGGTGGCCATTCTCTGCGTTGTCGGCATCGGCCAGTTCTTCCTGCTCGACCGTCGGGTACACTACAGATGACAACCACCGCCCTTGCCCAGGACCGATCTTCGTCCGTGTCCCTGTCCTCCCGGCTGGAGACGGATCGCATCCTTTTCGTGGTTGGTGCCTGGGCGCTGGCACTGGTCTGGCTGCTGCCCCTGCTCTACGCCGTGTGGACGGCCGTTCACCCGTCCGCCTACGAGACCCGCTTCGACCTGCTGGCCCCGTTGACGCTGGACAACTTCGTCCAGGCGTGGAATGCGGCGCCCTTCGCTCGCTACTTCCTCAACACGATCCTGCTGGTCACGATGATCCTCGTGGCGCAGCTGGTGCTGTGCACCCTGGCCGGTTTCGCCTTCGCCCGTCTGGAATTCCCGGGCAAGAACTTCCTGTTCACGCTCGTCCTGCTGCAATTGCTTGTGATGCCGGACATCCTCATCGTGCGTAACTATGCCACCATGAGCGCCTTGGGGCTGGTCGACACCATTCTTGCCATCGGACTTCCCTACTTTGCCTCCGGTTTTGCCATCTTCCTCCTGCGGCAGACCTTCAAGACCATTCCGAAGGAACTCGACGAGGCCGCGCGAATCGAGGGCTGCAGCCTGCTGGGGCTGATGTGGCGCGTCTATGTCCCCCTGGCCAAGCCGACCATGCTGGCCTTCGGGCTGGTCTCGGTATCGCACCACTGGAACAACTTCATCTGGCCGCTCATCATCACGTCTTCTGCCGAAACCCGGCCGCTGACCGTCGGCCTGTCAATCTTCGCGACGACCGACAGCGGGGTTCAGTGGTCGATCATCAACGCTGCCACCCTGATCACGTCGGGCCCGCTGCTCATCGGCTTCCTGCTGTTCCAGCGGCAGTTCGTGCAGAGCTTCATGCGCGCCGGCATCAAGTAGCGCACGATCGAGACGGGTTGACGCCGCCAACCCATCAAGGGCACGATCACGCATGAACGGTTCAGTATTCTTCCTGCACATGGCCGGCTCGGTCGCGCTTTTGCTGTGGGCCACGCGCATGGTGCGCACTGGGGTCGAGTGGGCCTATGGCAACGTGCTGCGCCAGCGCCTGCGCAAGACGCTGGGCGACCCGTTCATGGTGGCGCTGATGGGCGTGGCCATGGCGGTGGCGCTGCAAAGCTAGACCGCGGTGACGCTGCTGGTCGGTTCCTTCGCCGGGCTCGGCACCGTCACCGGGCTCGCCGGCATCTTCGCCGTGCGCGGCGCCTGGCAATAGGCTCGCCCGGGTTCGGCTAAAACAACCTGAAGAAACGCCACAGCAGTTCGAGAATGCACGGTAGATGCCTCCGAGCCTTCCAGGGGTGCAGCTAGGCGCAAATCGCGTTCCTGCGCCTCGTGGCGGCGAAGCAGAGCGCAGTCAGTTTGAGGTCAATCTCAACGTCAAGCATATCGACGAACGGCCGTTCCTATGAAGCCCATACCCCGCGGGATTGGGATCAGCAATTGTCAGCAGTCGGTGGGCGGGGGCGGTAAGATAGCCTCACAACGAGCAGACACGCCAAGGTATCAACTAGCCCTCTGCGCCTGCAGGGAGATGGTGGCGGCGAGTCCGTGCGGATCGCAGTTCCTTAGCGCAAGGGTGCCTGCCATTCTCGCGACAGCTTCCTGCGCGATCGCGAGACCCAGGCCGCTTCCGGTCTGCGAATGTGTGCGGCCGCGAAAGAATCGTTCGGACACGCGTGGA
Source organism: Neohoeflea coraliihabitans (assembly GCF_019334345.1). Lineage (GTDB taxonomy): Bacteria > Pseudomonadota > Alphaproteobacteria > Rhizobiales > Rhizobiaceae > Pseudohoeflea > Pseudohoeflea coraliihabitans. Next base: position 380,888 of record NZ_JAHWQX010000002.1, read on the forward strand.
AGATCATCGGCGGCTATCCCAGGGCCGTCATCCTCGACCACGATTTCCAAATGTTCGCCGGCTTCTCTCACCCGAACCACAACCTTTCCCTCTGAGTGGAAAAGAGCGTTCTCGATGAGGTTGCGCAGTGCCAAGGTAAGCAATACAAGATCGAAGCGCGCGACTGCCTTGTCATCAGTTTCAACGACTACGCGCTCGTCGGCTGCGGGCATATCCGCCAAAATTCGCCCTAGAATGTCCGAGAGCGCCGCCGCCGAATGCGGGGCTCTTTCCGCCCCTTCGACCGCTGCCAGGTCGAGCAATTGACGGACGAGTCTCGATGTTCGGTCCACGCCAGCGACCATCTGGCGCAGTGCATTCTCTCGAACCTCTCCGTTTTGGCTGGCAAGCGCCACCTGAGCCTGCGTCTTCAGTCCCGCAAGCGGCGTCTTCAGCTCATGGGCTGCAAAGGCGGTAAAACTCTTCTCGCGCTCTCGCGCCGGAAACTAGATCATCGCCCTTGATCGCAAGTCTCAGCCAGTGGATCGTCACATCGTCCCGGTCGATGCTGGCGGATCAGGAAAAACGCATTTCCTCATCATAGCCGCGCACATCAGCGATCCAATCGGCAAACTCAGCGTCTGTTCACGGAAATGGATTGCGGGTGATAGATGATATGGAAGGCCGCGGTTTCTATCGGTTTTCGCCCACAACCCGGCGCTGGCTCTGATCGAAGGATCGGATTTCCAGAAAGACCGATTGGTCCAGTATGACCTGACACCCGTTTCTTCCTCCAATTTTGGGTAGGTTTCGTCGCCTGTTGCTACGCTCCCCCAGCTTGGACCGCCGGATGATGGGGATTTCCGGGGGCAGAGCACGCCAAGCGGCGGCAAAATTCACTTTCCTTTGCCATAACGCGCGCTGTCGCCAGGCGGCGGAGTCGCGCCGAATCCACCTTTGGAGATGACTGCTTCGCGCCCGCCGTGGCGGTCAACCAGATTGGCCTGATCAGCCTTCGCCATTTTGTCGATCTGCTCCGGATCCAAATATCGGCGCAGGCGTCGTTCGCCCTCTGCACATGCCTTGGCGGCGGCAGGGTCATTGCTCCTGTCGCTGCGCTCCTGTGGATCGGTAGGCAAATGAAACAATTGCGAAGGGTATCCACCGGCATATGCAATATATTTCCAATCGCCGTACCGGATCATATAGGCCCCGCTTGCGGCGCCACCGCCGTGGAACTGCGAGAGCACGTCTTCCGGCGGTTCGGCTCTCCCCTGAGCCATGGCCAGAAGATCGGTTCCTTCCGGCCCGGCTCTCGGAAGTCCGAAAGCCTCGCGTACGGTCCGGTCGATATCGGCCAGTCCGACCCGCGCGGAAATCTCTTGTGCCGGCACATCCGGCCCCGCAATGATCAGCGGTACGGCGGCCGATTCCTCATAGAGCGTGGACTTTCCCCAGAGATCCCGCTTGCCGAGTGCTTCGCCATGGTCGGACAGGTAAATCACGCGGGTGTTCGAGGCCAATCCGGATTGATCCAGCGAGTCCAGCACCCGGCCCACATTTGCGTCCATGAAGCTCGTGAGCGCGTAATAGGCTGCGACGGCCTGCCGACGTTTGGTCCCGTCGAAACCGTCGTCCCAATTGAGACTTTGGCGCATTTGCGCGAACCACGGATGACCGCGTTCGCTGGCCGTGGCAGAAAAGGGAAGTGGCATGGTCTCATAGGGATAAAGGGCGGCAAACTCTTCCGGCGCGGTGAGTGGGAAATGCGGCGCCACGAACGAGACGAACATCAACCATGGCCTGGCCGCCTCACCCTGTTTCGCGCGCCCCAGTATCTCGCCACAGGCCGCATCGGCGATGGCCCGGTCGTAACGAGTCGTAGACGTTTCGCCCGTACCAACGCCCTTGGCCAGGGAGCGACCTTTCGCCCGTTTGGGCAGCGGGTTGCGCACCGATCCGAGGACATCGCCACGACCATCGACGACATGCATCGGCAGAAGAGTCCGACTGAAACCCGTATCAACCTCCGGGGACCGGTAATGCAGCTTTCCGATGGAGAGTGTTTCGTAACCGGCATCACGCACGGCGTGTGCCCACCCTGCCGGTGAATAGCCCCTAGATTCGTAGACGCCTTCTTCGCTAATTTTCAGGCAAGGAGGCCATGATGGGCAAAGTCAATTTCAGCGATGATTTCAAGCGGGACGCGGTAGCGCAGATCACTGAGCGGGGCTATCCGGTTGCGGAGGTTTCGAAGCGGCTAGGCGTCAGTCCGTACTCGCTCTACGCGTGGAAGAAGAATTTTTCACAGCCATCGGGCGGCGACGACAAGGATGCCGAGATCAGACGGCTGAAGCGCGAACTGACCAGGGTCACCGAGGAGCGCGACATCCTAAAAAAAGCCACCGCGTATTTCGCCAAGGATGCAAAGTGAGATACGCGTTCGTTGTCGAGCATCGTCCGCTGTTCTCAGTGCGGGCGATGTGTCGCTGCCTGCGCATCCAACCGAGTGGCTTCTATGCCTGGCTGAAGAACCCGCTGAGCAAACGGGCGAAGGAAGACGCTCGCCAGACCGAGCTCCTCCGGAAGGCCTGGAAGGAAAGCGGCAGGGTGTATGGGTATCGCAAGCTCCACGATGATCTGCTGGATCAGGGCGAGACGATTTGCCCGAACCGCGTTGCGCGTCTCGCCAGTTTGGCAGGCATCAAGGCCCAGGTCGGCTACAAGCGCCGGCCGGGCGGCCATGGCGGCAAGCCGTCATTGGTCGTCGACAACACATTGGACCGGCAGTTCGATGTGGATGCGCCGGACCGGGTCTGGGTTACCGACATCACCTACATCAGGACGCTGGAAGGCTTCGCCTATCTGGCTGTCATCATCGATCTCTATTCCCGCCGCGTCGTCGGCTGGTCGATGCAGAGCCGTCAGACGACAGACATGGTCCTGCAGGCGCTGCTCATGGCCGTATGGCGCAGAAAGCCAAGGAACAAGGTGCTGATCCATTCGGACCAGGGTTCCCAGTTTACCAGTATGGACTGGACATCATTCCTCAGGGCTCACAATCTGCAGCACTCGATGAGCCGGCGCGGGAACTGCCACAACAATGCTGTCGCCGAGAGCTTCTTCAACCTGCTCAAGCGCGAGCGAATACGGCGTCGGACCTACAAGACGCGCGCCGAGGCAAGGCAGGACGTGTTCGACTACATCGAGATGTTCTATAATCCGAAACGCAAGCACGTCAGGAACGGGATGCTGTCGCCCGTCGAGTTCGAAAGGCAGCAGGAAATGAGAACCGAAGGCGTGTAGAAAACTCGGGGCTATTCAGACAGATCCCGTAAGCCATTCAGTCGCAATATTTCTGTGATGTCGTTCTCCCCGAAATGAGCCTTCCGAAACGCCTGAAAGTCGACCTCTCCGTTGCAAACGAGCGTTATGCGGCGTCCTTTCACGAGGCGAGATAAGATCTTCGAATGCGGTGCTAAGGTGGTCACACCAACATACAGAATTACCAGCAGGCCAGTGGCTGCGAGGGTGGGAAGCAGTGGGGCGTTTCCAGTGAGGGCGCGGCTCAGGCTTGATCCTAAGATAACAGTCAAGACGATATCTTGGGCCGACAGGTTCAGAAATGATCTCCGCGGCGCCATCCTGTAGAGCAGGATGGCGTAGGCGAAGATGATTCCAGCGCGGATACTCATCTGCCACCAAGCGATACGAGGCGTATCCTGCCCTATCAGGTAGTAAAATGTCTCCACTATCGAGGCTCTCTCCGACTCCTTATGCAAGATGTGCACGGTCGCCGGTCAGACACAACCGGATTTGAAGCGATCGCTCGTAGAATGCGCAGGGAACTTCCGCTTCCGCGCACCTTACCGTTGCCCTTCGCGGCGCGGCAAACACCGACATGCGCGGCGAACGGAAGGAAGGTGTGGTCAGCCGTCGTACGCAGTCGATTGATCGGCTGCGGCGGATTTGCGGTCGTCCCTCTACTATGCTCCTTTGGCCAGCAGATTCACTTTCGGGTTAGGCAGCTTAGATAGTGAGAAACCGATGTTTTCAGATCATATTGTGCAATGTACCCGAAATCTTTACGAGACCTCGAACAATCGACGGATTCCGGCCAAGGGTTTATACCTCCATCTGCAACACCAATACATGCATCTGGCAAAATTCTTCTAACTTCGTTTGCAAGATCTCGCACACGGGTGCTAAAACCACCAACGTTATAAAAGGCGTTGAGCTTCCGCGGAGACTGTAACGCGAGAACACACGCAGCGGCAGCGTCCGGCCCATAGACCATATCCACTCTCCGATCGCCTTCGGCAACACTGACCGGCTCGCCAGCGACCGGTTTCCTGAAAAGATCGACAACGAACGAGGCGGCGCCGCCTCGATCTCGTTCCGGACCGAAAACTGTCGTCAAGCGCAAGCCAACCGTCTCAAGTCCGAGTGAACGGTAGGACCGTGCCATCTTCTCGAGATAAAGCTTTCCCGCGCCGTAGAAGGTCTCTGGCGCCTGTTGATGTTCCTCCGACACAGGACCGCCACTCCTATCAGGAGCGTAAGTCATGACCGAACTGCCCCACACCACTCGTCGACAACCGGTTTCCATTGCGGATTGGAAAACATTGGCGGTGCCGACGATATTGACGGAAACACTCTCGAACGGCCGCTCGCCATCGATGTCGATCAAATGGGCAAGATGGATGATCCCACCGACACCATCGACCGCTCTCTGAACAAGTTTCGGATCTGCAATCGAACCTTCGTAGATGTCGTGACGAGGATGTTCGCGTTCGAATTGGACGTCCAGCAAGCGAAGCGGCTGGCCAGCTTTTTCGAGCTTCTTGACGACCTGTCGTCCAATAAATCCGGATGCGCCGGTTACCAACACAGGGGCGCCGCTCATTGATAGCTCTCACTGTTAAGAACTGTCCAATCGTGGCCTGGCAAAATCAGGTCACAAAATTCTCTGCTCCGCGCGCTCGCCGCATACCAGTCCGGCAAACTGTGAACGATACCGGTTGGTATATTTTGCTCAATGTTCTCAAATAGCGGAAAATGATCCGATCCAAGCAAGATACGTCGATCCCCTGTTTGCACCAAGACTCCCTGCAAGCCTGGCGTATGACCTGGCATCAGCACCGTTCTTACTCCTCTGCAGACATCGAAATCCCCATCGACGAGTTCAAAACTTTCTACGCCGACCATGTATGGCGGCGGGTTGATATCGCATTCGTAGATGGGTCGGTCGCAATGGAGCGGATCTTTTGCATACTCGAACTCGGAGCGTTGCACGACAAAGCGCGCGCGGGGCAGTAGGTGGTTTCCGTAGCAATGGTCCCAATGCAGGTGCGTGAGTACAACTGTCCTGATTTCACTCGGCGAGATTCCATGTCTCGCGAGTTGGCGCTCGAGGGATTGTCTATCCGCGCAAGCGAAGGGATTGTGGTAGCGAGTACCCCAATCGACATCGGGTTTGGGTCCAGTGTCGACGAGGACGGGTTCGGCGCCGCCCAGTATCAACCAAGCCAGACAGGAAATCTGCAGCTTGTTGCCGAGTCCCGTTCTTAGCGTGAGACCGCTGCGGTCGACAGTCAACGTCCCGAGGTCCAAGGGATGAATAGTCAAGGTCATACTCAAATAAATCCAAGCCAAGAAGGGACAAGTAGAGTGAAGACAGGGAACACGCTAATCAGAATCAGGACCACCAGTTCCACGATCAAATAGGGCCAGATGCGTCTGATTAATTGGCCGAAATGGATTTCAGCAACAGCCGCTGTGGAAAATAGGCAGAGCCCGACTGGCGGCGTTATCAGCCCGATGACGAGGTTGATCACCATAACCACGCCGAGTTGTATGGGATCCAAGCCGACAGCCGCTCCCGCGGGTATCAGAATAGGTCCGAGGATGAGAATGTTCGCGGTGGTCTCCAAAAACATGCCGGCGATCAGCAGCATGAGATTGATCATTAACAGCACCACGATCGGATTATCGCTGATGCCGACCAAAAAAGCGGCGACCGTTTGCGGCATCTGATTGACTGACAGGATCCAAGAAAATGGATTCGCTGCAGCAACGATCAACATGATCATACAGGTGCCTTTGACTGTCTCCAGCATTGCTTCCCACAATTGTGAAGCAGACAGCGAACGATAGACAAAAAGACCGATGACAAGCGCGTAAACAACCGCAACCGCACCCGCTTCAGTCGGCGTGAAAACGCCTCCCAAAATTCCGCCTATCAGAATCACCGGCAATGTCAGGGGAATGATCGCATGGATAAAAGTTATGATCATGACCCGGATGCTGAACCGAGTGGAAGCGACCGCAGAGTTGTTCCGATTTGCCCAGAAGCTGGCGAGCATCAAGCCGGCGCCAATCATGACCCCGGGCACAAGGCCGCCGGCAAAAAGGCCGCTGATCGAAATGCCGACGGTTGAGCCAAGAACGATCATCGGGATTGACGGCGGGATAATCGGCCCGATAACCGAAGAAGCGGCAGTTATTGCAGCCGCATCGCGACGGTCGAATCCGGCTTTTTCCATCGCCGGGATCATCACCTTGCCGATGGCCACCGAATCCGCGATCGCCGATCCGCTGATGCCCGCGAACAGCATGCTGGCCAGCACGTTCGCATGTGCAAGGCCGCCGCGAATCCATCCAATGCTCGCCTGACTGAAATTGACAATCGCATTTGTCAGATTCGCCCTCGTCATCAACTCGCCGGCGAGTAGAAAAAACGGAATGGCAAGCAGCGGAAAGCTGTCTGCGGCCGTGTACATCTGCTGGGCAAGCGCTGTGAGCGGTGGATGACCGGTAAAGAGCAGATACAGCATGACCGGTACTGCGAGAGCGAAAACGATCGGCATCCCCAATATCAGCAGGATGAAAAATCCGAGAAGAAAGAGCGTCATACCGAATCTCTATCCAAATGACGCAGCCGCGAGAGTGACATCATCAGCTTGGGGAAGAGATTAACCAGCATCAGAAAACCGCCTACCGGCAGCGCGAACCGCGGGATTGATTGCGAGATGCCGCTGCCGAGAGAAATAAATCCGATGTACCGGCCGGCCAACCCGGTAGACACCCAAATGAAGACCACCAGAAAAGCCGCGACAAGAAACTGAAGAATGCATTCGTTTACCGCGCGAATCCGAGGCGGGAGCGTCTCGGAAATTGCCTCGATGCGGGGATGTCCCTCCGTGCTCAGAACCAATCCACCAGCTGCAAATGAAAGCCAGACCAACAGGTAGCGCGCAACTTCCTCGGACCATATCAGCGGCTCCAGAAGAACGTAGCGGAAGAAAACCTGCAAAGCTGAAACAGCGACGAGAACGGACAGCATGACGACGCTGAGAATTGCGGTAGCTTTGTTCACAGATGCCACGCTGCATCGTACTGAAAACGACATCGATCCGTCCCTGGTTCTTGCGGCGCTGGCTGGATGCGCCCCGGACGCCGGTTTGCGGATGAAAAGGAGTCGCCCTGTACGTTTCAGGCCGACTCCCCTCGTCGGTTTTTTACTCGACAGCGCCAGAGACTGATTTGACGCTCTCCAAGAGTTCAGGATCCACTTTTCCGTCAAGTTCGCCCCAGACCGGCAGCGCAGCATCCCTCCAGGCAGTCAGTTCCCCCTCCGTGGGCTCATAGATGGACACCCCCTGCTCTTTCAGCTTCGTGATGAACTCCTCTTCCGACTGAGCGTCAAATTCGTTTGCAGCCCTCTGCGCCACCTCGGCTGCGCTCATCACCGCTTCCTGCTCCTCTGGAGACAGGGAGTTCCACAGATCAAGGTTCATTTGCGCTACGTGAAAAGCCATGACGGCTTTGTTGCGAGTGGCGAACTTGATGGTCTGACCAAATCCGGTGAGGAACGTCCAGCTGGGTTGGAGGTTCAGCCCGTCCACGACACCCTGCTGTACGGCGGTGAACGTCTCGGCCCAAGCCACGGGCGTCGGCAATCCGCCCCAAGCCTTGATGGTGGCAATGTCGATTGGCGAGGCGGTCGCGCGAAACTTGAGACCCGCCGCATCGGCCGGAGTCTTGAGCTCCCGCTTTGTATTCTGCAGCATACGAAAGCCGCCAACCTGAATATAGGCAAGAACCTTGGTACCAACGGAACCTTCGACTTTCGGCTCGAGTGCCTCCGCTATATCATTATCAGCGAAGACTTCATCGGCATGCTCCCTTGAAGAAAACACATACGGAAGGTCCGTCCAAAGGAACGCATCCGTCATGGAGCCCATATTCGCCGTGGCTGCACTGGTAACATCGATTGTCCCGATCCCGATCTGTTGCAGCAACTGGTCATCGCCTCCAAGTTCACCGCTGGGGTGCACTTTGCCGGTGAGAGACCCGTTCGTTCGCTCTTCCATTTCTTTCGTGAACACTTCGAAAAACGTGTAAACGGAGTTTCCCTCTGTCCCGGTATGGGCGATTGTCAGCGGGCGTGCGTTTGCCATGTTAGCGAAGCTCATTCCAGCCACTATAACGCAGGACACGGCCATTCTTCTGATAACAACGTTCATTCCTTCATCCTCCATATTTCTTCAAGATGACAACAGTTTTTATAATCTAGTTTATTTTTATCTAAAACAACATCCCATCAGATATAGTTGAACCAAAACCATACGAGAATATTAAATAAATCGCAGCCAAGAATACAACCGCCGCGCACGCCGTTTTCAAAAGAACGTTTCGCGATATGTTCTTTTTATCCGTCAATATACTTATAATAATGACGCAAAGAAAGCTACTCGGGTAGAAGCCTATTACTTCAACGAGAAGAACATAAATTATTGCTACAAAAGCGACATAAAATGTTCTGAATGTCGGGAGAAAGCGTTCTTGCGGACGCTCGAACCGTCGCGATTGGAGAATCGCGCGCAATCCGATCAGGGCGCTGAGGAGCAATATCGTGATGCTGACAAGCAACGGAAAGACTTTAGATGGGTAGCCCAGTCGGTTGGCCTCCAAGGCCAGCCCCGCTCCAATCAGCACACCGAAGCCGCCGAGTGCTGCGTCTTTGTGAAGTCGTGACGAAGACATCATGAAGCCTCCGCGAATTTACGCAGGCGATACTTTTCCTGCACGATCGGTAGAACGAGCGAAACGACTGTCAGAGTAATGAATAGCAAGGACACCGGTCGCATGAAGAAGATTTCGAAATAATCTCCTCTTGCTTGTGCGAGTTGCAGGCTGACATTGAGTGAATTCTCGATGATTGGACCGAGCACCAATCCGAGCGCCATCGGACCCGTACTGATTCCCACGCGGCTCAACAGGAACGCCCCGACGCCGCAGCCGATCATTACATATACATCAACCATGCTGCTGTGCAGCGAGTAGGTCCCCATGACCGCTATGACGACCACCATCGGAATGATCCAGCGCATTGGCATGCGGAGCAAATTGGCCGACAGGCGTAGCATGAAGAAGCCGATGAAGATGAGAAGAATATTAGCGATCAGTAGAGAAGTGATGAAAGTATAAGCGACATCAGCTGACTCGGTCAGCAAGGCAGGACCAGGAATGATCCCGTGAACCAAGAGGCCGCCCATGACAATGGCAGCCGTTGGGCATCCGGGGATACCCAGCCCGAGCATCGGAATCAAAGAGGCGCCAATCACTGCGTTGTTCGCCGACTCGGAAGCAACAATACCTTCGGTAATTCCGGTGCCAAAGCGCTGCGGATCCTGGTCCCAACGCTTGGCTTCATTATAGGATATGAGTGAAGCAACCGGTCCGCCGGCGCCCGGCAGCATGCCGATGAAGGTGCCAATAAGAGACGAGCGCATCAGGTTCATCTTGCGTTTCTGCGCAAGCTCCCCCAACACGCTTCGCAAAAGGTGGGGTATCGCTTTGTACTCGCCGATGAGCGCACTTCGTTGCTCGGTCAGTTGGAGTACCTGGGAAAATGCGAATATTCCGATAAGGGCAGGAACAAGCTGGATACCCTCGACCAGGGCATCGACGCCGAATGTGAACCGTGGCGTACCAATGACCGGGTCCAACCCGACGGTCCCGATCATGAGACCAATACCGCCGCTGAGCAGACCTTTCATGCTGTTGCCGTAGGACAGCGAAGCGATCGTACTTAGACCGAAGATACATAGCCAAAAATACTCGGGGGAACCGATGCGCACGGAAAGCTCGGCAAGCGGCGCGAAAGCGACCAGCAAGATCAAGACACCAACCACTCCGCCGAACACTGAGGCAAAAAGGGCGATACACATGGCTCGCTCTGCCTCACCCTTCTGGGTCATCGGATAGCCTTCGAACGCCGTGGCGATGGACGAAGGTGTGCCGGGTATATTGAGCAGGCACGCGGCATTCGAGCCGCCATAGATCGCAGCTGTCCAGATTGACCCCAGCAGAATGAGACCGGTGGCCGGCTCCATCGCGAAGGTGAACGGCACAAGCAATGCGCACGCTGTTGTCGATGAGATGCCAGGCAGCGCACCCACGGCAATTCCGACGGCAACACCGATGAAGCAGACGAGGAGATTATACGGAGTCACGGCATTGAGGAGACCGCTCCATACAAGTGCAAAGAACCCGTCAATCATCGTGAATATCCTTCAGCACATTCACAGAAATCGGGGCGCCCCTCGAGATTAAGAGGCACCCCCGGTAAGCTCAGCTGCCGGTTTTCTCATAAATTTCGAGAGCGTGCTGCTTGCGTTCCTCAAGGTATGGGCGAACTTCTGTCCCATCCATCCACTTCATGCCGAAGCGCATTTCCGCCGCGCGGTCCTGGAACCCCTCCTTGTGCCAGATTTTTTTGAAACCATCGCGCAAGATCTGCAAACGCTCCTCGGGCACGCCTTCCGGCGCCATGAACACGCGTTCCACGGAGGTGACGGCATCTACACCCAGTTCCTTGAAGGTCGGCACATTTGGAAGGAACGAAACACGCTCTTGTGCAGTCACGCCCAGCACGTTCAGTTTATCAATCGAACCATAAACGGGGCCGATATTGGTCACAGCAGCGTCGATCTGCTTTCCGAGCAAGGCGGCATTCAGTGCCGCTCCGCCCTGATAAGTGACCACGGTGAAACCTAGATCTTCCACATCATTGATGACGTTATACGCCAGCCATGTCTCACTTAGCGGCGACGGAATCCCGAGCGTAAGCGCGCCTGGGTCCGATTTGGCTGCTGCCTTCAGTTCCTCGTAGGTCGCAAATTCACTGCCTTCCGGCGTCACCATCAGCTGTGGCTCGGAAGCAACGAGAGCAATGAAGTCGAAATCATCCAATGAATACTGACCGGCGCCGGCTGCCGGCTGAAGAAACATGTGCGGCAGGCTTCCCATCCCGATGGTGTAACCGTCGTTACCAGCACGCGCCAATGCAGTCGTGCCAACAGCACCGCCGGCACCGGGCTTATAGGTGATGATGAAATTGTCTCCGAATACCTCCTCCGAGAACATGTCGAAGGCGCGGGTGAGCATATCGGTCCCCCCGCCCGGGCCGAATGGCAACTGGATCGTTATGGCGGACTCGGGGAAATCTGCGCTAACTGCAGGCGTTGTGGTCGCTGCGGTCACAGCCACCACGGCACCAACTGCACTCAAAAGAAAGTTGTTCATTAGTTCTCCTCCCATTTCACCGCTTGGAAATTTGTGCCGGTGATTGCGCGTATCTGAAGTAAATTTCTGGCTCCTAAGTTTGCTCGTGGATCTTTGCGACGATTTTAACGGCGTCTACGGTTCCGGCGATCATCGCTCTGACCGTACGATCGACTTGGCCAAGTGAAATTTCCGTGCTGATGATCGGTAGAAACACTTCCGGATGGGCAGCAATTAGTGTGATCGCCTCAGCAAAATCATCAGATGTATATGTAAAGCTACCGATGATCCGGTGCTCCTTGAGCCTGCTTTTGTCGATATCGACCACACCGGGTCTGTTGAATTGGCCGAGCAGGAGAATCACGCCTCGGGGCCGTGTGATGCGGAAGCTCTGATTGATCAGATCATGGTCGGACGCAGCTATGAAAACCGTGTCCACCATTGTGATTCCAGCTGCTTCGAATTGCTCCGGTGCTTCTACCTTGCGCGTGTTCAGCACAATATCCGCGCCGTGCCGGCGTGCTTCCGTCAGGTTAAATTCCTTCAGATCGCAAACTATAGCCCGGCTTGCGCCTTTGAGCCGGCAAACAGCGAGTACCAAGCTTCCTATTCCGCCTGCTCCAATAAGAGCCATGCTCTGGCCCTTGCAAAAGCCTGCCTGCCGTACGGCATGAACCGCGACAGCCAGCGGCTCCACCAGCGCGCCCAGCCTTATCGGCACGCCAGCAGGCAGTTCGAACAAGCTATCGACGGGGGCGCAAAAATAACCGGCGAAACCGCCTGGCCATTTTGAAGTTCCCAGCAAGGTCTTCGAGGCGCAAAGGTTCGGCCAGCCCGAGTGACAGGCCTCACATTCGCCGCATCCGCGCTCGGGCAGGACGACCACTGGCGTACCCAATTCGGGTGCCGTGACTCCGTCTCCGCGTGCGTCAATCGTACCGCAGGTCTCATGGCCCGGAATCAACGGAAGGGCACGGCGGGCGTGATGACCGCCATAGGCATGCAAGTCGGAACCACAGATGCCGCAAAAAGCGGTGCGAATCCGCACCTCCCCAGCCCCCGGCTGCGGCAGCGGCAACTCGACCAGCTCGCCTTTGCCGCACTCCTGCATGCAATAGGCCGTCATGGAGATCTCCGACCGAGATCGCGTTGTACTGGCGCTATAAACCTGCATTTGCCGTGAAACCCCCGTCTATCGGAATGGTGGTCCCCGTGACATAACGTGACATGTCCGAGACGTAGAAGAGCATCGCCCCCATCAAATCCTCGGGGGCGCCCAACCTTCTCATCGGCGTCATTGCCACAATTTCCTGCCCACGCCACGCCAAGCTCCCGTCCACGTTCGTCATGGTTCCGCGATTGTGCGGTCCTGGAAAGAACCCGGGAGCGATGCAATTCACTCGGATCATGGGGTTGAAATCGTTGGCCAAGTGGCAGGCCAACCATTGAGTGAAATTGGCAACACCTGATTTTGCCGCCGCGTAGGAAGCACGCCCCCGTAACGGGCGATAGGCATTCATGGAACTGATATTGACAATCGACCCGCCCTCGGGGTTGTCCAGCATTTTCTTGCAATAGTAGTAGCAAGGCCACATGCACCCCGACATCAGATTGAAACTGACATTGGCTCGCATGACCTCAGGATCGAGATCGAAGAAGGTGAGGTCCCCATCACTGATCGAGTTCGGCAGATGTCCACCGGCGCAGTTCACTACGATGTCGATAGCGCCAAACTCATCTACGACCCTATCGGCATGCGCTTCTATCTCGGGCAATTTGGTGTAATCCACCTTATGAGCTGCCAACATGCCAGTTGCATTCTGCATGCGGCGGATCCGGTCCTCGACGGGTGCGCGATTGGTATTGTAGGTCATCGCCACGTTGGCACCGCTCTCAATCAGCTTCTCGGCAATTTGACCGCCGATAACGCCGGACGCGCCGGAGACGATCGCGCTCTTGCCTGATAGATCGCAATGAAAGCCCGATGCCATTGATCTACTTCGCCTCTAGGAGCAGGGATTCGAGATCGGCCCGCGTTGTTGTACGCGGATTGGGGCCGCTGTTGGCAATCGCCACTTCGCTGACCGCCGCAACGTCGATTCCATCGAGCCCAACTTCGGAAAACGTCGTGGGGATTCCGAGGTCGGCGCACATTCGAAACAGTTCCCCAACCACCAGGTCGCAGACGGTGGAATCGCTGCAGCGATCCACCGGAAGCCCCAGAATTCTCCCAAAATTTCTATATTTCGCGGGATGAGCGATGAAATTGAACCGGACGACGTAGGGAAACATCATCGAACAAGCCAGTCCGTGCGGCAGATCGTAAATTCCCCCGAGCGCTCTCGCGAGCGCGTGCACATTGCCGGTACCGGTATTGCCGATGACGGTTCCGGCGAACATGCTGCCGATGAGCATTTTTTCTGCGGCGATGGGATCTGCGCGATTAGCGACGAACGGTCGTATGTTGGGGCAGAGATACTCCAGCGACTGGATCGAAAGGCCTTCCGATAGGCTGTTTGCACGGTTCGATGTGTAGGATTCTAGCCCATGAATGATCGCATCCATGCTGCTTTCTGCCGCGATCTTTACCGGGAGACTCGCAAGCAGGCTTGGATCCAAGATTGCCAATGACGGGATTATGGCAGGCGAACGCAAAGACATCTTGTAATGGCGTGCGGCATCGGTAATCGCCGCATTGGACGTGACTTCGCTTCCGGTTCCGGCCGTCGTCGGGATCGCGACAATCGGCAAAGCTCCGTTCTTGATTTTGCCAGGCCCGTCATAGGCGTTGAGCTTTCCACCATTGCGGGCGAGTACGGCTATTGCCTTCGCTCCATCCATGGCACTGCCACCACCCAACCCGATGACCGCCTCGATGCATTCGTCCTTAACCGAATCCCAGACCGCCTCCATCGAGGAATCGCGCGGGTTCGGTTCAATGCTGTCAAAAACCTCGTACTCGACGCCGGCACGCTTTAGAGAGTCGGTTCCTCTTGCGCTGATTCCGGTCTTTGCCAATCCAGGATCGGTGACAAAGAGTACCCTGCCGTAGCCAAGCTCACGGACTTCGTCGCCGAGTTCATCGACAATGCCGCGGCCACATTTGACGTTTATCGACGTTCTGAAGGCAAACATCATCTATCCTCAATACGGCGCTTGGTTTTTCAGGTGCATGATGACGGTCCGTGACTCCGTCAATTCCTCGATCGCATAGCGCGGACCTTCCTTGCCCATCCCACTGTCCTTCAGCCCTCCATTGGGCATGTGGTCAACGCGCCATCGGCTGGCAGAATTGATATGCATGATCCCGGATTTTATCTTTCGGGCGACATACATCGCATTGTCCAGATTTTCGGTGAAAAGGCCGGCTGCCAGCCCGTAATTGGTGTCGTTGGCACCTGCAATTGCTTCCTCCACATCGGTGAAGGGAATAAATCCGATCGCCGGCCCGAAAAGCTCCTCGCGGTAAATTCGCATTGACGGCTTCACATCTGCGACGACGGCCGGGCGAACAAAGTTGCCGTTACGTCTGCCCGCATCCGGACCGAGAACGCGAGCACCCTCTTCAGCGGCACCGAGTATGGTTTCTGAGACTCGCACCGCGTCCTTTTCACGTATGAGAGGGCCCATCGTGGTACTTTCGTTAAGAGGATCGCCCTGCTCGAATTCGGCGATCCTTGTGGCCAAGCCGTTTACAACTTCTTCATAAATGTCCTTGTGCACGAAGGCGCGTTGGGTGGCGACGCAGGATTGTCCGGCCATCCCGTAGCCCCCTTGGACAAGCGAATTCACCACGTGGTCGACGTTGGCATCCGCCATTACCACCACGGGACAATTGCCACCCAGCTCCATCGTAACCTTCTTCAGACCCGCCGTTCTGCAGATGGTGTCCCCCACCTCAAAACTGCCGGTGAAGGTGATTTTGCGGATGCGCGGATCCGGACAAAGTTGCGATCCAATTTTAGATCCGGAGCCAGTGATCAGCTGAATTGCCGTTTCGGGAAGACCAGCATCCAGAAAGGCCTTGACCAGATGGGCAGTCGACAGGGGCGTGTCGTAGGCGGGTTTCAGGATGACCGAATTGCCGGCAGCGAAAGCCGCACCGATCTTGTGTGCCGCCAGGTTTACGGGAACATTGAATGGCGTGATCGCCAGCACCACTCCACACGGAACCCGAAAGGTGAAGCCGAACTTGTTCTCGATGTTGGGCACTTGACGCGCCGTCAGCGGGAGCACCTCACCCGATATTTCACGCGCAGCGTCGGCCGCAGCGAAGAGAGTCATGGAAGCGCGTCCGACCTCGCCTCGAGCTTCCGTTATCGTCTTGCCGTTTTCCCGCGTGATGAGTTCTGCGATCTTTTCCTTGCGTTCCAGTAACAACTCACCGGCGCGGTGGATGATTTCGCTCCGCCGGTAATAGGGCATATCTTCCATGACCTGGGTGGCGGCATAGGCGCTTGCAACTGCATCTTCCGCATCCTGTGCATCCGCCAAGGGCGCCTTGTCGATGACCGAACGATCATAAGGACTGCAGATATCGATCGAGCTCTTGCCCTCGCGCCAGGCTCCGTCAATAAACATTTTCATGGGCTGTCTTCTCACTACTTCTCTTAAACAGCTTCAGCAGACGCTGTAGCGTTCAAGAATCTCTTCGTTAATATCGATGCCGATACCGGGACGGTCCGCCCGGGGCGCGTGGAGGAAGCCATTCTCGAAAGCATCGTAAGGCTCAGTCAGCAAGTCGTGACGCAGCGGATTACGATCCTGCTTCGACCAGTCCGAGCGCATGACTTCAAAGGTCAAGAGATTTGGAAGTGCTGTGGCGATGTGGAGCGAAACGGCCAAACACAAGGCTGAACAGCTACCCGTATGCGGTGCATAGGGCACATGGAAGGCCTGCGACATGTGGGCGATCTTAGCGATCTCGGTGAGACCGCCGACACGGCACGGATTGGGTTGCACGATATCGACGGCACGCTCGGAAAACATGTTGGCGAAGTCGAAGCGCGTGAAAGAGCTCTCACCCCAAGCAATTGCCATATCGAGATGATCGGTCAAATATTTGTATCCATACATATTGTCGGGACTGATCGGCTCTTCGAACCAGTAAATTCCGAGCCTTTCCAGCTCGCGACCCACGCGGAGCGCCAGCTTGTAATCCTCGTGATAGGCGCAATTGGCGTCCACGGTCAGAACGACATCGTCGCCAACCTTTTTGCGGATTTCCTCGACCAGCCTGATGTCCTGGATGTAACCTTCTGGGTTTTTTCCCAACTTGATTTTTATCGAACGGAAGCCGGCATCTAAGAACTGCTGGGCAGTGTCGAGCACGATGCTTTTTTCACGCATTCTCAAGCTTGACGCGTAGGACGGAATCTTATCCCGCTGCCGTCCGCCGAGGAACATATACAATGGCTGGTTGTAAATCCTGGCGCGCAAATCCCACAATGCAACATCGATGCCGCTGATGGCTTCGATAAAGAACCCGCGATTGTGACCCCGATTCATCATTGTCGCATACATGATTTCCCACGTATGCTCAGGCTGGAGTGGATCGGTACCTATCACGACCGGCGCGATCTCTTCGATAATCTTTTTCAGCGCTGCCGGAGCAAAGCGCGTCATGCACTCCCCATAGCCAACAAGTCCTTCGTCAGTGGTCACCCGGACAATAGTTGCGCGATAACCACCAAACACAATGTGCTGCACTTTGTCGGCATGCGGGATGCTGACCGGGGCCTCGATTGACTGCGAGAGCGGCACGAAAAGGGGGAAAACTTCGACCTTGCTGACTTTCATTCCGTTTGTTCTTTTCTGCTTTAATTCGATAAAGAGACCGATATCACTTGGTATTGTTATTGAACCAATTAATTGAAGGCGTCAACCCACCCTTCCCGATTTTTGCGCTTAACAGGAAAATTCGTTTATGTTTTTGTTTTAAAACATAATTTTGCGCTAGATTCACACGCAAATGGAAAGAACGTATGCGCCTGCCAGAACAATTGGGTCATTTATTGAACCCAGAAAGGCGGATACTATCATGCGAAAGGAGCGCCCCATTGAAACATTAGCTGCGTTGCGCAATGATTGGTCAGACGCTTAGGAACTCGTAACTATGTCGAGACCAAGTCGGTTTTTCGAGTTTTCGAGATGACGCGTGAAGGCTCTGAAGATGAAATATTCATCTTGTGTGCGCATAGCCGCAATGATCTGCTGATGCTCAGAAAGGCTTTCGCGCAGCACGTCAGCATTGTAGATATTTTGCTTGATTGCATTCCAAAGGGGTTGTCGCGCAGTATCTATCACTGGAATGACTAGAGAGATTATAATATCGTTGCGCGTCGCAAACGCTAGCGCTTTGTGTAATCTGTTGTCCGAGTCGCGGTAATCTTCAACACTACCCTGCTCTGCAGCTATCTTCATTTCCTCGACTAAGCCGTCGAATTTTTCCCAATCATCCTCGGTAGCGGATCGCGCCGCCATTATGGCAACTCCAGGCTCTAGAGCGATACGGGCATCAATCGCGGACTGGGAATCAGAGAACCGACCGAAGCCAGCTTCGTCGAGCCACTGCCGTACATCGCCTACGTTCGGCAGTGCTGCGAGATAGATCCCGCTGCTGCGGCGTACCTCTAAAACCCCCGCCATTTGCAACATCGCAATTGCTTCGCGGAGAGTATTTCGGCTGACGTCCATCGATTTTGCCATTTCTCGCTCGGGGGCGAGCTTGTCACCGACCTGCATTTCAGAATCGAGGATCTTGGAGACAATTTTTTCGGCGACAATTTGGCTTCTGAATATAGGCGTCACGCGATCGAACATTGGCTTTCCTGTACCTTAAGTGATGATAGCTTTCTATCAGACTACACAAAGATATGGTACTTATTTTGAACCAAATAGGGCTTCCGGAATGTGAGACGTGAACTGTGGTTTCCGATAAGGTTGTCGCGACCAGAGCCCCAATCGGCTGATTGGCGCTTGGAAGTCCTTGCCGCCATTTTCTCTTTCGTAATTATTGATGCAGAGCCATTTGCGAAGCCATTGGTTGCGTTCATTTAAGGTGTTATCGGCTCGCTCATAAGCCCATTCCTCTCGCAGGGCTCTGATGAAGCATTCGGCCTTTCGATTTGTGTTGGGCGTCTATGGCCGCGTGCGGATGTTACACCGGCCAAGCGCGAGTGCCGCACCGCGGAAGGTATGGGAGATGTATCCGACGCCACTATTGCTCATGACGCGGTGCATGGTGACGGCGCGCCTGCCAAACCATCGTGACTCTTGCCAGGAAGTGGACGGGTATCGCTCACTATAGGCCAGTCTCGAATGATCGCCGATGGCGACATGGCTAGGGCCATAGCTCCGATGGCGCGAGCGTTTGCGCCGATGACGGCCAGCAATGCGATGGCCCGTTTGCTCACAGCACTCTAGCGTCTGATGTCGCGATGGATGAGATCGCAGCGGCGTTCTCGCTCGTGTCGGCGCACCGGCTGCGGTGGATTGAGAGCGCGAAAACCAGTCTTTAGAATTCAATGCAACTAACGACCTCATTGGAACATTACAGCCAAGGTCACGATGCTGGGCTTCAAAGCCCACGTGCAGACATTCTTGCTACCCCCCGGGATTATGTGGCGCTCTCCTTCCCGGTTCTGCCTGTAAAATTCCCGATTACCCCGGCACGGGAAATCCATCTTAAATGACTGATTTTTGCCTATTTTCCTCTCTGCGTCTCCTGAAAAGCGTGAAAACCTTCAGATTTTCCCGGTTATTTCCGTGAAAACCGGGAAACTAAACAGAGACTAGTTCGCAGTCGACTGCGTCCCCAGCCACTCCTTCCACGCTTTTCAATCCCTTGCTGTTTCCGGTTAAAATGTGCCGTCTTTTCAGGTACTTGGAATCTTTGTGTTCCGACTGAGACTCGATACCGGGCTCCATTTTTGCTTGGGATAGCCGAGAGTCTCGACCGGCGAATTCGCCGCGAGTTCGGGCCGCGCTTCCGGGCACGCTTACCAAACGGCGCCGTACCTTCCGCCCGAGTTCTCTAAGCCGGGAAACTGGCATGGTGGCTCGGTGGAGCCGACCCGGCCGAGTGGAGCGCTACGCCTGCATGGCTCAAGGAGCGGTGCGGCACGCAACCTGCGTATGAATTCTCTGCACGAGCTCATCTACCAGGAGATCAAACGGCTGGCCTATGTCAATCTCCAGGCTCAGTTCGTCTTTCTCAGGCACCTCAAGGGCGTCGAACTGGCTATCGAGCAGAGATAAAGGCATAAAGTGGTCGCTGCGAGAGGAAATACGCCGCGCGATAACCGAGCGATCGCCCTTCAGGTGGATGAAGCAGACGCGCTTTTCCGCTTCCGCGCGAATCCAATCGCGATACAGCCGCTTCAAGGCCGAGCATCCGACCACCATGGGCACCGTTGATCGCGAGATCCGTTCGCCGATCGCTCTCAGCCAGGGTTCCCGATCCGCATCGTTCAGCGGAATCGCCGATCTCATTTTCTTGATGTTTTCGAAAGAATGCAGCGTGTCACCGTCCAGAAAAGGCAAGGATAGCCGTGACGCCAACACCTTCCCAACTGAGGTCTTTCCACAGCCGGAGACACCCATAACAATATAGGTCATCATCGTATCTTGTTGGACGACGGCGTCATGGATCATAGCCTTTGTCTATTTATTCAATCCCCACGGCAATCAGTCGTTCATCCTTCCCGCTGAAGATACAGGCTCGAGATTTATCGATACGGAAGTTCACCTTCGTATCGATATCCCAATTGGCATGTGCAGGAGCCTTGGCAATCAGGGGCACAGTGCCAACGCGCAGATGGACGAGAGTTTCCGGGCCCAGATATTCGAGAACTTCAATCACGCCCTGCGTGCCAGTTTCCTCCTGCTCAACAACGACGATGTGCTCCGGACGAATCCCGACAGCGACCTCTCGACCCGACTGTGTTTCAATCTTCTTCGCAAGACGGTCGGATATCGGGATCCTGAAGCTTCCCTGGGATAGAAAGTGATCCCCACCCGTGCTTTCGACAGTGCACGGAACGAGATTTATTCCCAACCCTCCGACAAAACCAGCCACAAACTGGTTGGCGGGTCGTTCATAGACCTCACGGGGCGTGCCAATCTGCTGGAGCTTGCCGTCCCACAGTACGGCAACACGGTCCGACAACGTCATCGCCTCTGCCTGGTCGTGGGTCACATAGACGATCGTGGTCCGAACCTGGTTGTGAAGGCGTTTCAGCTCAGCCCGCATGGCCACCCTTAACCTGGCATCCAGATTGGAAAGAGGCTCGTCCATCAGAAACGCTCGCGGGTCTCTGACGAGCGCCCGCCCCAAAGCCACGCGCTGTCTCTGCCCGCCGCTCAGATCGCTTGGAAAGCGATCCGTAAGTTCGGCCATTCCTAACGTTTGGCAAACATCTTCAACCCGCGATCTGATGATCTGATCGCCCAGCTTTTGCGCCTTCAGCGGAAATGAGAGGTTCTCGAAAACGTTCATATGCGGATACAGCGCATAGTCCTGGAACACCATTGCCACCTGGCGATGGCGCGGCGCAACGCCGTTGACCACTTGACCGTCGATCAGGATCTCGCCGTAACTCGGTTCCAACAGACCAGAGATAAGGTTGAGCGTCGTCGACTTGCCACATCCTGACGGACCCAGAAGAGTCAGAAATTCATTCTCCTCCACTTCAATAGAGAAATTTGAGAGCACATCATTGTTCTCGTATCGAAGACCCACTTCCTGAAGCTCAATTTTTGCCATTTTACTAACCTTTCATCGCCCCAGATGTAAGTCCGTAGATGAACCATTTCTGAAGAAGAATAAACAGGAGAAGAACTGGAATTGTTGACAGGACAACTGCAGCTGTAAGCTCTCCCCATTGAATTCCGAATTGTGAAATATAATATTTCAGCCCAACCTGAGCCAACCGCATCTCGTCACTTGATGTAAGCGTGAGCGCAATGACAAATTCATTCCACGCATAGACGAAGACAACGATCGCCGCGGCAGCAAGACCGGGTTTGCTCAAGGGAACCACCACCCGATACATCGCGCCAAGCCTCGAATAGCCATCGACCATTGCGGCCTTGTCCAGCGACTGCGGCACGTTTTGCAGAAACCCTTGGATCAGCCAGACCACCAAGGGGGTTTGCCACATGCTGTAAACGAGGATCAGGACAATGTAGGTGTCGAGCAGGTTCATCTTGCTCGCCAGGAGATACGTTGGAACCAGGTTCGCGACCCCGGGAATCATATGACTGGCAATGAGCAGAAACATGAACACGTTCATGCCACGAAACTTGAACCTGGATACCGCATAGGCCGCATGGATCGAGACTATGAGAGTCAAGATGATTGATCCGACTGCCACAATCGTGCTGTTGAACAAGTAGAGTGGCATGTTCGATGCCCAAACGGCCTGGTAATTCTCCAAAGTAACCGGACTCGGCACCCATTCCGGAGGAAAGACATACACTTGCGATTCCGGCTTGAGCGAAGTGATGATCACCCAGATGAAGGGCAGGAGCATCAAGACCGTAATGCCGCTGAGCGTCAGGAAAAGGATTCCATGCCGCAATTTTTGCCTCAGGATATAGGGTTTCATCGCCGCCCCCTCATGGATGCAAGATAGGCAAATGTGAGCAACACATTCACGAAGAACAAAATTATTGCGATTGCGGAAGCGGTATCCATGTTGAAGTAAGTGAATGCTTCACGATACAATCGAAGACTGATCAAATCAGTGCTGTCCAACGGTCCGCCACCGGTTAATACGAGGGGCAGAGCAACGATATTGAAGTCGCTCAGGGTCAGGACGATGACACACACAAGCAGCGTTGGCCGCAGCATTGGTATCGTCACCCGCGTCAGCGTCGTGAACCAGGAGACTCCATCGACCCGGGCGGCCCGGTAAAGATTTTCCGGGATGCCTTGAAGCGCCGCAAGCAGCAAAATCATCGGGAACGCCACGGATCGCCATACATTGGTGAGGATCAGCGCAGCCATAGCAAAACGCGGATCACCAAGAGGATCGAGCCTTGGAAGCCCCAAATCCAGCAAGGCCATCGATACCGGACCGTAATCCGCGTTCAGCAACCATCGCCAGACCATTGCGGCGACCACTTGGGAGACGACCCACGGCACGAGGATCCCGGTCCTGAACGTCGTCCGGAAGGCAATTCGCTGGTTCAGCAGGAGCGCCAAGGCCAGGCCCAGGCCCACAGCGAGGAACACAGAGCCTGCTACGAAGATGAGCGACGCCGTCATGTTCCACCAACTGGCCGGATCGGAAATCAGCCGCCAGTAATTTTCAAATCCGACGAATTCCCCTGTCACCATCAGGGCGGATTCATGCAGACTGAGGTGAAATGCGTAGAACATCGGGTAGAGAGCGACGGCGAAAACAAGCGCCGAAGCGGGTAAGATCAAGACATATGGAAACATTGGGAACCCCTGCGCCAGGCTAGCTGCAACCGCCTGTCAAAGAACGACGTTTTGCGCTGCGAGTGTGGTCCGCAACTGTTCAATGTCCAGTTCAGCAGGAGAAATTGCGTTCCCCCGCGCTGAAAGGGCGGCAGCCGTCCCTGCTGCTTGACCAGTTGCTACGCAGCACGGCATCGAACGCGTTGAAGCGTGGGCTTCATGCGATGCGGAAATGCATCGTCCCCCGAGCAGCATGCCATCCAGATCCTGCGGAACGAGACAGCTGTAGGGGATTTCGTAGAATCCTCCGGGCTGCAAGACCGTCCAACTGTGGCTGTTTGGGTTCTCGGCGGGCCCGTGATTGTCCATCGGAAAGAAATTTCGCGCCACGGCACTCTCGAAACGCCGTTCTGCGAGAATATCCTCTTTTGTCAGCATATACCGGCCTATGATGCGACGCGATTCACGCACGCCGATTGAGGCAGCAGTATCGATCAGGTGAGCGTCCGCGAAGCCCGGCAGGTTGTCCTTCATGAAACGGACAACAGAAGCAGCCTGCTTTCGCGCATCGACTTCTGCTTTCGTCAGATCGCCTGCATCGACCGCATCCAAACCTTGCACGCGTGTCGCATTGACGAGGATCTGACCTGTGTTGGGGAGCGCCTGAAGCCCCATCGATTCACGGGCCAGATACAGCCCGCCGCTCTCCTTTGCCTTTTTGATAAGACTGAAGAAACCGGCAAACACGAACAATGGCGGGTCGCGATCCTCTTCCAGAAGACACTTCATCGGCTCCTGGTAAAACTCGTCGGGATTCGCCTTGTAATATTCGATGAGTTGCTTCGTATCGACATTGCCCATGCGAAACATGAGGGTCATCGGCTGTCCGGCGTTCCCGTCGGGCCGTCTGGACTCAAAAGCCGCACCAGCGGAAGCGGCCACATCGCCGTCGCCCGTGCAATCAACGACGACTTTTGCCGAGATGGTTTTTATTCCGGATTTGGTCACGAAGCGAACACCTTCGATCCGCTGGTTCTCGACAACGGAGTCGAGGACCCAGGAATGCAATAGGAGCCGCACACCAGCTTCGGAGACCATTTCCAGGGCAACTGTTTTGAACAATTCCGGATCGAAGGGCGTGTAAAGCCCTTCGATCGAACCGCCAACTGCTTTTAGGCGGTCGAGAAACTCCCACATGATTCCGCCGATTATGGACCTGTCAACGCCCATGAAGGAACACATGAGCCCGGCGGTTGCGACCCCGCCGAGCGTCCCTCCTCTCTCCACGAGAGTGACCTCAGCGCCGGTACGTGCGGCGGCAACTGCTGCCGCAATACCCGCCATACCACCGCCTGCAACGAGTACGTCAGTGGAATGAGAGACTTCTGAATGCTGAATTGTCATGTGGGAGATTCCTTACTCGTCAGCGACTAGAGGCTGCGGTTGTATTTGGATGCAGCGTTATCGAGCGCTTGCTGCACGGACACATCGCGAAGAATCGCTTCCTGAATCGCCAGATTGAACAGTTCGATAAGCAGATCCAGGTTTGTTGCCTGCGGGAATTCGCTTGAAGCCGTCGCAATGTAGTCGAGGATGAATTTCAGGTTCTCACCCTCCTCGGACTCAAAGAATGCATCTTCGGCCACCGACTTGCGGGCGGGCACCTGGCCTGCAACCTCTGCATTGAGAAGTTGCGACTCGTAGCTCAAGGCGTGGGAAAGAAATTCCCAGGCAGCCTCTTTGTTCTCCGAGGTCGCTCCAATGCCGATATCCCAGCCGGTCACAGGAGTGGGGGCAGGTTTGTCGACACTCCACCCCGGGATGGGAACAAGCCCAACCTTTCCTTCGATAACGGGCGATGTCTGGGTTCGCTCATAGCGATGCATCCCTTCGATCGCCATCGCGTATTTGCCTGCCATGAACCCCTGCAGTCTCTCGTCATAAGTGAGGTTGACCACATCCGGCGGCATGGCTTCGTGCACCTTGACAAGATCGACGAACGACTGGACCGCCTTGACGCCCGCCGGACTGTTGAACGTCGCTTTGCCGTCCGGCCCTATGATGGTTTCGCCGGATGCCCAGATCAGCGGGAAAAGAAAGCGGTGCGCGAATGGTTGACTGCGCGCGATCCCCTCCGCGAAACCCCACTGATCTATTTTGCCGTCGCCATCGGTATCGACCGTAAGCGCCTTCGCGGCGGTCGTGAACTCGTCCATCGAGCGCGGTGGCTCCAGACCCGCTTCATCGAAGAGATCCTTCCGGTAGAAGAGAGCGCTCCCATTCGACCACATGTTGAGCGCATAGGTCTTCCCGTCATAGACACGCTCCTGCGGATGATAGAAATCATCAAGCGCCCCCGCGTCCCAGGTCTCAATGTACTCATCAAGAGGCGCCAGTATATTGCCGCGCGCCAGCGTTTGCCGGAGGTTGGTCTCCACCAGCGTCACATCCGGACCGCGGCCGGCAGAAACCGAGACAATGAGCTTTGATGAAATCTCGTTCCAAGGGAAAATTTCCGGCTGGATTTTGATCCCGGGATGCTCGTCCTCGAAGGTTTTGATAATTTGAGCCCACGCGCTCTCACGCGGACCGTTTTTATTTGGATCCAAAAAAGTCCAAAACTTGAGTGTCGTTTCTTCCTGGGCCCCAGCTGTGCCGGGGGCCAGACAAACGATCGACGCCGATACAATCAGCGACAGCCAAAATCCACCTTGTCTACATTTCATGCTGAACTCCTCCCTTGGTCTGAATGCTCCGCCTTGAACGGATTTTTTCGTTGGTTCGAACCCTAGGTTCGCCTCGCATTGACATATGCCCGCCACGCAAATCTGACGTGTCGTTGAACCGATCTCAGGAAAAACGTTACACCTCTGATATAGCAGGCTTTATCCTCCCATATGCGAATTGGTAAATCGTTACACTAAATTTTTGTCCTGTCAAGTTCGCGGCGCCAGAAAACACGTGCGCGAGTGAGCGGCTGCGGCTCTCGTGTCCTTACCCGGGAAGACGCTTCACCCTGCCCCATGCCGCGGCACGGACGAGGTCAAGCAACTTCAATTGCAAGATTGGCCGGGGCTTTCTGAAAGGCGCCCCCCAAACGGATGCACACAGCCCACCGGCGCGCTCGGCGGGGCGATCAGCAAATTTGATGCCGAGAAAATCGCGATCACGGGACAGGTTGCGGCGCTTGGCAGCAGATAATGTGCTATTTGCCCGGAGGGGCGGAAGACTGCCGGCAGACCAGCTTCGGAACAATGATCTCTTCCACCGCCGGTCCTTCCTCACCCTCAAATCTGCGATCAACGAGCTCGACAGCCGCGCTGGCTATCTTGTCGAAGGGCTGCCGTATGGTCGTCAACGCCGGATAGGCCAAGGACGCCATGTTGATGTCATCGATGCCGACGATTGAAATATCTTGCGGAAGATTAAGTCCAGCCTCGCGAAATTCGGCGATGAGTCCGAGCGCGGTTATATCGTTCAACGCGACAATTGCCGTCGGTCGCCTTTCCAGTTTCAGGACTTCGGCGGCCGCTTTGCGACCGATGGCCTGCATCGATGTGTCGCCGAATGCGGCCGTTCCATCGGACAGATCGACAGTGATAACCGTATCGTCCGCCAACCCGTGCCGGCGGATCGCTTCGCGGAATCCTTCCAGGCGGGCCGAACGGCTGAGGGTTTGGTTGGGTGCGTTCACGTAAGCGATTTGGCGATGTCCGAGCGAGACGAGGTGATCCACGGCCATGCGGGTTGCCGCCATGTTGTCGATCGTCACGACATCCACTCTTTCCGACTGAATCTCTGCAAGAGTGACATCAAGTGCGACCATCGCGACCCGCGTTCGCTGCAGAATTTTCACCAACTCGGGGTCGGAGAGGGCAGACGCCGTGATGAGACCGCGCACACCGAACGTTATGAGCTCCTCCGCAAACTCACGCTCGCGTTGCCGGTCGCGCAAAGTGTTGCACAACAAAACCCGATAGCCATGAGCCTGGGCAGCCTGCTCGACCTCCACTGCAAGCTCTCCGAAAAACGGGTTTGCCACTGTTGGGACCAAAAGCCCGATGATTGGAGAATGACCGATCTTCAATTGCCGGGCGGCGTTGTTGGGCCGGTACCGCAACTCGTCGATAACGGTCTGTATTCTCTGACGCGTTTTCAAGCCAAGGCGAGCATGATTGCCGTTCAGATAATTTGAAACGCTCGACGGGGAGACCCCCGCCTGCCTCGCCACATCAAGTATAGTCGCGCTGGTTTTTTTATCTTTCACGGCCATCACTGCTATCTGACTAGTACAACCCTGCCCCGCCATTGACATGGATTGTCTCGCCCGTCACGAATCTTGCCGCATCAGAGGACAGAAAGACGACGACTTCCGCGACATCATCCGGCTGTCCCTCACGGCCCAACGGGGTCTTCTCTACGGTGGCCTGCCGCCCTTGGGAAGTGGAAAATACATCATGAAAACGGGTGGCGATCAGTCCCGGGGCAACACCGTTGACCCGGATGCCCAACTGCCCGACGTCTTTCGCCAATGCTCTTGTGTAGGTCACGATTGCCCCCTTGCTGGCGGCGTAGTGGGCAGCCCCGTGGCCGCCGCCGTCAAAAGCCGCCTGCGAAGCAACGGTCACGATAGCGCCTGACCGATTCTTCTCCATCACCTTCAATGCCGCCTGACAACAAAGGTGTGTAGAAGTGAGATTGAGGGCGAGCGCTTTCTCCCACAGCGACAGCGGCGTATCGACCACCCTGCTGCGCTGCAGAAGGCCTCCGGCGTTGGTGACCAGTATATCGAGCGACCCGAAACGCCCATCGACCTCGGCGACTGTATCTGCAACGACCTGCGGGTCACTGAGATCCGCCTGCATAGGATGGATGGAGCCGCCGGAGGACGCAATTTCATCACGAAGAGCCTCCGCCTCGGCTTCGCTTGAATTGTAGGTAAGGGCAACTTTTGCACCGGCACTTGCAAAGCGTCGCGTGATGGCTGCGCCGATGCCCGAAGCTCCGCCCGTGACCAAAACGACTTTGTTTTCCAAATTCACAGTATTCTCCATGACTGTTTTACGTGATTATTTGCGTGCTTTTTCAATATCCGAAGAAAACATAAAGTCATCTGCACCTTAGGCCGCGGGTTTCGCAATCCGCCGGCCGACAGATAGATCGCGTTCGACTCCTTCTCATCTCGTCGCGTTCTTCGCATTCCTCTCGGCTCCGAAAACACTCAGGGCAAGGGTGATGCCATCCCTGAACTTTTGCCGAGGAAGCCCCTTGTGCTGCAGACAGCGAGACGTCACCAGACCGGTTTGCATCCAACTGTGCCATCGAGCAGATCCGCTCAAATTTTGCCTTTTCGGTGCCGAGAATAGGTATTTGATAAATCGTTGCACCTTTCGCCGAACGATGTCAAGGTGCCTGCGTGCCAGCAACGCGCGGTCCGTACGCATGCAGAATTTATAGTTTAATTTTTTTTTGAAGAATTTTCAATGGCTTATGAGTGTCGATAGTTATTCGAACCGACAATCATACACGCTTCGCCAGCCCCAATCCTTCGTCGGCCTGTCACAGCGCGCAGTCTGGTGGCTGCGCCTCCTATCCAGATCCAGAGCACCGGCTCCTGTCATTGTCATGACGAGTGCCGATATGCGGTGAGAACGCTTGAATTGAGCTTCGGTACGTCGGCGGAGCGCCCGCGATGCCAGGACGGCAAGGCGCGCCGCGCGGTGAAGACGCAGCAATGGTGCTGGAGGATCTGCGGTTCCCGCCCGGCAATGGCCTTGAAGCGTTGTCCGGCGATCGTTCGGGACAGCATTCGGTGCGCATCAACCGGCAATGGCGCATTTGTTTTGTTTGGACCGATCAGGGGCCGGCGGACGTTGAGATCGTGGATTGTCACGGTGGTACGACCATGAGCATTATCAGCAATCCAGTTCATCCTGGGGAAGTGCTGCGGGAGCTGTTTTTGGAGTCTCTCGACATCAGCGCCGGTGCATTGGCGCGGCGCCTGAACGTACCGCGCACACGCATTGAGCGCCTGGTGAAGGGAGAGACGGCATTGACGGCTGACACCGCCCTGCGGCTGTCAGCCTTCTTCGGCAATACACCGGAATTTTGGCTCAACCTGCAGCGTGCCCGCGATATTGCCGACGCACGCCCAAGGGTGGACGTCTCCGCGATCAAGCCGATGGAAGCCGCTTGAACGACGGCAAAGGCACGTCGACGAACGGCAGGGGCGAGGGCGAGGAGAAATTGGCTTCGGTCTTCGACCATGTGGATGCGAGGGCAAGCGCCGGCTTGCCTCAGTCGGCGTTGATCAGCCCCACGTCTTGGATTTGCCGTAGCGACCTATCAGACGCCGGTATTCTTCTTCCGGCTTGCCGTAGACATCGGCGGCAAAAGCTTCAAGCATGTCCCGGTCGCGGATGATGATGGTGCCGCGCAGGTTCTTGATGAACAGATTGCCTTCAAGCACGTGAAGCGCGGTCGTTACACTCGGTCTGCGCACCGCCAGCATCAAGGACAAGAACTCGTGCGTGATGGCGATTTCATCCCCTTCCACACGGTCGTGGCACATCAAGAGCCATCGCGCCAAGCGCTCGTCAATGTGGTGAACGGCGTTCGAAAGTGCGGTGAAGGCCGTTTGCGTGGTGAGGGTCTGCACATAGCGGCGGAGCAGTTTCTCAAAGCGCGGGAGAGCAGCCAGTTGTTGACCGAACACGGAGGCCTCGATCCTGTAGCCGTGACCGGGCAACTGCATGAAGATGTCGAAGCCGTTGTTCTCAGATTCCAGCAGGAGTGTAACGGGGGCGAACCCGTCAAAGCCGAACAGCCCCGCTTCTACGCGCTGTCCTTCGGGAGACTCCGCCACGATCGATCCGATACCGCTGTCCAGGAAATAAGCATAATCGATTGTTGTACCGGCGCGCGCCAGTTCAAACCTCTGCGGAAGTTCGACCGGCTGCAGGTGCGGTGAAAGCTGGTGAAAGTCATCTACATCAAGCAACGCCAACAGACGGTTGCGCACAAGGGATTGCTCGATATGAGACATCACTCTCTCCCGTGACAGGGCAAGAGCAATTATGTCCCTCAGCCGTTCGCGCCCCGTAAGTCAGCAAACGATGGTCGAATCTGCGTCTTTATAAGCAAGTACGCAAGTGTTTCGACCGTTGGGTACGGTATCAGACCCAGCAGTGATCACGGGTCAATGGAGCTTAAACTCGCTGCACAATGCAGGTATGATGTGTGAACGGGCGAAAATCAGAATTGATGGTGGCCGGAACGAAGGGAGGTCAGACATGCCGTGGAACGGTCTTATTGTTTATCCTGCCTCTCAAGCTGCCCTGGAAGCTCTGATCAGCCATTTTGCCCTGTGCGATCCCAGGGATTCAGTCGTTTCAGTGAAACGCGCCGTGGCAGCCATTCGCGAAGCTGTGCCGCAGTCGAAATTTTCAGATGAATATCTTGTCAATGTTGTCTTGGAACAGGCGGTCCTGCACGGGCTCAATGTCGATCTGGATACCGGCAAATCGAACTTCCTGGGGACCAGATCACTGGATTCACATTAGCGGTTTGGGACTGTGACCCACTAGGGGGCCGTAGCACTTGAGCTTCGCCGTCCTGCGGCACCGACGCGGCCCAAGTGCAAGGGCCACTCAGATCGCTTCGGCCTGGCGCAGATTTTCGACCGCCTGGTCATCGAGCTGCAGCCAGTCGCGCAGGACTTCGGCCGTGTGCTGGCCGACCACCGGCGGCGCGTGACGCAACTCTCCCGGCGTGTCGCTAAGGCGGACCGGAATGCCTGCCATGGTCAGCTTGCCGTAGGCCGGATTGTCCACCTCCATCAGCTGCCCGCGGGAGCGCAACTGCTCATTCTCGAAGATTTCGCTCATGCTGGCGACACGGGCGCAGGGCACCCCGGCCTCGTCCATGGTCGCAAGGACCGCGTCGGAGTCGCGCGCCACGGTCCATCCCGAGACGATCGCCTCCACCTCGGAGATGCGCTCCATGCGGGCGGCGTTGGTGGAAAATTTCGGGTCTTCGAGCAGATGCGCCAGCCCGGTCGCCGCCGCAAAGCGCGGAAACAGGCTGTCGCTGCCGGCATTGATATGCACCCACCGGCCATCCTTGCATTCGAAATTCGCGGCCGGAGTGGAGTAGCGGTCGCGGCTGCCGCCGCGCGTCATCTCCCGTCCCATCAATGCGAATTCCGGGATCGCCGTCATGAGCAGCGAGATCGTGCAGTCGAGCATCGCCAGATCGACCAGTTGCCCCCTGCCCGTGGAATGGCGCGCCTCGACGGCAGACAAAATCCCGATGCAGGCGTAAAGGGAGGTCACATAGTCGGCGATGAAGGTGCCCGCCGGCATGGGGGCGCGCCCCGCCTCGCCGGTTATTTCCATCAGTCCGCCGGCGGCCTGGGCGATGGCATCAAAGCATGGCTTGCTTCCCCATGGTCCGGTTTGACCGTAGCCGGAAATCCGCACGAGGATCAGCCGCTCGTTCAGCGCTTTCAATGTCTCCCAGTCACACCCCATCTTCTCGAGGGTTCCTGGGCGGAAATTCTCGATCACCACATCGGCCTCGGCAATGAGCTGGCGCAACAGCTTCTGTCCCTCGGGGTTGCGGAAGTTGAGCGTCATGGCCCGCTTATTGCGGTTGAAGACAAGCGGGTAAATGGCGTGATCGCCGATCTTCGGCGGCAGCAGCCGGGTTTCCTCGCCGCGACCGGGGCTTTCGACCTTGATGACGTCGGCGCCCTGATCACCAAGGATCATGCCGCAGTTCGGACCGGCGATGTAGCGCGAGAGATCGAGGACCTTCAAATTCTTCAATGCTTGCATGGGACGACTTTCAAATCTTTCAGAACTGCGTGCGGGTCGGCGGATTACCTGTTGAACACGAGGTTGGGAACGAAGGTGACCGCCTCCGGGACGAACATCAGGAAAATGCAGACGAGGAGCTGCGCGCCCACAAACCACGCGACTGTCCCGACAACGCGGGTCAGCGGGATGTTGGCGATGCTGCACCCGATCAGCAGCAGGGTGCCGACGGGCGGCGTGCAGGCGCCAAGGAGCGAGACCATGACGATAATGACCCCGAAGTGAATAGGATCGAAACCAAGCGTCAGGCCGATGGCCGAAAGCGGTGCGGCGAACATGATCAGCATGGCTGTCACGTCGAGAACAAAGCCCAGGACGAAAAGCATCAGCAGGATCAGCGTCAGGTAGACGTAGCGGTTCTCGCTCACCATGCCGATATTTCCAAGCAGCCAGTTCTGGAAATCGTTGCGCGTGAGAATGTCGGAAAACAGGGTCGAGAAGGCAATGATCGCCATGACGACGGCGGTCAGAAGGGCGGTGCGATACGACGCCTCGTAAATCCTGCGCCAGCTCAGGGTGCGGTAGAAGAACAGTCCCGCGATCAATGCGCAGGCGACGGCGAGAACGCCGGCCTCGGTCGGAGTCGCAAATCCGCCGACGATGCCGCCGACGATGATCAGCGGGATGATCAGCGCGATCGAGGCGGAACGGAAGGCACGCAGCAGCTCTTTCCAGTAGGGGCCTTCGGATGCGCCGGCGACGTCCGAGATACGAAAGTCATAGCCGCGCAGCCGCCCGACCACATAGGCCACGATCATCAGGGTCGCCCCGAAGAGAAAGCCGGGGACAATTCCGCCAAGAAAGAGCTGACCCACCGAGAGGCTGGTGAGCGAGCCGTACAGGACCATGAGAATGGAGGGCGGGATCAGGGCCCCGATCGTTCCCGATGTCGCCGTGACCGCGACCGCGTAATCCGAATCATAGCCCTCCTTCTTCATCGACGGGATCAGCAATGAGCCCATCGCGGCGCTATCAGCCGTGATCGAGCCGGACACACCGGCGAAGATCATGCTCGAGAGGATGTTCACATAGGCCAGTCCGACGCGGAAGAAGCGCCCGACAAGGACATTCGCGAAATGGACGATGCGCGCAGTCAGCCCGCTTTCCGTACAGAGTTCACCGGCGAAGATGAAGAACGGGATTGCGAGCAAGGTGAAGGAGTCGATGCCGGCGAAAAATTTCGAGGTCACGATGTAGGCGAGCAATGTCGGATCAAGTGCGATGATCAGGAGCGACGCCACACCGACGGCGAACGCGATCGGCATGCCGAGCGCAAGAAGCGCAAAGAAACTGATGAACAGGATGGTAATCGTCATAGCGAGACGTCCTCGGCTGCCGGGCGGATTTCCTTGCCGAGCAGGGCCCTGACCAGAAAGATGGAGGATTGGAGAAACACGAGCGCACCGCAGATCGGGATCCCGGCATAGATGTAGGACATGGGGATCTCCATTGCGGCGGAGAGCTGGTCAAAGTTCCAGGTGATCATCTGGATGCCGAAATGGATGAGAACGGCGGCGAGGATCAGCACCCCGACATGGCTGATGATCGTCGCGATCCGCTGCAGCGGCGCCGGCAGTGCCTCAATGACGATTGTCAGGCTGAAATGCGCCCCGGTGTGGAGCGCCACTCCGATGCCAAGACAGGTGATCCAGAAATTGAGATAGCGCGTGGCCTCACCCGACCAGTAGATGCTGGGCAACACCGGAAACAGCCGGGCCATCGTCGCGACGAAAGTGATCAGCGCCATGGCCAGGAAAAGAAAGACGATTATCGGTTTGAGCACTCTGACGAGATAGGACATGGGTCTCTCCTCCTACGGCTGAAGGACGGCGGCCCGCAAGGTCGCCGCCCTTCGTTCAGACTGCCGCCAGGTTTGGCTGCAGGCCTCGGGCTGCCGACAGGGCCCCGCCGGGGCGCCTGCCGGACCGTCTGGCTCTACTCTTCTGCAAGGACTTCACGAATCTTGGCGAGCAGATTGACGGCATCGTCGCCGATGCTCTTGGCATATTCCTCGGAGAAAGGCTTGAGGACGTCGCGGAATTTTTCGGCTTCGCCCGGCGCCAGTTCGACGACGGTCAGACCCTCATCCTTCATCTTGGCCATGACCTCGTCATTCGACTTCAAGACATCCTCCAGCATGATGTCGGTCGAGCGCTTGCCGGCATCGCGAAACACCTGCTGATACTCTTCCGGCAACGCATTGAAATAATCGAGATTGATGGCCAGGTAGCACGGATTGACGATGTGCTCTGTCTGCACATAGTAGGGTGCAACCTCGAAGAACTTGTTGTTGTAGGTCGTGCTCGGCCCGGATTCCATGCCGTCGGCGACACCCGTCTGCAGCGATGTGTAGGCTTCGGTGAAGGCAGTGGGCGTCGGGATCGCGCCGAGTGCCTTTGCCATGCCGACGTAGAGCGGCGCTTCCGGGATGCGCAGCTTGTAGTTTTCCATCTCGGCCAGTGTGTCAAAGGATTCCACCGAGTTGATGCTGCGCGGTCCCTCATAGCCGAAACCGAGGATTTCAAAGCCGCGCTTGTTGGCGAGATCGTTGATGTCGTCGATCAACGCCCAGGTCACGTCATTGATGCGCCGGGTTTCGGGGTAGAGGAACGGCAGTTCCAGCGTGTAGAACTCAGGAACGAAGCGTCCGAGGCCGCCGCCGCCGCTCATCACCATCTCAAGCGAACCGCGGCGCACGCCTTCAGAGGCCTCGCGCTCATTGCCGAGCTGATTGTTGCAGTAGACTTCAACCTTGACGTTGCCGTCAGTGCCTTCCTCGACGAACTTGGCAAAGTTGTTTGTCTGAATGCACATCGGATGGTTTTCGGGATACAGGTTCGACAGGCGAATATTGTAGGTGTCTGCCATGGCCTGAGGGGCCATCGTGCCCATCGCCAGCGCGAAAATGCTGGCAGCGAAAGCCTTGCGGCCCTTGTGACGAAGTTCGATATTCATTTTCTCTTCTCCTCCTTTGAAATTCGGGACTTGTCCCAGTGATTGCCGCCGCCGGAGCGGCAGCGGCAGCGTTTGCGCCCGCGCCCACAGGCTGCGGGGCCATTTCCTATCCAGCGGTTTCAGATGGTTGCGGCTCGTCTTGATCCGGCACCGTGCAACTTGCCCAGCCGACCGTGGTCAGCTTTCCGTCGCACAGCCGGCGAATCCAGACTTCCAACTCGATCCTGGTGCCATCCG
This sequence comes from Neohoeflea coraliihabitans, assembly GCF_019334345.1. GTDB lineage: Bacteria > Pseudomonadota > Alphaproteobacteria > Rhizobiales > Rhizobiaceae > Pseudohoeflea > Pseudohoeflea coraliihabitans. Next base: position 415,934 of record NZ_JAHWQX010000002.1, read on the forward strand.
GTCCCTTTTTGACATCGGTGACGAGTGCCGTGGCGCTCATCGGTTCAAACACTTCGATCGTGTTGAGAAACTTGACCCGCAGCCAACCGGCGGTGAACCAGGACTTGCCGAAAGCGCCCGTGAGGCATTCACTCAGCACGCTGACCTGCTGCTGCCCCTGCACGATCGGCACCCGCAACCCGCCTCCGCGCGCCGTCTGCAGATCGCTGTGCACATTGCGCACATATTCTCCGATCCGCGAGAACACGGCCGCCTGCTCGGCGGCAATGATTTTCTCAAAGCCGGTCAGCACGTCGCCAGGCTGGCTGTCGGGTCCAAACCCGTCGACCTTGCGGGTGTGTTCCGGCAACTCGCCGGTGACCCTGCGCTCTGGCGTGCTGCTGCCGCGTCCGGCAAGGGTGCCCGGCATCGTGCGCAGGATCTCCACACCCCGATGCCGGATGATCGAGCGGCCGTCTTCGCCGACCGCCTGCGCCTCCATCACGACGTAGCCCTGGCCGCGCCGCTGATAGGATTCGACATAGGTGCCCGAAAGTGTCACCCGCTCGCCGAGATAGACCGGGCTGTCGAACCACATCTGTTCTTCGGTGTGGAATCCGACGGTCTGGGAGCCGGCATAGACCAGCGTGAAGAGTTGCAGCAGATCGTTGCCCAGCAGGGCGGCATGGCCAATCCGGCGACCGTCAAAGGGACTTTCTGCAAAGGCCCAGGGGTTATAGTCGTTCTGCGTGAAGGCAAACCGCTTTATCTTGTGATCATCGACGGTGATGGTCACCGGACCGAGCTTCTCAGGAATTTCGAGATTCTCGAAAATCGGTTCTTTCAGACCCGCCTCGAGATCCTCCACCTCAACCGCCCGCCGAGGATCGGTCAGGTCGCGCCACGGGGCAGGCTGCTTGACGCTTGATGCGGCAGGCTCCGGCCGCTTGTCATGTGCGTGCGACATCGTCCATCTCCTTGTTGTCGAGCAACAGCGCGAGCGCCAGCATGCCCGGATCATCGGCGCCGATGCTGCGTTCCGGGAACATGCGGGCGCGTCCGATCCGGCACTGCCGGTCGCGAAATTCATCGAGAGCCGTTTTTGCGGCGCGCGAGGCCGTCTGAAGGGTGACCGGCCCGCCTTCAAGCGCCTTGGCAATGGCTGCCAGGCTGTCGAGTACGGTCTTGTCCCCTTCCTGCGCCTTGCCGCGCGCGGCCACCGCATCGCGCATGCCGCCCACCGTTTCCGCTATCTGGTCCTGCTGCAGGTCGCCGCCATTTGCCTTGGCCTGCTTGGCCAGCGACATCAGCGCCGTCACGACCAGCGTGCCGAGGCTGGAGCCGGTCTGTTTCATCGTGGCCTGGGCGAGCGTCGAGGCGCCGGACGCCAGATCATCAGCCGCGGCAAGGTCGACTTCGGACATGGCGGCCATGATGCGCGTGAGCATCGAGCCGGTATCGCCGTCGCCGAGCCTTGCATCCGCTTCATTCAGACGCTGCTCCGCCGACTGCGCCGCCTGGTGCATCCGGGCCACGAGGCCAGCGAGGTCCTGGGTCGTGACCGTCATGGCGAGACCTGCCAGAACGGGCAGCAGGCCGGCGCGCGGATCAGGCGTTCGAGTTCCTCGTCCAGCACCATGAGCGACAGGGAGGCGCCGGCCATTTCCATGGAGGTGACGTAATTGCCGACCAGCGGCGCAATGATCTGCATGTCCCGCTCAGCCAGACGCGCTGCCACGCGCCGGTAGAGGATGAAGAGTTCTTCGAGCGGCGTGGCTCCCAGGCCGTTGACGAGGGCCACCAGGCGGCTGCCGGGTGGGGGCTGCAATTCGGCCAGCAGACGGTCGAGCATGTCGTCGGCGACCTCGTCGGCGCTGGCAACCGGCGCACGCCAAATACCAGGCTCTCCGTGGATTCCCATGCCCATTTCCATTTCGGAATCGCCCAGCTCGAAATTCGGCTTGGAAGCGGTCGGCACCCGGCAAGGCGACAAGGCCACGCCGATGGAGCGGGTTTGAGCCGCCGCCTTGCGCGTGACTTCGGCAACATCCGCCAGCGAACGCCCCTCTTCGGCGGCCGCACCGGCGACCTTGTAGAGCAGCACGATGCCGGCGACGCCGCGGCGCTTTTCCGCCTCTTCCGGCGGCGCGCTGGCGACATCGTCGGCCCCGAGCACGGTTTCGGTGACAATTTCATCGAGTTCGACCATCTCGGCGGCCATCTCGAAATTCATCCGGTCGCCGCCATAGTTGCCAAAGAGGCACAGGACGCCGGCACCGTGATCGGCGGCGCGGATGGCATCGACACAGGACTGGACACTCGGGCCCTCGAACACGTTGCCGATGGCACAGGCATCAAGCAACCCGTCGCCAACATAGCCTGTGAACAACGGCAGGTGCCCGGACCCTCCACCCGTGGCTATCCCGACCTTGCCACTGCGCGCCGGCGTGCTGCGCGAGATGCAGCGGCCGCTTTCGCCGCCCAAGACCAGGCTAGGGTAGGCGGAGACCAGACCTTCGAGCATTTCCGGGACGTAGTTCCGGGGATCATTGATCAATTTTTTCATCGCTGCGCTCCTCCGCCGCCGTTAGTAGTTCAGGCTTTGCTCATCCTCGAACATGGTGATTGGCGGATAGGCCCTTTCGTCGGTCACCACGTCAATGACAGTGGTGAGATCGGCTGCCATGGCCTTTTCCAGCGCCGGCAAGAATTCCGCCTGCCGCTCGACCCGCACGCCTTGCAGACCGCAGGCGCGGGCGATCGCGGCATGATCGACAGCGTTGAAATCAACTACGTCGCTATGGTCGCCCCAGATCACCTTCTCAGCATGTTTCTGGTAGCCAAGGATCTGGTTGTTGAGGACGATCAGTGTTACCGGCAGACCCATTCGCCGCGAGGTTTCGAGCTCGGACCAGACATGCGCAAAGCCGCCATCGCCGACCAGACCGACAACGCGCGCGTCCGGACGCGCCGCCTTGGCGCCGATGGCATAGGGAAGGCCCCAGCCAAGCCCCGCCAGTCCGCGCGGCGTGAGAATGCGCTGCCCGGCCTGACGTATGGTGAGAAAGTTGGCGACCCAGATGGACGAGTAGCTGGCGTCCGCGACCACGATGTCATTGGCACGCAGCAGGCCGTCGAGGTCACGCATTACGCCCTCTGGCCGCAATGGGCCGTCCCGATCAACCGCAAGGGCATCAAGCTCCTGGCGATGCGAAGAGAGCCCGGCGGCAATCTGCTCCTCCACCGCGGCACGGGCGCCTTCGCGCTGACTGCGGTCGCGCCCGGCGATCTCGGCTGCGAGCGCCTCCAGCGCCAGGCGTGCATCGGCGACGATCCGGACATCGGCTTCATAGTTGCGACCGATCTCCTGGGGATCGATGTCGATGTGTATGTATTGCGCTCCCTTGGGATAGAGCTGCCAGCTATCGGTTCCGTTCTGGTTCGTTCGATTGCCGACCAGCAGGACGACGTCAGCATCGGCGACCATATCGCGCAGGTATTTGCAGCGCCCGCGGGTGCCCATGAAATAGCCGACCGGTCCAAGCGACAGCGGATGGGTTTCGAGAATCGTGCCTTTACCCATCGCGGTTGTCGCCACTGGCAGCGCGGCGGTCTCCTGCAGCTTTGCCAGCGCCTCGCAGGCCCCGGAGACATGCACACCACCTCCGGCGATGACAATCGGCCGCTTCGCAGCAAGCAGCAGGTCGGCGGCGCGAGAAATAGCTTCCGGGTCGGCGCCCATCCGGTCCAGCGGAAAGGTGCCCAGATCGGCACGGCGCGGATGTTCGTAGCGGTCCGCGATCTCATCGAACATGTCGATCGGCGCGATCAGAACCGCCGGTCCCGGTCGCCCGGAAGCCGCGGCGGTGAAAGCCATGTCGACATAGTCGTCGATGCGCGACGTTTCGCTGACGCGCCGGACCCATTTCGACACGCCTTTGAACAGCTCGAGATGATCGAGCTCCTGGAAGGCATTTCGATCGGTCATGGCTCGATGCACATCCTGCACGATGGCAACCACGGGGATCGACGCCTTGAAGGCTTCGGCAAGACCCGCGACCAGCAAAGTCGCGGCCGGACCGTTCTGCCCGGTCACCACCGGCACCTTGTGGCTCACCCGCGCATAGGCGTCGGCCATCGCCGCTCCGGCATTCTCGGTGCGGTATCCGACCTGCCGGATGCCATATTCCGGCGCGGCAAGAAACAGCGCGGAGGGGATCGACTGACCGAAGATCACCTCGACGCCATGCCGTTTGAGAGCGGCCGCGAAAACATGGGCGCCGCTGGCATTGGCCTTGGCCGCATAAGGTAGATTCATGACTGCGTAACTCCGACGTGGGGGCACGGAGACCCCTGAGATTTTCCTGATGGCGCGGGGAACAGCTGATGGTCCTGATGCGGCACGAGGGCCGACGAGGGAAACGGCGCACTGGTCAGCGCGCACTCGTGCAGAAACGACATCAGGATAGCCCCTCCCCGTGCGCGCACCTCCATTCGCGCGCCGTATAAAACGAATTTTCGAAACGTTTTTATTTCGCGAATGCGGAGGGCGTCAATCCCTTTCGCGAAACTTTTTGTGCAATCAGCTGCTGACGACCGGGGCCGTCGTTCCCCTGACGATCAGCTTGGTGGGCACGATTACCCTGGCAGCAGGGGCTTCCGGTGTATCGATCCGCCGCAGCAACAGGGCAGCAGCTTCGGCGCCGATATTGCGCTTCTCAAGGCGAATGGTTGTGAGATCGATCGCCTTGATGCGCGCCAGCTCGATATCATCGAGTCCGACAACCGAAATATCCTTCGGCACATCCAGCCCGCGTTCGCCGAGACCCTGGATCAGGCCAATGGCGCTCATGTCGTTGCTGGCGAGGATGCATGTGGGCGGGCGTCGCATGCCGGAGAAAAAGCCGGCGGCCTCCATGCCGGCTTCGAGGCTGTACCGCCCCTCATAGGTCAGGCTTTCGGCATCCTCGAGTCCGAGTTCATCGACGCCCCTGCGGAACGCCTCGAGGCGTTCCCGCGCGGAGCTGGAGACACGCGGCCCGGTCAGAAAACCGATGCGGCGATGCCCGAGCCCATGCACATAGCGCAGCGCTTCGAGGATGCCGTCGGAATTGTCCCCACCGACATAGTCCAGATCGAGGTCAGGATCGCACCGCTGCACGAGAACCGCTGGTACGTCTCCGCCGAGTATTTCGCGAATCCGGGCATCCGCCAGGTGCTGGGAAATGAGAACGAGACCATCAACGTCACGGTCCAGAAGGGTGTTCATGGCAGCCACCTGCCGCTCAAGATCGCCGTCGGTATTGGCCAGCAGCAGCGTGCAGCCGGCGCGGTTGACGACATCCTCGACGCCCCTGACGAAGGCGGAGGCGGACGGGTTGGCCACATCCTCGATCAGCACGCCGATGGCATAGCTGCGCTGCGATCTGAGCGTGCGGGCTGCGATGGACGCGCGATAGCCAAGTTTTTGCGCCACCGCCACGACATGACTGCGGGTTTCCGGCCTGACGAGCGCTTTTCCGGCCAGGGCATTCGACACTGTGGACAGCGCGAGGCCGGATTCCCGCGCCACATCCTTGATGGTGATTTTCTTGCGACCCACCACCCATATCTCCCGTGATCGCTTTGTAATAAAATCGTTTCTATACCGCAACCCGCGGTTGGGCAAGGCTCTGCACCCGGGCAGACCGTTTTTCTTGGATGCATCCGCGCTGGGTATCACGGCAGTGCGCCAAGAGGAGGGACGGATACCGGCGAAAGTGATTAGCCGTCAGGATTGCCGGCACGCGTTGCATCGATGGTCGCCTGGATGCCGCGCTGGAGATCATACTGCGGCCGGTAGCCAAGTTCGGACTTCGCGCGGCTGATATCCAGTGCACCCTTTTCGGCGCTGACAATATGTTCGAGCTTGTACTTGCCGCCGCTGTCGCCGACGGTGATTTGCGCGCCGGGGATCGCAGTGTTAACCGCCTCGGCCACTTGCGCTATCGATGACGCCACTCCGGTTGCAATGTTGTACGCATGGAAGCGATGTTCAGGCTTGTCGAGCGCCAGAAGCACTCCGGCCACCGTATCATCGATATAGACCTGATCCACCGCAAAATGTGCACCGTCGTCCTGATGGAACGGCTCGCCGCGCAGCGCGGCCTCGATGAAGGTGCGTGGCAGGCGCAGACGCGGCAAATGCGGACCGTAAACCCAGCAGGTGCGCACATTGATGCATTCGAGGCCATGATTGCGTGAATAGACCAGCCCGTAATGCTCGGCGGCGAGCTTGGTGAGACCATAGACACTGACCGGCCTCTGCGGATGATCCTCATCAATCACCGGCGCGAGGAAATCGCCATAGGTCTCTTCGGTGCTGACATGCACAATACGCCTAACGCCCTTCAGCCGCATTGCCTCGAACAGGTTGACCGCGTTGCCGACATTGGCCTGCATCGCCTTGAGCGGAATGTCAGCGGTCTGCAACACGCCGACGATGGCTGCGGCGTGGACCACTGCATCGATTCTGTGCCGCTCAAACACACGCAGCAGCGCGGCCCACTCCCCGAGATCAGCCTGTTCCAGCGTCAAGCCGCTCTCGCGCCCGGCGAGCAGCTGCATCGCCGGTGGAATAGAAAGATCCGTGGCGATCACCCGATCCCCCCGGGCCAGCAGAGCACGCACGACCGCCGAGCCGAGCCAGCCGCAGCCGCCTGTTACCAATATTGTCCGGCTCATTGTGTTTTCCTCATTGCAACTGACTGGTGATCATTCTCGTCCGGCGCGTTCTTCAGACCGGTTGTCCCCAGTGATCAGATGTCTCTGATCGTAACGGGCGGTAAAGCCGAGCCCTCGGGCAGCGTGCGTCAGGTCGTAGAGCGGCGCGAAGGGCTCATTCTCGTAGACGGCACGGTTGCGAATTTCGATCGTTCCCCCATGCAGACGCTGCAACCGGTCCAATGTCGGTTCCGGCGACAGGGTGACTGTCGAGGACAGGTAGAAACACTCATAGCGAGGGCTCGGCATGGACATTTGCAGTGCCAGGCGAAACGCCCGGGCCACGTCCCGCGGGTCGATATGGTGATACAGGGGTCCGCCTCCCGCCGAAGAGGGGCCGCCTGCGGCAGGTCCACGATAGTTGTGCGGATCTTTCGCGCGGGCCTCGATCTCTGCCGCCATTTCCGGATAGGCGATGAACACCGTGCGCAACGCCACCGCCGAAAGTCCGCGCAACACATAGGCACGGACAAGGTCCTCACCCAGGATCTTGCTGATGGCGTAGGGGTCGGTTGCCTGCAGGGGATGATCGAGGTCGATCGGCGCATAGAGCGGCGCGAGCATCCTGCCTTCGCGGACGGTGTAGCCGGCGACGGAATCGCTGGAGCAAAAGACGAAACGGCCAACCCCAGCCGCTTCTGCCGCTTCAAGGACTGTATATGTCCCCTGCACATTGACCTGCATTATCGTCCGGCCGTCGCCGGACCATATGTTCGGAACGGCGGCAATATGCAGTATTGCGTCCATATCCTCGACAGCGGTGCGCACGGCCACCGGATCGGTAACGTCGCCGATGTGCCAGTCAATTCCGGCATCGCCGCGCTGTCTGTCGAAGCCGCGCACCGAATAACCGTTTGCAACGCACTCATTGACGACATAACGACCGAGGAGGCCAGCGGCGCCGGTTATCAATACGCGGGAACCCATGAACGCGAACGCCCTTTCGACCGAGAAAGCCTAGATCAGGCCGCCATTGGGCTGCACGATCTGGCCGTGTATCCAGCTGGCCCGCTGCGAAGCAAGAAAGGCCACCACTTCGGCGATCTCCGCTGGCTGTCCGACGCGCCCAAGCGGGCTCATCGAGGCTGACCGCTGAAGCGCCGCCTCGTCCTTGCCGGCACGAAAGAGATCCGTGTCGACGGGACCCGGAGCCACCGCGTTGACGCGTATGCCGCGCGGCGCCAATTCCTTCGCCATTGAGCGCACCAGGCATTCGACAGCCGCCTTGGTGGCGCTGTAGGGGCCAACCCCGGGCACTGCGTGGCGCACCAGCGAGGTGGTCAGGGCTATGATCGTGCCATTGTCCGGCACTTGCCGCGCTGCTTCCGCGAGGACATTGAACGCACCGACAATATTGACTTCCACGAGACGGCGGAAATTGTCGGCGTCGAACTGCGCAAGCGGGGCGGGAGGAACATTGATGCCGGCATTGGCGACGACACACAGCGGCGCTGCACCGAAATCACTTTTGACGGCCTCGAACGCATTTGTGACGCTGCCGGCATCGGTGATATCAGCCTGATAAGCCCGAATTGTCGCGTCGGCATGGCGCAGCTGCTCCGCCGGCTGTTGGCTGACATAGGTATAGGCCACATCAAATCCGGCGTCGGCCAGCGCCGTGATGCAGGCCTCGCCGATTCCGCGCGATCCGCCGAATACTAGAGCAGTTTTTTTGGTCATGACATGTCCTCATGCGCTGTCGTTTGATGTCTTGCATCCATGCCGCGCTCAGGCGGTGATGGTGATGATTCGTTCCTCGGTCATTTCCTGGATGGCGTAATGCGGACCTTCCCGGCCAAAGCCGCTGTCCTTTGAGCCGCCATAGGGCATCAGATCAACACGAGAACTGGATGTTTCGTTGATATGCACGCCGCCGACACGCATCCGGCGGGCCGAAGCGAGTGCCGCGTCCAGCCCATTGGTGAACAGGCCGGTGGCAAGCCCGTAGGGCGTGGAATTGACCCGCGCTATGGCCTCATCGAGTCTCGAGAACCTCTCAATACATACGACCGGTCCGAAGATTTCGCGGCACCCCACGGCCATTTCCGGGTTGATGTCGGCCAGCAATGTTGGCGGCACCACCGTCCCCTGACGATCGCCGCCGGCCAGTTTGCGCGCCCCGCCCGCAACCGCATCTTCAATCCAGTTCGCGATGCGCTTGGCATCGCCCTCGCTGATCAGCGGCCCGACGACCGTTTCCGATTGATGTGGATCACCATAGGGAAGATCGGCAACCAGTGGAGCCAAGCGTTGCTCGACCTGGTCGGCGATCGCCTCATGAACCAGCAGGATCTGCACGGAGGTACAGACCTGCCCCGCCTTGCGATAGCCCGCCGAAGCGATCTTAGGCAGCGCGCGGTCGAGATCGGCATCATCACAAAGCACGGTAAATGCGATTGAGCCGAGTTCCATCTGACTGCGGCGCAGGCCGGCTGAGCGCTGAATCTCGCGCCCGACCTCGGTTGACCCGGTAAATGCGAAAAACCGGATTCGCTGATCGGCCAGCAGGGTACGCGCAACCTCCGCGCCCCCGTGAACGAGGGAGAGGAAACCATCCGGCATCCCCGCCTCGACCAGAATTTCGCAGAGCTTGGCAGCGGTGAAGGGCGTGTTGCTTGATGGCTTTAGAACCACCGGGTTGCCGGCGGCAAAGGCCGGAGCGAGCTTGTGTGTGACGGTGTTGAGCGGAGAGTTGAACGGCGTAATTGCCGCCACGACGCCGATCGGCAGGCGCAGGGTGAAAGCCAGCCGTCCAGCTTGACCCGGTGCGCCTTCGAGCGGCACCACATCGCCCTTGAGCCGGCGCGCCTCCTCCGCCGACAGTTTCAGCGTCTGGATACACCGCTTCACCTCGCCGGCGGCGTCGGCTTCGGTGAAACCGGCCTCCGCCTGCATCGTGCGGACGAGGATGCCCGTCTGTATCTCGACCAGCGCGGCGGCGCGGTCGAGTATCTCACCCCGTTCCCAGGGGGTCGGCGCGCCGTCCTCAAATGCAGCGTGAGCGGCCGCGACAGCGGCGGCAATCTGCTCGTCGCTGGCGGTTTCGAGAGGTGCGAGTTCAGCACAAGTGTATTTGTCGAGCACCTGGCGCGTCGGGCCGTTGCCGCGTTGCCATATGCCGGCAATGAGCAGGCGTCGCTCGACCTCCAGCGCAGGACCGTTCCCGGTCCGAGTTTCCGTTTTCGCAGCCATGGCGTCCTCACACACAGTTAGAGCCAAAGGATTTCTTTGCGGTAGTCCAGATCTTCCAGCAGCGGTCTGGCCGGTCCTTCGTGGAAGACGGCACCGCGTTCGAGCGCGAAGGCCCGGTCGGAAAGCGCCAGCACCAGATCGAGATTGTGTTCAACAATGATGATCGGCACTTCGCGGCGGATCTGATCGAAGACAGTGAACAGTTCCTCGACCACCGCCGGCGACAGGCCTTCGAAGGGCTCGTCGAGCAACAACAGGCGGACGTTGCCCGAAAGGGCGCGTGCCACCGCCAGCATTTGTTGTTCACCACCCGAAAGATAGTCGGCGTAGGTGCGGTAGCGCTCCTTCAGACGCGGGAACATCTCGAAGATCTTCTCTTCGCTCCAGACAGTTCCCTTTTCCGCCTCGGTGGCGCGCGCCAAGCGCCCGAGCGAGAGATTTTCGGCCACGGTCATGCCAGCGAAAAGTCCCCTGCCCTGCGGCACATAGCCGATCCCGGCGCGGGCGATATCAGCGGCGGGCTTGCCGGCAATCTGCTGGCCGTCAAAGGTAATCTGACCAGACCGCGGAGGCACCAGCCCGGCGATCGACTTCAGCAGCGTGGACTTGCCGGCGCCGTTGCGGCCGAGCAGCGCGACAATCTCGCCTTGGCGGATATCGATCGAAGCGTCGTTGAGGATGTGGCTCTTGCCATAGAAGGTATTGATGTTTCTCACCTGCAGCAGCATCGGCTGCGCGCTGGCATCTCCGGCAAGCCGTCCAGTGACCGGCGGCGTGCCTGTACCGGTGTAGACTTCCTGAACCTTTTTGTTGGCGCGGACCTCCTCGGGTGTGCCGCTCATGAGGACCTCGCCCTCGGTCATCACCGTCACGCGCTGCGAAAAGCCGAGCACGCGGTCAATATCGTGCTCGACGATCAGAACCGGGATGTGCCGGGAAATGGCGGCAACGAGATTGCCGATGCGCTCGCGTTCGGCTGCGGCAAGACCGGCAAGCGGTTCATCAAGCAACAACACCTGCGGTTTGGAAGCCAGGGCAATGCCGAGGTCGACAAGTCGCTGCCCGCCATAGGACAGATCAGCGCCCTTCACCTGTTCCATGCCGGCCAGGCCGAGGAACTGCATCAATTCGTCGGTTTCGCTGTTGATCTGGTCAATATCCTCGACGTCGCGCCAGAGATTGAAGCGTGAGGCATGCTTGGCCTGGACCGAGAGGCGGATGTTCTCGCGGACGTTGATGCCTTCGAACAGATTGGTGATCTGAAAGGAGCGTGCCAGACCTGCCTGACAGATGGCGTCGGGCGTTTTTCCCTGAATTTCCCGGCCGTGCAAACGGACACTGCCGGAACTGGGGACGAAACGACCGCTGATCAGATTGAAGAAGGTCGTCTTGCCGGCGCCGTTCGGGCCGATCAGGGCGTGAATCTGACCAGGTTCGACACTGAGCCCGGCATTGCTGACAGCGCGTATTCCGCCGAAATGCTTGGCCAGTCCGCTTGCTTCAAGCACAGTTTCGGATGACATTTTCGGCTGCAGGAATGCAGGAATGTCCATCCCTTCGCGTATCTTGCGGCCAGCCATGGCGGCTGCCTCTTCGGGTTCCGGCCGCAGGCGCCTTGTCACCTGTTGCCAGATTCCGACGAGCCCGCCTGGCGAGAACATCACAAAACCGACGAAGATCAGTCCAAACCACAGCAGCCAGTTCTCCGTCCAGATGGAAAACCATTCCCGGAACAGGGTGTAGAACAGGACGCCGACGGCCGGGCCGAGAAAGTTGTGCATGCCGCCGATCACGACCATCGCCAGCAATTCGCCGGAGAAAACCACGGCCGTCGGCTCGGCGGAGACGATGTAGTTGAGGAAACCAACCAGTCCACCGGCCAGACCCGTCACCATGGCTGAAAGCACAAATGTTAGCAGCTTGTAGCGTTGCACCGGGTAGCCCTGGAACGTGGCGCGTTCCTGGTTCTCGCGAATCGCCACCAGGACGTGCCCAAAGGGAGAGCGCACCAGCCTGAGTTGGGCGTAGAGGACGAGAAGGCCAATTAGTGCGACAAAGCAATAGTAGGTGATGCCGTCATCGAGATCGAACATCAGCAGGGTGCCGCGGTCGAAACCGCCGAGACCATCCTCTCCGCCGGTGACAGCCGTCCAGCGAAAGGCAATGGTGAAGGCAAGCGCCGACAGGGCCAAGGTCATGAGTGCAAAATAGACCCCGCGGCGCCGCAGCATCAGCAGACCAATCGGCCACGCCATTGCGCCAACCACCAGCATGCCGACCAAGAGCGAGGCGACGACGTTCGAACCGAACCAGTGAAGCTGCGACAGGGCAGCACCATAGGCGCCGATGCCGAACCACGCTCCGTGGCCGAAGGAGACCAGTCCGGTGTAGCCCATCAGCATGTTGAGCCCGAGGGTGGCGATCACCAAGGCAATGATCAGGGTGGCCGTGTTGAGAGTGAGCCCCAGCAGCGGAAGGATGAAGGGCAGAACGATCACGCCCGCCAGCCCGAGCAGCATGGGCCTAAATCTTGCGAAAGACGTCAGGGTCATTTTTCAAACTTCTCGATCGGTTCGCCCAGCAGACCCCGTGGGCGCAGCAGCAGGACAAGGAACATGAGCACATACATCGAGGCTTCGCCGGCAGCGGGATAGAAGTGGATGGTCACACCGCGGACAACGCCGACCAGCAGCGCCGCTGCGACCACGCCCCAGAAACTGCCCAGACCGCCGATGATCACGACGACGAAAGCGACCGTGATGATTTCATCGCCCATGGCGGGATGAACGATGGTGATGGGCGCGAAAAGGGCGCCGCCGAGTGCTGCAAGGCCGACGCCCAGCATGACAATCGCCGTCATGTAGGGCTGGAGGCGGATGCCCAGGGCAGCAACCATATCCGGCTTCTGGATGCCGGCGCGCACGACGCGGCCGAACGAGGTGCGCTGCAGGATCAGCCAGAGGGCAAGGAGAATGAGCGCCACAACGCCGAGCATCAGCAAGCGGTAGCGGGAGAACAGGAAGTCACCGATGATGACCGATCCCTTGAGATCGGGCGGCAAGGAGGCCAGCAGCGGCGCTCCGCCCCAGATGATGCGGATGGACTGTTCGGCCACCAGGGCCAGGCCGAAGGTGACAAGCAGGCTGAGGATCGGATCCTCGTCATAAAACCGTCTGAGGATCAGCCTCTCAAAGAGGATTCCGAGGCATGCGACCAGCACCGGCGAAATCACTGCCGCGCCGGCAAAGCCGAAGGTTGGCAACATCTCGACGAAGAGATAGGCGCCGAGGGCGTAAAAGGCCCCGTGTGAAAGATTGACGATGCCTCCGACGCTGAAAATCAGCGACAGTCCCAGGGCGATCAGCAGGTAATAGCCGCCAAGGACCAGGCCGTTGACGACCTGCTCGAAGAAAAAAACGATTTGCATGTGTCAGGTCCGTGCTTGAACGGGGTCGCAACCCTCTGGCCGTCGAGCTGCCCTGTGCTGCGGAGGCCGACACAGCCGGCCTCCGCAGCATTTGGCATTCTTACAGACTGCAGCCGCTCTGCTCGCGTGTCGGATAGATGAGGGTCAGGTCCTGATCCGGACCCGGAACCGCTTGTCCGAGTTCCATCAGTTCGAGCACGTCGGACACTTCATCAGGATCGCGTGCGGTGACCGTATAGGCTTCCTGGATCAGCTGATGATCCCAGTCGCGGAAATAGGCCTTGCGGTTCTTGAGGATGTCGAATTCGGCGCCCGATGCGAGGTAGTCCACCAGTTCCTCGTTGTCGACCGATTGGGTCTCCTCCATCGCCTTGGCCAGGATCTTCATGGCGATGTAGTCGATCCAGGCATGGTTCTCGGGTGTCTTGCCGAACTTCGCCCTGAAGCGCTCGACAAATTCAAGCGAGGCGGGAACATCGAGGGTATGGTACCAAACTGCCGGCCACGTGCCGGTGATGTTGCCCGGACCGGCGGCCCATCCATCGACCGTGTTGAAACCGAAGCCGACGGTCGGGAACGGCAAGCCGAACTCGGCATATTGCTTGGCAAAGTTCGGCACCTGGTTGCCCGCCAAATTGAGGCAGACCACGTCGGGCTGCGCCTGGCGGATCTTGAGGATGAACGGACTGAAATCGGTCAGATCGGTTGCAATCAGTTCGTTGCCGACAAGCTCTGCGTTGTTGGCCTCGAAAAAGCGCTCGGCTGCTTCCAAGAGATCGTGGCCGAAAACGTAGTCCGCGGTCAGGGTGAAGAACTTGCGGCCATCGACCATGTTGTCGCGTTTCAGACTTTCACCGACGACGTTGACATTCACGGTGTTGGGAATGTCGGTGCAGAACATATAGCGGTTGCAGCTTTCGCCGCGCAACACGTCCGAGCGCGGACCAGTGGCAATGAACAGCTTCTTGTTGCGCTCTGCGACCTGACCGATTGCCAGGGTGGAAGCCGAGCTGATTTCGCCAAGGATCACGTCCTTGTTGTCGCGTTCGATCATGCGCTGCGCCTTGGTGGCAGCGTTCTCCGGATTGATGGAATCCTCTGTCTGAACATCAACCTGGCGCCCCAGCACGCCTCCGGCGGCATTGATCTCCTCGGCAGCGAGCTGGACGCCAAGAGAGGCCCACTCTCCCATCACGCCAAGAAATCCGGTCAGCGGCGTCAGGTGGCCAATCTGGATGGGCCCCGACTGGGCGCGCAGATAACCCGGCATGGCGAGCGTCGCGGCGCCAGCCGCCGCCGTGCCAAGTACGGTGCGGCGCGAAATCAGATTGGATTTGTCTAGCTTGCTCATTTTATCCCTCCCTAGGATCAGAAATCGTGCGGAAGCCGCCCCCGAGCGACGACCTACGGGCCTCCTACCCGTCGATTTGGCGGGACTATAGCGAACCGCAACAGCGAGCAGAAATACGCGATTCCGAGACTAGGTATAAGGTTTACTTATATGGCAAATCCGGCCTAGTATTCCCGCCATTATGGACATCAGACAGCTTCGATATTTTGTGCAGATCGTCGACAGCGGCAGCCTTTCGAAGGCTTCTCGCGCGTTCCACATCGCCCAGCCGGCACTCAGTCAACAGATAGCCAAGCTCGAGGAACAGGTCGGCAAGCCGCTCCTGAACCGGACACACAAGGGCGTCACACCGACTGACAACGGTCTGGCGCTGTATCATCACGCGCGCTTCATGCTGCGCCAACTCGACCAGGCACTTTCGATCGCCAGAAGCGAGACCGCCGAAGTGCAAGGCATGGTGACCGTCGGTTTGCCGGCGACCACCGTGGCCGCCATGGGCCTGCCACTGGTGCGGCGAATTCGCGAGCGGTATCCCGGTATCCTTCTCAATGTTGTGGAGGGCATGAGCGGCCACATCGGGCATCTGATGCGCATGGGACAACTCGATCTGGCTGTCCTGTTCAGCCAGGAACTGGCGCCGGACGTTTCGGTGGAGGCGCTCCTCTCGGAAGAACTGTTTCTCATCATTCCCGAACACAGCCAGTTGGTCGCCAAGGACAAGAGCAGCGTCTCGACAAGCGAGGTGGCAGATATTCCGCTTATCCTGCCGACCTCGTCACATGGGCTGCGCCAGCGCATTACCGCAGTGTTTGAAAACCGCGGGCTGAGCACAAAGGTGGTGGCGGAAATCGATTCCCTGTCGCTGTTGATGGACGCTGTGCACGACGATATCGGCGCCACGATCAAACCGATCGGCGCCGTGATGAAAGAGGGAGGGCACGGACGTGCCTGGCGGTTCCTGACGTTCTCCGATGTCAGTTTCCGCAGACGCAATTTTCTGCATTTTCTGCCGCCGGAACGCCTGACAACAGCTGCAGCAATGGTCGCGGGCGAGTTAAAGCAGGTGGCGCGTGAACTCACGCTGCAGAAGAAATGGCCGGGTTTCGAACCGATCGGCGCACCCAACCGCGAAGCAATAGAGAAGCCCGCGATCATCGCATCAAAATGACCGGCGGGCGCACAAAGCGCTGAACCGGTGTCGCGAACTCCGGGCGACGCTGCGAGGCATATAACCGCTCCCGACTTTCGTGCCATATTTTCCGCAAGAGACGCGATACCGGCCATCCGGGTCGTCTGTTGGCGCGTGCAAGACGCTCCGCCCGGCGGAGCGAGATGATTTCCGAGCCAAACATGTTGACATGGCAGTACAATGTGTGGCCTGAAATACGATATTATGAAATCCAACTCCACAATATTAACAAAAGAAGGGGCGAGCACGCCGTTTGATCCGCGCGAGCGACCGGATCTCAGTTCCCTGCGCGAGGTTGATCTGATCATTCTGGGGAGTGGAGCGGCGGGCCTCACAGCAGCCTTGACCGGGCTGCTCGCGGGGCTGCAGGTGGTGGTTCTGGAAAAGGCTCCGGTGCTCGGCGGCACTTCGGCGCGATCCTCGGGCACGGTCTGGATTCCGGACAACCAATACATGCGGGCTGCCGGGATCAGTGACGACCGGACGCGCGCCGCAACCTATCTTGAGAAGCTGGTCGGTGCGCGCGGCCCGCGCCAACCCTGGGAGGTCTTCCTGGACACGGCGCCACGCATGGAGGCCGACCTGGCAGAAAGCGCCGACATTCGTTTCCGGCCAATGCCGACTGCCGCGGACTACCGATCGGAAATCGACGGGGCTGGCGAGGGCTGGCGGCCGCTGGAACCGCTGCCCTTCGACGGACGCAAACTCGGCGGCTATTTTTCCCTGCTGGCGCCGCCGATCCGGGAACTGACTGTGTTTGGCGGAATGATGGTCAGCCGTGCCGAAGCCGGAGAGCTCATTCATTTCGACAGGTCGCCGAGGGCTGCCTTGAAAGGCGCACGCCTCACCCTGCGCTATCTACGCGACCGGATATCCTACAATCGCGGCACGCGTCTGGTTATGGGGAATGGCCTCGTCGGACGGCTCTTATGGCAATTGCTGCGCCGTGACGGCCTGATTTGGGAAAATGTCACCGTCACGTCGCTCGAGCGTGATGGCGATCGCATTAACGGTGTCCAATATGCGCTTGGCACGCGCGAAGGCATGCTGAAAGCCCGCAGAGGCGTGGTGCTTGCCGGCGGCGGCTACCCATCCAGTGGAAAATGGCGCGAGAGCCAACTGCCGAAGCCCACGCCTCGTTACACTCCGGCCGCCCCGCATGCGGCTGGGTCGAGTGTGGAACTGGGCCTCGCGGCAGGCGCTGCGCTAGGCCCTCCGGGCTTGGATAACGGGCTGTGGTTTCCTTCCTCGATCCGTCGCCGGAAGGATGGCAGCCTCGCTGTCTATCCGCATATCGTGCTCGATCGCGCCAAACCCGGCTGCATTATCGTTGACAGCCAGGGCCAACGTTTCGCAAATGAAGCGCTGTCCTACCACGATTTCGTGCGCTCGATGTATGTCGCAAACGCCGATGTGCCTTGCATCCCAGCCTGGCTAATCGGTGATCGCGACTTCCTGCGCCGGTACGGTATGGGCATCGTGCGCCCGCGCACGCCGTTTCTGGGCAGCTATCGCAAGGATGGCTATCTCAAATACGGGGCCGACATCGCCGGGCTGGCTCAGGCGATTAACGTTCCGGCGGATGCCCTGCGCGACACCATCGCGCGTTTCAACAGCTTTGCCGCGCGTGGAGTCGACGAGGACTTCGGCCGCGGCACAACGGTCTATCAGCGCGCCAATGGCGATCCGCGGCACAAGCCCAATCCCTGTCTTGGTCCGGTGGGTTCACGCGAGCTTTATGCCGTGGAACTGCATCCGACGCCGCTTGGCACCAGCCGCGGCCTGGCCGCCTCGCCGGACGGCGAAGTGCTCGATGAAACGGGCGCGCCGATCCCGGGCCTGTATGTCTGCGGCAATGACATGCAGTCGTGTTTTTCAGGGGAGTATCCCGGTGCCGGAGCGCAAATCGGCATGGGGATGACGTTTGGCTGGCGCGTCGCGCGGCATGCGGCCGGCAAGAATTGAATGCGAAAGGAAACGAGAATGACCAAGCAGAAAGGCGGCGCGTATATCGCCGAGGCTCTTGTCCGGGAAGGCATACCCTACATTTTCGGGGTGTGCGGCCACGGTACGGTCGGCCTGATCGACCATCTCTACGATGTGCGGGACGACATAAAGATGGTTTCGCCGCGTCATGAGCAAACCGCGGTTCACATGGCTGATGGGTATTTCCGCGTCGCACACCGCGCCGCCGCTACCTTGACATCCACAGGTCCGGGCTCGGCCAACCAGATCATGGGGCTGGCGGTAGCGCAAACCGACAGTTCGGCGATCCTGTCGATCACCGCCAACGTTCCGACGCAGCAGTTCAATCGCGGTCCGTTTCAGGAATTGAACCTGCACAATCAGGCTGATTTCAACAATGTCATCAAGCCTGTGGTCAAACGCAGCTTTCAGCCGACCCGCGCCGAGATGCTGCCGGTGCAGATCCGCCAGGCTTGTGCCACGATGACCACAGGACGTCCCGGTCCGGTCAATCTCGACATTCCCTACAACCTCTTCCAGGAGGAGGCCGACCTTTCAGCGGAGGTGATCGGCAGCGCCTTCGGTGAGCGTCGCTCGGGCGCCAGCCCCGACGATGTGACCGACGTCGTCGACCGGCTGCTTGCTGCCCGGCGGCCGGTGCTGTTCGTCGGCCACGGCATGACGTTGTCCGAGGGGGAGAAGGAGCTGACCCGCCTCGCCCGCTGGCTCAACATTCCGGTGATTTCATCGCCGAACGGCATGGGCACGATCGACATGCAGGATCCGCTCTCGCTCGGGTTCATCGGCCGCAACGGCGCCTATCAGGCCAATCAGGCCGGCCGGCATGCGGATCTGGTGATCGCCATCGGCGTGCGCTTCGATGACCGTTCCGCCTCGAGCTGGAAACCCGGTTACTCCTGGAACTTTCCCGAGACGGCGCTCGTGCATGTGGATCTCGACCATGCGGAACTGACCCGCAATTACACGCCCGATATTGCCATACTTGCCGATGCGCGCACGTTCCTGCGCCAGGTGCTGGCCGAGCTGTCGGAACGCGGGATTGATGAAAGTCCGAGGCTGGAAGACTGGCAGGCCGACATCGCCGGCTGGCGGCAGGAGTGGGAGGCGTTTCTGGCGCCCAACTGGGGCCAGCACACGGCACCGATCGCGCCCTACCGCATCGTCGAGGACTGTTTGAAGGTCTTGCCCGCCAACGCCATCCTCTCTCTGGATTCAGGGGTGCATCACAATTGGTACATGCAGTTCTGGAAGGCGCGCGGACCGCGCAGCATGCTCAATACCTGGGGCTATTCGGGCATGGGTTTCGGACCGAGCTCCATTCTCGGCGCCAAGCTGGCGGCGCCCGACCGCCCATGTATCAGCATCTGCGGCGATGGTGGCTTTACCATGGTGCCGCACGTCTTGTGCACCGCCGTGGAATACAACATCCCGGTTGTGTGGGTGGTCTGGAACAATTTCGTCTGGGGCGCGATCCGCGATCTTCAATACGGCTATTTCGAGGGCCGCGAATATGGAACCGGTTTCTATCGCGGTGATAACGCCGAACCTTACAATCCCGATTTTGCAGCCTGGGCCCGGGCCGCAGGCGTTGAGGGACATACGGTCACGAAGTCGGAGGATTTCGCCGGGGTGCTGGAAGCAGCAATCGCATCCGGCAAGCCGAGCCTGATCGATGTGCATGTCGACGGAAACATTCGCCCGCCCGCCACTGGCACCTGGGAATTGCCGCCGCTCACACCGAAGGAGCCGGTTTTCGGCAACGCCTGGCGGCCTTAACAAACGAAAGGAAGAGTGAAATGAACAAGGACAATACTGAAGCGAGCGTGGAAAGAAAGTCGGTCATCCGCAACATCGCGGAGGTGCCGTGGAAGGAATTCCCCGCTCATCACGGCTCGGCACTTTCCAAGCCGCTGGTGCATCCTACGACAACCGGCTCGCATCAACTTGACTACCGCATTTCGACATATCAGCCGATGGCCTATGTCGAGCGCCACGTGCACGACGTGCAGGAGCAGGTCTATCACGTGCTCGACGGCGAGGGGCTGATGGAAATTGATGGAGAGAAACGCGTCGTGAGAAAAAATGATATCATCTTTCTCGCACCCGGGTCCTGGCATAGCATCGAAAATACCGGTCTCGGCGACCTGACCTTCATCGTCGTGACGACACCGATCAACGACATCTGACGGGCGCAATGGCCGGCACGCGAGAAAAGACAGAGAAATCCGGTGGACCCGCAAAGGGCGGCATTCAGTCGCTCGAGCGGGCTGCTGCGATCATTGATGTGGTGGACGCGGGTGGCGAGCATGGGGCCAGCCTGACCGACATGGCGGAAGCCACGGGCCTGCACAACTCCACCATTTTTCATCTCGTCAAAACGCTTGATCAACTCGGCTACCTCGCGCGCCTGGACGAGGGAAAACAGTACTTTGTTGGCCCGCGCATCTTTTCCCTGGCAGCGGGCGCACCGCAGATGCGCCTTCTGGCACTTACTGGTCAGCCGGTCCTGGAAGAACTCAGTGCAATGACCGGCGAAGCCGCGCATCTTGCGGTGCGCACCGGCAGCCGGGTGATTGTCGTCGCCCGGGCTGATGCGCCCGGGATGATTCAAATTTCCTATGGCAAGGGACAGACCCGGCCCATTCATGCAACGGCGATCGGCAAGATGCTGCTGTCGCGATGCAGCCCGGAGGATCGCGACGCGATCGTCAAGTCGATCAGCTATGAGGCTTACACCCCGTATACCATTCGGGATGCGGCCGCACTTCGCACCGAGATTGAAAGGGTATGTGAGCTGGGCTTTGCCGAGGACCGCTGCGAATTCGATGAAAATGTGCGCTGCCTCGCCATCATCGTGCCCGGCCTGTCTTCCCGTCTGAATGTTTCAATTGGCATATCCGGGCCGGTCTGGCGCATGACCGACGATGCGGTGGCCGCCCATCTGCCGATCCTTCACAAACAGGCTGATGTGCTCAGTCGTCGCCTCGGCGGCCTTGTCACATCCTGACCATCGAACAAATCACGCCGCATCCCGACCGGCGCTGATGATCATGTCTCTGAGCCGCCGTGCCGAAGGCGAGCAGGCGGCGTCCGTCTTGTCGATCAAGCCAATCGTTCTGGAGATTGCCGGATGCGTCAACTCGCATGTGACGATTCCCCCCTCTCCGCTGATCGGAATGGCTGATCTTGGCAGCGGGGCGATTCCCAATCCGCTGCGGACAAGTTCGAGGGCTGTCGATGTGCGCGGCACTTCGTAATTCCAAAACAGGCTGCGCTGCGCACGCGCCATGGCCTGATCAATCAGTGCTCGATTGCCGCTTCCCTGCGAGGGCAGGATCAGCGGGTGCGCGGACAATGTCTCCCATTTGACCGATTGCTGTGATGCAAGTGGATGCTCGCGCAGGACAGCCAGAACGACCCGGTCATCGACAAGTGGCTCGAATACCACGCTTCGGTCGGAGACCGGCAAGGATGAGACACCGAAATCCGCCTTTCCCTCTGCGACCGCGTTCGTGACGTCATGGGCAAGAAAGTCGAGAATTCGAACCCGCGCTTCGCTTGGGCCGGTTCTGAACAATCGAAGCGCCGGCATGACGATGCGCGGGATGGCGCTCGGCACGGCGGCGATCGTGACGATGGCACGGTTCTGGTGGGCGAAGCGGGCCGTGTCATCGCGCAGTTCGTGCATTGTTTCTCGGGCGTTTTCCACCATCGCCTGTGCCCTTGGCTGCAACCTCTTGGCTGCAAGTGTAGGGCGAACCGAACGGGTGGTGCGCTCGAAAAGCATCGCGCCTAACGCGGTTTCCAGCTTGTGAATGCGCCGGGTCAGCGCTGATTGAGACACGCCGAGATACCGCGCGGCGGCAACGAAAGATCGCGTTTCCAGAAGGACAAGAAACGCCTCCAGTTCAGCAAATTCGAAATTGATGCGCATAGCGGCACAATTGCAATAATTTTTGCATTTATCAATTCTACAAGGAGAAGGTAGGGGCAGAGAATGATTCAGGATCAGCCATGACACAGCCGACCGAGCACTATGACATCGTGATCGTCGGCGGGGGCAATGCGGCGCTCTGTGCTGCAATGACCGCCGCCGAAGACGGGGCCAAGGTTCTCATTCTGGAAGCCGCGCCGAAGGACTATCGGGGCGGCAACTCGCGGCACACCCGCAACTTTCGCTGCATGCATGACGGTCCGCTTTCGGTTCTCGTCGACAGCTATGACGAGCAGGAATATTTCAGCGATCTGATCAAGGTCACCGATGGCAAGACCGATGAGGGTCTGGCACGGATGGTCATTCGCGCCTCGCAGGAATGTCTGCCGTGGATGGAGGCGCACGGCGTGCGGTTCCAGCCGTCGCTCTCGGGAACATTGTCTCTGGCGCGCACCAATGCTTTCTTCATGGGCGGCGGAAAGGCACTGGTCAACGCCTATTACCGCACCGCGGCAGCGCTGGGCGTCGACGTGCTTTATGAGGCGCCCGTGCGCCATCTGCAGCTTCAGGGCAACAGGATCGAGCGCGTCGACTACGAGTATGAAGGCGTCGCGTATTCGGCAGAACCGCGCGCCGTGATCGTGGCGTCCGGAGGCTTTCAAGCCGATCTCGATTGGCTCGCCGATGCCTGGGGACCGCCAGCGCGCAATTTCCTGATCCGCGGCACGCCCTACAATCGCGGCACCGTCCTGAAGAACCTTCTCGACCAGGGCGTGACGTCCATCGGCGATCCAACACAATGTCACGCGGTGGCGATCGATGGCCGGGCGCCGAAATTCGATGGCGGGATCGTGACCCGCCTCGACTGCGTTCCGTTCTCGGTCGTGGTCAACAGACGCGGCGAACGGTTCTACGACGAAGGCGAGGATGTGTGGCCGAAGCGCTATGCAATCTGGGGGCGGCTGGTTGCACAACAGCCGGATCAGGTGGCCTATGCCATCGTGGATTCGCGCGCCATTCCGCTTTTCATGCCGTCCGTATTTCCGGCCATCCAGGCCGACACCCTCGAGGAACTGGCGGAAAAAATGGATCTCCCACCGGAGGCCGTCACTCAGACGATCGCCAGCTACAATGCGGCCTGCGGGGACACATCGGCGTTTCATCCCACCGAGCGCGACGGCGTGCACACCTCGGGTATCGAGCCGGCCAAGACCAATTGGGCACGACCGATCAGCGAGCCACCGTTTTACGGCTACAGCCTGCGCACCGGCGTCACCTTCACCTATCTCGGTTTGAAGGTGGACGAGAACGCCCAGTGCCAGACCGACGCCGGGCCGGTTGAAAATCTCTGGGCCGCCGGGGAAACGATGGCCGGTTCGATTCTCGGACAAGGCTACCTTGCCGGCTATGGCATGACGATCGGAACTGTCTTTGGACGCATTGCGGGCCGGGAGGCTGCCAATTATGTACGCTGATCCAGTTGAGGAGGCGCGTCGCCAGGCGCAGATCTGCAATTCCTGTCGCTACTGCGAAGGATATTGCGCCGTCTTTCCTTCCATGCACATTCACCGCTCGTTTTCCGAGGGTGACATCACGCAGCTCGCCAATCTCTGTCACAACTGCCAGAACTGCTATGACGCCTGCCAGTACACGGCACCGCACGAATTTGCCCTGAACCTGCCGGGCGTTCTTGCCGAAGTGCGTCAGGAGAGCTGGGAGCAAACGGCTTTTCCCGCTGCGATGGGCAAGGCATTTCACCGCAACGGTACGTTGATTGCGTTGTTTTCCGCTCTGGGAATGGGTCTTCTATTCTGGGCCGCGCGGCGCCTGCCCGGCGGCGGCGAGGGTTTTTATGCGGTCCTTGCGCACAACGCCATGGTGGCCATCTTTCTGCCTGCGTTCCTGTTTCCGTTGTTGGCTCTTGCGATCGGGCTCAAACGCTATTGGAAACGGGTCGATGGCATGCCGGTGCGGCTTGGCGACATCACCGCGGCGTTCGGATCGGCGGCAACCATGCGCAATCTGGCCGGCGGTCACGGGGACGGCTGTACCTATGAGGACGACGATCGCTTTTCGCATAAACGGCGCGTCCTGCACCAACTGGTGATGTACGGCTTTCTGCTTTGTTTCGCAGCCACCGCGAGCGGCACAATCCTGCACTATGCGTTTGCCATGCCCGCGCCCTATGGTCTTTTCTCGATTCCGAAGGCGCTCGGACTGCCAGGCGGAATCATGCTGTGCATCGGCACTGCCGGGATGATGTGGCTGAAGGCGGAAGGCCGACCGCATCTGCAAGATCTGCGCGTCCGCGGCGGCGAGTTCGGCTTCATCCTGCTCTTGTTCATCGTCAGCTTTACCGGTCTCGCGCTCTATCTTTTTCGCGACACAGCCGGCCTTGAGGCGCTGCTGGCAATCCATCTCGGATCCGTTCTGGCCTTCTTCCTGCTGACGCCCTATTCCAAGATGGCGCACGGGTTTTACCGCCTGGCGGCATTGGTGCGCGATGCGCAGCGGCGCCGCTCAACGTCCTGATTGGTCGGTGCCTAGTAAAGTTTGAAATCCGCCCGGATTGCCGCCAGATCGTGTTTCGCAGCCAGTGCCAGCATGAGCAGGATACGAGCTTTCTGAGGCGTGAGATCGTCGGCGGCAATCCAGTGCTTGTCTTCGAGGTAGCAGCGCGGCGCGACGCGTCCCGATCCTACCCTGCTTGACTGGACGACGGCCACCCCACTTGCGGCGCATTGTTCCAGAAACCGGCGTTCCAACGGGGTTGGCATTCCTGGCGCGAAGCCGGCCGATACTATTCCGGATGCGCCGGCCTCGAGGAAGGCGGAGGCTGCCGTTGCATCGGCGCCTGCATAGGAATAGCTGATATCGACACGGGGCAAATCCGCATCAGCCGTGATGCGGAACGGCGTGGCGGCTGTATGCGCGCGCAGCGGCGCGCGATGGAAATGTACCCGGTCAGCATCGACCACGCCGATCGGTCCCCAGCCAACCGAACGAAAGGCATCGAGCCGATAGGTCGAGGTCTTCGTGACATCCCGCGCACAGTGGATCTCGTCGTTGAGCACGACCATGACGCCCTTGCCTCGCGCCTCCGGCGAAAGAACGGTCCTGACAGCAGCCGCAAAATTGACGACCGCATCGGTCCCGATCGTGTTCAGCGGGCGTTGTGCACCAACGAACGCGACTGGCAGATCGGTGTTCAGGGTGAGATGCAGGAAGTAGGCGGATTCCTCCAGGGTGGCTGTCCCATGCACAACCACGACGCCGGCAAGGTCGGTCGCACCGGCGGCGAGTTCATCGATGATCCCGGCAAGCGCCGCCCATTCGCCCGGACCGATGGCGCTGCTTCCGACCGCACGGAAAGGAATCGGAACATAGGCGGCAAGCTCATGCACAGCCTCGGGCAGTGCTGCCAGAACCTCGTCGATCTCAAGCTTTCGCCCTGTCTCGGGATAATCTATGAAATCCAAGGGCGTGGCCGCTTCCGTCGAAATCGTCCCACCGCAACCGATGACCGCTACGCGCAGTTTGCTGTCCGCCATCCGAGAGTTCCTTTTTTCAATGCTGTCGTTTGATCGCCGGTCATGCCACACGCAGCCGGTAGCGTCGTTCAGTCAGCCAGGCAATTGTGAGAAGCACTCCCCCGACAATCCAGAAAGCCTCCGCAACATCCCACATCTGCACCACGAGCCCCATGGTGATCGGGAGCACGACCGACGCAAGGCGATTTGCCGTCGCGCGCACTCCGGCGGTCAGCCCTTGCGTCTCGGCTGAAATGCCGCTGGAGAGCAGTGTGAAGATAATCGGCATCGAGACGCCGAGACCAAAACCATAGATCGCCATGCCGGCGGCCAGCATCCAGAAGCCGTGCAGAAACGGCGCGATGGTCACGCCGAGGATCGTCAGAGCGACAGCTGCAGCCAGCGCTTGTCGCGGCGACCCGAAAAGCCTTGTCCAATGGTCAGCCACCAACACCGAGGGTGAACTCACGAGGTTGCCGATCGCGAAAAGGGTTCCGATGGCAGCGGCCGAATAGCCGACGCCCTGCAGAAGAACGGGATAGAAGGATTCCAGCATGCTCAAGCTGCCAAGTCTCAGGAATGCGCAGATGACAACAAATGCGGCAAGCGGTTGCTTCAAGACCCGCATTGCCTCGAGGTAAGTGTCGAGGCGCGGTATGAAGACTTCCCAGGATAGGAGGCGTTTGCGGTCACGACGTGCTGGCATGACCAGCGAGATGAGGAACAGCACAGCTCCCCAGGCCGCGATCAGGGAATACCCGGCCTGTCCGCCGCCCTGATCCCAGATCCAGCCCAACAGCAGTGGACCAAGCACTGCCCCAGTCGAAGTGCAGAACGAAAAGACTCCGGTTCGGCGCGCATCCCCTGCCGCCAGGCGTGCGATGGCTGTTTGCGACGCCAGCCAAATGGTCGCGGCCGCGAGCCCGAGCGCCAGTTGCAGGATCATGAACGCCACCGGATTCGGGATCAGTGGATAGCAGAGCGGCAACAGCGCACAGAGGGCGGCAAAGAACAGCATTACCCGGCGCACACCCAGGACGTCCATCAAGGCGCCGAAATGTACCGAGTAGATGAGCGGCGTGATGGACCTGAGCCCGGCGGCAAGTCCAAGCATGAATGCCGAGAGCCCGAGATGGGTGCCCCAGAGCGGCGTCGCCAATGCCACCATCTGCAACAGGCTGAGCGAAAAGAAACTGCCGGCATAGGTGGCGAGCAGCGCCCGTCCGGTCTGCTGGGCCGTCACCATATCAAAGCGACGGCCAGGACGGTGCGGGAATCAGAAGTGCCGGACTCACTTCTTTGGAGGACATTGGGATGCGAAATGCCGGGCGATTTCTCCGGGCGTGGTGATCCAGAGTTCGTCGCGATGCTCGAGAATATGGGCGAGCGCGCGTCTGAGGGCGCGCAGGCGAAACGGTTGCCCGATCACGAAGGGGTGCAAGACGATCGTATAAACGAGCGGCCATTTTCGCGATTGCAACAGCATCTCGTCGAACTGATCGACCATTGTGGCCTCGAAAGCCGCTGCGCTCTCCTGGCGGAAAACCATCGACGGCGAATCGTTGACCTCGATCGAGTACGGTACGGACAACAGGGGCCCGGACCGCGTCCGCATCCAGAAGGGCTGATCGTCGGCCGGCCAATCCAGCACATAGCCAAAACCAGCTTCCTTCAGCAGATCCAGGGTTACTGGCGTCTGGGCGAGGTAGGGGCCGAGCCAACCACTGGGTGACTTGCCCGTGTAGCGGTGAATTGCATCGCGTGCCTCCTCGATCAATGACTGTTCGGCCTCTTCGCCAAGCACATCCTGCCGCTCGGCGTTCGTGCGCCCGTGACCGACGAATTCGTCCCCACGCGCGATGATGCGGTCGGCAATCTGCGGACAATGCTCGAACAGCAGCGAGTTGAAGTTGTGGGATGCGGGAAGGTCGAATTCATCCAGAAGGTCAAAGAGATACCACTGGCCGACGCGGTTTCCGTAATCACGCCATGCGTAGTTTCGGGTGGTTTGCGGCGCCGTGAGGGAAGCGCTGTCGCTGCCCAGGCCATCGAGGAAACTGAACACCTCGATGTTGTTGCATATGGCAACAGCCAGGCGTTTGTTGCCGGGCCAGGAAAAGTCGGGCCGATCGATGATCGGGACAAAGGGATAGCGCGCGTGCGTCTTCAGGTCGAGAAGGCTCATCGGGCAGCCTCCGGCACAGCCGACGCCTTTTCCTTGAAGGTGTCGATCGCCGCGCGCACGGCACGGATAATGTTCTGGTAGCCCGTGCAGCGGCACAGGTTGGAGGAAAGAAGGTGGCGCAATTCCGCGTCGGAGAGCTCTTCGCCGCGTTCCACAGCACCCTTGACGAGCATCAGAAAGCCCGGCGTGCAGAAACCGCATTGCAGAGCATGATGCTCCGCGAAGGCTTCCTGCAGGACGTGCAACTCGCCCTCCTTTTCGAGGCTTTCGACCGTCTCGATTTCCATGCCTTCTGCCTGATGGGCGAACATCAGGCACGAACGCACGGCCTTGCCCTCAACGACGACGGTGCATGCTCCACATACGCCGTGCTCGCAGCCAACATGCGTGCCGGTCAGTCCGCAATCCTCACGCAGCGTATCGGCGAGTGTCTTACGGAATTCGGTCTCGACCGCATAAGGCTTCCCGTTGACGGTCAAATTGAGTGGATGGCGTTCCATCGGTTCCTCGTTTCTATCGGCTCGTCTGTGCGGATGACGATGCCGCAGCGGCGGCCAGCGCCCGTTCCACACATACGGCAGTCAGGTCTCGGCGATACTCGGCACTGGTGGTGGCGTCTTCCATCGGATCAACACTTTCGGCGGCGGCGCGGCCGGCGTCCGCAAACAGCGACTGCGTCGGACGCTGTCCTTCCAGGACTGCCTCCGCGGCGGAATTGCGAGCCGCTCGGTCCTCGATTCCGCCCAGGCCCACGCGAACGTTGCGCATGAGGCCATCGTCGTCATCATAGGCTGCCAGCGCCATACCCAGCGCGAAGTCGCCGGCGCGCCGATTGAACTCATAAAACCCTGCCCGTGCGGAGGGAGCAAGAAGAGGCAGGCGAGCTTGTGCCAGCAACTCGGTCGGTTCGCGTGTCGTCGACATGGCACCGTCGATGAATTCCCCTGCCTCGACGATCCGCTCGCCCGTCTGGCTGACAAGCACCAGTTTCGCCCCGAGAGTGGCGGCAACGAGACACCATTCCGAAGCGGGATCGGCATGGGCGAGACTGCCACAAAACGTTCCCCGCTCGCGGATCGGATGGTGCGCGATGTGGTGTACGATGCTGGTCAGCAACCGGCCAAGGGGACCGGGCTCGACCGGATCGTAAAATCGTGCATGCCGCACCGTGGCGCCGATCGCCAGTTCTTCATTTTCGACCGAAATGTTCTGCAGTTCTTCAATGCCATTGATATCGACCAGATCCGAGGGATAGGCCACCCGCAGCGCCATCATCGGGACGAGGCTCTGTCCACCGGCAAGGACGAGTCCGTCTTCGCCTATATCTGCAAGATGGGCGACGGCTTCGGAGACAGTTTTCGGACTGTGAAGGACAAAGGGTGCTGGCTTCATGTATCGGTGGTCCTTTCGGCCGCGACCATGCGGCGCTGCAAGCGGGTCATGCGGCTCCTCCGGCCTGACGCACGGCGCGCCGCACGGTCTGCGGCGACAACGGCGCGCTGGTGATGCTGACACCGAAGGGCGCCAGTGCGTTCTCCACCGCAGAAGCGATTGCAGGCGCGGTCGGGATCACGCCCGATTCGCCGACGCCCTTGACGCCCAGCGCGTTGAGCGGGCTCGGAGATTCGGTGTGAACAATATGGATCTGCGGCATTTCTGCTGCAGAAACGAGCAGGTAATCTGCAAGAGTTGTCGTCAGTGGCTGGCCATCTTCATCAAAGACCATCTGTTCATAAAGCGCATTGCCGATCCCGTGCGCGATGCCACCGAGTATCTGCCCATCGACCAGTTTCGGATTGACCATGCGGCCACAATCGTGGGCAAGCACGAAGTTCAGCAAGCAAACCTGCCCCGTCCTCGGATCAACCTCGACCTCAGCGACCGCAGTGCCGTTCGAATAGGTCATGTCGTCGATCACAACCTGGTCACTGGACAGGAGGCCGGGTTGCTTGATCCCCGGGAGCTTGAACCCGGGCAATCCCAAGGCAGCACCCGCCAGGTCAGCGAATGGCAGATGGCGCCCGCGCACACCCTTCAGGGCAACCGTGTTGTCAACGATTTCCAGATCTGCTGCATCGGCTTCCAGCAGATCCGCTGCGACAGCGAGGAGCTTTTCCCGAACCGTACAGGCCGCCTGGTGGGCCGATGCGCCCGCCACCACAGTTTGCCGTGAGTTGAACCCGCCAAAGCCCAGAGAGCCCGTCGTATCCCCCGTCCTGACCGTGATGTTGGCCATGTCGCCGCCGAGCTGTTCGGCAACGATCTGAGCGAGCATCGTCTCGGTCCCCTGCCCCATTGCCGCAGCCCCGGTGGTGACAAGGATCCTCCCGGTTCTCTGCACCTCGACACTGACCGTTTCGTAAGGGCCACGCCCGGTGCCTTCGACATAGTTGGCCAGTCCGATACCGAGGTAGCGTCCTTCGGCAAGAGCGGCCTTCTGCCGGGCGGGAAACTCCTGCCACCCGGCCTTGTCGAGCGCCAGGGCCTGGGTCGCAGGATAATCGCCGCTGTCGAGCGTGATGTTGGTGCCGCCGCGCAACTTGAGCGGCTTGACACAGGGCATCTGATCCGCACGGACCAGATTGAGAGCACGGATTTCGGACCGATCCATACCGATGGTTTCCGCTGCAGCGTCGAGCATCCGTTCCATGACAAAAGCCGCCTGGGGTTGTCCCGCACCGCGCAGCGGAGCCACCGGCACCTTGTTGGTCAGGACTACCTGGACGTCGAGCTTGTATGCGTTGATGTTGTAGGGCAGCGGAACCGTTACGGCCGATCCATAGGGAATATTCAGCCCGCGTGCCGTGTAGGCACCGTGGTCGTGAATCAGCGCACCCCGCAAGCCGCGTATCCGGCCGTCGGCCTCCAGCGCCATCTCCATGTCCCAGAGCTGATCCCGCTCCTGTGCGGTTGCGACGAAATGCTCCCGCCGGTCCTCGACCCATTTCAGCGGGCGCCCGATTTTCAGCGCCGCCGCTGTCGTGGCGATCTCCTCCGGATAGGTCACCAGTTTCGGCCCGAACCCGCCGCCGAGATCGGGCGTCCTGACCTTGATCCCAAGCGGGTCCAGACCCAGCATCTGACACAGCTGCGTCTTGAGTGCCTGAGGCGTCTGTGTCGAACTCCAGACTGAGAGAACACCATCGAGATCGGGCGGCACGGCGAGCACGCCGCGGCCTTCCAATGACATGGCAGCGCCGCGATGGACGTCGAAACTGCGCCTGACGATGTGTGCCGCATCGGCAAATGCCTGGTCGACGTCGCCAAAGGAAAAGCCGAAACTGGCAAGGCAGTTGTGATCGTGGGACTGGTGAACTGTCGGGGAGTCGGGCTCCAAGGCTGCGCGACAGTCGCTCACGACGTCGAGAGGCTCGTAGTCAATGTCGAGCGCCTCCGCTGCATCCTCCGCCGCGGCGCGATTCTCGGCAATGACCAGAGCAACAGGCTCGCCGACATGCACGACCTCGTCAATCGCCAGGACCGGTCGATCAACCTTTAGAGTGATCG
Organism: Neohoeflea coraliihabitans; assembly: GCF_019334345.1. Lineage (GTDB taxonomy): Bacteria > Pseudomonadota > Alphaproteobacteria > Rhizobiales > Rhizobiaceae > Pseudohoeflea > Pseudohoeflea coraliihabitans. The sequence goes on from NZ_JAHWQX010000002.1 coordinate 446,976, forward strand.
CAGCGCTGGGAAGGCCGACGACGAGGCGATCATTGCGCAAGTGGGGAGCGAGATCGGCGTGGGACATCACCGCAATCACACCCGGCATTGCCAATGCGGCATCCTTGTCAATCGTCGTAAAACTCGCGTGCGCGTATGGGCTACGCGCGAAGGCGACGCTGAGACAACCGGGCGGCTGCAGATCGTCAAGATAGCGACCCTTGCCGGTCAACAAAGCTCTATCTTCCACTCTGCGTACGGATTGCCCGAATGTGGCCTTTTCATTCCTCATGGCGCACCCTGCCCGGAAAGCGAACCAAGCGCTTCATCGTATTGCTGCATGCGCCGCCGCAGATATTGCGGGGTGACAGGCAGACGATCGACCAGACCCGGTCGTTGCAGCGCGTCGTCAACCGCTGATGCAATCGCTGCACCGGCGGCGGTTACACCCCCCTCGCCCGCTCCCTTGATGCCCAGGGGATTGAGGGGGGAAGGCGCATCTTCCAGGATGAGGACGTCGACCGGCGGCATCTCGGTGGCGCCGACCATCATGTAGTCGGCAAGCGTGACGGAAAGCGGCTGCCCGGACTGGTCGTAGAGGAATTCTTCAAAGAGCGCACCGCCAAGCCCTTGCGCCAGTCCACCCACGATCTGTCCCTCAATCATCGCCGGGTTGATGGCGCGTCCGACATCGTAAGTGATGGCGTACCGCTCGACAGCCACATGTCCCGTCGCCTGATCAATTCGCACCTGCGCGATATGCGCGCCGTAAGGGTAATTCATGTGCTTGTTGTGGAACCATGCCGATGCCGAGAGACCGGGTTCACGATCTCCCCTCGCGGGTGATGCGGGATGTAGCTGGCGGGCAAGATCGGCAAGCGTGACGGAAGGGCCTTCCTTGCCATCCTGAACCACCCCGCCGACGATTTCGAGCTGATTTACGTGCCGCTGCAGGAGTTCGGCCGCGAACTCGAGCGCCTTCGTCCTGACAATCTCGCTGGCACGCCGTGTCGCCTCGCCGGTCATCACACTGACACGCGAGGCGTGCGCACCGAAGCCGAATGCGATGCGATTGGTGTCGCCGTGCAGCACGCGAACGCGGCGATAGTCAACGCCCAAGGTCTCTGCGCAGATCTGGGCAATGGCCGTTTCCATTCCTTGTCCCAGCGACGCTGCTCCGGTGACGACGGTGACGCTGCCATCGGCTTCAACACGCATCTCCACGAGTTCCGACGGCCCGAGCCCGCTCTTTTCGACGAAGAGGCCGAAGCCAACGCCAACGCTTTCGCCTTGCGCGCGACGCCGTTCCGCCTCGCGCCGCAGTTCGTCCCAGCCCGAAAATGCCAGCGACTTTTCGATCAGGCCTGCATAGTCACCGGAATCGAGCACGACATCGGTCTCAAGCGCGGAGAGGTTCCGCTCATAGGGCATTTCCGACGAGGCGATCAGATTGACCCGGCGCACTTCCATCGGATCAAGCGACAGCCTAACGGCGATCGCCTCGACAAGCCGCTCGCGCACGAAAGTGCCTTCAAAGCGACCGGGGGCACGATAGGTGGCGGCGGGCGTCTTGTTGGTCAGCCGGTAGTGCGCTTTCGCGCGATAGGCCGGTACGCGATACGGCCCGAGAAGCAATCCGATCGTCATATCGGCGACACGCGCGCCGTGGGTGCGCACATAGGCGCCCTGATCGTGGAACAGCGTCTCGTCCAATGCCGCAATGCGACCCTTCTGATCGACCGCGGCATGGATGCGATGGGTCTGTTCGCGCGAATGGTTGGTCGCCATCAGATGCTCGCGGCGATCTTCGATCCACTTGACCGGCCGCTTGAGCACGAGGGCGGCATGGCAAAGGATGAGATCTTCGGGATACAGTTCGCCGCGCACCCCGAAACCGCCGCCAACGCTGTTTTCGTAAAGTTCGATCGAAGCCGGGCTCAGCTTGAAGAGATCCGCCAACTGGTCGCGGTTCCAGTGGGGTCGCTTGGCCGCCCCATGCAGCTCAAGCACGTCGCGCGCCGTGTCATATCGGGCAAGGAGGCCGCGCGTTTCCATCGGCACGGCAGAATGGCGCCCGGTTTTCAGTTCCAGTTCCACCACGGCAAAGGCAGTGCTGAAAGCCTCATCGACGTCGCCATATCCCTTCTCGATCACGGTGGGCTCGCAAGACAGGGACGGGGCAAAGGACGCGGGCTCGCATGCGGCGTCAAGGTAAGGTTCATGCTCGTCGATGTCGATCATCACGAGATCGGCAGCATCCTCAGCAATGTAGGGATCCTCGGCGATCACGACCGCCACCGGTTCCCCGACATAGCGAACCATTCCGCGCGCGACAGCCGGCTGACAATAGGGGGTCAGTCCCTTGATCGCCGTGGCTCGGAACGGGATCGGAGGCAAATGCTGAAGATCATCGCCAGCCCAGACGGCTACCACGCCAGGAAGTGCCTGCGCCGCCTGCGTATCGACCTCGACAATCGCACCGTGTGCGACGGGCGAGCGTACGATCCGCGCGTGAAGCTGGCCGGGAAAATTCAGATCTCCCACGAACCGGGCCCGTCCAGCGAGCAGCGGCGGATCCTCAAGGCGCTTGACCGAACGACCGATGAAGCGATTGGCCTCGGGTGGCTGGCGCAGATCATGATCACCCAAGATGACGTTCCTTCTCGGCCACGACCAACCGCGTCTGATGGTTCCGGTAGGCAAGTCCCGCACCGATCAACGTAATGATCAAGCCCACAAGAACGATCTCGAACCTTGGTGCCAGGAGCGCCAGCGCGCCGCAACCGAGAGTGAGCCTGCTTGCCATGCTGATACGCTGGCGGATGAACCCTTCAACAGACATCGAAATCGCGACCACCGCTGCTGCCGTGGAAACCACGTCAATCAGGATGTTGGGTACGGTATCAAGAAGCAGGATACCGGGCGCGAACATGAAGGCAAAGGGCAAGAGAAATGCGGCAACGGCAAGCCTGCAGGCCGTGACGGCGATCATGAAAGGGTTTGCGTCGGCAATTGCCGAAGCCGCATAAGCCGCCACCGCGACGGGGGGAGTCATTGCCGAGAGAACCGCGAAGTACAGGAGAAAGAGATGCGACTGCATCAACGAGAAACCAAATTCACCCGTCAGGGTGGGCCCCAGAAGAGCCGCGGCAAGCGCGTAGGCGGCGGGGGTTGGCATGCCCATGCCGAGCAGGATTGTCATCGCCGCCGCAATGATCAGCGTCACCAGGGAATTGCTGCCGGCAATGAGGATCAGAAGCTCCGAGACCTTTCCAGCGAGCCCTGTCATGGTGATGCCGCCGATGACCAGGCCTGCTGCCGCACAGGCGCCAGTCACCGCCACCATGTTGAATGAGGTTTGCGAGATGCCGTCGTAGAGCGCGCGGAGAGAGAAGGTCGACCATTTGAGAAGCCAGACCGCCAGCAATGCGACAAGTCCAAACAGCGCGACATAGGTCGGCGTGTAGTGCTGCGCGAGCGCGACGGTGAGCGCAACAAGGGGAAAGAGAAACAGCCACCCGCCCTTTATGGCCTGGGTAAAGCGCGGCAATTCACTCTCGCTCAAACCGAGAAGGCCGAGTTTTCGCGAGCGGAAATCGACCTGAAGAAATACGCAGACGTAATACAGCACCGCCGGAATGATGCTGGCGACGACGATGCTGGTGTAAGGGATGCCCGTGAACTCTGCCATGATAAACACCGCGGCGCCCATGACCGGCGGCATGATGCTGCCGCCTGTGGACGCAGCAACTTCGACGCCGCCCGCAAGCGTCGGCGAATAGCCCAGCCGCTTCATTACCGGGATCGTCACGGAACCGGTCGTCACCACATCGGCTGTGGGACTGCCCGAGACCATTCCGAACAACCCCGATGAGCAGACTGCGACCTTGGCGGGTCCACCGGGGCGGCGGCCGGTCAAGGACGCAGCCAGATCGAAAAAGAACTGCCCACCGCCAGCGCGCTCAAGGAGCGTGCCGAACATGACGAAAAGAAACGCATAGGTCGCCGTCACCTGGACCGGGACACCAAATATCCCGTCGGTGGTGAAAACGCTGATGTCGAGCAGATGAGCCAAACTGATATAGCCATGACGCAGCGGACCATCGAAATGGTGCCCCCACAGATTGTAGGCCATGATCACCAGGACAATCGACGTCAGCCCCAAGCCGACCGTGCGCCGCGCCGCTTCCAGCGCCAGGAGCAGCAGCGCATAGCCAAAGAACCAGTAGGAGAGCGGGAGCGGATCGAAAAGCGTGATGCGCTGCGCCACTTCATCCATTTCCACGGTGAAAAAGACGAGGCAGGCCAGACTCAGCGCCGACAGCGCGTAATCCGGAATGGACGGACGCAGCGGATCGGAATCCTCAGACGCCCCGACCAGCAGGAACAGCATGGTGAGCATCAATGTCAGGAAAATGATGGTGCGCGCCAGAACATCCCATGTCGAAAGCGTCGCGGCGTAGACCGTGTATACCGCCGTGGCGAAGGCAAACATTCTCAATATGGAGCCGAAACGCCCATCGAGCTTGCGGCGTACGCCTGTCGTAATGGCATGTCTGGCAATATTCTTCATGGAACTTGGATTCCAGCAGCGGATGATCGGACATGGGAGGATCCGCGTTCCCGCAGCCATGCGCGGCCGGGAACGCGGAACGCTCAAGCGTCAGGACGACGCTTACATCAGACCGGCTTCCTTGTAGGCCCGCACGGCTCCGGGATGGAACGGCACGGCGTCCTGCTCTTTCATGCCTTCCGGCTTGAAGCGTTTCATCGCATCCGAAACGGCTGCCATACGATCCGGGTTCTCGATCATCGACTTGGTGATGCCATAGACGAGTTCCTCGTCCACGTCGGCCCGGGTGAACAGAATGATGCTGGTGGTGACGGTCTTGACCTCGTTGTCGCCCCAAGGGTTGGCGTCGGCCGAAATCGTCCAGGGTTGCAGACCGTATTTCTCGATGACCGCCTCGGCGGCATCGTCGGGAACCCCGATCAGCTTGAGGTCTACCGCCTCGCCCATCTGTGTCAACGAGCGATGCCCCTCAAACAGGGTGTTGGCCAGCATATCGACGCGACCATCCTGCATCAGGCTGGACTGTTCTCCCGATGCCTGAAACTGGACCGAACCTCCCCACTCGCTGATGTCGTCGAGCGAAACCCCGACTGCTTCAAGAGTGCTCTCGGTAATCGCCGAGGTGAGAAGCCCACGGCGGTTGAAAACCAATCGCATGGGAGGCTTGGCTTCGGCCAGGTCCGCCAGCGTCTCGATGCCGTGCTCCTCTGCAAAATCGGCGCGCGCGATCCACCAGACGGGAGCCCAATCATAAAGAACCGCGATGGCCGTCAGGCCTTCAACGGGCGCCTTAAACGGCTCGACGCCCTTGCTTGCAAAGACCAAATCGCCGTCATTCGCCATACCGAAAGCGCAACTGCCGGCGACCACCTGAGGCACGTTGGCAAGGCCGCCGCTCGAGGTCTGGTAAGTAATCGTCGAGCCGGGATACTGTGCCTTCACCGCGGCATCGAGCCCAGCTCCGACCAGTGACCACAGTCCTCCGGGACTGGCGCCACAAATGGATTCGTTGATTGTCTGTGCCTGCGCAGCCGAGGCCAGCGCACAGGACACGCCAACAATCGCTGCTACTGCAATATGCTTCATCTCGTTCCCCTTTTGGATGGACAAAAACCACCGATCTTCGCGCCGGATACGGGCCTCAGCGGGCTGCCAGCAGCTTCGCGGAAAGCCGATCCGATCCACGCATGAGAACAGAAAACGAGCGGCCGGGCAAGCAAATTCCCAAAATTGGTACAAAGTCCGTTTTAACAACATTCCTGGGGATTCGGAGATTATTCAGCCCTTCACACGCTCCAGGCTCCGCAGTCTCAGGGCATCACGCTCCATCAACCGATGCGACCAGCTGGCGCAGGTAGTCAGCCGCCTCCCGGCCTTTCAAAGCGTGGGCCCACATGTCCTCGACCACCCGCTCGTGCAATGCGACCGCTTCTGCATTTTCGGTGATCATTGCGACGCCGAGCCGGATGTTGGGCTGCTCGCCCAAGCGAAAGGGACTGATGGACAGAGTTTTCTGGTCTCCCGTCCGGAAAATCTGAAAGCCCGTATGCGGCAGCGTTCCTGTCACAATGCCGATTTGTATGCCGATCGGTTCGGCTTCGATGAGTTCGACAAAATGCATTATTTCCGCGCGGGCCCGCTCCCGCCGCTCGCGAATGTGGTCATTGGACACAAAAGGCCGCCCGACAAAGCCCGAGCGCAGCAATCGCTCGATATCCAGCGCCGACATCAGATTGACCACGGCGGGTCGTCGCTGATCGTACGTTCTTTTTCTTTCCTTCAGGACATCAATGATCCGCTCAACGTCCTGGACGAGGCGATCCTGCTGTCCATTCGCGTCAGAAATGCTTTCCTTCAACAATTCTTCCAGGGAGGCGCGAAAGGCATCGGAGGCGAGAAGAAACGAAATCGGCCCGGCCAGGACAATCAATCGGTCGGCCACCTCTTCAATCTGCCGCAGACGCTCAAAATAGGTGACCGCCGACGAAATATACTCGATCTCGACCCCGAGCAGCGTAGCGAGTGAAACACCGAGAAGATCGGCAAGACTGGCCAGCGTTTCGATTTTGACCACTTCGCCCTTTTCAAATCTGTAAACCGCTGTGCGAGAAATCCCGACGCGCTTGGCAATCTCATCAGCGCTCATGCCAGATCCGAGGCGAAAGGCCCTTAATCGCCTGCCAATTTCGTCATATCGAATCGTCATTGCGCACGTAGCCCCGCTCCAACTTCTCACTCCGTCGTAATTAGCATCTCTAGACGTTGCAGGCGCGGCGAGAAAGCCCCGCCAGCCCTCCAGCATTCCGAAATTGGACGAACACCATCCGCACAAGCACAAAATACCAAATTTTGGATATTTCGCTTTTTTAGCATTGATTTTGGAACTAGGATGGGATTGATGACCAGCGATGTAGTCCGTCCGTAACGTGGGGAACCCAGAATGGCCAAATCTTCGGAGCCACCGGCGCAGAACCTGCTTACCCGCTTAAGTGCCGGAACCGCGGCGCATTTTTATCGCACCGGGGACTGGGCGGATGAGACGATCTACGCCCGTGCTGTGGCCAATGCCCGCTCTGACGGAGACAAAATCGCCATCCGCGACCGCTTCGTTGCCTTGAGCTTCAGCGAACTTGTCGGTCTTGCGGATCGCCTCGCCATCGATCTCGCCATGCAGGGCCTGAAACCTGGCGACCGTATCGCCGCATGGCTGTCGAGCCGGGCGGAGCTTGCGATCGTCCTCCTCGCCGCGTCACGAAACCGCTATGTGCTGTGCCCCTCCCTGCATCGCAATCATACAGTCGATGATATTTTTACACTGTTGAAGCGGGCGTCGGTCCGGGCGCTGGTCGGAGAGATCGGCTATGGTGCCGACAGCGACAAAGCGGATATCTTTGATAGGGTCAAGGAACTCAAGACGGTCCGGAAGATCTATCGGCTTGAGCCTCCGGTCGAGCGCTCCGCCGCGGACATCGCCACCGCCATGGGCCTGGACGCGATCGAAAAGACATCGGATCAGCCGGCGGCATCGAGCGCTGATGATATTGTCTATCTCGCCTTTACCAGCGGCACGACCGGAGAGCCGAAAGGTGTCATGCATTCGAACAATACGCTCCTGGCGAACGCGCGGGCGATTGCAAGCGACTGGAACTTTGATGACGCTTCGGTGATCTATACACTCAGCCCGCTCAGCCACAATCTGGGCTTTGGCGCACTTGTGCTGGGCCTGCATGTCGGAGCGCAAACCGTGCTGCACGACGTCCAGCGGGGTGCAAGCTTGCTGGATCGGTTGCGCGAGACCGGCGCCACCTTCGTCTTCGGCGTGCCGGCCCATGCCATGGATCTGCTTGGCGAGATAGAAGCGGCAGGCGAAGCCAACCTTCCTAAGATGCGGGGTTTTCGGATATCGGGAGCGGCGGCATCGACATCCGTGGTGGAAGGATTGCTGTCGTATGGCATCGTTCCGCAAAGCGGCTACGGCATGACCGAAGCCTGCTCGCATCATTACACGCTCCCGGACGATACGCCGAAGCGGATCATCAACACTTCGGGGCGCGCCTGCTCGAATTACGAAGTTCAGATCTTCGCGCCGGATGATCCCGACCGTCAACTGCCAACGGGTGAAATTGGGCACATCGGCGGGCGCGGTGCCAGCCTGATGCTCGGCTATTTCGATGATCAGACCAATACGGAGAATGCCTTCAACCGTGCCGGCTGGTTCATGACCGGAGATCTCGGTCGTCTTGACGAAGACGGATACCTGCAGATCACCGGACGGCTGAAGGACATCATCATCCGGGGCGGCCACAATATTCATCCCTCGCGCATCGAACAGTTGACGATGCGATATCCCGAAGTTGAGAGGGCGGCAGCCCTTCCCGTCAAGGATGAACGGATGGGAGAGAAAGTGTGTTTGGTCGTGATGGCGAAGAACGGCGCAGACGTCGACCCGCACCAGCTTCTTGCGCATCTGGACCGGCTCGGCCTGTCGAAATACGACATGCCGGAATACTTCCTCCAGGTAGACGAGATTCCCCTGAGTGCGAGCGGCAAGATGCTCAAGCGAGCCCTGCAACCCGCACTGGCCAACGGCACTCTCTCCCCGCAGCCAATCCGCTTTGAAGGTTGAACGCATGCTGACGGATCGATTGCGCGAGGAAATGACACGGCCACCCTTCAACGAATGGCTCGGCCCCGTGGCGATCGAAGCTGACGAGGTGGAAAAACGCATTGCTGTCGAACTGCCCTTTCGTCCGGAATTCAGTCACCAAACGGGCGCGACAGTGTTTCACGGCGGTGTCATCGCGGCCCTGGCCGACATCACGGGCCATGCCGCGGTTGCCGTCTTCCACGGCGCCGTCACGCCGACGATCAGCCTCAGTACCGAATTTCTCGCGCCGGCCATCGGCGACCGGCTGCGCGCAGTGGGACGACTGCGCAAGAAGGGGCGAACAATTGCGCGTGCCGATGTTGATCTGTTTGTGGGCGATCGCCTTGTTGCCCTGGCGCGCGGCACATTCAGTACGAAAGGATAAGTGCAGATGAAAGCCGTTGTCATCCACGATTTCGGTCCCGTCGGCTCGGCGCCTGTCGAAGACATCGCGACGCCCGAGCCTGGCAGGGGAGAAGTATTGGTCAGAATCGCTGCGGTCGCAGCCAACTTCGTCGACACGCTCGTCCTGACAGGCAAGTACCAGTTTCTTCCCCAGCGTCCGTTCACTCCCGGTAAACTGCCGGTCGGAACCGTTGAGGCGGTCGGGCCTGACGTTGCCGACATCAAGGTCGGCGATCGTGTTCTGACGCTCGCAGAACACGGCGGCTATGCCGAAGCGATCAGCGTCGGGGCCGACCAGTGTATTCTGCTGCCAGACACGCTTTCGTTCCCGGATGCGGCGTCCATGGCTCTCGCCTATGACACTGCCTGGTTCGCGCTGATGGAACGGGCGCGCCTGGAAAAGGGCAACACTGTGCTGGTTCTCGGCGCCACCGGAGCCGTTGGCCTTGCTGCCATGCAATTGGCCCGGGCCAAGGGGTGCCGCGTCCTGGCCGGGATTTCCTCTGCGAAGAAGACCGACCTGGTTCGCAAGGCTGGTGCGGACGAACTGATCGATCTCTCAGGCGACAATTTGCGCGACAGCCTTCGCGAACAGGTGCATTCCGCGACCGACGGCCGCGGCGCCGACATCATCGTTGATGCTCTGGGGGGGGATTTCTTTGACGCCGCTCTGCGCGCCCTGGCTTGGCGCGGACGGCTTGTCGTCATCGGCTTTGCTTCGGGCCGTATTCCCGAGGTCAAAGCGAACTATCTGCTGTTGAAGAATATCGAGGTCAGCGGCCTGCAAATCAGCGATTACCGCAAGCGGATGCCGGAGCTGATGCGGCAGTGCTTTGTCGATATCTTCAGCCTCTATGAACGTGGCGCGATCGCCGCAGCCCCGCCGACAATTTTCACCCTGTCAGATTACCACGTGGCTTTGACCGGACTGCTCGAGAGGCGGATCGCAGGACGTGCGGTCATCTGTCCCTAGTCTCCACCAGAAGAAACCCGAACGAGGGAGAGTACATCAATGGACTTGAAGGGGACCGAGCAGATTGCTGCCTCAAAGGACGCCGTGTGGGCTGCCCTGAATGATCCGAATGTTCTGAAAGACTGCATACCCGGCTGCCAATCCCTCGAGAAGATTGACGAGCAGTCGATGAAGGCCACCGTCAAGCTCAAGATTGGCGTGGTCTCGGCAAGATTCAATGGCGCAGTATCCCTCAAGAATATCGACCCTCCAAATGCCTATCGCATCGAGGGCGAGGGGAAAGGTGGCGTTGCCGGTTTTGCTAGCGGTGGCGCCGATGTCGTCCTGACTGCAATCGACGCCTCGACGACCGAATTGCATTATGACTGCCAGGCGCGGGTCGGCGGCAAGATCGCGCAAATGGGCAGTCGGTTGATCGACAGTACCGCCCGCAAGCTGGCGGCACAGTTTTTCACGCGCTTCAATGAGATCGTCTCGGAGACCGCCGACAGGTAGCGCGGATCGGGGTACCCTGCCACTGGCGAGGCAGGCCACCTGCGGATCAATCAGTCGGCTTGACGGAGGAAACACGATGGCGCGGCAACGACCGACCGAACTGATCGAACATCTGGTGACGGGGACGGGTATCCTCGTTAACGAGGGAATAATGGACGTGTTCGGTCACGTCGCTGTCCGCGATCCAGACGAAGCCGGCATATTCTGGTTGGCCCGGGCCTGTGCGCCAGCCAGACTTCGCGCAGACGATCTCTTGCCCTTCGATCTCGACGGATCGCCAATCGACGAGACGGGGGATGCACTGTACTCCGAGCGTTTCATTCACGCGGCCGTATTCCGAGCTGATCCTACCGCGACTGCCAGCTGCCATCACCATGCGGCGTCGATCATGCCCTTTTGCATGGGCGGTCAGACACTCCACGCCGTCAGCCAGACCGGTGCCTGGATGGGCTGTGCGGTGCCGCTGTGGGACAGCCGCACGAAATTCGGCGATACGGCCATGCTCGTCAACGACATGGAGCAGGCCGCCGATCTCGCATCGACGCTGGCGGAGCAGCGCATAGTGCTGATGCGAGGGCATGGCGCCCTCGTGACTGGCACGTCGATCCAGGACGTGATTTTCCGTTCGATCCACGCGTGCCGGGAAGCCGATACGCTGGCTGCGGCGCTGCGCATCGGCTCGGTGACCAAACTTTCAGAGGGTGAGATAAAGCGCGTCGGGACCCCATCGCCGGCAGCGGTCGAACGGGCCTGGGCGCACTGGACGGCGCGTCTTGAGATTGCGAAAGCGACGGAAAATTGATCAGATCGGCCAGGACGCGAACGTTTTCAGGAAGCAGATGATGACCAAAGTCTGGGATGCCTTCGTTTCGGAACGCGACCGCAGGATCTTCCGGGCTGCAGGCTACGGCGTGCAAGGCGAAAAGCCCGCCCGTCCGGCGCTCTTGCTGATCGGTTTCGAACAGCGACATCTCGAAGGTCCCGACGCCGTAGCCGGGGCACGGGAGGCCGGAGAGAAGGCGCGGCGCCTGATGGTGCAATGCCGGGCAAAAGGCCTGCCGGTCATTCACGTTGCCGGTCCAACCCCAAGCGACGGTCATCCCGGACCGCACGAAAATGGAGAGGCAACCTCCCCCGTTGGCGGAAGCGACTTTGCGGCCAACATGATGCCTGAACCGCGTGACATTGTTCTCAGGCGGCACGCACCGTCCGCGTTTTTCGATAGTGATCTGATGAGCTTTCTCAATCTGCTCGGCGCCGACGGTCTGATCCTCGCCGGCGGGCAGACGGCCGGCGCTTTACGCGCTACGGCTATCGACGCGTTCAGTCTCAACCTGCGGGTCGTCATCGCCGACGACGCCTGCTTCGACATGTGGCAGGCAAGCCATGCCATCGCGCTTTGCGATCTGGACGCCAAATATGCAGACCCAGCGTCGGTCGAAATGCTGGCGGAGTGGATTGAAACGCTGCCGGCGAATGCATTTGCCCTGCCCGCCGGTGAAAGGGTCAAACCATGATCTGGGACCAATTCCTCTCCGAAGCGGATCGGCGGAAACTCGGACAGATCGGCCGCACCGGTCCTGACGGCCTGGGACAGCGGCCGGCGATCATGGTCATTGACGTCTCTTGGGGATTTGCCGGCGATGAGCCAGGCGAGGACATTCTCGCCAGCATCAAGCGGTGGCCAAATTCGTGTGGCGCCGAAAGCTGGCAGGCTATCGAACGGATCCAGATCCTGTGCGATGCAGCGCGGGCGCAGGGTGTTCCGATCATTTATACCACGGGCCAGGCTCGCGCCGATGCCTGGGATATCGGAAGCTGGGCCTGGAAGAATTCGCGGACGCGAGAGCAGGTCCCGGTTTCGGTTCAGGAGCGGGATGCAAACGAGATCGTCGCGCCGCTGGCCCCGACGTCTTCCGATGCCGTGATCTACAAGCGCAAGCCGTCTGCCTTTTTCGGTGCGCCGACCGCAACACATCTCCGGCGGCTGGGCTGCGACAGTGTTCTTCTGACCGGCACCACCACATCCGGTTGCGTCCGGGCCAGCGCCGTCGATGCCTTCAGTCACGGGTTCAAGGTTGCTGCCGTCAGTGACGGCTGCTTTGACCGTGTACAGGCCAGCCATGCGCTTGCTCTATTCGACATTGCGATGCGTTACGGCACCGTGCTCGACACGCAGGCAGGCATCAGCCATCTCAACGGGCTGGCCGATCAGAGAACTGCAGGCTGAGCTGACAGCGGCGGGTCCGACCGCGGAAAGGCATGGGCCGCCCGGCTCTTCTCCGGGCCGCAGCATGGCGTCACCGCATCAGCGATGGCAGGAACGTGACCAGCGGCGGGTAGATCGCCATGATCGCCATGCCAAGCACGAATAACCCGATGAACGGCCAGGTCGAACGAAAGATCGTTGTGAGGCTCTCTTCCGGCGCTGCACCCTTCAATGCGAAAAGAACATAGCCGAAGGGCGGCGTGATGCCGCCGAGGGTGATATTGACGAGGAAAAGAAGCCAGAACCAGAGCGGATCATAACCGATCGCATGCACCAGCGGCAGATAGATCGGCACCACAATGAGCATCAGTGCGATCTGATCGAGGAACATGCACATCACGAAGGGAAATGCCATCAACACGATCAGCATGGCCCAGGTGGAAAGGTCCAGCCCCCCAATCAGCGAGGTGAGGGCCGAGACGCCACCGGTCATCGCCAATAGCTGGCTGAACATCTTCGAGGATGCCATGATGAGGAGGATCATCGCAGAGATCTTTGCCGCCGAAAACACCGCCTCAAGCAAGGTCCGCAGTGCCAGACGCTCGTAGATGAAAGCGGTAACCAGTGCACCGAGGACGCCCGTCGCAGCCGCCTCGGAGGGCGTGGCGATCCCGGCCATGATGAACCCCATGATCGCACCGATAATGATCGTGAAGGGTGCGAGGTGAAGAAGGGCCTGAACAACTTCGCCGGCGTTGCGCTGACGGTACGGCGCGTCAATCTCACTGGTATCGAGGCTTGGATTCAGCCTGACCCGGATCAGGATATAGACGATGAAGAGCGTCGAAAGCAAAAGTCCGGGAACGATGCCGGCCACCAAGAGATCACCGATCGAAACACCGGCCAGAGTGCCGACGATGATTGCCAGCAAGGAGGGGGGAATGATCGGTGCCAGTGACGCTCCGGACACAATCGCACCCATTGCCAGCGAGGACGAGCCGCCCCGCGCCTTGATGCCCGGCAGCAAAGTTTTCCCCAGCATCGCAGCTACGCCCATCGCTGCGCCGGACAGGGCGCCGAAGACGGTCGAAAGGATGATGGCGAGGACGAATTGGCGCCCCCGCAGACGGCCGACGAGCACGTCGATCGATTCGAACATGACCTTGAGTGCGCGTCCGCGAAACAACAATTCGCCGAGAAGAATGAAGAGCGGGATGGCAGTCAATGACCCCGTCGTGGCTGTGTCATAGATGGAGTTGGCGAGCAGGGTGAACCCGTTCGTGCCGAGCACCATGACTGTTCCCGCCAGGTTGACGACCAGAAAGGCAACGAAAATCGGCAGGCCGGAAGCAAACAGGATCAGGAGGGCGCCGGCGAGGACGAAGACAGCTTCGATGCCGGTCATCAGTGCGCAACCTCATGCCGGGCGTGCCACTGTGCCCTCAGTTTGAGCAGCAGGACGATACCAGACAGGAGAAATCCATAGGCAATCGGTGCGGCGACGGTCCATTTGGGAACCGCAGCCAGAGACATCGTATCGATGCCACGGACGAAATTGTAATGGGTCTGTTTCAGCGCCAGCCAGCCCACGAAGAAGCAGATGAACGCCGAGATCGACAGGCCGATGGGGATTGCCAGGCGCAGGATGACAGCAGGCAGGCTGCTTTGAAGCACGGTCACCGCAACATGCGAGCCTTCGCGGGTCAGCTGCGGCATGGTCAGGAACACCGAAGCGCACAGGAAATAGGTCACGTAGTCGCTGGCCCAGGAGGTTGGTGCGTTCAGGACGTAACGCATGAATACCTCAATGGAATAGCAAGCAAGGATAGCCACCACGCAGAGCCCGCCCGCTCCTGCCCCAAGAAACGCAATCCCGAAAACGACGCGTTCGACGCCGTTGCGTTTGGTGGCATTCATGCCGCACCCCTTTTGCGCGCCTATCGCGGTATTTTCACCTCCCGCGCGGAACGCGGGAGGTGGTCAGCAACGGGACGGGTCCGCAATGTGATCAGAATGCCAAACCGGCTTCCGTAACAGCTTCCTTCAATGCCTTCACGCGCTCACCGCCGCGCTCGATTCCGAGCGCCCAGACACCTTCAGCCCAATCATGCTCGACGGTTTGGGCCTTGTCCCCGCAGATCGAAGTCGCCTGCATACCGCGTTCTTTGAGCGCCGCCTCCTCCTTGTTGGCGACCTCGGCCAATTTCACGATGGCCTGCTTCTCGAGAGCCACGCCCTGATCAAGAAGAAGCGTCTGCTCGGCTTCGTCAAGACTGTCCCATTTTTCGAGATTCATGAGAATCATGTAGGTCCCGGTTCCGAATGCCGGACGGAGGAAATAATCGGCGACTTCGAACCAGCCGTAATCCAACGCGCCGATAACCGGCCATGCCGCACCATCAACGACGCCCTTTTCCAGCGCGGAGTAGATTTCCGCCGGGGGCAGGACGACCGGCTGCGCACCGAGCGACTGGATCAAGGAGGTGTAGGTCGCGGTGCCGCGAATTTTCAGGCCAGCCAGATCACAGCTTTCGCCGATTGGTTCGCGGAGCAAGAGATTGTAGCCTTCGGGAAGGGTGGGCAGGGCAATGAGTTTAAGGCCCAGTTCCTGATAAGCAGCATCGACCTTGTCCCACACGCCAGAACTGCGCCGGCCATCGGGATCGCCCTGCACCGCATCCATCACCAGGCCCATCGACGTTTCATTGGAATGGTAAGCGCCAGAGGTGAACAGGAGGTCGAAAACACCGGAAGCAACAGGTTGAAGCTGCTCGAACGGCGGCACCGCCTCCGGACCTGTCATTGAAATCGTCGTTTGTTCATCGGAGGCTTCTTTCACCATTTCCATGTAAACTTCCGCAACATTCGGAACCACAGGATAGGTGCCATTCCAGCTCGCGAGCATGCGAAAATCCGTCGCTGCGGCCGGACCAGTTAACAAGCCCGCCGTCAGCACCACAGCCAAAGCGGAAAGACCAGATTTATTCGCAACACGCACCATTTCAAACCTCCGATTTTTGTAAGCGTACTTTTATTGGCACATTTTGCCTGTGTGTAGCAATATCTGGGAGGTTGTATCTTTTTTAGAATTTACTTGGAAGGCGCGCAGGATCGAAGGTTGGTTTTGAGCTCAGCCAGCGCCATGGCGGGTTCTCGGGGGGAGTGCAAAGAGGCCCATCATTGGAGGTGGGAGCCCTTGAAAAGAATTCGACAGAAGCCGAAAGGCGACGATGAGAAGTGAACCCTCGGTCTGCCCCGTTGTCATGAGCCGCGCACGTCGTGGGAGGTGGCTTGAATTGACCGTCCCAACCGGCCCGTTGGCCCAGGTCGCTTGCCTATGGAAGCTCTGGGAGGTGGGGTATTTTACGGAGTTCTCGCTGCATCCTTCCCGACCGGCCGTCTGCCGATACCGGTGTCACGCCATGCCGGCCTTAGCAAAACGACGAAAGCCATTGCACGGCGCAGAGGAGCGGCTCACATGCCCAAACGGTTCAAAGCGCGCAGCCAGCGGGGATAGAAGTCGCGATAGACCCGGTTGTTGGGCGGCAGGTTGCGGACCGTCCCGGGATCGGTGCGCCACGCAGCAAGAAAGTGCGGCGCCGCGCGCAGGCGGCTGGACCGCTGGACGATCACCGCAGCGCACAGGCTTGCCATGGCCCGAGCACGGCGTTCGAGCTCAGGGGACAGGGGCTTGCCGGCTTCGTGCTGGCGGGCGATGGCGGAACGTATCACCGAAATATGCTCCCGAGCCAGGCGAACATCCTTGGAATGGGTGGCGTTGGTCTGATGGTGCCGCCAGCAGGCGCCGATCTCCGGGACATGAAGCAACTTTCCCTGCAGTTGCAGCCGGGTCCAGAACTCGTAATCAGCGGTGAAGCGATAAGCGACATCGCGGCCACCGATCGCCTTGGCAACGGCTGTGCGGAAAATGGTTCCGACCCCCGGAAGACACCAGTGATCGGCAATCAGGCGCTCGGGCGTGCAGTCGGCGAGCTGGTGATGTTCCAGGTGATTGCCTTGGTCGTCGATCACCAGCCAATCGGGGAACACCGCCACCGCGTCCTCTTGCGACTGCAGCACCGCGACACCCTTCTCCGGCCATTGCGGCAGGACGAGGTCGTCATCGCTCAGGATCAGCGTGTAGGGGGTGCGCACATGCGCCAAGCCGAGATTGACGGCCGCCGATTCCCCACCATTTTCCTGGGAGACGAAATCGACGAAGGGCGCATAGGGCGCGACGATCGCCGGGATCCGCTGCTCGGGGGCGCTGCCGTCGTCGACGACGAGGACCCGGGTGCGGCGCGGACGCCCTGCGCACAAGGCGGCAAGGCAGGACATCAGCCATGCCGGGCGATTGTAGGTCGGCACGACGATCGTCAAGAGAGGCTCTGCAGAATCCAGTTCCGAGTAGGGTGAGGGTTCGAGCGATGGCGCGATCAATCGCGCAAAGCACTGACGGACAGGCGTCGCGCCGGCCGCTTCGGCCGGATCCGGACGATCCATGGTGGCGCCGTGCGGGTCCGGGCTGAGAGGGTTGTGCTCCTCAACAGGCGTCGCGTGGCCATAGACATCGGCAATAAAGTTCCGTTCCGGCTCCGGCCACGGCTCTCTTGCCAGCGCGGCGCGGAAGGTCTGGAGATTGGCGGGATAGTCGGCGAGAAAGCGACCAAGGGTCTCCGCTGCCTCGGGAATCGCATCGGGTGCCATGGTCATGATCGGCAGGTCCGGATGTTCCTCACGCAGGAATTCGCACGCTCCGGCCGCCTCTGACACCATGACCGGCGCGCCCCCGGACAATGCCTCCAGCGCCACGTAGTTGAATGTGTCGCTGCGCGAGGGAATGATGACGACGGACGTCGGCGCAAAGGCGCGGCTGGCGAGATCCTCGCTGCTCAGCGCGCCTTCATAGGACATCTCGACGCCCTTCTCGGCAGCCCGGCGTCTGAGCAGATCGGACCAGGCGCCCAGATCGCCGCCCATCTCGGCATCGGGGCCGCTGACATAGCATTTCCCGTACAAGTGACGCGGCACCTCGGCCACGATGTCGACGAACAGGTCGGGACCCTTGTTGCGGTCGAGCCGGCCGACGTACCAGATGTCAGGCAGGTCGGTGGGCGGCGCCTCCAGCGGCGGAGGCGGCTGCAGCGGCTCCAGCGCGTTGTGCATGTCGATGATGACGGGTTGATGCAGGCCGGCACTTTCCGAGGCGCTGTATTGGCGCGAGATGGCGTAGGTCAGGTCTGCGGCCCCAAGCATCTCGCCTTCCAACCGCTTGAATTCGGCGATCAGAGCGCCGTGGTGCTCCGCATTGTAGCCATTGCCGATGCCGACGCTCAGCCAGCCGAGCAGCGACACGACCAGCCGGTCGCGGGTGACGCCAAACAGGGGCAGTGCCTGGTCGATACAGCCCCCGACCGGCACGTAGGACGGCACATCGATGACATCAAAATGCCGCCCCTTCACGGCGGCAGCCATCCTCAAGGCGAATGTTTCGAAATAGGCCGCGTAAGGTATTTCCGAAAGCGCGACGGCAAAAGGATCGATAGAAAAAGTCTCGTCGATGAAGACCGGATGCGCGTTGCCGGGCAGTTCTCCGGCGTTCTTTTTCTCAAGATCCGGACCGCGGCTGAAATAGGTGAAGGAGATGTCCGGACAAAAGCGGATGACCCGGGCATAAAATGTCTGTCCCCCGCCGATTGTCGTGAACATATCAAAGTCGGCAATGAGGACTTTCTTCATTGTATAACGCAGCTTTATCCGGGTCTTTGTTCTTGGTCTTCGCGGCAACGCCCCGTCATTGGCTGCGGAACATATGTTGATCGCCCGAGCAAGACAACGGCAATATCCACCTTTCTTCCGTGGTTTTTTCACGATAAGAACCTCGCCCGACACCACGGAGACGAAATGGCCAACGACCAGAAACTGATCCTTTTTTCCCATATCCCCAAAACCGCTGGCTGGACGCTCAATCATGAGTTCCTGCGGGTTCTGGGGGATCGAGCCATCGTCGCCAACGGCTTTATCCCGCTCAAATCGACATTGGCCGGGCGCACGGAAGAAGCGCGTCAGCGAATCAGATACATCGGTGGCCATGTGACCTGCGATCAGTACGCCGAGGCCCTGTCGGTCTCTGTCGGCGAGCATTTTCTGATTTCGCTGATTCGCGATCCCCTGCGCCGTGCCATCTCCTATTATCTGTTCATCCTGCGCAATGACGTTCCGCCGATGAAGCGGATCCGCGATCCGTTTGTCGGCAAGTCCTTCGAGTATTTCGTCGAGCATTCGGCCGAGACCCAGCCCGAACTGATCGTCAATGCCCAGTGCAAGTATTTCTGCGGCGAAGCCGATGCCGACAAGGCAATGCAGGCCATCGACACGCACTACGCTCTGGTGGCCAATTCGCGTCGCTTTCCGGAATTCTATAACCGCGTACGGCAAGAGAGCGGCGATATACTTTCGCCCTGGTCGGATGATCGGTCGCTGAACGTGACGCCCCCGGCGCAGAGCGAGGCCGAGGTGCAGATGGGTCGCATGCCCGCTGACCTGTCGACGATCGCGCCGCCGCATGTGGTGCGCAAGGTGGAAGAGATCGCGGCAGCCGACTTCGAACTGGTCGAGCAATTCGAGAACCGGTACCAGGGCTACTACGAGCGAGGATCCCGGCCCGCATGACCAGCCTGCTTGCAGCCTTCGCAAAGCGGGTCCGCCTGCGTTGGGCACCCCGGGCTTCGCGCCGGAGTGCAAAGGTCTCGGTGATCATGCCGGTCTACAACGGCGCCGCCTACATCGAAGAAGCGCTGGCGAGCGCGAAGGCTCAGAGCTATCGTGACATCGAGATCATCGTCGTTGATGACGGATCAACCGACGAGACGGCGAATATCGTGGCGCGGATGGCGCAAGGCGACCCTCGCGTGCACATCCTGACAAAGGACAATGGCGGCGTTGCCAGTGCCCTCAACCGGGGGATCAAAGCGGCGACGGGCGTTTTCATCTGCTGGCTCAGCCACGACGATGTGTTCCGACCGGAAAAAACGGCCGTCCAGGTGGAGCGATTTGCAGCACTTGACGATCCGAAGACGATCCTGTGCAGCAACTATGATCTGATCGACGCAAACGGTGAACTGCTGGGTAAACCGCGCCTTGACGGCGCGATGATTGCGACCAAGCCGGAATATGCCGTGCTGCGCGGCTGCGTCAATGGCTGCACGATCTTCGCACCGCGCGCCATGTTCGACGAGATCGGCCTGTTCGACGAATCGCTGCCCTCGACCCAGGACTACGACCTGTGGCTACGGGCGCTGGACAGCTATCGGTTCGTTTTCATGCCTGAAGTGCTGGTCTCTACCCGGCAGCATTCGGAGCAGGGATCGAAACAGGCGGACTATACGACCGAATTCAACGCTTTCTGGATCAAGGCCGTCGATCGCATCAGTCCCAAGCGTGCCGCCGAACTGGAAGGGAGCACGGTCGAGTTCTACGCCGCCATGGCCCGGTTTCTTGAAGCGGCCGACGCGCAGGAGGCGGCGGCACATGCGCGCCGGCGCGCCCGCCGCCAGATCGCTTCCGGGCATGATCAGCCGCTGGTCTCTGTCGTCATCCCCTTTCATTCGGGCATAGACCTGTTGCGGGCGGCCATTTATTCGGTGCGAGCCCAGACCCACCGCAATATTGAAATCATACTGGTGCACGACACACCGGAGACCGACCCCTCACCCTACCTGCCGCAACCCGCCGAGGGCGAACCGAGCGTCACGGTCTATTGCCAGGACGGCCGCGGTGCCGGCATGGCGCGCAATTACGGGAAGAAGCGAGCCAAGGGCGAATACGTGGCCTTTCTCGATGCCGACGACCAGTACTTGCCGACAAAGGTCGAGAGGCAACTGGCCCTGATGCGGTCCGCGGACGCGGCGATTTCACACACGTCCTATTTTATCCACGGCATCGACCTCAATCGGCCATCCGCCTTTCAGAACAGCGGCGTCGTGTCCGGGACGGTGTTCCCGGAGATCATCAGCTACAATCCGGTGGCCATGCCGACCGTGATGGTGCGGCGCGACATTGCCGAGCGTTTCGATTTTCCGGACGCGCCCGGATGCGAGGATTTTCTCTGGCTGCTCAATGTCGTCTACGAACACGACCTGCACAGCACGATGGAACCGCTGTCGGTGGTCCGTGTCTCGACGGACAGCGTGGCCTATAATCCACAAAAGCAGAGCCGATCGCTCCGGGCGATCGTCGCCCGGCTCGAGGCCGATCCGCGCTTTGATGATTATCGCAGCCATATAGATCACCTGAAAGCCCTTGCCAGCGACCTTGAAATGAAGCTTGCCGGCTGAGTTGCCGCCTACGGAGCCCCCATGCCACCCAAAAGGTCGATCGTCTTCACTCATGTGCCGCGGACGGCGGGATCGTCTATCCACTACGCTTTCCTGCGTGCCAGCGCCGAGAAGCGCGCCCATGTCTATGCGACCGGTTTTCTGCTGAAGCCAAACAAGGACTCGATCGATCGCGCCTTCGCAGAGGGCCAGCTTTACCTCGGCGGGCATTTCTCGCTGGAGGAAGTTGAGACGGCAACCGCGGTGAATTGCGATGAAACGATCAATTTCCTGACGCTCCGCGATCCCCTTGAACGGTTTCTCTCGCACCACGCGCTGATCCAAAGCGATGAGCGCGCAACCAATATCCCCAGCCTTCGCAATACCACCATTTCCGCGTTTCTCGCCGAGCTCAAACGCTTCGAGCAGATGCGCATGATCGACAATCCCCATTGCGTGACGATCTGCGGCGAACCGAGTTTCGAAGCGGCAAAGGCGGCGATCGCGGAGCGTTACGACTTCGCCTGCGTGACCGCGAGGGTAGCGGACGTCGTCGAGCAGGTGACGGATCTCGCTGCGCGACCGGAATGGCCTGGTGGCCGGCCGGCGCTTCCAGACTTTCCGCACAACAGCGTTTCGCACGAACTGCGGGCGGTTCCCAGCGAAGCAGAGCGCGCGCAGCTGGAGCCATTCCTGGCCGAGGATCGCAAGCTTCTCGACTGGGTGCAACAGGCGGGCGGCCTTGTGCCAACGCGGCGCCGCGCTCGCAGAGCCGTCTAGCGGCGATTGCGCAGCGGCGCTGCCGGCAGTTCGTCGAGCAGAACGGCGCGGCCTTTTTCCAGTTTGAGAAACCGGTTGCAGCTGGCGCGCAACAGGCCGTGATTGTGGCTGGCGAGAACGATGATCCCGGCCTTCTCCGCCAGTTCAGCCATCCGTTTCCGCGCCTTGTGCTGAAAGTCCGTGTCGCCGGCGCCGATCCATTCGTCCATCAACAGGATTTCGGGGTTCATGCAGGTGGCGATCGAGAACGCCAGACGGGCGGCCATGCCCTGACTGTAGCTCTTGAACGGTAGGTCGATGAAATCGCCAAGTTCGCTGAAGGCGATGATGTCCTCCATATGATGGTCGATTTGTGCGGGCGACCAGCCATTGATCAGGCCCCGCATGATGATGTTGCGCCGGCCAGTGGCTTCATGGCGGAAACCGAGGCTGATGTTGAACAATGCATCGACGCGACCCTGCGTGTGGACGGTCCCGGCGCTCGGCTCCAGGGTGCCGTACAGCACATGCAGGAGGGTCGTCTTGCCGGCGCCGTTGGAGCCGACCAGTCCAAGCCGGTCCCCTGCCCGCAAATTAAATGTGACATCGTCCAGAGCCGTGATCCAGCGTGTCCGGCCACGCTTCTTGATCTGACTGTGGCCTGACACCCGGCGATCCGCCATTTCCAGGGAAAACCCCTGACGCAGGCGATAGACGAGTTTCAGGTTCTTGACGTCGATCGAAACCATCAGAGCACGAAAACCAGTTTGCGTCGCAGTGTCCCGAGCAGCAGCAACCCGATCAGCCAGAGCACCACGGTGATGATCGCGCAAATTCCCAGCGCGAGCAGCGGCATGCTCTGGTTGAGCATCGGCTGACGCACGATCTCGAGGAAGTAGGTAAAGGGGTTCCAGTGGTAGAAGAGACTGCGCACACCGCCGCCGGCAGTCTCGAGACGCCAGAAGACGGGCGTCAGAAACATGCCGATCCGCATGATGTTGGCGACGAAAAACTGACTGTCCGGGACATAGGCACCGAGAAAGCCGAAGACAAGAATCGCACCGGGGGTTGCAAGGAGCAGCAACAGGACACCCGGCAATGCCAGAAGCCAGCCGACATGGATGGAATCACCGGCGAGCAGAAGGATGATCACACAACCGGCCAGTGCATAGAGCGTCCGGATCACGGACTGCATGGCGAGACGCATGACATAGACTGTCAGCGGCAGGCGGGTGCCCTTGATGAAGCTTTTCTCGCGAACGAACACCGTCATGGCCTGGGTGATCGTCTCCATGATGTACAGCCAGACAAGCAGGCCGACGGCAACGTAGGTCGGATAATGGTCGGAGCCGGAACTGCTGCTACGGAAGACGAAGATGAAGGTGCCCGCGAAAGTCATGTAATTGAACAACAGCCAGAACGGACCGAGAGTTGTCCGGCGATGCTGGTCGCCAATGTCCTCGCGGGCAAGAGCCCACCAGACGCGTCTCTTCTCGTAGCCTTCGGCCAGGTCGGCAAACGCATTCGTCAGGGCACCGGGCATCCATCACCTCATTTTCGTGGCGCTGCTATCACGCGATCCTGCATCTGCCAACACGGAACGTTGCGGCGCCATCCGGCGGGGTCGACTCCGGCAAATTTGGCGCAGGGAAATCGATCACCCCGTGAAAGCTGAGGATGGAAGAATCTAGGGGTTGATGCAGCAACTTGAACCGCTTATCTCCCACAAGCCTCGCTTTTCGCAATTGATTTAACTTTTCACTGACCATCGCGCCGACGAAGTATTGCGAATCGTTAAAATTCTCTCACAAAAGGCACGAATCATTGGAATCACTGCGGTTCCTTTCTGAAAACAAGCTTTCTTTACGTGATGCATGGAATGATCGACCCCTTCAACGGCAAAACTCTCCTGATCACCGGCGGCACCGGTTCCTTCGGAAATGCGGTCCTCGGCGGGTTCCTCGATTCGTCTCTCGCGGAAATTCGCATTCTCAGCCGCGACGAGAAAAAACAGGAGGACATGCGCAACAAGTTCAGGAGCTCGAAGGTCAAGTTCTACATCGGTGATGTGCGCGACCGGGATTGCCTGCGCGCGGTCACCCGCGATGTGAATTTCGTCTTTCACGCCGCCGCGCTGAAGCAGGTGCCGTCCTGCGAGTTTCACCCGATGGAAGCAGTGAAGACAAATGTCATCGGCACCGAGAATGTGCTGGAGGCCGCCATCGCCAATCAGGTGGAGCGCGTGGTCTGCCTTTCGACCGACAAGGCGGTCTATCCCATCAACGCGATGGGCGTCTCGAAGGCGATGATGGAAAAGGTCATGGTCGCCAAGTCCCGCGAGTTGCGGCCGGGACAGACGGTGATCTGCGGCACGCGTTATGGAAACGTCATGGCATCGCGCGGCTCGGTGCTGCCGCTGTTTGCCGAGCAGGTTCTGGCCGAGCGTCCCCTGACGATCACCGATCCGAAGATGACCCGGTTCATGATGTCGCTGCATGACGCTGTGGCTCTGGTTTTGTACGCCTTTACGAACGGCTCGAACGGCGACATCTTTGTACAAAAGTCGCCTGCGGCGACGATCGAGACGATCGCCAGAGGGCTGCTCGACTTTCTCGATCGGCCGAATCATCCGATCAACGTGATCGGAACGCGTCACGGCGAGAAGCTCTATGAGACCTTGCTCAGCCGCGAGGAAATGGTGCGCTCTGAAGATTGCGGAGCTTACTTCCGTATTCCCGCCGATCTGCGTGACCTGAACTACGAGAAATTCACTGCCGTCGGCAAGACCAACATTTCGATGTCAGAGGACTACACCTCGCACAACACGCGCCAGCTCAACCTTTCCGAATTCACCGAGCTGATTGAACAGCTGGACTATTTCCAAGACTACCTCGGCGAGCACCGCCTCGGGGCTGTCGCCTGAATGCGGCTCTGGCCCTCCTTGCATGAGGACGCGACAGCACGGAGCCGGAGGTGATGAAGAAAATGAAGGTTATGACCGTGCTCGGCACGCGCCCGGAGGTCATCAGGCTGTCCCGCACAATTGAGAAGCTGGACCGCTATTGCGATCATCTGCTTGTTCACACGGGACAGAATTACGACTACGAGCTGAACGAAATCTTCTTTCAGGATCTGGAGGTCCGCCGGCCCGACATCTTTCTCGAAGCGGCGGGAGAAACCGCGGCGGAGACGATCGGCAAGGTCATCATGGCCTTTGACCGCGTACTCGCGGACCACCAACCGGAAGCCGTGGTGATCCTTGGCGACACCAACAGTGCATTGGCGGCAATTCCAGCAAAACGTCGGCGCGTGCCGATCTTCCACCTCGAAGCGGGAAATCGCTGTTTCGACGACCGCGTCCCCGAGGAAATCAACCGTCGTATCGTCGATCATCTCGCGGATATCAACCTGACCTATTCGACAATCGCGCGAGACTATCTGCTGCGTGAAGGTCTCAGTCCGGATCGGGTCATCAAGATCGGCTCGCCGCTGCGCGAAGTGCTCGAGCATTACAGCGACGGCATTGCCCGCTCGGACGTCTGCGAGCGGCTGGAGATCACCCCCTCGAACTATGTTCTGGTCAGCGCGCACCGTGAGGAAAACATCGACTCGGAGCGAAACTTCGCCCGGCTCGTGGACTGCCTGAACGGCGTCGCCGACCATCTCGGCCTGCCGGTGATCGTCTCCACCCATCCCCGGACACGCAAGCGGATCGCGCAGTCGGAGACCGAGTTCCACCCGTTGATCCAACTTCTCAAGCCCTTGGGGTTCAAGGACTACGTTAAGTTGCAGACGGAAGCGCGCGTCGTTCTGTCCGACAGCGGGACGATTACCGAGGAATCCTCAATCCTCAACTTCCCGCCTTTGAATATCCGCGAGGCGCACGAGCGGCCGGAGGGCATGGAGGAAGCAGCGGTCATCATGACCGGCCTCGAGTTGCAGCGGATCTTGCAGGGGCTGGCCGTGCTCTCCGATCAAAAACGCGGAGCAGAACGGACGCTGCATCCGGTTGCCGACTATGCTGCCGACAATGTCTCGGAGAAAGTCGTCCGCCTGATTCTGAGTTATCGCGACTATGTCATGCGGACTGTCTGGCGCGAGCAGGACAGCCCGGGGCGATGAAGATCCTTGTGGTTACCCAGTACTTCTGGCCCGAGACCTTCAAGATCAATGAGCTGGTGGCACATCTCGTCGGTCAAGGGCACACGGTCACGGTTCTGACCGGTCCCCCCAACTACCCCGGCGGAGGGATCTTTGCCGAGTTTCGCGAGAACCCCGATCGTTTCGCGCGCTACGAGGGCGCGGAAGTGTTGCGTGTTCCGCTCGTGGCACGCGGCAATCGCGGCCTGACGCTGATGGCCAACTATCTGTCCTTTGCGCTAACTGGCAGCCTGTTGGGTCCCTGGAAGCTGCGCGGCCGGAAACAGGATGCCATACTGGTGTTCGCCCCCTCTCCCAGCACAGTCGGCCTGCCGGCACTGGCAGCGCGGCTCTTTCTCGGTGGCAGGGTGATCTACTGGCTGCAGGATTTGTGGCCCGAATCCCTGCGCGCGGTCGGCGCGTTGCGGCCGGGCCCGACGCTTTCAATGCTGAATGCGGTTAGCCGCTTCATCTATCGTCGATGCGACCTGCTTTTGGCCCCGGCGCGCAGCCTTTGCCGGCAGCTGGCAACGGAGTTCGGCTCGTCCGTGCGCGTCGAGTATCTGCCGAACTGGGTTGATAAAGCAGCGGATGATGATGTCGTCGCACAGCCTGCTGCGGGGCCGCCGAAGGACCCTTCGATCTTCGATATCGTCTACGCCGGAAACATTGGCGATGCGCAGGACCTGCCGGCCCTCCTGGATGCGGCGGAGGCGCTGCGCGACGAGCCGGTCCGCTGGCTGGTTGCCGGGACGGGCCGGCGCGCGGCATGGCTGGAAGAGGCCATTCGCAATCGAGATCTTACCGCGCAGGTTCGACTCATCGGGGTGTATCCGCGCGACCAGATGCCTGCCATTTTCCGCAGGGCCGATGCGCTGATCGTCTCGCTGAAACGCGATCCGGTGTTTGCGGCAACGGTGCCGACCCGGCTGCAGAGCTATCTCGCGGCCGGCCGGCCGATTCTCGGCATGATCGACGGCGAAGCGGCCGATATCATTGAGCGGTCAGGCGCCGGCCTTGCCTGTCCGGCCGGCAACTGGCAGCGTCTTGCGCACAATGTGCGGTCTCTGATGTCGATGGATGCGGATGTGCGGGACGCGATGGGCGCGCGCGGCCAGGCGTTCGCCCGCCAGGAGTTTGACCGCAGCACCCAGCTTGCACGGCTCGATGCCTGGCTGTCCGAAACAAATTCCCCGGCATCGCGAGAGCAAGAGCGAGGACAGGACCGCTCTTTCACCCGGTGAATTGCAACAGGGCAGCGGCGCACCCCTTCAAGCTTCGCGAACGGGCTCCCGGCTATGCGGACAAAAAGAGTTGCCGCCGCTCCTCGAACATCGACTGGGCGACGGCATAATCTTCCGGCCGGCCGATGTCGAGCCACTGGCAGTCCTGCTTGGTGCAGTGAACCTTCTTGCCGTCCGCCAATAGCGTGCGCAGGAGTTGCGGCATATCGAGATAGCGGCCCTCAACAAGATGCGGCGCCACGGCGTGGCTCTCGAGAACATAGAGCCCCATGCTGACGAGATGGCGATAGGACGGCTTCTCCCGATAGGCCATCAGGCGCATGTCTGCATCCGCCTCCACCAACCCGAAGTCGATCGGGAACTCGCGCTCGGCTACTGCGACTGATGCGGCGCCACCCTCGCGAACATGCTCTCTGACCATGGCCGCGACATCGAAACTGGTCAGGAGATCACCGTTGGTGACGATGAACCGCTCGCCGAGCTGGTCGAGCACCGAGGCGATCGGGCCGGCTGTGCCAAGCGGCTTGTCTTCCAGACTATAGGAAATCTTCAGCCCGAACTTTCGTCCGTCGCCGCAAAAGGCCCGGATCAGATGATGCAGATGGTTGACCGCCAACACCACCTCGTCGACCCCGGCCGCCTGCAGTTGCCGCAGCAAGAGTTCGATGACCGGCATGTCGCCAATCGGCACCAGCGGCTTGGGCAGCACAGCAGTATAGGGTCCGAGACGGGTTCCTTTCCCGCCTGCCATGACAACTGCCTTCATCGGCCAAACTCCCGGTCCCTCAAATCCATAACATCACACGCCGTATTCATCGCTGCGGTAAGATTCAATGTTTTCGCGCAGGTAATCGATCGTGGCGTTCAATCCATCGTCAAGGGACGTTGTCGGCTCCCAGCCGAGCCGCGCCTTTGCCCTGGAATTGTCGGAGATCAGCTTCTTGACTTCGCTGGCCGCCGGTCGGATGCGCGCGCTGTCCACGCGGATTGGCTTGTCGACACCCATCAGCGCAAGAATGCGTTCGGCGAACCAGCCAATACTGTGGGTCTCACCGCATCCGAGATTGCAGGTCTCGCCTTCGACCCCTTCAGCCAGGCCAGCGCGCAGAAAGCCGGCAGCAGTGTCGGTGACAAAGGTCATGTCGCGTTCTGGATCCAGAGCGCCAAGCATGATCGTGTCGCGGCTGAGCGCCTGGGAGATGATCGTCGGAATGAACGCACGGTTCGATTGCCGCGGACCATAGGTGTTGAAGGGACGCACGGTGGTGACCGGCACCCCGAAGGACCGATGATAGCTCTCGGCGATCTTGTCGGCGCCGATCTTCGAGGCTGAATAGGGCGACTGCCCCTGCAACGGGTGATCCTCATCAATCGGCGTGCGCAAAGCCGTTCCGTAAACCTCTGATGTCGAGGTGTGGACGACGCGGCTTGTGCCCAGCCGGCGGGCCGCCTCAAGCACGTTGAGCGTGCCCTCGACATTGGTTCGCACATAGCTGCGTGGCGCCAGATACGAATAGGGAATGGCGATCAACGCTGCGAGATGAAAGACGATGTCATGGCCGGCGACGGCCGACATGACGAAATCCGAATCATCGACGGTGCCGCTGACGATCTTGATTTCGGCTCGCATTTCAGGCGCCAGTTGGGCAAGCATGCCGCGATCGCCGCTCGAATTGTAGCGGACCATCGCGGTAACCGATGCCCCTTCACGGACAAGAGCTTCGGTCAGGTGGCTGCCGATAAAGCCGCCAGCTCCAGTGACGAGCACCTTTCTTCCTGCATAATTCACTTGAATTTGGCCCCCGCCTGCCGGTCACGACACCTACCACAGTGCAGCGATATCCAGAGTGTCTAATGTTCGATTCTACCGGCAGGGGCAACAGCGCATTGTTTCGTCGAGGTCACAGTGCAGAATATTCCGGTGCTTCATCCCAGTAAAATACGCGAAATCGTGAACTGGCGTTGCTGTCCTGCGAAGCCCAAGTGCGAGTATCTTGCACACTGGCTGGCAACCCGATATCAGCGCCGTCATGTTCTATCTGCAATGCACCGGCCGTTCCGGCTCGACCTTTCTGCGCGATCTGCTGAATTCTCACCCGTCCATCCGGATGAAGGGGGAATTCCTCAATCCCAATCCCAACGCCCGCAACACCTTGCACGACTTCTGGGCGCAACTGGTGCAGGACGATCGCGCGTGGATCGTGCCTGTTCGCCGCGCGGAAATGGTGTCTCGATTTTTCGAGGCTCAATGCTCGGATGGCGGCGATGTCGTGGGTTACGATCTCAAGCTGGAATACCTCGCCGGCGAACCGACACTGTTCAACCCGCTTTTCGCGCATGTCGATCGGGTGGTGCTTCTGAAACGTCGAAATCTGCTGCATCAACTGGTATCAAATGACACCATGCGAGCGCGGATTGCGTCCGGAGTGACTGCTGTCCACAGCTCGGAGACGCCGGCCCCCGTCAAGATTTCGCTTGATCCCGTTCATGCTGTTGCGAGGATGCGCGCAACATCGCGTCTGGTCTCGCAATACGAGGCGAAAGTGCGGGAGATCAAGCCAGTCTTCGAGATCTTCTATGAAGACCTGGCGCAGGCGAACCGGGCTGAACTGCTTGGCGAATTGCAGGCTTTTCTCGGCGTCGAACCCCGCCAACTCACGTCATCACTGAGCAAGCAGAACCCCTATCCTCTCGAGGAAACGATTGCCAATTTTCCGGCCGTGGCTGCGGCGCTCGCCGAAACTGAATTCGCCAGCTTTCTGGAGGGCAGATGATGCCCTTGGATGGCGCTGGGCGGCTTGCCAGCGCGCATAGGGCTTACCCTGCGGCATGATGAAAAGTGCAGCACCCGTGTTGGTTGTCGGCGCCGCCGGTTTCATCGGATCCCAAGTCTGTCAGGCGTTGCGGAGCCGCGGACTGCCTTTCTTCGGGATTTCCCGCGATGCGATCTTCACCCCGCAAAACCACGGCCTTTGCCGCACCCCTGGCGACCCACTGAAATTTGTGGGCAGCCGCAGGTGGAAAGCGGTCATATTTGTCGCTGGCTCGCCGTTGGCACATGATGCGCCGGACGCGACTGACGCGCAGGCCCGGTCCGTCGATCGCCTTCTGATGCAGCTTTCTCCGGACAGCCGGCCGGTTTTCGTCTATGCCAGTTCAGCCCTGGTTTATGGTCGCCGCAAGACGGTTCAGCCGCTGGCCGAAAGCGCCGCGCTGCAGCCCGGATCGCCCTATGCCGAAAGCAAGCTGATCTGTGAGGATCTGCTGTTGCAGGAGGAGAGCGGAAAAAACCGCGCTGCCGTCCGCATCGCGCGGCTGTTCAATGTGGCGGGCCGCGGTCAGCAGGTCGGGATCATTGCCGACCTAGCCGGGCAGGTGGCGGAGATGCGGCACGGCAATCGCGAGACATTCTTCCTGCGTTCGGATGGTTTTATCCTCGATCTGACCGACGTCAGGGACGTGGCCAACGGGCTGATCGATTTCGCCTGCGCCCCAAAGGCGCCAACGATCGTCAATCTCTGCTCGGGCCGGCCTTTGCACGCCGCCGATCTGGTCGAAGCCGCCCAAAGGGTGGCAGGGCGCCCGGCGCCATGCGAATTCGGCTCTCGCGGTGGTCCCGCTGAAGCTCTGATTGGAGATGGCAAACTGGCCGCAGATACGCTGGGTTGGCGCCCGCATTATACGGTCGACGAGACGCTGGACGACGCTGCCAGCAATCACCCGGCCGCCGGCTGCGTTCAATGAGCTCGGCTGGTGACGCAATGGCCAGCCAGCCGCGCAATGGTTCGGCCCCTTTGCAGGTTCTTCTGATCGATTTCGACCTGTTCTCGACAATCGGCGGCGGCCAGTCCTTCTATCGGAAGATCATCGAACGCTGCCCGGGCATAGAGTTCACCTATTTCAGCACCGGTGCCGACCTGATGCGCGCCGATCTACCCGCCAACGCCAGACCGTTGCGGCTCGCAGAACCGCGGGGGGTTGGGCGGTATCGCCGGCGTCTCGACACACGCGACATGGTCACGTGGCTGCAGATCCGCGCCTATGCAATTGCTGCCACCGTGGAAGGCCAGCATTACGATTGTGTCGAGATCCCCGCCTATGTCCCGATCGGGGCGCTGCTGGCGGAGACATTCCCGTTGTTTGGTGTCACTGCCGAGCGTTGGGTCGTCGCTCTTCTGGGCTGGTTGAGCGTGGGCATGGCCAACGGTTACGACGCAAAGGCGCTGGCGCCGGTCATCAGCGACGTTGCGACCCTGGAACACGACATGCTGGCGATGGCGGACGTAACCTATGCCATTTCCGACCTGTATGCCGACCACGAGCCGGGCGGCCGCCGTTCGATTGTCATCGACATGCATGACACCACCACATTGGGCCCCCTGCCCGCCCCCCGCAGCGCCGTCAAGGCGCGGCCTGACATCTGGTTCGTCGGACGCCTTGACCGCAACAAGGGGCCGGATCTGTTCGTAGATTTAATGGCCGATATCCCGCCCGCACTTTACGGCAGCTGCCTTGTGGCGGGACCTGACATGGTGAAGGAGAGCGGGGAATCCTGGTCGAGAACGCTGACGGCGCAGGCCGCTGGCAAAGGCCTGCAGTTGAGCTACGCGGGAACAATGACGGACGCAGAGCTGCAGGAGCGCGTGTTCGACGGTATCAACGTGGTGGTCGTGCCCTCGCGCACCGATACCTTCAACTATGTCGCGCTGGAGGCGGTCGAACGCGGCAACCCGCTTGTGGTATCGCGCCGGGCGGGCGTGCACGAATTCTTGAGCACGCATCATCCTGACCTGCCGGTGATTGCGCTCGATCCCGAAGACCTCGGACCCGCAGCCCAGGCACTGACAAGCTTCCTCGAGCATTTCCAAAGCCGCCATTCCGCCTATCGCGCCGCCCGCGCGGCGATGGACTGGCGCGCTCCCCGCTCCGACTTCATGCTGACAGTCTACCGCGCCGCGCCGGTGCCTAGCTCACGACGGCGACGCGGGTCAGCGGCATTCCTGCGCAAGCCGCGCTCGCGCGCCTCACACGTGGTGCATAGCCTCCGGCACGCTGCGCGCCGTGCTCCAGGATGGCTGGCGCGCCGTTGGCGCAAGATGCGCAGCAGGAGCTGACAGCGCAGGCCCATTTGGTCTCGGACTGCCGGGATGCTTCTTAACCGAACACCCTCATTGCCTCGATGAGATCTGGCCAGGCTGGGGGCACGTAGCCTGTTGCAATACTGAACCGGCTGGCGTCGAGCGACCGGTCGATGACGACGCCCGGGTCGGGCTTAATCGTCACCGGAGAGCCATAGGTGCGCTTGAACAGCTGCAACAGGTCGTGCTTGGCGATTGGTTGCCCGGCGACATGATAGAGGCCGCTG
This sequence comes from Neohoeflea coraliihabitans, assembly GCF_019334345.1. GTDB lineage: Bacteria > Pseudomonadota > Alphaproteobacteria > Rhizobiales > Rhizobiaceae > Pseudohoeflea > Pseudohoeflea coraliihabitans. The sequence continues at coordinate 479,580 of NZ_JAHWQX010000002.1, forward strand.
ATGTCGGGTTTCGGCAGAACGTGATCCCGGATCAGCCGCGCGAGTTCCACGGTCGGCAAGCCGGAGAAAATGGCACGGGTGTAGCCCGACACTTCGCCGTTCTGTGCCAGAAACCACTGCAAGAGGCCATTGTTTCCCTCAAGTTCCGGGCCGATGATCGAAGTGCGCAGCGTCAGCGCTCCGCCCTCGGTGGTCTCCCCGAGCAACTTCGACAGGCCGTAGACATCTCGTGCCGTCGGCGCGTCCATTTCGCTGTAGGCGCCGCATGCGCCATCGAAGACGCAGTCCGTGCTGATATGGATAAACCGCGCGCCCCGCTCTTGGCAGACCCGGGCCATCTGGTGGGGAAACAGCGCATTAAGGGGAATGGCTGCGAGCGGATCGGCGCCGGTCGCCCGCTGCTTGATCAGGCCGATACAGTTGATCACCGCCTCGGGTTCCAGCTTGGCAATCAGCGCTGCAACGCCGCCGGGGTCGCCGGCATCGACTCCGGAGATCAGACGAGGTTGCAGCGCCTCAGGCAGACGCTCTGCAAGACGGGGGCTACGGCATGTTCCCCACACGTCGAGATGCTGCGCATCCGACAACAAGCGGAAAGCCACATGGCCCAACATGCCGGTTGCGCCCAGAACCAGAACCTTCATCGGCAATCCTCATTTCTTCGTCGCGTCTGCCGGCTTGTGTAGCCAACACGCTGCCCGACAGCAAATAGCGGTGGTGAGTGGCCGATTGAACTGCTGAGGTGCTTGCCCGGCCTATAATCTGTGGAGCATGCGGCGGCGGATGTACCATGCCCGCGCCCGGCGCCATGTCGTGGCTGGTCCCAGGCGCAGCAGGCTTGTGGTGCCGCGGCGCAGCAGCCGCCAGATGTCGGTGGCCGCCAACGGCAGCGCGAACGGCGATCTCCAGATCTTTTTGTGCTGCACGAGCGAAGATGCGCCACGGCGCAGATCGAGGCTCAGTGCCTCGGCGAGCTGGCTCAGTTCGGGCTTATGGCCCGCATGGGCCGGATGCTGGAGACAATGGGCGAGAATATTGGCGATGCCGGCGCGATAGCGTTGGGGATCGACGCTCGCCGATTGTCGCGACAGGCGGACGCGGGTCAATGCCGCGGGTATCGCGCCTAGTGCATGATGCGCGGCAATATCGATCCAGGCGACGCCATCCTCGCCGACCGTCAAAGCCTCGGGAAAGGGATGGTGCAGCGCAACGTCGCGGCGCAGCATGACCGTCGGGGTGGCGATCGGGCATGTCGCGATGATGGCCGGATAGACCTGCCCGGCGAAATAGCTCGTGTCGATCGTCTCGGCCGAGCCTTCCTCGCGGCTGACCTCATAGGATGTGTGGCTGAAGGCCAGATCCTCGCGCAGCATGTGGGCCAGTTGCAGCGACAGCTTGCCATCGCAGAAACGATCATCGGAATCGAGAAAGGCAACGTAGCTGCCGCGCGCCTGGCGAACGCCAAAATTGCGCGCTGATGCGGCGCCCATGGGCGCCTGGCGAAAGCAACGAAGGCGAGGGTCGCTTTCGGCGATGTCACGGAGGGGACCGACATCGTCGTCCGATCCATCATCAACGAGAAGCAGTTCGAGATTGCGATGATCCTGGGCGAGGACAGAGCGAACGGCTTCGATGGTCCAGTCGATGCGGTTCCGGAAGGGAATGATCACCGAAATCAAGGTGGACTGCAAAACCTTCCTCGCCGTGTCGCTGGCCAATGGCGCGACCGCGGCGTAGGGGGTGGCCGCAAGGAAGGCCGCCAGATGCATCAGATAGCGGTAATGCGTTCCTTCGGTCCGTTCCGCCTCAGCCGGAGAGACTTCGGTGACGAAGCGGCGCCAGAGTGCTTCCCCCTCCTCCACCGCGGTCGGGATGGTCTTGCTGCCCTGAGCCGGATGCACGCGCGACTGCACGAGTATCGCTGGATCGTAATGAACGGCGGCGCGCGGAAACATCCGCAACCACAGGTCATAATCCTGAGTGCAGGCCAGACTCTCGTCAAAAGGCCGGTCTGACGGGAAGCAGGTGCGCGGGATCAGCAATGTGCAGCCATGCACCGCACCGCGGCTGAGGGCGAAGAGAGGCTTTGATAGCTGCTCATGTGAAGCGGTCTCGTGGGGACAAACGAAACCCTTGGAGCGGTCGTTCTCATCGATCAGTTGATAGGGGCCGAACAGAATTGTCTGCCGATCTTCCAGGCTGCACAGGACGGAAACCTGGTGCGCCACCTTCGTCGGAAGGTAGAGATCATCATGGCTGAGCCAGGAGAAATATGAGCCTGACATGGCCGCGATGCCAGCATTCAGCGCCGAGCCGCAGCCGCCGTTTTCCTTCTCGATATAGGAAATCCGCGATCCGTATCGGCGGGCGATGGCGGCGGTGGCACCCTCATCGCTTGATCCGTCATTGACGACGATGATCTCGATGCGGGGATAAGTCTGGGCGAGGGCACTGTCGATGGCGCGCGCGAGATAATTGGCACCGTTGTAGACGGGGATGACAATCGACACGAGGGGTTCAAATTCGCCTGCTGGCATGCAGAGGCCCTAACGAGTGGCTAGCGATCGTTCGCAAGCGCCAGGTGCGGCGATGGAGATCTTGATGATTGCACGATTGCCGGTCGATACCACGAATCGGTGCCGGAAAAAACGGGCCGACGCCGCCATCGTAGCTGTGGCGTGCACAGCCGACGGCCCAGGTTTTCCGCTTTGCTATTCACGGCTACTTCAATGCGGCAAAGATCGCGTCGAGGATCCTGAGGTGATCCTCGGGATCGTCGCCCTCCGACACGGCGAGGGCCGCCCGGTCAAAGAGCGCCGAGAGCTGGACCGTCAGCGCCTCGAGGGGCAAGCGCTGGATGTGACCGGCGTCCATCGCTTCTGACAGTCCCGTTCGCAATGCGTCGGCCGAAGTCTCCCGATCAATCTGGCTCAACTCCGATTGCCCGAGAACAGCCGGTCCATCGAGCAGCATGATCCGAACACGTCCCTTGTCGGACATTGCCTTGAGATAACCGCGGCTGCCGTCGCGCAGGGCGTCGAGAGCTGATCCCGGCTGCTCCCCTACCGCGGTCGTAATCTCATCGGCGACGGCAGCGTATTCCTGCCGGACCACAGCGCGGAAAAGCGCCAGCTTGTCCTCGAAGTGATGATAGAGCGCGCCGCGTGTGACCCCCGCCGCCGTGACGATCTCAGGCGTCGAGGTTTCGGCATATCCCTTTTCGGAAAACAATCTCCTCGCAGCGCTTATCAGTGCCAAGCGGGTTGCTTCGGTGCGGGCTTTGTTGGAGCGACTCTCATTTTTCTGTTGCATGCATACAGCCTGTATGTATATTGAGCGGTGACATACAGACTGTATGTATCATAGGTAGGAGAAGCAAGATGAAATGCACGCAATTTTATCCGGTGATCCAGACCGGCGACGTCGCGGCGACGAAAGCCTTCTACGTCGACAATTTCCGTTTCAAGGTGAGTTTTGACGCAGACTGGTACTGCCATCTGCAATCGGGCGAAGATCCGAACGTCAACATCGCCATCCTCAAGGAGGATCATGAGACCATCCCCGAGCAAGGGCGCGGCGCGGTCGGCGGCCTGATCCTGAATTTCGAAGTCGAAGATGTCGATGCCGAGTATCAGCGTGCCCAGGCTGCGGATCTGCCCATTCTGAAGTCGCTGAGAGACGAAGAGTTCGGCCAACGGCACTTCATCACCCGCGATCCGAACGGCGTGCTGATCGATGTCATCAAGCCCATTCCGCCGGCGGGCGAGTTTGTCGAGCAGTATGCGCCCGAGGCTTTGCCGGCCGGGTGAATTGAGTAACGTTGCGGGAGGCGCCGCCGCGGCCGGCCCTCACCTCCTGCGTTCGCCCTGCGCCATCGATGCGTTTGCCAGTTGGCCAACGCAGGATGAACCGTCATCGACGCAGCAGCGCCATGACACATCAGGCACCAGCTTCGCTGACCTGATACTCGATCGGCTTATAGCGAAAATTGTTGGACTGTCCGGCCGAACAGGCGGTCAGGGCGATGATGAGGTCCATCTCGGCGCGGAAGACGGTTTTCTGCCCGGGCTTGCTCTTTGGCGGCAGAACGGCGATCTCGCCGGTGTCGCCATCGACAGAAACATGCATGAAAATGTTAAACGCTGTGGGGATGTCGTCCGGGCCGATGCCATAGGGCGCCAGAGCCTTTTCCAGATTGCCCTGGCAGCCATGATGGGGATCGCTGTCCCCATAGATGATGCGAAAGGTGTCATGTGAGCAGGGCGTCAGGGTGAAATCGTGCCGCCCAACCTCGTCCTCGACAATGGTCAGCATCGGGCGCGAGCGGTTGGAATACAGAATGTCATTTGTGCTCAGAAAAAGACGCGAGGCATAGTCGATCGATCGGCCGGAAGACAGGTGCTCGCGCCGGTCGGCCAGATTGTAGGCCAGCATGTCCGACACCTGTTCGCCTTCGGGGTCGATGACACTCAGCAATTGACCGCTCTTGAGCTCGAACGCCGTACCGCTGCGCGGTGGGATGCGCGTGGTCATGTCAGGCGATTTCCTTTTGGGCGAAGGGGCATCTCCAGTCCGAGTCAACCACGCGGCCGCTGTACTGTCGCGCCTCCGAGGCGCGCCCATGATCGCTCAGCATCGGGTTGACGCTGCCGGCCAGGGCAGCGTCGCGTTGCCGGATGATCGACTTCATCTTGTCGTAGCGCCCATCGGCGCGCAGCTTTTCAAACTGCAGATGGGAATTGAACACCAGGGCCGGTTTGTGAAAGCGGCGGGCGGGGCGCGAGGCATGCGGATGCAGACCAATGACGAAGAAAGGCTCACCGCCGACGCTCAGCGAAAAATGCGGTGAGGCCGGGTCCCGGTCGACGGCGTCATGCCACGGCTGGCCAGTCACCACGTCAAGATTATGCAGGCACTGCAACCGGTTCCACAGCGCCTTCTCGAAAGCCTCTTCATCGAGAGTCTCGGGCCCCTCGAAGATAACCACAAAGGAGCGCACTATCGGGCTCTGGGGATCCAGTTCGCGCGAAAAGGCCGCAAGGGCGCGGTGAATGTCGACATCATCGGCCGGACTGTCGATGTCGGAGGCAGTGAACATGCTCAGCGCATCACGCGCCAAAGCGGATTTTGCGCCGACACAGGGGAAATCCGAATTCTCGATAAAACTCTGAAAAGATTTGGTTATGTCTTTGCTGGCAGTCATTCTCGATCTCCTGCGGCGGTGGTCGCCGGCCTGACCAGAACAACGTGTTTGACGCTGACGAGGTTCCGGTCGCGGCGGAAAATTCAGGGCTCGTGCGTCCGGTTCCGCAATACGGATCCCTGCGGCCTGTGGCCGGTCTTTCCGGTTTACTTTTCAGGGCCGTCGCCAAGAGGCGGTGATGGGTTATGTGGCGTTCGCCTGGACGTCGAAGGATCGGCCTCGCTTTCGGCCAGCGGCCTGCGGTCCTCCGCTTCGAGACTGCCCGCCAATGTGACAACGCGCCAGGCGTGTGGGCCGAAAAGACGCTCCGCCTCGGCCGGGTCGGGGCGAAGGGCCGTGTCGGAGCCGAGGACCACATGCAGGTAGCGCCCCGCTTCGCGTATTTTTACCTCGACTGCGCCAGCCGGCAGATGGCGATCCTCCGCAATGCGCTGGTTCAGCTGATCGACGACCTGCTGGTTGGCATTGTTGTCAAGCTGTCGCGGGGCGCCATCGAGGAGTTCTGCGACCGAGGTGCGCAGACTCTTGAGCCCGTCCTTGAGAATATCAAAACCGATCAGACCCGCGGCGACTGCGTCGGCCCACCACAGTCCAAAGGCGATGCCGGTCAATCCAAGAATGCCGGCAAGCCCGGTCTTCCAGTCGGCAGCATTCATCTGGGCGTCGGCGTGCAGGACCTTGTCCTGCAGCGGTCGGGCGAGCTTGGCTTTCCTGCGCCCCAGCACCACAGGCGGAACGACCGAGTAAACGAGGGCCGCCATCATCAGCCATCCCATCCAGACCTGTGTGCCGAACAGCTGCATCGAGCCGATCGTCGGGTGTTCCTGCCGCAACAAGACAGAGGCGGCGTCATAAACCAGATAACCGCCCATCACGGACAAGGCCGCGGCCGCCAGGGCAAAGGCCAGAGTCCCGGCCCGATGCAGAACGTATGGATATTTCCGGTTCGGCGGGACGCGTTCAATTCGCGCGGTGACGAGGAACAGAATGGGAGGAATGAGGCTGAGCATGTCCTCGATCCAGGCTGATTTCATCGCCTGACTGTTGCCCATGACCAGATAGATGAGGACTACGATGCTGACCATCCAGATCAGCGTCCACCATTCTAGACGGCGGGCGCGCCGCAGCTTTTCTTCCAGATCCTGTGGCAGCGGCGGATAATTGCTCATAGCTGCGCCTTTTTCGTGAGATCGCGGATGGCGCGATTGATTTCGAGCAGAAAGCGGTTCTCCCCCTTGCGGATCAGCATGACGCGTTCGATGCGATCGGAGCCGAGCGTGACATGGCCGATCGGATTGGTGGTGCCGGCGTGCTTCTTAAACACGGTGTCCACCGAAATATCGCCCAGCAGCAACTGAATCTCGCCTTGCCGCAATTGCTCGACCAGGTGGTGCGGATCGCCGCGGTGGTATTCGATGCGCGCTTGCAGTACAGCGGCGACCTGCTCGGCTGCCGTGCGATCGGTTGTGTCCAGGGGGTCTGCCAGCACACCGACTTTCAGAAGGTTGCCGCGCACCGCCTGTGTCGTGCCTTCGCTATCGCGTGGAAGGTCACATGCTAGCAGAAGCAAAGGCAGGAGCGCGATCAGGCACCAGCGGGCCATGCGGATCTCCTTGGCGGCAATTGCATCACACAGGTTTCAAGGCTGCAACGCCGGGCATCGCGCTTCGTTCCGAGCGTTGCCGGCAACTTTCGCCGGCATGCGGCGTTTTGCAGAACGATCCCCGAAGCATCGACAGAAGGAGAGGATCATGAGCATTGCCTCCGACACGGCCAACCCAAGGCCCGGTCCCCTCGGCAGTCCGGCACCGGAATCCACTGCCGCTCAACACGAGGTGGGCGAACTGACTGACGTGCCGAAATCAGCAGATGCCGGCGCCACACATGCAGGGACGACCAGCGGCGCCCCGAACGACCACGCCGCCTCAGGCACCCAGCCATTGCGCATCTTTCATCTTGTGCCGATCGCCGCGCCGGATGATCCGAATTGGGATAACGCTGCAAATCACGGCACGGTCAGCGTCTGTGCCCACTCTCCGGCCGATGCCCGCATCGTCGCCGCGGAGGCCGAGACGGATTTTCTCGACATCAGCGCCAAGCCCGGTGATGGCACGACCACTGATTTCGCCAGCGCGTTCCGCAATGACAAGCTGTACACGGTTCAAGAAGCCGAGGAGGCGGATGCCGAGCCCTCTCAACGCGGGCTTATCCGGCGGGACTGAGACGCCGCGCCCGATCCGGCCTTAGCGCCTCAATTTGAACGATCGTTTTGGTTTGGGCGCTGCGCCTTCCACTCCGGATAAGGGCATGAGCGGCAGGATGTGATTGATCGTCACGGCGACCACCAGCAGCAAGGGGACGGCGACGAAGCCGCCAATGGGCCCCCACATCCACAGCCAGTAGATAACCGTGAGAAAAACGATGAACGGTGAGATGGTCAGCTGTCGCCCCAACACGCTGGGCGTGATGAATTGGGCTTCAACAAAGTTGAGGAGCAGATAGGTCAGCATCGGGTAAAACATTGCGGGCATTGTCGAATAGGTCGCCAACCCGACGGCCAGCAGGATCAACGCCATCAATGCGGGTCCGATATAGATAATGTAATTCAGGCTCGCGGCGAGCAGTCCCCACAAGAACGGCGAGGGCACTCCGAGGGCAAACATCGCCATCGAAACAAGTACTCCCAAGCCCACATTGATGATGGTGATGGAGATGAGATAGCGCGACACCAGGGTCTCTGCGTCGCGAAATATATGGGCCATGCGCCAGCGCAGCCGACGCGTCATGCACAGCCGCAGGACAGCGGCGCGGATGGCGTGCCGGGAAGACAGATAGAAATAGAGACTGGCGAGAAATATCAGCACTCCACCGATGATTCCGGGCGCAAGAAAGGCAATTTCCGCCGCCGCATTCGTGTCATCGACGGTCACCTCCATTTTCGTTTCGGCACCAGTTAGGTCCTTGAGCTGCGCCCCGAGTGAACTGACCGAATCCATGACGCCCTGCCAGTCGGCAATGATGCTCTGGACCCGCTGCCAGATCAGCGGCAGGCGATTGACCCAATCGCTCAGAGGAACGGCAAAGCCCGTGATGAAGAACATCAGCAAGATGAGGAAGGTCAGGACCACGACGGCCGCAGAAAGCGGAGGCGGCAGGCCTAGTCGCTCCAGCCGATCAGCAAACGGCCCGAACATCAGGCCGACCACGAGAGCCAGAGCCACAGGCGACAGGACCGCCTCGCCGAAATACAGAAGTGCATTCAGACCGAGCAGGCCGAGCAGAATCAGGGAAATGGTTGCGGTCTGACTGAGGATCTTGTCCAGACCCGTTTTCGGGGGCAGGCGCACGATCGGTGGCCGCAATCTCTCGTAGCGCATGCAGGTAATCCTTTGCGAGGCAAACGCGGGCGGATCGGTTTGGTTCCTGCCACCAGGTGCCGCGGTCAGGCCAGGGCTGTTGCGCAACTGACAGCTAAGTGATGCGGAACTCTCCCCGCTCAAACGCGTTCAACCACCGGCCCTCCCGAACCGCTGGGCTAGTGCATCAAACGACGCAAAATCTAAGGAGACGATCATGAACTGGGACCGCATCGAAGGCAATTGGGAGCAATTCAAGGGCAATGTCAGGCAGCAGTGGGGCAAGCTCACCGATGACGACATGGACAACATCCAGGGCAAGCGCCAGGAACTCTCCGGAAAGATCCAGGAGCGCTACGGCAAATCGAAGGATGAAGCCGATCGCGAAATCGATGATTGGGTGGCCCGCCACTAATCAATTTTTTTTTGGAACCTTCCGCAGACACGTGCATTTAACTCTCAACTGCCGAGACCCCGTCCCCCACCCCGCGGCAGTTGCTTCCAGCCCACCCCGCTGGAAATGGCCCGGCCTTGGTCCCCCCAACCATCGCCGGGCCCTTATTTTTTCAGCACCCGTATTCACACGCAGCCTAACCTTCATGCGCCGCATCTCAAAAGCGGGGCGGAAGCAATCGTGAACTCGAGGGGGATTGTGCCCCGTGGGAGCGGCGATCGGCACGTGCACCTAATAATCTGCGACGCGGAATTCCAACTGGTAGGAAACGAAGTGCGGCTCGATGTCGTAGTCGGCATCTCCCTCAAGCGCTGAGGGCACAACTCGCTCGAGCACAGTGCTGCCGAACTGTTTGCGACTGGCGACGTCGGTCTCTTCCTTTGCAAGAGGCGTTTTTGCCAAACCGGTCCGCTCCTCCCAACTTATGACATAGCGGCCATCCTCCAAGCGCTTGCAGTCGAGCGCGAGGGTGCCAGCCTTGTTTGAAAGTGCGCCGAACGCGACCGAATTGGTGATCAGCTCATGCAGCGCCAAGCCGACATGCGTCGCGCCATTGGGCGACAGCAGGACATCCTCGCCAGTGATCGACACCCGGCGATCTCCCTTTTCGATGTAGCGCATGAACTGGTGCTGGGCGAGACTCTTGAACTGAGCGCCGCGCCAATTTGATTCGGTTACCAGATCTTGAGCCGAAGACAGCGCTGCCAAGCGACCGCGGAATTTGGTGAGGAAGAAGTCCAGCCCCTCGCTGGTCCGCGCCGTCTGGGCCGCAATGCTCTGGACGATCGCGAGAAGATTTTTCGATCGGTGGCTGACCTCGCGCAACAGAGCCTTGAGGGCGTCTTCGCGCTTGCGCTCCGGCGTCAGGTCGACAAATGTGATGAGAATGGCAGGCGCCAGACCGTCGGCCTCGTAGCGCTCAATGGTGCATTCGCAGGCGCAATATTGCGAATTGGTGGTGCGCACCAGTTCGACGACCGAGCGCTTGCCGGTGGCAAGGACCTGCCGCTGTCCCTCCTGCATCAGCTTCAGCCAGTCGTCCGCAAACAGACTTTCGTCGCTCGCCTCGCTCAGGTCGATGGACGGAAAATACTCAGGCAGACCGGAGGCATACAGATAGCTTCCGTCCTCGGCCTTCACGACAACCCCCACCTGGGCATTGTTGAGGGCCATGAACAATAACGGCGCAACCGCCCCCCGGGTCTGGCTCGACAGCCTGGCTGGCATGGAATCCCTTTACAGGTCTACTGTTCAAACTGCAGCTTGGCAGGCGGCTCAAAGCGAACCGCCTGCCGTTTTAGCGAGGGGCGCTCGGGCTCAAGCGCGACGGAAGATGTTTGCCACCAGAGAGATGACCAGCAAGGCCAGAAACACGAAAAAGAGGATCTGCGCTATGCCGGCTGAAGCACCGGCAATCCCTCCAAAGCCCAACACGCCTGCGATGATAGCGACCACAAGAAAAACAAGGGCATAATACAACATTTGAACTCTCCCTGCCTGTTGATGAGAGACAAACGGCCTTGGCACCCAATGGTTCCGCTCACGCCGCTGTGCAAGTGTCCCTTACGCCGCCTCCGCGTCCGAGCGCTCGAAAAACAGCGCCTGCGAAATCAGCGCCTTGACCATCTCCGGGTTGAAGGGTTTGGTCACGAGGAACGCTGGCTCCGGGCGGTCGCCCGTGAGAAGCCGCTCAGGAAAGGCCGTGATGAAAATCACCGGAACATCGGCGGTCTTGAGAATGTCGTTGACCGCGTCGATGCCCGAGCTGCCATCAGCGAGCTGAATGTCAGCCAGGACCATTTTCGGCTTGGTTGTTTCGAACAGTTTCAACGCTTCGGAATGCGTACGGGCAATTCCGGTCACTTTGTGCCCGAGCGACTGCACCATGTCCTCGATATCCATGGCAATCAGCGGTTCATCCTCAATGATGAGAATGTCCGTGGCCACCTGGTCGGAAATCTCGCGAGAGGCTTCATTGAGCAGATCCGCTGTTTCCTGCATCGTGGTGTCAAGAATCTCGCACACCTGCTCTTCACTGAATCCTTCGACGGCGACCAGCAGAAAAGCCTGACGCGGGCGGGGCGCAAGATGCATCAGATTCTGCGCGGCGCGCTTTTCCCAAGCGTAGGGAGAAACCGCTTCTCCGACGTCGATGGTGATGGAACCAAACAAAGCGACGAAAAGTTTATACAATGACAAGCGATCGTTAGAGGCGTCAGGAAAGATGGAGATATCTGCGATCAAGGCCTCAAGGACGGCGGCAACGTATGCGTCACCGGATGTTTGGGACCCCGTTACCGACCGTGCAAAACGACGGAGGTAGGGAATATGAGGCGCAATGCGCGCGGCTATTGACATCAATTGACTCCTTGATGGTGGCATATGGTTGTCCAAGGTGATAACCAATCAGGCGAAAAAAAGCTCCATTGATCGGGAACTTTTTTTTGCCAGACGCATTTCGTCGTGAATGGATGACCAAAGAGTGAGCAATATGCCGCATGAGCATGCCGGGAAAAGCAAGGAACGCCTTAACGGGCAGAATGACCCGAATCGGATAATCAGCAAGAAGCTCAAGGAGCTGTATTCTGCGGTCGAGGAAGAAGGTATCCCCGACCGTTTTTTGAGCTTGCTGGAAAAGCTTGATGCCGCCGAAAAGAACGGCGCGCCTGCTGCGAAACATGCCGATGAGTGAAGCATCAGATCCGTTCAAACGCGAATTGTTGTCGGTCTTACCCAACCTTCGCGCTTTCGCCGTGTCGCTGTGCGGCAATTCCGATCGCGCCGACGATCTGGTTCAGGACGCGATCTTGAAAGCATGGGGAGCCCAGGATCGCTTCGAGATGGGCACCAACATCAAGGCTTGGGTGTTTACCATTCTTCGCAACGAGTTTTACAGCCAGGCCCGCAAGAAGGGCCGCGAGGTGCAGGACAGCGACGGCCTGTTTACCGAGCGGATGGCTGTGCATCCCGGTCAGTACGGCTCGCTCGACCTGAAAGACTTCGCCAAGGCATTGACCCAGCTCCCCGAGGACCAGCGCGAGGCGCTACTGCTCGTCGGCGCCTCCGGGTTTGCCTATGAGGAAGTGGCCGAAATCTGCGGCTGTCGCGTCGGAACGATCAAGAGCCGCGTCAGCCGGGCACGCTCCCGCCTTTTGGAGATCATGCAAATCGACGGTGAAATGGATTTCGGTCCTGATAAATCGTCCGCGTCTTCGACCCTGCGCTCTTTCGTCTGATTGCAGGGTCCGGATCCGTTTTCTAAAAACTGGCCGCCTGTTCGCGGGCGGTTCAGCATATTTTTATGGGAAGCCACGCAATACCCCGCTATGAAGGAGGCTGAGGTGTCGCCGGGTCATGGCGGGGAGATGACATGGAAAAAAGCCTGCCAACAACCAAATGCCGGGCCTGTCCGCTGCGGCATTCGGAATATTTCCGCGATTTCAATCCAGATCAACTGGCTTTCATGAGCGACTTCAAATCCGGCGAGCTGAATGTCGCGGCCGGAACAAGTATTCTCACCGAAGGCTTCCGCAACGCCAACCTCTTCACGATCCAGTCGGGGTGGGCGTTTCGCTCCAAGACCTTGCCCGACGGGCGACGGCAGATCATGAACTTCATGGTGCCCGGAGATCTGCTCGGCCTGCAGGGCAGCATGTTCGATGAAATGCAGCACACTGTGGAAGCGCTTTCCGCCGTCCGCCTCTGCGTCTTCGAGCGGCGCCGGCTGGCGGAAATCTACACGCAGCATCCGACGCTGGCTTTCGATATCACATGGCTGGCGGCTCAGGAGGAACGAATCCTCGATGAGAATCTTTTAAGTGTCGGGCGCCGCTCAGCGCTCGAGCGGGCCGCCTATCTTCTGGCCTTTTTGTATCAGCGCGGCAAGAACGCGGGAATGGTCGGAGATGGCCGGATGACGATGCCGATCACCCAACAGCACGTGGCCGATACGCTCGGCCTTTCGATCGTGCATACCAATAAGACACTCCGCAAGCTCGCGGACCGGAAGCTGGTTCGCTGGGGCGAGCGTGGTTACGAAATTCTCGATGAGGCACGGCTGATGGAGCTTTCGGGATGGGAAGGTCTACCGGAGATCGAACGTCCATTTCTTTAAGCGCCAATGAGGCTTCCCCATGCGTGTCTGCGTGATACTGAACAAGGATGGGGGAACCCTGAAAAGCCTCGATATGGAGGCACTCACCACGGATATCGAGGCGCGTTTTGTCGCGCACGGCCATGAGGTGGACTGCCGGGCTGTCGCTGGCGAAGATCTCATGCAAGCGCTCAGCGATGCCTTTGACAATACTGAGATCGAGGCCGTGGTCGCCGGGGGAGGCGACGGTACGATTTCAGCAGCGGCCGGTTTGGCATGGAAGGCGCAGAAACCCCTCGGCATCCTGCCGGCCGGCACGATGAATCTGTACGCACGGGCACTGGGCATGCCGCTGGATCTTGACGCGGCTGTCGCGGCGCTGGCGGCCGGAACAGTGGGAGCCAGCGACATCGCCACGGCCAATGGTCGGCCCTACCTGCACCAGTTCGCCGTCGGTTTTCATCGCCGCATGATCGAGGAGCGAAATCAGCAGCCCTATGAGACCCGGCTCGGCAAGATCAAGGCGTCGGTGGTCGCCGCGCTGGACACGATCCGCCGTCCCCCCAGCCTCGAAGTTCACATCAACATCGATGGCGTGCAGCATAGGGAGCGTGTCAGTTCGTTGTCCGTGTCCAACAATCCTTACGGCGAAGGCCACCTGCCCTACGCGGACGCGGTGCTGTCCGGAGAGCTGGGGATCTACTATGCGCGGCCGGCGACGGTGGCGGCAAACGCTAAGATGCTTGCCGACATCACGCTCGGAACCTGGCGCAACAATCCGGACATCATCGAAAAGCGCGGACGGGAGGTGGTCCTGACTTTTACGCGCCGCAAGCGGGTGCACACGGTGATCGACGGTGAACTGGTCGATATCAAGGATCCCGTGACCTTGCGCATTCATCCCGGCGAATTGCCGGTCATCCTTCCAGGAGAAGCCCATTTATGAGCATGCGAGAAGGGCTGAAAAGCGTCCCGCAATCGATCTTCATGCTGCTGACAGTGCCTTCGCTGATCGCGCTTGGCATCGCCGCGCTGCCCGTGCCGCTTTACTATATCGATTCGAATTTTGCCGAGGGGTTCATGAGCCCCTTCGTGTTGCAGATCGATCCGCAAAGCGCGCATACCTTGTTGGCGGCAGTGGCGACCGGGGCTGTGACGGCATTGAGCTTGACCTACTCCCTGGTCCTGGTGGTCTTCACCCTGGCGGCCGGCAATATCGGTCCGCGACTGCTGCGGCGCTTCACGACTGAACCGGTCAACCAGGTGACAGCAGGCATCCTCGGGGGCACCTTTCTCTACAGCCTCGTGACGATCATGATGATCCGCCAGGACTTTCTGCCAAAATTCACGATCTCGATCGCCGGCTTCCTGGCCATTCTGTCGGTTCTGCAATTGATCTATTTCGTACGTCATGTCTCGACATCCGTGACCATCGATGACGAGATTGCCGCGATCTCACGCAAGATGGCGAAGAGTATCCGCGTCTTGATGAAACAGGATGCCGATCGCTATTCCGGCGAAGATGAGCATGATTATCACTACGCGATCCGGTCCGAGACAACGGGCTATGTCGGACACATCGATGAGAACGCCGCCATCAGCCTCGCCACCGAGCAGGACCTCGCCGTGCGACTGGCCCAGCCAGCAGGATTCTATCTGCTGCGCGGCGAACAGCTTCTGCTTTTGAACAAGGAGGTCGACGAGGACATTGCAGCAAAATTGCTGGCGCTGGTCACCATCGAACAATCGCGCTCGGATGCACGCAATATCGAATTCTCGATCAATCTGCTGATCGAGATCGCGCTGCGGGCGCTGTCGCCCGGCATTAATGACACCTATACCGCTCGCGCTTGCCTGGACAGCATCACCTCCGCCCTTTCGGAACCGGCACGGCAAGGTCTGCCGACCTATCGTCGCTGCGATGACGAGGGCAAGCTGCGCCTCGTGGTTCCCGGCCTGTCGCTGCAGTCGATGCTCGACACGGCGTTCCATCCGCTGCGGCGCGCCTCGCGCAATAATGTGATGATGGCAATTTCCGTGGCGCAAGCACTGGAGCGCCTGGCCAATGTCGGGACCGAAGAGACGCGCGCCCTGGTCCAGGTGCACGAAAAATTGTTGATGAAGACGCTCGAGGACGCCGGTCACCACGAGGAGGATCTGGCGCAGGTGCGCGCGCATCTCTCCGCCTATCGGTAACGGGGCTCCTCGTCTTTCGGTGTTCTCGTGCGCGAGATGACCGCGAGATCAGGTTTCAGGCCTGCGTCAGGCCCCCGGGTAAGCCCGCGATCATTCTTCGTCCTCGACATCGCCGGACAGGAAACCGCCGACGCCCAACGCTTTGGCCAGAAGCAATCCGCCCCCCGCCACCAGGGCCACGGAAAGGAGCGGCTTGGAGCGCACGATCGCCGGCAGGGTCAGGGCGGCTGTCGTGGCATACAGCGAACGCTTTGACTGGCGCAGGCGCGCCTTCCGCAAGGCACGACGATCGATGATCATCATCACGGCAATCAGCATCAATGCCGTGGCCGCCAATACGGCGGCCACCAGCATCGTTGCAGTGAGCGGGTCCGTTTCAGCGGCAATCGCTATCACGACGGCCACCACGCCGACGGCCCAGGCCGTGACCAGCAGAAACCCGGCTATCGACAGGAAAAGCAGCTTGCGTTTCAGGCGGCTGGCCCAGAAACCGGCCTCTCCGCTGAACAAGCCGAGAACCATGGAAATGGCGACATTGCCCCGCATCGAGCGGCCGTCAGCGACGGGTCAGAAGGGCGATCAGAAAACCGACCCCGGCAGCTGCGGCAATCGACGCCAGGGGGCGTTCGCGCACGTGGCCGGATACCTGCCGCTCTATTTCGTCGAGTTGCTCCCGCAAATCCGCGAGGGTTTCCTGCGAGGTCTGGCGCAACTGGCGCGAACGCACCCGGGCATTGCCCTTGACATCGGTCGCGATCACCGAGCCGGCGTTGGACACAGCTTCAGCCAGCTTCGCCATCTCACCCTTCAGATGAGAGATCTGCGCTTCGACATCCGCTCCGATGTCACCGGTAGCGCCTGGCCGGTCGGACGCGCCTGAAACGTCTGCCTTTGTCCGTGCCGCTGTTGCGCGTGCCATGTGTATCTCCTTTAAAATATTTCGTGATGCGATCGTTCAGGTAACGCGCCTGCGCCCGCAAAGTTCCAAATAGAAAAGCCGGCCCCGAAGGACCGGCTTCCAGATTCAGTTCTGTAACAGACTATGAGACGAGTGCCTTACGAGCGGGTGGCGCGCAGAGCACCATTTTCCCGGTCATTCCGGTAGGTCTCTTCATCGTAGGCCTGCTGCTGTTCCAGCTGGTCCTGGGTGAACGGGGTGAAGATCATCAGATCATCACCATCGTCCTTGCGGAAATCGATATCCTGCGAGCTGACAGCAACCTGCTTTTCGCCGATGCCGAGGAAGCCGCCGATATCCAGAACGAAGGCTTCAACCTGGCCTTCATCCGAAAGGATCACATCGTTGACTTCACCGATGGACTCGTTCTCACTGTTGTAGACCCAGGCACCGAGGAGTTCGTCAGCCGAAACCTGCGAGACATCAACCGGCTGCATGCTTTCGCGATCCACCATCCGGTCATCCGGATTGATGGCGCCGGTGGTCGTTTCGCGGTCGGTCTTCTCGACGGCGGCAGTTTCAGCCGGTTCGCCGACTGCCGGATCGGTAGCGGTTGCCGGAGCAACTGCCGTGGTTTCGGCGACACCGTCAGTGGCCATCGTGCCGACGGCATCGTCCGAGCGCTCAGCAACTTCGCGGGTTTCATCCACGGTGGTCATCGCGGCGGTGTCGAAGGTCGGGGCCGATTCCAGCTGTTCCTTAGAGGCTTCCACGACGATGCGCTCGTCGCCCTGCTCGCCGGTCCAGGAGATGCGGTCGAACTCAACGGCAACGTTCTTCTCGCCGATGCCGAGGAACCCGCCGACGCCGATGATCACGGCTTCGGTCTGGCCGTCCTGAGCGAGCACAAGATCGTTGATGTCGCCGATGGATTCGGCATCTTCACCCATGCCGTTGTACACGGTCTTGCCGATCAGCTTGTTGGCGAGAATTTCGCCGCTGGTGGCGGTGTAGTAACCGTCGATGCCTCCGGCATTGCCCTGGGTCGAAGCAGCCGTTTCTTCATCCACAGCCGTCTTCATCTCGGCATCTGCCTTCATCTCGGCATCAGCTTCGGTTGCAGCGTCTGCTTTCATCTCAGCATTCGCATCGACATCAGCAGACGCGTTGGCGTTGACATCAGCCGACTGTTCGATCTCGGAAGCTTCGTTCAGGGGCTTCTTTGTCTCTGTATCCTGCGCCCAGGCGCCGGTCTGAAGGACGGCGACCATTGCAGTGGTAGTCAAAAGGGTGCGCAACATGATATCTTCTCCTTGTATGTCTGATCGATATACTGACCGGCTTGGCATTCCGTTTTGCAGAGCAGAGGGCCGAGCCGGTCCTTTTCGTTTCGCCATTGAGCAACGTAGGGCGCGACCATTCGTTCCGCGCCGGGTTGCGAATTATTGCTCCGCGGGCCTCAACCAGCTTTGTCAGACAAGGCCGCGAGACGGCGAATAAGTTGTATTACGCATGTCTTTTTTAATAGCCGTGAGCAGCGGTTCGGCAGTAGGTGCGCTTATCAGATGACCCTACGTCATCCCGGCAATCCTTCAGCCAAAGAGGTTCATGTCCTTGTACCGACTGTTCTATGTCAGCACTGCCGTCCCCGATTTCCACAAGTCCGATGTCACAGCGCTGGCCGACAAGGCCGCACAGCGCTATGGCAAGGCCGGCATCACGGGATCCTTACGCTTCAACGGCATCAACTTTGCAGAAGTGCTCGAAGGGGAGAAAGCCGATCTTGACGCCCTGATGAGTGAGATCCGCGCTGACCAGCGGCATACTGGGGTGATCGTGATTGCGATGATCGAGATTGAAGAACGGATGTTTGGGACCTGGTCGGCGTCGATTGTCGACGGGCTCGATTTTCAGGATTTTGTTGAAGCCATGATCTTGCGCACCACCGCGGCCTGAACGCGCTACGTTCGGCGCTCCAATTCAGGCGGGCGCTCCCCTCAGTGGCTGCCCCCTTATATAAAGAAGTCTCTTCGCCCCCTTGTCTACCCTCGACGAGGTACTCGGTGTCCAGTGGGACACCGGGCATCGTCGCGTCTCTCTTCCTGCAAATCGCACTTATTTTGGCAATTTACCGGCTGGTCTGGAACTTTAAGCGGGGCCGCCCGTTTTCCGCTTGTCGAATGCAAAAACACGAGGTCGGGACGAACCCGATCCCTTACAAACAAGTAGAAACCAAAGGATCAGACATGAACACTCTTATCAAAATCGCCGCCGCTTCCGCGTTCGCCCTTTCAGCCGTTGCTCCGGCCCTGGCCGACAGCTCGGGTGCGCTCGATACGACGACCTACTGGGAAGAAAACGCTGTTGAAGTCGATCCGGGCGTGTATCGCCTGATGTACGATGCCGACAACAAGATGATGCGTTCCGATGATGACTTCGCCGCCATGTGGGCCGAAGCCACCGAAGAAGAGCAGACCGCTTTCCGCACTTCCTGCGCCGAGTGGGAGAAGGACAATGCGTTGTTCTCCGATCGCGTGCGTCAGCGTTGTGAGATGGCTGCTCCTTACAACTAAGAGCAGAACATTTTACAGAGAAGCGCCGGGCCCTTGGGTCCGGCGTTTTTCGTTTGCGGTGAATTGCGTGAGCAAGATCAGCAGACCGGGCCCGGCCAAAAAGCCATCACGCGCGCCAGGCAAGCAGCCATTTCTCGGTGCGTCCGATCAGCCAGGCGACGGTCAGGCCCAGCACGGACAACAGCGCGACGCCGGCGATCAACTGATCGATGGCGTATAATGCTCCGGCCATCAGGATGTAGGCTCCGATGCCGAATTCAGCGCCGATCATTTCGGCTGCGACCAGCAATATGATGGCGATCGAGGCGGAAATGCGAAACCCCGACAGGATGGACGGCAGTGCGCCGGGCACGATGATCTTGCGCACGATCGAACGCCAGCTCAAGCCGAAGGATTGGCCCATGCGGATCAGGTTGCGGTCGACATTGTCGACACCGGCATAGGTGGCAATGACAGTCGGGAAAAATGTGCCGAACAGAATCGTGGCGACCTTCGAGCCTTCGCCGATGCCGAACCAGACGATAAAAAGGGGCAGCAAGGCGATCTTCGGGATCGGAAACAGGGCCGCCACCAGCGGCGCCAATCCGGCCCGCACGGTCGAGGACAGGCCAATTGCCAGACCGAGTGTGACGCCGAGCAATGTGCCCAAGGTCCAACCGGCCGAGAGGCGAAAAAGACTGGCGGACAGGTGCTTCCACAACATGCCGGTGGTGACCAGATCAGCCAGGGCACCAGCCGCCTCTGAAGGAGCGGGCAGCGAAATGGGCGAGATCACGCCGGTGCGCGAACCGATCTCCCACAGCGCGATAAGAACGATGAACAGAAGCGGGGCGATGATGCGGCGTGGTCGCGCGACAAAGCCGCCGCCGCGAAAGGGCACGGGTTGCAGCGGTGCGGCAGCTGCCGCTCCCTCGGTGTCAGGCTGATCGGCAGCAAAGTCTTGTTTGTTTGGCAGGATCATCTCAGGCGGCATCGGTGATCTCCCGGTCGGCGGCGCGTGCCTCCTCGCGCATCAGGTTCCAGAGCCGATCCTGAATTTCGGATAGTTCCTTGCCGCGCCCGGCGCGCTCGGCGATGGGAATGTCGATTTCCACAACATCACGGATGCGCCCCGGGCGGCGCGACATGACGACAATACGGTGTCCGAGGCGCACGGCCTCGGCCAGATTATGCGTGATGTAGCACGCCGAGAAGCGGACATCGGTCCACAGATCAACCAGGTCGTCCATCAGCAGCTCGCGCGTCTGGCTGTCGAGCGCCGAAAGCGGCTCGTCCATCAGCATGACGGCGGGATTGACGGCGAGTGCTCTTGCGATGGCAACCCGCTGTTTCATGCCGCCGGACAACTGACGCGGATAGGCCGCGGCAAATTCGGCGAGCTTGGTGCGCGCCAGCACATCGGCGATGATGGCGGCGCGGCGGCCCGCGGCCATGGCGTGGTCCTCCAGCACCAGGCTGACATTGCCCGCGACAGTGCGCCATGGAAGCAGGGCGAAATCCTGAAAGATGTAGGTCAGCGGATTGAGGCTGTCCGCGGGCGGCGACCCGGAGATCAGCACAGAGCCTGAAGTTGCCCGCTCGAGGCCGCCGAGCAAGCGCAGCAGGGTCGACTTGCCGCAGCCGGACGGGCCGACGACACAGACGATTTCAGCGTCGCCGATCGTCAGCGAGACATCGCTGAGAACTTCAACCGTGTCGTAGGCGTGCGTGATGGACCGGGCAATCAGTTGCATGTCGCTCTCCATGCGAGACGCTGGAACCGGCGGCGACCGCCGGCTCGCATGACGGATCGTTCAGCCGTGCGGCAACCGATCGGATCAATAGGTTTCAACAAAGCTCGGGTCGACGAGCATATCCACGGTCACGCTGTCGGGCACCAGCTTTTCCGACTTGAACCACTCAAGCTGATCTTCGACACTTTGCATGTTGAGCCGGGCATCCGCATTGATGCGCATGGCGCCCGCCTTGATGCGCGGCGCGGCCTTCTCGATCGGCTGATCCGCATAGACATAGCGGTGCACGATGGCGACAATTTCATCCACCTCGTCATCGGAGAGGGAAGCATCGACGAACGCCGCGTTGTAATCGGCGATGCCGCGCGACAGGCCTTTGAGGAAACGCTTGACCAGCTCCTGATCTTCGCTGGCATGGCGCGTCGAGGTGAAGACCGTCGTGACCTGGTAATTCTCGATATAATCGGCGACACTGCCGATCTCGACGATCTCCTCTCCGCGGGTCAGCGCACCGGCGATATTGGGAACGATCGACCAGGCATCGATCTGACCGGTTTTCAAGGCAGCGATAACGGCCGGCACCTTCTGCAGCGGCGTGATCTTGATCTCGGCTCGGTCAAAACCCGCCTTGTCCGCGATCTTGTGGGCCATGTAGTGGAAGGAGGAGCCTTGTGTCGTCACACCGAATTTATGACCAGCAAGCTTTTCCGGGCTGGTCAGGCCGGCGTCATAGGCAGCTTTCGAGGCAAGGATCTTCTGGCCGTCAATGTCGTCACTCTCCTGCAGGGCGCCGCCGATAATCTTGACCGCTCCCTTGTCTGCGAGGCTGATCAGACCGGCGGAAATCGCCGTCATGCCGAAATCGATGTCGCCCGAAGCAATCGCAACGGCCATCGGTTGCGCGGCTTGGAAGGAGACGAATTCGACGTCGAGGTCGTTCTCATCGAAGTAGCCTTTGGCCTCGGCGATCATGCTGGGCGAATGCGATGTGAAGGCAAGAATGCCGATTTTGATCTGGTCTGCGGCGAGGGCCGGCGTTCCGGCCGCAAATCCAGCGGCAGCAGCAAGCGAGACAGCGGCGAGGCCGTGCAAGGCCAGGCGACGTGCAACAGTGAACATGTGAACCTCCAGGAGATGTCAGCGACAACAGCCGAGACAATTTGGCCCGGCTATCGCCCGGGCGGTGAAGCTGACACCTATTGCAAGCTCGGGACGGGCGCAAGCACAGCCCGCGAGACCGGCAATTGACAAAGTGGCCAGCGTCGCACACACCGAGGCATGGCCAAGCCAATCCGTATTCTTGTCGATGCCGACGCCTGTCCTGTCAAAGACGAAGCCATCCGTGTGGCGCTGCGCCACGGCCTGGCGATCATCTTTGTCGCCAACGCCTATCTGCGGCTTGAGAAGGACCCGCTGATCAGCCTCGAGGTGGTGCCGGGCAATTTCGATGCCGCCGATGATCGCATCGTCGAACTGGCCGATGACCGCTCTATCGTTGTCACCACGGACATCTTGCTTGCCGAACGGTGTCTGGCCAAGGGCGTCGGCTCGGTGCTGTCGCCGAAGGGCAAGGCGTTCACCCAAAATTCGATTGGCATGGCGGTGGCCACCCGCTCGATCATGTCGGATCTGCGTGCCGGGGGCGCACAGGTCGGCGGTCCGGCGCCCTTCTCGCGACGCGATAGATCGGCATTTCTCTCCGCCCTCGACCTTGCCATCGTGCAGAGCAAGCGCAACGCCTGAA
The DNA here is from genome assembly GCF_019334345.1 of Neohoeflea coraliihabitans. Classification (GTDB taxonomy): domain Bacteria; phylum Pseudomonadota; class Alphaproteobacteria; order Rhizobiales; family Rhizobiaceae; genus Pseudohoeflea; species Pseudohoeflea coraliihabitans. The sequence continues at coordinate 501,830 of NZ_JAHWQX010000002.1, forward strand.
TAGACACTGATCCGCGTAGCTCCCCTGCCCCACCGGGCAAAAGATCAAGAGCCAGGACGCGCGCATCACAAGGATGACACAAGCTTGAATTGACAGGTTCAGGGCACACGATTTCGGGAACCCGGCATGATCAATCTGACTATCTGTGTGCCGACGCGCAATAGACAGCGCTACTGCATGGAGACCTTGCGTGCCCTTGCCGGTTGCGAGGGGGCCGATTTCGAGGTCGTCGTTGCGGACAACTCCGATGATGGCGCGGTTCTCGATAATTTCTTCGAGAACACGCTCGCCGATGCGCGGTTCCGGCGGCTGGCACCTGAAAACAGCGTGCTGTCGATGGTCGACAACTGGGAACGGACGATTGCCGAGACGCGCGGGCGGTGGATCTGCTTTATCGGGGATGATGATTATCTCGATCCGCGCCTCAGTCAGGTCTTGCAGTATTACGAGAAACTGCATCCCGATGTCGATGTTGTTGGCTGGAACCGGATGCATTTCAACTGGCCGGACAACCGTCCGATGCAGACCCTGGCTTCCGTGCCGGTGACGTCCGGGACGCTGGTGGTCGACAAGGCCGATCTCCACGACCGCCTGTTCCGGTGGTCGGAAGGACTGCGGCGGCCTTCAGTAAGTTTCGGCGTCTATCATGGCGCCGTACGCCGGTCGGTGCTGGAACGCATCAAGGCCCGTTTCGGGGGGCGCTATTTCGAACATCCGAATGTCGATTATGACAGCGCCTGCAAGGTAATCCTCGAAGCTAACAAGATCGTGCATTCAAACCGTGCGCTTTCGGTGCTCGGCGCCTGCGCTGCTTCGAACTCGGCTGGCGTGCAATCGCAGTCGGTCATGTCGCAACGGTTGCGCACATTTAACGCGGAAAGCCGCCACAACATCCCGGTCGAGCATCCGGACTTTCCCTTCCCTCTCGATGCAAGCAATGCGTCACTGAGCGTGACGATCGCGCACACGATCGTGTGGTTCTGCACCACCTACAATGTGGACATGACAGGTTTTGCAGAGAATTTCGCCAGGGCGGCAGCCAACGAATGCCTCTACAGCCGCAGCGAGGAGCAATATGCCGCGCAGGTGGCCACTTTCCGACGCGGTTTTGCGCAGTGGCACGACGGCCGCTATGCCGAGTATTTCCGGCCTGCGCCCTACATCGCGGACAAAGTCATCAACAAGGCCAGCGGGCTGCATCAGGGCACGGTCTATTTCAACGAGCGCAAGCTCGCCGCCGAAACCCCGGCCGCATTCTATCACTTCGGTGAGCATGCGATGCTGCCTCTGAGGGACGTTCTCTCCGGTGCCAGAGCGTTCGTCCGATGACGCGCCTGTCGATCTGCATACCGACCCGCAACCGACAGGCCTTTGCCATCGACGCGGTGCGTCACATGCTGCAGTCGCCACGCGAAGATTTCGAGGTGATCGTGGCCGACAACTCCGATGACGCAGCGCCGTTGGCCGACTTTGCGCAGGCCAACACCGATTCACGGTTCAGGTTGATCGCGCCAGCTGCGCAGCCGCTGAGCACGGGCGGAAACTGGTCGCGTTTGATCCCCGCCTCGCGCGGTGAATGGATCACCGTCATCGCCGATGACGACTACCTCGACCCCGAGCTGAGTGAAGTTATTCGTCTGGCGGAAAGCGTCGTGCCGAAGGTCGACGCAATCTCCTGGGGCCGTACCCCCTACACATGGCCGGATGCGCGATCGGAACGCGAGATCAGCACCATTCCGACGACAAGCCACCTGCGCACCTACAAGACGCAGGACATGATGAAGCGCCTCTTTTTCTGGGACAAGGCCACCGACCGGCCGGCCTGTCCGTTCGGCATCTATCACGGCGCGTTGAAGCGTGACCTGATCGAGCGAATCCGCGACGCTTTCTCCGGGACGTATTTCGAACAGGGCAATGTCGATTACGACAATATTTGCAAGACGGTGATGCTGGCCGAGGGCTTTGTCTACTGGGAGCGGCCCCTGTCGGTGATGGGAACCTGCCATGCGTCAAACGCGATGGGCATGCGGGAGAGCAAAATCGGCCAGGAGCGCGCGGCGGCTGGCGGCAACGAGCCTGCAGAAGATTTCAAGGCAGCCGACTTTCCGTTTCCAACTGACCTCGGGCTTGCCGCTTCCATCGGCCATACGATTGAACGCTTCAAGCAGCGCTACGGGATCGAACTGACCGGCTGGGAGGACAATTTCATCCAGGCCTGCGCGCGCGATGTCGAAACCTCCACGGACCGTGCTGAATTTTCCTTGCGCAAGAAAACCTACAGCAAGGCGATTGCCGCGTGGCGCGGCAGCAAAGCAGCCAAGACCTTTCAGCCCCACTATAAATGGCAGCCCGGAATGGCGCGTTTCATTGGCGCCGCGGACGACATGCTGTATTTCGACATGGATATGGGCAACACACGCAGCGCCGGCGAATTTTACCGGATGGTCGATGCCATGCTGTTTCCGGTCGAACTGCTGGAATCGCGGCTGAACTGATCTGCGGCACGGACCATCTGAGCCTGAAGGAAAAGCAATGACAGCCGATGACGCCTTTCGCGCCGAAGTGGCGGACAACATCGCCTCGCTCGGACGAGATCGCGATCTGCAGGCTCTGTCGCGGATCTGGACGCGGGAAGTCGCCCCCCACAAATGGTCCTATAACTTCCGCTGGCTCGGCCGGCCAGCGATCCAGTATCCGAACGATGCCTGGGCTCTGCAGGAGTTGATCCATGCAATCCGCCCGGATCTGATCATCGAAACGGGGATCGCTCATGGCGGCTCGCTGGTGTTTTCCGCCTCGATGCTGGCGCTGCTTGATTACAGCGAGGCGAGCGAGCGCGGCGAAACGCTTGATCCGCGGGCACCGAAACGAAAAGTGCTCGGCATCGACATCGACATTCGCGCGCACAACCGCGATGCCATCGAAAGCCACCCGATGGCACCGCGTATCGACATGATCGAGGGTTCGAGTATCGATCCGGCGATTGTCGATGAGGTGAAAGCGCGCGCCGCCGGCTCAGAGCGGGTCCTGGTCTGTCTCGATTCCAACCATACGCACGATCATGTGCTTGGCGAGTTGGAGGCTTACGCGCCGCTGGTGTCGCCGGGCAGCTACATCATCGTCTACGACACGATTATCGATGATCTGCCGGAGGCGTTGATCGGCAACCGCCCGTGGGGAGCCGGCAGCAATCCGAAAACCGCCGTGCATGCATTTCTGCAAACGCACCCGGACTTCGTCATTGACGAGGAAATCGATCATAAATTGCAGATCAGCGTCGCGCCACAGGGCTTTCTGCGGCGTGTTGCCTGATCTCTGCGGCTAGAAGCCAGAATCTCGCCACCTGACGAGATGGGAAATTTTTCCAATTTGCCCGGAAATCCGGGCATTACTTACTGTTTTCAGATGAATTCTCGGTCAATTTTTCCCGATTTATGGAATTTCTGAGGATTCCCCCCAAATTCCGAATTTTTGCTTTGCGACCGGCGTAATCTTGTGAAAGATGGCGACCGGGGAAAGCGGCCACCAGAAAACGGCCGCACAAAAAACATAAAGCAGGGGACCATTTTAATGGAATACCTGATCCAGCAGCTCATCAACGGGCTGACTCTCGGTTCGATCTACGGGTTGATCGCCATCGGCTACACGATGGTCTACGGCATCATCGGCATGATCAACTTCGCGCATGGCGATGTGTTCATGGTCGGCTCGTTCATCGCCCTGGCGGTGTTTTTGATCCTGACCACCGTTTTCGGTTTCACCTTTCTGCCGATCGTCCTCCTGCTTGTGCTGGTCGTGTCGATGATCTTCACCTCCGCCTGGGGGTGGACCGTGGAGCGACTGGCTTACCGGCCTTTGCGCGGCTCCTTCCGGCTGGCGCCGCTGATCACCGCCATCGGCATGTCGATCGTCCTGCAGAACTTCGTGCAGATCACGCAAGGGGCGCGCGTCAAGCCGCTGCCGCCGCAGATCTCCGGTGGCGTGCAGCTGATGGAAGGAAGCACCGTGACAGGCGCGATTTCCGTTCAGCTGTCTTACATGCAGATGATCATCATCGGCCTGACTTTCGTGCTGATGGTCGGCTTCTCGCTGCTGATCGCCAAGACGCCGCTCGGCCGGGCGCAGCGCTCCTGTGAGCAGGACCAGAAGATGGCGGCGCTGCTTGGCGTCAATGTCGACCGGACGATTTCGCTGACTTTCGTGATGGGTGCCGCCCTGGCTGCGGTGGCGGGCATGATGTTCCTGCTGCTTTATGGCGTCGTCGATTTCTACATCGGCTTCCTGGCCGGGGTGAAGGCATTCACGGCAGCGGTTCTCGGTGGCATCGGCTCATTGCCGGGGGCCATGCTGGGGGGCTTGCTGATCGGTCTGATCGAAACCTTCTGGTCCGGTTATTTCTCCGTTGAGTACAAGGACGTCGCAGCCTTCTCCATTCTGGCGATCGTTCTGATCTTCATGCCCTCGGGCCTGCTCGGAAAGCCTGAAGTCGAGAAAGTCTGATGACAAGCACCGATAACCAACCGGCAAACCTCAATCGGCCGGAAGGCGCCCAGGTGAAGCGCGAGGAGCGTCTGGCTGCGCCGAACCGGCCGACCGGACGCCCCGGATCATCCGCTCACCCGCTCGCCGCAGCCTTGAAGGATTCAGTGATTGCCGCCTTGCTGGTGGCCGTACTGGGTTTCTTCTTTTTCGCCATCCGCACCGAGATCGCGCCCGGCGGGCTGGACGTCACGACCCGCTGGATGCTGTGGATCGTCTCGATCCTGGTGGTGTTTTTCGGCCGCCTCCTGATCCAGGTGTTCATTCTTGACGAGCAATCGCGCGGTCTGAAAATCGCCGTTTCGGCGGCCCTCGTGGCGGCGCTGACGGCAATCTTCGTCATCAATTCCTCGCCGGGTGACCGGATCGGGTCGGTTATTTTCGGCGTGCTGATCGGCCTTGCCGCTGTCGGACTGGTCGCCGCGTTTGCGCATTTTCGCGGCAATGAGAAAGCCGCGTCATCGATCGCTGTTCCCGGGCTCGGCAAATGGCTGGGACGGGCACTGTTCGTGTTCGCGCTGGTGCTGCCCTTCTTCTTCACCTACTTCTTTCCGGCGCGCGATCGGCAGTTCATCGATCTAGCCATTCTGATCATGACGTACATCATGCTGGGCTGGGGCTTGAATATCGTTGTCGGCCTCGCCGGCCTTCTCGATCTCGGCTATGTCGCGTTCTACGCGGTCGGCGCCTATTCCTTTGCGCTGCTGTCGACCCATTACGAGTTCATCGGCTTCTGGGTCGCCTTGCCGCTGGCCGGCATTCTCGCCGCCTTCTGGGGCGTCATTCTCGGGTTTCCGGTGCTGAGGCTGCGGGGGGATTATCTGGCGATTGTCACATTGGCGTTCGGGGAGATCATCCGCGTCGTGCTGTTGAACTGGTACCAGTTCACCGGCGGTCCGGATGGCATTTCCGGTATTCCGAAACCGACCCTGTTCGGTCTCGAGTTCAAGCGCGGCGAAGGCGGTTTCGCGGACTTTTTCGGGATGGATTACGATTCCATTCAGCGCTTCATCTTCCTGTATTATATCATTTTCGTGCTGGCGATCCTGACCAACATCATCACCATGCGACTGCGCAAGATGCCGATCGGGCGGGCCTGGGAGGCCCTGCGCGAAGATGAGATTGCCTGTCGTTCGCTGGGGATCAACACCACCAACACGAAGCTGACCGCCTTTGCAACGGGTGCGATGTTCGGCGGATTTGCCGGATCCTTCTTCGCCACGCGGCAAGGGTTCATCTCGCCGGAAAGCTTCACCTTCCTTGAATCCGCAATCATCCTGGCGATCGTCGTGCTCGGCGGACTGGGCTCGCAGATCGGCGTCGTTATCGCCTCGGTGGCGATGATCGGCGGCATCGAACTGTTGCGCAATCTCGATTTCCTGCAGGCAGTTTTCGGCACCGGGTTCGACCCGACCCAGTATCGCATGCTGATTTTCGGCCTGGCGATGGTTCTGATCATGGTGTGGAAGCCGCGCGGCCTCGTCTCGTCGCGTGAGCCTTCGGCCGTCTACAAGGAGAAGAAGACCATCGGCGCGGACATGGTCGCCCAAGGTGAGGGGCATTGATGATGACAGATGTGACATCCATGCCCGCGCAGGGCGGCACCCTTTCGTCGTGGGATGACGATCCCGTATTGACGGTCGAACACCTGACGATGCGCTTTGGCGGGCTTGTCGCCGTCAATGACCTGTCCTTCAATGTCGGCCGCGGTGACATCACGGCTCTGATTGGTCCGAATGGCGCCGGCAAGACGACCGTCTTCAACTGCGTGACCGGGTTTTACAAGCCGACCGAGGGCCGGATCGTCATGCGGCACGGCCGCAACGTTCCGGAAAGCCTGATCGCTTCGGTGACCAATTCGGGCGAACAGCATCACCATGAAGATGGCTCGGGTGTCTTCCTGCTCGAACGCATGCCGGATTTCATGATCTCGCGGCGTGCCAAGGTGGCGCGAACGTTTCAGAACATCCGCCTGTTCGCCGGCATGACGGTGCTCGAGAACCTTCTGGTGGCGCAGCACAATCCGCTGATGGTGGCCTCGAACTTCACCATTGGCGGACTGATCGGCTTGCCGGGCTACAAGAAGTCGCGGGCTGAATCGATCGACAAGGCTGTCTACTGGATGGAACAGGTGCGACTGATCGACCGCGCCGACGACCCGGCCGGCGATCTGCCTTATGGCGCACAGCGCCGGCTCGAGATCGCCCGCGCCATGTGCACCGACCCGCATCTTCTGTGCCTTGACGAACCGGCGGCCGGTCTCAATCCGCGGGAATCCGCCGAACTCAACGAGCTGTTGCAATTCATCCGGCAAAAGCACGGCACATCGATCCTGCTGATCGAGCACGACATGGGCGTCGTGATGCAAATATCCGACCACATCGTGGTGCTCGACTACGGCGAAAAGATCTCGGATGGCGATGCCGAATTCGTCCGCAACGACCCGAAGGTGATTGCCGCCTATCTCGGCGTTGAAGATGAGGAAGAGGTCGAGGAAGTGCTCGAGGAGGATGCCGCGCTGGCGGCCGGCAAGTCAGTCGGGGAGGCTCCTGGCGAGGACAGCCCGGAGAGGCCTCTTGGCACAACGCAGACGGATGTGACCGGCGACGAGAGCGGGCCTGTGCCGAAGTCGGCTGAACTCGATCCGATCCCGCCTGCGGCGGCCGCCAGTGCAGCGGCTCTCGGCGAGCCGGCGGATGGGCCTGCCGCCGATGCGGCGCAGACGCCGATGGCTGGCGCTCTTTCCACCGCGCGCGACGGGCGCCCGGACAAGCTGACGCGTATCAGTGGCATTGGTCCGGTAAATGAGCACAAGCTCAACGCCCACGGCATCTTTCACTTCGACCAGATTGCCGCATGGACCGCTGAAGATGTGAAACAGGCGGAAAGCTATCTCGCCTTTGACGGCCGCATTGCGCGCGAGGATTGGGTGGGACAGGCGCGTCAGCTTGCCGCCGGGGAAGACACCGAATTCTCGCGGCGGGAAGACAGGAAAACGTCCCCGCGTGACCCCAATGGCAAGGGAGGCGCCAAGTGACCGCTGACACGGCTCCGCTTCTGTCGGTTTCCGGCGTGGAAACCTATTACGGCAACATTGTCGCGTTGCGCGGCGTCGATATCGATGTGCAACCTGGTGAAATCGTCACGCTGATCGGTGCCAACGGGGCCGGCAAGTCGACCCTGATGATGACGATATGCGGCAATCCGCGCGCCCGTGCCGGCCGCATCGTCTATGACGGCACCGACATCACCCGCATGCCGACGCATGAGATCATGCGTCTGGGTATCGCACAGTCCCCCGAAGGGCGGCGGATCTTTCCGCGCATGACGGTGATGGAAAACCTGCAGATGGGCGCCCAACTCGTCGATGACAAGCATTTCGACGACGATGTCCGGCGGGTGTTCGATCTGTTTCCGCGCCTGAAGGAGCGGCAGGTGCAACGCGGCGGCACGCTGTCGGGCGGCGAGCAGCAGATGCTGGCTATCGGACGCGCCCTGATGAGCCGGCCGAAACTGCTGTTGCTCGATGAACCGTCGCTGGGCCTGGCGCCGCTGATCGTCCGGCAGATTTTCGAGATTATCGGCGAACTGAACCGCAATGAGGGATTGACCGTGTTTCTGGTCGAACAGAACGCATTTCACGCCCTGAAGCTGGCGCATCGCGGCCATGTGATGGTGAACGGTGCGATCACCATGAGCGGCACCGGACAGGAATTGCTGAAGCGCGAGGAGGTCCGGGCGGCCTATCTCGAAGGCGGCGCACACTAGGATTGGCATGATGGAATCTGCAAATACAAACGCCAACGCGTTACTTTGGGAAGTCTCTGCTTTCGAGTTCATTCTTGTCACCGTGATCCTTGGCGGCGCCGCCGCCTGGATGACCGGACGGGCGCTGGCACAATCCTGGGGCTCGAACTGGGTGCTGGGATTTTATATCGTGCTGCTGACCGCGGCAGTGCGCTTCATCCATTTTTCGCTGTATGGCGGGACGCTACTGACCATCCAGTACTACCTGATCGATCTGGTCGTCCTGCTGGGAATCGCTTTTGCTGCAAAGCGCTATGTACGCGCTGGCCAGATGGCGAGCCAGTACCGCTTCCTGTTTGATCGCAGCGGGCCGTTCGGCTGGAGAAATCGCTGAGCTGAAGCGGGCTGCCCGGCCATCCATGCATGTTTCATTCCGGTTCGCGCAGAGGGGCGAAGCGGTGTTTCGGCGTGTCCGGGGGCAGAAGGCCGTGGCAGTAACCAAACGTGCAGTCAGCAGGAAAAAATACTGCAAATCCTCTTTCAATCGCCCGAATTTTGCGATTTGATGCGCCGCAAGCGAGGAGGAAACCTCGCAGTAATATTGGCAGGGAGGACAAACACCGACCGATCTGCCGCTTGTTCAACCGGTGTATTAATTTAAGGGAGCAACCATGAAAAAGGTACTCTTGGCTGGTGCTGCACTGAGCCTTGTGATGTCGTCCTCCGCTCTGGCCGATATCACCATCGCGACGGCAGGACCGATGACCGGCCAATACGCATCCTTCGGTCAGCAGATGAAAGCAGGCGCCGAACAGGCCGTTGCCGACATCAACGCCGCCGGCGGCGTCAACGGCGAGATGCTGAAGCTGGAAGTGGGCGACGACGCTTGCGATCCGAAGCAGGCCGTGGCCGTGGCCAACCAGTTTGCCGGTGAAGGCGTTGTCTTCGTGGCAGGCCACTTCTGCTCCGGTTCTTCGATCCCGGCTTCTGCTGTGTATGCCGACGAAGGCATCATTCAGATCACCCCGGCCTCGACCAACCCGAAGTTCACCGACGAGCGTCCGGGCGACGGCGTCTTCCGCGTCTGCGGCCGTGACGACCAGCAGGGCGATGTTGCCGGCAAGTATCTTGTCGACAATTTCGGCGATAAGAAAGTTGCCTTCGTTCACGACAAGACCGCCTATGGCAAGGGCCTCGCCGATGCCACGATGGCTGCCTATGAAGCAGCTGGCGGCGAGCCGGCCATGTACGAAGCCTATACGGCTGGTGAAAAGGACTATTCGGCGCTGGTTTCCAAGCTGAAGTCGGAAGGCGTTGGCGTTCTCTATGTCGGCGGTTACCACACGGAAGCCGGCCTGATGGCTCGCCAGGCCAAGGAACAGGGCATGGACCTGCAGATCGTCTCGGGTGACGCACTGGTCACCGACGAATACTGGGCGATCACCGGCGATGCCGGCGAAGGCACGCTGATGACGTTCTCGCCCGATCCGCGCGGCTATGAAACCGCCGCCAAGGTCGTCGAGAAACTCGAAGCTGATGGCAAGCCGACGGAAGGCTACGTGCTTTACACCTATGCTGCCATCCAGGCCTGGGCCGATGCGGTCAAGGCTGCCGGCTCAACTGACTTTGATGCCGTCGTCTCGGCATTGAACGAGGGCGAGTTCTCGACGGTGCTCGGCGATCTGTCCTTCGATGACAAGGGCGACGTGTCACTGCCAGGCTATGTCTTCTACGAATGGTCGGACGGCAAATACACGCAGATCAACTGATCGTGTGAGCCGATCGGCAGGTGACGCCCGAGGGCGCCACGCCAATTGACACCCGAGGCCCCGGCGAATTTTCGCCGGGGCCTTTTTCGTGACCTGGGCCGACCGGGCAAGAATTTGCCATTTCGGCGCTCCGGTCGCATGGTGAAGCATCGAGACCCGGTGCCCGTGCACTCTCTTTGGGAGGATATTCTCATGCGTTATCTGCTGCTTGCCGCTTTATCCCTGCTGTTTGTTTCCGCCGCCACCGCCGAACCGGTGGGCATTGACCGGGAACGCATGTCGGTGACCGTGGAAACGGACAAGGGTCCCTATGAAATTCGCCGCGAGCAGGACAATGCAGCCGTCATCAGCGGCGAGTTCGCGCGCACCTCGCGCCCCTGCCCGCCCTTCTGCATCCAACCGATGCAGCCGGCCGAGGGGGTGACGACGATTGGCGAACTTGAACTTTTGGCCATGCTCGAGGATCCGGAGGTGACGGTGATCGACAGCCGTACCAATGACTGGTTTACCGGCGGCACCATTCCCGGCGCCCGGCACATGGCCTGGGATCGCATCAGTGAACGGCTTAATGAACTCGGCTGCGAACCGGACTTCGATGGATGGGACTGTCAGGCGGCGCACAAGGTGGCGCTGTTTTGCAACGGGCCGTGGTGCGGCCAGTCACCGACGGCGATCCGGGCGATGATCACCGCCGGCTACCCGGCCGATAGGATCAGCTATTACCGTGGCGGCATGCAGGTCTGGCGGATGCTGGGACTGCCGGTGGTTACCCCGGCGAACTGAGAGCGGCGCTGGCATTCCGGCCAGGAGACACAGCGCCTCGCCTGCAATTGCGAATGAGTTGCAACTGACTTGACAGTGGCGCGGGCGCTGCTATGTCTGGAATGCAACTCATTTGCAGGAGCAAACATGCGTTCTTTGTTCATCGCGGGCGCCTTCGCGGCCGCTCTCGTTACCGCGGCCATCGGGCCGGCAGCGGCGGCACCGCTCAAGGTTTTGACAAGTTTCACGATTTTCGCCGACATGGCGCGCAATGTCGCCGGCGACAAGGCCGAGATCGTGTCGATCACACGTCCGGGCGTTGATATCCATACCTTCCGCCCGACGCCGGCCGATATCCGGCGCGGACTGGGGGCGCAGCTTGTTTTGTGGAATGGCCTCAATCTGGAAATCTGGCTTGAGCGGTATCTGGAGAATCTTGGTGGCGCAAAGCTGGTCACGCTGTCGGACGGGGTGGAGCCGATCCTGATCGCCGAGGGCGACTACGAAGGCAGAACCAATCCGCATGCCTGGATGTCGCCGGATGCGGCGCTGGTCTATGTGGACAACATCATCGCCGCGCTGAGCGAGGCCGATCCGGACAATGCCGAGAGCTACGCCGCCAATGGCGCAGCCTACAAAGCCGAGATCGAGGCAACGGTGGCGCCGATCCGCGAGCGGCTCGCTTCGATACCGGACGACAAGCGCTGGCTGGTGACCAGCGAAGGCGCGTTCAGCTATCTGGCGCGCGATTTTGATCTGAAGGAGGCCTGGCTGTGGGCGGTCAATTCCGAGCAGCAGGGCACACCGCAACAGGTCAAGAAAGTGATTGATCTGATCAAGGCGCACGAGATACCGGTCATCTTTTCTGAGAGCACCGTTTCGCCAAAGCCAGCCGAGCAGGTGGCGCGCGAAACCGGCGCGCGCTACGGCGGGGTGCTGTATGTGGATTCCCTGAGCGAGGAAGGCGGACCGGTGCCGACCTATCTCGACCTGTTGCGGGTCACCAGCGAGACTATTGCCGAGGGGTTGGCGCAATCCTCATGACCGGTTCCGGCACGTCTGTTCTCGACAGCGCCAATGCGGGCCGTGAAAAATCGGTCGGCCTCGAAGTGCGCGCTGTCAGCGTCGTCTATCGAAATGGCAACAAGGCGCTTGATCAGGCATCCTTTGCCGTGCCGCGCGGCTCGATCACCGCCCTCGTCGGGATCAACGGCTCCGGGAAATCGACGCTGTTCAAGTCGATCATGGGATTTCTGCCGTTGATGTCCGGTGAAATCCGCATTCTGGGCCTCAGCGTTGCAGAAGCGTTGAAGCGCAATCTCGTCGCCTATGTGCCGCAGAGCGAGGAAGTTGACTGGAGTTTTCCGGTGCTGGTCGAGGATGTGGTGACGATGGGTCGCTACGGCCACATGAATTTCTTGCGCATGGCGCGAGCCGAGGATCGGCGCAAGGTGGATATCGCCCTCGAACGGGTCGGCATGAGCGCCTATCGCAAGCGGCAGATCGGCGAATTGTCGGGAGGTCAGAAGAAGCGCGTCTTCCTGGCCCGCGCCCTGGCACAGGAAGGGCGCGTCATTCTCCTCGATGAACCGTTCACCGGTGTCGATGTGACAACCGAGACGCAGATCATCACGCTGCTGCGTGAACTGCGCGATGAGGGTCACGTGATGCTTGTCTCGACACACAATCTCGGCAGTGTGCCGGAATTCTGTGACCGGGCCGTGCTGATCAATCGCACCGTGCTGGCGGAAGGGCCGACCGATGACGTGTTCACCGCGCAAAATCTGCAGGCGGCATTCGGCGGCGTGCTGCGGCATTTCGTGCTCAGCGGCAAGGATCTGCATCACGACCATGTCGACGACGACCGACAGCTGACGGTGCTGACGGACGACGAACGGCCCTTCATCATCTACGGGGACGACGCCCGCAAAGCCGGCGGCGAGCCTGGTTCCGAATGAGCATGCTGCTTGAACCCTTCGCCTATGATTACATGGTCACAGCGATGTGGGTCTCGGCGCTGACCGGCGGCATATGCGCATTCCTGTCCTGTTACCTGATGTTGAAAGGCTGGTCGCTGATCGGTGATGCGCTGTCGCACTCGATCGTGCCGGGGGTGGCGGGCGCCTACATGCTGGGCCTGCCCTTTTCCGTTGGCGCCTTTCTCGCCGGCGGGCTCGCGGCTGCGGCAATGCTTCTCATCCGCGCCCGCACGCTGCTGCGGGAAGATGCGGTGATCGGCATGATCTTCGTTTCGTTCTTTGCGCTCGGCCTGTTCATGGTCTCCGTTTCCGCAACACCGATCGACGTGCAGCGCATCGTTTTGGGCAATATTCTGGCGATCACGCCAGCGGACACATTGCAACTGGCGATCATTGGCGGTGTCACCATGGCGGTGCTGCTGATCGTCTGGAAAGACCTGATGGTGGTGTTTTTCGATGAAAGCCACGCCCGCGCCATCGGTTTGCGCGTCGGCCTGCTGAAGGGGCTGTTCTTCACGCTGCTCAGCGCCTCGACGGTGGCGGCGATGCAGACGGTCGGTGCGTTTCTCGTCATCTCGCTGGTGGTGACGCCCGGCGCAACCGCATGGCTCTTGACCGACCGCTTTCCGCGGCTGATCGTCATTGCCGTGACAATCGGCGCCCTGACCTGCCTGATCGGCACCTATCTGAGCTATTTCCTTGATGGCGCCACCGGCGGTGTCGTCATCGTTCTGCAGACCCTGCTGTTTCTCTCGGCCTTTGTACTGGCGCCGCGGCACGGCATTCTGGCGCAACGGCGTCGTGCCCACGCGGCGATGGAGGGCGCGTGATGGAGGCCAGTGGCATGCTCGGCTTTTTCATTGAACCCTTCGCCTATGTCTACATGCAGAAGGCGTTTCTGATCACCTTGATCGTTGCCGTGCCGATGGCGATGATGAGCTGCCTGATGGTGCTAAAAGGCTGGTCGCTGATGGGCGATGCCATGGCGCACGCCGTGCTGCCCGGGATCGTGCTTGCCTTCATCGCCGGCCTGCCGCTGGCACTTGGCGCGTTTGCCGCCGGTCTCTTTTGCGCTGTCGCGACCGGATTTCTCGATGCCAACAGCCGCATCAAGGCCGATACCGTTCTCGGCATCGTGTTTTCGGGAATGTTCGGTCTTGGACTGGTGCTCTATGTCAGCATACGGACCAGCCTGCATCTCGATCATATTTTGTTCGGCGACATGCTCGGCATCGCCTGGGCCGACATTGGCACGACGGCGTTGCTGGCAGTGCTTTGCGGTGGTTTCTTCATCACCAAACGTCGCGATCTGCTGCTGCAAGCCTTTGACGAAGGCCATGCCAGGGCCATCGGTCTGCCGACAAAATTCCTGCACTATGCATTGCTGACCGCAATCGCCCTGATGATCGTTGCGAGCCTGAAGGCCGTTGGCATCATCCTTTCAATCGCCCTGCTGGTGGCCCCCGGCGCGATCGCCTTCCTTGTGGCGCGGACTTTCGCGGGCATGGTGGTGCTGGCGGTGGCGGCAACCTGTTTTTCGGCAATCACCGGCATTTTCGCCAGCTTCCATCTGGCCAGCGAACCGGCTCCGACGATGGTGCTGGTGCTCAGCCTGTTGTTTTTACTGGCGCTGCTGCGTGCGCTGCTCTCGGCCCGGCTTACGCGCTCGGTGGGTTCTCACGCCCGCGCCATGCGCGAAGATTCCGGTGCAGGGCGCAGCTCCTGAGGCAAAGCCCCTTGCTTTCGCAGCGTGATTGAGCAAAGTTTCGGTGACCTGTTGGGAGAAGTCGGCTGACGCCGGTGCCGAAGGAGCAACCGCCCCGGAAACTCTCAGGCAAAAGGACCAGCAGGCAGACACACTCTGGAGACAGGCGTTCAGGCGCCGGCCGAAGGGATAGCAATCTCAGGCGAAGGGACAGAGGGGGTTGGAAACGGACAGGTTGAGATTGTCCGCATCATCAACTCCGCGCGCCCGGAACCGCGCCCATCCCGCAGCGAGATCTCACGTGACATCCGAATCGGCTCTTTTAAAAACCCCGCTCCACCCGCTGCATCTGGAACTTGGCGCGCGCATGGTGCCGTTCGCCGGCTACGCGATGCCGGTTCACTATCCTCTCGGGGTGTTGAAGGAACATTTACACACGCGCGCCCGCGCCGGCTTGTTCGACGTGTCACATATGGGCCAGCTGCTTGTCAGACCGAAGAGCGGCACGCTCGATGATGCCGCCCTGGCGCTAGAGACCATCACGCCGGTGTCAGTCAAGGGCCTGAAGGAGGGACGGCAGCGCTATGGACTGCTGACGAATGCCGATGGCGGTCTCGCCGATGATCTGATGATCGCCAATCGCGGCGATCATTTCTACCTGGTGGTCAATGCGGCCTGCAAAGCGCAGGACATGGCGCTGATCGAAGCGGCATGCGGCGCCAGCTGCATGGTGGAGGCGCAGTTCGACAGGGCCCTGTTGGCATTGCAGGGTCCGGACGCTGCGGCGGTGCTGAAAGACATGGCACCGCAGGCCGCCGAGATGCGGTTCATGGACGTGCGCAGCATCGATCTCGATGGCATCAACGCGGTCGTGTCGCGATCCGGATATACGGGCGAAGACGGCTACGAGATTTCGGTGGCGGCGGGAGACGGCGAGAAACTGGCGCGGCGACTGCTCTCGCATCCGGCTGTCGAAGCCATTGGCCTCGGGGCGCGCGATTCGCTGCGACTGGAAGCCGGCCTTTGCCTCTATGGTCACGACATCGATGCCGAAACCACGCCCGTCGAAGCCGGTCTGAACTGGGCGATCCAGAAAGTGCGCCGAGCCGATGGCGAGCGAGCCGGCGGATTTCCCGGCGCTGATGTCATTCTTGCGCAATTGCAGGACGGGCCGGAACGGCTGCGCGTTGGCCTGGCTCCGGAAGGCCGGGCGCCGGTGCGCGAGGGCGCGAGCCTTTATCGCAATGAAACCGATGACAAGCCGGTCGGGCGCGTGACGTCTGGAGGGTTCGGACCCTCCTACGGCGGACCTGTTGCGATGGGCTATGTACCGCATGAACTGAGCGATGCCGGAACGGTGCTCTACGCCGAAGTGCGCGGCAAACGCCTTGCGGTGCGCGTCGCCGCCCTGCCCTTCGTTCCTCACAGCTACCATCGTTGAAGCCTCAGACAGGAATAGATCATGACGATAAAATATACCTCCGACCATGAATGGCTGAAAATCGAAGGCGACATTGCCACCGTCGGCATCACGGCCCATGCCGCCGAGCAGCTTGGCGATCTGGTGTTCGTCGAATTGCCGGAGCCCGGCACGACGCTTGAAAAAGGTGCCGAGGCGGCGACGGTGGAATCGGTCAAGGCGGCGTCGGAGGTCTATTGTCCGCTCGATGGCGAGATCACCGAGGCCAATGAGGCGATCTCAAGCGATCCGGCGCTGGTCAATTCAGACCCGACCGGCGATGGCTGGTTCTTCACACTGAAGCTCTCCAATGCGGCCGATGCCGATGAGCTTCTCGACGAAGCTGCCTACAAGGCTCTGATTGACTGAGGTGGAAAATGGCCGTCGAACTGCCGGACTACAATCCCTATGACTTTGCCAATCGACGGCATATCGGTCCCTCCCCCGAGGAGATCGACGCCATGCTCGAAACAATCGGGGCCGCATCGGTCGACAGCCTGATCGACGAGACGCTGCCGCCATCGATCCGCCAGAAGGAGCCGCTTGACTGGGGCGAACCGATGAGCGAACGCGGCGTGCTTGACCATTTGCGTGCCACGGCGGCGCGCAACAAGGTGATGACCTCGATGATCGGCCAGGGTTATTACGGCACCGTGATGCCGCCGGTCATCCAGCGCACGATCCTTGAGAATCCGGCCTGGTACACGGCCTATACGCCCTATCAGCCGGAAATCAGCCAGGGCCGGCTGGAAGCCTTGTTGAATTTTCAGACGATGATCGCCGATCTGACCGGGCTCGACATCGCCAATGCCTCGCTGCTTGACGAGGCGACGGCGGCTGCCGAAGCCATGGCGATGGCACAACGGGTGTCGAAATCAAAGAGTACGGCCTTCTTTGTCGACCGCAATTGCCACCCGCAGACCATCAGCGTCATCGAAACGCGCGCCGCGCCGCTTGGGCTTAAGGTCATTGTCGGCGATCCCTTCGCTGATCTCGACGCCGAGACGGTCTATGGCGCCATCTTCCAGTATCCGGGCACGGACGGCGCAGTGCACGATTTCAGCCCGTTGATCGAACGCCTGCACGCCGCCAAGGCGATCGCCGTGATGGCGGCAGATCCGCTGGCGTTGGCGCTGCTCAAATCGCCGGGAGAGATGGGCGCGGACATTGCCATCGGCTCGGCGCAGCGATTTGGTGTGCCCATGGGCTATGGCGGGCCACATGCGGCCTACATGGCCGTGCGCGATGCCTGGAAGCGCTCGATGCCGGGACGGCTGGTCGGAGTGACGATCGACGCACGCGGCAACAAGGCCTACCGTCTGGCGCTGCAAACGCGCGAGCAGCATATCCGGCGTGAGAAGGCGACCTCCAACATCTGCACGGCGCAGGTGCTCCTGGCAGTGATCGCCTCGATGTACGGCGTGTTTCACGGACCGCTCGGGATCAAGGCGATCGCGGCGCGCATCCACATGAAAGCAGCGCGCCTGGCTGCCGGGCTGCAGCAATTGGGTTTCGACGTTGAGACGGAGACATTTTTCGACACCATCACCGTTGCGGTCGGCGACAAACAGAATGTCATCGTCGGCGCGGCCCTTGGCGAGAAGATCAATCTGCGCCGCGTCGGCGATGACCGGATCGGGATTTCCTGCGACGAGTTGACCCGGCCGCATGTCATCGAATCCGTATGGCGCGCCTTTGGTGGCAGCCTGAAATTCGATGCCGTGGCGGCAGAACCGCGCTTTTCGGAAGCGATGGCACGCACCAGCCCGTTCATGCAGCATCCGGTTTTCCACATGAACCGGGCCGAAAGCGAAATGACACGCTACATCCGCCGTCTGTCGGACAAGGACCTGGCGCTCGACCGGGCGATGATCCCGCTTGGATCATGCACGATGAAACTCAATGCCACGGCGGAAATGCTGGCGATCAGCTGGCCGGAATTTGCCGAAATGCATCCGTTTGCGCCCGCCGACCAGGCCGAGGGCTATCGTTTTCTGATCGAAGATTTCTCGGCCAAACTGTGCGATATCACCGGCTATGACGCCATATCCATGCAGCCGAATTCCGGCGCGCAGGGTGAATATGCCGGCCTGATGACGATCCGCGCCTGGCATGCCTCACGCGGCGAGGCAGAGCGCACGGTCTGCCTGATTCCAACCTCGGCGCATGGCACCAATCCGGCCTCGGCGCAGATGGCCGGCATGGTGGTCGTGCCGGTCGGCACCCGCGAAAACGGCGATATCGATCTCGACGATTTCCGTGCCAAGGCCGAGAAACACCGCGAGCGGCTGTCGTGCTGCATGATCACCTATCCCTCCACCCATGGCGTGTTCGAGGACACGGTCGAAGAGGTGTGCCGGATCACGCACGACAATGGCGGTCAGGTTTATCTCGATGGTGCCAATCTGAATGCGATGGTCGGCTTGTCGCGGCCCGGCGATATCGGCGCCGATGTCAGCCATCTCAATCTGCACAAGACCTTCTGCATTCCGCATGGCGGCGGAGGGCCCGGCATGGGGCCGATCGGCGTCAAGGCGCATTTGCAGCCGTATCTGCCGGGTCATCCGGCCACGGACGGACGGCCAGGCGCCGTGTCTGCGGCACCATTCGGATCCGCATCGATCCTGCCGATCTCCTGGGCCTATTGCCTGATGATGGGCGGCGAGGGGCTGACCCAGGCGACACGCATCGCCATTCTTTCGGCCAATTACATCGCTGCACGGCTGAGTGGCGCCTACGATATTCTCTACACCTCGCAACAGGGCCGGGTGGCGCATGAGTGCATCGTGGACACGCGGCCGCTGTCCGACAGCGCAGGCGTCAGCGTTGAAGATGTAGCCAAACGGCTGATCGATTGCGGCTTTCATGCGCCAACGATGAGCTGGCCGGTGGCCGGCACGCTGATGATTGAGCCGACAGAGTCGGAGACCAAGGCGGAGATCGATCGTTTCTGCGCGGCGATGCTGGCAATCCGCGCCGAGGCGCAGGCCATCGAGGACGGGCAGATGCATGCCGACAACAATCCGCTCAAGCGCGCACCGCACACGATCGAGGATCTGGTGGGCGACTGGGATCGCCCTTACGGGAGAGAGGAAGCCTGCTTTCCGCCGGGAGCGATGCGCAACGCCAAATATTTCGCGCCGGTCAATCGGGTCGACAATGTCTATGGCGATCGCAATCTGATCTGCTCCTGCCCGCCGATGAGCGAGTATCTCGACGTCGCAGAATAGCCGCCCTTAGACCGGGAATGCCCTCAACGGCCGGAATACGGATCCGGCCGGTTCCGGCACGTATTTGCACTGTGATTCCTCCGTCTCCGGCCCGGATCGCGCACCGCGCTAGCCCTGTTACACGCATTGCGCGTCGCAGAGGCCAATGCACCCTCTTGCTGAATGAATATTCATTCACTATACTGGCGCGATTGCATTAGCCGCATGGAAGAGGGTGAAGATGGACGCTCCGGCGATGGGTCATGGCAACCCGAAAGTGCTCGACATTCTGCATGCCGCAAAATCCGTATTTGCGCGCAAGGGCTTCGACGGCGCCTCTATGCAGGACCTTGCGCAAGCGGCGCAGATGAGCGTCGGCAATTTTTACCGCTACTTTCCATCAAAGAATGCCATCATCCAGGCGCTGGTGCAGCGCGATCTCGAAGATATGCAGGCGGAGTTCGAACAGATCCGGACTTCGCCCGATCCGCGCGCCGAATTTCTGGCGCGTCTGAGAAACAGGCTCGAGCACCTGTCGATGGAAGATGCCGCCCTGTGGACAGAGATCCAGGCGGCCTCGTTCCGGTTTCCAGAAATTGCCGAATTGAAACACGAGATGGAAGAAACCATCCGTGGCCACATCGTTGCGGCCCTGCAGCGCATCGAGAACGGTGCCGGCGAGGCCGACCCGGCACGCTACGATCGTCACGCCCACCTCATCATGCTGATGGTGCACGGCTTTGCGCAGCGCCGTTTCTGCTCTCGCGCCCTGGAGGACGAGGCGGCGACGAAGGCGCTGGCGGACCTCGTCCTGAGCACGTTGCGCCTGGCTTTTGAACATTCCGCTAACGGCGCCCGCGCCCAATAGGTCATTGCTATGTTGAAGTTCACCCTCCCCCTGTTGTTCGCCAGTCTCGTTCTGGTCCCATCGGAAGGTGGTGCCCGGGCCGCGGAGGCGGCCGTGGACGCCGACAGTGGGAGCCGCGCTGAGAAACTGGCGCCAGCTATCGTTGCCGTGCGTGCCGAGCGCGCTCTGGTCGCCGACAAGGCGCTGGTCAACGGATTGATCGCCCCTGTCGAGGAAATTCTCGTGCAGCCACAGATCGAAGGCTTGCGGATCGATGCCCTTCTCGTTGACGTCGGGGACGAGGTTCGCGCCGGCGACGTGATGGCACGGCTCTCCGACGATCAGCTTGTGCTGCAGAAGAGCCAGCTTCTGGCCAGCAAGGCGAAGGCGGAAGCAGCCCTGGCCCAGATGCAGGCGCAGCTCAGCGAAGCGCAAGCCAATTCGGGTGAACTGGAGAAGACCGCCCGACGGGCGCGGCAGCTCGCCGACAAGGGGACCTATTCACGCGTGCAGGCCGAGCAGGCGGAGGCGCAGGCCGTGGCCGGGCTTGCACGGGTGCGCGCCATGGCCGAAACAGTCAAGGTCGGTGAAGCCGACATCAAGGTGGTGCAGGCGCAAATCGATGATCTGGACCTGAAGCTGGCGCGCACCGAGGTGAAAGCCCCCGCCGATGGTCTTGTGACCCGGCGCGATGCGAAAATCGGAACCATAGCCAGTGCGGCCTCGGGGGCGATGTTCGCCCTGATCCGCGATGGCGCGCTGGAGCTGCGCGCAGATGTCGCCGAGACCGATTTGCTGAAGCTTGCGGCAGGCCAGAAGGCGGCAATTTCCGTGGCGGGCTTGCGCGAACCGCTTACCGGCAGCGTCCGGCTGGTCGAGCCGACATTGTCGCAGCAGACGCGGCTGGGAACGGTCCGCATCGACATCGATGCCGCGGATAAGCTCAAATCGGGCCTGTTTGCCGAAGCAATCATCGTCATCACCGAGCGCGAGGGTGTTGTCGTGCCCATTACGTCGGTGCAGATCGGCAACGGGTCTGCCAGCGTGCTCGTGTTGCGCGACGGCTGGGCGCACCGCGTCGAAGTCGAAACAGGTATCCGCGACGGCGGGCGTATCGAAGTGACCGAGGGGCTTGCCGCCGGTGACATGATCGTCGCCAAGGCGGGCGCTTTCGTGCGCGATGGCGACCGCGTCAATCCGGTGATCGAGGACGATGCCGATTCAACAGCGTTCGTCGGCGAATAGGAGACCACGCATGAATTTTTCAGCCTGGGCCATTCGCAACCCCATCGCTCCGATCCTCGGATTTGCGCTGATCGTTCTGCTCGGTGTGCAAGCCTTTTTCGAGCTTCCGATCACCCGTTTCCCGAATATCGACGTGCCCCTCGTTGCCGTCACCGTGACGCAGTCCGGAGCGGCGCCGTCGGAACTCGAGGCGCAGGTCACCAAGGAAATCGAGGATTCGCTGGCGAGCGTCAACGGCGTCGATGATATCAGTTCGACGATCTCCGACGGCGTTTCGCAGACGACGATCCTGTTCGAGATGGAAGTGCCGACCAACCAGGCCGTGCAGGACGTCAAGGACGCGATCGACAAGATCCGCGGCGACCTGCCGGCCGGAATCGAAGAGCCGATCGTCTCGCGCATCGATGTCGAAGGCCAGGCCATTCTCACTTTCGCGGTGCATGCGCCGAACCTGACACTGGAAGAGGCGTCCTGGTTTGTCGATGATACGATCAAGCGCGCCTTGCAGGGCGCCGAGGGGGTCGGGCGGGTCGACCGCTATGGCGGCGCCGATCGCGAAGTACTGGTCGAACTCGATCCGGCACGGCTTGATTCCTACGGCATTACGGCTGCGGCGGTAAATGCACAATTGCGCGCCACCAATGTCAATCTTGGCGGTGGCCGCGGCGAGATCGGGGCGCGCGAGCAGACAATCCGCACCTTGGGCGATGCCGCAAAACCGGAAGACCTCGCAGCGATGACGATCGCTCTGCCGAATGGGCGCTTCGTCCGCCTCTCCGAGCTCGGCAGCATTCGCGACAGCTATCAGGAATTGCGGTCCTTCTCGCGCCACGACGGCAGCCAATTGGTGTCGTTCGCGGTGTTTCGGGCAAAGGGTGCGAGCGAGGTGACGGTCGATGAGGCGGTGCGCGCCGAGCTCGATGATATCCGCGCCGCGCATCCCGAGATCGAAATCCTGCCGGTCGATGACACAGTGTTCTTCACCTATGGCAACTATGAAGCGGCACTGGAAACGCTGGTCGAGGGCGCGCTGCTGGCGGTTCTCGTCGTTTTCGTGTTTCTGCGCAACTGGCGCGCAACGCTGATTGCCGCGGTGGCGTTGCCACTTTCGGCGATTCCGACCTTTTACGTCATGGATCTGTTGGGTTTCTCGCTCAACCTTGTCAGCCTGCTGGCGATCACGCTGGCAACGGGCATCTTGGTGGATGACGCGATCGTGGAGGTGGAAAACATCTCGCGACACATCAAGATGGGCAAGAGCCCCTATCGTGCCTCCATCGACGCTGCGGACGAAATCGGCCTGGCGGTGATCGCCACGACGTTCACGATCATTGCGGTGTTTGTGCCGGTGTCCTTCATGCCCGGAATTCCGGGGCAATATTTCGAGCAGTTCGGCATGACCGTTGCGGTCTCGGTGTTCTTCTCGCTGCTCGTGGCGCGGCTGATCACCCCGATGATGGCAGCCTACCTGATGCGTGCCAGCGACGCCCATGAGGAGAACGAGAGCGACGGCTTGATAATGCGTGCTTATCGCGGCCTGATCTCGCACACGCTGCGCTGGCGCTACACGACGCTGCTGACGGCGATCGCGTCGCTGGTTGTGGCGATCTATTTCATGGCGCAGATCCCCGGTTCTTTCCTGCCGCCGGACGATGTGTCGCGGATCAGCGTGAGCGTCGAGTTGCCCCCGGGCGCGACGCTCGCCGATACCGATCGGACCACCGAGCAGATGCGCCGCATCATCGCGCCGATCGATGGTGTCGACAGTGTTTTTGTGCTTGGCGGATCCTCGCCGCGCGGCGAACAGGACATTCGCCGGGCCTCTCTGGCGGTGCTTCTCGTGCGCAAGGAACACTCGATGGTCAAGACGCTGGTCAATGGCTTTGTCGACAACGTGCCATTTGCCAGTACCCTGTTGCCGCGCATGCAGGAGAGCGGCCGCGTGCGCTCGCAGGCCGAGATCGAGGCTGAGGTGTTCGACAAGCTTGCCGTGGTGCCCGACATCCGCGCCTACAAGCTCAATGATCGCGGCGAGCGCGACATTGCCTACAACGTCATTTCCGAGAACGAGGCGGACATCGATGCAGCTGTCGCGGCGCTTGAACCGAAATTGCGGCAGGATCCGCTGCTGACCGGTGTCAGCGTCTCGGGTGCCTTACCCCGACCGGAGATTCAGGTGCGGCCGAAAACCGACGAGGCCGCGCGGCTGGGTGTGACTACGGCGCAGATCGCGGAGACCGTGCGCGTTGCGACCATCGGCGAGAACAGTGTGGCGCTGGCGAAGATCTCGCTCGATGACCGGCAGATCCCGATCCGCGTGCAGCTGGCGCGCAGCTATCGTGGCGATCTTGACCGTCTGGCGAGCCTGCGGGTGCCGACGGCCGGTGGTGCCAGCGTGCCGCTGAAAACCGTGGCGGATATCGAGATTACCGAAGGGCCGAGCACGATCACGCGCTTTGACCGGCGGCGGCAGGCGACGATCGGTGCCAGCCTGCCGATCGGCGTGGCGCTGGATACGGCGAAGCAACGGTTCGTCGAAATCGTCGAGACGACCGATCTGCCGGCCTCGGTGCAGGTTCTGGAGAGCGGCGACGCCGAGGTGCAGGCGGAATTGCTGGTCAGTTTTCAGAACGCCATGCTGATGGGGCTGTTATTGGTGCTGACCGTGCTGATCTTGTTGTTCAAGGACGTTATCCAGCCTTTCACTATCCTGTTCTCGCTGCCGCTCGCCATCGGCGGTGTGGCGGCCGGCCTGATCCTGACCGGATATTCCGTGTCGATGCCGGTGCTGATCGGGATCCTGATGCTGATGGGGATCGTCACCAAGAACGCCATCCTGCTCGTCGATTTCGCCATCGAGATGATCCGCGCCGGCAAGGATCGGGTCACAGCGATGATGGAGGCGGGCGAGAAGCGCGCACGACCTATTGTGATGACTTCGATCGCCATGTCGGCCGGAATGCTGCCGAGCGCGCTGGGTGTCGGTGAAGGTGGTTCCTTCCGCTCGCCGATGGCGGTGGCCGTGATCGGCGGCATCATCGTCTCTACGCTCCTCAGCCTGGTGGTCGTGCCCTCGTTCTTCCTGATCATGGACGATCTGTCATGGTTGCTGGGTCGCATCTTCTCGCGCTTCGTCGGGCCGAAGGACGAGGAAGAGGATGTCGACACGGAAGCGTTGATGGCGGGTGAGATCGCCGCCAACCGCGCCGAAATCTCGGCGTTGCGGCGCCGGTTGTTGCAGGTGGAGAAGCGTGAGCTGATCAAGCCGAAGCTGGTGGTCGACCGGGATGCTGCCGAGTAGAGGCCTCGCCTCTCGAGGCGGGTTACCGCGCCGCGTGCAGCCAAGAGGCTTGCCGGCCAGGCGAAAACAGTGCATCGAAGGCTGAATCCGGCAGGGGCTGCCGGACGAAGATCGGAGGCGCACACATGCAATGCTTTTTTGTCGAATTTCGCTGTGAGCTGGGCAAGGCCTACAAGGTCGCCGACGAATTGGCCAACCGCGAGATCGCCTCGGAGATCTATTCGGTCAGCGGCCCGTTCGATCTTCTCGCCAAATTCTATGTCGAGGATACGATCGACATCGGCCATTTCGTCGCCGAGAACATCCACTCGATCGCCGGTATCGAGCGCACGCAGACGACCCTGACCTTCAAGGCTTTCTGATCTCCGCCAGAGCAGCGATCGAACAATCTGTGGTGGGAAGAGCCTCAAGCGGGCGGAGGGCGAGGACGGTCCGGCGGCGCCGAGCCGGGCGGTGGTGGTACGATTGGCTGGAATTGAACCAGCGACCTCCGGATCCACAATCCGGCGCTCTAACCAACTGAGCTACAATCGCACAGACGAGGCGGCAGCAGCCGCTCGTTCCACCAAGCGCTCACATACTTTTCCGCGACCATTTTGGCAAGGGGACAGTGCGGGATTCCCTGGCGAAATGATGCCTTCCGCACAGGCAGGCAGCAAAAAGGCCGGGGTGGTTCCCCGGCCTTGTCAAATCGCCTTCGAACTGCAGCCGATTAACCGGCCTTTGCAGCCTTGGCTTCGGTCTCGACGTTGGCCATCACCTTTTCAGTGGCGTCCTTGGCGGGCTTCGAGACATCCCCGGCGACCTTGCGCACGGCTTCCTGCATGATCTTGGTTTGATCAACCATCAGTTCGCTCTGCTTGCGCATGAAGGTGCTTTGCAGCTCGATCATTTCGGCAATGGAACGTACGCCGAGCAGGGCTTCAACATGCGAAAGTGCATTCTCGGTGCCCTGGCGCACGCCATCGATGGCCTTCAGGCTGAGTTCGACGGTGCCGGCCTGGGCATTTTCGAGGGTTGATTCAACCGTCTGCGTCGCGCTCTCAGAGGCCTGCTTGATCTTGGCGTAGCTCTCGCGCGACTGGGTCATCGCCCGATCGGCGTATTCGCGGTAGGATTCCGATACCTGACCCATATCAAAGGTCGGGAATTTGAACATTTCTGCGGATTTCTGCGTTTTGCTGTTGGCCATGTCGTATCTCCTTTAGTGAGGCTTTGCCCCGTCCACTGACCCCCATATAACCCTTCTCATGGTGCATTGCAACATTTTTGTGCACTGCAGCATCAATTAACCTCAAATCGACAAAGAAGGGCCGCAAAAGCTTGGTCTGCTGGACCGGCCTTGCGGGCCAAGCTATTAATAAGCCGTTAACGCAATGCCCTGGAGACGGCTGCGGGGGTCCCGGCGGGCTCGCGACACGGGACACAGATAAAACATGCAACATACTCGCTACCCTTTTATCGATCTGGCTGTACACGACGCCATCAGGGAGCGCTTTGCCGCCGGTGAGGCGCTGGCCGTGGCCAGTCCCGATCTGTCGGTCATCCACTGGGCCAACGGCGCAGCAGCGGATCTGTTCGGGCACGCAGCAATCTATGATCTGATCGAGGATGGGCTGGAGGCGCAGCCGGCGTTGAAACGTCAGATCGCCGCCGCAGTGGCTGGCCTTGCGCGCAAGGGCGGACAGGACTTTCTGATGCGGGTGACGCGCGGTTTCCGCCGTCTGGTGATTGGCGCGCATGTGCAATTGATCACCATGCCGGGGGGCGGAGCCGGGGTGCTGATTTCCTCCGATGGCGTCGAGCCGGTGCGCGGAACCGAAGCGCGCGCCCGGCAGATCATCAGCGGGTTCGAAGGCACCGACACCCATGTCGCCGTGCTTGATGAGGCGGGGAAGACTATCGCCGCATCGCCATCTTTCGGGGAAGCAGCCTTGGCCGCCGACGCCTTGATGCGCATGGTGCGGGACGTGGCCGAAGAACCTGACCGTCTGGTCAAGCGGCGGGTGGATGGCACCGGGGGACCGATGCCAGCGGCGATCGGCCGGCTGACGGACAATCCGGCGCTGCATCTGCTGCTTGCCGTCGAAGCCGATGAAGCCGCATCCGCCATCACTGAGAACCGCAGCCACCCTGCCGGTCGGGAGGGAGGGCTCGACATCGCCCGGGTGCGCGAGGAACTGCGCGAGACCGGGTTCGCGGCGGCATCGGATGCCGACCAGGGGGCTGACCGGGCCGCGGGCAAGCCGACTTCCGGCGACGACAAGGCCGGATTGCCGCTCCCATTCGACGAAGCCCGGCATGTGACGCAGGGCGGCATTGAGCATGGCCGCGATAGCGATACCGACGATGGGTTATGGGCGGCTGTGCCGTCGCAGCTTTCATCCGACATGACAGATGAAGAGCGGTCTGCGCCCGACGCTGCAACCACCCAGTCCGCAGGCGATCTTCCACAGGCATCAGGTGCGAAACGCGCCGTCGGCGATCTGTCTCCGTCCGATGACACGGCAGAGGCGGACAACGCCGAGGACGAGGAGTTCGTTTTCGACCCGGCCGGCCGGCCGGTGCGCTTTGTCTGGAAAATGAATCGGGATGGTGCGTTCAGCGAGGTGTCGGGCGAGTTTGCAGCGGCTGTCGGCCCGCATGCCGCCGATATTGTCGGACGGCAGTTCCCGGACATTGCGCGGGTCTTCAACCTCGATCCGGATCATGCAATCAGCGATCTGCTGACGCGGCGCGACACATGGTCCGGCAAGACCGTGCTGTGGCCGGTGCAGGGCACCGATCTGGTCGTGCCGATCGACCTGGCGGCTTTGCCAACCTATACGCGTGATCGCCGTTTTGACGGGTTCCGGGGTTTCGGAATCGTCCGCATTGCAGAAGCCCGATCCGATAAGGAAGCAATCGGGCTGGCTCTGACTCCAGGGGGATGGAAGGGTCCGCTGAGCCGCGGCACGGGAACGGCCGGTGAAGAAGAAGTCGAAGCGGGCCCGCGCGAAACCGGACCCGCTGCAACGGGTCAGATCGACGCCGAGAGAGCGAGCACAGCGGGGACTAACCCCGCTTCTGCTGATGGGAACACGCCATCCGAAGCGGCGGAAGGCGACCATGACCATGTGGCAGCCATTCCGGAAATGCCGTTCGATGCGTCGCGGCTGCACCGGAAGCTTGGCGCTTCTGCCGAAACCGTCGCGGCCTCGCTGGATAAAGGAAACGAAGGCATGCGCGAGGTGGCATCCGACAAGGGCGCGCCTTCAGGGGTGCATAAGGAAGCCGCCAATGACGCCGCGGCGCCGCATGACGGGCGGGTCGCCGAGGAGGCCTCATCCGAGTCGCGTCTGCCTCCCACGATCACCCCGGATGACCCATTTCAAGGCGAGGCACCGGCACTGAAAGTGACGCCGACGGCGCGGAGACGGGAGAGCGACAAGGTCATCGATCTGGAAGCGCGTCGCGCGCGCAGCCGCGAGACCCTGACCCCGCTGGAACGGGCCGCATTTGAGGAGATCGGTGAACGGCTGGGCACCAGCCTGGAGGCGGAATCCTCCGACGCGGCGATCCCCCCCACATCGAAAGAAGCAGACGATCAGCCGCCGGCGTCCTCTACCGGAGACAAGCGGGCGGACACACGCACATCTCACCTCGACGCGGAGGAGCATGTTGCTCCGGCGGCCGGAAAGGCGAGCGCGGCCGCTGATGACGTCATCGAGCCGGACGAGACGGCGGACGCAGAGGAGTCGCGTGACCACAGTCTGGCGCATGCGGCGGCTGAAGGGTCCGACACGCCAGAGGCACGGGACCCCGAGGGAGAGGCAATTAACGGGGCGCCGGAAACCGAAACCGATGCTCCGAGCGAGGTATCAACGGATACACGAGCCGCGGTGGAGCCAAGCCGTCAGAAGCGTCAGACGAAGCTTTCCGCATCCGTGGAACTGCCGCCGCGCACGGCCATGCCGCAAGGGTTCACGCCGGACATGATCGACATGATCCCGGCGGCGCTGCTCGTTCACAGCGGTGACACGCTGCTGCATGCCAACGCCGATTTCTTCGAGCTGACCGGGTATGACTCCCTGGAAAAGCTGGTGGATGCCGGCGGCCTGCACAGCCTGTTGGACCAGTTCCCGGAACCGCATGACGCCGGGACTGAGCATTCCGAGGAAGCGATATCCGACCCCGGCGGCAATGCGGCGGCCGCGGATTCAGGACCATGCGCGCCTGCGGCCCGAGAGGGCGCCTCGGTGCTGCGCCGCGCCGATGGCAGCACGGTGCCGGTGCGGGCCAATCTCCGCTCGATCAAGTGGCAGGGCGGACGGGCGCTGCTGTTCGCGCTGACCCTGCCCGGGGGCGAGATTGCTACCGACCAGGAAAGCGCCGTGCCGGCCGCGGCACCGCCAACACCTGCAGAAGCACATGGGGAAGAGACTGCGGACAAGGATGGCCAAGCCGCCGCCGCCAGCGCCGCCGCCGAGAGCGACGAGGAATCCTCAGCCTCCGAGACGCGGGACGCTGACGCGGAGACGGAAGCGCGCCTTGCGGCGATGACCGTCGAGGCGGGGGAATTGCGCTCCATACTCGAGACTGCAACGGACGGCGTGGTGCTGATCGGCGAAGACAATACAATCCGTTCAATGAATGGTGCGGCCTGTGCCCTGTTCGGCTACGACGATGCGCAGACGCTGGATCAGCCATTCGCCATGCTGTTTGCCCATGAGAGCCAGCGGGCCGTGATGGACTATCTTGGCGGTCTGGCGGAACATGGTGTGTCCAGTGTTTTAAATGACGGGCGCGAGGTGATCGGCCGGGAAGCAAATGGCGGCATGCTGCCGCTGTTCATGACCATCGGGCGGCTGTCGCAGTCGCGCGGCTATTGCGCTGTTCTTCGCGACATCACACAGTGGAAACGCAGTGAGGAAGAGTTGCGTGCGGCGAAGCGGGCGGCGGAAACGGCCAGCTCGCACAAGAGCGATTTTCTGGCCCGCGTCAGCCACGAGATCCGCACGCCACTGAACGCCATTATCGGCTTTTCGGAAATGATGGTCGAGGAACGCTTCGGGCCGATCGGCAGCCCGCGCTATCTCGAATATGCGCATGACATTGGCAGTTCCGGCAAGCATGTGCTCGACATCGTCAACGACCTTCTCGACATTTCAAAGATCGAAGCCGGCGAGATCGACCTCGATTTCGGCTCCGTGTCGCTCAATGAGCAACTTGCCGAATGCGTGTCGATGCTGCAACCGATGGCCAACAGCCAGCGGGTCATCATCCGCACAAGCCTGTCGGGGTCGGTGCCGGAAGTGGTTGCCGACACCCGCTCGATCAAACAGATTGCTCTCAATCTCTTGTCGAATGCCATCCGCTATACGCCGGCGGGCGGACAGATCGTCGTCTCGACCGCTTATGAAGCGAATGGCAGCGTTGTCCTGCGCATTCGCGACACGGGCATCGGCATGAGCCGCAAGGAGCTTGAGCAGGCGATGAAGCCCTTCGGCCAGGTCGGACCGGCGCCGCGCCAGCGTGGGGATGGAACAGGGCTGGGACTGCCGCTGACCAAGGCGATGGTCGAGGCCAACCGCGCCCGGTTCGATATCGTCTCGGCGCCGAAGGAAGGCACCCTGGTTACGATTTCGTTTCCCTCGCAGCGGGTGCTCGCCGAATAGGTGGAGGGTGCCGGGAACCAGCCTTTGCGGGAGCCTGCCAAGGGGCCGCGGCAGAGGCGCGACGGGTCAAAAAAAAGAGGCCGAAGCCCCTTTGAAAAATTTGCTGACCAACACTCCGGCAAGGGATAATCGCGCCGCGGTTGCATTCGAATATGCTCGGTAAACCTTTCTGACATATTGCCAGAGCAGGTTGCATTTGAACAATTGGACGTCCTTGTCAGGCAGTGGTTAACCCGGCTGGTAAGACTTTGTTCATCTTTGACGACGCCGTTCAGGACTGCAAGATCGGCAGATTGGCGAACAATTCAAGCGCGCCGGGATTTGCCAATGCTTCCTGATTCTTCACCGGGCGTCCATGAACAACGTCCCGCACTGCCAATTCGGTGATCTTGCCTGATTTTGTGCGCGGAATATCGGCAACCGCGACGATGCGCGCCGGCACGTGGCGGGGGGACGCGCCGGTACGGATTGCGGTTCTGATCTTCTGCTCTAAAGCCGCGTCCAGTTCTGCGCCTTCGGCCAGGCGAACAAACAGGACAACGCGCACATCATCCTGCCACTCCTGGCCGATACACAATGCTTCAAGCACCTCGTCGAGCTTTTCCACCTGATTGTAGATTTCGGCGGTGCCGATGCGCACCCCGCCTGGGTTCAATGTCGCATCGGAGCGGCCATGGATGATGATGCCGTCATGCTCGGTCCATTGCGCGAAATCGCCATGGCACCAGGTGTTGGCAAAACGTTCGAAATAGGCGGCGTGATAGCGGCTGCCGTCAGCGTCGTTCCAGAAGCCCAGCGGCATTGCCGGAAAAGGCTTGGTACAAACGAGTTCCCCCTTCTCGCCGCGCAACGGGCGACCCTCATCATCCCAGACATCGACCGCCATCCCGAGTCCGGGACCCTGAATTTCGCCTTTCCACACCGGTTTGACGGGGTTGCCGAGAACAAAGCAGGAGACGATGTCGGTGCCGCCCGAGATCGAGGCCAGGTGCAGATCCGGCTTGATGCCGTCATACACAAAATCAAATCCTTCCGGAGACAGGGGCGAACCGGTCGAAGCCATCAGGCGGAGGCTGGCCAGATCATGGCTGCGCCGTGGTTCAAGACCTGCCTTGCGCACGGCATCGATGAACTTCGCTGAAGTGCCGAAGACCGCGAACCGTTCCGCGGCGGCATAGTCAAACAGGACGTTGCCGTCCGGATAGAAGGGCGAACCGTCATACAGGCACAATGTTGCGCCGGCAGCCAGTCCGGAGACCAGCCAGTTCCACATCATCCAGCCGCAAGTGGTGAAATAGAACAGGCGCTCGCCGGGCACCAGACCACAATGGATGCGATGCTCCTTGAGATGCTGCAACAGCGTGCCGCCGGCGGAATGGACGATGCATTTGGGCACGCCCGTCGTGCCCGAGGAAAACAGGATATAGAGCGGGTGATCGAAAGACAGGCGTTCGAAGGTGAGCGGACGGGGCTCCTGCCCGGCCATGAATTCCGCCTGGGTGATGGCACCTTCCAGGTCTGACGCCACCCTTTCATCGCAGCCAAGCAGCGGCACGATAATTGTCGTCCGGGGAGCGATGGCGGCGGCGATCGGGCCGAGCTTTCCGGCGACCTCTTGCTGCTTGCCATTGTACCAATAGCCATCGCAGGCAACCAGGAATTTCGGCTCGATCTGTCCGAAGCGGTCGACCACGCCCTGGATGCCGAAATCCGGCGAGCAGGACGACCAGACGCCACCGAGCGAAACGACCGCAAGCATGTGTGCGATGGTTTCCGGCATGTTCGGCATCATCGCGGCGACGCGATCCCCGGCTTGCAGCCCGCCGGCCCGGTACGCCTGCTGCAGGCGCGAGACCAGATGGCGCAATTCACCCCAGCTTATCCGGGTCGATGCAGCATCTTCGGCGCGGAACAGAAGTGCGGGACGATCGTCATCCGCCCCATCGGCGCCGTGCAGCAGATTCTCGGCAAAGTTGAGCTTGGCCTGGGGGAAAAACCGCGCGCCTGGCATGGCATCGCCATTGTCGATGATGGTCTCGCCCTTGGTCCCGATGACACCGGTAAAATCCCAGATCGCGGACCAGAATGCGGCGCGATCATCAATCGACCAGGCATGCAACTGGTCGGGATCGCTCAGATCGCGACCGGCGCGCTGTCCCGCAAAGCGCGCGAAAGCCATCCACTCGCTCGTGGCAATTCGGTCGGCATCGGGGCTCCACAAAGCATCATGGGTCAATTTCGCTCTCCTGAAAGGCTGATCCGCCGGTGCTGGTCGCGTTTGCAATCTGCCGTTCGACCTTTTATCCAGTTTGTGCAGCGATCCGCAACAGATCCGGAGAACATGATGGCGAGCCCATGCTGAGGCGCTGGCGGTTCGGCCGCTCAATTTTCGCAATCGCCGGATTGGCGGCGGCCGGGACGGCCCTTGTTCTGCTTCTCCTGGCTTTCGCGGTCTCAAGCGATGTGATGCGCGACAAGCTGGAGCGCGACATCGGCAACTGGGCCGGGCACCGTGTGGCTCTTGGCGATGCCCCGAAGCTGAGCTTCTGGCCGGTGCCGACAATCCAACTCGACAAGGTCAGCATCCTGCCGCTGAACAACGGTGACAGCGATCCGGTGATGCGTGCGGATTCGATCATCGCAGACTTCAATCTGTTCTCGGCAGCGCTCGGTACGCCGAGCTACTCGGAGTTTCGGCTGATCCGGCCGACATTCAATCTGGAAATCTATCCGGACGGATCGTCCAACTGGACCTCGCGGCAAGGGGCGCTGTCACGCGGCATCGCCGCCGCCGTGGAACGCCAGGCGGCAGAGAACGGTGAACAGTCGGCTGACAGCGCTATCACCATTCCGGAATCAGCCGCGATCGGAGCAGTCACGCTGGTCGATGGGACGCTGAACTGGACGCGCGATCCCGGTGCCCCGACAGAACGTATCTCCGCCATCAACGGCACCATCTCCTGGCCATCGCCGACGGCGAGTGCGCGTGCCAATCTCGATGCGATCTTCAGAGGCGAACAGTTGCACATCGAGGGTGTCGCATCGGCGCCCCTGCTCATTCTCGGCCAGCGCATCGCGCCGCTCGAACTGTCCATTAGTTCGGCGCCTTTGAACCTCACATTCGATGGCGAGATCAACACGGCCCCCGAGGCTTTTGCGGACGGCACCTTGACCCTCGAGAGCCCGTCGGTGCGTCGCACGCTTGAATGGTCGGGCACCGAGATCAAGCCTGGCGAAGCTATTGGCGCGCTGCAATTGTCGGCGGAGGTAACAACCAGCGAGAACGTCACCAAGCTTGATGATCTGATCGTCGTGATCGATGAGAATCGCGGCATTGGCGTGCTCGACGTGACACTCGACGAGGAGGCGCCGCCGGTGATCGCCGGAACGCTGGCGTTCAACTCCCTGGATATCACATCATTCCTGGCGGCTTTCACGCCGCTGCCTCATAGCGGTGCCGAGATCGCCTCTACGATCGACACGCGTTTCTTGCGCGAACTCGGGCTTGATCTGAGGCTGTCGGCGCAGTCAGCCCGTTTCGGGCCGATCTCCATGACCAATCTGGCGGCTGCGGCGCGGGTCGACAGTGGCCGCGCCACCTTCGATCTTGGTGATGCCACCGCCTATGGTGGCAGCCTGATCGGCCGGATCGCCATCTCCGAAGCCGGGACCAATGGCGGTGGCACGCTGCAGGTGACGGCGCGCGATGTGGATATCGGTGCCCTGCTTGAAGCCGGCGGGCTGTCCGGCCCGCTGCCGCGCGGGCGCGGAACGCTCGATCTGCAACTGCACACACCCTACCCCGCCTGGGCGACGACAAGCACGGACATGACCGGTCATTTTTCCATGTTCGTGCAGGACGGCGCCATTGCCGATCTGAGCCTCGCAACCCTGCGGGAGCTGGCGGAGAGCCGGCCGTATTTTCGTCTTGACGAACTGGCCGATGGCTCCTCCTTTGCCTTTCATACGGCGCGCTTCGCAGCGCGTATCGCCAATGGGCAGGCTGAGATCACCGAAGCACGTATTGTCGGCGAGGACGAGCTCATCCAATTGAGCGGCATCGTGCCCTACACGCGCGGCAGCCTGGCGGTGTCCGGTACATTGGCCAGTGCGACCTCAACACCCGCGGATACCGCGGACGGGACGCTCTCGGAGGCGCCCGCGGCAGACAGCGTCGATATCAGCGCCTCAGAGGGGACGACGGGGGGCGATAGCGATGAAGCACCGCCTTTGCGTTTTTTCCTCGGCGGTTCGTGGCCGGAGCCGGTGATTTCGCCGTTCTTCAACGATCGCCGACCCAGCGCGGCGCAATAACGTAATGCCGTGCGTCATGCGAATTCGTCGAAGGCTGTCTGCTCATCGCGGCGGCGGCGGACAGCACGGCGCTTGTTGGCGACGGCAGCGATCAAGACGCCAATGGCGACAATGCCAATCAGGATCGTGCAGACCGCATTGATCTCGGGCGTGACGCCAAGGCGCACCTGTGAATAGATCTTCATCGGCAGCGTCGTCGCGCCTGGTCCCGAGTTGAACGAGGCGATGACGAGATCATCGAGCGAGAGCGTGAAGGCCAGCATCCAGCCGGAAAGCACCGCCGGCAGGATCACCGGCAAGGTGATCTTGTAGAAGGCCTGAAACGGCGGACAGCCGAGATCCTGCGCAGCCTCCTCGAGCGACATGTCGAAATTGACCAGGCGCGATTGAACCACGACGGCGACGAAACACAAAGAGAAGGTGATATGCGCCAGTGTCACGGTCCAGAAGCCGCGATCGAAACCGATGGCGACAAACAGCAAGAGCAGCGACAGCCCGGTGATCACTTCCGGCATGACCAGTGGCGCATAGACCATGCCGGTGAACAGGGTGCGACCGTTGAAACGGGTGTAGCGCACCAACGCGAGCGCGGCCAATGTTCCCAGAACCGTTGCGATGCTGGCCGAAAGGAAAGCAACCCGAAGCGTGACCCAGGCAGCATTGATAAGGCCCTGGTTGTTGAACAGCTCGCGATACCACTTCGTCGAGAAGCCAGCCCAGACCGTCACAAGGCGCGATTCATTGAAGGAAAAGATCACCAGCAGAACGATCGGCAAATAAAGGAATGCGAAGCCGAGAACCACCGAGGTGATGTTGAACCGGGTCCAGCGTCCACTCATTTCTGTCGCTCCGTCGCCTTGGCCTGGGCATTCTGAAACAACACGATCGGCACCACGAGTACGGTGAGCAGCACCATGGCGAGCGCCGAGGAGATCGTCCAATCGCCATTGTTGAAGAACTCGGTCCACAGCACCTTGCCGATCATCAGCGTGCGTGACCCTCCGAGCAGGTCGGGAATGACGAATTCACCGACGGCGGGGATGAAGACCAGCAGGCAACCGGCGGCGATGCCCGGCACCGACAAACGCAATGTCACTTTCCAGAAAGCGGCGAGCGCCGTGCATCCGAGATCCTGGGCCGCCTCGATCAGCGCATAGTCGAGCTTTTCAAGCGTGGCATAGATCGGCAGTACCATGAACGGCAGGTAGGAATAGACGATACCGATATAGACGGCGGTATTGGTGTTCAGGATGGTCAGCGGCGCGTCGATCACGCCCAGCCATAGGAGAAGCTGGTTGAGCAGACCTTCGGGCTTGAGAATGCCGATCCAGGCATAGACCCGGATCAGAAAGCTGGTCCAGAAGGGCAGGATAACGAGCATCAAGAGGATCGGACGCAGACCTTCACTGGCGCGGGCCATGCCGTAGGCCAGCGGAAAGCCGATCGCCAGTGTCATCAGCGTCGAGAAAAAGGCGATGGTCAGCGAGGAAATATAGGCATTGCGGTACAGCGCATCGGTGGCAAGAAACTGATAGTTCTCGAAGTTGAGCAGGCGCAGATTGTCCCAGAAACCGGACCAGCCGGCAGAAAGATCGAACTGCGGCACATAGGGCGGGCTGCCATATTCCAGAATCGACAGGGAGATGCGGAAGACGATCAGAAAAGGCAGCAGAAAGAAGACGAGCAGCCAGAAATAGGGAATGAAGATGGTGATGCGTCTGAAAGCGTTGCCCATCCGTCCTGCCTCACTCGTCCAGAAGGGAACCGCCATCCGGCGCAAAGGAGATCCAGATCTGTTCGTCATAACCGATCGGATTGTCGACCGAGCGCTGGCGGTTCAGGGTCGAGGCACGCACCATCTTGCCGCCATCAAGCTTGACGATATAGTTGGTCACGTCGCCCATATAGGCGATCTCCCAGGCCTCACCCGAGGCAGCATTGCCTGATTCAGGCCTGTGCCGCGATAGGGTGATCTTTTCCGGCCGAATGGCGAGTGCCACCTGGCTGCCGGTCGCGAAGTCGCGGTCATCGGCGACCTCAATATCGAAGCCATCGGGGCCGGCAAGCCGCACCGTGCCATTTGCCGTGCCGGCGACGGTGCCCTCAAACAGGTTCACCGACCCAATAAAGTCGGCGACATAGCGGGAATTGGGTGCTTCGTAGACTTCAGCCGGAGTGCCGATCTGGCTGACGACACCAGCATCCATGACCGCAATACGGTCTGACATCGTCATCGCCTCGTCCTGGTCGTGCGTGACGATGATGAATGTCAGGCCGAGTTCCTGCTGCAAATCCATCAGCTCGAACTGCGTTTCCTCGCGCAACTTCTTGTCGAGTGCGCCGAGCGGCTCGTCAAGCAGCAACAGTTTCGGCCGTTTGGCAACCGATCGTGCCAGCGCGACGCGCTGACGCTGGCCGCCGGACAGTTGATGCGGTTTGCGCTTGGCGAAGCGTTCAAGCTTGACCAGCTTCAGCATCTGCTCGACACGTTCCTTGATGTCTGCGCGCGCCATCCCTTCCTGCCGAAGCCCGAAAGCGACATTCGCTTCGACCGACATGTGC
This sequence comes from Neohoeflea coraliihabitans, assembly GCF_019334345.1. Classification (GTDB taxonomy): domain Bacteria; phylum Pseudomonadota; class Alphaproteobacteria; order Rhizobiales; family Rhizobiaceae; genus Pseudohoeflea; species Pseudohoeflea coraliihabitans. The sequence continues at coordinate 538,925 of NZ_JAHWQX010000002.1, forward strand.
GGGAAAAGCGCGTAGGACTGGAACATCATGTTGACCGGACGCTTGTAGGGCGGCACGCCCTTGAGCGGCTGACCATCGAGATAGATCTCGCCGGAAGTCGGCTCTTCAAAGCCGGCGAGCATGCGCAGCAAGGTGGTCTTGCCGCAGCCGGATGGTCCTAGAAGGGAAAAGAACTCCCGCTCGTAGACGTCGAGCGAGAGATCCTGGATGGCGATGAAATCGCCGAAGCGCTTGGTGATTTTGTCAAAGCGGATATACGGCTTCGCCTCCGGATCTTCCCAGGGTGCGTAAGAGCGGCGTACATTTCCAAGCGATTTCATGAGACTGATTTCCGAAGAAGGAAAAGCCCCGGACGCTTGCGCCCGGGGCTGACTTGTCACTGACCGGTTTTGACCTCGGTCCAGAGCCGGTTCAGGCTACGCTTCTCGCGGGCGGTCTCGGGAGAAACCGTATAGAGCCGCGACATGGCTTCATCGGTCGGATAGATCGCCGGATCGCCGCTGACCTCTTCGTCAAGGAACTCCATCGATGCCTTGTTGCCATTGGCGTAGTAGACATAGTTCGACGCCTTCGCCATCACTTCCGGCCGCATCATGTAGTTGAGGAATTCATGGGCTTCCTCAACATGCTCGGCATCGGTCGGAATGGCCATGTTGTCGAACCACATCAGAGCGCCTTCCTTGGGGATGATGTACTCCACATTCACCCCGGCGTCGGCCTCGGCGGCACGGTCGCGGGCCTGCAGGACATCACCCGACCAGCCCATCGCCATGCAGATATCGCCATTGGCCAGAGCGTTGATATATTCCGAGGAATGGAACTTGCGGATGTTCGGGCGGACCTCAAGCAACAGTTCCTGCGCCTTTTCGAGCGATTCCTGGTCCTTCAGATCGGGATCCATGCCGAGATAGTTCTTGGCCGCCGGGAAGGTCTCGGTCGGGGCATCCAGCATGTGAATGCCGCAATCCTGCAATTTTGCTGCCGTGTCGGCGTCAAACAGAAGATCCCAGCTGTCGAGTGCCGCATCCTCGCCGAGACGCTCCTTGACCATATCGACATTGATGCCAAGCCCGGTGGTGCCCCACATGTAGTTGACCGCATACTCGTTGCCGGGGTCATATTTCTCCAGACGCTTGGAAATCGCCGGATCCATGTTCGACAGATTGGGCAGTTTTGACTTGTCGAGCTTCTGGAACACCCCCGCCTTGATCTGGTTGGCGAGGAAGGTGCCTGTCGGCACGACGATATCGTAACCGGTGCCACCGGCAAGAAGTTTGGTTTCGAGCACCTCGTTGGAATCGAAGACGTCGTAGACCACCTCGATGCCGGTCTCCTCGGTGAAATCCGTGAGGATTTCTTCATCGATGTAATCGGACCAGTTGTAGATGTTGACGACCCGGTCCTGGGCCTGAACCAGAACGGTCGAAGCGGCGAGCATCGCCGCGGCAGCAATCAGTTGGGACTTCAGATGCATCACTAGTTCCTCTTTGTTGCTTTTCATCTCTCCCGCCAGCGGCGGGTGGAGACGGGTTGCTTTTGTGCCCTTGCCGGCGAGGTGGCAAACAGGGTGGTACCGCAGCGCACTTCAAGCGGCTGCGATACCCTTGCCGCAACCCTAGGAAGGTTTTCGAAACGCGACAAGGGGGCGCCGTGCGATGGCCTCGCAAATTGCTGTGCATCCGCAGCCCTCCAGATAATTTGCGGGGAAATACAGCTGCCGCCAATTCACTGAAAGTCGAAGGCTGATAGTCCTGTCACCATTTCGTCCAACCCAAGCGGGCGGGTGATCGGCGGCTCGGCTCTGGCCAGGCAGCCGGCGCGCTCGCACAGCCGACAAGCGGGACCGATGGGCACGGTCAGTGGCCGAATGTCGCCACCGCCGCCGGCCGCAGGTTCCAATGTCGCCCGCGGGAGCGTGTCGCCATACACAATGTCCTTGTATGCGGCGAGATCGCAGCCGAGAAGCAATGCGGTGCGGCGCGGACGTTCGGCGAAAGCGCCCTGCGGCCCTTCCAGCGTTCGGGCAAGCGTGAGGAAAGCGGCGCCACCAGGCATTTCCACGGCTTCGACCAAAATCTGGCCCGGCTGGGCGAAGGCGGTATGCAGCGAAAGTTTCGGGCATTCGCCGCCAAAACGCTGGCGCGGGAACCCTTGCGCTCCGGCGCAACGGAAGCGGTGACCGGCGACATCGACCTCGAGCATGAAAAACGGCACACCGGCCGCGCCGTCCCGCGCCAGAGTGGTCAGGCGGTTGGCTGCCTGCTCGAAGGACGCAGCAAAGCGTGAGCGCAACACATCCACATCATAGCGGCAACGGGTGGCGGCGGCGAGGAAGGCGCCATAGGGCATCATCAGAGCGTGGGCGGCGTATCGTGCCATCTCGAACCGGGCGATACGCCGCGCCTCGTCGCTGGCCAATTCGAGGCCGGCAACCGCCGCAGAGATTGCGACATGCATGCGGATCAGCGACGCCTCCATCGCGACTTCGCGCAGCTGGTCATATGGCGACAGCCGCTCGGAAATGAACAGGCGATGCGAATGGCGATCATAACGGCGGCGCCAATTGGGCATTGTGGCCACAGGCAATGTGCGCACAACGATGCCATGTTCGCTTTTCAGCCACGCCTTGAGGGCCGTCATCAGGTCGTCTCCGGGCGCCAGCAATGCGTGAAAAGCCTCCGCTTCCGCCTCGATCTCCGGGAAATGATTGGGACCGGTTTCGAGAACGTGGCGCACCTCGTCGATCGGCAGCCGGGTGGCGGGCAGCGCTGCGGCCCGGCCCTCGCCGGCCAGCAGGGTCGACAGATCGCTCAGCCTTTCGGCCTGTTCGCGATAGGCGCGGTACAGTTTGACAACGGCAGCGGCGGCATTTGGGGCTGCCTCGGCAATTTCCACCACTTCCTGGTCACCCGGAAGCTCACCGACCAGCAGCGGATCGGCAAAGACTTCCTTCAGCGCAACCAGTGAAGCACCGCCCTCGCCCTGCAGATCTTCCGGCTCGACCTTGTAGACGCTGGCCAGCTTGAGGATGAGCTGGACGGTCAGCGGCCGCTGATTGCGCTCGATCAGATTGAGGTAGGACGGCGATATGCCAAGCGCCTCAGCCATCGCGGTCTGAGTGAGGCCGCGTGCGTTGCGGATGCGGCGGATGCGCGGACCAGCAAATATCTTCTGTTCAGCCATGGCAGGCTCCGGGCGTTACAAATCTTGACAAAACATCGAGGACAGCATCACGCAGCGTCATTGACAATTTTTACAAATTTACAGCCACGCTTTGTCAAAGACAAGACCGTATGACATCAATTTCATCCCAGTATCGCGGGTTCTTCTGGCCTTTGTGCAAGCGCAATGTAAATCTTGTCACATCAACGCAGACGCCTCATCCGGTCTCGGGGGCGAGCTGCCAGAACATTGCATACGCGGAGAAACACAATGACTGATTTTTACAACCTTGTTCCGAGCGCCCCGGCAGGCCGTTTCGATGGTGTCGAGCGGCCGTACTCCGCCGCCGATGTCACAAAGCTGCGCGGCTCGGTGCAGATCCGGCATACGCTGGCCGAAAACGGTGCCAACCGCCTGTGGGATCTCATCCGCAACGAGGATTTCGTCAATGCGCTTGGCGCCCTGTCGGGAAACCAGGCGATGCAGATGGTGCGCGCCGGGCTGAAGGCGATCTACCTGTCGGGCTGGCAGGTTGCCGCCGACGCCAATACAGCCTCAGCCATGTATCCGGACCAGTCGCTCTATCCGGCCAATGCCGGTCCGGAACTTGCCAAGCGGATCAACCGCACCCTGCAGCGCGCCGACCAGATCGAGACAGCGGAAGGCAACGGGCTGTCGGTCGAGACCTGGTTCGCTCCGATTGTCGCCGATGCGGAAGCCGGTTTCGGCGGGCCGCTCAACGCGTTCGAGTTGATGAAGGCCTATATCGAAGCGGGCGCTGCCGGCGTTCACTATGAAGATCAGCTGGCTTCGGAGAAAAAGTGCGGCCATCTGGGCGGCAAGGTTCTCATTCCGACCGCACAGCATGTGCGCAATCTCGACGCGGCGCGCCTGGCCGCCGATGTGATGGGCACGCCGACGCTGGTTATCGCCCGCACGGATGCCGAGGCGGCGAAACTCCTGACTTCGGACATCGATGAGCGCGACCGGCCATTTGTCGACTATGATGCCGGCCGCACGGCGGAAGGCTTCTATCACGTCAAGAACGGTCTCGACTCCTGCATCGAACGGGCCAAGGCCTATGCGCCGCATGCGGACTTGATCTGGTGCGAGACGTCGAAGCCCGACCTCGAGCAGGCGCGCAAATTCGCCGAAGGTGTGCGCCGCGAGTTCCCGGACCAGATGCTGGCCTACAACTGTTCGCCGTCGTTCAACTGGAAAAAGAACCTCGACGACGCGACGATCGCCAAGTTTCAGCGCGAGCTGGGCGCCATGGGCTACAAGTTCCAGTTCATTACCCTGGCCGGTTTCCACCAGCTCAACCACGGCATGTACGAGCTGGCGCGCGGCTACAAGGACCGGCAGATGGCGGCCTACTCGGAACTGCAGGAAGCCGAATTTGCCTCGGAAGCCAATGGTTACACCGCCACCAAGCACCAGCGCGAGGTCGGCACCGGCTATTTCGATGCCGTTTCGATGGCCATCACCGGTGGCCAGTCATCGACCACGGCAATGGGCGAATCGACGGAAGCGGCGCAATTCAAGCCGGCCGCCGAGTAACAGACCAACCTGCTGCGGGGGCCAGGCCCACTGCCCCCGTGGCATCGCTGCAACGCCAGAAACGAAGGAGCATTCCCATGGCACCGCAGACACGCGTAAAGGAACGGGCCGAGGAGCAGTCATCGGCCATGTCCACAGACCAGCAGGCCGCAATCCGTATGGTGGCCAATGACTTGCATCGCCTCAACCACTCCGTGATGAAAGCGGTGGATGCGGGTGTGTCGGTGGAGCTTGTCCGCTCGGCACGCCATCATGGCGAAGGCAACTGGGGCGATCTTCTGATCCCGGTGATTGTCACCCAGGGGCGCGGCTGACTTTTTCGCAACCCCCGACAGGTTCAAGCCGCCGCGGAGCACTCCGCGGCGGCTTTTTCATCAGGGATTCTTCTTATTCGCTTTTGACAGGGACCGCAGCTGCCACTGAGACCATCACGTCAGATTGAAAACGAAAAATATTGTATAAGACATATAATATATGCTTGTATGATACTTCTTTCATGACGAGGAGGATAACTGATGAAACTTTCGATCGCTTTTATATCCGCATTGCTCATTCTGGTCCCGACTTTGGCATTTGCTCATAGCGGGGGCACAGACTCTTCAGGATGCCATCACAATCGGAAAACTGGTGGGTATCATTGCCACTAATGTTTCCTCACTCCTGCAAAGCTCGGGCGGCTGCTCTACCCATACAAAATCATCGAAAACATTGGTTGAATTCACCCGCTGAATCAGACCCAGGCAGGGCAGCAATACACTTAGTCCTAGCTCCATAGACGAATACTTGGCTTACTGACCGTTCACCATGGCGAAGGCAACTGGGGCGACCTTTTGATCCCGGTGATTGTCACCCAGGGGCGCGGCTGACTTTTTCGCAACCCCCGACAGGTTCAAGCCGCCGCGGAGCACTCCGCGGCGGCTTTTCTGTCCTGGAGCGCGCTTCAGGCCGCCGGAGTCAGGCGGCGGCCGGAGACCACCGTTGCCACCATGACCGCACAACACAAGGCTGCACAAACCGCGATGCTCGCGACCAGCGGCAGCGGCGAGCCGTCGAAGAACGGCGCGACGACGATCGTCATGACGCCGCCGATGACCATCTGCAGCATGCCGCCAAGCGATGAGGCAAGTCCGGCGATGGCGCCATGATCGTCCAGCGCCATCACCATGCTCGTCGGGATCACCAGACCGAGACAGGCATTGGCAAGAACCAGCACCAGGATGAGCAGCCAGAGCGCGCCAAAACCCGCGGCAACGAGCGCCACGATCAGCAGCGCGAAAGCGAGAAAGCCGGTGGCGGCCCAGAGCATCATGCGGGTCATGCCGAAGCGCTCACCGAGCGGGGCGGCAAATTGCGAGGCGCCGAAGAAGCCCAGGGCATTGATGGAAAAGGCCAGGCTCATCGTCGTCGGCGACAGATCGTAATGGCCGATATAGACGAAAGGCGCGCTGGCCAGGAAAACGAAAAAGCTGGCCATGCCGAACCCGCCGACAAAGGTCAGGCCCATGAAGACCGGATCGGAGGCAAGCTGACGGGTGCCGACGCCGATGGCACGCAGACGTACTGGAACGCGCTTTTCCGGCGGCAGGGTTTCCGGCTGGACGAACAACGTCATCAGGATCGACAGGATGGCGGCCAGCGCCAGCACGACGAAGATGAGCCGCCAGCTGCCGAAAAGCAGAATGACGCTGCCGGCAAGCGGCGCCAGCATCGGCGAGACGGAAATCACCAACATCACCAGCGCCATCAGCCGCGTCGCCGCAACACCGGTATGCATATCGCGAATGATGGCACGCGGGATGACCATGATCGCGGCCGCTCCGAGACCCTGCAACAACCGGCTTGCGAGAAACAGCGGCATGTCCGGCGCGAAGACACATCCCACCGAGCCGATGAAGAACAGCACCAGACCGACGGTCAGCGGTCGCAGTCGACCATACATGTCGGCGAGCGGGCCATAGACGATCTGCGCCAGCCCGAAAGCGAGAAAAAAGACCGTGACGGTCATCTGGGTGGCCTGGACGGAAGCCCCGAGATCGGCGCCGACCGCCGGCATGGCCGGCAGATACATGTCGATCGTGATGGGTCCGACGCAGGACAGAAGGCCGAGAACGAGAGCGGAGCGCAGGAAAGAGCGCGTCATGGGATGAACCTTTCTCAGTTGCGCAGAATCCCGAGTATTGCCGGAAAGCGCACAAACCTGATTGCAATGGAAGACTGTCAGGGCCGGTCAGATTGAGCCGCCGCGCGCGCCGGGCTCGACCTGATCCGTCAGAGCGCCGGGCTATGCAACGAAAACCGTACCGTGCGGAATAAGCGCCGCGGCGCAAGATCAGCGCACGCTGGCGCCCGGATGGGCCGGGTGGCTAGGACACCTGCGGAGAATTGTTCATCGGTCCACTCGCTCAAATGCAGGATCAGCGCCGCAGTGAAAACAGGCGCGCTGACAGGTCGCCAAACTACGAAGGCACAGGCGCCCCGCCAAGAGCAAAATCAGCCTGACGGGGCGCGAGAGAAAGGTTTTTGATCGGCTGTTGTAAATCGGCCATCAGCGGATGGCCCTGTTCACACGCTTCACGCCGCTTGGTCGTGCCGGCCGCCCGTGTCCGGCGCGGTTTCTGATGCCGCCTCGATCCGGAACTGTTGAACCAGCGCCATCAGCGCATCGGATTCAGCGGCCAGTTGGTGGCTGGCGGCGCTGGTCTGCTCGACCATGGCGGCATTCTGCTGGGTCATCTGATCCATCTGGCCGACGGAAGTGTTGACCTCGGCCAGACCAACCGACTGCTCACGTCCGGCCTGGGCCAGACGCGTGATGTGCACGGTGATCTCGCCAATGCGCTCGTTGATGCGGGACATCGCAGCGCCGGTCTCGTTGACCAGTGAGACACCGTGCGTCACCTCGCTGGACGAATCGGCGATCAACGACTTGATCTCGCGGGCGGCATTGGCGGACCGTCCGGCCAGCTCACGCACTTCCTGTGCGACGACGGCAAAGCCGCGCCCCGCATCGCCGGCGCGGGCTGCCTCGACACCTGCGTTGAGCGCCAGAAGATTGGTCTGGAAGGCAATACCGTCGATCACCGTGATGATCTGCGCTATCTTGCTCGACGCAGTTTCTATGCGCTCCATCGCCGCAACGGCGCGCTTGACGACCTCTTCCGAGGCAACGGCATCGTCGCGGGTCGCCAAGGCCAGCTTGTCAGTCTCGGCGGCGCCTTCCGAGGTGGTGCGGACAGTGGTCGAGATCTGCTCGACAGCGGCAGCCACTTCTTCAAGCGAGGCGGCTTGCTGCTCGGTGCGGCGCGCCAGATCGTCAGCGGCGGCCCGCATCTGGCCACCATTTGACTGGATCGACAGGGCATTGTCGCGGATGTGCGACAGGGCATCGCGCACCCGTTCGACCGATTCGTTGAAATCCACACGCAATTGATCAAGGTTGCCTTCGAAGGGCGTTTCAATACGTGCCACGAGGTTGCCGTCAGCGAGATTGCGCAGCGCCTCGCCAAGGGCGCCGACCGCCTGTTGCAGCGCTTCCTCGGCGCGCGCTTTCTCGGCATCGGCGCGGGCCTTTTCTGCGGCGGTCAGGCGGCGCGCATCCTCGCTCTCCTGCTCGATGCGAATCTTGTCGACGGCATTCGTCTTGAATACATCAAGAGCGCGGGCCATTTCGCCGATCTCATCGCGCCGCGCGGCATCGATAATCTCGACGTCGAGTTCGCCGCGGGCGACGGTGCGCATGGTCGCTACAAGGCGCAGGATCGGCCCCTTGAGCGCGGCGATCAGCAACAGGGCGGCAAAGACGGCCCCGAGGGCTGCGGCGATGGCGCTGCCAAGCGTAATGCCATTGGCACGCGAACGGGTTTCGACGGCGCCGGTGCGCTGGCTGTCCGCAAAGCTGATGACCGACTGCCAGGCATCGCCGATTTCGGCTGCGGCACTAGCAAATTCCATGCGGCGGGCAAGATTCTTGTTAAGCAGTGCAGTCGCGGTCGCCGACAGGGACAGCGCCTCTTCGAAGACTTCTTCGCCAATCACAGTCAGCAGTTCCGTGCCGCTGTCATCGAGTTCGAAAGCCTTGCGATCATCGATGATTTTCCTCACCGACATGGCGAGCGCTTCCGACCGGGCCCGGCTTGGACGCCCGAGATATTCCGTGACCTGAAGTTGCAGGTCGCCGACGTGACGGGCGAACCGCTGCGCCTTCTCAACGAGCCCGCGGCCCCGCGTGATCAATGGATCGATCTCGCCAAAACGCGCGGCGGCTTCGATCGCGGCTTGCGCCGACAGCCCTTGCAGGCGCAGACCTGCGGGTCGCATTCCATTGGCATAGCGCTGCAGCTTGTCGAGCGAGGACTGGGTCTCGCCGCCATCTTTCAGCAGCGCGACAATGCTATCGATATTGTCGAGCACCATGTTGCGCAAACCAGGCTGATTTTCAGGGAGCGATCGGTCGAGCATCCGGCCGGCAGCGCTGATTTCCGCCAGCATTTCGCGTCCTATGACGAAAATCTCTTCCGGGCTGCTCACTCCGTTAAAGCTGGTCGAAACGGCGGCGATGGTCCGGGCGCCGGCACCGATTTCTTCCGCCCGGCGCAGCATGCCCTTGGCTTCCGCTTCCTGGGCGGCGATTTCCGCCAGACTGCTTTCGGCCCGCTCGGTAACCCGTCCGCGGGCATCCACCACCTTGGCGAGCGTTTCGGAGATTTCGGCGCGGATCGACAGTTCCTCACCGTGCAGTTGCCAGAGTTCATCGACGCGGTCGCGCAGGTCGTTTGCCACCATGCGCGCCTTTTCAAGCGCCTGGCGCTCCGCTTCGGTTTCTGCAAGGGCAAGGACAGCTTCGAGCTTGACCACCTGCTGCTCTAGCTGGTCGATCACCTCATCGCGCTTTTGCGGAGTGGTGGTGCCGAGAAACTCGTTCATGCCCGAATAAGCGCGCTGAAAGCCGCTCAGCGACTGAATGGAAGCGCCGGTGCCGTCCAGACGTTGGCCGAGGAGGCTGCCAGTATAGAGATTGATGACGGCCAGTCCGATTATCCCGCTCAAAAGCGGAACGACAAAGACGAGCACTTTGGTCTGAATGGAAAAGCGTGACAGCAGACGATCGATCAACATTCTCAACACCGGTCTCTAATTGCGTGCAACATGCTCATATGAGCGCCGGGTTGAAATGCATCATGCCAAGCCGACCCGCTACGCGGTTGTCGGCTGCCCCCTGCCTAGGATTCCCGCATGCAGGTTAAAATTGATTGAAAGCAGATTGTAATTTCTCGTTGAGGTGGAGTTGCGGTTGCCGCGACATGCTGATTTCAATCGTTGTTGTATGGCGAAAGCTCTCGGAAAAGCGCCGCGAAGGCCGCCTGGCGAAGCTGGCTTCCCACATGAAAAGCGCTATGATGCGCGGCAGAAGCAGCAATTATGGTGATTTATGACAGCAACGAGGGTGAAGCGGTCGGCGCGAGGCTCGGCGAGCCCGCGCCAGCGCAAACTGGCGCATATCGAATCCAAGCGTGGCGTCAGGGACTGGAAGCAGGCCGGTGAGTGGCTGCGTGCACGCGGCATCGAGGACATTGAGTGCATTACGCCGGATCTCGCAGGGGTGCCGCGCGGCAAAATGATGCCGACCTCGAAATTCACGTCAAACACCTCGCTTTCCCTGCCATCGTCGGTGTTCAAGCAAACCATTTCCGGCGATTATCCCGCCGAGACCGGCGAATTTCGCTATGATCCGCTCGACGGAGATCTGAAGCTGGTCCCCGATCTGTCGACGCTAACCAGCGTGCCATGGGAAAGCGATCCGACAGCGCAGGTGATCTGCGACATTGTCGACAAGAATGGCAAGCCGGTGGCCTATGCGCCACGCAGCGTGTTGCGGCATGTGCTCGACCTTTATGCCGAGCGCGGCTGGCGAGCGGTGGTGGCGCCGGAAATCGAATTCTATCTCGTCGCCAAGCATGAAGACCCGGACTATCCGCTGAAACCGCCGCGCGGGCGTTCAGGTCGAACGATTGTGGGCGGTCAGTCCTACACCATCGCCGGGGTCAACGAGTTCGATGAACTGGTCGATGACATCTATGACTTTTCAGAAAAGCAGGGACTCGAGATCGACACGCTGATTCACGAGGACGGCCCGGCGCAACTGGAAATCAATCTGCGCCACGGCGATCCGATCGAGCTCGCAGATCAGGTTTTCATGTTCAAGCGGACCATTCGCGAGGCGGCCCTGAAACACGGGGTCTATGCGACATTCATGGCCAAGCCCATGCAGGAAGAACCCGGCTCGGCAATGCATATCCATCAATCGGTGGTCGACGCCAAGACCGGCGCCAATATTTTCAGCAACGACGATGGCAGCCCGAGCGAGGCATTCTTTCACTTCATCGGCGGGATGCAGCACTTCGTACCCAAAGCGCTGGTGATGATGGCACCCTATGTCAATTCGTATCGGCGCATGGCGCCGGAAATGGCCTGCCCGGTCAACAATGCCTGGGGCTATGACAACCGCACGACGGCTTTCCGGGTGCCCACCTCCGATGCGGCAGCTCGGCGGGTCGAGAACCGTCTGCCCTCATCGGATGCCAATCCCTATCTGGCACTGGCCGCGTCGCTGGCCTGTGGCTGGATCGGCATGGTCAACCATGTTGTCCCCGGCAGCCCGGCTGACCGCGCCGTCAATGAAGGCTCGGTGGATCTGCCACGCGGATTGCTCGACGCGGTGGCACAGCTGGAGGGCGAACCCTATTTCAGCAAGGTCTACAGCCAGGAATTCGTCGATACCTATGCGGGCATCAAGCGCGGCGAATTCGAAACCTTCATGCGCGTGATCAGCCCGTGGGAACGCGAATTCCTCCTGCTCAACGTCTAGGGCCACACATCATGAGCTATCAAAGCCCGATTGCCCCGGGGGTCAGCTTTTACGAGGCGACGCTCGACCACCGACCTGTCTATCCGGCGCTGCAAGGCACGTTGGAGGCGGACGTGGTGATCGTCGGTGGCGGGTTCACTGGCCAGCAGGCGGCCTTTTACCTGGCGCGCGGCGGCAAGTCGGTGGTGTTGATCGAGGCGGCGCGTTTTGGCGACGGCGCCTCGGGACGCAATGGCGGGCAACTTGGCACCGGCCAACGCTCCTGGCCCGAGGAGCAGGAGGCGGAGCTTGGCCGTGAACGGGCGAAAAATCTGTTCGCGCTGGCCGAACGCGCCAAGGCGCATCTGCACGATTTCGCGCGCCAGAATGGCATCGACGCCGATTTCCGGCCCGGACAGATCTCCGGCGCGCACAAGGCGGCCTATGTCGATGAATACCGTGACCATGCGTCCTTGATGGCGGAGCGCTTCGGCTATCCGCATCTGCGGTTTCTTGATCGGGAGGAGATGGCGGCAACCATCGGCTCGCAGCGTTATCATTGCGGGGTCTATGATTCCGGGACCGGCCACATCAATCCGCTGAAATATCTCGTCGGCGTGGCGCAAGCGGCGCAAGCGGCCGGAGCGCAATTGTTTGAAAACACGCGCGCCACGGCGATTGATTCGAGCAAGGGCGCCGTGACTGTGACTACCGCGCAAGGGACGGTGCGGGCCGGCAAGGCTCTGCTTGCCTGCAACGCCTATATTGACGGGCTGGAGCGTAAGACGGCGGCGCATGTCATGCCGATCCGTTCATTCATCGGAGCCACCAAACCGCTGCCCGACCGCTCCCCGGTCCTGCCCGGCGGCGAGTCGGTCGACGATTCGCGGTTCGTCGTCCGCTATTTTCGCAAGAGCGTCGATGGGCGGCTGCTGTTCGGCGGACGCGAGGCTTATACCGCCGATAATCCGCGCGATATTGCCCGCCATATCCGCCGGCAGATCAGCGAGATCTATCCAGGCCTTGCCGATATCGAAATCGACTACGCCTGGGGCGGGTCGGTCGGCATCACGCTGCCCCGACGACCCTATGTGGCGGAGGTGATGGACAATGTCACAGCGATTGGCGGCTACTCCGGACATGGCGTGATGTTGTCAAATTTCTGCGGCAAGCTCTATGCGGATTTCGTGCTTGGCGGTTCGGACGACCTCGAGGCGCTGCGCGCGCTGAACGTGCCGGCATTTCCAGGCGGCACTGCCTTGCGCAAGCCGCTGCTTCTTGCGGCGCTGACCTGGTATGCGCTGCGCGACCGCTTCTGACAGTGCCTCGGTTTGACCACCAGTCAAAGGGCTTTATCGAGCGGGGCTGGCCTTTTTAAATCGATTAGATTATGGTCCCGCCGACTTCCAACGGATGAGCGCCATGAGCAGTCAGATAATTCCTGTCGAGCCCTTCGATTACGTCGTCTTCGGCGGCACGGGCGATCTTGCAGAGCGCAAGCTATTGCCGGCGCTGTACCATCGCCAGCGCGCCGGCCAGTTGACGGATCCGACGCGGATCATTGGCGCCTCGCGCACTGAAATGGATGACGCGGCCTATCGTGACTACGCGCGCACGGCGCTGGAAGACCATGTCGCGCCGGCGGATCGCGACCTGGATAACATTGAAGAATTCCTGCAGCGACTGCATTACGTGTCGATCGACGCGCGATCCGAGCGCGGCTGGGATCAGCTGCAGACGCTGCTCGCCGAGGGAAATGAGCGCGTGCGGGCCTTTTATCTGGCGGTGCGGCCAGCGCTGTTCGGGGATATCGCGACGCAGATCCGCGACAACGGCCTGATTACGGACAAGACGCGCATTGTCGTCGAAAAGCCGATCGGCCGCGATCTTGGTTCTGCGCAAAAGCTCAATGACGTGATCGGCTCGGTGTTCGCCGAAGAGCAGATCTTTCGCATCGATCATTATCTCGGCAAGGAAACGGTGCAGAACCTGATGGCGCTGCGCTTTGCCAATGCGCTGTACGAGCCGTTGTGGAATTCGGCCCATATCGACCATGTGCAGATCACGGTGGCGGAATCGGTTGGCCTCGAGGGGCGCGCCGATTATTACGACACCGCCGGAGCACTGCGTGACATGGTGCAAAACCACATGCTGCAGCTTCTCTGCCTGGTGGCCATGGAGGCCCCTTCCTCGCTGGAGGCGGAAAGCGTCCGCGACGAAAAGCTGAAAGTGCTGCGTGCGCTGAAGCCGGTCGACAGCGGCAACAGCGACCGGGTGACAGTGCGCGGACAGTACCGGGCCGGCGCCTCGGCCGGCGGCGCGGTGAAGGGCTATCTCGACGAACTGGAAACGGGCGTTTCCGATACCGAGACCTTTGTCGCCATCAAGGCGGAGGTCGAGAACTGGCGCTGGGCCGGCGTGCCGTTCTACTTGCGCACCGGCAAACGGCTGGCCGCCCGGATGTCGGAGATCGTCATATCCTTCAAGCCGATCCCGCACTCGATTTTCGACGACACGGCGGGCCGGGTGATCGCCAATCAGCTGGTCATCCGACTGCAACCGGATGAGGGTGTCAAACAATGGCTGATGATCAAGGATCCGGGACCAGGCGGCATGCGCCTGCGGCACGTGCCGCTCGACATGAGCTTTGCCGGCAGCTTTGCTACGCGCAATCCCGATGCCTATGAGCGTCTGTTGCTGGACGTGGTGCGCTCCAACCAGACACTGTTCATGCGGCGTGACGAGGTTGAGGCGGCGTGGCGTTGGGTTGACCCGATTCTGGCGGCCTGGGAGGAGAACGGTGACAAGGTGCAGGGCTATACGGCGGGCACCTGGGGACCGAGCCATGCGATTGCCCTGATCGAACGCGACGGCAGGACCTGGCATGAAAGCGACTGACAACGAGAAAATGGCCGTCGATCTGAACGCTTTCGATGACCGCGAAATGCTCGCGGAGCGCCTGGCGGCGCGCATTGCCGAGGCGCTGGAGAGCGCTATCGCGGCGCGCGGCCGGGCGCAGATGGCGGTCTCGGGCGGCGGAACGCCGGTCAGGCTTTTTGAAACGCTGTCGCGCCTGCCGCTCGACTGGGCGAAGGTGACGATCACACTGGTGGATGAGCGCATGGTCCCACCCGATCACGCACGCTCCAATGAGAAGCTGGTGGTTGATCATCTCTTGAAGAACGAAGCCTTGCAGGCGCGGTTCCTGCCATTGTGGAGCGACATGTCGGAGAAGGTAGAAACGGTCGCCATGCATGCATCGGAAGCGATCGTAAAACTGCCGCAGCCCTTTGATATTGTCATTCTCGGCATGGGGACAGACGGCCACACCGCGTCCTTCTTTCCCGATGGCAGCCATCTGGAGACCGCCATCGATCCGCATTGTGAGGACGCCGTCGTCGCGATGATGGCTCCCGGCGCCGGCGAACCGCGCTTAACGCTCAGCCTGCCGTGCCTCGTTGCTGCCCGGTTGCTGGTGCTTCATATCGAAGGCAGTGAGAAACGCCGGGTGCTCGAAGCTGCCCTGTCGGGTGGCGCAGACAGCGAAATGCCGGTGCGCGCCGTCCTGCGCAACGCGCCAGCGCCGGTTTCCGTTTATTGGGCGCCCTGAGACCATCAGCGGGTCCGTGCCCGGCCGCGAAATCTTGAGGAAGAGGATCATCATGTCCGCCATGTCCGTTGACAGCCGCATCGCCACAGTCACGCGCCGCATTATCGAGCGCTCCAAGCCGAGCCGCGAAGTCTATCTCGATCGGGTGCGCGCGGCCGTCGAGAAAGGGCCGCATCGCTCGGTCTTGTCATGCGGCAACCTGGCGCACGGTTTCGCGGCCTGCGGGGTGAGCGACAAGGCACGGCTGGCGGGCGACGCGGTGCCGAACATCGGCATCATCACGGCTTACAACGACATGCTTTCGGCGCATCAACCGTTCGAAACATATCCGGCGATCATCCGCGAGGAAGCCCGCGCCGCCGGTGGGGTGGCACAGGTTGCCGGCGGTGTGCCAGCGATGTGCGATGGCGTCACGCAGGGACAGACGGGCATGGAGCTGTCGCTGATTTCGCGCGATGTTATCGCCATGGCGGCAGCGATCGGCCTGTCGCACAACATGTTCGACGCGGCAATCTATCTCGGGGTCTGCGACAAGATCGTGCCTGGACTGGTGATTGCGGCCCTGTCGTTCGGCCATCTGCCGTCAATCTTCGTGCCGGCGGGGCCGATGCCTTCGGGTCTGCCGAATGACGAGAAAGCGCGGCAGCGGCAGCTCTATGCGGAAGGCAAGATCGGTCGTGCCGAATTGCTCGAAGCGGAATCGAAATCCTATCACAGCCCCGGCACCTGCACCTTTTACGGCACCGCCAATTCCAATCAGATGCTGATGGAGATGATGGGCCTGCACATGCCGGGTGCGACATTCATCAATCCGGGCACACCGTTGCGCGAGGCGCTGACACGCGAGGCCGCCCGACGGGCGCTGGCGATCACCGCGCTGGGCAATGAAGCGACGCCGGTTGGCGAGATGATTGATGAACGCTCTGTCGTCAACGGGGTCGTCGGGTTGCACGCCACGGGCGGTTCGACCAACCACACGCTGCATCTGGTGGCGATGGCGCGGGCCGCCGGAATCATCCTGACCTGGCAGGACATTTCCGACCTGTCGGACGCGGTGCCGCTGCTGGCGCGGGTGTATCCCAACAGCCTCGCCGATGTGAATCATTTCCACGCCGCCGGCGGCATGGGCTATCTGATCTCGCAGTTGCTGAAGGGCGGACTGGTGCACGAGGACGTGCGGACAATTGTCGGCCAGGGGCTGTCTGCCTATGCGGTCGAGGCCAAGCTTGCGGACGACGGGGGCGTGACGCGCGTCCCCTCCCCCGCCGAGAGCGGCGACGCGAAGGTGATCAGCCCGATCGACCGTCCGTTCCAACCGAATGGCGGGTTGAAGATGCTCAAGGGCAATCTCGGCACCGGCGTGATCAAGATTTCGGCGGTCAAGCCGGAGCGGCACGTCATCGAGGCCCCGGCGAGGATCTTTCACAGTCAGCACGATCTGCAGGACGCCTTCAAGGCCGGGAGCCTTACCGGCGATTTCGTCGCCGTTGTCCGCTTCCAGGGGCCGCGCACCAACGGCATGCCGGAATTGCACAAATTGACGCCTGCGCTCGGCGTGCTGCAAGATCGCGGGCAGCGGATCGCGCTGGTCACCGATGGACGCATGTCCGGGGCCTCCGGCAAGGTTCCGGCCGCCATCCACGTCACCCCGGAAGCGCTTGATGGCGGCCCCATCGCCAAGATCAGGGAAGGCGACATGGTGCGCCTTGATGCCGAGGCCGGCACGCTGGAGGTTCTGATCGATGCCGAGGAACTGGCGGCGCGCGACGCTGCGACATGCGATGTCAGCCATTATGAGACCGGCATGGGGCGGGAGCTGTTCGCTCAGTTCCGCGCCACGGCGGCCCCGGCAGACCAGGGCGCCGGGTTGCTTGTCTTCTAAGAGGAAATGTCTTCTTTCAAGTCAGCGAAATAGGCGTCATAAGCCGGGATGACGATCGTCCCGTCCGGGCGCTTGATGCCGGAGAAGCAATGCTGCTCGACCGGTGACAGGGTGCCGGGCGCAGCCTCGATCTGCCGTTCCGTTTCGCTGAAATTGAAGGCGCAAAACAGCGTCTCGCCCTCAAATCTGCGTGTGAAGCTGAGGATGGAATCGTCGACCTGCAGAAACTCGATGTCGCCTTTGATGAGGGCCGGGTGCGCGGCGCGGAACTGTAGCATGGCACGGTAGTGATTGAGCAACGATGCGTGCAGATGATCCTGTACGTCGACCGCTAATTGCCGATGTTCGGTGGGCAAAGGGAGCCATGGCTGGCCATCGGTGAACCCGGCGCTGTCGGCGTGCTCTGACCAGACCATCGGTGTTCGGCAACCGTCGCGGCCCTTGAAATCCGGCCAGAACTGAATGCCGTAGGGATCGCGCAGATCCTCGAAGGACAGCTCAGCCTCGGTCAGGCCAAGCTCCTCGCCCTGATAAAGGCAGACCGATCCGCGCAGCGACAGAAGGACGCCGGCGAGCAGCTTGAGGTAGTGATCCCGGTCGGCAACGCGGTTGCCCCAGCGGCTGGCATGGCGCACGACATCATGGTTCGAGAAGGCCCAGCAGGCCCACCCCTCCGGCGCCGCCGCACCGAACTTTTCAACAACATTGCGAACCCGTTGCGGCGACAAAGGCTCGTTGGCGAGAAAGTCAAACGCATAGCACATCTGCATCTTGTCGCCACCGGAGGTGTAGTCGGCAACGATCTGCAGCCCGTATTGCGCATCGCCGACTTCACCCACCGCGGCGATGGCCGGATATTCATCCATCAGGGACCGGAAACGCCGAAGGAAGTCGAGGTTCTCCGGACGGTTCTTGTCATAAAGGTGGTTCTGGTAATTGTAGGGATTGACGCTCGGCGCGATGGAATCATTGCGTTCATCGATCGCCAGCGCCGGATTGTCGCGCAGTTCGGCGTCACAGAAATAGAAGTTGATCGTGTCGAGCCGGAAGCCGTCAACGCCGCGATCGAGCCAGAAGCGCGCGGCGTCGAGCACGGCCTGCTGGACTTCGGGATTGTGAAAATTGAGATCCGGCTGCGAGACCAGGAAATTGTGCTGGTAGTATTGCAGGCGGGAGGGGTCCCAGGCCCAGGCCGAGCCGCCGAAGATCGCCAGCCAGTTGTTGGGCGGCGTGCCGTCCGGCTTCGGGTCGGCCCAGACGTACCAGTCCGCCTTGGGGTTGTCGCGGCTCGAACGGCTCTCGACAAACCACGGATGACTGTCGGCCGTGTGCGAGATCACAAGGTCGATCATCACGCGAATGCCAAGGCGATGCGCCTCGCGGATCAGATGGTCGAAATCGCCCAGCGTGCCGAACATCGGGTCGACGTTGTTGTAGTCGGAAATGTCGTATCCGAAGTCCTTCATCGGAGAGGTGAAAAAGGGCGAGACCCAGATGGCATCAACTCCAAGCGAGGCGACGTAGGGCAAGCGCTGCGCAATCCCCATGAGATCGCCAATGCCGTCGCCGCTGGTGTCCTGGAAGGAGCGGGGATAAATCTGGTAGATCACTGCGCCGCGCCACCAGTCGCGATCCTCGGCGGGGGAAGCCTGGAGCGCCGAAGTTTTGTCTGCCAAGGTCATCTTGTCGCTATCCTGTCATCGAAGCTGTCACCTTTCAAAGGCGCATGGCGGGGTTGATCAGCTGATAATCGTTGTGTCAGGCCGGTTGGTTTGTCGCTGACGCTCTGCGTGGCGTGCGCAGAATGCCGATCTGGCAGCCGCATTGCAACATTGCTATCGCAATGCAACATCAGATGGCAATCCGGGTGCGGCGCGCCGCTAGAAGCGCGGAGCCGGCACTCCCTCGGCACGGGCCGCGGCTGTCATCGTGTTGGCCATCAGCATGGCGATCGTCATCGGCCCGACGCCGCCCGGCACCGGGGTGATCGCCGCGGCCTGTTCGGCGCATTCCTCGAATGCGCAATCACCGACCAGCCGGGTCTTGCCTTCGCCCCGCTCGGGCGCGGGGATCCGGTTTATGCCGACATCAATGACGGTCGCACCCGGTTTGACCCAGTCGCCGCGGACCATTTGCGGACGACCTACTGCCGCGACGAGAATATCGGCGCGACGGCAGGCAGCGGCGAGATCCCTCGTTCGCGAATGGGTCATGGTGACCGTTGCATTGGCGTTGAGCAGAAGCGCGCCCATCGGCTTGCCGAAAAGGTTCGAGCGGCCGATGACGACGGCATCGAGGCCGGAGAGATCGGTGCCATTGACCCGGCGGACGAGATGCATGGCACCGGCCGGCGTGCACGAGATGAGGCCGGTCTCGAGGTCGCCGCTCATCAGCTTGCCGGCGTTGACCACATGCAGGCCATCGACATCTTTGTCTGGATGTATCGCCTGAATCACGCGCCCGGAATCAATATGACCGGGAAGCGGCAGCTGGACGAGGATGCCGTGGATGTCCGGATCGTTGTTCAAAGTCGCCACCAGGGACAGCAGGTCAGCTTCGCTGGTCGTTTCGGGTAACGTGTGCTGCACGGAGGCGAAGCCGCATTCGCGCGCGGTGCGCCCCTTTGAGGCAACGTAGATTTGCGAGGCGGGATCGGTCCCGACGAGAATGACTGCCAACCCGGGCTGGCGGCCACGCTCGGCCGCAAGCTCGGCGGCTGCCGCCTTCACCTGATCGATCACCGAAGCCGCGATCGCTTTCCCGTCAATCACTTCTGCCATCCCCGCTCCTTCCGGCCTTCTTACACAGCAACCGAGGCGCCGCCGCATCCTCATGCGCCCGAGCCTCCCGGTCGGCGTCCTTCTGGTGCAATTCGTGCCGCAGGTAAAGGGAAAGATGTGATGTTGCTTCAGGCCGAGCGCGCGGTGTGGGCAATGCGCCGGCGCAGCGCCTCCATCTGCTCACGGATCGTGGCGATTTCTCTACCCTGGTCGGCGGCGCCGGACCCAGGATTTGCGCCAGAAGGCGGATATGCAACCGATTGGCCTTGCGCATCGCGGGCGAACGGCATGCGCTGGGCGGCGCGACGCACTGATTGACCATTCGGAGCGCGGCGCTGATAGGAGGCGGGCGCATTGCCGGGAATGCCGGCGCCGGCTGCCGGTTCGGCGTCGCCGAATGGCGCAGTGGGTGCTGAAGGCTGCATCGGCGGCAGATCGACCCCTGGAACCGCCGCGCTCGAAGGAGACCAGCCAGCATGGGGATTGGCATGTGAGGGAACGGGAACCGGAACGTAGGCGGCCGGGTGATAGGCCCATGGCCCGCCGAGCCCGGGATGCGGCGCGACGACGTAGCCAATCGCGAAAGGATGCGGGGCAGAGAAGGCGGCGGGATGGACAAAGTGCGGCGCCGGTCCGGGCGTCATGGGGGCATGCGGGACAGCATGGGCCGGTGCATACGGGGTCTGCATCGCGTGACCCGCAAACGCAGCCGGATGCAACTGCGGCCCAGGCGTGAGCAGGCTGGGGTTTAATTGGCTGTACTGCTGAGGCTGTGGCGCGGCGTCTGTGGCTTCGGATTGTGCCGGGGCGAACGGCGCGTCCGCATAGTGGCTCAGATCGACATGCGTGAAATCGAGGTCAGAATGGTCCGATATCTCGTCCTCGGTGCCCTGTCCGGCACTGCCGGCGCTCGCTGCAGGGGGCGATGAAGCCGGTTCGGATTCTCGACGAATAGCATCGCGAGTTTTCGAAGGCGTTGCCAAAGGGGCGCGCCCATCGACGGAAATCTCCGCCTGTTTGTTGCCTTCTCTGCTCGGCACACTGTCCGGCGCATCAGCGTCCGAGTGCAGCTCGTTTCCCTTCTCGCGCATCGCCCGCTCCACGATCTCACGCAACGAGAATGTCGGGTGCGCTGTTTCGCCCGCTGTGGTCGCCGGGCGCTCTGGCGCGACGAGGTGCAGCAAGGGCGGAGAGAATTCCGGGATCGTCGATGCGAGCGGCGGCGTAGACGACGATTTCGCCACATCGGCGGCCGGTGCAGCACGCTCTCGCCTGGCGGCAGCCGGCACGGCAGGTGGCGCCGTATCGCGCTGCTGCGCCGCCGGCGTGGCTGGCGCCGGATCGGGCATCTGGCCCGTCTGCCGTGAACCGTAGGCATCGCGGTCTTCGGGGTGGCCGGGCGTGTGCGGCTCCTGGGGGCGTCGGCCCGACCCGCCAGGTCCATCATAGGGACCGGGAATGAAGCGCCCGATGCTCTCGGCCGCCCCTAGCAGCAGCGCAATGACAAGTCCGGCCAGAAAGCCGAGAATCATGCCGCCCAGCGCGATAGACTTGCGCGACATGCCGCTTGGACGCAGCGGCGGCTCGGCGGGCGAGATGATGCGGGCATTCTGGGTGTAGAGATTGCCGCGCTCGCTTGCTTCGCGGGAGCGCTTGAGAAAGGTTTCATAGATCTGGCGGGTCGCCGCAGCCTTGCGTTCCAGTTCACGCAACATCACAAGGTCGCCGGAATTGTCGAGCGACCGGCTCCTGGCGACGGCGAGCTGGCTGGCAAGTTCCTGCTCGGTTTCGACAGCACGCTGCAGTTCGGCCTGCGATGAGGCGACGATGCGGCGCAATTCGCTGCGGATCTGGCTTCTTGAAGATTCGAGGCTGGATTGAGCCGCGATGATTTGCGGGTGGCGCGGACCGAGCCGGGAGCTGAGCGAATCGGCGTTTGATTTCGCCAGACTGTACTGCTTGCGCAATTCGATCAGGTTGGCCGAGAGAAACTCCTCGGGGAACGCTCCGTTGATCACATCATCGACATTGGCGCGCCGGAGACCCTCGGCCTTGACGCGCACTGCCACCTTGTTGGCGCGCGCGTTGGAAAGCTGCTGGCTGAGCGCGACAACCTGCTGATCATCAATCAGTTCGGCACCAACGGCGACAAGATCATTTTCGGCTCGGTATCGCTCCACCGCCTGTTCCGCGGCATTGAGGTCGGCGCGCAAGGATTCGAGGCGCTGATCAATGGCGTCCGAGGTGCGTTCCATCAGGCCGGACTGGGCGTTGCCTTCAAAGCGGAGATAGGTTGTGACGATCGTGTTTGATATGCGCGCCGCCTTGTCAGGATCGCGTGATTTGGCGCCGATATTGATAACAAAGGTTTTCGGATCACGTGCGACATTCAGGGCATCGCGAAGATTGACCAGCGTCTCGATATCGGTGGGACCGCCATCGCTGCTTCCGAACAGCAGATCCTTGAGCACCGAAATGCCGCCGGAGATGCCCCCGGGGTTCATATTGCCGTTGAATTCCGGGTCATTTCTAAGGTCAAGCTGCGTGATCACCTCGTTCAGCACACTGGTCGACGAGAGAATGGCCATCTGGCTGTCGGTCATGGCGAGCATCGCCTCGGTCGACAGAATGGGATTGCGCAGATCGTCATCGGTCAGTCGTATTTCGCGCGGATCGACGAACAGACTTGTCTCGGCGTAGTAGCTCTTCGGCGTGCTCAGGGCGATGGCCACTCCCGCAAGCGCCCCTATGAAGGCTCCGGCGACGAGCCAATTGCGGCGCGCGACCACCGATGCAACGAGGATGGACATATCGATCAAGGGGCGGTCGAGATCTGGGCCGCCACGATCGTCAATCCCCTGATCGCGGGGATGGCTGGCGACGAAGTGAGGACGGCCTGCCGGGCTGGCCGTGTAGCCGGTGGACGGTGATCCCGACCTGCGGTCACGCCGGAGGAAGCCGGACAAATAGCTGCCGAAGCGGCCGGCGGCGCGGCGCGCCGCAGGCATGGCCGAAGAAGGGGCAGGCGAATCGAGCGGTGGCTGCGATCCAGTGCCAGCTTCGGCCGCCCCAGATCTTGAACGCGCAAAGCGCTGTTCTGTCCGCTCAGCGAAGCGCTGCCGGGTGAGCCGCGGACTGCCGGTACGGATGTTGAGGAGAGCGGGGTCCGAATGCGCCACGGAGCCGTCGTCCGATGCGTCCTGCGCCGGATTCGCAGATCCTGCCGGGGCGAGATCGAGAAGAGATCCGCGCGCCGCTGCGGGTCTTGGCAATGGTTTGTCGGGGTCCGGCATAACGGGCAGCAGCACCTTCCAGCGGCCAATGTGGTTAACGCAATCTATGAATCTTAGGGTAACAAATGGTTAACGCGCCCCTGCCGGCGCGGCCGGTCGCGATACGCCCCCCTTCATCGCACTTTTTCCGCTGTAAAATCGGCAATGCCGATGCCGGTCATTGAAGCGCAATTAACATATGCGCTGCAAAATACACCGATGTCGCGCGGTTTCGAGCAGGACGAGCTTGCCTCCCCTCCCCGCCCGGACGGAGTGATCCGCCGGGTGGCGATGCTTGTCGCGCAGAATCGCCAACTCGTTGGCGCCTACCTGTCCATGACCGGCGGATCGGCTGGTCGCCTCGTCATTTCCCTGGCCTATTTCATTGCCGTGGCGAACACGCTTTCGATCGGCGATTTCGGGCTGTTTGCCACCGCCTCGGCCTGCGGCATCATGCTGTCCCGGCTCCTGGCCTTCGGCTTCGTCTCGCCGCTTTATCGCATCGCCACGGTGCGCAAGCGGCTGCTCGGGGCCTATACGGCCGGGTTCATCGGTGGCGCCTTGTTGTCTCTGCCGGCCATCGCGCTGGCCAGCGGGCTGACTTTCATGCTGGTCTTCTCGGGCGATCTCGCGCTGGCGCCCTTTGTGCGGATTCTCGCGGCGGAGATCCTGTTCTGGCGGGTGATGGAGATCGTGGTCATCGTCACCTACGGCCTGAACCGTTTTGCAGCCGGTTCGGCACTGGTGGTCATCGGCACGGCATTAAAAGCGATCGTGGCCGTGGCCTTCGCATGGTCCGGCGCCACGTCACTTGAGACCTGGAGCTGGTTCTATGTGGCCGCAACCGCGGCCGCTGCGGTGACGGCCATCGTCTTCTTCTATCCGCGCGTCCGGCTGCGTTGGGTGCCGCGTCTGTACATCCGGCGTTGGGTCGACGCGGTTTCGGTGGCCGGCGCCGAGATGCTGTTTTACGTGCAGTCGGAACTCGACAAGATCCTGGTGCTGGGACTCGGAGGCCCGGAAACCGCAGGCATTTACGCGATGATCATGCGTCTGGTCGATCTGACGGCGCTGCCGGTGCGTTCGTTCCTGACCATCCTGGTCCAGAAACTGATGCGCGCCCCGCAATTGCTGGACCGGTTGCCGCTGCGCATCGGCTTCGAGGCGCTGGTGGCTGTCGTCTCGACTGCCGGACTGCTGGCGATGGCCCTCGTGCTGGCGCTCTTTCCCATGGCGCTGGGCGCCAATGTCGCCGAGGCAGCGCCGCTGCTGATCCTGGTCCTGAGCGTGCCGGCCCTGCGCAACCTTCTCGAATATCATTCCGAACTGCTCTACGGCACCGGGCGCACGGTGATCCGCGCCATCGTTCTGGCTTCACTGGCCGCCACCAAAGCGCTCCTGCTCACCCTGGTGCTGACGCAGGGATACTCGGAAGCGCAGTGGGTGCCTTTGGTCAATGCGGTCTTCGTGGCCCTATATCTGCAATCGGCGCTGATGACCTACCGGGCATTGAAAGCGCGCAAGCGGCGCGTGATCTGAGCCTATTGCGAGGGAACCGCGCGACCGACCGGTTGCGTTACGCCCGAGACCGAGCGTTCGCCCTTGCGCATATTGGCGCGGATATCCTGCTTGTTGAGAAAATCGATCTGTTCGACGATGACATCATGGAAGATTTCCTCGCCAAGACGGCTGTTCACAGCCGAGCGGATCGTTTCCCGAAAAGTATCGATATTGAATTTTCGCAAGCTGGCGAGATCGATCTCCTCGCTGCCGATCAGCGCCGAGTAAAGCGCGTCGGTAATCAGCTGATCGGCCGGGACCGACAGGGTGGCGATTTCCGATGCCACGGCGGTGTAGGACAGGCGGGTGATGAAATAGCCCTGGACGGCACCCTCGGAGATGACGGGGACGGAGACAATGTCGCCGCGCACGGTCTCGAGGCCGCGCCTGAGATTGGGCTTCTGGTCGCTGCCATCATCCTTGATGGCAACCTGCACCGAAAAATACACCGATCCGAGAGTGACAAGGCAGACCCACAATCCGGTGCCGATCAGTTTGATCATCAGAATTCGTAGCCCATGAACTGGTCAGCGGTGTAGGTGCCGTCGGCGTCGGCCGCCGTCGCTACATCCTTGAGCAGTGTGGTGACCTGACGCACGGCTTCCATATGCGCTTCGACACGTTTGCGGTTGTGTTCGAGTTTCTGCCGTATGGCAGCGAGCTGCCGGGCGTGGCTGCGCTGCAAGGCGGCGGTCCGTCCGTCGCGCATCAGCATCGCCATGTCATAGAGACAGCGGCTCTTGAGCGCATTGGACTGCTCAAGATCAAGCGTGGCGTCGCGGCCGATGCGTTCGTTCTCATTGTCGAGCACGGATTCCAGCCGGGTCAGGAGAGCGGACAACCGGCCATCATGGGGCGGAGGCGCGGATGCGGTGCGAATGTCGTTGGCGGGGGCCGATTGTTGCTGCGAGGGTGTCATGCCTGATCCTCATCCTTGAGTGCCAGCCGTCCTAGATCGCCGAGAATGGCCATCTGCACCTGATTGACCATGCTGGCGGCGCGATTGACGGTGTTCTCGGCAAATTCATCCGCCGGAACGACCTTGCCGGCGGCACGTGAGGCCATGCGTTCGGCGATGCCGACACCGCCGTCTTCAGCCATCACCTGTCCGATCTTTTCGGCCATCATGCCTTTCCAGATTTCGCCGGCAGTGCCCTTGCCGAAAACCTCTTCATTGTCGGAGGGCAGCATGGACTGGACAAAGGAGCCGAGTACCATGGCTTCAAATTCACGATAGGCTTCGGGCACCTCGTCCGACTGCGCCGGGGCCTGCGCCGCCAGGCGGGCGCGCAGATCGACCGCCGCCGCCTCGTTCAGGCCGGCAATCTGACGCTCGAACAGTCCCGACGCGGCATTCGCCTCGGCCTTCCGGCCCGCGGCGGCCTGCAAAACCGACTTTGCCTGCTGGGCGACCTCGGGCGCTGCGGCCTTGACAACATCGAGTATCAGATCTGTGGCGATAGCAACGGCCAAGCGAGCCTCCAGCGGTTTCATGCGGCGCCAAGCAAAAGGAGGCTGGCGCGCGCCTGCGGAAAATGTCGCATGCGAAGCTTACGCTGGGCTGGACCGCCGGCCCTGCGGCAATACCATATCAAGCAGATCGAGAAGCGCCTCGTCCTCGGCGCCGCGCGCTTCGGCTTCGCGCGCCTCTCCGGCGGTCTCGTCGAGACGGTCAGCTTTGGTCCGCTCGATCAGCAGGCGCTTTTCCTGCATCTTCTGCATCGCCTCGAGCCGCTGACTGCGCGCGTCGAGACCGCGGAACCCATCGGAATAGGTGGATGCCATGGCCTGATGCAGCGGCGAAAAGGTGGCAAGGGCGGTGATCGTGGCTTCACGGCGCTCGTCGAGGCGGGCGCGTTCGCGGGTGACGTGCAAAAGGTCGTTCTCGGCCATCCGCTCGAGCTGCCGCTGCAGGCGGACCAAACGCGTCAGACGGGCGGCACGGGACTCTTCCATCAGCCGGCCCGCCCGGCGTAGAGGGGTGCGAAAGCATCGAGGAACAAGGTGAAGAATTCGCCGGCACCGAAATAGAAGAGAATGAGACCGCCGGTGAGAATGAACGGGATCGAAATGAAGTAGATCGGGATCTGCGGCGCCAGCTTGTTGACCAGTCCGATCGCCACATTGAAAATCAGACCGAAAAGAATGAACGGGCTCGACAGGCGCAGCATCAGCAGGAAGGATGCGGCCAGTGTGTCGGTCAGCGTGACCAGCGCGTGGCGGGCGGCGAAGGGGGAGCCGAGCGGCATGAAATTATAGGAGGCGACAAGCGTCCTGATTACCACATGGTGGAAGTCGACCATGAAAAGGACGAGCAGACCGGTCAGCGTGATGAGAGCTGTCAGCTGCCCCTCCTGCTCGCCTTCCGTGATCGACATGCCGCCGGACATGTTGAAGCCGATGACCATCTGAATCGATGTGCCGGCAAACTGCAGGGCGAGGACGATAAAGCGGGCAATCAGGCCGAAGGTGACGCCGATCAGCAGTTCCGAGGCGACGAGAAAGATGAAGGCGGCGCCCGGATCCTGAACGCGCGGGTAGAGCGTGTCCCAAAGCAGCGGCGTCAGGGCCATCGACAAGGCGACGGCGGTGAACAGGCGGACCTGGACAGGCACGCGGAAACTCGAGAAACCCGGCAAGACCATCAGGCACCCGCCGATCCGGCAGAAGGCTGCAAAGACCGCAAGGATCGAGCCCTGCGGGTCCTCGATCAAGATATCGCTCCGAGCAGCTTGATCTCGATGCCCTTCGCCAGTTCGACATGCGAGAGCACCGGCAAGGTGGCGAAGATGCGCTCTATGATCATGCGAACATAGGGGCGCGCCTCGGGCGAGGTGACGAGAACGAAGGGAACGCCCTTGTCCATATGCGTGCGAATGACGGTCGTTGCTTCCTCGGTAAACTCTTCGAGCTGGCGCGGGTCGATGTCGAACTCGACGATTTCGCCCTTCGGATCCCGCTTGAGTGCCTGATGAAACGCCATGTCCCAGCGGTTGCCGAGACGCAGCACGTTGAGCACGCCATTGCGGGAAATGTCGCCGCACAGCTGTTGCGACATGCGGATGCGGACATGTTCGACGATCTGTTCGGTCTTGCGCACATGCGGCGCCAGTTCAGCGACGGCTTCAAGGATCAGATGCAGGTTGCGGATCGAGACCCGTTCGGCCAGCAACAATTTGAGAACGGCCTGAAAGCCGGAATAGGTCATGTGCTGGGTGCAGATTTCGTCCGCCAGCTTGCGATACTCCTGGTCGAGCCGTTCGATCAGCACCTTCATGTCCTTGTAGGAGAGAAGCTGCGGCAGGTTGTTGCGGATCACCTCGCTGAGATGGGTGAGAACGACCGAGACGGCGTCGATCGGCTGGAACCCTTCACGCTTGAGATCCTCGGCAAAGCTTTCAGGCAACGACATTGCAGGCAGTCCAAAGGCCGGTTCACGCATCTCGTCCCCGGGCAGGCTCGGACGACGTTTGCCCGAGAGCACCACCATGACCTCGCCGACGCGCAGTTCATTGGCGGCAATCGTCGTGCCGTGAATGCGGATCTGGTACTCCTTGTCCCGGACGCTGAGATCGTCGCTGACCTTGATCTCCGGAACAACGAAGCCGTACTGCTCGGCAAATTTCTTGCGCATCTTGGCGACCCGGAATGCCAATTCCTCGTGGCTGCCGAGCACACGCGCGGCCACCTGCTTGCCGAGCACCAGTTCGATTTCCGCCGTTTTGAGGATCGTCTTGACCGAGGCGTCCTCCTTGTCCTTCTGTTCCTGTTCCTGGCGGTGGACTTCCTGTGCCTCGGCACGGGCCACGGCGTCGCGTCGGCGCGGGATGGCCCAACTGGCGAACGCCATGCCGCCCGCCAGGACAGCGAAGGGAAGGAAGGGAAGGCCGGGCATCAAAGCCAGCACGGCAAGCAAGCCGGAGGCGGCGAACAGCGCACGCGGATAGGCACCAAGCTGATCGATGACCGCCTCGTCGGTCGAGCCGAGCTGGCCACCGCGGGATACCAGCAGACCGGCGGCAAGCGAGACGATCAGGGCCGGGATCTGCGATACCAGACCATCGCCGACCGACAGGCGGACAAAGGCATCGGCAGCCTCGCCGATCTGCATGTCATAGCGGGCATAGCCGATGACGATGCCGCCCACCATGTTGATGCCGGTGATCAGCAGGCCGGCGATGGCATCACCGCGGACAAATTTGGAGGCGCCGTCCATCGAACCGAAGAACGAACTCTCCTGCTCGAGAATGCTGCGCCGGTCGCGGGCCTGCTTTTCGTCGATCAACCCGGCCGACAGGTCAGCATCGATGGCCATCTGCTTGCCGGGGATGGCATCGAGGGTAAAGCGGGCGCCGACTTCCGCGATACGGGTGGCGCCCTTGGTGATGACGATGAAATTGACCGTCACCAGGATCAGAAAGACGATCAGGCCGATGACGAAGTCTCCGGACATGACCAGTTGCGAGAAACCACCGATGACTTGGCCGGCGGCATCGACACCGGAATGGCCCTCCGAAAGAATGACGCGCGTCGTGGCGATGTTCAGAGACAACCGCATCATCGTCGCGATCAGCAAGATTGTCGGGAAGGATGAGAAATCGAGCGGCGTGCGTATCCACAGGGCAACCATCAGGATCAGCACGGAAAACGAGATCGAAAAGGCCAGTCCGATGTCGATCAGAAATGACGGGATCGGCAGGAACAGGATCGACAGGATGGTGACAATGCCGAACGCAAAGCCCAGATCCTTGCCCTGAAACCGCTTGGGAAGCGCCAGTGCGGGACTTTCAGCCATATGGTTTCATCTCCACCGGTTCGCCGCCATCATGTCGGCCCGGTCCGCAAACACCCTGCGCGTCCATGACGCGGCGCGAGGATGACCCTAGGCGGCGAAACTTGCGCGAAGGTGACAGCACTCGTTGCAGTGACAGGGGCTAGAAGCCGGTTTCGATGCGTTGGAAGACGACGTTTGTGAAGGTGGAAATCTGCGCGCCGACGAAGGGCGCGGAAATGGCGACGGTGATCAGAATGGCAACAATTTTCGGAACGAAGGTCAGCGTGATTTCCTGCACCTGCGTCAGCGCCTGGACGAAGGCGATGGTCACCCCGACCAGCATGGCGACAAGCACCGCCGGACCGGAGGCCAGGAGCACCGTCCAGATTGCCGACTGGACGATATCGAGCGCATCAGCTTCGTTCATCGATGGCCCCTTGTGGCGATCGTTGCGGCTCAGCGTACCGTGACGCCGGCTCCGACTGCAACTTCCGCGCCATTGGCCAAAATAGCCGTCAACCCGTCAGCGAGCACGCGCACCTCGGTGACCACGCCAGAAGCGCTGCCGTCAGCACTGGTCAGCGTTCGGCCGATGATCGCGCCGGCCTGGCTGAGATTGGAGCTCTGCAACAGCTTCTCGAGACTCTTGTTGGTCTGAATCGTCTGCTCGACCTGTGAGAAGGTCGCCAATTGCGCGATCTGCTCCGTCGAGTCCATCGGTTCGGTCGGATCCTGGTTCTTCAGCTGTGCAACCAGCAGAGTCAGAAAGGTATCGTAATCCATCGCGGTCTTCGATGCGGCGGTATCAGCGGCGCTCTGGACCTGGGTGGATGTGCCAACAGCGTTTACGACCATGGGGATAGCTCCTTGCGGATCTGTTCGACCGTTGCGGCAGGCATGGACGGCGTATTGAGAACGCGTTCTTCGACCGGGAACAGCGCCCGGATCGCCTTCAGCGCCTCGAAGGCCCGGCCCTGGGTGACCATGCCATCAATATGCTTGAGCTCGGTGAGCACCTCGTCATCCTTAAAACAGGCCAGCAGCATGACAATCGACTTGCGGAACATGCTCATCGCCTGTGTCGCCCCTTCCGGGTTGATCAGCATCATCTGGACGATGAAATAAAGCTGGCGCAGCGGCGTCTTGGCATCCTCGGGCTGAAGAACGTGGTTTTCCAGCAGGAAGGTGACGTCATTGAGAAATTCGAGTGCCACCTTGCGATCGACCCGCAGGACCGCGCCATTGATGAAGATGCGCTCGCCAGCCTTCAGGGAAATGCGCAGAGAGCTTTTCATTTCAGCCCCTCACGAATGATCTCGGAAATATCGATGATGCCCTGAAAATTCTCGGAATCGCCGTGCCGGATGCGTTCCGCTTCCTTGATGATCCAGATGCCGATGGAAATCAGATTGGCCTTCAACTCATCCGGCAGTTCATTCTCCGGTGATGCGAGGTCCTCGACAAAACGCACCCAGAGGCGGTTGACGAAATGGATTGCGTCACTCCCCTCGCGCGTGTTGCGCCCTTTCTTGATCGCCAGCCGCAACAGATTGATGGAATGGTTGATCGCCTCGCGCTCACGTTCCCGCGCTTCGGCGACCCCATCCTCCTGTACGTCAGCGTATGAAAACTGGTACATTCAAGTGCCCCTTTGCTTCCGGTTGGTTGTCATAACCCCGGCTCCACCCGTTAGAGGAAGTTTGTCAGACTGAGCTGGGTCAGTCTGGCAGTCAGCTGGTAGGAGGTTTCCACCTGTGCCAGCAGTGAACTCATGCGGGTCGATGCTTCATAGGCATCAACCCCTTCCAGGTCTCCAATATGCAGTTCAACGACCTTGATCTGCAGATCCAATGAGACATTGGCCTTGTCGACGCGGCTTTGCGAAATGCCGAGGCCGCTTCGAATATTGTCAATGCCGGTAACGGCTTCGCCGGCATGCTGAATGGCGCGGGAATTGACCAGTGCGCGGACATCCTCGCCTATCGCCGTATCAAGAAGTTCGAGACCAATGACCGCGGCCAGAGCGAAGCTACGCATGCCGTCTGCATTGGCATTGGCATTGCTGTCGACCAGTTCGTTGGCCGAAATCCGGCTGGTGATATTGGTGTCGGAGGCGTTCGACCAATCGGTATTCCACTGAGCTCCGTTGAACATCGGCGCCAGAGTGTTGGTGAGAAAGTCATCCATCTGGGCGGTTGTGATGGTGGCAGCCGAAGCGCTCGATTGGGCGAAGCCGAAATAGCCGAGAAAGGCGGCGTCGAAGCTGGCCTTGGCGGCGGAACCGGCGGCCTGGTAATCCGCCAGGGGCTCGGTGTCGGTGTTGACGCCGCCGAAAAGATACTCGCCGTTTGACGATGAGTTGACCGCGTCGGTGAAGGCGTCGAGGGCATTGGCGACATCCGATTTGGCAATGCGAATGCGGGTCGCATCATCGGAACCCGTCAGCGAAATGAAGGCGTCGAGCATGCCTTGCGCGTTGTCGCTCATCAGGTTGAGAGAGAGTTGCGAGGCGGAAAGCCTTTGCGTGACGAGCGCATTGGAATCGCGGATCGTCTCGAGCCGCTGAACTTCGCGGTTCAGCGCGACACTGCGTCCGGCGGACGCTCCCAGTGCGACGCCGATGTCGTGATGCCGGCCGGTGACGATCTCCTTCTGCAATGTCTGAATCTCGGACTGGCCACGCTGGATGGTCAGGCGCATCGCGTTCTGCACGGCGAGGGTTGATATGAAGCTGGTCTTCATGGCCTGTCCCCCTACGCCGCCGCCAGCAATGCCTGCAGCATCTCGTCGACGGCTGAAATGAGCCGCGCCGATGCCTTGTAGGATTGCTCGAGTTCAAGAAGGAGTGACATCTCTTCATCGAGAGAGACGCCGGTGGCGTTGAAATAGGATTCCGTCGTGCGGAAGCGATAGGCTTCACGCACCTCGGCGGCCGAGGACGCTTCACTTCGGTTCTGCTCAAGCCAGCCGATCGAATCCGCCGCGAAACCGGTCAGGCTGGCCGATGCGCCAAGGCTGGCGGCGCTGTCGAAGGTCAGCGGGACTTCAAAGGCCTGGACATACGCGTCCAGCTGCTGTGCGAAGCTGGCATTTGCGGCCGGATTGACACTGTAGGCCGCGCCGTTGATACCGCCGTCACGCAACAGGGAGGGATTGCCGCCCTTTGAGCTCAGCACTGCCGGATTGACGGTGATCGAGGCTGCGATTCCCTTCTGCAGCGTGCCCGTCGATGGCACGGTACCGCCAGCCCAGGTGAAGAGGCCGGGCATGTCGGGAAGGGTCGGAGTCGCGGACTGATCGCTTTCAGCAAATACCGTTACCAGTCCGCGAGCGATCTCATCGAGCTGATTTTGCAGGGTCGGCGCGTAAGTGTCGCGGATCTGCAGATGCGCCTGCAGGCTGCCGGCACCGTTTGTCGAGGCGCCTTCGCCCGGCGGAAGCGCTGCCCCGTCAATATAAACCGCGTTGCCGGTCAGCGTCGCGGAATAGCCCGAGGAAGGCACAAAGGTGACGGGCCGCGGGACCCGCTCGAAAAGGGTCAGCCCATCGGTTGTGTAAATGGCCAGATCATTGCCGCTGCGCGTGACGGTGCTGACAGAGACGATGCCGGAAATCTCCTTGAGCAGCTTTTCGCGAACGTCGAGCTCGTTGTTGATATCGCTGCCCGCTTGCGTGCCGCGCACGATCGCATCATTGGCCTTCTGAAATTCACCGAGAAGGCTGTTGAGCTGGTCGACATCGCGCGCGATCTGCTGATCTGCGGAATAGCGCGCGTCCTGCACCGCGGCGGATGCGGTCTGCAATCCTCGCGCCAATTGCACGGCGTCCGCGATCGCCGTTTCGGCCAGAGTGTTTTCCGATGGCTTGACCGCATAGGTCGACAAGGTGTCGCGGAAACCTGCGAGCAGCGACGCGGGTGAGGTTTCGTAGTCATTGCCGCCGAAAATCGACTGCAGCCTGCTCAACCCATCGAGCAGCGTCTGTTGACTGGCGGCGGCGGCGGTGCCGGTCAGGCTTTCGCGCAGCAAGGTCTCGTTCTGGCTGCGCTGGGTCGTGGCCACGCTGGCACCGGCCCAGGTGGTCATCAGCACGGCGCTGCGCCGGTTGTAGTCCGGGTTGGCGGCGTTGGAGATGTTGCGCGAAATTACGGATGTCTTCGTCGACGTGTTCGACAGCGAAGACTGTGCCGTATTGATCGCCTGAGACAGTGACATTTCCTGCGCGCCCTTTCACCGGCCTCTTACGATGCTAGCGCTTGAGGTTGACCAACACGTCCATCAGATCGGAACCGGTCTGAAATACCTTCGAATTGGCCGTATAGCTGCGTTGTGACTCGATCATGTTGGTCAGCTCCTCGGCGATATCGACGTTCGAGCTTTCCAGCGCGCCGGAAACGATGGCGCCGAAATTGCTTGATCCCGCGAAGCCGGTGCGGATGACGCCGGAATCCTGGCCCTGAGCATAAACGTTCCCCTCGAGCGGGCGCAGCTGGTCCGGGCTCGGCACGTCCGCCATGGCGATGCGGTAGATCGGTTCGAGCGTGCCGTTCTCGTACTGGGCGTAGACAATCCCGTCTTCCGAGATCTCAACCCGGACAACGGTTGACGGCACGCTGCCATCCACCGTGGCGCTTTGCACGGAAAACGGATAGTCGAGCTGGCTCATCTCCGCCAGGTCGATGGTCATGGCGTTGCCATTCGGGACGTTGACGGTCAGGGTGCTGGTGCTGGTGCTGGTCAGCAGACCGTTGGTGGGATCGAAATCCAGCGTCCCCGTTGCAAGCGGGCCGGAGGCGTAAGGGAAGGAAGAATTCGGCGCCGCATCGGCACGGTCAAACACAGCCACTTCCCAGGTGTCATTGGCCGATTTGGTGTAGTAGAAATCAAGCAGCACCTCGCCGCCGAGATTGTCGTAAACGACGAGCGAGCTCTTGTGCGAATAGTCCGCCGTAGCCGTATTGCCAGACGGCAGGTCGGCTGCTGCGACAGCGGCCTCGCTGGCGTTCAGGTTGGCGGTGAACACGCCGTTCGACGAGGCTTCCGCTGTCAGGCTGCCGGCGGAGACGTTGACCGGAACAAGCCCGTCGAAACCATTGACGACCGGCGCCGGGATGCCGCTTTGATAGTCGTAACCAAGCAGGGTGAAGCCCGCCGTATTGACAAGGTTGCCCTCGGCGTCAGGCACAAACGAGCCGGCCCGGGTCAGGTAGGGAACATCGGCAGCGTCGGAGACGATGAAGAAACCGGAGCCGTTGATCGCCAGATCCGTGCTTGATGAGGTGAATTCGAGCGGACCGCGCTGCGAGATGCCGTAGCGCACTTCGGCATTGACACCGCCGGAGTTGTAGGCGCCGGCGCTGGATGACAGCACCAGTGACGAGAATTCGGTCGAGGCTTTCTTGTATCCGGTGGTGTTGGCGTTGGCGATATTGTCAGCCACGGTTCCCAGGCGACTGGCCTGGGCGTTCATGCCCGATGCACCGGTTCTCATCATTCCAGACAGGCTCATGGCAAATCCCCTATTTCAAAGCGGGTTCAGTTTAGCTGCCGGGCCTTGTGTGAAGCTGTTTCGCGAGCGGGAGGACGTCAGGTCAGGTCAGTCCCAGTCGATCATGTAGCCAAGGAAGCGCTTTGAATCGATCGGATCGTAGTTGAGGCGCTTGCGCAGTTTCTTGCGCAGCTTGGAAATGTGACTTTCGACCACGTTCTCTTCAACGTCCTCATCGAAAATGCCGTAGATCGCGTTGAAGATCTGCTGCTTGGTGACGCGGCGGCCACGGTTGGCAACCAGATATTCGAGGATGCGGCGTTCACGGCGCGGCAGCGCGAAGGTCGTGCCTTCGATTTCGGGATCGCGGCCATCGGAATAGACGCGGATCGGGCCGATATCGGTGTGATGCGAAAGCGCCTTCAAGCGCCGACGGATGGCGGCGGCGCGGGCGAGGATTTCCCGCGGATGTACGGGTTTGCGCACAACATCATCGACACCGCTGTCGAAAAAGGCGAGCGTCGATTCCAGGGAAGGCGTGTCCGAGACGGCAATCACCGGCGCCTGAGATCGGTCACGGATGGTGCGCGGAAGATTGAGCGTATGGTCCCCCTGGCCGATCAGGAAAGCTTCGACGGCGGCAAGATCGGTCTCCGCCGCCGTGTTGACCCATTCACTGAACTCGGCCGTATCGAACCCGGCCGAAGGGACACCTTCACGGCCGAAAAGAGAAGTGTATCCCTTTTTGACCAAGTCCCGGTCATCAACCACTACGATCATTCGCCCCGCCTCCGAATCAATTTCGTCCCACCTGTTAACCAAGTGGTAAGGAGACCCCGAATCAGCAGCAACTACAGGATTGTTTCACCCTATTTTCAGAGTTGATTAACCATGATTGCCGCTGATTTGCCCATATATGGTGCTTGAGGTGTGGAAAAGCACTAAAACGGGGCGAATTCGTTAACGACAGGTTAATTTTTTGCTTGATTCTGGAAGCGCTTTTTTGTTGCCGCCTTTCGGCAAATTGCGCCAGTTTTTAGACTGAACTGCATCTAGCGGTTGTATTTGTCACCGCCGAGATTGTGCGCTCAATTGCAAAATGCACGGGCTTGCGGCGTCCACCCGCCATGGCCGACCACGACAAGATTGCGAATAACGCGGCAGATGTAGCGCCGCTGGGCGGGGTCGTTGTCCGGCCCGGCATGATAACGCGCGACAGCCATTGTCCAGGACTGGTGTCGCTGGTGGAGCTTGTGCAGAAAGCGGGCCGCGTAATCGACGTTCTGTTCCGGGTCGAGCATGTCGGCGGGCGACGCAAATTCAGCGCCATGATAGTGGTAGTTGATCTGCATGCAGCCAAGGTCGATCAGATCCTGCCCTTGGGCGCGGGCACGCTTGAACTCGCGTAGCGCCTGCTGACGGGACTCGGCGAACACGGTGCGGCCGGCAATGTTCAGAGCATAGGGATGCAGAACACCCCTCCGGCCACTTTCGATCAGGCCGACCGAATGCAGGATACCGGCAGGAACCTGCCATTTTGCGGCTGCAGCGAGGATCATCGCCTCACAGGCATTCTGCCGTGGGGCCGCCGCAGCGTTCGGTGCCGCAATAATCTCAGAGATAAACCCCATCAGAACGAGAACCAGAAGTGCCGGAAGCTGCCATCGTGTCATCGCCGCTATCTCTCGTTTGGGGCTGTCGCGGCGAAGATTTCTGCTCTTCGCCATTTCGGGCATTGCCACCGCCATGCGCGGCAGCGTTGTCGCTCTGGGACTGGAAGGCCTGTCCGGCACTCGATGCGCCCTGCCCGGTGGTGGTTGGCCGGTCGGGAAGGACATGCTGCACGGAGACGTTTTCAACGCCGAATCCCTGAGCGCGCAGGGCCTTGATGATCGAAGCTGAATCGCTGCTGAGCTGGCGATAGGCCTCGGCGGTCTCGACCTTGAGCTGGACGTTCAGTTCCTCGCCGGACAGCCGCAACACGGCGGTCACCTGCCCGAGTGACAACGGGTTGAGCTGCAGTTTCAGCGTATGAACTTTCTGGCCTGCCGGGCTGGCTGCAGATGGAGACTGCGCAGCGGTGGCGGCGGTGCTGGCGTTTGCGGCTGCCCCCGGGGCGGGCTTGCCGCCGGGAGGCGTGAGCATGGCCCCGACCTCGCGACCCATGCTGCGAACGAGAAGATCGGCATTGCGCGAAGGTTCGGGGGCCAGGAATGAACGACGCTCGATAACCTTGACGCCTTCCAAGGCTCCCTCGCGCTCGTTGGCGGCTGTCGAAGCGACGCGCACCTTGTGCAGTGTCTCGGCCTGGCTGCGTGGCTGCTCGCGGTCGCCGGATGCCTCACCTTGCGTTTGTGCATCGGATGCGGCGGCAATGATGTCCATTCCGCTTGCGGCGGCGCGTGCGCCTGTCGGCGCTGCGAGTGGTGCCGCGTCAGCTTTACCGGGTCCCGAGCGCGCCGGTCGATTGGCGGCAACTGCGTTGGCCATGACCTGATCCGCAGGCGCCGGACCGCCGGCGCTGTGCCGCACGCTCTCGCCAGACGGCATTCCGCCTGGGGCCGGTTCGAGGCCGGTCGCCATCGCCTGACGGGCATCGGCGGGCGATGCAAGGAGGGGATCAACCGGCGCTGCATTGATCTCGATATCGGCTACCGGAGTGGCGGGGACATTGCCTGCATCGCCTGCGTGTGCATCAGGCTGCGGATCTTCGCTGTCATCTGTACGTGTCGGGCGCGCGGAGGGGGTCAGCCGCCCTTCGAGGATGGCCGCAAGAGATTCTTCTGAAAGACGTTGGCCGGTACGCCGCGGATTCTCCGATCCCAGAGTAATGGGTGCCTCTGTATCCGGGTCGATTGCATCGCCAAGATCATCGCCCTGCTTGTCGGCTGCCAGCGCTTCCCGTTCAGCCTTGCGCGACTGGCCGGAAAGCGCCGCGGCAAAGCCGTTCTCACGCGACAGATTGGACGAAGCTTCCTTGTCATTGCCGCTCCGGTCGGCGGCGCCGCCGGGGACCTGGCGGACAAAAAGCGCATCAAGGGCGTTCATGCTCCGTCGTCTCCTATTCAATCTTCAACAGACCGTCGATTTCGGCAAGCAGTTGTTCCCGGTCATCGAGATAGGTCTGAAATCCGGGATCGGCATCGGGATCATCCCGTTGCGAGCCGGCCGTTCCGGGATCCTGCTGCGCCATTGCCGCAGCAGTGCCTTCCTCGGCTTGACCCGGCAGAGTTTCATCCAGCTCTGGCAGCTTAGGCGCAGGTGCTTGCGTGAGGCTGGCGGGTTCCGGCGGACGGACGATCTCATGGGCGACCCGGCGGACCGCATTGCGCAGCGCCTCATCACGGGGCGACAGGCGAACTTCTTCCAGGCTTTCCATGAAGCGGTCAATCTCCAATACCTTGTCGCTGGGTATCGCGGCCAAACCCGAATAAAGACCCGCCAATGCAATCGGCGCCTTGTCATTTTTTTCTGCCAGCCCTCGCGCCCGGTCGGCAGCCTGCAAAGCCAGTTCCGTCAGCCCGTTGATCACCGCCTTGCGGGAAATGCGCAGATAGACCTCGCGCTGGCGCGGCTTGTCGATATGGACGAGCATGCGTTCAATCTGGCCCGCTTCCATTCGGTCATGCTGGTCGACGACCAGCATGACGAGCTGGTCGAGAAACTCTTCGGCGTAGGGCGAGTCGGGAAAGCGCCGCGAATACAGCATGGCGTAGTGGATCGCTTCGTCGATCAGATCACGCTGATTGGCGACGAAGATCGCCCGTCGCAATGCAGCCTCCTCGACGATGGTTCCGGGCGCCCCAAGCCGGGCGAGGTCAAACAGTTCAAGCGCGCGCCGATCGCCCAGACCGGCTTTCACATTGGCGGCAACCAGGGCGAGATAAGGCCCGATGGTCTGATTGCCGTACAGTTTTGCGACCTCGTCTAGCGCGTCCTTGCTGCGCGCCGCCTGACCGTCCAGATAGGCCTGAACGACAGCGGTGACTTCCGTGTCGAAATTGCCGAAGCGATCGCGAAGCGCCAGGAGATCGAGCGTGGCGGGATTGCCGCCGCTCATGGCATAGATCAGCGCCGCGTCGACATTGCGCGGATCGTCGAAGACAGTCTGCTCGGCCTTGCGCAGGCGCTGATCAATGACGCCAAGCAGGAAACGCTGCATCTCAAGGGCGGCATGATCGCCCATGACCACCGCGTCCTGCACCTTCTGCAGCGAACGTATGAGCTGATAGGGCTGCAGCTCGGCGAAGGCGTGCGGGGCCTTGGTGGCAGAAGGCGCCGATGCGTCGGAGGAGGCGGATGCAGGCGCGGGAGCTTGTGTGGTTTGTGCCGCGACGAGGGCTGGCGCGAAAAACGCCAGGCCTGTCAGGCAGATGCGCAGGCTGAGCGGCGAGAGCACCAGAGAAGCGATCTTTGCTGCCATCCCCATGGGTCAGCTCTCATCGAAGCGGATAAGAATTTCGATGCGCCGGTTGGCCTCGGCGAACGGATTGTCGAGATCTTTCAGATCGCGCTCGGCAAACCCGGACAATTGCCTGATGCGTTCCTCGGCAACACCGCCGCGAACCAGCATGAAGAACGCCGAATGCGCCCGCTCCATGGACAGGCGCCAATTATCATCGGTCCCATCGGTAAACGGGCGCGCATCCGTGTGACCCCGGATCGAGATCGTGCCGTCGCGCTCGGCAAGCACCTTGCCTATTTCGTCCATGGCGAGGACAAGGGGCCGCTCGGGGACGGCCGAACCGACCCTGAACATTTCCACATCGAGCTGGTCGGTGAGCGAGACCAGCAATCCGCCGTCGGAAGGAACAACGCTCAAGCCGTCGGCGAGCTTGCCGATCTGCGCCTCATCAAACGCCGCGCTGAGCTGATCCTCAAGGCGCCGCGCCTCATCCTCGGATGCGTCCTGCTGCTCCCCGTCCGCAAGGTCGGTCCCGGCCTGTTCGGCCGCAGCGTTCCCTGCCTCCGCGGCGTCTTGCGCTGGCTGGCTCTCTTCGCCGGTCTGGTTCGGCGGTGGCGCCTTCTTCTTGTACTGCTCGCGCAGCAGCGCCTCGCTGCTGGCGATCACATCCTTTGCGGCATCGTCCTCCTCGATCTGACGCGCCCAGAAATCCGGCTCGAACGGATCGCGAAAGGCTTCCCCGCCACTCGCTCCAGTGGCGGAACCGGCGAGAGAGACACCGCCATCTCCCTTGTCGGACAGGTTCGACTTGATACCGGTTTCCTGAATGATCTCGGCAAGAACAGCGTAAGGATCCTTGAAATAGTCAGCCTCGGAATAGTCGGTTTTTTCTCCGGCCGAGGAGGTTTGCTGCTCACCGGTTGCGGCGGATTCGCCTTTTGCCTCGGCGTCACCGATCGACTGGGAACGCGGTGCGTTGAGCTCGCCGTCAGCGTTGTTGCCGACCTGTTTGATGCCCCGCTCGGCGGGACGGGAATCGGTCAGCTTGATCGGGTTGAAGTAGCTGGCGACTGCGGCCTTGGTTTCCTCATTGGCGGCATTGATCAGCCACATGACCAAAAAGAAAGCCATCATCGCGGTCATGAAATCCGCGTAAGCGATTTTCCAGGATCCGCCATGCGGCGAATCTTCACCGTTGCTGCGACGGCGAACGATGATGATCTCGTTCTTGCCCTCGTGAATGGCGGCGTCGTCACTCACCGCAACGCCTCCTCAAAGGCTTGCGCCAGCTCCGAGAAACGGCTTTTCAGCCGCGTCTCGTCAATCATCAATTCAATGTCTGCGGTTTCAGCGTCAACGAAATCGACGGACGCACCGTCATGGCCAAGCTGATCCCGCATGGCCGCCAGGAAAATTTCGGGCCCGCGCACGACGATGCGGGCCGCGTGTTCGAGGTCGAGCGCGGCGCGGACCTCCTCACCAAGACGCGCGACCATCTGGCGGCGCAGCGCCTCTTCGACAAGTGGCGCCAGAAGACCAGCGACATCGTCGGCGAGATGGTCGGCAACGGCGGCGGCGCGTGCGGATATTCGTTCCGGAAGCGCTGCAGCCAAATTCCGGGCCAGTTGATCGGCCTGTTGCTGCATCTGCTCGGCGTGCTGCGCCACAAGGCCGGAAATCTCCTCGGCATGCCGCGCCGCGAGCCTTGTTTCAGCCGCCTGATGCCCCTCTTCCCACGCTTGCGCCCGCACGCTCTCGAGCCGTGCCTCCCAATCCTGGCGTTCATCGCGCGACGCGGATTGGGCCGGTTGCGGCGCGCCGGTCCGGGCACCCTTCCGTTCCGGAGCGGCCAGCCGGTCAAATTCCGGGAGCAATCGGGAAAGGGCCAGCGACATTGAGTGTTCCGCTCCATCTTGTTCGCCGCCGACAGCGGACCCAGCACCGGAGCAGACCATGCAACTGACGCAGGCATCCGTCGGGGGACGGTCGATTTGCGGACAAATCTAGGAAATCAAACTTGTGCGAACATGAACGAAATGAACCGCGCCAAGGGCAATTTGGCGCGGTTCACAGTACTGCCATAACCGATGACCGGCGGCACGGCAGGAGGTCGCCTGGTCTCACTTACTCTGTCGGGCCGGAAGCCACTAGTTCTGGAAGAGCGAGAGGATGTTCTGCGAGTTGGAATTGGCAA
This sequence comes from Neohoeflea coraliihabitans, assembly GCF_019334345.1. Taxonomy (GTDB): domain Bacteria; phylum Pseudomonadota; class Alphaproteobacteria; order Rhizobiales; family Rhizobiaceae; genus Pseudohoeflea; species Pseudohoeflea coraliihabitans. The sequence goes on from NZ_JAHWQX010000002.1 coordinate 580,455, forward strand.
TCGACAGGGACTGGATGCCCAGTTGCTGCTGTGTCTGCAACGCCTTGAGCCGGGTCGACTCCTCGTTCATGTCAGCATCGACGAGCATGCCAACGCCCTTGTCGATCGAATCCATCAGATTGGACACGAAATCCTGCTGCATGGTGACACGCTTCTGAATCGCGCCGAGGCTGGATGCCGCATCTGTCATGGCCGCGAACATGGCGTCGACCGAGCGGATCATGTCTTCGACTTCCGCGTCCGTGGTCGTCGATGACAGGCTGATTTCCGTGCCGGTTGCTGGGGTGCCCGTTGTCGAGCCCGTATCGATCAAGAAGTAGTTGCGGGCCGTCGTCCCGGTGGCGTCCGGGTCAAGCGCATTGGCGTCGTAATCCTTGGTCAGAATGCCGAGGCTCTCGTTCGCGGCTCCGACCAGTGTGAGATTGGAGACCGTGATGTCGAGCGTGGTGATCGTCACCTGGCCGCTGACATTGCGGTTGAAGCCGCCAACGATGGATTTGTCGCCGGCAATCGTCGCGCCGGTGTGATTGAGCCAGTTTTCGCCGGAGAATGATGCAGATTCAGCGATCGAGGAGAGTTGATTTTTCAGTTCGGCGATTTCGCTGTCGATCTTGGTCTTGTCGACGCCTGGCTCGCGCGCTGCGACCAGCTTCGCCTTGACCTCGGAAACGACATCGATGGCCGAATTCATCGCGGTGTAGGCGACATCGATCTTGGCGGCGCCGAGTCCAAGGGCGTCCTTGACCGTCGAAAGTGCCTTGTTGTCGGAGCGCATCGTCGATGCGATCGACCAATAGGCCGCGTTGTCGGCGGCTGATTCGACGCGGTAGCCGGAAGACACACGCGCCTGCGTCGTCTCCATTTCGCTGTTGATTGCACGGAGGGTCTGCAAGGCGGCCATTGCCGCCGGATTCGTCATGATGCTGGCCATTAGTCAGCCCCTTTAAATTGCCCGAGGGGAAATGCCGGCCTGCCGGCAACGACGAAATTCGCATCATGCGGACCGGCATTTTTGCCCTGCCGGCTTGTCGTTGGTTAGCTTGTTGTAAACAAGCATGGTTAATCGTGGGTTAACACGGATTCACAGAGTTGCAAAAGAGAAAGGGCCGCTGTGACAGCGGCCCCTGGTATCGACCCCGGCGCGGCCGGGCTAAATCATCGCTGCTATCTGAACAGCGAGAGAATGTTCTGCGAGTTCGAATTGGCGATCGACAGCGACTGGATGCCCAGCTGCTGTTGCGTCTGCAACGCCTTCAGCCGGGTTGATTCCTCGTTCATGTCGGCATCGACCAACATGCCGACGCCCTTGTCGATGGAATCCATCAGCGTCGAAACGAAGTCTTTCTGCATCGAAACACGCTTGTTGATTGCGCCGAGGCTGGACGCCGCATCGGTCATGTCGGCGAACATTGCGTCGACGACGCGGATCATGTCCTCGACTTCAGAGTCGGTCGTCGTCGATGTCAGGGCGACACCCGTTCCCGTCGCGGCGGTACCGGTCGTGGTGCCCGTGTCGATCAGGTAATAATTGCGGGTTGTAGTACCGGTGGCGTCGGGATCAAGCGCGTTGGCGTCGTAATCCTTGGTCAGAATGCCAAGGCTTTCGTTGTCGGCACCAACCAGGGTCAAACTTGAGACCGAGATATCGAGGGTCGTGATCGTCACCTGACCGCTGACATTGCGGTTGAAGCCACCAACGATCGATTTGTCCGTGGCGGTTGCAGTGCCGGTATGATTCAGCCAGTTCTCACCGGAAAATGAGGCCGATTCAGCAATGGAAGAAAGCTGATTCTTCAACTCGGTGATTTCGCTGTTGATCTTGGTCTTGTCGACACCCGGTTCGCGCGCTGCGACCAGCTTGGCCTTGATTTCGGAGACCACCTCGATAGCCGAGTTCATCCCGGTGTAGGCGACGTCGACCTTAGCGGCACCGAGCCCAAGCGCGTCGTTGACCGTTGAAAGGGCCTTGTTGTCGGACCGCATGGTGGTGGCGATCGACCAATAGGCGGAGTTGTCGGCGGCAGAGCCGACGCGATAGCCAGAGGAAATACGCGCTTGCGTCGTTTCCATCTCGGCGTTGATCGTGCGCATGGTCTGCAAGGCAGCCATTGCAGCGGTATTCGTCATAATACTTGTCATGGGCGTGTCCCCCGTACGACTTACTGGGACATTCCGGAGTGTTTCTACCGGAAATAGCGGAAAGACATCATGCCAGCCAAGCTCAACGCATGTTTCGCTTTGGCCCACCATTCAATAGCCTATTAATAGGGGGTTAGGGTTACCGAAGGTTTAAAGCACTGAGATTGACGTCGCCGCTGAAATTTAAACTGATCGGCCCGCTACAGCGGCTTCGAGGGCCGCGATGTCAATCTTCTGCATCGTCATCATCGCAGTCATGGCCCGTTGCGCCGTACCGATGTCAGCCGATGTCGTCAATTGCATCAGGCGGATCGGCGTGATCTGCCAGGAATGACCCCAACGGTCCTTGCACCAGCCGCAGGCACTCTCACGACCGCCATTGCCGACAATGGCGTTCCAGTAGCGGTCGGTTTCCTCCTGATCCTCGGTCAGAACCATGAAACTGACCGCTTCGTTCGGTGTGAAGGTTGGTCCCCCGTTCAATCCGAGAAACGACCTGCCGAGTACGGTGAATTCGACGGTCAGATCATCGCCCTTCTGCCCGCCAGGGTAGTCCGTCGGCGCGGCATTGACGCGATCGACGTGGCTATCAGGAAATATCGCGGCATAGAACTCGGCCGCCTTGCGCGCTTCGCCGTGGTCAAACCACAGGCAGTTGACCAGTTTGCTCATGTCATTTCTCCTCGAGGAACTGAAGGCCGGTGCTGACCATGTATGCTCGCATGCGCACGACCTTGCCCGCTTGTTTATTCAAGGAGGCTGTTCGTATCTTTCTATACCAACTGGTCGGTATGTTTCAAGTGAACAAAAAACCACGCCAGGACCGGATCCTGGCGTGGTTCACCGACTGGAGGTCGGGCGGTCGTCGCTTATCGGAACAGCGACAGAACGTTCTGCGAGTTGGAGTTGGCAATCGACAGCGCCTGGATGCCGAGCTGTTGCTGGGTCTGCAGCGCCTTGAGCCGGGTCGATTCCTCGTTCATATCGGCATCAACCAACATGCCGACACCCTTGTCGATCGAATCCATCAGGTTGGAGACGAAGTCCTTCTGCATCGACACCCGCTTGTTGACCGCACCAAGGTTGGAGGCGGAGTCGGTCATGTCGGCAAGCATTGAATCGACGACACGGATCATATCCTCGACTTCGGAGTCGGTCGTCGTGTCTGACAGTGACACCCCTGCACCCGTCGCCGCCGTTCCCGTAGTCGTACCCGTATCGATCAGGTAATAGTTGCGGGTTGTGGTACCGGTGGCGTCCGGATCAAGCGCATTGGCATCATAATCCTTGGTCAGAATGCCGAGGCTCTCGTTGGCGGCGCCGATCAGCGTGGTGCCGCTCACATCGACATCAAGCGTGGTCAGCGACACGAGGCCAGCGGAATCGCGGTTGAAGCCACCAATGATTTCCTTGGTGCCAGCAGCGGTGGTTGACGTGTTGTTCAGCCAGTTTTCGCCAGAGAACGACGCGGATTCAGCGATCGACGAGAGCTGGTTCTTCAGCTCGGTCAGCTCGGCATCGATCTTGGTCTTGTCGACGCCGGGCTCGCGCGCGGCAACCAGCTTGGCCTTGATCTCGGTGACGACCTCAATGGCCGACTCCATACCGGTGTAGGCGACATCGACCTTGGCGGCGCCAAGTCCGAGGGCGTCCTGCACTGTCGACAGGGCCTTGTTGTCGGAACGCATGGTGGTGGCAATCGACCAGTAGGCCGAGTTGTCAGCAGCCGAATTCACCCGGTAACCGGAGGAAATGCGCGACTGTGTGGTGTCCATATCGGTGCTGATGGAGCGCAGAGTCTGCAACGCCGCCATGGCCGAACTGTTGGTCAGAATGCTTGTCATTGGGAGTGTCCCCTTAATTATGCAATACTTGAGAGGGACATACCGGACTAACTCGTCTACCGGTGATGACGGTCGGCATCATGCCTGAAAGATCCCGTCACTTCCGACCCGGATCCGCTGTGTCATGTTGGCAACATAGTTGCATCGCGCCCTTTCAGATTGATTAATCCAGAAGCACAACCAGCGATAATTTATTTATGCTTTACAGAGCGTTAAGCCGCTGGTTCGGCACCTTTCGAACGGGCTGAACCGCCGGACACTGCAAAGGCAGAGAGAGTGCTCAGGTGAAAGAGCGCACCAGACTGCCGACGAGCAAATTCCAACCATCGATCAAGACAAAAAAGAGGATCTTGAACGGCAAGGAGATCGCGGTCGGCGGCAGCATCATCATGCCCATCGACATGGTGATGGTCGCAACCACAAGGTCAATCACCAGAAATGGCAGGACGACAAGAAACCCGATCTCAAAGCCGCGCCGGATTTCCGAGATCATGAAGGCGGGAATGAGGACCCGAAGATCGACCACGCCCTCGGTTTCGGTCGCCTGGCCGCGCTCGTCGGCGAGGTCGACAAACAGGTTGAGATCCTTGGGTCGCGTGTTGATCAGCATAAAGTCGCGGAACGGGTCCGAAATCCGGCTCAGCGCTTCCTGCTCGGTGATCTGGTTCTCGAGCAGCGGATTGATGCCCTCGTTCCAGGCGCGGTCAAAGGTCGGCGCCATGACGTAGAAGGTCATGAACAATGCGAGGCTGACGAGAATCATGTTCGCCGGCGTTGATTGCAGGCCCATGCCAGAGCGCAGGATCGCAAAGGCGATGATGAAGCGCGGAAAACTGGTGACCATGATGAGAATGCCGGGCGCGATCGACAGAATGGTCAGCAGCCCGAAGGTCCGGATGATCCAGCTGGCCACCGACCCATCGACCGGCGTCTGGAACAGGCCGGGGTCAAATCCCTGCGCCAGGGCGGCAGTCGGAGCGGCCACCACACCGGCAAGGATGATCAGAAAGCGGATCATTCGATCACAAAGGTCCGGATTATCACGTCGGTCACCTGACCCTCCGAGCGCAGCCGCGCCCGCTCTGCAATATCCTCACGCAAATAGTGGAAACCGCGTGGTCCATCAATCTGCTGAAGGGATACAGTGCGCAAATAAGCAAGGATATCCTCGGAAATCTCGTCGGCGATCCGCTGGTCGGGGGCGTCGCGAAACAACAGGGCCGCCTCAATGCGCACCCAGTTGTCGGCCGGATAGGACAGGTTGGTCGTCAACGGCTCCAGTCCGAACAGATTGGGGCGCAGCGGCTCGTCGTCCTCGCCGCGCTTGTCCTTGGAACTGTAGCCGACCATCTGCGCCTGCTCGACAGGCTCTTGGCGGTTTTCGACCGATGGGGCCAGTACCGTGCCGAGCATCCAGCCGCCGCCGATGCCGAGAAGGGACAGCACGGTGACAGCCGCGAGAGTGAACAGCAGCCCGGATTTCCTTTCGGGCGGCGTATCCTCTCCAAAATTCGCGATGTCGGCTTCGGCCATGCTCGGATCCGCTGTTAAATCGGCGACAATATGTCGATCAGCTGCTGGCCGACCGGCGGCTGCTGTACCTCGGTCAGACGGCCGCGACCGCCGTAGGAGACGCGTGCTTCCGCAATCTTGTCATAGGCCACGGTGTTGTTGTGGTCGACATCCTGCGGCCGGACGATGCCGGCGATGTTCAAGATGCGAAGTTCATGGTTGACCCGGACCTCCTGGGAGCCAGAAATGACAAGATTGCCATTCTGCAGGATGCCGGTGACAACCGCGGCAATCTTCAACTGCAGTTTTTCCGAGCGGACGGTAGAGCCGGCCCCTGACGTCGATGTATTGGAGCCGTAATCAACACTGCCCTCGCCTTCCGCGCCGAAGGTCGGAATGGCAACGCCGGCGCTGATCCCGCTGGAATTGACGCGACTGCGGTCCGTGGCGTTGTCGAAGCTGGCCTGATCGTTGACCTGCAGATCGACCGTGAGAATGTCGCCAATGGCGTTGGCGCGCGCATCGGTGAAAAGTTTCGACTGCCGGTCGTCCCAGAGTGAAAAGGTGCTGGCGCGGTGCGGCGGCTTTTTCGGATACATCGCCATTTCGGGGGTCGAAGCGTAGGCCAGGCCGGCGCCGACCGGGCTCATATCCGGCGCTCTTCCAACCTCTTTCAACGTTTGGGAACTGCACCCCGCGAGCAGCAGTCCTGCAGCAATGAGAGTAGCCTGCTTGATCATGTCGGATCCTTCGGCAGTTCTCTGGACGCCGCATCTGCGATGATGCTGGCCAGCGACGCTGCCTTCTTGGCTTCCATTTCATTGAGGATCTGACTGGAGAGCCGGGGGCTGAGTTTCATGACGATGGCGGCGGCGACCGACGGATGGATGAGCGAAAGCTGCTCGGCCGCCGAATCGGGCCGCATTTTCTGATAGATCTCGGTGAGCGTGCCTTCGGCGACCTCGAGAAACTTCTCCCGCTTGGCCAGCCATTCGCGATAATAATCGCTGCGTTGTTGCATCAGGGCGATCCGCTCATCGACGCGCTTTTGCAGGTCTTCAAGCTCCTGTTTCTGACGCAGGTAACGCTGGTCGCGGGCCTCATCGACGATATTGGCGCAATAGTTTTCGACTTCGCTGCCCGTGGTCTGCGGCAGTTGCGGATCGAGCTTGCCGCCCAGCCGGTCGTTCGGATTGGCCTCGGCGCTTTGCGCCTCGACAGTCTCCGCCCCTGCCGTATCTTCGGCGGCGAAAGCATGCGTTGCCGCCAGCACACAGAGCGCGGCGGCTGCCAGGCGCAGTCCGGCCCATGCCGACCAAGGGAGCGCGCCGCCGGTCATTGCAGAACCAGTTCGGCTTGCAACGCACCAGCCGACTTGATGCCCTGCAGTATGGCGATGATGCCGTCCGGCTTAACGCCGATCGAATTGAGACCGGCCACCAGCGTACGCAGGTCGGGTCCGTCTATGATGGCGACCTGGCCGCCTTCAACGCCGGCGGTGATCTCGGTCAGGGGCTCGACGGCCGTGACCCCGTCGGAGAAGGGCGCCGGCTGCACGATCGTCGGCGTTTCATTGACCTTTACGGTCAGCGTGCCATGGCTGACCGCCACTTGCGAGACGCGCACATCATTGCCAATGACGATGGTGCCCGTGCGTTCATTCACCACGACGCGTGCAGGTGTGTCCGTCTCGACGATGAGATTTTCGAGTTCCGCCATGAGCCTTGCCAGATCGGCACGTGCGGGCTTGCGCACGCCGATGGTTGTCGAATCGCGCGCTTCGGCGATCGCCTGGCCATAGCGGGTCGAAGCATAGGCATTGATCACGTCGGCAATCCCGACCGCCGTGCTGAAGTCGGGGTTGCGGAGCTGGAAGACCAGTCCGTCGACCTGCTTGAAATGCGCCGGGATCTCGCGTTCGATGGTGGCGCCGGCGGGCAGGCGGCCGCTGGTTGCAATGCCCTGCTGCAAGGTGGCGGCGTCCCCTTCTGCGGTCAGTCCGGAGACGATCACCGAGCCTTGCGCAACCGCGTAGACATGGCCATCAGCACCCGACAGCGAAGTCATCACCAATGTGCCGCCGCGCAGCGAGGTCGCATCGCCCAGCGAGGAGACGCTGACGTCGATCCGTGCACCAATGGTAGCAAAGGGCGGCAGGTTGGCGGTCACGATAACTGCTGCGATATTGTTCGAGCGGCTGGCACCGCCCTCTGTCGAAATGCCGAGATTCTGCAGCATGGCGCGCAATGATTGCTCGGTAAACGGCGAATTGCGCAGGCTGTCGCCGGTGCCCTGGAGGCCGACGACGAGGCCGTAACCGATCAGCTGGTTATCGCGCGCCGCCTGCAAAGCGGCGATGTCCTTGATGCGCGATGCGGACTGTGCCGGCTGGTGCAGGCCGGCCGAGACAATGAACAGCGAGATTATAACCGCGCGACAGGCCTGCCAGAGCGTCATTTGCGCACCACCTTGATCGTGCCGTCGTTCATGATGGTTCCGGAGACGATGACGCCGCTATCGGTGTTGCGGACGCGGACGAGATCGCCGACGGCGCCATTTTCCAATGGCGTGCCGGGCGCCGTGATGAACAGGCCGGAATCAGCGAAGATCAACACCACCGGCGCGCCGCGCTCGACAGCCCAGGCCTGGCGCAGGGTGGCGACCGGAATCGTGCGGCCGGGCAGCAATGTGCGGGTGGCGACCATGCCCTGGATTTCATCCAGCTGAGAGGCGTAGCCGGCGGCGAGGTTTGGATTGAGCACTTCGACCGGGCGAACCATCTGACCGGTCAATTCTTCGCCGGGATAGATGACGCGTTCGGGAACGAGGGCAATCTTCGGTGCGGCGGCTGCGGGACCGGCCGCGGCGAGCAGCACAGCCAGCGTCAGCGCCAGAAGCGGCGCTGTGCAGGCTGGAAAGATCTTGATGGTGCGGCCAAACATCATGTTCGCCCCGGCTCCCGCTATCTGAGATTTTTGCTGACGATCGACGCCATTTCATCGGCCGCCTGAATGATCTTGGAATTCATCTCATAGGCGCGCTGCGCTGAAATCAGATCGGTGATCTCCTTCACCGGATCGACATTGGATGCTTCCAGATATCCCTGCTGAATATGCGCGAAGCCCGGATCGTCGGGAACGCCGACGATGGCATCGCCGGAGGCTTCGGTGGCGGCAAAGAGATTGTCGCCCATCGGCTCAAGACCGGCTTCGTTGACGAAGTTGGCAAGGGTCAACTGGCCAAGCTCCTGCAGTTCGACATCATTGCCGAGACGGGCGAAAATCTGGCCGCTGCGGGTGATCACTACCTCGCTGGTGTCTTCGGGAAAGGTGACACCGGGAACAACCGTATAACCGTCGATGGTCACCAATTGCCCTTCGGCATTGGTGTTGAACGTTCCGGCCCGCGTGTAAAGGGTGTTGCCCGCCGGATCCTCGATCTGAAACCAGCCGCGGCCGATCAGAGCCATGTCGAGCTTGTTGGAAGTGCCGATGAGCGAGCCTTGAATGTGCAGATTGCGCACGGCCGCGGTCTTCACACCAAGACCGATATGAGCGCCCTCCGGGACGATCGCCTGATTGGCCGCATTGGGCACACCCTGATTGCGCTCGACCTGATACAGAAGATCGGAAAATTCAGCGCGGGCGCGCTTGAAACCCGTGGTGTTGATATTCGCCACGTTGTTGGCGATCACCTCGAGATTGAGCTGCTGGGCGTTCATGCCAGTGGCAGCGATGGCGAGTGCCTTCATGGCGTCATCCTCAGATTTGCATTCGTGAGATTTCGAGATAGGCGGTGACAAGCTTGTCGCGGATAGCGATGGCGGTCTGCAGCGATTGCTCGGCATTCATCAGGGAATCGACAAGCTCGCGGGGGTTCGCTTCTCCGGCCACCGCGCGAAAGGATTGCGTTTCCGCTCCCTTGAGATCGGCCACGACCCCGTTTCCGACAGACTGCAAGGCGTCGAAGAAGGAGGGGCCGGTCGCGGTGCCTGCAGAGGGGGCCGCTGGCGTATTGCCGGTGGTGTCGAGTACCTCTTTGAGGATCTGGCTTGCCGCTTTGCCCGCGACGCCGCCGACGAGGTCTATCATTGTGAGGCCCTCAGCAGATCTAGTGTCATGGAAATCAACTCACGCGTCTGTTTGATGGTCTGCAGGTTGGCCTCATAGGCGCGGTTGGCCTCGCGCATGTCCGACAGCTCGATCAGCATGTTGACATTCGGCAATTTCACCATGCCCTGGTCGTCCGCAGCCGGGTGTCCCGGGTCGTATTCGACCTCGAAATCGGTCTGGTCCTGCGTCACGCGCCCGATCTCGGCCAGCGATGCGCCAGTGGCTCGATCCAGATGCGCAGCAAAGGAAATTGTCTTGCGGCGATAGGGATCGGCACCTGCCGTTTCGCCGGTCGACTGAGCATTTGCCATGTTCTCGGAAATGATACGCAGCCTGGTTTCCTGGACCTTCAGGCCGGAAGACGCGATGCGCGAAGAAAGCGTAAGAGGGTCCATTGTCAGCGCCTCACCGTCATCAGCATCATCCGATGAAAGCTCTTCATGAGGCCGGTGTTCATCTCGTAGGCCCGTTTGATTTCCGATGTCTTGGCGATCTCATCAGGCAGATTGACGCTATTGCCGGACGGCAGCACCTCGGTGTCAGCCACGATGCTCGCCGTCTTCACCGAGCTGCGCATGGAGTCATCGGCCAGGTGAGCCGGATGCGTCGTCGCCATGCGAATGCCGGTGTCCTGCAATACGCTCTCGAAGGGCTCTACCTCCCGGGCCGCATAGCCGGAGGTGTTGACGTTGGCGATGTTGCCGGCAACCACGGACTGCCGAAGAGACAGCCAGTGCGCCTGTTCTGAAGCTATGGCAAAGAGCTGGATCGGCTGCATGAATTGATCGTCCTTCCTGAAGCATCAAGGCTAGGGCAGCAGGCTTGTGTGTAACTTGCCATCACTCACACCACGGCGCCGGGCGCGGCTGGGACGGCAAGCATCGGCAGAATCACTGCTGGCTGACGACCTGGCCTCGTGATGTGACGAGCACCCAGCGGCCCTGCCGCTCCTCCATTGCCGTCAGCGTAGACTGATCAGGCAGCACCGAGCCCTGGCGGACAACGAATATTCCGGAAGCGTCCTCAATCAAGGCACGACCGTTGGCGACGTGCAGCAACCGGAAATCGCGGACCGCTGGAAAGGGTTGCGAGAGGGGATCCTCCAGCAATTGCGGGCGCGGCCCCTTGGCATCGCTTTCGGACGGCTCTCCGACCGTCGCGGTGGTGATGTCGTCGAAATCGCGGACCGCATCCTTGTCGGTCGCGCTGCCGGCTCGCGGCACTGCATCAGCGAGAACCCGTCCCGGCTTTTCCGGCAAACCCTGGGATCTGTTCCACAGGGCCGGGACCGCGCTGAACTGTCCGTGGTTGAAGAAGACATACCACGGGAAGAGTGCGGCGGCGGCGGCGATGGTGAAACCGACCACAATCAAGACGCGATCGCTGTCGCGACGTGGCTGCCTGCGCATGTGGCGATCGGGCTCCACATCATGGTCGCTCATGGCGCTCTGGTCCTCCGTCTGTCCGTCGCTGTGTTTCATCGTTGTCCCTTCGGCACGCCGGCGGCGGTCTTCATCGCTTCTGCCAGTTCGGCGAATGCATCCGGGCATGGCGGGTCATCCGGCCCCTGGCGCAGGGTCTGGTAGATCACCGGGGCCTGCTTGACGGCCATGTCGAGATCGGGATCGGTCCCCGCGCGGTACCCACCCAGGAGGCGGAGATCGCTGGTTTCCTCATAGCGATGAATCAGCTGCCGAAGCTTGATGGCGAGCGTTTCCTCATCGCCGCGCCAGGCTTTGCGGGCCAGGCGGGAGATCGAGGTCAACGGATTGACCGGCGGGTAGCGTCCCTCATCGGCAAGACGCCGGTCGAGCACCAGATGACCATCGAGAATGCCGCGTGCGGAATCGGCCACCGGATCATTGTGATTGTCGCCGTCAACCAGCACCGAGACGATGGCGGTGATGGCACCCTTGCCCTGTCGCCCGGGACCGGCGCGCTCCAAGAGGCCGGGCAAGGCGGTGAACACCGAGGCCGGATACCCGCGCGCCACCGGTGGCTCGCCGGCCGCCATCCCCACCTCGCGCAAGGCATGGGCGAAGCGCGTCAGGCTGTCGACGATCAGCAGGACGTTTTCGCCGGCGTCGCGAAAATGCTCTGCAACGGTCATCGCCGTGAGCGGCGCCATCTTGCGCAGCATCGGACTTTCATCGCTGGTGGCGACAACAGCCACGGTCTTGGCCATGTGCGGGCCGAGTGTGTCCTCGATGAATTCGCGCACTTCGCGTCCGCGTTCCCCCACCAGCGCGATGACGGCCCGGTCGAAGTCGGCGGCGCGAGCGAACATCGACAGCAGCGTCGATTTGCCGACTCCCGACCCGGCAAATACGCCAAGCCGCTGTCCGCGACAGATCGGCGTGAAAATATCGACCACCTTGACGCCGGTGCGGATCGGCTCATTCACCCGGTCGCGCTGCATGGATTGGGGCGGCGGCGCGTCGATCCGGCGGTCGTGGGCGCCGGCGATGAGGGGACCAAGGCCGTCAACCGGTTCGCCGAGCGCAGATATGGTGCGGCCACACCAGCTTGGATCGGGAGCGATCGTGAACGGGCCGCGGCGCCACACCCGTTCGCCGATGGCCGCTGCATCGCCTGCCGCTCCCTCGATCGGACAGACGGTGGCCAGGTCGGGATCCAAACGCACGACTTCCGCCAGGCGGCGTGAGCCCCGGCGGCGAAACTCGACAAGTTCTCCAAGCCGCAGATGACGCGACAGACCCGAGACCGTATAGTTTCCGGCAGCAGCAGCGGACACCTTGCCGGATATCTCGATGCTCCGTCCGGCGTCGGCGAACTGGTCGGTCACCTCTGCCAAAGCCTGCAATGTTGCCCGACCCGCCATCAGTCTTGCCCTGTCATTTTACTGAAGCCCGAGGCGCGATGCTCGCATCATTCATGGCACAATCCGTCCCGTGCCCACCGGTCAACGACCGCTGCCCAGCACCTTGATCGCTTCCTTCAGGGACGCCTCGGAATCGCGCATCATGATCGAGGTGTTCTCGAAAGCGCGTGACACCATGATCAAACGGGTCATCTCCGAGACGGGATTGACGTTGGAATCCTCGAGGTATCCCTGTGTGACACCCACATCCGTACGGTCGACCACCGGTTCGGGATCGATGGCCGAGAGGACGCCGAGGGAACCGACACGCTGAAATCCCTGTGAAAAGTCGGCGGTAAACAGGCCGAGCTGGCCAGCTCGGCGGCCATCCTGATAGATGCCGCCATCCTTGCCAACTTCAGGCGCCCCCGCCGCCGGGTTGAGCTGTATAGGCGCGCCGCCGACATCAAGCACCGGATGGCCTGCGAGCGTGACAAGTTCACCTTCCGCGGACATGCTGAAACGACCGTCACGGGTCAGGATCTGGCCGGTCGGGGTTTCAACCTGGAACCACGCATCACCGTTGATTGCGAAGTCGAAGGCATTGCCTGTCTGCCGCAGTCCGCCGCTGATCGTCGAGAGAAAATCTTCGCCGCGGCTGACATAGGAAACATCGTCGGCGCCGAGGCTCGAGACCATCTCACCGAAAGTCAGTTTGGTGGCGCGAAAGCCGACCGTATTGGCATTGGCGACATTGTCGGCAATCGTCGTCAGGCGGCGCTCCAGCGCCAGTTGCGCCGACATCGAGACATAAAGGGACGATTCCATCAGCGGCCTCCCAGCTTGAGTGTGTTGATGGCAAGCATCAGATCCTCGGAAATGCCGAAACCCGTCGATGATGACAGCATCAAGCTGGTATCGAAGCTGCCATAGGAGGGGTTGTCGATCTCCCACATGGCGGTGAAACGCTGCAGAGATCGCGTTACTTTGTCCGGATCCTGAAAATCCTCGATGTCGATCTTGCTCTCGAGAAAGTCGGCCTGCTTGTCGACGTCCGATCCGGCGAATTCATCGGGAATCCCGAGTGCCGTGCGGACGACCTGGTAAATCGCCTCATCGGCAAGGATGCCATAGGCGGAGGTGATGTCGGCTGCGCTGCGCTCGAAGTAGAGCGCCAGGCGCACACCGGTGTTGTCCTCCCCGACCTCCTCTTCGAGCGTCTGGCGCAAATACTTGTCAACGACGTCCTGCTGGGCGCGGCCGAAGACTGTGGCTGCTCCACCATGCCGGGCAAAATTGAAGGCCTCGACAAAAGCGGTGTACTTGCTGTCGGACAATTGCTTGGCAAAGGCGTCGTCATTGTCGACCCCTTCGGTCAGCGCCTTGCGCATGAACGCCTTGGCGTAGGTCATGTCTTCGAGACCAAACGCTTTCATCGCATAGTTGTAGATGCGGTCGTCGGCCATGAAATCATCGATCGACTTAATCTCGCCGATCCGGCTGAGGTAGTATTCCGTCTCCCGCTCGACCTGCGGTTCTTGCGCGACGCGCTCGATGGATCTCGCCAAGTCGTTGGTGATCAAGGTGTAACTCGTGTAGGTCGTCGTCACAGCCGGTTGTCCCCACCTGGTTTTGTCACCGACCGCAGACGGATCACAGTTGCCGCGCGGTCATATGGTTCGCCCGGCCATCCTGAGGGATTTGTCTTGTGCGAGGCTGTCGATTCTGCCGCCAGCCAGCCCTCGCCAGCCAGTTTCACACAAGCCTGACCGCCTAGAAAACTGTCAAAGGTTCAACTGGCGGTCACTGACATGAACATAATCATCGGCCTCGTGATTACCCTGGGCTGCATCATCGGCGGCTACATGGCCATGGGCGGCCATCTCGATGTGCTGTTCCAGCCATTCGAACTGGTGATCATCGGCGGCGCGGCGATCGGCGGCTTCATCATGGCCAACCCGGTGAAGACCATCAAGGATACCGGCAAGGCGCTCGGCGAAGCGTTCACCTACAAGGTCCCGAAGGAACGTCAGTATCTCGACACGCTCGGCATTCTCTACACCTTGATGCGGGATCTGCGCACCAAATCGCGCAACGAGATCGAGACGCACATCGACAATCCCGAGGAAAGCGAGCTGTTTCAATCGGCGCCCACCGTTCTGAAGAACAAGGAACTGACCAGTTTCATCTGCGATTACGTGCGGCTGATCATTGTCGGCAATGCCCGCCCGCACGAAATCGAAGCCTTGATGGATGAGGAGATCCAGACGATCTCCACCGACAAGCTGAAGACCTACAACGCGGTCTCGGTGATGTCGGAATCCTGCCCGGCGATCGGCATCGTTGCCGCTGTTCTCGGCGTCATCAAGGCAATGGGATCGATCAACGAATCGCCGGAGGTGCTCGGCGGCAAGATCGGGGCAGCACTGGTGGGCACGATGCTCGGCGTCTTCCTGTCCTATTCGGTTTTCTCGCCAATCGCCAACAACATCAAGGTTGTCCGCACCAAGCAAAACCGCCTGTATGTCATCGTCAAACAGACGCTGATCGCCTACATGAACGGATCGGTGCCGCAGGTGGCGCTCGAGCACGGGCGCAAGACCATTTCCGCCTATGAGCGCCCGTCGATCGACGCCGTCGAGCAGGAAATGATGAATCCGGGCGGCAGCGACGCCAAGGCGGCGTGACGCCATGGCCACCCGCAGCGTAAAACAACCCCCTGCCGCAACCGCCAGCGATGCAACGCGCATGCCGGCCGATCTGCTCGACCGTATGACGCGCAAGCTCGGTACCGCAAGCGAGATGCGCGAGCGCGGTGCGCTGTACCAGGCATCGATCGGCCCGGCCCTGCAAGAGGCGCTGGGGCGTGCCACCGGACTTGAGATCGATGTCCGCAGCGGGCCGGTTACCACAGGCCGGCGCCGCGCCCTGTGGGGCGAAAAGATCACCGAAGCGGCCTTTTGTCCGGCCGCCTTGCGGGGTTGGTCTGACGGGCTTGGCCTGTTCTGCGGGGCTCCAATCATCACCGTGCTGGTCGAATGCCTGCTGGGTGGCGCTGATCCCGAGGCGGTGCAGATTACCGAACGGCCGTTGTCGACGATCGAACTTGAGATGTCAGTGGTGATCTTCGAACAGGTGACCGCGACGTTGCGGGCAGCGATTGGCATCGACGATGGCCGGTCGCGCAACGCTGCCGGCAAGCCGAAACTGCAGATTCCGGATGCCGAAGACGACTTGCTCGAAGACTTTCATGCCGCCGCGATTGGCTTCACGCTCGAATTCGCGTCCTTCAGCGTGCCGCTGACCATCGTCGCGCCGCAATCGGCGCTGCTGCGCGTGCGGCCGGCGCCGCGGCTCCGGCTGAAACCCGAGGAAGTGAAAGCGCAAGCCGATTGGAAGGAGCGCCTGAACAAGCGTCTGGCTGGATCGACCGTCAAACTCGAGGCACGGATCGAGCTTGACCACCTGCGGCTGGAGCGGCTGAGCCAGTTGCAGCCCGGCGACATCATCCCGTTCAACGAGGACGGTGGCATGGCGGTGACGCTCGGCAGCAATGGCAAGGACATCTACCGCTGTGCCCTGGGCCGCAAGGGGCAGCGCTACATGGTGCGCATCGAGGGTCCGGCCGGGCCGGATGATGAATGGCGTGAAGCCTTCGTCTAGCGGTACCGGCGCTTCGATGGCCCGAACGCCGTCGGCCGCACAGGGTCCGGGCAAGCTTCACACGGGATAACAGGCACATGGCACAAGAGAATTCTCTCGACGAATTTACCGACACCGCAGCGGATGTTTCCGCGGGCGCTGAAGCGCCACATGACCAAGAGATCGACCAGCAAGTCGACGGTCTGCGCGGCGTTCTGAAGAAGGACGCGGGAGAGCTGCCGATCGTGAATGATGAAGAGGCGGAATTGATGGGTGGTGCAGAAGCCTCGAAAAGTGAGATCGGTGCAGATTTCGCGGCGGATGACGGGGCCCCGGACCTGACTGGCGACGGCGGGCTGGGCGGTGATTTCCCTGATCTCGGTGCAGAACCGGACGCGTTCGCAGCCGGTGCTGCCGGCGCAGATTTCGGTGCTGATTTTGCAGATACTGGCGCCACGCCGAGCGATCCCTTCGATCTTGGCGATTCGCCGGAGGGGAGCAGCCAGGGCGGGCTCGGCGGACTTGACGATTTCAGCGCCGCATCGGCCAGCACATTTGCAGCAGCCGGCTCGCGGGCCGGCAGCGCTCCGGGTGGCGCAACGACGCGCATGGATGTCATTCTCGATATTCCGGTCGATGTTCAGATCATCCTCGGTTCGAGCCGGATGTCCGTGTCCGCGCTGATGGATCTGTCAGAAGGCGCGACCATCGCACTTGACCGCAAGATCGGCGAACCCGTGGAAATCACGGTCAACGGGAAACTGATCGGACGCGGCGAAATCACGGTGCTCGAAGACGACGAGACACGCTTCGGCATCAAGATGATCGAAGTCTACGGCACGCCTGCGAAAAAGGACTGAAGCCATGGATGCTTTCGCAGACGGTACCTACAATTCGCTCGGCGTCACCCCCCTGTCAGCCCCCGAAAAGGCTGCGGCAGTGCTTTTGGCGATGGGCAAACCCGTCGCGGGCAAACTGTTGAAATTCTTCGCGCACGAAGAGTTGCAGGAGATCATCAAGCGCGCTCAGAACCTGCGCACGATCCCACCGCAGGAACTGGTGCAACTGGTCAACGAATTTGAAGATTTGTTCAGCGAAGGCACCGGCCTGATGGACAATGCCAAGGCGATGGAGGGCATTCTCGAAGAGGGCCTGACACCCGACGAAGTCGATGGTCTGCTGGGACGCCGGACGCAGTTCCAGTCTCTGGAAATGACTGTCTGGGACCGGCTGCAGGAGGCCGACCCTGCGCGCGTCGGCCAGTTCCTGGAAAGCGAACACCCGCAGACGGCCGCCTATGTCGTTTCAATGCTGCCCTCGGCTTTCGCCGGCAAGACGCTGATGAAGCTCGCCGACGAGCGGCGCAGCGACATCGTGCACCGGGCCGTCAATCTCAAACAGGTCAATCCGCGCGCAGCACGGATTATCGAGGAACGGGTTGCCGAACTGGTCAGCGAACTGGAAGCGGAGAAGGCAAGCCTGGGCACGGCCAAGGTGGCGGATATCATGAACGAGTTGTCCAAGACGGAAGTGGACAGCCTGCTCGGAGATCTGGAAACGATCAGCAAGCGCGACGTCGAAAAAGTCCGTCCGCGCATCTTCCTGTTCGACGATCTGCGCAACATGCCGGCGCGCAGCCGCGCCACCTTGCTCAACGATATCTCCGGCGATGTCATTCTCATGGCGCTGCGCGGTACGGATGACACCTTGCGCGAAGCAGTGCTGTCGGCAATCGGTGCCCGGCAGCGGCGGATGATAGAATCCGATCTGGCAGCCGGCGACAGCAACATCAACCCGCGCGAAATCGCCGTGGCGCGCCGAACCATTGCACAGGAGGCCATTCGCCTGGCAGGCGAGGGACAACTGACGCTGCGTGAAGAGCCCGCCGCCGACAAGGCTGCCGCCTGACCTCAGTCAGGCAGCCAATGCGATGAGCGAAGCGCCCGACAAAGAAAGCAAAACCGAGGAACCGACCGAAAAGAAGATTCGCGATGCGGTCGACAAGGGCAATGTGCCGTTTTCGCGCGAAGTGCCGATCTTTGCCTCGACGCTGGCCATCCTGATTTATGTTATCTTCTTCCTGCCCGGAGCCGCCGGTGGTTTTGCCGAGCAGTTGAAGGATGTCTTCGAGAAATCCGATGACCTGCGGCTGACCAACGGCGGCGATGCCGTCGCACTGTTCTCCAACCTTTTCGGAGCGTCGAGCCAGATCTTGCTGCCCGCCTTTGCTTTGCTGATGGGATTCGGCATCGCTGCATCGGTGTTGCAGAACATGCCGAGCCCGGTGCTTGATCGTATTCAGCCAAAGCTCGAGCGCGTTTCCCTGTTTGGTGGTTTCAAGCGCATCTATGGTCCCAAGGGACTGTTCGAATTCGGCAAGTCGCTGGTCAAGATCCTTGTTGTGTCCGCCGTCATTGCCATGGTCATGCGGGGAGAATATTTCGCCGCATTGAGCGACATGTTCTCCGATCCGAGAATCATCGCGCCGGAAATGGCCCGTCTGGCGGCGAAGGTGCTTTCGGTCGTCCTCGCTGCAACCGCCATTCTCGCCGTGCTCGACGTGCTCTGGACCCGTTACACCTGGCATACGGATCTGAAGATGACGCGTCAGGAAATCAAGGACGAGATGAAGCAGTCGGATGGCGACCCGATCCTGAAGGCGCGGCAACGCTCACTGGCGCGCGACCGGGCGCGCAAGCGGATGATGGCGCAGGTGCCGCGGGCGACGCTGGTTATCGCCAATCCGACCCACTACGCCGTGGCGCTGCGATATGTGCCTGGTGAAGGCGGGGCGCCGGTGGTCGTGGCCAAGGGTGTCGACCTGATTGCGCTGAAGATCCGCGAGATTGCCGAGGACAACGACATTCCGGTTTTCGAGGATCCACCTTTGGCACGCTCAATGTTTGCGCAAGTCTCGGTGGATAGTTTCATCCCGGCGGCGTTCTACAAGGCGGTCGCTGAATTGGTGCACCGCATCTATTCCCAGAATTCGAAATCACCAAATGCGAGCCACAACCGATGAAGCCCAGTTTCCAGTCCCGGGATCGCGAAAAGATCATTGCTGACGCTCTCTGGCCAGTGGCCAGCGAATTGCGCATGATCGATGTCGCTGACCTGATCTCGATGCTTCGTTTTGAACGTCACGCGGACCTGTCTGACCTCGTCGCCACGGCAGCAGAGCTGTTCTTTCTGCCCGGCATCGTGACGTTGGGGATCGGCGGTGATTATGCCCTCGACTGGAGCGGTGAGCCGAAGATCGTTCTCGATCTGGAAATCCGGCCGGCCGGCGTTACCATCTATGTCCGCCTGACACTGGAACATGAGCGCGCCGGTGTCGAAATCAGCCATATCACGTTTGACGACCCCGCCTGTGACGCGGCGACGAACACGTCATTTCTTGTCGAAGCTCTTGCCAGCGTTGTTTACCGGCCCTTGCCGGGAGCGATGGTGATTGGTGCCCATCCAGGCGCTTGACCCTCGCCCTGGCCCGGGCCGTCAGGCCACATCACGCCGGTGGTCTGTTTAGCCGATCAGACCAAGCCGGATCGCCTTGGCGATCGCCTGGATCCTGTTGACCGCATCAAGCTTGCTGGTTGCGGAGCTCAGATAGGCGTTGACGGTATGGACAGAAAGCTTGAGCCGCGCGCCGATGGCTTCGCTTTTCAAACCATCGCCGACCAGTTGCAGGCATTCGATTTCCCGATCGCTGAGCACATCGCCGGTTGCCAGGGACGAGAATTCGAGCTTGAGAACCTCACGCAGCAAGGTCACTGACTTGCGGTGCAGATCAATGCAGAAATCCGCCGTCACTTCGGTCCGGATGCCAAAAAGCGCCGTGTAGCCATTTCCCATCGCGCCGAGATGGACCGGGAAAGCCATGCCGAAAGGGGCTCCGCCATCCGACACCGAAAGTGCCGCCGCACTATCGGCCGGGGCCAGGGGCCGAATCGTCCGGGCATCGAAATAAAGCGGCACCGGTGACTTCCACAGATGCGACAGCAGTGTCGGGCGATGCAGCGAAAGCATTTCGTCAAGAGCCGCCGCAGGCGCCTCGCTGCCGCTTTCGAGCAACACCGTATGCTGGCCGGGACTGATCGCGGTCGCAGCGCGAACGGAAAGCAGAGCAAAGGCTTCGGCATTGGCGATGCGCTGAAGAGAAGCAGCGCGCGGGTACAAATCGGAGATCGCGCCGACGATGCGCGGCACGGGCGGGCCAGCCGGATTGTCATTGGTGACATTGTCGACATACGCCATACCGGTCCCTTCCCTTCGTCTAGATGATCTGGTGACGCACACCAAACGCAACCGCTTCGGAGCGGGTGCGAGCGCCGGTCTTGTTCATGATCGAGGTGATGTAATTGTTCACGGTGTTGCGCGATATCCCGATAATCAACGCGATCTCATCGCTTGTCTTGCCTTCGCCGATCCACGAGAGGCATTCGATCTCGCGTTCAGTGAGTTCGGCCGCCTGGTTCGAGCGCCCGGTCGCGCTTGGAAAATTGGCGGCGTGATAGGACACCGCGACGGCAACATCGCGCAAACGGTCGTTGGACAGAAACAGGCCATCTGCAAACAGGACCAGAAGGATCAGACGGGCCTCGCCGGCATTGAACGGAAGCTGACATACCCGCCGGGAGAGACCAGGCGGTACCGCAAATTCCGGTCCGGCTTCTGTGAATGTGGGTTCATAGGCAGCAATGCAGCGCTGAAACTCATTGTTGCGGACATAGGCGTTGATCAAAGAGATGCCGAGCGTCCGGACCAGATCGAATGGCCAGTTCGAACACAGGATGCTGTCCATCTGGCGGTCCGTCTGGTGATCATATCGGGCGACAAGATAGTGGGAGGCGCTGGCGTATTCGCAGACGAGATCCATCCCAGCGCTCATCCGTCCGCAGTCCTGCGTTCGATGCAACGATTCCAGAAATGTGCCCCGCGTTAACACAACGTCCCCTTGTTCCATCCGCCTCGGTCCCATCGAAGCGGTCGTGCCCCTCACGCCGGGTCGGCAATGCCTCAGCCATCGGACCAAGAGAGGATGGCCCCGCCGCCGTCCTGACCACCGATACGTCGATCACCCGGACCCGGGCGAATCACTACTGCACACACGATATGTTCTGGTGCTACCAAAAAATCAGAATAGTTTCTTGGATATTACAGAGGAAATATTCTGTCAGCTGCTCAGGCGAATTGCTTGACGCAGAGTCACTTCAACAATCTAGCGATGGTCTTCGTTGCCGCAACTCTCTTCCATCTTGTTGAAAGAATGCAGATTTTCGCTCGCCAGATCAAGCGCGCCATGCTTGCAGCCGACCGGCGCAAAGCTGCAATTCAATATGCTGTGAATTTCAAATTTATTGGCGGGCAAGGCTGCGTATAGCCACGCTCGCCGCCCGCTACCAACTGATCGTCGGCGCCAGACGGGTTTGGCATCTCTATTACGCTGCGTCGGAGGCCCATTGCCTGAGGATCTTTGCGGCACGTTCCTCGTTGATTTCGACCATGCGTGCCAGACGGCGCTCGGGGCCTTCCTTGACACGCTTGTTGAAGGTGCTGCTTTCTTCGACCTCGAGTTCGCCGGCCGGCTCTTCCTCGGTGAAGCCGAAATCAGCGCCGAAACCCTCGATCGGCACGCCGGTGCCGGAACCCATGGTCGGCGGACTGAAGTCGGGCAGCTCGAGGCCGATATCATCCGCGTCCTCTTCGCTTTCCGGTGCCGCAATCGCCTTGCGGCCGAATGTCGTGCCGAGCAGCGGGCGGAAACCGAAGAACACCAGCAGCGCGGCGACCGCGATGAAGGCCAGGGCGTTGATCAATGTACCGATCTGCGTCGCGAGGGCATCAAAGAAGCCCGGCTTGGCGGCATCGGCGGTCAGCAACTCGCTGGCAAGAAACTCCATCGTCGTGATCGAGGCATTGTCGCCGCGCTCGGTATTCAGGCCGGCAGCCGTATCGACGATGCGGCGCAGCTCGGCCATGTAGGCGTTGATCTGCTCCTCGGTCGGATCGCCACCGAGCATGGCCGCCACGCGCGCCTGGTTGACGACGACGGCGATCGAGAGCTTTTCGACCGAATAGCTGTTGCGCACGGTGTTGATGGTCTTCTGGTTGATTTCGTAGTTGGTCTGCTCTTCCTTGCGTTCAGCCTGGTCACTGGATTTCGGCCCGGCGGTGGCAGCAGGCACCTGATCAGGAATGTTCTGCTCCACCGAAGACGGAGCCTGGGTGGCGGACTGGTTGGACTGCTGGTTTTCGCGCGTGACCCGCGTTGACCGCTCGACGCGTGATTCAGGATCAAAGATCGTTTCCTGAATCTGCTGCGTGTCGGTGTTGACATTGGCCGTGACGCTGGTGCGGAAGTTCTCGACCCCAAGGAACGGCGCCAGGGCCCGGTCAATGTTGTTCTG
This sequence comes from Neohoeflea coraliihabitans, assembly GCF_019334345.1. Lineage (GTDB taxonomy): Bacteria > Pseudomonadota > Alphaproteobacteria > Rhizobiales > Rhizobiaceae > Pseudohoeflea > Pseudohoeflea coraliihabitans. The sequence goes on from NZ_JAHWQX010000002.1 coordinate 602,932, forward strand.
CACTTCATTCTGGACAAGCTGAACGATCGACAAGGAACGATTGACGTTGGAATTGGAAAAATCATCGCCCGAAGCGAGCAGCTTGCCAGTGGCATCGAGAACGGTGACATCATCGATGCTCAACCCCGGCACGGAAGAAGCCACCAGATGACGGATCGAATCAGCGGTGCGGTTGACCCCGGCATTGTTGGTGCGCACCATCACCGAGGCTGACGGTTTTTCCTCGCCGCGCCGGAAGTTGCCGCGATCGGCCATGACGATGTGCACACGTGCCGCGGAAATGCCATTGATGGCCTGGATGGTACGGGCGATCTCGCCTTCGAGCGCGCGCACCCGTGTCACCTCCTGCATGAAGCTGGTCAGGCCGAGCGATCCGACCTGATCGAAGAGCTCATAGCCGGACGTGTTCGAGGATGGCAGGCCACGTTCGGCGAGCAACATGCGCGCCTTGCCGGTCATACCGGCCGGGACCATGATGCTGGCACCGTCGGAACCGGTGCTGAAGTCGATATTGGCTTCGGCCAGCGCTTGCGAGATCTGCGCCACGTCTTCACCGGACAGGCCGATATAAAGCGTCTCGCTGGTCGGTTTGTTGAGAAAGATTCCGGCTGTGATGATCAGCATCAGTGCAGCAAGGCCGACACCGGCAAGGCCGATAAGCCGCGCCTGACCCAATCCAGCCAGATTTTTACCGATTTGTGATAGCTGTTCCGACAGATTCATTCTGTAGTCACGCCCGCCAATTTGCCTCGGGGATCGACTGCCCCCGATGGACTCCCCGCGCACCGTAGAAAGTGAAACTTGCGCGAGGGTTTTCTGCGGCACATGCGAGCTGCCTTGCGGCTCCGCAATTCATACACGGCGAGAGTGCGTATCCGTCCGGCGCGTGGGCAGGGCAATCAGGGGTGGCAGTCAGGGGGTGACGGGCGAAGCGGCTTTCTAGAAGAAGTCGAGATCGCCGGCGGCCACCTTGCAGGGTTCGGCGGAAACGGCCGGCTCCGCATGCTCGATGCGAGGCGCCTGCAGCCGGCGCTTCATGTCGGCGAGGGTCACCAGATTGAGCGCCGTGGTGATGTCGACGATTTCCTCGACGGCGATGTCAGAGCCGATGCAATCAATGAAGGCAGCCAGACCCCGCGCCTTTTGCACCGCCAGATCGATGCCCTGCACGAGCCGCATATGCTCCGGCGTGCGCAAATATTCGGTTGAGCGCTCGTTCGACAGCATCGGCTCGAGACGCTCGATCAGCAGAGCGACATCGCGCAGTTCGTTTCCGACCCGCCCGAGAACGTCGAACAACGGGTCGCCAACGCCTTTGCCGCTGTCTTTCGTGGTCGTCATGCTGGCGCCTTTCCCTAAAAGAATTCGATCGTTGTTTCGACCGGTTTGTCTGCCTGTGGCCGCGGTTTCGCGTTTTCCTCGGCGACGGTTTTTTGTGTTTCAGCGCCGGTCAGGGGGATCTGCCGGGCGCGGCCGCTGACGGGCCAGTATTCGAGCTTGCGTCCATAGTCCCCGCCGATGTTGGAGCCGACAATGCGGATGCCCTCATCACGCAGGAAGCTGCGGGCGAACACGGCGTTCTGCTCACCGACATTGGAGAATGTGGCGATGGTCCGGGCGCCTCCGATGATCTTCGCTTCCAGCCGGTCGCGGTCGGCGCCGGCCTTCAACAGACCGTTGATCAGCAACTCCATCAGATGCACGCCGTAGCGTGTCGCCTCGCTGCCGGTTGACAGGCCGGAGGATTCCGCCGTCCCGGGGAGGAGAAAATGGTTCATGCCGCCAATGCCTGCCACCGGATCACGCAGGCAGGCGGCGACACAGGAGCCGAGAATGGTGCAGAGGACGACCGATGGATCGTCCGAGACCTTGAACTCGCCCTGGATGACATGGATCCGCCGCGGCGGCACTGTTTGATTCACTTAAGAGCCCCGAATACCGCTTCGATAGCGGCCTGCATTTTTTCGATGGTGAATGGCTTGGCGAGAACATTGTTGGCGCCGAGAGCCGCCGCTTTCTGCACCAGCGCGCGGTCGCCCTGGGCGGTGAGCATGATGAATGCCGCCCGCTTTGTTGCCGGCGACGATCGCACTGCGTGAAGCAGGCCGAGCCCGTCCATTTTCGGCATGTTGAAGTCCGAGATGATGAGATGATGCGGCTGCTGCTGCATGATCTTCAAACCCTGTTCTCCGTCGCCGGCAACAGTGATCTGCTTGAAACCAAGCTGTTGCAGTGCGTCGCCGAGCAAAAGGCGACTGGTGACCTGGTCGTCGACAATGAGAACCTTGATCTTCTGTGCGATAGACATTTACGCGACCCTATCCTTGCGAGCAGTGGTTGATCGAAGAATTTCCTCTCCAATCGCATTAAGCGGTAATTGTGTGACGACGGCGCCTTCCTCGAAGGCCACCCGCGGCATGCCGTAGACGACACAGGATTTTTCGTTCTGACCGATCGTGTGAGCACCGGCGCTGCGCATGCGCATCAGGCCGCGGGCGCCATCGCGCCCCATGCCGGTGAGAATGGCGCCAACGGCCCGGCTGCCTGCCAGTTCGGCGATGGAGTTGAACAGAACATCGACGGATGGGCGATGGCCATTGACCGTATCTCGTGCCACCAAGCGGCAGGTTGGCGCTGCGGGATTGGTGACTTCGAGATGACGTTCGCCGCCGGGAGCCAGATAGACGCGACCAATCTCCAGGCGATCACCGTCTTCGGCTTCCTTGACGATCGGCTTGCTCAGGCGGTTCAGCCGCTCAGCGAAACTGCGGGTGAAGGACGCCGGCATGTGCTGGGTAATGACCGTCGGCGGGCAGTTGGCCGGGAATTTCGTAAGCACCGCAATCAGAGCCTCGACACCACCGGTCGAGGCACCGATGCCGACGATCTTGCGGGACGGCCGATAGCTGTCACCTGCCACCGCGGGAGGAGCGCCGGGTGCCGGAGGCGAGATCTCGGCGACTTCCGGGCTGCGATGGCGCTGCGACCGGGCCGCCGCCTTGACCTTCTCGGCCAGTTGCGCAAACGGGGCGGCCTCGCCGGGGATCGGCTTTCCCACGCAGTCGAAGGCGCCGATCTCGAGTGCAGCCAGCGTCGCCTCAGCGCCGCGATGGGTCAGGGTCGAGACCATGATGACCGGCATGGGCCGCAATTGCATGATCTTTTCAAGAAATTCGAGCCCGTTCATATTCGGCATCTCGACATCGAGTGTGATGACATCGGGATTGAGTTTCTTGATGGCGGCGCGCGCCTCCATCGCGTCGCCGGCCTCTCCGACGACATCAATCTCGCGATCATCGGCCAGAACCGCGCGGATCAAGCCGCGCATGGTGGGTGAATCATCGACTATGAGAACGGTGGCTCTGCTCATTTCGGGTTCTCCCCCTGGCAGCGACGGTAGGTGGTGATGCCCACATTTTCGAAACAGGCTTTCGCTTCGCCCCACAAGCGTTCGGAGTGGCCGATGAAGAGATGTCCGCCGGGCGCCAGCATGTCTGCATAGCGCCGCCAGATGCGCACCTGTGTCGGCTCATCGAAATAGATCACGACATTGCGGCAGAAGATGATGTCGAACGGGCCTCTGAAGGGCCATTGCGACATCAGATTGAGTTCGCGATAGGTGATCAACGCCTTGACCTTGCCGTCAATGCCAAAAGCGCTGTCGGATACCTTGCGGAAAAGCTGTTTGCGGGTCAGAGGATCGACCGTCTCGAGTGCCGCAGTCTCGTAGACACCGGCTCGGGCCTTGTCGAGGATCTTCGGATCAATGTCGGTGGCGAGAATCTTGAAATCTGCGGAGGCCGCTTCCGGCATTGCCCGCAGCACTGTCAGGGCGATCGAATAGGGTTCGGAGCCGTCGGAACAGCCGGCCGACCAGATCCGCACCCGGCCGCCGGCCCGGGCCCGCGCCACGAGGGGCGGCAGGACGGTGCGCTCGAGATATTCGAAATGGTGGTTTTCTCGAAAGAACTTGGTGAAATTCGTGGTCAGCGACGAGAGCATTTCGCGGCGTTCCGCCTGCCCCTCATTCGTACCGACGAACTGGCAATAGTCGCGAAAACTTGTCAATCCGATGCGCCGCAGGCGTTTCGACAGACGCGAATAGACCAGTGACGCCTTGCCTTCGTTGAGCGCGATGCCGGCATCAGCATGAATCAGCGCGGCAATTTCCGACAGGTCGCGGCGGGTCAGAGGGTATTCGCCACTGACCAGGCATTCCTCCGGACTTCCCGCCGACAATATCGCTTTGGCATTCATCGTTTGCTGATCTTTCCATTCGCGCCACGGGCGCAGTTGTAACCTGTGTTCAACTTGCCGCCGCCAGCGCCGTTTCCTGACGCATCGATTGGCCGCGCGAGGCGGCAACGACCGAATCCACGTCGAGGATCAGTGCCACCCTTCCGTCACCAAGGATGGTCGCTGCAGCGATCCCCGGAACGGAGGAGTAGTTGGCTTCCAGCGACTTGATGACCACCTGGCGCTGGCCCTGAATGGCATCGACCATGAGAGCGCGCTGACCGCCGCCTTCGCTCTCGACCAGCAGTGCGACACCCTTGACCGGATCGGCGGTCTCGGCGCGGAAATTGAGAAGCTGTCCGACATCGACCAGCGGGCAGAAGCTGTCGCGGATGGCGATCAGGCGCTGGCTCGATCCGAAGGAGTGCACATCGCTCTTTTCCGGTTGCAGCGTTTCGATGATGGCGGTCAGCGGGACGACCAGCGTCTGATCGGCCACCGAAACGACCATGCCGTCAAGCACTGCCAGCGTCAGCGGCAGACTCATGGTGAACACCGAGCCCTGTCCCGGAGTCGACTGGATCGAAATGCGGCCACCCAGCAACTGGATCGACCGCTTGACGACATCCATGCCAACACCGCGGCCGGAAATATCCGACACCTTCTCGGCCGTGGAAAAGCCCGGATGGAAGATCAGGTTGTCGATCTCCTCATCAGCGAGCGTGGAATCCTCTGAGATCAGACCGTTCTCTATCGCCTTCCGGCGCACCCGCTCGCGGTTGATCCCGGCGCCGTCATCGGCGATCTCGATCACGATGCGGCCGGAGCGGTGCTTGGCGGACAGCCGCAACACGCCTTCCCCGTTCTTGCCATTCGCGATCCGTGGTTCGGGGGTCTCCAGACCGTGATCGACGGCATTGCGGATCATGTGGGTCAGCGGTTCGGCAAGCTTGTCGATGACGGTCTTGTCGACCTCGGTGTTTTCGCCTTCGGTGACAAGGCGCACCGTCTTGCCGGTCATATCAGCGATCTCGCGGACGATCCGCGACATGCGCTGGAACACCGGTTTGACCGGCTGGGCGCGGATCGCCATCACCGAATCCTGAATTTCACGCGTCAACTGCTGCAATTCGTCCAGGCCGAGATTGATGGCGGCGGAGCCGCCGGTCTCGTTCTCGACGACGCTTTGGGCCAGCATTGCCTGGTTGATGACCAGTTCACCGACAAGATTGATCAGCCGATCGACCCGATCGAGATCGACGCGGATCGTCTGCGGTGCCGCGGCAACAGTGGTGGGCTTGGCGGTCTGCCGCTCGGCATTGGCCTGGATGGCCTTTTCAGCAATGGGCAGACTGGGTGCCGGCTGCTCAGCCGTTGCCACTGCGCCGGGATCGGGAGCGTCATTGGCCGCTTGCGGTGCGCCCTCGACGGCCGCCGAGGCGGCGGCATCCTCGTCGGTCCCGTCGCCATCAAGCAATGTCAGGTCAAACGGCACCGGGGCCATCGGCTGATCGGTCTCGGCGGACGCTTGGGTCTCGGCGGTCGGCTCGATCTCCGTGTCAGAGGCAGTTGCGGTCTCGCCCTTGGTGATCTCAAGGCGACAATCCCATTCGGCGAACTCGAAAACGGCGCGGATATCTGTCTCGCTGGCACTTGTTTGCAGCGTGATCGTCCAGGCGAGGTAGGCAGCCTCGGGATCAAGCTGATCAATCGGCGGCAGATCGCTGGCGTCGCATTCAACCGTCATCGTTCCAAGCGTCGCGAGTTCCCGGAACAGCAGCACCGTTTCATTGCCCTTGGCATACAGGTCGGATTGCGGTTTGAAACGGATTGTGAACAATCCGGCGTCTGAGGTGACAGGCTGGGCCGCAGCTTCGGCCTCGGAGGGTGCCTCCACACCGGGTGCCGTCTCCTCGTCGGCGAAATCCTCAAATGAGAAGGGGATTGGTTCGAATGCATCGTTGGCTGCCAGGTCTGCTTCTGTCTCGGCTGAACTGGTCGCGGGCAGCGGCGTGTCGGTCTGCGGTTGAACGGTTTCGTCCGCATGCTGAGCGTCGTCAGGGGCAGCGGTGCCGGAGGTCAAGCTCTCACCGCGGGCCAGCGCCTCAAGCTCGAGGCTCAGAGCGCTGGTGCGATCGGCATCGACCGACCCGCCTTCACGGGCGGCGGCGGTCAGATCTGCCAGCACATCCGCCGAGCGCAGCATGACCTTCAGAACTTCGGGCGTTGCCTCGAGCTGACTGGACCGGACCCCATCCAGAGTGGTCTCGAACACATGGGCGAACGAGACAAGATCATCGAGACCGAATGCGCCGGCTCCTCCCTTGATGGAATGAACGGCACGGAAGACGGCATTGACTGTTTCCGGGTCAGTCTCTCCGTCATTCAGAGCGAGTAGACCTGATTCCAGTTCCGCGAGTTGCTCCTCGCACTCCTGGAAAAAGATCTCCTTGATTTCGTTCATATCCATGGAATCAATCCTGTCAGGCGGTTACCCGCTCGATTGCGGCGATGAGCTTGGTGGGGTCGAATGGCTTGACGATCCAGCCGGTGGCGCCAGCCTGGCGTGCCCTGTTCTTCTTCTCGGCATCGCTTTCCGTGGTCAGCACAAGGATCGGGACGGCGCGATAGCGATCATGCTGACGGACGCCCTCGATGAAGCCGAACCCATCAAGACGCGGCATATTGATGTCGGTGACGATGACGTCGGGATTTGATTCTTCAAGCACCTCAAGTCCTTCAACGCCATCTTCGGCCTGTACGGTCTCGAAGCCGGCGTCGTTGAGCGTGAGCAAGAGCATGTTGCGGATGGTCCGTGAATCATCAACGGTCAGAACTTTTTTCTTCATTGCGCAATCTCCATTGAAATGATTGATTCGTCCGTCACGCCGAGCACTGTCAGCGTCTTGGCAAAAATCTCGGAGGAATGTTTCACGGTGAATTGGCGATCTGCCGCCCGCCAGCTGGCTGCGGCGGAGAGCAAGACCTGAACACACTGCGCGCCGACGCGAGAGACTTCCGAGGCATCTATCGCGACGTCCTTGTCCTGAAGAGCCAGGACCTGCTCATGCAAGCGGCTGGCGGCGTTGAGATCGAGTATGGCGGGCAGCTTAAGAATATGAGGCCCCTCATTCAGTTCTGTCATCTGCGTTCCCCCATGGACGCGGCAGCCCGCGCCTCGTTTTGCTGCTTGTTGCAGCGGCTTTGTCATGCAGCGCTGTCACGCCACCTTTGTATTGTCGGGTTCGGCGCAGCACCCGGTTGACTGGCTGGCCGAGGCGCCTGCGGGCCGCCGGCGTCACGCGGCGCCGTTTCCGCCGCAGCAAGGCGGCCCAGCCGATGATCGCGAATGCGGGCACCGAGTTCAGCGATCACATCGCCAAGATCGGTGCTTGTTTCGCTCATTTCCGAGATCGCCTGCCGTCCGGCGCTGAGCCGCTCAGCCGCGATCCCCAGTGCCGAAGCGGTGTCGTCAATCTCGCCTGCTTGCTGGATTCCTTCTGTCCCGACGCCGGAAACCGCATCGCTGATACGCCCGACCTGTGTGACCAGGGCGCCGATCACCGAGCGGGTCTCATCGACCAGTTCAACGCCGCGACCCACCTGCCCCTTGGTGCCGTTGACCAGTGTCTTGATTTCGTCGGCAGCGCCGGCAGATCGTTGGGCCAAGGCGCGAACCTCAGTGGCAACGACGGCAAATCCGCGCCCTGCCTCGCCGGCGCGCGCCGCTTCAATGCCGGCATTGAGCGCCAGAAGGTTGGTTTGAAAAGCAATTTCGTCAATCACCGTGATGATCTTGCCGATTTCTTCGGCCGACGCCTCGACGCCTGCCATGGCCTCGATCGCGCGGGCCACCACCCGATCGCTTTCTTGCGCGCTGTCGCGCGCCACGGTGATCGCTTCTTCGGCGTTGCGGGCACTGGTGGCCGCGGCACGCACCTTCTCGGCGATCGTGCTCAAGCGATCACATCCGCCTTCCAATGCATGGTTGGCGTCGTCGAGTTTGGCGCTGCTGCCGGCGATTGTGTCCTGAATGGCTTCAATCTGGACAGCACTTTCGTCAGAGACCTGCTCGGCCGTATCGAGCATCGCGGTCAGATCAGTGATCATGGCATTGAAGCGGGCAGCAACATCTTCTTGCGATGTTGCGGCGCTGACGTCGATGCGCGCCGAAAGATCACCGGCGGCGAGCGCATCGATCACCGCCCCGAAACTGGCCGCCACCCTTTGCTGCTGCGCTTCGATCTCGGCAGCATGGCGACTTTCACGCTCGCGCGCTTCGGCATCGAGCCGGTGTGTCATCTGCAGGTCGATGTCGAGCAGGGCCGCCTTGACGACCGCAATGACGTCCTCGGCGAATTCGCGACGCTCGGACTTGCCCTTCAGGACACCGCGCAAACCGCCGGGGGAGCGCTCAGCCAAGCTGCGAATGATCGTTTCCAGCACCAGCGCATGACCGCCGATCGACCATCCGGGCGCCAATCCGATCTTCTGACGGACATCGCCAAGAATGACCGAGCGATCGGCGTACAGGGTGTCGAAGCGTGCGTCTGAGAGGATCGACCAATGGGCAATCTCAAGTTCCTGAAGGCGATCTATCTGGCGGGGAGATGAAAACAGGCCGGTCATCGCCGGATTGCCCTGAAGGCGCTGAAAATAGGTCGCAAGGGCTTGCCGGGCGGCATCTTCCACGGCTGGGCGAATGCGGCGCAGGCGGTCACGACCGGCCGCGTCCATTTCAGTCAGTCCAATCCGCGCTTGCAGACCGGCAACTGCTGCCGGATCTCGCGCCATTTGTCGGACTTGCCCCACGTCTTTACTACCCCTCTTCACGCTGATCCAACGCGCAGCGCTCGCCGCATTCACAAGGTGCGCCCCCACACCGCAATATTCGCGTTCGCGATAAAGACTTGCTGGTAGCTGTGCGTGTCGGCCTGGATGCGAGACATCCGGACGGTTCCGGGCGTCGATGCGGCTTCATGCCTTTGCAGCCAAGGTCTTGGAGCCCTGATCTTGCAATCCGACGAGTCCCGGCATTTTTATGGTTAATTCCTTGCCCGAAGGTTAACGGCGGGTTTCCAAATTGCGGCAGATTTGCAGCATCTGTCTGGCGAAACGGAAGCGGGCCGGCGGTGTTGATCTGGCCGTTGGCGTTGCAAGCTCCGCGCAAGGCGTCCGACCGATAGTGCCCGCGAGTGGGACAATGACGTCTCGGAGGTACGAACAATGACTGTTCTCGGTTTTGGCGCAATTTTCATTGCGAGCGCAACGCTGACTGCATTCTGCCTGTTGCGACACTCGATCGTTGCCCGCCCGCACCAGACCCCCGTCTTCTGACGGTCTGACGGTTTTCCAAGCCACCCGATCTTCCCGCACCTGCAGCGCCCATGCGCGGTTTCTCAGACGCGCGCGCCGCGCCGGGAAAAGTGCGTCCTGAAACGCCGCGGACCGCCATTCGGCAGTCCGGCCGCAAGAACATTATGATTTGCATTCCTTGGCGTGGAATCGTATTAGGTAATCATTACTCTAGTAATGTCAGCGCTGCGTTTGATACTCGCGCTAAATTTTTTTGCTTGTATACTTATATTAATATATTTTTTTTCACGCATATATTGGTTGCTATTTTATGATGACTCTCGAGCTTGAAACCGCGAAAATGTATGAGCGGGCCGAAGACGCGTCCAATCTGTTGCAGGCGATGGCCAACAAGAACCGGTTGTTGATCCTGTGTAACCTTGTCGAAGGTGAAGCCAGCGTGACCGAACTGATCGGCCGGGTGGGCATGAACCAGTCGGCATTGTCACAGCAACTGGCGAAATTGCGAGCCGCCAACCTCGTCGCGACACGCCGCGACGGCCAGTTGGTGTATTATCGCCTGGCCTCGCGCAATGTCGAACGCGTGCTTGGCCTGCTCTACGAACTGTATTGCAAGGGCCATTGAGCCTGACATAGGTCTGGCCGGCCCGGCCAGGTCAACGGGACAGGTGCAGGATGAGCTGGCGCTGGTGCGGCCGGGTGCGGTGCTCGTACAGGTACAATCCCTGCCAGGTGCCAAGGGTGAGACGCGACCGGGCGACCGGGATCGACAGGGTCGTGGCTGTCAGGGCGGATCTGATATGAGCCGGCATGTCGTCAGTGCCCTCGGCGCGATGGCGTATCCAGTTCATTGAAGGATCATCGGCGGCGGGCACGAGGCGCCGGAAGAAGGTTTGCAGGTCCGTCTGTACATCGGGATCGGCATTTTCCTGGATCAGCAGCGCGCACGAGGTGTGGCGGACAAAGACCGTCAGTAGCCCGAGATCTGTCGGACCCGCGTCAGTGACGAATGCCTGGGCGCTATCCGTGAATTCGTACAGGCCGGGACCGGTTGTCGCCATCTCCAGTGTCGTCTGCGCGTGCGGCATGCTGGTTTCCTACTGCCATCTCCCCGTGCCATCGACGTGGCGCTGCTCTGAACCGGGTGGTCGAGTGACGTTCACGCCATTGATACGGTCGGTGGACGATCGACTGCGACAATCGGTCCGCATTCCGAATTGCATTGTTTTGCTAGGAAGAGCAATGCGCCAACCCAAGATCCTGTCCACGATGCATAGCTACAGCTGGCCGCTGTTCCTCAGGGATATTCTTGCCGGCGCATCAGTGGCCATGGTGGCGCTTCCACTCAGCCTGGCGATCGCTATCGCCTCCGGTGCCGACCCGGGAGACGGACTGGTCACCGCCATCATCGCAGGTTTTTTGATCTCCCTGCTTGGCGGCAGCCGGGTGCAAGTCGGCGGTCCGACCGGTGCATTCATAGTCGTCGTCTTCGGCGTGATTGCGCAGCATGGGTATGACGGCTTGGTACTTGCCACATTCATGGCCGGACTGATTCTCCTGGTGGCCGGCTATCTGAGAGCTGGAAACCTGATCGCCTATGTCCCGGAAGCGGTCGTCAACGGCTTCACGATAGGTATCGGCGTGATCATTGCCGCAAGTCAGATCAATGACTTCTTCGGACTCGCGCTCGATTCGGTGCCCGCCGATTTTGTCGAACGGCTGCCCGTGCTCTGGCAAGCCCGGATGCAAGTCAACCCGGCGGCCCTGGCGGTCGGGCTCTTCGCCCTGGTGCTGATCGTCTGGTTGCGACGCCTTGCGCCGCGCTTTCCCGGCCTGATCATTGCGGTCGGTCTTGGCTCGCTTTGTGTCGCCCTGCTCGACCTGCCGGTCGACACGCTGATGTCCCGCTTCGGCGCATTGCCGGACCGGCTGCCGTGGCCCGAGATGCCGGATCTTTCATTTTCGCGACTCATCACATTGTTGCCTTCGGCAGTGGTGATCGCCTTCCTCGCCGGCGTCGAATCCCTGTTGTCGGCCATGGTTGCCGACCAGATGATCGCCGGCCAGCACCGCCCAAATGCCGAATTGACGGCGCAGGGCGTAGCCAACATCGCTTCATCGCTGTTTGGCGGATTGCCGGCCACCGGTGCCATCGCACGAACGGCGACCAATATCCATGCCGGCGCGCAAACACCGGTGGCGGGAATTGTGCATGCGGTCATCCTGCTGCTGATCATGCTTGTGGCCGCGCCTGTCGCCGGCTTTCTCGCTCTGCCAGCACTGGCCGCCCTTCTCATACTGACCGCCTGGAACATGATCGAACCGCAGAAATGGCGTTCGCATCTGCAGCGCCCGGCCGGCGATATCGGCTTGTTGCTGTTGACGCTGGTCCTGACGGTGCTTGTTGATCTGACTGTCGCCATCGGTGTTGGGGTGGCGCTTGGCCTGGCCCTCCGGCTTGCCAGGCGCAAGGATGTCGAAAGCGACTGGCGCGCTCCAAAAAGATAAGGCTCGCCCGTAATTGTGTCAGTGTTCGCATGCAACGGCTCCCGCCCGATATGGGAGCAGCGGCGTTGCAGTACGCTGGCACTACCGGAAGCCCATGCAAACGCGGGCCGGGGTGCTTGCCGGGGCGGAACCGAAGGGGCGGTTTGGCGTTATCCCAAGTCCCCGGGAAATGGAATCGCACATGGGCCTCGTCAACCTCCACGAACGCCCGGCGGGCGAAAAGCCCATCCGCCAGGAATTCTGGTCCGATGAAAGCTATCGCCAGACCTTTTCACAACTGGCGCAATCGGAGATCAAGGATCCGCCCGATCTTTCCGCGCTTGATTTCTTCCGGCGGCTTGACGGCAACCAAGAGGCCATTCGCGGCAACTATCTGGAGATTGCCCGCGCCGCCGACGCCAAGGCCAATCTGACCCCTGCCGCCGAATGGCTGCTGGACAACCACCACATCATCGATGAGAATTTCCGGCATCTCAAGCGGGACATGCCGAAGCGCTTCTATGCGCAGTTGCCATTGTCGGAGTCGGCACCGGGGCGCGTGCCGCGCACGCTGGTGCTTGCCTGGCATTATGTGGCGTGCAGCAATTCAGACCTCTCGCTGCAGACATTGCGCGAAGCGGTTGAAGGCTTCCAGGCGTCGGCGCCGCTGACTATCGGCGAGGTCTGGGCCATCCCGGCCATGCTGCGCTTTGTGCTGCTCGAGAACCTGCGGCGGCTTTCGGACCGGGTCGAGCGGGCGCGCCGGCGGCGTAGCGAGGCGAACGCGCTTGCTGACCGGATCGGGTCGGATGTTGCCAATGGAGCGCAACTTCTCGATGCGGCGGCAGACCAGCTCGCAGACGACACCTTTGCCGTGCAACTTCTCTACCGGTTGCGGGACGGCAACGAAGACCATGTCAGTTCCATCGCCGACAAGCTCCTCGCGACTTTCGATGGCACAGCCGATGCCGCCATTCAACGAGAACATGCGCGGCAATCTTCCGGCAACGTGACCACCGGCAATATTGTCCGCAGCTTGCGGCGTATCGATGATATTGACTGGCTGGCCTTTTTCGAGAGCGTCAGCATTGTCGATCGCATCCTGGCGGAAGCACCGGACTATGCGCAGCTCGACAAGCAAACCCGCAATCAGTACCGCACGCTGATCGAACGGACGGCACGGCGTTCCCCGCAGAGCGAGGAAGCTGTCGCCCGTATGGCGGCTGAAAACGCGAAAGAACAAGATCCGCACAGGCATCCGCTGTCGCGCGGCGGTCAGCGTTACCTCCAGGAGCAGGCCGGCTATCGGCGGTCACTCGGCGAAATGCTTTACGTCGGTTTGCGGCGGTTGGGCTGGATCGCGCTGTTCGGCCCGGCGCTGTTTCTCTCTCTGCTCCTGACCGCCGTCGGCCTGTCGGTCATGCCGCCGGACGCCCCGCTCTGGCTGTTGCTGGTCTTTGGCCTCGTCCTGCTGCTGCCCGCGACGGACGCGGCCTTCGGGCTGTTCAACTTTATCGCACTCAAGCTTGCACCGCCGCGTCGTCTTCCCGCCTTCGACTTCTCGGAGGGCCTGCCGGAGAATGTGCGAACCCTTGTCGTCATCCCGGCGCTGCTGACAAGCCATGACACGATCGATGATCTCGTTCTCAATCTTGAGCTGCACCATCTTGCCAATCCGCAGACGAACATCCTGTTTGCCCTGGCAACCGATTGGCCGGATTCTGTCACCGAAACCAGCGAGAACGATGAAGAGCTGCTTGACTATGCGCGCCGCTCAATTGCCCTCTTGAGCCGGAAATACGCTCATTCCGCCCCCGAGAAGCGGTTCTTCCTGTTCCATCGCCGCCGGCTGCACAATCCGCAGGAAGGCGTCTGGATGGGATGGGAGCGCAAGCGCGGCAAGCTGAGCGAGCTCAATCAGCTGTTGCGGGGCGACAGCGACACGACCTTTGTCCCCGACGGCGATACGCCTCCGGACACCATCCGTTACGTTCTGACGCTTGATGCGGACACGCGGCTTGACCGCGGCGCCGTGGCGCAACTGGCGGGAAAGCTGGCGCATCCGGTCAACGCGCCGATCTCTGATCCGCGGTCCGGTCTGGTGACAGGCGGCCACGCCCTGTTGCAACCGCGCGTTACAGCCTCGTTGACGACCGGTGCGGAAGCGTCGATCTATCAACGCACCTTTTCCGTCAATCGCGGCATAGACCCTTACGTGTTCGCCGTATCCGATATTTACCAGGACCTGTTCGACGAGGGCAGCTTCACCGGCAAGGGACTTTACGATCTCGACCATTTCGAACGCGCGACAGCGGGTCGCTTGCCGGAGAATACCGTTCTCAGTCACGACCTGCTCGAAGGCGCCCTGGCGCGCGCTGCGCTGGTGACGGATGTGCAGTTCATCGAGGATTTCCCGGTGCGCTATGACGTCGACATGGCGCGACAACACCGCTGGGCGCGCGGGGACTGGCAATTGCTGCCCTTCATTGTCAATCCCGGCAACGGCTTGAGCGGTGTTTCGCGCCTGAAAATGGTCGACAACCTGCGCCGCACGCTGGTTCCGATCGCCTGGGTGGTCGCCTCACTGCTCGGGTGGCTGATGCTCGACCGTCCGCATGCTGCCCTGTGGCAAACGGTGCTGATGGCCAGTCTGCTGCTGACCCCGATCATGAACTTCAACGCCGCCCTGCTGCCGCAGCAGCGCGACGCCTCGCTGGCGCGTCATCTGGTGGTGCTGGGTGGAGATTTTGCCGCCCTGGCGGCCGAAGCGGCGCTGCGACTGACATTCATGGCGCATGGTGCGACGGTGATGGCTGACGCGATCTTGCGCACCTTGTATCGTCTCTTTGTCAGTCGGCGCCATCTTCTGGAATGGAAGACGGCGCAGCAGGTTCATCAGGCCGGTTCGGGCTCCGTAGCGGCCGCCTTCGCGATGATGCGGCCCTCGGTGCTCCTGGCCGTCGTGGCCTTTGCGGCCACGCTGGTCTTCAATCGCGAGACGGCACTGATCGCCGCTCCCTTTCTCGTCCTGTGGGGCGGCGCGCCGATTGCAGCCTGGTATGTCAGCCGTTCCGCAGAGACCGAAGACCGGCTCGAGCTTTCCGACACCCATCGTGCCGAACTCCGGCGCTTGGCACGGGAAACCTGGCGCTATTTCGAGACTTTCGCACGCGAAGAAGATCATTTTCTGCCCCCGGATAATTTTCAGGAGGATCCCAAAGCAAAGCTGGCGCGACGTACCTCGCCGACCAATATCGGCCTGTATCTCCTGTCGCTTCTCTCGGCCCGCGATTTCGGCTGGATGAGCTTTCAGCACACAATCGGTGCCATCGAGCGCACGATCAATTCGGTCGAGCGCCTCGAAAAATATCAGGGTCACCTGTTCAACTGGTATGACACGGAAACATTGGATGCACTGCATCCACGCTATGTTTCCGCCGTCGACAGCGGCAATCTGGCGGGACATCTGATCACGCTGGCCAGTGCCCTGCGCAGCTGGGCGGAAAACCCAAGCGTCCATGCGCTTGAGGACATGCAGGGGATTGGCGACACTTTCGGCGTGCTGCGAGACAAATTCGCGATGTTGCCGCCCTCGCGGCGCGTTGTGCGCCCCTTGCGATCACGCCTCGACCAGCGGCTTGCCGGGTTTGCGCAGAGCTACGAGCAATATCTCAACGAGCCGCACCAAGCCGCGGTGCGTTCAATCAACCTGACGGTCATCGCCGAGGACATCCGACGCCTGGCGCGTGATCTGCACACGGAGACCGACAAGCGGGAAACAGGCGAAATCGTCTGGTGGGCCGATGCCCTGAAGCGGAACTGCTACGGGCTGACGGAAGACGCGACAATCGATCGTCCGGGTGCCGAACACAAGGCACGGCTTGCTGCCTTGTCGGAGCGGATCCGTAAACTGGCTTTCGACATGCGGTTTGATTGCCTATTCGATCCCGAGCGAAAATTGCTCTCGATCGGGTTCCGGCCCGACGAGGGCGAACGGGACAGAAGCTGTTACGATCTTCTCGCTTCGGAGGCGCGACTGGCAAGCTTCTTTGCCATTGCCAAAGGGGATCTGCCGAATGAGCACTGGTATCATCTGGGCCGGCCGGTGGTTCCTCTCGGCGTCAGCGGTGCGCTGCTTTCCTGGTCCGGCTCGATGTTCGAATACCTCATGCCGCCGCTCATCATGCATGAACCCGTCGGCAGCACGCTGAACCTGTCGAACAGCGCGGCCGTGCAAACCCAGATCCGCGAGGGACGGCGGCGCGGGCTGCCGTGGGGTGTATCCGAAAGCGCCTTCAATGCGCGCGACCGGGACATGAATTACCAGTATCATGCCTTCGGTATTGCAGCGCTTGGTCTCAAGCGCGATTTGGCCGACGATCTTGTGGTCGCCCCTTATGCATCAATCCTCGCTGCTCAGTTCCGGCCAGCGGAAGCGGTGGCCAATCTGAGGCGGCTGTCGCAAAACGGGGCGCGCGGCATTTATGGCTTCTACGATGCGATCGACTATACGCCGCAACGGCTGCTCGAAGGACAGGAGTTTGCGGTCGTTCGCAACTACATGGCGCACCATCACGGCATGAGCATCGTGGCGATTGCCAATGCGGTCTTTGAAGGCATTCATCGCCAGCGTTTTCATGCTGACCCGGTGGTCAAGGCGGCAGAACTGTTGCTGCAGGAAAAGGCGCCGCGGGAGATCGTGCCGGTGACCCGTCCACCGGAACGTCCGGCAAAAGGCGGACAGTCAGCCGAATTTGCCGAGCCGCCCAGCAGCTTCGTTGCCGACCCGATCTCCAGCCCGCGCGAGATTGCGGTCCTGTCCAACGGTCGCTACAGCGCCCTGATTTCGTCGCTCGGGACCGGGGTCGGCCGTTTTGAAGACCTTGCTGTGACGCGCTGGCGCGCTGATCCAACACTCGACACCTATGGCTCACACATCTTTCTGCGCGATGTGGAAAGCCAGGTCTGGTGGTCGGCCACACCGTGGCTGACACGGGTTGGAGAGCAGGCCCACGCCACCCTTCACGATCACAAGGCAGAGTTTGTCAAGAAAGCAGAGGGTCTTGAGACGGTGCTCGAATGCATTGTCTGCCATGAGGCTGATGCCGAAGGCCGACGCCTGACCATTCGCAATCGCAGTGATCAGGACCGCTTCATCGAGGTGACGTCCTATGGCGAGATCGTGCTCGAAAAGGCGGATGCGGACCTGGCGCATCCGGCATTCTCGAAAATGTTCGTCGAAACGGATGTCATCCTCCCGGACGGCGTCATTCTGGCGCGCCGCAAGCAACGCAATGTGGATGACCAGCCCATCTATTTCGCGCATCTGTTCTCGGACAGCGTCAATGTGGCCGGCCTGGAAGCGGAAACCGACCGGCGTGCCTTTATCGGCCGTGGCCGTGATATCAGTGATCCGCAGGCAATGGATCAGGGTTGTGAACTGGGCGGCTCCGACGGTTTCACGCTTGATCCGATCTATGCTCTGCGGCGGACAATCCGCGTGCCGGCTTTCAAGAGCGCAACGCTGACGATGTGGAACATTGTCAACCGCGATGCCAAGGCCCGCGACCAGGCCGTAGCCCATTATCGGCGCGGCGAGATGTTCGAACATGAGCTGCGGCTGAGCTGGACCTATTCGCAAATCCAGCTGCGCCACCAGGGGATCAGTGTCGAAGATGCCAATCTGTTTCGCTCATTTGCCAGCTTGCTTGTCTATCCGGACAGCCGGCTGGCGGCGGGAGATGCCACGGTGCGGGACGCGGCCGGTCGGCAATCCCTGCTGTGGGGACAGGGTATCTCCGGTGATGCGCCGATCTTCGCGCTGAGGATCGATGATGAGGCCGATCTGCCGGTGGCGCGCAAGGCGGCAATGCTTGTTCACTATCTGCGCCAGCGCGGTGTCTCGGTCGATCTGGCGCTGGTCAACGAGCGGCGGTCCTCCTATGTGCAGGACCTCAATGACGCGCTGAACGCTATTGCCGAACAGGCAGCTCAGCGTGATGGCGGGGTGCGGCAGGTTTTCGTCGTGCGCCGCGATCTGTTGGGGGATGCCGGCTGGCAGGCGCTGCTTGCAGCGGCGCGCATCGTGTTGCATGCCCGCAATGGCAAATTGTCCGAGCAG
This sequence comes from Neohoeflea coraliihabitans, assembly GCF_019334345.1. GTDB lineage: Bacteria > Pseudomonadota > Alphaproteobacteria > Rhizobiales > Rhizobiaceae > Pseudohoeflea > Pseudohoeflea coraliihabitans. Next base: position 621,092 of record NZ_JAHWQX010000002.1, read on the forward strand.
ATTTCGCGGCTGCCCAGCCAGGACGCCGATCTGGCACCGAGCGATGACGTGCCGGTCGCCGTGGATGGCGCGGCTGCAGTTGCCATCGCCGGCTCTGATTTCGACGCGCCGGCAGCGCAGCAGGAGAGCCTCGATACCGCCGCTGGCGAAGCCACAAGCGCCACCGCGGGGCCCGGCGATATGACGCATGCGGACGCTGCGGAACTGAGTTTTTTCAACGGCTATGGCGGTTTCGCCAAATCGGGTCGCGAATATGTCGTGCAACTCAGGCATGGCGAACGGACCCCGCAGCCCTGGATCAATGTCGTGGCGCGCGGCGAATTCGGTTTTCACACCTCCGCCGAGGGTGCGAGCTACTCCTGGGCGCTCAATTCACGCGATTTTCAGATCACGCCCTGGTCGAACGATCCGGTCAGCAACCGGCCCGGCGAAACCATCCATGTTGTCGACCTGGGGACCGGGCGCGTGGCCACCCCCTATGCGGCTTTGTCCAGTGATCCGGACAGCCGCTACGAAGCGCGGTTCGGCATGGGATACTGCGACTTCCGCAGTACCACCGACTGGCTGTCGCTGCAGGCCGTGCAGACACTCGCCGAAGATGAGAACAGCAAGCTGATCGAGCTGACGCTGCGCAATCCGACAGCCGCGCCGCTGCAGCTGCGTGTTTTCGGCTATGTCGAATTGGTGCTGGGCAACAACCGCGCCCGCAACGCGACGCATGTGCAGGTGCGTCCCAGCCCGGATGGCCGTGGATTGCTGGCTCGCAACCCGTTCTCCAACGATTTCGGAGACACGGAGATCAGCTTCAGCCTTGATCGGCCGGCCAGGCTCCTGACAGCCTCACGCGGCGCCTTCATCGGACGCAACGGCACGATGCGGCTGCCGGCGGCGCTGGCCGGCGGTGCGCTGCCAGCGATTGAGGACAGCGGCGGAGATCCCTGCATGGCGCTCGGCTGCGATATCGCTCTGGCCGCCGGCGCAGAAACCCGTTTGCTGCTCAAACTAAGTGCGTTGCCCCATGATGACCGGGAAGGTGGCGCCGCCGAGCGGGCGGTCACCGCCGGCACGTCAGCAGTCAATCGCGGTCTGGCTGCGGCGAAGTCAGAATGGGACGCCCTTCTCGGGACTTTGCAGGTGGCGACGCCGGACGAGAAACTTGACCTGATGGTCAATACCTGGCTGCCCTATCAGAGCATCGCCTGCCGTATCCGGGCCCGCAGTGCCTTCTACCAGGCCTCCGGGGCCTATGGTTTTCGCGACCAGTTGCAGGATACGTCGGCCCTCCTGCTGCAGGACCCCGGCCTGGCCAGGGCGCAGATTCTCAATGCCGCCGGCAGGCAGTTTCCGGAGGGGGATTTCCAGCACTGGTGGTTGCCGCGCAGCGGTGCGGGCGTTCGCACGATGATCTCCGATGACGTGGTCTGGCTGCCGCACATGGTGGCTCGCTATTTGCGGTTCACCGGCGACCAGGCCCTGCTCGATGAAGCGATACCGTTTATCGAAGGGCGGGAACTGGCCGAAGGTGAACATGATGCCTTCTACCAGCCGGACGTTTCCGCCACGAGCGTCAGCCTGTTCGAGCACTGCGTCCGGGCCCTGAACCTGGCTATCGCGCGCACCGGGCCGAACGGCCTGCCCCTCATTCTCGGGGGTGACTGGAATGACGGGATGAACCGCGTCGGCGAAGAGGGCCGCGGCGAGAGCGTCTGGCTTGGCTGGTTCCTCGGCGACACATTGCAAAGCTTTATCGAGATGACCGGCGATCATCTCGATGCCGGGCTCAAAAAGCGCTGGCAACTGCACCGCGAGCAGCTCGCTGCGGCCCTGGAGACAGCCGGCTGGGATGGTCAGTGGTACCGGCGTGGCACGTTTGATGACGGCGCTCCGCTCGGGTCAAGCGAGAGCGACGAATGCCAGATCGACTCGATCGCACAAAGCTGGAGCGTCATTTCCGGCATGGCGCCGCCGGAGCGCGCGCAACAGGCGATGGATTCGCTGATGGCCCGGCTTGCGGACCGGCAGCATGGCCTGATCAAGCTTTTCACGCCTCCGTTTGAAAACACGCCGCGCAATCCCGGCTACATCAAAGGTTATCCGCCGGGCGTACGGGAGAATGGCGGGCAGTATACGCACGCCGCCAGCTGGGTGGTTTATGCATTGGCACGCATGGGCCGCGGCGATGCGGCGCATGCCGCCTTCGACATGATCAATCCTATCTCGCATTCGCTCGACCGGAATGCCGCCGATCACTACCGCACCGAGCCCTATGTGGTGGCAGCCGATATCTACGGGGAAGGTGTGCGCGCCGGACGCGGCGGCTGGACCTGGTACACCGGTTCGGCCGGCTGGCTCTATCGCGCCGCGGTGGAAGGCATTCTCGGTCTGACGCTGTGTGAAGGTAAATGGCTGGAGGTGCGACCGGCGCTTCCCGAGGCATGGCCGGGCTACAGCGCCGATCTGCAGCTGGGCGGCCGGCAGAGGCATCTCGATGTGCAGCGCGACGGCGCAAATTTGTCGATCACGCTGGACGGCGAGGCTCCTGATGCGGAAGGCCGCTTCCGCATCTAGGGTCAGGACCCTCGGAACTTCTCCCTGCCCAAGCTGTGTTTATCGCGGACAACGCGCCTGGGCGGTCGACACAAGCCGGCGCGGCAGTTATTTGCGATATATCGCGGATGATTGCTGCAACCGCACCGGGAGAAGTACACCCTATGCCACGTTTGTATGCCAGCCGAAAAAGAGTGCTCGTCACCGGCGGGGCCGGGTTTCTCGGTTCGCATCTGATCGACCGGCTGCTCGAAGAGGGGCATGAAGTCCTGTGCGTCGACAATCTGTTCACCGGTACAAAGGAAAACCTCGATCATCTGCATGGCCATGCGCGTTTCGAGTTCATGCGTCACGACATCTGCTTTCCGCTGTATGTCGAAGTCGATGAGATCTGGAACCTCGCATGTCCTGCTTCCCCGGTGCATTATCAGCATGACCCCGTGCAGACCGCCAAGACCTGCGTGCACGGCGCGATCAACATGCTCGGCCTGGCCAAACGGCTACGTTGCCCGATCTTCCAGGCCTCGACAAGCGAAGTCTATGGCGATCCGGCAATGCATCCGCAGTCCGAGGCCTATTGGGGCAATGTCAATCCGATCGGCATCCGCTCCTGCTATGACGAGGGCAAGCGGTGTGCCGAGACCCTGTTTTTCGATTATTGGCGCCAGCACGAGGTCGAGATCAAGGTGGCGCGCATTTTCAACACCTATGGACCGCGAATGCATCTGAATGACGGGCGGGTCGTCTCCGCGTTCATCATGCAGGCGCTGCGCGGCGACGAGATCACGATCTTCGGGGATGGCAGCCAGACACGATCGTTTTGTTATGTGGACGACATGATCGAAGGCTTTGTCCGTCTGATGAACTCCGAAAAGAGTGTCACCGGACCGATCAATCTCGGCAATCCGGGTGAGTACTCGATGATCCAGCTTGCCGAGTTGATCGTGCAGAAGACGGGGTCACGGTCGCAGCTGAGCTTCAAGCCCCTGCCCTTTGATGATCCCAAACGCCGCAAGCCAGATATCTCGCTGGCCCAGTCCACACTCGGCTGGCAACCACAGATTGGTGTCGACGAGGGACTGGCGCAGACGATCGACTATTTCCGGTCTCACCAATCAGGGCATTAATTGCCCCAGCTTGAATTGCTGCGATCAGCTGAAACCTGTGCCGGGAAGATTTCCCTAAAAGGACGACTTGGCCAAGGTCATGTCGGGGCGCTTATCGCTTCCTGCAATGCAGCGATGACTTTCTCGACATCCTGGCTGGAATAGGGTTTGGCAAGATGGTCGGCCTGATAGGCGGCGTCGATATGACTGGTGTCATGGCCGGTCATGAAGGCGAACGGGATGTGACGCGAGGTCAGCAGGTCAGCGACCGGATAGACGGTCTTGCCGCTGACATTGATGTCCAGGAGGGCCACGTCAAAATTCTCTGCCGTATCGCTCGTGACTGCAGCTTCCGCCTTGGCCACTTGATCGAAGGGGCCGACAACCTCGCAATCCAGATCGAAAAGCATGTCCTCAAGCGTCATGGCAATAAGAGGTTCATCCTCGACCACCAGCACGCGCAGCTTCTGCCGGGTGGATTGCGGCGGTGACGGTTCGGCGCCAGCCGGTTGGTCAGCCTTTGGCGGCCGGCCCGCGCCTGCCGCATGCGCCATCGCTTTGCCGATCGCCGCGATGACCTCCTCGGCGCTGTAGGGTTTGCGCACCAAAAGGAACTCATTTTTCGATCCGTCTTCCGTGGCCCGCGACTGGGCTGTAAATCCGGACGTCAGGAGGACCGCCAAATCCGGACGACGGCGTCGCGCTTCCTGGGCAAGGTCAATGCCACTCATTCCGCGCGGCATGACGATGTCGGTAAAGAGCAATTGGATATCGGCTCGCCGTTGCAACTGATCGAGACCATCATGCCCGTTGCTGGCTTCGATGACCGTATGACCAAGGTCGGTCAGAAGGTCCGTTGCCAGCTGACGGACATCGTCATCGTCCTCCACGACGAGAATAACAAGGGGCTCGGTGTCAAGGTGAGGGCTGGCGGCGGAGCGCTCGTTGTCGATGCTCGCCGTATCCGTCCAGGGAAGATAGAGATGAACGGTCGTTCCGCGACCTGGCGCACTGTCGAGGACGACATAGCCATTTGACTGGCGGGCAAAGCCATAGACCATCGACAGTCCAAGCCCCGAGCCCTTGCCCACCTCCTTGGTGGTGTAAAACGGTTCGAAAACCCGGGCCTGCACCTGGGGGGACATCCCTTCTCCTTCGTCGGCCACAGTAACGCGAACGTACCGGCCGGGGACCAGATCAGGGATCATGGATGACGATCCGTCGGCGCTCGCCGTTTCCGGAAGTGTGACATTCGCCGTCGCAAGGGTCAGGCGCCCGCCGCGCGGCATGGCATCTCTTGCGTTGATGACGAGATTGAGGATCGCGGATTCGAAAAGATTGACGTCGCACCAGCAATGCCAGAGCCCGTCGCCAGCCTGAACTTCGACCTCGATTTCCTCGCCCACGGTCCGCTCGATCAAATGTCTGAGTTCCGGCAAACGATCATTGACGGAAAAGGCCTGCGCCTGCAGCGTCTGGCGCCGTGAAAAGGCAAGCAATTGCTGCGTCAGCCCGGCGCCACGCTGGGCGGCCTGACTGGCGTGGGTAATCTGACGCAGGAGCGAGGCGTCGGTGACCCTGAGGCGAGCGCGTTCCAGATTGCCGAGTATCACGGTCAGGAGATTGTTGAAATCGTGCGCCAATCCGCCGGTCAGTTGTCCGACAGCCTCCATTTTCTGTGCCTGGCGAAGCTGATCTTCCAGGAGGCGCTGGTCGGTGATGTCGGTCACGACACCCGCCATCGAGGCGGCCCGCCCATTGGCGAAATAGGTGCGCCCCTTGCCACGGATCCACCGCACCTCACCGTCATTGGCGCGCCGAATGCGGCACTCGAACTCCAGCTGTCCGGTTTGCATCGCCGTGTCGAAACTGCTGATCACGGTTTCCCGGTCTTCGGCGAGCACGTGCTCGAGAAACAGCTCGCGGCTCCAGTGGTCAAGCGGGGTGGAATATCCGAATATCTCGTCGTGCCGCGCCGAGCGGCGCGCAATGTCACCGACCAGATCGAGCTCCCAGCTTCCCATATCGGAGGCCTCAAGGGCAATCTGCTGACCTTCCTCGGCGATCCGGCGCTGGCGTTGCTGGGTCAGATCCGTGACGATGCCGCACAGGACCCGGTTTCCCTCGGTGGGAAGATCGACGAACGAAAGATAGACGGGGACCAGTTCGCCATCTTCACGGCGAAGCTCAAATTCACCATTGCCGCCGCCATGGGCGCTCTGCCGCATTAACCGAGCCAGAGCGCTGGCCTGCGAGGCCCGGACATACTGGTGGATGGAGGTTCCGATGAGCCGCTCATGGCGGAAGCCGGAAATCTCTGCGAAACGCCGATTGCAGTAGAGGATCGTGCCATCGACAGAGAGGGTCAGAGCCCCTTCCTGCATCTGTTCGACCAAGATGCGGTATGGTCGATCCGCATTGTCGAGCGTGTAGACCTTCTGAGCTTCAGGTCCGCCGATGATGACGGCATCGACCTCGCCGCTGCGGATGGCATCGAGGGTTTCATCGGCTTCGCGGAGGCGTTCTTCCAGTTCAGCAATCCTCCGGCGGAGATCTTCAGCATCCGGGCCGTCGGAGCTCATCCCTGCGTTCCTCCGGGAGGTGACGTGGCGGGAACGAGATTAAGCCCCGCCAGCACCCGGTCGCTGTTGGAAAGGTCACCGATGATCCGCCGGAGCGGCTCCGGCAGGATCTTGACCAGGGTCGGCGCGGCGATGATCTGAGCGTCGCGGGCGGCTTGTGGGTTTTGGTAAATGTCGATCACCTCAAGGTCATAGCGGCCGTTCAAACGCTCTTCACAGACGCGTCGGATAATCTCCACGGCCCGCGTCGAGCGCGGCGTTGAACCCGTTACATAAAGGCGCAGAACGAAGTGTGTACCGGAATGATCACCGTCTGCCTCTTCCCACCAGGGCGTTTGCGAATTACCGGTCATGGTCCTTTGCTCTGGCTGCGAATGTCGAGGCCGACCAACACACGCTCCTGATTGGACAGATCTCCAATGATCTTCTTCAATGGCGGCGGCAAACGGCGCACCAGAGTCGGCAAAGCCAGGATCTGATCGCCAGCTGCCAATTGCGGATTCTGACTGAGATCGACGACCTCAATGTCATACTGACCGGCCAGATGATCCTCGCAAAGCTTCTTGAGATTGGCGACGGCTGACAATGATTTCGGGGTCTGTCCGGCGACATAGAGCCGCAAATTGTAAAATGTGCCATCTGGCGCGCGGCCATCCTCATCGGTTGTATCTTCCAGAGGCGCGATGCCCTTGCGCTCGGAGGTCATTCATCCACTCCCCTGCTTCTCGCCATCACCTGCCGGTCATGGTTAACCAATTCGGCGTCGAGTCGTTCCGCTTCGGACAGGTCGTCGATCTCGGCCTCCTGCATGGCCAGCGTTGCCTGCAATTCAGCAATCTGACCTTCGAGAACGAGGCGCTTGCGCTCCAATTTTCGGCGGCGACAGGCGATTTCACGCTGCCGCTGCGTTTCCAGGGTCCTTGCACGCCATTCCTGCGCAATGCGGGCACTGCCCGTCAGCATGCCGTCCGGGCCCATATACATGTCGCTCAATTGCACACCGTTCGATGTCAGACGGTATTCCCTGATCTGGTTCGAATTGGACATGCCGCGCGATTTCAGCACGTATAGACCGCGGTTGCGCTCGCCACTGCTTTCAATATCGAGCAATGAAATCCAGGTGTCCATCAGGGATGAGACGCCGCGATCGGCATCGCTCATCAGCCGCTCGTCCGCCGGTGTCAGACTGGTGAACACCGCCGTAATGCCTCTGGCCTTCAACATATCGACCACGCGCAGCAGCGTCGAATGCACCTCTTCGGCGGGGCCTCGGAAAGCTGAAATCGGATCAATGACGACTATCGTCGGCTTGAATGTCTCGACAATGCGATGCAGGCGCGTCAGATGCATTTCGAAGCCGTAGAAGCTGGGTCTTGCGGCTTCGAACCGCAACAGATCGGCATCGATGTGATGCTGCAAATCCAATCCCACCGAGCGCACATTGCGCACGATCTGGCTCGGCGATTCCTCGAGTGCCACGTAAAGGCAGTGCTCGCCGCGGGCACAGGCGGCATTGGCAAAGTGAGCGCTGAAGATGGTCTTGCCGGTGCCCGCAGAACCCGAGATCAGTACGCTTGAGCCCCGGTAATAGCCGCCGATGCTGAGCATCGCGTCGAGGTCTTCCACGCCCGTGGGGACCGGCTCCTCGGAGACGTCATAGGACAGGCCCGCCGACGTGATCGGCAACACCGTGATGCCGTGATCGTCGATCAGGAACGGATATTCGTTCGTACCGTGCGCTGACCCCCGATACTTGACCACCCGCAGCCGCCGTGTGGTGATCTGGTCTTCAACGCGATTCTCGAGCAAAATCACGCAGTCGGAGACATATTCTTCCAGACCGTGCCGGGTCAGCTGGCCCTCGCCGCGCTCTGCGGTGACGATTGCCGTTATCCCCTTCTGCTTGATCCACTCGAACAGGCGCCGCAACTCCGAGCGCAACACGGCCACGTTGTCGAGGCCGGCAAACAGGGTCTCCAGGGTATCCAGAACGATGCGCTTGGCGCCTATGGAATCGATGGCATAACCGAGCCGGACAAACAGACCTTCGAGATCATATTCGCCCGCTTCCTCGATTTCGCTGCGGTCGACCCTGACGTGGTCGATGACGAGCTTTTTCTCGTCGATCAGCTTATCGACCTCATAGCCGAGCGATGCGACATTGACGGCGAGATCCGGGGCTGTTTCCTCGAAACTGACGAAAACGCCGGGTTCGTCGCGCCGAACCGCACCATCAACGAGAAAAGTCATGCCAAAAAGCGTCTTGCCGCACCCTGCCGCGCCGCACAGCAAGGTCGGACGACCTGTCGGCAGCCCACCGGCCGTGATGTCATCAAGACCGGATATGCCTGTGAGCGACTTCGGCAGCAATTTCGAACTTCCAGGAGATTGGCTGCCGTGATTCATCGATGCTGATCCGGGAGAAAGTGCAAGAGTGCTGAATTCCTACGTTATTTTCGCTGACCTCGCAACGCGGCAAACTGGGGAGAGAGCGTCGCATCTCACCTTCTGACGCGCGTTGTCCGACGGCAGTTGCCTGCTTCTCGGCCACCGACAACATGGCGCAAGATAGGTCAGTTGGCACCATATCCAACCCCTCAAAGTGGCTGCCTTCGAAATTTTCTGCAGAGAAGACTTGAGCCCGCAGGTGCGCGTAGCGTGGTCCGCTAGCGGCCGCAGCGCGCGCTTAGGACTGCATCATCGACAGTCTCCAGATCGATCGACAGACTGGCGAAGGCCAATGTCTCTTCAAGTCGCAGCTTGCGTGCCAGGCACAGACCCGGACGATCTTCGCAGTAGAGGATGATCTTCGGCCGCTTGCCGGTTTGTTGGGCGTAATGCAACGCCTGTCCGATCGCCTGTGCCCAGCCTGCCGTCTTGTCGACTTCGATGGCATGGGTCGCCGAAACGCAATCTGCACGAGCGCCGCTTTCGAGCGCCACCTCGGTGTCCATTCCCTGGCAAACGCATTGTTGCACCGAGCGCTCCGAGACCGCGGCATTGGCCAGGGACCCAGGAATGAGGCATGCCACGATCGCAAAACCGAGGGCAGTGCTCAAGCGTTTGAACAGGGCTGCTGCATCGACGCAGTTTCCCGGCGGCGGCTCAAAACCATCGACTTCACTCTCACTTTTCATCGGCGCAGGGTGGCCTGGAAAGCAGTGGATTTACCAGTGTGATTTAAGGGGAACGAATTGTTGGATCAGCACCAGAGCGGCGGGTCCATTTCAGACCCTTTGCGGAGGCTCAGTCCGCGCCGGCGGCCGCATGCAGCTTTTCCGAAAGATTTTCCGTCGTCTCGCGCTCTGCATACAGGCGCAGAAACAGATCCATGCCGACCAAACGCATGCGCGATCCCGGATCTTGTGCGGCAAGGCCGATCATGTCCGTGACGGATGCCGCCGGCCATTTCAATACCTCGCGCAGCGGGCCATTGATGAGAATGCGCTCCGCTCCGGCGGACAGATCCGAGGAAATGCCGAAGCCGTTCTTGCGAGCGTAGATGTTGCTTTTGGGCACGTAGCGTTCGGCAACCTTCTTGAGCAGCCATTTGCCGGTGCCGCGCCGATGCTTGAAGCGGCGCGGCAGATGCAGGGCGAAGTCGATCATCGCGTTCTCGATAAAGGGCACGCGAAGCTCCACCGAGGCTGCCATGCTCATGCGGTCGTGCCGGTTCAGGAGATCCCCGAGATGGGCATAGAGATCGTAGATGCAGCCGGCGAGGAATGCGCGGTCGCTGAGCGATGCAACCGGCTGCAGGTGATCGAACAGTCGCTTTGGCAAAAAACCCAGCTCGGGGGAAAGCGCGCGCCGGAGGGGATTGATCCTGTCCGCGTTCGGTCCACCCCAGGATGGCGAGAAAGGATCCTGTCCACCCTTGCGCAACCGGCTGGCGATCAGGCGGCGGGGGAGCAACCTGTCAAACGGCGGCGAGATCGGCCGCCACTGGCGGGTGCGCTTGGCCTGAAAAGGGTAGCCGCCAAACAGTTCGTCGGCGCCCTCCCCTGTCAGCAACACCTTGACCCCATCGGCTCGGCACTGCTGCGCCAAAGCGAGCAGGGCGACGCGGCTGCCGTGCCAGCCGTCGCTTTCGAGATGCCAGACCATTTGCGGCCAGAGATCGAACATCTGCGCGCGCCCGAACGGCACCCGGCGCAATTCGACACCTGCCGCGCGGGCCGTCAGTTCTGCACCCTCGGCCTCGCTCCGGCCCATCTGCGGGTCGACGACATAAGCATGCAGGTCCGGCCGGCGACGTTTGGACAGCACCGTGATGACCCCGGAATCCACCCCGCTGCTGCAGGCCGATGCAATCGCGGTATCGGCAATGCAATGAAGGTCAATGCTTTGCTGCAAAAGCGCCTCGAGCCTGTCGTGATGCTCTGCGTCGGTGCCATAGTCATTGATGATACGGTCGACGTTGACGGACCCGATCGGATCCCAGAAGATCGATTTCTCGATGCCGCTGCCGTCGATCCGCCACAATCCGCCGGACGGAACCCTTTCGATGCTGTCGAACAGGCTGAAGCCTGAATCGCGGTATTGGGATGCCAGGCGAAGCATGATCTCACGCTTGTCGACCGTGCGGTCAAATCCGTCACAGGCCAGGAGAGCCTTGTCTTCGGAGGCAAACAGAATGCGCTCGGATGTCTCGGCGACGGACAGCGGCTTGATGCCAAGTCGATCGCGTGCCAGCCAGAGATCGCCGGTGCGAAGGTCCACATAGGCAATGGCGAACATGCCATTGAAAAGCGGGATGGCCTTGCGTGGCCCCCAGTGATGCAGAGCGTTGAGGACGACTTCGGTATCGCATGCCGTCTGGAATGCGATTCCTTCGGCGCGCAGCTCGGCGCGCAGAGCGTGAAAGTTGTAGACCTCGCCGTTGAAGATCAGCACGCCATCGCCACTCTGCACCTGCATCGGCTGGCGGGCCTTGCGCGATGTATCGATGATGGCCAGGCGCTGATGGCCGAATGCCAGCCGCCCATTGGACCAGGTGCCGCTGTCGTCCGGGCCACGATGGACGATCGCCCGCATCATGCTCGCAACATCGGCCAGATCGGATTGACCAAGCGGACTGTGCTTGCGCCAGATCCCTGCTATTCCGCACATAGATTTACTCCGGTGCGAAAGGAACCATGGCGCAGGAGAATTGTCACGCGAAACCAATGTAATTTTTAGGTTTTTTTGGCACTGGATCGATCTCCGCAAAGGCGGAGTGCGCGTGGAACCCGCGAGATCCTGGAAAACCTAAGTGAGCGACCCGAGACAAACTGGGGCCACTTCGTTCCGGAGACATAGGTCACACTCTTGGCCATTTGGGAGCGCCCGCTGCCCTGACAAGAGATTGCGTCGTGACCGGACGGAACGGCTGATTGGCGCTTTCACGACTTTCGGCGCACGGCGCCAGCGGGAATGGCGAAGCTCGGCGTGCTGCCCCATGTGATTGACGCTGTGACGAACCACAAATCAGGGGTCGTCTCAGACTTTGGCGCAACTTACAATCGTTACACCTATTTCAACGAGAAGCGAGAGGCGCTGGAGCTGTGGGCGAAGAAGGTCGAGGAGATCCCGTGGTCGGGCCCACTTGGCAGTTCCTGCTCGGTCTAGACAATCCATTGAAATTAGATCAATCCCGACCACTAACCCTTGCGAAACGTCTCTGAGGAAAACGAGGAAGTGCGCTGATAGGAGACATTGTTGAGGATTGCCAGCGTTACAACTCGAATTTTCCGCCCGCGAGCTTTCTTCTCTTATGTTGAGAAGACCAAGAAATGCGAGATGACTTGATGACACCGAATCTCAACGTCGAATCCAGCCCGCTGATCGAGCGCAATTGCTCGGTTCGCAGCACCGTGGAGATTGTGCTCGATAGCTGGAGCTTCTTAATTATCAGGGAAGCGTTTTTCGGCGTCCGCCGATTCGACACTTTTCAATCAAGACTGGCGATACCCCGCCAAACCTTGTCGGCCCGCCTCGCAGCTCTGGTCGAGAACGACATATTCGTGATCGGTCGTCGGCCGAACGAGCCGGGGCGGCAATACTTCTTTACCGCGCGTGGCAAAGATCTCTTTCCAGCGATGCTGTCGCTCATGGAATTCGGCGACAAGAGGCTGACGAATGGTGCAGCTCCGCCGCTCCGCCTCTTCCACACGTCGTGTGGCAACGAGTGCCATCCGACGACAGTCTGTTCCGAATGCAAGCAACCCGTGCGCGCGCACGAGGTTCATTTCCGCGATGGACCCGGCGCCGGCTTTTCCTCAGCGGAGCGCCGCTCGAAAACGCGCCGAAGTTCCGATCCGAAATTGTTGCAGCGCGTGCGCCCGTGCTCGGTCGCCCGCAGCCTGATGATTATCGGCGACAAATGGAGCTTTCTCATCCTCCGAGAAGCTTGGTTCGGTGTGCGCCGCTATGACGAAATGCGTGAAAAGCTCGGCATCGCCAGCAATGTGTTGGCCGATCGCCTCAGTCGACTGGTCGATGAAGGTATTCTGCGCAAAACCTCTTACGGAAACTCACGCAACCGTTTCGAATATCGCCTAACCGAAATGGGCCACGATCTCTACAAGCCGATGATCGTCATGATGGCATGGGGCGATCGTTGGATTAATGACGGGCGTCCGCCTCTTCGACTGCGCCATCGCAGCTGCGGACAGGACTTTGTGCCGCAGGTGGTTTGCGACCATTGCCTGAAACCGATCCAGGCAAGCGAGACCGACTACATTCTAAACTATGATTTGCCCGTGAAATGACGTCAGTTAGGCCCGGTCGCGCTCGACTATGGCTTTCAGGCGGGCCCGGGTCTCGCCGTAAACGCCGCGTCTGAACAGCATGACGCACCCCATGAAAATGACCCCCACCACGAGCGAGATTGGCAGACCGCTGGTCGCAAGCATATGCTCCAGCGTCACAACGAAGGCCGATCCGATGATCGGCCCGACGAATGTGCCCATCCCGCCAATGAGGGTCATGAGGACGACTTCACCCGACAGATGCCAAGACACATTGGACAGTGAGGCGAGCTGAAAGGCGATCACCTTGAGCGATCCCGCCAATCCGGAAAGCGTCGCCGATAAAACGAAAGCGATCAGCTTGTAGCGGGCGACGTCGAGCCCGAGGGAAATTGCCCGCGGTTCGTTCTCACGGATCGCAGCGAGGATGTGCCCAAAAGGCGAATGAAGCGTTCGCCACAGGAAGAGAATTCCTGCAACGGTCGCACCCAGAACGACATAATACATTGCCGCTATGTCGTTGAGATCCACAATCCCCAGGAACGTTCCGCGTGGAACGGCCTGGATCCCGTCTTCGCCGCCGGTGAAAGGCATCTGAACGGCAAGGAAATAGATCATCTGCGCGAGTGCAAGCGTGATCATGGCGAAGTAGATGCCATATCTGCGGATACCGATGAGGCCGAAAACGAGACCGAGCAGGCCGGCAAATGCCGTGCCCAGAAGGACCGCGACTTCGAATGGCATCTCCCAGACCTTTGCAGCATGGGCAGTAACATATGCGGCGCCACCGAAGAACGCGGCATGCCCCAGGGACAAAAGACCCGCGTAGCCAAGCACGAGGTTCAGGGCCGATGCGAATAATATGAAGCAAAGAATGTTTATCAGGAACAGCGGGTAGACGAGATGGGGCGCGAGCAAGAGCGCAACAGCAATCGCCACCGCCGCGAACCCTGCTATCCAGCGTCTCTCGACAGTTGCCACAACCACGTTTTGAAGGAGAGTAGACACGATCAATTTTCCTTCCCGAAGAGGCCGGATGGACGGAGAAGGAGCACAAGCACCATCACGAGGAACACCACGATGGTCGATGCGGACGGGTAGAACACTTTCGTGAGTCCTTCTATGACGCCGAGACCCAGACCGGTCAGTATCGCGCCGCCGATCGAGCCAAGCCCGCCGATGACCACGACAGCAAAGACGATGATGATCAGGTTGGACCCCATGCCCGGACTGACCTGATAAATCGGCGCGGCGAGGACGCCCGCGAAACCCGCGAGCCCGACGCAAAAGCCATAGGTCAGCGTGAGCATGAGTGGTACATTTATGCCGAACGCGGTGACCAGGGAGGGATTTTCGGTTGCCGCGCGTAGCCAGGCGCCGAGCTTTGTCTTCTCGATCACCAGCCAGACGGCAACACAGACGGTGACGGCTGCCACGATAACCCAGGCGCGGTAGATCGGCAGGATCATGAAGCCGAGCTTGAAGACGCCTGTGAGCTCCTGCGGGACGGGATAAGGCTTGCCTGCCGCGCCGAAGATGTAGCGAAATAGCCCTTCCAGAGCGAGTGCGAGCCCGAAAGTAAACAGCAGACTGTAAAGGTGATCGATCCGGTAGAGATGCCGCAGGAAAAGACGTTCGATGACTATTCCGAACGCCCCGACGACAAGGGGGACAACGACAAGCGCCGCCCAGTAGTTGAGCCCCAGTTGCGACAGGCAGAGCCACGTCACGAATGCGCCCATCATGTACAACGCGCCATGGGCAAAGTTGATGATGTTGAGCATCCCGAAAATGATCGCCAGCCCCAGGCTTAACACCGCATAGAAAGAGCCGTTGATCAGGCCCAACAGAATTTGGCCGAGCAGCACCACGACCGGAACGCCGAATATCTCAGGCATTCTTCCCTCCCCTAAACGCCGAGATAAGCGTTGATCCGCGCCATGTCTGAAAGAAGCGCTTCGTTACTGAATTCGTCGACGATCCGGCCTTGTTCCATCACATAGTGCCGATCGGCGCTGGCCGTGGCGAACTGGATATTCTGTTCGACCAGAATGATCGTCAGACCCAGATTTTTCAGTTCTCCGAGCACACGAGCAATATCTTCAACGATCACCGGCGCGAGGCCCTCGGTTGGCTCATCGAGCAGAATGAAGTCGGCCCCGGTTCTCAGGATTCGCGCGATCGCGAGCATCTGCTGTTCGCCGCCTGAGAGCCTGGTGCCGACTGTCGAGTCGCGCCCTTTCAGATTCGGGAACAATTCGTAGATGTGTTCGATGCTCATTCCACCGGCCTTGACGACCGGCGGGAGGACCAGGTTTTCGGCGACATTTAGCGAAGAGAAGATTCCGCGCTCTTCCGGGACATAGCCCAGTCCCAGTCGGGCGACGCGATGGGCCGGCGTGGACATCAGGTCGTGACCATCGAAAACCAGCTTGCCTTTGCGTTGTCTTACGACGCCGGCAAGCGTGCGCATCATGGTGGTCTTTCCAGCGCCGTTGCGCCCGAGCAAGGTGACGATCTCGCCCTTGCTGACCTTCATCGTTGCGCCGTGAAGTATGTGGCTTTCGTCGTACCAGCTGTGCAGATTCTCGACCTCAAGGCGCGTTGCATCCTCAATCATGAGAGCCTCCAATATAGGCCTGCTGAACCTCGCGATCGGACGAAATCTCTGCGTAGCTTCCCTCGGCGATGACCTCGCCGCGGCGCAGGACCGTGATGCGGTCGGATATGTCGGCGACTACCGAGAGATTGTGTTCCACCATGACGATCGTCGTCTGCTCGCCGACCCGCCTGATAAGCTTGGACGTGCGATCGATGTCTTCCTGGCCCATCCCGGCCATCGGTTCATCGAGAAGAATGACCTGCGGGCGCATCGCCAGAGTCGTAGCCAGTTCGAGGGCGCGTTTGCGACCATAGGGCAGTTCGACGGCAAGGCGCCGGGAATAGTCCGCCAGACCCACTTCGGTGAGCAAGGCCATGATTTCCGCATCGTGGCGGGAAAGGGCGCTGTCGGATCGCCAGAAGCTGAACGTTTCCCGATCTTTCGACTGCAAGGCGATCCTGATGTTCTCATGGACTGACAGGTGCGGGAACACAGACGAAATCTGGAATGAGCGGACAAGTCCCTTGCGCGCCACGGAGGCCGCCGGGACGTTGCTGATGTCTTCACCCTTGAACCTGATTGTCCCTCTGCTGGGCGAGAGAAACCGCGTCAGCAGGTTGAACAGGGTGCTTTTACCGGCGCCATTCGGCCCGATCAGCGCATGAAGTGATCCGGCACTGACCGTGAAGTCCACATTGTTGACCGCCACGAAGCCATTGAACTCGCGAGACAGGCCTCGTGTCTCAAGTATCGGCATCACCGTCTTCGTCCTCCTCCTGCCGTCCCAAAGGCGCTCTCCAGCCGGCGCATACGCAAACGAACGTTTGATCCGGCGCCTCATATTCGCTTTGGGGCTTGACTCAGAAAACCAGATTAAGTCTATTAGTGCAAGTTAAAAGATGGCAGTCGCAAAAACTAGTGCGAATAGGAGGCTCCATTTTTTAGCTCAGAATGGAGGGTATCCGCAGGTTTTTATCGGACACTCAGTCTATTAGAGCAATCTTGAATGTCGGCGTTAGGACTGACATGGGAGGAAACGATGATCATGAAGAAGATTCTGAGCGCAGGCATTGCCGCGCTGATGTGTTCAACCACCGCTGGAATGGCGCTAGCTGACGATGGACAGGTGAAGATCGGCGTGCTGACCGACATGAGCGGTCAGTTCAGTCACGAGTCCGGCAAAGGCGCCGTCACGGCGATCGAGATGGCGGTCGAGGACTTCGGTGGTGAAGTGCTTGGCAAGCCGATCGAGGTTGTCGTGGCCGACCACCAGAACAAGCCAGAGATCGCGGCATCCACGGCACAGGAGTGGTATGAAAATTCGGGTGTCACCCTGATCGGCAATCTGATCAATTCCGGCATTGCTTTGTCCGTCGCGCAGATTGCGGCCGAGAAGGACGGCATTGCCATCGTCACCGGGTCCGGCTCGTCCAAGCTGTCCGGTGCCGGATGCACGCCGAACTCAATCCACTATTCCTATGACACCTATGCGTTGGCGAACGGCACGGCCAACCAGCTGGTCAGTCAAGGCATGAAGGACTGGTATTTCCTGACGGCTGACTACGCCTTCGGTCATGCCCTGGAAGCCGATGCCTCCGCTATAGTCGAAAAGGCCGGCGGTACGGTCGTCGGCAATGCGCTTTATCCAATCGAGACATCCGACCATTCCGCATACATGCTTCAGGCCCAGGCGTCCCCGGCGCAGGTAGTCGCGATCGCCGGATCGGGAACGACCTTCATCAACGCCGTCAAGTCAGCGCGTGAATTCGGCCTGGCCGATACGGGCAAGCTCACGGCCGGTTTGCTCGTCTGGCTGACGGACGTCAAAGCGCTCGGCCTTGATGTTGCCCAGGGCATGATCCTGACAAACGGGTTCTACTGGGACCGCGACGACGAAACCCGTGCCTTTGCGGAGCGGTTCAAGGAGCGCATGGGCGTCATGCCGCATATGGGCGACGCGGGCGACTACTCCTCGACGATGCATTATCTGAAAGCTGTCGAGGCGACCGGTACGACGGATGCGAAGGCCGTGATGGCCAAAATGCGGGAAATGCCTATCGACGACTTCTTCGCGCAGGGCGGCGAGATCCGTGAGGACGGTCGCATGGTGCATGACATGTATGTTTACCAGGTAAAGACTCCGGAAGAGTCCACCGGCGAATGGGATGTCTACAAGCTGGTTGAAACGATCCCGGGCGACAAGGCTTTTCGCCCGCTCTCAGAAAGTGAGTGCCCGCTCGTCAAGCAGTAAATCGCTTCGAGCATCCTCCCAGACCGGGGCGGGTTCGCCCGCTCCGGAACCTTTCCCTTCGTTGATTTGGTGGTGCCATGAATTTCAAGGATTCGGTGACAATTCCGTGCGACCGGGCGACGGTCTGGTCGGCCCTGAACGATCCCGGGGTCTTGCGCCAATGCATTCCAGGCTGTGAAGAGCTGGAACAGCAGACGGCAGATCACATGACCGCGAAAGTGTCGCTGAAGATCGGGCCGATCAAGGCGCGCTTCACCGGCGCGGTTGATCTCACCGATATCAAACCGCCCGAGAGTTACGTTCTCTCAGGTGAAGGCAAGGGCGGCATTGCCGGCTTTGCGAAGGGGTCGGCGCATGTCCGACTTGAGGAAACGGGTCCGCTCGAAACCGTTCTGCACTACGAGGCGGCAGCCGATGTCGGCGGCAAGGTCGCGCAGCTCGGATCCCGCCTGCTCGATTCCACGGCGAAAAAGCTGGCGCGACAGTTCTTTGACGATTTCCAGGCTGTCGTCACCGCTTCGAAAGCTGAACCCCAATGAACGATATTGCAATCAGTACCAATGACGGAATCGCGACGGTGACTATCAATCGGCCGGCCCAGCGTAATTCCGTGTCCTATGCGATGTGGAACGCCTTCGGCGATATCTTTGCCGAACTGTCCGCTGATCGCGACGTGCGAGCGATCATACTGACCGGCGCCGGTTCTGATTTTTCCGCTGGAGCGGACATAGCGGAATTTGCGTCGGTGCGCGACGACCTCGGCCAGTCCCGCGCCTATGAGGTCGCTGTCGATTACGGATGTGCCGGGATTACCCATGCCAGCAAGCCGGTGATCGCGGTCAATCTCGGATACACTCTCGGTGGCGGCGCACATCTGGCAATGTCGGCCGATTTCCGATTTGCGCATACCAAGGCGATTTTCGGCATTCCTGCCGCGCGGCTTTCGATCGTTTACGGCGTGCAAGCGACACGGAAACTCCTGGGCCTGGTCGGGCTGACCAACGCCAAACGCATTCTCTATTCCGCCGAACGGTTCGGCGCAGAGGAAGCCCTTGCGATGGGGTTTGTCGACAAGGTGAGCGACGACCCGATGGCCGATGCAATCGCTTTCGCAAGATCTCTCTCGGGCAATGCACCATTGTCGATGGGAGGCGCGAAATACATCCTCAACGGAATTTCGCAGGGAAGCTTCGACCCTGGTCACGCCCAATCGCTGATAGATCAAGCCTCGACAAGTGACGATTATCGCGAGGGCCGAGACGCCTTTGCGGAAAAACGCGCTCCAAAGTTCAAGGCGAGTTGAGATGAAGCCCGCTGCCTTCGAATTTTGCCGCCCCTCGACGTTGGAGGAAGCATTGGCCGCGCTTCAGCATGACGACGCCAAGATTCTCGCCGGCGGGCAGAGCCTCGTGCCGATGATGAACTTCAGGCTGGTGCGGCCCGAGCGGCTGGTCGACATCAACAACCTGTCCGATCTTTGCGATATTCGCGATGAGGGAGATGCAATCCGGATCGGCGCTCTGGTGCGCCATGCACAGGCCGCGGCCAGCACGGAGCTTTGTGGCGCCTTCCCGATTGTCACGGAGGCCATGGCCCATGTGGCCCATGTTGCCATCCGCAATCGCGGTACGATCGGAGGTAGCCTGGCTCACGCGGACCCGTCGGCCGAATGGCCCCTGCTCATCACCTTGCTGGACGGCGAGATCGAGATCGCCGGAAGCGACGGCACCAGAATCGTCGGCGCCGAAGAATTTTTCTTCGCGCCATTGGTGACGGCGATCGAAGAAACCGAGATCCTCGTTTCGATAAAGCTTCAGAAACCGACGGCAGGAACAGGCATGGCGTTCACTGAGGTCGCTCAGCGGGCTGGCGATTTCGCTGTCGTGGCTGCCGCGGCGACTGTGCACACGAAGAACGGATTGATCACCCGCGCAAGATTGGCGCTTGGCGGTGTGGGCGACTTTCCCCTCCGCATGAAGGACGTCGAAGAAAAGCTCGAAGGCATGCCACCGGACGCGATCGACGAGGCGATTCGCGGCTGCGCGGATGTGCTCGAGCCCAATGACGACATGCATGCGTCGTCGCACTATCGCAGATCGCTTGTGCCGACCCTTGCGTCCCGCGTTCTCAAACAGGCGGCGATCCGAGCCGCAGGCGTGACATGACAAACGAGACAAACATCACTCTGACCCTGAATGGCGAGAAAGTCAGTGCGAAAGCGGAACCTCGGATGCTGGCCTCCGACTTCATACGCGATGTGCTGTTCATGTCCGGCACCCATGTTGGCTGTGAACACGGCGTCTGCGGGGCATGCACGATAAGGTTCAATGGCAAGACGGCCCGCTCATGCCTGCTTTTCGCAGCGCAACTGGATGGGGCGAATGTGGAAACTGTCGAGAGCCTTGGCACGGCGATCGACATGCATCGCATCCAGAAGGCGTTTCGCAAGCACCACGCGCTTCAGTGCGGCTTTTGCACTCCAGGCTTTCTGATGACGGTCTCGGAGATCCTCGAAACCTTGCCGCTGTCCACCGATGACGAGATACGCGACGCCTTGTCCGGAAATTTGTGTCGCTGCACCGGCTACGAGCACATCGTTCGGGCCGTGCGAGAACTTGTCGACGAGCGTGATGGAGTCCCGGCATGAAAATGCATATTCTCGATGGTGGCCGGTTGCGGATGCGCAAACGCATCTATGTACCCGAAGCCGACAAGTCTGAAGCGATCGAACTGCCAGTCATCGCCGTCCTGTTTGCCCATGAAACGGGCTACGTTCTCTACGACACCGGCTGTCATCCGAGCGTTTCGGACGATGCCGAGGCGCGATGGGGGAAACTCGCACAGGTGATGACGCCTATCGGCGGACACTCCGCAAATGTTATCGACGCGCTTGCGGAACTCGGCCTATCGCCCGATGACATCGACGTGGTCGTCAATTCCCATTTCCATCCCGATCACTGCGGCTGCAACGAATTCTTCCGCAAGGCCCGCTTCATCTGCCATGAGGCGGAGCTCGCATCAGCGAAGTCTGACGGCGCCGAGATGCAAGGTTATCTGCGCGTCGAGTGGGACCACCCGATGCCGATGCAGGCCGTCGGCGAAGGGCACGATGTCCTCGGTGACGGGCGACTCGTCACCGTTGCATTGCCGGGTCACACTCCTGGCCTGATGGGGCTGCTCGCGAAGCTCGACAGCACCGGCGATGTGCTGCTGGTCTCCGATGCGGTGAGCCTGCGCCGCAATCTCGACAATGACGAGATACCCAGAAATGCGGTCGATGGCGATGCGCTGCTGAAATCCTACGCAAAGATCCGGCGGTACGAAGCGGGCGGCGCAATGATCATCTGCGGCCACGACGATGCCCAATGGCAGACACTGCGCAAGGGGAGCGATGGATATGAATGATGTCTCATCGCAGCGCGGTGTGGATTCAATCCCGTCAAAAATCAGCCGGCCCAAATATATCGGCGAACCGGTTCAGAGACTTGAGGATCCGCGCCTGCTGACCGGAGCCGGTCGGTTCACCTCAGACATCCGTCTCGAACGCATGGTGCATCTCGCCTTTGTCCGCTCCGACCAGGCTCATGCGAAAATCTCCGAGATCGATTTCGGCGA
Source organism: Neohoeflea coraliihabitans (assembly GCF_019334345.1). GTDB lineage: Bacteria > Pseudomonadota > Alphaproteobacteria > Rhizobiales > Rhizobiaceae > Pseudohoeflea > Pseudohoeflea coraliihabitans. Next base: position 642,526 of record NZ_JAHWQX010000002.1, read on the forward strand.
TGCGCTGGAAATGCCCGGGGTTCTCGCGATCTACACTGCAGGGGACTTCACGGACATTCCGGACATATCGGCCCCATCGCGCATGAAGAATTATCACGCGACGCACTGCCCGGTCCTTGCCCGGGACGTTGTCCGCTATGTTGGCGAGCCGGTGGCCGTCGTCGTCGCGACGGACCGCTACCTGGCCGAGGATGCGGCGACCTCGATCGTGGTCGAATACGAGCCGCTCGGCGCGTCATCGAATGTCGATGGCGCGCTTGCAGCCGGTGCGGTGCAGCTGCATGACGATGTTCCCGGCAACCTCGTACTCGAGCGCGTCTTCGCCACCGGTGAAGCCCCGGAACAAATCGCCGCTGCTTCTCATGTCGTCGAAGGCCGCTTTCGCCTGAAGCGCAAATCCCCTCTCGCGATGGAAAACAGAGCCTACGTCGTCGACTATGATCGCGGCCGGGACGCCCTGACGCTGTATGGCTCGACACAGATTCCCGGCGTCGTCCGTGACGAGCTTTCCCGGCTGCTTGGCATGCCGGGGAACAGGATCCGTGTCGTCGCCCCGGATGTGGGTGGCGGCTTCGGCGGCAAGGGCTCGATTTACCCCGAAGAAATTCTCGTTGTCGCCATCGCGCGCAGGCTGGCAAGACCTGTCAAGTATGTCAGCGATCGCCTCGAAGATCTTACATCCACCAGCCAGGGCTTCGACGAAGTCGTCAAAGCGCGGCTCGCATTCGACGACGACGGAACGTTCATCGCCCTGGAAGCCGAGGTGATCGGCGACATCGGCGCTTACTCCATCTACCCGTGGACTGCCGCACTCGAACCGGTTCAGGTCGCGAGTTTCCTGCCCGGTCCATACCGCACACCCCATTATTGGGGCCGCGTTCGCGCGGTCTGCACGCCCAAGCCTCCGACCGGCCCATATCGTGGTGTCGGTCGCCCGATGGCCGTGTTTGCGCTCGAACGCCTCGTCGACAAAGCCGCTGCCCATCTTGGGATGGATCGGGCCGAAATCAGGCGTCGAAACCTCGTGCGCCCCGAGGAGTTTCCGCATCGGATCGGGTCGGGGATCATCTGGAACCGGTCCGGTTTCATGGAGTGCCTGGAAGCCGCTGTCGAAACGATCGACTATGCCGGTTTCAAGAAGCGACAGGAGGCGGCCCGAAAGGAAGGGCGCTGGATTGGGCAGGGCATCGGCACCTATGCGGAATTGACAGGGATCGGATCGCGTATCGCGGTCGCGCCCGGCATGCCGATCAACACCGGCAGCGAAACGGCCACGGTGCGGATCGATGCGACAGGGGCTGTCGTCGCGATGTTCGCCACTGCATCCCACGGTCAAAGCCTGGAAACCACATTGGCGCAAATCGTGGCTGAAGAACTGGGGGTCCGTCCCGAAGACGTGCAGATCATGCAAGGTGACACGGCCGTTGCTGTGCACGGCACCGGCACCTATGCAAGCCGCAGCGCGGTGATTGGTGGTGGCGCCGCGATCAAGTCCACTCGGTCCCTGCTGACCAAGGTCAAACGCGTCGCGGGACGGCTGTTCGATGTTGACCCCGACCGCGTTGAAACAGGCGACGGTGAGATCTTCGTACCCGGCACCAACCATCGGATTCGGTTTGCGGACTTAGCCCGTGCTGTCTATTCGGACATGGCGACGTTACCGCTCGATGCGCGCGAAACACTCGAGTCGCAGGAAAGTTTTGACCCTTATCTGGGCACGACTACGTCCTCCACGCATATCGCGGAGGTCGAAATCGACCCGGAAACGCTCGCCATACGGCTGACCCGTTTCGTCGTGGCCGAAGACTGCGGCAAGATGATCAACCCGCAGGTCGTCGACGGCCAGGTCCACGGCGGTGTGGCACAGGGCGTCGGCGTCGCATTGCTGGAAGAGCTGCAATATGATGAGACGGGCCAATTGCTGTCCGCAAGTCTTGCCGACTACCTGATCCCGACGTCGGCCGAAGTTCCGCATATCGAAGTCATCCACCTCGAAACCGAACTGCCGGACAATCCCGGCGGCTTCCGTGGAATGGGCGAAGGTGGGACGATCGGCGCACCGGCGGCCATCGCAAATGCCGTCGCCGATGCACTCGCACATCTCGATCTGGATATCACCGAATTACCGATAACACCCAGCAAGCTTCATCGGCTGATCGTCGACAAGCGGGCTACGAAAGATATGGAGTAAACAGATGCAATTTGGACTGAACGGAAAAGTCGCTCTCGTGACCGGCGGCGGCCGTGATACTGGCGCTGAAATCTGCAAGCTTCTGGCCGCCGAAGGCGCGACGATAGCCGTCAACTACCGAAAATCGGCGGATGAGGCCGCCGCTGTCGTCGATGACATCACCGCATCGGGCGGGACCGCGAAATCATTTCAGGCCGACATCAGCGATTACGAGCAGGTGAAGTCAATGGTTGATGCGATCGTCAGCGATTTCGGACGCGTCGACATCCTCGTCAACAACGCGGGTTACGTGAAATACCAGCGCTTTGTCGAGAGCACACCAGAAGATTGGAAGGCGCAAATCGATACCTGCCTTTATGGCGCGATCCACTGCTGCCACGCCGTTGCGCCGCACATGATCGCTCAGAACACCGGCCGGATCATCAGTCTGATCGGCGACAGTTCCAGGATAGGCGAGGCAAATCTCGCAATGGCCGCTGCCGCGCGCGCCGGGACCGTGGCGCTGGGCAAGTCGCTCGCCCGCGAACTCGGCCGTGCCAATGTCTGCGTCAACGCCGTCTCGCTGGGACTGGTCCAGACCGCACACTCGGATGCGGATTTTCTTGCCAAGAACATGGACAAGATCGTCAAGGCCTATCCGCTCCGCCGGATTGGCACGCCCGATGACGTGGCTCCGCTCGTCGCTTTCCTGGCGTCGGACCAGGCCTCCTGGATCACCGGTCAGGTGATCAGCGCGAACGGCGGCTTCTCGATGGTCTGATGAGCGGGTAACGGGAGGCATAAGATGATCAGACTGGATCTCATCGCGCCCTTGGCGGAATTGTTGCGGCGGCAATCCGCGGACCATCCTGACAAGATTGCGTTCGAAGACAAGACACGCAGCATAACCTACCGGGACCTCGCGAATGAGGTGAATACCCTTGCCTCGAACCTGATCGCCCGCGGCTTACCACCCGGCGGATCGGTCGGTATCTGGTTACCGAACTCGGTGGATTGGGTTGTTGCGACGCTCGCTGCCATTCGTGCAGGCGGCGTCGCCGTTCCGATCGCCTTTGACGCAAAACAGGCAGAGATGGACTACCGGGTGGAAGATGCCGGCATCCGGATCATCGTAAGTCGCATCGAAAAGCGCGAAGCGATCGCAACGTCGGGCAAGATTGACCCATCTGCCGTGATTTTGACCGACGACGCGGATTCAGAAAACGGTTTCAAGTCCCTGTGTCCACGCACTGCCAGCGAGATCGCCCTGAAGGACGACGATATCGATGACGTATCAATGATCGTCTATACGTCGGGCACCACGGGGTCGCCCAAAGGGGTGATGCTGACGACACGATCGATGCTCTGGGTCAATGCCGCCTGCTGGGCCCCGATCTTCGGTATGGGACCTGACGATACGATCTTGTCACCGCTGCCGCTGTTCCACTCCTACGCGCTGAATTTTTGCGTCCTGTCGATCGTCGCCAATGGCGCCACCGAGTATGTGATGGAGCGGTTTTCCACGCATGAAGCGATGGATCTGCTTGGCTCCGGGCGTTTTACCAAGATGCCCGGCGTTCCGACAATGTTCCACTATCTCATGCTGGCGGCCAAGGAAGCCGGGACCAATCCATTCTCGTCGGTTAGCCGTTGCGTGTCGGCGGGCGCGATCATGCCCGCCGCCCTCAACAACGCGTTCGAGGAGCGTTTCGGGGTCGAACTGCTCGACGGCTACGGCATTACCGAAACCTCCACCATGGTGACGATGAACTGGCCGGGACAGGCCCGCATCGCAGGATCATGCGGCCTTCCACTGCCCGGTCTTGCAGTCCGTATCATTGATCCGGCTACTGGGAAGGATGTGCCCCAGGGAGACGAAGGCGAGCTGGTCGTCCGCGGCCCGAATGTCATGAAGGGCTACCATAACAAACCCAACGAAACGGCGTCGGCTCTCAAGAACGGCTGGTACCACACAGGTGACCTGGCCCGGGCGGATGCAAACAGCTTCCTGACCATTACGGGGCGCCTGAAGGAATTGATTATCCGGGGTGGGCAAAACATTTCTCCGGCCGAAGTCGAAGAAACCATCGTGGTCATGGACGGTGTGCGCGATTGCGCCGTGGTCGGAGTCTCGCATGACACGCTCGGCGAAGTTCCGGTGGCGTTTATTGTCGCCGAGGAAACGGCGCCGGATATCGACAGCATCAAGGCGTTCTGCAGCGAACGCCTGTCATCCTACAAGATCCCACATGATCTCGTGATTATCGAAACCATTCCGCGCACGGGGTCGGGAAAAATCATTCGGTTTCAGCTGCGCGAGCACTATGAGAACGCAGGTCAGGGCAGGTGAGCACAGTCATGAATCCATTTGTATTCAACACAACCAAGTCACTCGTTTTCCGTCCGGGAGCGGCGGCGAAACTGGCCTCAACGGCAGGCGACCTCCTCGGCAGGGCATCTCTGTTCGTAACAGATCCGGGCTTGCGCAAACTCGGTCTATGCGATCCCGCCATCGCCTCGTTTGAAGCGGCGGGGATCGCTGTCACCCTATTTGATAGTGTCGAGGCCGATCCCAGCCTTGCAACGCTCATGGCAGCGGTCGAAGCAGGGAGAAATGGCGCTGTTACCAGCGTGGTCGGATTTGGTGGAGGCTCCTCGCTGGATGTGGCCAAGCTTTCCGCGCTCCTGCTTGGCTCAGAAGAGGATCTCGATGAAGTCTGGGGTGTCGGCAACGCGAAAGGCCCTCGCCTGCCGCTCATCCTGGTGCCGACGACGGCCGGCACGGGATCGGAGGTCACTCCGATCTCGATCATCACCGTTGGCGAGGAGGAAAAGCGGGGCGTGTCCTCGGCTGTCATCCTTCCCGATCTCGCGGTACTGGATGCCAATTTGACCCTGGGCCTGCCGTCGGCGATCACGGCCGCGACCGGTGTCGACGCGATGGTGCACGCGATCGAGGCTTACGCTTCAAAGAGTGCCAACAACAATCCCATGTCCCGGCTTCTGGCGCGCGAAGCACTTCGTCTGCTGGGCGCGAATATCGAGACAGCGGTACTCGACGGCGGCAATGTCGAAGCGCGCGGCGCAATGCTGCTCGGATCCATGCTCGCCGGCCAGGCTTTCGCCAATTCACCCGTCGCCGCCGTCCATGCGCTTGCCTATCCGATTGGCGGGACGTTCCATGTCCCGCACGGTCTCTCCAATGCGCTGGTCCTGCCGCATGTGCTCCGTTTCAACGCACCGGACGCAGCTTCCCTCTACGCCGAGATTGCCCACGATGCTTTCCCGCACCTGGAACGCGAAACCGGCGCACAGTCGCTCTGTGCCGCTTTTATCGAAGAACTGGCGATCCTGCCAAAGAAGCTCGGCATGCAGACGCGGCTGCGCGACGTGGATATCCCCGAGACGGCGCTTCCCAAGCTGGCTTCGCACGCGATGCTTCAGCAGCGCTTGTTGATCAACAATCCACGCGAAGTATCCGAACAGGACGCCCTTTCGATCTACAAGGCAGCCTGGTAATGACCGACCGCGCCGCCCCCTCAAAGCGTAGTGACTATGCGGACTTCTGCATCATCCAGACCCGCTGGATGGACAATGACGTCTACGGCCATATGAACAATGTTGTTCACTATTCACTCTTCGATACGGCAGTAAACGGCTGGCTGATCAGACGGGGATTGCTTGACCCCCGGTCCAGCGAGACCTTCGGTCTGGTCGTTGAGACCGGCTGCAGATATTTTGCGGAAATGGCGTTTCCTGACGAAGTGACCGCCGGCATCCGCGTATCAAAGCTTGGCACCAGTTCGGTCCGCTACGAGGTCGGACTTTTTCGAAATAACGAAGACAGCGCTTCGGCTGAAGGTTTTTTCGTTCACGTCTATGTCGATGCAAAGACAAGAAGGCCGACTGCAGTTGATGAAACGCGGCGCGAGGCACTCCAAACCCTGATACTGCCCGGACATGGCATATGAGGTCGAACCCGCCATCTGCGAAGACGATCTCCTCGCAAACCGCCGAGCATAATCGCTCGCCCGGGCGATCACATCGGAAACCTTGAGACGCGCCGCCAATGACGTGGACATCGTCATGCAGCGTGGCGAAACAAGCCGGTCGGTCTGGTCGCTGCCGTAACCCAAAGATCGACTTCTGAGAAGCACGCCAATCACGTTCTGGCGGGCGATTTTCAATCCACTTGTTCAAAAGTCACTCACGTACATGAGTTTTGAACAAGTGGATTTTTTCAGGCCTGTGAAGGTGCCACCCTGACAGCCTGACCAGGCCAAAAAACACCCAAACGGCACCCAGTGCGATTCTTCTCGCATGAGCGCGCGGGCGAGAATTTGATAACTCGCTGATTTATTTAGGGAAAAATGGTGCCCAGACGCGGATTCGAACCACGGACACGCGGATTTTCAATCCGCTGCTCTACCAACTGAGCTATCTGGGCATCCCGCTGCCAGTGCCGGCAACTTTGCTTCCCGCCGGCCTGCACCACGCCGGAAGCGAGCGCGTTATAGCATCTTGCTCTGCGCTGTCCAGCACCTTTTCGGCTGGAATGAGCCGGCCGGTGCGGCAATGGCGGTCAGGTGCTTTTTCGCGTTCTGCCCGCTGGTGTGGACGGGGGTGTTTCTGCGGGCCCCCGCCCCTTCGCGTGCCAGCCCTGCAGCGGCGCATGGGCCGCGGCGAGCGCCTTCTGATCTGCTGCCGTCCAGGTCTTCAACCGCGATCGTCGGGGTCAACCTCGGAATTTTCTTCCGCCTCGGTCACCGGGATGGCGTAGCTGCCCGACAGCCAGCGATTGAGATCGAGCGCGCGGCAACGCTCGGAACAGAACGGATAGCTGTCGCGGGCCGAGGGCCGGCCGCATTCCGGGCAGGGCTGCGGCTTGCGCAGCGGCGTGACCTTGGCCGGTTCGGTCATCAGGCTTCCTCCGCCCAGCGGGTGTGGACATCGTAGCCCTCGCCCGAGAGCAGTTGCACGGTCTCGTAGAGCGGCAGGCCGACCACATTGGAATACGAACCAACCAGCTTGACGACAAAGGTGCCCGCCAAGCCCTGGATGGCATAGGCTCCGGCTTTCCCGCGCCATTGCCCGGATGCCAGGTAGCTCTCGATCTCCCGGCGCGAAAGGCGCTTGAAGCGGACCCGCGTCTCGACGACTTTCTGGCGGGCGCGCTTTTCCGGAGTGATAACGCACACGCCGGTGAAGACACGATGGGTGCGGCCGGACAGAAGATAGAGAGCCTCGGACGCTTCCTCGACCCGTTCGGCCTTTCCAACCAGGCGGCGGCCAACGGCGACGACGGTATCGGCGGCAAGAATATGGGTTCCGACCCAGCCATAGTCGCCCTTCAGGGCCGACAGGGCCGCCTCGGCCTTGTTGCGGCTCAGGCGGCGCGCCAATGAGCGCGGATGCTCGCTCGGCCCGGGAGTCTCATCAAGATCCATAGGCATGAGACGGTCCGCGACAATGCCGGCCTGACCCAGAAGCTCAACCCGGCGCGGCGACCCGGAGGCCAAGATCAGTTTCTGCGGTTCAACCATGGACGGTGCGGACTTGTCCGTTTGCGCGAGATGCCGCCTTAGCGGAAGCGATAGGTGATGCGACCCTTGGTCAGATCATAGGGTGTCATCTCGACCTGAACCTTGTCGCCGGCAAGCACGCGGATGCGGTTCTTGCGCATGCGGCCGGCCGTATGGGCAATGATTTCGTGATCGTTTTCAAGCCGCACGCGGAATGTCGCGTTGGGCAGCAATTCAACCACAGTGCCCGGAAATTCGAGAACTTCTTCTTTCGCCATATTAGTTTCAATCGTCCTTTGAGGGCGGCGCGCGCAAAAGTCCCAACGGGCACAGTGCGCGGGCCGGCGCCGAGAATTGGCCGGAACCTACACAAACCCGAGGCATTTGTGAACACTCTTGTTCCAACGTCCTAACCGGGTCGGCTTGCCCGTCCTGAGGCTCAGGCGAGCCGGTCTTCAATGCGCTGCCGGATCATCTCGCGTACCTGGCGATAGGCGGCAAGAATCTGCTCGCGGGTGCCGGTTGCCACGGTGGGATCCGGGGTCGGCCAATATTCGACACTGACAGCGGTCGACCGGGTGCGCTCGAGCGCCTGATGATGCGCCTCCGGTGCAAGGGTGACGATGAGATCGAAATAGTCGTCTTCCAGTTCTTCGAGCATCTGCGGTTGCCGCTCGGCCAGATCGAGGCCGATCTCGGAGAGGACCGCATCGACGAACGGGTCCCGCTTGCCCGGCCTCACACCGGCCGAAGCGATATAGGTGCCCCTCGGCAACGTGGCACGGGCAATCACCTCCGCCATCGGCGAGCGGATGGCGTTCATGCCGCAGACGAACAATATGGCGCCTGGTCGTGCCGGCGGGCCGCCGCTTGCCTGCCCCGTCAATGCGCTGCCCCTACCCGCGCCAGTGCAGCACGCAGACAAGCGTGAAAAGGCGGCGGGCGGTGTCGAAATCCATATTGATCTTGCCTTCGAGACGATCCATGAGCGTTTGCGAGCCCTCATTGTGCACGCCGCGACGGCCCATGTCGATCGCCTCGATCTGGCTCGGACTGGACGTGCGGATGGCCTCGTAATAGCTCTCGCAAATGAGAAAATAGTCCTTGACGATGCGGCGGAACGGCGTCAGCGACAGGATATGCGTGGCCACGGCCGCGCCCGCCTGGGTGGTGATCGTCAGGACCAGCCGGGAATCAACCAGGGAAAGGTTGAGGCGGTAGGGACCTTCACTGTGCCCCACCGGCTCAAAGACATTTTCCTCGAGCAGATCGAAAATCGCCACGGCGCGCTCATGCTCGATGTCGGGCGTGGCACGGCCGATGGTCTCGTCGAGAACCACATCGCACAGGCACTGGCTGGCTCGCGTCATTCCCGGTCCTCGAGGTTGAGGCGGATGGCCACCGAACGGGCATGCGCTTTTAGGCCTTCAGCTTCAGCAAGGGCGATGGCGGCCGGCGCCAGCTGGCGCAACTGCTCCGGACCAAGCTTCAGGATCGATGTGCGCTTCATGTAATCGAGCACCGAGAGGCCGGAGGAAAAGCGCGCCGAGCGGGCCGTCGGCAGCACATGATTGGAGCCGCCGACATAGTCCCCAATGACCTCGGGCGTGTGCCGGCCGAGAAAGATGGCCCCGGCGTTGCGAATGTGATCGACCCATTGTTCCGGATCAGCGGTTGCGATCTCGAGATGCTCGGCTGCAATGCGATTGACCAGGGGGATCGCCGTCGGCCAGTCGGGCACAAGGATGATCGCTCCGAAGTCCAGCCAGCTTCGCCGTGCCGTCTCAGCCCGCGGCAGCATCGCCAATTGCCGCTCGACTGCGGCAGCGACGGCTTCGGCAAAGTCCCGGTCGGGCGTCATCAGGATCGATTGTGCGCCAGCGTCGTGTTCGGCCTGGGCGAGAAGATCGGCGGCGATCCAGTCGGGATCATTGTCTCCATCGGCCATCACCAGCACTTCCGACGGCCCGGCGATCATGTCGATGCCGACGGTGCCGAACACCTGACGCTTGGCGGCCGCCACCCAGGCATTGCCGGGACCGACGATTTTCGAAACCGGCGCGATGGTTTGCGTGCCGTAGGCCAAAGCTGCGACGGCCTGGGCGCCGCCGACGCGGTAGATCTCGTCGATACCGGCGATCTTCGCTGCCGCGAGGACCACCGGGTTCAACTCGCCCTGGCGCGCCGGAACGACCATGACGATGCGTTCGACCCCGGCGACACGGGCCGGCACGGCGTTCATCAGCACAGAGCTCGGATAGCTTGCAGTGCCGCCCGGAACATAGAGGCCGACCGCCTCGACCGCCGTCCATCGCGTGCCAAGGTCGACACCGAGCGCATCCTGATAGCGATCATTGCCGGGCAGCTGCCGACGATGATGGCTGGCGATGCGGTCATGGGCAAAGTGCAGTGCGGCGCGCAGATCCGGATCGAGTGCCTCGTAAGCGGCCTCGATGTCAGCGGCCGCAACGGACAGACCGGCCGCGCGGGTATCGAGTCCATCAAACCGCAGGGTGAAATCGTGCAGGGCGTCATCGCCACGCTGGCGTACGGCATCAATGATGGCACGCACATCCGCATCCACATCGGCTGAAACTTCCCGTTTCGTGGTCAGGAACGCCGCGAACCGATCGGCAAAGTCCGGATCGCCGTGATCGAGCCTTAAAACCACTGTCTTGTCTCCCTCTTCGGACGCCCTTGAGCGGTCGCCTCAGCGCCGCCCCTTCAGGCCGCGGGTGCCGTTACCAGTCCATTGGCCGATCGCTGGCCGGATGCGGGTCAATTCAGCGGATGACGGGGGCGAAATGCCGTGCCCCAGGAGCCGCTGAGGTCGCCAAGCTGAACTTCGATGCATTCGACATCGACCGAGATCGCGCCGCCACCCGCAAGCACGATCTCGATGGTGCCGCCCGGCCCCTCGGCGCCGGGGAGAAAACGCAACGCCAGAATGGCATGGACCGCATCAGGCTTGGCGCGGTCGACGCCGCGCGAGCGCACTGCCTCGGCTCTCTTGATCGCCAACAGGGCGCGACGGCGTTCAAAAGCCTCACCCTTTTTCGGCTTGCCCTCGGCGCTCTCCCAGACAAAACGGTTCGCTTCGAGGGTCAATTGCCCGTTTGTGTAGGCCAGGTCCCCGGCCCGAAAAACCGCATCCTGCAGGCAGGCGGAGACGATCGCGATATCCGCCTCGTCCAGCGCCAACAGTTTCAGCCGTTCCATCGGTCGTCCTCCACTTGCCATCTCATCCCCTCCGTGCGCCGGTCATTGTCAGACCCGAGGCGTCGCGGCGGAACCAAGGCGTTGCTGCGATGCAACATAGGGTCATCACAGGGCCAAGACAATGGGCGGCGTTGCGCGGCGGCAAGCGGCATTTTCCCCGTCGTCAGTGCCACTGCGCCAGCGGCAAAGCCTTCTTGTCCGGGACTATTCGCTGACCCGCTCGACATGTGCGCCACACCGGGTGAGTTTTTCTTCCAAACGTTCGAAGCCGCGATCGAGGTGGTAGACGCGGTTGACCACCGTTTCGCCTTCGGCAGCAAGTCCGGCGATGACAAGTGACACCGAGGCGCGCAGATCGGTGGCCATCACCTGTGCGCCCTTCAGGCGCTGCACGCCGTTTATCGTCGCCACCTGGCCGGAAAGCGAGATGTCGGCGCCGAGGCGGGCGAGTTCCTGCACATGCATGAAACGGTTCTCGAAAATGGTTTCCGTGATGCGCGCAGTGCCATCAGCGCGGGACATCAAGGCCATGAATTGCGCCTGCAGGTCGGTGGGAAAGCCCGGGAACGGATCGGTGACAATGTCCACCGGCCGGATCGGCCCGCCATCCTTGCGCACGCGGATGCCACCTTCGACATCGGTTACATCGGCGCCAGCTTCGCGCAGTGCCACCAGCGCCGTGTCAAGCAGATGCGAAGCGGTATTGGCAAGGGTCACGTCGCCACCGGTCATGGCGACGGCCATGGCATAGGTGCCGGTCTCGATGCGATCGGGCAGCACGCTGTGGCGGGCGCCAGACAGGGACGAGACGCCCTGAATGGTGATGGTCTGGGTGCCGGCCCCCGAGATCTTGGCGCCCATCGCTGTCAGGCAGGCGGCGAGATCGGCCACTTCCGGCTCGCGGGCGGCGTTTTCGATGATTGTTTCGCCCTTGGCAAGGGTCGCCGCCATCATCAGAACGTGGGTGGCGCCGACAGAGACCTTGGGGAAGGTGTAGCGCGCGCCGACCAGTCCTTTTGGCGCGCGCGCATTGATGTAACCGGCGTCGATGCGGATTTCGGCACCGAGAGCCTCGAGCCCGTGGATGAACAGGTCGACCGGCCGGGTGCCAATGGCGCAGCCGCCAGGCAGCGACACGCGTGCCTCGCCCATGCGGGCGAGAAGCGGCCCGATGACCCAGAAGCTGGCGCGCATGCGCGAGACCAGTTCATAGGGCGCGGTGGTGTCGACAATGGTGCGGGCGGTGAAATGCACGGTTCGGGCATGGCCGCTGTCCTGGCGCTGGCGGCGGCCGACCACCGAGATATCGACGCCATGATTGCCGAGGATGCGCTGCAACTGCTCGACATCGGCAAGATGCGGCAGGTTTTCCAGCGTCAGCGTATCGTCGGTCAGGAGCGATGCGATCATCAATGGCAGGGCGGCATTCTTGGCACCGGAGATCGGGATGGTCCCGTTAAGTGGGTTACCACCGATAATTCTGATACGGTCCATATGACCCTCGAAGGTTGGCAGAGCGCTGTGCGCAAGATGAAAAGCGGCTGTCGGGCGCTGTTTAGACGATCAGCGGAGATACGGCAATCATCGAAGCAAGGTCGCTGGCGCCACCCTGTCGCATGGCGCTCGGCAGCCCGTCGTCAGCTGGAGTCGCCTGGCTTATGTGGATGGTCGCCGGATGTCGTATCGGCAGCCGGCAGACCGTCGGTCTCGTCAGCCAGTCCCTCGCGACGGGCACGGCTTTGCTGCTTGCGGCGCTGCAGATTGGCGCGCAGTTCCGCGGCGAGGCGTGCGGCGCGGCGCTGCTGTCGGTCGTTTTTCGGATCGTCCGTCATGTCTGGCGCATAGCGCAAAACAACGGCGCGGGGAAGGTTGATGGCGGCATCGGCCGACCCGGCGTGCTGCGAGCGCGGTGTACACCTGCGCCATGCCGGCAGGCGTGACTCGACAGGGGCGGCCCGCCAGGCTGGTTGGCAGGGGTCGCAAAAGCATCCCTCAAGGGCTTGCGCTGCCCGGAAAGCTGTGGCAAGAGCGAGCCGCTTTCAGACGTTGCGGCGCACCCCGCCCCGACGCTGGTCTTGGCGCCGCAGCGCCAGTGCCTCCGACTGATCGCCAGGCTGCCGTAGCTCAGGGGTAGAGCACTCCCTTGGTAAGGGAGAGGTCGAGAGTTCAAATCTCTCCGGCAGCACCAGTTTTTGTCTGACGTCACTCCTATTAAATCGCTCAGAGACTTTTATCCGCGATTGCCAGGTGAGGAAACTTGTCCCGTTCGGGTGGCGATCTCAGCGCGCCGATTACCAAGAAAAATTAATTGCCCGTCTACGCCGGTGTCCGCCGCTCACCCGTGCGCCCGCACCTCTTGATTGATTTTAATCAATATGAAACCGGCCCCAACCTATACCCATGGTGTTGAAAAAGCCGATCTTTCGGCTGCGAAGTTGGGGCAAATACAATGATGAATGTGCTGGCGTGTATCGTAACCGAACACGATCCGTGGCTGGTTCTGGTTGCGGCGATCATCTGCGTCGTCGGGGCCTGGGCGACATTGCAGCTGTTTTACCGTGCCTGCGCGACCACCGCGATCGAACGCGCCGCCTGGCTGGTTCTGACAGCGGTGATCGCCGGCGCGGCGATCTGGTGCACGCATTTCATCGCCATGCTCGGCTACGAGCCCGGCCTGCCGGTCGGGTTCGATCCCGTGCTGACCATCGTGTCGCTGCTCGTGGCGATTACCGGGGTGGCCGGCGGGTTCTGGGTTGCCGCCAATGGTTCACAACGCGCAGCAGCGGCGCTCGGCGGCGCGATCGTCGGACTGGCCATCGCCGTCATGCATTACACCGGCATGTACGCCTACCGCATCCAGGGTATCGTGACATGGAATGAGACCTATCTTTCGGCTTCGCTGGTCTTGTCTGTTGTCCTTTCCGCCGCTGCGCTGCACGTCTCGCGCCATGCGCGCGCCGCTCGTCGCAAGGAATTCGCCGCCGGCCTTTTGGTGCTGGCGATTGTCGGACTGCATTTCACCGGGATGACGGCCTTCAAGGTGGATCCGCTGCATGTCGATGCGGCGTTCTCCAATCCCGCTGCGCTGCGTGCAATGGCGCTTGCGGTGGCTGCGGTCGGCCTGGTGATTGTCGGCGCCTGCTGGGCAAGCAGCCTGATCGACACCCGCGCGCGCGCCGAGGCGGCGGACGCGCTTGCCAACATGTCGAACGGTCTGGTGATGGTCTCGCATGACGGTACGGTGCAGCTCTTCAACCGCCGCGTCCTCGACCTGTTCGACCTTGACCCGGCGAAGGTCGCGATCGGCATGCCGTTCGACGACCTGCTCGGCCTGATCAGCAGCACGCAGGGGTGGGACGCGGCGCGAAGTGAACGCATCGCCAGCACGCAGGGGCGGTGGCGCACGGAAAACCTCGCGGTGCGGCTCGATCATCATCTGAGCGACGGCACCGTCTTGAACATTGCCTGCCAGCCGATGGATGGCGGCGGCGCGATCTTCACCTATGATGATGTCACGGAGATGCGTGAAAGCCAGAAGAAGGTGGCGCATCTCGCCTTTCATGACGCGCTGACGGGGCTGGCCAATCGCCGCCGCTTTGCCGATGAACTTAGCAAGCTTGCCGGCGCCCGCTTTGCGCTGCTGCTGATTGATCTCGACCGGTTCAAATTCGTCAACGACACTTTCGGGCACGCGGTCGGCGACAATCTGCTGGTTGCTGTCGCGGATCGTCTGCGTGCGGTGTGCAAGGATGTCGGTCAGCCGTTCCGGCTCGGCGGCGACGAGATCAGCCTGCTGATTGTTGATGACACCGGCAGCGCCATCGAGATTGGCGAGGAGATCGTCCGCGTGCTGTCGATCCCCTTCGAGATCGGCAGTGAGATGGTGTCCGTCGGCTGCAGCGTCGGCGTCGCCTTCAGCGATACGGAGACCGATCAGGATACGATCCAGCAGATGGCGGATCTGGCCCTGTATGATGCCAAGGACAAGGGACGCGGGCGGCTGGCGATCTATCAGGACGGGATGATGGAAGAGGCTGTGCGGCGCCGACGCCTTGAAGCCGACCTCTGGGTCGCCGTCGAGAAGGGGCAGTTCGAGCTGCACTATCAGCCCCTGTACCAGCTGCCGGACCGCAAGGTCTGCGGTTTCGAGGCGCTGATTCGCTGGCAGCATCCTGAAAACGGGTTGATCCCGCCGAACGACTTCATTCCCGTTGCCGAGCAGTCCGGCGCCATTCTCGACATTGGCGGCTGGGTGATCAACGAGGCATGCCGGCAACTGGCAGAGTGGCCGGATGACATCTATGTGTCGATCAATGTTTCGCCGGTGCAGTTGCGCAGCGCCAATATCCTGCAACAGGTCACCAAAGCCCTCGCAGACCATCAATTGCTGCCGCAGCGGGTGGAGATCGAATTGACCGAAACGGCGATGGTGGAAAGCAACGGGGAAATCGCCGCTGCGCTGTCCGGGCTGCGTGCTCTCGGTGTGCGGGTGGCGATGGATGATTTCGGCACCGGCTATTCGTCGCTGGCGCATCTGCGCAGCTTTGAACTGGACCGCATCAAGATCGACCGCAGTTTCGTCAGCGTCTCGCAAACCGACGCCGGCGCTGCAGCCGTCGTACGCGCAATCACCGGCATGGCCCGCGATCTGGCAATCGAAACCACCGGCGAGGGTGTGGAAACCGAAGATCAACTGAGCAAGCTGATCTCACTCGGATGCGGCACGGCGCAGGGATTTTTCCTCGGCAAGCCGGTCCGCTCCGAGCAGGCCACCCGACTGGCGCGTGCGGATCGCCCCGCAACCGGCGGCGCGGCGCGCGAGATCGCCTGAGCGAACCGGCCCCGGGCAGACGGACAAGAGCAGCGGAGCTGGCGCGAAATTCAGTACCGGCGAACGCCGCGCCTGTCAGGCCCGCACCACATACACCGAGCAGTCGGAATGGCGCACGACGCGGGCGGCGTTGGGGCCAAGCAGATAGTCCTTGAAGTCCGGCTTGTGAGCACCGATCACGATGAGATCGGTGCCGGCGTCCCTGGCCACCTTGAGAATCTGCTCATAAGCGTTGCCGGTGCCGACGATATGGCGCACCTTCTCGTCGGCGCCGGCGCCAAGCGTGGCGGTAACCGACTTCTTCAAGAGCTTGCGGGCATGATCGACGACCTTCTCGTGATGTGCCTTGTCGAAAAACTGCCCGACGACGCTCATGCCGAAATCGGGGACGACGGTCATCACATCGACCGCGGCATCGTAGGCCTCGGCCAGTTTCCAGGCGGCGCGCAGTACCTCCGACCCCGCCTCGGCCTGGCTGACATCTATGGCGCAGAGAATGGACTTGATCATGCGAGTGCCTCCCCTTTGCTGGTCGTATCCGCGGGATCCGCCGGATCCTCCTTGCGGGCCCGGCCCCGCTGCAGCCAGGCGATGAACCCGAGCAGGAGCAACGCCGGAATGTAGATCAGTTCCTTCGGCGGCTGCTGATTGGTGACCTGCACCGTGGCAACGGTCACCGGCTCGTCGCCGTAGAAGTCGAAATCACTCATCTTTTCGAAATACGGCGTGCCGGGGAACGGCTCGTCAAGCGTGACGACATCGCCGTCGGCCATGGTCGCAAGTCCCAGCGCCTCAAGGCGTGCTTCGCCGCCCTCGGCATCGCTTGCCGGCAGGACAAGGGTCTTTTCGGATGGCTCGCCGGTGTCGAAATCCGGACCGGTGACGATGATCCGGACCTCTTCGCCCGGTGCTGCCTCGCCAAGCGCCGCCGTCAGATCTGCCGGAGCCACCTGACGATAGGGCGGCTCGATGTAATCCATGAAGAACCCCGGCCGGAACAGGGCGAAGGCGACGAGGATCAGTGCCACGCTTTCCCACAGGCGCGAGCGGGCAAGAAACCAGCCCATGGTGCCGGCGGTGAAGATCAATATGGCGATGGTGGCGACCACGGCGACCGTCAGGCCTTCCACCCAGCCGACATCGATCAGCAGAAGATCGGTGTTGAAGATGAACAGGAAGGGCAGCACGATGGTACGCAGCGAATAGAAGAAGGCGATGAAGCCGGTGCGGATGGCATCGCCCCCCGAGACCGCAGCTGCGGCGAAACTTGCCAGGCCGACCGGCGGCGTGACGTCCGCCATGATGCCGAAATAGAAGACGAAGAGATGAACGGCGATCAGCGGCACGATGAGACCGGACTGGGCGCCCAATTCGACAACCACCCCGGCCATCAGCGAGGACACGACGATGTAGTTGGCGGTGGTCGGCAGGCCCATGCCAAGGATGAGCGAGAGCAGTCCGACCATCACCAGCATCAGGATCAGGTTGCCGGCGGAGAGAAACTCGACCAGATCAGCCATCACCTGGCCGACGCCGGTCAGCGTTACGGTGCCGACAATGACGCCGGCGGCGGCGGTTGCCAGTCCGATGCCGATCATGTTGCGGGCGCCGGTGATCAGTCCGTCAAGCAGATCGGTTCCGCCGCGCATGAAGGCGTTGGCATAGTCGTTCTGACCGCGGAACAGGGTTTTCAGCGGCCGCTGGGTCAGCAGGATGACGAACATCAGGGCGCTGGCCCAGAACGCCGACAGTCCCGGCGATTTCTGCTCGATCATCAGGAAGTAGACGAGGACGACAATCGGCAGCAGATAATAGAGCCCGGATTTGTAGATTTCGGAGATTTCCGGCAGTTCGACAACTTCGGCCTCCGGATCGTCCGGCTCAAGATCGGGTCCCTGCGCTGCGAGCCAGACCAGAGCCATGTAAGCGAGGAAGACAAGCAGGGCGAGCACCCAGCCGGCGCCCTCGGGCACCAGGGCCGTGACCCAGGCCACGGGGTATTGCACCGCGTAGCAGATGGCCGCGAAGAGAATGAAGAAGGCCGCCATGCCGCCGACGGTCTTGCCGACATTGGCCACCTTGTTGCCGAGCGTCGGCATGTTCTGCTTCACCGCCTCAAGATGGACGATATAGACCAGCGCGATGTAGGAGATCGCCGCAGGAATAAAGGCGTGAGTGATCACCTCGACATAGGAAATGCCGACATATTCGACCATCAGGAAGGCGGCCGCGCCCATCACCGGCGGCATGATCTGGCCATTGACCGACGAGGCGACCTCGACCGATCCGGCCTTCTCGGCGCTGAAGCCGACGCGCTTCATCAAGGGAATGGTAAAGGTGCCGGTGGTCACCACATTGGCGATCGAGGACCCGGAGATCAGACCGGTGGCGGCGGAACCTACAACGGCGGCCTTGGCCGGCCCGCCCTTCATGTGGCCGAGCGCGCCAAAGGCCATCTTGATGAAATAATTGCCGGCGCCGGCCTTGTCGAGCAGGGCACCGAATAGGACGAACAGGAAGACGAACTTGGTCGACACGCCAAGGGCGATACCGAAGACACCTTCCGAGGTGATCCACATGTGGCTCATCGCCTTTTGCAGCGAAGCCCCCTTCCAGCGAATGACCTCGGGCACCCAGGGCGAAGCGCCGAAAAAGACGTAGAGCAGAAAGATGGTGGCGATGATCGCCATGGCCGGGCCGAGGGCGCGGCGTGCCGCTTCGAACAGAAGGATCAGCCCGACAAGCGCCACCCATTTGTCGGTGTCATCGGCAAGACCTCCGGAATCGACGATCTTGTCATAGAAGAAATAGCCGTACAGAGCGATGAATGCCGCGACGATGCCCATCACCCAGTCCTGGATCGGGATATAGGCGCGCGGACTCGACTTGAGCGCCGGATAGGCCATGAAGGCCAGGAAGACGGCGAAGGCGAGGTGGAACTGGCGGGAATTGTTGATGATATCGCCCGGCAGCACGATGTTGGAGACCGGCGAGGCCAGCAGCACCTGAAACAGAGACCAGATCAGCGCCACGACGGCCAGAAAGACCGCGACGGTCCCTGTCGGATTGCGCGCGCCGGCATCCGTGGAACTGACTAGCTCCTGCAGTTCCGCTTCGCTCAAGGGTGTGCCGCTTTGCTTTGAATTGTCTGCCATGTGCTGATCCCCGACGGCTGTGCCGTTCCGTGCCGACGCTTGATGCGCCGGTCATTTCCCCCCGCATGGAGACGAAGCGGCGAACCGCTTCGTCCTTGTTCAGGTCCGGATTACATCCAGCCCTTTTCCTTGTAGTACTTCTCGGCACCCGGATGAAGCGGGGCGGAGAGGCCGTCCTTGATCATTTCCTCGGGCTTGAGGTTGGCAAAGGCCGGATGCAGCTTCTTGAAATCGTCGAAGTTCTCGAAGACCGCTGAGACGACAGCATAAACGGCATCTTCCGAGACATCGGTGGAGGAAACAAGCGTGGCGCCCACACCGAATGTTGCGGTGTCTTCATCCGTGCCGCGATACATGCCGCCCGGGACCGTCGCCTTGCGGTAGAAGGGGTTGTCGGCGATCAGCGCATCGATCTCTTCGCCGCTGACTTCCACCAGAACCGATTCGCAAGCGGTCGTGGCTTCCTGGATGGTGCCCGAGGGGTGGCCGACAGTGAAGACGATGGCGTCAACCTGATTGTCGCACAGTGCGGCGGACTGCTCAGCCGGCTTCAGTTCGGCGGCAAGAGCGAAATCATCGGTCGACCAGCCTTTTTCTTCCAGCACCACCTCGAATGTGCCGCGTGCGCCGGAACCGGGGTTGCCGAGATTGACGCGCTTGCCCTTCAGGTCGTCAAACGACTTGATGCCGCTGTCGGCCCGGGCAACAACGGTGAACGGTTCCGGGTGGATGGAAAAAACGGCGCGCAGATTTTCGAACTTGCCGTCGGATTCGAATTTCGATGTGCCGTTATAAGCGTGATACTGCCAGTCGGACTGGGCGACACCGAACTCCAGTTCGCCGGCGCGAATGGTGTTGAGGTTGTAGACCGAACCGCCGGTCGATTCGACCGAGCAGCGCACGCCGGTTTCCTTGCGGTTCTTGTTGACCAGCCGACAGATGGCGCCACCGGTCGGATAGTAGACGCCGGTCACGCCACCGGTGCCGATGGTGATGAACTCCTCGGCCACGGCCGCAGTGCCGGCCATGGCGCAAAGGGCCGTTCCGGCGATTGCCAGTTTCACTTTGTCGAGCATTATCATTCTCCCTGTACTCTGACGTGGTGGTTCAGCCGTCCCAGACCTCCTGGAGACGGCGGTTCTTCTCCTCGACGGCGGCAATGCGTTCGCTGCCGCGCGGCCCAGCCAGTGCAACGAGCATGCCGACCAGCACCTCGACCAGCACCAGCGTCGCCGCATAGGATGAAAAGAAGTTTGGAGATTCGGTCGGGACCCGGAACGCCGTATCGGCGAAGCGCAGGGCCGGTGATTCCGGTGCATCGCAGATGACGATGACATGGATGCCCTGGCGGCTGGCAAGCTCAGCCGCGGCGACCGATCGGCGCGCATAAGGCGCCTTGGTGATCAGCAACAGAACATCACGATGATCCATGTCGACCAGCGAGGCGGCAATCGAGGCGCCGCCATGCCCGGCCATGGCCCAATTTCCACCGACAAAGTTCATCTGGTAGACCATATATTCCGCGATGCCCTGCGACCCCAGGTTGCCGGAGACCAGTATGCTGCGCGCCGCATGAAGCTTCGCAACCGCGGCAGTGAGCTGTGTGCGATCAATGGCGGCCGTCATCTGCTGAAGATTGTCGAGACAGGCGATGGCATGGGCGTCGAGAAGCTCGCGGCCGCCAGCGGCCTGACCGGTCTGCAATCGACGGGCGCGATCGGAAAAGCTGTTGATGCGCTCCTCAAGCGCATGCCGCATCTCTTCGCGCAACTGTTCGAAACTATCGTATTGAAGGGCTTGCGACAGGCGGCTGAACGTGGCCGGAGGCAGCTTGCTCTCACCGGCCAGCGACCGAAGGCTGCGGGTGGCGACCGCGATCTTGTTGCCGGCAATATAATCGGCGGCTGCCCGCAGGCGCTCGCTCAGGTCTCGGTAGTGTTCGGTCAAGCGGGCTTCGAAGGCCGACATCATGCCACCAGAATTACGCGAAAACGCAGGGTGGCAACTGTTTCATCCGTTTCAAAGCTTGTCAACACATGAAACATATGTTTCGAATGCTGCAACGGAAGGAACCGGCGGTGTCCCACATTTTTGCAAGAGCCTGTGCAGGCGATCTGCCTGAAGTCGCGCGCGGCGACGGGGTGTATCTTTTCGACAAAAGCGGCAAGCGTTATCTCGACGGTTCGGGCGGCGCTGCCGTGTCGTGCCTTGGACACAGCGACCCAGACGTCCTGGCGGCGATGACGGCGCAGATGAAGGCAGTGGCCTTTGCGCACACAGGTTTCTTCACCAGTGCTGCCGCAGAGGCCCTGGCCGACAAACTGGTGGCACATACCCCGCCCGGTCTGGATCGCGTATGGCTGGTCTCGGGAGGGTCAGAAGCCATCGAAGCCGCCCTGAAACTGGCGCGCCAGTATTTCATCGAGGTTGGTCAACCGACGCGGCATCGGGTCATCGCGCGGCGGCAAAGTTACCATGGCAACACGCTTGGAGCGCTTGCCTCCGGCGGCAATATGTGGCGCCGGCAACCATTCGATCCGCTGTTGATGCCGAGCAGCCACATCGCACCTTGCTACGCCTATCGCGATCAGCGTCCTGACGAGGATACCGAGGCCTACGGCCAGCGCGTCGCCGATGAACTGGAAAGCGAAATCCTGCGGCTCGGGAACGAACAGGTAATGGCGTTCATCGCCGAGCCGGTGGTCGGCGCGACAGCCGGCGCCCTTCCGGCAGTGCCCGGCTATTTCCGCCGCATCCGCGAGATCTGCGATCGCTACGGTGTGCTGTTGATCCTCGATGAGGTGATGTGCGGAATGGGGCGCACCGGAACGCTGTTCGCGTCGGAGCAGGAGGGCATTTCACCCGACATCACGGTGATCGCCAAGGGGCTCGGGGCCGGCTACCAGCCGATCGGCGCGATGATGTGCCAGGGGCGGATCTATCAGGCGATCGCCGAGGGTTCGGGGGCTTTTCAGCACGGTCACACCTATATGGGACATCCGGTGGCTGCAGCGGCAGCCCTGGCGGTCGTCACGAAGCTCACCGATGGCGGCCTGGTCAAGCGGTCGGCGGCGATGGGTGAGGTGCTGGCTGAACGCCTGTTGGCGCAATTTGGCCAGCATCCGCATGTCGGCGACATTCGCGGACGTGGCTTGTTCATGGCGCTCGAACTGGTTGCCGATCGCGACAGCAAGGCGCCCTTTGACAGCGCTGACAAGATCGCAGGACGGATCAAGAAGGCCGCTTTCGCACGCGGTCTGATCTGCTACCCGATGGCCGGAACCATCGACGGGCAGAGAGGCGATCACGTCTTGCTCGCGCCGCCCTTCATCATCAGCGAGAGCGAGATTGACGAGCTGGTCGACAAGCTGGCCATGGCGCTCAACGACGTGGTGCCAGAGAGACGCGCATGACGCCAGCCCCCCTGCCCGCCATCATGGTCGCGCCGAACGGCGCCCGGCTGTCCAAGCGCGATCATCCGGCGATACCGATGACGATCGGCGAGATCGTTGCGTGCGCACGCGACTGCCACACGGCCGGCGCCGGCGGGATGCATGTGCATGTGCGCGATGCGGCGGGCCGCCATGTCCTCGATGCCGGGCTCTACCGGGAAGTCCTGGCCGAGCTGGCACAGGCCGTCCCCGGCATGGCCGTGCAGGTCACCACGGAGGCAGCCGGGCGCTACGAAGCCCCAGCGCAGCGGCAACTGGTACGCCATCTTCGCCCGGCGAACGTGTCGATCTCGGTGCGCGAGATGCTGTCTGACGGCGCGCGAAGCGCCGCACTCGATCTTTATCACTGGTGCCTGGAGGCGGGAATTGCCGTTCAGCACATTCTCTACGACCTTGCCGATCTGCGCCTTTTCTCAGAGCTCGACTTGCCAGACCCGAAGCCGCAGCTTCTTTTCGTGCTCGGGCGGTACGGCGCGCGCGGCGGTCAGCCCGGTGATCTGCAGCCCTTTCTAGCCGAGCTGAAAAAAATTGGCCTCGACGCCGACTGGGCAGCATGTGCGTTCGGCAGCCAGGAAATCGCCTGTCTGCTGGAAGCGGCACGCAACGGCGGCAAGATGCGGATCGGCTTCGAGAACAATTGCCTGGATCCAGAGGGCCACCCGGCCACGGGCAACGCAGCGCGGGTGGCCGAACTGGTGGCCGCGCTCAGCGCGGCTGGGCTTCAAAGATGATGCCTGTACTTAGTCTGCCTGGCGGCGCCGGCGAACGGGAGGCAA
Organism: Neohoeflea coraliihabitans; assembly: GCF_019334345.1. GTDB lineage: Bacteria > Pseudomonadota > Alphaproteobacteria > Rhizobiales > Rhizobiaceae > Pseudohoeflea > Pseudohoeflea coraliihabitans. The sequence continues at coordinate 665,651 of NZ_JAHWQX010000002.1, forward strand.
TCAGAGGGCCGCAGCATAGGCGGCGATGCGGCGTGCCGCCTCCTCCACCTCATCGGTGCGCCGGAGAAAACAGGCGCGCAGATACTGCTCGCCGCCGGGTCCGAAGGCGGTGCCGGCAGCAAGTCCGACATTCGCACGATCGACGATATCAAGGGCGGCGCTGCGGGTATCGGTGATGCCGTCAATCTTGAAGAAGGCATAAAACGCGCCGTCCGGCGGGCGCAGTCTCACCCGCTCGGAGGCGCGCAGAATCTCGGTGAAAACCGACCGCGCTTCTTCGGCCTGTGCCACCTGCTGGTCGACAAACGCATCTCCGTCATTGATCGCCGCGATGGCCCCCTTCTGCAAGAATTGCGGCACACCGGAGTTTGAGTATTGCACCAGATTTTCAAAGACCTGACCGAGATCCTCCGGAGCCACCAGCCAGCCGACCCGCCACCCGGTCATGGCCCAGTTCTTGGAAAAGGAATTGACATAGATCACGCGGTCGCTTGGCGCAGCGACATCGAGAAAGGACGGCGCACGGCGTTCGCTGCCATAGAAGAAGCGGGAATAGATCTCGTCTGCGATGATCCACACATTCTTGCGGCGACACAGATCGAGGACAGCGGCAAGTTCATCGATGGTCGCGACCCAGCCGGTCGGATTGGACGGTGAATTGACGAACAGGGCGCGGGTCTTCGGCGTGAGCGCCTGTTCCAAACGATTGAGGTCAAGCTGCCACCCGCCATCATTTTCGATCAACGGGAACGGCACCGGCACGGCTCCGGACACGGCGGTTGCTGCCGGCAGGTTGGGCCATGCCGGGGTCAGATAGACCAGTTCGTCGCCGGGTGCCGTGACCGCCTCGGCTGCCAGCTTGATTGCGTGCATCCCCGATCCCGTCACCGTGAAATCCCCAATCGGGCGTTCGACGGCAAACTGGCGCCGGTAGTAGTCCGACAGTCCCTGGCGCAAGGTCACGATGCCGCGTTGCAGCGTGTAAAAGGTTTCTCCGGCCGCCAACGCGTCGGCAGCAGCCTCGCAGATGAATTTCGGGGTCGAACGGTCGCCCTCTCCGGCCCAAAGCGGGATCAGGCCGGGGCGTTGCCAGCCATGATTGATGACCTCGACAATACCGCTTTCCGGCGCGGCGCGCGCACGCGCACTCAGTTGCGAGACGCCGGACCCCGCACCGGCAGATGGCCATGAATCAGCAGGCGCGGATTTGCCCGGTGCCGTTGCGCACATGCGTAGTCTCCCGAGGGCGCTCAATCCTCACCTTGATCGCCGGATCGGGACGGCCTGTCCAGCCGTCCCCTTAGATCGATTGATGCATTTTTGTGATGCGTGGCGATCAGGCGCTGGTGCCGGGACCGGTGCGGGAGCCCGTGCCGGGGGCGGATCCGCCGGCCAGCAGATCGCGTATTTCCGTCAGCAATTTGACATCAGCCGGCGGCGGGGCGGGGGCCGGTTCCGGCTTGGCTTCTTCCTCGGCGCGGATCCGGTTGACCATCTTGACCATCAGAAAAATGATCCAGGCAAGGATCAGGAAGTTGAGAATGACCGTGATGAAGCTGCCATAGGCGAGCACCGCACCCTGCTCGCGCGCCGCTTCCAGCGTGTCGGCGGTCACGCCGCCAGCCAATGGCAGAAAATAGTCGGAAAAGTCGAACCCACCGAAGATGGCGCCGACCACCGGCATGATGATGTCATCTGTCAGGGAGTTGACGATCAGGCTGAACGCGCCTCCAATTATGACACCAACCGCCAGGTCCATCACATTGCCCTTGGCAATGAATGCCTTGAATTCCTCAATCATGCAGTGCTCCACCGGCGCGTTGTTTCATCAGCCAGGTTCACCGCGCCCCCCTGAACCGGCTGGGTGCTTTCGTAACACAACTAATTACGTGTTTGGAATTTGTTGATTCTGCATGCGGCGAAGGGAGGACTTGTGTCACCGCCGGGCGAGGATATCCTTCCATTCACGGGCGGGCCGTCTCGGCACAGCGGGCGCCGCGGCTGGTGTGGGACCGGGGAGGACATTTCATGCTGCCAGGCTGGCTGATCTTCTCATCGGCCCTTTTGTACATGGCGCTCTTGTTTGTCATCGCCGCCTTTGGTGACCGGCGAGCGTCCCGGCGTCTGCGACAAAACCGAGGCCGGCCCATCATCTATGCACTCAGCCTGGCCATCTACTGCACGTCGTGGACCTATTATGGCGGCGTCGGCCTTGCAGCCAATCGCGGCCTTGAGTTTATCGCGATCTATGTCGGCCCGGTGTTGATGTTCACCGTCGGCATGCCACTGATCCGACGGATCGTGATGCTCGCCAAATCCGAGCGGATCACTTCGATCGCCGATTTCATGGCGGCGCGATACGGCAAGAATCCCGCCGTCGCAGCAATCGTGGCATTGATCGCGTTGATCGGCTCGGTGCCCTACATCGCTCTGCAACTGAAAGCCGTATCCGGCTCGGTGTCGGCGATGATCGACATCGATCAGTTCCACGTGCTGACCGATACCTTCGTCTTCGCCGATATCTCGCTGTTCGTGACCATCGCGCTGGCGATCTTCGCGATGATCTTCGGAACGCGCCACACCGATGCAACCGAACATCAGGATGGACTGATCCTTGCCGTGGCGATGGAATCGCTGGTCAAGCTGGTTGCCTTCACGGTTATCGGGCTGACGGTGGTTTTTCTTTTGTATTCGGGTCCGGGGGACCTGATGCGTGCCGCAGCGGCCCGGGAGGAAGTCAGGGCGGTTCTGAACTATGAGACGAGCCCGGCCCGGTGGCTGCTGCTCATCCTGCTGTCGGCGGCGGCAATCATCCTGCTGCCGCGGCAGTTTCACGTCACAGTGGTGGAGAATCGGACACCCTCCGAACTGAAGCTGGCGCGCTGGCTGCTGCCTCTTTATCTGGTGGCGATCAACCTGTTCGTTCTGCCGGTCGCCATCGCCGGGCTGATCCAGTTCGGTAGCAGCGAGCAGTCCGATCTTTTCGTGTTGTCGCTGCCGCTCGCCAACGACATGCCGGTGGTGGCGCTGATCGCGTTCATTGGCGGGTTCTCGGCGGCCACCGCAATGGTCATCGTGGCTTCGGTGGCGGTGGCGATCATGGTGTCAAATGATCTGGTCGTGCCGCTGGTGCTGCGCAACCGCGACAGACGGTTGCCGGGCCGGCTGCCGGAAGAGGACTTTTCGCGCACCATCTTATGGATCCGCAGAACGGCGATCGGCGGAATTCTTTTTCTCGGCTTTGCCTATTACAGGGCCACCGACATCAATGCCGGGCTGGCCTCGATCGGATTGCTGTCTTTCGCCGCCATCGCCCAGCTGGCCCCCGCCTTCTTCGGCGGATTGTTCTGGCGCCACGCCACGGCGCGCGGCGCCATTGCCGGTCTGGTCAGCGGTATTCTTGTCTGGGCATACATGCTGTTGCTGCCCAGTCTTGGCGGTCCGGATAATTCTCCGATCGCCGCTGCCATTCTCAGCTTCATCGTTCCGGGTATCGAGCAGCTTGGCGGCAGCAACGACCCGCTATTCAATGCCGTGGCGCTGAGCCTGATCGTCAACTGCCTGTTTTACGTGCTTGGCTCCCTGATGCGGCGGCCGCGCTCGGTCGAACGCGTGCAGGCCGCGGTGTTCATTCCCGAAAGCCGGCGCCCGAAAGTTTCCGGCAATGGCTGGAAATCAAAAGTCACAGTCGGCGATCTGAAACAGACGATCAGTCGCTATCTCGGCGCCGAGCGCACCGACCGGTCGTTCCTGACCTACGAGCAGACCCTCGGCCAGCCGGTCAGGGACGACGACCCGGCCGATATGGGACTGTTGCGGTTTTCCGAGCAGCTTCTGGGCAGCGCGGTCGGCTCATCATCGGCACGGCTGGTGCTGACCTTGCTGTTTCAGCGCGCCGACGAACTGCCTGGCGAGGCTGCGCGCCTGCTCAACGAAGCCTCGAACGCACTGCAATACAATCGCGACCTGCTGCAGACCGCGCTTGGCCAGCTCGACACCGGTATCACGGTGTTCGATAGCTCCAACCAGCTGATCATCTGGAACCGACGCTTCCGGGAAATGTTCAATCTGCCGGAGAGTGTGGGCCAGGTCGGCACGCCGCTTGAGAGCATCCTGCGCATCCTCAGCGAGCGCGGCGACATCCCCAAAGGCATGCAAACAGAGACGCTGCAAAGCTTCCTGACCATGGATCGCCCCTTCACCATCACCACGAGACCTGGCACGCGCGGGGGGAACGCGGGGGCAGACCAAAAAGGCTTCGATGACGGAAAGCGGATTGTCGAAATTCGCTCAAACCCGATGCCGGGTTCCGGCTTCGTGACGAGCTATTCCGATATCACCGAAAGGGTGGCAGCCGATGCGGCCCTGAAACAAGTAAACGAAACGCTGGAGCAGCGCGTCGAGGAGCGCACGGCGGAACTTACCCGGGTGAATGTCGCGCTGGAGAAGGCACAGCAGGCCGCCGAAGACGCCAATCTCGGAAAGACGCGATTTCTTGCTGCCGCAGGCCATGACATCCTGCAGCCCCTCAACGCGGCGCGGCTGTATTCGTCGACCCTCGTTGAACGGCTCGGCGAGACCGGGGACCGCGAGCTGGTCGCCAACATCGACTCTTCCCTTGAATCGGTGGAGACAATTTTGGGGGCGGTGCTCGACATTTCGCGCCTTGACGGTGTGATGAAGCCGCAGATCAGCAGCTTTCCGCTACAGGACGTTCTGGCGCGTGTGAAGACCGACTTCGCGCCGGTGGCCAAGGAGAAAAACCTGCGGTTCACCGCCATGCCGACCGGCTTGCACGTGTACACGGACCCCAATCTGCTGCGCCGGCTGATCCAGAACCTCGTGTCGAATGCGATCAAATATACCCGGCAGGGCCGCGTGGTGATCGGCGTACGACGCCGGGGCACCGACGCGGTGGTGCAGGTTCTCGACACCGGGATCGGGATACCCTCTTCGAAGTTCACGACCGTTTTCAAGGAATTCGCCCGGCTCGACGAGGGTGTGCGGACGGCCGATGGTCTCGGTCTCGGACTGTCGATCGTCGATCGTATTGCGGCTGTGCTCAAGCTGGATGTCACAATTGCCTCGACGCCCGGCAAGGGCACGGAAATTCGCGTGCGTGTACCGCTCGCGGCAGCAGGCACGGCGCGCCGCCCGGCGCAACCACACAGCGTGCGACCGGCGCCCGACCGCCTCGACGGAATGAGGGTTCTCTGCATCGACAACGAGGAGAAGATCCTCGAAGGCATGCAACTGCTGCTGTCAGGCTGGGGGTGCGTCGTGACGACCGCGTCGTCGCTCGATATGGCGATGCAAGCGGCTGTGCGACCCGAAGTCATCCTGGCGGACTACCATCTCGATGATGGTCTTGGCACCGAGGCGATCATCGCCTTGCGCCGGCACTGGAACAGTGACATCCCCGGGCTGCTGGTCACGGCGGACCGTACGTCTGAAGTTCGCGTTTCGGCCGAGGCCGCGGGCATTGCCGTGCAACACAAGCCGATCAAGCCGGCGTCGTTACGCGCCTTTCTGGCGCGTTTTGCAGCCCAGGGCCGCAGCGCCGCGGAATAGCGCTCTCTCTCGCTCCGAAGACGGAGCTGGCCCTAGTCCTGCGGATCGAGAACGGCGGCGCCGATTTTCGAGAGCTGGATCACCGCCTGGGTGCGGCTGTCGACCGAAAGCTTTTGCAGGATTGCCGAGACATGCGCCTTGATCGTGGCTTCGGAAACACCGAGTTCGTAGGCAATCTGCTTGTTGAGCAGTCCCTGGGCCAGCATGCCGAGCACGCGGCCCTGTTGTGGTGTCAGGGTCTTCATGCGTGAGATCAGCGCGGCAATCTCGGAGTCATGTTCAGCGCCGAGATCGATGCCGGCCGGCGTGTAGACCTCGCCTGCCAAAACGGTCGCAATGGCCGAACGAATGTCATCAATACTGGCGGATTTCGAAACGAAGCCCGTTGCCCCCAGTTCGAGCGCCCGGCGAATGGTGGCCGGATCATCGCTGGCAGAGACGACAACCGCCGGAAGACTGGCAAATTCGGCACGAAAGGCCACCAGTCCCGACAGGCCACTGACACCCGGCATCGCCAGATCGAGCAATATCAGATCTGCTTCAGGATGATCACTGGCCGCACGGCGGGCGTGATCGAGATCGCCAGCCTCAATGATGACCGCCCCGCCGTCGATCCCTTCGAGAGCCTGGCGCATTGCCCCGCGAAACAAGGGATGATCGTCGGCAATGATAAAGGTCGACTGCATCCTGTGAACTCCCCCGCAAGCGGAAATAGCCGCTAATCCGGCCGCTGGCAAGAAGCGCGCGTCCCTGCGGTGCCTTTCGGTGCAAGCAAGTCTGCTTTAGCGGGCTGACAGCCGTTCCCTGATGAGCGGCAATCGCCAGATGAACCAGACAAGTGTCCAGAGATTGCCGAGTATCGGCAGTGGAATGATCCACAAGAGGGCTGTGCCGCGTGCGGGTTCGAACCACCAGATGATCAGTGCCAACACGATGAAACCGCTATAGAGATCGACCAAGGTGACCAGACCCCAGAGCTGCGAGGTCAGCCAGGCTGCGGCGATGGAAAAGGAGCCATCGCCAACAGCCAGCCAGATCAGGCTGCCCAGTCCGAGCGCCAGGGCTGTCAGCAGCAGACGTAAAACTGCCATTGGTCGAGCCTTTTCTTCGCATGTGGCGTTCAGATGCCCACACGCAGATAAGTAAGCCTGCGCTTACAATGCGATGCGTCAGGTCTTCTCGGGCAGAGGCTCGACCGGGCTTTCACCTGGTGCACTTTCCGGCGTTTGATCCGGCATCGGAGCCCGGTATGTGTCATCGAGATCGCGGAATACGCCCATAAAGCGGTGCAGGAAACGCTCCATCAAGGAGAAAGCCTCGTCAAGTTCCTCGTCCGAGGGCAGCCCGTTCAGCGATGAGCCAGGCGCGTCATTCGTGTCGGCATCCGCAGCCCGGCGTTCCAGCGCTTCGACGCGCGCTTCAAGTTCGGCAAGACGCTGGCGCAGCCGGGATGCCTGCCGGTCATGCGGCGCGAGTTCACCTTCAGCATTTCCGCAGTCGAATCGTCCGTCGGTTTCCAGACACCGGGAAATCTCGCCGGTCACCGTATCAAGCCGCACCCAGCCTTGCTCGCTGCTTTCCAGTTGGTAGCGGGGTGACTGTTGGCCGGCGCCATCCTGTGCCGCCGCTGGCGTCATCGCCCCCAGGCTTGCCAGCAGAAACAAGGCCGGCGCCACGGCCCATACCCGTTGATCTGTCGCACGCATATACTCTCCTTTCCGGCTATTTCGCGGCTCGCGGCCGTTCGTTTGCTGCTAGTGCTGGATCACCAGGCATGAAACCGGCGCCGTTTGCAGCGCAACTGACGAATTCATGCGCATTTGCGTTCCGACCTTGATCGTAGCATGCAATCTGGTCGCAATTGCGTTAGGTGTATGCCGATCCCTCAGACGCATACGGGCAGAGACTCATGACGACCACCATATACAAGATCGCCACCCGCGCGCAGTGGAAGGCGGCAGAAGAGGCCGGCGCCTTTGACGGCGCTCCGATCGACCACCAGGACGGCTTCATCCACCTCTCAACCGCCGATCAAGTGATCGAGACGGCGGAAAAACATTTCAGCGGTCAGGGCGATTTGCTGTTGATTGCGGTGGACACCGAGGCGCTCGGCGACGCCTTGCGATACGAACCGTCGCGCGGCGGCGCCCTCTTTCCGCATCTCTATGCACCGCTCGACCTGCGGTCCGTGCGCTGGGTCAAACCTTTGCCGGTGGGCGCCGATGGCTCGCACTCGTTTCCGGAGCTGGAGCGATGAGCGGCAGACTGGCCGAGTGGGGCGGAACGGCTTTGTTCGCCCTGCCGCCGGAGGCGGCCCACACAGCTGCGATCACGGCGCTTGCAAAGGGATTGGGGCCACGCCCGCCGGCGCATGCAGATCACCGTTTGAGGGTTGAAATCGCCGGACTGCGCTTCGCCAATCCCCTCGGACTGGCGGCCGGTTTCGACAAGAATGCGCAGGCCGCTCCGGCATTGTTCGGGCTGGGCTTCGGGGCCGTCGAAATCGGCACCGTGACGCCGCGGCCGCAACCCGGCAATCCCAAGCCGCGCTTGTTCCGGCTGGCCAGCCATCACGCGATCATAAACCGTCTCGGGTTCAACAATGACGGCCACGCGGTGGTGCGTGAACGGCTGGGAACTCAGCACCACGCCGGTGTTCTCGGGATCAATATCGGGGCCAACAAGGACAGCGGCGACCGGGTGGAGGACTATGTGCAGGGGATCGGTGCCTTTCACGACATTGCCGATTACTTCACGGTCAATATCTCCTCGCCGAACACCCCGGGGTTGCGCCAGCTGCAGGACCGCACGGCGCTGGCTGAGCTGCTCGAAAGGGTTCTCGCCAAGCGCGACGGCCAGACAGAAAGACGACCGGTTTTCGTCAAGATCGCACCCGACCTGAGCGAGAGCGAACTGGACGCTATCGCGGCCGAATGCCAGGACAAAAAGATCGATGGCGTGGTGGTTTCCAACACGACCCTGTCGCGCAGCGAGATCGCCGGCGCCCGGCATTTCGGCGAGGCAGGCGGCCTGTCGGGGCGGCCGCTGTTTGCGCGCTCGACGATCGTGCTGGCGAAGATGCGGCAACGGCTCGGGCCGAAGATGCCGTTGATTGGCGCCGGCGGCGTCGAAAGCGCCGAGACAGCCGCCGAGAAAATGCGCGCCGGGGCGGACCTCGTCCAGGTCTATACAGGCTTCATCTATGGCGGACCGTCGCTCCCCCAGTCCATCCTGGAGGGATTGTCGCAACTGTGTGATCGCGAGGGACTGGAGCATATCGGTGCATTGCGCGATCGCCAGGTCGAAGCCTACGCTTCGCGTCCGCTCCCGGCGGAGTCCTGAAAAGTCTGGCGCAGGCGACGTGGCAACATCGCCAGCAGACCAAAACCGCGGCTGAGAAGAAACAGATTGAGCGCCGCCCACAGACCGTGATTGCCGAAGGCAGTTCCCAAAAGGTGGGCGCAGAGCACGAACAAGACCAGCGAGGCCAGCATCATGTTGCGCATGTCGCGCGACCAAGTGGCGCCGATATAGACCCCGTCCATCTGGAAGGCGAGCACGCCGGAAAGGGCCGTCAGCGCTGCCCAGGGCAAAAACTGCCCCGCCACAGCCCGCACCTCCGGCACGGTGGTCAAAAGGCCGATGACCGCGTCACCAAAGACCAGGAAAAACGCCGTAGTCAGCGCAGCAAGCGCGGTCCCCCAGCCAATCGTTAGACGCGCCGCACGCAGGAAGGCGACACGGCGGCCGGCGCCGATGGCGCGTCCGACGATCGTTTCAGCCGCTGTTGCGAGGCCGTCGAGATAATAGCCGGCAACCAGGAAGAAGTTCATCAAAATGGCATTTGCAGCAAGCTGCAATTCGCCGAACTGCGAGCCGAGGCGGGTGAACCATGCGAATGCAAAGACCAGCGCCAGGGTGCGCACCATGATGTCGAAGTTCAGCGACAGCAGACGCTTTAACGCGGCCACGTTGAATATGCGGCGCAGTCCCGGCGCCGGCGTCGTCCGGAAGCCTGCAAGCAGAATGGCGCAACCCAGTACAGCGCCGGTGGTTTCGGCGATCACCGTCGCCCAGGCTACGCCCGGCAGGCCCCATCCCAAGCTGAGACCAAGCCAGATAGAAAGCACGATGTTAACGCCATTGATCACCGATTGCAGCAGCAGACCGAGCCCCGACCGGCTCTCGCCAAGCACGTAGCCAAGCACCACATAATTTGCGAGCGCCAGTGGCGTCGCATACAGCCGGATCACCAGATAGGCTGCTGCCGCTGCGGCCACTTCACCGCCGGGAGCCATGAAGGCAAGGCCGCCGGCGATCACCAGCGGGCCGGCAAGGACGACAAGGATACCGACGGCCAGCGCCGAGAGCATCGCACGCCAGAAGATCGCCTGCTTTTCAAGCGCATCGCCACGTCCGAAAGCTTGCGCCACCAGACCGGTGGTCGAGGAGCGAAAGAAATTCAGTGCGCCAAAGACGAGATCGAACAAGGCGGCGCCAATCGCCAGACCACCGATCAGTGCCGCATTGCCAAGCCGTCCGACGACCGCCGTGTCGACCAGGCCGAGCAAGGGCGTGGTCAGGAATGCCAGCGTCATTGGCGCGGCGATGGAAAACACCATGCGATGGGTGACTTCAAAGGTGTCGGCGCGGAATGCCCCTGTCTGTCGTGTCGCGTCCATAGGTGTCTTTCGTCTACGGCTGCCGCCGGCCTTTGCTCTTTGCTCGTCTGGTGGCGCATCTGCAGCGGCGAGTAAAGCCGGCAATCGACAGCGGGAAAGAAATTCGGTAGCCGCGGTTGCGCTCTCGATCCGGTTAAGCCTTGCTGCACGGGTCCGCTGTAGGAAAGCACGATGTCACGTCTGCCGATCATCCATTCGCCGTTCTACGACGCGCAGTTCGACCCAAACCATCGGTTTCCGATGGGAAAATACAGCCATATCCGCACGCTGATTCTCGACCGCGGGCTGGCGCAACCGGAGACGCTTCTGGAGCCGGTCGCAGCGCCGCGTTCATGGCTCGAGCTGGCGCATGCGCCACGCTATGTCGATCAGGTTCTTTCCTGCACAGTGCCAGCATCGATTGCGCGGGAGATCGGGTTCGAAGTGACCGAACAGGTGGCACGCCGCGCGCGACTGGCCTCGGCCGGCACCGTGCTGGCGGCGCGGCTGGCAATGGACTGCGGCGTCGCCTGCAACGCAGCCGGCGGCAGCCATCATGCGCGATATGACAGCGGCGCCGGGTTCTGCGTCTTCAACGATGTGGCCGTGGCGGCGCGGCTGCTGCTGGCGGAAGGAATGGTGTCGCGGGTTCTGGTGATCGATCTCGATGTGCACCAGGGCGACGGTACAGCGCTGCTTTGCGCCGACGAGCCACGCATTCGCACCGTCTCGATGCATGCCGAGCGCAATTATCCGGCGCGCAAGCAGCTCTCATCGCTGGATTTCGACCTGCCGGACGGCCTTGGTGATAGCGCCTATCTGGATGTGCTCGGCCGGGTGCTGCCGCAAACGCTTGCGGGTTTCGAACCGGACATCGTGTTCTACAATGCCGGTGTCGACCCGCATGCGAGCGACCGGCTGGGGCGCCTGTGTCTCAGCGATCACGGCCTGCGACAGCGCGACCATGCGGTTTTTGCGTTCTATCGCCAGCGGCAGATCCCCGTTGTGTCGGTGATGGGCGGCGGCTACGGCTTTGATGCCATGGCCGTGGCCGAGCGCCATCTGATCACCTTCGAGGTGGCGGCCGAATTCACCTGACCGGCGACATTCAACGGCGGTAGTTGACCAAGCGCAGGAGGAGGAAGATCGGGATGACGATGGTGGCGCCGAGAACAAGGTAGCTGCCGAACCGGCCAAGAGCGGCAAAGCCGGTCTCCCACAGATGCACCACCATATCGCGCAGCCAGAAATAGATGTCGACCGGATACCAGTTGATGGCACTCATGACGACGCCGACAATGAAAGAGATGACGAGCAGTTTGAGAAGGGTGCGCAAGGGTGAATCGCCGAGAAATCGGTTGAGCCGTTCGGCCATCAGACAGTCTCCATCAATCGTTGCTCCCAGATAGGCACTCGCAGCGGCGAGAGCAAGGCTGATCACATTGTGGTCGTCCGGGCGGTCTTCGGGGCGGTCTTCAGGTCGTTCAGTCGGCGCCATTGTCTGATGCAAGAAGCACCTCAAGAGCCTCAAGTGTATCGGCCTCGGCGGGCGGCTTGTCCCAGCGCAAGCGGCTGATGCGGGGAAAGCGCATGGCGAGCCCGGATTTGTGCCGCGTCGAACGGTTCAGTCCTTCGAAAGCCACTTCGAGAACCAGTCCCTTCGTGGCGTCGGCACGCACGGAGCGTACCGGACCAAAGCGTTCGACGGTGTTGTTGCGGACAAACTTGTCGATGGCCTTGAGCTCTTCGTCGGTGAAGCCGAAATAGGCCTTGCCGACGGGCACCAGTTCGCGGTGGCCCGCCTCTTCGCGCCAGACACCGAACGTGTAGTCCGAATAAAAGCCTGACCGCTTGCCATGACCGCGCTGAGCGTACATCAGCACGGCGTCGATGAGGAACGGATCGCGCTTCCACTTGAACCATTCGCCGCGCGGCCTGCCGGCAAGATACGGTGCCTGCCGGCGCTTGATCATCACACCTTCGATGATCGGCAGAGGCGGTTCGGCGCGCAAGGCGGCAAGGTCCTCCCAGCTGTCAAACGGGATCAGCGGCGACAGATCGAAGCGGGTCGGATCGAAATCGCCGGCATGCATCTCAAGCCGGCTGCGGCGCGCTTCAAAGGGCAAATCGCGCAAATCCTCGCCGGCGTGAAAGAGCAGATCATAGACCCGCAGAAACGCCGGATGATCCTCGAGATGCCGGGGCAACAGCTTCTTGCGGTTGAGGCGTTGCTGAAGGTCGGAGAACGTTCCGATCGTCACGCTCTGCTCGGCGCCAACGCCGGCGGGACGCGCGATCAGCAGTTCGCCGTCGATTGTGCCCTCAAAAGCCAGGGCATCAACAAGATCAGGGAAAGCCGGCGAAATGTCGTCGCCGGTGCGGCTGTATAGACGCTTGATGCCGCGGTCGAGGCTCGCCTGCACCCTTATGCCGTCCCATTTCCATTCGGCCACGAAATCCTCGGGGTTCAGTTTGGCAAAGTCGCCCTCCTCAAGCGGATGCGACAACATCACCGGGCGAAATGGTGCGAGGGCGGCGCTGACCGGCTTTTCGGCAAAGCCCTCAAGCCAGGCAAACAGGCTCTCATAGGGAATGTCGAGACCGTGCCAGAGCTCCTCGATCTCGTGAACCGGCACGTTGCCGAAACCGGCAAGAGCCTGCTTGGCCAGTCGCGCCGACAGACCGATGCGGAACCCGCCGGTGACCAGTTTGGTCAGCGCATAGCGGCCCGAGGGGTCAAGGCGGTCGAGCCAGCCTTCGATCAGCGCCGGACCTTCGCGGCGCGAGGCGGCCTGCAGTTGCGTGACCACTTCCGTCAGGCTCGGCATGTCGTTGCGGCCATGAGGAATGCTGCGCGCCGGATGATCCGCTGCATCCGGCCAGATGAGCGCAACGGTTTCGCCGAGATCGCCGACGTAGTCATAGGAGAGGCGAAAGAGTTCCTCGTCGATGCGGGTGGTCACGAGCTGGCGCAGAAGAGCCGGTTTGACAGACGGGATATCGAGTTCGCGGGTCAAGGCCGCGAGGGCATAGCCGCGTTCGGGATCCGGGACTGATCGAAAGAAATCGATCATCAGCCGCAATTTACCATTGCGCGAAGGGGTCAGGATCAAGGTCTCGAGGAGATCGGCGAAACGCTTCATTCGTTCTCGTCCTCGTAACCGACCATGTGCAAAGGCCGGGCCCGGCGGCCGTTGAGGGCGCACCAGCGCACCAGGGCCTCTTCGCGGCCATGGGTGACCCAGACTTCTTCCGGCGCAACGGTGTTGATTGTGGCTGTCAGCTCGTCCCAATCCGCGTGATCGGAGATGACCAGCGGCAATTCGACCCCGCGCTGGCGTGCGCGCTGGCGGATCTGCATCCAGCCGGACGCGAAGGAAATGAGGGGTTCGGGAAAGCGGCGCACCCAGGGCTCGCCGAACGCCGAGGGCGGACCGAGGACGACGGCCCCGGCAAAGTCGCCCTTTCCGCCGCGGGCAACCGTGGCTGGCTGCAGATCGCCGAGATCGATGCCTTGCTGCTGATAATAATCGCAGAGCTTCTTCAACGCACCGTGGATGAAAATCGGCGCCTGATATCCGCCGTCGCGCAACAGGCGGATGACCCGCTGCGCCTTGCCAAGCGAATAGGCGCCGATCAGATGCGCCCGGTCGGGGTTGCGGCGTACGGATGCCAGAAGCCGTTGCACCTCGGCCGCCGCGTCGGGATGGCGAAACACGGGAAGGCCAAATGTCGCCTCGGTGATAAAAACATCACAGGCCACCGGTTCAAACGGCGCGCAGGTGGGATCGGGGCGCGGCTTGTAATCGCCGGATGCAACGATTTTCATTCCCTTCCAGGTCACGGCAATCTGCGCCGAGCCGAGAACATGCCCGGCGGGATGGAAGCGCAATGCGACATCGCCGATTGTGATGTCCTCCCCAAGAGCGGCAGCCTGGGTCTGGCCCGCATGTTCGGCGCCGTAGCGGATGGCCATGATGTCGAGCGTCTGAGTGGTGGCAAGCACATGATGATGGCCGGCGCGAGCGTGGTCGGCATGTCCGTGGGTGATCAAAGCTCGATCGACCGGGCGCACCGGATCGATGAAGAAATCGCCGGGCGGGCAATAGAGCCCCTCGGGACGGGGAACCAACAGCTGTTCGAAACGCTTTGACATCTGCGCTCATCTAGGGCCGGCCTCGCCGTGGGAAACCGCCACATACCACCTTTAAGGCAATCCGGAGAACCGTGATATCGGCACGGGCGACGCGATTGCGACAGAACGATCCGATAGGCTAGGTTTGCTTCGTGACCCCACAGCCCCCCACACCGACGCCTGACGGAACATCGCCCACGATGCGCCTTCCCGAACCGTTTGCCGGATGGTTCGCGGCGCGTGGCTGGCGGCCCCGCCCGCACCAGCTCGGGCTGGTGCAATCGGCGGCTGTCGAGCGCCGTTCTATGCTGTTGATTGCGCCGACCGGCGCCGGCAAGACGCTGGCCGGCTTCCTGCCGGCCCTGACAGAGCTGGCGCCAACCGGTCGGCGCAATCGCCCGGAGCCGGGTGCCGCGGCGACAGGTGTACACACGCTGTATATTTCGCCGCTGAAGGCGCTGGCCGTCGATATCGAGCGCAACCTAGCGCAGCCCGTTGCCGAAATGGACCTGCCTGTGCGAATCGAGACACGGACCGGCGACACGCCGCAGCACAAGCGCCAGCGCCAGCGCAGCGCCCCGCCCGAGATCCTGCTGACAACGCCGGAGCAGGTGTCGCTGTTGCTTGCCAATCCGCATGCCGAGCGCATGTTCTCGGATCTGCGCTATGTCATCTTCGACGAGTTGCACTCGCTCGTCACCTCCAAGCGTGGCCATCTGCTGGCCCTGGCGCTGGCGCGCTTGCGCCGGCTGGCGCCGGACCTTGTGACGATCGGCCTTTCGGCCACGGTGGCAGCGCCGGAAGATCTGCGGCGCTGGCTGGTCGCGCAGCCGCGCGAGGGCACGGCGATGGCCGGGCTGATCGAAATCGCCGGCGGTGCAAAGCCGGACATTTCGTTGCTGGAGGCAAGCGAACGCATTCCGTGGTCCGGCCATTCGGCGCGCTACGCCATTCCCGGGATCTACGCGGCGATAAAGGCGCACAGAACAGCATTGATTTTCGTCAACACGCGCAGCCAGGCGGAGCGGCTGTTTCAGGATCTGTGGCGCATCAATGACGACAATCTGCCGATTGCCCTGCATCACGGCTCGCTGGATGCAGGACAACGCCGGCGGGTGGAGGCCGCAATGGCGCGCAACGAATTGCGCGCCGTGGTGGCGACGTCGACCCTCGATCTCGGCATCGACTGGGGTGATATCGATCTGGTGATCCATGTCGGGGCACCGAAAGGGGCCAGCCGCCTGGCGCAGCGCATCGGCCGCGCCAACCACCGGATGGACGAGCCGAGCAAGGCGATCCTCGTGCCCTCCAACCGCTTTGAAGTGCTTGAGTGCCGGGCGGCGATCGAGGCCAGCAGGGTCGGCGCGCAGGATACGCCGCCGCCGCTGTCCGGCTCGCTCGACGTCCTGGCGCAGCATGTGCTCGGAATGGCTTGCGCCGCCCCGTTCGCTGCCAGCGACCTTTATGCCGAGGTGATCAGCGCCGATCCTTACGCCGATCTGGACGAAGCGACATTCGAGCGGATCATCGCCTTTGTCGCGACCGGCGGCTATGCGCTGCGCAGCTATGAGCGCTATGCGCGCATCAGGCAGCGGCCGGATGGGTTGTGGCGGGTTGCAAATCCGCAGGTGGCGCAGCAGTACCGGCTCAATCTCGGCACAATCATCGAAGCGCCGATGCTCAACGTGCGACTGGCCAGCCGCAAGACAGGGAATGCGGGGCCACGCGTCGGGCGGGGCGGACCGGTTCTCGGCCAGGTCGAGGAGTATTTTCTCGAACAACTGACGGCCGGAGATACTTTTCTTTTCGCCGGCAAGATCCTCCGGTTTGAAGGCATTCGTGAGAATGAATGCCTGGTCAGCAATGCTTACAACGAGGATCCGAAGGTTCCCTCCTACGCCGGGGGCAAGTTTCCGCTGTCGACCTACCTCGCCGACCGGGTCCGCTCGATGCTTGCCGATCCCGACAGCTGGCAGGCGCTGCCGGATCAGGTGCATGAATGGCTCGATCTGCAGAAGGGCGCGTCGATGCTTCCGCGGCGGGACGAATTGCTGATCGAAACCTTCCCCGAAGGAAAACGGCATTTCCTCGTGGCCTACCCGTTCGAAGGACGCCTGGCCCACCAGACCCTCGGCATGCTTCTGACACGCCGGCTCGAACGCGCCGGTGCGAGGCCGCTCGGTTTTGTGGCAACCGAATATTCCCTCGCCGTGTGGGCCATCGCGGATATCGGCGCGATGATCGGCAGCGGGCGGCTGGATCTGGTCGATCTCTTCGATGAGGACATGCTGGGCGACGATCTCGATGCCTGGCTGGCCGATTCCTGGATGCTGAAGCGAACGTTTCGCAATTGCGCCGTGATCTCCGGGTTGATCGAACGCCGCCATCCGGGCAAGGAAAAAACCGGCCGCCAGGTCACGGTCTCCGCTGACCTGATCTATGACGTTCTGCGCAGTCACGAACCCGATCATATCCTGCTGCAGGCGACCCGGTCGGATGCGGCCACAGGGCTTTTGGATATTCGCCGACTTGGCGATATGCTGAAGCGAATCAAGGGACATCTGGTGCACCGGCCGCTCAGCCGCGTATCGCCTCTGGCGATTCCGGTGATGCTGGAAATCGGCCGGGAAATTGTCTCCGGGGAAGCGCAGGACGCAATTCTCGCAGAGGCGGCGGACGAGTTGCTGGCGACAGCGCTTGGCGATCAGCAGACCGGGCCGGATGAACCGTGATGACGATGCGGATCAAGTGGAAGATCAGGGTCAGGACCCAAAGCAGGGCATACGGAAGCAGTGAATCAGGCGACATATCGGGCGGCGGCGCGCGAACCGGCAGACGACATGCGGCAAAGCGAGATTGAACTGAATGGCACGGCCGCTGTGTGTGCCTGCGAGGGCGTGCTTTACCTGCCCGGCTCACAGCTTCTCGCCGTGTCTGACCTGCATCTGGAGAAAGGCGCGGCTTTTGCACGGCGCGGCCTGTTGCTGCCGCCCTATGACACCGCAGCAACGCTGTCTCGGCTCAACGCGGCGATCACACGCTTCCAGCCGAAAGTTGTCCTGAGCCTCGGCGACAGTTTTCACGACCGGACTGGCTCCGCACATCTCCCTGACCTGTATCGCACGGCGCTTCAGGCGCTGCAGCGCGGTCGCGACTGGATCTGGATCGAGGGCAACCACGATCCTGATCCGCCTGTCGGACTGGACGGCGAGTGCTGCCGTGAATTCAATGTCGAGACGCTGGTGTTCCGCCACGAGCCGCTGCCACGGGCGACGACCAGCGAGGCGACGATGGCGGCCGGAACGGCGGGGGCCGGAACGGCGGGTGAAGTGGCGGGCCATCTGCATCCGGTCGCACGCGTCGTACGGCGCGGGAAAGGCGTGCGCCGCGCCTGTTTTGCGACGGACGGGAAGCGTATGCTGATGCCCGCCTTCGGTGCGACGACGGGTGGGTTGCTGCTCGAGCATCCGGCAATCCGGCCGTTGTTCGATCCGGCCCGTCTTGTTGCGCATCTGATCGGCGGCCAGCGCATTTATTCCATCCCGGCACGGCGGCTGGCCGGCTAAACTATCAGTCCTTGCGAAAGATGATGCTGCTCAGCCAGCCTGTCAGAATGGCGAAAGCGACCGCAAGGCAGCCATACAGAAACGCGTGTCGGTGCGCCAGATTGTAGGTGAACTGCTCGAGTCCGGTCTTGACCACGCGCAGGTGAATTCGCCGCTCCGTGACGAATTCGCCGTGCCGATAGAGCTCGGCGCGCACCGTGTGCAGTCCGACCGGAATGCTGGCGGGCAGCCGGACCGAGGCGCGGAACAGGCTTTGTGAAATGAACTGCACGCCGGATGGATCGCGCTGATAGAGACCACTGGCTTGCATGATGCGGCGCAGGGCTTCGCGAAATTCAGCGATGCGACTGCCATCGCCGAGTGCGCCTGTCGGACTGAGCCGGATATTGTTGATGCCGACATCATGGGCGGCGAGCGCAAGCGGCGGGGCGATCTTGTCAAGCGGACGGGTCGAGGAGATCGAATAGGAGGCCGGAATCGGCTCGAAGCTTGTCGAGTGCCGGTTGATCCAGATACCGGCGACCCGCTCCTTGCGGCGCACGGTTGCTGGTTTGCGCGGCCCTTCCAGCGCGACGATGACATCATAAGAGCCGATGGCGAGGAGAAACTGGTCGGCACCATCGATCGCCCCGAACACGGTGATGTCCGCGCCGGAGAAGTCCGATGCGATCGCTATTTCGTGGGTGGAGATGCCGATATCGAGCCGCTCGGTGAATTTCGGCGCCCCCGTCCGGGTTGGTGCAGACCCGGCAGGGCCGGGCTGGGCGATCGCCACACCCAGTTCTGCCGACAGGACGACAAGCGCGCCCGCGATCAAGCGCCAGCCGTTCATCCGAACCCTCCCGTGACCACGGAGTAGATCTCGTCGGGCGGGATGACCAGGTCCAGCCCGAGGCGGATGCCGACCGCCAGAACCAGCAGTGCAAGACCGGCGCGCAATTGCTCGCCGCGCATCTTCTGGCCGACCCGCACGCCGTACTGGGCACCGACCACACCGGCAATCATCAAGAGGCCGGCAAGGACGATATCGACGGCATGATTGGCCGTGGCCTGGACAATGGTGGTGAAGGCGGTGACGAAGATGATCTGGAACAGCGACGTTCCGATGACGACATTGGTCGGCACGCGCAGCAGATAGATCATCGCCGGAACCATGATGAAACCGCCGCCGACCCCCATGATCGAGGTCAGCATGCCAATCGCAAAACCCAGCACCACAACCGGTATGACACTGAGGTAAAGCCGGGAGCGCTTGAAGCGCATCTTCCAGGGCAGACGATGGACCCAATTGTGCTGCCCGGGCTTGCGGAAGGCGACGGTCTCGTTCCGGGCCGCGCGGCGTAGCGAGAGAACGCTCTCCCACAGCATCAGGCCGCCGACTGTGCCGAGAAAGACGACGTAGAGCAGCGAGATGATCAGATCGAGCTGGCCGAGCCGGCGCAAGGTAATGAAGACCTGAATGCCGACCGTCGCCCCCAACAGACCGCCGACCAGGAGAACGGCGCCCAGCTTGACGTCGAGCGTGCCGCGGCGGAAATGCGTCAAAGCACCGGATACGGAGGAGGCCACCACCTGGTTGGCACCGGTGGCTACGGCGACTGCCGGAGGGATGTTGTAGAAGATCAGCAGGGGTGTGATCAGAAAACCGCCGCCGACGCCGAACATGCCAGAGAGGAAACCGACAGCCGCGCCCATGCCGAGAATGACAAAGATATTGACCGACAATTCGGCAATCGGGAGGTAAATCGACACCTGACGCTCCGGAACATCTCGACCATGAACGCGGATCCGGCCGGACTTCTTCAGGCGTTTTGCGCGTTTCGACAGGCCAAGTCAAATTTGTAGGCGGATCATGGCAAACAACGCTCGATCCGTTTTCTCTGGCGCCGGCGGCAGGCTTTTAACCGTTGCGCTCCAACAGCTTGCGGACGAGAGCGTCGGTCACCTTGCCATTCGGCTCAAGTCCCTCGGCCTTCTGGAAGGCCTTGATCGCTGCCACTGTCTTGGCGCCCATAATGCCATCCGGCTTGCCGGCATCGTAGCCATTATTGTTGAGGATCGCCTGAATGTTTCGGATCGCCTTGGTCATGTCGACCGAAGCCGTGCGGGTCTCGGTCCCCTGCCACTCCGGCGGAATATCGACAATATTGGCGGCACGGTCGAGTTCACCGGCCTCGAAATCGGCCACGAGCTGGCGGGCCGCCTCGGCCTGATCGGGTTGCAGGGCGTTGAACACTTCGTCGCGCTTGGCTGCCGCGTCGCTGTCGCCTTCGGCTGCGGCAACGGCGAACCACTTGTAGGAACTCTCCAGATCGCGCGCGACGCCATCGCCGCGGGCGTACAGAATTGCGAGATTGACCTGACTGTCGCGGACGCCGAGTGCGGCGGCGCGTTCGAACCAGCGCGCAGCGGATTCGAAATCCGGTGCTGCACCGGCGGTGGCATAAAGGACCGCCAGGTTGTGCATGGCGCTGGCATTGCCCTGCTCGGCGGCAAGCTGGTACCATTTCTTGGCAGCGCTGACATCACGCTTCAGGCCGCTGCCCTTTTCGAAAAAGTTGGCGAGACGGTATTGCGACGGCGCATGGCCGAGATCTGCGGCACGCTGGTACCAGCTGGCGGCACGAGACAGATCGATTTCACTGCCGCGGCCCTCGGTAAAGCGGGCGCCGATCTCGTAAAAGGCGATCGGATCGAGGTCCTCGGCGGCCTGACGCAGACTGCCGGGAACCATGTCCTGCGGAAGCGCATCGAGATCGGCGATCAGGGCGGCGCGGTCCTCGCTCTCGCCGGTTGCCTCTGTGAGGACAGCGGCGGGTTCGTCGGCGACCGCTTCGGTGGGTGCCGTCAGCGCAGCCGTCTGCATGTTTGAGACCTCGGCTCGGGAAGCCGGCGCGCCCTGATCGGTTGCGATTTCGGCCGGATCCTCGGGCTCGACGACCCGCACCGGCGGCACGGTCACGGCAGGGCTGGAGGCGGCGAGGGACGGCGCAGCCGCGTCGGGTGAGGCGGCAGGTTCGCTGCTCGCCGGCGCATCGGACGTATCTTGCGGCGCTTGTGCTGCCTGCTCGACCACCGGTGAAGTCTTCGCTGCCTGCTGCGGGCCGTCCTCGCTGGTCAGCAGATCGGCAAGAAGGGGCATGCTCATTACGGCCAGCAACACCGCGCCGACGGCCATCAGGATCGGCTTTCGCCGCTGCTTGATGGCGCCTGTGAGCCCGGTGCCGCTCTGTTTGCTGCCGCGACCGCCGGACAAGGTTTCAGCTTCTGCAGCCGCTGCCTGTGCCGCGCGACGGGCGGAAGCAAGAAATTCAGCGCTCGTCGCGCTTCTTGCATCGCCGCGGCCGCCTTCCGCCTGCGATTCGCGCACGCGCTGCAGAATCCGGTTGATGTCCGGCGCGCCGGAACCGGGCTCCAGCGGCACATTGGCGATTGCCTCGTCCAGTTCGAGATCCGGCTCAAGCGGAGGCGTTTGTTCTTCCGTGAAGCGCGGTTCGTTCGCCGGAGAAGCATCATCGCGCTTCTTTGCGCGGATGCGAGAGGTTAGTCCGGCAAGGAAGGACTTGCCGCCGTCTTCCGTTGCGGCCTCGTCTGCATCGTCGCTTTGCTGAGAGCGTGTGTCCGAACTGGCGAAGTCAGCCGCCATCGCAGCAGCCTCAGCCGGTGAACGCGCCGGCGCATTATCGTCAAGCGGTCCTTCGTTCTCATGCGCGCTGGCGTCGGCGTGAGCAACTTCGTGGTCTTTGTCCGACGCCAGAGCATCGGCGCGCGGCATCCGAGCGGCGGCAACGTCTTCCGACTCGGGCAACCGGCCAGCCGGTACGGACTGCAACCGCTCAAGCCGGTCGGCAATCTTGTAGAGCGTCTCCTGGACACCTTCGAAGGCGCGAAGGTTGCGATCATCGCTCTGACGAGCCACGGTTTCCAAAGCCTTCAGATCGTCGGCCAGGGCGGTGATGATCTCAAGATTGTCGATGCCCGGTGTGCCCGGCCCGCCCTGCCCCGGCCTGGCAGTACCGGCATAGGCAGAAAGGGCGGCGTCGGCAGCCTGGCGGGCCGCCTCGATGATGTACTCGTCATTCGTTGCCAGGCTCTCCTCGATGCCCTCGAGGCGGCTGTCAATTCGCGCGTACCCGTCCGCGGACGGGGTGGCGGAAATCTGTCGTGACAGATTGGCGATCTGATCTTCGAGACTGCGCAGTGCCTCGTCGCCTTCGACACCAGTGGCGGTCCCGGCACGATCGAGCTTTGCCGAGATTTCCGCGAGATGTGCCTCCAGCGCTCCAACGAGAGCGGTGTCGCCGCTCGCCGCCGGACGATCGAGCCGCGCGGCGATGTCATCGAGACGCGCTTCGACCTGCTGCAAGGCTGGCTCGACAGTGTTGGCGGCCGGTGCGGCGGCTTCATTGAGACGCGCGGATATTTCTGCAAGGCGGGCGTCAAGCGATTGCATGCCAGGCAGCGGATCGCTGATCGTGCGCTCCTCAACCCGGCCGATCAGCGCCTCGAGCCGGCCAATCACGGCATCGGGCACGTTCCGGTGCTGTTCGGCCTGATCCTGCAGAGCGTCGATGCGGATAGCCAGATCATCGAGACGGTGGGCGAGATGCTCACCGATTTCGTTATTGCCGACATGTTCCAGCCGTTCGGCGATGGTCGCGATGTGGTGCGTAAGTTCCGGAAGCGCCGCATTGTTCGCCGCCTCTCCATAGCCTCTTTCCACCAATGACTGCAGATCCGCGAGGCGCCGATCGAGACGGCCCACAGCGTCTTCGTCGGATATGCGGTCGAGACGGGCGGCTACCGCTTCCAGACGGGCGCCCATTTCGCCCCCGGCATGATCGCCGTGCATGGCGTCAAGTCTTTCCGCGATGGATGCGATGCGCGTTTCCAGGCGGTCGAACGGCGCAGCGTCAGTGGAGCGGCCGCCCTGATCCTGCAAGGTGACGACCGCACCGGCAATCTCGTCGAGACGCTCGCCGATCGCCTGGAAATATTCGACGAACTGGCCGGGTGGCATTTCGGAACGGCGCGCCAGTTCCTCGATTGCCGCCGAGATCGTTTCGATGCCGGATTCCAGTTCGTTCGACGCTGGCGAGGCCGGCAGGTTGGACACGACGTCGCGAATGTCATCGACACGGTGCGCGAGCTTGACGAGATCGTCGCGCACACCTGCAATATCGATATCGGCGACCCGGCTCTCGACACTCTCCCAGCGATTGTGAAGGTCACGGATGCTGTCTTCCCGGGCGAGCCCGTCGATCATCAGGCGCAGCGAATCGAGATCGAGGCGGAGCTTATCGATGTTGCCCCCCGATTGGCCGAGGCTCTCTACCCGCTCGGCGATGCTCGCCAATTCACGATTGAGGCTGTCCGGCAGACCGAGCTCCCGCGATTGAAGGGTGAGATCGCGAACTTCGTGGCGGATCGCCCCGAGTTCGCGGGTCAGACTGTCGCGTATTTCCGCTTTCAGTTCCTGCCGCATGGCGGCGATCGAGCCCGCCAGGTCGCGCAGCCCCTCGCCGCTGTCCCGCGTCGTCGTCGGGCTGGACGAGCTGCCCGCGCCCGGCGAAAGGTGAGAGGAGGTGTCGCCCCTGTACAGGCTGCGCGCATCCGTGGTCCGCGCAGCGCGCGGGGGTGTTTCTGTACGGCGACCGGCAATCTGGTCCTGGCGTGCGCGAATGGCGGCAAGCGGATCGGTATTTCCAAGTCCGGGCAAACGGGCGGGGTGCGCCGCCGTTGCCGGTTGGCGCCCGGGCGCTCGGGGCGAGTCGCGATGCGTTGGTTCAGAGGTTTTACGGCCACTCTGTCCCATCATTTGCTCGAGGCGCGCTTCCAGACCCTCGATGGTCCGGTTTAGAGCTTCCAGCGATGGGCCCCGACCGTCGGCCTGCCTGTCGTAGTTGCGCGATCCGTTCATTGTCCTGCCCGCTCCACCCGATGTGCGACTGCCGTCTGACCGGGTTTTCTCGGCTATCTCGGTGCATCGAAGCGGTCAGTCACCATGATGCTCCGTGCCTTGGAAATTCTACCTGACCCGGGGAATCCAGCTTGACCCCTTGCACCGCACATTCTGTTAAACATGGTAAACAAGGTGTTAACCAAGGTTACTTTTTTCTGATTGCAGCGAGATTTTTTTGGCGACTTGCGATGCCGAACCGCCTAAGTTGCCACGCATCTGGGACCTGCGCTGGATCCGCCGAGCTGCGGATGAATTGATTCTATGAACGACAAAGACGCCGAAAACGACGACGCAATCTTCCGGATCGGCGACCTTGCGAAAGAATTCGACGTCAGCCTGCGGACCCTGCGCTTTTACGAGGACAAGGGACTTCTGCGTCCGGACCGTGATGGTGTCACGCGGCTTTACAGCAAGCGCGACCGGGCGCGGCTGAAACTGATCCTTCTTGGCAAGCGGCTTGGCTTCACCCTGGCAGAAGTCAAACGGATGATCGAACTTTACGATCCGCACGGCAAGAACGAGACGCAGTTGAAAGTGGCCCTCGAAAAAGGCGAAGCGCAGATGCGTGTGCTCGAAGAGCAACGGGCGCACATCGAG
The DNA here is from genome assembly GCF_019334345.1 of Neohoeflea coraliihabitans. GTDB lineage: Bacteria > Pseudomonadota > Alphaproteobacteria > Rhizobiales > Rhizobiaceae > Pseudohoeflea > Pseudohoeflea coraliihabitans. Next base: position 690,143 of record NZ_JAHWQX010000002.1, read on the forward strand.
ACGGCCATCGGCGAGTTGCAGCGGACGATCGACATCGTCCGGGACATGCTTGGCGGCAAGCGCTAAGCCCGGCCCGAACCGTCTGCGCCCGGGCGCGATCCACTAGCAAAAATCAGGAACAATCCGGTACGGACGCGGCCAGCGCTACTCACTGTGCCTGCGCCGCCAGCGGCTGAGTTCGCCTTCCTCCCGACACGGAACACGGTGCGGAATGCGCCGATAGGGGCTCGGAACACTGGCCTTTTGCGAACGCGGAACCATATCAGGTCCATGGCGATCGCAAGGCAGCACGGCCGCGTGGGAATGGCAACGTATTGTCTGCGGCACATGGCCGTAAAACATTCGGGATTTTTAGCCTCGTCTGCGTCGATTTCCTTGAAAAATCGCTTATTTTTCCGAGTTGCAGATCGAAACTAGCAGAAAACGCCTCAATCCAGAATTTTTTACGTTTACGCAAACGTCAAAATTCGCTATGCATCCGACAGAGGTCCAGACCGGGAGATCAGGGCCGACGCGGACAACCAGGTGAGGATTTCGATGCCCGTTTTCAAAGCCCCCGTCGACGATACGCTTTTCATTCTGCACGAAGTGCTCAATCTCGACCGCTACGCCAACATGCCGGGCTTCTCCGATGCCAGCGCCGATGTGGTCGAGGCAATCATTCAGGAAGCAGCGCGCTTCTCGGAAGAAGTCCTGTTTCCGCTTAATCAGGTGGGCGATCAGGAAGGCTGCAAGCGCAGCGATGATGGCTCGGTAACGACCCCGACGGGTTTCAAGGGCGCCTATGACGCCTACCGGGAAGGTGGATGGCTGGGCCTGCCTGCCGATCCGGAATATGGCGGCCAGGGTCTGCCCTATACCCTGCACACCGCGGTGGGCGAGTACATGTCGGCGGCCAACATGTCGCTGATGATGTATCCCGGCCTGACCCAGGGCGCCATCGCCGCAATTCAGGTGCATGGCACCGACGATCAGAAGTCGGCGTATCTGCCAAAAATGATCGAGGGCGAATGGACCGGCACGATGAACCTGACGGAACCGCATTGCGGCACCGATCTCGGTCTTCTGCGCACCAAGGCCACGCCGAATGGTGACGGCAGCTACAAGATCTCAGGACAGAAGATCTTCATTTCCGCCGGCGAACACGACATGGCTGACAACATCATCCATCTGGTGCTGGCCCGCATCGAAGGTGCCCCGGAAGGCACCAAGGGGATTTCGCTGTTCATCGTGCCGAAGTTCGTCCTCGACGACAATGGCGCGCCGGGGGATCGCAATGGCGTGACTTGCGGTTCTCTTGAAGAAAAGATGGGCATTCACGGCAATTCGACATGCGTGATGAATTATGACGAAGCGACAGGCTATCTGATCGGTGGCGAGAACGCCGGGCTGCGGGCGATGTTCGTGATGATGAACGAGGCGCGCCTCGGAGTGGGTCTGCAAGGTCAGGCGGTTTCCGAGGTCGCTTATCAGAATGCCGCCGAATATGCGCGCGAACGTCTGCAAGGGCGGGCGCTGTCCGGGGCGAAGGCTCCCGAGCAGAAGGCCGATCCGATCATCGTGCATCCCGATGTGCGGCGCACACTCATGACCATCCGCTCGTTCAACGAAGCGGGCCGGGCCTTCCTGTTGTGGACGGCACTGAAATCGGACATCGCGCATCGCTCGGAAGACGAGGGTGATGCACAGGCGGCAGACGATATTCTCGGGCTGGTGACCCCGGTGGTCAAGGGCGTGCTGACCGACCGCGGATTTGATCACGCGGTGATGGCGCAACAAATCTATGGCGGGCACGGCTACATCGAGGAATGGGGCATGAGCCAGTATGTCCGCGACGCGCGTATCGCCATGATCTACGAAGGGGCCAATGGTATCCAGGCGCTTGATCTTGTTGGCCGCAAGCTGGGCATGAACAATGGCCGTGCAGTGATGGCGCTGTTCAAGGAGATCGGCGATTTCTGCGAGGCCAATCGCGGCGACGAAGCGATGACCCCGCATACCAAGGCGATCAAGAAGGGTCTTGGTGATCTGCAGGCTTCATCGATGTGGCTGATGGAAAACGGCATGAAAGATCCCGACAATGCCGGGGCTGCTTCGACAGATTTCATGCATCTGTTCGGTCTCGTTGTGCTCGGCTACATGTGGGGTCTGATGGCCAAGGCAGCCAGCGACAAACTGGCCGAAGGCGCCGGTGAGAAGGCCGCATTCTACGAGAACAAGCTGACCACGGCACGGTTCTTCATGCAGCGTGTGCTGCCGGAAACGGCCCTGCGGCGCGCCAGGATCGAAACCGGCGCTGAATCGATGATGGCGCTGAAAGCCGAGGCGTTTTAAGCGCGGCTCTGACGCCTGGTTGCAGCTCTTGCCGCAGCATTGATGCGGACTGCACCCCTCGATGGAGGATCGAGACAATGACACGGCCACAAGATGTTCTTGGTGTACCACAGCCGATGTGGATGGATGACGATGTCGTCATGCTTTCGGATATGGCCAATCGCTGGCTTCAGGCGGAGATCGAGCCGGACTACGAGCGCTTCGAAAAGCAGGAAATGGTCGACCGCAGCGCCTGGGAAGCCGCCGGTGCCGCGGGGCTGCTTTGCGCCTCGATGCCGGAAGAGTTCGGCGGTTCAGGCGGCACCTACGCGCATGAGGCAGCCATCACGGAAGCGCTCGGGCATGTCGGCGTCGATGGTTTCGGCATTGCCTTGCACAATGCCATCGTGGCCCCGTACATCCTGCATTTCGGCTCCGAGGAGCAGAAACGCAACTGGCTGCCGCGCATGGCCACGGGCGAGTTGATCGGCGCTATCGCGATGACGGAACCGGGTGCGGGATCGGATCTTCAGGGCGTCAAGACAACCGCCAAGAAGGACGGCAACCATTATGTTCTCAATGGCTCGAAGACGTTCATCACGAACGGCCAGCACGCCAATCTGATCATCGTTGTCGCAAAGACCGATCCGTCACTGGGCGCCAAGGGCACGTCGCTGATGATCGTCGAAACCGACGAGGTGGAAGGTTTCCGGCGCGGCCGCAACCTCGACAAGGTTGGCCTGAAGGCCAATGACACGTCGGAACTGTTTTTCGATGATGTGCGCATTCCGACAGCCAATCTGCTCGGCTCCGAAGAAGGCCAGGGATTTATCCAGCTGATGACGGAATTGCCACAGGAGCGCTTGCTGATCGGCAATCAGGCCATCGCAATGATCGAGCGGGCGCTCGCCGAAACCATTGCCTATGTCAAGGAACGCAAGGCGTTCGGCAAGGCGGTGATGGATTTTCAGAACACCCAGTTCAAGCTTGCCGAACTGAAGAGCGAAGCCCATATGGCGCGGGTGTTCGTCAATCATTGCGTCGACCTGCATCTGAAAGGCGAGCTGGATGCGGCGACGGCCTCGATGGTCAAGTATCTGACGACCGATCTGCAATGCAAGGTGGTCGACGAATGCGTGCAGCTGCACGGCGGCTACGGCTATATGAACGAATATCCGATCGCCCGCATGTTCCGGGACGCGCGCGTTCAGCGGATCTACGGCGGCACCAACGAGATTATGAAACTGCTGATCGCCCGCAGCCTCTGACAGGCGCAGGCCAAGTCAAACCAATCTCCGGTCGCCCGACACCGCGGCGAGCGGCAAAGAACCGACAGTCAAGGGAGTTCCCATGCCAGACGCTTTCATTTTCGATCATGTGCGCACGCCGCGCGGCCGCGGCAAGAAGGATGGCAGCCTGCACGAGGTACCGTCGGTGCGGCTCGCCGCTGGCGTGCTCGATGCCCTGCGCGAACGCAACGAGCTACCGACGGACAAGGTGGATGACGTCATTCTCGGCTGCGTTGACGCGGTCGGCGAGGCCGGCGGTGACATCGCCCGTGCCGCGGTTTTCGAAGCGGGCTATGCCACCGAGGCGCCAGGCATGCAGATCAACCGCTTCTGCGCGTCCGGCCTTGATGCGGTCAATTTCGGGGCGGCCAAGATTGCCCAGGGCGCCGACGATATCGTCATTGCCGGCGGCGTTGAATCCATGTCGCGCATCGGCATCGGCGCACAAGGCGGCGCATGGTTCATGGATCCCTCGGTCAATCTGCCATCCTACTTCATGCCGCAGGGTGTTTCGGCCGATCTGATCGCCACCAAATACGGCTTCTCGCGCGATGATGTCGACGCTTATGCGGTCGAGAGCCAGAAGCGGGCTGCCAAGGCCTGGGAAAAGGGCTATTTCGACAAGTCAGTCGTGCCGGTAACGGATGTCAACGGTCTGACCATTCTCGCCCGTGACGAGCACATGCGGCCCGGCACCGACATGCAAAATCTCGCCAGCCTCAACGCATCGTTTCAGATGCCGGCGGAAATGGGCGGCTTCGGCGCTGTCGCAATCCAGGCGCATCCGGAGGTCGAGACGCTCAATCACGTCCACCATGCCGGCAACTCATCAGGCATCGTCGATGGCGCCGGGGTGGTTCTGCTCGGCTCGAAGCGCGGCGGCAAGAAGATGGGACTGACCCCACGGGCGCGCATCAAGGCCTTTGCCAATATCGGCTCCGACCCGGCGCTGATGCTGACCGGGCCGGTCGATGTCACCGAGAAGCTCCTGAAGAATGCCCGTATGAAGCTGACAGATATCGATCTGTTCGAGCTGAACGAGGCCTTCGCGGCGGTGGTGCTGCGCTATTGCCAAGCCTTCGACATTCCGTCCGACAAGATTAATGTCAATGGTGGCGCCATTGCCATGGGGCACCCCCTCGGAGCCACTGGAGCGATGATCCTCGGCACTGTTCTTGATGAGCTTGAACGCCGCGATCTCAACACGGCCCTCGTCACCTTGTGCATTGGTGCCGGCATGGGCACGGCTACGATCATCGAACGCGTCTGAGCGAGGAGAAAGTTACATGACCGATTACACCAACTTTTCATTCGAGACTGACGCCGACGGTATTGCGCTGATCACGTGGGACATGCCCGACAGGTCGATGAACGTGTTCACGCTTGAGGTTCTCGAGGAACTCGATGCGATGACCGACCGGGTTGTGGCAGCGGACGACATCAAGGGTGTTGTCTTCACCTCCGGCAAATCAAGCTTCTCGGGCGGTGCCGATCTGACGATGATCACGGCCATGTTCGAGACCGCCAAGAAGGAAATGGCCAAGGACCCGGAGGCGGCGCAGCAGATCATCTTTGATCTGGTCGGCCGTATGACCTGGCTGTACCGCAAGATCGAAACCTGCGGCAAACCGTGGGTCTCGGCGATCAACGGCACCTGCATGGGCGGCGCGTTTGAATTGTCGCTGGCCTGCCACGGCCGGGTCGCGGCCGATGCGCCGTCGGTCAAGATGGCACTGCCGGAAGTCAAGGTTGGCATTTTCCCGGGCGCCGGCGGCACGCAGCGTGTGCCACGCCTGACCAACGCACAGGATGCGTTGCAGATGATGACCACCGGTCAGTCGCTTGATCCGAAGCGCGCCAAGGCGATGGGGCTGATCCACGAGATCGCCGAGCCGAAGAAGCTGGTCGAAACGGCCAAGGCGATGATCCGCGACGGCCTCAAGCCGGTGCAGCCCTGGGACGAAAAGGGCTTCAAGGCACCCGGCGGTCCCGTCTGGTCGAAGCAGGGCGCGCAATTGTGGCCGGCCGCCTCGGCGATCCTCAGGCGCGAGACGCAAGGCAACTACCCGGCGGCAACTGCCATTCTGAAATCGGTCTTTGAAGGTCTGCAGGTGCCGATCGATCTCGGCCTGAGAATCGAGCAACGCTATTTCGCGCATATCCTGCAAACGCCGGAAGCGCGGGCGATGATCCGCTCGCTGTTCATCTCGCTGCAGGAATTGAACAAGGGCGCGCGCCGTCCCGATGACGTCAAGCCGACGAAACTGCGCAAGATCGGGGTTGTCGGTGCCGGCTTCATGGGTGCCGGCATTGCCTATGTCACGGCCAAGGCCGGCTTGCCGGTGGTGCTGATCGATCGCGAGATGGCGGCAGCCGAAAAGGGCAAGGCCTATTCGGAGAACCTCGTCAAAAAGGGCGTGCAGCGCGGCAAGACGAGCAAGGAGGCCGGCGAGAAGCTGCTGTCGCTGATCACGCCGTCGACCGACTATGCCGATCTCAGTGACGTCGATCTGGTGATTGAGGCGGTGTTTGAGGACCGCGAGATCAAGAAAGCCGTGACCGAGGCGGTCGAGGCGCATATCCGGCCCTCCTGTATCTATGCCTCGAATACCTCGACGCTGCCGATCAGCGGCCTTGCGAAAAACTCCAAGCGGGCGAAGAATTTCATCGGCATTCATTTCTTCTCGCCGGTCGACAAGATGATGCTGACCGAGATCATCCTCGGGCGGCGGACCTCGGACAAGGCGCTTGCCGTGGCGCTGGACTATGTGGCGGCGATCAGAAAGACGCCGATTGTCGTCAACGACACGCGCGGCTTCTTCGTCAATCGCTGCGTGCTGCGCTACATGAACGAAGCCTACAACATGCTGATCGAAGGCGTGCCGCCGGCGATGATCGAGAACGCGGCGAAAATGGCCGGCATGCCGGTCGGCCCGTTGTCGCTCAGCGACGAGGTGGCAATTGACCTCAACCTGAAGATCATGCGTGCCGCCATTGCCGATCTCGGCGACAAGGCGGTCGATCCGGGCCATCTCGAACTCATCGAGACCATGGTCGAAAAGGAAGGCCGGCTCGGGCGCAAGAACGGCAAGGGCTTTTATGATTATCCGGAGAAGCCGGCGAAGAAGCACCTGTGGCCGCAGCTGAAGACCCTTTATCCGCAGCAGGATGCCGATGCCATCTCGATCGAGGAACTGAAGGCTCGCTTTCTGGTCACCATCGCGCTGGAAGCGGCCCGCACCATGGAGGAAGGCATCGTCACTGACCCCCGCGAGGCTGACGTTGGCACCATTCTCGGCTTCGGATTTGCGCCTTACACCGGCGGCGCGCTGTCGTATATCGACGAGATGGGCGCCGCTGATTTCGTCGCGTTGTGCAAGCGTCTGCAACGGAAATATGGCAAGCAGTTCAAGGCACCGAAGCTGCTCGTCGAGATGGCGGAAAAGGGTCAGACCTTCTACGAGCGGTTCGACCCCTATGGCAGCCAAAAGGTGGCCGCCTAGGGGGGTCGCCGGATCGCCTTGGGAAATGACGGGCCTTCGGGCCCGTTTTCCATGGGGGAAAGCCGACATTCGGGCCGGTTGCCGCGGCCGGCTTGCCAGTGCGCGCCGCAAGGCGCAATCTGCTGCGAGACATTGCCCTGGGAGTTCCATATGGCGGCCATCGATTATTACTTCTACAGCGCCTCCCCCTTCACCTATCTCGGTCATCGCCTGATCTGCGACGTTGCGGAGCGGCACAAGGCCGAATTGCGTTTCAAGCCGGTCAATCTGGCGCGCATCTGGGAGGTTTCGGGGGCCAAGCCGCTCCAGGAACGGCCAGCTGTGCGGCAGCGCTTGCGATTGATTGAACTGCAGCGCCTGGCCAGTTTTCGCAATGTGCCGCTGAATCCGAAACCGAAGCACTTCCCCGTCGACGCATCGCTGGCCGATTGCGTGGCCATCGCATTGCATCAAGATGGCCAGGATCCACGTTATTTTGTCGGCAAGGTGCTGGCCGGCGTGTGGGCCGAAGAGGACAATGTCGCCGATGAGGCCGTGCTCGCCTCCTACCTGTCGCAGTGTGGTTTCGATCCGGTCCCTGCGCTTGCCGAGGCGAAAACCGAACGCATCAAAGATATTCGGGACCGCAACTCACAGGAGGCGGTGGAAGCGGACGTCGTTGGCGTGCCAGCTTACGTCTATCAGGGCGAGCCGTTCTGGGGTCAGGATCGTATCGAACATCTCGATGCGGCCTTGGCGAGCGGCAGAGCGGCCTTTCGAGTGCCCTCCTGAGGTCGCTTGTCGCGATAAAGCGGACCCGGTGCTGGCGGTGATTTTCGAGGACAATTTTCCTATTGGCCTTTACGATGGCGTGTGCATTCGGCTAGTATGGCGCTTCGAATGACAACAACGGACATCACGATGCTTTCGCATGACCGCATCTGGGAGGCGATCGACAGACTGGCGGCATCGCACGGGCTGACCGCTTCCGGTCTGGCGCGGCGCGCCGGACTTGATCCGACATCTTTCAACAAATCGAAGCGCTGTGGCAGTGACGGTCGGGCCCGGTGGCCGTCAACGGAATCGCTGTCCAAGGTGCTGCAGGCCACCGGCAGTTCCCTGGACGCCTTTTTCGAGCTTAACGGAGCGGCAGCGCACGATCATGCTGACGCAGAACGGTCGGCGGGAGAGGGAAAACAGGCTGAGACAGGCAAGATGCCGGAGAGCGAAGACCTTATCCCGCACGGGCTCTTTCCGCCGCAGCAAAGTTCCATTCCGCTGCTGGGCTTTGCTCAGGCCGGTGCCGGCGGGTTTTTCGACGATGGCGGTTTCCCGGCCGGCCAGGGCTGGGACATGGTGGATTTTCCGGCGCATCCATCGGCCGGGACCGGCGTCTACGCGCTTGAGGTGCAGGGCGACAGCATGATGCCGTTATACCGGGATGGCGACATCCTGATTGTCGAACCGGGTGCGCAGGTGCGGCGCGGCGATCGTGTCGTGGTGCGCTCGCGCGAGGGCGAGGTGATGGCCAAGGTGCTGCAACGCAACGGGCCGCGGGGCATCGAACTGACTTCCCTCAATCCCGATCATCCAAACCGGAGCTTCAAGCCCAGCGAGATCGACTGGATGGCGCGCATCGTGTGGGCCAGCCAGTAGCTGCGTGGCCGCACCGCAATTGCAGGGGTTTTGCGCGGACTCTATGTCCCGGGCACCTGGCCTGGTCTTGTGGCCCGGCCTGCGAATACCTATTGTCTGATCACCCGCAAAGATCCGGAAGGTCAGCATGTCCAAGCAAGTCACCCCGCAGGAAGCCCTGATCTATCTGATGGTCATGATGTCTGCCGTCGATACGGCGATGAACGATGCGGAAATGGCGCGAATCGGCCGGCTGGTGCAGTTCCTGCCCGTCTTCAAGGGTTTTGACGAGAACCGTCTGGTCGATGTCTGTCGCGATTGCGCCCGGCTGCTCGAGGGTCCGGAAGGGTTGGACATCGTGCTCGAGGTGATCCGTGACACGGTGCCGCACCGGCTGATCGATACGGCCTATGCGCTGGCGGTCGAAATCGCCGCTGCTGACTACAACATCCAGCAGGAGGAAATCCGGCTCCTGCAGCTGCTGCGTGACCGCCTGGGTCTCGACAAGCTGACCTGCGCGGCGATCGAGCGTGGCGCGATGGCCCGTTTCCGGCACGCCTGACTGCCGGCGCCGACCTGACATCACCGTTTCGTGTCTGGAACGATGGTGACTTTGCCTCAAGATGATGTGGCGAGACGGTGCGCTTTGCATGGTCAATGAGGAACAGCATGGACGAGCTTTCACTATTCGGCTTCAGCGAGCCGCTTGCGCGCCTGGGCGCCTTTGCCACCATCTTCCTGGCCCTGACGGTGCTCGAACTGGCGGCACCTCGGCTTGAACGGGCGGAACTGGCGGGCGCATTGAAATCGCGGCGCTGGTTTACCAATCTGTCGATCGTTCTTCTGTCGTCGCTGGCCTTGCGTCTGGTCTTCCCGCTGGCGGCCGTCGGTACCGCGCTGTGGGCGCAGGAGGCTCAGATCGGCCTGTTTGCGCATCTCGCCCTGCCCGGCTGGCTGGCTGGCCTCATCGCCTTTGTGGTACTCGATTTCGTTATCTGGCTCGAGCATCTGGCAAGTCACAAATGGTCCCTCTTGTGGCGCATCCACCAGATGCACCATGCGGATACCGGGATCGATCTGACGACGGCGCTCCGCTTCCATCCACTCGAAATCGTCCTGTCGATGGTCTGGAAAGCAGCCATCATCATCGCGCTGGGTGCCCCGCCCATTGCTGTCCTTTTGTTCGAGATCGTTTTGAACGGAGCGGCGATGTTCAACCATGCCAATCTCTACCTGCCGCCATCCGTTGACAGAGTGCTGCGCCTGGTGATCGTCACGCCCGACATGCACCGCACCCATCATTCCACGGATCGGCGCGAGACCGACAGCAATTACGGCTTCAACTTTTCGTTCTGGGATCGCCTGTTTGCCACTTATACGGCACGACCGCGGCGGGGAGAGAGAGATATCGAGGTCGGGCTGAAGGAATGGCGCGGGAAGGAGCCGATGCAATTGTGGTGGTCGCTGCTGCTGCCGTTCCGGCACCGGGCGCGTTAGTACAATCCGGCAGGGAACCATCGCAGATAGAGTTCGGCAAAGCGTCCATTGCGGTTGAGCTGCCACAGGGCATGGTCGAATGCGGCGGCCAGCTCCTTGTCTTCAGGGGCAACGGCGATGGCGAGACCCTCGCCAAGGAAGTGCGCGGAACGATAAGGCCCGCCAAGGAAGCGGCAGCAGCCCGCCGCAGCACGGCTTTGCAGCCAGAAGGACAATTGCACGCCATCTGCGAAAAGCGCATCGACATTGTCCTCGCGCAAGGCATCATGCGCCCATTGGAGGCGCTCGAAGGTGACGGGCCGCAACGCCGGAAACCAGCTGCGCAACATCGCCTCATGCGCCGAGCCGGCGATGACACCGACCCGTTTGCCATCCAGCGCCATGATGACCTCAGCGTCGGCACTCTGCATTTTGTCAGGGACGACAAAGCGCGCCGGCAGCTCGAGATACGGGCGGGTGAAGCGAAAGGAATTGCGCGTCTCGGCGGTGACAGCGGTGCCGGCTATGATGGCTTCACCCTGGCCGCTGGTGAGCGCCAGTTCCAATTCGGTCCAGGGAAGCGCCTGAATCTGGCAGACTTCGAGAGCCTCGAGCACCTCGCAGATGGCGCGCGCCAGATCGACGTTGAAACCGGCAAGCCGCTGCGACTGATCGAGAAAATTGAACGGTGGAAAATCAACGGTGGTGAGAAAGCGAAGCCGCGTTCGCGTCGACAGTTCAGGGGCGCTGAGGCGCTCATCCGGATCGACGTAGTTGGGGATTTGCGGCGCGGCCGCAAGCGGTGTGACGAGCATAAGAAGGCATAAAAATGCACTCACCCACCGGAACGGGCCGCTTTCCCCCCTCAATGGCAGGGATGCCCCATTTGCAGCTTCTGCTACCATCACGGTTGTACGTCTCCCCTTCCCTCTTGGTGTGTAGCAGAGTCATGGCGCCAAACAAGCCAGTGCCCACCGTCCCGTCTGCCGGAGCAAGCCGCGCGCATCTGCGGTTGGTGAGCGATTTTGCTTCCGACGCCGGTTCTGACCCGGCCCTTGAGGAGGAGGTTCATCTCTTCAAGAGCTGCGGCCTGGGTAAACCGGCCATCTGCGCTGCCGCGCGCGCAGCGCAGTACAATGGCACGAGCGTCGAAGCCGAATTGCTGGCCGCCGGGACCCTCGACCCCGATGTCTATTACCGTTGGTGCGCACAGCAACTCGGTGTTCGTCATCTCGAGCATATCGAGCCCGACAGCCTGCTCGTCAACCGCCATGCCGACATCCTTTTGCGCCGGAACGGGCCGGTGCGGGCCGTGGTGGATGGGGAGGTCCTGACGGTCATCACGCCAACCGCACGCGATTTCGCGCGTGAAAAAAATCGCGTGCTGGTGCACCCGAACATCAAAAGGCGATTGGCGGTGGCGGCGCCCGACGTCATCCGCCGGGCCGTCTGGCAGGCTGGTGAAGGCGAGCGCATTCGCATGACCACCGGTGCGCTGCATGAGCAGCATCGGCGCGCCAGTGCCCGCGACGTCGTGTCGGGTGGGCAGGCCTATGTGCTGGGTCTGCTGCAATGGGGTGTGCTGGCTGCGGTGCTGTTCTGGCCGCGGGCAAGCCTGCTGGGCGCGCATCTGGCACTGACGGTTTTCTTCCTGGTGTCGAATGGATTGCGTCTGACGGCAGCCATTGTCGGACGGCGGCCGCCGCGACCGGACCTTGGCAATTGCCTGCCGCCCGGCCTGCCGGTTTACACCATCCTTGTGGCTCTGAAGGATGAGGCGGCAATGGTGCCGCAACTGACGCGCGGGCTTGCACAATTGCACTGGCCCAAGAGCCGCCTGGACATCAAGTTCGTCTGCGAAAGCGACGACGAAGCGACGATCGCGGCTCTCAAGGCGCATGCCCGCGGACCGCAATACGAGATCGTCCTCGTACCGCCGCACGGGCCGGCCACCAAGCCAAAGGCCTTGCAATATGCCTTGGCGGGCGCTCGGGGTGAGTTTCTGACAATTTATGATGCCGAGGACGTCCCGGCGCCGGCGCAATTGCTTGAGGCCTGGACGCTCTTCCAGAAGGGCGATGAGACGCTCGGCTGCGTTCAGGCGCCGCTGGCCGTTGCCAATTACCGCAGGAACTGGCTTACCGCGTTGTTTGCTCTGGAATACGGCGGCTGGTTTCGCGGTGTGGTTCCCATCCTGTCGCGTTGCCGTCTGCCGATTCCCCTGGGCGGTACGTCAAATCATTTCCGCACGGCGACGCTGATCGCCATAGGTGGCTGGGATCCCTATAATGTCACGGAGGATGCGGATGTCGGCTTTCGTCTCAGCATGGCCGGCTACCGAACGCAGGCGGCGCATTTCGCGACAATTGAAGCGGCCCCCGAGACGCTCGGAGTCTGGATGAAACAGCGCAGCCGCTGGCTGAAAGGCTGGGCCCAGACCTGGCTCGTCCTGTTGCGGCAACCGCTGCGCCTGTCGGCATGCTTTGGCGTATCCGGTTCTGTGATGATGCAGGTCATCATCGGCGGCATGCTGATCTCGGCCCTGGCGCATCCGCTGATGTATCTGCTGGTCGGTGGGGTATTGGTGCAACATTGGGTCGGGGTGGCCTTCGATCCGCTGCGCAGCACGCTGTTGGCTGTCGATGTCTTCAATATTCTCGGCAGCTATCTCAGTTTCTGGCTGCTTGGCAATCAACTGACATCGGTCGAGCGCCAGGGAATCGGGTGGCGGCGCATCCCGATGGTGCCGCTTTACTGGCTGGCGATGTCGGCATCCGCCTGGACTGCGATCGGAGAATTGCTGTGGCGGCCACACCACTGGTCCAAGACGCCGCATCCGGCGCGTCAGGATGACACGCCGGATGCGGCCGATAAGAACGGCAGTCAACAGCCCGGCTAGAGGGTCAGGTTGGCCACGAGCGCGGTTCTTCGGGAACCGCCAGGCTGGCCAGATCGCCTGGCTAGGAGTTTCCGAAGTCGGCCCCGGGCCAGACGGCCGGCGCGGCACGCTGGTACTGGACAGGTCTTGCGACCTCGGCGCCAAGCGCCCGCGCAGCCAGCCAGCCCCAGTGCGGGTTGTCGAGAAAGGCGCGTCCGAGAGCCACCATGTCTGCCTGGCCGGAACTCACCGCCTCTTCGGCCTGCTGCGGCGTGGCAATGAGCCCGACAGCGCGTGTCGCAAGGCCTGAGGCCTGGCGCACCGCTTCGGCCATGGCCAATTGATAGCCCGGAAAGACCTCGGGCCGCGCCGTGGCCGAAATTCCGCCGCTCGACACACAAACGAAATCGACACCAACGGCCTTCAGTTGCACGGCAAAGGCGCAGGCGTCTTCAAGGGTGATGCCGCCATCCACCCAATCACGCCCCGTGATCCGCACGCCCAGCGGCCGGTCGTCCGGCCAGACCTCCCGTACCGCCTTGATCACGAGCAGCGGATAGCGCATGCGCGCTGCAAGGCTGCCGCCAAACTCGTCCTCACGATGATTGGCAATTGGCGAGAAGAATTCGTGCATAAGATAGCCATGTGCTGCATGCACCTCCAACGCGTCGAAGCCAAGTCGCAGAGCGCGGCGCGCGGCGGAAACATGGGCATCACGGATGCGGTCGAGATCCGCGCTCGTCATAGCCCGCGGCGTATGCCAGCCATCGGCAAACGGCTGTGCTGAGGGAGCGATCGTCTCCCACGGCTGTTCATCGCTGCCAAGTGGACCACCGCCTTCCCAGGGCCGCTGTGCGGAAGCCTTGCGTCCGGCATGGCCGATCTGGATGCCAAGGCGCGCATCGCCATGCGCCCGGCAATGGGCGACCACGCGGCCGAGCGCTTGTTCGTTGGCGTCGGAATACAGACCGAGATCGCCGTGCGAGATCCGACCCTCGGCCGACACGGCGGTCGCTTCGACCACCAAAAGTCCGGCGCCGGATGCGCTGAGCGTGCCCAGATGCTGCAGATGCCAGTCGGTGGCGCTGCCATCCTCGGCGCTGTACTGGCACATCGGCGAGACGACAATGCGGTTTTCAAGCTCAAGCTTTTTCAGGCGGAGGGGGGAAAACAGGGAGGTTGGCAAGATGGTGCTCCTGATCGTCTTTGCCGCTCAGTCGACGGCAAGGGTTTGAAACGTTTTCGACATTGCCATTGCATGCATCAAGGCGGCGCGCGGGGCGATGGTCGAGACGAGAATATGTTCGTGCAGCGCATGCGCGCCGCCACCGCTGCAACCGAGACCATCGAGCACGGGCTTTCCAAGCGCCGCGGCAAAATTCCCGTCCGAGACGCCGCCGCGCGAGGCTTCGGCCATCGGCAATTTCAGATATTTCGCCAGCGCACAGGTGGCTTCATAGAGCCGATGTACGGCGGGAGAGCGCACGAAGGGCGGGCGGTTCAACCCGCCTGAGACGTGCAGCGCGATATCCTTGCCGACGGCGCGACGATCGAGCATTTCAGCAATCAGACGCTCGGCCGTCGGCATGTCCTCAACCCGCATATCGATTTCAATGGCCGCATGATCCGGCACGACATTGGCCCGTGTTCCGCCGGCCACCGTTCCGACATTGAAGCTGGCTGCGGGTTCGGTGTCGTTGAGGCTCTCGATCTGCAGAATATGCTGGGCGATTTCTCGAATGGCGCTGCGCCCGTCGGCGAGATTGCCACCGGCATGCGCGGAGACCCCTTGGGCGACCAGCGAGAACCGGGCCCATCCCTTGCGCGCCGTCACCACCGTGCCGGCTGCGCCGACGGACGGTTCGGGGACCAGAACCAGGGCGGCCTCCCGAGCAAGCTCTTCGATCGTGTCACGCGAGGTCAGGCTGCCAATTTCCTCGTCTGCATTGAGATAGACGATGATTGGCCGGGGCGGTATCAGGCCGGCAGCCGCGATGCGACGCACCGTTTCGGTGGCAAGATAGGAGCCGGCCTTCATGTCGAAAATGCCAGGCCCAAAGACCTGATCTCCCTCGCGCCGCACCGGTCGCTCGGCCAGGGTGCCGGCATCCCAGACGGTATCGACATGCCCCATGAACAGCAGCGGCGCGCCAGAGACACCGGCCGGAGCGTAGCGCAGGATCAGTTGTCCGCCACAGCCATCGCGTCCGGGAACGCGGCGGCGCTGCACCGGCAGGCCTTCGAAGCTCGCCTCGACACTGTCGAGCAGCACGTCGATCAGGTCCGGACGGTCGCTCGGAGTTTCCATCTCGACCCAATCGACGATGCCGCGCAACAACGGCGCCGCGTCGATGGCTTCGCTGGGCGGCAGATCGCTTTCAAATGACAACGTCATGCGCCTGCGCCTTGCAGGAGCGTGAGGCTGGTCTGGTGCCGGATGACGCCGCGTATCGGGACTGTCAGGCTGGATATCCTACCGCGCAGCATGTCGTCTCAGTTGCCGTCTTCGACGGGCGTTCCCAGATAGGCGGCGATGACCTTGGGATTGTTGACCACCTCGCGCGGTGTTCCCTCGGCGATCTTGCGTCCGGCATCGATGACGATGATGCGGTCGCAAATGCTGGTCACCGCCCGCATATCGTGTTCAACCAGCCAGACGGTGGTGCCACGCTCGCGCACATTACGCAGGCATTGCACCATTTCCTCGGTTTCGGTGGGATTGAGGCCAGCACACGGCTCGTCGGCCAGCAACAGCTTTGGCCGCGTCGCCACGGCGCGGGCAATCTCCAGCTTGCGCAGCGCGCCCACCGTCAGACCTTCCGCTGTCCGGTCGGCGAGCTCGGTGATGCCGGCAATGGACAGGGCCTCATCCGTCACGATGTCAAAATTGGTGCGCTCCGGCTTACCGAACATGGCGCCGACACGCACATTCTCGCGCACTGTCAGGGCCGGGAATGGCTTGGAAATCTGAAAGGCGCGAGCGATACCTGCCTGGTTGCGCCGATAGGTCGGCAGCGAAGCCAGATCCCTGTCGAAAAAACGAATCTCGCCGCTGGTCAGCGCATAGTAGCCGGTGATCAGGTTGAACAAGGTCGACTTGCCGGCGCCGTTGGGTCCGATGAGACCGTAGATGGCGCCTTCCGGGATGTCGAACTCGACGTCTTCGATCGCCGTCAGTCCGCGGAACTTCTTGGTAACCGCACGGCCTGATAAAATTGTCTTGCTCATGACTGCACCTTCGCGGCGGGCTCTGCCTTGCTGGCGCTGGCGCGCCTTTTCGGGCGCAGCGCTCCGAGTATGCCTCCCGGCATGATCAGGATGATGGCCACCACGATCACGCCGGTGATCAGGAGGTGGATGTCGAGGAAGCCGGAGAGCAGCACCTGCGTCAGCAACAGCATCACCGCCGTGCCAATGACGGGGCCGAACAGCGTGCCGATGCCGCCGATCAGACAGAACACGATCATGTTCAGCGAGAAGTCGAGCCGGAACACGCTGGAGGTGGTGAAGTAGCCAACCGTGTAGCCGTAGACGGCGCCAAGAAGTCCGACGAGGACCGCCGACATCACGAAGGCGGCGATCTTGTAGCGCTCGGTGGCCACGCCAAGCATCATTGCCGTATCCTCGTCCTCGCGGATCGCCAGCAACGCATAACCGAAACGAGAATGGCGCACCCAGAACGAGACCGCCAGACACAAGATCAGCAACCCTGCGAAGAGATAGTAGAAAAACTGCTCCGGCGGCATGCCTTGCGGGACGGGTGCTGCGAGAAACACGCCGACGCCCCCCTGGAACCAGGAAATGTTGGTGACCAGTTCACCGACCACCTGACCGACGCCCAGCATCGCAATGGCGAAATAGATGCCGCGCAACCGCAGGATCGGATAGGCGAGGATAGCTGCAAACAGGCCGCAGATCAGTCCCGACAGCAAGACGGGAACAACCATTGACCATGGCCCGGATCCGAACGGGCCGAGATGGGTGACAAGATGCGCCGAGGCGAAGGCGCCGATGCCGATGAAGACGGTGTGACCGAAGCTCCAATAGCCGGTGTATCCGCCCAGAATGTTCCAGGCCGTGGCGAGCGCCGCGGAGAAGAAGAAGAGCTGGACAACACGGGTGTAAAAAGGTGGCATCCAGAGCGGCAACACCGCAATGACAATGAGGGCGGCCAGTGCTGCAATGATGGCAAGGGACCGGTTCATCGGCTTTCCCCGAAAGCATTGCCCAAAAGTCCGTTCGGGCGGAGAAGGAGCATCAAAACAAGCACCAGGAACATTGCCGCCTGGGTCAGTGACGGACCGATATACTGAGCGGTGTAAGCATTGATGAGCCCGAGCAGGATACCGCCGACCAGAGCCCCGGCGGGGCTTCCGATGCCTCCGAGCACCACCACGATGAACGCGTTCAGGGTCCAGGCGACCTCGCTGGCGGGCGTGAAGGGCTGGACAATGCCGATGATCGCACCGGATGCACCGGCCAAGGCGGCGCTGATGCCGAAGGTCAGGCCATGCAGGCGTTGCACGTTAAGGCCGGAAAGCTCCGCTGCCAGCGGCTGCTGCGCCGTGGCGCGGACGGCACGGCCGAAATGCGTCTTGGCGAGCACCAGCGCCAGCAGCAACAGCAGAACGAGGCTCGCGCCAAGCGCCACCACGCGCACCACATCGATCTGCAGGGGTCCGAAGGTCAGGCTGCTGAAACTGTAGCTCGGAGTGATCGAATGCGCGTCGGGACCGAAGGTCAACTGCATCAGATTGCGCCCGATCATCGCCACCCCGAAGGTCACGACCAGGGAGGCCACCAGAGAAGCACGCGAAATTGCCCAGTGGATGACCGTGCGCTGATAAATATAGCCAACCGCAAACAGCACGATGCCGACCGGCAGCATGGCCAGCAGCGGGTCGAGCCCGAACTCGTTGTAGAGCACCAGCGCGCCGAACGCGCCGGCCACGACGAAGATGCCATGCGTCAGATTGACGATGCCGAGGACGCCGAAGATCAGCGAAAACCCCACTGCGGCGAGCGAATAGAGCCCGCCGAGCACCAGTCCGTTCAACGTGGTTTGAAGGAAAAGAAACATTTCGGATCCTACGCGCCTTCCAGCCCGGCCCAGGCCGATGCCACTTCCGATCCGGTGGCAAACCAGACATCCGGGTGACGCCGCACGAAGGCGATGAATTCACGCAGCATGGCCAGCCGCGATGGCCGGCCGATGATTTGCGGATGGGTGACGATATTGACGAGTCCGCCCCAGCGATAGATTTCGCTGAACTCTTCCTTCCAGACGCTCAGAATGTGTTCATTGGTGAAAATCGGGCGCGGAGTCTTGATCGCGAAAAGAGCGTAGGGCGCGTCGTCGAGACTCCAGTGCCATGGCAGTTCGACCGGGCCGCGTGAGCCGTCATCGAGCGTATGGCGATAGGGGCTGATATGGTCCATCAGCGAACTGTCATAAAGGAAGCCGTATTCCTGCAGCAGGCCGATCATGTTCCCGGACGTCTCGCCGGCCGGAGAGCGGTAGCCTTTCGGCTTGACGCCAACGGTCCTTTGCAAGGACTCCAGCCCTTTCTCGAGTGCCTCGCGTTCCTTGTCCGGATAGTCCGGATCGATCCATTCATGCAGATAGCCATGATGCCCGATTTCATGTCCGCCGGCGGCAATGGCTTCCATCCGGTCCTGGTACTTGTCGGCCGTCCACCCGGGCACGAAGAAGGTCCCCTTCAAATCCTCTTCCCGCAGCAGTTCCAGTATTTTCGGCACCCCTGTCCTGGCGCCATAAATGCCCTGCGACAGCACCCCGGGACGCCGCGCATTGTCCGGATCCCGCGACAGCCAAAGTGTTTCCGCATCGAAATCGAAGGTCAGCATGACGGCGCAGCGCGCGCCATTCGGCCAGGAGATGGGTGTCATGTCGTCCATGGAAAAACTCCTCTCAAGCGGCGTCGGAACGGACGGCGCCAGGTTCGAGTGGGAAAGCCTGCAACTCGGCCTCGCAAGGGGGCCCGTCCGTGGCGTACAGCACGCGCTCGTTGAGATCGATGACGATTGCCGCCACAGTGATCACGCGCTTGGCACGCGGCAGCGCTTCATCGGCGTGGCGGCATACGGCGGCCGGCCAGGAGAAATGATCGGTGATCGCTGCCTTGATCTCGGGCAGACCGATCTTGCCAATGTCGCGGCGCAGGTGACGATCGACCCGTGCACCGCGATACAGCGAATTGGGAGCGATACGCTCCATCTCCGATGTGGTGCGGTTTTCGCGAACCAGGTGATTGGCATGCACGACAAGACCATCGGTGGGATGGATATAGGCACAGTGACGCGGCGTGGCCTCGATATCGATGATCTCGCCGTCGGCGTGGCCGATCAGGAAGTTGCTGGACGCCGTACGATCGGTCTGCACGATCGGCAACAGGGCCTGGTCAAAGCGCCAGGCATCGAGAATTTCGCGGCAGCGAACATGGAAGGGCTTGCGCATGCCGGTGGTGCCATCCTCACCGCTGACCAGACCGTTGACGCAAAGTCCGATCCCGGCGGCATTGACGCCCATTTTGGAGCCGACAATGCCGGCCTCGCTGAAGCCGATGAAATCCGGCTTGCCATTGCCTGGCGCGCCGCCGCGCGTCACCCGCTGAATAAATGTGCGGCCCCTGACCTGCTGCAGCCAGTCCCAGTTCTGGCACAGCAGCGTGTGGCCCGAGGCGGACGCTTCCGGCATCAGGCCAAATGAGGTGCAGCCTTCCTGCTCGAGCTTCTGGTTGACCGCCGATGCTTCCGAACCGAAGGCCAGATAGGTGATTTCGTAGCGCGCATTGAGCATTGCCACTTCGACCAGCGGAATATTGGAGGCTTCGGCAATTCCCTCCATCTCCTCGGCATATTCGACGTTCTCGCGGCGGATGCAGCCCAGCCACGCCTCGGCCTGCTGCATGACATCGGAACGGCTGGCGCCGGCTTCGGCAAAGCGCGCCAGATAGGTTTCGACATTGGCCCGGACGGCATCGGCCAGGCTTTCGCCATGCACCCGACCGCGCTCGCGCGGATCGGGACCGAGTTCGAGAATGGGCAAGGCGCTCATGCAAAGACCTTTTCAGGGCGGATGGTATCGCCGGGTGGGCATTGGTGGAGCTGCCGGCGGCCAAGGCCGCCGGCAGGGGATCGTGGGGTCAGGCCCGTTCTTCCCAGGTCGGGGCCGGGTAGATCGGCTCGGCCGACGCGCCTTCGGCCGGCGCGATGACTTCCATCTCGCCGTCCTGGCGCTGGATGAGAAGCGGACCAAGCAATGCCGCATCGCCGTCGCCATCCTCGGTGAAGCGGATCTGGCCATAGAAGCACTCGAAGTCGAGGGCCGCCAGGGCATCGCGAACCGCGCCCACCTCAAGCGTGCCGGCATTCTTTGCCGCCTGCACGTAGGACACGATGCACGCCGCGCCGCTGGCCATGTGATAGGTCAGTTCGCGTTCGAAGTTTGCGTTGTAGTACTTGGCGAAGTCCGCTGCCGACCCGAAGTAATCGCCGGAATAGGGCGCGCGCTCGGACCAGTAGGCCTGGGTGACGACACCGTTGGCGTAGTTGCCGAGCGCATCGCGGTAGCCGGCCGTCTGCGGGCCGAGCGTCTGGTAGAGCATCGGCACATTGGTGTTGGTCGCCACCATCTGCCGGGCGATCAGGATCGAGGGCTCGTCATGGGTGGTGCAGACCAGCACGTCCGGCGTGTTTTCACGGATCGTTGTCAGGACGTTGGAGACATCGTTGACCTGGGCCGGCAGGGCGATGAAATCAAGCACCTTGATCCCAGCCTCTTCCAGGCTGGTGCGCGCGCCCTCGGCCTGGAACTTCGAGAAGGCGTTGTTGGTATAGAGGATGCTGACCGTCTCCACCTTCGGATCAAGCGAGGTGAACATGTTGACCGAAGAGACGAACTGTTTCGAAGCGCGCGGGAAGATGCCGAACACGCGCTCGCGGCCCTGGGTGAAGATCAGGTCGGAGCCACCGCCAGCCTGAACCATGATGCGTCCGGCCGCCTCGGTGATGGCGCATGTCGGCAGCACGATGCTCGAACCGAAAGAGCCGAGGAAGAAGTCGATGCCTTCATCGACCTGACTCTGAATGAGGGTGGTGGCACGGGAGGGGTCGCTGGCATCGTCGAAAAGGTTCAGCGCCAGCTGGTACTTTTCGCCGCCGATCTCGGCGCCTCCCATTTCCTCATTGATGTACTTCACGGCACAGCGATAACCGTTGAGAACGTTGAGCCCGGTCTCTGCTGCTCCGCCGGTCATCGGTATGGAGCCGCCGAAGGTGATGGTGTTGTCCTGTGCGAATGCCATGCGTGGCAGGGTGGAGCTCAGAGCGAGCGCACCGCTTGTTGCGAGAAAATTGCGTCTGTCCATGTGTATTCTCCCCTTGATCGGGCCGGCGTCAGGCCAGCCCCAGATAGGCTTCCTTCACTTTCGGATCGTCGAGGAGTCTGCGCCCCTCTCCCTGTTGGACGATCCGACCTTTTTCGAGCACGTAGGCGTAGTCCGCGATGGCCAGCGTCTGGTGCACGTTCTGTTCGACGAGTAGAACGCTGATGCCGTCCTCGTTCAGGCGTTTGACGAGCGAGAAGATCGAACCGACCAGGATCGGGCTCAGGCCCAGCGACGGCTCGTCAAGGATCAGCAAGCGCGGCATGGTCATCAGCCCGCGTCCGATTGCCAGCATCTGCTGCTCGCCGCCCGAAAGAGAGCCGGCATTTTGCTGGCGCCGCTCGCGGAGACGGGGAAACAGGTCAAAGACGCGCTCGATGTTCTGCTTGCAGGCCGTGCGCGCTCGCGCCACATGCCCGGCGAGCAGAAGGTTTTCGTGAACACTGAGATGCTGGAAGACCAGCCTTCCTTCCGGGACCAGGGCCAGGCCGCGGTCAACGATCTGGTGCGCCGGCATGCCGGTAATGTCGTGCCCGTCGAAAGAGACCCGGCCGCTGCGCGGCCTGAGCGCGCCGGCGATCATCTTGACGCTGGTGCTCTTGCCGGCGCCGTTGCCACCGATCAGCGCTGCGATACCGCCGCGGGGAATATCCAGCGTGCAATCTTCGACAGCACCCATCCCGGCATAGTCATAGGAAAGCCCCTCCACGCGCAGCAGAGAATTGTCGCTCGCCTCAGCCGGGGTGCCGGTAGAAGTCATTCCATCTCCGTTCGTATTGCACATCGATACGATCGCACTGCAATTTATGATAGGGCGGCGGTTATCGCGCTGTCAAGCGGCTGGTTTGTCGCTCGGTTTCGGGAACTGGTTGTTCTCGACGGTCTTCAGGACTGTCGAAGTCCGGCCGCGGCGGCGGAAACCAGAGGTCCGGCGCGCGATACGAATTCATCGGGTTGCCATTCGGCGAGAGAACCGGCCACATGGATCGCCCCAACCGGTCGCCCGGCCCCATCGAGCACGGCCGCGGCGACCGCGATCTCGCCCACCAGCACCTCTTCAATAGCCAGCGAATAGCCGCTCGCCCGTACCGCTTCGACATGGCGCAGAATGTCGTCGATCTGTGTCGTCGTGTGCGGCGTCAGCTTGCGCCGGTTCGAGCGTTGCAGCAGGTCAAGCACCTCGTCATCCGGCAAATGACTGAGGACCGCACGGCCACCGGAGGTGCAGTAAGTCGGCACCCGCCGGCCGATCAGATGGGCATAGAAAGTGTCCCGCTTGCTTTGCATTCGAATGACGTAAAGCATTGACAAATCATCGAAAAGACTGAGATCAACGCGCTCCTTAACCGTTCTGCGCAGATCGGCGATGATCGGCACGGCACGATGCACGAGCGGGTTGGAGCGCAAATAGTCGAAGGACCGCTCGAGCAGCTTGCGGCCCGGCACGACGCCCCCGGGACCCTTCTCCAGATAACCCAGCTGCACGAAGGTGTGGACAAGCCGCTGCACGCCGCTCTTGTCGAGCTGGGTCAGGGTTGCAATCCGCGCCAGGGACATGGGCTCTGGGTGATCGGCGAATGCCTCCAGCACGCTCATCCCCCGCGCAAGAGCATCGACGAATAGACGATCGCCCGCCCCCGCAGCGCTCTTCTTCGTACTCGTCTGCGGTGTCGACGGGGTGCCTTCCTCCCTTGGTGCCATTGTCGTCTCCCTGCGTTTGACGAGGCTGTGATGCTCATTGTACGCTACCAACGATTTGTACACATTGCAGAGCGATACGCAAATGCCGAAAATTTCCTCCAGAACGCTGTTCAACGCCCGCGATTTGCCTTTTGACAGCGGAGCCATGGCCGCAGATCTCAAGCGCTGGGTCGATCAGGAAAGTCCCACCTACGATGCTGATGCCGTCAACCGCATGATGGACGTCGCCAGCCGCGATCTGGCCATGCTCGGTGCCGATCTGCAACGTCTCCCCGGGCACGGGGGCTATGGCGACTGCGTCAAGGCCACCTTGCCGCATAGCCGGCGTGGCGCGCCGGGCATCCTGGTTCTCGGGCACATGGATACGGTTCACCCGGTCGGCACCATCGCGCATTTCCCTTTCCGCGAGGAGAAAGATCGATGCTACGGCCCCGGCATCCTCGACATGAAGGCCGGAAATTTTCTTTCGCTTGAGGCCATCCGGCAGTTGCAGCGCGCCGGAATTGATACGCCGCTTCCCATCACGGTGATGTTTACCAGCGACGAGGAGGTCGGCAGCCCGAGCACGCGGGCGCTGATCGAGGCGGAAGCGCGCAGACATCGCTTTGTTCTGGTGCCGGAACCGGCGCGGCGTAATGGTGGCGTCGTTACCGGGCGGTACGCCATTGCCCGCTTTCGCATCACCACGGTGGGGCAGCCCAGCCATGCCGGCTTGCGCTTGTCGGAAGGCGTCTCCGCCATCCGAGAGATGGCGCAACAGATCATCGCCATCGAAGCCATGACCGACAAGGAGAGCGGCTTCAGCGTTGGAGTGGTCCGGGGCGGCGAATGGGCCAATTGCGTGGCAACCACGTGCCATGCCGAAGTGCTCGTGTCGGCCACGACCCATGCGGTGCTTGAGCGTGCGATCGAACGCATGCATGGCTTGAAGCCGAAGGGCGCCGGCTCGATGGTCAAGGTCGAGCAGAGCGTCGTGCGGCCGGTCTGGGAAAAAACAGCGGCCTCCTGGGCGGTCTATGAAACGGCCAAGGGACTGGCGGCGGATCTCGGTTTCGATCTCCCCTTCGAGGTTTCAGGTGGTGGTTCGGATGGCAATTTCACCGGTGCCCTCGGCGTGCCAACGCTGGACGGGCTGGGGGCGCGCGGGGACGGGCCGCACACGCTGGAAGAGCATATCGTCACCGAAAGCCTTGCCGAACGCGGGCGCCTGATGGCGGCGCTGCTGGCAACCTTGGACTGAGGCAGAGGCGCTGCGACATTGTCGCGGCAATCCACAAATTTTTCAGGAGCTGGCTGGAGCGGGTGAAGGGAATCGAACCCTCGTCGTCAGCTTGGGAAGCTGCTGCTCTACCATTGAGCTACACCCGCGTGTCGCCTCGATACCACGGCCCGTGCACGGACGGCAATCGCTAACGGTGCGGGACTGCACCGGACAGACTGCCTATGCAGACGCCCCGTTTTTTAGCGCGAGATAACCGCGCTGCCGGCCATTAGTGGACACATCCGCGCGATCGGCTAGATTGCCGTTCGAGGGCGAGATAAATGAGGACGGCTATCATGCGGCTTACGGCGCTTGCGGTCACCAGCGTAATGTCGATGCTTGTTTCGGTTCCACATTCGTCCGCGGACGGAACACCCGGCGTTGTACTGGCCGGAGAACGGATCGGCGACATCATCGAACGATGGCACATGTTCAGCGAATTGTGTCAAGGCGGCTCAGGCGATGATCCCGCAACGCTGAAAGCCTGCGAAGGACGTAGCATGATCTCCCAGCAACTTGAAGGAATGGGCTACTGCCTCGGCAAGGAGCACCAGTCACGCTCGCAGCATCGCTGGCATCGCTGCGGAGCAGGTTCGATCAGAAGCATGTGAAGGCGAAGCGGTGAACTCGCGGCAGTTGAAGAGCGCGCTGCGCACGACACGGGGGCGACTGCGGGCCTGGAGAATAAGGTTGCGGCACCACCGGCGAGCGCGCCGGACCGTCCGCCAGATCGACATGCTGCAGGCGGCGAAGCCCCTGCTTCGTGACCCGCAGTATCAGGATTTTCTAAAGGATATCGACCGGTACTGGCGAGCGCATTTCGGCCACGAGGTCACCCGGGTCTGGCATCTGGCATTTGCACGCGGAACGGGCCTTCAGGATGTCCGGTTCATCCCGGCGCAAATCTATGCGGACGCGATCTTGCCGCATTTAAACGACCTGCCTTTGCGGCCCGCATACCGCGACAAGAATCTCAGCGACGTTCTGGTGAAAACCGACAGGCGCCCGTCGACACCCTTGCGAAGGATCCAAGGCAGCTATTTCTCCGGGACGACCGTCTTGCAGCGGCAGGACATCCTTTCGCATCTGGCAGCGCTCGAGGGACGGCCATTGATCATCAAGGGCAGCCGGACCGACAATGGCGTTGGTATCCGCAGTCTGAGCATTGTGGCAGGAAAGCCGGTAATCGACGGACAGACATGCGGGCTCAGCGACCTGGAGCAGCTCTACGGCACCGACTATCTGATCCAGGAGCGGATCATCCAACACGACCAGATTGCCGCAATCCACCCGCAATCGCTGAATACGCTCAGGATCGTCACGCTGCGCTGGCAGGGTCGCATTCACAAGCTCGTCTCGTTCCTGCGTGTCGGATGCAACGGACAGGTGACCGACAATCTGTCACGCGGAGGATTGGGCTGCGGCATTGATGCCGATGGCCGCTTCCGAGAGATCGCGTTCGACTTTTGCGGCAATGGCTATCGCGCGCATCCGAATACGGGCTATGTGTTTGCCACCGCGCCGCCGGTGCCGGGCCATGCCGCCGCCTGTCAGTTCGCCTGCGATCTGCACCGCCAGGTCTTTCATTTCGATCTGATATCCTGGGATATCGCCATTTCGGCGTCTGGCGAGCCGGTCTTTCTGGAAATGAATTTTCGCGGCCCGTCCGACAGCTATCAACTGACGTCGGGGCAGCCGCTGTTCGGCGCGCTGACGGCGGAGGTGCTCGAGGCTGTCAGGGACGGCCGGCATTCGGGCTCGTAAGGCTGCACCGCAAGCGGGCTACCGGGCGGCGCGAAAATGCTTGGACAGCTTCAGCCCCTGCGCCTGGTAGTTCGAAGCCAGGCCGCTGCCATAAAGCATCTGCGGCTGCGCCTGCATATGTTCATAGACGAGGCGGCCGACGATCTGGCCATGTTCGAGGATGAACGGCACTTCGTGCGAGCGCACCTCAAGAACCGCACGGCTGCCGGTGCCGCCGGCGGGCGCATGGCCAAAACCGGGATCGAAAAAACCGGCATAATGGACGCGAAATTCTCCGACCAGCGGATCAAACGGCGTCATCTCGGCGGCATAGAGCGGCGGCACATGCACCGCCTCGCGCGAGACCAGAATGTAGAACTCATCGGGATCCAGAACCAGTTC
The DNA here is from genome assembly GCF_019334345.1 of Neohoeflea coraliihabitans. Classification (GTDB taxonomy): domain Bacteria; phylum Pseudomonadota; class Alphaproteobacteria; order Rhizobiales; family Rhizobiaceae; genus Pseudohoeflea; species Pseudohoeflea coraliihabitans. The sequence goes on from NZ_JAHWQX010000002.1 coordinate 716,731, forward strand.
GGCCGTGCCGGGATTGTAGAGCGGCTCCCAGAAATCCTCGATCTCGTAGGCATTCTTGCGGTCGACGTCGATCAGGGCGGTGTGATGCTTGCCGCGATAGCCGACCAGGTGTCCCGGTCCGGCGCCTTCAAGATCAATCGACAGGGCGATGCCATTGCCGGAGACATTCGGATGATCGGCGGCGATCAGGGTCTCGCTGTCGTGCAGGCGGCGCAATTCGTCCTCTTCGAGGAGACTGCCCCCGGCACGGAAACGGATCTGCGACAGGCGCGATCCGCTGCGCACGACGATCGGAAACGTGCGCGGGCTCACCTCGAGCCACAGGGGCCCGTGATAACCGGACCGGATCTGGTCGAACTCCTGCCCGAAATCGGTCAGGACACGGGTGAAGATGTCGAGCCGCCCGGTTGAACTTTTCGGATTGGTCGAGGCGGAGATCGCCTCCGGCAAAGTCAAAGCCTCGTGCAGTTCGATCATGTAGACACAACCGGTCTCGAGGACGGCGCCTTCGCTCAGATCGATGCGATGCATGGCAAGGCGCTCGAGCTTCTGGTGCACGGTGTGGTCGGGGCCGGGCAGGAAGCTGGCGCGCACCCGATGCGCGACCGCGCCCAGACGGAGATCGAGACTGGCAGGCTGCACCTGATCTTCGTCGAACGGCGTCAAACAGGCAAGCGCACCATCGGCATGAAGTTTGCGGATCGCCTCGTCGGTCAGGATACCTGTGGTTCTCGTCATGGCAGCCGCCCCCGTTTGTGTGCGCTCCCGATTATCGTGGTTCTTGTCTTGCCGACGGGGTGCATTTGACGCAAGCGCCGCCGGAGTATAAAGCCATTTTATCCCATGGTGATTTGGCCGACCGGCTTGCAGCCATGTTAAACAAGTTGCTAAAAGGTCGGGCGTTCGAGCACCGGCTGGCATCTTGGCAGCCGGTTTTTTATTGGACGCTGGAACGATGACCACACGCAAATTGAAAGCCGCAACGCAACTGGTGCATGGCGGTACGGCGCGCAGCGCCTACGGCGAGACCTCTGAAGCCCTGTATCTGACACAAGGCTTCGTCTATGACAGCGCCGAGGCCGCGGAAGCGCGTTTCAAGGGTGAAGAGCCGGGTTTCATCTACTCGCGCTACGCCAATCCGACCACCGAAATGTTCGAAAAGCGCATGTGTCTGCTCGAGGGCGCGGAAGATGCCCGCGCTACAGCCTCCGGAATGGCGGCGGTTAGCGCTGCGTTGATGTGTCAGTTGCAGGCGGGCGATCACGTTGTCTCAGCGCGCGCCCTGTTCGGCTCCTGCCGCTGGGTGGTTGAACAACTGATGCCGCGCTACGGCATCGAGGTGACGTTCGTCGACGGGCGCGATCTCAGCGCCTGGGAACAAGCGATCCGGCCGAATACGCGGGTTCTGTTCCTTGAAAGCCCGACGAACCCGACCCTCGAGGTGGTCGATATCGCCGCTGTCGCCGCGTTGTCACGACAGGCCGGTGCGACGCTCGTGGTCGACAATGTGTTTGCGACGCCACTGTGGCAGCGACCGCTGGAGCTCGGCGCCGATGTGGTCGCCTATTCGGCAACCAAACACATTGACGGCCAAGGGCGCTGCCTGGGCGGGATCATCTTGTCTTCGAAAGACTGGATCGATGAACATCTTCACGATTATTTTCGTCACACCGGCCCGTCAATGTCGCCATTCAACGCCTGGACTTTGCTCAAGGGCCTCGAGACGTTGCCTCTGCGCGTTGCGCAACAGACCACCAGTGCCGGACGCATCGCTGACATATTGGCCGATGAAGCAAAAATCGCGCGTGTCATCTATCCCGGCCGCAACGATCATCCGCAGGCGGCGATCTGCGCCCGACAGATGCAGGCCGGCTCGACCATGGTCGCATTCGAGTTGAAAGGCGGCAAAGCGGCGGCCTATGCGCTGCAGAATGCGCTGGAGATCATTCGCATTTCCAACAATCTCGGCGATGCGAAAAGCCTGATCACCCACCCGGCGACGACGACACACAAGAATCTCAGCGAGGACATTCGCACTGAGCTGGGCATCGGGCCGGGACTATTGCGCCTGTCGGTCGGTCTCGAAGATGTCGATGATCTGATCGAGGATCTGAGCGTTGCCCTGTCAAAGGTCTGAAGTGGGCTTTGCGAAGGCGCGATGCGCCAGAACGAGGCGGGCCGCTGCGGTGTAGAGGCAAATCAGCGCGAAGATGCCGGCCGTGACGGGAAAATGCTGCGGCCACAGGCAGAAAATCGCGAAAGCCAGGTAGGTTTCCGTCGCCTCCGCCAGCCCGGTGGTGAAGTAGAAGGACTTGCGTCCGCGCGCCTCGGTGCGCTGGCCGCGTTTTTCGGCAATCGCCGCATAGGCGAGGAAGCTTGCGCCATTGATGTAGAAGGCCAGCAGAAGCAGGGCGCCGGCGATCGCATTGGCCTCGGGGTCGTGCAGGATGAAGGCCAGCGGAATAACACCGTAGAACGCGAAATCGAACACGATGTCGATCAGGCCGCCAAAGTCGGTCGGACGCGTCAGCCGTGCCAGAGCGCCGTCGATCCCGTCGCCGAGGCGGCTTGCAAGCAACAGCGCAAGGCCAAGCAATGGATGGCCCAGCGCGATAAGGGCGGCCGCCGCAAGCCCGACAAGAAACGCGATCAGGGTGACGGCATTGGCGGTGATGCCGTATCGATGCAACACGGTGGCCGCGCGCGTGAGCAGCGGATCGATACGATGTTTCAAGGCGCCGTCGAGCATCTTAGTCCTTCTGCTTGCGGCCAGCGGCGTTCGTCGCAATGGCCATAGGGCCGTCGTTGCATTAGCCATAGAGCCTACGTTGCATTGGCCATAGAACGGGCGGCCGCGCGGTGCCAGCCACATTCGCGTGAGCGATGCCGTGCCTTGGCTCACGCTTGTCCTTCTTCCCTGCGGGCAAGCTTCACGAGACGGTGGCCCTTGCGTCATGATACAGGCCTCGGCTAGAGGTTTTAATCCTGTAAGCGGAAGAGTGCCATGTATCGCGCGGTCACCCGCGGCATCGAAATCACCGTCGAACCCTATTTTCTCGAGGACCAGTCAGACCCCGAGGAAGGACGCTATGTCTGGGGATATCGCATCGTCATCGTCAACCAGTCGGATGCCCTGGTGCAGTTGTGCAGCCGCTATTGGCGCATCACGGACGAAAACGGCGTGGTCGATGAGGTGCGTGGACCGGGCGTGGTCGGCGAGCAGCCGGTTCTTGGCCCTGGCGACAGCTACGAGTACAGTTCGGGATGCCCGCTTGATGCGCCCTCGGGCATGATGGTGGGCTGCTACCAGATGCAGTCAGAAGACGGCGAATTGTTCGATGTCGAAATCCCAGCATTTTCGCTGGATATTCCCGGCACCGTGCGGACCCTGAACTGATCAGGCGGCGCCGTAGTCCGCATCACTGACCGGCTCAAACCAATCGACGGTCTTGCCATCGAGCGCCTCGTGCACGGCAATATGTGTCATTGCGGTGTCCGGCCCTGCGCCATGCCAATGTTTCTCGCCCGGCGCAAAAGCGACCACGTCGCCAGGACGGATTTCCTCGATCGCGCCGCCCTCGCGCTGGGCGCGGCCGCAGCCTGCCGTGACGATCAATGTCTGGCCAAGCGGATGCGTGTGCCAGGCGGTGCGGGCGCCGGGTTCAAAGGTCACCGACATTATTGCTGCGCGGGCGGGCGCCTCCGGCTGAAACAGCGGATCCATGCGCACCGTCCCGGTGAACCATTCTGCCGGCGGATTCACTGAGGGTTGGCTGCCGCAGCGTTTGATGTCCATGGTCTGTTGCCTTTGTCTTATTCGGGCGGCGCGGTTGCCGGTCCTGTTCAGCGAGAATTCGAGAATTCCGCCGGATCGAAATCATAGGCGGTCGAGCAGAATTCGCAAACGACCGAGATGCGGCCATCCTCGGTGCTGTCACGGATTTCCTCGGCGCTGAAATTCTGCAGCACTTCGGCCAGCTTGTCGCGCGAACAGGAACACCGGTCAGCGACCGCGGTCGGCGGGAAAACGCGCACGCCATGCTCGTTGAACAACCGGTAGAGAAGCCGCTCCGAACCAACCTCGGGATCGGCCAGTTCGTCGGCCTCAATGGTTTCGACCAAAGCGCGCGCCTCGGCCCACGCATCGTCATCGGGCCGGGTGGGCACGCTCACCCCTTCGGGAACGTCGCCACCCGGAAGATCGTTCTGGCGCATGCGTTCCGGCGCGGAAGGCAAAAACTGCACGACCATGCCGCCGGCCCGCCAGCGGCGCCGTGTCTTGCCATCTGCATCGGGCGTGAACAGTTCGCCCACGGCCATGCGCAACAGGGTCGGAATTTGCTCGGACTGCCGGAAATAGGTCTCCGCCATCTCAGCGAGGCTGCCGCCGGTCATTTCGACAATGCCCTGATAGCGCTGCATGTAAGCGCCCTGGTCAATGGTAAAGGCGAGAATGCCACTGCCGAGCAACTGCGCCGGAGAGGTGTGACCCTCGGCAATCGCTGCCTCGAGCCGGGCCTCGTCATAGCGGGCATAGGCGCGCATATCGCCGGGCGTCGAAAAATCGGCGACGACGAAATCGATCGGCCCATCTCCCTTGGTCTGGGCGATCAGCTTGCCTTCGAACTTCAGGGAGGTGCCGAGAAGCACCGTCAGGGTAATCAGTTCAGCGAGCAGGCGAGCCACCGGCTCAGGATAGTCATGGCGTCCGAGTATGGTATCGAGCATCGGGCCGAGCTGAACGGCGCGACCGCGCACATCGAGCCCGGCAACCTCGAAGGGCACCACATTGTCGTCGCCGGCGAAACCGATATCGCCGAGGCTGAGATTGCTGTCTGTCATGTTGTAACCGCCGTCAGAGTGTCTGCGGGCCTATATGTCGGTCCGGGCCCATGTCATTGCAAGGGTTGCGGCCACGCTTGGCGCGGAACCGCCCCGGCGGCCCGCATAGCGACGCTAAAGATCACCAAGACACCAGCGCAGCACGGCCTTTTGCGCATGCAGGCGATTCTCAGCCTCGTCGAAAACCACCGATTGCGGACCGTCGATCACTTCATCGGTGACTTCCTCGCCGCGGTGAGCGGGCAGGCAGTGCATGAACAGCGCCTCGGGATCTGCCTGAGACATCAGGTCTTGATTGACCTGAAAAGGCTGAAAGACGTTATTTCCGCGGGCGCGGTGTTCCTGGTTCATCGAAACCCAGGTGTCGGTGATGACACAATCGGCGCCTTTGACGGCAGCCTGCGGATCTGCACCGAGCGTGACGGTGCCACCCTCGTTGCGCGCCCAGTCGATAAAGCGCTGCTCAGGCTCCGAGCCCTCCGGCACGGCGATCTGCATGTGATAGCCGAAGCGGGCGGCCCCCTCGATCAGCGAGTGCAGGACATTGTTGCCATCGCCGGTCCAGGCCAGCGTCTTGCCCTGTATCGAGCCGCGATGGTCTTCAAAGGTCAGGACATCCGCCATCACCTGACACGGATGGGTGTCATCGGTCAGCGCGTTGATCACGGGAACCGTGGCGTATTCCGCCATCTCCAACATGCGTGCATGGTCGAGGGTGCGGATCATGATCGCATCAACATAACGTGACAGGACACGCGCCGTATCGGCGATGGTCTCGGCCCGGCCGAGCTGCATTTCCGTCCCCGAGAGAAACAGCGTCTCGCCGCCAAGCTGGCGCATGCCAACATCAAAGGAAACACGTGTACGGGTGGACGGCTTTTCGAAGATCATCGCCAGCGTCTTGCCCGCCAGTGGCGCGGCTTTGGCGTGACCGCTCTCGGCCTGTTTTGCGGTCCGGGCCGCATCGATCATGCTGCGCAGATCAGCGGCGGAAACGGCCGAGAGATCGAGAAAGTGTCTGGGGTGACTGGATGTGTTCATGAGACGGGACGTCCACTTCAGTTGGTCTTGGCCATTGGAGCGATCATTTCGAGAGCCGCCTCCATACGGCGCAACGCGTCACGGGCTTCTTCAGCCGTAACCGTCAGTGGCGGCAAAAGCCGCACGACATTGTCGCCGGCCGGGACGGTGAGAAGGGATTCATTGCGGAAGGCCTGCACCATCTCGCCATTGTTGCCGACACAGCGAATGCCGAGCATAAGGCCGGTGCCGCGTATATCGGCGATGAGGCCGGGATAGCGCTCCTTCAGCGACAGCAATCCCTGCGACAACGCATTGCCGGTGGTTTGCACCTGATCGAGAAATCCATCGGCCAGTACGACGTCGAGAACGGCGTTGCCGACGGCCATGGCCAGCGGATTGCCGCCGAAAGTAGTGCCGTGCGTGCCCGGCGTCATGCCGTCTGCAGCCGCGTCCGTGGCAAGACAGGCGCCCAGGGGAAAGCCGCCGCCGATGCCCTTGGCAATTGCCATCAGGTCGGGCGTGATACCGGCCCATTCATGCGCGAACAGGCGACCGGTGCGACCGATGCCCGACTGCACCTCGTCGAGGATCAGCAGCACGCCGTGGTCATCGCAAAGAGCACGGATCTGGCGCAACACATCGGGATCGAGCGGCCGGATGCCGCCCTCGCCCTGCACCGGCTCGATGAGCACGGCTGCCGCGGTATCATCAAGGGCAGCGGTCAGGGCCTCGATGTCGCCGAACGGAACCTGATCGAACCCGACGGCCTTGGGGCCGAACCCTTCGAGATATTTCGCCTGGCCGCCGGCGGCGATGGTTGCCAGCGTACGGCCGTGGAAGGCGCCCTCCATGGTAATGATACGCACGCGCTCAGGCTGGCCGTTGACGTAAAAATGCCGCCGCGCCGTCTTGATCGCACATTCCAGAGCCTCGGCCCCGGAATTGGTAAAAAAGACGCTGTCGGCAAAGGTCGCGGCCACCAGCCGTTCGGCCAGGCGCTCCTGCCCGGGAATTTCATAAAGGTTGGACAGATGCCAGAGCTTCTGCGCCTGCCCGGTCAAGGCGGCGACGAGATGCGGATGCGCATGGCCAAGCGAGTTGACGGCGATACCGGCGGCGAAATCGAGATAGCGCGCGCCCTTTTCATCGAACAGCCAGACGCCCTCGCCGCGCTCGAAGCGCAGCGGTGTCCGGCTATAGGTCGTAAAAAGCGGCGCCGTGTTCGCCATGGTATCGTGCTCCTGTCCGGCATCCGGGCCCGGACCGCCGGTCCGGGCGTTCCCGAATTGCATTCGAAACCCGGCCTGATCAAAATCAAAAAAGCCGCCTGGCAGGCGGCGCGCCGGCACTATTTACGCATCCCCTTTCAAAGTCAACGCCGGGGCGGCCCCCAGCGACAGCTGGTTTCCTTCTCGATTTCCGGCCAAGTTTTCCCCTTCAATGGCGCTCTCTCCACCGTCCTTTGACGCAGGACCAGGCGGTGCGAGACTGATCTCAATTTCGCCAAAGAAGGCGGGCATGAAGCGCGGCATCGGCGTTTGCCTGTCGGCGAAGTGGCCTTGCCCGGTAAGTTGGGGAAAACCAAGAAATCGAATCCTGACGATTCGGCTGACTCTTGTCAGTGAGTCAAGCGGTCACTAGGTTGGTTCTCAGAGCTAGATGTCGGGGCGGACGCTAGTCACTTAAGCAGTATCAGCGTGCAACGGGTTGCGGCCTTGTCGTGATCACGAAGAATGATTCCGCCAATCCCAGATGGATTATTCGGGATGAATGGAGAAAAAAAGATGAACTGGACGGATGAACGGGTTGAAATGCTCAAAAAGCTTTGGGCAGACGGGCTGAGCGCAAGCCAGATCGCTGCACAACTTGGAGGCGTCAGCCGCAATGCCGTGATCGGCAAGGTTCATCGCCTGAACCTGCCCGGGCGCGCCAAGAGCGGTGGTCAGGCGAAAGTCCGGACCAAACGGCCGGCGGCGACGACGCCACGCGCTCCGAACTATGCGTCACGGACGACGACCCGCAGCGTTGGGCGTTCGTCGGGTGCGACCGCCCTGAAGGCCGACACGGAAGTCGTGGCCTATCAGCACATCGATACGCGTCCAGTCGAGGATGTGGTGGTGCCGATCTCGCGGCGGCTGGAACTGGTGCAATTGACGGAAAAGACCTGCAAGTGGCCAAATGGTGATCCGCTGCAGGACGACTTTCATTTCTGCGGCAATGACTCCGATGAATCCTCGCCCTATTGCGGCTATCACGCCAAGCTGGCGTTCCAACCGTCGAGCGAGCGCAAGCGCAGCCGGTAACGGCGCGCTGATCACACGCAGCATTCCGTAAGTCGTCCTGATCCGGCCCTCGCAAGAGGCGCCGGATTTTTCTTATGCAGGGGACGCGGCTGCTGGATAGCGCCGCTGCGGTCGGATCTCAGCCGTCGATGGCGTAGCCGGCGCCGCGCACCGTGCGGACGACATCGCGCATGTTGGACAGGTTCAGCGCCTTGCGCAGGCGCCCGACATGCACGTCGACGGTGCGCTCGTCGACATAGACATCATGGCCCCAGACCCCGTCCAGGAGCTGAGCCCGGGAATAGACCCGGTTCGGTGCGCTCATCAGAAATTCGAGCAGCCGGAATTCGGTCGGACCGAGGCGGATCTCGCGGCCACGCCGGTGCACGCGGTGGGTTTCCCGGTCCAGCTCGATGTCTCCGACCTTCAGTTGCGTCGAGATGGTCTCGGGCCGCGCCCGGCGCAGCATGGCGCGGACACGCGCCAGAAGCTCGGGCGTCGAGAACGGCTTGACGACATAATCGTCGGCGCCGGTCGACAGGCCACGGATGCGCTCGCTTTCCTCGCCGCGCGCCGTTAGCATGATGATCGGCAACCGCTCGGTCTCGTCCCGAAGGCGCAGGCGGCGGCACAGTTCGATGCCGGAAATGCCCGGCAGCATCCAGTCGAGCAGCAAGAGATCCGGGACGCGCTCACGCAGCCGGATTTCCGCCTCGTCGCCGCGGGCAACGGTTTCGACCTCATATCCTTCGGCCTCGAGATTGTACCGCAGAAGAACGCTGAGTGCTTCTTCATCCTCGACAACCGTGATGCGCGGGACCATGGCCATTTCTGGTTTTCTCCGTCAGAGTGTCGATGATCAGTCGTCGACCGGCGGCGCCATCACATTGGCGGTGTCGTCATCCTTTGGCCGCTCATCGGAGAGCTGCTCGCCGGTGGCAACATAGAACACGGTCTCGGCGATGTTGGTGGCGTGGTCGCCGATGCGTTCGATGTTCTTTGCACAAAAGAGAAGATGCGTGCAGGCGGTGATGTTGCGCGGATCCTCCATCATGTAGGTCAGCAATTCGCGGAACAGCGAGGTGTAGATCGCGTCAATCTCGTCATCGCGCTCGCGGATCGAGACAGCGAGGTCGGAGGATTTGCTCGAAAATGCATCGAGCACCTCCTTGAGCTGCGTCAACGCCAGTTCGGACAGGTGTTCGAGGCCGCGCACCAGGCTTTTCGGCTGCGCCATGGTGTGGACGGCGATCACCCGCTTGGCGATGTTCTTGCCAAGATCGCCCACGCGCTCGAGATCGGCGGCGATACGAATGGAGCCGATGATCTCGCGCAGATCCGAGGCCATCGGCTGGCGCTTGGCGATCACCAGAACCGCTTTTTCGGAAATTTCGCGCTCGGCGCGGTCTAAAAGCACATCCTCAGAAATGACGCGTTGGGCGAGAGCGGTATCGGCCTCAATCAAAGCCTTGAGAGAATCTGCGACCATGCCCTCGGCAAGACCGCCCATCTCCGAGATGCGGCGCATCAGCCAGCGCAGTTCGTCGTCATAAGCGGTCACGGTGTGGGTGGCGGGCATCGGTTCTGTTCCTGGTTGAAGGGATCGTGGCGCCAGACGGTCAGCCGAAGCGGCCGGTGATGTAATCCTGCGTCAGCGGATCCTCGGGATTGGTGAAGATCTTGTCGGTGTCCGCTTCCTCGACCAGATTGCCGAGGTGGAACATCGCCGTGCGCTGGGACACGCGGGCTGCCTGCTGCATGGAATGCGTGACGATGACAATGGTGAAGTTCTCGCGCAGTTCGTGGATCAGTTCCTCGACAGTCGCCGTGGCAATCGGATCAAGCGCCGAGCACGGCTCGTCCATCAAGATCACTTCCGGGCTGACGGCAATGGCGCGGGCGATGCACAGGCGTTGCTGCTGGCCACCCGAAAGGCCGGTGCCGGGCTCATGCAGGCGGTCCTTGACCTCCTTGAACAGGCCGGCGCGCGTGAGGCTTCTTTCGACAACTTCGTCGGTTTCCTGCCGGTTGCGCACCAGACCATGGATGCGCGGGCCGTAAGCGACGTTCTCGTAGATCGACTTTGGAAAAGGATTGGGCTTCTGAAACACCATGCCGACACGGGCGCGCAGTTCGACCACATCGATTGCCGGATCGTAGATGTCCTCGGCGTCGAGAGTGACGTCGCCGACAATGCGGCAGGAATCGATGGTGTCGTTCATTCGGTTGAGGCAGCGCATGAAGGTCGACTTGCCGCAGCCGGACGGTCCGATCAACGCCATGACCGCATGCCTGGGAATCTCGAGATCGACGCCGAACAGGGCCTGCTTCTGACCATAGAATACGCTGACGCCGCGCGCACGCATCTTGATGTCCCGCTCCTCCTCCTGGGTGGAAAGCCGGGCTTCGACCGCTGCGTCTGACATTATGTTCATCTCCGTGCTTCCTTGTTCGGATTGTAGGGTCGAGTTTCTCATAGCGTCCCGGCTTTTTCCATTACCAGCGCCGTTCAAAGCGCTGGCGCAGGAAGATGGCGATGGCATTCATCAATGCGAGGAAACCCAGAAGGACGAGGATTGCCGCAGATGTGCGTGCCACGAAGCCGCGTTCGGGACTGTCGGCCCAGATGTAGATTTGTGTCGGCAGCGCCGTGGATGCCTCGAAAATGCCGTCCGGGGGACTGGTGATGAAGGCGTTCATGCCGATCAGCAGCAGCGGCGCGGTTTCTCCGAGTGCCTGGGCCAGTCCGATGATCGTGCCTGTCATCACGGTCGGCATGGCCAGGGGCAGAACATGGTGAAAGATCACCTCATGCTTGGAAGCGCCAACCCCGAGCGCCGCCTCGCGAATGGCCATCGGCACGGATTTCAGCGACGCACGCGTGACGATGATCAGCGTCGGCAAGGTCATCAGCGACAAGACAAGGCCGCCGACAAAGGGCGCCGAGCGGGGCAGGCCGAACCATCCGAGGAATACCGCGAGGCCGAGCATCCCGAAGACCACCGACGGTACGGCGGCGAGATTGTTGATGTTGATCTCGATCAGGTCGGTCCAGCGGTTCTTCGGCGCGAATTCCTCGAGATAGATGGCCGCGGCGATGCCGACCGGGAAGGAAATCAGGAAACAGACGAGCAGCGCCCAGAATGAGCCGGAGATTGCTCCCGCAAGGCCTGCGAGTTCGGGAAAGCGACTATCGGCGTTGAAGAACAGGCCCCAGTTGAACGGCTGGGAAATCATGCCGCGCGCATCGAGCACCTCGTAGAGTTCGAGCTGCGCATTGCTGACCCGCCGCTGATCCTCGGGCAGATCGGGGTTCACTTCGCCCTTGGCAAACTGATCGAGCGGATCAGCCAGAGGAATATGAAAGGTTGTGGTTCCATCGAGCAGCGCCGGGTTGTCGAGGACGCGGTCGCGCACGAGATAATGTGCCGACGAGGTGAAAATCTTGAAGAATTCTCGCTCCTCGGCCCGCGACAGATCAGGAAATTCCTGCCGCACGGCGTCGCGGAAGATGCTGCGCCAATTGGCTTCGCGGATATCGGTGCGGTCGATGTCCTGGGCGGCAAGGTTGATCTCGACACTGGCCGTCGTCTGCACGAAGGCCTTGTAGCCGGTGAAGGCAAGCGTTGTCAGAAGAATCGCCAGGAAGCCGAGCGCGAAGATGATTCCGGCCAGTCCGTACATCTGCAGCCGCCGGTCGGCGGCGTAGCGCGCCTTGCGGCGGTCGGCCATTTCCTGCGATTTCCACAGAACCGGTGCCTGCGGGGAGCGGCCAGGCGCGGCGGCGGTGGCGGATTGTGACATCAGTATTGCTCCCGGTATTTGCGGACCGTGCGCAGGGCGATGAGGTTCAGGCCGAGCGTGATGATGAACAGGACGAGACCGAGGGCGAAAGCCGCCAGCGTCTTCGGATTGTCGAATTCGCTGTCGCCGATGAGGAGCGTGACGATCTGCACGGTGACAGTGGTTACGGATTCGAACGGGTTGGCGGTGATCTTGGCGATCAGGCCGGCGGCCATCACGACAATCATCGTCTCGCCGATCGCCCGGCTGAGAGCGAGCAGGATGCCGCCGACGATGCCGGGAAGCGCGGCAGGGAGCAGGACCTTGCGAATGGTCTCCCCCTTGGTGGCGCCCAGCGCAAAAGATCCCTCGCGGATGGCGCGCGGAACGGCCGCGAAGGCATCATCGGAGAGTGAGGAGATGAAGGGAATCAGCATGACACCCATGACACCGCCCGCCGCCAGGGCGCTGTTGGGCGAGGCGTTGATGCCAATGCTCTGACCAAGGTCGCGGATCAGGGGGGCGACGGTCAGCACCGCAAAGAAGCCGTAAACGATGGTCGGGATGCCGGCGAGAATCTCAAGCAGCGGCTTGACGACGGCGCGGAAGCGGGCGCCGGCATACTCGGTCAGATAAATTGCGGAGAAGACGCCAACCGGGATCGCCACCGCCATTGCGAGCATCGAAATGACGAATGTGCCGAAGAGGACCGGCAGCATGCCAAAAGCCCCCTGCCCGGCCACCTGGTCGGCGCGGATGGCAATCTGCGGCTCCCAGCGCAGACCGAACAGAAACTCCTGAATCGGCACCTTGGCGAAGAATGCCAGCGCTTCATAAAGAAGCGAGCCGACGATGCCGGCTGTCGTCAGGATGGCAACCAGCGAGGAAAACAGCATGAACCAGGTGATCGAGCGCTCGACGCTGTGGCGTGCCCGAAAACGCGTCTTGACGACACGGAAGCCGACATAGGCGCCGATCGCCGCCAGTGCGGCGGCGACGGCGACCAGCGCCCAGACCGCCAGGCTCTCAAGAAACTGCAGATGAACGGCGGCGTCACGAACCTCGGGGGTGGGTTCCTTGAAGATCGTGCCGGCGGCCACCTGGCGGATTTCGCTGAGAAGGAGATCGGCCTCTGACTCGCTCAGAGCCTCGGCACCCGGATGGGAGGCCAGCACCAGCATGTCGATAATCGGCCCCTTGAACAGAGCCCAGAGAATGAGAAAGATCAGCGCCGGCACGCCGGTCCAGATGGCGGCGTTCAGGCCGTGGTAGATGGGGCGAGAATGGGTTTTCACCGCCGCCGAGTCACGGACGCGCCGCGCTCTTCGGATACCGACAAGGGCAGCGATCACTGCCGCAGCGGCGAGAAATATCAACAAAAAGCCAGTCATCGCACCATCCAAACATCAGGAATGGCCGCCCGTATCCCGGGCGACCACTTTTCCGTCGATCGATCAGCCGCCGATCATTTCACCGTCGAGAACGGCCTTCTGAACCTGCTGGCGCTTTTCGTCGTCAAGCGGGGTCAGGCCGCGCTCGGCGAGATAGCCGTCCGGCCCGAGCGCTTCCTCGGACATGTACTCTTCGAGGAACTCGTTCATGCCCGGAATGACATCGCGGTGGGCGTTCTTGACGTAGAAATACAGCGGACGAGCAACCGGATAGGAGCCATCGGCAATGGTGTCGAAGGACGGCTCGATGCCGTTGACTGCCACCGGCTTGAGCTTGTCGGCGTTCTCGTACAGGAACGAGTAGCCGAAGATGCCGATGGCGTTGGCATCGGATTCCAGCCGCTGGACAATCAGATTGTCGTTCTCGCCGGCTTCGACGAACGGGCCGTCCTGGCGCATGCGCGAGCAGACTTCTTCCCACTTGTCCTCATCGGTTTCTTCCAGTTCGGCCATGCCGGGCAGGTTCTTGCAGCCGTCATGCATGACGAGTTCGACGAAGGCGTCGCGGGTGCCGGAGGTCGGCGGAGGGCCGAAGGCGGTGATTTCGAAATCCGGCAGCGAAGCGTCGATGTCCGACCACTTCTTGTTCGGGTTGGCGATGAAGCCGCCATTGCCGTCCGGAAGCTCGGCGGCGAGGGCCTGGAAAATCTGCTCTTCCGTCAGGTCCATGTCGGGAGCGGAGCGGGCATGGGCGATCGACAGGCCGTCATAACCGATCAGGGCCTCGGAGATGTCCGTCACGCCATTGCCGGCGCACAGTTCCTTTTCCGAATCCTTGATGGCGCGCGAGGCGCCGGTGAGGTCGGCGTGGTCTTCGCCGATGCCGGCGCAGAACGCCTTGAAGCCACCGCCGGTGCCCGTCGATTCAACGACCGGAGCCGGGTTGCCGGTCTTGTTGGCGAATTCCTCGGAGACAGCCTGCGTATAGGGGAACACGGTGGAGGATCCGACGGTCTTGATCTGGTCGCGGGCGGAAGCCGCGCCGGCAAGAGCGACGGAAGCCGCGAGCGTAGCGGCGGCAATCTTGAGTGTATTCATCTGAATTCTCCCGTAGAGGGCTAGGGTTTCGGGTCCTCTTGAGACCCTTCGAGTGCACACCGCCCGAAAGCGGCTGTTGAGCGCTGCGCAGCGGCCTTGACCGCTTGACTGCGTGCTCTTTCTAGGCCCGTCAGGATTCTGTTTTATGACAGGTAAGACACTGTTTTATGACAGTTCAAATATATGAAATTTAATGCTTTTCTACCGAGCGTCCGGACGGGTGTCGGCATTCGCATCGGGAAATCTGACAGCAAAGGTCGATCCCTCGCCCGGTTCCGACCGGACAATCAGCCGGGCGCGATGGCGGGTGAGGATGTGCTTGACGATTGCAAGACCAAGGCCAGTGCCCTTCTTGGCGCGGCTTTCGCCGACATCGGCCCGGTAGAAACGCTCGGTCAGCCGCGGCACGTGCTGGCGTTCGATGCCAGGGCCGTAGTCCTGCACCTCGACGAGGGGTCCGGTGGAGCCGGAGGAACTGCCCGCACCGCCGGCTACGATACGGACGTCGACGCGCCCGCCGCTCTGTCCGTATTTGCAGGCATTCTCGACGAGGTTCTCGAGCACCTGGATCAGTTCGTCGCGATCGCCGATGACCGTGGCGTCGCCGTCCGGACCCGCCAAGGCGATCTCGACGCCAATCTCGGCTGCCATCGGACGCAGGGCGTCGACCACATGCAATGCCACTTCGCCGAGATCGACCGTGTCGCGCAGAGGCACGTGGGCGCGCATTTCCAGGCGCGAAAGTGACAGGAGATCGTCGATCAATCGCGCCATGCGCGAGGCCTGTTCCAGCATGATCGCAAGGAAACGCTCCTGCGCCTTGAGATCGCCCCGCGCCGGCCCCTGCATCGTTTCGACAAAACCCATCAGCGAGGCCAGAGGGGTGCGCAGTTCATGCGAGGCGTTGGCCACGAAGTCGGTGCGCATGCGGTCCATGCGCCGAGCCTCGGTCAGGTCCCGGAAACTGAGAATGAAGTACTTTACAGTCTCAGGGCCCGGACTTGTGGACGTTTTCCCACGGTTTTGAAGGCCTTTTTCCGTCCGGTCCGCTGCCTCGGGGACAGGCTCCGGCGGAACCGTCGCAACGCGGATCTCGAACCAGCGCTCGGCGGGCACTCGCTCGGCATGTTCCATGGTGCGGGCCTCGCCGTCGGCGATGACGCGGTCCACCATATCGAGAATCTGCGGCGAGCGGATGCGCGCCGACAGGAGGGCATTGGCCGGATAGGCGCCCAGATGTTCTTCTGCCGCGGCGTTCGCGAAGATCACCGCAGTTTCACTGTCGATAACGATGACCGGCGTATCCAGCGCCGCCAGGAAGGAGAATGCCTGGCGCGCGACAAGCGGACCGTCAAAGCTGTCCGGCATACTGGGAACCCTTGCTTGCTGTCGATTGTTTTACCGCAACTGCTTGAAATCACAATCCCGATATGGCCTCCTGACCATGTGAAGTGAATATCCGGATCATGACAGCAGCGTGAAGGCCCTCACCAAGGCCGGCAACGGGAACAGACAGCGGGGAGCACGACCGTATGGCCACATCGAAAACCGCCGGCCTGACGATCAATGTGGACGGCAAGGAGCGCACGCTCGATATCGACGATCCGAAATTGCCCGACTGGGTCAAGGACGAAGCGATCGGATCCGGCGGTTATCCCTACAAGAAGAAGCTCGACCGGGATGAATACGAGGATACGCTTCGCACCCTGCAGATCGAACTCGTCAAGGTGCAGGCCTGGCTGGGCGCCAGTGGCCATCGCGTGATGGCGCTGTTTGAGGGACGCGATGCCGCCGGCAAGGGCGGCTCGATCAACGCCACACGCGCGTACATGAACCCGCGTTCGGCACGCGTCGTGGCCCTGCCGAAACCGACGGAGACCGAGCGCGGACAGTGGTACTACCAGCGTTACATCAAGCATTTCCCGACCAGTGGCGAATTCGTCCTGTTTGACCGGTCCTGGTATAATCGGGCCGGCGTTGAGCCGGTGATGGGGTTCTGCACGCCGGAAGAACATGCGCATTTCCTTGAGGAAACGCCGAACTTCGAACGCATGCTCGTGGATTCGGGAATATTCCTGTTCAAGTTCTGGCTGAATATCGGCCGCGAGATGCAGATCAAGCGGTTTCACGATCGCCGGCATGATCCGTTGAAGGTGTGGAAGCTGTCGCCAATGGATATCGCCAGCCTCGATCGCTGGCAGGACTATACAGACAAGCGCAACCAGATGCTTGAAGCAACCCATACGCCGCAGGCGCCCTGGACGGTCGTGCGCTCCAATGACAAGCGGCGGGCCCGCATCAATCTCATCCGCCGCCTTCTGATGGGTCTGCCGTATGCGGACAAGGACGAGAAGGCGATTGGCGACATTGATGGCAAGGTGCTCGGCGAAGGCTATTCGGCGATCATGAATTGGGGCAATGACTGAACTCGCCACAACGCGAAGCGGTGCCCCACTCCCCAGTTGACGTAAACGTCAACTAAACGTTGCCCCGCACCATGCCCTGCAGTAGATTGCCTGGGAGAGGCGGATGCGGAGTGCATCCGGAGTCAATGGCGGCACGAGGAGCGCCGGCCAGCAATCGAGGGAGCGAGGCATGAATACAACTGCAGCGAAAGAACGTATCTGGCTAAAATCCTATGCGGATATCACGCCGGCGGAAATCGGCGATTTCGCATATCCGTCCGTTGCAGCGCTGATAGAGGACAGCTGCCGGAAATACGCCTCCCGGCCGGCGTTCTCCTGCATGGGCAAGTCGATTTCCTATGAGGATCTCGGAAATTATTCGCGCGCGATCGGCGTCTGGCTGCAGAGCCTCGGGCTCGAAAAGGGCGATCGTGTCGCCGTGATGATGCCGAATATCCTGCAGACCCCTGTCGCGATGACGGCCATCCTCAGGGCCGGCTATACGGTGGTCAATGTCAACCCGCTGTATACGCCGCGTGAATTGCAGCACCAACTCAGCGATTCCGGCGCCAAGGCGATCATCATCCTGGAGAATTTCGCCTCAACCCTCGAACAGATCGCCGGCCGCACGCCGGTCGAGCATGTCTGTGTGGCCAGCATGGGCGACATGCTCGGGCTGAAGGGCCATATCGTCAATTTCGTCGTTCGCCGGGTCAAGAAAATGGTGCCAGACTGGTCCCTCCCCGGCCACGTTTCCTTCAAGGATGCGCTGGCGAAAGGCAAGGAAGGACAATTGAAGGACATGAATGTCGGCCTCGATGACGTTGCCTTCCTGCAGTACACTGGCGGGACAACGGGCGTGTCCAAGGGCGCGACGCTGCTGAACTCGAACATCCTTGCCAATACCAAGCAAAACGAGATCTGGCTGGAGACCGCCTATATCCACGAGCCGAAGCCGGACGACCTGGTCTATGTCTGCGCCTTGCCGCTGTATCACATCTTCGCCCTGACGGTGAACGCGCTGGTCGGCATGAAGCTTGGGGCGCTGAACGTGCTGATCCCCAATCCGCGTGACCTGCCGACCTTTGTGAAAACGTTGCAGGGTCTGAAGTTCAACGTCTTCCCCGGGCTGACGACGCTGTTCAACGGGCTGCTCAACAACGAGGATTTCCGCAAGCTCGATTTTTCCTCACTGCGGCTGACCCTGGGTGGCGGTATGGCAGTGCAGCGTCCGGTCGCCGAGCGCTGGCAGGAAGTCACGGGCTGTCCGATTGCCGAGGGCTACGGGTTGTCGGAGACTTCGCCGGTGGCGACAGCCAATCGCTTCGACAAGAAGGAATTCACCGGCACGATTGGCCTGCCGCTGCCATCGACAGACATTGATATTCGCGACGATGACGGCCAGTCGGTGCCGCTTGGCGAGGTCGGTGAAATCTGCATCCGCGGGCCGCAGGTGATGGCCGGATACTGGAACCGTCCGGACGAGACCGCAAAGGTGATGACGGCGGACGGCTATTTTCGCTCCGGTGACATGGGCATCATGGACGAGAATGGATACACCAAGATCGTCGACCGCAAGAAGGACATGATCCTTGTTTCGGGATTCAATGTCTATCCGAACGAGATCGAGGAAGTGGTTGCCGGACATCCCGGCATCGTCGAGGCAGCCGCCGTCGCGGCCCCCGATGAGCATTCGGGCGAAGTGGTGAAGCTGTTCGTGGTGCGCAAGGATCCGTCTGTCACGGAGGACGATGTAAGGGACTACTGCGCCAAGCAGCTGACCAATTACAAGCGGCCGAAACACATTGTCTTCCGCGACGAACTGCCGAAGTCGAATGTCGGCAAGATCCTGCGCCGCGAACTGCGCGATTCAGAGGCGGAGCAAAAGGCTTCACAGACTTGATCTGACCGGGACAAATGCCCATAGATGGGGTCACAGGAGAATAGCCTTGACCCCATCCACCCGCTCGCTGATCGACCAGTTGAAATCGCGCCGCGCCGTGCACGGCGTCATCGATCTGCCAGACGCGTTCGCGCAGGATCCTGAGCGTTTCGAACGGTTTCACATTGCCGATGACGACCTGACGATGGACTATTCGAAATGCGCCGTCGATGCCGAAACCATTGATTTGCTGGTGTCGGTGGCACGATCGGCGAAGGTTGAAGAGCGGCGCGATGCGATGCTGTCCGGGACAGCAATCAATACAACCGAGGATCGCGCCGTGCTGCACACGGCGCTGCGAGCTCCCAGCGATGCCACCATCGTGTCCGCGGGGACCAATGTCGTCCCTCTGGTTCACGAGGTGCTCGAGGCGATGGCGACGTTCGCGCAAGGAGTGCGTGAGGGCACGATCTGCGGCTCGACGGGGCAGCCGATTACCGATGTGGTCAATATCGGCATAGGCGGATCAGATCTCGGACCGGCGATGGCAACACAGGCGATGGCGCCTTACCATGACGGGCCGCGGATACACTTCGTGTCCAATGTCGATGGCGCGCACATCGCTGACACACTGGCCAGACTGGCGCCTGAGACGACTTTGATCATTGTCGCCTCCAAGACATTCACGACCATCGAAACGATGACCAATGCCCGCACGGCGCGGCGCTGGATCGTGGCGGCGCTCGGCGAAGAGGCCGTCGGAGCCCATTTTGCGGCCGTGTCGACGGCCCTCGACAAGGTTGGCGAATTCGGCCTGGGAGAAGAGCGGGTCTTCGGCTTCTGGGACTGGGTCGGCGGTCGCTATTCGATATGGTCGGCGATCGGGCTGCCGCTGATGATCGCGATCGGACCGGAACAGTTCAAGTCTTTCCTCGCCGGAGCGCATGCAATGGACCGGCACTTCGCCGCGGCGCCCCTTGAAAGGAACATGCCCGTGGTGCTCGGTCTGATCGGCATCTGGCATCGCGTTGTCTGCGAATATCCAAGCCGGGCGATCATCCCCTATGATCAGCGGCTGGCGCGCTTTCCCGCCTATCTGCAGCAGCTTGACATGGAATCCAATGGCAAGCGGGTCACCATCGATGGCGAGCCGCTCGACACGCCGTCCGGACCGATTGTCTGGGGCGAACCCGGCACCAATGGCCAGCACGCCTTTTTCCAGCTGTTGCACCAGGGCACCGATATCGTGCCGGTGGAGTTCATGATCGCGGCGCGGGGCCACGAGCCGGAGCTCAGCGATCAGCACCTGCTGCTGGTCGCCAATTGCCTGGCACAATCGGAAGCACTGATGTGCGGTCGCTCCTTCGCCGAGACGAGCAATCAGATGGCGATGAAGAAAACCCCGGCCGAGGCGATCGAGACGCTGGCGCCGCACCGGGTCTTTCCCGGCAACCGACCATCGGTGACACTGATCTACGATCAGTTGACACCGTTCGCGCTTGGCCGGCTGATCGCGTTGTATGAACACCGTGTTTTCGTCGAGGCGCAGATTTTCGGTATCAACGCCTTCGATCAATGGGGGGTTGAACTGGGCAAGGAGATGGCGACGCAACTGCTGCCGGTGCTGCGCGGTGACAGCGATGGCACCGCCCACGACGGTTCGACACGCGGCCTGGCGGCGCGGATCAGCACCTTGCGGAGCTGAGCTCACAGAGTTGAGTCAGGCGGGGGAAAATCGCCGCATTTGCTACTCGGATAGTTCGTGGCGCCAGGGCGGATCGGCTCCGGGACGCCCGACGGTCACTGCGGCGGCCCTGCAGGCAAAGCGCAAGACATCGGCTATGTCGTCGGCGGCCAATTGAGACAAGGCGGACTTTCGCAACGCGCCCTTTCTGTGCAAGGCATCGAGCAAGGCTGCATTGACCGTGTCGCCAGCGCCAACGGTGTCCGCGACCGAGCCGCGCTCGGCGGCAATGGCGATGCGATGATTGGCGGAATAGGCGACAATGCCTTTCGATCCGCGGGTGATCACGATCAGTTGGGGACCGGACGCAAGCCAGGGGCGCACCATCTCATCCATCGTCGCATTGCCGAACCATGCCAGGTCCTCATCGGACAGTTTGAGGATGTCGGACAGCGCAATGAGGCGTTCAAGACGGGCGCGATAAGATCCCTCATCTTCAATCAGCGCAGGACGGATATTCGGATCCAGCGAGATGACGCAATCGGGTGCGGCGCGGCGCAGCAGTCGTTCATAGACGGGCCCCGCTGACTCGCGAACCAGCCCGATGTCGCCGCAATGGATGGCGGAGATGGTCGACGTCACCTGCGGCAGATGCTGCTTAGTGAAGAATTGCCCGACCGAGTTCTGATCAAAAAAGGCATAGCGCGGCTGACCCGCATCCAGAGCAACGAAAGCCAGCGTGGTTGAATGGTCAACCGTAACGCACCAGCGATCATCGACATCGCTGGCAGCGAGTGACCGGCGCAGCATGTCGCCGAACAGGTCGCTCGACAGGGCTGAACAATACCCGACATCGGCCCCGAGACGGCCAAGGGCGATGGCCGTGGTGAAGACTGAACCACCGGTCCGCGGCGCGAAGACCGGCAGTGCCGCCTCGCTATTCACCGGGATCATGTCGATCACCGCCTCGCCGCAACACAGGATCACCGGTGCGCGGCATGCAGCGCGCATGGTCAGCTGCGCGGCAGTTCGGCAGCGCCACCATGCAGCGCCGACCATTCAAGCGGCGCATCAAGAAAGGCTCCGACCGCGTCCAGTGTCTCTGCATCGAAGCTTTGGCGATCAGTGGCGGCACGAAGCACATCGCGCCATGTGGCAAGGTGGTGCAGGGTGACATTGCCAGCCCGAAAACGCGCGACGGCTTCCTCGAAAATGTCATAGAAGAACAGCGCCATGCCATGCTCGACGACACCGCCTGCAGCGCGAATCGCGTCGATGAACTGGAACATCGAACCGCCGGCGGTGGTCAGGTCCTCGATCACCAGGACGCGTGCGCCGTCCGGCAACACGCCCTCGATCTGGGCGTTGCGACCGTGGCCTTTCGGTTTCTTGCGGACATAGATCATCGGCAGGCCGAGGCGTTCCGCGAGAAAGGCCGCGAATGGAATGCCGGCCGTTTCACCGCCGGCAACGCAATCAAATTGCTCGAACCCGGCCTGGCGAAGCACGGTCGCAGCGGCAAAGTCCATGACCGTTGAGCGGATCCGCGGGTAGGAAATCAGCTTGCGGCAATCGATATAAACGGGGCTGACCATGCCGGATGCCAGGCGATAGGGATCCTTCGCATTGAAATGCACGGCGCCGATCTCCAGCAGCTGTCCGGCGAAGATCTCGGCCATGACGGCGGGCTCGGGAAAGCTGCTTGGTGTCATCGGTCGTCCTTTCATCTCAGCGCCAGCCCCAGGTGGCGGCCAGTCGTCGGCGCCTTGCGCAGCGGGGCCCGGGTTCACCTGACCTGCCAGTAAACGGGCACCATCGGGTCGAATACGGTCACGGCCCCGGCGGCGGTCTCGATCTTGTCCGGAAAGGTGACCGGCGTCTCGCTGCGCACCAGTGTGATCGTGTCCGCGTTGGGCGGCAGACCATACCAGGCCGGACCGTTCAACGAAGCGAAGGCGGCCAGTTTGTCGAGCGCTTTTTCCTCTTCGAAGACCTGCGCAAGGCAGGACATGGTGTTCGGAGCCGAGAAGATACCGGCGCAGCCACAGGGGCTTTCTTTCAAGCGATCATCATGCGGCGCCGAGTCTGTTCCCAGGAAGAAGCGCTGGTCGCCAGAGGTGGCGGCGGCGCGCAGCGCCAGGCGGTGCTTCTCGCGCTTGGCTACCGGCAGACAATAATAATGCGGGCGGATGCCTCCGGCGAGGATGGCATTGCGATTGATCATCAGGTGATGCGTGGTGATGGTTGCCGCGAGGTTGCTGTCGGCGGCGCGGACATAGGCTACGCCTTCCTCGGTTGTGATGTGCTCGAGGGTGATCTTTAATTCGGGCAGGCGCTGACGCAACGGGGCGAGCACGGTGTCGATGAACACCCGTTCCCGATCGAAGATGTCGATCTCGGGATCGGTTACCTCGCCGTGGATGCACAGGACCATGCCGATCTCCGCCATGGTCTCCATGACATCCATGACCTTGTCGAGCTGGCGCACGCCACTGGCAGAATTGGTCGTCGCGCCGGCCGGGTAAAGCTTGACGGCCATCGCTACGCCGGCGCGGAAGGCCTCGGCAACGTCATGTGCATCGGTCGCTTCAGTCAGGTAAAGCGTCATCAGGGGCTCGAAATCAGAACCGGCGGGCCGGGCGGCGAGGATGCGGCGGCGATAGGCTTCGGCATCGGCCCGTGTTACAACCGGCGGAACCAGGTTCGGCATGATGACCGCCCGCGCGAAATGCTGGGCGGTGGCCGGCAACACCCCTGCCAGCATATCGCCGTCGCGCAGATGCAGGTGCCAGTCATCCGGTCGCGGAATCTCGATCGTTGTCACTTGTTCCCCCGCCTGAGACAGAGCACCGCCTCCCGCTTGCTTGCCGTTTCGTGTTCATTCGGCTTTAAGCGCCCTACCGGCAGGGCGCAAGTTGCGCGATGCTGCATTCACAGATGACAGGAGGAAAAAGATGGATCTCGGTTTGAAGGAGAAAGGCGCACTGGTGCTTTCCTCATCGCGCGGGCTGGGGCTTGGCATTGCCCGGGCGCTGGCGGCGGAAGGGGCCAATGTCGTCCTGTGCGGGCGCGATGCAGCCCGGCTCGAAACGGAAACCGATGCCATCAACGGGCTGGGTGGCGGCCGGGCGCGGTTCATCACCGCCGATCTTGCGGAGGCGGCGACACCGGGCCGGCTGTTCGAGGAGGCGCGCGCGATGCTTGGCCATATCGACATTCTGGTCAACAACACCGGAGGGCCGCCGCCCGGCGCCATGTCAGACGCTGGCGTCGATGCCGTTCGCTCAAATTACGAGGTGATGGTGCTGCGGCTCATCGAATTGACAGGGCTGGTATTGCCGGCAATGCGCGAGAAAGGATGGGGACGCGTGTTGACCGTGGCCTCGTCCGGGGTCATCGAGCCGATCGCAAATCTCGGCCTTTCGAACGCCATCCGCGCCTCGCTTGTGGGCTGGTCGAAGTCGATGGCCAATGAGGTGGCCCGCGATGGCGTCACCTTCAACATGCTGCTGCCGGGGCAGATCGATACGGATCGCCTGCGCCAGTTGCTGGCGATGCGCGCCGAAAACAGCGGGCAGGATGCCGATAGTGTCGCCCGCAGCGGACAGGCGGCGATCCCCGTCGGGCGCTATGGCACACCCGAGGAATTCGGCGCTGTCGCGGCATTTCTGGTTTCCGAAAAGGCCAGCTACATCAACGGCTCGCAGATCCGCTGCGACGGCGGGGCGATACGATCCGTGTAGGCGTTGGCAAGAGAACGTACCGGGCGGCGCTTACAGCAGACGCTTGCGGCTTTCCGCAATGTAGTGCTGGCGCAACTGAGTGGCGACCGGCCCGGGCTTGCCGTCCGAAAGATTGATGCCGTCGATCGAAACAACAGGGCCGACGAACATCGACGCCGAGGTGACAAAGGCTTCGGCAGCCTGGTGAGCTTCGGCAACGGTGAAGGCGCGTTCCTCGATGCGAACGCCGGTGGTCGCCGCATACTCCATCAGCGTCGCACGGGTAATCCCGTGCAGGATGCCGTTGGACAGGGGCCGGGTGATGATGGCGCCCTCGCTGGTGACGATAAAGGCATTGTTGGACGTTCCCTCCATGATGTGCCCGTCGCGCACCAGCCAGGCATCGTCGGCGCCACTGGCTTTGGCCTGCATCTTGGCAAGCGAGGGATAGAGCAATTGCGTGGTCTTGATGTCGCACCTGCCCCAGCGCAGATCCTCGATCGTCACAACCTTCAGGCCGTTTCGCGCCACGGGCGTGTCGATGAGCTCCTTTTTCAGGGTGAACAGAACAAGTCCTGGGGTCATCGCATCGGTGTCGAAAGCGAAATCGCGGTCCGCGGCGCCGCGGGTCAGCTGCATATAGACCTGTCCCTGCTCGATGCCGTTGCGCTCGACAAGCGTGCGGTGGATGTCCAGCAGCGCATCATCGGATATGTCAACGCGCATCCCGAGTTCGCCCGCCGATCGGTGCAGCCGGCGAAGATGGGCGGGAAAATCGACCAGTTTGCCGTCAAGGACGGCAGCGACCTCGTAAATGGCGTCGGCGAACAGAAAGCCGCGATCGAACACTGAGATTCGCGCCTCGCTCTCGGGTACGTAATCGCCATTCACATAGACCGTTCGCATATCACTCTCCTGTCGTGGTGGCGCTTTCTTGCCAGATTTATCAGTTCCGGGCCACGCAAAAAGACGGCATGGTGCATAATCTCCGCGCAGGTTCAGGCTGCTAGAATCGCGGCGCCTGGGCGGAGCCAGCCATCGCCGCTGGCGGATGAACTGCATGATCCGGAGTGCCGCAGATGACAGCACCATACGCCGCTACCGAGCCGGCCCCCTCGCCGGTGGCCTATACCAGGCCCTCGATCACGGAACTCGAGGTCAGCTACGCGACGGATGCGGCGCGCAATGGCTGGGGTCCGCGGTGTTACGACTATATCAAACGGCTTGAGGCCGGCTTTGCAGAGCATCTCGAGGTGGCGCACGCGACGGCGACGTCCAGTTGCACCGGCGCAATGCAGCTCGGACTGGCAGCGCTCGGCATCGGCGCTGGCGATGAAGTGATACTTGCGGACACCAACTGGATCGCCACGGCAGCGCCCCTCGTCCATCTCGGCGCCACGCCTGTTTTCGTCGATATTCTCGCCGACAGCTGGTGCATCGATCCGTCGGCGGCCGAACAGGCGATCACTGACCGGACAAAGGCCATTGTCGCCACGCATCTGTATGGTTCGATGTGCGACATGGACGCGTTGCAGGCGCTGTGCCGGCGATATGGCATCGCCTTGATCGAGGATGCCGCAGAGGCGATCGGTTCCGCCTGGCGCGGGCGGAAAGCCGGTAGCATGGGGACGTTCGGGGTGTTCTCGTTTCATGGAACAAAGACGATGACGACCGGCGAGGGTGGCATGATTGCCACGCGAGATCCCGAGCTGCATTCCCGGATTTCGCAGCTCGCCGATCATGGCCGGGACCCTGGCGAGCCGCGGCAATTCCATCCGACGATCACCGGCTACAAGTTCAAGATGGCCAATGTCCAGGCGGCGATCGGTTGCGCCCAGCTGGAGCGCATTGACGACCTGATCGCTGGCAAGCGGCGGGTGATGGCGCGCTACCGGGACCTGCTTTCAGGTTGTGCCGGACTGACGCTGAATACGGAACCGGCCGGTACGCAAAACGGCTACTGGATGCCGAATGTCGTCTTTGATCGCGATCTCGGCATTACGCGCGAAAAACTACTTGCCGCGTTCAAAGCGGAGAAGATCGACGCCCGGGTGTTCTTCTGGCCCCTGTCGAGCCTGCCGATGTTTGAATCGCAACCGCAGAACATCAATGCCTGGGATATCCCGGAACGGGCAGTCAATCTGCCAAGTTTTCATGACATGGATGCTGCTACGCAGGAGCGCGTCTGCGCGGTGATCGAGGGCCTGCTGCCAGCATGAGATAGCGTTTTGCGGCCTGATCTCTGTGTGCGGCCGGCGGCGCGGTCAGGCGTGCACCTTGAGCGTGGGAATGGCTGTCACAAAGCGCCCACCCCATTCGGTGACATAGGCGAGCTGCGACTTGATTTCCGCTTCCAGGTTCCATGGCAGGATCAAAACTCGATCCGGGCGGCGCGCGGCAAGCTCCGCCTCGCTGACCACGGGAATATGCGAGCCCGGCAGCAGCTGTCCCTGCTTGTGCGGATTGCGGTCAGCGACAAATGCGATGTCTTCGGCCGTCACGCCGCTGAAATTGAGCAGGGTGTTGCCCTTGGCGGCGGCACCGTAGGCGGCGACCTGCAGACCCTCGCGCCGGGCGGCGGCCAGGAATGTTCTCAGTTCTTCACGGACCCGGTCGGCATGCGGCTGCAGACGGCCATAGAATGCCGCCCCGCGCATTCCGGCCTCAACCTCGCGGCGGCGCGTCGCTGCGACGGCGGCAGAGGTCTTGTGGATGCGCGCCGCCGCACGGCAGGCAAAAACCCGCAGGCTGCCGCCGTGCCAGGGCGTGGTCTCGATGTCAAAGATGCGCAAACCGGCAGCCGCAAAAATGCGCTCGACAGCACACAGCGACAAATAGGAGTAATGCTCGTGATAGGCGGTATCGAACTGAGCGCCCTCGACCATCTCAAGCAGATGCGGAAATTCGAACGTGGCGACGCCCTCCGGCTTCAAAAGCGTCGCGAAGCCGGCGGCAAAATCGTTGATGTCCGGCACGTGAGCCAGCACGTTGTTGGCGACCATCAGATCGGCGCGCCGGTTATCGGCAGCCAGTTTCGTGGCCAGTGCCCGGCCGAAGAAGGCTTCAACCATCTCGATGCCGAGAGCCCGTGCCGCCGCTGCTGTCCCCGCCGTCGGCTCGATGCCGTAACAGCGAATGCCGGCAGCCTGCACATAGCGCAGGAGATATCCGTCATTGGCAGCCACCTCGCAGACGAGACTGTCGGGTCCGAGGGCGAAGCGGTGCCGCATCATGGCGACATACGCCTCGGCATGGGCCAGCCAGGTGGGCGAAAAGGATGAGAAATAGGCGTATTCCGGCGTGAAGAATGTTTCGCGAGCGGCGAAATCACGCGTCTGGGTCAGCCAGCAGCAGCGGCAGGTGCGAACCTCAAGCGGATAGGATTTTTCCGCCGCAATGGTGCGAGGGTCGATATAGGCATTGGAGGGGGGCGCCGCGCCGAGGTTGAGAAAGGGCAAGAAATCCGCACCGCCGCAATGGCGGCAACGCATCGGCTCTTTTCGTCCTGCACGTTTTTGATCCACGCCGGCGCCGGTCATGAGCCTTGCCGATGGCCAATCAGCGGCCAGGCGCGGTCCTGCTCCGAGCAGTGCTTCAGCGGCAAGGGCCAGGAGATGGAGAGCGCCGGATCATCGGGCCGCAAACCTCTCGCGGCAGCCGGTGCGTAGGCGGCGGAATGCAGGTACAGAAGGGCGACATCGTCGGTCAGGGTCTGGAATCCGTGGGCGAACCCTTGCGGGATCAGCAGCGCAGTGCCGGTCTCCGCCGACAACTCGACCGTCAGCGGCAAAAAGCGGTTCGGGCTGTCCTTACGCATGTCGACAATCACATCGAAGATCTTGCCCTGCAGCACCGTGACCAGTTTCATCTCCGCATGCGGCGGTTCCTGAAAATGCAGACCGCGCACCGTGCCGGCATGCGGGGTGGCGGAGTGATTGATATGAGCAATCCCGTCGCTCCAGCCGAACGGCGCAAGCTCTTCCAGCGCAAAAAGGCGACTGAAGACACCGCGCGCGTCGCGAAACGCGCTGCGCCGCACCAGCGCGGGAACAGGGGATGGCCCGCCCTGCAATGGCGTTACCTCGAGCTTCATGCAACTTCCGCCGGACAGTCTTGCAATGTCTTGAGAAAGGCATCGCGGTCATCTGCGCACAGCCTCGCCGCATCCGCTCCGTCCGCATGGGCGCGGTACCAGGCCATGGTGCGGTCAATGGTTTCGAGAAGGTTCCAGACCGGCGCCACGCCGAGCTCACGCCCGGCCTTGCTCGCATCGAGCGCCAGCGTGGCGGCCTCATTCGGACCGTTCGGTGTGCTGGCGAATTCCACGTCGGACACCGGGAAATGCTGCTGCGCCCGGTGCAGCACAGCGCGCACGCTCGCCGGCGCATCGGACGGGCCGAAATTGTAAGCCGTGGACGGCTGCGACTCGACCGCTTTCGGGCCATGCCCGGCGAGCCGTTCGGCGAGGATCAGGTAGCCGCGCAGCGGCTCGAGCACGTGCTGCCAGGGACGGGTCGCTTCCGGTCGGCGGACCTTCAGCGCCGCGCCCTGTCGCCAGGCTCTTACCGCATCCGGGATCAACCGATCTTCAGCCCAGTCGCCGCCCCCGATAACATTGCCGGCGCGAGCGGTGGCAATGGCACAGCCGGCGCGGGCCAGCGCCGGCCGCCATCCATCAACCAGCATCTCGCATGCGGCCTTGCTGGCCGAGTAGGGATCGGTGCCGCCGAGCGGATCGGTCTCGACAAAACGATGTCCGCCGCCATCATTGGCGTAGACCTTGTCGGTGGTGGTGACGACGATAGCGCGCGGGCCATTGCCGGGGACCGCGATCGCCGCCAAGGCTTCAAGCAGATGAAGGGTGCCGCCGACATTGATCGCCATGGTGGCGGCCGGGTCGGCGTGTCCGCGCCGCACCAGCGATTGCGCGGCAAGATGAAATACGATCTCCGGCCGCGCGGCCATGACCTGAGCGTGTACAGCGGCGCGGTCGCGCAGATCGATGAATTCGCCCGAGCCGGGCCGTTTTGCGAACAGGTTTGAATACAGCGCGTCCGGCGCTTCGGGCGGCAACGCCAGCCCCGTCACCTTGGCGCCCATGAAGAGCAGCCAATCGAGAAGCCAGCTTCCCTTGAAGCCGGTGTGACCCGTCAACAGCACCCGGCGCCCGGACCAGAACGCAGGATCAGGCCGAACGGAGCCGGTCCCAGTCATTGCCGGATCGAAAGGAAGTCGGCGGTGCAGGATCATCGTTACCAACACTTCCAGGGCGCGTTGCCGCTGGCCCAGAGATCTTCGAGAACATTCTTGTCGCGCAGGGTATCCATGGGCTGCCAGAAGCCACGGTGCAGGTATGCGCGCAGCTGGTCGGCCTCGGCCAGCGCGACCACCGGCTCGTTTTCGAAACTGGTGCGATCGCCCTCGATCCGGTCCAGGACGCTTTGCGACAACACGAAAAAACCGCCATTGATGAAGCCGCCTTCGCCGGCCGGCTTTTCGACGAAGCCGTTCACCCGGTCGCCGTCGAGGTCGAGGGCGCCGAAGCGGGCGGGCGGGCGCACCGCGGTGATCGTCGCCTGACGGCCATGACTTCTGTGAAAGGCAATGGTGGCCGCAATGTCGAGGTCGGCGAGACCATCGCCATAAGTGAAACAGAAATCCTCGTCGTCCGCGAGATAGGATGCAACCCGCTTCAAGCGACCGCCGGTCAGCGTCGTTTCGCCGGTGTCCACCAGGGTTACCCGCCAGTCCTCGGCATCCTGACGGTGAAAATGAATGCTGCCCGCCTGCATATCGAAGGTCATGTCCGACATGTGCAGGGCGTAGTTGGCGAAGTATTCCTTGATGACATAGCCACGGAAGCCGCAGCAGATGATGAACTCACGAATGCCGTGCGCATGATAGAGCTTCATGATGTGCCAAAGGATCGGCCGACCGCCGATCTCGACCATCGGCTTGGGTTTCAGCTGCGTTTCCTCGGACAATCGCGAACCAAGGCCGCCGGCGAGAAGTACCGCCTTCATGCCGCAGCCTTACCGTTCCACGTCGTCGCGGCAAGGCGCGCATCGTCCGGTCGCATCTGTCGGATCTGCTGTAGCAGACCTGCTGAACTTAGCTGCGCTCTCATCGGCCCGCGTCAGATCCCCTCGAATACTTGGATGATTTCTATTCCGACAAGCTTTTGCGAAGCTTATTGTTCGATACCTGGCACGATGGCGCAAGTCGGCGCGCTGCGATGAGGGACTCGGCCGGCATTCAGTCCTGGCCCTAGTGGGGCCGACCCCTGAGTTTCTGCAGTATGCGGCGCAGCTTGTGACGCTTTAACTGCAATTTGCGCACTTTCCGGCCATCACGTCGGACCGCCGTCTTCGGGACTTCGCTGGTGGTCGCAATTGGCAGCGTGAATACGGCCGGCAGTTCCGAGGGGCGGCCCAGCCGCTCCCAATGGATCAGGCCGCGCATGATCTGATCCCACGCCATGATGGTCGCAAGGGCTCCCGACAGTTCGCCGTCGGCGTGGGGATCGAAGCGGCGGGCATATTGCAGATAGGCGCGCGAGACATACTCGTTGAAATCGAAAGTGTCCTGATCCGTGTCGTAGTGATCCGTCAGCGCGTAGTGAAGCTGTTTGCCGATCAACTCCTCCAGGTTGCGATAGGCGGCATGATGAATATGAAGACTGCCCTCGGGCGGCAGTTTGACAATCCGTCCTGGCCCCCCGACCGCCTCGGGGCGGCGGTGATGACCCTGCTGCCAGCGCAGCGTACCGGTCTTGAACAGCCGGATCTGATGGTCGGGGTACCAAAGGGAGCCGTGCAGATGACCATCGCCCAGCATATTGTAGCGTGGCAGGCCGATGGCATCGTGGCTCGGACCATAGCGGGTGATCAGATCGGCGATCGCCTGTTCGGCGCCAGCCGGCAGAAATTCATCGGAATCGAGTACCAGGGTCCACTCGGTCTCGACCATATCGAGAAATTCGTTGCGGATTTCATCAACCGCATCGACCAGCGGGGCATCGATGATCTCACAGCCGGCGGCAGCGGCGATGTCTCGAGTGCCATCATTGCTGTGCATGTCGACAATGATGCGCCGGGCCGCCCAGCCCGTCGTCCCGAGAAGGCGCGGCAAGGTTTTAGCAGAATTGCGCGTGTGGGTGATCAGCGTCACCTGGCTCAGCATTTGTACAGGCCCTCCTCGGTATCGCTGGTACAGCGGCCGGCCCAGCGCGCCTCAAATATGGCTCGGGATTCATCTTCATGGCGAAATCGACCCGGCGTCATGGATGCAAAATGAACGGAATCGACCGCTTGAGCGCAGGTTATACGGTGCCCCTTCTGGCGGGCGCGCAGGCAGAAATCGACGTCTTCATAGGCAAAGGGGTAGCACTCATCGAGGCCGCCAAGCTCGTCATAGAGTGCATGATCGATGATCATCGCTGCGCCGGTCACGGCCTGATAGGTGCGCAGCCTGCGAGAGACGAGGGGTGTCGGTGTGTGGATATGCTCATGGTAGGGGATCGGCCGGGGGCCACCGATCCGCACGCCGCAATGCTGGATGGTGTCATCGGGAAACACCAGGCGGGCGCCGGACACAGCTGCCTTCGCAGCCTGTTTGGCGGCCAACATCTCGGCGATGGCGCGCGGATGCAGCAGCACGTCATTGTTGAGGAGAAAGACATGGCGGCACCCCTGCGCGGCACCGCGGCGAACTCCGGCATTGCAGGCATGGGAAAAGGATTGCGGAACATCGAAACGCAGGATTTCAACCTGCGGCCCGAACCGGTCCGAAGCAAAAGGATGGGGCGTGGCATTGTCGACCACCACGATGCGGTGATCGCTGATGCCGGCCTCGGCCAGGGCCACATGCAGCAACCTGAGGCATGCGGTGAGCAGCGCAGCAAGGCCACGCGAGGGGATGACGATTGTCATTTCCATGAAACCAGCTCCTCCAATGGTCCCGCGATCTGCCGTTTGAGAAGGCGCAAGTGCCGCGACCTGCGATAGCGATAGGCGGTGGCAAGGCCCTGCTGGCGCAAGGCGGCACGGCGGGCGGCCTGCGCTTTGCCGGTCACGGCGCTGGCGGCGGCAGGCAGATCGTCCGGGGGCGCGAGCAGGCAATTAAAGCCCGGTTCGAGATAGTCCATGCCGCCGATCACCGGCACCGAGGCGACGAGACAGCCGGCAGCCATCGCCTCAAGGGCCGGCAGACCGAAAAACTCGCCCGGCGCAGTGGCAAGGTACCAGCCGGCTCGCTTCATGGCATAGGCACAGTCGGATTCGTTGAGACCGGAAATCTCCTCGAAGCGATGGCGGCGCATCCGTCTGCGGCAGTCTTGCGCGATGTCGCGCCCGCGGCGCGGCATGTAGGCGACGACAGTATCGCCCTTCGGCTCGCCGTCGTAGAAAAAGCAGTCGGAGACGGAAATGCCGACATTGCTGACCGGGCGACCGGTTTTCTCCCGCATGAAGCGCTCGGCTTGCGGCCAGCAGGCGAGGAGCGCAAGAGCCGGGTCCGCGATTACCGGCTCGATCAGCGGATCGGTGCCCTGACAGTGAAAAATCCGGCGTGCCGGCAGGGGCGCGAGCCAGTCGTGATCTGCGGGGAGCGAGAAGAACACGCTGTCGTCAGCGCTCACGGCTGCCTCGAAATCGGACCGCGCGATGACAGCGACGGTCGAGGGAAACCACAGGGGGGCCTGCCCGTCGGGCGTGACGGCGAGAATGGGAAGACCCAGTTCGGCTAGCATATCGCAGAACTGGAAACCAACCTTGATGCCGCCGAAAATGCCGGTGCCGGGAAACATGTAGTAGTTCATAGCGCAGCGCCCGGCGAGCGGGACATCCCCTTGCCTCCCGGTGCGAGCCATCGGCAGAGTGCGGCGGAGACGGGGCCGAAGGCGAGCCGGGCATAGGTGAGCCGGGCGGCATTGAGGTAACGCGCACGCCGGGTGTCATCAACAGCGGCACCTTTGGCGGAAAAATGCGCGACGTCGCAAGCAAGCGCTCGGGTCGGCACACCCAGCCGGGCAGCCATCCGTCCGAGCCAGACGTCTTCCATATACAGCCAGAAGCGTTCATCGAAGCCGCCGATCCGTCGGAAATCATCGGCGGAGGCGAACAGGCAGGCGGCAAGCGGCCAGTGCCAGGAGCGGTCATGGTACATCGGCAGGTGTGCAAATGCGCGTGACAGCCGGCGGCCAAGGCTGCCGCGCAGTCCGCGGCGGCCGGTGGCCAGCATGTCACTGAGGAGCTTGAGCCGGGTGTAGCCAGGCTGGCGGCCTTCGACGCAGCGGCCCGACCATTCGCGATAACGCGGCACATACAGGCCCGGCTCGCGGCGCGAAAATTGTGCTAGAGCGGCGGCAAGGACCTTTTCGGTCAGCAGACAGTCAGGATTGAGAAAGCACAGATAGGCGGTCTTTGCTGCCGCGGCGCCGATATTGGCGGCCCGCGCAAAGCCGAGATTGGCGGCATTGGGAATGACGCTGGCGCCGGCGGCAGTGGCAAGTGCGATGCTGTCATCGTGCGAGCCGTTGTCCACCACGATCACCGGGCATTTGTAGGGGGTAAGGAATTCCAGGCAATGGGGCAGAACCGCAGCCGAGTTGCAGGTGACGATGATGATCGTCAGCTCGGCGGGCTGGGCTGCCGCTTCGTCTTCATGTGCCTGGCCCGCCGGCAGTGCGCGGTGCGGTGTTTCAGGCGCAGGCGGCGGCGGATAGGCGGCGCTGGCCTGTTTCAGCCGGAACAACGTCTCGAAGGTCGGGCCATTGCAGTAATTGGAGAAATGCAGGATCGCGGCATCGGGGCGCGGAAAGTCGCCGTGCCACAACGCACAGTGGTTCATGGTTGCGGGCAATTCGGCGCAGATGCCGGGCCGGACGGAATTGCACCAGACCTGCAGGAAATCCTGATCGGCAATCAGGCGCCCCTTGTAACGCGCAACATCCGGGTGCCGGCGCTCGATTGCCCGCGCCCAGGCGAGAAACTCCGTGAGCGCCGCGCGGCGAAATAGCGCTACACCGGCATTGTGATAACGGAAGGTTGCGAGATCAGGTGCGGATGCCTGTGAGCCCGGCACAGACTTGCCCGTCTCGCTTCGCAGAACGGCCGGGAGGGAGACCTGTCGGTAGTGGCGGAACAGATCTTCGCGGCTGGTGCCATCGGGGATGGTGCAGTTCTGCTCGGCCATGGCAATACCGCATATGCCAAGATAGGCATCGAGATCGGCATGGGTAATCGGCCGGACAAGCATGGCATCAACGTCGAGCATGAGAATGAGATCATCGTCACTTGCTGCCAGCGCCGCTTCGAGAGCCGTAAATTTCTCCAGGAAGTGAGCGCCGCGCGGCGCGTTCGTGATGGCCTGCAGGTGATGGAGGTGGATGCGCGGGCTGTGCGGCAGCAGCAGCGCACCGACGTCATCGCAGCTGATATGGATGTCGAAATCCGTCCAGGCGAGCACGGATTGCACGGCCTGGCGCGCCGCAAAGGCATAGCCAACAGAGCCGGTGGCGAGCATTGCGACTATTGCCATGGCGCAGCCGAGACAGTGACCGGCGCGCGGGGCTCACGCGGTCGCAGCGCGGCGCATAAAGGTTTGCGTGATGCGACGGCACAGCGCGTTGACGTCAAGCCCATTGGTGCTCCCGGTTCGCCCCTCGCTCCCCTTCGGCCCCGGCGGTTTGCAACCGGGTTCACCCTGTTATTCCACCGCAATGCGCCAAGGTCACCCCTCTCACCATCGAAAATTTGTATATTATAATACTCGTATCGCCTCGGGCGCTGGCGGGATCCATTTCGCGCGCCGGAGCGGGCGTTTGCAGCAGCGCGCCGAACAGTCGGCCGATGAACCACTGGCGCTCGTCGGGCCGTGCTTCTATGCTGCGGTGTCCGCCGCTGCACCGGGCCGGACGGGAGGCATATGTGTCAAAAGTCGTCATTCTAGGGGTATTTCTGGCCGATGCGGCCTTTCGCGCCGAGCGACTGCCACGGCTGGGGGAGACGTTGCACGGCTCGGGATTTGCGCTCGGGCCAGGCGGCAAGGGCTCGAACCAGGCGGTGGCGGCAGCCCGTGCCGGTGCGAAAACGCATTTCATCACCCGTCTGGGGACCGACAATTTCGGCGATATGGCCGTTGATCTGTGGCGCCGAGCCGGTGTCGAGCCGGTGATCGAACGCCACGCCGAGCATCCGACCGGCGCCGCCTTCATCTTCATCGAAGCGCATAGCGGCAACAATGCGATCATCATCTCGCCGGGGGTGGCCGAGACCATCTCGGTGGCCGACATCGAGGCGCAACAGGCGCTGATCTCGGGCGCCGATGTGTTCGTGACACAGTTCGAACAACCGCTGCCCCCGGCTCGCCGGGCACTGGAGATCGCCCGCGAAGGCAAGGCGCTGACCATTCTCAACCCGGCGCCGGCGACGGATATCAGCAACGACCTGCTGGCGCTGTGCGACATCGTCACGCCGAACGAGACCGAGGCGGAGCTGCTGACCGGCGTCAAGGTGGTGTCGATCGCCGATGCGCAACAGGCAGCGATGGCACTGGTGGCGCGCGGCGCCGGCGCAGCGATCATCACGCTGGGAGAAAAGGGCGCCCTGTACAACAATGGCGCCGAGAGCGTTCACGTTTCAGCGGTCAATGCCGGTGCGGCGGTCGACACCACCGGGGCCGGCGATGCCTTCAATGGCGCCCTGGCTGCGGCCCTTGCCCGCAAGTGGCCGGCCGAGCGGGCGCTGCGCTATGCCTCTGCGGCGGCGGCCATCTCGGTGACCCGGCATGGCACGGCGCCGGCCATGGCCAGCGACGCGGAGATCAACGCCCTGCTCGAGCGGCAATGAAAGGCTCGGCTTAGCAGGGAAAGGCTGACCTCAGCGGGCCGGGCGGGAGCGGATGGCGTAGAGATAAAGCCCGTTGCCGGCGCCGCTGACATCGCTGTTGAGGATGATCTCGCCACCCTCGGCGGGGGCCAATTTCTGGCGGAAATCGACTTCCAGCAGCGCGTCGGTCAATTCGTTGCCGGCATCGAAACGCCTGCGGCCACAGCCGCCGAGGCTGCCGAAATCACATTTGACGTAAAACTGTGTGCCCTCGGCGTCGATGGCATGCACCGACAGCGCCAGGGTGGCGCGGCGTCCGGCCAATTGCTCGAGCACGGAGCGTGCGATGGGCAGGCGCACTTCGCCCGCCTCGCCGCTGTCGCTCGAGATGATCTCGAGAACGGATCCCTCTTCGCCGGCCGCCGCGTCCGTCTCGCCCGGCTCGAGCAGGCGCACCGTGACATTTTCGCCCATGCGGATGGCATTGCGATCGCCGCTGGCCCCCGGCGTATAGAATGGTGTCCAGGCGCGCGAGAATCCGGCGGCGGGATTAAGCGGCCGGGGCCCCTCGCCGTCATAATCCTCCACCGAGACCTGCGGCGGCGGGTTGGGCACGGAGGTGTCCCGCTCAAGGGCGCTCTGCAGCGCCCCGCTTTGAACCACCCACCAGAAGCCGATGCCGAGAAACGACATCAACACCAGGCCGGAAAACAGCGTTGCCGCCAGATGCCGGCCGCTGCGCCGGCGCCTGTGCCGCGCATCGGGTGCGCCCGAGCGCTTGCCGGGTTTGCCGGGTTTGCCGCTTTTGGCACCGGGGGCAGTGCCGCGCCGATCCTGCGGCGGCAAAGTCAGGCCATCGTCGAGCACCGGGTCGGCAGCAGGCGCGGTGCGAGCAGCCCTCTCCGGCGCATCAAGACGTGGCGAAGGGGCGGAGAATTTCGGCTCGCGCCGCTGCGGGCTGATCTCGGGACCAACGGGCGCGGCAGCCGGACGGGAGACCGGGGCAATATCGGGCGTCGGTTCCGCACGCGGCCCGGAAGGGGCGCGGGCATCCGGATTGACCACAGGACTGGAAACCGGGCTGGCAACCGGACTGGCAACCGGGCTTTCATCCAGGCTGGCGTCCAGGCTGGCCTCCGGGCCTTGCACCGGCCCGGCTGTGGGTACGGGAGGCGCGTATTCCGCCTCGATGCGGGCGATCAGATCATTGAGCCGGGCCTGTTGCGCGGCGGCGTGTTCGGGATCGACACCGCCCTTGCGCTCGAGACCGCGCTGCAAGGCGACCCGCGCCGACTGATAGATGCGCAGCCGTGCCTGCTCGTCCGGCCGCTCGACCTTGGCGAGGGCGTTGCGGATCGCCGTTTCCATGCCCGTCAAAACTGCACTCCTCGCCCCGTCCCGCTTCGTCGGTCTGTCGGCGCTGCCTTCGAGGCCTTGTTCATGCCGATGCCTGCTTTGAAAAGTTGTTTCCTATAGCTAAGGAATACTTGCCAAAGGTAAAGCCCGCCGGAGCCGCCGGGCGGCGCCATCCCCTGCCAATTGCCCGATTTTGCGCGTCGCGGCACAAAAAGCCGCCTCCCGCGGCGGCCCACGCGGCAAAGTGCAAAAATGCTTTCGCCGCCGGGCCGGCTTTGCTATAGGCATTGACGTTCGCGTAAACGTCAAAAAAAGCGACGGGGTCCCATGACGCTTCCAGCCATTCTCAAGGACAATCTGCGCCTGCCGGTCGTCGGCTCGCCGCTGTTCATCATCTCGCATCCGCCGCTGGTGCTGGCGCAGTGCAAGGCCGGCATTGTCGGCTCCTTCCCGGCGCTGAATGCGCGCCCGGAAGCGCAGCTCGACGAATGGCTGGCCGAGATCACCGAGGAACTGGCGGCGCATGATGCGAAGAACCCGGAGCGCAAGGCGGCGCCCTTCGCGGTCAACCAGATCGTGCACAAGTCGAACAAGCGGCTCGAACACGATCTGCAGATGTGCGTGAAATACAAGGTGCCGATCGTCATTTCCTCGCTCGGGGCGGTGCCCGAGGTCAATGCCGCCATCCACTCCTATGGGGGCATTGTTCTGCACGACATCATCTCGGTGCGGCACGCGCATTCGGCCATCAACAAGGGCGCCGACGGGCTGATCGCCGTGGCGGCCGGCGCAGGCGGGCATGCCGGACCGCTGTCGCCCTTCGCGCTGATCCAGGAAATCCGCGCATGGTTCGATGGCCCGTTGCTGCTGGCCGGCGCCATTGCCACCGGCGAAGCCGTGCTGGCCGCCGAGGCAATGGGGGCCGACATGGCCTATATCGGCTCGCCCTTCATCGCCACGCCGGAAGCCCGCGCCGTCGACGACTACAAGCAGATGATCGCCAGCGCCGAAGCCAAGGACGTGGTGTATTCCAACTATTTCACCGGCATTCCCGGCAATTATCTCAAGGGCTCGATCACCCGCGCCGGCATGGATCCCGACAATCTGCCCGAGGCCGATCCGAGCAAGATGAACTTCGAGGGCGGCCAGTCGGACGCCAAGGCCTGGAAGGACATCTGGGGCTCGGGCCAGGGGATCGGCGCGATCAGCGACGTGGTGCCGGTGGCCGAGCGGGTCGACCGGCTGGAACGCGAATACAGGGCGGCCCGCCAGCGCCTGGCGCTGTAGACGCGCAGACTTCGTGCTTCACAATTTGCGGCGGACACGCTTTCGCTGCTTGAAATCGGCGCGTTTTCGGGCTATCTGCCGCACGTCCGCCGCGCCATCCAAGGTGCCCCGGCAACGCCGCCTTAGCTCAGTTGGTAGAGCATCGCATTCGTAATGCGGGGGTCACGTGTTCGAGTCACGTAGGCGGCACCAGCAAACTTTTTAAATCCTCAAGCTTATGCATAAAATTTGCTCGGCTCATCTGAGGTTGGATTGTCTTTAGCCCATTGAAGACACCCGATCAGCGCGCACCGTGCAAGCATCTCCGCCAAATTCCTCATTTCAGACAAATCATGTGAGAGGCTATAGCTGACGCCGTGTACTATGCGGCTACGACCCTCACCATAGACGCGGTTGACTGCCTGTTTTAGCGTCAGACTTTGGTTCTTGAGTATCTGGTCATCGGCTTTCCATCCAATACGCGCAGACAACAACTTTCGAATCTCTTGCTCACCATTGCCGCCTGCAAGCCCATCTAAAGTCGAAACGAACTTTACGACAGCCATAGCGTCAACCGCCTCTCTACAAGCTTCATGAAACCAGAGTATCGCCTGCATCAAAACGTTACTGATCGCTGGGCGGGGCACCGCGCCTGTCTCGTGAACTACGTATTGTAAAACCTCTCCAACAATATCGAAGATGGGTGCGCGCTTCTCAGCACCTTGATCCCACTCGCCCGGCTCAAACCTGTAACCCATAGGCAAATGAGAAAGCTTGAAACCTGCCAAAGTCACCTTGCCGGGTTCGAAAGTGAGGACTTTAAACCGCCGTAAATTCTGATCTACTTGAAGTCGAAAGCCATCCAGTGCAGCAGACGGCTTGGCCCACTCTAGGGAAATCACGGCTAACGCCATCCTGCCCGCTATGAGAGCTTTCTGCTTACCCGACTCGGGAGGCAGACCGTTCGTGCTGACACTACATACAAAGGGACACGTTCCAACTATTTGAAGAATGTCCTTTTCCCGAATCTGATCTATTGCGTTCTTCCGCTTAGGTAGTTTTTTGCCTGCCCATTTTCTTCGCACCCGCCGCTCGATAATCTTGTCAATTTTGTCCTCTGCGGCCATACGCGAAAGCCAGCGAAGACGCGGCTCTATTTGCACTGGACCGATGTTGATGGGCTCAATGTCGACATTTTCAAAAAGGGTGCAACCAACGGCATACTCTCGGAAGCCGTGCCCATCCCGGGTCCTGCCAATTGCGTTGCGAACAGCCATCCGAACACGATTCGCCGCGCTCGGGTCATGAAGATCAACCTCCGCTAGAGGCTTTCCCAAAGATCGCCTGACGAGGTTTCTCCACTCGGTATTGCTAAACTGCCGAGCGGCACCTTTATCGTTCTGCAACAAGATATCCGAGATTTTCGATATTGACTGCTCTATCGCCTGACTAACCAGAATCGATCCTTTGTCGCCGGCATCTATAAGCCCCGGAAAACCATCCTCCTCACGAGGGAACCGGGGATCGACCCTAATCCTCCTCAGCTCTGCCAGTACGTCTTCAATGTGCTCCAATAAACTCGTCAATGCTTGAACTCATTTCTTGCGAGCTTTTTCCGGATCTTCGAATAGTAAAGAAGGCTCGATATCCAATGCATCGGCTATCCTTCCAATAATTTTCACTGTCGGGTTGCGATACCCGGTCTCAATCCCGCTGACATAGGTCGCGTGCAGTTGCGCTCGGTCCGCCAGCTCTTCCTGCGACAGACCACGCTTTTTCCGCCAGTAGCGAACATTCTGACCGAATTTCTTCTCGAGGCTCATTGCACCAGCGGGCAATGAACCCTATGAGAATGCCATAGACTATGAGTAAGGTTTCTTCATACTGGATGCAAGTTCGACACTTCCCACAGCGGAGGGCAGAAACAGAGGACCGCTAGGATGGGCCCCAACAATCTCAGGCAGGATTTTTCCGACTCCTCCCGTTCCCCGTCCGACGAACCGCTCTCTTCGGTGCAGCGCGATGCCGACATCTCGGTGTCTGCCGGGCGGCAGGCGAAGTCCGGAACAGGCGGGGAGAGCTGAGCATGGGGTATTTTGAACAGATCGGCGACGCCAACCGCGCCTTTCGGCGCAAGCGCTCCGCCCTGCATCCCGTCCGGCGCCGGCTGGGCGATCTGATTTCGACCACGCTGACCACCGCTGTTGGCATCCTCCTATGGATCGTCCTCCTGTCGCCGCTGTGGCTGCTGTGGCTGCGGTAGCGGCCTGGATTTTCGGCCAGGCGGCTCTGGCGCTCAGACCTCGAAGGCGCGCAGTCGGTCAGTAAGCGTTATACAGCAAAAGATTCTATTGCTGTATAATCGGATATCAAGTAGTTATACAGCACAAAATGTTTTTGCTGTATAACGAACATGCCTGACATCAGCCATCACAGCCAGATCGCGCTGGCCGCCTATCATGATCTGCTGCGCAACCTGCAAGACGAGCGCGCAGCCGAGATCGTCGGCACGCCGACGCGGGTGACCGTCAAGAATCGCATTTTCTGGTACGATAAGTACCGGGTCGGCACCGACATGGCGCAACGCTATATCGGGCCGGATTCGGAGGCGCTTCGTCAGCGGTTCGAAAGGCTGGACGGGCTCAAGGCCGAGGCGGAACGACGCCGCGCCGAGCGGACCCGGCTGGTCCGCATCCTGCGCGCCGAGGGTTTTGCGCCGCTCGATGCCAAAACCGGCAGCCTGCTGTCGGCATTCGCGCGGGTCGGTGTCTTCCGCTCAGGCGGGACGCTGATCGGCACGGTGGCCTTCCGCCATTATGAGGGCGAATTGGGGGTCAGACTGGGCTTCGACCAGCTTGCCCAGACCGGCGGCATCGATGTCGGCAGCTTCGAGCGGCTTTCATTTGCCATCGGCGACAGCGTCAGTGAGCCGCTGGAGAAGGTCTTTTCCGAACTGAAATTCCGGCCGATGCCTGCTCTCGAGCGTGGCCGCGTCTGGCGCTGGGAGCAGACGAGCGGAGAGACGCTGGTCGAATTCCTCATGCCCGCGCATGGCGAGGAAGGCATTCGTGAGCTTCCGGCGCTCGGCGTCAGCGCGCAGGCCCTGCATCATCTCGACTATCTGCTCGCCGACCCCATTCCGGCGATCTCGCTGTACCGGTCGGGCGTCCTGGTCCAGATCCCGCGACCGGAGCGTTTCGCCATCCACAAGCTCATCGTCGCGGAGCGCAGGCAGGGCGGCGCGGACGATCTGAAGGCGCGCAAGGATCGGGCCCAGGCCGATTTCCTGATCTCCGCTCTTGCCGAATTGCGGCCCGACGAATTGCGCGAAGCGCATGCCGAGGCGGAGGAGCGCGGCCCGCGCTGGCGCGAACGGATCGCCGCGAGCCTTGAACGATTGCCAGATGCTGCAAGACATCTGCGCGAGATTGCCCGCTAGCGGCCCCGCCGGTCTGGCGCAACCACAGCCTCACCCTCCGCGCGGTTAATGGCAAAATGATTCATCCGCGCGGAGGCGTGAAAAATGGCACCAGCGTGACGGTCTCGTGATCATGCTGTGGCGGGCGGTCAAACCTCTATTTCAACGCGAAAAACGATGTGTTTCCAATGCACTGAAGTTTTTTGGAACGATCGGTGGAGGGCTTGCATTGTGGGACATCGGAAACGGAAAAAAGGAGTTTTCCCATGAAGAAGTTTCTCGCACTGACCACCACCGCCGCCCTTCTCGCCAGCGCCTCGCTGACGGCGCCGGCCTTTGCCGCCAGCGAAGGAACGGCAGCCGCAGGTGCCTCCGGCATCATCAAGAAGGACGATAACGGCGTGAAGGCACGCGGCAATGTTTCCGGCGACGTGAAAGCCTCGAGCGACGCTGCCGATCTCGATGCAACCGGCAAGGTCAAGACATCGAGCGAAATGAGCGCCTCGAGCGAAGCTCCCGGCCAAGTGAAGAAGACGGCGGAAGGCGTTGAAGCCACCGACCGCGCACCGGGCCAATTGAAGAAGAATGACGTTGTCGATGCCGCCAAGGACGTGGCGCCCGGCCAGATGAAACCCTCGAAGGAAACCACGGCCAGCGTCCGCGTCGATGCCGAGAAGGAAGACCGGCTGCGCACGGTGTTTGCCGAGGCCGAGACTGACCCGGTCGATGTCGATTTCGAAGTGACGATCGGCGCAACCGTGCCGGATACGGTGGTGCTCAATCCGCTGCCGGCCACGGCCATCGAAGTGGTGCCGGTCTATTCGAACTACCGCTACTTCGTGACTGCCACCGGCGAGACGGTGATCGTGGCGCCGTCCACCAACGAGATCGTCTACGTGATCTCGTAAAACGGCAGACCCTGCGACGCCCCAAGTACGGGGCACGCAACCCCGGTGGCGCAGGCCGCCGGGGTTTTTTTTGGCTCACGACATGGCTTCGACAAGGTTCCTGTGAAGTTTGACACGCGCCAATACGTGTTTATTACAACTAATATTATGATTTCCCAGCGAATTTTCTCGGATAAGCGCTTATCGAAAAGGTTTTATTAGCTCCTGTGCAGATAGATTGTCCGGGTATCGTTCCCGGCGGGGAGCTTCCGTTCCCATCGCGCAGGGGCAGTAATGGTCACGAGAAAAAGTTACACGCGTAAAATTACCCGGATTCTTCTGCGTCCAAGCACGATTGCAGTGGTGATTGCGCTTTGTGTCAGCGTCATTGCCGGGATGTTTGCCGAGCATCAGAACCGAATGGTGCATGACCAGAGCGCGCGCGCTCGCGTCAACGAACAGCTCGGAGCGCTGCGTGCGCGGCTGGAAATGCATATCAATTCCAACCTGCAACTGGTGCGCGGCCTTGTCGCCGTCATTGCCACGCAGCCGAATCTGAACCAGGAGCAGTTCAGCGCCATGGCTGCCAATCTGCTCGGCGAGCATTCACAATTGCGCAACATCGCCGCCGCGCCAGGGCTGGTGATCAGCCTGATGCATCCGATGGAAGGCAATGAGAAGGCGATCGGACTGAATTATCGCAAGAGCGGGGCGCAATGGGCCGCGGCGGAGCAGGCGATCAATTCGCGGCAGATGGTGCTGGCCGGGCCGGTGGACCTGTTGCAGGGCGGCCAGGGCTTTATCGGCCGGTTCCCGGTTTTCGTCAGGGATCGTGATAACCGGGAGCGGCTGTGGGGGCTGGTGTCGGCGGTGGTCGATGTCGATAAACTCTATTCCGCCAGCGGGCTGCTTGACCCCGAACTCGCCCTCGACGTGGCGCTTTCCGGCCGCGATACCGATGTCAGCAATCCGGAGGTGTTTTTCGGTACGCAAGCGGTGCTGGACAGCGATCCGGTGCAATTCGAGGTTTCGCTGCCGAGCGGGGCCTGGCGCCTTTCGGCAATCCCGAAGGGGGGCTGGGCGCCAACTCCCGACGGCGTCTGGGAGATCCGCCTGCTGGTGCTTTTGGCGGCGCTTCTGGTGATCTCGCCGATTGCCGCCGCCGGCTATCTCTACGACCAGCGCCGCGCGCATCTGCGCGAGC
Source organism: Neohoeflea coraliihabitans (assembly GCF_019334345.1). Classification (GTDB taxonomy): domain Bacteria; phylum Pseudomonadota; class Alphaproteobacteria; order Rhizobiales; family Rhizobiaceae; genus Pseudohoeflea; species Pseudohoeflea coraliihabitans. Next base: position 760,802 of record NZ_JAHWQX010000002.1, read on the forward strand.
TCAACCGCCGGCAGCAGGAAATGCTGAAACTGTCGCAACGGCTGAATGTGGCGCTCGACACATCGCGGATCGCAGTCTGGGAACTCAATCTCGACACATCGGAGCTGCGCTGGGACGAGCGGATGCGCGAGCTTTACGGCATCGACAGCTCTGTCGAGACGATCGAGGTGGATCACTGGGCCAATGCCATCCATCCCAATGACAAGGAACAGGCGATCCGCGATTTCGAGGAGGCGATTTCGGCCGACGGCACCTATCACTCGGAGTTCAGGGTGCGTCTGCCGAATGGCGCGACGCGCTGGATCCGCACCATCGGCGCCGTGCACGATAATATCGGCGGTCATCGCTTCATCATCGGCGTCAACTGGGACGTTTCAGCAGACATCGAAATGAAGACGCGGCTGGTCGATGCGCGGCAGAACGCCGAGTGGCGCAATCGCCAGCTGGAGGAAGCGCGGGCCCAGATGGAGCACAACGCGCTGCATGACGCCCTGACCGGCCTGCCCAATCGCCGCTTTCTCGACCGGCTGCTGGACGGGCGCGAGGGTTGTCGGCCGACCGCCCTGATGCATGTCGATCTCGACCGCTTCAAACAGATCAACGACACGCTCGGCCATGCCGCCGGTGATGCGATGCTCATTCACGCCGCCGGCATCCTGAAAGCCAACATGCGGGATTGCGATCATGTGATGCGCATCGGCGGTGATGAATTCGTGATTGCGACCATGTCCTCCATCGTCGAGGCAGACCTTGCCGAGCGGGCGGGCCGGATGGTCGAAGAGATGCGCAAACCGGTGCCCTTCCAGGGACATGCGTGCCGTTTCGGGGCGAGCATCGGCATCGTCATGGCGGGCGAGGACAGCGAGAAAGAGGGCAGCCGGCTGCTGGTTGACGCCGATATCGCGCTGTACCGGGCCAAGAGCGAAGGCCGCAACCGCGTCGAATTTTTCTCAAGCAGCCTGAAGACGGAAGTCGTGCGCGACAAGCAGGTCGCCGACGAGATCCTCAACGGGCTCGATCGCGGCGAATTCCTGCCCTATTTCCAGCCGCAGTTCGATGCCCAGACGCTCGACATCACCGGTGTGGAGGCGCTGGCGCGCTGGGAGCATCCCGAGGAGGGCGTGCTGCCACCGGAAAATTTCCTGCGTGTCGCTGACGAGCTGAACGTCGTGCCGATGATCGACCGCACCATTCTCGAACAGGCGCTGTGGCAAAACACGCGCTGGCGGGCCGCAGGCCTGAACATCCCGAAAATGTCGGTCAATATCTCCGCCGGGCAGCTCAATGACGGGGAACTGCTTGATCGCCTGGATAAGCTGAATATCGAACCGGGGACCCTGTCTTTCGAATTGCTGGAATCGATCTTCCTCGACGACAGCAACGAGATCGCGACACAGAATATCGAGCGCATCAAGGCATTGGGGATCGAGATCGAGATCGATGATTTCGGCACCGGCTACGCCTCGATCATCAGTCTGCTGCAGCTGCGTCCGACGCGGCTGAAGATCGACCGGCGCCTGATCGAGCCGATCGTTGCCTCGTCCAGTCAGCGCCGGCTGGTGGCGTCGATCATCGAGATCGGGCATTCGCTGGATATCAAGGTCGTCGCCGAAGGGGTCGAAACGCGCGATCATGTCGACATCCTGCGCGATCTGGGCTGCGATACGCTGCAGGGTTTTGCGTTTGCGCCGCCGATGCCTGCAGGGCGGCTGATGGCGTTCGTGCAGGCGGAGCGCTGGCGCGACGTTGCCTGACGGTATTTGATCAGCGCTGACCGGCGCTGATCGCCCCCTCCAGATTGGGAGGCGTAAACCCTCGCCGATCAGATGTTGCGCCGCACGCCTTCAATGCGTGCCAGGACGGCCGCGGCCGCATCAAGCACATTCGAACCCGGCCCGAAAATCTCGGCAACCCCTGCCTGGCGGAGGAAGTCGTAATCCTGTTCGGGGATGACCCCGCCGACAACCACGGTGACCTCCTCTCCGCCCGCGTCGCGCAACCGCCGGATCAGATCGGGCACGAGCGATTTGTGGCCGGCTGCCAGCGACGACACACCGACCACGTCAACGCCGAGCGCCAGCGCCTTGTCGCAAACCTCCTGCGGGGTCTCGAACATGTCGGTGATATCGACCTTGAAGCCCATATCGGCAAAGGCGGTGGCAATCACCTTGGCGCCGCGGTCATGGCCATCCTGCCCCATCTTGGCCACCAGCACATGCGGCTGGCGGCCGTTTTCAGCGCGATAGGCGGCAATACGCTCGCGGATGATGCCGTATTGCGGATCATCGCCATAGGCATCGTCATAGACACCGGAGATCACCCGTGTGACGGCGACATGGCGGCCGCCGAAGCCGCGTTCCATGGCATCTGAAATCTCCCCGAGCGAAGCGCGGGCGCGCGCCGCATCGACGGCGGCGGCAAGCAGATTGCCCTTTGCCGAGCGCGCCACGTCCTCAAGCGCCGCGAGCGCTTTCTCACATATCTGCGGATCGCGGCTGTCGCGCATTTTCTGCAGCCGCGCCACTTGCGACTGGCGCACCTTGTCGGTGTCGATGTTGAGAATATCGACGGGAAGTTCATCCTCGAGCCGGAACCGGTTGACCCCGACAATGACATCGTCGCCGCGATCGACGCGTGCCTGACGGCGGGCGGCCGCTTCCTCGATGCGCATTTTCGGCAGGCCCTGCTCGACCGCCTTCGTCATGCCGCCGGCGGCCTCGACCTCCTGGATCAGTTCCCAGGCCTTATCGACAAGATCTTTGGTCAGCGCTTCGACATAGAAGGAGCCGCCGAGCGGGTCGACAACCTTCGTCACGCCGGTTTCGTGCGCGAGAATCAGCTGCGTATTGCGCGCAATGCGCGCCGAGAACTCGGTCGGCAGGGCGATCGCCTCGTCAAAGGAATTGGTGTGCAGCGACTGGGTGCCGCCGAGCACGGCGGCCATCGCCTCGAAGGCGGTGCGCACGACGTTGTTGTAGGGGTCCTGCTCGGTCAGCGACACGCCGGAGGTCTGGCAATGGGTGCGCAGCATTTTCGAACGGTCGGACTTGGCGCCGAACTCGGTCATGATCTTTGCCCAGAGCTGGCGGGCGGCGCGCAGCTTGGCCGCTTCCATGAAGAAATTCATGCCAATGCAGAAGAAAAACGACAGCCGGCCGGCAAAGGCATCGATGTCGAGGCCCTTGGCCATGGCGGCGCGGACATATTCCATGCCATCTGCGAGCGTGTAGGCCAGTTCCTGCGCCAGCGTCGCCCCGGCTTCCTGCATGTGATAGCCGGAGATTGAAATGGAGTTGAAGCGCGGCATCTCTTCAGCCGTGTAGGCGATGATGTCCGCGACGATGCGCATCGAGGGTTCGGGCGGGTAGATATAGGTGTTGCGGACCATGAACTCCTTGAGAATGTCGTTCTGCACCGTGCCCGTCAGCGCCTTGCGGTCGACCCCCTGTTCCTCGCCGGCGACGATGAACATGGCGAGCACCGGGATAATGGCGCCATTCATGGTCATCGACACACTCATCTCGCCGAGCGGAATGCCATCGAACAGGATTTTCATGTCCTCGACAGAATCAATCGCGACACCCGCCTTGCCGACATCGCCGAGAACACGCGGATGATCGGAATCATAGCCGCGATGGGTGGCGAGATCGAAGGCGACCGACAGCCCCTTCTGCCCCGCTGCGAGGTTCTTGCGGTAGAAGGCGTTGGATTCCTCGGCGGTGGAAAAGCCGGCATATTGGCGAATGGTCCAGGGCCGGCCGGCATACATGGTTGAGCGTATGCCGCGCGTGAAGGGCGCGAAACCGGGCAGCTCTTCCAAAGCCGCCTGCGGCACGTCCTCGGAGGTGTAAAGCGGCTTGACGGTGATGCCTTCGGGCGTGTGCCAGTCCAGGCTTTGCGGATCGGTGCCCTTGAGGTCCTTGCTGGCAAGGTCGAGCCAGTCGCGCTTGGTCGGCGTCATTTTTCGAACTCCATGATCACCTCATCAACGGCCAGACTGTCGCCAGCCTGCACCGGGATGCGGGCAACTTTGGCTTTCTTCTCAGCCTTCAGCACATTCTCCATCTTCATTGCCTCGACAATGGCGAGTGTCTGGCCTTCCTCGACCTCGTCACCCTCGGCAACGTGGAGCGAGACGATCAGGCCAGGCATCGGGCAAAGCAGCAGGTTGGACGTGTCCGGCGCGAGTTTCTCCGGCATCAGAGCAGCGAGTTCGGCGATGCGCGGCGCATAAACCTGTGCCTTCAGATCGATACCGGCATGACGCAGGCTGAAACCACCGGCGATCGGCTTGACCTTGTAGACCACGGTGCGGTCGCCGGTGGCGATTTCGGCCAAACTATCGCCCGGCATCCAGGATGTCGCAACGGGGCCGACCGGCTCACCTTCCAAGGCAACGTCAAACGCTCCGTCCGCATCGCTGATGGAGACACGCAGGTCGCGACCGGCCAGGCGAACCACCTTCTCCTCGCGGGCACGGCGCGCTGCCTGATTGAAGCGGGCACCGGAAATGCGTGCATTGCGCTCGCCCTGGATGTGAGCGAGCAGAGCCGCTGCGACGGCAAAATCGCGGGTCTGCGCAGCGTCCGGCGCCGGGGGCGCGAAGCCTTCGGGATATTCCTCGGCGATAAAGGCCGTCGTGATATCGCCGCGGCGCCAGCGCGGATGCGCCATGAGGGCGGAGAGAAACGGGATGTTGTGACCGATGCCCTCGACCTCGAAGCGGTCGAGCGCTTCCGCCATGGCATCGATCGCCGTCAGGCGGTCGGGCGCATGGGTGCAGAGCTTGGCGATCATCGGATCATAGAACATCGAAATCTCGGATCCCTCGGTGACGCCGGTGTCATTGCGCACATTCTCGTCCTCCTCGCTGATCTCCTGAGGCGGGCGATAGCGGGTCAGGCGGCCGATGGAGGGCAGGAAATTGCGATAGGGATCCTCGGCGTACAGCCGGCATTCGATGGCCCAACCATTGATCTTCACATCGTCCTGACCGATGGCCAGATGTTCTCCGGCGGCAATGCGGATCATCTGCTCGACGAGATCAATGCCGGTGATCAGCTCTGTCACCGGGTGCTCCACCTGAAGGCGGGTGTTCATTTCGAGAAAGTAGAAATTGCGGTTCTTGTCGACGATGAACTCGACCGTGCCCGCCGACTGGTACTCGACAGCCTGGGCGAGCGCCACCGATTGGGCGCCCATCGCGCGGCGTGTCTCGGCATCGAGAAAGGGAGAAGGCGCTTCCTCGACGACCTTCTGGTTGCGGCGCTGGATGGAGCATTCACGCTCATTGAGATAAATGGCGTTGCCATGGGCATCGGCGAGCACCTGGATCTCGATGTGGCGGGGCTCCTCGATGAATTTCTCGATGAAGATGCGGTCATCACCGAAAGACGACGCCGCCTCCGATTTCGAACGCTCGTAGCCCTCGCGCGCCTCGGCATCGCTCCAGGCGATGCGCATGCCCTTGCCGCCGCCGCCAGCCGAGGCCTTGATCATCACCGGATAGCCGATCTCGCCGGCAATTTCTGCGGCGTGGGCGGCATTCTCGATCAGGCCCATGAAACCCGGCACCGTGCTGACGCCGGCCTCGGCGGCGATCTTCTTGGAGGTGATCTTGTCACCCATCGCCTCAATGGCGCGCGGCTTGGGTCCGATGAAGATGATGCCTTCCTTCTCCAGCGCGGCGCAAAACGAGGCGCGCTCGGACAGGAACCCATAGCCGGGGTGCACCGCCTCGGCGCCGGTCTGCCGACAGGCGGCGATGATCTTCTCGGCCACGAGATAGGACTGGTTGGCCGGCGGCGGGCCGATATGCACGGCCTCATGGGCCATTTTGACATGCTCGGCATCGCGATCGGCATCCGAATAGACGGCGACGGTCTGGATACCCATCTGGCGCGCGGTGCGGATCACCCGGCAGGCGATCTCGCCGCGATTGGCGATGAGGATCTTGGAGAAGGGTTTGTCGGTCATACTTCGAGGACTTCCTGGAAGGCGGCGGGATGGGTTTTGCGCGCGACGGATTCGTCGATCCGCAAAAGCGCTTCGTAGGATTGCGGATCAAACGGATTTTCGGCCGGCACCAATTCACGGCCAAAGAGCCACGAGATGCGGCCGGCATCGAGATTTCCGCGTTCGAAAGGCTCGGCGCCGAACTGGTGCCAGATGGCATGCAGGAAGGCGGTGTCAGCCAGTTTCTCGGTGGCTGTGCGATCATGCATGCGCGGGCGCTGGAAAATCTTCGTGGCGCCCTTCGGATTGGCGCGCCGGACGGTGAACTGGAACCCGGTGCCCGGCAATCCGGAGGGAAAGCCGCGGTGCTTTGTCATCGGCGGGAGTTTTGGCATCTGGACCCCTACAGCGGAATGTTGTCGTGCTTCTTCGCCGGCGCCGTGACCTTCTTGGTCTTGAGCATCTCGAAGGCACGGAGCACACGGCGGCGGGTGGAATGGGGCAGGATCACCTCATCGATAAAACCACGCTGCGCAGCAACGAAAGGATTGGCAAACCTGTCCTCGTATTCCCTGGTGCGGGCGGCAATCTTGTCTTCATCGCCCAGTTCCGAACGATACAGGATCTCGGTCGCGCCCTTGGCGCCCATAACGGCAATCTGCGCCGTCGGCCAGGCGTAGTTGACATCGGCGCGAATGTGTTTGGAGGCCATGACGTCGTAGGCGCCGCCATAGGCCTTGCGGGTGATGACGGTGACCTTCGGCACTGTCGCCTCGGCATAGGCGAACAGCAATTTGGCGCCATGCTTGATGATGCCGCCATATTCCTGGCTGGTGCCGGGCAGGAAGCCGGGAACATCGACCAGGGTGAGGATCGGAATGTTGAAGGCGTCGCAGAAGCGGACGAAGCGGCCGGCCTTCTTGGCTGAATCGATATCGAGACAGCCGGCGAGAACCATCGGTTGGTTGGCGACAACGCCGACGGTCGAGCCGTTGAGACGGATGAAGCCGCAGAGAATATTGCGGGCATGGTCGGCCTGAATCTCGAAGAACTCGGACTCATCGGCAACCTTGGCGATCACCTCCTGCATATCATAGGGCTTGTTCGGATTATCGGGGATCAAGGTGTCGAGCGACATTTCCTCGCGATCGGGGTCGTCATTGACCGGTATGACCGGGGTTGCTTCGCGATTGGAGAGCGGCAGGAAGTCGAACATGCGGCGAATTTCCAGCAGGGCCTCGACATCATTATCGAACGCGCCGTCGGCAACCGATGACTTCTTGGTGTGGGTCGAGGCGCCACCCAGTTCTTCGGCTGTCACGACCTCGTTGGTGACCGTCTTGACCACATCAGGACCGGTGACGAACATGTAGGAGGTGTCGCGCACCATGAAGATGAAATCGGTCATCGCCGGCGAATAGACGGCACCGCCGGCGCAAGGTCCCATGATCACCGAGATCTGCGGGATGACGCCGGACGCCTGCACATTGCGCCAGAACACCTCAGCATACCCGCCAAGCGAGGCCACGCCTTCCTGGATGCGGGCGCCGCCGGAATCGTTCAGCCCGATCAACGGTGCACCGTTCTGCACGGCGAGATCCATGATCTTGCAGATCTTCTCGGCATGGGTTTCCGAGAGAGAACCGCCGAAGACGGTAAAATCCTGAGAAAACACGTAGACCGGACGGCCGTTGATGGTGCCCCAGCCGGTAATCACCCCGTCGCCGGGGATGGTTTGCTCGGCCATGCCGAAGTCGACGCATCGATGCGTCTTGTACATGTCGTATTCTTCAAACGAGCCGTCATCGAGAAGCACGTCGAGCCGCTCGCGCGCCGTCAACTTGCCCTTGGCGTGTTGCGCGTCGATACGCCGCTGGCCACCCCCGAGGCGCGCCTGGGCGCGGCGCTCTTCCAGTTGGGCGATTATTTCCTGCATGCACGTCTCCCTGACGTCGTTAAAGGGCGTGAAGAACTTCACCGAAGCCAATGATGGTTTTGGCTGATGGTCACTTTTTCATACCTTAGCGCGGCGGGGCGCCGCGAAACAGGGTTGAAAGTGTGAAGACGTTGATTTAGCAAATATTGCATACAGCAAATAGCAAAGTTGCAAATATGCGGGCGCGCAAGCTTTTCATCGGCGGCAAGATCCGCGCCATCCGGACAACGGAGGGCCTGACGCAGGCGGCCTTCGCCAGCAAGCTCGGCATCTCGACGAGCTATCTCAACCAGATCGAAAACAATCAGCGGCATGTCAGTGCCAGCGTCCTGCTGGCGCTGGCCGAGAACTTCGCCGTTGATATTGCCAGTCTTTCGGACCAGGATACGGCGCGCATGCTTGCCGACGTCTCCGAGGCGCTGGCGGATCCGCTGGTTGGCGCGGCACAGCCAAGCGCGGCCGACGTCAAATTGGTCGTGCAGAACGCGCCGACATTCGCGCGCGCCTTCCTGACCATGCATCAGGCGATGCGGCGGGCCGGCGAACAGCTTGCCGAGCTCGATGAAACGCTGGAGCGCAGCGGCGCCTTGAATGAACCGACTCCCTACGAGGAAGTGCGCGACTTCTTTCATTATGTCGACAACTATATCCACGAACTCGATCTTGCCGGCGAGCGGCTGGGGGCGCAGATCGAGAAAAGCCGCGGCAGCCCGCTGCGTGGCCTGGCCGATCACATCGAGCGTCAGCATCGCGTGCGCGTGACGATTGGCAGCGACGCGGAGGAGAACGGCCGTCTGCGGCGCTTCGAGCCGGTCAGCCGGGTGCTGTGGTTGAACGGGCGGATGGCCGGTTCGACACAGGCGTTCCAGATCGCGCATCAGATCGGACTGATCGAGCACGAGGCGATGATGACGGAAATCATCGAGAAAGCGGCGTTCCGCTCCGAGGATGCCAAGGCGATCTGCCGCATCGGCCTGGCAAATTATTTCGCCGGCGCCGCGATCCTGCCCTATCAGCGCTTTGTCGAAGCGGCGGGGGCGCTGCGGCATGACCTCACGCTTCTGGCCGACCGGTTCGGCACGTCGATCGAGCAGGTGGCGCATCGGCTGTCGACACTGCAGCGGCCAGGACTGAAGGGCGTGCCATTCTTTTTTGCGCGCGTCGATCAGGCTGGCAACATCACCAAGCGGCATTCGGCGACGAAACTGCAATTCGCGCGCTTTGGCTCGGCCTGTCCGCTGTGGAATGCGCACCGTGCCTTCGAGACCCCGAACCGCATTATCCGGCAGTTGGCGGAAACACCCGATGGCAGCCGCTATCTGTGTCTGGCGCTGGCGGTGACCAAGGCCTCCGGTGGCTGGCGCGACCCGGTTCAGACCTACGCCCTGGCACTCGGGTGCGAGATCAGCCATGCCAGTGCACTGGTCTATGGCGATGATCTCGACCCGAGCCAGGCGGCGAGTTTCGAACCGATCGGCATTTCCTGCCGCATTTGCGAGCGTCCCAATTGCCACCAACGCGCGGTGCCGCCGTTGAAGCGCCGGCTGCATGTCGATGCCAACCAGCGCGGCACCGTCCCCTACACGCTCGACTGAGCTTTCCGGCCAGCTTCTGACCGAGCCGTGCGACAGGGCGGCGCCTTGACGCTGCGGGCCGAAAGTAGGACAGACAGGGTGATGTTCGGTGAACGGCGCAGCCGCTCGAGGACGTTCGGACGATGAAAGGCCGCTGCCGTGACGAAGACGATCCTTATACTCAATGGTCCCAATCTCAATCTGCTCGGCAAGCGGCAGCCCGAGATCTACGGCACGGGAACACTGGACGATGTGCACTCTGCTTGCGCCGAGAAAGCGCGCGAGCTCGACCTCGAGATCGATTTCCAACAGTCCAACAGCGAGGGCGAACTGGTCGATCTGATCCAGGGAGCGAACGAGAGATGCGCGGCGATCATTATCAATCCCGCCGCTTACTCCCACAGTTCCGTGGCCATTCTCGATGCGCTGAACGCCTATGACGGGCCGGTGATCGAGGTGCACATTTCCAACATCCACAAGCGTGAAGCCTTCCGCCACCACTCTTATGTGTCGGCACGCGCCGACGGGGTGATCGCCGGATGCGGAACGCAGGGCTATGTGCTGGCGCTTGATCGGGTGGCAGCACTGATCAACACCTGAAGCGAGGAATGTGCAATGAACGCCAGCCCGCCTGCCCCCACTGACCGGGTCGACATGGATCTGCACCCGGACGTGACCGCGTTTTTTGACGCGGAAAGCAACACGATCAGCTATGTGGTGCGCGACCCGGCATCGACCGCCTGCGCCGTCATCGATCCGGTGCTCGACATGGACCATGCTGCGGGGCGAATTGCGCATGACAGCGCGGATCGGATCATTGCGCATGTCCGCAATGCCGGCCTGACACTTGAATGGATCATCGAGACGCATGTGCATGCCGACCATCTGTCCGCGGCGCCGTATATCCAAGAGAAACTCGGCGGCCAGATCGGCATTGGCGAGAAAATTCTGGTGGTGCAGGAGACGTTCGGCAAGATTTTCAACGAGGGCACGGAATTCCAGCGGGACGGCTCACAGTTCGATCGCCTGTTTGCGGATGGCGACAGCTACCAGATCGGCAACATGCAGGCGTTTGCAATGCACACGCCCGGACATACGCCGGCCTGTATGGTGCATGTGATCGGCGATGCGTCCTTTGTCGGCGATACGCTGTTCATGCCGGACGGCGGTTCGGCGCGCGCCGATTTTCCAGGCGGAGATGCCGGCGAACTCTACGATTCGATTCAGAAGGTGCTGGCGCTGCCTGAGCAAATGCGGTTGTTCATGTGCCACGATTACGGGCCGAATGGCCGCGACATCCGCTGGGAAACCACGGTCGGTGAAGAAAAGCGGCACAATATTCATGTCGGCGGGGGCCGGTCACGCGAGGATTTCATCGCCTTCCGGACAAAACGCGATGCCTCGCTGTCGATGCCGAAACTGATCCTGCCATCCTTGCAGGTGAATATGCGCGCCGGAGAGGTGCCCCGCGATGCCGAAGGTCGCGCGATGCTGAAGCTGCCGATCAACGCGCTGTGATGCAATCGCTGCTCGCGCCCCTTGTGGCGGCGCTGGCGAAGGACCACATCGGAGCCACGACAAGCAACCGAGAAAGGATTAATCATGACCTTGCGTATTGGCGATACAGCCCCGAATTTTCAGGTCGACACGACCGCCGGGCCGATCGATTTTCACGAGTGGGCCGGGGATTCATGGGTGTTCTTTTTCAGCCATCCGGCGGACTTCACGCCTGTTTGCACCACCGAGATGGGCCGCACGGCCAAGCTTGGTGACGCGTTCTCCCAGCGCAATGTCAAACCGCTCGGCCTTTCCACGGACACGGTGTCGGAACATGAAAAATGGACATCCGATATCAACGACACGCAGAACACGACCCTCAATTTCCCGATCGTCGCCGACAAGGATCTGAAGGTCGCCCAGCTCTACGACATGATCCATCCCAATGAGAGCGTCACGGCCACCGTGCGCTCGGTGTTCATCATCGATCCGAAGAAAAAGGTGCGCCTGACGCTGACCTACCCGATGAATGTCGGGCGTAATTTCGATGAGATCCTGCGGGTGATCGACGCCCTGCAACTGGCCGACAAGAATTCGGTGGCAACGCCCGCCGACTGGCGACCGGGCGACAAGGTGATCATCCCGCCGTCGATCAGCAATGAGCAGGCCAAGGATCTCTTCCCGCAGGGCTGGAACGAGATCCGCCCCTATCTGCGCGTGACCGAAGTCAAATAAGCGCATTGCATCGCTTCAATTGCAAATGGCCGGCGAACGCGTTTTCGCCGGCTTTTTTTGTGGCATGCGGCAATTGAGCCGTTAAGGTGGGCCAGTCATACGCAAGATGTGATCTGAGGGAGAAGAGCATGAAGATGATGATAGCGCGCACCAGCGCAGTGTTGGCGGCACTCGCCTTTGCCGGCGAGGCCATGGCGGTTGAATGGAATGTGTCCTTGTGGGGCAAGCGGCGGGCCTTCACCGAACATGTCGAAAAGCTTGCGGAGCTGGTCGATCAGAAGACCAATGGCGATTTCACGCTCAATCTGAGCTATGGCGGACTGTCGAAGAACCGTGAAAATCTCGACGGCATTTCCATCGGTGCCTTTGAAATGGCCCAATTCTGCGCCGGCTATCACCGCGACAAGAACCCATCGATCACCGTGCTCGAACTGCCGTTCCTCGGTGTCTCGACACTCGAGCAGGAGCGCGACGTGTCGATGGCGGTCTATGAGCACCCGGCGGTGCAGGAGGATCTGGCGCGCTGGAATGCGACGTTGCTGATGCCGTCGCCATTGCCCCAATACAACATCGTAGGTGTCGGCGAGGCGCCCCGGGCGCTTGCCGATTTCGAAGGTCTGACGGTGCGCGCCACCGGCGGTATCGGCTCGGCGATGGAAGCGGTGGGCGCCGTTCCGCAGTCGATGTCGGCGACGGAAGTGCGCCAGGCGATGGATTCCGGTGTCATCAAGGCAGCCAGCTTCGCGCCCCACGCGCATATGTCTTTCGGCACCATCGAGAATGCCAATTGGTGGACGACCAATCTCAATCCCGGAACGGTCAATTGCCCGGTGGTGGTCAACACCGATGCGCTGGAAGCCCTTTCGGATGAGCATCGTGACGCCCTGATGGGCTCCGTCGATGAAGCGCTTGATCATTACATCGAGTTCTACAACGAAAAGACGATGGCTGCCTGGGGGCCGGCGCTTGAAGAGCGCGGGATCGAAAAGGTGACCTTCTCCGATGAAGAGATCGCCTCCTTCAAGGACAAGGTGGCCGGCCCGGCATCCGAGGCCTGGATCGAGGAAATGTCAGAGCGCGGCCTGCCGGCGCAGGAGCTCTACGATCTGGTCAATGAAAAACTCGGCCAGTCGAACTGATCGGCACGCGGTCGCGGCACCTGAATGGGAGCCGCGACCGTTTCAAGCGATGACAAGTGCGGGGGAACATCATGGCCGGCGGTGCGCGTGTTCTTAGCGACGACAGCCGGCTGAGCCGGGTCGATCGTGCGCTCTATGCGCTCGAGCGGCAGCTCGCTCTGCTGAGCGGCCTGGCGATCTTCTCGCTGATGCTGCTTGCTGTGCTTTCAGTCGGCGGTCGCAACATCATCAGCCAGCCGCTGCCCGGCTATGTCGACTGGATCGAACAGGCGATGCCGCTGATTGCCTTTATGGGCATTTCCTTTGCGCAGCGCGACGGCGGTCACATCCGCATGGACATGTTCATCTCGATGCTTGAAGGGCGTGCTTTGTATGCCGTCGAACTGATCACCACCGTGGCGTTGCTTGTTCTGATGCTTCTGCTGGTGTGGGGGTCCTGGGCGCATTTTGCCCGCAGCTTCGACTTTGCCGCGCCGCTGTGGAGCCGCGACAGCACGATGGATATCGCCCTGCCGATCTGGCCGGCAAAGCTGCTTGCGCCGGTGGCGTTTTTCGTATTGTGCCTTCGGCTTGTGCTGCAGGTCTGGGCCTATGGCCGGGCGGTCGTTACCGGCACCGCAACGCCGGTCGCCGTGCCGCTGATTGTCGATGCCGCGGCGCAGGCCGCCATGGAAGCCGAACACTTGTCAGATGCCGGCAGCCGGGGTCAACGCCCATGAGCTCCATCGATATCGGCCTCGTCGTGACCGGCTTTCTTCTCCTTCTGGTCGTGCTTGGCATGCGCGTGGCCTTTGCCGCCGCGCTGTCCGGCCTCGTCGGACTGATCTGGATCTTCTGGTCGAAGCGCGGCTATGATCCGGACTCCTTCTTCTGGGCGCTGACAGTGGCGACCAAGACGGCCGGGCAAATTCCCCATTCGAAGCTGGCCAGCCAGGCGTTGAGCCTGATTCCGACCTTCATCCTGATCGGCTATCTCGCCTATCACGCCGGGCTGACCAAGGCGTTGTTCGAAGCAGCCAAACGCTGGATGGCGTGGGTGCCGGGCGGGTTGGCAGTTTCCACGGTGTTTGCCACAGCCGGTTTTGCCGCCGTGTCGGGGGCCTCGATCGCGACCTCCGCGGTGTTCGCGCGCATCGCCATTCCCGAAATGCTGGCGATCGGCTACGACAAGCGCTTCGCAGCCGGGGTGGTGGCGGCCGGAGGGACGCTCGCAAGTCTGATCCCGCCGTCGGCGATCCTCGTCATCTACGCGATCATTGTCGAGCAGGATGTCGGCCGCCTGCTGCTTGCGGGATTCCTGCCGGGCATTTTTTCCGCCTTTGTCTATGCGGCGCTGATCATCGGCATGGCGCTGATGATCAAGGGCTTCGGACCGCCGGTGCGCGGTTTCACCTGGGGTCAACGCTTTGCTTCGCTGCCGCCGGTTCTGCCGATCCTGTTCGTTGTCGTGACCATCATCTTCTTCGTCTACAATCCATTTGGCGGCGACGCGTGGGGCACGCCGACGGAAGGCGGAGCACTTGGCGCCTTCGTGGTCTTCGTGATGGCGTTGATCAAGGGGATGCGCTGGCCGCAACTGAAAGATGCGCTGCTGGAATCAGCAAAATTGTCGGTGATGATCTTCACCATCATCTGGGGCGTCCTGATCTATGTGCGCTTTCTTGGATTTGCCGACCTGCCGGGCGCCTTTTCCGATTGGATCACGTCGTTGACCCTGCCGCCGATGCTGATCCTTGTCTGCATCCTCTTATCCTATGCGGTGCTCGGCATGTTCATGGATGCGATCGGCATGATGCTGCTGACGCTGCCGGTGGTCTATCCGGCGGTAATGGCGCTGAATGGCGGCGAGGCCGTTTCAGCGGCCGAGAGCACCTTTGGTATGTCGGGAACGATGTGCGCTGTCTGGTTCGGCATTCTCGTGGTCAAGATGGCGGAATTCTGCCTGATCACACCGCCGATCGGGCTCAACTGTTTCGTGGTCGCCGGCGTGCGCGATGATCTGACGGTGCAGGATGTCTTCCGCGGCGTCACGCCGTTCTTCCTCGCCGATGCGGTCACCATTGCCCTGCTCGTGGCGTTCCCGGCCATCGTCCTGTGGCTGCCAAGCCAGATTTAGGCGGCGATCTCGATCATAGCCGCAGCACCGAGGCGCCCTGGGTTCTGCCGCTTTCAATGGCGGCATGGGCATTGCCGGCTTCCTCCAGCGGGAAAACCGCGGGGGCGTCGATCGTCAGATGACCCTGGGCCAGCGCCTCGAACAGACGGCCCGATTGCCGTTGCATGGTGGTGCGATCGAAAACGTAGTGGCCATAATTGGGCCGCGACAGGGTGATGGATTTCGACGCCAGCGGACCGATTTCGCGCGGTCCGATATCGCCGGACGCCTGACCGTAGCTGACCAGGTGTCCACGTATGGCCAGCGCGTCCAGCGAGGCGGAAAAGCTGTCGCGGCCGATCGCGTCGTAGATAACGTCGGCGCCGCGCCCGTCCGTGAGATCGCGCACGCCGTCAAGAAATTCGTGTCCACGCCCGATCAGAACCTCGCGTGCTCCATTGGCATAGGCTGCCTGCGCCTTGTCGCGGGTCGAGACCGTGCCGATGACGAGGGCGCCAAGTGCTGACGCCCACTGAGTGAGGAGCGAGCCGGCGCCGCCGGCAGCAGCGTGGACGACAACGATCTCACCGGGCCGGACCGGGTGCACATCGTGCAAGAGGAATCCGGCGGTCATGCCTTTCAGGAGGCCGGCAGCAGCACGCTCGTCCGGCAATGCATCCGGCAACCGGGCGACGAGCGCCGCATCCATGGTGCGCAACGAGACATAGGCTCCCGGCGGGGCACAGGCGTAGCCAACCCGGTCTCCGACGGCGAGATGCGACACCGCCGGGCCGACGCTTTCAACAATGCCGACAGCCTCCATGCCGGGGATGCCGGGCGGCGCAACCAGATCGAAATAGCCGGTGCGGCAATAGATGTCGATGAAGTTCACCCCGGCATAGGTCTGGCGTATGCGCACTTCGCCCGGGCCGGGCGGCGCCACACTGACATGGCGCTGTACCAGGACTTCCGGGCCGCCATGCCGGTCTATCAGGATGGCGCTCCCCATAGCCGGGCCAGGCGCCAGGCCGGCCGTCGAGCCAGGTGCCGAAGCGGGTGCTGCGATCGCGGCGGCGGTTCGTGGAGGGGTCGCGCTGTCCGGTCTGGTATCCAGCCTATCAGATTGGCTGACGCCCTGCGCCCGCGCGACGCGAAGAGTGGCCCCAGCCGCCCCCGCCCCCTTTCGAATATGGGTCTCGAGGCCGCGCATGCCGGCGCGATAAATGTCTTTGGCAACCAGAGCCGAAAGTTCGGCGCGACGTTCGGGCGGCGGATCGAATGTCGACCGCCATTCCCAGAAAGTCGCGCCCCCTTGATGCGCCGGGTCGGTCACCGGCCGCAGCCGGATCGTGGCGACATAATTGTATAGGGGCAGCGGCGAATCGAGCAGGCAGTAGGTGAGTTCACGGGCCTGATCGTCGAGCTGCAGCAGCTGTTCGCGCAACCGGCCGCCATCTTGAAGGCTGAAGGAGCGGACCGCTCCGACCTCATCCGAGGGAGCGTCGTCCTCGATGGCGCTCGTCGCAATGGCCGGATGCCATTCGACATGCGAATTGAAGTCGCGCAGCCAATGCCAGAGCGTGTCGATCGGCACGTTGACGATCGCCGTCTCGACGACCCGCGTCATGCGCCGAGCTCTTGAGAGGCCGCACGCTGAACGCTGCTCATCATCGTCATCACCGCCCGCCGAAAGCCGACTTGAGCGCGTTGAATGCGTTCTGGAAGACATGCGTGCCGATTTGTTCGATCAGCGCACGCTCGCGATCGGGGGGACAGTCGAAATCAGCCTGCCATTCGGCAAAGGTCCGGTTGCCATCCGTGATCGGCGTCAGGCTCAGTTTGGCGATATAGTTTTCGACCCCCATCGGGCTTTCGAGAATCGCATAGGTGCAATTCAAGTCGTAGTCCGACAGGCCAAGCAGTTGCTCGCGGATGCGCCCGCCGTCCTTGAGCGTAAAATTGCGGATGCAACCGATCTTGTCGGATGGCAGACCCTGTTCGATGCGACTTTCCGCGACGAAGGGCGTCCATTCCGGCAGAGCATTGAAGTCGCGGATCCGCGCCCAGACGCTGGCCGCCGGAGCGTGGATCACGCTGGAGACGTATACGCGTGGCATGGGTCCTCCTCAGCGGTCCCGGTCGCGGTCGCGGTCATCGTCATCCGCGTCCTTTCCGGAGCCGGCTTTGCCTTTCTTCCTGTCCTCAGCCTTTTGCACCAGATTGGTCATGTCCTTGGCGTCGCGCAGCACGTCGGTCATGCGGCCCATGGAGCCCCCCTCGATGCCGATCTCCTTCATCAGATTGTCGATCATCGGCGCCTGGACCCGGTAGCGCAGCGCCGAGTCGATCACCTCGTCCGTGACGTTCCTGCCGCCCCCGTCATGACCATTGATGCCATCCACGTGCAGGATCTTGATGCCTTCGATCTTCTCCATCGGGCGAACGCTTTCGCGAACGATGCCCTCGATCCGGTCAAGCAATTTCTCGCGGATACGGGCCTGGCGCGCGGGCTCGGACAGGACGTTCTCGGATTCGTTGAGGGCGCGCCGACCGGCAGCGTCGACCTGATACCGTTCGCTGGAGGCAAGAGCAGCAATCTTCTCAGCCTCCGCCTGGGCGTTGGCGGCAATCGTCTGAGCCTCGGCGAGGCTCTTGGCCGCCTTCATCTCGGCTTCGGCCTTGGCCGTGATGCGGATCGTCTCGCGCTCAACCTCGCGCTCGGTGGAGATGCGCTCGGTCAACTTGCGGCGTTCGGCGATTTCCTTCTCGCGGGCGGTGAGTGCCTGTTCCTCAGCCTGGTAGACCTTGGCGCGCACTGCGGCGGCAGCGGCGAGAGCGGCTGAGCGTTCCTGGGACTTCTTGGCAAGCTCGACCGCCTTGTCGACCTCGGCAAGTTCGAGAATGCGATCGCGCTCGATATGCGCCTTGCGGATCTCGCGCTCGTTGACGACGCGCGCCTCGGCAACGGCCCGGTCGGTTGCCAGGCGGGCCCGCTCGACCTCCTCCTGCATGGCGATCTCGGCTTCCTCGAACGCCTGCTGCTTGGCCAGTTGCAAGGCATCAAGACGGCGTTCGCGCTCGATGCGGATCTCGTCAAGCGCCCGATCCTGGGCGACGCGCTCGGCCGCGGTCAGCTGTTCCTGAACGATCTCGTTGCGCTTCTTCTCGGCCTCGGCCTGGGCCAGTTCGACGGCCTTGGCGGCGATGGTGATCTGCCGCTCGAGCGCATGGATCTCGATGGCTTTTTCGCTGGCGATCTCCCGCTCGCGGCGCTCGAGATCGCGCTGGATTCGGACCTTTTCCAGCTCGAGTTCCAGATGCAGCTGCTCGCGTTCGGTCGCTTCGCGGCTCTTGATTTCCGCTTCATCGATCGCACGACGGCGAGCGATCTCGCGACGCTGGGTCTCCTCCTCGGACTTGATCCGCTCGTCGGTAATGGCCCGCTCCTGGGCAAGCCGCGCTTTCTCGATCGCTTCGCGCGAGGTGAGTTGCGCCTGCTCTGATTCCTGTTCCTTCAGGGCGCGTTCGCGCACCAGTTCGCTGCGCTGCGCCGCCCGGCGGATCTCCAGTTCGCGTTCCTGTTCAAGGCGGGCATATTCCTGGTCGCGGTCAATTTCCAGCACCTGCTTCTGAGCCGTCAGGTTCTGCGACCGGATCTCAACCAGCGTGCGCTGTTCGATCTCGTTGCGCATCTTGCGGCGCGCCTCGATCGATTCGGTGATCTGGGTCAGACCTTCAGCGTCGAAAGCGTTGGAAGGGTCGAAATATTCGAGCCCGGTCTGGTCGAGATCGGCGATGGCGACGGCGTCGAGTTCAAGGCCGTTGCGGATAAGCGCCTGGGCTGCAAGCTCCTTGACCGCTTCGGCAAACTCGCCGCGCTGCTCGTGCATCTCCTCAAGCGTCATGCGCGCTGCGATGGTGCGCATGGCGGAGGCGAACTTGCCCTCAAGCAGCGTGATCAGGCCGTCCTCCTGCATCGTGCGGGCACCGAGCGTCTGGGCAGCTGCGGCAACCGCCGATTTCGTCGCCCCCACCTCGACGAAGAACTCGGCGGTGATGTCGACGCGCATGCGGTTCTTGGTGATCAATGCCTGCTCATTGCGGCGCGGCACCTCGATGCGCATGACATTCATGTTGACAGGCGTGATCTCATGCAGGACCGGAATGACGAAGGCGCCGCCATTGACGACCACCTTTTCACCGAGAAAGCCGGTGCGAACGAAGGCGATTTCCTTGGTCGAGCGCCGGTACAACCAGCGCAGGATGTACACTGCAACGACGATGGCGATGACGATGGCGACGAGCCAGATCAATGCCGTCCCGATCAATTCCCCTGACATGAGTAGTCCTCCCTGAAAGTCATGGTGACGCGGCGCGAGCGCCTCAGAATGTCACCGACTTGAACTTGCGTGTCTGTTCGGTCAGCGCGGTTTCCGTCGGCAGCCGCTCCATCGATGAGGCGCCGTAGAAACCGTGACAGTTTTCGGTCTTATTGAGAACGAAGCCAGCGTCGTCGGGCGAAGCGACGGGGCCGCCATGCACAAGCACGATGGCATCCTTGTTGACCTTGAGCGCCGCCTCGGCCCATTCGTCGACCATCGCCGGACAGTCTTCAAGCTTCAGCGCCGTTTCCGCGCCGATCGAGCCGCCGGTGGTCAGGCCGAGATGGCAGACGATAATGTCGGCGCCTGCGCGCGCCATCTCGGTGGCTTCCTCGGCACTGAACACATAGGGCGTTGTCAGCATGTCGAGACCATTGGCCATGCGCACCAGGTCAATCTCCTGGCCGTAGGACATGCCGGTCTCCTCGAGATTGGCGCGAAATGTGCCGTCGATCAGGCCGACGGTCGGAAAATTCTGGATCCCGGCGAAACCCATCTCCTTCAGCTTGGGCAGAAAGCTGTCGAACATGCAGAACGGATCCGTGCCGTTGACGCCGGCGAGCACCGGTGTGCGCTTGACGACCGGCAGGATTTCGCTGGCCATCTCGACTACGATCTCATTGGCATTGCCATAGGCAAGCAGACCGGACAAGGAGCCGCGGCCGGCCATGCGATAGCGGCCGGAATTGTAGATGACGATCAGATCGATGCCGCCTTCTTCCTCGCACTTGGCCGACAGTCCGGTGCCGGCACCACCACCGATGATCGGCACGCGGTCGCGTTTCATCTTCTGAAACTTCTGCATCAGCGCGTGGCGTTCAAATCTTGGCATCAGGCGGACCTCCTCACGGGGCTGGCAATTGACTGGTAGGCGGCGACAAGGGCCTGCGAGAACGCCGGATCATTGAGATTGGCCTTGACGCGGATGATCTGACGTCGGGCCGTCTGGCGGACCGTGGCTTCAAGCGCCTCGAACAAGGCCGCATTGGCTGCCGGATCGTGAAACGGCGCGTCGGGCCTGTCGAGGACGGAAACGCCGCCTTCCGGGATGAGAAAGCGGACCGGACCTTCCATGCGGTTGATGCGTTCGCCGATCCATTCGCCGAAACGGCGGTTTTCCTCGGCGGTGGTGCGCATCAGGGTCACGGATGGGTTGTGAATGACGAATTTGCGGCTGTTGAACTTTTCCGGAACGCTGGCGCGCGGGCCGAAATTGACCATGTCGAGGGCGCCACAGGAGCCAACCCAGGGCAGCCCTGTGTCGATCACCGCGCCAAAGCGGTCTTCATCGGCGGGGAACACGCCGCCGACCAGCATGTCCGCGACCTCGGTCGTGGTGATGTCGATGATGCCTGCCAACAATCCCGAGCGTGCGAGGTTTTCCATGGCCCGGCCACCCGTGCCGGTGGCATGAAAGACGAGGCAGTCATAGTCGTCCTGCAGCGTTTTCTGCACAGCCTGAACGCAAGGCGTGGTGACGCCGAACATGGTCAGGCCAAGAGCCGGCCGCGCCCTCGCCTGCCGGGCAGCCATCTCTCGGCCATCCGGCAAGCGCGCCACCATGCCGGCCATGGCATGCGCAGCATTGGCCAGCACGCGCTCGGAAATCAGGTTAAGCCCCTGAACATCAGTCACCGAGTAGAACATGTTGATGTCGGCGGCACCGACATAGGGGCGGGTATCGCCGGCCGCGACGGTTGAGACCATGACTTTCGGAATGCCGACCGGCAGGGCGCGCATGCCGGCTGTCGCCAGTGTCGTCCCGCCCGAGCCGCCCGCCGAAATGATGCCGCCAACCCCGCGTTCCCGCGCCATGAACCTGGCAAAGGCCTCGGCCATGGCCGTGACCGACTGGCCGCGATCCTCGCCGAATACCGCCGCCGGACCGCCGGGGTGATGCCCTGCGACCTGCAGCGGCGTGACATCGCAGCGCGAGGGGGCTCGCGTTGTCGACAGATCGACGGTCTTCACCGCCATTCCCACATCTTTCAGGCAATCGCGGACATAGCCGAGCTCGCGGCTCTTGGTGTCAAACGTGCCGGCCACGTAGATGGTGCGGCCGATCCGCTCGGCGAAAGGGATCGCAAAAACCGCCTCATCGGCGCGGCGAGCGGCTGTCTTGCCGGCATCGTGGCTGCGCACGCGCTCATCGCGCAAGCTGGCGGCTGGCAGGTTCCAGCGGTTCGGCAAAGCACTCATTGTTTGCAGGCCGCCCGCTTCGGCCGTTCCCGAGCCGGCCCCCTGGCGAGAGACGACATAGACTTCCGCCAGACGCTCGCGCACGGTCTCGTCGGGCAGCGTAGGGGTTGCGTCGTCCTGGTCGTCTTCCTCGCCGTGACGCCCGACACCGAGCAGCCGCTGCTGCAGTTCCCGGTCGGCGGCAAGCAGGCCAGCCTCCATGGTGCGGTTGATCTGGCCGTTGACCATGATCGCCACCGTGTCGGAGACGGAGGTTGCCACACCGATATTCTGTTCGATGACAAGGATGGCCATTTCGCCTTCCTGGCCAAGCTCGATGAGCATTTCAGCGACCTGATCGACAATTACCGGGGCAAGCCCCTCGGTCGGTTCGTCCATCACCAGCAATTTGGGGTTGGCCAGCAGAGCACGTGAGATGGCCAGCATCTGCTGTTCGCCGCCGGACAGTTGCGAGCCGCCATTCGTGCGCCGCTCGAAAAGGCGCGGGAACGTCTGATAGATGCGATCAAGCGTCCAGGCGGCATCCGCGCCACCTTCGGCGGCCAGACGCAGGTGTTCGTCAACACTAAGACTTGGCCAGACACGCCGGCCCTGCGGCACATAGGCAATGCCGGCATGATGGATCTGGTGCGGCTCCAGACGCGATATCTCGCGGCCATGCAGACGGATGGAGCCGGAGCGCGCCTCTTTCAGGCCGGTAATGGTGTTGCACAGCGTCGACTTGCCCATGCCGTTGCGGCCAACGACACTCATGACACCCTGTTCCAGTTTGAGCGAGACACCCTGCACGACATGGGCCTCCCCATAGAAGACGTGCAGATCATCGATCGCGAGGGCGGCCCGGGGTTTTGATGCGGATTGTCTAGCCATGCCCGCCTCCGAGATAGATCTGCTGCACCGCCGGATCGTTCTCGATCTCGTCGGGGGTGCCCTCGGTGAACACCGTTCCATTGTGCATCATCGAGACGTATTCGGAGACGCGCAGCGCGACATCAAGATCGTGTTCGATGATGATGTAACCGATGTGGTGCGGCAGAGCGTTGAGAATGGCTATGAGGTCGCGGCGTTCTGTCGGCGACAAGCCGGCCGCCGGTTCGTCAAACAGTATGAATCGCGGTGCGCCGGCCAGTGCCAGGCCGATTTCCAACTGGCGCTGCTGACCGTGCGACAAGGTGCCGACCAGCGTATCGGCATCATCATCCATATGCACGGCGTGGACAATTGATTCCGCCTGCGCCATGGCGCCGTCAGACGGGCTGGGGCGGAACAAGGAAAAGCGCCGCCGCGATACGCCGCGGCACGCGAGATAGACCGATTCCCGCACCGTGAGATTGGTGAACAACTGGGAGATCTGGTAGGTGCGCCGCAGCCCGCGACGGATGCGCTCATGGGCCGCTAGCGTGGTGATCTCCTCGCCGAAGAAGCGGATACGACCGCTGGTCGGATAGAAATCGCCGGTAATGGTGTTGAACAGCGTTGTCTTGCCGGCGCCGTTCGAACCGAGGACCGCGCGCCGCTCACCGGCCGCGATCCTCATATTGATGCCGGAGAGAGCCGACAGGGCACCGAATTGCCGGCCGACGCCTTCAAGGTCCAGCGCGTGCGCGCCGGTGCCCTGCAATCGCGAAGCGGCGATATTCTGTGCCATGACTGCCCTCTCCGGCCTAAGCCCTACTCGCAGCTCGGATTGTCGCGGCTGACCGCGCCGAGCGCCATGAACTCATCCCTGTCGATGCCGAGGGTCTGGTTGACCTGGGGCGTCGTCTTGATGAGCTTGTTGACCAGTTCGCCGTTTTCGTTCTCGGTGACTTCAGTCAGATAGATATCGGCTATGGCATTGCGGTTCTCGTCGAGAGAGACCATTCCGGTCGGCGTCTCGAATTCGAGATCGGCAAGGGCTGCGCGGAACTTCTCGCCGCCGTCGGAGAGATCGCCTTCAACTTCATTCAGCGCCAGGATCGCGGCTTTCATGCCGACGTAATAGGCATGTGCGAACAGCGAAGGCGAAGGAAAGGCTCCCTCCTGCTTCTTGTAGTCCTCGACGAACTTGGTCCAGGCCGGATCGTCATTGGTGTCGGCGGTCGGCCCGGCGGCCGGTGTGCCAATCAGCACGTCGCGCAACTTGCCCTTGGCGGTCAGGACGGTCTGGTCAACGGTGATCGAACCACCGATCAACGGCGCCTGCCCGCCCGCATCATTGTACTGCGACAGGAAGTTGACGGCGTCGGCGCCGCCAAGCGCGACGTAGATGGCATCGACTTCATCCGGGATTGCGGCGATGACCGAGGAATAGTCCTTGTTGCCGATCGGCACCCAGGATTTCGACGGCACCTTGCCGCCGGCCTTGCAGAAGGCGGCCATGAAGCCGAAGACCTGGGTGTAGGGGAATGAATAATCCTCGGCGACGGTGGCGACGCTGCGGTAGCCCTTCTCGTCATAGACATACTCTCCGAGGCCGGCCATCCACTGGGCACCGTCGGTCGAGAAGCGGAAGAAGTTTTCTGCCGGATCGCGCAGGGTGGTATCCTGGGCCGCCGACGAGCCGTTGATGAAGGTCACGTCAGGATGGGTCTTGGCAAAATCCTTGACGGCGATGCCTTCATCACCCGAGAGCGGGCCGACGAGGATCTTCACGCCGTCCTGTTCGACCAGCTTGCGGGCGGCGCGCACGGCGCTGTCGGGCGAGGCATCGGACGAACCCCGGACAATCTCGATGTCCTTGCCGCCGGCGGTACCGTCAAATTCCTCGACGGCCGTCATGGCGCCGCGCGCGGAATCTTCGCCGAGCACCGCGAACGCGCCTTCAAAGGTGGCGAGCAAGCCGATCTTGACCGATTCCGCCTGCGCCACGGCAAAGGCCGGGGCGGTCAGGCCGGTTGCCAGCGCCAGGGCCAGCAGAGTGCGTTTGTTGATCATTGCATTTTCCTCCCGTTAAGTTTTCGTCTTGTCCGACCGTCCTTTGACAAAAGACGACCAGTCCTCCCCTCCCGTGCGAGGCTTGAAGCGCTCCCACAGGCCGAGAATTCCATCCGGCGAAACAAAGACAATCGCCAGAAACACCAGTCCGATCAGGGTATTAAAGCGCTCGGCGCCAACGATATCGATGGCGAAAGTCTGCATCATCACGACCACGACGGCGCCGAGGAACGGCCCGATGGGGTGGCGCAGACCGCCGATGATCGCGATCACCAGAATGTTGATGGCGGGGCCCACCGAGATGGTGCCCGGCGAGATGCGCCCGTTGAACCAGACCAGCAACACGCCGGCGGCGCCGGCGATCAGACCAGCCAGCCACCAGGCAAAGACCTTGTGGGCCGTGACATCGAACCCGATGGCGCGCATGCGGCGAGGATTGTCGCGGATCGCCTGTAGCGACAGCCCGAAGGTGGAGCGGGCCGCATAAAGGACTGCCGCATAGGCGATGGTGGCAGTGGCAAGGCACAGATAGTAGTACGGCACCGGATCCCGCCAATAGACACCGAAGGCTTCAGGGGCGCGCAGGCCGTTATAGCCGGGGAACCCATTGAACAGCGCATAGTTCTGCTGGGCGAAATAGAAGCACGCGGTGGCAACAGCCAGCGTGATCATGATCGTGTAGATGCCCTCGGTCCGCACTGCGATCCAGCCGATCAGGGCCGACATCAGCGAGGCGAGGAGGATGGCGAAGGGAGCATAGAGCCACCAGGGCCAGCCGAAGCCGTAGATGCCGGAATTGTTCTCGCCGAAAATTGCCACCGTATAGCCGGCGGCCCCGGCCACGGTGATCTGCGCCAGCGATACCATGCCGCCATAGCCGGCCAGCAGCATCAGCGACAAGGCAATCATGCCGAGAACGAGAGAGTAGCCACCGATCTGGGTGAGAAAAAAGTCCGATGCCATCAGTGGATAGATGAGCAGGAAGACAGCGAGCAGGATATGCCCGGTGCCAATCCGTTCCAGCCACGACCGAGCGGGCAGAGAAGTGTTCCTTCCGGCACTGGCGAGATCCGTCACAGCGACCTCCCCATGATGCCCTGCGGCCGCAAAGCCAGCGTCACCACCATGATGACAAAGGTCAAGACGACGCCGTAGGTCGGGAAATAGACGAGGCCGATCTGTTCGGCGAGGCCGATGATCAGGGCGCCGACAGCGGCGCCGGTGATCGAGCCCATACCGCCAACGATGACAACGACCAGCGAGGCGAGCAGATAGCGCACGTCTTCGCCGGGAGCCACCGAGAGTGCCGAACCGCCGACGACGCCGGCAAGGCCGGCAAGAGCAGCGCCGAGGGCAAAGACGATGGCGAAGACGAAATGCACATTGACACCCGATGCAGAGAGCATGTCACGGTCATCGACCCCGGCGCGGATCATCGAGCCGACGCGTGTGCGGTTGATCAACAGCCAGAGCCCGATACCGATGACGATGGCGGCAGCAAGCACCACCAATCGGTAGAACGGATAGACGAGGAAGACCTCGGTGCCGTTCGAGCGGACAGCGGTGACAACAGGCAGCTTGATGGCGCCGCTGAGCCAGTCGGGGGTCAGGATCTGATAGGTGTTGCCGCCCCAAAAGGCGAGCATCAGATCGGCAGCGACGACGGAAATGCCTATGGTCACCAGGGTCTGCCGCAGATCATCGCCCTCAAGACGGCGAAAGACGACGATCTGCATGATCAGGCCGACAATTGCGAGCACGAGAAAGCCGGCGGCGACGCCAACCAGCCAATAGCCGGTGAGTTCGGCCGCTTCATAGCCGATATAGGCGCCGAGCAGATAGAGTGAGCCGTGCGCCAGATTGACGTTGCGCATCAGCCCGAAGACCAGGGTGAAACCGCTGGCGACAAGAAAATACAGCCCAGCGAGAGTCAGGCCGTTGAGAATGGCGCTGAGAAAGGCCTTCTTCGAGATCAGCAGGCCCTTGAGCCAATCGGGCCACTGCGCGAAAACCAGCCAGATGAAAATGCCGACCGCAATCAGCCCCGCGAACCAGGCAAGCTGGCGGGTGGTGAGCGTGGCGCTCTGGGCGAGCGGGCCCTTGCTGGCTGATGTGCTGTCGGTCATGGCGATCAGGCAGTCAAACGCCGCCGGGCGTCCTGAGCGCGCGGGGCCTTGTGAAACTGTCCGTCCTTCATGATGGCAAGCAGGCGATCCTTGTTTTGCAGAATGCGCACATCGGCGAGCGGATCACCATCGACCAGCAGCAAGTCGGCAAGATAGCCTTCCTTGATCATGCCGAGCTCATTTTCCATCTCCATGATCTGACCGCCATATTTGGTGGCCGCCAGAATGGCCTCCATCGGCGAGAATCCGAGCACTTCAACGAAGGTCTGAATGTCGCGGGCATTGGTGCCCTGCGGGGTCCAGGCAAAGCCATAGTCCCCGCCGATCAAAATGCGGATGCCGCGCCGGTGCATCTTCTTCATGGATTCGATGCACATTTCCAGTTCGCGCTCATAGAGCATGGCGATCTTTGAGCCGGGCTTGATGCCCCAGGCTTCGGCCTCGCGGGCCGTGTTGATCAGCCAGGCAATCCCGGGAGCAACGAAGTGCCTGTCTTTCGCAGCCTCGAGCATGTCGAGCGCTTCCTCGTCCGCAAACGAGGCATGATAGATGTTGGTGATGCCGTGGCGCACGCACTGCTTGACGGAGTTGGCCGAGCGCGCATGGGCGGAAACCACCTTGTTGCGGCGCTTTGCCTCGCTCACCGCCATTGCCACTTCTTCTTCCGACATCGGCGTTTCCTCGGCGCCCATGCCGGTGATTTCCTCGCCGGACAGGTTGAGCTTGATGGAATCGACGCCGTATTTGATCAATGTGCGCACGACGCGGCGGATCTCTTCCGGGCCGGATACGACAAGGCCGAGGTTCAGCCCTTCATGCGGAATATGTGAAGGCGCGGAATCTCCCAGGCCGCCAACCGTGGTGATTTCCGGGCCGGCCGCCGTATAGCGCGGGCCGGGAAAACGACCCTCATTGATGAAGCGCTTGGCAACAACATCAAGGCGCGGCTTGGCGGCCGCTGCACCGCGACCGGCGGTGAAGCCGGCGTCGATGACCAGCTTGGCCATCTCCATGGTGACCAGCATGTGTTCCTCGACTTCCATCATCTGGATCGGCTCGATGCCGGGAGCATTGTTCCAGGAAAGATGCAGATGCGCGTCGATCATGCCCGGCATCAATGTGGCGCCCATGCCGTCAATGACGGTGGCGCCGGATGAGGTCATCGGCGCGGAAAAACGCGATGAGCCGCGGGTGATCTGCTTGATGCGGTTGCCCTGAACCAGCACTTCGCCGGAAAATGGCTGCTCCCCGGTGGCATCGAGGATGCGCACATTGGTGAACAAAACGGATCCGCTGCCGTTCCAGCCGTTGGAATGATCGGCCATAAAAGTCTCCTCCCTGTCGCGGCGGTTCTCTCCCGGAACACAGCCGCCTGCCCTTGTCGCCGCGCCCTAGGTGCCGCCGACGAATTCGCTCAGCAACCGCCGGCACTCGGCGGGTTTCTCGATCGGTGTCCAATGGCCGCATTGCGGCAGGATGACAGCGCGTCCCTGGCGCAACCCATCAGCCAGTTGATGTGCCGTCGATGGCGGTCCGACCGCATCTTCCTCCCCGGTCACGACCAGCACCGGCATCGTCAGAGCCTTGAGATCCGCTGGTCCCGCCTCGGCCAGCGCTTCACAGGATTTGGCGAAGCCCTCGGCGCTCTGGCGCATGTGGCTTTCCCGCACGAAGGCATAGGCGGCGGGATTGGTGTCGGCAGTGCCGGTGGCGGTGCTTGCGGACGTCACCTGATCTGCGACGGTATCCATGCCTTGCTGGCGCGCCAGTTCGGCGCGCGCCTTGAGACGCTCGCGGGCTGCATCGGCCGGCTCGATGATCGGGCCGAACAAGGTCAGCGTGCGGGCCAGCGCCGGCCGCGCCTGGGCGACATGCTGGGCAATCAGCGAACCGAAAGAATGGCCGACGAGATCGGCGCTGTCGACGCCAAGATCGAAGGTGGCACGGATCAACGTGTCCACCAGCAAACGCATGTCGATCTTGCCGCGCGGCGTCGGTGAACGCCCAGCGCCCGGCAGGTCGGGCCGAATGATGCGACGGCCGCGCAGGGCCGGCACCAGCGGCTGAAAACTGTTGGAGGAGCCGCCCAAGCCATGCAGAAGAATGATCGCGCGGCCCTCGCCCTCCTGCTCGATGGTCATGCCGGCGGTGATCGTGGTGCTCATGAACGACGCTCCACGAAACGGTTCTCGAGAGATCCGATACCGGAGATATCGATGCGGACGACGTCACCATCACGCAGGTATTTCGGCGGCTTGAAGCCGATGCCGACGCCGGCCGGCGTGCCGGTGGCGATGATGTCGCCAGGCTGCAGCGTCACCCCGGCGGAGATCGTCTCGATCAAAGTCGGGATATCGAAAATCAGATCGCAGGTGTTGGCGTCCTGGCGCAGTTCGCCGTTGACATAGCATTGCACCGTCGTGTCGCCGATGTCGATTTCATCGGCGGTGACCGCAAAGGGGCCCATGGGGCAGAAGGTGTCCTGTGACTTGCCGAGCAGCCACTGGCTGTAGCGGCCCTGAAGGTCGCGCGCGGTGACGTCATTTATGATCGTGTAACCCCAGACATGCTGCATGGCATCCGCCGCACGAATGCCGCGGCCGCCGGCGCCGATGATCACCGCCAGTTCGGCCTCATAGTCAATGGCGGCGGAAACGGCGGGATCGATGACAACCGCCGCATCTGATGCGACGACACATTCGGGCACCTTGGAAAAGACGATCGGAAAAGGCGGCACTTCGCCTTGAGCGGCCGAGGAGTCAAAACCGCTGTCGGTAAACTCCTTGGCGTGGGCCCTGTAATTCTTTCCAACGCAGAAAATGTTGCGGGCGGGACGCGGGAACGGCGCTTCGATCTCGACATCGGCAATATCGACCGGCGACAATGTCTCGAGATCCGCTGTCCGGCGCCCAATGAGGCTTGCGACGCCCTCTTGGGCTTCCTGCAACGTCAACGCGAATGGCGCAATCTGCCGATCGCCCGCAAGCACCTGCCCCACATGCCGCTCGCCGGCAAATCGATATGCCGCTACCTTCATAACCCTCCCCCATAAGTGAGCCAATTCCCTATTGGTCTCACTGTGATATTAGCTTACGGAGAGAAAACTCGGGGATCAAGCTCTTTTTTCTGGCCTTTTGTGAACCATTTCGCATATAATCGGATAAATTGGTTCTTCTTATTTGAACCTCCGACTTAATGGACCATGGACCGCAATGCCTGCAAAAAAAGCCGAAACAGTTGCAATCGACCTGCGCCGACGGCTGAACGACGGCGAATGGAAACCTGGTACTATGTTGCCCGACGAGCGGTCTTTGGCGGGCACCTATGCCGTCGCCCGCAACACCATCCGCAAGGCGTTTGACGCCTTGGAGGCCGAAGGGCTGATCGAGCGGCATGTGGGTCGCGGCACCTTCGTCAGCGAAAAACCGGCCATGCAATTTGCCGGAATTCTCGATCATTTCCTTGATGCCAGCCCGATTGACATCCTCAACCTGCGGATCTTCATCGAGCCGCATTCAGCCGAGGCGGCCGCCAGCCACGCCTCTTCCAGCGAACTTGATGCCATTCTCGAGGCCGAGGCCAAGGCAGCGGAAGTGCGCGATCTTGACGCCTATGAAGCGTGGGACAATGAGTTTCACCGGAGGATCTACGCGGCCGCGCACAATCGCTTTCTCAGCGATTTCTTTGATCTGTTGTCGATCATCCGCTACCAGGCGCCGATGATGGAGATCCGGCGGCGTGCTTTCAACGAGGATATGCGCCTTGGCTACAATCAGGAACACCAGCAGATCACCGAGGCGCTGCGCAACTGGGATGGCAAGGCTGCCGGCCATGCCATGCGGACGCACCTGCTGTCGCGACGCCGCAACTATTTCGGCCAGTGATGCGAAAGGTTGAAACCATGCCGCAAGTCCCTGCTTCACCGCCAGCCTCCGAGATGGTCGCGCCACAGAAATTGCGCAATATCGTCTCGACGGCCGGCACGACACGCGACTTTCTCGCCATCGTCAAGCGGCTGGCCGGCGCCAGCCCGGCTGAAATTCTCGGCGTGCGGCTGATCATCGAGCCACTGGCGGCAGCAACGGCCGTGTCCAGTGCGACCGGCGCCGACCTCAAGGGCATTCGCGCTGCGCACACACAGGCGGTAATGCAGAGCGAGCTCACCGGATTCGAGCATTGGGATGCCGAGTTGCACAGCCGGATCTACGCGGCCACACGCAACGAATTGTTGATCAGCCTGAATGCGCTGCTGGGCGATATCCGCACCCGGGCGCCGTGGATCCGCCTGAAGCGCAAAGTCATCACCGATGTGAAACGCCGGGAATATTGCGGGCATCACGAGGCTATTGTCGATGCGATCACGCAACGCGACAGCGAGGGCGCCAAGGCGGCCATGCATCGACATATTTCGATCATCATCGACGACCTCTTTCCGAAATAGGTGACTGCCCCTCTCGTCGCGGGATGCAGACCCCTTCTTTGCTTTGGGAATATGGGTGCCTTTCGGCACGGCATTGGCACTTTCGGCCGAGCTTGGACCGGCCTCTGGTTCGCGCTCATCACATGAAGCGGAGCGAGAATTGCCGGGTTAGCGCGTGAAAACCACATTGAAATCGATTTCAATGTGTGATTTCGTGAGAGCATTCTCAGGGAGGTGCTAATGAGAACTCTAGCAAAAATCACACTCGCATCCGTTTCCGCGCTGACCATCACCGCGTTTGCGGCGCAGGCGGAAGATTACAAGATCGGCCTGTCAAATGGCTGGGTCGGCTCTGAATGGCGGACCCAGATGATCGATGAAGCGAAGGCCGCCGCCGAAGCCTGGGGCGAAAAAGGTGTCGAGGTCGAAGTTGTCGTGCAAAGCGCCAATGTCGATGTTCCGGGCCAGATCGCGCATGTGCGCAACTTCATCAGTCAGGGCGTCGATGCCATCATCATCAACCCCAACAGCCCGACGGCATTCGATCCTGTGTTCGCTCAGGCCAAGGAGGCCGGGATACTTGTCATTTCGACCGACGCCGAGGTCTCGTCGCCTGATGCGATCTATGTCGGCATCGACCAGAAGACCTGGGCGATGGAAAGCGCCAAGTGGCTGGCTGAAACGCTCGAAGGCGAAGGCAAGGTTGTCGCCATCAACGGCGTCTCGGGTCACCCGGCCAATGAGATGCGCGTGAGCGGCTATCGCGAAGTCTTCGAAGGCTATGACGGCATCGAAATCGTCAACGAGGTGAATGCCAACTGGGATCAGGCGCAGGGCCAGCAGGCGATGCAGAACCTGCTTGCCACCTATCCCGACATTGATGGCGTCTGGGTGCAGGATGGCATGGCCGCCGGCGCCTGGCGGTCGATCATGGATGCCGGCAAGGTCGAGGACATTGCCGCGACCGGCGAGATCCGCAAGGACTTCATCGACCTGTGGGTCGAGAATGACTTCACCTCGGGCGCCTCGGTCAATCCGCCCGGCGTCATGGCCAGTGCGCTGAACGTCGCTGTCTTGATGCTGCAGGGCAAGGAGTTGAAGGAGGCCGCGGACAAGGGTCAGTACGGCAACGCCATGTATCTGCCGATCCCGTTCATCGACGGCGACAATGTCGAGGACGTGGCCGGGGAACTTGACGGCAAGCCGGGCTACTACTCCTTCACGAGCGCATTGTCGATCGAAGACGCCGAGGCGCTGTTCAACTAGGTCGCGCCAACACGACAGGGGACGGACGCCGGCTGGCAGCCGGCGACCGTTTCCGCGCGCAACGGCAGGGAGGCAGCCAGATGAGCAAGCTGGTGTTGCGCGATGTGCGCAAAGCCTACGGGGCGACCGTGGCGCTGGCCAATGGCGCCCTCGAGCTGGCAGAAGGCGAAGTGCATGTGCTCATCGGCTCGAACGGGTCGGGCAAGAGCACGCTGTGCAAGATCGTTGCCGGCAGCGTCCGTCCCGATGGCGGCGAGGTGCTGCTCGATGGGCAGCCGGTGACCGTTTCCGGACCGCAAGCCTCGCATGCCCTCGGTATCGGCATTTTTTATCAGGAGCTCAGCCTGGCAGCGCATCGCACCGTGGCGGAGAACATTTCGCTGGCGCGCTTGCCGGTCAAGGGCGGCCTGTTCGTCGACCGCCAGCGCGCCAGAACGATCGCCGCGCGCTATATCGCTCCCTTCGCGGACGTCGTCGGCGCCGGCTTTTCGCCGGATGCGGAGGTCGGCAGCCTGCGTGCCGACCAGCGGCAACTTGTGGAAATCATGAAGACGCTGGCCAGCGAAGCGCCGGTGCTGATTTTCGATGAACCGACATCGGCGCTTGACCGTGCCCAGGTGGACCGCTTTTTCGAAGAGTTGCGGCGGCTGCGGGGCGAAGGCCGCTCGATCGTCTTCATTTCACATCGCATGGACGAAATTTTCAACATTGGCGACCGGGTCACGGTGATCCGCGACGGGCGTACGGTCGCGACGAAGACGATCGCCGAGACGAACCAGGCGGAGGTGATTGCCGCGATGGTCGGGGAAAATCGCGAATTCGCCATTCCTGCAACCTCTGATGAAGGCGCAGCAACAGGCAATGAGCTGCAGGCGCCGGACGGGGCGCCGCAGAGCGAGGGCGAGTCGGCGCGTCCCGTGGCACTTCAGGTCGAGAACTTGACGGGAAGCGGATTCGCGGACGTGTCCTTCAGCTTGCACGAGGGCGAGATCCTCGGATTCGGCGGGCTGCATGGGCAGGGCCAGTCGGCGGTGCTGCGGGCCTTGTATGGAACCGACACAACGCTTTCAGGAACGATCTCGCTCGCAGGACGGCAGTCCGAGGTCTCCTCACCCCGCCGCGCTATCCGCGAGGGATTCGGCTATGTCTCCGGTGACCGCGGCCGGGATGGCGTGATCTCCGGCCGGCCGATCCTCGAAAATGTCATGCCCGTCCACTTCGTCAAGAGCCGTAGACCGCTTGCCGTGCCAAGCCGGCTCAACGAACAGGCAATACCGGCGCTGAGCGCATTGCGAACGAAATTTGCAACGTTGATGCATCCGATCTCATCGCTGTCGGGCGGCAATCAGCAGAAAGTGGTCATCGCACGCTGGCTGATCGACCGGCCGCGCGTGTTGCTGCTTGATGATCCGACCAAGGGGATCGATCTTTCCACCAAGACCGAACTGTTCGCGCTGATCCGGGAACTGGCTGCCGAAGGCATGGCCATCCTCCTCTATTCATCGGAAGATGCGGAACTGCTCGGCAATGCCGATCGGATCCTGGTCTTCAATGGCGGCGCCATCAGCCGGGAACTGCAAGGTGCGGCGCGCACCCGGTTCAACCTTTATGAGGCGGCCTACAGCGCTGCCGAGCGGGCGGCATCATGACCCAGGCGTCCTTTTTTCCGGGCGGCTCACAGGCCGCACGCGGTCTTTTGGCCCGTTTTCCCTTCATGCCCGCCCTCTTGATCCTCATCGCATTGATCGTGCTGAACGGCGTGTTTGAGCCCAACAGCCTGTCCTACCGCGCCATTCGCGGCTTGGTTTCCACCTATCTGGCACTGATGCTGCTGGCCGTGGCGCAGACCTATGTCGTCTATGCCGCCGATATCGACCTGTCGATTGGCGCCATACTGTCCCTGGTCAATGTCAGCGTGATCGTGCTGCTCGACATCTTCGGCGGCAGTCCCGCCATGGTTCTGCTTGCCTGCGTCGCCGGGGTTGGCATTGGCGCTCTTTGCGGTCTGGTCAACGGGCTTGTGGTTGCGGGACTGCGATTGCAGGCGATTGTTGCGACATTCGCCACGAGTATTCTGTTCACCGGGCTGGCTCTGTACGTTCTGCCCGTTGCCGGAACGCCGGCGCCGGCAGCATTCTGGCGCACCTATGGCGGCAGCTTTTTCGGTGTGCCCTTCGTTTTCGCGGCGGCGGTGGTGACGGCCATTGTCCTTTATCTTCTGGCCCGGGCGCGGTTGATCACACAGTTGCTGGCCGTCGGCGATGACGCTCAGGCGGCCTTCCAGAGCGGCCTGCCGGTAACGGCCATTCGCATCAAGGGATATGTGCTGTGCGGCGTCTTCGCGGCACTGGCGGCTTTATGCGTGACGGGCGACACGGCGAGCGGTGACCCGCTGGTCGGCGGCAAGATGGTGCTCAATTCGGTGGCTGCGGTGGTGCTGGGCGGCACGGCACTGTCGGGCGGCTTCGGTTCGGTCGTCGGCTCGGTCATCGGCGCTCTGATCATCGGCCTGATCAGTTCGCTGGTGTTCTTTGTCGGCACCCCGTCGGAATGGCAAAACCTGGTGCAGGGCCTGGCCATCCTGATTGCCCTGATGGTCGGCGTGCTCGTCGGCCGAAAGGACAAATCATGAGCGCGGCACCACAAACCTCGGCTTCGGGTACCGGTCAGTTTGCGCAGTCTGCGGCGGTCGCCAAACGACCGCTTGTCATCGCCCTCGGATTGATCGCCCTCCTGCTTTTTACCGGCGAGCAACTGTCACCGGGCTTTGCCTCGCTTGACCAGATCCTGAGGCTCTTGATCGTCGCCGCCCTGCTCGGCATCGTCGCGGCGGGGCAGAACCTCGTCATTCTCGGGGGGCGCGAGGGCATCGACCTATCGGTTGGCGGTATCGTGTCCTTAAGTGCCATCATTGCCGGCAATGTGATGGCCGGCGAGAATGGCGGCATTGTGCCGGCAATCCTCGCCTGCCTTCTGGCGGGCAGTTTTTTCGGGCTCTTGAACGGCATCGGCGTGACATTGCTGCGCATTCCGCCGCTGGTGATGACGCTCGGCATGCTCGGTGTGCTGCAAGGCCTCCTGGTGGTGATCCGCCAGGGCATTCCCTCCGGCCGTGCAGCGCCGGCCCTGTCTGAGTTCGTCTCGCAGCCCGTGTTCCTGGGTCTGCCCGGCATCATCTGGCTGTGGTTGGGCATCGGTCTGTTGATGGCCTTCCTGTTGCGGCGAACTGTGTTCGGTTACCGCATCTACGCCATCGGCTCGAATGAGCATGCTGCCTATATGGCTGGCGTGCCGGTGAGGCTCATCCGCATCGCGCTGTTCGTCCTTTCATCGATGTTTGCGGCGGTGGCCGGCATTTGCCTGCTTGGCTATTCGGGTTCGTCATTTGCCAATGTGGGCGAGCAGTACATGCTGCCGTCGATCATCGCCGTGGTGTTTGGCGGCACGCCGCTTTCCGGCGGCAAGGGCGGATATACGGGCACCATGGCCGGCGCCGTGCTTCTGGTGGTGCTGCAAAGCATCCTGACGACGATCAATATCGACGAATCCGGCCGGCAGATCGTATTCGGCGCCACGCTTTTGCTGCTGATGCTGTTTTACGGCCGCGGTGCCCGGATGCGAGGCTGACATGCAGTCAAAAGCGCGCATCAAGGACATTGCCGAGCATAGCGGTGTTTCGCCGGCAACCGTGTCGCGGGCGCTCAACGGCAGTTCGCTGGTCGCCGAGCCCACCCTCAGCCGCATCCGCGAGACGGCGCGCCGCCTCGGCTACCGGCCCAACGTCAACGCCCGCAATCTGAGAACGCAGCGCTCGATGTCGGTGCTGATGCTGGTGCGCGATGTCGGCAATCCGTTCTATCTCGAAGTGTTCAAGGGGATTGAAGCGGCAGCGCGAGACGCCGGCTATGTCGTCTTGATGGGCAACACGGAAAACGACGCCGAGCGTGAGGCAGAGTATTTCAACATGCTCGACGATGGCCGTGCGGACGGCATGATTCTGATGACCGGCACATTGCCCGCACCGGAACGCCTGGTTTCAGCGGCATCCGAGCAATCGGTCGTCGTGGCGCTGGAGATGATCGAGAATTCGACATTTCCGCATGTCATCATCGACAATGAACGGGCGGCCGCCGAAGCGGTAGAGCATCTGATCAGCCTCGGGCATCGCCGCATCGCCCACATCGCCGGGCCTTTGCCCGAGGAGATGAGCACGCGCCGGCTGGCCGGCTACCGGCGGGCGATGCAAGCGGCCGGACTTGATATGCCGGCAGAGCTGGTGCGTACCGGTGATTTCAGCCTCAAATCAGGCGAACTGCAAGGTCAGCTCCTGTTCGAGCAGTCGGAGCCGCCCACAGCGATTTTCGCGGCCAATGACGAGATGGCGTTCGGTGCCATCCAGGCCATGGCGGCACGCGGCCTGACAGTGCCCGAGGATGTCTCGGTCGTCGGTTTCGACGATCTGTCCCTGAGCAAGGCTTTCCAGCCGCCTTTGACCACGGTCAGCCAACCGCGCATCGAGATCGGACGAACGGCGATGCTTCGGTTGCTGGACCTGATCGAACAGGGCGAGACCAGTCAAGCCGTCACGGTGCTTGGAACTGAATTGATCATTCGCGGCACAACGGCGCCGCCACGTCACAACTGACAACAGGGAGTATCGGAAATGACTGAGTTTCCAAAGAAGACATTGCGCATCGGGCTGATCGGCTCCGGCTTCATCGCGGAATTCCATCTGCGCTCGATGATCGGCGTACGCAATGTCGAAGTGACCGGAGTTTACAGCCGCAATGCCGAGAACCGGCAGCGGATCTGCACGCTGGTCACCCAATTGGAACTTGGCGATTGCACGTCCTACGGTTCCCTGAGCGAGATGCTGCAAAGTGATGATATCGACGCGGTCTGGCTGCTTTCACCCAATCACACGCGGCTCGATACGATGCGCACCATCCATGAAGAGGTGACCGCCGGGCGCAGCAAGATATTCGCTGTCGCCTGTGAAAAGCCGCTCGGCCGCACCGTCAGCGAGGCGCGGGAGATGCTGCGCCTCGTCGAGGACGCCAAGCTCAATCACGGTTATCTCGAGAACCAGGTGTTCTCGACGGCCGTGTTGCGGGGCAAGGAGATCATCTGGCGACGCGCTGCATCAACCACCGGTCGCCCCTATCTGGCGCGCGCGGCGGAAGAGCATTCCGGCCCGCATGCGGCGTGGTTCTGGCAAGGCGACAAGCAGGGCGGCGGGGTGCTGAACGACATGATGTGTCACTCGGTCGAGGTGTCGCGGCATCTGCTCACCGAACCGGGCAAACCGCGCAATTCACTGAAGGTGAAATCGGTCAATGGCACGGTGGCGACGCTAAAATGGAACCGGCCGCGCTATGCGGACGAACTGAAGGCGCGTTACGGCGCCGAGGTCGATTATCGCAACCGGCCTTCCGAGGATTTCGCGCGCGGCACGGTGGTTCTCGAGGACGAGACGGGCCAGGAGCTGATCATCGAGGCCACGACATCCTGGGCCTATGTCGGTGCCGGGCTGCGCATCCAGCTGGAACTGCTCGGCCCGGAATACGCGATGGAATTCAACACCCTCGGGACCGGGCTGAAGATCTTCATGTCGCGTGAAGTGCAGGGCTCGGAAGGTGAGGATCTGGTCGAAAAGCAGAATGCGGAACAGGGCCAGATGCCGGTGCTCGAGGATGAGGCCGGCGTCTACGGCTACACCGACGAGAACCGCCACATGGTCGAGTGCTTCCGCAAGGGAGAGACGCCGCTGGAGACCTTCCACGACGGGCTTGCCGTCGTCGAGATCCTGATCGGCCTGTACAAGTCGGCGGAGACCGGGCAGACGGTGCACTTCCCGGCGCCAGATCTCGAAGACTATGTGCCGCTGGTGGCACGCCCGGCGTGATGGCAGCGTGAGGGGCGCACATGGCTGAACCGGCGCTGCTGGTCACCGGCAATGTCAATGTCGATCTCGTTCTCGGCGAGATCGACGGCTGGCCGCAGATCGGTACGGAAATCGAAGTCGATCGGGCGGAAACCCGAGCCGGTGGATCGGCGGGGAACACGGCGTTGGCTCTCTGCGGCCTCGGCGTGCCGCACCGCCTGATTTCGTCGGTCGGGACGGACAGCTATGGCGATTGGCTGAAGGCCGCTTTCGATGACGCGATGTGTGACTGGATCAAGGATCCCGGCGCCACCACGGTCACCGTCGGCATAGTCCACAAGGGCGGCGACCGCGCCTTCTTCACGACACCCGGGCATCTGCAGACAATGCGTGCCGGCGATGTGATTGCACGCTTGCCGGCCGCTCCGCATGCCCGGTCCATGGCGCTGATTTCCGGTGGTTTTCTCATGCCGGATATCATTGAAGGCAGCGACCGGCTGATCGGCGCAATGAAGCAGCGCGGCTGGCGGGTGGCGATCGATCCCGGCTGGCCGCCAGCCGGCTGGACGGAAACCATGCGCGCAAAGATGCTCGGCTGGCTCGGGCAATGCGACATGGCGCTCATCAACGAGGACGAGTTGCATGGTCTCCTGCAAGCCACCCCGACGACCGGCGGCGGACTGGACGCGCTTGTTGCTCGCTTACCTGCCGGTCCGCTGCATGTGATCAAGCAAGGGGCCGAGGGCGCCAGCGTTTGGCGGGAAGGTCGCCGAGTGGCATCGGCGCGGTCGCCGGAAGTTTCCGTGATCGACACGGTTGGTGCCGGCGATACCTTCAATGCCGCGTTGCTGGCGCGATTGACGGAAAACGATGATCTTGCGGTTGCCCTGGAAGCCGGCGTGCAGACCGCAGCGCGGGCCATCACGAGCTATCCGAGACGCTACCGGTAAGGCGATCTCTACGCCCCTCTCCGGCTGCGGCCATTGCGCAACGCGGCCCGGACCTTCGAAGCACCACCTTGCGAAATGAAGACGCCGACAAGAATGACGGACAGGGCGGTGGCGGTCTGCGGCCCCGGACGCTCGGCCAGGAACACCATGCCCCAGAGTAGTCCGAACAGCGGCACCAGATAATTGTTGAGCGCCAGAAAGGAGGCCTTGTGCGTCTCGAGGATCTTGAGCACCAGGATCTGAGCCAGTGCGGTGGCCACCAGGCCGAGAATGGCGATCGAAACAATTGCGGCCGGATCGGGCGCCAATGTCCAGGGGCGATCGACAATCAGCGCCGCAGGGACGATGAACAGGCTGGCAACCAGCATTATGGCCGCAGAGGACTGCAGCTTCGGCAGAGCGCGCAGACGCCGGCTGTAGATGGTGGACAGGGCATAGCCGAGCGCACCACCGACGATCATCAATTGCCCCATGGCCTGGCTGCCGAGCTGCAGCAGCAGCGCAGGTCCGAACAAGAGCACAATGCCGCCAAGACCGATTGCAACGCCGATGACCTTTTGCAGATTCAATGGTTCATCATTGGTGAGGAAATGCGCAAGCAGGATGGTGAACAGGGGCACGGTCGATACCAGAATGGCAGCAAGGCTTGAATCGATGCTGCGTTCGCCAAAGCTGATCAGCGAGAACGGTATGACATTGCCCAGCAACGCGATGGCGATGATGACGGGCCAGTGAGCGCCGCGCGGCGGCAGGCCGTGGCCGGCGAGACGGGCCACGGACGCAAGCACAATAGCCGCAAGGCCAATCCGCCCGGCCGCGATGGTCAGTGGCGTCACCGTGCCGAGCGCCACCTTGATGAACAGGAACGAAGCGCCCCAGATGGCGGCCAGCAAAACAAGCAGCAGGTAACCAAAAATCTGGTTGCGCATAAAAATCTCTCTTCCGCGCGGGCTTGATAACGGATTGCGCCCGGTCCCGCCGCCCGCCGTTTCTGGCGCACAGCGTCCAGAATCACAAGGGAAATTGATCCTGGATGGAGCGGCGAAACGGACAGCATGCTGCGTCAACTGTCCGGGCGCTCCGAGCTTTTAAGTGCTGCGACCCTTGAACTCTGACATGCTCTCGTAGATCCCGAAGAAACGCCCGACGATGACGTCAAACATTCGTGCCGGAAGGATGCCGCGCACCAGGGGGAGGATATTGACGATCGCGGGCATCCGCAGGAAAATGCGGTTGCGCTCGATGGCCCGGACGATCTTCCTTGCCGTCGGTTCGGCTTGCAGGATCGGGATCACCGGTGATTTGACGCCATCGAACATGCCGGTATCAATGTAGTAGGGCAGAACCGTCGTGACGCGCACGCCGTTCTTCTTTGCCTCCATTTCAAGCCGAAGCGAATCCGACCATCCGATCACCGCCCACTTGCTGGCACAATAAACCGACATGCCCGGATTGGACACCAGACCAGCGGCAGAGGCGATGTTGACCACGTGACCCGAGCCACGCCTGACCAGCCCTGGCAGCAAGGTGAGCGTCAGGTGCATGATCGCCGTGGTGTTGACCTGCATCGTCCTGTCGATGTCGGCGTGGCTGTGTTCGGCAAAATGTCGGCCGACGACGATGCCGGCATTGTTGATGAGGATGTCGACGGGCGGTCCCGCCTCCTCGTTGCGCGCGGCCATCGCCACCACGGCAGCTGTGTCGGTCACGTCGATACGGTGAAATTCGGCCCTGGGGCCCAGGCGCTTGGCAGCCGACGCAATATTTTGCTCGCTCATGTCCCAGACGATGAGGCGCTTCAGTCCTTTGCTGAGTAGAATTTCACCCATCAACAGGCCGATGCCCGAGGCCCCTCCGGTGATGAGGGCAGTGCGGCCGGTAATGACGGTCATGGAAGATTCCCCCGTTCAGCGGCCCAGAATACGAACGGCAAGGTCCGCCAAGCGGCCATAAGGCGGGCCAAGGCGCTCAAAGGTGTTGATGAAGCCGGGTTTGTAGACCGATCGCGCATGGCTCATGCGGCGAAATCCGTCGCGCCCGTGATAGGCGCCGATGCCACTCTTTCCGACACCGCCGAAGGGCAGATTGTCCTGCGCGACGTGCAACAGTGTTCCATTCAGCGTCACCCCGCCGGAAATGGCCCCATCGAGGATCGTCCTGCGCGCCTCACCGTCATCGGTGAAAACGTAAAGGGCCAGCGGCCGCGAGCGGCGATGGATGAAAGCAAGCGCCTCATCAAGCGTTCTGTAGGTCACGATAGGAAGAATCGGGCCGAAGATCTCCTCGCTGAGAAGGAGCCCCTCCTCCGGCGCGTTGATCACCAGTGTCGGCGGAAACTTCTCGCCGTAATCCCCGGAGGGCCGGAGGATGGCCGCGCCGCTGTCCCGTGCCTCCTGCACAGCCTCAAGGAGACGTGTCCGGTGGCGCTCGGTGATGATGCTGGCATAACCGCTCTCCGACCTTTCGGCTGGATAGGCGGTCTCGATACCGCTGATGATCTCGCGCGCGAGGGCATCGGCCTTTGCCTCTGGCACCAGCACATAGTCCGGGGCGATGCAGGTCTGCCCGGCATTGCTGAATTTGCCGAGAACGATGGAGCGCGCGGCTTTGTCCAGAGGGTAGTCGGGGGCGAGAACGGCCGGAGACTTGCCGCCCAGTTCCAGGGTCACGGGCGTG
Organism: Neohoeflea coraliihabitans; assembly: GCF_019334345.1. Lineage (GTDB taxonomy): Bacteria > Pseudomonadota > Alphaproteobacteria > Rhizobiales > Rhizobiaceae > Pseudohoeflea > Pseudohoeflea coraliihabitans. Next base: position 802,552 of record NZ_JAHWQX010000002.1, read on the forward strand.
AGGTTGGCCGCCGCCGCCTGCATCACTTTGCGGCCCACGCTCGTCGAACCGGTGAAGAACAGATGATCGAACGGGAGCGCCGAGAAGGCCTGCGCGACCTCCACACCGCCGGTCTCGACGGCGACAACATCCGCATCGAAATATGCCGAGACGAGCCGCTGCAGCAGATCGGAAAAGCCGGGCGTTATTTCGGACGGCTTGATCAGGGCGCGGTTGCCGGCAGCGAGCACATCGACCAGGGGACCGAGGGCGAGAAACAATGGATAGTTCCAGGGTGAGATGATGCCGACGATCCCGAGCGGCTCGTAGCGTACCCAGGCAGTGCCGGGCTGGAACGGCCAGGCAACATGGCGAGATTCATCGCGCATCCACTTTTTGAGATGAGCCGAGGTCGACCTTAAGCCTTTGAGAAGCGGCACAATTTCGAGAAGCTCCGTCTCCTGCCGGGGCCGCCCGCCGAAGTCTGTATCAATGACCCGGGCGATCTCTTCGCGGTTCTCGATCACCATGCGCCGGAGGCAGGCAAGGCGTTCCCTGCGCGTTGCCAGATCAGGCACACGCTCTTGCCGGGAAGCCTGCCGGATGAGGTGGAAGGCCGGAAACTCAGAGTCAGCTGCATCTTGCATGGATGGACTTTCACTTGCGCGAGGCCGGAAGCATTGCAGTCCAAGCGCTCAAGCGCCAGGCACACTGAACCGTAGCCGGCGAGCCGGCCAGTTGACGTTAGTGAATAATTGGTAAACTTGCACGGACATTCAAGGTCTGGTTGTCGCGCCTGTTCAGGCCCCGTCAAGGGCAGAGTGCCGATCAGATCCAGAGACGTGGATCAGGTTTTCGTTATGCCATCTTGGCTTGCTTCCGGCTGCGCCCTGCTTCCATAAGAAAGCGCTATCGTCATATGCTGATGGCAATAAGCGGACACCGGAGTGGATACCTTAACTGATCGCCCCAGATGACGGACTGAGTGCATCCTTTCGGAATGCCGACTTTGCAACCGAGTTTCAGCGGCGGTTCAGGGCGCTTTGAACCAACCGGCAACGGACAACCTCCCCAGCAGAAAGACGCAGGATCCAACGATGAGCGATGAAACCGAACAGCTCAGCTTCGAAGATGATCGGGGCACCTCCCGCTCCACATGGCTCGCGGCGGGGCTGGTCGCGGCAATCGTCGTGTGGATGGGCAGCGGCTATTTTCTGCCGTCGGGAAGCGAGGTTGCACCGCCACCTGCCGACAAGCGGGTCGAGGCGGCGGTCACGGTCACCAGATCCTCGGCACAGCCCGTCACGCTTTTCTTCCACGCGGAAGGCCAGGCACTGCCGGACCGTGACACGTCGATCCGCGCCGAGAGTTCAGGCGATGTGGCCGAAGTGCTGGTGTCGAAAGGCGATGACGTTGAAAACGGCGCCGTCATTGCACGGCTTTCGGCAACCCGGGCCGAGGCAGAGCTTGCGCGCGCTCGCGAAGAGCTTGTCCGCGCGCAGCGGGAATTCGACAATGCATCGCAGTTGCTCGATCGCGGTGTCGCGACGGCGGACCGGGTCAGCGATGCGCGCGCCAGTCTGGCGGGAGCCGAGGCGGCTGTCACCGCCGCCGAGGAGACGATCCGGTCGCTGGAGATCATCGCACCGTTTGCCGGGCGCATCGAGACGCTATCGCTCGACCCGGGCGAATTCATGCAGGCTGGCGCGGAGGTGGGGCGCATTGTCGATAATCGTCCGTTGACGGTTGCCATCCAGGTGCCGCAGCAAGCTCTTCGCCGTATTCAGAATGGCCAGACTGCTGCGGTCAACTTCATCACCGGCGAAGAGCGCCAGGGCGTCGTCAGCTTCGTGGGCACCTCCGCCAATGCCGAAACCAGGACGTTTCTCGCCGAAATCGATGTGGCGAACGAGGATGGCGCCATCCCCGCCGGGATCTCCGCCGAGATTCGCATTCCGACGGGCGAGGCCGAGGCGCATTTTCTTCAGCCGTCAACGGTGTCTCTCAGTCCCACGGGACGGCTGGGCGTCAAGTCGGTCGGCGAGGACAATGTCGTCGTTTTCCATCCCATAACGATCGTGCGCGCCGAGATCGACGGCATCTGGGTGACCGGGCTGCCGGATGAGGCAAATGTCATCACGGTCGGACAGGGCTTCGTCAATGAAGGCGAGACGGTCAGACCATCAACCGCGCCAGAGCCGCTTGAAGAACCGGCGCAGGAGACTGCCCGGTGAACGCCCTGATTGACGCTTCCTTCTCACGCGGCCGCGTGGTGCTCATTGCTCTCGTGATGATCCTCGGTTTCGGCGCCTTTGCCTATGTCTCCATCCCGAAAGAAGCCAATCCCGAAGTGCCGCTGCCGCTGGTCTACGTGTCAACGGGTCTTGAAGGGATCAGTCCGACGGACGCCGAACGGCTTTTGGTCGAACCGATGGAGTCCGAATTCGCGGCGATCACCGGACTGGAACGGATTGAAAGCCATGCCTCGGAAGGCTTTGCCAGCGTGCAGCTTGAATTTGCGCCCGGCGGCGACATCGACGAAGCGCTCGACAAGGTGCGCGAGGCCGCAGACCGGGTCAAAAACGACCTGCCCGAGGACGCATCCGAGCTGACCATCACCGAGATCAACACGGCGCTTTTCCCGATCATCACCGCGATCATTTCAGGGCCTGTGCCGGAGCGCGCGCTCAACGATCTTGCCAAGGCGGCACAGGAGGCCATCGAAGCCTTGCCCGGAGTGCTCGAGGTCGATCTCGGCGGCGCTCGCGATGAGTTCCTGGAAGTGCTCATCGATCCGACGGTGTTCCAGACCTATAATCTGAGCTTCGACGAACTGATCGGGCAGCTGCAACGCAACAATCGCCTGATCGCGGCCGGGGCCATCGAAACGGGCGGCGGCCGCATCGTCTTGAAGGTGCCGGGGCTGATCGAAGATCCCGAGGATGTGATGGAAATGCCGGTCAAGGTGCGCGGCGATGCCGTCGTCACGTTCGCGGATGTGGCAACGATCCGGCGCAGCTTCGAGGATCCGACGAGTTTTGCGCGCATTGATGGACAGCCGGCGCTGGCGCTCGAGGTCAAGAAGCGGTCGGGAGCCAATATCATCAACACGGTTGCGGCGACAAAAGCGGCCGTGGAGGCTCTGAGCTCCGACTGGCCGGACAGCATCGAAGTCACCTATCTTCAGGACCAGTCAGAGCAGGTGGACACGCTTCTCGCCGACCTTGAAGCAAATGTGATCGCCGCGGTGATCCTCGTGATGACCGTCATCATCTTTGCGCTCGGGATGCGATCGGCAATCCTTGTCGGCCTGGCAATACCCGGCGCCTTTCTCGCTGGTGTCAGCGCCTTGTGGGCGATGGGATACACGATGAACATCGTCGTCTTGTTCTCCCTCATCTTGGTCGTCGGCATGCTGGTCGACGGTGCGATCGTGACCACCGAACTGGCGGACCGGCGACTGCAGGAAGGCGCCTCGCCGCGCGAGGCCTATGCGGCGGCGGCCAAGCGCATGGCCTGGCCGATCATCGCTTCCACCGCGACAACGCTCAGCGTGTTCTTTCCGCTGCTGTTCTGGACCGGCATGGTCGGCGAATTCATGAAATTTCTGCCGGTGACCGTCATTCTGACCCTGTTTGCCTCGCTGTTCATGGCACTGATCTTCATCCCCGTGCTTGGCAGCGTCATCGGCCGGCGGCAGCCGCAAAGCGCCGCGGCCAAACGCAGCCTCTATGAGGCCGAACGGGGCGACCCGCGGCGCATCGGCGGTCTGACGGGCGTTTATGTCCGGATGCTGGAATGGGCCATCCTGCGTCCTGCGGCGACCGCGCTGCTCGCTCTGGCGCTGCTGTTGGGCGGCTTCGGTCTCTACGGGCAGTTCGGCAAGGGCCTGACCTTCTTTCCCTCGGTGGAGCCCGAATTCATGCAGGTGCAGGTGCGGGCCGGTGACAATTTCTCGATCTACAACAGGGACGCACTGGTGCGGCGGGTGGAGGAGCGACTTCTGAAATATGAGGAGATAGCCACCGTCTATGCTCGCTCGACGATGAGCGCCGGCGGCGGCGATGACGAGACGATCGGCACGCTGCAACTGGAGCTGACCGACTGGGACACGCGCCGCCCGGCCGAACAGATCGGCGCCGACATTCGCCGAGACGTGGCCGACATCGCCGGAATCGACGTGCAGGTGCAAACCGAGAGCGGCGGCCCGACCAGCGGCAAACCGGTCAATCTGAGGATTGCCGCGCGCAACCCGGCCGTCCAGTCCGACAGCGTCGATCAGGTTCTGTCTGTGATGCAGCAGATCGGCGGCTTCACGGATGTCACCGACAGCCGTCCCGTTCCCGGAGTGGAAGTCTCGATCAATGTGGACCGGGCGGAAGCGGCGCGTTACGGCGCCGATGTCAGCCTGCTGGGCCAGGCGGTGCAGCTTCTCACCCGCGGCATTGCGGTCGCCGACTATCGCCCCGATGATGCCGATGGCGAACTTGATATCCGCGTGCGCTTCCCGGCTGAAGAGCGGTCATTGTCTGAACTCGGCAATCTGCGTGTGCCGACCTCTGCCGGCCTTGTGCCGATTTCCAACTTCGTGACATTCGCGCCCGCAGAGCGCACCGGCACGATCACGCGGATCGATGAGCAACGGGTGGTCTCGATCGAGGCGAATGTCGCGCCCGGCGTTCTCGTCAATGATCAGATCACCGCGATCCGGGCTGCGCTCGACCGCGCAGAATGGCCGGACGGCGTGACCTACAGCTTTGCCGGCGAAGCGGAGGATCAGGCCGAGACGATGGCGTTTCTGGGCGGCGCCTTCGTTGCCGCGATCCTCTTGATGCTGATCATCCTGGTCTTGCAGTTCAACAATTTCTACCAGGCCTTCGTGGTGATGAGCGCCATCGTCTTCTCGGTGGCGGGCGTGCTGCTCGGGCTGCTCATCACCGGCCGCCCTTTTGGCGTCGTCATGGGCGGTATCGGGGTGATCGCGCTTGCCGGTATCGTGGTCAACAACAATATCGTGCTGATCGATACCTATAACGATCTCAAGCGCGGCGGACTGGCTCCGCGCGAGGCCGCTCTTCGCACCGGCGCGCAACGCCTGCGGCCTGTGATGCTGACCTCGGTGACAACCGCGCTTGGCCTGATGCCGATGGTGCTCGGCGCCAATCTGAATTTCTTCACCCGCGAGATCGTGTTCGGTGCCCCCTCGACGCAATACTGGACGGAGCTTTCCAGCGCCATCGTTGGCGGATTGCTGGTGGCGACGCTGCTGACCCTGGTGCTCACACCGGCCCTGTTGATGCTGGGTGAAATAAGTCTCTGGCGCCGAAAGAAGGCGAAGGCTGATCCGGCACCCGTCCAGGATTCGGATGGAGCGCCGCCGGAGGGCGCAACGCAAATTTGAGCCGCCGTGGCTTTTGCTTTCGCGAGGTGGGTCACGGATCAGGCCCGTCTGAGGTGGCCCACCCGAAACGGCGGAGCACAGGATTACAGGTCCGCTGCAATCGGCGTCCCGAAACGCTCGAATGACCTGATCAATGAAAAATGAAGAAATGGCGCACCCGAAGAGATTCGAACTCCTGACCCCCAGATTCGTAGTCTGGTGCTCTATCCAGCTGAGCTACGGGTGCGCTGGCGGACCGCAAGGATCGAAAACCCTGTTGAGCCGCGAGGCGTTCACCTAGCGCTTTGAAGCGGTGAATGCAAGCGCCTGGCCGTGAAAAATTCGCTTCTCACCTGACCGAGAGCGGCGCCAGCGCGCGGCGCCGGCGAGCAATGCTGCCGGCCCGGCGGACAGTGCGATGCGCCGTATTCATTTCCTCAGGCGCGGGCCCGGAAGGTGTCCAGCGGCACGGGCCGGTCGGGCAACTGGATGTGGAAGGTGGTGCCATGATCGGCGGTTTCGGCCAGCGCGATGCTGCCGCCATGGGCCAGCACCAGTTCGCGGGCGATGGCCAGACCGAGGCCGGTGCCGCCGGCGCGGGCGGAGCCGCGAAACGGCTTGAAGAGGTGCTCGCGGGCGCGTTGCGGCATGCCCGGCCCGGTATCGGACACGGTGATTTCGACCACCCCGCCGCGGCGCGAGGCGCGCAACTCTATGCGCCGCACCAAAGCCGCATCATCGGCCATGTCGGCGCGCAGTGCTTCCACGGCGTTGCGGCACAGATTGTATAGGACCCGGAACAGCTGTTCGGAATCGGCCTCGACCTCGAGATCCTCGGGAATGGCGAGGAGGAACTCGATGCCGCTGCCGGCTTCTTCGGCAAGAATGTCGCGCACTTCGTTGGCGAGTGCCGCAAGATTGATGAAGCGGCGCCTGGGCTCGGCCTCGCGGGCGCGGCCATAGGCCATCACCTCGCCCGAATAGGCGACCGCGCGGTCGATGGTGCGCAGCAATTTGGGCGCCAGCATGCGCACCATGGGGTCGGCAAGATTGGCGAGGCGGTCAGAAATCAGCTGCGCCGATGTCAGGATGTTGCGCATGTCATGGTTGATCTTCGACACGGCGAGGCCGAGATCGGCAAGATGGCGTTGCTGGCGCAATGTGCCCTGCAGCTGCATCTGCATGGCGGCAAGGTGCCGCTCGGCAAGACCCAACTCATCCTTGACCCCGCGCGGTGAAATGATCAGCGCGGGATTCTCGGGGTCGCTGGAAAAGGCCTGCATGTTGACGGTCATGTGGCGTATCGGCCGGATCAGCAGGCGATTGATCGCGAAAAACACCAGTCCGGCCGTGAACACCGAAATCAGCACCGAGAGAAAGAAGATGTTGCGCGCATAGCTCGCCATGGCCTGACGCAGCGGCGCATCGGCCATGACGATGTCGATGATCAGATCCGGATGCCCGGCGATCGGCCCGTAGACACGGATGATACGGTCGCCGCCAAACAGCAGTTCGTCAAAGGCGTCGACCACGGCATCAAGTGGTGAAACGGCCGCCAGATCATATTGGCGATCGACTTCCAGCGGCATATCGGCGGAAATCAACATGCGCGACATGCCGTCCTTCTTCAGGGCGATCGCCTTGGTGCCGGTCGCCATCAACGTGTCTTCACGGATCGGCTGCGGCAGGCGCATTTCCTGCATCCCGTCCAGCACGACGCTGGCGGCGCCGGCCGTGTTGAGACGGTCCTGCAGCCAGCGCATGCGGGTGTTGGCCACCGAGGGCACGAAGATCAGCACTTCGGCAAGCATGACGAACAGGATGGTCAGCGACAAAAGCTTGGTCGACAGGCCACGCGCCGGCGGAGGCTGAGCCAGATCCGGTGCGCCAGTCTCGCCGTGACGCGATGCCTCCAAACTATCCGAGGGCAGATCAGTCACGTGCTCGGTGTCCGCAGGCTGTCCGGCGTCCGTCTTCATTTTCTCACCCACCGAATCGACCTCCCCTGCCACGACGCTTCCCTGAAGACGGCCTGTTTTACCCGAAGCGGCGCAGGATGCCGAGCAGCCGGCGGACCCAGCGATTGCGGGTAAGCGGCGCATAATAGGTGATGGCCGCACGTTTTCCAATTTCAGTCATCGTCGGATAGGGCGGGACATAGGCGCGAATGTCCGACAAGGACATCTTCTTGCTGACCGCCAGCGTCCACAGATTGATCATTTCGCCAGCGCCGGCTCCGACGATCGAGGCGCCGAGGATGCGCGCCCTGCGGTCGGCGATCACCTTGATCCTCCCTTCCGTCCTGCGCTCGGCCTGCGCGCGGTCGTTCTCGGCATAGGGGAAACGCAGCACCTCGAGACGGTCGCCGTGCTCCTTACGCGCCTCGGCCTCCGTGAGCCCGACATGCGCCAGTTCCGGATCGGTGAATGTGACGCGGGGCATCAGGGCGGGGCGGAAACTGGCCGGCAGGCGAAACAGGATCTGCTGCACGACGAGCCCGGCATGATAGCCGGCCACGTGGGTAAACTGCAAACCGCCGGCAATGTCACCAATGGCGAAGATGCGGCGGTTGCTGGTTTTCAGGTTCGACCCGACCTTGATGCCGGCGCGGTCAAACTCGACACCGGCGGCCGGGAGATCAAGCGCTTCAAGATTGGGCTTGCGGCCGGTGGCCACGAGCAGATGACTGCCATCGACCTTGAAGGAAGCACCATCGCCATCTTCGCAGGTCAATTCGATGCCGGCGGACGCTTCACCGTTCCGCGCTGAAGGTGCGATACGCGTGACCTTGGCGCCCTCGATGATCCGGATGCCTTCGACGCGCAGGCGTTCTAGAACGATCGCCGTCAGTTCCGGATCTTCCTTGCCGAGCGCGATCTGGCCCTCCACCACCGTCACCTGTGAACCGAGGCGCCGGTGCGCCTGGGCCATTTCCATGCCGATCGGGCCGCCGCCGATGACCAGCAGATGTGCGGGGCGCTGTTTGACGTCGAACAGGGTTTCATTGGTCAGATACTCGACATCGTCCAGTCCGGGTATCGGCGGCACCAGCGGCGACGAGCCGGTGGCGATGACGAAGCGGCGGGCCGCGATCTCGAATTCACCGGCGCGGACCGTGTCGTGGTCGATGAATCGCGCTTCAGCCTCGATGACATTTACCCCGAGGCCACGAAACCGTTCGACCGAATCATTGGGTGCGATCGCGGCGATCACTTCGTGAACATGGTCATGGACCCGTTGCCCATCGACCCTTATCTCACCCGCGCCGATACCAACTCCAAAGTCGGAGGCCTGGCGGATCGCCTCAGCATGCTTGCCGGCGGCGATCAGCGCTTTTGATGGAACACAGCCGTAATTGAGACAGTCGCCGCCCATCTTGCCGCGCTCGATCAGCACAACCTCAACGCCGAAGGCCGCGGCGGCAGCGGCAACTGTCAAGCCACCTGATCCGGCGCCGATGACGCAGATGTCGGGAGTCAGGCGCTGCGTCATGAGATCTCCTCCGAAGTCCGGTCCGCTCAGGCGGAACGACGGCGCAGACGGCGCACCAGGGGCGGAATGATGGCAACCAATGCCAGAAGGGCGAATGCAGCGGTGATGTCCGGCGTCACGAGATCACCGAGGGCGACGTCGCGCCCGCTTGCCGCCGCCGCGACGATGACACTGTCTAATCCCTGTCCGAGCCAGGAATAGGCAAAGGTCCCCGGCAGGATGCCGAAAAATGTGGCGATCAGATAGGTTCTCAGTGGTACGCCGAAGATGGCCGGCGCGATGTTGGTCACGAAAAACGGTACCACCGGCGCCAGGCGCAAGGCGAACATGTAGCTGAGCGCATCGCGGTCAAAACCGGCGGCGAGCTTGGCGATGAAGGGTCCGGCGCGCTTGCGCAAGACATCACCGAAAGCCGTTTTGGCGGTCAGGAAGATCGATACGGCTCCGGTTGTCGCGGCAAAGGCGGTCACGATGCCACCAACCAGCCAGCCGAAAAGGAAACCGCCAAAGACGGTCAGCGCCGATGCGGCGGGAAAGGAAATGGCCGTGGCGAGCACATAGACGGTCGCATAGATGGCGATGGCTGTAACGAAATTGTTCTCGACAAAGGCGCGCAGACTGTCGCGCTGGTCGGCAAGGGCTTTGAAGGACAGATAGTCCTGCAGGCCAAAGGAATAGGCGAGGATCAAGGCGGCAGCAACGACGGCGATCGGGATGAAGCGACGCCATGTCGCACTGCCCGCGGTTTCGGGCGCCTGTTTGTCAGGGCGCTTCGTCTCGACATCGCCTGTCATTTGCGCGTTCAGCTCCGTATCGACCGTCATTCACCTTGCTCCACTCTCGGCTGTCAACGTAATGGCGGCGGCGCCAATTGGCCAATGACGTTGTGCCCGGTCTTGTCAAAAGCTTTGTGAAGCGGCGCGGTTCGTGTCTCACGAAGGCGTGAGGCGCCAAGTCTGGTCAGGGCGTGAGGGCATCCAGCCACCGCGAACCCCTGCCTGGGGGTGGTGCGCGGCGGCGGTTCGTCACACGGCCAGGCGGAGAGCGCAATTGACTTTTCGGCGTCTTCGCGCCTATAAGCCGCTCGTCTTCGAATGATCGCGCCTTATGGGCGCACGTTCCGACGACCAACAGTCCCAACGCATATGTTCCAAGAAGGGCCGCACGCCGCGGTAGCTAAATAAATGACAAAGCGTACCTATCAACCTTCCAAGCTTGTTCGCAAGCGGCGCCACGGTTTCCGATCGCGCATGGCAAAAGTCGGCGGCCGCAAGGTCATCGCTTCACGCCGCGTTCGCGGCCGCAAGCGCCTTTCCGCCTGATTTCCGGGCTCGAAACCGCTTCGCAAGGGGGTCATGTGGCACACCTGACCCAACCCCTGTCAGAATCGACAAGACCCGGGCGGCTGAAACGCCGGCCGGACTTTCTTGCCGTGCAGAAAGGCCTGCGTCTGCGTGGGCCCTTCTTTCAGCTTGAACTGCTTGATCGCCACCGTCCAGACGAGCCGCCACGCGTCGGCCTCACGGTCACCCGCCGGCAAGGCAACTCGGTGGAACGCAACCGCATGAAACGGCGCTTGCGCGAGGCGGTTCGCACGGCCGAAGGGGTTTCATTCCGCGCCGGGCACGATTATGTGCTTGTCGCACGCCGCGAAACACTCAGCGCTTCCTTTGATCGCCTGACCGAGGCGTTGGCGGCTCGGGTCGCCGAAGGCCACCGTAAGATCTCGAACCCGGATGCCGCCGCAGGCAGGAGGCCGGGAGCCCAATCAACTGCAAAGGCGCCTGCCTGACAGCCGCTGCGCCCGGGACGATGTGATGGAAAACAACCGCAACTACATGGTGGCAATCGTATTGTCGGTGCTGGTGCTGATCGCCTGGCAGTTCTTCTACATCTCGCCGAAGCTGGAGGCCGAACGGCAGGCGGCGCAGCAGGAGCAGGCGCTGTCACCGACAGGCACCCAGCCCGGTGCGCAGGGCACGTCGCAGGGTGACATTCCGGCTGCCACGCCGGGCACGGCGGCGCAAAACGGACAGGCGATCCCCGGTGGCCAGACCGCTGCGCCGGCAGCCAGCCGCGACGAAGCCGTTGCCGGCAGTGCACGGGTGGTCATCGATACACCGGCGTTGACAGGATCCATCAATTTGACCGGGGCCCGGATCGATGATCTGCGGCTGAAAGAATATCATGAGGCCGTCGACCCGGAGAGTCCGATCATCACCCTGCTCAGCCCGGTCGGCACCGGCCGCGGTTATTTTGCCGAGGTCGGCTATGTCAGCGGGTCAGCCGACCAGGCGGTTCCCGGTCCCGGCACCCAGTGGACTGTCGAGGGCAATGCGACGCTGACGCCGGATCAACCGGTCATTCTGAGCTGGGACAATGGAAGCGGGCTGACCTTTACACGCACGATTGCCGTCGATCCGAATTTCCTGTTCACGTTCAACGATTCGGTACGCAATGACAGTGGGACGGCCGTTGATCTTGCAAATTATGGCCGGGTGACGCGGTTCTTCAAGCCGGTCACCGCCGGCATCTATGTGCTGCATGAGGGGCTGATCGGTGTCGCCGGCGAAAATGGCCTGCAGGAAATCGACTATGATGATGTCGAGGATGATCAGGTCATCGCTCCCGGTCCCGCGACCGGCGGCTGGTTGGGGATCACCGACAAATACTGGGCGACGGCCGTCATTCCGCAGCCGGGAACCCGCTTCGAGCCGCGCTTTTCCTATTTCTCCGACGGGCAGGCGCGTTATCAATCGGACTTCAAGGCTGACGCCGTATCGGTGGCGCCGGGGACTTCGGCCGAGACCACGACCTATATCTTTGCCGGCGCCAAGGAAGTGCCGGTGATCGATGGCTATGGCGAGCAGCTGAACATCCTGAATTTCGACCGGATGATCGATTGGGGCTGGTTCTATTTCATCACCAAGCCGATGTTCTGGCTGCTTGATTTCTTCTTCCGACTTGTCGGCAATTTCGGCGTGTCGATCCTGATCACGACGGTGGTTATCAAGCTGTTCTTCTTCCCCCTCGCCAACAAGTCCTACGCTTCAATGGCGAACATGAAGAAAGTGCAGCCGAAGATGGCCGAGCTGAAGGAAAAGTTCGGTGATGACCGAATGGCCCTGCAGCAGGCAATGATGGAGCTGTACAAAAAGGAAAAGATCAACCCGGTTGCCGGCTGCTGGCCGGTGCTCTTGCAAATCCCGGTGTTCTTCGCGCTCTACAAGGTCATCTACATCACCATCGAGATGCGGCATGCGCCGTTCTTCGGCTGGATCCAGGACCTGTCGGCGCCGGACCCGACGTCGCTGTTCAACCTGTTCGGACTGCTGCCCTACGATGTGCCATCATTCCTGATGATCGGCGTCTGGCCGCTGATCATGGGCATCACGATGTTCCTGCAGATGCGCATGAACCCGACGCCGCCCGATCCCACCCAGGCGATGATCTTCACCTGGATGCCCGTGGTGTTCACGTTCATGCTGGCGACCTTCCCGGCGGGTCTGGTGATCTACTGGGCGTGGAACAACACGCTGTCGATCATTCAGCAGGGCGTGATCATGAAGCGGCAGGGCGTCAAGATCGAATTGTGGGGAAATCTGCGCGACGTCTTTTCGCGCAAGAAGCAAGCCTCCTGAAAACCTCCGCACAGCTGAATGCAGAGCAAGAGAACGAAAGGGCGGCTTAGGGCCGCCCTTTCCTGTTGGCTGCGGGGTGAACCGATGTGCCGGCAAGCTTGACAAGGCGGCGCGAAACGCCGATGCCGCAAGGCTGAAAGTCTAGGAGCCGTGCATGTCCGACCGCCCGCAAGATGGTGCCACCCACTCGCCTTTTCCCGCCCCCTGGGTGTTCATTCGCGGCGTGCCGTCCTTGAAATTCCTGCCGCCCGAAGGCCCGCCGGAAGTGGCCTTCGCGGGACGGTCGAATGTCGGAAAGTCGTCGCTGATCAACGCTCTGGTCAAGACCAAGGGACTGGCGCGCACATCCAACACACCAGGCCGCACGCAGGAGCTCAACTATTTCGTGCCCGACGGGCATGCCGGCACCAGGGACGACTTGCCGCCGCTGGCGCTGGTCGACATGCCCGGCTATGGCTATGCCAAGGCACCGAAGGAAAAGGTCGATGAATGGACCCGGCTAGTGTTCGACTATCTGCGCGGCCGCTCGACGCTGAAGCGTGTCTATCTGCTGATTGATTCCCGGCATGGCCTGAAGGCCAACGACGAGGAGGTCATGCAGTTGCTCGACAAGGCCGCGGTTTCCTACCAGGTGGTGCTGACCAAAACCGACAAGATCAAGGAGGCCGGCGTGCCCCGCCTGATCGAGGCGACATTGGCCGGCATCCGGCGGCATCCGGCCGCCTTTCCGGAGGTGATTGCGACCTCATCGGAACGCGGCCTTGGCATCGAGGAATTGCGCGCTGCCATCATGAAAGCAATCTCGGTGTGATGGTCCCGTCACGGTGAGCGCGCCTTTGAAATATTGATGCCCCCGTGGAATGCCGTTACAGGATGCGGGCTGATCTCGCCGCTGCCACAGGAAATACGTCAATGAGTGAAACGACCGAAAGCAATCCCGCCACACAGGCCCGGCTTCTCGCCGAGGCGCTGCCTTTCATGCAGCGCTACGAGGGAAAGTCGATCGTCGTCAAATATGGCGGGCACGCCATGGGCGACGCGGATCTTGGCACCGCTTTCGCGCAGGACATTGCGCTGCTGAAACAGTCAGGCGTCAATCCGATTGTCGTGCATGGGGGCGGCCCGCAGATCGCTGCCATGCTGAAAAAGATGGGAATCGAATCGCGTTTTGAAGGCGGGTTGCGCGTCACCGACGAAAAGACCGTCGAAATCGTCGAAATGGTGCTGGCCGGGTCGATCAACAAGGACATCGTCCGGATGATCAACGGCACCGGGGAATGGGCGATCGGGCTGTGTGGCAAGGATGGCAACATGGTCTATGCTGAAAAGGCTGAGAAGACCGTCATTGACGCCGACTCGAACATCGAGCGGGTCCTCGACCTCGGCTTTGTCGGCGAGCCTGTCGAGGTCGACCGGACATTGCTCGACCTGCTTGCCAAGTCCGAGATGATTCCGGTCATTGCACCGGTTGCGCCCGGCCGGGACGGCCACACCTACAACATCAATGCCGATACCTTCGCCGGCGCCATCGCAGGGGCCCTGACGGCAACCCGCCTGCTGTTTCTGACCGACGTGCCGGGCGTGCTCGACAAGCAAGGCGAACTGATTGATGAATTGACCGTCGCGGAGGCCCGCGCGCTGATCGCCGACGGGACCATCTCCGGCGGCATGATCCCGAAGGTCGAGACCTGCATCGATGCGATCGAACGCGGCGTGAAGGGTGTCGTCATCCTTAACGGCAAGACCCCACATGCTGTCCTTCTCGAGATCTTCACCGAGCACGGCGCGGGCACGCTGATCATACCCTGACCGCCTTTATATCTTGCGCTGCCTCAGCCGCCACTGCCGAGTGCCGGGCCACAGGCACTGCCGCCGCTTGCGCAGGCGGGATCGGCACGCGGCGCGCGCCGGGAACGCGGCACCGGCACGGCGCCTCTCAGCGACGAATTGAGATTTTCGCCGAAGCGATCGACCTGTGCATCGAGATTGTCGCGGGTCGACGGATCGACGATCGAGATCGGCACGGACACTGCGACACCCGCTGCAGAGCCTACGGTGTTGGTAATTGACAACGCAGTCGCACCAAGCTCTGCTCCCAGCCCGATATCCTGATCGGTGATCGTCTGGCCGGCAATCAGGCGATCGCCAAGCAAACGGACGACTTCCGGACTTTCGGAAAATTTGGAGTGATTGAGGCGGTCGCCGCCCTGCAGCTTGGAAAGATCAAGGACCGTGATGCCCTCCTGCTCAAGCTGGCTGCGAATTGCCGGGTCCTCGATGTCGACCTGGCCAAGACGATCAATATTGCCGGAGATGCGGCGCGAGACACTGAGCGCGCGGTCATCGCGAGACACGAAAATCGTGAATTTCGGCCGGTCGGGCCCCATATCGGCCAATTGCTGACGAAAGACATCGATGTCGAGATCGGGAGCGGCGAGAATGACGTTGGAGATCTTCCTGGGGATACGCCCCTCACGGATCGCCAATTGGCGCAGAGCCTCAACCGTCAGCCAGGTTCCCATTGAGTGCGCCAGCACGGTCACCTCGTCGACCGCGCTCTCGTCGGCGGCGGCGGCGAGCACAGCCTCGAGTGCCGAGCGGGAATAGTTGGTGCTCTCCTTGTCATAGCCATAGGCGAAGACCGAGCCGCGCGACGGCCAGGTGAACAGCAGCGGCGTGGCGCCGGTGCCGCTGTCATGGGTGATCTGGGCAAAGCGGTAGACGGCATCCTCGTAACGGTTGTTGAAGCCGTGCACGAAGACGAGCAGGCGGCCATTCGACGCACGCTGCGTCTTGAACCAGGAACTGGCCTCGGATCTTCCCTCGAGATTGCGTGTCGTCAGGGTCGCGAAATCCGTTTCGGGATCCGGCGGCAACTTCTTTGGCCATTGCACTTCGCCAATGGTGCGATTGCGCTCGGGCGGAATGGAGACCTCCACGGCGTCGAGCTCGACAGCCTCGCCGCGTTCGCCGGAATAAGGCTGGCCGATATCGCCGGAGCCGGCGCGGGTCGTGGCAACCAGCATCGCGACGGTCGAGGCGCCCGGAACGGTGCCGCCGATCGGCGTCATGACGGAGGTCGGTGTGGAAACGCAGCCGGCGAGCACCAGCAGCAACGGCAGCACGAGCGACCACACCGCGCCGGAAGGCAGCGCGCCACGCCGCCACTGTGCGGGCGCCCGATACACGGTTCTTCTGAGCAAGCGTCGTCCCCTTCGGCGCGTCTTCGGTTGCCGGGCGCGCGCGGCCCGCTGAGGCGATGAAAGATCTAGACCAGCAGCAAGACCACAATCCCGGCGACAATAAGGAGACAACCGAGGATTTCGAGCTTGTTGATATGTTCGCGGAAGATCAGCACCGTTGAAGCGAAGGTGAAGATCATCTCGACTTGTGCCAGCGCCTTGAC
Source organism: Neohoeflea coraliihabitans (assembly GCF_019334345.1). Classification (GTDB taxonomy): domain Bacteria; phylum Pseudomonadota; class Alphaproteobacteria; order Rhizobiales; family Rhizobiaceae; genus Pseudohoeflea; species Pseudohoeflea coraliihabitans. Next base: position 818,450 of record NZ_JAHWQX010000002.1, read on the forward strand.
GACAGCGGCGGTCTGCAGCGTCATCGCCATGAACCAGCCGAACGACGCGGAGGCTCCGACCAGCCCAACCGCGAGCGAGATTTTCCAGGCCGCCCTGATGCGGGCCAGTTCGCCGGGATCGCGCCACAGCATCCAGGCCAGCATCAGGCCGGTCTGCAGGCCGATGCCGACCAGAAGGGTGAAGGCGGCCTGCATGACGAAGTTCGGCGCCCCGAGGGACAAGGATGCGGCGCGGTAGCCGACTGCCGCAATTCCGAAGAATGTTCCCGATGCGAGACCGATCCCGGCGCTGCGCGTAAACACCGAGGTGACCAGGGAGGCCGGACTGACAGCTGTCCGGGCGACCGAGATCAGCATGACGCCGATGAGCGAGATGGCGATGGCAAGTACGGTGGCGCCGCTGACAGCGTCCGAGAGAAACAGCAGCCCGAAAATTGCGGCCTGCGCCGGCTCGGTCCGCGAATAGGCGGTCCCGACGGCGAAGTTGCGATGGCTGAACAGCTGGATGAGCAAAGCCTGGGCAATGATTTGCGCCACCGCGGCAATGGCTACCCAGCCGAAAAAGGACGCTTGCAGCGGCGGCAGAGGATCGCCGACGCCAAAGTGAAGCAGGACAACGAACAGGGCGGCGAACGGCAGGCCGAAACCGAAGCGGACAAAGGTGGCGCCGGTCGTGCCCATCACGCTCTTGAGGTGCTTCTGCAAAACCGAGCGAATGTTCTGCAGAAAGGCGGCGGTGACGGTGATCAGGATCCAGACGGGCATGGCAAGGCCGATAGCACGCAGCTGTACTCATCCGCCAGCGATTGATCGGCCAAGCCTGTGCATGAAAAGCCCGCACACCAGCTTGCCTTTGCCATCTCACGTGCCATAACGCAGGAATGACCCGCAAGCCCCGCCTTCCCCAGCCTGACGCCTTCGCCACGGTCCGTGAATGGGTGTTCGACCTCGACAACACGCTCTATCCGCGCGACATCGATTTGTTCGCGCAGATCGATGTCAAGATGACCGACTATGTGCGGCGGTTGCTCGATCTGGATCACACGGCGGCACGCAAGCTGCAGAAGCAGTATTACCGGGATCACGGCACGACCTTGCAGGGACTGATGATCCACCACGGCATCGATGCCAATGCTTTCCTGGAGGCGGTGCACGATATCGACTATTCGGTATTGTCTCCCGATCCCGCACTCGGCGCGGCCATCCGCTCGCTGCCTGGACGCAAATTTATCTTTACGAACGGGGATACGCCGCATGCCGAACGCACGGCGCGCGCGCTTGGCATACTCGAGGATTTCGACGACATCTTCGATATCCTTGCCGCGGATATGAACCCCAAACCCGCCGCGCCAACCTATCGCCGTTTTCTCGAGACGCACGGCGTGCATCCGGAACGTGCGGCCATGTTCGAGGATCTGCCGCGTAACCTGGCAGTGCCGCACCAACTCGGCATGCGCACCGTCCTGATCGTGCCGCAAAACGTGAAGCCGGTTCTCGACGAGGCCTGGGAGCATGAGGGACACGATGCCGAACACGTGCATTATGTCACTGATGATCTTTCCGCATTTCTGACGTCGGCGCGTTTGTCCTCGCCCGGGAGCGCACCGGGTTAACCCTTATTGATTGTATATCTCCTACACATCTTCTTTCGGTTGCATTTTTCCTTTCGCGCTGTATCCTTTGCCGAATAATAAGGATTTCCGAAGATGTTTTTCAAAAAATATTTTATATTGCTTCTTGTATCCTGTTCCGTTGCTGCCTTTCCTGCAAAACATTCTTTCTCCGCAGATCTTTTGCCCAGTTATTCTCCTGAACACGCTTCCGGGTGCCTGCTAAACCAGCCAGACTGCGGAACGAAGCCCCGCAGAAAGCACAGGCCGCACCGCGACAAGCCTGGCATGAAGGATCCTCCCGGGCGTGGACCAGGTGCTGAAGGCCCTGAGGGGCCGCACGGCCCGCCTGGCGGCCCGAGAGGCGGGGGGCGCCGACCTTGACGTCCTGCGGCACGAACCCTGGCATCTTGCGGGATTGACCCCGGGGCGGCTTGCCGCACCCGGGCGGCGACTACCTTTCCGAAGTTTAATGCATGTTACCGAGCTTTAAGTAGCGAAGAGGCGGGCAGCGCGCCATCTTCTTGACATCGCAACACGAAAGGATGTCCCCATGACAACGACCCCCGTGACCCATCTGAGCAAGAAGATCATCGCTGCCTCCATCGGCGCAGCGCTGCTGACCAGTGTCGCCCTTCCCGCCTTCGCTGCGGGTTCGTCCGATGACGACCGCAACGGACGTCACGAGCGCCGCGGCGCGATGATCGAGCAGATCCTCAACAAGGTCGACAGCGATGGCGACGGCAAGGTTACGCTGGAAGAGGCGCAGGAGCACCACGCCGAGATGTTCGCTGGCATCGATGCCGACAGTGACGGCAGTGTAAGCCGCGATGAAATGCGTGACTGGCACAAGTCGCGTGCCGAGGACCGCCGCGCCGAAGTTTTCGCCAAGGCCGACAAGGACGGCGACGGCAGCCTGTCGCTTGAGGAGTTTTCGGAACTGCGCGAATCGCGGGGCGGCAAGGGCCGCGGCATGCATCACGGCATGCGCAAGGGCCATCATGGCGAACGCGGCGATCGCGCTGAGCGGCGTGATGATGAAGGCCGGCGTGGTGACCATGCAGACCGCAAGCAAGCCATGCATGGCAAGAAGGACGGCAAGCGCGGTGGTGGTTTCGCGCGACTGGACAAGGATGGCAACGGTTCGGTGAGTGCCGAGGAGTTTTCGGCACGCGGCGAGCGGATGTTCGCGCGGATGGATCGCAACGATGATGGTGTCATCGACCAGAGCGATTTCATGCGCAAGTCGCGCGGCTCCGCTGCAGAGACGACCACGCCAGCCCCCGAGAAGGCCGAATAACAATCGGGCGAGCGATGAGATGGCGAAGACCGGGCAGCGATGTCCGGCCTTTTTTCTTTTTCAGCGCGGCGCCAAAGATCGGTCTGATCAGGGGATGCGGTAGTGGGCAGCGATCGCTTTCCAGGCTTCCTCAGCCGTGTCGACATAGCGGATCAGGTCGGTGTCATCGGGTGAAATGGTACCGAACTCGGCCAGCGCCTCGAAATCAATCATGCGGCTCCAGAATTCCTTGCCGAACAGCAAGAGTGGAATGCGCTCCATCCGGCCGGTCTGGATCAGCGTCAAGGTCTCGAACAGCTCGTCCATGGTGCCAAAACCACCGGGGAAAATGGTGATCGCCTTGGCACGGATCAGGAAGTGCATCTTGCGGATGGCGAAATAGTGGAAGTTGAAGGACAGTTCGGGTGTGACATATTCGTTCGGCGCCTGCTCATGCGGCAGGATAATGTTCAGCCCGATGGAGTCGGCGCCGGCATCACAGGCCCCGCGATTTCCCGCCTCCATGACGCCCGGCCCGCCACCGGTGCAGATCACATATTCAGCGCCGCCATGGGTGAGTGAATGCTGCGAACAGATGCGTGCGAAATTGCGTGCTTCCTCGTAGTAGCGGGCCGCCGCAGTCAGGTTCTTTGCCTGGATCTCGTTCTTCGCGGCCCAGGGGTCGCCGCCAGGTTCGGGGATGCGGGCACCACCGAACATGACAACCGTCGACTTGACCCCATGCTCCTCGAGCATCATTCCGGCCTTGAGCAGTTCCAGTTGCAGGCGTACGGGCCGCAGTTCCTCGCGGCAGAGGAAGTCCATATCGGCATAGGCGAGGCGATAGGCCGGCGATTCCGTCTGCGGCGTGACCGGTTGACGTTCGGCGCGCTCCCGGTCGGAGTGACTGTCGGAGAGCGGATCCCAGGTGCCATCAGGACGGCGTGCATTCATGGCGGTGCTCCTTGCTGATCTTCTTTCTAGTGCCGCGCATTTTAAGAAAGGATTAAGCATTTCCGGTGGCCTGCATCCGGCGCCGCGGCCGAGCCCGGACCTCTTGCTTGATTTTCCTGCTGCGCCACGCGATTTGACCCGGTCGCCGCTCTCGCTTAGGAGAGAAGCCGCCGTGCGGGAGTCCCGTTCCGCCCGCCTGCCGCGCAAGACCAACCGAGTTTCAAGGACCCCATCATGGCCCAGGATCATAACGCCCTCGCCGCGACGATCGAAGATGCTTTCGAGGCGCGCGATACGATTTCCACCTCGACGACCGGCGAAGTGCGCGAGGCTGTGCGAGAGGCGCTCGATCTGCTCGACAGGGGCGAGATGCGCGTTGCCAGCCGAGAGGAAGACGGCAACTGGACCGTGCATCAGTGGCTGAAGAAGGCGGTGCTGTTGTCTTTCCGCCTGACCCCGATGGACGTGATTAAGGGCGGCCCCGGCGGTGCGGTCTGGTGGGACAAGGTCGCCTCGAAGTTCGATGGCTGGGCAGCGAATGACTTTGAAACAGCGGGTTTCCGCGCCGTGCCCAACGCGGTGGTGCGGCGTTCGGCGCATATCGGCAAGAATGTCGTCCTGATGCCCTCCTTCGTCAATCTCGGCGCCTATGTCGACGAGGGCACCATGGTCGATACCTGGGCCACCGTCGGCTCCTGTGCGCAGATCGGCAAGAATGTGCACCTTTCGGGCGGCGTGGGGATTGGCGGCGTGCTCGAACCGATGCAGGCCGGGCCGACGATCATCGAAGACAATTGCTTCATCGGCGCCCGCTCGGAGGTGGTCGAAGGCTGCATCGTGCGCGAGGGATCGGTTCTCGGCATGGGCGTGTTCATCGGTCAGTCGACGCGCATCGTCCATCGCGAGACCGGCGAGATCCTTTTTGGTGAAGTGCCGCCCTATTCGGTGGTGGTCGCCGGTTCGATGCCTTCATCAGGGGCGATGGCCGAGATGGGCAACGGGGCCCCTGCACCGCATCTTTATTGCGCCGTGATCGTCAAGACCGTTGATGAACGGACCCGGTCGAAGACCGGCATCAACGAGTTGCTGCGCACCTGATGCAGCGGGGCAGCCGATGAACCTGACCGACCCGACCGAGATTCTCGCAACGCTGGTGCGCTGTCCTTCCGTCACCCCGGAAGAGGGTGGCGCGCTTGATGCGCTCGACACGATGCTCGGTGAGCTCGGCTTCAGGCGCGACCGGGTCACGTTCCAGGAGGCTGAGACGCCGGATGTCGACAATCTCTATGCGAGACTGGGTGAAGATGGTCCGCATCTGATGTTCGCGGGCCACACGGACGTGGTCCCGCCTGGCCCTGCTGAAGATTGGACGCACGGCCCGTTTTCCGGCGAGATCGCTGAGGGGCGGCTTTACGGACGCGGCGCGGTGGACATGAAGGGCGGCATCGCCTGCTTTATTGCGGCTCTGGCACGCCTCCTGTCTGAAAACGACAAGCTGCCCGGTTCGGTGTCCCTGCTGATCACCGGCGACGAGGAAGGGCCCGCGATCAACGGCACCGTCAAGCTGCTTGAGCACGCGGCGGCGTCGGGCGAGCGCTGGGACGCGGCCCTGGTCGGCGAGCCGACCAATCCGAATGAACTCGGCGAGATGATCAAGGTCGGACGGCGCGGCAGCCTGTCGGCCCGGCTGATCGTGGAGGGGACCCAGGGGCATGTCGCCTATCCGCATCTTGCCGACAATCCGCTGCGCGCCCTCATCTCCTTCGCCGATGCGCTGACAGAACCGCCGCTCGATACCGGTAATGACCGGTTCCCGCCGTCGAACCTGGAGCTCACCTCGATCGACACAGGCAACACGGCAACGAATGTCATTCCCGCATCCACGGAGATGCGCTTCAATGTGCGGTTCAATGATCTGTGGAGTGCTGAAAGCCTGGAAGGAGAGCTGCGCGCGCGTCTGGAAGTGGCGTCCATGGCTCTCAAATACCGCTCGGGGCAGCCGCCGATGCGCTATCAGCTCTCGTTTCAAGAGCGTCCGTCGCCGTCCTTCCTGACACGCGATGATCGACTTGTTGCCACCCTCTCGGGGGCCGTGGCGGCCGTCACCGGGCAAACCCCGACGCTGTCAACCACGGGGGGAACATCGGACGCGCGCTTCATCAAAGACTATTGCCCGGTGGTCGAATTCGGCCTTGTCGGGCAGACCATGCACAAGGTCGATGAGCATGTGGAGATTGACGATCTCGAAACGCTGACCCTGATCTACAAGGCTTTTATCGAGAACTGGTTCGCCGCCACACAGCGCGCGGGCTGACGGCGGTGCGGCCGCCCTCTCTCGCCGAAGCCGGGCGGGCTCTCTCAGGCGTGCTTGGGTTGATGGAGCGCGATGCCGGTGCTCTGGCACGCATCGACACCAGTGTGACCGGCACCTTGCGCTCTTTCCTCGTCTATCTGTGGTGCTGGCCGGCTCAAGCCTTTCTGTGGACCGGCATATGGCGCGATCTGCCCGACAGCCGCCCGGAAACGGTAGGCGGAACGCTGCGCTTTTTCGCGGTCGGCAGCCTGTTTGATGTCTTTTCATGGATCCTGCCGGCGCTGATCCTGCTGCCCGTGTCGAGGATGTTCGACTTTCGCGCGCGCTATCTGCCGCTGGTGGCGGCGAGCAACTGGTTTGCGCTGGTCGCCACCTATCTGGCTTTCCTACCGGCGACGGTGAAGTATTTCGCGCCGGTGCCCGACGGAATCGCCGGGCTGATGTCGCTGGCAGTCTACGGGTTGACGCTGGGTTTTTATTTCCGCATGGCGCGAGTGATCCTGGGCGGCGAAGCGTTGCTTGCGGCGCTGGTCGTGCTGATCAGCCTGATGAGCAGCCTGCTTCTGTCGTCGCTGGCTTTTTCGACTCTGAGCCTGTGACAGGCCGATCGCCGCTCAGTGCCTCTGCCCAAACGCAAACAGGCCCGCTCGAGGCGGGCCTTTCGACAAAGTCAGGTCGCTGTTTTTAAGGTGCCCTTCAGGCAGCCAGTTCCTCGCTGTTGGGGAACAGGGCATCGAGATCCAGATAGCAGATCATCTGGTCCTCGACCGGGATAATCGCCCGTGTCAGGGCTCGCTCTGCCTCAGGCATCACTTTCGGAGCGGGCTGCAGCTGCGCGTTTTCAACGGTGATCATGTCCGAAACATTTTCGACGAGCAGGCCGACAAGCTTGCCGGCGATGTTGGTGACAATGATCGCGGAGCGTTCCGTGGGTTCGATGGCCGGCAGACCAAGGCGTGCGGCCATGTCGATCACCGGGATGACCGAGCCGCGCAGGTTGATCACGCCCAGCACATGCGACGGTGTGTGCGGCAGTGCCGTCGAGGGCGCCCAACCGCGGATCTCGCGCACCGCCATGATGTTGACGCAGAAGATCTGGCCGCCGAGATGGAAGGATATGATCTCAAGCGAACCGGTGGCATCGACATCCGGGGATTGCGCTTCAGTATGATGTGTCATCGAAAATTACCCCCATAGGACACGCCGCAGGAAGAAGGCCTGGGACCGGCGGCGCACAGGGTGTCAAAATGACACAGCCCCTCTTACAATTTCGTTAACCGGCCCCGTCACCCAGCCACGACCGGCTATTCGTGCTCAGTAATCGACGCTCATGAAATACAGCCCCTCAGGCGGCGCCACGGTGCCACAAGCGGTGCGGTCGCAGGCCTTCAGCGCCGCGGCCACGTCCTCCCGGCTCCATTTGCCTTCTCCGACATGTTTGAGCGTACCGGCAAAGGAGCGGATCTGATTGTGAAGGAAACTCGGCGCCGTGGCGTGCAGTTCGACGGCGCCGTCAGCGGCGTTGATCCGCACATCGAGCCGATCGAGGGTCTTGACCGGCGACTTGGCCTGACAGTGAACAGAGCGAAACGTCGTGAAGTCGTGGCGACCGACCAGCACCTGCGCCGCGGCGTGCATCGCAGCGGCGTCAAGAGGCACGTTCACGCGCCAGGCGCGTTGCCGGTCGAGGATGAGCGGCGGTCGGCGTATGATGAAGCGGTAAAGATAATGCCGCCGCCGCGCGGAAAAGCGGGCATGAAAATCGGCCGCGGCAAAGCGCGCATCGAGCACCGCAATGCGTTCACGCGCCATGGCGAGATGCGCGTTGGTGGCATCACGCACCGTTTTCAGGTCCCATTCGCGCTGCAGGTCAAAATGGGCGACCTGTCCCCTGGCGTGGACGCCGGCGTCCGTGCGACCGGCGCCGTGCACCGTGATTTTCTCGCCGCTATAGGCGGCGATCGCGGTTTCCAGCGCTTGCTGGATGCTCGGCGCGGCGCGCTGGCGTTGCCAACCGGCATAGTTGCTGCCGTCATATTCGACGGTGATCCGGTAGCGTGGCATCAGCAGGCGCCGCCACTGTCTGACCGCGCGCCAAGCTGGGTGCCGGGCGGCAGTGCCGCGCCGCGCAGGAAACTTGCGGCGTCCAGCGGTTTGCCACCAGCCTTCTGCAAGGTCAGAAAGCGCACGCTGCCGGGATTGCAGGCGATGGAGAGGTCATCGGCCAGAACGGTGCCCGGCGCGGCTGTGGCGGCAGGCGCGGCAGCGATGACCTCGGATCGCAGGATCTTGATGCGCTCACTGCGGCCGGCGATCTCGGCCTCGGTCCAGGCTCCGGGAAACGGCGAGAGGGCGCGAATGTGATTGTGCACCACGTCCGCCGGGCGGTTGAAGTCGACGCGCGTCTCCGACTTGTCGATCTTGGCCGCATAGGTCACGCCCTCGACCTCTTGCGGTTCGGCCGAAAGCGTACCCTGTTCGAGGCGGGCCACTGCATCGACCATCATTTTCGCAGTCAGCGCGGCCATGCGGTCGTGCAGCATGCCGGCGGTCAGGTCGGCGTCAATCGGCAGGCGCTCGGTCAAGGCCACCGGCCCGGTGTCGAGCCCCTTCTCCATGCGCATGATCATCACGCCGGTTTCGGTATCGCCAGCCATGATGGCGCGCTGAATCGGGGCGGCGCCGCGCCAGCGCGGCAGCAGCGAACCGTGTCCGTTCCAGGCTCCGAGCGGTGTCGCGTCAAGAATGGCGGGAGGCAGGAGCAAGCCGTAGGCGACGACAATCGTGGCGTCAGCCTGCAAGTCGGCGAAGCGCTTCAGCTCCTCTGTGCTCTTCAAGCTGGTCGGCGTTCGCACTTCGATGCCATGGCGCGCGGCGGCGGCGTGAACAGGCGAGGGACGCTGTTGCAAGCCGCGGCGTCCAGCCGGACGCGGCGGCTGTGAATAGACCGCGGCGACCTCGTGTCCAGCCGCAATCAGTCCCTCAAGCGTGGGAACGGCATAGTCGGGTGTGCCCATGTAAATCAGTCGCATCACAGGTCCCCTCTTGCATGGCCTGGTCGATTTATCGGCGCGAACAATCGACCCGAAGCAGCTGCCCTATGGGGCTGTCAGGCGGTCAGGCGCTGACGCGCCAGCTTGGTGAATTTGCGCACCACCATATCCCGCTTGAGCTTGGAAATGTGGTCGATGAACAAAACACCATCGAGGTGATCTATCTCGTGCTGCAGACAGGTTGCGAGCAGCCCCTCGGCTTCAATCTCGCGGTCGGCGCCGGTGAGATCCTGATAGGTGACTGTCACCCGCGCCGGGCGCTCGACTTCGGCAAAGTAATCGGGGATCGACAGGCAGCCTTCTTCATAAGTGCCCACGTCGTCGCTGCGGCTGACGATGACGGGATTGATGAACACCTGCGGCGCCCGCCCCTCCTCCTTGTCGGCAATGTCAATGGTGATCACCCGGCGCGTTTCGCCAATCTGCACGGCAGCCAGGCCGATGCCCGGGGCCTCGTACATGGTTTCAAGCATATCGTCGGCAAACCGGCTCAATGCATCATCGAACCGCTCCACGGGAAGCGATGGTTGACGCAGGATCGGATCGGGCAACAGTACAAGCGGCTTGATTGTCATGGCGCCTAGATATTATGCGTCCGCGCCGGTTGCAACCGGGCCGGGGCAGAGATCGTCCCGACGCGGTGCAAGGCCGTCAAGAAACCGGATATTTCACTCAGGCAACCTGCTTCCGGCTATCCAGATCAACCAGCCGGCCGTTGCCGCGCCGGTCACTTGTTGCCGGTCGGGTGCAATCGCGGTCGACCACACGGGTGCGCAGGCCGCGGAGCGCTTCGGACATCCGTTCCACTTCCCCGACCATGCGCGTGATGTGGCCCGAGGTGTCGTCGACCATCGTTGCATTGCTTTGCGTCAGCGTATCCATCTCACTGATCGCTGCCGACACCTGTGACAGGCCGGCCGACTGCTCGCTCGTGGCGCCGGCGATACCGGCGATGATCGCGTTGAGATCCTCGACCCGCTTGACGATGTCCTCAAGCGACGAGCCGGACTGGCTGACGAGGTCGACACCCGTCTTCACCTGGGCGCTGCTATCGGCGATGATCTTCTTGATCTCCTTGGCGGCGCCCGCAGAGCGCTGCGCCAATTCGCGTACTTCCTGAGCGACGACGGCAAATCCGCGCCCGGCCTCGCCGGCACGCGCGGCTTCAACGCCGGCATTCAGAGCCAGCAGGTTGGTCTGGAAGGCGATGTCATCGATCACCGAAATGAATTTCGATATCTCACCGGAAGACCGCGCAATGGCGTCCATCGCCGAAACGGCCTCGCCGACGATCTTTCCCGAGGATTGCGCCACCGAAAGCGTTTCACCGGTCACATCCGAGGCTTGCCGCGTCCGCCCGGCGGTGGCGGTGACGCTTTCCGCAAGTTCATGCAGTGCCGCCGAGCTTTCTTCGACGCTGGCGGCCTGCTGCTCGGTGCGCTTGGCCAATTGGCCGGAGCTTTCGGAAAGAACGTGCGAGGCCGACAGGATCTGTTCGGCGGAATCGCGCACCATGGCAATCGATTTGCGCAGGTTCTCGACCGAAGCATTATAGTCGCCGCCCATCCGCTCGAAGGCACCGGGCAGGCCGGATGGCATCCGCGTTTCAAGATCACCGTCTGCCAGGTTGGCGAGAACAGCGGCGAGTTGGTTCAATGCTTCCGTCTGCTCTTCGGCTGCTGCGAGGCGAGCTTGTTCGGCGCGCCGGCGCTCGGCTGCCAGTTCCTCCAGATACACGCTGATCGCATAGTCCATATCGAGCAGCGCCGCCTTGACGATCACGGAGACATCTTCGGCGACATCTTCGGCCTTGCGGCGCCGGAATGCACTCGGCCAGCGCTCCTTGACGACCGCATGGATCAATTGCTCGACGATCAACCCGTAGCCGCCGATGTACCAGCGCGGCTCAAGTCCGATGCGGGCATGCACCTTTCCGATGGTGGTCACCCCTTCAACATATTCGGCATCGAATTTACCCTCGGAGAGGTGCGTCCAGTGCCCGGCCTGTCGCTCCTTGGCCGAGGAAATATGCTCCTGGTCCTTGAAGAACTGGCGGGTGTGCTCGGTCTCGGCAATCTTGCGGTAGAAAACGTCAAGCGCCGGACCGATGGCGCGTGCGATAATCGGCTTGAGTTCACGCAGGCGCGTGCGTTGGGTGTTGATCAGTCCAAGAAAAGCTGTGCGCTGTTCAATGGCCGAGGTGCGGGTTGTTTCAGATGTCATGAGCGCTCTACCTAACTGGAAAGCCCGGACCGGGCCGCTGCCAGCACCATGTCGCGGCCATGGTTAACACGCGCCTGTGATGTCCCCGTCAAATATGAGAGGCAGCACCGATGGGAGCGCCGTAAATTGCAACGAATTGCCCTCAGAAACTGCGGGTATTGCGAGCGTTGCCGGAACCAGTTGCAATTTATTTCCGCATTCAGTGACGCTCTGCAGCACGCTGGCGAATCTGCTAGAAGGTGCCATGATGAATTTATTCGATCCGGGCGCTGCCCCCTTGTTTTCCATCGGCGGCCTGGCGATTACCGCTGCCCATCTCCTTTTGGCCGCCGGCTTAGTGCTGCTCGTGCTGCTGTTCGGTCTGCTCCAGGGGGTTCGTCGTGGTCGCCGGCAAGCCGAGGCCCTGGCGCGGCAGCAGGCCGAAATGGCGGAAGACCGGCTTGATGCGGTGTTGGCGGCGCAGGCGGAGCTGCAGGGTCGTATGGCAGCGATGTCGGAGATGTTCGGCGCCCGTCAGGCGGAATTCAACCAGGCGATCAACCAGCGCCTGGACGGCATGGGCCAGCGTATTGGCGCCTCGCTTTCTGAACAGACCAAGGCCACGCATGAGAACCTGACCCGGCTGCAGGAGCGGCTGGCGGTGATCGACACGGCGCAGAACAATATTCAGACTTTGGCGCGCGATGTCGTCGGGCTGCAAGCGATACTGTCGAACAAGCAGACCCGCGGCGCTTTCGGACAATCGCGGATGGAGACCATCATTCAGGATGGTCTGCCGTTCGGCAGTTATGAGTTCCAACCGACGCTGAGCAACGGCAAGCGTCCCGATTGCACGATCATCATGCCGAACGAAGCGCCGCCTCTGGTGATTGATGCCAAGTTTCCACTCGAAGCCTGGAACAGCATGCGCGAGGGCAAGGAAAGCGAGGGCGCGTCCGGCGACGGCGCGGCAGCGGCCAAGCAGCGTTTCCGGCAGGACATGGATGTGCATATCCGGGACATTGCCGAGAAATATCTCTTGAGCGGCGAGACGCAGGACACGGCTTTTTTGTTCGTGCCATCGGAATCGATCTTCGCGGAGATCCACGAGAATTTCGAGGCGATCGTGCAGCGGGCGCACCGGGCGCGCGTGGTGATCGTCTCTCCATCGCTGCTGATGCTTTCGGTGCAGGTGGTGCAGGCCTTGTTGAAAGATGCCCGCATGCGTGAACAGGCGCATCTCATTCAGGGTGAAGTTGCGCGTCTGATGGATGATCTGGGGCGGCTGGACACGCGGGTGCAGAAACTGCAGACGCATTTCGGGCAGACGCAGGGCGATATCGACCAGATCCTGATTTCGACGGCGAAACTGAGCAAGCGCGGCGCCAAGATTGGCGAACTGGATTTCCAGCCGGGCCCCGCAACAGCAGCGGCACCAGCCGACGCGATCTCGACCAAGCGGCCGAAAGAGCCGCAGGCGGAGGCTGCCGACCTCGCCGAAGGCGCACAGGCCGGACCCGGCAACGAGTCTGGCCGGCTTCGCTTGCGCGTGGTTGACGAAGACCAGACTTAAAGGCGCGCCAACCGCTCGATCAGCAGGTCGAAGAAGCCGTCCGCGTCGATGTCGCGCATGACCATCGCATTGCGCTTGCGGTCCGTGACATGCCACCAGTCAATGACCGTCATGCCAAGCGTCAGGTCGGATTTCGTTTCGATCTCGACATTGCATTGGCGTCCGGAGAAAAGATCCGGGCGCAACAGATAGGCAATGACCGTCGGATCATGCAGCGGGCCGCCCTCGGTGCCATATTTCTGTTCGTCATACCGTTCAAAGAATTCGAGCATGTCGGCCATCACCGCGGCCGGCCGCCCACCGCTGCGGCGCAGACGGGCGATGCGATCGCCGCTGGTCAGTGCCTTGTGCGTGACATCGAGCGGCATCATGGTCAGCGGTACGCCCGCAGCAAACACTTCCGCCGCGGCTTCCGGGTCGACAAAGACATTGAATTCGGCAGCAGGGGTAATGTTGCCGCCTTCGAAAAATCCGCCGCCCATCAGGACGATCTCTTCAATCCGATCAGCCACATCTGGCGCCTGGCGCAACGCCATGGCGATATTGGTGAGCGGACCGAGTGGACAGAGCGTGACCGTGCCCGGCGCTTGCCGGCGCAGAGTGTCGATTATGAAATCGATGGCATGGCCTTGTGCCAGCGGCGCTGCCGGCTCGAAAAGCTCGACGCCATCGAGGCCGCTTTTGCCGTGCACATTTTCCGCAGTGACCAGCGGTCGGGCCAGCGGCGCATCGGCACCGGCATAGACCGGGATATCCGGCCGATGGGCGATCTCGAGAATCAGGCGGGCGTTGCGCGACGTCAGCTGCAGCGGCACATTGCCGGCAACCGTCGTCAGACCCAGAACCTCGAGCTCAGGACTGGCCACGGCCAACATGATGGCGGCGGCATCGTCCTGGCCCGGATCCGTGTCGATAATGATCTTGCGCGTCATGAGCATATCCGGACAGAGGGCAGACCGCTCATTTCTACAAATTCCCGCCGGTCAGGTCTATGGCCGGGGGCTTCTTGCGCCGCGGCGGCTGCATCCCCATATTTCAAAGGTCCGGAGCGCCACGTTTGGGCCCGGACGCCATTGTCGCTTGTAATGAGGACAGGACATGACGCGCATAACACCGTTTTCGAGCCCGTTGCTGCTCGGTTTTGACACCATCGAGAAATCACTCGAACGGATCGCCAAGGGGTCGGACGGCTATCCACCCTATAATATCGAGAGAATTCGCGGTTCCGAGGACGGCGCCGTCGCCGAACGCCTGCGCATCACGCTGGCGGTCGCCGGATTCCTGGATGAGGATCTCGAGGTGACGACCGAGGAAAATCAGTTGGTTATCCAGGGTCGCCAGAGCGATGCGGATGAGCGCGATTACCTGTATCGCGGCATTGCGGCGCGCCAGTTCCGGCGCACTTTCGTACTTGCTGAAGGGATGCAGGTGGTCGGTGCAACCTTGAAGAACGGGCTGCTCTCCGTCGACCTTATCCGTCCCGAACCGGAACGGATGGTGCGGAAAATTAACATTTCAGTCCGAGACTGAATGCCTGACGTCAGGCAAGTCTTGCGTTTCATGTCCTCCAAGGAGGTTAATTCGATGTTTGCCAAGCCAATTCGAGAAGTAACAGACGCGACGGCGGTCAGCGCCGCTGAACTGGCGGCGCTCGGCGCCGGCCAGGTGGGCTATATCCGCCGCATGACCTCCGAGGAGGTGAATGCACGCTTTCCCGATTCGCCGAAGCTCGGGCCAGGGTTGGAACTGTGGGCGCTTTTCGGTGCCGACGGCACGCCTATTCTGCTGACCGACGATCGCTCGAGCACGTTCTATCGTGCTGCCGAAGATGAATTGAAGACTGTCAGCGTGCACTGAGCCGCATTGTCATGCCGGGCAGCGCTTCTGTCCGGCAGGCACTCTTCACGCCGCGTTGGACGCCTGCGATTCGTTGAGAAAGGCATAGAGCGTTGCCGCATCGCTGGTCGTGCGCATCTTGTCGACCAATTCGCCGTCGCGCATCACCCGGGCAATACGTGAAAGAGCCTTAAGATGGTCGGCGCCTGCACCTTCCGGCGCCAGCAACAATACCACCAGATCCACCGGCTGATCGTCGAGAGCCTCGAAATCGACCGGGGTTTCCAGACGCGCGAAGATGCCGACAATCTCGTTGAGGCTCGGCATCTTGCCATGCGGGATGGCGATGCCGTTGCCAACCCCGGTTGACCCCAGGCGTTCGCGCTGCAGGACGACATCGAAAATCTCGCGCTCGGGCAGACCGGTCAGTTGTGCAGCGGCAGCCGACATTTCCTGCAGAAGCTGTTTTTTCGAATTTGCCCTGAGTGCCGGCAACACAGCATTCTGCTTGATCAGATCAGCAAGCGCCATAATGTCATTTCCCCGTTGTCTGCCGGCAGTTGACGGCATGCGAAGTCGAGATCGCGCCCGGCCCGGTTTATTGCGACTTGACGCTCCCGGCGTCGATCCAGCCGATGTTGCCGTCGTTGCGGCGGTAGACAACGTTCAACGCATCGTTGCCGGCATTCTTGAACATCAAGATGCGCTCATCGGTCATATCGAGAGCCATCACCGCCGAGGCTACGGTCATCGTGCCGACCTGGCGGGTACTCTCGGCAATGATCGCCGGAGCATAGTCTTCCGGGATCTCTTCTTCATGGTCACGTTCGCCTTCGACGACCGCATAGGCAATCTCATGGCCATTGTGACCCAAATGATGGTCTTTCAACCGCCGCTTGTAGCGGCGCAGTCTTTTTTCCACACGCTCCGCGGCGGCGTCGAAAGCCGGTTGCGGATCCTGTGCCTCGCCGGTTGCCTGCAGAATGACACCGGTATCCAGGTGAATCCTGCAGTCAGCGGTAAAACGGGAGCCGGATTTCTCTACAAGGACCTGTGCCGAATAGCCGCCATCGAAGTACTTGTTCACGGCTTCATCGATCTGGTCTTCGATTCGAGCCCGGAAGGCCTCGCCGATTTCCATCTGTTTTCCCGAGACGCGCACGTTCATGGATCAACCCTTCTTTTTGCAGTTATGGGTTTTCAGTCTAAGCCATGCCTCGGGATGTTCCAAGCATTTGAACACCCGGCAGGCAGCAAATTCCACGAGCGGACCAGTTTCGGAATTTCTTTCCGGCGCGTCATCCCGCCGGAGCGGCCAAGCTTCTACGCGCGCCACCCCGATATGTCAAGCTAAGCCACAATATGGCGGGTTCTCGTAATACTTTCAGCTATTTATGGCCGATGCTGCCCGCGCTCTGGCTCGTTTCTCGCGGCGCCGCTGCACCGAAGAGGGGATCGACAAGGCGTCGCGATACTTGGCAACCGTGCGCCGGGCGATGGCGATTCCGTCTTCCTTGAGGCGCCGGACCAGGTCATCGTCGGAAAGGACCGCGAAGGGGTCCTCGGCATCTACAAGCGTGCGGATGCGATGGCGTACGGCCGCGGCCGAATGCGTCTCGCCGCCCTCGTCATGCGAAGCAATGGCGGCGGTAAAGAAATATTTCAGCTCGAACAGCCCACGCGGCGTCATCATGAATTTGTTGGAGGTGACCCGGCTGACGGTGGATTCGTGCATGCCGATCGCTTCGGCGACCGTCTTCAGGTTCAGCGGCCGCAACCGGTCGATGCCATGCAGCAGGAAGGCGTCCTGGTGCCGGACGATCTCACTGGCCACCTTGATGATGGTGCGGGCACGCTGATCGAGGGCGCGGGTCAGCCAATTGGCAGTCTGCAGGCATTCATTGAGAAAATCCCGCTCCTTGTCGGCGGGCGAGAGGTGGGCAGACACGCGGGCGCAATAGGCGTGGTCCACAAGAACGCGCGGCAATGCGTCGGGGTTGAGTTCAACGGCCCAGCTTCCATCCCCGGCAGCGCGAACGATCACTTCCGGTACAACGAGCACGCTCTGGCCGGTTTCATACCGGCTGCCGGGCTTGGGATCGAGCGCACGAATTTCCGCCAGCATGTCGAGCAAATCATCTTCACCGACCCCGCAGAGGCGGGAAAGAGCGGTGAAATCGCGCCGGGCCAGCAAATCCAGATGCTCGAGCAGCGTTTCCATGGCCGGGTCAAGGCGGTTCTTGCGCTGCAGCTGCAGTCTCAGGCAGTCCGACAGGGATCGCGCGAAAAGGCCTGGCGGATCAAGCTCCTGCAAGCGCAGCAACACGTCGTCGACCCGCGCCGGCGCAACGCCAAGGCGCAGGGCAATTTCCAGCGGGTTTCCGTCGAGATAGCCTGCCGCGTCGAGGTGATCGGCAAGTTCACTGGCGATCAGGCGATCGCGATCATCCGAAAAGGCAAAGACAATCTGTTCTCCGACAATGTCACGCAGGCTGGGCGAAGCGGCCGCAAAATGGTCCATGTCCGGTTCGCCGGCTGCCCGGTTCGAGGAGGCGCCCGGCATTGACTTCCAACTGGCGACGAGTTGCGGCGCCTCGATCGAAGACGTTTCATCGGGGAAGACATTGCCGAGGTCGATGTCGAGCGGCGATTCTGCCCGCTCGTCACGCCCATCGGGCAGTCCGTCGGGCCCTTTGTCGCTGTGCGCGCGCTCCTGTTGCAACTCGGTTGTGAGCGGGCCATCGAAACCTTTGCCAGCCGGTTCGCCGTCCGAGCCGCCCTCAGCCAGCTCCAGCAGCGGATTGCGCTCGACCTCCTGTTCGATGAAACTCTGCAACTGGGCATGACCGAACTGCAGCAACCGGATTGATTGCATCAATTGCGGCGTCATGACCAAGGATTGGCTCTGACGCAATTGCAGGTTTGCCGACAAAGCCATCAGACGCATATACTCCGTAAAATTGCATCCGCCTCACGCGAAGCGACTCATGGCCGTGCCGCCAGGTTCCTTCACCGGGTGACAGCCATTGATGTGGCCCGATCCTTGCTTGTTTTGATTTTTGCGTCAAGCGAGAGCACTCCTCGCCTCATGATGATCCGACCAAAAGGTGTCTCAGGGACGGCTGCCATTCACAGCGAGAACTGCTCACCGAGATAGAGTTTGCGCACATCGCTGTGGGCGACAATCTCCTGAGGTCGCCCGTGGGTCAGAACATGGCCCTGATGGATGATATAGGCGCGGTCGATCAGGCCGAGCGTCTCGCGCACGTTGTGATCGGTGATCAAAACGCCGATGCCGCGACGCGTGAGATGGCGCACGAGATTCTGAATATCGGAAACGGCAATGGGATCGACCCCGGCAAACGGCTCGTCGAGAAGCATGAAAGTGGGATCCGACGCGAGGGCCCTGGCGATTTCCAGGCGCCGTCGCTCGCCGCCCGACAAGGAGATCGAGGCCGCACTGCGCAGATGCGCGATGTGAAATTCCTCAAGCAGATCGTTGAGCTTGGCGGTGCGTTGTGCCGCCTTCGGCTCGACCACCTCGAGAACCGCACGGATATTCTGCTCGACCGTCAGGCCGCGAAAGATCGAGGCTTCCTGCGGCAGATATCCCACCCCGAGGCGGGATCGCCGGTACATGGGAAGGCCAGTTACATCATTGCCGTCGATCTCGATGGTTCCGGCATCGACCGGCACGAGACCGGTAATCATGTAAAAGCAGGTGGTCTTGCCGGCTCCGTTCGGGCCGAGGAGACCGACGGCCTCGCCACGACGCACGCCGATCGACACACCATCGACAACCCGGCGGGACTTGTAGCTCTTGACCAGATTGCGGGCGATCAAAGTGCCCTTGTAGCGGCTGGTCGCCAGCTGCGGCGCTCGCCGTTTCTTCGTCCCCGGGATGAGGGCAGCAATATTCATGATCTTCACTGTTGCGGACGGGATTTCGGATCAAGTTGAATTCGCACGCGGCCACCGCAACTCTCGAGGCGCGCCTCGCTGGAGCGCATGTTCACGGTCATGCGGCACCCGATGAAAATGTTGTCGCCCTGGGTCAACACGACCTTTTCGCCCTCGAGAACGGCAATTTCACGGGCCATGTCAAAATGGCCGCGGTCGGCGCTGGCGGTCTGGGTCTCGGTCTTCAGCAGCACTTTGTCGGACACTTCGATGCGGTCAATGTCCGCGCCGCCGGAGGACATCGCGCCGCCCGTACCGCCCTTGTAAAACACCGTCATCGCACCCGATTGCAGCAGCGTGTCGCCTTGGCTGACCTTGACGTTGCCGGTGAATACCGCCTTCTTTTCAGCTTCCTTGATCTCCAGCTTGTCACTCTCGATCTGGATCGGCTGGTCATTGGAAATGGCCAGTCCCGGCATGCTGGTGCTCGAGCTTTGCGCCATGGCCGGCAGCGCGGGCAAGGCAATGAGAGCCGCCGCCAGACAAGCCGCCGCCAGACAAGCCACCGACAGGCGCCGACCGCTAGCGTGCAAAGCACCGGACCCGGCCGCGATCGGGCCTTCGCGAAAATCTTGTATCCATCTCATTTTGTTGTCGTGTCCTTTTCACTGCCTCTGTCGAGCGCCTTGGGATCGATCGTCATGCGCACCTTGTGCTCGAAAATGATAGTTCCGCCCTTGTCCAGGAGGCGCATTGACTCCGCATCAACGCGAACTTGCGAGGTCCTGATTTCCACCGGCCCGTCGCTGGCAACCTCGCCGGCAGCAATGTCGATAACAGCGGCCTGCAGATCCGCTGTCATACCGTCATCTGTCTCGACCCGAAAAGGCTGGTCGAAGCGCAGGGTCTCGGCTTCGCGGTCGACCGTTCCGCTTTGCGCCGTCAGGCTGGCGAACTGGTCGTCGGCGATCGGAACCCGCGCCACGATCTCCTGCAGCGCAAAGATATCCGGCGTCGTCAGATCCTGGACGGCCCGGGCAGCGCGCAGCTCGTAGGCCTGGTTCCTGCCGTTCTCTCCGGTCAGGGTCGGGCGGTACATCACCAGCTTACCGTCCTCGATCGCGGTTGCCGTGACCGTGACACCGTCGGGCACCTGGTTGGCCAGCCATGACACTGCAAAAAAACCGGCAATCAGCAAAGCCGAGAGCATCGGCAACAAAATCTTCAACCGCCCTACTGTCCGCGAGTGGCGCAGCGCCTTGCGGTACTGCCGGTCTGAGCGTTCCGACGCGCCCGCAACCGCTGCGGCGGCGTGCACTCCGGTACTCATGGGTGATTCACTCGCGGCATTCAGTCGAAAACCCTTCATGACGCCTGGCGTCCAGTGCTCGGTTGCAAATGCTCTGTTCGACACGAACCTGGACGACACGGAACGCTGTTCGCCAAGATGCAGCGGCCTGGCTGTTCCAAGATCGGCATGGGCACAAAGCATCCCCGTCTCGGCTCACCCGCATGCCACGCCCCTTGAGCGCGACAGTAACCGGAAAGTCTTCAATTTTCATTTCAATATGGTGTTTTTGCGGTAAACACCAGACGAAGCTCGCGGGAAGTGCGCGCCGCCTGCCATCGACCCGCCTTAAGGCGGGCTAGCAATTTGCAGCACTGGGCGATGGATTTGACGATTTCCGCGTGCCAATACGGCGGCAATGAAAGGACAGAAGATGGATGCTGATTCCCTGATCGACCGGCGCCGGCTGCGCCGCAAGCTCGGCTTCTGGAGGGCGGCGGCGATCCTCGTCGCCGTGCTGGCGATCGGCGCCACACTGTGGTGGTCGCTGCCAGGACGGTCGGCCGGTGCTCACATTGCCCGCATCAGCATCTCCGGCGTGGTGACCGACGACACGAAGCTGCTCGCCACGATCGAGAAGGCAGCGGCAAGCGATGCCGTCAAAGCCATCGTTGTCTCGTTATCGACGCCGGGCGGCACAACCTACGGCGGCGAACGGATCTATCGCGCCATCGAGGCGGCGCGGGCCAGCAAGCCGGTGGTGGCCGATGTGCGCAGCCTGGCCGCTTCGGCGGGCTACATGATCGCGGCGGCAGCAGATCATATCGTTGCCGGCGAAACCTCCATCGTCGGCTCGATCGGCGTGTTGTTCCAGTATCCGCAGGTCAGCGAATTGATGGACAAGATCGGTGTCGAACTGAAAGAGATCAAATCGGCGCCGCTGAAAGCCGAACCCTCCCCCTTTCATCCCGCCAGCCCGGCCGCCGAAGCGATGATCCGCGCCATGGTGATGGACAGCTATGACTGGTTCGTTGATCTGGTCGCCGAACGGCGCGGCATGCCGCGTGACGAGGTGCTGCGCCTGGCCGACGGCTCGATCTACACCGGGCGCCAATCGCTTGAAAACGGTCTGGTCGATGCGCTGGGCGGCGAAGCCGCCATTCGCGCCTATCTGACAAGCCGGGAGATTGATGCGGAGCTGGAATTCGTTGACTGGAAGCCGCGGGGCGAGCGCTCCTTCGGCGTGCTGCCAGAGATACTGGCCGGGGTTCAGGCCTTGGTGCGGCGCAATGCACCCATCGTTTCGATCAGCGATGAAATTGACCGTCTCGGGGGCGGCAAGTTGTTCCTTGACGGTCTGGTGTCAAATTGGCAGGCTGGCGCGCCGTCGCCCTAGGGCTAGAGGCAGGGGATCGAACCCGTCAGTGTAAGGGCTCGGCACAAAAGGGGCACGGGAGGCCAAACATGATCAAATCGGAACTGGTTCAGGCCGTTGCGGCACGCAACCCACATCTCTACCACCGCGATGTCGAAAATATCGTCAATGCCGTGCTCGACGAGATCACAGAGGCGTTGGCGGATGGCAATCGCGTCGAGCTGCGGGGGTTCGGAGCCTTTTCCGTGAAAAACCGGCCGCCGCGGTCGGGCCGCAATCCACGTACTGGCGAGCCGGTTTTCGTGGAAGAAAAATGGGTGCCATTCTTCAAGACCGGCAAGGAATTGCGCGAGCGGCTCAACCCCGACAGCCCCGACGCTTGAACCCGCCTGCCCGTCGCACCCGCACGCCTCGACAGGGCCACGCAGGGGCGCTGGAAGAACGGTGGAACGGCACTAGATTGAACAACAGCTTGATTGGCGGTGTCACTGTGCACCGGCAACATTGTCTTTGACAGAACGAGCGACAGGAACACGGCGCGCCATGATCAAACGTATTCTCAGCCTGATAATCCTTATTCCGCTTGCTGTTGTGCTGATCACGCTCTCGGTGACCAATCGGCAGACCGTGACTTTGGCGCTCAACCCGTTCGATCCGAGCGACCAAGTGCTCTCGGTGGCCGCTCCCTTCTTCGTCTTTCTTTTCGCAGCCCTGATGCTTGGAATGGTGCTCGGATCGCTGGCGACCTGGTTCCGGCAGGGCCGCTACCGGTCACGGGCGCGGCGCAACAAGCGCGAAGCGGTGAAATGGCACCGCGAAGCCGACAAGCTGAAAGCCGATCAGGCGCCAGAGCATCAGCCGGGTGATCTGCCGGCCATCCCCGCCCGCAGCCATTAAGGCCGCGCGGCAGACCGGCACTCAGGCGCCGGCGTTGTCGCTGACGATTTCGTTGAAGCGGGTAAAGAACTGGCCGGCCAATTTCTTCGAGGTCGAATCGATCAGCCGCGAGCCCATTTGCGCCAGTTTGCCGCCGACCTGGGCCTTGACGTCGTAAGTCAACAGCGTCTGCGCTCCCTCGTCGATCAAGTTGACGTCGGCGCCACCCTTGGCGAAGCCGGCAATGCCACCCTTGCCTTCGCCGACGATGGTGTAGCTGTTGGGGGCGTCGATATTCTCGAGCGTGACATGGCCTTTGAAGGCTGCCGAGACCGGACCTATCTTGATCTTCACCGCGGCCGTCATCTCGTTTTCTGAGATCTTTTCAAGCGACTGACACCCGGGGATGCACTGCCGAAGAACCTCCGGGTCGTTGAGCGCTTCCCAGACCTTCTGGCGCGGCGCGTCGATGCGTTCCTCACCCAGCATTTCCATCGTCATACCTCCTTCTGCCAGCTTCGCCCGGAATCCGCTTTGCCAATGACATGGCGGATTGCTATGTGCTGACACATAACGGTTCGATCGGGCCGTGCAAGAACAATCCGAACAGGTCTCGTGTGGCAAGCAGAAAACGGCAAAAAGGGGGGCAGACGGGAGGCGCGAATGTCGGCGCTTCCGGTCGCTCGCGTGCCAAACCACGCGGCAAGCCGCAAGGCAAGGGTCCGACATCTGTAAAGGCAGCGGGCAAGATCCGGCCGACGCCGCGCGGCACTGCTGCCAAAGCGACCGGCGCCAAGGCTACTGGCGCCAAGGCGACCGGTGTCAGGGTGACAACGACGGGCGACGACTCCGCTTCGCTCGCGCATCCGGCTCGCCCGTTGCGCCGCCACGCCGGTGCATTGCCGGCCGAACACGTTCCGCTGATCCTCGAGACGGGCGCCGATCCGGGCTACGAATTGCTCGATTCCGGCGATGCGGAAAAGCTCGAGCGTTACGGTAGCCTGACCGTCGTGCGGCCGGAGGCACAGGCGCTGTGGCCGCGTCGGCGCGGCGAAACGGAATGGGCGCTTGCCGATGCGACTTTCACCGGCAATACGGACGAGGATGGTGCCGGACGCTGGGCGTTCGGCCGAGAGCCGCTTGGCGAGACCTGGCCGATGAACCTGATGGGCGTCGATTTCTGGGGGCGGCTGACCTCCTTCCGCCATGTCGGCGTTTTTCCCGAACAACTGGCGCATTGGCGCTATATGGCCGAGCAGATCCGCACCCGGCAGGGACCGGTGCGCGTGCTCAACCTTTTCGGCTATACGGGTGTTGCCACGCTGATTGGCGCGCAAGCCGGCGCTGAAGTCACGCATGTGGATGCGTCGAAGAAAGCGATTGGCTGGGCACGCGAGAACCAGGCTTTGGCCGGGCTGGACCGCAAGCCGATCCGCTGGATTTGCGACGATGCGATGAAATTTCTCCTGCGCGAAGAGCGGCGCGGACATCACTACGATCTGATCCTGACCGACCCTCCAAAGTTCGGGCGTGGCCCGAATGGAGAGGTCTGGCAGCTCTTCGATCATCTGCCGCTGATGCTTGATCTGTGCCGCGCGCTGCTGACGCCGCGGCCGATTGGCCTGGTGCTGACGGCCTATTCGATCCGCGCCTCGTTCTATTCGATTCATGAGCTGATGCGCGAGACAATGCGCGGCGCCGGCGGCCTGGTGGAATCCGGCGAACTCGTGCTCCGCGAGGCCGAGGCAGGACCGCAGGAGGCGCGCACCCTGTCGACCTCGCTTTTTTCCCGATGGACCCCTGATGGCTGAGTATCATGGCTGAGAACCACAAAAGACAACGCGTCGGCCAGGTCAAGGAGATCACCAGCCTCGCCAATCCGGTCATCAAGGACATCCGCGCCCTGGCCCAGAAGAAACGCCGGGACGAGACCGGCACGTTTCTCGCCGAAGGGCGGAAACTCGTGATCGATGCGCTGGAGCTTGGCTGGCAGATCCGCACTCTGATCTATGCCAAGGCGCTGCGGGGTCAGCCACAGGTGGAGGCGATCGCCGCGAAGACCGTGGCGCGCGGCGGACTGGTACTCGAGGTGAGCGAGAAAGTGCTGACGGCGATCACCCGCCGCGACAATCCGCAGGCGGTCATCGGGGTGTTCGACCAGCAATATAGTCCGCTTGATGCGGCAGAAATGGGTGCAAACGACACCTGGGTGGCGCTCGACCGGGTGCGCGACCCGGGCAATCTCGGCACGATCGTCCGCACCGCCGATGCGGCAGGCGTAAGGCGCATCGTGCTGGTTGGCGAAACGGTCGATCCCTTCTCGATGGAGGCGGTTCGGGCAACGATGGGTTCGATTTTCGCAGTGTCCCTCAGTCGGGCTTCAGCCGCGGAGCTGCTCGCCTGGCATCGCACAAGCGGCGCCCAGCTGGTGGGCAGCCATCTGGCCGGCAGCAGTGATTACCGGAGCATCGACTATGCCGGCAGGCCGCAGGTTCTGCTGATGGGCAACGAGCAGGCGGGGCTGCCCGAGGGACTGGCCCGGGCCTGCGACCGCCTGGCGCGCATTCCGCAAGCCGGGCGCGCGGATTCGCTCAATCTGGCCATTGCAACGGGACTTATGATATTTGAAGCGCGGCGCCATCTCCTGTCGCTCGACGTGACCGAGGCGGATGTGTCCCGATGAAGCGGCTTAGCGGTTGGGCAGGGTTTTCCACCCTCGTTGCATTGGCCGTCATCCTTGATCAGGCGATCAAGGCGCTCGTGGAAGCCTCCCTGCCGCTCCACCAAGTGGTCCCGGTCCTGCCGTTCCTCGCCTGGTACCGCACCTATAATGAGGGCATCGCCTTCTCGCTGTTGTCCGGATTTGGCGATCTCGGCCTTATCATCTTGTCGGTTGTCGTCGTCGGCTTCGTTCTGGTCCTCAAAGCCCAGACCAGCAAGGCGCGAACGCTCGCGCATCTGGGTTTTGCATTCATCATCGGCGGCGCCATCGGCAATCTGATTGACCGTGTTCTGCATGGCTATGTGATCGACTATGTCCTCGTTCATGCCGGACGGTGGTCGTTTGCCGTGTTCAACCTGGCGGATGCGTTCATCACGATTGGCGCCGCGCTGATCATCCTCGAAGAACTGATGGCCTGGCAGCGCAGCCGGGCCGGAGGGCGCAGCGCAGACAATGGCGATGACGCGCCTGGTGAGAGCTGAAGCGGATTGAGCATTGCGGTTCACGCCAGGTGAGCCGTTTCCCTAAAATGCGATGTATCGGCTGAAATCTTTCTTGACCGGCGCCTGCTAGGCTCTTCTCATGCCAGTCAAAGCGCAACAATTAAAGGATCTGCCACCGCCCTCGCCGGCGTCCGGCGCCGCAACCCGCGGCGGGCTGGCGGATTCTGCTGCCAGCGGACGCGCAGCTGCTGCGGATCGGAGCAAGCTTAGCCGTAGGTCGCAAAATAGCGGATCCCGGGAACTCGTCCTGGCCGCGGCGCTGCTCACCGTTGCCGCTGCAGCCATTGCCTTTGAAACGCCGTGGCTGGTGGCGATCGCCGGCGGTGTGATCGGCCTATACGCATTTCAGCAGGCGTTACGCGCGGGCCGCGGCCGGGTGGCGCTCGGCGCATATGCGCAACCTCACATCGAGGAAGAGCAACTGGACGCGCGCTGGGAGGCCGGCGAAGCCACAGCACAGATGGCTGATTTGTTTGATGCTCTTGGCGACATGTTCGCAGCCCTCGACGAAAGCGGCAGGCTCATTGCTGTCAACCACACTTTGCGCGAAGCGTGCAGCGCCGAGGGCGACGTTCAAGGCTTCCGGCTGGCCGATCTCGGGTTGATCCTTCAGGACACCGCGAACGGGCTGGAAGCGCGCACCGGCGGCGGCGGCAAGGAGCGCCTTTGGGCGATCCGAAAATCGTCCTGCCGGTCTGGGAGCAGCGGCGCGCTGATCACCCATGTTACCGGCCGTGACATCACCAGCGAGAGGCAGGCCGATGCTTTGGTGGCGGCAGCACGCAGCAAGGCCGAGGCAGCAAACGAGGCCAAGACGCGTTATCTGGCGACCGTCAGCCACGAGGTGCGCACACCGCTGAACGGTATTCTCGGCATGACGCATCTGCTCAGTCAGACGGCGGTGACCGCGGAACAGGAAAGCTACCTCGAAAGCGTACGCGAGAGCGGCCGGGCCCTTCTGCACCTGATCGAGGATCTGCTCGATGTCAGCGCCATCGAGGCGGGACGGTTCGAATTGCGCAATGGCGAATGTTCGGTCCGCGATCTGGTGCAGTCAAGTTGCGAACTGATGGCAGCGCAGGCGCATGCAAAGGGCCTGGAAATCGCCGCGCATGTGGATTTCGATGTGCCGGCGACGATTCACAGCGATGCCGGACGGCTGAAGCAGGTGCTGTTCAATCTGATCGGCAATGCGATCAAATTCACCGAACAAGGCGGCATCCTGGTCGAGGCCGAGCGGCGTGGCGCAATGCTGGCAATTTGCGTGCACGACAGCGGTGCCGGCTTGCGGGAGACCGATCAGCAAAGGGTGTTCGAGGAATTCGAACGCGTCGAGACCGATGGCGATCACGAGCAGACCGGCGCCGGGCTCGGCCTGTCGATATCGGCGCGAATCGTTGCAGCAATGGGGGGCAGCATCGCAGTAGACAGCGAAAGCGGCGCAGGCAGCTGCTTTACCTTTACTGTGCCGCTCAGCGCCGAGTGCCCGTCGCGCGACGAGGACTTTGCCACCGGCGCGCTCAGCGAACGGCGCGCCCTGGTCCTGGCACCCGATGGTCCTGTGGCGCAGACCTTGCTGCGCTCGATCAGCGAACTTGGCGGCACGGCGCTCTATGCCGGCGACGAAGAGACGGCGCTGGCCGCGTTGCAATCGCTGACCGCTTGCAACGATGACGCTGCGCCCGCAACAGCGGGAGCGCTAACCGATCTGATCATCGACCGGCGTCTGGCCAGAAGCGAGCCCGAATTGATGGCGCGGCTCGTGGCGCTGGCTGGAGCGAGCGCAGAGACAACCCTGATCATCGCGCCGGAGGATGATCGTGAATTGCGCCTGTCGCCGGAACTGGCGGCAAGCAAATGGCTGGTGCGGCCGATCCGCGCCGCGTCCCTCGTCGATGTGCTGAATCGCCGCGACGACCGCGGCGAGCGCAGCCGCCTCGACGGAGCGATTTCCACTCCGTCCCTGCTTCGACCATCGGACACGCCGACCTTCGATATCCTTCTGGCCGAAGATGATCCGGTCAACGCCCTGGTGGTGCGGACCATGCTGGCGCGCGAAGGCCACCGGGTGAGCCTTGTCGAGAATGGCCGCGAACTGGTCGATCTGGCGCTGGAGCGGCCCGACGGACGCTGCCGCTATGATCTGGTCATTACCGATCTGTCGATGCCGAAACTTGACGGCGAATCAGCAATTGCCGAGATCCGCGCCGTGGAATCTGCCGAACGGCTGCAACGGCTGCCGGTGATCGTTCTCAGCGGCGATGGCCAGGCTGATCGGCGCGACAGTCTTCTGGCAGCCGGTGCCGATGGCCACGCGGAAAAGCCGGTGGATCCCGACTGGCTGCGTTCGCTGGTGGGCATGACCGCGGCGCGCGGTCGCAGTGCGCGGGAAGCGTGACCGGCGAACACCGGCGAACCTCAGTAGCTATCCAGTTTTCATAGACCCCTAAGACCTGCCGGGAGACTTTGTCACGCGGTTGTCTTAGACTTCTGGTTAATGCACGCCATGTCCAACCATTGAGGCTGACCGACATGAACCCGGCGACCGAAAATTCGCATCGCTTCACCGCCTTGAACCCCTCCCTGTTGTCGCGCCGCGAAATCTCGCTGCTCGGGCGGATCGGCGCACTGGAGGTACGCAGGGCCATTTCCAGGCGCGAGATCGCCGCCGCGCAGGCGCTCCGCTACAAGGTGTTCGTCGAGGAAATGGGCGCTGTATTGCCGGCGGCCGCCATGCGCGCGCGCCGGGATTGCGATCATGTCGACAGCTATTGCGACCATCTCCTGGTTATCGACACTGGGATTGAAGGCGCCGTCGAAGACCAGATCGTCGGGACCTACCGACTGCTGCGGCAGGATGTGGCGGCACGCCATGCAGGCTTTTACTCGCAAAGCGAATATGACGTCGCGGCAATGATGCGGCGACAGCCCGGCAAGCGTTTCATGGAACTCGGCCGGTCCTGCGTGCTGCCGGCCTATCGCACACGACGGACCATCGAACTGTTGTGGCAGGGCAATTGGGCCTATGCGCTGGCGCACGGAATCGACGCAATGTTCGGCTGCGCCTCCTTTCCCGGAGCCCGACCGCACGCACATGCGCTGGCGCTGTCATTTCTGTACCACAACGCAGCGGCCGAGGGGATTTGGGACGTCAAACCGATCGATGGACTTGGCGTGGGAATGGACATGATGCCGCCCGAAGCCATCATGCCACGCGCCGCGATCAACACCATGCCGCCGCTGATCAAGGGCTATCTGAGGCTCGGGGCCCGCACATCGCGCGCGGCGGTGGCGGATGTTGCCTTCAACACGACGGACATTCTCGTCGTCTTGCCGGTTGGCGAGATCAACCCGCGCTATGTCAACCATTATGGTTCCGATGCCGGACGCTTCGCCGCCTGACGGCGGCGGCCGACCGGCAGTCAATTCATCGCATTGTAGGCGGCGATTGCCGCCATATTGACGATATCGGAATCCTTGGCGCCCATGGAGACGATCTGCACCGACTTGTCGAGGCCGACCAACATCGGCCCGATGACCGTCGAGCCGCCCAGTTCCTGCAGCATCTTGGTCGAGATCGAAGCTGAATGGAACGCCGGCATCACGAGGACATTGGCGGTGCCGGACAGCCGGCAGAACGGGTACTGTTCCATGATGTCGGCATTCAGCGCGACATCCGCGGCCATCTCGCCGTCATACTCGAAATCAACACGCCGCCGGTCGAGGATGCGCACCGCCTCGCGCACGCGTTCGGCGCGTTCCCCGGTCGGGTGGCCGAAGGTCGAATAGGCGAGCATGGCAACCCGTGGCTCGTAGCCCAGCCGGCGCGCCATGCCGGCGGCTTCCTCGGCAATATCGGCGAGTTCGACCGAATCCGGCATGTCGATCACCGCAGTATCGGCGACCAGCACCGTGCGGCCACGGCATAGCGCCAGTGACACGCCGATCACGCGGTGGCCGGGACGCACGTCGATGCAGCGGCGAATGTCCTCAAGTGCCGTGGAATAATTGCGGGTGATGCCCGTCACCATGGCATCCGCATCGCCCAGCGCCACCATGGCGGCGGCGAAGTGGTTGCGGTCGGTCTTGATCAGCCGCTGGCAGTCGCGGTGCAGATACCCCTTGCGCTGCAGGCGCGAATAAAGATGATCCGTATAGGCCTCAACCCGCCGTGAAATGCGGGCATTGATCAGTTCGATGCCTTCGCGTTCGAGGTCGATGCCGGCGGATCTCGCCGTTTCACGCACTTCCTCATCGCGGCCGAGGAGGAAGGCGGTGCCAAGTCCCTGATTGGCGTAGGCGACGGCGGCGCGCATCACCTGTTCTTCCTCGCCCTCGGCAAATACCGTGCGTTTCGGTCTGCGGCGGACTTTCGTGTAAATACGCTGAAGCGTCGAGGCGAGCGGATCGCGGCGGGCCGACAATTCGTGGGCGTAGGCGTCGAAATTGACAATCGGCTTGGTGGCGACGCCCGAGTCCATCGCAGCGCGTGCGACAGCCGGCGGCACGGCCGTGATCAGACGCGGGTCGAACGGAACGGGGATGATGTATTCCGGCCCGAAACGTGGCCGATTGCCGCGATAGGCGGCCGCGACATCATCAGGCACGTCTTCGCGGGCGAGATTGGCAAGCGCCTCGACGGCAGCGATTTTCATGTCGTCATTGATGGTGCTGGCGCGTACATCGAGCGCACCGCGGAAGATGTAGGGAAAGCCGAGAACATTGTTGACCTGGTTGGGATAGTCGGAGCGACCCGTTGCCATGATGGCGTCGTCGCGAATCGTCGCAACTTCCTCGGGGGTGATCTCCGGGTCCGGATTGGCCATGGCGAAAATGATCGGATTGGCCGCCATGGAGGCGACCATCTTGTCGGTCAGTGCGCCCTTGACCGACAGGCCGAAAAAAACGTCCGCCCCCTCGAGAGCCTCGGCGAGATCGCGGCGGTCGGTCTTCACGGCGTGAGCCGACTTCCACTGGTTCATCCCGGCCTCGCGGCCCTGATAGATCACACCCTTGGTATCGCAGAGAATGATGTTTTCCGGCGCGAAACCCATCGCCTTGATCAGTTCGACGCACGCAATGGCCGCGGCGCCGGCGCCGTTGCAGACCAGCTTGGTTGTCTTGAGGTCGCGGCCGGTGAGATGCAGCGCGTTGATCAGACCGGCAGCGGCGATAATGGCAGTGCCATGCTGGTCGTCATGGAAGACCGGAATGTCCATGACCTCGCGGAGACGCTGTTCGATGATGAAGCATTCGGGCGCCTTGATGTCCTCGAGATTGATGCCGCCGAAGCTCGGCCCGAGAAAGCGCACGCAATTGACGAATTCGTCGGCATCTTCGGTCTCGATCTCGAGATCGATGGAATCGACGTCGGCGAAACGCTTGAAGAGCACCGACTTGCCTTCCATCACCGGCTTGGCGGCCAGCGCCCCGAGATTGCCAAGCCCGAGAATGGCGGTGCCGTTGGTGATGACCGCCACCATGTTGCCGCGGGTGGTGTAGTCGAAGGCGCGCGAGGGATCATCGGCGATGGCTTGAACCGGAACGGCAACGCCCGGCGAATAGGCCAATGACAAGTCGCGTTGCGTTGTCATGGGCTTGGTGGGCACGATCTCCAGCTTTCCCGGCCGGCCGCGGGAATGAAAATCCAGCGCTTCCTGGGTGGTGACGGTGGTTGCCGAACGATCGGGCTTTTTCGTCCCTGCCATGTTTACCCTTCCCCCTGTGGGCGAGCGTTGATCGCTGCCTCATTGATGTTGATCTCGTAGGTTGTCCTTCGTTAGGGTGCTTGGCAAGTGCTGTAAAGGCAGACGGCTGTTTCGCCCGATCGCCTGCCGATCCGACATCGCCAACCCTGCAACGGCAGTTTTCCGCTTGAATGACTCCGCGCCTCTCTCCGCCCGCACCCTGAAGGTGGCCGAACTGGCCACCGAGGAAAGCCGTGCGGCGGCGACGCCGATGATGGAACAATATATCGAGATCAAGGCAGCGAATCCCGATTGCCTGCTGTTCTACCGTATGGGCGATTTTTACGAATTGTTCTTCGAGGATGCGGTCGATGCAGCGCGCGCGCTCGGTATCACCCTGACCAAGCGCGGCCAGCATCTCGGACAGGCGATCGAGATGTGCGGCGTGCCGGTGCATGCCGCCGATGATTACCTGCAAAAGCTGATCCAGCTTGGATTTCGGGTGGCGGTCTGCGAACAGGTTGAAGATCCGGCCGAGGCGAAGAAGCGTGGCGGAAAATCCGTGGTGCGGCGGGACGTCGTACGTCTGGTCACGCCCGGCACCTTGACCGAAGACAAGTTGCTGTCGCCATCGCAATCGAACCATTTGATGGCGCTGGCCCGCATTCGTGGTGGCGAGGAAGCACAGTTCGGACTTGCCTGGATCGACATTTCGACCGGCAGCTTTCGCGTCGCCGAAAGTCGCCCGGCGCGCGTACTGGCCGACATCATGCGCGTCGAGCCCAGTGAAATCATTCTTGCCGACAGCCTGTTTGAAGATCCCGAGGCAAAGCCGCTGATCGAGCAACTGGGCCAGCGGGCCGTACCGCAGCCGCAGGTGCTGTTCGACAGCTCCTGCGCCGAGAGCCGCATTTGCCGCTATTTCGCGGTGGCTTCGCTTGAAGGCTACGGCAATTTCTCGCGCGCCGAGTTGGCGGCCGCAGCGGCGGCGCTGGCATATGTCGAAAAGACACAGTTCAACGAGCGGCCACCGCTCGAGGTGCCTCTGCGCGAAGAGGACGGTGCAAGCTTGTTCATCGATCCCGCGACGCGCGCCAATCTCGAATTGAGCCGCACCCTGGCCGGCGAGCGCCAGGGCAGTCTGTTGAAAGCCATTGACCGTACCGTAACCGGCGGCGGTGGCCGCAAGCTTTGCGAGTGGCTGATGTCGCCGCTGACCGATCCCGAGGAGATCAACAGCCGGCTCGACGCGGTCGCCTGGCTGATCCGCGAAAGCCGGCTATGCGAGGATGTGCGGACCGCATTGCGCCGGCTTGCCGACATGCCGCGAGCGCTGTCGCGGTTGGCGATGAACCGTGGCGGGCCCCGGGATCTGAGCGCATTGCGCGATGGCGCGCGCGCGGCAGAGGTGGTGGCGGCACTGTTTGCAGAACGGGAGACACCCGAGCTTATCAAAGAGGCACTTGCTGCGATCGCCGCCTTCCCGGACGAATTGCGCGCGTTGCTGGCAGACTGCCTGAGCGATGAAGTGCCGCTGCTCAAACGCGAGGGTGGCTTCGTACGGCATGGTCACGCGGCAGAACTCGATGAGTTGCGTGCGCTGCGCGATGAATCGCGGCGCGTGATCGCCGGTCTGCAACTGTCCTATGCCGAGGACACCGGCGTCCGGTCGTTGAAGATCAAGCACAACAATGTTCTGGGCTATTTCATCGAGGTGACAGCAGCCAACGCGGCACCGCTGCAGGAGGGCGAGACGGCCCGCGGCCGGTTCATTCACCGGCAGACAATGGCCAATGCGCTGCGTTTCACCACAACCGAGCTTTCTGATCTGGAAACGCGCATCGCCAATGCCGCCGATCAGGCGCTGCGCATCGAACTGGGGCTGTTCGAAGACATGGTGCTGTGTGCTGTCGGCGCAGCGCCGGCAATCAAGGCGGCGGCGGAGGCGCTGGCCGTTATCGATGTCTATGCGGCGTTGGCGGTGCTTGCCGAAGAGCAGGGATATGCCCGGCCGCGGGTCGACGACAGCATGGCATTCGAAATTGTCGGCGGCCGGCATCCGGTGGTCGAGCAGGCCCTCAGGCGGCAGGCGGCGCAGCCCTTTGTCGCCAATGACTGCGATCTTTCCCCGCCCGGCGAAGGTGTGACGCCGTCACCAGCTACAGGAAGCGGAGCGGAGCAGGCCGGCGCCATCTGGCTGTTGACCGGTCCGAATATGGGCGGCAAGTCAACGTTCCTGCGGCAGAACGCCTTGATCGCCATCATGGCGCAGATGGGGTCCTTCGTGCCTGCTGGTGCGGCACATATCGGGGTCGTCGACCGGCTGTTCTCACGGGTCGGGGCTTCCGACGATCTGGCGCGCGGTCGCTCGACCTTCATGGTCGAAATGGTCGAGACCGCAGCCATTCTCAATCTCGCCACGGCGCGCTCGCTGGTCATTCTTGACGAAATCGGCCGCGGCACCGCGACCTTTGACGGGTTGTCGATCGCCTGGGCGGCGGTGGAGCATCTGCACGAGGTCAACCGGTGCCGCAGCCTTTTCGCCACGCATTTTCATGAGCTGACAGCGCTGGCCGACAAGCTCGACCGGCTGGCCAATGTGACGATGAAGGTCAAGGAGTGGAAGGGCGACGTCGTTTTCCTGCACGAGGTGGCGCCGGGCGCCGCGGATCGATCCTACGGCATTCAGGTGGCCCGGCTGGCCGGACTGCCCGAAGCCGTGGTGACGCGCGCCCGTGATGTCCTGGCGCAGCTGGAATCCAGCGAGCGCGACAATCCGGCGCTCACTCTGGTCGATGACCTTCCGCTGTTCGCTGCACATCTGAAGAGTGCGCAGGCAAAGCCATCCGAGACTTCCGCCCTGCCCCCCGAACTAGCAGCACGGCTGGCAGAATTGCATCCGGACGATTTAAGCCCGCGGCAAGCACTTGAAGCACTTTACGAGATCAAGCGCCTCGCCGCCGGCGACAAAAGCGGCTAAGGCAGGGCGGCCCTGATCTCCTCGGCAATTTTCCACGTCCCTTCTTCGAAAGGCCCTCATGAGTCAGTTTGATATTCTGTGTATCGGCAATGCCATTGTCGACATCATTGCCCGTTGCGAAGACAGTTTTCTCGAGGAAAACGCGATCATCAAAGGCGCAATGAACCTGATCGATGCCGAACGGGCCGAGACGCTCTATGCACGGATGGGTCCGGCGATCGAAATGTCCGGGGGCAGCGCCGGCAACACCGCCGCGGGTATTGCCAGTCTCGGCGGCCGTGCGGCCTTTTTCGGCAAGGTGGCCGATGATCAGCTGGGACAGATCTTCAGCCACGACATTCGCGCCCAGGGCGTGCATTTTCAGACACCGGCGCTCACCGGCACACCGCCGACGGCGCGCTCGATGATTTTCGTGACGCCGGATGGCGAACGCTCGATGAATACCTATCTCGGTGCCTGCGTGGAACTGGGTCCCGAGGATGTTGAAGAGGATGTGGTCGCGGCGAGCCCCATCACTTATTTCGAGGGCTATCTGTGGGACCCACCGCGCGCCAAGGATGCGATCCGTCGCACCGCAGAGATTGCGCATGCGCACGGTCGACAGATGTCGATGACGCTGTCAGATCCGTTTTGTGTCGATCGCTACCGCGATGAATTTCTCGAGCTGATGCGCTCGGGCACCGTCGATATCGTCTTTGCCAATGAAGACGAGGTGAAGTCCCTCTATCAGACGCACGATCTCGAGACGGCGATCGCGGCAATCGCGGGCGATTGCCAGATTGCCGCGGTGACACGCTCGGAGAAGGGATCGGTAGCGATCGCCGGCGACGCGCGGCACGAGATCCCGGCGATTAAGGTGCGCGAGGTGGTCGACACCACCGGCGCCGGTGATCTCTATGCAGCGGGTTTCCTGCACGGACTGGCGCAGGACAAGCCCCTCGATGCGTGTGGCCGGCTGGGCAGTCTGGCTGCCGGACTGGTGATCGAGCAGATCGGACCGCGGCTGCAATTCTCGCTGGCCGAAGCGGCGCGCAAGAATGGATTGCTCTAGCGCGGCACGCGCCAGCGAGCACCGATAACGTCACTGCGGCCAGATTGCATCGCCAGGAGGAACCGGCGGCGCTGGTTTATCAGCCCGCGAGTTCTCAGGCGTCCTTCTCGGCCTGCGGATTGGGCGGGCCGGGCTCGGCAGCGGGCTCCTTCGGACCGCCCTTGGCGACCCCGACCATGGCCGGCCGCAGCACCCGTTCGCCGATAACGAAACCCGGCTGGACCACTTCAATCACGGTGTTGTTCGGGAACTCCGGATTGGGAACCTCGAACATCGCCTGGTGGAAGTGCGGATCGAACTTTTCGCCCTTCGGATTGATCTTGCGGACCTGATGTTTTTCAAGCGCCGCCAGCATCGTGCGTTCAGTCAGCTCGACGCCTTCGAACAGTGTCTTCAGATCGCCCTCTTCGGCCGTTGCATCGTCTCCCACCGATTCAATGGCGCGGCGCAGATTATCTGCCACCTGAAGCATCTCGCGGGCAAAGCCGGCGACTGAATAGCTTTTGGCATCAGCGACATCGCGGCTGGTGCGGCGACGCAGATTTTCCATTTCGGCGGCAAGGCGCAGATAGCGATCCTTCAGATCGGCATTCTCGGCCTGCAATGCCTCGATATCGGCCAAAGGCTGATCGCCCTCTTCGGCGGGAGCGGCCTCGGCTTCAGTCTCTTCGTACCGCCGGTCTTGCTGCTCATCACTCGTCATCATTCACAGTCCCTGCACATTTCATCAAAGGAAGCTGGATCGCATATCATTGTTCGAACCACAAAAATCAAGGCCCGGACCACGTTTCCAGCGGTGAGAAGAGATGTTTCGGCGGATTGCCGGGAACGTTTTGCAGATGTCTGCATCCAAGGCTTCGAGTGCGGAATTTGCCGCACCGGCAATGCTGAAAGGAAACATCATGCTCAAGCCACTCATCTTTGCTGGCCTGTTTACGCTCTCCGCCGCTTCTGCGGCCCCGGCCCTCGACGCGGATGCGGTCAATCAATCACCGCCGGGTGAGCCGTTCGTCCAGGTGAGCGAAGCGCTGCCTCTGCCGGAATTCATTCCCGGTCTCGGCACGCTGTTTGTCGATCCGGCACAACTTCCCGCGGGCCCGTTTCTTGCCTATGACCATGCAGGAAAGCTCAGCGCCACGGTGTACATGACGCCGCTCAAAGCCTTGCAGGATGGCACCGCTTTCGACGGTTTGGCCGTTGGGTCAAGCACCGTCAGCGCCGTGGACATTTACTATAATGGCGGCCATCCAGGCGTTGATGAACCGCACGCACATGTGGTGCTGTTTCATGACGCCGAAGCCAAGGCGAGGCTCGCCGAATGATGCTGAAACGACGTCAGGCGTTGTCCAGCGGGGGTGGCGTGCTCGCCGCCCTTGCCTGCCCCCGCCTTCTTGCCGCGGCCCCGCTGAAGACAATTTTCATGCGCGGCAGCGCGCGTGGGGAGCGGATATGGTTTGATCCCGTGGGGCTGGCCGTCGCGCCCGGCACGCGGTTGCGGTTTATCAATCGCGACCAGGGCAACAGCCACACCGCAACGAGCTATCATCCGGACAACTACGACCGCGAGCGACGAATCCCGGTGCGGGCAACGCCCTGGGACAGCGGGTTCCTGCTGCCGGGCGACAGCTTTGAAGTGACGCTGACCGCGCCCGGGGTCTATGACTATTATTGCATTCCCCATGAAATGGCGGGGATGGTCGGCCGTATCGTCGTTGGCATGCCGGAAGATCCCCTCTGGGAGGGAGCGCGCGGTGACAGCGATGATCTTGCAGCACAAGCGGCAGCCGGGTTTCCGAGCGTTGAAACCATTCTGCGGCACAGGGCGATCAGTCAGGAGGCGAAACCATGAATGTGCCGACAGCACGCTGTGCACCGACTGATCCAACGGCTACCAGCGACCGTGCCTCGCTTGTCCGACGGGCGCGCGGGCGGGACGAGCAGGCGATCCGCGAACTCATCCGCCAGATGAACCCCCGGCTTTTTCGCGTGGCCCGGGGCATGGCCGGCAGCGATGCCGAGGCGGAGGAGATCGTCCAGGAGACCTATCTCCTCGCCTTCACGCGCCTCGACGGTTTTCGCGGCGAGGCGCAATTTGCGACGTGGATCACGCGAATTGCCATCAATTGCGCGCTGATGCAGCGTCGGCGTGCGCAACCGAGCAAGGAGTATGACACGGTGAAGGAGGAAGAAGCGGACGGTGTACTGCCTTTTCCGGTTCAGCACACAGAGTTGCCGGAGGCGGCCCTGGGACGTGCACAAATCCGCGCACTGCTCGAAGATGCCGTCTCTCAGCTGCCGCCGGACCTGCGCCTGCCGTTCGTGATGCGCGAGGCCGAAGGGTTGAGCGTGGGCATCATCGCGCGCCAGCTTGATCTGTCCAGCGTGACGGTGCGAACGCGCCTGTTTCGTGCGCGGCGAAAATTGCGCGCCGTGCTTGAACAACGCGTCGCTGGCGGCTTTGAAAGCATCTATCCCTTTGATGGCGCCCGTTGCTCGAACATGGCTGACCGCGTGATTGCCGGTCTCGCCCTAAACCATGTGGGGCGCTAGCGCAGGATGCGCGAGACGAGTTGCGCCGTGTAATCGACCATCGGGACGATGCGGGCGTAATTGAGCCGCGTCGGACCTATGATACCGACCGCGCCGACCACCTGGTTTTCGCCGTCGCGGTAGGGTGCGACAATCAGCGACGATCCCGACAATGAGAAGAGCTTGTTTTCCGATCCGATGAAGATGCGTACGCCGGAGCCCTCTTCGGCGAGGGTCATCAATTCAATCAGGTTCTCCTTGCGCTCCAACTCATCAAACAGCAGACGCAGCCGATCAAGTTCTTCACCGGCCGCGAGGCTGTCGAGCAGATTGGCACGGCCGCGCACGATCATCCGGGCCGCCCCGCCCTGTTCCGAGCCGGCCCAGACCGCCAGACCGCGCTCGACCAGATCGCTCGACAATTCATCGAGTTCGCGGCGCAGCTCGGCCTGAAGACCGCGCAATTCACCGCGTGCCTCGCTCATCGTGCGGCCGGCCAGATGGGCATTGAGATAATTGGCCGCCTCGGTCAACTGGCTGGCGGTGACGCCGGCGGGCAGTTCCATGACGCGGTTCTCAACCTCGTCATTGTCGCCAACCAGCACCACCAGGGCGCGTTGCGGATCGAGGCGGATGAACTCAATGTGCCGGATCGCGTGGTCGGTCTTTGCCGCAATCACCAGGCCGGCACCGCGCGACAGGCCTGAGAGCATCTGGCTGGCCTCGGTGAGCACAGTCTCCACCGGACGGCCGGCCGAGGTGCGGCGCACCTGACTCTCGATTTCGTGGCGCAGGTCCGGTTGCAGATCACCCACCTGCATGAATGCATCGACGAAAAAGCGCAGACCCTTTTGCGTGGGCAGCCGCCCGGCGCTGATATGCGGCGCGTAGATCAGGCCGAGTTCCTCGAGATCGCTCATCACATTGCGCACCGAGGCTGGCGACAGCGATGCGGTGAGCATGCGCGCCAGTGTGCGCGAACCGAGCGGTTCACCTGACTCGAGATAGGTCTCGACGATGTTGCGGAAGATCTCGCGGGACCGGTCGTCGAGGTTCGACATGAGGTCGGCCGCTGCAAACTGATTGACCGTCATGACGATTGTTTTTGAACTCCTCAGCAGCACATTGCACAGTCCATTAAACTATAGGGTCTCGGCAGGCCGAGTAAAAGAGGCAAGCGCACGAGCGGTGATGTCTTGAGCCGTTTTGACGCGGCTTTTGCAGGCGGCGGCGCGGAACCGCTTCCATCTGCCCGGCAAACGCTCTAGAAGCAGCGCCACAGCAAACAAGGAGACTTCATATGCGTCCTTCCGGTCGTAAAACGGATCAGATGCGGGCCGTCAGCTTCGAGCGCGGATTTTCAAAACACGCCGAGGGCTCGTGCCTGGTCAAGTTTGGCGACACGCATGTTCTGTGCACCGCCAGTCTGGAAGAACGGGTACCGCCGTGGCTGCGCAATGCCGGGCGTGGCTGGGTTACCGCCGAATACGGCATGCTGCCCCGGGCGACGGGCGATCGCATGCGGCGGGAAGCATCGGCCGGCAAACAGGGTGGCCGCACCCAGGAAATCCAGAGATTGATCGGTCGGTCGCTGCGTGCGGTCGTCGATCTCGAGGCCCTCGGCGAACGCCAGATCACCGTGGACTGCGATGTGTTGCAGGCTGATGGGGGGACGCGCACGGCTGCGATCACCGGCGCATGGGTAGCGCTGCGCGACTGTCTTGGCTGGATGGAAGCGCGGCAGATGGTCAAGGCCGACAAGGTGCTGAAGGACCATGTCGCCGCCATTTCCTGCGGCATCTTCGCCGGGCAATCGGTGATCGATCTCGATTATCTCGAGGATTCAGCCGCGGAGACGGATGCCAATTTCGTCATGACCGGCGCCGGCGGCATCGTCGAAATTCAGGGCACGGCGGAAGGCGAACCGTTCAGCCAGGAGCAGTTTCTGACCCTGCTGTCGCTGGCCGGCACGGGAATCGGAGAGCTCGTTGAGATGCAGAAAAAGGTCCTCTCGGACACTTCTGCAGCCTGACAGCAGACACAGCGCAAGGAACGGATGTGACGACGGCAAAGACCATACTCGTGGCCAGCCACAACGCCGGCAAGATCGCCGAGTTCAGCGCGTTGTTCACGCCGCTCGGCGTGACGGTGACGTCGGCTGCGGAACGGGGTCTGGCGGAACCTGTGGAGGAGGGTGAGACCTTCGAGGCAAATGCCGCCACCAAGGCGCTGGCGGCAGCGCGCGCCTCGGGCCTGCCGGCCTTGTCCGACGATTCCGGGCTGATGGTCGACGGACTGGATGGCGCGCCGGGCGTTTACACTGCCGACTGGGCGACGCTGCCGGACGGAGGGCGCGATTTCAACGTGGCGATGCAGAAGGTCGAAGCGGCACTGCAAGCGCGCAACCTGCAGACGCCCGCGCAGCGCGGCGCACGGTTCGTCAGCGTGTTGTGTCTTGCCGACCCCGACGGCTCGACCGCATTTTACCGCGGCGAGATTGCCGGCCATCTCGTCTGGCCGCCGCGCGGCGATAAGGGTTTCGGCTACGACCCGGTGTTTCAGCCGGAAGGACACCAGCGGACCTTCGGCGAAATGTCGTCCGATGAGAAGCATGGCTGGAAACCGGGCGATGCGACCGCTCTTTCGCATCGGGCGCGTGCCTTCAAGCAATTTGTCGAGGAGGGCCTCGGTCTGCCGAGCGACACCAGCCGATGAGTGAGTTTCCCAGGCGCCAGAGACCAGCATCTGGCCTGACGCGATCGGCGCCCGAGCCGCGCCAACGCAGTGTCGCGCAGATGCGGCGCGCGGCCAATGATGGCGGCGGTGTCAATCGTGATGACGGAACGCCAGGGTTCGGGATCTATCTGCACTGGCCGTTCTGCGCGGCCAAATGTCCCTATTGCGATTTCAACAGCCATGTCCGGCATCAAGAGGTTGATCAGTCTGCTTACAGTGCTGCCTTCGCCCGGGAGATCGCTCATATGCGGCAAATGTCCGGACCCCGCGAGGTGACGAGTATTTTCATCGGAGGCGGAACGCCTTCGCTGATGCAGCCCGAGACGGTCGGCACCCTCCTGGAAGCGGTCGCGCAGGCCTGGCACGTGCCGGACGGGATTGAAATCACCATGGAGGCCAACCCCTCCAGCGTCGAAGCGGCGCGCTTTCACGGCTACCGAGCGGCCGGCGTCAACCGGCTGTCGATGGGTGTGCAGGCGCTCAACGATGCCGACCTGAAGAAGCTCGGCCGTCTGCATGATGTTGCCGGGGCGCTGGAAGCGATCGGCCTGGCGCGCCAGATCTTTCCGCGCATGTCGTTTGATCTGATTTATGCAAGGCCCGGCCAGTCCAGCGCCGCCTGGGAGGCTGAATTGGAGCAAGCGATCGGCCTGGCCGCCGACCATCTCTCCCTCTACCAGCTGACAATCGAGGAAGGGACGCCGTTTTTCGGCCTGCACACTGCGGGCAAACTGATCGTGCCGGACGGGGAAGCGTCGGCGGAACTGTACGAAGTGACCCAGGCGATCACTGCCGCGCACGGGCTGCCGGCCTACGAGATTTCAAACCATGCGCGACCGGGGGCGGAAAGCCGCCACAATCTGACCTATTGGCGCTATGGCGACTATGCCGGCATCGGCCCGGGAGCGCATGGGCGGCTGACGATCGCCGGGAGAAAAATCGCCACCGCCACGCTGCGGCACCCGGAAAGCTGGCTCGCGCAGGTGGGCGAACAAGGGCATGGCATCGATGAGGAGGAATGGCTCGACAGCGCCACCCAGGCCGATGAGTTGCTGCTGATGGGATTGCGGCTTACGGAGGGTCTCGACCTGGCGCGCTGGCGGGCGCTGGCAGGCCGGGAGCTCGACACCGACCGTGTCGCCTTTCTGGACAATCTGGGATTGATTGAAGGGTTGGGTCCAAACCGGCTGCGCTGCACGCCACGCGGCATGCTGGTGCTCGACGCCGTGGTGGCCGATCTCGCCTTTTGACGCTGTTTCGGGCAAGCTGGCGGGCGCGCAGCGGCGACTGCTCGCCATGTCCGATTGCGGATGCTGCGCGGCAAGGAGTTCCGAGCTAGTTGCATGACCGATAACCCCCCCGCTCGCCCTGCGCCAAAAGGCGTTGCCAGCAAGAGTTTTACGATCGCCGGTGCCGAACTGGCGGCGCGGCCGCTCGATGCGGCATTGTATCTTGTGTCGACACCCATCGGAAATCTCGGCGACATGACCCTGCGCGGGCTGGAAACGCTGGCCGCTGCCGATGTGATCGCCTGCGAGGACACGCGCGTGTCACGCGTGCTTCTGGAACGCTACGGCATTGCGGGACGTCCCTATGCCTATCATGAACACAATGCCGATGCGGTGGGCCCGAAACTGATCGCACGCATTTGCGGGGGCGAAAGCGTCGCCCTGATCTCTGACGCCGGTACGCCGCTCGTCTCCGATCCGGGCTATCGGCTGACCCAGTTGGCACTGGACGCCGGGCTGAGGGTGATCCCGGTGCCCGGCGCCTCGGCGCCGCTGGCGGCGCTGGTGGCTTCCGGCCTGCCCAATGACGCTTTTCTGTTCGGCGGTTTCTTGCCGCAGAAGGACAAGGCGAAACGCGACCGCTTGCGCGCCTTTGCGGATGTGGCCGCAACACTGGTATTTTTCGACAGCCCGAACCGCATCGGCGCCACCTTGCAAGCCGCCGCCGAGGAACTGGGCGCAACGCGGCCGGCGGCCGTGTGCCGCGAACTGACCAAGGCTTTTGAAGAGGTCCGGCGGGACACGTTGGGCGGCCTTGCGGAGGCCTATGCCGATACTACGACAAAGGGGGAAATCGTTCTTGTCATCGCACCGGGCGAATACAGTCCCCCAAGCGCGCAGGAGGTGGACAGCATTCTCGCCGAGCTGATCACCGATCTTCCAGCCGGCAAGGCCGCAACGGAGGCATCGCACCGCACCGGCCTGCCGCGCAAGGTGCTGTATGACCGATTGCTGGCGATGAAGGACGAGAGGTGATGGCGGGCAGGGAGCGCGGACCGCGCGCCACGCCCACCCTGCATCAGCGACCCACGCGGCGCCGACGCGATGCGGAGCGGCGCGGGCGACGGGCGGAGTGGATGGCGGCCTGCGCCTTGCTTGCCAAGGGTTATAAAATTGCCGCCCTGCGCTACCGCTGCGCGCAGGGCGAGGTCGATCTGATCGCCCGGCGCGGTGATCTGGTGGCTTTCGTCGAGGTCAAGGCGCGCCGTGACCTCGCAGGCGGCATTGACGCGGTCACCGCTACGGCTCAGCGGCGCATTGCGGCCGCCGGATGCCATTGGCTGGCGCGGCAAGGCGATCGTGATCGGTTGTCCTGGCGTCTCGATCTGGTGGTGGTGCGTCCATGGCGCTGGCCCTTGCACCTGCCCGGAGCCTTCGAGGCAGGATGACAATTTGCACCGGCGCTTAGCGGTGTACGGTTGCACCGGCGGTACGGCCCGCGTATCTACTGACCACGCTGCATGGAGACCGCGCAATGCCCGAGATCAAGACCGTCGCCGTCCAGATGGACCATGTCTCATCGATCCATATCGCGGGCGATTCGACCTTCGCCATGTGCATGGAAGCGCAGAATCGCGGCTATGAGCTGTTTCACTATACGCCCGACCAGCTTTCGATGCGTGA
The DNA here is from genome assembly GCF_019334345.1 of Neohoeflea coraliihabitans. Classification (GTDB taxonomy): domain Bacteria; phylum Pseudomonadota; class Alphaproteobacteria; order Rhizobiales; family Rhizobiaceae; genus Pseudohoeflea; species Pseudohoeflea coraliihabitans. Next base: position 861,830 of record NZ_JAHWQX010000002.1, read on the forward strand.
CGGCGAGGTGTTCGCGACCGTCGAACCCATGCAATTGCGCGAGGAAGTGGGGCGGCATTTCGAACTGGGCGAGCCGCAGCGTGTCGATCTGGCGACGATGGACGTCGTGCTGCTGCGGCAAGACCCGCCCTTTGATATGAACTACATCACGACCACGCACCTGCTGGAGCGCATTCATCCTCAGACGCTGGTGGTCAATGACCCGGCATGGGTGCGCAATTCGCCCGAAAAAATCTTCGTCACCGAATTCGCCGACCTGATGCCGAAGACGCTGATCACCCGCGATCCGGCGGCCGTCGCGGCCTTCCGCGCCGAGATTGGCGACATCATCGTCAAGCCGCTCTACGGCAATGGCGGGGCCGGCGTGTTCCATCTGCGGCCCGACGATCGCAATCTGTCCTCACTGCTTGAGATGTTCGATGCGAGCTTTCGCGAGCCGTATATCGTGCAGGAATATCTGCCGGCCGTGCGTGCTGGAGACAAGCGGATCATCCTGATCGACGGCGAGCCGGTGGGAGCTATCAACCGCGTGCCGGCAGAGCACGATTCGCGCTCGAACATGCATGTTGGCGGCCGCGCCGAGGGCAGCGAACTGACGGACCGAGAGCAGGAGATCTGTGCGCGGATCGGTCCCGCGCTGCGCGAACGCGGCTTCCTGCTGGTCGGCATCGACGTGATCGGCGACAAGCTGACAGAGATCAATGTCACCTCGCCGACCGGCATTCGCGAAATCAAGAAATTTGGCGGTGCCGATATTGCCGCTCTGTTCTGGGACGCGATCGAGCGGCGCTGACCGTGGCGCTTTTTGCTGCATAAAGAGCCCCGGGTCAGCAGCAAACAAGCCTGCTTGGCCCCGACGTTAGCCTGTCGGCTGCGGACACGAACAGAACACAGTCGCCAGTTGCCGTGCGCCGCCCGATCTTGCCCGCATTACCCCAGAGGCACAGAGATCGGCGAAGTTCGAAACGCAAATTTACGCGTTCTGGTTGCGTTCCACGCCGTTCTGTTTTTTCTACCTGGCACAACCATAACACACCTATAGCGCGCATTTGTTTCTTTTTTGTTCTTGTTTTTTTCCTTATGACGTGCATTGATAAGCCTAGTATCGCCTTAGACGGGTATTCCAACACGTCGTGAGCGCGGCTCGTCCAGCGGCCGACCTGCGGTGCGGTGCCGACTGAGGGCGACAGGGAACAGACGTCAGTTGCGGGTCACAGGAGGCGTGGACAAGCGGCACGCGGAGAGGAGGCGAATGATGGTCGCCAGGGTGGCAACGGTAGCATTTCAGGGCATCGAGGCGGTGCCCGTGGATGTGCAGGTGATGGTGGCGCCGGGCAAGGTCGGGATGCAGATCGTCGGCCTGCCGGACAAGGCGGTGGCGGAAAGTCGGGAACGGGTTCAGGCCGCCCTGCACGCCTCTGGGCTGGCGATGCCGGCAAAGCGGGTGACAATCAATCTGGCGCCGGCCGATCTGCCGAAGGAAGGCAGTCATTTCGATCTGCCGATTGCGCTCGGGCTGATGGCGGCGCTGGGCGCGCTGCCGGCCGATCAGCTGCAGGATTATGTGGTGCTCGGCGAGTTGTCGCTCGATGGTGGAATCGCGGCAGTCGCCGGGGTTCTGCCGGCGGCGATCGGCGCCAATGCTCTGGGCAAGGGTCTGATCTGTCCGCATGACAGCGGTGCCGAGGCGGCCTGGGCGGGCGAGGAGGTCGATATTCTGGCGCCCCGCAGCCTGATTGCGCTCGCCAATCATTTTCGCGGCACGCAGGTGTTGTCGCGGCCCGAACCGGCGCGTCGCAGCGACCCTTCGGACCTGCCTGACCTGGCCGACATCAGGGGACAGGAGAGCGCGCGGCGGGCGCTGGAAGTGGCGGCAGCTGGGGGCCACAACCTTCTGATGTGCGGCCCGCCGGGTTCAGGCAAATCGATGCTGGCGGCACGGTTGCCGTCCATCCTTCCGAGCCTGGCGCCGGCGGAACTTCTGGAAGTTTCGATGATCCATTCGATCGCCGGACAGATCGGAGGCGGCCAGTTGTCCGATCGACGGCCGTTCCGGGCGCCCCATCACTCGGCATCGATGGCGGCCATGGTCGGCGGCGGCTTCCGGGCGCGTCCCGGCGAGGTTTCCCTGGCGCATCGCGGCGTGCTGTTTCTCGACGAGTTTCCGGAGTTCTCGCCGCAGGTGCTCGATTCGCTGCGCCAACCGCTGGAAGCCGGCGAGAGCGTGATTGCGCGCGCCAATCACCGGGTCACCTATCCCGCGCAGATTCAGCTGATTGCGGCGATGAATCCCTGCCGCTGCGGCAGGGCCGGCGAGCCGGGATACAGCTGCGCGCGCGGACCGCGATGCCAGGCTGATTATCAGGCGCGCATCTCAGGACCGCTGCTCGACCGCATTGATATCCGCATCGACGTGCCCGCCGTTCAGACCCGCGATCTCATCGGAAAGCAGGAGGCGGAGGCAAGCGCCGCAGTGGCCAAACGCGTGCTGGCAGCCCGCGAAACGCAGGTTGCGCGGTACCGGGAGCTCGGCCTGCCGCATGTGCGTATGAATGCCCATTGCTCGACCGCTCTGATCGAAACCGTCGCCGCGCCAGATGCGGGGGGCCAGGCGCTGCTGCATGAGGCAGCGGAGAAATTGCGTCTCTCGGCGCGCGCTTACCACCGCATCTTGAAGGTGGCGCGAACCCTCGCCGATCTGGAGGGGCTTGAAACGGTTGGGCGTATCCACCTGGCGGAAGCCATTTCCTATCGCGTGGCCGCCGAACCGTTGCGCGCGGCGGCCTGACCGTTTCTTCCGCGATCCGGCAGCGCAATGGCTGGACCGGGTGGATGCCGCCCGCTGAGGCGCTTCATGAACGGCATTCGCTCGGCGCGAAACAGCCTGCCATCAGCGGCGTTGTTCGCAAAAAATGCTCTTCACCGAGCTGCGCCGTCTTGCACTTTGCAGCATGCCCGGCATGCACCCCGACTGTGATCAAGCGCTGCCGGTCGAACCGAATCCGCCCTCGCCGCGTGCCGTATCATCCAGCCGGAGCCGCACTTCGAGGGGCAGCTGGACGACAGGCGCGATGACCATCTGGGCGATACGCAGGCCGCGCTCGATGACAAACGGCTCAGCACCCAGATTGATCAGCAGCACCTTGATCTCGCCGCGATAGTCACTGTCGATGGTGCCGGGCGTGTTGAGACAGGTCAGACCGTGCTTATAGGCCAGTCCGGAGCGCGGGCGGATCTGCGCCTCGAACCCGTCCGGGATCTGCATTTTCAAGCCGGTCGGCACCAGCAGACGGGCGCCGGCCTCCAGCGTGAGCGGCGCTTCACCGGCAATGGCAGCACGTAGATCCATGCCAGCGGAACCGCGCGTCTCATAGGCAGGCAGTTGCAGGCCCTCGCCATGCGGCAGCACCTCGATTCCGAGAGATGGCATGTGCGTGTCACCGGCGGGGATGTGGGATGGTGGTCTGGACATGCGTCACCTTCCTGCGCGGGCATGTCAGGGTCAATTGCAAGTGGCGCGGCGACAAGCTAGAAGGTGCCGCCATCAACAGGATTCCGAACGCTATGCCCGAAAGCATCGCCGCGGCGGTGGCACGCCGCCGCACCTTTGCCATCATCTCGCACCCGGACGCGGGCAAGACGACGCTGACCGAAAAGCTTCTGCTGTTTGGCGGCGCCATCCAGCTCGCCGGGGAAGTGAAAGCGAAGAAGGACCGCATTCAAACGCGCTCGGACTGGATGAAGATCGAGCGCGAGCGCGGCATCTCCGTGGTCACCTCGGTGATGACCTTCGAATATGGCGATCACGTCTACAACCTGCTCGACACGCCGGGCCACGAGGATTTTGCCGACGACACGTACCGGACGCTGACAGCGGTCGATGCGGCGGTGATGGTCATCGATGCGGCGAAAGGCATCGAACCGCGGACGCTGAAGCTGTTCGAGGTGTGCCGGCTGCGCGACATTCCGATCGTCACCTTCGTCAACAAGATGGACCGGGAAGCGCGCAACCCGTTCGAAATTCTCGACGAAGTGGAACAGAAGCTGGCGCTTGATACGGCGCCGATCACCTGGCCGATCGGCCAGGGCAAGAGTTTTTGCGGCACCTATCACCTGGCGAAGAGCGCGGTGCGCGGCTCCGATACGCAGCGTGACCTGACGCCGGTCAACGGGCCGGAAGCCAGCCAGGCCGCCGGGCAGCTGCCGGAAAATGAGCGCGAGACCTTCATCGAAGAATGCGGCCTGGCCGCCGAGGCCTGTCAGCCATTCGACCTGGCGGCGTTTCGGGAAGGGCATCTCACGCCGGTGTTCTTCGGATCGGCGCTGAAGAATTTCGGCGTCCGAGACCTGATCGATGCGCTCGGCGCCTATGCCCCGCCGCCGCGCGATCAGGTGGCCGACACCCGCACCGTCGAGGCGACGGATGAAAAGATGACCGCGTTCGTGTTCAAGATTCAGGCGAATATGGACCCCAATCACCGCGATCGTATCGCCTTCGTGCGTGTGTGTTCGGGCAAGTTGCAGCGCGGCATGAAGGCGCGGCTGGCACGCACCGGCAAGCAGATGGGCCTGTCGGCACCGCAATTCTTCTTTGCCTCGCAGCGGCAACTGGCCGACACGGCTTTTGCCGGCGACGTCGTCGGCATTCCCAACCACGGTTCGCTGCGCATCGGCGACACCCTGACCGAGGGCGAATCCCTCGTCTTCCAGGGTGTGCCGAACTTTGCGCCGGAAATCCTGCGGCGTGTGCGTCTGGGCGATGCGATGAAGGCGAAGAAGCTGAAGGAGGCGCTGCAGCAGATGGCCGAAGAAGGCGTCGTGCAATTGTTCACGCCAGAAGACGGCTCGCCCGCCATTGTCGGCGTGGTCGGTGCCCTGCAGCTCGACGTTCTGAAAGAGCGGCTGAACAATGAATACGGTCTGCCGGTTGATTTCGAGATGGCGCGGTTTTCCGTCTGCCGGTGGATTACGGCGCCGGACAAGGCGGAACTCGAAAATTTCATCGACCGGCATCGCGGCGACATCGCCCGCGACCTCGACGGCGACCCGGTGTTTCTTGCCGCGGACGGGTTCTCCCTCAATTACGAGGCGGAGCGCTATCCCGGCATCAAGATGATCGCGATCAAGGAATATCACGTCGCCAAAGCGGCATAAGGGGCGCCCGTAGCACTCTTTCTATTCGCCCAGCGCGATTCCCTCGCGGCGCGGATCCGCCCCGCCGTACAGACCATCTTCGCCGATGCGGATCGCATGTAGCCCCGAATTCATCTCGCGCAACGCCACCGTGAAGCCGAGCGCCTCGAGCTGCGGCTGCAGCGCAACCACGGCGGTATCCTTTTCGAGTTCGAAGGGGCCGAAACGATTGTTGCGGTGCGGCCGGGCGAGAGCCTGCTGGACGTTCATGTTCCAGTCGAGCGTATTGAGAATGGCCTGCGCCACATAGCCGATGATGGCACTGCCCCCCGGCGAGCCGATGACCAGCACTGGCCGGCCGTCGCGCAATACGATGGTTGGGGCCATGGAGGACCGCGGCCTTTTGCCCGGTTCGACACGATTGGCGATGGGGACGCCGTCGCGATGGCTGCGGAAGGAAAAATCGGTCAATTCATTGTTGAGTAGGAAACCGCGCACCATCAGCCGCGATCCGAAGGCATTTTCAATCGTCGTGGTCATCGACAGCGCATTGCCGGCCTGGTCGACAATGGAAATATGACTGGTTGAAGGCAGTTCCAGCGCGTCATCGTCGGCATATAACAGCGCATGGTCGAAGGCGGGCTGGCCGGGCGCCACCGTCTCGAGGGCTTTTTCACCGGCAAGCAGCGCGGCGCGCGTCGCCAGATAATCCGGATCAAGCAAACCCTTCAGCGGCATCGGCACGAAATCGATATCGGCCATGTAGCGGCCGCGATCGGCGAACGCCAGACGCGCAGCATCGCCGAAGATCCGCCAGGTCTCCGCGTCATCCGGCGAACGCCCTGCCAGATTGAAGGGCTCGATGAGCTTGAAGATCTGCCCAACCGTCAGTCCGCCCGAGGATGGCGGTCCCATGCCGCATATCTCGTAGATCCGATAGGATACACAGACCGGCGGGCGCTGCTTGACGCGGTAGCCGGCGAAATCCTGCATCGAAAGAACGCCGGGATTGGCATCGCTTTGCACCGCTGTGACGATATCGGTCGCGATGGAACCGGAATAGAAGGCCTCCGGCCCTCGGACGGCAAGCGAGCGCAATGTCTCGGCGTAGCCCGCGTTTTTTACGAGCGTGCCGGCCTGCAACGGTGCGCCGCCCGGCAGAAAATAGGCTGCGGTGGCCGGGTTGCGCGCCAGTCGCTCGGCATCACCGGCAATCATCGCAGCCAAACGCGCGGAGGCCGGGAAGCCGTTTTCGGCCAATTCGATGGCTCTGTCGAACAGACCGGCCCAGGGGGCGCGTCCCCAGCGCTGATGGGCCTGATGCATCAGCATCGGTGTTCCCGGCACGCCAACCGACCGTCCGCCGACCACCGCATCGAAGAATTTCAAGGGTGTTCCCTGCCCGTCCTGGAACAGGGTCGGCGTCGCCGCGGCAGGGGCCGTCTCGCGGCCGTCCAGCGTGGTCACTTCTCCGCTGGCTGCATCGTACCAGACGAGGAAAGCGCCACCACCGAGACCCGAGGATTGCGGTTCGACGAGACCGAGTACGGATTGCACGGCAACCATCGCGTCGGCAGCCGAACCGCCCTTCTGCAGGATATCGGCGCCGGCCTCGACCGCCAGTGGATGTGCGGCGGCGATCATCCAGTCTCTTGCCACCACGGGTACGCCCCTGGCCTTGGCCGCGAGCGCCTCACTGACGCGCGGCGAGGCGGTGGCAAATGCACCCGTTGTCGTGGCTTGTTCGGGGGCAATCGCATCGGCTTCCTGCTGGGCGCCGGCCGGCGTGATCGAGGCTCCGCAGACCAGCAGTCCGACTGCGAGCGCGGCGCGGCCGGCCTGATATCGAAGCTGCATGCCCTACTCTCCCCTGAAACGCGGCCGAACACCCGCGGCTGATCGGGCAGGCAGAGTGGACCGCAATCGCTGATCCTGCAAGCGATGACGGGCAGCATCCACGGCGCCGCCGGATCAATGATCCGGCGACGTGTTCAAAGGAGGCGGGACGATGTTCAGCGCTGGATGAATGTGCCGGCGCGCAGTTCGTTGACGGCCTGTATCAATTCCGCCTGGGTGTTCATGACGATTGGCCCATGCCAGGCGACAGGCTCCTCGATCGGTTTGCCAGAGACCAGCAGGAATCGAATGCCCTCGTCGCCGGCCTGCACGGTGATCTCGTCGCCGGTATCGAAAACCACCAGCGTGCGATCGCCGGTCTGGTCGCGAAGCTGGATCTCCTCGCCGGCAACCTCCTTCTCGACCAGCACACCGACCGGGTTCGAGGCATCGCGGAAACTGCCCGAGCCGGCAAAGATATAGGCGAAGGCCGAACGATAGGTGTCGACCTTGAAGGTCTTCCTGACATTCGGCGGCACGGAAATGTCAACATAGCCAGGTTCGGCGGCAATGCCGTCGACCGGGCCGCTCTTGCCCCAGAATTCGCCGCAGACGATGCGGGCGACGGTGCCATCATCATCGATCTCGACCGGAATGTCGGTGGCAGAAATATCCTGATAGCGCGGCGCGGTCATCTTGAGCGAGGACGGCAGATTGGCCCACAGCTGAAAGCCGTGCATCCGTCCGTCGGCGTCTCCCTTCGGCATTTCCTTGTGCATGATGCCGCTGCCTGCGGTCATCCACTGCACATCCCCGGCGCCGAGCGTGCCGACATTGCCGAGGCTGTCGCCGTGATCGACCGAGCCGGCGAGCACATAGGTGATCGTCTCGATGCCGCGATGCGGATGCCAGGGGAACCCCTTGAGATAATCCTCGGGGCGGTCATTGCGAAAATCATCGAACATCAGAAACGGATCCGTCAGCGACGGATCGCCAAAACCGAACGCCCGGCGCAACTGTACGCCGGCGCCTTCGAGATGCGGAACTGCCTGTGCAGTATGCTTGATGGGTCGTATTGACATGCTTGCTCCTTGCTGCGGGCCGCAATCGGGAACCGGCGCCCGCCTGTTGGCGCTGATGTAGCGATTGGCCCGGCAAATTATAAGGGGCCCTGCACAGAGGCAGAGGCGCCCAGGCGATCAGCCGCATCATGGAACGAAACCGACAGCGATGCCGTTTTTCCTGAGGCAAGCAAGGAGAATGCGTCATGGCACCACCAACCGAGAGAACCCCTGACCGGGTGTCCACCGATCCTGCGCTGTCGCGCGAGCAAAAGCTCGAGCAATTGCGCGACATGAAATACGACCTGAAACGCTACGCGACGATGAACGAGACAAATGTCGATGACGTCGAAGAGAAGGTCGTGGCGTTGCGCTCGGAAATCGACCGCGTGCAGCGCGACACCTGATGGCGACAGCGCGTACGGCGCTTCCTTCAACGCGGTTTTTCAAATGCGCTTCCTGCCCCGCGGCGCGCCGCACTGTTTTTGCGTGCGCGAGGTCAGATGGAATGGATTGTGGCGCGGCCCCGCCCTTTCAGGGCATAAAACAGCACCCTTTTCGCGATGATCTCTGCCAAACTCCCGGCGTCTGCTTCCCCGGCTGCTGTAATTTCGCTGGCCGGTGAAGCTTTGTTAACCCTGGGGAAAATCTTTGCTGCTAGTCTCGACGTGAAGACGCAAGCTGTTGCGGCATGGTTTGGAGCAGATCGCAGATGTGTCGTTGGGCCGCCTACCGTGGGACGCCGGTCCCTCTCGAACTGATTGTCTCGGCGCCGGGACATTCGCTGATCGAACAGTCGCATTGCGCCACCGAGGCGAAGACGGCGACGAATGGCGACGGCTTCGGCATTGCCTGGTATGGCGACCACCCCGAGCCGGGCCTTTACCGTGACGTGCTGCCGGCGTGGTCCGACTGCAATCTGCGGTCGCTTGCCCGTCAGATCCGTTCGCCGCTGTTTCTCGCGCATGTGCGCGCCTCGACCGGTGGCGCCACCAGCCGCGACAATTGCCATCCCTTCGTGCAGGGCCGCTGGTCCTTCATGCACAATGGCCAGGTCGCCGGTTTCGACAAGATGCGGCGCGCGCTGGAAAACCGCCTCAGCGACCACCTGTTCGAACGTCGGGCCGGCACCACCGATTCGGAACTCCTTTTTCTGCTGGCGCTGGAATTCGGCCTCGAAAGCGACCCGGCCGCCGCCTTCCGCGAAGCCATCCGCTTCACGCTGGAGCAGGCGGCGCGTGCCGGGCTGAGCCAACTGGTACGTTTCACCGCCGCGTTTTCCGATGGCGAGACGTTGTATGCCATCCGCTATGCCACCGACGCGCATGCGCCGAGCCTTTATGCGGCACCCTTCGTCCGAAGCGGCAGCGCAGCCGGCGGCCATTGCCTCGTCTCCGAGCCGTTCCGCGACCCGGCGACACAATGGGGCGAAATCCCGCCCGGCACGTTCGTGAAACTTGGCGCCGAGGGTTTGACAAGCACTGCTTTTGCGCCCGGCGAAGCGATGGCTCTGGCAATGACCGCCTGAGTGCAGCATCGGGCATGCCGGCCGTGCACGCCGATGGTGAGTGGTCTGGCCACCTGACAGGCGCCGAGGTCAGCGAGAACCCTGCTGCAACGCCCCGCCTGCCTCGTTCCCCACCAGAGCCGAGGCGATGCGCTCAGCCAACCGCATCGCCACCTCCTGCTTGTCGAGATCGGGCCATGTCTCGACACCGGTCGGCGAAACGATACGGACCGCATTGCGCGTGCCGCCCATGACGCCGCTATCCGGCGAGACATCGTTGGCGACGATGAAATCGGCACCCTTTCTTTGCAGCTTTGCCTGGGCATTGGCCAGGACATTCGCCGTTTCAGCGGCAAACCCGACGACAATGGCGGGACGATCGTCGGCATGTCCGACGGCCTTGAGGATATCGGGGTTTTCTTCCAGTTCCAGAGGCTCTGGTCCTTCGCCCGGCTTCTTCTTGATCTTGTTGTCGGCGGCATGCACCACCCGCCAATCGGCAACGGCGGCGACCATCACCGCGATGTCGGCAGGCATGGCGTGCTCAACCGCAGTCAGCATCTGGCGCGCCGTCTCGACATGGACCATGGTGACACCGGCAGGATCCTCGATCGTCACCGGCCCGGAGATGAGCGTGACCTCGGCTCCAAGCTTGGCCAGAGCGGCTGCGATGGCGTGTCCCTGGCGACCGGAAGACCGATTGGCAATGTAGCGAACGGGGTCGATCGGCTCGTGTGTCGGGCCGGAGGTTACGATGGCCTTGCGGCCCTTCAGCGGCCGTCGTCCGGGAACCAGATGGCGAATAATGGCCTCGGCGATCTGTAGTGGCTCGGCCATCCGGCCACGGCCTGTTTCGCAGCTCTCGGCCATCTCGCCCGTCTCCGGGCCAATCAGCGCAATGCCGTCGGCTTGCAATTGCGCAACATTGCGGCGCGTTGCGGCATGCGACCACATGACCGGATTCATTGCCGGCGCCAGAAGCACCGGCCGATCGGTGGCCAGCAGGACCGCCGTGGCAAGATCATCGGCGAGGCCCGCGGCCATCTTGGCCATCAGATCAGCGGTGGCAGGCGCGACCACGATAAGATCACACTGACGCGCCAGCCGGATATGGCCGACATCCTGCTCGTCTTCACGTGAGAACAGGTCGGTATAGACCTTGTCGGCGGCGAGGGCGCCCACGGCCAGTGGCGTCACGAACTCGCAAGCCCCTGCCGTCATGATAACGCGGACGCGCGCGCCGCGCTCGCGTAGCCGACGAATGAGATCCAGTGCCTTGTAGGCGGCAATTCCACCGGAGATGATGAGCAGGATGCGCTTGCCGGCCAGCACCGTTCGGTCGGCCTCTCGCAAAGGGGTCGGGCCGAGCGCGGTGGCGGCTGTATCCTGGCTGTCATCTCCGGAAGCAGGGTGGTCGAGTGCGCCGAGGAGCGCCCGGGCTTCCTCCTCCATCGAACGGCCATTACGGGCAGCCCGCTCACGCAGGCGCTGTTTGGCACCCGCATCGAGATTGCGGATTGTGAGACTGGCCATACGATGCCTCCCGAATGATCACGGATGCGATGAAATCACTCTCGGAGGAAAAATGCAATCATTGCATTCATCGCACATGCAACTGCGCTGCTAGAAGGGGTGCAGGCTGATGGCGATCCACACCACGGCAGCGGCAATGATCCATAATGCGATACGCCCGGAGCGCGTGTGGCGGGCCTCGGCGCGGCCGATAGCCTCGCTGGTCTCGCGGTCGAACCGCAAGCCGTTTTCCGCCATGGCGCTCATTTCGTGTGCCAATTTTTCGGAGCGCGCCGCCAGGTCGGGAAGCTGTTCGCCGAGCCGCAGGGCCGCCTGCATCCCGTCGCGCACATCGACCAGAAGGCGCTTCGGTCCGAGATTGTCACGGATCCAGTCACCGACGACGGGTTCGGCCGCCTTCCACATGTTAAAGCGCGGATTGAGAGTGCGGGCGACGCCCTCGACGACGACCATGGTTTTTTGCAGCATCACCAGTTCCGGCCGGGTCTGCATGTCGAACAATTCCGTGACTTCGAACAGGAGCGTCAACAGCCGGGCCATCGATATGGTTTCGGCCGGCTGGCCGTGAATCGGCTCCCCAATCGCGCGAATGGCCTGAGCAAAGCTCGCCGGATCATAATTGGCCGACACATAGCCGGCCTCGAAATGCACGTCGGCGACACGGCGGTAGTCGCGGCTGATGAAACCGTAGAGTATCTCGGCAAGGAACCGACGCTCCTTCTTGCCGAGCCGGCTGACGATGCCCATGTCGACGGCGACGATGTCGCCGATTGCATCGACGAAGAGATTGCCCTGGTGCATGTCGGCGTGGAAGAAGCCATCGCGCAGGGTGTGCCGCAGGAACGACTGGATCAGCGTTTCCGCAAGCGCGTCGAGATCAAACCCGGCGTTCCGCAGCGCCGCGATATCGCTCATCTTGATGCCGTCGATCCATTCCATCGTGACGCAATCGCGGCCGGTGCGTTCCCAATCAACGCGCGGCACGCGAAAGCCGGGATCAGCCTTGATGTTTTCCGCCATCTCCGACAGCGCGGCGGCTTCAAGCCGCAAGTCCATCTCGATCTTGGTGGTCTGCTCGAGCGTGCGTGTCACCTCGACCGGGCGTAGCCGGCGACTGGCCGGCAGCAGCCGCTCCTGCCATTCGGCCACCAGATAGAAGACCTCGAGATCGCGGCGAAAGCGCTTGCGCACACCCGGACGGATGACCTTGACGGCAACCTTTTCCGGCCCGTCGGGCGTGATCACCTCCGCCGGATGGACCTGAGCGATCGAAGCCGCGGCGATCGGCGGATCGAAACGCGCAAACAGCTCCTGCAGAGGACGGCCGAGCGAGGCCTCGATTTCCTCTACCGCCTGAGATTGCGGAAAGGTCGTCATGCGGTCCTGCAAGGCCGCCAGATCGTCGGCGATCTCGGCGCCGACCACATCCGGACGGGTGGCGAGGAACTGTCCGAGCTTGACCCAGGAGGGACCCAGCCGGGCAACGGCACGGGCCAGCCGGTCGCTGCGGTCGGCGTTGAGTGCACGGCGCCGCGCCACGAGCCCGGCCATGCGGTGCGCCAGTTGCAGATGCGCCGGCAGCTCTTCGGCCGGCAGGGCCGAGATGACCCCCTCACGCACGAGAATATAGCCGGCCCGCGCCAGCCGCAGATAGGTCAATGGTCCTGGCACGTCAGATCTTCCATCCCGAATGCAGAGCCGCGATGCCGCCGGTGTAATCCGTCCAGCCAACACGCGCAAAGCCAGCGCGGCGGATCATCGCCGCGAAGTCTGGCTGCGAGGGAAACTTGCGGATCGATTCAACGAGGTAGCGATACGGCTCGCCATCACCGGCAATGGCCTGGCCGAGGCGCGGGATGCCGTGGAATGACCAGGCTTCGTAGACTTTATCGAGAATCGGCATCTGCACCTCGGAGAATTCCAGACAGAGAAAGCGGCCGCCGCGCCTTAGAACGCGGCTGGCTTCCGCCAGGGCCTTGTCGATGTCAGGCACGTTGCGAATCCCGAAGGCGATCGTATAGGCATCGAAGCTGTTGTCCGGAAATGGCAGGTTTTCCGCATTGGCTTCGACGAATTCGAGATTGTCGGCAAGCCGCCGCTTGCCGGCCCGCTCAGCGCCGACAGCAAGCATTGAGCCATTGATGTCAAGGACGACACCGGACGCCTGGCGCGACGATGCCTCGACGATGCGGAAGGCGACATCGCCGGTGCCGCCTGCCACATCGAGGAAGCGCCAGCCGGGCTTGCGCGGCGGATTGAGGGCGGCGACCATGGCATCTTTCCAGGCGCGGTGCAGGCCGCCGGACATCACGTCATTCATCACGTCATAGCGCTTGGCCACACGATGGAAAACATCGTTGACGAGCTGTTGCTTCTCGCCTTCATCGACCGGGGTAAACCCGTAGGAGGTTGCCATTCCGCCCTCGGCGGTCACGCGGCTCTTGGACATTACAAATCCCATTCTCAATCAGGCACAGTTTCCCCCGGCCCCGACATTCGCATCATCGTCATCACCGGCTATCGCCCCTTTGCCATTTAGGCCACAAGGCGAAGGCGACCATAGCGAAAGCGGTGCCGGGACGCTATCTACATCGGTGCGGCAAAGCGTGCTGCTTATAGGCCAGCCAAGCGCCGCGGGCCAAGCTGCTTGTCCGGAGCAATTGCATGGCTGTGCTGAACAACGGAGATCCTTGTGCCTGAACTGCCTGAAGTCGAAACTGTGCGCCGCGGCCTTGCTCCGGTGCTGGAAGGGGCACAGATCAACGCGGTTGAGCAACGGCGCCCCGATCTGCGATTTCCGTTTCCCACCGATTTCGCGAGCCGGCTGACGGGGCGCAGGGTGCTGCGGCTGGGGCGACGCGCCAAATATCTGCTCTTCACCCTCGATGATGACACTGTTTTGATCAGCCATCTCGGCATGTCCGGCTCCTTTCGGATCCTTCTTGACAGCGAGGATGACGAGGCTGGTGGAACGATGCCGGGAGCGTTCGCGCAGCCGCGTGGCAAGTCCAGCCTGCACGATCACCTGGTTTTAAGGATCGAGGGGCCGCTCGGTCCGGCCACGATCACCTATAATGATCCGCGCCGTTTCGGTTTCATGGAGCTGACTTGCGTCGATGGACTCGATGCGCATCCGCGTTTCGCGTCGCTGGGCGTCGAGCCGACCGGCAACGAACTTTCGGCGCCATATCTCGCACAACGGCTGGCCGGCAAGTCGTCGCCGCTGAAGACTGCGCTGATGGATCAGTCGATTATCGCAGGGCTCGGCAATATCTATGTGTGCGAAGCCCTTTGGCGCGCCGGCCTGTCGCCGACGGCTCCGGCTAAGCGCCTGGTGCGCAAGGCCGGCAGGCCCACGGCGCGACTGGAAACATTGACGGCCACCATCCGGGCCGTCATTCATGAAGCGATCGCGGCGGGCGGCTCCTCGCTGCGTGATCACATCCGCACCGATGGATCGCTGGGGTATTTTCAGCATCGGTTTTCCGTCTATGGACGCGAGGGAGAACCTTGCGCCGGCGCCGGGTGCAATAATACGGTCCGCCGCATCTCACAGGCGGGGCGGTCGACGTTCTATTGCCCGCGCTGCCAAAAACACTAGGTTAGCGGCCGGGCTCCCCTGCCAGCACAATACAGAGGATACTTCCATGGCACCAAAATCGCTCAGGATCGAAATCCGCGGCCGCGTCGCATTGCTGACGCTGAATCGCCCGGAAGCGCTGAATGCCTTGAACAGCGAGATGATGGATGAGGTGTGCGATACGGTCGCCAAATACGGCACCGACGACAAGATCGGCGCCTTTGTGCTGACCGGCTCCGAGAAGGCATTTGCGGCCGGCGCGGACATCAAGGAGATGCAGCCCCAAGGGTACATGGACATGTACATGTCCGATTTCTTCAACCGCTGGAACGAACTGGCGGCGCTGCGCAAGCCCGTTATCGCCGCCGTCTCCGGCTATGCACTCGGGGGCGGCTGCGAACTGGCGATGATGTGTGATTTCATCATCGCCGCCGACACGGCAAAATTCGGCCAGCCAGAGATCACACTCGGCGTCATACCCGGGATGGGCGGCAGCCAGCGCCTGACCCGTGCTGTCGGCAAGGCCAAGGCGATGGATCTGTGTCTGACCGGCCGGATGATGGATGCCGAAGAGGCGGAACGGGCCGGACTGGTGTCGCGCATCGTGCCGGCGGGCGAACTTTTGGAGACCGCTCTTGCGGCGGCCGAGAAGATTGCCGGCTTTTCGTTGCCTGCCACGATGATGGCCAAGGAAGCGGTCAACCGGTCATTCGAGGTGACCCTTGAGGAAGGGTTGCGCTTTGAGCGGCGGCTGTTCCACTCGCTGTTTGCGACCGAAGACCAGAAAGAAGGCATGAGCGCATTCGTCGAGAAGCGCAAGGCGGCCTTCAAGCATCGCTGAACCGCTTCGCCGGAAGGGTAGAACAGGCGATTTTCGCGTTGACGGAATGGTTTTTTGCCGGTATACGCCCGCCATCCCGTGATGGTGCATCGGCCCCGTCATGACTAGTTTTGCCCTACCGTTAGTTTGATCCTCCGCCCGCATGGGCGATCGACGGACGGTTGCAGGGCTCCGCAAGAACCGAGAGGCATCCATGGCCAATACAACTTCGGCGAAAAAGGCGACCCGCAAGATTGCCCGCCGCACTGCAGTCAACAAATCACGTCGTTCGCGTGTCCGCGGCTATCTGCGCAAGGTGGAAGAAGCAATCAGCGCTGGCGACAAGGCTGCGGCGTCCGAAGCGTTGCGTGCCGCGCAGCCGGAACTGATGCGCGCCGCCTCCAAGGGCGTCCTGCACGGCAACACTGCCTCCCGCAAAGTTTCGCGCCTGGCGCAGCGGGTGAAGGCCATCGAGGCCTGAGCATTCTCGCCAGACTGTTGTAAATTGAAGGCCCGGCATCGTCCGGGCCTTTTTTCGTAAAACTGTCAGTAACTTGTCATCAAACCGTCATGCCGGGCGCCGGGCAAATGCAGAAATCGCACAAGTTCTCCTGAGATTTCAGAGACTTGCGAGAGGTTGCAGTTTGCATGCAATCGGGTCGCGGAAAAATACAGCCGGGGCGGAAAAAAGAATCAAGCGGCGCCATTCCTGTCATCGCGGCGGGGGAATCGGCGCCGGATTTGGAAACGCCAATGAATCCAACAAACTGCTGATGACGGGGTTTTGAGGCGCCGTGCAGGCTGGGGTCGAGTCAAGCGTGATTCGTTAAAAATCTCTAAATTTGTCGCTTGATCTGCCGATCTCAAACTGCCTAAAAAGGGTCATCGAAGGGCGCGGGAAACTCCGGTCTCCACAGAAATTTTTGCGGTCGCGTGACCGTGAAAATACGCCTGCCCTTCGAGTGTGATCCCTGATCACACGCATCCTAAAAGTCTGGTCTTGCTGTGCCGGGGGCTTTGCCGCGGACGGCGAAGCCATGTCGATTGACGGCTAAAGACGACCGTCCAACCGTCGGCCAAGTCGGTCGAGGGCAGGCGGATGTTTGGCCGCAGGGGCGAGAGGGTTTCGGTGTCCGGGCGTGGGCCGGCACCGGGCCTTAAGAAGATCGAGGGCCGGCATCAGGCCCTGGAACAAGGGGACGCCGATGGTGGCGGAGGCCGATGAATGGCCTTCAACGGCCGGCTGGCGACGTGACGAAGGGGGTGACGGCAAACTCGGAGAGACGCAGTGGCGCGCCGTTTCAGCTGGGACCGAAACGGGCGGCGCAGAAATGACACGGGCGGTGAAGTTCGCCGGCTCCAGATCGGGGCAGACGATATTCACCAAATTCGACCGGGCAGTGGCCTGGTCTGCGAACAGGGGACGGCGGGACATGCACTTGAAACTGGCGGCACAGAAAAATGACAGCGGGCAGGCCGAAGGGGCTGATCCGGTGCAGATGGAGAGCGCTGCGGGCTCGGGATCGTCAGCCGGGGCGGCAATGAAAGATCAGGAAGAACTCTTTGCAAGGGTACGCGCGAAACTGAAAACCCAGGTTGGAGCCGAAGTGTTCGCCAGTTGGTTCGGCCGCCTGAAGCTGCATTCGATGTCGAAGAGCGTGGTGCGCCTGTCGGTGCCGACCACCTTTCTCAAGTCCTGGATCAACAACAAGTATCTCGAGCAGATCACCGCTTTGTTCCAGGCCGAAGACAGCCGCATCTTGAAGGTCGAGATCGTCGCCCGCTCCGCCACTCGTCCGGCGCGAGCCGGCATTGATGCGGGAGAAGTGGAAGTGCAAGCCGCCAATCAGCCGGTGGCCGGCGGTGTGGCGCGCAAGGAGGCAGCCGCACTGCGCGGCGGGGCCACCCATATCTCGACGCCCGTGCGCGCCATCGCGCCGGCCAATCCCGTGCTCGGCTCGCCGCTTGACGGCCGCTACACCTTTGAGAGCTTCGTCGAGGGTGCCTCGAACCGGGTCGGGCTCGCCGCGGCCAAGACAATCGCGGAAGCAGGCACCGGTGCGGTACGATTCAATCCGCTATTCCTGCATGCCAGTGTCGGCCTCGGCAAGACCCATCTTCTGCAGGCGATCGCGGCGGCGGCCAGCCAGCACGCGCGCAGTCCGCGCGTGGTCTATCTGACGGCCGAATATTTCATGTGGCGTTTCGCCACGGCCATCCGCGACAATGATGCGCTCTCGTTCAAGGAATCCTTGCGCAACATCGATCTGCTGATCATCGACGACATGCAGTTCCTGCAGGGCAAGTCGATCCAGCATGAGTTTTGCCACTTGCTGAACATGCTGCTCGATTCGGCGCGCCAGGTTGTTGTCGCGGCTGACCGGGCGCCGTGGGAGCTGGAATCGCTCGATCCTCGAGTGCGTTCGCGCCTGCAGGGTGGTGTGGCGATCGAGATCGAAGCGCCCGACTATGAGATGCGGCTTGAAATGCTGCGTCAGCGCCTGGCCACGGCACAGATCGAGGATGCGACGCTCGAGATCGAAGACGATGTTCTGGCGCATGTCGCGCGGATGGTCACGTCGAGCGGCCGCGAGCTGGAAGGCGCTTTCAACCAGCTGCTGTTCCGCCGCAGTTTCGAACCGGACCTGACCATCGATCGTGTGGAGCAGCTGCTTGGCCACCTGGTGGGGGCCGGCGAGCCGAAGCGGGTGCGGATCGAAGATATCCAGCGGGCCGTGTCACGTCACTACAATGTCTCCAAGCAGGAATTGATCTCCAACCGGCGCACACGTGTCATCGTCAAGCCACGCCAGATCGCCATGTATCTTGCCAAGACGATGACGCCACGTTCCTTTCCGGAAATTGGCCGGCGATTTGGCGGACGCGATCACACGACCGTGCTGCATGCAGTGCGAAAGATCGAGGACCTGATCGGCAGCGACACCAAGCTCGGCCACGAGATCGAATTGCTGAAGCGGCTGATTCTCGAATAGGAAGCGTTTGGCGAGTGTGCTGACGGCTGGCGGTTGCCTGCGATCCGAGCATGAAGGTCGCAGGCAAACTTCGCGAACACTGCCGTATCAGCGCACGGCGTCGCCGTTTTCCCCAAAAACCCGGAGGGAGCCCCGCTCCCTCGGCTGGTTTCCCTTGCAATGTCGGGCGAAGTTCTGCCATTTTGCCGAGAGCAGTGGACGGCGCGGCTTTGTCCGATCCCTTTCGGGAACGACGCCGGGCAGCGGTCCGTTTCCAGTCCCTCCAGCCCGCCAAGGCTGGACTTTTCGAGCAATGGTAGCCAGCATCATGCGAGTCACACTCGAGCGTTCGAACCTTCTCAAGTCGCTCAACCATGTTCACCGGGTCGTCGAGCGCCGCAACACGATCCCGATCCTTTCCAACGTGCTTTTGAAGGCCGATGGCGCATCGGTCGAGATGAAAGCCACTGATCTTGATCTCGAAATCACCGAGGCCACTGCGGCGATGGTCGAGCAAGCCGGCGCGACGACGGTTCCCGCGCATCTGCTTTACGAGATCGTGCGCAAATTGTCGGACGGCTCGGAAGTCCTGCTGGCCACGAACCCGGATGGCACGTCGATGACGGTGGCCGCCGGTCGGTCGAAATTCTCGCTTCAGTGCCTGCCGGAAGCGGATTTCCCGGATCTGACCGCAGGCAGCTTCACGCACACTTTCCAGTTGCCGGCGCAAGATCTGAAAATGCTGATCGACCGGACGCAGTTTGCGATTTCCACCGAGGAAACGCGCTATTATCTCAACGGCATCTATATGCACACGATCGAGGGCGATGCGGGCCTGAAGCTGCGGACGGTCGCGACCGATGGTCACCGCCTGGCACGCGCCGATCTCGAAGCGCCGTCCGGGTCCGAAGGCATGCCGGGTATCATCATTCCACGCAAGACCGTGGGGGAACTGCAAAAGCTGGTCGACGACCCTGACCTGAAGGTGAGGCTGGAGGTCTCGGACGCCAAGATCCGCTTCACCATCGGCAGCGTCATCATGACCTCCAAGTTGATCGATGGCACATTTCCGGATTACCAGCGGGTGATCCCGACCGGCAACGACAAGGAACTGACCGTCGATTGCCAGAGCTTTGCCCAGGCGGTTGACCGGGTTTCCACCATTTCTTCGGAGCGCGGTCGCGCCGTCAAGCTGGCGCTGGAAGCGGGACAGCTGACATTGACGGTCAACAATCCGGATTCCGGCAGCGCGACGGAAGAACTGGCGGTCGGCTATGATTTCGATCCGCTGGAAATCGGTTTCAACGCCAAGTACCTGCTCGACATTACCAACCAGCTGTCCGGCTCGGATGCCGTCTTTCTGCTGGCTGATCCCGGATCACCGACACTGGTGCGCGATACCGCCGGCGACGACGCGCTGTATGTGTTGATGCCGATGCGGGTGTAGCGGTCAACACCCCCTCGCCGCTCATCGACGTCTGCCACCAGGGGTCGGAACCGGATGGCGGATGGAGCCACCGATGCATATCAGCCGGCTGAAACTGGGCGATTTCCGCAACTATGCGCGGGCCGAGCTGGTCTTGTCCTCGCGCCACGTGGTTCTCACCGGTCACAATGGCGCCGGCAAGACCAACCTGATGGAAGCCGTGTCGCTGCTCAGTCCCGGCCGCGGGATGCGGCGGGCCGCTTATGGCGATCTGGTTCGTTCCGGTGCGCCCGGCGGATTCAGCGTGTTCGCAGAAGTCGACGGCATGGAGGGGCCCGTCGAAATCGGCACCGGTCATAATCCGCAGGAGGATTCGGGACGGCAGGTGCGCATCAACGGCACGCCGGCACGCGGCGCCGACGAACTTCTCGATCACAGCCGTATTCTCTGGCTGACCCCGGCAATGGACGGGCTGTTTACCGGACCGGCGGCCGATCGCCGCCGCTTTCTCGACCGGCTGGTGCTGTCGATTGATCCGGCGCACGGCAAGCGCGCTCTGGACTTCGAGCGGGCCATGCGCTCGCGCAACCGGTTGCTTGCCGAGGGGCGGACGGACCGAAGCTGGCTCGACGGTCTCGAGGCGCAGATGGCGGAGCTTGGCGTCGCGATGCTGATTGCCCGGCGTGAACTGGTCGGTCTGCTGACGCAGCTGATCGACACTCAGGATCAGGGCTCCTGTTTCCCGCGCGCCCTGCTCGCGCTGGAAGGGTTCGAGAGCGTGGCGGCGATCGCCGGAGCGGGGGACGCGGAAGCCGCCTATGCCACGGCTCTGGAGCACGGGCGGGGGCGTGATCAGGCGGCCGGTCGGACGCTGGAAGGCCCGCATCGCATGGATCTCGCCGTCAGTCATCGCGGCAAGGCGATTGCCGCGGCCCTGTGTTCCACGGGGGAACAAAAGGCTTTGATGATTGGCCTTATCCTGGCTCACGCCGGGCTGGTGCGCAATCTGGTGCGGCAACCGCCGCTGCTGCTTCTTGATGAGATCGCCGCGCATCTGGATGCTGAACGGCGCGTGGCGCTGTTTGATCTGATCGACGAACTGGGTGGCCAGGCCTTCATGACGGGCACTGATCGGTCGTTGTTTGAGGCGCTCGATGAACGCGGGCAGTTTCTCGATGTTCAGGACGGGTTGGTGACGCCACTTTCATGAAAGCGATGACAAGGCATGTCCGGGACCGGTGCAGGCGTTGATGTGATTGACACCGGTGCGCGGCGGCGCTTTGCTGCGCCAGCCGGACGCGGGCAAGCGGCAAGCCGCAGAGCGAAAAATGGACAGGGCATGGATCAGAATGAGCGGGAACTGAATGCGCAGGAAGTGCAGCGATACGCCCGCCATATCGTCTTGAAGGAGATCGGCGGGCCGGGTCAGGCGAAGCTGAAGGCCGCGCGGGTGCTGGTGGTTGGCGCCGGCGGGCTTGGCTCGCCCGTGCTGAGCTATCTGGCTGCAGCCGGCGTCGGCCAGCTCGGAATCGCCGATGACGACACCGTTAGCCTGTCCAACCTGCAGCGGCAGATCGTGCATGACAGCGCTCATCTGGGCTGGAAGAAAACGCGCAGCGCAGCCGTTGCTTTGCAGCGCATCAATCCGCACGTGACAACCATCGAACACGATTTGCGGATTGATCGCGCCAACGCCGCCGATTTGTTCTCCGGATATGATCTGGTCGTGGATGGCACGGACAGTTTCGACACGCGTGTCCATCTCGCCGAGGCGGCTGAACGCTGTGCAATTCCCATGGTTATGGCGGCGGTCGGGCGGTTTGATGGCACATTGACGGTGTTGGCGCCGCATCAGCGCGACGCGGAAGGCCGAAGTAACCCGCGACTTACCGATCTTTTTCCGCAAGCCCCGCCGCCAGGCGCCGTGCCTGCTTGCGCGGAGGCAGGAATCGTCGGCGCCTTGACGGGTGTGATGGGTACCTTGCAGGCGATGGAGGTCATCAAGCTGATCACCGGCAGCGGCACGCCACTGATCGGCCGGCTTCTTCTCTACAACGGGCTGGATGCCAGCTTCGAGACGATCAGCTATCGCCGCCAAGCAGAGTGAGCCTGCTGCAGAGCGTGTGGAGCGCTGTGGCTCTAAATTCCTGGTGAATTTCAAGCCCGTTGCGGTAGCACCCGGTCGGGCGGCCGGTGGCCGTCGAAGAAGGTGCGGATATTGATGATCACCTTGTCGCCCATGTCGATGCGCCCCTCGATGGTGGCCGATCCCATATGCGGCAACAGGACGACGCGCCCCTCTTCAGCGAGGCGCCGCAACCGCTTGTCAACAGCGGGTTCATGCTCGAACACATCGAGACCAGCGCCAGACAGGCGCTTTTCGGTCAGCGCCGCGATCAACGCGTCCTCGTCGATAATGCCGCCGCGAGCCGTGTTGACAATGTAAGCGCCGGGCTTCATCAGCGCCAACCGGCGAGCCGATAGCAAATGAAAGGTCGCAGGTGTCGAGGGGCAATGGACGGAGACGATGTCGACGCGCGCCAGCATCTGATCAAGGCTGTCCCAGTAGGTCGTCTCCAGCTCTTCCTCGGTCGCCGGATTGACGCGCTGACGGTTGTGGTAGTGGATCGATAGGCCGAATGCCTTGGCGCGGCGCGCCACGGCGGTGCCGATACGCCCCATGCCGACAATTCCAAGACGCTTGCCACCGAGCCGGTGACCCAGCATCCAGGTCGGCGACCAGCCCTTCCAGCCAGAGGCATCACCGGTCAGCAGCTTGGCCCCCTCGGTCAGCCGCCGCGGCACGGCGAGTATCAGCGCCATGGTCATGTCGGCGGTGTCTTCGCTCAGAACATTCGGGGTGTTGGTGACGGTGATGCCTTTCTTCTGGGCGGCCTCGATGTCGATATTGTCGACACCATTGCCGAAATTGGCGATCAGGCGCAGATCCGGCCCCGCCTGCTCGATCAGCGCCGCGTCGATCCGGTCGGTGACCGTCGGAACGAGAACGTCACAGGCCCGCATGGCGGCCACCAGTTCCGGCTGGCTGCGCGGCGTGTCTTCAATATTGAGTTCGGCGTCGAAGAGTTCGCACATGCGCGTCTCCACCTGATCGGGCAGACGGCGCGTGACAAACACCTTCGGTTTCTTCCTGACTGTCATATTTCCCGGTCCAGCGTTGAGAGGTTTTTAACCAAACTCGGCGATTGTGTTTTCATGTCGGCTTTTCTAACAGACCATCCGCCATTGACAATCAAAACCCGTCGGGCTTTCGCCGCCGATGGCGCCGCTCTGCACAGCTTGCTGCGCTTCGCCGTCGCTGCCAGCGCGCCGGCAATGCGGTGAGATCAGCGGTTTGCGCAGTGCCCGCGGAAAGCGAAATTGCCGCGCGGTCGTGAGAAAAGCGAACGAAGAAATAGCGCCTTAAACGCGCATCGAAAAAAGGTTGTAGGTAATGCGTCGCCTTTTCCCCCTCGCCCTTGCCACCGCGGTGCTGATGACCGCATCGGCGCTGCTGGTCTCGACGGTCCCGAGCCTGGCGCAGGGCGCCGGCAGGGGCGCAAGCGGCCTGCCACTGCCACGTTTTGTCAGCATCAAGGCGCAACGGGTCAATCTGCGTGTCGGGCCAGGCCGCGCCTACGCGGTTTCGTGGATGTACACACGGCCCGGGGTGCCGATGGAGATCATTCAGGAATACGACAACTGGCGGCGGGTGCGCGATGCCGACGGGACGGAGGGCTGGATCTATCAGTCACTGCTTTCGGGCACGCGCACCGGTGTTGCCGCGCCGTGGAAGCGGACCGCTGATGACGTGTCGCTGATTGCCATGCACCGAGAGGCGCGTGCCGGTTCGAAGCTGATCGCCCAACTGGAGCCAGGCGTCATCCTGACCATGCTCGAGTGCAACGGCAACTGGTGCCGGGTCGAGGCGGGCGGCGCGAATGGCTGGGTGGCGCAGAACGAAATCTGGGGCGCGTATCCGGGCGAAGCCTTCAAGGATTGATGGCGCGGATTTTGTCGTCGCCGCGCTTCAGCGCTTGGGCCGAAGCCGGATCACCACGTCGACATGGGCGATCTCCAGCCCCTCGGGCGGATCGGGCAGGTTGCCAACCGTGATCGTGCCATCCGGAACATCAAACACCTCATTCGTGTCATCGACGACAAAATGGTGATGATCGGAAATGTTGGTGTCGAAATACGTCTTTGCGGATTCCAGTGACAGGACCCGCAGCAGACCGGCCTCGGTAAACTGGTGAAGAGTGTTGTAGATCGTTGCCAGCGAGCAGGGCACGCCGGCAAGCAAGGCATCCTCGTGCAATTCCTCAGCCGTTAGATGGCGATCCCCCTTGGCGAACAGAAGATCGGCAAGGGCGACACGCTGGCGGGTAGGACGCAGACCGGCATGGCGCAGCCTTTGCGCGGATTCGGTCATTGCCGCCTTCGCCTCATCCTCGGAAAATGCTGGGTCCGATGCCATTGTCACGGTCGCCTTCTGAGCTAAGTAGCTTGATACATATATCTTTGCTGCGGCCGCCTTTCAATAGAGCGGTCTTCGCCATCGGGAACACATGGGGGACCAGGCGGGGGAACACGCAGGGGAGCACGGGCGAGAACATGCGGGCGCACATACGGGGATCGGTTTCACATTGATTGCCCCTTTCGCTCGGCTGTCTCATCGGCTATGCGAATTGTCCGGATGCCCCGGTTTTTCCGTTTGGTGCCCTGTGCTAGCTTGCAAAGCCGCGAGCGCGCGGGCGTTGACCGGTCAAGCGCCCCGAGACGAAGGGCGGTCCGGCGATACAGAGGAGACGCGCATTCCATGGTCGAACAGAAATCCAGCTATTCCTACGAGGAAATCCTGACATGCGGACGCGGCGAGATGTTCGGTCCGGGCAATGCCCAATTGCCATTGCCGCCGATGCTGATGCTGCATCGTATCACCGAGATTTCAGAGGATGGCGGTGAGCACGGCAAGGGCTTTGCACGGGCGGAGTTCGACATCACTCCAGATCTCTGGTTTTTCCCCTGCCATTTCGTGGGTGATCCAGTCATGCCTGGATGCCTGGGGCTCGATGCACTTTGGCAACTCACCGGTTTTTACCTCGGCTGGCTGGGCGAACCTGGAAAGGGTCGCGCCATTTCCACCGGCGAAGTGAAATTCACCGGGCAGATCACACCGGCGACCAAACTTGTCGAGTTCGGCATCGATTTCAAACGGGTCATGCGCGGCCGGCTGGTGCTGGGCACGGCCAATGGCTGGGTCAAGGCCGACGGTGAAACCGTGTTCACGGCCAACGATCTGCGCGTTGGCCTCTTCAAGGAAAAATCCGAGGGCTGACGATGTCTGGCTGCTGTAATGGTGAGGCGATCTTGCCGGCGGCAAACCCGGCCATTGAAACAGGCTGATCCAAGAGGACAATATGATGAGACGAGTTGTTGTGACTGGGATGGGAATTGTCTCTTCCATCGGCAATTCCACCGAAGAAGTCACAGAATCGCTGCGAGTGGCCCGGTCGGGGATCTCCCGGTCGGAAGATTTCGCCGAACACGGGTTCCGCAGCCAGGTCTGGGGCGCCCCCGATCTTGATCCGAAAGAACTGGTGGACCGGCGCGCCATGCGCTTCCTGTCGCGCGGTGGCGCCTGGAATCATATCGCCATGGAGCAAGCGATCAGCGATTCCGGACTTGCGCAGGACGACATCACCAATGAGCGCACCGGCATCATCATGGGGTCGGGCGGTCCTTCGACGCGGATGATCATCGATGCGGCCGAAGTGACGCTCAAGAACAACAGCCCGAAACGAATCGGTCCGTTCGCGGTGCCGAAGGCGATGTCCTCCACGGCTTCGGCGACGCTGGCGACCTGGTTCAAGATCCATGGCGTCAACTATTCGATCTCGTCCGCCTGTTCGACATCTGCGCATTGCATCGGCAATGCAGCCGAGATGATCCAGTGGGGCAAACAGGACGTGATGTTTGCCGGCGGACATGAAGATCTCGACTGGACGATGTCGAACATGTTCGATGCGATGGGCGCCATGTCGTCCAAGCACAACGACACGCCCGAGACGGCTAGCCGCGCCTATGACGCAACCCGCGACGGCTTCGTCATTGCCGGCGGTGCCGGCGTGCTGGTTCTCGAGGAACTCGAGCATGCGAAGGCGCGCGGCGCGAAGATCTACGCCGAGCTGGTCGGGTACGGTGCCACTTCGGATGGGTATGACATGGTGCAGCCGTCCGGCGAAGGCGCCGTGCGCTGCATGAAGCAAGCGCTGGCAACGGTTGAGGGCAAGGTCGATTACATCAATGCGCACGGAACCGCGACGGAAGTTGGCGACAGTCGCGAGGTCAGCGCCATCCGCGAGGTGTTTGGCGCGGACATGCCGCACATCTCGTCGACCAAGTCCCTGACAGGCCATTCACTGGGCGCGGCGGGCGCTCAGGAAACGATTTATACGCTGTTGATGATGGACAATGACTTCATCGGCGAGAGTGCCCACATTACCGAGCTCGACCCGGAATTTGACGGCGTGCCGATCGTGCGAGAGCGCATCGAGAAATCGTTCGACACGGCGCTCTCGAATTCATTCGGCTTCGGCGGCACCAATGCCACCCTGGCTTTCCAACGCTATACGGGGTGACGGGCATGACGGGTTTGATGCAGGGCAAGCGTGGCCTGATCATGGGTGTGGCCAATGATCATTCGATCGCCTGGGGCATTGCCCAGGCGGTTGCGGCGCAAGGGGCAGAACTTGCCTTCAGTTATCAGGGGGAGGCATTCGGGCGCCGCGTCAAGCCACTGGCGGATTCGGTCAACGCCAAGCTTCTGCTGCCATGCGACGTCGAGGATCTGAGCACCGTTGACCAGATGTTCGAGACGATCAAGGCGGAGTGGGGCGAGATCGATTTTCTCGTCCATGCCATCGGATTTTCCGACAGGAACGAACTGAAGGGCCTGTACGCGGATACGTCGCGGGACAATTTCACGCGCACCATGGTGATCTCCTGCTTTTCATTCACGGAAGTGGCCAAGCGCGCCGCGGCATTGATGAGTGGCGAAGGCAGCCTGCTGACGCTGACCTATGGCGGCGCGACGCGGTCGATGCCGAATTACAATGTGATGGGCGTGGCAAAAGCGGCGCTCGAGGCGAGTGTGCGCTATCTCGCTGCCGACTATGGACCACGCGGCATCCGGGTCAATGCCATCTCGGCCGGCCCGGTGCGGACCCTGGCCGGTGCCGGCATTGCCGACGCGCGGGCGATGTTCGCATGGCAGCAGCGCAATTCACCGCTGCGCCGCTCGGTGACCATTGAGGATGTTGGCAATTCCGGGCTGTATCTTCTGTCGGACCTGTCGCGCAGCGTCACCGGCGAAATTCATTTCGTCGATTCGGGTTACAGCACGACTTCGATGCCCTGCCTCGAGCAATTGAAGCAACAGCCGGAGGCCTGACCGGCCGAGAGCTGGCGCCGCAAGGTCAAAATCGGGCGGCAGCCCGCGAAGTCCTGGCACATAAACCGATCACCCAAAAGCAAAACCCCGCCGGTGCCGCACCGGCGGGGTTTTTCATTTCATTGCAAGCAGTTGCTGAAAAGGATCAGCCTTCGCTTTTCTCGCGGGTGATTTCCTTGCCGGTTTCCTGATCGACAACCTTCATCGACAGACGAACCTTGCCGCGCTCGTCGAAGCCAAGCAGCTTGACCCAAACCTTGTCGCCTTCCTTGACGACATCGGAGGTCTTGCCGACGCGTTCGGCGGCGAGCTGCGAGATGTGGACGAGGCCATCCTTGGGGCCGAAGAAGTTCACGAAAGCGCCGAAATCGGCAACCTTCACGACCGTGCCTTCGTAAATGACGCCGACTTCCGGCTCGGCGACAATGGAATGGATCCACTTCTGAGCCGCTTCGATCTCCTTGGCCGACGAGGAAGCGATCTTGATCGTGCCGTCGTCCTCGATATTGACCTTGGCGCCGGTCTTCTCGACGATCTCGCGGATGACCTTGCCGCCTGTGCCGATCACGTCACGGATCTTGTCGGTCGGGATGGTCATCACCTCGATACGCGGGGCAAACTCGCCGAGCTGGCCACGGCTTTCCGAAAGGGCCTTGCCCATTTCATCGAGGATGTGCAGACGGCCGTCGCGCGCCTGGCCGAGGGCGATGTTCATGATTTCCTCGGTGATGCCGTCGATCTTGATATCCATCTGCAGGGCGGTGATGCCCTCGGTGGTGCCGGCGACCTTGAAATCCATGTCGCCGAGGTGATCCTCATCGCCAAGGATGTCGGACAGCACGGCGTAGCGATCATCTTCCTTGATCAGGCCCATGGCAATGCCGGCGACAGGCTTGCCCAGCGGCACGCCAGCATCCATCAGCGCCAGCGAGGTGCCGCAGACAGTGGCCATCGACGAAGAGCCATTGGATTCGGTGATCTCGGAGACGACGCGCAGCGTGTAGGGGAACTGGTCGGCGGCCGGGAGAACCGGACGGATGGCGCGCCAGGCCAATTTGCCGTGGCCGATCTCGCGGCGTCCCGGGGACCCCATGCGGCCGGTCTCACCGACCGAATAGGGCGGGAAGTTGTAGTGCAGCATGAAGGTCGCCTTGAAGGTGCCCGTCAGGCTGTCGACATATTGCTCGTCTTCGCCGGTGCCGAGCGTCGCAACGACGATCGCCTGAGTTTCGCCACGGGTGAACAGGGCCGAGCCGTGCGTGCGCGGCAGCAGACCGACTTCCGAGACGATCGGACGGACCGTCGAAAGGTCACGACCATCGATGCGGCCCTTGGTGTCGAGGATGTTCCAGCGGACGATCTTGGCCTGCAGAGACTTGAAGACGGCGCCGATCTCTTCCTTGGAATAGGTCGGCTCTTCGCCTTCAGCCGGGGCAAAATGCTCCTTGACCTTGGTCTTGACCGCATCAACAGCATCGTAACGCGCTGCCTTGTCGGTGATCTTGTAGGCGTCGCGCAGATCCGCCTCGGCCAGCGAAAGCATCTCCTTCTCGAGCGCCGAGTGATCCGGAGCGGCAAATTCGCGCGGTTCCTTGGCAGCGGCTTCCGCCAGCTGGATGATCGCGTCGATCACCGGCTGCATGCTCTTGTGGCCGAACATGACGGCCCCGAGCATGACGTCTTCCGATAGCTCCTTGGCCTCGGATTCGACCATCAGAACGGCTTCCGAGGTGCCGGCGACAATGAGGTCGAGCGCGGTTTCCGGCATTTCGTCAACATGCGGGTTGAGCACGTATTCGCCGTTGATGTAGCCGACGCGCGCACCACCGATCGGGCCCATGAAGGGGACGCCGGAAAGAGTCAGCGCCGCGGAGGCTGCGACCAGCGAGAGGATGTCCGGATTGTTTTCCAGATCATGCTGGATGACCGTGAGAACAACCTGGGTCTCGTTCTTGTAGCCATCGGGGAACAGCGGGCGGATCGGCCGGTCGATAAGGCGCGAGACCAGGGTCTCGTTTTCGCTCGGACGCCCTTCGCGCTTGAAATAACCGCCCGGGATCTTGCCGGCTGCGTAGGTTTTTTCCTGGTAGTTGACGGTCAGCGGAAAGAAATCCTGGCCAGGCTTGGCTTCCTTGGCGGAAACAACCGTGGCGAGCACGACGGATTCGCCGTAGGTGGCAAGCACGGCGCCATCAGCCTGACGGGCGATCTTGCCGGTTTCGAGAGTGAGCGGACGGCCGCCCCATTCGATTTCGACCTTGTGGGTATCGAACATGTCATGTCCTTCGTATTCGTCGGTCCGCCGATGCAAATCTGGCGGCGACGTTTCAAGTTGATGCGGGCGCATCACGGGCAAGACGACAGGAGGCTTTCCAGACCGGTTCCGTCTGAGGCGGTGCCGCACCGAGCGGCGGCGAAAGCATCCGGCAATCCTGCCCCGTGACGGGCGGTCGCTCGAGACCCTGGCGCAGCCACTAGGGCTTGCCGGGGCATTTGCTGCAGGGTTCGCCGAACCGGCATCAGCCGGCGACAGCGCGCCTGCCGGCGCAGTGCGAGAGGACTTCACCCCTCAATGGCAGCGGGCGGATCGGCGAAGGCCGATCCGCCCGTTTTTTCCTATCGGCGAATGCCGAGGCGCTTGATCAGGTCGGCGTAGCGCGCATGATCTTTACGCTTGACGTAGTCGAGAAGGGACCGGCGCGAAGAGACGAGCTTGAGCAGCCCGCGGCGCGAGTGGTTGTCCTTCTTGTGACCCTTGAAGTGTTCCGTCAGATTGGTAATCCGCTCGGTCAGAACGGCGATCTGAACTTCCGGAGAGCCGGTATCGCCCGGCTTGGTGGCATATTCTTTGATGAGCTCAGCCTTGCGCTCAGCGGTAATCGACATCGGACAGTCCTTTCACTGGAGGATTTTAAAGGTGCCGGCGGCCGGGATGTCGTCCAGCGGCGGCCTCGATCATCTGTCGGCTGTGCCGATCAGACCGGTGCGCTATAGGGCAAAACGCCGGCAAAGGAAAGTAAAATATGGCTTCGACACCGCGGGTGCGATCCGCCCACCGGGCCCCTTTGCCTCAATGGCGGGTCAGCCCGGGTCAGCATGGGTCGCGAAAACACGTCGCGGCTGGAATTCGCCACCAGAGACTTCGCCCAGCGCGACCAGACGGCCGGCCGCGAATGCGCAGATTTCCTCGCAAGCGACAGGCGCATCGCGGCCGCGCAAGATGACCGGATTGCCAAGCCGCAGGCGCTGCGCCTGATCTGCACTCACGTCGATGCGCGGCAGCATTGACAGAGCAGCGCCGATATCGATCAGGTGAGCATCGAGAGCCGCGAGCCGCTCGTCCTCATCGGCAATCTCCTCCAACGCCAGCAGATTGGCGAGCGGCACCATATCCGGCTCTTCAAACGGGGCCACGGCAAGACGGCGCAGGGCGCTGACATGACCGAAACAGCCCAGTTCGCGGCCGAGATCGCGGGCGATCGCACGCACATAGGTGCCCTTGCCGCATTCCACCTCGAACACCGTGTGGTCAGGGTCCGGACAGTCAACGATGTCGATGCGATGGATCTCCACCTGTCGGGACGGGATCTCGACGTCATCCCCATCGCGCGCAATATCATAGGCCCGTTCGCCATCGATCTTGACCGCCGAGAAACGCGGCGGGACCTGTTCGATAAGGCCAAGATAGGCGCCGAGACATTGCGCAATCACCTCGCGCGTCGGCCGCTCTTCGGAGGTGCGCACGACAGCGCCCTCAAGGTCGTCGGTATCGCGCTCCTCTCCCCAGGCGACGGTAAACCGGTAAATCTTGCGGCCGTCGACAACATAGGGAACGGTCTTGGTGGCATCACCGAAAGCGACTGGCAGCATACCGGAGGCCAGCGGATCAAGTGTACCGGCATGGCCGGCCTTGCTGGCCTTGAACAGCCAGCGCAATTTGGAGACCGCCTCGGTCGAACCGAAATCCCAAGGTTTGTCGAGGATCAGCCAGCCTGCGACCGGTCGGCCCTTGCGCTTGCGTTGTCTGCCCATATCCGGGTCCTGTTCTCACTGGGGGGGGCCGCTGGCCGGTTTAACCGGCTGCGTCCGATGCCTTCCTAGCGGCCGCTGTCGTCGCGATCGACCGCGGCGCCGGTTTCACTATCGCCCGCAGCATCGCTGTCCACATCGCCGGAGGCCGAATGCGCGTTTTCCTCGGCGAGATCGCGCGCCACTTGCGGCGAGCGCAGCAGCGTGTCGATCTTCTCGTAATTGTCGAAGCTGGTATCCGGGCGGAAACGGAATTCCGGCATGTATTTCATTTGCCGAAGTTCGCGAGCCAGCGCGCCGCGAATAAATTTCGCATGTCTTGCCAGCGCCTTGACGATCGGCTGCATGTCGTTCTGGCCGAATGCCGCGACATAGACGGTGGCGATCTTCAGATCCGGTGACATGCGGACTTCGGTCACCGAAAGGACGATGCCGGCCAGATCAGGATCGACAATCTCGCCACGCTGGATCAAACGGGTGACGGCATGACGCACATTCTCGCCGACCCGCAACTGGCGCTGAGATGGCTGTTTCATGACTGCTTCTCCGATATCTTCACCGGCCGATCTCAGTGATTGTGACAGAGCATCAAATCTGATGCTCCTCCGTCACCAAACGCCGTTCGGTGACTCTGCGAACAGATCAGGACGCGATGAAAGCCGCAAGGGTGGCAAAGCTGATGCGAGACTCCGACCCGCCAGCCTGAGGGCCCGGCGGGTCGCTTTGCTCAGAGGGTGCGGGTGACGTGTTCGACGCGGAAACACTCGATCACGTCGCCGGCGCGGATGTCCTCGTAGTTTTCGAAGGCCATGCCGCATTCCTGACCGGCCGGCACTTCAGCGACTTCATCCTTGAACCGCTTGAGGGTTTTCAGCTTGCCCTCGTGGATGACAACGTTGTCGCGGATCAGGCGAACGCCTGCGCCGCGCTCGACCTTGCCTTCCGAGACACGGCAACCGGCGACCTTGCCGGTCTTGGAAATCGAGAAGACCTCGAGAATCTCGGCATTGCCAAGGAAAGTCTCGCGGCGCTCCGGCGACAGCAGGCCCGACATCGCCGCTTTCACATCATCGACCAGATCGTAAATGATGTTGTAGTAACGGATCTCGAGACCGGTGCGTTCCGCCGCATCGCGCGCCTGCTTGTTGGCACGCACATTGAAGCCGATGACCGCCGCACCCGACGCCTCGGCCAGCGAGATGTCGGATTCGGTGATGGCGCCGGCGCCCGAATGGATGACGCGCGCGCGCACTTCGTCCGTACCGAGCTTTTCAATGGCGCCAGCGATGGCTTCGATCGAGCCCTGAACATCCCCCTTGACGAGCAGCGGGAATTCCTTGACGCCGGCATCGGACAGCTGGGTCATCATCTGCTCGAGCGAGCCGCGCGATCCCGACTGGCGTGCTGCCGCCTTGTCGCGCGACAGACGCTGACGATATTCGGCGACTTCGCGGGCGCGGGCCTCGTTTTCGACGACGGCAAACCGGTCACCGGCCTGCGGCGTGCCTTGAAGTCCAAGAATCTCCACTGGCATCGACGGACCGGCCTCCTTGACCTGATCGCCACGATCATCGACCAGGGCGCGCACCCGGCCCCACTCGTCACCGGCAACGAGAATGTCACCGGTTTTCAGAGTGCCGGCCTGGACCAGCACCGTGGCCACCGGGCCGCGGCCCTTGTCGAGCTGCGCCTCGACCACCACGCCCTCGGCGGTGCGATCGGCATTCGCCTTGAGATCAAGGATCTCCGACTGCAGCAGGATCGCGTCAAGCAGTGCGTCGAGGTTCTGATTCTTCAGCGCGGAGACTTCAACGTCGAGCGTCTCGCCGCCCATGGACTCGGTGAAGACCTCATGCTGAAGCAGTTCGGTGCGCACCTTGTTGGCATCGGCTGCCGGCTTGTCGATCTTGTTGATGGCGACAATCATCGGAACGCCGGCTTCCTTGGCGTGGGCGATCGACTCGATCGTCTGCGGCATGACGCTGTCGTCGGCGGCAACCACCAGAATGGCGATATCGGTCGACTGAGCGCCGCGGGCCCGCATGGCGGTGAATGCAGCGTGGCCCGGCGTGTCGATGAAGGTGATCTTCTGACCATTCTTCTCGACCTGGTAGGCGCCGATATGCTGGGTGATACCACCTGCTTCTCCGGCCACCACATTGGCGTTGCGGATGGCGTCGAGCAACGATGTCTTGCCGTGGTCGACATGGCCCATGATGGTGACCACAGGCGGGCGTGCCACCTTGGCGGCCTGATCATCCTCGATGTTGAAAATCCCCAGTTCGACGTCGGACTCGGACACACGCTTGACCGTGTGGCCAAAGTCCGTGGCGATGATTTCGGCCAGATCGGCGTCGATGACGTCGCCGGGCTTCATCATCTGACCTTCTTTCATCAGATGCTTGATGACATCGACGGAGCGTTCGGCCATGCGCTGGGACAATTCCTGGATGGTGATCGTCTCGGGCAGGGTCACTTCGCGGACCACCTTTTCGCGCGCCTCGTTCGAATGGGCGCTGCGGCGCATCTTCTCCTGGCGGCGGCGCATGGCGGAAAGCGAGCGACCGCGGTTGCCGCGATCCTCATCGAGCGCAGCGGTCAGGGTCAACTTGCCCCGGCGACGATCCGCTTCGCCCTTTGGACGACTTGGCTTCGGCGTTTCAGGACGACCGGGCTTGGCGCTGCCGCGGCTCGGCGCACCAGGACGCCCCTCAGCTTCCGCGCCGTCACGACGACCACGCGCGGTATCTGCCTGCTTGGCGGCAGGAGCTTCCTTCGGACTGCGGGCGGCGGCGCTTTCGGCAGCCTGCAACTCGACCGCCTCGCGCGCTATGCGCTCCTGCTCTTCCTTCTCGCGCTGGGCTTCCTCTTCACGCTCCTTGGCGCGAATGGCTTCCTCTTCGGCGCGACGCTTCGCCTCTTCCTCGGCGCGTTTGGCATCTTCGGCATCGCGAACACGCGAATCCTGAAGTGCACGACGCCGCGCTTCCATCTCATTGGCCGACAGCTGGTTGAGAACAACACCGGGCTTGGCCGGATTGGCCGCGGGCGCCTTGGACGGCGCCGGTGAGGCCGGCTTGGCCTCAGGGCGTGCACTGGACGCCGGCGCTGGACGCGGCTTCAGGTTGATCTTCTGTACCGGATTTTCATCTTCGGGACGGTTGATCCGCCGCTTGCGCGTCTCGACAACCACGGCTTTGGAACGGCCGCGGCCCATCTCCTGGCGCACCGTACCCTGCTCTATCGAAGGGCGCTTCAGCGAAAGCGGTTTTTTACCGGAGACGCTGATTGTCTTGTCGTCGTTCGTATCGTTCATCTACCATCCGTTTCCGGAGGCCGGCAGCACCTGTTGCGCCAGCCCCGATTTTTTGTTCGCCGGCATCAGCCGGCCGTCGCGATCTCAATCTTCCGCAGGAGGGACATCGGCAGCTCCCGCAGCAGCCCTGCCCTTTCTGCCGTAACCCTTTCCAGCACCATTGCTGCCGGAGCCAGCATTCCCACCGGATAGGCCGGGGGTTTCGATCTGAGCCTGCACCGGCGCCGTGGCACGAAAATCGACGAGCCTCTTTGCGCGCTTCACTACACCCTCACCGGCCTGCCCTGCAAGCGCAGTTGCATGGATAAACGCCCCATCACCCAGCGCGCGCTCCATTTCCTCCCTTGCAAGAAGGCGAAAGACCGGTATTTCCGGCTCGTCCAAGGTCAGAGCGCGCGCCTTGATGGCCTGCGCCAGCTTGCGCACACCGTCGGCGGCGGCGTGCGCTGCATGGAACAGACCTATGGCGTCTCCCGATCGGATCGCAGCATCCGCCTTGGATGCGCCGGACACGAACTGGCCGGATTTCCTTGCCAATCCCATCATGCCAGCGAGATCAGCTAAAAGCAAAGCATCAATCCGGTCGCCGAGATCTTGCGGCGGGGTTACAGCTGTCTTCAGCGCCCGCGCAAAAAGATTCTTCCGCACCGCCGTCTCGACAGCCGCACGATCGGCGCGCAACCAGCAGCCACGACCCGGCAATCGCTGCCTCAGGTCAGGGATGACCGTGCCGTCCGGACCGCCAACGAAGCGGATCAGATCAGCGCTGTCGCCGCGCGCCCGCGTCAGGATGCACATGCGGTCATTCAATGGCTCGATCCTGACCTTCACCGCCCGTCACCCTGGTCTGGCGCGTTCGTTACGCCTGCTCCGCAGGTGCGTCGGGGGCACTGGCTTCAGCTTCGGCGGTCTCACCCTCTTCGCCGGCATCCTCTTCGGTTTCCACCTGCATGTCCTCGAGTTCGTCTTCGGTGATCCAACCGACGGCGAGACGCGCCGCAAGGATCATCGTCTCGGCCTCGGGCCGCGAGACATCGAGAGACGAGAACAGACCTTCGTGGCGTGTGGTCTCGCCATCCTTGGCTTCCGTCCAGCCGCACAAGTCATCGACGGCGCAGCCGGCAAAGTCCTCAAGCGACTTGATGCCGTCCTCGCCGAGCGCGACCATCATCGCCGTCGTCATGCCGCCGACCGACCGCACTTCGTCCTCAACGCCCATTTCCTTGCGCTTGGCATCCAGTTCGGCTTCGATCTTTTCGAGATATTCCCGGGCCCGGGTCTGCAATTCCTCGGCCGTTTCCTCGTCGAACCCTTCGATCGAGGTGATTTCGTCGAGGTCCACATAGGCCACTTCTTCGACCTGGCTGAAGCCTTCGGAGGCCAAGACCTGGCCGACCATCTCGTCGACGTCGAGCGCCTCCATGAACAGGGCCGTGCGCTCGTTGAACTCTTTCTGGCGGCGCTGGCTTTCCTCGTCCTCGGTCAGGATGTCAATGTCCCAGCCGGTCAGCTGAGAGGCCAGACGGACGTTCTGGCCGCGACGGCCGATCGCCAGGGAAAGCTGCTCATCGGGGACGACGACCTCGATTCGCTCGGCATCCTCATCGAGAACGACCTTGGCGACCTCGGCCGGCTGCAGCGCGTTGACAATGAAGGTAGCCGGCGAAGGCGACCACGGAATGATATCGATCTTCTCGCCCTGCAATTCGCCGACAACGGCCTGGACACGCGAGCCGCGCATGCCGACGCAGGCGCCGACAGGATCAATCGAGGAATCATTGGAGATGACGGCAATCTTGGCGCGCGAACCCGGATCGCGGGCGACCGAACGGATCTCGATGATGCCATCATAGATTTCCGGCACCTCCATGGTGAACAGCTTGACCATGAATTGCGGATGCGTGCGCGAGAGGAAGATCTGCGGGCCCCGTTGTTCGCGGCGCACATCGTAGAGAAAGGCACGGACACGATCGCCGTAGCGGAAGTTCTCGCGCGGGATGGTCTCATCGCGGCGGATGATCGCCTCGCCGCGGCCAAGATCAACGATGACATTGCCGTATTCGACCCGCTTGACGGTGCCGTTGACGATCTCGCCAATGCGGTCCTTGTATTCCTCGAACTGATGGTCGCGCTCGGCTTCGCGGACTTTCTGGACTATGACCTGCTTGGCCGACTGGGCGGCGATGCGGCCAAAGTCCATCGGCGGCAGCGGATCGGCGATGAAATCGCCAAGCTGGGCATCGGGATTGCGATCGCGTGCCAATGTCAGCGGGATCTGCGTCGAGTAGTCATCGGCATGATCAACCACCTCGAGAAGCCGCTGCAGGCGGATCTCGCCAGTGCGCGAATTGATGTCGGCGCGGATATTCGACTCGCTGCCATAGCGCGAGCGCGCCGCCTTCTGAATGGCGTCCGCCATGGCGCCGATGACAATCTCACGATCGATGTTCTTCTCCCGCGCCACCGCGTCGGCGATTTGCAGAAGTTCAAGCCTGTTGGCGCTGACTGCCATTGTCTTCTCCATCTGTTCCTGCCGGAAGTTGCCCTGCAGGTGGGTGCTGAGGCGCCACGCGGGCGCTGATCCGGAGGCCGGCCGGCCTCCCCTTCAAATTGTCTTGGCTGCCGATACTCATCCCGCCGATCTTCGCTGGCGGGCATGGCAGTTCCTACGCGTTGTCTCCGTCGCCGGCAGAACCCTCCGGCGATTCGAGATCGCTGGCATTGCGGGCCTGCTTGGCGGCCTTGTCGGCACGCAGCGATTCACGCACCAGTTCATCGGTCAGCACAAGCTTGGCTTCGGCGAGCGCGGAAAACGGGATCTGCGAGCGCGTTTCCTCGCCATAGGCGGGCTGATCGCGCTCGATGACGAAATGCGTGTCGCTGACATCGCGGATATAGCCGCGGAACCGCTTGCGGCCATCGAGCATCTGCGAGGTGTCGACCCGGGCAAGGAAGCCTTCCCAGCGCTTGAAGTCCTCAACGCGGACCAGTGGCCGATCAATCCCCGGCGAGGAAATCTCCAGATGATAGGCCTTGTCGAGCGGGTCCTCGACATCAAGGACCGGCGAGATCGCACGCGACACCGCCTCGCAATCCTCCACCGTCATCGTTCCGTCGGGACGTTCAGCCATGATCTGCAAGGTCATGCCGTTTTGACCAGAAACGCGGACCCGCACCAACCGGTACTGCAGTGCAGCCAGAACCGGCTCAATGATCGCGGCGATGCGCGCATCAACACCTGTTTCCGTCACTATCCGGGGCTGGCTATCGTCGTTCTGCGTCATTGGCTCTTTCTGCATCCGCCGGGACTCATCCGTCCTGATGTCGCGATTGCGTTCTCCGACCCCTGATCCGCCTAACAAAAAAGAGCGGGTCCGGCGGGGCCCACTCTTGTCCAAAGCGATCAAGATGTGGGGTGGATATAATCCTTTTCGCACGGCGATGCAAGCCGGAGCGCGGAGAGCATGCCAAGCGGTCGTGGCCCGGTCGGACAGAGCGTGTCATCGCCGTTCGGGGGCGCCGTTCGCGGGGGGCTCGGCTCAGAGACGCACGAAGCTTAGATATGCCGGCGTGCGTCCCTCGCGGATCGCCTTGGCCTCATAGCGGGTTCCCGGCCAACCGGCCCATGCGGTCTGCCAGTCGGCGGCACTTTGCGCCTGCCAGTCGAAACGCTGGTCGGCGATGAGATGCTGCAGGGTCCAGTTGACGTAAGTGTCGATATCGGAGGCAAAGCAAAAGCTGCCTCCCGGCTTGAGGACGCGGGCAAAGCGCTCGATGTTGGCTGGATTGACGAAGCGACGTTTCCAGTGGCGCTTCTTCGGCCAGGGATCGGGATAAAGCAGATCGATGCGGTCGAGGGAGGCGCTCGGCAGCCAGTCGAGCACCCGCGTGGCATCGTCTGTATAGACCCGCACATTGTCCGGGTTGCGATCTTGCAAGGCGAGCAGGAATTTACCCATTGAGTTGACGAAGGGTTCAACGCCGATGAACCCGGTCCGCGGGTTTTCCGAGACGCGATGCAACAGATGCTCGCCGGCGCCGAAACCGATTTCCATCCGGATCGTGTCGATGGCGACCGGCCACAGACCTGCCAGATCCCGTGGCGGCGGCGTGTCCAGATCGAGCCCGATGCGCGGCAGCAGCTCGGCCATCGCCTGGCGCTGGCTGTCGCGCAGATGTTTGCCCTTGCGGCGGCCGAAAAAAGCTTCCGTGGCGCGCTGTCGGCGGGGCTCGTTCATGGTGCATCTCGCTGCCGGCTGGCTCGGCCGGATCGATATATGAGTGGCGGTTGGCGCAATCAGCCCTTTGCAGCTTCCTTGAGGGTCTTTACCAGGTCGGTCTTTTCCCATGCGAAAGCGCCGCCGCGCGCCTTGCGTCCGAAATGGCCGTAGGCGGCTGTTCGGGCATAAATTGGCCGGTTCAGGTCAAGATGCCGGCGGATGCCTGTCGGCGACAGATCCATCGAGGCGCGGATGGCTTTTTCGACAGTCGCTTCATCGACCTTGCCGGTGCCATGCAGATCAACGTAGACCGAAAGCGGCTGTGCCACGCCGATGGCATAGGAGAGCTGGATGGTGCAGCGCTCGGCCAGGCGAGCAGCGACCACGTTCTTGGCCAGATAGCGGGCCGCATAGGCGGCGGAGCGATCAACCTTGGTGGTATCCTTGCCGGAAAAGGCACCACCGCCGTGCGGCGCGGCGCCGCCATAGGTGTCGACGATGATCTTGCGGCCGGTGAGACCAGCATCGCCATCCGGACCGCCGATCACGAATTTTCCGGTCGGGTTGATGTACCAGACGCAGTCATCGGCGATGGCCAGGTTGCCGAGAGCCAGGGCCTGGCGCACATAGGGCTCGACCACCTGCCGAACCTTGGCGGAATCCCAATTGGGATCGAGATGCTGCGTTGACAACACGATCGACGTGACCGCAACCGGTTCGCCGTTCTCATAGCGTACGGTGATCTGCGTTTTGGCATCGGGGCCAAGCCGGGCGGCATCGCCGACCCCGGACTTGCGCGCCTCGGCCAACAATTCGAGAATCTTGTGCGCGTAGTAGATCGGTGCAGGCATGAGGTCGGGCGTTTCGCGGCAGGCAAAACCGAACATGATGCCCTGATCACCAGCCCCCTCTTCGCCCTGCCGATCGGCGGCGTTGTCGACGCCCTGGGCAATCTCGGCCGACTGGGCATGCAGCAGCACATCGATCTTGCAGGTCTTCCAGTGGAAGCCGTCCTGCTCATAGCCGATGTCACGGATGGCGCGCCGCGCCGCGGAGCGAAAGCGCCCAGGCGCAATCAGGGGATTGCCATGGTCATCGGTGACGACGTTCCCGGCCTTGTCCCTGCGGCACAGGGTTTCCGGAACGCGGACTTCGCCAGCGATGACCACACGGTTGGTTGTGGCCAAAGTTTCGCAGGCTACCCGCACAGTCCATGGGTCCAGGCCGGTCTTCTTCGCTTCCCGATAGACCAGATCGACAATCTCGTCGGAAATACGATCGCAAACCTTGTCGGGGTGTCCTTCAGAGACCGATTCAGATGTGAACAGGTAGTTCGAACGCCCCATGCCGTGGCTCCATACTCGCGCGTTGACCCCGCCTGTTTAGAGAAGGGACCAATGTCTGGCAAGTGGCACAACGATATAAAGATGTCTTGATATCGCTTCACGAAGCGGCCGAAATCCCGGCTTGGAACGCGATGCAAGCAGCACCGGTACCATCAACCCGAATTGCAGTACTGGTTTATGGGAGCAGTATGACTGTCAGTCGCCGTCTTCTTCGGCGGCCAGCACCTTGACGAGATCAACGATCTTGCGGCGCACCTTCGGATCGCCGATTTTCACGAAAGCCCGGTTAAGCTGCAATCCTTCGGAGGACGACAGGAAATCGACCACATAGTTCGATGAATTGGCTTCGGCCATGCCCCCCTGGGCGGTCCCCACGTCGCTCGGGGCATCTTCGAAGAAGAACGACACCGGCACATTGAGAATGGTCGAGATATTCTGCAACCGGCTGGCCCCGACCCGGTTCGTCCCCTTCTCGTATTTCTGGATCTGCTGAAAGGTGATGCCAAGCGCTTCGCCAAGCTTTTCCTGGCTCATGCCGAGCATGGTGCGGCGCAAACGCACACGGCTGCCGACATGGACGTCGATCGGATTGGGTTTCTTCTTCGTCTCAATCATCTGGAATATCCTGCACGAGGCGATGCTTCGCCCCTTCGTTATCGTTAGGCCCCGTTCTCGTTTGCGCAAAAAGCCCCAAGAATCAGTGCAAGGATACACGGGACGCGGGTTGACAGAGGAACTATGCAATTTCAGGGGTTTTCCGTCAATCACGCGCCGACCACTTACTCCCGCGAGCAAACAGCCCGATCAACACCATTATGGCGAATAGGCTCCAAAAGTTAAGTTGTCTTTTCGCATAGCTCGATCGCGCACTGTTTTCCGTGCTGATTGCCATGTCGAGATTGCCGCGCTGACCAAGCGGCAGGACGCCCAGCAAGCGGCCGCGAGCGTCGATGATTGACGAGATACCAGAGTTGGCAGCCCGCAGCATGGGCCTGCCGACCTCGACAGCGCGCAAACGCGCCTGCTGCAGGTGCTGATAGGGTCCCGGAGTGGCGCCGAACCAGCCGTCATTGGTGACATTGATCAGCATATCGCCGCTGTTCCCTTCGATCTCCGCCTGAGCCGGAAAGATGGCCTCATAGCAGATCAGCGGCAGGGCACGCCGGTCGCCGGGAAGCGTCAGGAATTGACGGTTCGGTGCGGCGGAAAATCCGCCGAAGCTCTCGGCGATGGTGCGCAATCCGAACCAGCCGAGCACAGATTCGAATGGCAGATATTCGCCGAAGGGAACAAGGTGCACCTTGTCGGCAGCAGCAACGATCTCGCCGGCGTCGTCAATCGCATAGACAGAATTGTAGTAACGCGGTTCCGTGCTCGCGGCATCTTCAACGCGCACCGCGCCGGCAAGCAGTAGCTGTCCGGCCTGCAAGGTCTGGGCAATGCGGGCCAGAGCTTCGGGATTGCTGGTCAGCAGAAACGGCACGGCCGTTTCCGGCCATATGATCAGGTCCGGCTTTCCCGGACCCTCCGCGGATGCCTTTTCCAGTCCGTCTCCCGGCGGCGCCGCTGTCAGGGTGAGAAGACCTGCAAAGATCGCCTCGCGGTCGGCTGGCTCCCACTTGGCCGCCTGATCTACTGCCGGCTGCACGATGCGCACGCGCAAGGCATCATTGCCTGCCAGCTCAGATGGGCCGTCGCGCAGCGCGTAGAAGCCATAACCGAGATGAGCGCTGAACAAGGCAGCCGCCAGGAGCAGTCCGGGCGTGCGCCCGCGCCGGGTGACAAGGAGCGCCGGCGCAGCGAAAATGAACACAGCAAGGAGGTTGAGGCCGTCAAGACCGATCAAGCCCGCGGTCTGCATCATCAGCGGCACCGGCGCGATCGTTTGCCCGAGCGCGTTCCAGGGAAAACCGGTGAGAAGAAACTGGCGCGCATATTCGAGAAGAGCAAAGGACACGGAAAAAAGCGCGATCCGTCCGAAACCATCGTTCCAGAACAGGCGTGCCAAGGCGGTGGCTGCTCCGTAAAAGAGCGCGAGAACGGCCGGCAGGCCAATCACGGCCAGTGGCAGCGCCCAGGCGAATTGATCGGCATCGGCAAGCAACGCATTGCCCAGCCACCAGAGGCCGGCGATGAAATAGCCGAAGCCGAACCACCAACCCACCATGAAGGCGGGGCGCATGCGCATCACAAGACCGCCGTGGCCTTCACTGCTGGCGCCGTCGAGCAGCCAAACAAGCACCGGCAGCGAGATGAACATTACCGCGAAGAAGTTGACGGGTGCCAGCGCTAGTGCGCCGAGAGCGCCAGCAACAAAGGCAAGCGAGGCACGACGCCAGCCGCAGGCGAGCATGATTTTTTCAGCCAGACGATCCACTTCGACCCCCGCGCCGCATCCTTGGCAGCGAATCAGTGCGCGCAGTGTTTCAGAAACGGCCGAATTTGAAAGCCGGTTGTAACCGCCAGGCGCGAAGCCGCCTGGCGATCTTAACTTGAACCGCTGTCCCCCGACCGCACCGTCGTAGAACGTACCTGCGAAGCGGATCCTGACGCCGAATTCTGACCCGGGCCGGTAGCGGTTGCTGATGCTGGATCAGCGCGATGAAGCCGACGCCGCGCGAGATGTCGGCCGCGCAGGATTCGGACCCGCTTGATACGGCGGGGATCAGCGTCGAGAACCTGGAACTCGAAACCCGGGATGGTCTGAACCACCTCGCCGCGCGCCGGGATGCGGCCAAGCTCGGAAAAGATCAGGCCCCCAAGCGTATCAACGTCTTCACTCTGTTCCGCCACATCGAAATCAGATCCGATCACCTCGACGAGGTCATCCAGTTCGACCCTGGCGTCGGCGGTCCAGATATCATCGCCGGTGCGCTTGATCATGTTCTCCTCGTCGAGATCATGTTCGTCGGCGATATCCCCGACAACCATTTCGACAATGTCCTCGAGCGAGACAAGACCGTCCGTGCCGCCATATTCGTCGATCACCAGCGCCATCTGGATCCGTCTGGCTTGCATGTGTTGCATGAGATCGGAAGCCAACATGGAAGCGGGCACGAACAACACGTTGCGGACGAGACCCGATTGCTGCAGCGTCATTGTCAAATCAACCTGAGACAGATCGAGCTTTTCCGGCGCCTTGTCGCCCCGTTTGCGGGCGCCGCCCGCTGCGGCAGGCCGACCGTTTCCATTGCGCCCATTGCCGTTGCGAGCGTTGCCGTTGCTTGGGCGCGCACTGCCGCTGGCACGGCGCTTGGTGCGGTTCTGCTTGATCAGCCAGCCCAGCAGATCGCGGATATGGATCATGCCGCGCGGATCATCCAACGTCTCGGAATAAACCGGCATGCGCGACCGGCCGGAGTCCTCGAACAGCTTTAACAACGCGCCGATGGTGGTTGATTCCTCTACAGCCTCGATATCGGCGCGCGGCACCATGATATCATCGACGCGGACTTCGCGCAGACGCAGGATGTTATTGAGCATGGCGCGTTCGCCGGGGCTGAACGCCTCATGCAGATCACCGCCAAGCTGCAACGCATCGGTAAGGTTTTCACGCAGGGCCTCGCCATCGGACGGCGGAAAAAGCATGCGCCGCAAGCGTTGCA
Organism: Neohoeflea coraliihabitans; assembly: GCF_019334345.1. Taxonomy (GTDB): domain Bacteria; phylum Pseudomonadota; class Alphaproteobacteria; order Rhizobiales; family Rhizobiaceae; genus Pseudohoeflea; species Pseudohoeflea coraliihabitans. The sequence goes on from NZ_JAHWQX010000002.1 coordinate 905,667, forward strand.
GGAGACCGCCCGAGGGACCGATGGAATTCGCGACGGACTTCGCGCTGCGTGCATCCGCCCGCTCATCGGCGGGCCGCGGTGCCTGCGCTGAAGGAGGATCGGCGGCCGCCGCTTCCGGACCGTCAGAGTCCAAAGAGGGCGGCCTCGCAGATTGACTACTGTCGCCGTCGTCGCTGCCGGCCCCATCGGGGTCCGGCGTTGGTTCGGTGCCTGGCACCGACGTCTCTACCTTGTTCATTGTCGCTTCATGTCACTCGGGCTGAAATTCGCCATAGGGATCAGATAGGCCAAGTTCAGCCAGAATGCTACTCTCCAGAGATTCCATTTCGTGTGCTTCGTCATGTTCGATGTGATCATAACCGAGCAGATGAAGAAAACCATGAACAAGAAGATGGGCGAGATGATGGTCGGTCGGCTTGCCGAGATCGGCCGCTTCCCGCTCGATGGTGGTCCGCGCCAGCACGATGTCGCCGAGAACCGGCCCCGGCATGTCGCCGGGCAACAGCGGAAAAGCCGGAAACGACAGGACATTGGTCGGCTTCGACATGTTCCGCCAGCGGGCGTTGAGTTCTTCCATCGGGCCGTCATCGGTAAACAGCAGCGAGATCTCGGTGGGTTCGACAGGAAAGGGCTGATTTTCGTGAACAGCAAGAAACCCGGCCGCGGCCTCTAAGATCAGCTCCGCCTGATCCCTCAGGGCGGACTCATCAACCCAGGCGCCGGCCTCAGCCATCGCCGCGCAGGCAATCAGCTTGCGGCTCATTGCTGTTCGGGCTGGGGCCGGCTCTCGGCCTTTGCATCATAAGCCTCGACAATGCGTTGCACCAGCGGATGGCGCACCACATCGACCGCGCGGAACCGGCAGGTGATGATGCCCTCGACATCGCCGAGAACGGCGAGCGCCTCGACGAGGCCGGATTTGACGCCGCGCGGCAAATCGATCTGGCTCGGGTCGCCGGTGATGACCATGCGGCCACCTTCACCCAGCCGGGTCAAAAACATCTTCATCTGCATCTGCGTGGTGTTCTGCGCCTCGTCGAGAATGATTGCCGCATTGGCCAGGGTGCGACCGCGCATGAAGGCCAGCGGCGCGATCTCGATAACGCCGGATGCCAAGGCTCGCTCCACACGCTCCCCGGGGATCATGTCATACAGGGCATCGTAAAGCGGCCGGAGATAGGGATCGACCTTTTCCTTCATGTCGCCGGGAAGAAATCCGAGGCGCTCGCCCGCTTCCACGGCAGGGCGGGTCAAAATGATCCGCTCCACCGACCCGCGTTCCAGCAACTGTGCGGCATGAGCCACAGCCAGATACGTCTTGCCGGTGCCGGCCGGGCCGACGCCGAAGACCAGTTCGGCGCGCTCCATGGCGCGAATATAGGCGTCCTGGGTGGGCGTGCGGGCGGTCACTGTCTTGCGCCGGGTCGATATCTGCGCCAAGGCCAGCTTTCCTTTTTTCTCCATGGTCGGCAGCACCAATTGATCATCGGCGGCAAGGACCATGCGAATGGCGCCCTCGACATCGGAGGCGTCGACGGAAGCTCCCTTGAGAAGCCGGTCATAGAGATAATCGAGCGTGCGGCGGGCCTGGTTGGTCGTCACCGCATTGCCGGTCAGCGTCACCGTATTGCCGCGCGCCCGCGCATCGACCTGCAATTTCTGCTCGATCAAGGCGAGATTCTGGTCGAACTGGCCGAACAGTTCGCTGGCGAGCCGGTTGTTCTCGAATGTCAGGGCGATGTGGGTCGCATCAGAGGCGCCGGAGGCGGCGGCCCGCTCGGCGGGCACAGACAGGGATGGCGCTGTCAAACGATCTGGCTCCTGGCGTTTCTAGCAGGGAGAGAAGGCTCGGTAGATCTCACCAGATGACCTGCTCCGCTGCCGTACCATGGCCCGCTTCCCACCCCTGCCGCTCAGTCGGCGAAGAGGCTGTTCGGGCCCGTATGCGTGATTCGCACATTAACAATGTCGCCTATTTCGCCGTGTTTTGCATCAACAATTACCGGCTGCAGCCAGGGCGAGCGGCCAATCAGTTGTCCGGGTTCGCGCCCCGGCTTTTCGAGAAGCAGATCGATCTGGCGGCCGACGAGACTTGCGGCAAAGGCGCGCTGCTGGCGGGTCAGCAGCGTTTTCAGACGTTCAAGACGCTCCGACTTGACGGCTTCCGGCACCTGATCTTCCAGTTCGGCGCCCGGCGTGCCCGGCCGCGGCGAGTATTTGAAGAAATAAGCCTGGGCATATTTAACGGTGTCGATCAGCTGGAGGGTCGCCTCGAAATCGGCTTCTGTCTCACCGGGAAAGCCGACGATAAAATCGCCGGACAGGGCGATATCTGGATTGGCGCTGCGAATGCGTTTGACCAGCCGCAGATAATCGGCCGCCGTGTGGCGACGGTTCATCGCCTTGAGAATCCGATCCGATCCGGACTGCACCGGAAGATGCAGATAGGGCATCAGCGCTGCCAGATCTCGGTGGGCGGCGATCAATCCGTCATCCATGTCGCGCGGGTGGCTGGTGGTGTAGCGCAACCGATCGATGCCCCCGATCTCGCTCAGGCGCCAGAGCAATTCGCCGAGCCCCCATTCGCGCCCATCGGCGCCGGTGCCGTGCCAGGCATTGACGTTCTGGCCGAGCAAAGTGATCTCGCGCACGCCGGCGGCGGCAAGACGTTCGGCTTCCTTGACGATTTCCGCCACCGGACGGGAGACTTCGGCGCCCCGCGTATAGGGCACGACGCAGAAGGTGCAGAATTTGTCGCAGCCTTCCTGAACCGTCAGAAAGGCCGTGACGCCACGGCGGCGGATGGCCGGGGCGGGTGCGGCAGGCAGGGCTGCGAATTTGTCATCGACGGGAAAGTCGGTGGCGACGACCTTTTCTCCCTGACGGGCACGGGCCAGCGCCTCGGGCAGGCGATGGTAGGTCTGCGGGCCGATCACCACATCGACGACCGGCGCGCGACGGGCGATCTCGCGCCCCTCGGCCTGCGCCACACAGCCGGTCACAGCCACCATCAGATCCGAACCGGCTTTGCGACGCGCCGATTTCAACCGGTCGAGACGGCCGAGTTGCGAATACACTTTCTCGGCCGCTTTCTCGCGAATATGGCAGGTGTTGATCAGCACCAGATCCGCTTCTTCGGCGCTCATGGCCGGTTGGTAGCCATCACGCGTCAGGGCGTCGCTCATGCGCTCGCTGTCATAGACGTTCATCTGGCAGCCATAGGTCTTGATAAAGACCTTGCGCCCGTCTGCAGTAGGGCCGGCCTGATCATGGCGCGGGGCGACATCGGCGGACTCCACCGCGGCGGCCGCCGGCGCAAGATTTGCTTCATAACTGTCGGTCATGGGGCGGCTTTTACCTTTCAGGGCGCGTCGTGGCAATCGGCATTTGCCGCCTCACCGGCTGGCTGCCGCGGATGCGGCCCTTGTTGCAGCGAGCCGGCGAGCATTTCAGTGATCTGCGCTTCAAGACGGCGCGCCGCGCGCTTGCGATCGGTAGTTTCGTCAAATGCCAGGGGTTCCCCGAAGCAGACCTCGATATCGAGCGCGCCGTATTGCAGCACCCTGAGAAGATGCGGAGCCAGCGGAATATCGCCCGGCCAGGCGGCAACCGGCCGGTGGTAGCGCCCCATCGGCAGTCCGTGCAGACCAAGATAGGCGATCGACACCGGCTGGACATGCACCCGGCGATCGGGCACCGCCTGCAGCGCGGCGGTGGCCGCCCCAAACAGTGCCGTCTTGAACGGCAGGGTGCGGTTGCCGTCGGAGGTCGTGCCTTCCGGGAAAAGCACGAGGATTTCGCCGGCGGTCAGCCGGGCAGCCATCTCGCCGATCTGAACGCCGGTTGTGCGGCGGCGCTGGCGGTCAATGAAAACCGAGCGCTGCAGCCGCGCCAGCCAGCCGAAGACCGGCCATGTGCGCACTTCCGACTTGGCGACGAAGACAACATCGGTGATTGCTCCGAGGATGATGATGTCCTTCCACGACACATGATTGGAGATCAGGAGCAGCGGCCGCCGGTCAGCCGGTGCGCCGCGGACAGCGATCCTGAATCCGATCGTTCTGGCCATCACCCGATGCCAGTGACGCGGCAGGCGGCGGCGGATCTCGTGCCCGGTGGCGATAGCGAGAAGTTGCAGCGGCAAAAGCAGCAGGGTCAGAACAAGGAACACCAGGCCGACGCCGATCAGCCGCAGGGCCGTCATCGATTTTGCACGGCAGCCTGCCGCGCGAGCATTGCGTCGTCAGCCATCGCTCGAGCGCTTCTTTTCATGCAACGGGATGGCATAGAGTTCGAGACGATGGTCCACGAGACGAAAACCGTGCTCACGGGCAATGCGCTCCTGCAAGGCTTCGATCTCAGGGGAGTGAAACTCGACGACGCGGCCGGTGCGCAGATCAATCAGATGGTCATGATGCTCCTCGGGCATGGTCTCGTAGCGTGAGCGACCATCGCGAAAGTCATGACGCTCGATGATCTCCATGTCCTCGAACAGCTTTACGGTGCGATAGACCGTCGACATGGAAATGCGCGGATCGATGGCAGAGGCACGGCGATACAGTTCCTCGACATCCGGGTGATCACTGGCATCATCAAGTACGCGGGCGATGATGCGCCGCTGCTCGGTCATGCGCAGGCCGCGTTCCGCACACAGGGCCTCGAGGTTCTTGCCGTCGTCCATCCCGCGCCTCTTTCCTAGGAGACCAACCTGCCGCCGCTTTTCCGGCAAAGCAAGGCGCAATACCGTGTCGAGGCCGGCAAGTCCATGTCTTCACTCAGTCAATCATGGTGCTGCACCGGTAGATGTCTCGGGGTTCAATGTCATGCGCATGATCCAGGCGGCACTTTGCTCTCCCTGGCGGTGCTGATAATAGGCGGTGCGTTCTCCCACCTTGGTGAAACCGAGCCGGCGGTAGAGCGCGATCGCAGCCCCATTGTGCTCGTCGACCTCGAGAAACAGCTCCTCCGCCCCACGGTTCGCCGCTTCGCGAATGGCCGCCAGCATCAGCCGCCACCCTAGGCTGCGGCGGCGCACCGCCGGATGAACCGCTATCGACAGGATTTCCGCTTCGCCGGCGGCTTCGCGCGCCAGCACAAAACCACTAGCGCGTATCCGCGGCAAACTGGGATCAGCGGCGAGAAACCCGAAGGTTGCAGGCTGGCTGAGCAGCGAAAAGAACTCGCCATCACCCCACGGGCGCGAAAAAGCCTGCAGATGCAGCGCTGCGGCAATCGCCGCGTCGCTGGTCTGCATTGGCAGAATTTCGTAGGGAGAGCCGCGAGCGCGGCCTGCGAAGAAGCGCCCCAGCATGGCTAAGTCGCCTTGCGAGCGACAGCGAATGCAGTTTGAGGCTTGGCGTCAGGAGCGCGCAGATAGGCCGGCTCTGCCGGATAGTCGGCGGGATTGCAGGTTACAGCCATGCGCGCGACGTCAAGGATCTCCGGCGCGGCAATCACACGATCGGCCGTAACAAGCGCCGGGTTCAATTCCGCGAGAATCGGCGCCGCGGTGCCGCAGACCAGTGCTTGCGCCCGGCCGGCAATCGCCGCGGCCGCTTCCGGCGTGAACTCACCGGGAGCAAGCAGCTCATTCCCGTCAGGATCGAGAAGCAGTGCCCATACCCGCTGACGCCGGGCATCGATCGCCGCCATGACCGATCGCTGTTCGGCCCGGGCGACCGGCTCTGCGATGGCGCGCAATGAGGAAATCCCGATGGATGGAATCGCGAGCGCCAGAGCCAGTCCGCGCGCGAAAGCCACACCAACGCGTATACCGGCAAACGAGCCGGGGCCGATCGTGACCGCGATGCGCTGTATTTCTGGATAGCCGACCGAGGCTGCCGTCATCACTTCGTCAACCAAGCCCGGCAACCGCTCAGCATGGCCGCGGCCGATATCGGGCGCCCGTACAGCCAGCATCTTGTCTGCATGGCTGTCGAAAAGACCTACGGCGCAGAGGGTGTGGGCACAATCGATGGCAAGCAGGCGCACTGTATCTTCCCGGTCGGCGAAACGGATGCTGCCCTAACAGCTGTCCGTTCTTCATCACAGCTGTCGGTTGAACGCAACCGCTGCCACGTCAGGCCGAGGGCCGGCATCGCCTTCCCTCAAAGAAGAGGTCAATCACACAGCTTCGACTTCCCGGACCTCCGGGATAAAGTGACGCAGCAGGTTCTGGATACCGTGTTTCAACGTTGCGGTCGACGACGGGCACCCGGCGCAGGCGCCCTTCATGTACAGATAGACCTTGCCGTCCTTGAAGCCCCGGAAGGTGATATCCCCGCCATCCTGAGCGACGGCTGGCCGCACGCGGGTGTCGAGCAATTCCTTGATCGTGGCGACGATCGTGCCGTCTGCATCGTCGAAAAACTCCTCGTCAGGCAGACGATTGTCGCTGCCGGACTCACTGAGCACCGGGGCGCCGGACATGAAATGCTCCATGATGGCGCCGAGAATGGCTGGCTTGAGGTGCTGCCAGTCGGGCGCATCTTCCTCGTCGCTATTCTTGGACACGGTTATGAAATCATAGCCATAGAAGACGCCCGTGATGCCGGGAATCGCGAACAGTTTCGCAGCAAGCGGCGAGACGGTTGCCGCTTCGTCCGCGTCGCGAAACTCTGCGGTGCCGTCGGCCATCACAACCTTGCCCGGCAGGAATTTCAAGGTGGCCGGATTCGGCGTGGCTTCGGTCTGAATGAACATGATTGGCACTCCCAGCTGTACGGGGTTCAAGGCCCCGACGCTACTTTAGAATTCTTCAAAAGAAGATATGCCTCGTCGCGGTCGCAATCAAGGGGCAGTTTCTGCCCTCCAACGACGAAATTGCCGCCGACCGCTTACCTTTTTCGAAACAACCTGTTGCAGTCCGTTGCCATGCCCGAGGCGGAAACTCAACAGCTCAGCACAACGCGTCGATCTCTTCATCCGTGAGTGTGTCGGGAACGACCGTGACAGGGATAGGGAAGGCAGCGCCACGGCCGGCGATGGACGAGACCAGAGGTCCGGGGCCCTCCTTGGCGGACCCGGCGGCGAGAACCAGGATGGCGACGTCCCGATCTTCTTCGATCACGGCGTGGATCTCCTCGGTGGCCTTGCCTTCGCGGATGCACTTTTCCGGATCAACGCCGACGGTTTGACGCAATCGTTCAGCAGCCTTGGCCAGGGTCGCCTCGGCTTCCTGCAGCGCCTCGGCACGCATGATTTCCTCGACACCGAGCCAATGCTGAAAATCACCGGGACTGATGATGTAAACCAGGACCAGGCCACCGCCGGAATTCTTGGCACGCATGGCGGCATACCGCATGGCGCGGTCGCATTCGGGGGTGTCATCGACGACGGCCATGAATTTGCGCCGGTGACCCGCTTCGCGAGATAATCGTGGTGATACCATGGGCGGGACCTTGCCATCCGAGCCTGCGGGTCGCAAGCCACAATTGAACGGTATTTGCCGTGCGATCCGCTCGGCCTCAGAGCAGGCCGATGATCTCGTTGACCTCACTGATCGTTTGTTGAGCCCGCACATTGGCGCGCTCGGCGCCATCCTTCAGGACCGCATCGATGTGACCGGGATCGGCCTTCAACCGCCGCATTTCGGCGTTGATTGGCTCCAGGACTGAGACCGCAAGTTCAGCGAGAGCAGGTTTGAAGGTCGAGAACGGCTGGCCGCCGAACTCGTCGAGAACGCGCTGCGCCGTCCGGTCACTGAGTGCAGCGTAGATGCCAACCAGATTGCGTGCTTCCGGCCGCTCTTCCAGCTGGTCGACACTTTCCGGCAATGGCTCGGGATCGGTCTTGGCCTTGCGGATCTTGCGGGTGATCGTCTCCGCATCATCGGTGAGATTGATGCGCGACAGATCGGAAGGATCGGACTTGGACATCTTCTTGCGGCCATCGCGCAAGCTCATGATGCGCGGCGCCGGCCCCTCGATCAGCGGCTCGGCCATCGGGAAGTAGCCATTGATCACCTCGTCGCCGTTTGTCAGTTCGACGCCGTGGCCGCTTGCCGCGATCCGCGCCGAAAAGTCGATATTGAATTTCTGCGCGATGTCGCGGGTCAGTTCCAGGTGCTGCTTCTGATCGTCGCCGACCGGCACATGGGTGGCGCGGTACAGGAGGATATCGGCGGCCATCAGGCTCGGATAGGCCAGCAGCCCGAGCGAAGCGTTTTCGCGATCCTTGCCCGCCTTGTCCTTGAACTGGGTCATGCGGTTCATCCAGCCGATGCGCGCCACACAGTTGAAAATCCAGGCGAGTTGCGCGTGGCCGGGAACGGCAGCCTGATTGAAGACGATGTGTTTTTCCGGATCAATGCCGGCAGCCAGGTAGGCGGCGGCGATCTCGCGGGTCTGGTCCTTGAGATCTTCATGCACCAGCTGAGCGGTAAGCGCGTGCAGATCGACAACGCAGAACAGGCAATCCATCTGGTCCTGCAGCACGACGAATTTCCGTATGGCCCCAAGGTAATTGCCCAGATGCAGGTTTCCGGTCGGCTGAACTCCGGAAAAGACGAGCGGTTTGAACGGCATGTGATACTCCCTGGCGGCGCGCGGCGGGTCCGACGGCCGCCGTGAAAACGCTGCGGGTTATGGGGCGGTGCCGGGGACCCGTCAAGCCTTCAGGACCAAACGGGGCGGGCGACGGCGGTTGGCGATGTTCAGCCTGAGGCGCGAGGCTTGCGTTTCAGGCCGCCTTTCAGGGCAGCAAGGTCAGCGCCGCCGATCCCGAAGGCGATTGCCAGATAAAGAACAAAACTGCCGGACAGCAACACCAGCACGGCGGCGAGTTGGGCAAGAAGCGGCGTGTCCGGACGAAGATATGGCGCGGCATAGGGAAGAGTGAAATAAAGGCCTAACGCCATCAGCCCGGCTGCAAGAACCAGCCGCGGCACCCGGGTCAGCGTGCCGGAATCAAACTCCCAATGACGCCGCCGCACCAGGGTCAAGAACAACAGGGTGGCATTGGTCCAGCCGGAACAGATTTCCGCTGTGGCGATGCCGCGCTCACCCATCGTCGGAAACAGCAACAGGGCCAGGGCAATGTTGATGACGACGGAGACACCGGCAAACATCATCGGCGTGCGGGTATCCTCACGGGCAAAGAATCCAGGTGTGAAAACCTTGATCAGAACGAAGGCCGGAAGACCGATGGCAAAAATGGCGAGGACACCACCGACGATTTCGGTCGTCTCCGCGACAAAGGCCCCACGCTCGTAAAGCAGCCTGACGATGGGGCCCGAGATGATCAGCAGCGCAGCGGTGGCCGGCAAGGTCAGGAAGAGAGCGAACTCCACCGAGCGGTTCTGCAAGGTTCGCGCCTGATTGCCGTGGCCGGCCTTCAGAGCGCGCGCCAATTCAGGCAACAGCACGACGCCGACCGCGATGCCGACGACGCCGAGAGGAAGCTGATAGACGCGGTCGGCGTATTGCAGCACGGAGATCGCCCCATCCTTGCTTGAGGCGATGATCTGGCCGATCACAAGGTTGATCTGGGTGATGCCACCGGTGATCGCCGCTGGCAGCGCCAGCCACAAGAGGCGCTTGACACTCTTGGTCAGACGTGGCCGCCGCAGGCCGATGCGCAAGCCTGCCTTGCGGACCGCATAGGCCACGATCAGCAATTGCAACAGTCCGGCGGCGACAACGCCCCATGCCATCCGATCAGCAACGCTGAGCGCCGGCGTGCCGCCATAGAGCGCAGCGGCCAGAATGGTGATGAGAATAACGTTGAAGAACACCGGGGCAATCGCCGCGACAAAATATTTGTGCAGCGAGTTGAGAATGCCGCTCATCATCGCCGCAAGCGACATGCAGATCAGATAGGGGAACATGATGATGGCGAGGCGCACCGTGAGGGCGAACTTGTCGGGATCATCGGCAAAGCCCGGCGCGATGATCGTGCGCACCAGAAACGGCATCGCCAGTTCCATGGCGATGGTGAGAATGAGCAGCACCGAGAACAGGATGCCGAACACCTCCTCGCTGAAGCGCCGCGCGCCCTCGGCGCCGTTGCCCTCGAGTTCCTTGGCAAACAGCGGCACGAAGGCGGCGTTGAAGGCGCCCTCGGCAAACAAGCGGCGAAACAGATTGGGAAAGCGGAAGGCAGCGTAGAAGGCGTCGGAGACGGGACCGACACCGAGAACCGCGGCGATCAGTGCCTCGCGCACGAAGCCGAGCATGCGGCTCAACATGGTGGCCGCGCCGACGCTCATGAATTTGGATAGGAGGTTCATGGTCTCAAGCCGCTTTGCTGCGGGGCGTGAGCCTGCCGCGTTCTCGCATTGCCGCGGGGCGCGTGGCGTCGGTCCTGTCTCATGCCTGACGCAACCGACGCGGACGGCGCGGACGACGGATCTCGGCTGTAGGGGCGATCACGCCTGACGGCATCCGGTCGCGCGCCTCATCCTGCTTGTCGGCCAGCACCGCGGCGACACGCGCCATGATGTTGGCCTGGCGCGTTTCATTGGTGATCTTCATGCCCACCAAATCGCGGACATAGAAGGAATCGACGACCTTCTCGCCAAAGGTGGTGATATGAGCGGAAAGGATATCCAGCGACAGGTCCGAAAGCACCGAGGTGATGTCGGACAACAGGCCGGGGCGATCGAGACATTCAACCTCGATGACGGTCAGCTTGTTGGACAGAGTGTTGGAGATGGTCACGCGCGGCTTGACCCGGAATGCCTTCGACTTGCGACGTGCCGTGCGCTTGCGCTCGATCTCGTCGGGCAGCGAAGCCGTGCCGATCAGCGTCTCCTCGATCGTCCGGCGAATTGCTCCGGCGCGGCGCAATTCATCTTCATCGCGGCTGAACGCGCGGTTGATCAGCACGGTATCGAGCGCGCGGCCGTCGCGTGTCGTGTAGATCTGTGCATCGGCGATATTGGCGCCGGCAGCAGCGCAGGCGCCGGCGATGATCGACAGCAGGCGGGGATGGTCGGGCGCCAACAGGGTGATCTCGGTGATGGCATGAAACGCGTGCGTGCGCACCATCGAGTCGAGCCGCCGGCCGGCACGGTCTGCGGCACGGATGAACTCGGCGTGGCGCACCTGATCGTCATGCGAGACCGAGAGAAGATAGTTGTCGTAGGGCAGACGGATGTAGGATTTGCATTCACGCTCGCTCCATCCGGCCTTGGACAGCGCTTCGAGAAGCAGGAGGCGTGACTGGCGCACGCGCTCCTTGCGCGAGGCTTCCGAAAAGCCGCCGGAAATCACCAGTTCCGTCTCGTAATAGAGGGTGCGCAGCAATTGCCCCTTCCACCCGTTCCAGACGCCGGGTCCCACGGCGCGGATATCACACACGGTAAGGATAAGCAGGAGCTTCAGGCGATCGAGTGTCTGAACCCGATCGGCGAAATCAACAATCGTCTTGCGGTCGTTGAGATCACGCGTCTGGGCGACCATCGACATGGTCAGGTGTTCCTGCACAAGCCAGGCCACCAACTCCGTTTCCATCGGCGACATGCCGAAGCGCGGACACAGTTTGCGTGCAACCTTGGCGCCGGCGATCGAATGGTCTTCGGGACGGCCCTTGGCAATATCATGGATCAGGACGGCGACGTACAGCACCTCGCGCTGCGCGATGCCGGGCATCAGCTTTGTGGCGAGCGGGATTTCGTCAGACTGCTTGCCCTTGTCGATGGCGGAAAGGGCGCCGACGGCGCGCAGCAGATGCTCGTCCACCGTGAAGTGGTGGTACATGTTGAACTGCATCATGGCGACGATCTTGCCGAACTCGGGAATGAAGCGGCCGAGAACGCCCGCCTCGTTCATGCGGCGCAACGTGTCGGCGGGCTCGCGCGGCGAGGTCAGGATCGACATGAACAGGCGATTGGCCTCTTCGTCCTCGCGCAGTGCCGGGTTGATCAGCTTGAGCGAGCGGGTGACCTGGCGCAGCGTGTCGGGGTGAATGTCCAGTGCGCGCAGGTCGGCGAGATGGAACAGGCGGATCAGATTGACCGGATCGTTGCGGAAGACCGCCTTGTCGGCAAGCGTGATGCGGCCGCGATCATCGAGGAAATCGAGCGTACCGGGGATACGGCGCGGCTTGCCGGCAAAACGTCCGATCACGCCGTTGATAAGGCCCGGCGCCAGCTTGGCCTGCTGATCCTCAAGGCCGGCACAGAGGATACGGGTCAGGTCGCCGACATCCTTGGCGACGAGAAAATAGTGCTTCATGAAGCGCTCGACGGCGGACAGGCCGGGATGGGCCTGATAGCCGAGGGCATTGGCGATGTCGCGCTGAATATCGAAGGACAGCCGTTCTTCGGCCTTGCCGACGAGAAAATGCATATGGCAGCGCACCGCCCACAGGAAGTCCTCGGCCTTGGCGAACAGATTGTACTCGCGCCGCGACAGCACGCCGATATCGACCAGGTCGGCGGTGGCTCCAATGCGGTAATAATAGCGGGCAATCCAGAACAGGGTGTTCAGGTCGCGCAGGCCGCCCTTGCCTTCCTTGACGTTCGGTTCGACCAGGTAGCGCGTGTCTCCGATCTTCTTGTGCCGCTCATCGCGCTCGGCCAGCTTGGCGGCGATGAATTCCGGGCCGGTGTCTTCGACCACCTCGTTGCGGAAGCGCTTCGCAAGCTCATCGAAGAGGGTCAATTCCCCGCAAATGAAGCGCAGCTCGAGAATGGCGGTGCGGATCGTCATGTCGGTGCGCGACAGGCGCAGGCATTCATCGATGTTGCGGGTCGCATGGCCGACCTTCTGCCCCATGTCCCAGAGCATGTAGAGCATCCATTCGACCACCTGCTCGGTCCACGGCGTCTTGCGATAGGGCAGCACGAACAACAGATCGATGTCAGAGCCCGGAGCGAGGGTGCCACGGCCATAGCCGCCGACGGCAGCGATCACCATACGTTCGGACGTCGAGGGGTTTTCCACCCGATAGACATGGGTCGTGGCGAAATCAAACAGGGCAGTGATCACCACGTCTTCGAGATGGGATATGCGCATGGCGCACAGCCGGCCACTGCCGTCTTCATCGAGCATGGCGCGGGCACGGGCGCGTCCTTCGGTATCGGTTTGCTTGACCAGCGCGAGTACGGCGCGGCGCGCCTCCTGGCTGTTGCCGCCATGCTGCGCGGCAATGGCGTGAAGGTCTTGTTTCAGGCGATCCGGGTCGACGACCTCGTCAAAACGCTGCCCGTCCTCGATGTCTGTAGCCATTGGCATTCCGTTTTGCGTCGCTTTGGCCCTGGTCCCGCCGGGAGCAAGGAGGCTTGGTGAAGGACCGCTCGAAAGACCGGCGCCAGGGGCGCCTGGCCCGACTGGCTATAGAGGTTTTGCGACGCCTGTGAAAGACCGGGGCGGTGTTCAACTGGCGAGGCGGTCGATGAACCAGCGGGTCAGCCGAATCCAGACTTCATCCTTCTCGCCGGCATCCTCGACACCATGATCGAGATTGGGATTATCATTGACCTCGATCACAAATACGCCGGCATCGGTCTCCTTCAGATCGACGCCATAAAGCCCGTCGCCGATGCAGCGCGCAGCGCGCAGGCCGGCATCGAGAACCTGCGGCGGCGTCGCGGCCAGCGAGACGCTGCGAAAGCCGCCTTCGACCGGGCGCCCGCCAGGATCGTGGCGGACGATCTGCCAGTGCTTCTTGGCCATCAGATAATGAACGGCGAACAGCGGCTCACCACCAAGCACGCCGATGCGCCAATCAAATTTGGTGGGCATGTATTTCTGCGCGATCAGAAGATCGGAATCGCGCAGCCAGTCATCAACAAGCCGGGTCAGTTCCTGGCGGTCGGAGACCTTCGACACACCACGCGAAAAGGACGAATCCGGCACCTTGACGACCATCGGGAAACCGATCTGATCGGCGGCGCGCTCCAGATCTCCGTTGCCGATCAGCATCACCGTCTCGGGCACCGGAATCGCGTTGGCACGCATCAATTCGTCGAGATACACCTTGTTGGTGCAGCGGATCATCGAGACGGGATCGTCGATGACCGGCATGCCTTCCTGCTGGGCGCGCCGGGCAAAACGGTAGGTGTGGTTGGAAATCGAGGTCGTCTCGCGGATGAACAGCGCATCGAAGTTGGCGAGACGAGGCAGATCCTTGCGGCCGATCGGCTCGACGGCGACACCGAGACGGGCCGCAACCCGCGACCAGTGCTTGAGGCTGGCAATCGAGGAAGGCGGAAGTTCCTCGTCGGCATTCACAAGGGTGGCGAAACTGTAGCGCGCCGGCGCACGCAAGACGGCTTCGCGCCACTGCCGGCCGGTGTAGCGCTCCATGGCGGCAAAGAAGGCCGTCCGCTCCGCGGCGTCCAGGCGGGTCGTCGGCTGCAAGGCAATGCGCTTGATGGCGCACCAGGGCCCGGGTCTCAGCGTCAGTTCAAGCAGTGGGGCGCGGAACCAGTCGAAGAGCAGGCGGGCGAATTTCTCGAGACGGCGATCTTGCGAGGTGCCGAAATAAAAGCGCAGCCTTTGCGGGGCTGTCGCCGCCTCGCCACCGAGGCCCTTGTTGAGGCTGTCTTCCAGTTCGGGGATGGCGTTTTCATAGAGTTTGCGCTGTGACAGGTCGATGATTGTCTCGACGGAGGGTATGACCCGCTGGCCGCGCGCCGCGGCAAGCAGCGAGGCGTAGTAGCCGCGGCTCTGGTAGGCATAGGAGCGCGACAGGTTGATGATGTTCGGCCGGCTGCCGGAGAACAATTCGGGCCCGGCGAGGTAATCGCGGGTGGACAGCACCTTGTGGCGCGTCGCCGCATGATCGAAACCGGCGACGGCGCTTGCGAGGATGATCCAATCAGACATCGGCCGTTGTTCCTTCCAGGATAACGGTGGCGCGCAACCCGGAGGTCCCGAAGCGGGAGATGCGCTCGAAAATGGCATAGGGGACCGGCATGTTGGTGACGTCGGCCGGGGTTTCGCCGCGTTCGGCCTCGACCCAGGGATCATGCAGGATGATGTGGCGGCCATCGTCGGCATGGGCCAGCACCCAGTGCGGGACTTTCGACCCCATCATCAGATAGCCGCTGACCAGAACCAGGGCGACACGCCCGGCCGCCAGGTGGCGGCGCACGGCGGCAAGGCTGAGGGTGGCCTGGTGTGCGACGATACCGGCGGCCTTGGCGCGGTTGCGAAAATCCCGCTGTGCCAGTTCCATGACACGGCGCTTTTCGGGATCGCGCACCGTCTCCAGGAACAAATAGTGGCGGACACTGCACCAGATTTCGGCGCGCAGACCATGGTCGGCGGCGACCACCGCAAGGCCATAGGGCTCGCAGCCGCCCGGCCCCGATAGCATGAAGACCGTAGTTGCCTCGCGCCAGAAGCGCACCTCCCAGACCGGGTCGAGAAATTTGCCGGAGGCGAAGTGGCCGAAAGCCATGCAGAGGCAGGCGGCGCCACAGGTAAAGTCCGTGCTCTGCTCATAGAAAGGCGGGGTGACACCCGAGAGCGCGGCATGGCCGCGGATCGCCTTTTCGAAGCGCAATGCGGCACAGCCGTCGGCGTAATAGTCGGCGACGCGGCCGATCTGGCGATAGCGCGACGCGGCGTACAGGGCGATGGCAGCCTTGTTGTCCTCTCGCACCTCGAGGCGCAGAAACAGACGATCATGGGCAAAGGCAGCCTCTTCGGCGGCGGCGAGCAATTGCGCGCCTATTCCCTTGCCGGTACGGACCGGATCGACGGCCAGCGAGTACAACCGCGCCATGCCCGTGCCGTTGCGGAACAGGATCATGGCGTAGCCGGCGATGGCCGGTTCCGAGTGGTCTTCCGCAATCAGCGTCTCGGCGGTGCCGCGGCCGAGGAGCGCGCGAAAAGAGCGGCGCGAGATCCGGTCACTGGAAAACGCCCGGCTCTCGAGATCACACAGTCCATCAATGTCATCGAGTGTCGCTGGTCGGATCCGCAGGGCGGACATGGTCTTTCCGTTCTGGCAAGACGCGGACGCCATGTCCGTGCGTTTTTCTGACGCGCCGCGATCATGGCGGAATTGTGGTGCGGCGCCGGGCAAGGAGAAAGCTGGGATCGCCAAAGGATGTCTTTAATTTCTAAATTTCTTGATATATAGATGGATGTTCTTTGTCAGCCGAATAGACGGCGCTGCATGTCCTGGCGGACACGGCAGTGCCAGACCGCTGGAAATCCTCCTCATTGCCAACCGAAAGACCCTATACCGCCCATGCATGATCTTCCGAACATCGATCCAGAGCGGCTTCAGCCGGTCGATCCATCTCTGTACACCGCAGCCGGCGATCCGCACCATGCGCCACGTATCCTGTTGCTCTATGGCTCGCTGCGGCAGCGGTCCTTCTCACGTCTGGTGGCTCTCGAGGCAGAGCGGCTTTTGCATTGGCACGGCTGCGAGTCCCGGGTGTTCAATCCCAGTGGCCTGCCCCTTCCGGATGACGCCGATACGCGCGATCCCAAGGTGCAGGAACTGCGCGAACTGGCGATGTGGGCAGAGGGCATGGTCTGGGTGTCGCCAGAGCGGCACGGCGCAATGACCGGCATCATGAAAGCGCAGATCGACTGGATCCCGCTTTCCGTCGGGGCGGTGCGGCCGACCCAGGGCAAGACGCTGGCGGTCATGCAGGTCAGCGGGGGTTCCCAGAGCTTCAATGCGGTCAACCAGCTGCGCGTGCTCGGCCGCTGGATGCGGATGGTGACGATTCCCAATCAGTCCTCGGTGCCGAAAGCCTTTCTGGAGTTTGACGAGCACGATCGCATGAAGCCCTCCAGCGCCTATGACCGGATTGTCGACGTCACCGAGGAGCTGGTCAAATTCACCTATATGGTACGCGGCAGGGCCGCGGCGCTGGTAGACCGCTATTCCGAGCGTGTGGAATCGGCACAGGCCCTCTCGCAGCGCGTCAACCAGCGCGCCCTCTGAGGATCTGACCGAACACGGATGGCCGTTGAAAACGGGCCAGGCTGCGCCCACATGCACAGGGTCAAGCGGAGCACCCCCATGATCCTTGAAGCGGCACGACGCGGCGCCAACAATCTTTTCTCTCCCGCATCGCGTTCGGCGCTGTGGAAATCTCTCGGTATTACAGTGCTGATCCTGATCGGCCTGTGGTTTGGTCTTGGCAGCAGTTTCGAGCATTTCGCGATGCCCTATCTCGAGGCGCTGCTCCCCGGCCTGCCCTCATGGGCCGGATTTCTCGGAACACTGGCGGCCATCATCGCCGGCCTTGGCCTTGCTCTCGGCCTCGGCATGCTGATTGCTCCGATCACCGCGATTGTCGCCGGGCTGTTTCTTGACGATGTTGCCGAGGTGATCGAACGGAACGACTACGCCGAGGACAGTCCCGGCCGGGCGATGCCGCTTGGACCGGCACTGGTGCAATCCCTCAAGTTTCTGTTCGTCGTGATTGTCGGCAACCTGCTGGCGTTGCTGCTTCTTCTGGTGCCCGGGATCAACATCGCGGCATTCTTCATCGTCAATGGCTATCTGCTGGGGCGCGAATATTTCGAATTTGCGGCCATGCGCTTTCACACGCCGGCGGAAGCGCGGGCCTTGCGCTCGCGCCACAGGGTACGCGTGTTCCTGGCGGGAATGGTGATCGCCGCGTTCCTGTCGGTGCCGCTGCTCAATTTGCTGACGCCGATGTTTGCAGCGGCGATGATGGTGCATCTTTACAAGATGACGGCGCGCCAATCTCTGCCCGCTTCGACCAGAGGCAAAGGTGCACGGCGGCCGCGTCCGCCCGGCGATCCATCACCGCCGCAGCTGCCCACGGCGTGAAAACATTCTGTCAGACAGCGCCCTGAGAGCCGCCGATCTCCTGCGGCGGCAAGGGCGTGAGCGGCGCCGGGATGTCGGTGGTCTTTTCCTTTGACTTGCACAGATCGGCGATGATGCAGCGTTCGCAATCGGGCTTGCGCGCCTTGCAGACATATCGGCCGTGCAGAATCAGCCAGTGATGGGCGTGAAACAGATAGGTCTCGGGGATGATCCGCAAAAACGCCGCCTCGACCTCGTCCGGCGTTTTTCCCGGTGCCAGGCGCAGACGATTGCCGAGACGGAAAATATGGGTGTCGACCGCGATGGTTGGAATGCCGAAAGCCATGGACAGGACGACATTGGCGGTCTTGCGGCCGACGCCGGGAAGAGTGACCAGTTCCTCGCGGCTGCGCGGCACCTGGCCACCAAATTCATCAACAAGCTTGCGCGACAAGGCGATGACGTTCTTCGCCTTGTTGCGAAAGAGACCGATCGTCTTGATGTGCTCGCGCACCCGGTCCTCGCCGAGCGCCAGCATTTTTTCCGGAGTGTCAGCGACGGCAAAGAGGTCCCGCGTGGCGCGATTGACACCGGCGTCGGTCGCTTGCGCGGAAAGTGCCACGGCGACGACGAGTGTGAAGGGGTTGACGTGTTCCAGCTCGCCCTTCGGCTCCGGCCTCTGCACGGAGAAGCGACGGAAGATCTCGGCAATTTCGGCCCGGGTGTAGGGGATGCGGGGGCGCCGAAGCGGGCGCACTGCGCGAACCGGCTTATTGCTCTTGTTTTTTGAGGTCGGCTTATCCATCCTTCTGTCTATACGTTCTGCCCCAGCCGCTTTGCAATCGGTGCCGTGCCATGACTGACAAACCCGTGTTCGAAGCCGTCCTCAGCCCCTATCGTTCGCTTGGCCGCGCCGGTCTGGCGGTGCTGGTCGTGCTCACCTTCGCTGTAACGATTTTTCACCTCGTTGTCTTTGTCGCGGCCGGGGCCTGGCCGGTGGCCGGATTCTTCGGCCTCGACCTCGTCCTCCTGTATGGCGCCTTCTGGCTCAACGGCCGCGCCGGACGCGCGCGTGAGTATGTTCGCGTTTCGCCAACCCAGGTGTTGGTCGAGAAATTGACACCCTCCGGGCGGCGCAGCGCCTTTCGCTGCAATCCGTTCTGGGCACGCTTTTCAGTGGAACGGCACGAGGAGATCGGGATCGTTGCGATGCGGGTGTCAGAACGGCATCAAGGCGGAACGGCGATCGGTGCCTTTCTCAATCCCGAAGACAAGGAAAGCTTCGCCGCGGCCTTCTCATCGGCACTGGCGCGGGTGCATGGACGATAGCAACGCGAACGCCCGGTGCCGGGCTCTCTGCGGTGCCGGAATCGGGTGGCGGCGGGCGAATCAATATGGTTGTCTCGGTCGTGAAGGAGAAACGCCATGACGATCCCGTTGCGACTGGACCAGGAGATTACGCCCGAGGGGAACGATTACGCCCTTATCAGCCATGTCATCGAGCGGATATCGCTTGATTACCGCAGTCAGCCGACGCTCGAGGAACTGGCCGCGGATCTGCAGATTGCCCCCGCGCAGTTGCAACGCACCTTCAGTCGCTGGGCTGGCCTCTCCCCGAAAGCGTTTCTGCAGGCGGTCACGCTTGATCACGCCCGCCGGCTGATCGGCGAAGAGCGCCTGCCGCTCCTGGAGGCGAGCCACGAGCTGGGCCTTTCGGGTCCGGGACGCCTGCATGATCTATTCGTCACGCATGAAGCGATGAGTCCCGGCGACTTCAAATCCGGGGGCGCACAGCTGCAAATTCAGTACGGCTTTCATCCCTCACCCTTCGGCACAGCGCTGGTGATGGCTACCGAGCGCGGCCTTTGTGGCGTCGGATTTGCCGATCCAGACGGCGAGGATGCGGCGCTCGATGACATGGCACGGCGTTGGCCGGCGGCGCGCCTGGTGCATGACCATGCGGCCACCGCCGGCTATGTCGCGCGGATCTTCGCACCCGAAAACTGGCGCGCCGATCAACCGCTGAGGATCGTGCTCATCGGCACCGATTTTCAGGTGCGGGTGTGGCAGGCCCTGCTGCAGATCCCGCTTGGTCAGGCGCAAAGCTATGCCGATGTGGCGCGCAGCATCGGCCAGCCGAAAGCGGCCCGCGCCGTCGGTGCAGCGATCGGCCGCAATCCGATCTCGTTCGTCGTGCCGTGTCACCGGGCCCTCGGAAAATCGGGTGCATTGACCGGTTATCACTGGGGGCTGACGCGCAAGCGCGCCATGCTTGGCTGGGAAACGGGCCGCGTGGCCGCGGCCTCGCAGCAGGCCTGCTGATTGTCGCGCGCCCGACGGCCGCCGGGTGCGGCGCCCGCCTCTCCCCGGTGATCAATGGTGCCCGGCGTCAATGGGCGGCGGACATGTCTCCCAGGACCGTCTTTTCGGCCACGGTGGAATCCGCATTGAGGCGATAAACCATCGGCACGCCGGTGGCGAGGTTGAGCGAGGTGATCTCATCGCGCCCCATCCGGTCGAGGACCATCACCAGGGCGCGCAGCGAATTGCCATGCGCGGCGACCAGAACGGTTTTTCCCGAAAGCACGCGTGGCAGGATTTCAGTCATGTAATAGGGCCAGACGCGTGCGCCGGTGTCCTTCAGGCTCTCGCCGCCGGGCGGCGGCACATCATAGGAGCGGCGCCAGATGTGCACCTGCTCCTCACCCCATTTCTCGCGGGCATCATCCTTGTTCAGCCCGGACAGATCCCCATAGTCCCGCTCGTTCAGAGCCTCGTCGCGAATGGTTTCAAGCCCCGTCTGGCCAATATCTTCGAGGATGAGATCGAGCGTGTGCTGGGCACGCGTCAATACGGAGGTGAAGGCAATGTCGAATGTCAGACCGTGATCTTTCAAGGCGGCAGCCCCGGTCCTGGCTTCGGCAATGCCCTTCTCGGTCAATGCCGGATCGCGCCAGCCGGTGAACAGATTCTTCAGGTTCCATTCACTTTGCCCGTGGCGGACAAGAACGAGAGTGCCGGACATGGTGTTTCCTTTGACGGTTTAGCGTGGAGACGAAAGGCCGAGGACGTCGCGCATCGAGTACAGGCCAGGCGACTTGCCGCGTCCCCAGAGCGCGGCCTTGACGGCGCCGCGCGCAAAGATCGAGCGATCGAGCGCGCGATGGGTGAGTTCGATCATTTCACCTTCGCCGGCAAACAGAACCTCGTGTTCGCCGACAACCGAGCCGCCCCGCAAGGTGGCAAAGCCGATTGCCTGGTCCGGGCGTGCGCCGGTCTGCCCATCGCGGCTGCGGACGGCATGGTCGGCCAGGGCGATCCCGCGTCCCGCGGCAGCGGCCTCGCCGAGCAGCAGGGCGGTGCCCGACGGTGCGTCGACCTTGTGCCGGTGGTGCATCTCGAGCACTTCGATGTCCCAGTCCGCGGCTGCCAAAGCCCGGGCGGCCTGTTCGACAAGTTCGGAAAGAAGATTGACGCCGAGGCTCATATTTCCCGATTTGACGATGCAGGCGCGATCGGCGGCGCTGCGCAAGGGTGCGTCGCAGTCCGGCCCCATCCCGGTTGTGCCAAGCACATGGACGATGCCGGCCTCGGCTGCCAGTGCGGCAAAATTCAGCGAAGCCTGAGGCGCGGTGAAATCGACCACACCCTCAGCCTTGCCAAAGGCGGTGGCGGCATCGTCAGTGACGAGCACCTCGTTGCGCGGCAAGCCGGCCAGCTCGCCGGCATCGCACCCAAGCGCGGCGCTCCCCGGCTGCTCAAGCGCAGCAGCGAGATACACGCCATCCATCGCCGCGATCGTCTCGATCAGGGACCGGCCCATGCGCCCGGCGGCGCCAACGACGACCAGTCCCATGTTGCCGGCGTTCTCAGTCATAGGGTCTTCTCCGGAGCACCCGGCTCCCTTTCTGTTTCACCTGGAACGGCGTTGTCGCCGGCCAATTTCTGGAGTCTCGCATAGACGCCCTCGTCGCGAGCGGCAAGTTCCTCGTGCGTCCCGGTCTGCACCACCTTGCCATTCTCGATGACCACGATCATGTGCGACCGGTAAATGGTCGACAGCCGGTGCGCGATCACAAGAACTGTACGTCCCTCCATCGCCGTTTCCAGAGCCTGTTGCACCAGCGCCTCGGATTCGTTGTCGAGGGACGATGTGGCTTCGTCGAGCAACAGGATCGGGGCGTCGCGCACGAGGGCACGCGCGATTGAAAGCCGCTGGCGCTGACCGCCGGAAAGATTGGCGCCGTTTTCACCAAGCGGCGTGTCATAGCCATTGGGCTGCGCAAGTATGAAGTCATGCGCCTGCGCCAGGCGGGCCACCTCTTCTATCTCGGCATCGGTCACCTCCGGGCGGCCATAGCGGATATTGTCACGGATGGTGCCCTCGAAGAGATAGGGCTGCTGCGAGACATAGGCGATATTCTTGCGCAGCGACTGCTTGGTGACACTGGTGATGTCGGTACCGTCGATCAGGATGCGGCCCTCCTGCGCATCGTAGAAGCGCGGCAGAAGATTGATCAAGGTCGATTTGCCCGCTCCGGAGGGACCGACAACGGCGGTCATGCGGCCGGGCTCGACGGTAAAACTGACGCCGTCCAGCACCTTTTCGCCGTCGTGGTAGGCAAAACTGACATTGTCGAACTCAATGCCGCCGGCCTCAACCTCCAGGTCGGCAGCCCCCGGCGGATCGGCCTGCCCCGGCTCGGTATCGAGAATCTCGTAGAGCATGCGCGCATTGACTGCGGCGCGCTCGAGATTGACCTGCAGCCGGGCGAGACGGCGCGCCGGATCGTAGGCGAGCAGCAGAGCGGTGATGAAGGCAAAGGTGGCTCCGGGCAACTCGTCGCCGTAGATCGTCTGGAACGAGGCGTAGGCGATGACCCCGGAGATCGCAATGCCGGCAATCGACTCGGTCAGCGGCGATGTCCGCTCGGACAGTCGGGCGATGCGGTTGTTGCGCTCCTCGGCGGCGCGGATCAACTGGCCGGTGCGCGCCGAGATCTGCTCCTCCATGGTGAAGGCCTTGACGATGGCGATCCCCTGGACGCTTTCCTGCATGGCGCCAAGCACGCGGGTGTTCAGTTCCACCGCCTGGCGCGTCGCCCCGCGCAGCCGCTTGGCGATGTAGCGCAGCGAGAGTACCACCGGCGGCGCGATCAGCACCGACATCATCGACAGCACCGGTTCCTTGATGACCATGACGATGATCAGGCCGAAAAGCGTAATCAGGTCGCGGGCAAGAGAGGTCACTGTCAGATTCATCACATCGCGCACGCCGCCGACATTCTGGGCGATCTGAGCGGCGATCTGCGCCGAGCGGGTCGTGGAGAACCACGTCATGTTCAGGCTGACGAGATGATCGATCAGGCGCTGCTGGTAATGCGCCACTATCGAGTTGCCGACGGCGGCCAGCGTCACCGATTGCACATAGGCCGCCGCGCCCCGGACCAGAAAAGCGAGGAGAACGGCAATGCAGATCATCCAGACGACATCGGCGTTCTTGTTGGCGAAGGCCTCGTTGACGACATCCTCGATGATCCACGCCGTGAAAGCCGTGGTCGCGGCCACCACCAGCATGCTGATGATGGCAATGGTGTACTGACGGACATAGTTGCGGCCCGTCTCGCGCATGATCCGCGCGATGATCTCCCGCAATGTCTCGAGTTCGACCGGCCGATTTCTGCGAACACGGAACTTCAACAACGTCACCAGAAGCACTTTCCAATTCGGCAGCAGCCAAGATTCGCCCCGGCCATCCGGCCCGTGGCAGCTATCGGCGGGTTCTATAGACGGTTTGCTGCGTTTTGCCTATGCCCGTCCGACATTGGCAGCCAGCGTCGACGTCGGGCTTAAATCCGGCGCTGCAGGGGCCTGAGCGGTGGCCGCGACCAGATGCCGCGCTGCCCGCTCCTTCCGGCTTCAGGCAGAAAATCGCCGGCCCTCGGTCATTACGCCAAAGCGCGCCGGCGTTCTGGCATAGGCGGCCAGACCGCTCAGAGCAGCCAGCGGATGGGTCGCAACGAACGTCGGAATATCGCGCAGAATGCTGCTGTGAGGCGCTTTGTCCTCGAAGGCGGCGCGGAATTCCGGCTGCTGCAGGACGGGCAGGATGATACGGGCGATGCCGCCAGAGAGGTAGACCCCGCCCCGCGCCATGAAGACCAGAGCCAGATCACCTGCGACCCGGCCAAGATAGGTGGCGAACAGCTGCAGTGTTTCGACCGCCGCGTCATCGCTCCCGTCAAGGCCGGCGGCGGTCACTTCGGCTGGGTCTTGCGCACTCGCAGACTGCCCGGCATGGGCACAGACGGCACGGTAGATGTTGACGAGGCCGCGGCCACACAACAATTGTTCACAGGACACCCGGCCATCGATGCGCTGATACAGCGGAAACAACTGGAAATCGCGATCGCTGCGCGGTCCGATATCCATATGCCCACCCTCGCCGGCCACGGGAAACCAGGTATGGCGCGCATGAATCAGGCCGGCGACACCGAGGCCGGTGCCCGGACCGAGGATGACGCGCGCAGATGCCGGCTTGACGCTGCCCGGTCCGATTTTCTCGAGATATTCCGGCTCCAGCGAAGTGGTCGCCATTGCCTGCGCCTCGAAATCATTGATCAGCGTGACATCGCGAAAGCCGAGTTCCGCGATGAGATTTCGCGGTCGCACCACCCAGGGTGAATTGGTCAGGTCGATCTCGCCGCCGCGCATCGGCCCGGCAACGGCCAGAACGATAGAGCGAGGCTGCAGCGACGTCTTGTCGAGGACGCCCTCCTGGATAGCGGCGTCGATCGACGGATAGTCTTCGGTTCGCAGGACCGGAAATTCCCTGGCCTCGGCATAGGCATCGACCAGGATCGCGAAGCGTGCATGGGTGCCGCCGATATCGCCGATCAGTATGGGATAAGCGATGGCGCTGTCGTCACCTCCCGGTTGCATGGTGATCCATCCCTTTCATGAGTGCATATTGATGCACCAATTCGTCCGAAGTCCTGGTTCCGTCCCTATGCTTTGCAGCGCACGGCCCAAAGAGGGGTGCTGCCGCGATCCCGCCATGCAGACCGCCACTCACGGTTTCGGCCGCGGCGTGGGAACAGGGATATCGACCGGGGCCGCTCCGCTCTGTTCGCGCAATTCGGGCGGGTTGGCATAGCCGATCCCGTAGGTCGCGGCAGCCGCCGACGGCGGTGCGCCGGCATCGATGACCCGCGCGCAGGCGCCTGGCAAGTCAGCGAGCCGGATTTCCGGTTTCGGTTTCGGCTTCTGCCCCTTTTTCGGCGGCTCAGCCGGTTTCCACGGCTCGTCGCCAAACCACCAGGCCAACGATTTGCCGCATCCGTCGCCGTTTCCAATGCCGGCCTGTGGCCGGCAGTTGACCGCATCATCGGGGCAGCGCATGCGAATATGGAAGTGGTAATGATGCCCCCAATAGGGCCGCAGCTTGCCAAGATTGGTGCGGTCTCCCTCCCAGGTGTCGCAAAGCTTCTTCTTGATGCCAGGATGCACGAATATGCGTTGGACTTGCGGATAGCTGGCGGCACGCAGCAACAGACGCGCGTGCGCCGTGGTCCATTTCTCCGGGTCGACGTGGAGCGTCCCCTCCTTCAGCATCGAGACCGCGGAGACGGATTCGCGCCGTTCCTTGGTGTAGCGCTGCGCCGGCATCGGATTGAGCCAGATATCCGCATCGAGGCCCAATTGGTGCGAAGCGTGTCCAGAGGTCATCGGTCCGCCGCGCGGCTGGGCAATGTCACCGACAAGCAGGCCCGGCCAGCCATCCTCGGCGGCTGCTTCGCGCGACAGTCTTTCGACCAGGGCAATCATATCAGGATGTCCCCAGCGACGGTTGCGCGACAAGCGCATGGCCTGCCAGGTGGGTCCGTCGGTGGGAAGCGCGACACCGCCCGCCAGACACCCCTTGGTGTAAAAACCATAGGGCTGGGCCGGAAGCGAGGCGGGCAGAGAGGCGGCGCCGAACAGTTGCTTGGCCGGCACAGCGTTGTCGGCTGCGGCGGCGGCCGTCAGGGCGGCGATGAGTGTACCGATCAGCGCCAGACGGCCGGCACACTGCAGGATAAAGGTCGAATTCAACAGCGAACTCCATGGGGAGGGCAAATCACTTGGACGCAGAATAGCGCCTGGCGGTCGGCATTGAAACCGCTGCCTCTATGATGAACTCCGCTCTCGGCGCACAAACGCTGTGGCGAGAGCGGGACGTTATCTATCGCGGGACAGGCGGCGTGACGACCGCGAAGAGACGCAAGGGACTGCCGGCTTCCTTACCTACCGGCTGCAAATAGGCCGGCAGGTCATTCCTTAAAAGACGCGCATACAGCCCGTCGGGCGCCTCGGCGGCGAGCAAGCCGGTCTCCGGATCGGCGGCGCAGAAGGCGACGAGCGTCACACCGGCAGAACGCAATTGCGCAAGGCTGTCGCCGGATCCGCTCATTCCTATCCTGAGTTGGGCCAGCATGCCCGCCTGATTGCGGTGGTAGGGCGCGGCGAGAACACGGTGCGGTGAGTAGCGGAGGATCGACGCACCGAGATTGGATGGCGAGGCAACAACGCCGACAGGCTGGCTGGCAAGCGGCTTCAACGCCGTTTCGCTGCGGCACAAGGCCGGCTTTTCGGCGGCAGCCGCCTTGTCAATCGGCATCGGGGAGCCGTTCAGTTGCGCAACAGCGAGTTGCACCAGGGTCGCGGCGATGTGCCAGACGATCGGCAGCGAGATCAAAGCCATCCCCGCAAAGGCAAAGCCAGACGAGAGCCGGCTGGGATCGCGGCGATAGCGCGCCCGCAGCCGCGCCACCTGAGGCGCAAGAACCAGTATTGCCGGAAGATTGGCAAAGACAGCGCCGCGCAGCTGAACCAATGCGATGGCAAAGGACATCACGATCAACGCCGCGAGAACAGCATCGGCGAAGCCGGCGCGCCCTTGGACCAAACGCACGCCAAGAACGATGAAGGCCAGCACCGGGACCATGAAGTCGCCGGGCAGCCGCCAGGGATCGCGCGCCAGCAAATCGAATGCCGATTGGGCTTCATGGACATGCGACAGCCACAAAGTCTCAAGCAACGGGTCGAGACCAGCCAGCGGATTTCCCAGGCAATGGGGCGCGACCAGTACTGCGGCTGCCGCCGTTGTTGCGGCGACAGCGGCCAAGCCGGCAGCGCGAACGGGAAGCGATTTCGCCGACAGCGTAGAAGCGACAAGAAACAGCCCGCCCGCGCCGATAACGCCAAGACTGTAAAAGCCCGTCGACAGCGAATCGCATGTGACGAAAGCGTAGGCGGTGGGCGGTACCGTCACGAAATAGACCAGCGTCAGCGCAGCCGCCATCGCCAGCGCGAAAGCTCGGGTGGCCGATCGTGCCGCCGGTCCGGCGATCAACCAGGCCACGGCAACCACAGCGCAGGCGAGCGCGACATGTGGTGTCGTTTCGGCGCCGATGGCGATTGCCAAAGCCGCGGCGACGCCGGCCAGTCGCCACGCCCTGGCCGGATATCCCGGCTGCACCAGGCAGGCGGCAATGATCGCGTACAGCACCAGCTGCACATTGTGATGGTCGATGCCGCCCGGCTGGAAGCGACTGACCATCAGTGTGAACAACAACCCGGCGAGAAGCGCCAGCACGACCGTTGTCCGGCGGTTTTCGGGCGCCGCCACGCCAGCCGCTCCGGCTGCCAGAGCATAAAAGAGCGGCAGGGCGGTGAGCACCGGCCAGACGAACAGCGCCGCCGCTTCGGCCTGAAGCGGTTCCAGTCCGACCGAGAACAGGGATATGAGCAAGGCGATCGGCAGGTCGACCAGCCGCGACCAGTGCATCAGGGTGCCGCCTTCCAGCCCGAGTCGATACTGGATGAGGTCGTACCAGCCCTGACCGGCCAGCAAGTCGCGAACCTGAACGAGCCGCATCACATCGTCATTGTCTTGGCCGACGTAATCCGAGAACGAAAACACTGACAGCAATACGCAGGCGATGACAAAAGCGGTGAAGACGATCCAGACGGGCCGGTGCAGATCGCTCAGCACATTGCGAGCGGCGGAAGCATTCGCAGGGTGTGGGGGACGCGACAGAGGGGACGCGGCCGAGGCCGGGGCGACGTCGATTTGATGCGGCAAGGGCGTCTCCCTCCTGAATGGGGCAGGCCATCTGCGGACTGTCACGGCCAAGGTTTTTCGACGCGCGCAACCTAGCCTTAACCTTCTCAAGAAATAGTAAAACCCATTCACGGCACGGGCCGTTGTTGGGAGCGCATGATGAAAGACGGTTTGCTGGACGGACTGGAGATTGCGGTTCTGATCCCCTGCTACAACGAGGCCGAAACGATCACGGCGGTGGTTGCAGGATTTCGCACAGCTCTGCCAGGGGCGCGGATCCATGTCTACGACAACAATTCCGATGACCAGACGGCACTGCGGGCCGCGCTTGCCGGAGCCTTCGTGACGCGCGAAACGCGCCAGGGAAAGGGCCATGTCGTGCGCCGCATGTTTGCCGACATAGAGGCGGACATTTATCTGATGGCCGACGGCGACGGCACCTACGCACCGGAAGACGGGGCCGACCTGATCCGCACGCTGCTGACCGAAGGCAGCGATATGGTTGTGGGAACGCGCCGCGATGTGACGCGCGATGCCGGACGGCGCGGCCATGCTTTGGGCAACGCCTTGTTCAACCGCCTTTACCGTGCGATCTTCGGCAAGGATTTCTCTGACATCTTTTCCGGCTACCGTGCCTTCAGCCGTCGGTTCGTGAAGAGCTTTCCCGCGATCTCCAACGGCTTCGAGATCGAGACCGAGATGAGCGTGCACGCTTCATCATTGCGGCTGCCCGTCTCCGAGCTGGAGCTCGATTACGGTCGCCGCCCGGAAGGCTCGTCATCCAAGCTGTCGACATGGCGCGATGGCGGCAAGATTCTCTGGATGCTCAGCATGCTGATGAAGGAAACGCGTCCTTTTGCCTTTTTCAGCGCGATCAGCCTGGCAATGTCGGCCCTGTCGATCGTGCTGATGGTCCCGGTGGTGAGTGAATATTTCGCGACCGGCCTGGTGCCGAAACTGCCGACCTGGATGCTGGCAATCGGTCTGATGTTAATGGCCCTTGTGGTCCTCGCCGCCGGAATTATTCTCGATTCGGTGGCGCGTGGCCGCGTCGAGCAAAAGCGGATGGTCTATCTGGCCCTGCCAGCTTTGGGCGGGCAACGACAGCGCGCGCGCGACAACGCCCGTCTGCCTGCGTCTTTCCACGGCCCCGCGGACGAAAAAGCGGATGCTGAAGACGACGGTCGGGCGAAACCGATCCGCGCTGCCTGATCCTCCGCAGCCACAGGATGTTTGAGTATCGTAAACCGCGAAACCACCAGCCGTATCCGCTTGGTTCTGGAGGCCCTGCTGCCGCCGACGCAGCACTATGTGCGGTCTTTTTTGCAGCCGGTCTTGGCGTCCATGATGATAGGGGCCTTGATGCTGACAAATCTGATGCTATTTTGCCCCCGCGCCTGCAGCCCCTTCTGCGGGTGTGAAGCGGGCCCGTCACCTCGATCCCGCCGCAGAAACGCGGGATTTGTGTGATGAAGCAATGGCGAGCCGAAACTGACCGGTGCGCGCCGCCACGGCCATTGCAGAACGCGGTCGATCCGAAAAGGACTGCCGAAATGGGACAGCATGAGCTGACGGCAGACCGGGGCGAGAACGTTCAAGGTTCCACAGAGCAGAAAGGCCGCATGAAAAAGCTCTTCTTCTTCAGCGTCGCCGGCAGTATCGGATTTATCGTCGATGTCGCCGTGCTGCACTTCGTGTTGCGCTACACCTCGTTCGGCCCCTATTTCGGCCGCGCGCTGGCCATCGCCGCGGCGAATGCCTGCACCTGGTATTTCAACCGGCGCTTCACTTTTGATGCCTCGGGACGCTCACTGGCTGCCGAGGGCGCGCGTTATGGCAGCGTCGGAGTCACTTCCGCGGGGATCAATTTCGGCAGCTATTCGCTGATGTTGCTGGCCATCCCGACGATCTCACCCTACATCGCGCTTATTCTCGCCTCGTCCTCGGCAATGGCCTTTTCGTATATGGGCTATTCTCGTTTCGTTTTCGCCAGTGTGTCGGCCGAATCGGATCGATCCGCGGCCTATCGGGCCTTGCGCCGCCGCGCCGATCCGGGAGAGTAACGCCGCCGCGCGCGCCTGCCTGGATTATCTCCTTTCCAGGATCCCGGTCACGGCTGTTCCAATCATTCGGGGTTGGCGCGGGCGCGAATCTCCGACAGCTTCCAATCTGCAAGCAAGGCGCCGTTCTCCCAGACCGGGCGCAGCAGGTTCTGGCGCTCGCCGATTTCCTTCAAGGGGACGGCTCGCAGCATGTCGCCGTCACGGACAACGGCCTGCCGATAGCGCTTCGAAGCCTTGCCGGGATCGGTCTTCGGGTTCTTGTTGATGCCGTGCCAGGCACCAGCCGCATCCTGTCTGGCGTTGGCCTTCATTGCAAAGCGCAGCGTATCGCGGTTGACCTTCTGCAGCAGCCCGGCGCCCATGCCGAAGGCGATGTTTTCCGCTGACCAACCCTGATCCTCAAGACGACCGAGGATAATGCGGATCGCTTCCGGCGTGACGCCGTCGCCCTGAATGACCCGCACGGCTGGATTGAGAACCCGGTATCCCTTGCTGTTGACCGTCGATCCGAAGATCTCGCCGAGCATTTCAACGGTATCGATCGGGACGCGCGTCGCATCCCCGGAATCCGGGCGCACGACAAGTGTGCCGCCCGAGGCCTCGACTTCAGCTTTCAGTTCTTCGCCCCAGATCGTCTTGACCGCCCGGTAAAGATCGTAGGAATCCGACACGACGGCGACCATTTTGCCGGGCGCTGCGAACTGCGCCAACATGTTGCGGTAGGCGTCGGTTTCGCGGTCTTCGCCCCAGCTTGTCATCGTCGAGTGCTCGGCCGCGGGTATGGAGAAGCCGGCCATCTCCTCGTGATAGTAGCGGCGCGCGTAGACCAGGGCTGCAACGGTGTCCGTGCCAAGAAAATTGACCAGATGGGCAACGCCTCCTATTCCGGCCTGTTCGGCACTGGTGGTGCCGCGGGCACCGAAATCATGCAGGCGGAAGGGCAGGATGCCGGCGGGGTCGTCGCAGGTGCGCTGCAACGAGCCGGCAATGATCTTGCGCACGCCATGCGAGACGGTGGCAACGGTCGAGGGATACCATACGGCCCGCAGCAAGGCGGTCTCGATGAAGGTCGGCAACCAGAAGAAATCGGGATCGGTGTTGCGCACCTGCACCAACGGTGTGCCGACGGGCGCCAGCGTGCCTTCGGGTAATGCTTCGATCAGCAGCGGCAGGCGGCCATCATGGCGTGTAACCAGCAACTCCCAACCTTGACGATGGAACGGCAGGCCGTGGGCCCGTATCATCTCTTCCGCTTCATCGACATCGGCCATGGTGACCGGACGGGACAGATACTCCTTGAGAAACATCTGCAATCCGAAGAAGAGCACCTGTTCATGGGCGCCGCCGCGCCGCGCCTCGATATAGGCCGAAATTGCCGCGGTTTCCGGCGGATACTGGGCGAAATGCGAGTATTTGTAGCTGTCGGAATTGAGAATCAGGTTCATTGCGGCTCACCGGCTTGGACGATTGCCGGTTTATAGCGCAGCTTGCCCGCCAACTGCCACCGGAGAGTGAAGCGGCGATGCATCCCGCCGCCTCATCTTGACTGTCAGTTCCGCAAGGTCCCGCCGGTCGCCTTCTCGACACTGCCGACTATGGCAGCCGAGATGCGGTCAAGATCCTCGTCGGTCAGCGTCCTGTCGCGCGGCTGCAGCGTCACCTCGATGGCCACCGACTTGCGACCCGTCCCGAGGCTCTCGCCTTCGAAAATATCGAACACCTTGACGTCGGATACCATCTGCTTGTCGGCCCCGGCGGCGGCACGGACAATGTCTCCAGCCGCGGTTTCGGTGCCGACGACAAAGGCGAAATCGCGGCGCACGGCCTGGAAAGGCGACAGGGAGAGCACCGGCTTGGTGCGGGTCGCCTTGCGGCGCGGCTCGGGAATGGCGTCTATGAAAATCTCGAAGCCGCAGAGGGGTCCGGTGACATCAAGCGCTTCGAGCGCGGCGGGATGGAATTCCCCGAAGTAGCCGAGCACAGCCTTTGGACCGAGCTTGATGGCTCCGGATCGGCCCGGATGATACCAATCGGGAGCATCGCGCGTGACCTGCAATCTGCCAACCGGCGCACCGCAAGCCTCGAGGGCGGCGAAAGCATCAGCCTTGGCGTCGAAGACACCGACGGTTTCGCCGGGGGCGTTCCAATCTCGTCCGGAACCGGTCAGGGTCGCGGTGCCGCGGCGAATGCCGCCGGCGACCCGCCGCTGCCCGTCCGCATTATCGCTTTCATAGGTCCCCGCCACCTCGAACATGGCCACGTCGCCGAACCCGCGGTCGGCATTGCGACCGGCGGCAGCGAGCAGGCCTGGCAGCAGCGAGGGGCGCATATCCGACATGTCAGCCGAGATCGGATTGGACAAAGCGAGCGCCGGCTTGCCGCCACCGAAGGCCTTGGCATGCGCGTGGGGAATGAAGGACCAGGTCACTGCTTCTGCCATGCCACGCGCGGCGAGCGCCCGGCGTGCCAGACGCGAACGGATCTGCAATGTCGTGAGGATGCGCGTGCCTACGGATCCCTGACTGGGCAGGGGTACAGGAGCGATCTCGTTGACGCCGTGAATGCGCATGACTTCCTCGACCAGATCAGCCTTGCCTTCCACGTCGGGACGCCAGGACGGGACGATAAAGCGAACGCTCTCGGAGGCGGCCGCATCCGTACTATTGGCGTTGTCGGTTGTCCTGGGCGCAAATCCGAGACGCCCGAGAATGGCGATGCTGGCCTCGCGCCCAACGTCGAGCCCGGTCAGACGCCGGGTTTCAGCAAGGGGAAAATCAACCTCGCGGAAATGGTGACCGGTGCTGCCTACGATGGTGCCGTCGGTAGCGGTCGGTGTGCCGAGAACGACCTGCGCCTTTGTCGGACTGCCACCACATAATTCGGTGACAAGGTGGGTCGCCAGATCGAGGCCGGGCACCATGAATTCCGGATCTACGCCGCGCTCGAAGCGGTAGCGGGCGTCGGTGATGATGCCGAGATCGCGGCCGCTGCGCGCAACATTCATCGGATCCCACAGTGCCGATTCGATCAGCACGTCCGTGGTGGTCTCGTCGCAGCCGGTATGGGCGCCGCCAATGATGCCGGCAATCGATTCAACGCCGCGATCATCGGCAATGACACAGTTGTCGGGGCCGAGTTGGTAGTCCCGGCCGTCGAGCGCCAGAAGTTCTTCGCCCTCGAGAGCACGCCGGACAACGAGGTTGCCTTCAACCTTCCTCGCATCGAAGACATGCAGCGGGCGGCCGCGGTCGAAAGTGACATAGTTGGTAATATCGACAAGCGCATTGATCGGTCGCATGCCGATGGCCATCAGACGTTGCTGCATCCAGGCCGGCGAAGGACCGTTCCTGACGTCGCGCACCAGCCGCAGGGCAAATCCGGGGCACAGCTCCGGCGCCTCGAGACGCACGTCGACCGGGCAGTCGCCCTCGTCGCTGACCGCTTCGACCGCGCCGCTCTTGAGGCGGCCCAGGCCGGCGGCGGCCAGATCGCGGGCGATACCGGAGACACCGGTGCAATCGGGGCGGTTAGGGGTCAGGCCGATCTCGATTACCGGATCGTCGAGCCCCGCATAGGCGGCAAAGGACGTGCCGACCGGGGCATCATCGGGCAGGTCGATGATGCCTTCGTGATTGTCGGACATCTGCAGCTCGCGCTCCGAGCACATCATGCCGAAGCTTTCGACACCCCGGATCGACGCCGCGCCGAGGGTGATGTCGATACCCGGCACATAGGTGCCCGGTGCGGCAAAGGCCCCGATCAGACCTGTGCGCGCATTCGGAGCGCCGCAGACGACCTGAACCGGCGCACCGTTGTTACAGTCCGGTCCGGCATCGACCTTCAGGATCTGCAGCTTGTCCGCATCGGGATGCGGTTCTGCCGAGACGACCCGGGCAATGGTGAAGGGCCGGAACGCTGCCTTGTCATCGACCGCCTCAACCTCGAGGCCGATCATCGTCAAAGTCTCGACGATGCGGTTGAGCGTGGCATCGGTCTCAAGGTGGTCCTTAAGCCAGGAGAGGGTGAATTTCATCGGTCGGTTCCAGTTGTCTTGAACTTAATGCGAACGGCGGGTGCAAAAGCGCTTGCGATTCATTCGGGCCGGGACGGCGGCTTTATCCTTGATACGGCCAGCGCTCCGGTTTGCCGGTCTCCAAGATCGGTGAGGAGAGAAAAATCACCATCCGTCTCGAGTACGATCGCCTTGACTTTCTTCAGGTCGCTGACGCCGTGGCTGCGCATGATGTAATGCAATTCCTTTTCGGCAATGCGCTCAGCTTTCAGATTGGCTTCCAGTGGCTTGCCTTCGTAAAGCAGCAAGGTCGGTTCGGATTTCACGATGGTCTGGAAAAACGAAGAACGCGAGACGAGGAAGCTGGTCAGTGCAGCGAGACCGAGCAGGACACACAAGGACACGAGACCCTCGGCGACGGTGACCGTATCCGAGACGATCATACTGGCGAGCAGAGAGCCGACCGTGAAGGTGATCACCATGTCAAAGGCGTTCAACTTGGCGAGCAGGCGTTTGCCGCCGATGCGGATCATGAAAACCAGGCCAACGAAACCAATCGTTGCCTTGGCGGCGATCTCCGCCAGCGAAGTCCAATCCTCAAACCACATGTGTCGCTCCTTTCATGCCGCCCGAACCATTCGCCAGACGATCACCCACTCAATCCGGCGAACAGGGTTGGGATATCGAGCGGCCGGAAGCCATAATGATCGATCCAGCGCACGTCCGCATCGAAGAAATCGCGCAGATCCGGCATGCCGTATTTCAGCATGGCGATACGATCGATGCCCATGCCCCAGGCAAAACCCTGATATTCGTCCGGATCCAGGCCGCTGGAACGCAACACATTGGGGTGCACCATGCCGCACCCGAGAATTTCCATCCAGTCGTTGCCCTCTCCGAACCGGACCTCTCCCGGCTTCGATCGATCACACTGAATATCGACTTCGAGGCTCGGCTCGGTGAAGGGGAAGAAGGATGGCCGAAACCGCATGTTCAGTGACGGCACTTCAAAGAACGACTTGCAGAATTCCTGAAGCACCCATTTCATGTTGGCGACATTGGCAGACTTGTCGATCACCAGCCCCTCGAGCTGGTGGAACATCGGCGAATGGGTGGCATCGGAATCCTGGCGATAGGTTTTGCCGGGAATGACGATGCGTATTGGTGGCTTCTGCGCCTCCATGGTGTGTATCTGCACCGGGGAGGTATGGGTGCGCAAAAGCTTGCGCTTTCCCTCGCTGTCGGGCGGAAAGAAGAACGTGTCATGCATTTCGCGGGCCGGGTGACCCTCCGGAAAATTGAGCGCCGTGAAATTGTAATAATCGGTCTCGATGTCCGGACCTTCGGCGACCGCAAAGCCCATATCGGCAAATATGGCGGTGATCTCATCGATGACCTGGCTGATCGGATGGATGCGCCCCCTTTCGGCCGGCGAAACGCGCACGGGCAGGGTGATATCGACTGTTTCGCTGGCCAGACGGTCGGCAATCGCCGCCTGCCGGAGTTCGGCCTTGCGGGCGGCGATGGCATCGGTGATGCGCCGCTTCAAAGTGTTGATGGCCGGGCCTGCGGTCTTGCGCTCATCGGCGCTCATGCTTCCCAAGCTTTTCAGCTTTTCGGTGATGACGCCCTTCTTGCCGAGAACGGCGACACGCACCGCCTCGATCTGCTGCTCATCACCGGCATCGGCAACACGCGTCATCAATGATTGTTCGAGATCTGCCAGTTCCGTCATTCTCATTCCTCTCCGGCTTGTCCGGTTTGTGCGCCGTGCGGGCGCCGGGGCGCAGTATTTCTTTGCGAGACCGCGTCCCGCAGACACCGCGTGGCACGCAATGCGCGCTGGGCGTCCTTGCCCAGCACACGGTGCTCGAGCGGTCCGAGCAACGGCACGAGTGGCGAAAGGAAGCGCAGAAAACGCCGCAATTCGTCCAGGATGCCATCCGGCTGGTCGACAAGATAGGCATCGAAGGCAAGCCCGGGTGTTTGCGGCGTTCTGGCCACGGTGCAGATCTGCAGAAACAGCAACCAGACGTCGCGCGCCTGTGCGGTCCGCATCGGCATCACCGCCTCAGGCTCTTCCTCGAAATCGAAAAAACCGATCTGGTCGTCGGCGGCCAGAAACATGTCGCGCGGATGCGGACGACCGTGACACAGCCCACGGCGATGAACCTCCCCCAGCGCGCTGGCCAGGCGAATGAGAAGCGCATCATACGCGCCCTCCTTACCGGCGGCTTCCAGGCGCATAAGCTCTCGCTCGCAGATGCGTCCGGCATCCGATAGAACAAGCGTCTCGTCGTTGCTGAAGAGCACATCGGGCACACCGAGGCCCGCCTGGCGAAATGCATGGATCTTTCGAGTTTCACGATGCACCGAACCGGCCGGGTCGAGGGGCGGTGACGAGCGCATAGCGGGCACCGGCATCAAAGCCGAAAGCCTCGCCCAGCTTCGCTTGATCAGGCGATTGTGACCGAGATCATACCGCTTGATCCAGACCACATGTCCGGCCAGATCAGCACGCGAAATGCGCTCCTCGACGCGGCCGGCAAGCAAATGCTCCAGCGTTGCCGCGGCCTCCGGCGACAGAGTCTCTCCCGCAATGTCGGTCTTCTCGTACATGCTACCCACTAAAAAAATCCCGCGCCAGTCGTGCCGGCGCGGGATCCCGATTGGTCAGATTGAATGCCTTCGGGGGAAGCGCCGGTCTAGCGAACAGCGCCTTCAAACTCGTTTGGCATTCCGTCTTTAAGATATTCGAGCGACTTCTTCGCCGCCGAGACGAGAGCACCGAATGCTTCCGGCTCGTGGATCGCCATATCCGAGAGAACCTTGCGATCGACCTCGATACCGGCCTTGCCAAGCCCGTCGATGAAGCGACCATAGGTCAGGCCGTGTTCGCGGACTGCAGCGTTAATGCGCTGGATCCACAGGGCGCGGAAGTTGCGCTTGCGCGCCTTGCGGTCGCGATAGGCATACTGCATCGACTTGTCGACGGCAGCCTTGGCGGTGCGGATGGTGTTCTTGCGACGACCGTAGAAACCCTTGGCCTTCTTGAGAACTTTCTTGTGCTTGGCGTGGGCGGTGACGCCCCGTTTGACGCGTGCCATATCATGATCTCCTTGGTAGCAGGTCCGTCAGCTCAAAGGCTGTTCGGCATGAACTTCTTGACGATGCGGGCATCGGGTTCGGCGAGAACCATGGTGCCGCGGGCGTCGCGAATGAACTTGTTGGACCGCTTGATCATGCCGTGGCGTTTGCCGGCCTGGGCGGATTTCACCTTGCCGGAAGCGGTGATCTTGAACCGCTTCTTGCACGAGGATTTCGTCTTCATCTTGGGCATTTCG
This sequence comes from Neohoeflea coraliihabitans, assembly GCF_019334345.1. Taxonomy (GTDB): domain Bacteria; phylum Pseudomonadota; class Alphaproteobacteria; order Rhizobiales; family Rhizobiaceae; genus Pseudohoeflea; species Pseudohoeflea coraliihabitans. Next base: position 942,888 of record NZ_JAHWQX010000002.1, read on the forward strand.
CTACTCCTTGCAGGCGCCGCCAGCCCTTCAGGCCGCGTTGGAACGCCAATCGTGTTTGGTTGGGACGGCTGAAGTGGACCGTCGAGCGTTTCAAACCGCCTCGGCATGCCCTGCCGGACGGTTCGGACGCGGCCTTATAGGGGGATCGGGGTCAACATGCAAGCCCGCATTCCCTGCCCTGACCGGCGTTTTCCGAAGGGTTTCTCCCCGGAAAATGAAAAGGACCGCACGCAGCGGTCCTTTTCCGTCAGATGTCTTGCCGGATCGCGGCAGGTCGCTCAGCGCGGCGCCAGCACCATCATCATCTGGCGCCCTTCAAGCTTGGGCTCGGCCTCGACCTTGGCTATCTCCTCGGTATCGCCCTTGACCTTCTGGAGAAGCTCGTAGCCGAGTTGCTGGTGAGCCATCTCGCGGCCGCGGAAACGCAGGGTGACCTTGACCTTGTCGCCGTCATCGAAAAAGCGGCGCACTGCCTTCATCTTCACCTCATAATCATGGGTGTCGATGTTCGGACGCATCTTGATCTCCTTGATCTCGACCGTCTTCTGCTTCTTGCGGGCCTCGGAGGCCTTCTTCTGAGATTGGTATTTCAGCTTCCCCAGATCGACGATCTTGCAGACCGGAACGTCGCCGTTGGAATTCATCTCGACAAGGTCGAGACCGGCCTCCTCGGCGCGCGCAAGCGCATCGGCTGTGGGAATAAGACCCTGGTTGTTGCCCTCTTCGTCGATGAGCTGAACATTGGGTGCACGGATATCACGGTTGGCGCGGGGGCCGTCATTTGTCGGCGGCGGCGCTCTGAACGGTCTGCGAATGGGCTTCGTCTCCTGAATGTTGATCGGATCGGTTTGAACAGCGGAATCGGCAATGGGAACGCCTCAAGCTGTTCCGCACCATTGCCAATGTCGCTATGTAACGCCGGTGTCAATAGCATGGTTGCAGGAGAAAATCACCTGCCAATGGTGGTGGACGCCGGATTGTCATCAGCGACCCGCGGAATGGCGAGGGCGAAAGACCAACCGGCCAGTATCGGAGAAACAAAGCATGGAACAATTGCAAGAGGAAACCGTGACTGTCGGGGACGGCGCTAGGGCGCGTGAAATCGCTGTCCTGCGACGCCGTGGCGAGGATCCGGCACAAGCCGGCACTGTCTGGCTGGGCGGCTATCGGTCGGACATGACCGGATCGAAAGCCGAGGCGATCTGCGATCATCAGGCCGCCTGCGGCGGTGCCTGCCTGCGCTTTGACTATTCCGGTCACGGCGCCTCCGGCGGCGCTTTCACGGACGGGACCATCTCGCGATGGCTCGAGGAGGCACTTGTGGTTTTCGAGCGTTTCAGCGCGGGGCCGCAGATACTCGTCGGCTCGTCGATGGGCTCTTGGATCGCACTGCGCATGGTTCAAGAGCTGACCCGCAGAGGCGAGGCGGAGCGGATCGCCGGTTTGCTGCTGATCGCCCCGGCGCCGGATTTCACGATGGAACTGATGGAACCGGAGCTGACGGACCAGCAAAAAGACGCACTGGCGGAGCATGGCCGGTTCGAGGAGCCGACGCCCTACGGACCGGACCCGAACATCTACACGCGGGCCTTGTTCGAGGATGGCCGCAAGAACCGCGTGCTTGACGGCATCCTCGATATCAAGGCGCCGGTGCGCATCCTGCAGGGCATGGATGATCCCGATGTGCCGTGGCGGCACGCGCTGAAGCTCGTCGAGCACCTGCCATCGAGCCGCGTCGAACTGACCTTGATTCGCGATGGCGATCACCGGCTGTCGCGACCCTCGGATATCGCCGCGATCCTCGGCGCCATCGAGCAATTGAAGGCCGCCGGTGCAACAGCGGATGGCGCAACAGTGTGACCAATTGAGCGCACCCGCCCGCCGGCGGTAACCATAGAAGCAAGAGAGATCCCCTGCAGAATTGACAGGCCGCCTCTGAAAAACTTAACCTTTCGTTAAGTATCGGGGGTTTGCAGGGGGAACAGTCTGGCATGAGGCAGCTGTCGAAAATCGTCGTCATAGGAGCCGGGCTGGCTGCCGGGCTCCTGTTTGGGCTTCCTGGAAAGAAGGCGCAAGCAACGCCCGGCGAGGCAATGACCGTCCGGGCGAAGTCGATGGTTATCGGCCAGATCACCTCGCAACCGATCGGCCATTACGAGTTCTGCAAGGTCTACAATGAGGAATGTCAGCCACTCGGCATGGCCGCCGCGGCACCGCGGGTGACCGATTACGGCTGGGAGATTGTCCGGGAAGTCAACGAGCAGGTGAACCTGTCGGTGATGCCCAGGACCGATCTTGAACTGTTCGGGCGCGAGGAAGTCTGGACCTACCCCGAAATCGCCGGTGATTGCGAAGACTATGTGCTGCTCAAGCGGCATATGCTGATCGAGCGGGGTTTCTCGCCGTCCGATCTCTTGATCACTGTGGTGCGCAAGCCTGACGGCGAGGGGCACGCAGTGCTGACGCTGCGCAGCACCGAAGGGGACTATATCCTCGACAACCTCAATGATCAGGTGAGTTCGTGGACGGAAACGCCCTATCGCTATCTCAAGCGGCAATCCTCGGCCAATGCCGGGCGCTGGGTGACGATCGAGGACGGCAGTGAACTGACCGTCGGTTCGGTGCGCTGATACGGCCTGTCAGACTATTGATCCTCTTCCGCTGAGATGTTTTTCGCCTCGGGGCGAAGCCGCAGTTCGACACTCACCAGTGCGAGGGCCGTTACGAGGCCGGCGGCAGCGACCGTGCCAAGCAGCGTAAATGCTGCGCCGACGCCGAATGTTTCGAGACAGATGGTTGTGAAAAAGGGGCCGGCAGCGGTGAAGGCCAGGCGCACGGCGGCAAGATTGCCGGTGACCCTCCCATAGCCGTGCGTGCCGAACAGCCGCGCCGGCAGTATGGCGCGCGCCACGAAGGTCAACCCCTGCCCGATCCCGAAAGCTGCAGCGAATACAATCACCGGCAGCGTTGCAAAATTGCCCCAGGCCAAGACCAGCAGGCCGATGCCGAGCGCCATGGCGCCGTTCGAAATCAGTCCGACAAGCGAGGCGGCGACACGGCCGCCGGAGAGAAGTTCGAGGAGACGAGCGCCAACCTGCATCGGCCCGATGATGGCACCGGCAAGGGCGGCAAGGGCCGCGTCGCGTCCGATGGCACCAAGCAGGAGAAAGAACGAGGTGTGAACCGCCGACATCAGAAATCCGCCGCAGGCGAAGGACAGCGCCATCAACACATAAGGCAGCAAGCGGCGATTTGGCGGCAACAGACCGGGCTGCGGCGGATTGGCTGGTTGGGCAACTTGCAGCTTCGGTGACGGCGGCGGAGCGCGGAGGCCGGCGACCATCTGCCGGCCGGAGCGGGGCAGCAGCCAGTGGATCGGCAGGGCGATGCATGCATTGATCGCGGCGAGAACCAGAAAGACGCCGCGCCAGTCCATCACCGTCAGCATAGCGTGGATGAGGGGCCAGAAGATCGTCGAGGCAAAGCCGGCGATCAGCGTCACATGGGTGATGTGTCGGCGCGCCTTGAGCCCGTGCATGGCCGTCAAAGCCGCGAAACAGGCATCGTAAAGCACCATGACGCTGAGGCACTCGGCGAGGAGAATCGCTGCGATGAACGATGCACGGCCGGATATCTGCGACAGCCAGACCAGGCAGGCTGCCACGAGGGCCGAGCCGAGCATCAACACCGGGCGGGCACCGACGCGGTCGAGCAGGCGCCCGGCCAGTGGCGCTGCGAGCGCACTGGACAACAAGGCTATGGAAAACACGCCGAAGACAAAACTGTCGGCCCAGCCGAAATGGCGGGCGATCTCCGGTCCGAGGATGGCGAAGGGGTAGTAGAGCGTGCCGTAGCCGATGGTCATGGTGACACCGAGACCGAAGGTCATCGGAGCCATCAGGCGGGACGGGACCAGCAAGCCGGTCCGCGGCCACATCATCAATTCAGCCCGCCGAGCGGTTGAGGACAATCAGCCGGAATTGGCATCAGACAAGCCGGTGGCGCATCAAAATTTCAGAGCCGAGAGATCGGGGCGATTGTCCATCGCCTGCCGGATCACGGCTTCGGCAGCGCTGCGGGCGGCGCCGGACAAGGGCAGCCGCGGCAGGCGGACCCGGTCATTCGAGCCGGTGACAAGTGCTTCGACAAGTTTGATGTTCTGGACAAGGCGCAGCGATACATCCAGATCGAGGAGCGGCCGGAACCAGCGATAGATGGCGCGCGCTTCCTCGAAGCGGCCGGCGCGGACCAGGCGGGTTATGGCCACCGTCTCATGCGGGAAGGCTACGACAAGGCCGGCGACCCATCCGGTTGCGCCCATCATCAGGCTTTCCAACGCCAGATTGTCGACACCGGTGAAAATATCGAAACGGTCGCCGAAGCGGCTGACCACCTCCGAGACGCGGCGCACATCGTCGGTCGATTCCTTCATGGCGACGACGCGGTCGTCGTCCGCCAGGGTCTCGAACATGTCGGGCGTGACGTCGACGCCATAGGCCACCGGGTTGTTGTAGATCATCGCCGGCAGGCCGGACGCGTCGAGAACCGCCTTGAAATGGGCCAGGGTCTCGTCGGGCAGAGATTTGTAGGGCACACCAGGCAGCACCATCAGGCCATCAGCGCCGGCGGCGGTCGCCTTGCTAGCGGACAGGGCGGCGCGCGCCGTGGCACTGTCGCAAATGGTCATGAGCACCGGTCTGCCGGCGGAAACAGAGCGGGCAATCGCGAGGATTTCAAGCTTCTCTTCAGGCTCCAGCGTCATCGCCTCGCCAAGCGAACCGCAGACAATCAGGCCGTCGACGCCTGCCTCGATCTGCAGCGCGAAGCAGCGCTCCATCTCGGCGGCATCCAGCGATCCGTCCTCATTGAACTTGGTGGTGACGGCGGGAAAAACACCCTGCCACATGGCAAACCTCACTGCTTCGTCGACCGATGATGCGAACGCCGGCACACTAGCCGTGCGCCATTCTGGCTGGCAAGCGGCAATCGGCACGGAAAGCGCTGCTTGCATCGCAGCAGGCGGTTGCGATCACACGCTGCCGATCAGCATGCCGGCCGCAAAGACCAGAGCGCCCCCCAAAACGACCTGGAAAATGGCACGGCTCCAAGGCGTCTCCATCCAGCGGTTCTGGATCCAGGCGATGGCCCAGAGTTCGATGAAGACGATGATGATGGCCACGGTCGTGGCCGTGCCGAAATGCGGGATCAGGTAAGGCAGGGCGTGACCGAGGCCGCCGATCGCCGTCATGATGCCGGACGCCAGACCGCGCTTGACCGGCGAGCCGCGCCCCGAAATCACCCCGTCATCATGAGCGGCTTCGGTGAACCCCATCGAGATGCCGGCGCCGACCGAAGCGGAGAGGCCAACGAGAAATGTGGTGTGCGTGCTGCCGGTGGCGAAGGCCGTGGCAAAGATCGGCGCCAGGGTGGACACGGATCCGTCCATCAGACCAGCAAGGCCAGGCTGCACATAGGTGAGGATGAACTGGCGCCGCTCGGTGGCCCCCTCCTCGGCGCGCACTTCTTCCGGCGTGTGCCGGTCGCCAAGCCGCCGCGCCAGCGATTCGTGAGCTTTCTCCTGCAGCGCCAGATCGCCCAGCAGTTTGCGCGTCTCGGCATCCTCGGTCCGTTGCGCGGCGGCGAGGTAGAAGCGGTGCGCCTGCTCCTCCATGCGTTCAGCCTGGGCGCGGATTTCCTCAAGCGCCAGATTGCGAACCAGCCAGTCGGGCCGGCGTTCATAGTAGCCGCGCACATGTTCGCGGCGAATCAACGGAATTCGCTCCCCGAATTTTTCGCGGTGCCGGTTGATCAGGCGCTCCCGGTGCACATTCTCTTCAGCCGCCATGTCTTCGAAAATGCGCGCTGATTGCGGAAACTGCGCGCGCAGCGTGTCCGCATAGGCGAGGTAAATGCGCGCATCATCCTCCTCCGAGGCGATGGCCAGGGCCAGGACTTCCTGTTCGCTGAGAGAGGCAAAAGACCGTCTGCCGAGACCGAAGAAACGTGACCACATGGCGCCCTCTTGTTTAGAACTGTTCTAATCAATAGCGATCACGGCCTGTCGGTCAAGCCTCTCTGGCAGACGTTTGCGCGGGCCGTGAAGGGCATTGAACTTGAACAATCGAGCCGAGCGCGGCAAGACAGGGCATGAGCGAAAGAATGACCAGAACGACCGACAGTCTTCTTGATCGCATCGGACGGCTAATTGCCAGATGGCTTGATACACCGACATCGGGGTATGAGCCGTACACGCCCTCCGATCCGGAAACCCTGGCGCGCACCTTGCGCGAGGGCGATATCCTGCTGGTCGAGGGCAACCGGCGCATCTCGCAGTCGATCAAGTATCTCACTCAATCAACCTTTTCGCATGCAGCCATCTATGTTGGCGGCGCACTGCGTACTTCGCCCGAAGGTCCGGGCAGGGAGACGGGCGCAGAAACCGGCGCACAATCCGGGGGGACGGCCCCGGAAACTCCCGTCGATCAGCCGCGAGACGATTGGCCATCCCTGATCGAGGTCAATCTGGGCGAGGGCTGCGTCGCCGTGCCGTTGAGCAAATACGCGACCTACAACACGCGCATCTGTCGGCCGGTCGGGCTGACCCCGGAAGACCGCGACCGGGTGGTCGCCTTCATGGTGTCGAAGATTGGCCTGAAATACGACATGAAGAACATCTTCGATCTGCTGCGCTACTCGCTCGGCACGCCCCCGGTGCCCGTGGCATGGCGGCGGCGAATGCTCGCTTTCGGCTCCGGCGACCCGACCCGGGCCATCTGCTCCTCCTTGATCGCACAGGCCTTTCAAGCCGTTGGCTATCCGATCCTGCCGGATATCGTTCGCCTGCCCGGCCATGCGGCGGCGCAATCGGACTATTCGCGGCGGGAGATCATGCACATTCGTCATCACTCGCTGTTCACGCCGCGTGACTTCGATCTGTCGCCCTATTTTCGTATCGTCAAGCCGACGATTGAATTCGGTTTCGACTACAAGTCCATCGAATGGCGCGAGCGGAAGGTTGACTAGCCTGGCTCCTGCCGGACAAACCGTTATCGTCCTTGCCAAAACACAAGGCGTTTGCAAGAAGGCGGGCGGCTGGCCACAGGGCTGGCAGGGCGAGGTATGCTGATGCCTTCGATCGAGGGTTTGAATTGCTATCTGATCAATCTCGACCGGGCACCGGCACGGCTGGCCTTCATGGATGCCCAGTTGCAGTCACTCGGCCTGCCCTACCAGCGGGTGAGTGCTGTCGACAAGAACAGTATCGGGCCAACCGTCGAGGGCTATGATGCGGCGGCCTATCGCCGGTTGCATGGCCGGCGGTTTCATGCAGGCGAGATCGCCTGTTATCTCAGTCACGTGGCCTGCCTGCGCGCGTTTCTGGCGAGCGAAGCGGCGCATGCCCTCATCCTTGAGGACGATGCCCGGCTGCCGGAGGATCTGCCGCAGCTTCTGACAGCGGCGCTTGGCGCTGCGGATGAATGGGATCTGTTGCGTTTGTCGACGGTCAATTCCGGGATACGGGCGCCCTACCGCCCTCTCGTGGGTCGTTACCAGATGGCAATCGCTCTGACACGCGAGAAAGGTGCGGGGGCCTATCTCGTCAACCGGCGCTGCGCGCAAACCCTGCTGGCGCGCGAAATGCCGATCCGACTTGCATGGGACATCGCTTTCGATCTCGAATTCCGGCATGGGCTGCGCGGGGCATTCATCGTGCCGATTCCGGTCGACCAGTGCACCGGGATGGAGACCCAGATCCAGCATCAAACAGCGGAAGCGAAGCTGCCGGCATCGCGCTACCTGACCGTCTTTCCCTTCCGCGCGATGGTGGAAACACAGAGGTTCCTAAAGCGCGGCAGCCGGCTGATCTGGCTGAAGGCGCGGCAACTGCGCACGCCTGCAGGTCCTACAGGGTGAGCGGGCGAGTTCGCCGCGGCCGGATGTTTCGGCACCTTTTGTGGCGGCGACGCCTTGATCCCGTGCTGTTGAGCCTTGCCATGGCGGCCATGGTTCTTGACCTTGCCATCGCACCGTATCTGTTCGGCGTCTTCGCCGGGGTCGGCGTTTATCTGATCATCGGCAGGCCGTGGCGTCTGAATCGACTTGATCGTGGCTATCTCCTTGCGGCAGCCCTGTTTGCCGCCGGCTCGGTGCTGATCGGCTTAGCCAATGGCAGCCTGCTTGCCGATCCGCGGTTTGCGACCTATCCGCTGTATTATCTGGCAATGGCGCCCCTGGCTGTGGGCTTGGTGCTGGTCGATGATCCGCTTGAGCGGCTCGTGCTCGGCGCCCGCATCGGTCTGATCCTGCTGTTCTTCTGGGGGCTTGCCGCCGCCTTTGCACAACTCCAGCGCTACGGCTTCGGCTCCAACCCGGCAAATGCCGCCTTCTCCATCACCTTCATCGCCATTCTGTCTCGCTTGACAGTCCGTCCCGGAGTGGCGAGGGCCGGAGGCGTTCTGGCCCGCCTGCCGGCGGCATTGCGGCGAACCTGGTCGCAAATGATCGGCCTTCCCTGTCTCGCCTTCTATCTCGCTTTGCTGCCGGTCGTGGTTACGGGCACGCGTGCGGTGCTGCCGGTTTTTGCCATCGCGGCGCTGTTCGATTTCTGGCGGCTCGTTCGCGGCACCGCCTGGCGGCGACGGATGGGATTGCCTTTTGCCGGACTGGTCGTGGCCGCTCTGGCGGCAGCCTGGCTGTTGGCGCCGTTTGCCACCGCCCGCTTTGAGGCCACGATGAATGAACTGCGCGTCTTGTCGGATAGCGCTGTACCGCTGGCCGGACCGCAGACCTCCTCGCCATCGGACGCATCGGAAATCAGCGGGCTGAGGGTCGATGGCCGCTGGGTCGGCGGCATGCCGTTGCGGATGATACAGTGGCGCGCCGCGGCCGAAGTACTTGCCGATCATCCAGTTCTCGGAGTCGGCAGTCATCGCCTTGGCGAAGCGCTCCTTGATGCCAGCCCGCCAGCCTACCGCGCAGTTCTGGAGCCGTTCAGTTTCACGCACAACATGATCCTGGATGAAGGTCTGCAGCGCGGCCTGGCCGGTATCCTTCTGAGCACCGGGTTCTTTGTCTTTGCCTTTGCTCGCCTGTGGCGGCGCGGTGCGGCAGATGTGCGCGAAAACCTCGGGCTGCTGGCCGGCCTGACCGTATGCTTCGGAATGCTGCACTATATTTTTCTGGTCGACAGGCATGTGGCGCTCTACTCACTCTATTTCCTTGTGCTGACGACGACTTTGAAGAAGCGGCGAAACGAACAGGGTCAGCTGCCCGGCGCGGCTTCTCCGGCTTGAGGCGCGCACGAAAGCGGCTTCCCTTCGCGCCCGAAGTGCTCTAAATCCGCCGGCATGACCGACACCCCGCTTTCCAACATCCGCAACTTTTCCATCGTCGCCCATATCGACCATGGCAAGTCGACCCTCGCCGACCGGCTGATACAGATGACCGGCTCGCTGGAGGAGCGCGAGATGAAGGAGCAGGTGCTCGATTTCATGGATATCGAGCGCGAGCGCGGCATCACCATCAAGGCGCAGGCGGTGCGCCTGGAATATGACGCGCGCAACGGCGAGCATTATGTTCTCAACCTGATCGACACTCCGGGGCATGTGGATTTTGCCTATGAGGTGTCACGTTCCCTGTCGGCCTGCGAGGGGTCGCTCCTGGTGGTCGACGCCTCGCAAGGGGTGGAAGCGCAGACCCTGGCCAATGTCTACCAGGCGATCGACAACAACCACGAGATTGTCACGGTGCTGAACAAGGTTGACCTGCCGGCAGCCGATGAGGAGCGGGTCAAGGAACAGATCGAGGAAGTGATCGGGCTTGATGCCAGCGACGCGGTGCCAATCTCGGCGAAGACCGGGCTTGGCGTCGCAGAGGTGCTCGAAGCGATCGTCAACCGTTTGCCAGCGCCTTCGGCCGGAGATGCGACGGCGCCGCTGAAGGCCCTGCTGGTCGACAGCTGGTACGATGCCTATCTTGGCGTCATCGTTCTGGTGCGGGTGATCGACGGCCGGCTGAAAAAGGGGCAATCGATCCGCATGATGGGCACCGACGCCAGATATCCGGTCGACCGGGTCGGCGTCGTGACGCCGAAGATGGTGATGGTCGAGGATCTCGGGCCGGGTGAGATCGGTTTCATCACCGCATCGATCAAGGAAGTGGCTGACACCCGCGTCGGCGACACGATCACCGAGGACAAGAAGCCGACCGCGGCGGCCCTGCCCGGTTTCAAGCCGGCGCAACCGGTGGTCTTTTGCGGCCTGTTCCCGGTCGATGCCGGCGACTTCGAGGATCTGCGCGCCGCTGTCGGCAAATTGCGGCTCAACGATGCATCATTTTCTTATGAGATGGAGACTTCGGCAGCGCTCGGATTCGGCTTCCGCTGCGGCTTTCTTGGGCTGCTGCATCTCGAGATCGTGCAGGAACGGCTGGAGCGCGAGTTCAATCTCGACCTGATCGCCACGGCGCCCTCGGTCGTCTACCACATGAACATGACGAACGGCGAGACGCTGGATCTGCACAACCCGGCGGATATGCCGGACGTCGTCAAGATTGCATCGATCGAAGAGCCCTGGATCAAGGCGACGATCATGACGCCGGACGACTATCTCGGCGCCATCCTGAAATTGTGCCAGGAGCGGCGCGGCCTGCAGATCGATCTGTCCTATGTGGGCAGCCGCGCAATGGTCACCTATGAACTGCCGCTCAACGAGGTGGTGTTCGATTTCTACGACCGGCTGAAGTCGATTTCCAAGGGCTATGCCAGCTTCGACTACCAGATCATCGGCAATCGCGAGGGGGACCTCGTCAAAATGTCGATCCTGGTCAATGAGGAGCCGGTCGACGCTTTGTCGATGCTGGTGCATCGCGGGGCGGCGGAAAAGCGTGGCCGGGCCATGTGCGAGAAGCTGAAGGATCTGATCCCGCGGCACATGTTCAAGATCCCGATCCAGGCGGCGATCGGCGGCCGGGTGGTGGCGCGCGAGACGATCTCGGCGATGCGCAAGGATGTGACGGCGAAATGCTATGGTGGTGACGCCTCGCGCAAACGCAAGCTGCTTGACAAGCAGAAGGCCGGCAAGAAGCGGATGCGGCAGTTCGGCAAGGTCGAAATCCCGCAGGAAGCCTTCATCGCAGCCTTGAAGATCGGCGAATAGGCCGCGTCGCATCGGATTTCTGCGTCAGCGGCCGCTGCCTCGCCCAGGCGCCGGGCTGAGCACCGGCGCGAGGGCTGCGTCGAGTCAATCGGCACGGCGGCGGGCTGCAAGGCACCCTGACGCCGCTCTTCGGTGACAAGCGCGGAATTTCCTTCGCAAGCCCGATTCCCGCATTGACATGCGACGGCGCAACGCCTAAATCGCACCGACTTGCCCAGATGGCGGAATTGGTAGACGCGCCAGCTTCAGGTGCTGGTACTCGCAAGGGTGTGGAGGTTCGAGTCCTCTTCTGGGCACCATTCATTCGTTTCAGACTGTTGTATCGGCTTGTCCGAGACAGTCCGGAAACACCAGTCAAAGCCCCGCGAAAGCGGGGTTTTTTCGATTCACAGGTCGAGTCGGCTGGTACCGTGCGATAGACGTCAGGTGCGGTTAGTGCGAACCGAACGGTGGAGCCCTCCCCCGCAACGTGGCTGCCACGCTGGCGGCATCAGCGTCCCAGAAAAATAGCGATCCTGTTGATCATTGCACCCAGGCGCGTACCCGCTCTTCAGCCTCGTGAAACAGGCTTTCGGCAGCGCTCTGGCTTTCCGCCTCCGTGTAAATGCGCAATTCCGGTGCATTGCCCGAGGGGCGGAGGTGGAGAATGCGATTGCCGGCAAGTGTCAGGCGCAGGCCGTCGGTGCTATCGCGCGCCTCTTCCCGTCCGAAAGGCGCCAGAAATTCGGCGCGCGCCGCCGCGTCACTTGTCAATTCGGCGACCAATCTCTGACCTTTTTCCGTGGCAAAATGTTCGATGCGCCCCGAGAAAGCGACGGGCAATGCCAGTTCCTCGACGAGGGCCGATAGCGTGCCGCCCGCCAGTCTTGCGGCACTGAGGGCAGCGAGCACCGGGAACACACAATCGCGTGTGGGCAAGGCGTCCATCCGTGTTGCGCCGGTGTTCACCGCCGTGCCGAGAAGAACCCCGCCATTGGCCTCGAAGCCGACAATGCGGGCGGCGCCCTCGGCGCGCGCGGTCTCGATGCCGGCAATGACATGCGGGGAGCCGACACGGGTGCGCATGACGCGCGCAGCCGTCTTTGCCTCGATGCCCGAGTTGGAGGTGACCGGGGTCACGATGCAGTCGGCTTCGACAAGGCGCGCACCGATCAGCCCGAGCGCATCGCCGCGGATGCACGTGCCCGTTTCGTCGGCCAGCAGCGGCCGGTCGGCATCGCCATCGGCGGAAATCAGCGCATCCAGCCCGTGGTGCTGCGTCCAGTCGTGGATACGCTCGCGGGTTTTTGCACTGACTGCCTCGGTATCGACGGGGACGAAAATGTCCGAGCGCCCGAGCGGGATGATCTCCGCCCCGGACGGGGCGAGGATGCGGGCGAACAGATCGCGTCCGACGGTGGAATGCTGATAGATACCGATGCGGCGGCCGCGCAGCGCACCGTCCGGGATGAAACCGACAAAGCGCGCCGCGAACGCATCGAGCGCGGCATCTTCCTCGTGCGGCGGCTTATGACGCGGGGCGGCCCGCATACGGTCCCGGTCGCGCTTTTCTACGCCTTGCGCGACGGCCGCCTCGTCAGCCTTGTCGATCTCGCCGTCCGGCCGGTAAAGCTTGATGCCGTTGCGGTCAGCGGGAATATGCGAGCCGGTCACCATGATCGCCGCCGCCCGCCGGGCCATGGCAAAGGCCGCAAGCGCGGGGGTTGGCAAAGCGCCGCAATCAACCGGCTGCATTCCCTCATCTTCAGCGGCGGCCATGCATTGCGCAGCGATCTCGGCACTGGAGGCGCGCAGATCCTGGCCGATGTAAATCCGCTCCCCCGTTGCAACCTGACCGCTACTCTTGAGATGATCGACAAAGGCGGCGACATGCACCGCGGCGGTCCCGTCGGCAAGTTCCTCGACCAGGCCGCGAAGCCCGCTGGTGCCGAATTTTGCGGCCATTGCAGATCCTTTCCACTTTGCCCTTGAGTGCCTTGGAAAGCCGTCGCGCGCGGCTTACTTCACCGGCGGCAAAGCCTTCTCATAATCGAGATACTCAACCAGAGCACAGAAGACGTGATAGAATGAGCTGGTGGGCATGGTGGTGGAGATCACCCGCCCGCGCGCGTCAAGCTGATCATACCAGCCACCCTTGACCGGCGCCGTGAGATAGCGGTTGAAGATGACGTCCAACATGCGGATGAACAGGGTCTCATCGCCGGGCAGACCAGCGGCGCGAACCCGCAAGCCGGCCTTCAAAGCCTCCGTTTGCGGCCAGAGACGCGAAGTTTCCGACATCTGCGAGCCGTCAGGGGCCATGTGATCGCAGACCGCATCCGTGCCGCGCAAGTGGCCGAAGGCGTGGCTGGTGGCATAGAGCTTGCGGCAATAGTCGCGCACCTGACGATCGCCGGCGACCTCCCCATAGCGCAAAAGCAGCCAGATCCACTCATAGTGATGCCCCGGTTCGATGCGGGCATCGGCGCCGGTCTTCTCGCTCCAGCCGTGGCCGAAATATTCGGTGACGCTCCAGGTCGCGTCGTTGAAGAAGTGCCGCCGGAACAGGTCCACAAGCTTGGTGGCCCGATCGAGAAATTGCCTCTCGCCAGTGGCATCGTACCAGGCCAGCATGGCCTCGAGCGCATGCATATGCGGGTTGGCGCGGCGGTAGTCAACGCGCCGGGTCGTCTCGAAAAAGCCGCCATCGACAGGGTCGGAGAGGTGCTGATCGACGAATTCAAGGGTGCGATCGGCCCATTCCCGCGCCGCTGGCCACTTCTTGGCGCGCCACAGCCAGGCCAGCGCGAACAGGACGAAAAACTGATCATAGGCGTCGCGCTGGTCATCGAGCACGCTGCCATCCGGGTTGAAGCGGTGGATCCAGCCGCCATCGGCATGCCAGCCGGTGCCGGTCAGCGTATCAAAGCAGTGATGCAGCACCGAATCCGACGGGCCATCCCAGCCGATCATCGAGGCATGGGCGAAACAGTAGATCTGGCGCGCCAGCACGCGCAGGCGCTTGTAGCCGAGGTCAGCCGGCGTGCCATCGTGCGTGAGCGCCTCGTGCACACCTCCGCCGACGAAGTCGATCCCGCTCGTCGACCAGCGCGGCAAGGCGTGATCGAACAGCCATTTGCGGATGTTGGCCACGGCGGGAACCGGACGTCCCGAATGGGCCACGGCAAGCGGCGGCCAATCGATGCCGCGCACCATCTCAGCGAGGTTCTTGACCATGTAGGCGCGCTCGCGATGGGTGATCAACAGGGCATCGGGCTGCGACACCACAACCAGGTCGTTGAGGCCCGCAACGGCGAGAAGCCGATCCTCGGAACGCAGATAGCTGTTGTTGACATCGATGGTCAGGACGTTGCCAAAGCGGGCATTGCCATGCTCATCGCGCTGCGATGCTTCGTGCAACTGGGTCCAGGAGCCCAGGTCGCTCCACTCGAAGCTGGCTTCCACGACGCCGATTTTCTCCGCCTTTTCCATGATGGCATAATCAATGGATATCTTGGGTGCCGCTTCAAAAGCCGTCCGGTCGAGCCGCAGGCACTTGTCATGCCGCGTTGCGTTGTCGACTGCCGCGGCGGCGTGACCCCACACATCCGGCTGTTGGCGCTCGAATTCAGCCGCCATTTCGCCGGCGCGAAACATGAAGATGCCCCCATTCCAGAAGAAGCGCCCCGAGCGCAGGAATCGCTGTGCAGTGCCGAGATCCGGCTTCTCGCGAAAGCGCAGGACGTCATAAATCGGGCCATCGCCGTCGCCGCGCTCGATGTATCCATACTGCGTTTCCGGCCGGGTCGGCGCTATGCCGATGGTCATGATGCCGCCGCGTGCGGCAAGCGCCTCGGCGGCGGTGCGGAGCACCCGGTGAAAACCGGCGAAATCCGGGATCTCATGATCGGAAGGCAGGATGAGAATGATGCGACCCGGATCGTCACGGGCAAGATCGACGATTGCGGCAGCAATCGCCGCCGCCGTGTCGCGGATCGCCGGTTCAAGGATGTATTTTTCAACTTCGGTGATGCTGGCTTCGCCCTGTTCGACCAGCAATTCCTCGAATCCCGCTCCGCCAACGATGCGCGCGGGCAGATAATCCATGCCCTTGCCGCGATAGGCAACGCGCTCCAATGTGTTGACCAGCAGGGACTTGTCGTTGATGAAACTGTGGAATTGCTTGGGCCGGGAGTCCCGCGACATCGGCCAGAGCCGGGAGCCGGCACCGCCGCACAGGATAACGGGTGTCAAGGCGAGCTTGTCGGCCATGATATGTCAGTCTCCCCACAGATGCGGCCGGCGCCTGTCGTCCGTCTTCAGCGCGGCACAGCGGCTGAACGTTTGCACGAACACCAGCCCCGGCGCCCTATAGCAGTTGAGAGGAGCCGGGCAAACACGCGCCCGACGCCGCCTATATGCCTTCTGGTGCAGGGCACGATAACCGAAAAAGCTTTCCAATCTCCTGAAAGTTCGAAACGTCGCTCGGAGACCCCTTAATTTACCGGGCTGCAGTCTGGAATCTTTCTAAACAAGAGAATTTGACTCCTGTTTCATCCCCTTTTATGCAGTTCTTCGATTTCAGCCCGGCGGCGCCGCGGCTTGGGGAAACGGATTTGGCCATGCTGATCTGCCAGTGCAACATCATTGCAAAAAGGGAAATCGAAGCCACCGTGCGTGGCTTTCTCGACGATGATCCGTGGCAGATCATCACACCCCTGCGGGTCTATCACGCGCTGCACAAGCGTGGACGGTGCTGCGGCTGCTTCCCCGATGTCGTCGGGGTCATCGTCGAGACGACGCAGGCCTGGCACCGCGATCAGGCCAGTCCGGAAGACAAGATCGTCGATTTCGTCGCCCGCCTGAAAGCCGAGCATGCCCGTCTCGCGCAATTACAGGCCGAAAACCGGGCCCGGATGAAAAGGGCGCGCGGCGCCGCCTGAAACTCCTTCCGCCGCCTGCCCTGCGAGCCCGCGAGCGCTGCCCCAGGTCCGCCAGCCTAGAGAAACGGCGGTCGGTAGAGATGTTGAAACACGCTGTCCCGCCTTGCCAAACCCCGCAGTGAGCCCAGTTGTCTTGGCGTGGCCGCACACGTCGCGGCGATTCGAAAACCTCCTCGCGGCCCATTCGCTGGCGCCTCGTGACATTCAAGGACATGATCATGGAAGTTACGGCTCTCTCCCCTTTACTGGCACTGCTCGCCGGCATCCTCATTCTCGTGGTGCCGCGGCTTTTGAACTACATCGTGGCGCTCTATCTCATCCTGGTCGGACTGATGGGTCTGTTTCCAGGTTTCATGAACAATCTCGGCGGCTGACGCGACGTCGCGAAATATGGCGGCCTCCCAGCCTCTGCCTCATTGCAGACGCAAAAAAGACAGTGCTGTGATTATTCCGAGGAACTGAGTGGGCGGCTCCGGCGTTGGTGGGGCAAAGGAGATAAACATGCCCGCCACCGCTTTCGTCCTCACTGTTCTCGCCTGTTCGCAGAATGGCCTCGTGTGCCGTGAGGCACAGCCCGCAATGACTTTCGAGAGTGCCGAGCGTTGCGAAGCGGCGATCACGGAGACCCTTGATCGTGTGTCGCGTCGTGGGCCGGAAGTGAAGGCTGGCTGCGTTGCCGAAGAGGTCGCCGAGCGGTCCGGCCGCAAGTGGGCGATCACCGCCACGCGCCAGTTTGCTTCAAGTTTCGAGCGTGTTCCCTTCGAGCCAACCGCGCCGGCCGAAATGGCGGTCACAGAGCCTGCGCCTGCCCCGGAAGCGCGGGAGACAGCGAGCAACAGCTTCGTCCTCCCCTCCTTCGTCGACATGACGACAACCGCGTCGCTGACCCCGGTCGGTTCCGGCCCGGTCGAGACAACGGGACGGGTCAGCATGACGATCGAAATGGCTCAGAAATAAGCTGCTTCCGCACGCCATCTGTATTTCCAGGATACGCCTGAAAGGCTGTTAGTCGATGCGCCGGAGCCCGACATTCTGTACCCGGTATGTCGGCGCTACGGGATCAAGAGCCGGATCAAGAAGGCGAGGATGGCGACGGCCCCGACGCCCGCCAGCCAGAGAGCCAGAAACCAGACAAGGCGGCGTGCCCGGATATTGGGCGCGCCATTGCTCGTCTGTCCGGCTGTGCCCTCGTGCCTCGGATGAGACATCAGTGATACCCGGCTTCGGGGTCGACCTTGCCCCGGAAGACCCAGTAGGCATAGGCGGTGTAGGCCAGGATGATCGGTATCAGAATGCCGGCGCCAATCAGCATGAATATCTGCGCATTGCGGGGCGCCGCGGCTTCATAGATCGTAACCTCGGTCGGCACGATATAGGGGAACATGGATACGCCCAGTCCGATGAAGCACAGCGCGAATATCGCCAGAGAAATGAAGAAGGGCCAGTAATCGTGACGCTGCACGTGCAGCGCGCGGAATAAAAGCGCGGCCAGGGCGAGGACAGCGAGGGCGACGAAGCCCGCCATAGCAATGCCCCAGCCTTGGAACCAGCGACTGTAGTAGCCCTCCTGAAGAAAGGGCGTCCAGAGGCTGACGATACCGATGAACGCGACCGTCCCGAGGCCGAGGAACCAGGCGCGCCGACGCATGCGTTCGCGCAATCCATCCGTTGTCTTCATGATCAGCCAGGTGGCGCCAAGAAGCATGTAGCCAATGGCCACGGCCACTCCGACAGTCAGCGAAAACGGCGTCAGCCAGTCCCACCAGCCGCCGGCATAGGTGCGCCCGCCTTCATCAATATCAATTCCCTGCAACAATGCGCCCAGCGCGATCCCCTGCGCCAGGGAAGCGACGGTCGATCCGCCGATGAAAGCAATGTCCCAGACGCTGCGCCATCGTTCTGTGCGCCAGCGGAATTCGAAGGCCACACCGCGGAAGATCAAGGCCAGCAGCATCGCCGTCAAGGGGGCATAGAGGGCCGGCAGAATCAACGCATAGGCCAGGGGAAAGGCTGCGAGCAGACCGCCGCCGCCGAGCACCAGCCAGGTTTCGTTGCCGTCCCAGACCGGGGCGACGGAGTTCATCATGATGTCGCGATCGCCGCGCCGACGCTCGACCGCAAAAAGCATGCCGAGTCCAAGGTCGAATCCGTCGAGGACGACATAAACGAGGACCGCGAAGGCGATAAGAAATGCCCAGATGAAAGTCAGATCGAAGGAGACACCATCGGCAAGTGGCATGGTCATTCTCCCTTTCTCGGATCTTGCGGCCGCCGGCTGGTTTGCTCAGGGGCCGGAGTGATGCCGGCCGCGCGGATCGGCCCGTCGCTGACATCCTTGAGCCGGGGTTCGTCGAAGACCGGCGGGCGCCCCATCAACCGCAGAATATAAAAGGTGCCGGCGCCGAAGACCGCGAAGTAGATCACGATGAAGGCAATGAGCGAAGCGCCGACAGCTGGTGCGGCGAGCGGCGCGACGCTGTCGCTGGTGCGCAGCAGCCCGTAGACGGTGAAGGGCTGACGCCCGACCTCCGTGGTGATCCAGCCGGCGAGAACGGCGATCAGTCCGGAAGGCGCCATGAGGACGGCTGCACGGTGCAGGCCGGAGTCCTCGAAGAGCCGGCCGCGCCAGCGCGCCCAAAGCGACCAAAGCCCTATTCCAAGCATGGCGAAGCCGAGTGCCACCATGATGCGGAACGCCCAGAAAACGATTGCCACAGGCGGCTGGTCGGCATCGGGGACGGTGTCCAGACCCGCCATCGGGGCGTTCAATTCGTGTCGCAGGATCAGAGAGCTGAGCTTCGGGATGCCGAAGGCATAATCAAGTCGCTGCTCGCGATCGTTGGGAATGCCGAAGAGATAGAGCGGCGCCCCATCCGGGTAGCTCTGATAGTGGCCTTCCATGGCCATCACCTTGGCCGGCTGATGTTCCAGCGTATTCAGACCATGCAGATCTCCCAGGAAGATCTGCAGGGGAGCGACGATGACCGCCATCCACATGGCCATGGAGAACATCGTCCGGGTTGCGGCGCTGGCCTCTTCACGGCGCCGGCGCCGGCGCAACAGGTGCCAGGCACCGACGCCGCCGACGATAAAGGCCGTCGTCAGATAGGCCGCGGTCACGGTGTGCAGAAGGCGGTAGGGGAAGGACGGGTTGAAGATGACTTTCCAGAAATCCTCCGGAAGGAACTGTCCGGTCTGCGGGTCGATCGAGAAGCCGGCAGGGGTATGCATCCAGCTGTTGACGCTGAGGATCCAGAAGGCGGAAAAGAACGTACCGAAGGCGACGGCGGCGCAGGCCGCCATGTGCAGGGCCGGCCCGACCCGGTCGCGGCCGAACAGCATGATGCCGAGAAATCCGGCTTCGAGGAAAAAGGCCGAAAGCACTTCATAGGCCATCGGCGCGCCGATCACCGGGCCGGCGCGATCGGAGAACACCGACCAGTTGGTGCCGAACTGGTAGGACATGACGATCCCCGATACGACGCCCATGGCAAAGGCCAGCGCGAAGATCTTGACCCAGTAGCGGAAGAGATCGAGATATTTGTGGTCCTTCGTGAACAGCCAGAGTCCGTTAAGGACGGCGAGATAGCTCGCCAGGCCGATGGTGAAGGCGGGGAAAAGGAAATGAAAGCTGACAGTGAAGGCGAACTGGATGCGGGCGAGAAGAACGGCATCGAAGGATGCGAGCATGGTTTGCCTCTCTCGTTTCGCGCCGCCGGCGCGCGGATGTCTGCTGACCCCAAGCCTTCAGCAGGACGTGCTCTTCAGCTACTGAAGTCACCGCCGGCTGCATCCGGCAGCTTTTGTGTTCGCGTGAGCATGCGCCCCGCACACCATCGACGTCAACGGATCCACCGGCGGTTGCGTCAAAATGCAGCGCCGCGCCTTGGGGCGTAAGATGTCGATCGCCGCATCGCGCGGCCGCAAGACCGGGTCTCGCGTCGACGACAGTGCGGTCCACCGTTCCAGGATCAGGCCTGTTGGGCGCCCCCGAGGTATCCGGAGATGCGGTCTTCGATGGCGCGGACGACACGCGCCGCCGTTTCGGCATCCGCGGCGTCGGCATGGGGCGCGCTGAAGCGGCCGGCGTCATTGTCGAAATATTTCCCGGACGCGCCGGCGAATTCATCCGACAGGGCGGCGCGGAACAGGATGTCCGCTCCGATGCCGACATCGTTGCCGGAAATGCCGTAACCCTGCCGCACCATGTTGGTTGCCAGAAGCGAGCCCGGATTGACGGCGACGGTCACCGGGCCATCCTGGCGGCGTTCGCCGGCGAGGGCCGCGCTCCACATCGTCAGCGCCAGCTTGCTCTGGGCATAGGCCTGCATTGCCTCCAGTCGCCTGCGTCCGGACATCGCATCAAGGTCTACCGGCGCCTGTGCGGCGGAGGACAGATGCACGATGCGACCATCCGCCGGCATCAGCTGCAGGAGGAGCCGCGTCAGGAGCGCCGGGGCGAATGTATTGACGAGGAAGCGGACATCTTCTCCGCCGGAGGTGACCGGATGGTCCGTCTTCAGGACGCCGGCATTGTTGATCAGCACGTCGATGCGCTCGTGCTTTTGTCTTACAGCGCCGGCCAGCCGCGCCACATCGCCGAGATCGGAGAGGTCAGCCTGAAAGGTCTCGACTCCGGCTGATCCTGAAAGGGCCTGCAATTCTTGCGCCGTCGTCGCCAGCTTTTCCTGGTTTCGCCCGTGGATCAACAGGACGTGCCCTGCTTTGCCAAGTCTGAGCGCCGCGGCGCGACCGATGCCGTCCGTTGCGCCGGTGATCAGGATTGTCTTGGTCATGTCGATCCTTTCGCGAACCGGGGCGTCGCCGAGCTCAGACAATACCCGTTTAACGATCAATCGCCGATAGCGGCTCCTGTGACAAGGTGCGGAAGGACAAACAGGTCATTTGACGGTTTGGCACCGACACGCAACTGGCAGCCAAATGTTTCAGATAGTGCAGCGTCCGTCATGGCCAATTGAGGAGGCCCTGAAGCGACCACCTGGCCTCGCGACAACAACACGACGTGATTGGCGAACATGGCGGTCAGGTTCAGGTCGTGCATGACGGCGATCACGCCGCCGCCGCGCCGCGCATAATCGGCCGCCAGTTCCATGACGCCGATCTGATGTCTGATATCCAGGCTCGACACTGGCTCGTCGAGAAACAGCCAACGCGGACCGCTTGCATCCACAGGCTCCCAGATCTGGCACAGGACCCGCGCCAGCTGCACGCGCTGGCGCTCGCCTCCGGAAAGTTCCTGATAGAAGCGACCGGCAAAGCCCTCCAGATCGACTGCCGCCAGTGCCTCGGCCACCCTGCGCTTGCGGCAGACATGACGATCTGACGGCTCTCCAAGCGCGGAGATGCCAATGCGCACAACCTCGGACACCGTAAAGGGAAAGCTGAGCTTTGTTTCCTGGGCAAGAACACCGCGGCGGTCCGCCATCTGGTGCGCCTTGAGACCCCTGATGTCGCGGCCATTGAGGCGAATTGTTCCTGAATGCGGCAGGTCGCCACACAGTGCTTTCAAAAGCGTTGTTTTACCGGAGCCGTTCGGCCCTGCGATCACGGTCAACCCTCCCGCCTTCGCCGCGAAATCGATTCCGCGGAGGATGACTCGACGAGCAAACTGTACGGTCAGGCCCTCTGCTTCAACCATGATCGTGGTCCTCAAAGGTCGATGATCCCGCGCCGGCGCAGCAGGATCCAAAGGAAGAATGGTGCGCCGATGGCGGCGGTGACAATGCCGATCGGCAATTCCGCCGGCGGAACGACGGTCCTGCTGATGCAATCAGCGAAGATGAGAAACACGGCACCCAGCAAGCCGGAGGCCGGAAGCAGGTACCGATGATCCGGACCAATCAGAAGCCTGAGAACATGCGGCACGATGATGCCGACAAAGCCGATGCCCCCGGAAACGGCGACGGAGGCGCCGGTTGCCGCGGCAATTGCGAAGATGGCGGTGTTCTTCACCGCCTGCAGTGAAACCCCCATGTGAACCGCGGCCGCTTCGCCAAAAGCCAGCGCATTGAGCCCGCGCGCGAGATAGACGCTGGCGGCCAGCGACGGGGCGATGATCGGGAGCACAGAGAATACCTTCTCCCACGTTGCACCGGCCAGCGAACCCAGGCTCCAGAATGAAATCTGGCGAAGTTGCTGATCGTCGGCAACGAAGATCAGCAAGCCGGTCATGGCAAGCGCAAAGGCGCCAAGCGCGATGCCGGCAAGCAGCATCGTCGCTACCGACGTGCGGCGCTCGCGCGTGGCGATGCTGTAGAGGATGTAAGTCGAGGCAAGACCGCCGAGAAAGGCTGCGAAGGGCAACGCGTTCGATCCTGCCCACCCGGCGTAGGAGGCAAACACCGTGCCGCCGAGAACAATGATGGAAACCGCGCCCAGGCTCGCTCCGGCGGATACGCCGACGATTCCCGGGTCTGCAAGCGGATTGCGAAACAGGCCCTGCATGACGGCGCCGGACATGGCGAGAGCAGCGCCGACCATTCCCCCCATGATCACACGCGGCAAACGGACACTCAGGATCACGATCCGGTCCACCTCCCGCAGTCCTTGCCCGTCGTCCAGGCCGGCCCAGGTCATGAGAATAGGAAGGGTTGGCGCATCGAATGCGCCGACATGCAGCGCGGCGCCTGCGCTTACAACCGTCATCGCCGCCAGGACGAGAAGAACGAAACGAGCTCGCACGGACCGATCGCCTTCGAGAGGAGCCTGAGGGGCCAGCGCCGCTTGACCTGAGAATCGGTGCTGAAGC
The DNA here is from genome assembly GCF_019334345.1 of Neohoeflea coraliihabitans. Lineage (GTDB taxonomy): Bacteria > Pseudomonadota > Alphaproteobacteria > Rhizobiales > Rhizobiaceae > Pseudohoeflea > Pseudohoeflea coraliihabitans. The sequence goes on from NZ_JAHWQX010000002.1 coordinate 965,735, forward strand.
ATGCTCAATCGCCGGAGGCCGGGCTGCTCTTGTAGAGCGCTTCACTCAATTCGCGCGCCGCCTGAGCGGTTCGCGGCCCATATCCCAGGATGAACAGACCATCCATGCCGATGACCTTGCCGTGTTTGCCGGCGGGGGTTGCGGCAATTGTCGGATGAGCAAGCACTTCGGCGTCACTCGACGCATCACGGCCGCCGCGCATCCTCAGAATCAGATCGGGCGCCGCCTCGATCACGGCTTCATGGGACACCTCCTTGTAGCCGTCGAACCCGGACAGAGCATTGACGCCGCCCGCGAGCGCAATGATGCCATCCGCATGGGTCTGGCTTCCGCTTGCCATCAGTCTTCCCCCCTGGACGGAGAGAAGAAACAGCACTCGGCGCTTGTCTTTTCTCCCGGACGCAACGGCTTTCGCAGCCGCGAGGTCGGCGGCAACTTTCTCGGCCAGTTCGGCTCCCGCCTGCTCGCGTCCCAGCGCCTTGGCCGTGGCATGGATCTTGGCGAGGATGGACGTGCTTTCGTAGCCATCGGGAATGACGACGACCGGAATACCTGCCTGGGAGATAACCTTGGCAGCTTCCGGCGGCCCGAAGCCCTCGAGAGCGAGGATCAAGTCCGGATTGACCGACAGAACGCCCTCGGGCGAAAGCTGGCGGATATAGCCGACATCGGGAAGGTCTTTGGCCGCCTCGGGATATACGCTTGTGCTGTCGCGTGCGATCATCCGGTCTTCCTCACCCAGGGCATAGATGATTTCCGTGAGTGAGCCTCCAATGACGGCGATGCGGCTGGGCTGGCCAGCCCTGGCAGGAAGGGCGTTCAGTGCCAGGCACGAAAAGACCAGGGCTGTTAATATGCCTGTCAGTTGGTTCGATTTCAGTCTTCGTGCCGGATTCATGCTGTCATCGCCCTCTCTTCGTGGGGGAGCGGCAGTTGTTCCATGATCCGGCGCCAAACCGCGTTTTCATCCTGACCTTCAACACGCTTGCCGAAAAACTGGACGATGAGATTGCCGGCCTCGTCATAGGCTTCCAGCGAGGTGACATGCCCCTTGTCGGTTGGCTTGCGGACAGCCCAAACCTCTTTGACGTGGTCCTGGCGCAGGTGCAGGTTGAAGCCCGGATCGAGCACATTCAGCCACGGCCCCATTTCCTTGATCGTTTCAATCGGACCGGAATGGATCTGGATGCACCCGGGATTGCCGACAAAGCACATGATCGGCAGTTTCTCGGTTGCCGAGAGCTGGAGCATGGCGCCGATGGAGGCGTTGTCGATCCGCCATGCAAAATCGTCGCCGACAGCACGCACGGCGGCGATGCGGTCCAAATCCAGTTCCCTGAGTATCGAGACGAACTGGTGGGTATCGGTCATGCGACGCCAGCGATCGCGCAGTTCATCCAAGGGAATTTCTGCATCCGGTCGTCCGGAGATGGGGGACTTGGATTCAAGCGCGACGCTGGCTGACTGGTCATCATGGGCAAATCTGGCGACGAGGTCATGCCAGGCAGCAAGCCTGGTGGCCGGGCGCGAATGGATCTTGTGAACCGCCTCGCCACAGGCATCAAAGAACTGCAGGCTATGGCGAAGGATGTCGCCGTCGCGCGATTCCACCGCGAATGCATGAACCCAATGCTTGGCGAACATGCGCATATCGATGGCCTCGCCCAGCATCATCGCGGCAAACTTTCCGCCATGGAAATTGTCATAGACGCCGATCTTCTCGTGGACGGCACTTTCGTTTCGAGTGAGGGCCATCACCTCGCCGAGGGCCTCAAGTTCCTGAAAGATCAGATTGAAATCAAGCTTCAGGCGCGTTGTCCCTTGGCCGCACCAGGCTGCCACATAGGTCGCTTCGGCGATGTTGAGGGAAGTTGCCAGATCGCGTGCGCGCATTGCCGGATTGGCCGCCGCCGCCGCTCGTATCGCGGCAGGGTCGAGTGTTCTTGTCATTGCCGAAGCCTCTTATTTGTTGAGAATCAATCTGTCTTGCCGCGTGATCTTCAGGCGGTAGAGCGCCCCCTGGTGGGTGATTCCGATCTCGTTGGACGTCCCGAACAATTGCTTGCTGTCAAAGACCGGGATCTGTGGCGCAAAGGATGCAGGCGTCGCCGGCGCGGGAATCGACTCGGACGATGATGCGCGATCGCGATCAGTCTGGCTGTTGATGTCACTCATACTGGAAATTTCCCTCGTCTCGCTGGGCTGGCGGCATGCTGGCTGGGCGAGGGTTGATGGTCATGCGTTATTTCTTGACAAGAATTATCATGTTTTATATCGAACACAATAGGTGAGTGAAAAAATCATGTTTTTGCTCACGCCACAAATGCCAGCAAGCCCACGCCAGCCAGCACTCAACGTTCTTCCAGGAGTAGGGTTATGGGTTTGGCTACGCGCCGCAGTGCGCATCTCAGGTGTGGTATCGCATTATTTGTTGTGGCGATCGGACAGGATGTCCTTGCCCAGGAGTCTTTCGGACAGGAAACGGACGCTGCCTTGACACAGGCGTCAGGCATGACGCTGCTCGAAAGGCTGGTCGTTGGCGCCGGCCAGGAGAAGGTTGCAATAGACACGCCCCAGGCGGTGACCGTCGTCGGCCAGCAAGACATTGACCGGGAACAGGCGACGCTTATCGGTGATGTGCTCAAGCGTATTCCCGGCGTCAACACGTCCGGGTCCGATCGGGCCTTCGGGCAGACCTTCAACATCCGCGGGATCGGAGCCCCCGAGAACGCCGGCGAGGAAGGCCGGATCATTGTCAATGTCGATGGTGTCAACAAGTTTTACGAACAGTACCGGATGGGCGGGTTCTTTTCCGATCCCGAGCTTTACAAGAAGGTGGAGGTGCTGCGCGGGCCAGCGTCCTCGACGCTCTACGGTTCCGGCGCGCTTGGCGGCGTCATCAATTTCACCACCAAGGACGCCTCGGATTTCATCGACCCCGGCAAGAATGGCGCCTTGAGGCTGAAGGGAAGCTATTCCTCCAATGAACAGGGCTGGCTCAGTTCCTTCGTACTGGCTCAACGGCTAAGTTCGGACGCCGAAGTCCTGCTGACCGGCAACTATCGCACAGCCGACAATTACACCGCCGGCGACGGTACCGAGATCCGCTCCACCTTCTTCGACACCTGGTCGGGCCTTGCCAAGGTCACAGCGAATGTCGGCGATGAAGGCCGTGCACGACTGTCCTACCAGCGGTGGGACTCCGATGCCGACGGACAGGATTACGCCCAATCGGGTTCGGATGCCGTTGTCATGGGCACCCCCACTTTCGGCTATGTCGACCGGCATGTGGTGGACGACACGATCGTGGCTTCCTACGAAAACCCCTTCTCCGGCAATGATTGGCTGGATCTGAAGCTTTCGGCCTCCTACTCGAACACCACGACCGAGCAGCGCAATGCCACCGGCAATCCGATGTTCGGCCTCACCTGCGCAAGCAGCGCACTGTTCTGCGACACGGACTACGGCTATCTCACCGCTCAGTTCAACATCGAGAACACCTCGGAATTTCATGGCGACAACTGGGACAGCTATCTGACCTATGGCTGGCAGTTTGCTCACCAGGAAAGGTCGGCGGACGTTCTGACCGAATCGGCCAGCAGCATCGAATTTCACCCCGGCGGCAGCGACCTGCGCAACGGCTTGTTCGTTCAGAATGAGTTCCTCTTGGGCGAGAGTTTCACGCTTGTCACCGGAGTTCGTTTTGACACCCGACGACTTTCTCCCGACGCTTCAACCGGCGTCAGTGGCGAGTTCACCGACACCGCCGTCTCGCCGAAAGTCGCCGCGCATTACCGGTTCAATGACACCGTGGCCGTCTTCGGCTCCTTCGCTCATACCGAACGCTTTCCGACGATCGATGAGGTCTTCTCGACGACATCGAGCCGATCCGCATTCCTTCCGAGCTTCGGACTGGAAAAGGAGAAATCGGACAATTGGGAAGGCGGGATTGCGTTGTCGGGTTACGATGTCTTCCGCCCCGGCGACAGCGTTCAGATGAAGGCCACCTATTTCAACAATACCATCCAGGATCTGATCGCCCTCAACCCCGCTCTCGTGCCTGGCTTCAATAATACGCAAGGCTACGTGAATATCGATCGCGCCCGCATCCACGGCGTGGAGATCGAGCTCGCCTACGATTCCGAATATGTCTTCGGGTCAGTCGGCTATTCCCATGTCATTGGGCGCAACACCACCAATGATCAGTATCTGACCACAATCGCCCCGGACGAACTTTCCTTCACCATCGGCGGTCGACTACCCGACCGGGGAATCGAGTTCGGCCTGAAATCGCGCCTTGTTGCCGATCCGCAGGATTCGTGCCGCCAGTCCACTGTGTCTGTCACCTGCCCTGGCGCCAGCGCAAGTCGCTTCTCTCAGTCCTTCAACGTTCACGACGTCTATCTCACCTGGGCGCCGAAAGACGGACAGTTTGCCGGATGGGAAACGCAATTCGGCATCGACAACATCTTTGACCGCAATCACAAGGAATTTCTCAATAACGACTACGCCAAGGGTCGGACGTTCAAGATCTCACTCGCCAAGAAATTCGGATGGTGAGAATGACCCGAGCATTCGCACGTCTGATCTTTCTCATTGCGCTGTCAGCGTTGCTGTCGGCGCCAAGCGCCAACGCTCAGGAAGGGCCGGCGCATGCTGGCCTTTCCCTGGAACTCAACCGGCTTGAGCAGAATGGCCCGGCCTGCCGCGCGACCTTCGTCGCAACGAATGGCTTTGATGAAAATCTCAAGGAGACCGCCTTCGAGGTGGTGACGTTTGATCGAAGGGGTCTCATCGACCTCATGACGGTGATCGATTTCGGCGCCTTGCCTGAAGGCAAGACCATGGTCCGCCGGTTCGATCTGCCGCAAACCGTTTGTGGCGAGATGTCGCGCATTCTCGTCAATTCTGTTTCCCGCTGCGCCGGGGAAACCGTCGACATCGCCCGCTGCCGGGCAAGTTTCACCACCGAAAATCATGCCGAAATCAAGTTCGGCCTCTAATCTCACAAGGCTTTCTGTCCATGACTGACATTATCGTTTCGCAAATGGGCGCGCTCATCGATCTCGGCGGCCCCGTGGTCGTCATTCTTCTCGCGGGCTCGATCCTCAGTCTGGCGGTTATCCTTCTGAAGATTTTTCATTTCTCCTACGCGGGCGTCGGATCACACCGCCATTCAGCACAGGCGGCCTCCCTCTGGGCCGCCGGCCGTTCGCGCGAAGCCTTCGACCTCGCATCACAGGGTCGCAACCCGGCCGCCAAGACAGTTGCCGAAGCGATCGCCCTGAGGATGACCAAACGCATCGACAAGGAGGCCATCGAGGAACGGCTTGGCCGACTGGCCACCGAGCAGCTGCACGATCTGCAGTCGGGATTTCGCTTCCTCGATGCCATCGCGCAACTTGCGCCGCTGTTGGGGCTTTTCGGAACGGTTCTCGGCATGATCGAAGCTTTCAAGCAATTGCAGTCAGCGGGCAATGCAGTGGATCCATCGATCCTTGCGGGCGGCATTTGGGTCGCGTTGCTGACAACCGCGGTTGGGCTGGCCGTGGCCATGCCAACGTCGCTGGTCCTCACATGGCTGGAGACGCGGGTCGAGAATGAACGCGTCGCGATCCAAACCCTGACAACCGACATCCTGGCTGGAACCGCTCTGCCGGCAGATGTCGTGCAGCGCAAGGGGCTTGCCGCGGAGGCTCAGCTTGCAAGTTGATGTTCCGATCCGGCGCCATTCGAAGCTCTCGCTCACACCGCTTATCGATGTGATCTTCCTATTGCTGCTGTTTTTCATGCTGTCCTCCACTTTCTCCAGCTATGCGGAGATCAGCCTTTCGACAGGTGGGGGGAAGACGACGCCCCCGGCGCGGCCCGACATCATTCTTTTCGTGGCAAAGGGGGAACTCAAGCTGAACGGCATCGTCTCTCGCCCGGCTATGATCGGCGATCAACTGGAGGCATTGAGGGAGTCCGGCGCCGAACGCCTGCTGGTCCTTGTCGAGGCGAATGCAGCATCGCAGGATTTCGTGGCGGTTATTGCGGAAGCGAACAAGGTCAACATGCCGGTGACCGTCGCGAGGCAGCGGAGATAATGCGCATCGCAACCACCCGCAGATTGCCAAAACCGGAAAACACGGTCGCCTTGATCAACGTCGTCTTCCTGATGCTGATCTTTTTCCTGGTCGCCGGCACGCTGGCGCCTGGCCCGGACCGCGATGTCGATTTCATAACACTCGCCGCAACGGACCCGGCGGCCCCGCCAGACATGCTGTTTGTGCGTGCCGACGGAACACTGACGTGGCGCGGCGAAGCATTGCCTCTCCACGATCATGTTGGGCGCTGGCAGAACCTGCAGTCCGAAGCGTCGGAACCGCATCCGCTGCGGATCGCTGCCGATCGGCGACTGCCCGCCATTGAGCTGCTTGAGAAGCTCGACGATCTTCGCAATGCGGGTGTCGACCAGATCGTTCTCATTGCCGAGCGTAGGCCTCAATGACGCTCACCCGAACGCATTTCCTCACGGCGGTGGCGCTTTCGCTGGCCGTGCATTTCGTAGGCGCGGCGATCTTCACCGAACCGCGGGGAAGCATCGAGGTCGCCGGTGGAGCCGCGACCAGCGAGCTTGTCCTGGGAACTGCGTTTAACGACAGCCTGATGGCGGGGACACCCACTGAAGCCCTGCAGCCGGTCGAGGCACTTTCCGCCGTTCAACCCGTGGAAGCATCGGTAGCGAATGCCGTGACTGTTGAAGCCGCGAACAGCGGCACGGAGAGTCAAATCTCAAACTCAATTGAGCCTGCTCAAACGGAAAACCTGCTGGCTGCAAACGAAACGCCTGCCGAAACGGTGATGTCGCCATTGATCGAGGCAGTCCCTGTCCGATCGGAGGAACTGTCGGCATCTCTCGCGACAACAGCGATCGCACCTGTGCCGGAACCGCAACTGGCCCTACCGGATAATATTCCGGTGCCGGCGCCGCGCCCAGAGCGGGCGGAAAACAGGGCCTCGAAAACCAAAGCTGCCGCGTCCGACCGGCAGAAGACAAGGGCGCCGCGGCCCAAGCCGCGCATATCAAGCTCGGCAAAGCGCGACACGCCCCGCGCGTCATCCAACCGGTCGTCAGCAGGAGACGGGGGGCGGCAGAAAGCGACGACCAGCAAGTCCTCCAGCGGCACTGCGGCAGCAAAGCGGACCAAGGCGTCCGGGAATGCTGCAATTTCCAATTATCCGGGAAAGGTCGCCTCCAAGCTTCGCCGGGCATTGCGCTTTCCCCGCGAAGCCCGGCGGCAGCGGCTAAAGGGCGATGTGGTCGTCTCCTTTGTCGTGGCGGGAAACGGCGGAGTCAGCAGCATCCGAATTGCAAGAAGCTCCGGCGTTGCGATCCTCGATGAAGCGGCCAGGGAGGCCGTGCGCCGCGCCGCGCCTTTCCCACCGATTCCGCGCGAGGCGGGCCGCAAGTCATGGCGATTTTCCGTTCCGCTCGGCTTCACCCGGTAGGTCAGAGGCGCGCAGTGGCAATCAGCGATGGCGCGCCTGTTGGCTGCGGATGATCCGGCCGACGTGCCTGAATTCGCTCCTGGGCCGTGCCGGCAGCGCCCGAAAACTTCATCGCGCGAACCAAAGAAGCGTTCGCACGTTTGCTCTTCAAAGGCCGGCGGCCCGAGCGCCCCCTCCCCGGGGGCGCGCTACCCGTCAGGCGCTCTTGCCGCAACCTGCAGCAGCGTTCCCAATCCGGCGATGAGGAGTTTCGATAATGAAGATGAACAGCCGAACGATCGATGGCATTCCGATGCGCTGGAAGGAGCATGGCGAGGGGATACCGCTGGTGCTGGTCCACGGTATTCCGACCGGACCCGATCTGTGGCGGCATGTGCTGCCAAAAATCGAAGGCGCGCGTTGTCTCGCCTGGGAGATGGTTGGCTATGCCGGCTCGATTGCTGCCGGGCGCGAGCGCAACATCTCGGTGGCGCAGCAGGCGGCGTATCTTCTTGCCTTCATGGACGCTCTCGGCCTCGACAATGCAGTGCTGGCCGGGCACGATCTCGGTGGCGGCGTCGCGCAGATCGCTGCCGTGCGCGAGCGCGATCGGTTCGCCGGCCTCTTTCTCACCAACGCGATCTGTTATGATTCCTGGCCGATCCCCAGCGTGAAGGCGATGCAGGCCACGAAAGGACTTGTGCGGCATCTTCCCGACGCCGCCCTGAAACTGATGATGAAGATGCTGTTGCAGCGCGGGCATGACACGACAGAGCATGCGAAAGAGGCGCTGGAAACACATTTCCCCTTCTATGCGAACTCTGATGGGGCCGCGGCGATGGCGCGCCAGGTGGCGGCGCTCGACGTGCGCGACACGGAGGCGGTGGCGCCGGACCTGCCGGGCCTCAAACTGCCGGCGCGTCTCGCCTGGGGCGCCGCGGACGCCTTTCAGAAACTGCATTACGGCGAGCGTCTGGCCAAGGATCTCGACGCGCCGCTGCGCCGTATCGATGGCGGCAAGCATTTCACGCCGGAAGACCACCCGGACGTAATTGCCGAGGAAATCAACTTGCTGCTCAACGATGTCCGTTCTGCCGGCAGGGCGCATGGCGCTCCCGCAAACCAAGGAAAAGGGCAGGCCGGTTGAACCGCGCCTAGAAGGTATAGTCCCCCGAGGTGGGGGGCCGCGGTTCCCGCCGCGCCCGATCAGGCCAGGCGCCGGTTCTCGGCAGTCCTGGTTCGATCCTGTTCAATAGGTGCTATGCTGCGGTGTAGTGTTGATCGCGCACCGCACGTGCAGATGGCTGTGCGAACTGGACCGGTTCGGGGATATCTTCGAACGATACCGCGTGCGGCAGCGGTCGCGGCACCGATGCAAGCAACCGCTGTGTGTACTCATGCCGGGGCGCGTGCAGCACCTGCGCGGTTTCGCCCGTCTCGACGATTTCGCCGCGGAACATCACGGCGACGCGATGGCTAATGCGTTCGATGACCGCGATATCGTGCGATATGAAGAGGAAGGCGATGCCATCCCGCTCCTGGATCTCCTGCATCAAGCGGGTCACCCTAGCGGCGGTCGAGACATCAAGGGCGGAGACGGCCTCATCCGCAATAATGACCTTCGGGGAAACGGAAAGCGCCCGAGCGAGGCACAGCCTCTGGCGCTGGCCGCCGGAAAACTGATGCGGATACCGGTCGGCTGCGGCGGGATCGAGCGTCACCTTTTCCAGAAGGTTCTCGGCCATTTCCGTCCGCTCCTTGCCGGAGATCCCCTTGTGAAGAAACGCAGGCTCGGTGATCAGGTCGCGCACCCGCATGCGCGGATTGAGACTGGCGAAGGGATCTTGAAACACCATCTGCACATTGGCGCGTGCCTCCTGCAGGCGGCGAGGACAAAGTCCGGTCAACTCGCGTCCCGCCAGGATCACGCGCCCCGCATCCGGCTCGATCAGCCGCATCAGAGCGCGCGAAAGGGTAGATTTTCCGCAGCCTGACTCCCCCACCAGCCCCAGGGTTTCACCCGGCCGGATGTCCAAGGAGACATTGTTGACGGCAGGTACTCTGACCTTCGGCCTGAGGAAGCCGTCGCTCCTTGCGAAGCTCTTGGACAGGCCTTCAACTTTCAGCACCGGCTCCACCAACGGCACCTGAGGCCGCAATGGCGAGTGGCCAAGCCGGGGCGTCGCCCGCATGAGATCGCGCGCATAGCTCGATTGCGGCGCCTTGAAGAGCGCGCGTGTTGAGGCGACCTCCTCGGTATTGCCATGCCGCATCACCACCACACGGTCAGCAATTTCGCCAACAGCACCCATATCGTGGGTGATGAAGAGGATTGCCATGCCGATCTCTTTTTGCAGATTTTTGAGAAGCTTCAGCACCTCGGCCTGCGTGGTGACGTCCAGCGCCGTGGTTGGTTCATCGGCAATCAACACATCGGGCCGGCAGGCCAGAGCGATGGCGATCATCACCCGCTGGCGCAGGCCGCCGGAAAGTTCGTGCGGATACTGCTCCAGCCTCCGGCCGGGGTCGGGAACGCGGACCCGCGCAAGTGCCTGTTCGGCGGCGGTGCGCGCTGCCGCGCGGCTAAGCCCCTGGTGCCGACGCAACACCTCCCCCAGCTGCTCGCCGATCCGCATGACCGGATTGAGCGATGTCATCGGCTCCTGGAAAATCATCGAGATGCGGTTGCCGCGGTAGACTTGCATCTCACGATCGGACAGGCGTGCCAGATCGACCGCTTGCTTGCTCCCGAGCCAGATCTCGCCTTGGGAAATGCGCCCGCCCTCGCGTTCGATCAAGCGCAGAACCGACAATGCGGTGGCCGATTTCCCGGAACCCGATTCGCCGACCAATGCCAAGGTTTCGCCGGATCGAATATCGAAGGAAAGATCGCGCACGGCCGTATGGCTGCCGAATGCGACACTCAGGGATTTGACGGAGAGTACGGGCGCATCAATCATGGTTCAGAACGGCTCCAGTCGGGGCGTCCAGCGCCCGGGTTTCGGAGTAAGTCGCGCTTCGAAAGGATCCGCGCCGAAGATCTGCCAATGCACGGTGTCAGAAAGTGCGATCATGCCCCAGGCGCCTGCGGGCGCACCCTGGGTGGTGAAGCTTTCCGTCAGGCTTTGCTGGGTCAGATGAGCAATGCCGTCAATTGTCGTGACCGTGTTCCAGTGCACATGCCCGGAAATGCAAACAGCCGGCACTTTTGCATGGGAGAGCGCCTGGCGGACGCGGGCGCTCTCCGGGTAGCGCGAGACCTCGGGGTTCCGCTCGAAATAATAGTTGCCAATCTGGCTGTGGCCGGAAACCGGGACGTGGCTGACGATCAATGTCGGCTTTTCGGCCGCCTGCAACGTGCGCGACAGCCAGAGCAGGTCGGTTTCGGGCAAGCTGAACCCGTAGGATCCGGGCGAGCGGGTGATCTTGGGATCGGCGCGCCACAAGGCAATCTGCCAATCGCCGCAATCGAGCAGTTCATTCTGCAGGCTTTGACCGAGAATGTCCTCATTCTGCGCGGTGCTGAGATGATTGCGGTCATGATTGCCGCAGATATGGTGGATCGGCGCCTTCACCGCCTTGAAGGCCTCGGCCACCTCGGCCTCGAGCCGCAGGTCTGTTTCTTCATCGACGTCGGAAATCCGATCGCCGAGGTCAAGCACAAGATCGGGCGATTCAGAGTTTGCCCATTGTGCGAAGTCGCTCATCAGGGCGAGCGCGGTATCGCCGCGCTTTGTGTGCGAGGGCTGGCCGTGGTGAATGTCAGCGATGGTGGCAATGCGGAGCGTCATTTCGGTTGTCCTGCGAAGAAAAGGCGGCGCGCCCCTGGGAGGGCGCGCCGAAAGGGCTTAGCTGTCGGCAAGCGAGATGGCGCCAGCGCGGAAATCGAGCACGTAGGGGATATGACCCGGCTGCGGCTTCCAGTTGATGCCTTGGTGCATGCCCCAGCTCTCAAAAGGACGGTACAGCGGCAGAACCGGCGGATCCTGCTTGATCCGGTCCATCAGCTCGACATAGGCGGCCTTGCGGTCCTCGAGGTCGGCGGAGAAGCGGAAGCGATCCCAGATCTCGCGATATTCCTCGTCGGTGTTGAAGCGACCAGCTCCCTCGGAGGCGGCATCTGGCGCCCACATCACCCCGAACGAGCCGAAGGGATCGGCGAAATACATCGGGTTGGACCAGCTGCGGGTCATCATTTCCGGGCTGGAGCCGGTCCACTGCTCGCTGACATTGACGCGGCCCTTGATGCCGACCTCGGCCCACATCTCGGTAATGGCCTGCGCGGCGAGCACACCGTTGGTGTAATAGACCGGATAAGCATCAAAGACGATTTCCTCACCATCATAGGAGGATTCCGCAAGCAGCTTGCGGGCCTGCTCGGGATCGTATTCGAAGGTGGTCAGCTCAGGCATGTGCAGCTCGCCCATCTCTTCCATCGTGTGGCTCGAGGGAACGACAGCCTTGCCCAGCCAGAGCGCATCGTTCAAGAGATCGCGGTCGATCGCCAGCGACAGCGCCTGCCGGAGCTTCGGATCGGTCAGGTTGGGGTGATTGACGTTCATAATCATGACGTGGAACAGGGCGGTGGCGCTGCCCTCGGTCTTGAGGTTGGGATCGGCATTGATCAGATCCAGCTGATCGGGCGCGATGTTGGTCACGATATCCGCCTCGCCGGTCTTCAGGGCGGTGATGCGGCTTGCGGTTTCGGGAATGCGGATGACTGTCGCCTGTTCAAGCGGCGCCTGCTCGCCCCAGAAACCGTCGAAGCGGGAATAGATCAGCTTCTGGCCCGGAACGAATTCCGAGATCGCGTAAGGACCCGTCCCGACGGGTGCCAGCGAGAAGGCTTCGAAGTCGCCGTCTTCGGCCACTTCCGGGTCGCCCGAAAGGGCCTTGGTGTAGTCCTCGGGGATGATCATGACCTGCTGCAGCGAGACCAGCGTCTCCCACAGCGGCTCGGGACGCTCGACCTTGATCTGCACGGTGTAATTGTCGACTTTCACCGCTTCGGCGAAGTTGCTCAGGCGGTCCTTCGAGCGAACGAGATAGGGTGCGAATGTTGCCTGGTACATCCGGTTAAGGGAGAAGATCACATCATCGGCGGTCATGTCTTCGCCGTTGTGGAACTTGACGCCTTCGCGCAGCTTCAGCTCCATCGTGGTGTCGTCGAGCAGCTTCCACTCGGTGGCCAGAGCCGGCACCCACTCGGGCTCGAGCTTGGAATGGTCCCGGTCGATCAGCGTGTCGAAGCTGTTGTAGTAGAACTGCGATCCAACGTTGGAATGATCGCGGCCCGGATCGAGATAGTCCGAGATATTGGCCGCGCCGACGGTGATCGACTGAGCGAATGCCGTGCCGGCCAGCAGCGTGGCGGCCATGGTCATCAGAATGGTTTTCATGATTGTCTCCAGTGGATGAGGATGAAGGGCATCTTCGGCCTCTTGGTTAGCGAACGCGCAGGCGAACGTCGGCGCGATCACGCAACCAGTCGCCGAGGATCTGCACGGAAAAGGTGATGAGGACGATCAGCGCGGCCGGTGCGATCACCAGCCAGGGGGCCGTGGGCATGTAGTCGCGGCCGTAACCCACCATGGTGCCAAGCGTGGCGGTCGGCGGCTGCACGCCGAGCCCGAGGAAGGACAAGGTCGATTCGAGGATCACGATGTTCGAGAATGACAGGGTGAACTGCACCACCAACGGCGAGACGATGTTGGGCAGAACATGGGTCAGCGCGACATAACGCTGACCACCGCCGGAGGCGCGCGCCGCCTCGATGAAAGGCAGTTCGGTGATCTTGCGGACCTCGGCTCGCACGATCCGCGCATACTGCTCCCATCCGGCAATGCCGAGGACGCAGACCATGACCGTCAGGGACGTTCCGAACAGCGCCAGGATCAACAGCGCCAGCAGTGTGAAGGGCACGGCGATCTGAAGGTCGACCGCAGCCATGGTCACATCCTCCGCCCAGCCGCGGCGCAGTCCCGCCAATAGTCCCAGCGTGCCGCCGATCAACAGGCCGAGGCAGGCACCGGCCAGCGCCAGACCAAGCGTTAGTTGCAGACCGAACAGACTGCGTGAAAGGACATCGCGGCCAAGTTCGTCGGTGCCCAGCAGGAATCCCGGTTTGTGGCGCTCGAACCCCTGGGGCGGACGCAGGCGCGATATGAGACTTTGTTGCAGCGGATCGTAAGGCGCAATGGCCTGTGCCAGCACAGCCATCAGAACGAGGGTGACGCCGATCAGCGCGGCCGCCTTTTGGACGGCGTTGGCATCACGCCAGAACGAGCCGAACACACCGACGCGAGAGGGAATGTGTGTGGTGGCGGTCATGTTCTAACCTTTCGCCATGCGGATGCGCGGATCGGCGATGACATAAGCGATGTCGGTCAGGGCATTGATGGTGACCACCGCGAAGGCCACGGCAATCACGCCGAACTGCAGCACCGGGTAATCCCGGATGATCGCCGCCGATACCAACAACTCACCAATTCCCGGCCAGCTGAAGATCGCTTCGATCACGACATTGCCTGCGGCCGCCATGCCGGCGATCTGAAGACCCAGGACCGACAGGACGGTGACGCCGGCATTGCGCAGCCCGTGCTTCAGGATCACAACCGTCTCCGGCAGGCCCTTGGCACGCGCGGTGCGCATGAAATCCTGGCCCAACACGTCAAGCATCGCATTGCGGGTGAAGCGGGTGAGCGCCGCGATCAGCACGCCCGACATGGCGATTGTTGGCATGATGAAGTGCAGAGCGGTGCCATTGCCAACGACCGGCAGCCAGTTCAGCACAAAGGCGAAAATCAGGACCATGAATGTGGCGATGACGAAATTCGGCACTGCATATCCGGTGAAGGCGAGCGCCATCACGGCGCTGCCGACCCAGCTGTCGCGCCACAGGGCGGCGACGACCCCGAGCGGGACGGAAACCGCCAGCGTCAGAGCAATGGCGCTGCCCAGCAGCTGCAATGAGGGGCCGATGCGTTCGGCGACGATCTCGGCCACCGGACGGCGTTCCATGAATGAAAGACCGAAGTTGCCGTCGAGAATGCCGCGGAGATAGGCGATATACTGGTGCCAGACAGAGCGCTCCAAACCGAAATATTCGATCATCAGAGCCCTGTCTTCCTCAGTCAGGCCGTCGCCAAGAAAGGTGTCCAGCGGACTGCCGGACAGACGGGCGGCAAAGAAGACCAGCGTGATGATGGTGAGCAGCGTCAGCGCCATCTTCGCCAGAGTTCGGAGAACGTAGAGGGTCATGCGGGGACGCCCTTGCGCTGCAACTGAATGAAGCGGATCCCGATGGCCCGTGCGATGGCTCCATCGGTGGCGGGATTGTCGCCGACAAAGACAGCGTCTTTTGCATTCACGCCAGACTTTGCGAGGGCGAGCGCGGCAAGATGCGGATGCGGCTTGCCTATACTTTCGTATTGCACCCGGTTCAGCATGGCCCTTAAGGCGGCGATCAGCGCGCCCGTCTCGGCGATCGGCTGACCTTTGTGCCCGGGATGCGCGTTGTCGGTGTTTGCAACCCAGAATTCCGCGCCTCCGTGGATGAGGGCGGCCATGGAATTCAGGCGCTCGAGCGTCAGCTGGATATCGCGGCACAGCAAAGCGAGGTCGGGCGTTTCGGTTGTCAGCCGAAAGCCAAGTCGGCTTGCCTCAGCTTCCATCGCCGGGCTGGCAAAAAGCGCAAGCCGTGCGCCGGGATAAAGCTGCGCCAGATGCACCAGCGTCTGTTCGCCGGCCAGAAGAATGCGGCTGGCCGGGACCGTCAGGCCGCCGGCGGCCAGGGCGGCGCTGAGATCAGCGGCGCAATGGGTCGAATTGTTCGAGACGAGCCAGAGCCGATCGCCACAGGCGTCAAGAAATGCCGCAGAATCCGCATAGGCCCGACCCTCAGAGACCAGGCAGCCATCGAGGTCGCACAGCACGAGACGGTCTTCGTCGACCAGACCGGGCGAGAGGTGGAGGGCGATTTCGGCGGTATTGGTCCGTTCGAGCATCACGTAAAAGGTCCTGGTTCCCGGCCACGCATGTCGTAAATTGTCCCGTCGATCATTCGGGCTTTGCGAATGCGAGCGCGGATCTGCTGTCGGGATCGGTTTGACTTGCGGCTGTGACAGGGCTGTGACAAATGAAAGCTAGGATTTGCTCAACTCAAACAGGGGCTATGATCTGTCGTGACTTTTTCTCTTCGCGCACTGGAAGCGCTGCGCGCGGTGGCCGAAACCGGCTCCTATGCCGCCGCGGCCCGGCAAATCGGGATTACACAGCCGGGAATTTCGCAACAGGTGCGCAAACTGGAAGCGCAATATGGCATTGCGTTTTTCGTCCGCGAGCAAGGCCGGCTGCGGCCGACACCGCTTTGCGAGCGGGTCTGCGATGCGGCGGAGCGGGTCATCACCGAACATCAGACGCTCGAGCAGATGTTGGTGCGTCACGGATCGCTGGCCAAGGGCGAATTGTCCGTCGGGCTCGGCAACGCCATGCCGGGAATGTCTGTTATTGCCGCGTTCAACAAGGCTTACCCGCATGTCTCGCTGCAGGTTACGACCGGTTCGCACGACAAGATCATGCGGCAGGTGATCAATCACACCGTCGACGTCGGCATCCTGCCCGAGGTTCCGAAAGACGGGCGGTTTCGTCGCAAGGAGCTTTTGACCAATCACGTGGTTGCCATTGTCGCGCTTTCGCATCCGCTTGCACAAAACGATGCGGTGAACTGCGAAGAGCTATTGGACCAACGATTGATCTTTCGCACGTCGGGTTCATCGACCCAGAAGGTGCTCGACCGATATTTTCGTCGCCACACGGTCGCGCCCTCGCCGTTTTTGACGCTCGATACGCGCGACGGTGTCTATGAAGCGGTGGTCAACGGACTGGGTATCGGCTTTGTCTGGCGCACGGGGACGGGCCGCAACGACGACGTGAAACAGCTGCAGCTGCTTGGAGCGGATACCACCAGCACCGAAACGGTCTTTGCGCCGGTCGAGCGTGAAATGGAAACCCTGAACGCACTGTTCCGGCTTGTCGAGACCATGCCGCTGCGTTGACGTTCGGATGCCGTGCCAGGATGGGATTGAATGTACTCAACGCCCGTCTGCTTATCGACCGTTGCTTTTTATCCCGGCGGTCTGCTTCGTAAATCCGCTCAGGGCCAGAGAACATAGACATAAACGACATATCCGGCGAGAAGCGCCACGCCTTCCCAACGCGCGATCCTGAGGCCCGTCCAGGCGAAGGCGACAAGCGCGAGCGACACGCCAATCATGACAAGGTTGTCGAAGCTCACAATATCTGCCGGAACCTCGCCGGGCGCAATCACGGCCGTCGTCCCTCCGATGAAAAGGATGTTGTAGATGTTCGACCCGACGATGTTGCCAAAGGCAACATCGCCTTGCCTGCGGAAGGCCGCCAGCACAGACGTCACGAGTTCAGGCAGGGACGTGCCGACAGCGACGATCGTCAGGCCGATCACTGTTTCCGAAATACCGAGGGACTGGGCGAGGGTGACGGCCCCATCCACGAGCAGCACACCGCCCAGCACGACCAGAACGAGGCCGCCAAGCGTGATCAAAACAGGGGTTAGTATCGAACTCGAAGAAGCAGGCTGCGGTGCGGTGCCCGGATCAGTGGCCTGAAGTGCGATGCTCTTGTCGTAGACGGCGCCGTGGTCCAACGCCGCTGTGGGCCTGCGTTCCTGACGAAATGCGATGAAGACGTAGACCCCGAGCGCAGCGACGAAGATCGCGCCGAGCCACCGGTCCATCGGCATCAATGCCGCGATTATCGAAAAGACCAGAGCCGCTGCGATCATTACCATGCCGTCCCGCCGCAGTGCTGCCGATGTTACGACCATTGGATAGATGATTGCCGAAACGCCAACGATCAACAGGATATTGGCGATATTGGATCCCACGATGTTGCCGTAGGCGATGCCTGGCGAGCCCACCAGAGCGGCCTGTACTGTTGTCACGAGTTCCGGGGTCGACGTACCGAACCCGACGAGCGTCAGTCCGATTGCCAACGGCGAGACACCGGCCCTGCTGGCCACCTGAACAGCGCCGCGCACAAGCAGATCGCCGCCGCCAACCAAGAAGAAAAAACCGCCTATGAGCGGAAGCCAGATCTCAAACATCGGAACAGCCTGATTGCGTTGAAGCTCTGGCGGTTGCCCGCCCGCCCCGCAGCATGGTCCTGTCGATCGCGCGCGCGCATCACATCGCAACCCGTGCGCCGTATACCACCATGCGGTGACGCGGCAGGCGATAGAAGCGCCGGGGTTGTGGCAAAGTGTCTCTCGATCTGCTGTACCTTGAGAGCGGTGTCATCTCGCAAGAGCACCAAATTTCAGAGGCGGACGCGTGTCATTATGCACTGTGTCGGGAGCGAAAAGGTCGCGGCTTGGCGCGGGCATCTTCAGAATGCTCTACCCACCAGACGAACGACACCATTCTATACTGGCTCACCTGCTATAAACAGCAAGCTATTTTTCAAAATGGCGGAGAGAGAGTCCGCCGCATCGCAGTGCGCTGTCATCCCATATTGTTCGTCAACCGGCTGTATTGCTTAGCTTTACGTCACTCTATCGATTGCCGCTGTCCATCTATGGTCGCCTTTATCCCTAACTTGTGTTAGGGAGAGAGTTAGGGTCGGAGTGCGACATGTCGCCTCCGTTGCGCTGGGGAGAGAAAGATGCCAAGGGCGGTTCACAAGCTTTCGGACGTGCAGTGCCGGACAGCCAGCCGGCCAGGCCTGCTTGGAGATGGCGGCGGACTCTATCTCAACATAAAAACCTCGGGATCCCGCTCTTGGGTGTTCGTCTGGCGCTCGCGCGGCAAGCGTTCTGAGATGGGGCTCGGACCCTATCCTACCGTTTCGCTCGCGAAGGCGCGGCGCTTGGCTGCTGTTGCCCGCGAAGCAGTGCAGGAAGGGCGCAACCCGATCGCGGAAAAACGCAAGACCGAGGAGCCGAGCTTTGGTGAGTGCATGGAGCTGTTTCTCAGTTCGATGGAGCATCAGTGGCGCAACGACAAGCACCGCGCGCAATGGCGAGCAACGCTGACCACCTATGCCAAGCCCCTGCACGGCAAGAAGCCATCGGAGATTGGCACCGATGATGTGCTGCAGGTGCTCTCGCCGATCTGGCAGGAGATCCCCGAGACGGCCTCCCGCTTGCGCGGCCGGATCGAGCGCGTGCTCGACTTCGCCAAGGCCCGTGGATGGCGCTCGGGCGAGAACGTCGCGGCCTGGCGCGGGCACTTGAAAAACGTCCTTCCAAGCAGACAAAAGCTGACAAGAGGCCACCACGCGGCGATTGCGCATCAGGATGTGCCTTCATTCATGGCCATCCTTCGCAATTCGGAGGCCATGGCTGCCCGTGCGCTGGAGTTCCTGATCCTCACCGCGGCGCGCTCCGGCGAGGTTATCAGTGCCCGCTGGGACGAGATCGATCGCGATCAGGCCCTGTGGATCGTCCCCGCCAGCCGCATGAAGGCAGGCCGCGAGCATCGGGTGCCGCTGAGCGACCGTGCACTGGAAATCCTCGATGACCTTCATCCGCTCCGACAGTCGGAGTTCGTCTTTCCTGGTGCCAAGCCGGGCAGGCCGCTGTCGCCAATGGCGATGCAGATGCTGATGCGCCGCCTGGGCCAGAGCGCATATACTGTGCACGGCTTCCGCTCCTCGTTCCGTGACTGGGCAGGGGACGCGACCAGCTTCCCCCGCGAGGTGGCCGAGCAGGCGCTGGCGCACAGGGTCGGCGATGCCACCGAACGGGCTTATCGCCGCGCTGACGCGCTGTCGAAGCGACGGAGGCTGATGGAGGCTTGGGGAACGTGGTGTAGCCAGACGGAGAATAAAGGGAAGGTGGTGGTGCTCAATGCGAACAATTGATGACACGCATCCATTTGCTATTGCAGCCCACGTTGCTTGGCCAAGAGATGCTGAGAAGCGCAAAGCCTTCTTCAGTCTGATTTCGGCCGCAAAGCAAACCCACTTAGAGACCGCTGTAGCCGACGAACGATACTCCGATATCAATCCCGCTCAGAAGGAGTGGATAATTGCCTTCTTCGAGGGCAAACTGGACCGGAAGGCAGTATACGCAACCATCAGCTCAGGAGTGGGCCTGGACGCACTTTATGCTGATGCAAGGAGGGGGGTTCAGGATGCCTATTTTGCTGGTGCCTCCGCCCTTTTTCTAATCTCCATGATTGTCAACCATGTTGAAGACGAGCGTTTGAGGAAGGGGCCTAGCTTGGTTAAGGCTCAGAAAGCGTTGGCGAAGAAGGAACTACTAGCGTTGACCACCCTCAAGAACGCTTGGCAGAGTTTCAGTTCTATAGCGCCGCTTGCTGCGGCGTGCGTCGCCATCTCCGATCACAAAATTTCCACCTTTCTGCAGAACCTTCTAACACCGCCTGCCAATCTACCGGTAGCGACCGGGCATTACGCCTATTTTTTGACAACTTTTGTGCCCCACTCCCGGAAGAGTTCTTGGCTTCGAGCGGAGGATCTGTGGGTGCCTCGGGGCACGGTGATCAGCGATTGGAGTTGGCTCATGAGTGTCCCGCGGCTTCCAGATGACATCCTCCAAGATCTTGACTAACTTCGACCGCACGTCGACTTGGTCATAGTTAAGTTGACCAAGTGGACCACTGTGCATCCAGGTGATTGATGGGGAGCGGGCTTACGGTTGTGTGAGCTCGCGCACTGGCCGCCTTGCCAGCGGAAATCACCAAACATGGACAAGATCGCTCTCACTCTGCCGGAAGCCATCGCAGTCTCCGGCCTCGGCCGCTCCACCCTCTACAAGCTTTTCAATGAAGGCAAGCTGACACCGCGCAAGTGCGGCAAGCGCACGCTCATCCTCGTCGAGGAGCTTGAGGCCTACCTGCGGGATCTGCCTCGCGGCTGCCTTTAGAGAGGGCGCGGTGATGAACCCCTTTCACCGCTCCCCGGATCACTCGCCGGAAGAAGCCGCTGCTTCTCCATTCAACCCTGGCTTTGCGCAGGGCTGCGCAAAGCCGAGCGCGAAGGACCCACCTTCTTCCAGCCGCAGGGAAGAAGCTGACGGCTACTACAAGATTGTCGCAGTGCTCAACGAGCGCTGGCGCGTCATTGAATGCGGTGGCGACCTGCAATGGATCCTCCAACGTCGTGTGGGAAGGAGGAATGGACGAGCGCGTTGGCGCTCTGACAAGTACCTCCGCACCAAAAAAGCGCTGATCCGTTTCGTCCACGTCCAGGCGGGCGAAATTGACCCCGTCGCACAGGAGGTCCTCGAAAATCTGCCTGATTGGTTTGGAGGGGAGCCATGAGTGGGCTCCCTCCTACACGCTCGGGTCTTGGCCTGAGCATGGCACGCATCCTCGACCGTGACCTCGCGGACCGGATCGGGGGCCCCAAGGTCCGCCTGGATTTCGATTTTTCATGCCGGCTCCTGTCACCGAGCTTGGCAGCGGAGGCCTGATCGTGGGTAGGGACAAGCACGAGCGACTGCGCCGGGGCGAGGTCGGCTCCAGCAAGGCGGGGCGCTATGCCACGCCACCGCGCGGTGAGTCATGGATCTGGCTGACTTTCTCTTTCCTCGATAGCGTGGCGTTCGGTGCGCTCTCGCGCAGCGCCATAATGGCACTTATGCGACTTCTCTTGGAGCACATGGCGCATGCTGGGACGATGAACGGTCGCCTGGTCGTGACCCACAGACAGTTTGCCGATTATGGAATTCGACAGGCCTCTGTTGCCGGCGCCATCCGGGAGCTGGAGTACTTCGGCTTCATCGACGTGGAACGCGGCCGGGCTTATCGGGGACAACGCGAGCCCAGCATTTTCCGCCTTACGTGCTATGCCGACCACATGGGGGCTCCCGCAACCAACCGCTGGAAGGCCGTCACAAGCAAGCATGTCGAAAATTGGAAGAAGAAGCGCAAGGATCGCCGCTGCTGCGGGACTTAAATGCTCTGACCCTTGCGACGGGACGTCGCCGTTGCGGTGCCGATTCGTTGGTAGTGGACGCCACCCCTGGTGGAGATATTATAAGTAGACGCGTTTTCGCGTCTCGTTATGGACCAACATTTCGGATGGCACGAGGGCTCACGAGACGCTTTTTTGCGTCCCGCCGAATGCAAATGCGAGCCTAGATTGCCACGTTACTTCCATCACCGCGCATGCGCCAACGATGCAGATGGCGCCTCTTGGCCCGATGAATGCTGACATATGATGACTTAGCGACACAGGGAGTACGGACCTCGTCCGAGTTGCACGCCATCCACACACCTCCTAACCTGTGATCTGACTTGCTCTGCTTCGCGCTCCCCCGCGGGACTATCAGGGGTCTGGGGTGAAGGGTTTTGAATGGATGCGTGCCAGGAGACAATTCCAACCGAAAGCCGCAATTGTAGATGGTGGCTGAAGTGATCTCCTCGATTACCTCTGTTTCGCCCACAGGAGGCACAGGAAAGCAAATTGCGCCTACCTGCACCCAATAAACCTTGGAGGCATTTACCGCGCAATCTCGTGCTGCTGTGCGCGAACCAGGCCTCAAGCTGAAGTCAGACTGCTCTACTTCGCTCTCCCCCGACCGACAACTGCCAGAGCCCGGCTCAGCCAGGGTAAGCACCGAAACTTGTGCGCGGGGCCGCCCATCCAGTCCTCGATCATCGAGGCCGGCGCGCCGCTTCTGGCGGATGAACCAGCGTCGTCCGGCAGGGATCGAGGGAACTACGGCGGCGGCCTCCCGTTGAAGGTTTTATACACCGGAATGATCATCAGTTCTCGATCGCCGCAGCGGGCAACACAGAAGAATGGCTGGCCAACTTCCTCTTAGGCCCGGTTGGGGCGACCGTCCGTTCGCAACACGACCGCTATGGATCGCTGAAACCTGGCGATTTCAGGCTATCCACCAGCCGGACGGAGGAGGGGTAGGCCGGGACACCGGGACGGTACCAATACTCTCCACCCCGAGTCCTATTTTCATTGTCGCAACCCCGTCATCGCTCCCGCGCGGCCTCGCGCATCAGTCCGCATCCCGCTCTCCTCCATGTCCATAGAGGCTGGCATTCTGGTGGGCCCGATCCTGTCGCTCGAGCTCAAGCGTCGAGTGCGTGATGCCGAATTCGCTCTCGAGCACCCGCTTTATCGCGTGCTTGATGTCCTCGAGGCGATCCCATGAATTCACCTCGATCACCACATGTGTGTCGAGCGCCGCAGCATGCTCTTCCATCTGCCAGAAATGGACGTGGTGGATGTCAGCCAGCCCGTCGATGCCACGCAACGCAGCCACAACCGCATCGTTGTCGATGTCCGGCGGGCTGCCGAGCATCAGGGTCCGGATCGGCCCACCGATCTCGGTGAAAGCCAGGTAGAGGATATAGAGCGCGATAGCGATGGTGATCGCCGGATCGACCCATCGCATGTCGTAAAGGATGATCAGCGCGCCACCCACGATCACGGCGACCGATGCCAAGGCGTCCGACAGGTTGTGCAGGAACAGCGCGCGAATGTTCACACTGTGCTTCTGCATTGAATAGGTGAGCAGTGCGGTCAACGTGTCCACGACAAGCGCCACGCCGCCAAGGATCACGACCGTCCAGCCGGCGACCTCGGGCGGATCGATCATCCGCATACCACCTTCGTAAATCAGGTAGAAGCCAACGAGGATCAACGTGGTGTAGTTGATCAGGGCCGCGACAATCTCGATCCGACCGTACCCGAAGGTCATGCGCTTGTCCGCCGGCCGCCGTGCGATCTTGCGCGCGGCGAAGGCGATGACCAGCGAGGCCATGTCGGAGAAGTTGTGAAGCGCGTCCGCGATCAGGGCGAGGCTTCCGGACAGCATGCCACCGATGATTTGGGCGACGGTCAGAAGCGCGTTGGCCCATATCGCAATAGAGACCCGCCGGTCACCGGACTTGGGGTCAATATGGGCGTGGCCGTGGTCGTAGTCGTGGTCGTGGTCGTGGTCGTGGTCGTGAGACATCGTGTTCTCTCTCATTTTCTGGCGTCACCTTGGTGAACGGCCTTGTGGTGCTCACCATGCGCGTCGCGCAGGATTCCGATCCCGCCCCAGGCGGCGACGCCGGCAACCGCGATGCCGACCACGAGGTCGGGCCAGTTGCTGCCCAGCCACCAGACAAGACCGCCTGCTACGAGAATCCCGCCGTTTGAAGTGAAGTCGTTGCGACTGAAGGTGTTGGCCGCCCTGACGTTCACGTCCGGGTCCTCGAGCCGGCTAAGAAGCCAGATGCAGATGCCGTTCACGACCGCTGCAATGAGGGCCATGGAAATCATGAGCGGGCCGAGCGGCTCGGAGCCGGTGTAGTAGCGGCGAACAGCATCGATCAGGATGCCAGCCGCGAAGATCAGCAGCAGCCCTCCCGACACGTTGGCGGCCCCGCGTTTCCATTTGTCCGAACGAGACAGGGCGAAAAGGCTGATGGCGTACACGAAACTGTCGGAGGTGTTGTCCAGTCCGTTGGCGATCAGCGCACTGGAGTCGCCCAATGCGCCTGTCGCAAAAAAGCCGATGGCGATGGCCGCATTCAGCAGCAGAACCGTCCAGAGCGTACGGCGCTGACGTTCATCCGGATCCTCTGGCAGTACTTTGGTCATTAGTTCGCTTCCCCTCCTTGCTGACCTTCCAACGCACGCTTCACCTTGCCCTGCATGCGCAAGCCACTCGATCCTCCCCAAAAAAAGCAGCAGCCTGCTGCCCCAAGAAACAGCCGAGAGGCAGTTCTAGTTCCTCTAGTCGCTAGAGGTTCAAGGGCTGCGTGCGGATTCATGTCTAGACGCCGCGCGGGGCGAACAGGATCAGGGCCGTGCCCGCAGGGCAAACGACGCCGCCTGTGAGGTCCCAGTGGTCGGGTCGCTCGCCTTCGGCCAGCCACATCCAGAGCGCGGACGCCACGATGTAGACGCCTCCGTAGGCTGCGTAGGCGCGCCCGGCGAAAGCCAAGTCGATCTGCGCCAGGAGCCAGCCGAAGGCGATCAGGCTCGCAATGCCCGGAACCAGCCAAGCTACCGAGGCGCCACCAAGCCCAGATCGCGAAACAGCCCGCAATTTCGGCCAGAGCCGCGGCGGCATAGATCGCCAGGTCGGCAGCGCCGTCATTCGGCGGCCTCGGACGTCCTGTGGTCCTGCGCGCAATGTGAATGATCGCTCAGCACCTCGATCACGCGGCAGTCGGCCACGGTACCCTGTGCGCATTGCGTGATCATGCGCTTGAGCTCAGCTTCCAGCGCCGTCAGCCGCACGATGCGCGCCTTCACCGCAGCGAGCTGCTTTTTCGCAATGACGTCGGCGGCTGCGCAGGATTGGCCGGGGTTGTCGGTGAGGCTCAGAAGGTCGCGGATAGCCTCCAGCGGAAAACCGAGCTCCCGCGCATGGCGGATGAAGGCTAGCCGATCCAGGGCCGACTGCCCATAGAGCCGCTGGTTCCCGGCACTGCGATCTGGCTCCGGCAGGAGCCCGATCTGCTCGTAGTAGCGGATCGTTGGAACCTTCACGCCGGCCGCTTCGCCCAATTTTCCGATGGTGAGCATCAAATTTCCTCTTGAAGCTATAGCTACTAGAGACCTTAGGTTTCCGACTCAGCAAATACAATGTTGCCCGCTGGGCGGGGTGGAAGGGTGTGATGACGGCGAACGACAGTGCAACCTACGAATGGACGGTTACCGGGATGGACTGTGCGTCATGCGCCGGCAAGGTCCGGGGTGCGGTCGAACGCCTGCCCGGCGTGAGCGACGTCGATGTGGCGCTGATGACCGAGCGGCTTCGGCTGACACTCGATGAAGCGCAGACCGCTCGCGACCAGATCGAGGCGATCGTCAAGCGGCTCGGCTACGGGATCGCGGCGAAAGGATCGAGCCCCGATCGGAAACGCTTCGTGCTGCCGGCGGGCGCCCGCTCGTTCTCCCCCGACGGCGCGCAGGATGCAGCAGGGTTTGAGCCCGACACTGGATCGACAGAGCCCGAGAGCCAGCCCGCGCCCGGTTCGCGTTGGTATCGGACCGTGAAGGGCAGACTGGTCATCGGCACCGGTCTCCTCCTCGCGGCGGCATGGGCCGTGAAACTGTTCGCTTCCCAGGACGTGGCGACTTGGGCGTTCGTCCTCGCCACGCTCGTCGGCGTCGCCCCTATCGCACGCCGCGCCGTCGCGTCCGCCAGAGCGGGGATGCCGTTCACGATCGAGATGCTGATGACAATCGCCGCCAGCGGCGCGCTCGTCATCGACGCCGCCGAGGAAGCGGCGCTCGTCGTCTTCCTCTTCGCCGTCGGGGAGGTTCTCGAAGGTGTTGCGGCGAACAAGGCTCGCGACGGGATCCGGGCGCTCGCTCGTCTGGTACCGAAGACCGCGATCCTGGAGATCGGCGGCCGGACTCGGGTGATACCAGCCGACCAGCTGCAGGTGGACCAGATCGTTCTGGTGCGCCCGGGCGACCGGGTCCCGGCAGATGGCGAAGTTATCGAGGGCACCTCGGGCGTCGATGAGAGCGCCGTCACGGGCGAGAGTGTGCCGAAGCTGAAGGAACCCGGTGCCTCCGTCTTTGCCGGCTCCATCAATTCCGAGGCGGCGCTGCGTGTTCGGGTCACCAAGTCGGCCGAGGACAACACCATTGCCCGTATCATCCGGCTGGTTGAGGAAGCGGAAAGCGCCCGAGCCCCGACCGAGCGCTTCATCGACCGTTTCAGCCGTATCTACATGCCGGCCGTCGTCGGAGTTGCGGTGCTGGTGGCCATCGTCCCGCCCCTCGCGTTCGGGCAAGGCTGGGATACGTGGATCTACCGGGCGCTCGCGCTTCTCCTGATCGGATGCCCCTGCGCGCTGGTGATCTCGGTACCGGCTTCCATCGCCTCTGCGCTCTCTTCAGGCGCGCGTCGCGGGCTGCTGATGAAAGGAGGCGCCGTGATCGAGGCCGCGGCGGCCACCACGCATGTCGCATTCGACAAGACCGGAACCCTGACCCACGGACGGCCGCGCGTCACGGACGTGGTGCCGATCTCGGGATCGGAGACGGAGGTGCTGGCGCTGGCTGCCGCCGTCGAAGCGGGGTCGAGCCATCCTCTGGCGGAGGCGATCCTGTCCCGCGCGGAAGCTGCGGGAGCGCCGTTCCTGGCCGCGACCGCCGCCAAAGCGCTTCCGGGCAAAGGGGCCGAAGCAGTCGTTGAGGGTGAAACCGCCTGGGTGGGCTCTCCACGGTTCGCCGGGGAGCGCGGTGTGTTGGACGACCACGCGCTCGGGGCGGTGGTCGGCATGGAAGATGAAGGCAAGACAGTCGTCGCGGTCTTCCGCCGGAGCCAGTTGGTCGGACTCGTAGCGCTCCGGGACGAACCCCGGGAGGATGCCGCCCGCGCGGTGCAGCAACTCAAGGCGCTTGGCATCGCGTCTGTGATGCTGACCGGCGACAACCGGCGCACGGCAGCAGCCATTTCCGCTGGGCTGGGCATTGACCATCGCGCCGAATTGATGCCCGAAGGCAAGGTCGCGGCGATCCGCGAGATGACGGCCGCGGGCCATGTCATGATGGTGGGCGACGGCATCAATGATGCCCCAGCGCTCGCCACCGCCCACATCGGCGTGGCTATGGGCTCGGGAACGGATGTCGCGCTCGAAACCGCGGACGCTGCGATCCTGCGCAATCGGGTAACCGACGTAGCCGGCAAGATTCGGCTTGCTCGCGCAGCCATGACGAACATCAGGCAGAACGTGGCAATCGCGCTCGGGCTCAAGGCGGTGTTTCTGGTGACCACCATCTTCGGGATCACCGGGCTCTGGATCGCCATCCTTGCCGATACTGGCGCGACAGTTCTTGTAACACTGAATGCCCTCCGGCTTCTCACCTTCAACCCCGAACGAACGGGTTGAGGCAGCAGCGTCGATTCAGCCAATTCGTTCAAGGACTGGAAAAACATCGAGGAGCCAATACGAGAAGGCACTCAGGCGGCCTGATATCATTGCGAGGCCCATCAGAACCATTACACCCCCAGCGACCTGATGCAGACGGCGTCCAACTCGGCCGATGACCCGCAGCTTTCCCGCGATGGTGTCCGTGAACGCGGCCACGACCAGAAACGGGATCCCGAGGCCGGCCGAGTAGACGAGCGACACAGGGAGTACGAACCTCGTCCGAGCTGCACGCCATCCACACACCTCCTAATCTGCGATCTGACTTGCTCTGCTTCGACCTCCCCCGCGGGACTATCAGGGGTCTGGGGTGAAAGGTTTTGAATGGATGCGTGCCAGGAGACAATTCCAACCGAAAGCCGCAATTGTAGATGGTGGCTGAAGTAATCTCATCGATTACCTCTGTTTCACCCACAGGAGACACAGGAAAGCAAATTGCGCCTAATTGCACCTCCAAGGCCCAAGGCTTGGAGGCAAAGCCAGAAAGGTTACGATTATTCATGGTCCTTTGGTCGCCCTTGACATCCCTGCGATGACGATGGTGTTCCGGGCCGACAAGGACCTGATCGCCAAAATGTCTGAAGGTCAGGACATCGAGTTCGTCGCTGACCGGGTCAATGGAAAGCTTACCGTGACCGCTCTCAAGTAACGCAATGTCAGGGAGCGTCTGGTGAATCCGGCGCGCCCGGTTCGATGCCGTGCTGCCAACGCGAAGCCTTCGGCGCACAAGCGCGCGATGCGGTAAGGACGCCGCGCGACAGGGAAGGAGATGGAACCTCGGATGGGCCCCTGGTTTAGCCAACTCCTTGCCCGTTGCTCAAGCCATCGACGTAGGGGACGAGGCGCGTTCTGATGAATTCGGTCTTCGCTCCAACTCAGGTAATGGGGCGCCCGGGTTTCGGCCCGGGCAGCCGTCCTGCGACCCGGATTCGGACGCCTGCATCTGCTGGTTTGGCGGCATTGGTGCAGAGCCATTTGCAAAAGAAGCCCTTTGACGCACGATCCGCCCCTGCAAAGAAAAAACGCGCTCTTCGCCGGGCATGACGCAGGCGCGCAAAACTGGGCATTGCTCGCGTCACTCTTTGAAGCCTGCAAATTGAACCAGTTCGAGCCACACGGCTATCTGACCGGCGTCCTTACAGCTAGCGTTAAAGGCCATACACAGAAAGACAGCGATCAACTGCTACCCTGGAACTTCAAATGCTGAACAACGCTTACGAAGAGACAGGGAATTCACCCGCCAAATAGAGTAAGGTTCGATCGGCAGCCTCGAATTCAGATGGAGAACACATCATGAAGAGACGCAGTTTCATCGCAGGCTCGATGGCGGCGATTGCCGCTCCCGGCTTGGTGGGTCGCGTCCGAGCGCAGCCCGTCTTCGGAGGACAGTTGCCTATTCCTCCCCTGATGGAGGTGGGCGAGGAGTCCGGTAACCGGCTCGATGCCATCGAGGGAACGCATGCATTTATCGAAGGAGAGCAGGCTCAAACCCTGGGGTGGTCACAGGATCACTTGGGCCCTACCCTGCGGATGCGACGGGGGCGGACGGCCCGACTGACCATCGGCAACCGGCTTGAGAGTGAGATCACGTCCCATTGGCACGGCTTGCACGTTCCCGGCTGGCTCGACGGCGGCCCGCAATCCCTGATCGCTTCGGGCAGGAATATTGAACAGGCATTGGATATCGACCAGCCAGCGGGCACGTTCTGGTATCATTCGCATCCACACGGTCGCACCGGAGACCAGGTCTATCGCGGCCTCGCCGGCCTGCTGTTGATCGAGGACGACCGGGCGGACACGAGCGTGCTACCCTCGGCATATGGGGTCGATGACATTCCTCTCATCATTCAGGACAAAGCATTTACGCGGCGGGGCAACCTTCAATACGATGACGGCGGAATGGCCGCGATGCAGGGATTCCGCGGTGATCGTATTGCGGTCAACGGAGCGCTCGAACCGGTGGCTCATGTACCACAAGGGTTGGTGCGTTTTCGGCTTCTGAATGCCTCCAACGCGCGCGTCTACGTCTTGAGCTTTGACGATGGTCGGCGTTTTCATCAGATCGCCAGCGATGCCGGTCTTCTTCCGGCCCCCGTGAGCCGTAGCCAGCTTCAGCTTGCGCCTGCGGAACGTGCGGAGATCCTCGTGGATTTCTCAAACGGCGCGGAAGCGCGTCTCGTATCCCAGGATGTCCCGGTGCAGATGATGGGCGGCATGATGGGTGGTGGTATGATGGGTGGTGGTTCCGATCTTGAGGTCCTGAAAGTGGTTGTTGGTGGGAGTCGACCTGCTACCGTCTCTGAGCTGCCGCAAGAGTTCAGCGGCGCTTACCTCCCGGTTTTCGGCGAGCCAGTCCGACGGCGCGAATTCCGGCTCAACATGATGATGGGCATGGGAATGATGCGGGCCATGTTCGGCGGCCGGCCGACGTTCGGGATCAACGGACAAGCCTATGACATGGGACGCATCGATCAACAGTTGCGCAGGGGCGAGACAGAGATCTGGGAAATATCAGCTGACATGATGTCACACCCTTTCCATGTTCATGGCACTTCCTTCCAAGTGCTCACTCAGAACGGCATATCCGTCGATTTCGCTGAAACGGGCATGAAGGACGTGGTCTGGATCGAAAACAGCGCCGAGATCCTGGTTCGCTTCGATCACCCTGCAACTCCGGAGGCGCCCTACATGTATCATTGCCACATCCTGGAACATGAGGATTCCGGCATGATGGGACAGTTCACTGTGAGCTAACATGCCGGATACTATACTCCTAGGTTTTCTGGTTCAGTTCTTGGTGAGATCCGGCTCTCCGGCCGGATTGCTCTTGCTCGTGCAAGATTTCGAGTTACTCTGCATGCAGAGCCCGAGCCCGAGCCCGCACATCAGGGTGCAAGGGGCGAGGCTCAGGATCAGCGGCGCCGCACCCACGGCGGTGAGCCACCCCCAGTTTAGGGCGAGACCAGCCGCAATAAGCGTCATCGCTGACAACACCAAGCCCCGGCGGCCAAGCGGCAGGCTCCGGGGAAAGGCTCGCGGTGTCCCGGGCACGGTTGTTGTCTCGTTCATGGGTGCTGGTTCCTTTCGTTAATATGGTGCTGGATTTGAGCGACGGCTTTAGGACCGAAGGGTGGATACCAGAAGGCACAGATGTCCAGGAGCACAATGCGACCTTCAGACTCCGCAGACGTCGGTTCACGCCCACCTCCGCCCACGAAAGGCGGCGACCAGAGATTGCGCAGAGCCCATGCAGGGCCATCGTTGATCGGGCGACCGTGGGCGCTATCAATCTGTTTGTTCGCCACTCTTCATGAGCCGCGCTCGGACTGCAACCGGCGAATCCGCGCTCATGATCCGCCTTGGTCATTTGCGGTGACGTTCGCCTGAAAGGCGCGCTCTCGGTCCGGCCATGTGCTCTTGATGAAAACGAGGACCGCCCGGATCTCTTCGTCTGTCAGCACGCCTTCATAGGCGGGCATGTCGCTCTCGTAGCCCGGCACGACGCCGCCGACGCCGAGTTTCGTGATAGTGAACAGATCCCGGTCTGCATGATGCCAGGTATGGCCGCTCTCGTCATGCGGTGGCGCGGGCATCCTTCCCGTGTCAAGCCGCCGCTTCCAGTCCGGCTGGCCCCCAAGGCTGGCGCCGTGACAGGAGGCGCAGTTTGCCGCGTAGACTTCCTGGCCACGGGCGATCTCGTCCGTCGTCACGGGCTCGCCCATGAAGCTCAGGCCGTCTACAGGCGCCTCGCTAACCTGTTTTTGTGTGAATACGGCGATGGCCGCCAGGCCCACAACTGCGATGCCGAAAAGGATGGTCGATTTGCGCTTCATCTCGCCCCCCGCAGGTATTTCACCAGCGCCACGAGGCTGAGGACGAGGACCGTGACGACCAGAAGCAGAACCAGCCCGCCGCCGATCATCATCGCGCCCATCATCGGCCCGTTCATCATTCCCATCATACAGTCATTCATCGGAATACACCGTGATACCGTTCTTGCCGAAGGCGTAGGTCTTCAACGTGCCGGACTTCTCTCGGGCCATGCCCGGAGCATTCGCCGGCATGCCGGGGAGCGTAATGCCGGCAATTTGCGGACGCTCGGTCACCAACCGCTCGATGATCTCCTCTGGCACGAGCCCGCTGACGTAGTAGCCGTCGATTTTGGCGAGGTGGCAGCCGAGTCCCTGCTCGGGAACCCCTGCCTCGACGGAGCGCCGATCGAAAGCCGGGTCGTCGACACGCGCCACCTGATAGCCCTTTTCTTCGAGGTATGTGGCGTAGGAATCACAGCATCCGCAGCTCGGATCGCGCCAGATCGTGATCTGCTTCGAGGACACCGCCTGTTCCGAGACGGCGGCATCAGCATTGATCGACCGGCTTGAATCCTGTGCTGACGAATACGTGGCGAAGGCAAGGCCTCCAGCAACCGCGATGGTTGCGATTGAGGTGAGTGCAAATGCGTTCTTCATGGTAAGCTCCTTCATATGACCGCAAGCGCGGACCAGGTGGCGCCGCCATCGCGGCTCTGCTTCAGGCCGCCATCCAGCGCAGCGACGATGTGGTTGGGATCGACCGGGTGGACCGCCACCGCGGAGGCGTACCCGTACACGAGGTGCGACCAGACGACGCCGCCGTCGCGGGAGGTCCAGATGCCCGACGGCAGGGCCGCGTAAAGCGTCTCTGGCGCGGACGGCGCGCTGGCCAGCGCATGGATCGGATCGCCCGCCGGAAGCGGCGCTTCCGATGGCGGCGCATCGCCGGACACCAGAGCATCCATCGCGTCGCCCGGCTGGACATCCTGCCAGCGACAGAAGCAGTCGGGAACGCGGGTCAGGCCCGCTGGGGTGCCGGCATAGATCCAGATTCCACCCATGCCCGTAGCCAGATCCACCGAGGTGAGTGCAAGCAGGTCGCGTTCGGCGTCCGCGAGCCAGGGGCGGTCCATGGCAAGGCTCCAGTTTTGACCGACGTCCTCGCTCTTCCAGAGCCCGTCGCCCTGGACCGAGGCATAGATCATGTCAGGCTGCCCGGCCGCCATGGCCACAGCGTCGACTTTTCCTTCGGTGAGACCGCGGGAGCGGCCTTCCCAGGTGCGTCCACCATCTTCAGACAGCGCGACGCCACCAGATGCGAGACCGGCAATGATCCGGCCGGGCCGTTCGGGGTGCGTCGCGAGAGCCGGGACGACGGCAGGGACCGGCAGCGCCGTCCATGAGCTTCCGCCATCATCGCTGCGGAGCAGGTCTGAACCCGCCGCAAGCAAAGCGTCACCGTCGAAGGCGAGCGTCACCATTGCTGGCTTCACCGGTTCAGCGGCATTAAGAACCTTCGGTAGTGCCAATACGCCTACCGCGGTCCCGGAATACAGTAGGAAGCTGCGACGTCTCAGCGTCGGATAAGTTGGGCCGGGCATGGTAACTCCTGATCAAACCCTTGGTCCTCCGCCGCGGCCGGAAGGCACGCGATACGGGAAAGGACTGCACTTCGGGGCGCATTCGCCGCCGAGGCGTTCGATGACATGCCGACTGCGCAGGTGCCGCCGCACATCAGATCAGATGAGGGTTCGAGGAGGGTGCTTGGCTGGGGGGCTCGAAAGGCCGCAGAAGTCCTGCGTCACCGCTGGCCCAAGCGCCTTACGTGGAGACGAAACGATGCCGTATGCCTGCGGCGCAACCACAGCTGCGAAACTGCCGGTTCCGCAGACGAGGTCGCACGCGAGACCCGTTTCGCCCGCGCCGGTGTCATCACAGGCGTCGCAGTCGGACATCGGCATCGCAGCACCACCGGAGGCGATCATGGCGGCAGCCATATCTGCCGAGCCCGCCGCATGCGCAACCGAACTCCCCGCGAACACGGCGAGGACGGCAACGAGAATCAGGCGGGCTACGAACTTCATTTGGGTACTCTATTCCGCGTTGGGCCCGGTTCCACCGAGCGGTGTACGCAATCGTCGGATGAATGACTGGACGTCATCGGTCTTCGGATATTTGGTCCATTCAGGCCGTTCCGGAACATGCGAACTCGTTCATGATGCGACGATCAGGACGGTCGTCGCACTGACAGCGCTTCCTTCCCACACATCACCCATGTTCAAGGCCGAGTCTTCTTTTACACTATCCTTAAGCGAACACATAGGGCTTCCAGCCACTGGAGGGTCAAGCAAGGGTCCAAAAATTTCTTCGGTCGCCGCCACAAAACCTGTGCCGGCGAATCTGGTGAACACTGCTCCGCCCTCAGGAATCGTCGTTCTGCGGAGAGGCTGAGTTCGAGGATCTGCATCAAACGATATACCTGTCCCAACTTCCATAGTGCTCCTTGCTGCGGCGCCCGTGTGGAAGGCTCAGCGGTATCAGGGCAAGGCCAGCCGCCATCCCCACAAGACTTCCCGCTATGGTTCCGCCTTCCAGAAAGAGCGGGGCGACGATCAGCCACACACCAAAAAGGATATTGAGAAACCTCAGCGGACGCGCCACCTCGGCCCAAGCGATGACTGCAGTGGTCAGGACCAGCGCTCCTATGAGGTGATCGCTGTTCGCGAGCGCGGCTTGATTGCCGAAAATTGCGCGCGAGAGCATCAGCATGGTTCCGATCCCGGCGCTAAGCCCCAAGGTCCAGGGCACGGTGACGCCACGCGCGCTCTGCCGGAGGATCTCCATGGGTCTCGCGTCGAAGCTCATCTCTCCGCCCGTGCGGCCACCCGGCAGCGCGTCGCCCTTGAAGAAGGCACGCCAGAAGGGCCGGCCACGCCGCGTGTTCCAAACCATGAACTGGATCATGGCCACAATTTCATCCAGCGAGAAGGGGATCATGATCAACATCGCCAGCGCCGCCATGAGGCAGAGTGTGCAATAGGTCCCGATGGCGATCGGCTGGATGATGATAAAGTAAATACTGACAACGCCCAATGGTCCCACCACAATTCCGAAGAGCGCCACCATCCAGGGCATGGTGCGCCAGCGCAGGCGGCTTCCCATGACCCCCATCAGGATCTCGAACATGTAGCTCATGGCGCCAAGTCCGCCATCTGCTATCGGCCAAGCCTTCGAAACGTCGGAGGTGATGATGTATTCGGTGCCGTTGAGCGCCGAGGGCGCTGAAAAGAAGGGTTCCCACACGCCGACGATGTGTCCGAGCTGATAGGCCGTAAGGATTCGCGACAGGATGAAGCCGATTGCCCCCAGGGCAATGATAGGAAGGCGCTGGACATAGGTCGAGGGGCAGTAGGTCCATCCCGGTGGAATGTCCGTATTGTCCATCATGCCTTCGCGTGACATGCCGGGCATCATCGGGATCAGGATGGTCAGCGCGATCACCAGTGCGCCGATGAGCGTATCATTGGCATATACCGCCGCATCCGGGGTCCAGAAGACAATCGGCGCGGCCAGGAGCCAGACGCCTAGTCCGGCATTCGCCCATTGCGCCCAGCCCATGCCGGGGCGGAGCGAAAGGGCGGCGAAGATCATGATGGCGAGTCCGGTGAAGACGTCGTTCCAGGCTGTCAGCCAGCTTCGCGTGGCGGCGGCCCAGAGACCGCGATCCTCGGTCACGCGCAGGACAGCGGCGCTGAATTCGGTCTGGTCGAAGGTGCCGAAGACCGACGGCGCCGTGGCAAGCCAGAGCCCCAGCCCCATGACCAGCCAGTGCACCCAAAGCATCGAGAAATGCATCTGCCGCATGTGAGCCGCATGCTCGCGGTTGGCCAGATCTTGCTCGGCGGGGGGCGGCACCTCGTCAGCCTCTTCTTTGGCGGCGGCCTTCTCGACCTTCGCACCAGAGACGCGGGCAGCGTTCAGGCCGTTGCTGCGATACCAGTCGAAGGGGTCGTCCTTCAGTTTCTCGACGATGCGGGGGATGTCGTCGCGCAGGCTGTGCCGCGGCGTCCATCCGAGCTGCTCCTTGGCGGCCGTGAGGTCGAGCTCGTAGTGATCGCTGGAAATGTCCACCATCCATGCACGGATGAATGCGTTCTCGCCGAGCACCTGGTTCTCCATCCAGGCTCCCAACTTGGCCAGCCGCGGCGGAATATTCCAGGTGACCCAGTCTTCGCCGTGCAGCTCCCGGCCGATCAGGCGCTGGAGCTCACCGAAGGGCACGGGTTCCTCTTCGCCCAGCAGCAGCGGTAGAACCGCAGGGAGATCGGAACGCCGGTCGACGATGCGCTCCACCGCATCAAGCAGGTCTTCGAGATGCAGGAAGGCCTGCCCTCGTGCCAGATCGCCGGGGTAAACCTTGCCGCTGAACCGCCGCTCGGAAATGCGGGCGATCTGATGGGCGAGGAAGGTCGAATGGCCAGCGTCGTCATAGACGCCGGCCGGGCGCATTAGCACAAGCTTCTCCTTGCCCCGCTCCGCGCGCAACATGGCTTCCGTGCGGATCTTCGAGGCGCGATAGGGCAGCTTCGCGTCGAAGGGGTGATCTTCGGCGATCGGCCGCCCCGGCGCGGTCGGGGCGTGGGCGAGCATGGTCGAGGCGAAGACGAACTGCTCCAGCTCGAACTCCTGGAGCCCCGTCAGAAGACGCTTGGTTCCCTCTACCGTCACCGCGTCGTAGGCACCGCTTTCCTCCCCCGTCAGGTCGAAATAGGCGGCGAGGTGAATGCAGGCGGCGATGCGGTCGCCATAGGCAAGGCGCACGCGGGCAAGCGCCTTGTCGACGCTCGCCTGATCGGTGATGTCGAAACAGACGCATTCAGCCTGATGCGGCGGGTGGGGCGGCGAGTGCCGGTCCAGTCCGACGACCCGGTGGCGGTCGTGCAGCCGCCGTACCACCGCAGATCCCAGAAACCCGCTTGATCCGGTGACGATGACTACGGATTTTTCGTGCTTATCCAATGGCTCGCCAGCCTCATTTGCGGAGGTACTTGACCAACGCAACGACGATGAGGATCAGCACCACCGCTATGAGCAGCCAGACAAGACCCATGCCGAACATCATGCCGCCGCCCATCATTCCATCCATCATGCTCCTGCCTCCTGCTTCGTTTCAGATCCGGTCGGTGTTCACTCGGCTCTTCCATCAGGTTCCAGCGCCCGATGTGGGGCCGCCCGTCTCGTCTGGCACGCGAAGTGGACCTGATCGCGCCCTCATTTCGTCAGCAGCAGCCCGATTTGCGCTCGGGCTTCGAAATCTCCTGAACGAGATCGGCCGTTTCCTGACCGCTGGCACCGCGCGCAACGTCGGCCTGGGCGACCATCCCGCAGCACTTTCCGTTCCCATCCGTAACGATTGCGCGCCGCACCTGGTGCTCCTCCATCTTGTCGCAGCACGCCGAGACGTCCTCCTCCGGAGTCGTGGTCATGACGTCGGTGGTCATGATCTCGGACACCGGGGTGTCGCTTCCTTTTCCCTCCGCGACGGCGCGGCAGCAGATGTCGCGGTCGGTGACGATGCCCACCGGCTTTTCCTCTTCGTCAAGAACCGGGAGGGAACCGACCGACTTCTCGGCCATAATGATGGCGGCATCGCGGATCGGGTCGGTGCGACGGCAGCAGGCCGGGTCGCGGCTCATGATTTCGTGAACTTGCATGGCGTGTCTCCTTGGCTAACTGTCCAAGAACGGCTCAATTCCCGGCAGGTTCCAAGCCAGCGCCTGCGGCGCGGCTGACAGATCAAAAACGGGCCCGCCTACAGGAAAGCGCACCGCCGCGATCAGGGCTGCGCCTCATCACCTCTGGCGCCAAGCCCCCGGATGAAGGCTCGCATGATGGCCCGCATGGTTCCCATGCTTGCCGGCCTTGTCGGCGCCGGGGCCCTGGCCGGCTGGCTGGCTGCTCGCGGCAGCCGGCGAACCTGACTAGAGGAGTTTTACGATGAGCAAGACCTACGACGTGATTGTTATCGGCAGCGGCACCGCTGCGACCACCGTGGCAAAGCGTGTCAGCGCCGCGGGCCGAAGCGTTGCCGTGACGGATTTTCGCCCCTATGGCGGCACCTGTGCACTTCGCGGCTGCGATCCCAAGAAGATGCTGATCGGGGGCACCTCTGCCGCCGACCACGCCCGCCGGATGCAGGGCAAGGGAGTCGAGGGCGACGTGCGGATCGACTGGCACGAACTGCTGGAGTTCAAGCGCGGCTTCACGGACCCTGTGCCGGAGAAGAAGGAGAAGAGCTTCTCCGAAAGCGGCATCGCGACCTTCCACGGGCAGGCCCGCTTCGTTGGCCCAAACGCTGTTGAGGTCGATGGCGAAACGCTGGAGGCCAAGCACATCGTCCTGGCGGCCGGGGCGGAGCCGATGAAGCTGGGCATCCCCGGTGAGGAGCACCTGATCGACAACAAGGGCTTCCTTGAGATGGAAAGCCTGCCGCGCCGGATCGTGCTGGTCGGCGGAGGCTACATCGCCGCCGAGTTCTCCCATATCGCCGCGCGAGCCGGGGCCGAGGTCACGATCCTCCAGCACGGTGAGCGGATGCTCAAGGGCTTCGATCCGGACCTGGTCGGATGGCTGATGGAGAAGTACGAAGAGATCGGCGTGACCCTGCACACCGGCACCGAGGTCAAGCGCATCGAGAAGACCGGCGACGCCTTCCGCATCACCGCAGCCGGCGACGACGGTTCTGAAATCTTCGAAGCGGACCTGGTCGTGCATGCCGCTGGCCGCAAGCCCGACTTCGAGCCGCTCGACCTTGAGGCCGGTGGGGTGGAACTGCGGGACGGCAAGCTGGCCCTCAACGAATACCTGCAGAGCACGTCGAACCGGGCCGTCTATGCCGCCGGCGACACTGCCCAGATGGGCCCGCCGCTGACTCCCGTGTCCAATCACGACGGCAATGTGGTTGTGGCGAACCTGCTGGAAGGCAATCACAGCACGCCGAACTACAAGGGCGTTCCTTCGGTCGCCTTCACCCTGCCGTCGATTGCTCGTGTGGGGCTCGACGAGGCCGAGGCCCATGGACAGGGATTGAAGTTTCGCATGCAGTGCGACCGGACGCCCGGCTGGTTCTCGACGCGCCAACAGGCGGAATCCGTCTCGGGTTACAAGGTCCTGGTCGAGGAAGGCAGCGAGCGCATCCTGGGCGCCCACCTGCTGGGACCGCACGCCGACGAGGTCATCAATGTCTTCACCCTGGCCGTGCGGCACGGGCTCACGGCCGACCAGCTCAAGGACACGATGTTCGCCTATCCCACCGGGGCGTCTGACATCTCGTCGATGCTCTGAGTGAGTTCCGCGAGCCGGACGAGACTCCGACAGCGCCCATCTTTCCGCCGACCTGCGCGTTGAAGGCATCGCGCTGCGAGCCTCGGTTTTTTCATCGTGCCTATCGGGACCGGACGTTCTGGTCCCCACGTTCCCCGAGTAACCGGCTCATTCGGGGCCAAAAAGCAGACGCCGTCGAGCGAGCGGCATCAGCAGCTCGATCGGCGGGCGGCAGCAAAGCGGAACAGACGGAGTGGGAAATCGGGCGCCGGGAAAGACAGAGGCAGGCCAATTGCGCCGTGAAAAACGGCGGCGGTAGAGCGGAGCGCGAAGCTTCAAATCCCTGCGCCAGCGCAGATGAATGTTAGGGACGGTGTTGGGGAGGATCTCCTGCCGATCAGAATCACAAAGCAGAAACAACCTGTTAAAAAGAAGGATGGCGGAGAGAGAGGGATTCGAACCCTCGAGACGGTTACCCGCCTACACACTTTCCAGGCGTGCGCCTTCGACCACTCGGCCACCTCTCCGCTTTCACCGGCGCGCCCCCTCAGACATACAAGCTTGAACAGGGCGCGGCGACGTATCCGGCGCAATGGTCCGGAACGCGCGGCACTATAGTCGGAACACTTGCAATGGCAACCGCTAATTCGCGTGCTTTTCAAGGCTTTTGCGGTCCTGTCGGCGGGCGGCGTTGCACTGGCGCGCCGCCACCCCTATTTCTAGTCGAGCAGCATCGAAATATGCGGGGGAGATCCGGGTGCGTTTCGTTCTCAGGCTCATCAGTTTGTTCTTTCTGGTCATCGCGGTGATCACCGGCGTCGTCGATGCCATACAGTCGGTCAGCAGCGGGATGTTCGACCCGACGATACTGGGACAGGCCTGGTTTGAATTCAGTCCCGGCACCCTAAATCAACTGCAGGCGGTGGTGCAGCGCTACGTGCATCCGCTGGTCTGGGACCCGGGCGCGCAATGGCTGCTGACGCAGCCGGCAGCGGCGGTGTTCCTGGCGCTGTCCTTGCTGTTTTATCTGCTGGGCTATCGTCGCCGGAAAGCCGCCGGCCGGTTCGCAGCCTGAATGAAGGGGCCATTTCGCGGCCCGAATCCGATGAGTGGCCCGAAAGGATGAATGATGTTTGCAAGTGCAGCAATGAACAAGAAAACACGCATGCCGGAAGCCAGCGAAGCGCTGCCGGGCCGGGCGGAAGCGATTGCCACAGCCGAACGGAATTTTGTCACTGGCGCAGCCTTGAAAGCGGACGTGACCGCGGGGCACGAAGAAGCCTTTTTCGGCATGGGATGCTTTTGGGGTGCCGAGCGCCTTTTCTGGGAAACGCCCGGGGTGATCTCGACGGCAGTCGGATATGCCGGCGGCCTGACGCCCAATCCAACCTATCGCGAAACGGTGACCGGTTTGACCGGGCATGCTGAAATCGTCCGCGTCGTCTTCGATCCGGCGGTCGTCGGTTATGAGAGATTGCTGGCGCTCTTTTTCGAGGCGCACGATCCGACCCAGGGCATGCGCCAGGGCAATGATGTCGGCACCACCTATCGCTCGGCCCTATACACGACCAGCGAAGCGCAGCTGCAGGCAGCACGCGACGCAGCCGAGGCTTACCAGAAGGCTCTTGACGATGCCGGCCATGGGGGCCGGGTGACGACCGAGATCCAGCCGGCGCCCGCGTTCTTTTATGCCGAAGAAGAGCATCAGCAGTATCTGGCGAAGAATCCGCAGGGCTATTGCGGGCTGCGCGGCACCGGCATCGCCTGCCCGATTCCTTCCTCTAGGGAAGCTGCCGGGTGAGGATGCCGCGGTTCGCGATGGCAGGTGGCAAGGCCGCGCACACCCGTGAAATCAACGTTGGAATCTGAGCAAAGCCGTGCAAGGATGCGGCGACCGGCACCCCTGCCTGCGAGATGATCGGTATGCGCCGATATCGTCTGCCAGGCGGGAGCGCGACGGGGAACAAAGAGCTATGTGAAAACACAGCGTGAGATTGCGCGGCAATGAACCGCGCCCATCTCCCAATAACCACAGGGTCGCATCCTATGAAACGCACACTCCTCAGTCTTCTGACGATTTCCGCCATGGCCGCCACGTCGGCAATGGCTATTGTCCCGGCGTCCGCCGAGGATATCAAACCGGCGCTGATCTACGATCTGGGCGGCAAGTTCGACAAATCGTTCAACGAGGCCGCCTATAACGGAGCCGAGAAATTCAAGGAAGAAACGGGCATCGAGTATCGCGAGTTCGAGATCGCCAATGATTCGCAGCGCGAACAGGCCCTGCGCCGCTTCGCCCGGGATGGCAACAACCCGATCGTCATGGCCGGCTTCTCCTGGGCCTCGGCGTTGGAAAAAGTGGCCGCTGAGTATCCCGATCTTGATTTCGCGATCATCGATTCATCGGTCGATCTGCCCAATGTTCGCTCCGTCGAATTCAAGGAACAGGAAGGCTCCTATCTGGTTGGCGT
This sequence comes from Neohoeflea coraliihabitans, assembly GCF_019334345.1. GTDB lineage: Bacteria > Pseudomonadota > Alphaproteobacteria > Rhizobiales > Rhizobiaceae > Pseudohoeflea > Pseudohoeflea coraliihabitans. Next base: position 1,006,724 of record NZ_JAHWQX010000002.1, read on the forward strand.
GCTGGCGGCGAAGGCGTCCGAGACCGGCACCGTCAGCTTTGTCGGCGGCATGGACATCTCGCTGATCCGCAAGTTCTCCTGTGGGTACAAGGGCGGCGTGTTGGCGACCAATCCCGATGCCAAGGTGCTCGAGGCGATGACCGGCACGACGCCGGATGCCTGGAACGACCCGGTCAAGGGCGGTGAAATTGCCAAGTCGCAGATGGACCAGGGCTCGGATGTGATCTACGCCGCCGCCGGTGGCACAGGATTGGGCGTGCTGCAGGCTGCCGCCGACGCGGGCAAGCTGGGCATCGGGGTCGATTCCAACCAGAACGGCGAGCAGCCGGGCTCGGTCCTCACCTCGATGATCAAGCGGGTCGATGTGGCCGTCTATGATGCCTTCATGGATGCCAAGAATGGCGAGTTCGACTACGGCGCCAGCGTGCTCGGTCTCGCGGAAGACGGTGTCGGCTACGCCATGGACGAGCACAACAAGGATCTGGTGACCGACGAAATGAAAGCTGCGGCGGAAGAAGCGCGGGAAGCGATCATCGCCGGCGATATCGAAGTGCACAATTACATGTCGGACGAGTCCTGCCCCTACTAAGGCAGACCGAGCCGATCAGGTAATCATCATGCCAAGCGGCCGGGTCCTGTGACCCGGCCGTTTTCTCATGCCGGGGGCCGACGATCGCCTGCGCATTTGCCGGTTCGGCGAATTGCTCTATAGCCGGAGGCTCAACAGGGCCGGAAGCTCAACAGGGAATAACTCGATGACTGAAATCAGACTGCACAAGGGTGACATCAGCGCCGCGGACGCGGCCCGCTATACCGGCGATATCGCGATTGATACGGAAACGCTGGGGCTGATCCCACGCCGCGACCGCCTCTGCGTGGTGCAGCTCTCACCCGGAGACGGCACGGCCGACGTGATTCAGATCGCCGCCGGTCAGCGCCAAGCACCGCATCTTACCGCCCTGCTCGCCGATCCGGCGCGGCGCAAGCTGTTTCATTTCGGCCGTTTTGACATTGCTGTGTTGTTTCACAGTTTCGGCGTGACCTGTGCGCCGGTGTTCTGCACCAAGATCGCCTCGAAACTGACCCGCACCTATACCGACCGGCACGGGTTGAAGGATGTCACCCGGGAGCTTCTGGACATTGATCTGTCGAAGCACCAGCAGTCTTCGGACTGGGCGGCCGACACTCTCAGCCAGGCGCAACTGGATTATGCCGCATCGGACGTGCTGCACCTGCATGCGCTGGTGGACAAACTCAGCGAGCGACTTGCGCGCGAGGGCCGGAGCGAGATTGCAGCAGCCTGTTTCGATTTTCTGCCGACACGGGCCAAGCTTGATCTGATGGGCTGGGACGACACCGACATTTTCGCGCACAGTTAGGATCGGCAAGGCCATGGGCTCGTTCCCGCACGCCACCGGCCCGTGGCTGGAGCCGTTGCGGCAGCGCATCAGGACGCTGATCGCCCGGCTGCCGCCGGCGCTTGCGGAGTTTCTGATGTTTGGCCTGAAGCAGGCCTGGGCCTGTCTGTTTGCGGCCATCATGCTGGCGCTGCTGATCCTGACCCACCTTGTCTGGGCAGATGACTGGCCGGTCAGCCGCTATGACGCGCTGTTTGTCGCCGCCATTGTCGTGCAGATTGCCTTTCTTGCCTTCAAGCTCGAGAGCCTTGATGAGCTCAAGGTGATTGTCCTTTACCATGTCAGTGGCACGGTGATGGAGATCTTCAAGGTGCGCATGGGCTCGTGGAGCTATCCCGAACCGGCAGTGTTTGCCATCCTTGGCGTGCCGCTGTTTTCCGGCTTCATGTACGGCTCGGTCGGCAGTTTCATCGCCCGCACAATGCGCATTTTCGACATGCGGTTCACGCACTATCCTCCGGTGTGGCTGACCCTGGTGCTTGCCGCCGCGATCTATCTGAATTTCTTCAGCCATCACTTCCTCCCGGATCTGCGCTACGTGCTGATGGCCGCGACTGTCATTGTGTATGCGCGGGTCTCGATCTATTTCACACCGGACCGGCTGACATTGCGCATGCCCCTGGTGATCGCGGCGCTGCTGACGGCCATTTTCCTGTGGCTGGCAGAGAATATCGGCACCGTGACCGGCACCTGGATCTACCCCTCCGAGAGCGGATGGCAGCCGGTGTCGCTGGGCAAATTCGGATCCTGGTATCTGCTGATCTATGTCAGCTTCGTTCTGGTGACGCTGGTGATCCGGCCGGTGCCCCCGGGTGCTCGCACAAAAAGCTCGCAGCGATGAAGGGGCCGGAACCCTTTGCCTTTTCGCGACTTTCCACCCTGCCTGTCCGCATGACAACCGGACATGATCGGTGTGGCTAACTGGGCCTTTTTCCGGTTTCGGTCCAGGGCGGAATTTTCGTTCCGCTGCAATGTTGTTCCCGATCTGCGGACAGCACCTCTCGTTTCCCCAAGACGAGATTGTCTGCCCATTCCTGGTCCTCGAGCGGTCTGTTCCTCCAGCCCGGCCGCCCGAGGAGCCCGGTCAGGCCTACGCCCCCCAAACTCGCATGCCGTTGATGCCACTTCTTGCGGCGCGCTTCCTACAGCGCGCGTCGGTCGCCGACAGGGGCAATAAAAAACCCGCCGGATCGCTCCGGCGGGTTGGTGATGCAAAACGTCGCTGACGCTTATTCGTCGTCGTTCTGCTTCTTCAGGGCAGCGCCGAGAATGTCGCCAAGCGATGCGCCGGAATCGGATGAACCAAACTGGGCAACCGCTTCCTTCTCCTCGGCGATTTCCAGCGCCTTGATGGAGAGCGAGACCTTGCGGTCGCGCTTGGAGAAGTTGGTGACACGCGCGTCGACCGTCTGACCGACCGAGAAACGCTCGGGGCGCTGCTCGTCACGATCACGCGACAGGTCGGAACGGCGGATGAAGGCCGAGACGTCCTCGTGATCGACGAGCGCCACCTCGACGCCGCCATCGGTGATGCCGGTGACCTTGGCAGAGACGATGGCGCCCTTGCGCAGTTCGCCGGAGGCTGCGGCGTCGCCAAGTGCATCCTTGCCGAGCTGCTTGATGCCAAGCGAGATGCGTTCCTTGTCGGTGTCGACGTCAAGAACGACGGCCTTGACCATGTCGCCCTTGTTGAACTCCTCGATGACCTGCTCGCCCGGACGGTTCCAGTCGAGATCGGAAAGGTGGACCATGCCGTCGACATCGCCTTCCAGTCCGATGAACAGACCGAACTCGGTCTTGTTCTTGACCTCGCCCTCGACCTCGGTACCGGTCGGATGGCTTTGCGCGAAAACCTCCCACGGATTTTCGAGCGTCTGCTTGAGACCGAGCGAAATGCGGCGCTTGTTCGGATCGACCTCGAGAACGACGACATCGACTTCCTGGGTCGTCGAAAGGATCTTGCCGGGATGAACGTTCTTCTTCGTCCAGGACATCTCGGAGACGTGGATCAGGCCTTCGATGCCCGGCTCCAGCTCAACAAATGCACCATAGTCGGTGATGTTGGTCACGGTGCCGGTGATGCGCTTGCCCGACGGATACTTGACGCCGATGCCATCCCACGGATCGCTTTCCAGCTGCTTCATGCCGAGCGAGATGCGGTGGGTTTCCTGATTGATCCGGATGATCTGGATCTTGACCGTCTGACCGATCGACAGGATTTCCGTCGGGTGGTTGACGCGGCGCCAGGCCATGTCGGTGACATGCAGCAGGCCATCGATGCCGCCGAGATCGACGAAGGCACCATAATCGGTGATGTTCTTGACGACGCCTTCGACGACCTGACCCTCTTCGAGGTTCTGGACGATCTCCGAACGCTGTTCCGCCCGACTCTCCTCAAGCACGGTGCGGCGCGAAACGACGATATTGCCGCGGCGCTTGTCCATCTTGAGGATTTCGAATGGCTGCGGGATGTTCATCAACGGGCTGACATCGCGGATCGGCCGGATGTCGACCTGGCTGCGCGGCAGGAAGGCAACAGCGCCGTCGAGATCAACGGTGAAGCCACCCTTGACCTGGTTGAAAATGACGCCTTCGACGCGTTCGTTGTCGTTGAACTTCGCTTCGAGACGAATCCAGCTTTCCTCGCGCCGCGCCTTCTCGCGCGACAGAACCGCTTCACCGAGCGCATTCTCGATGCGTTCGACATAGACTTCGACCTCGTCGCCAGGCACCAGTGTGCCGTCCTTCGACTTGGCGCCGAATTCCTTCAGCGGGACGCGGCCTTCAACCTTGAGGCCGACGTCGACAACAGCGACGTCCTTCTCGATGGCGGTGATGATGCCCTTGGCAACATAACCTTCGGCCAGATCCTGATCGGCGATGGATTCGGCAAAGAGGGAGGCGAAATCCTCCTTCTCGGAAACAGCTTGTGACATGAAATCTCCTGGAAGCCGCTGTGCAGCGGCTGAGAGCGCCGGGTTGGTGTTGATCGGGACCTGCGACGCCGCCTGCCCGGTCCCGGTTGTCGGGGCGTGGGGCGGTAATGGCGCTCGTGACGGTGTCGCTGGCTATGGTTCGAGGCGATCGACAGGCGATCCCCTCAAGCACTGCCCAGGGCGGCGTCTGCGATGGCGCGCGCTGCCTTGAACGCCGCTTCTATAGACATTTCGGTGGTATCGATCAAGTGGGCATCGGCAGCGGGCCGCAGGGGCGAGTCGCTGCGGCCCATATCGCGGGCATCGCGCGCGCGGATATCGGCGAGAATTTCGTCATACAGGGCGGGCGTGCCGGCATCGCGGATCTCGGCGGTGCGGCGGAGGGCGCGCGTCTCCGGCGAAGCGGTGACGAACAACTTTACCGGCGCATCCGGACAGACGACTGTGCCGATATCGCGGCCATCGAGGACGGCGCCCGGTGATCTGGCGGAAAACCGCCGTTGCGCCTCGACCAGAGCACGGCGCACCGCCGGCATGACGGCGACCCGTGAAGCAGCCTCGCCGATAGAGTGGTCCGCGAGTATGGCGCGATCGAGGGCGGCAAGATCAAGGACCAAGGCGGTCGCGGCAGCAACATCTTCGCGATCAAGCGGCTGGCCCGCCAGCCGCAAGGCATGCGCGACGCCGCGATAGGTCAAACCGGTGTCGAGATGATGGAATCCGTAATGAGCGGCCAGACGCCGTGCCAGCGTGCCCTTGCCGGATGCCGCCGGCCCATCAATGGCGATGATCCGGTTTGCCTTATCGCGGTCCGCTGGTGCCTCGGTCACTGCCCGACTCCCCCTCCCTGTCTTCGCGCTGTTCACACCTTGCGTTCAATACCGATCCGGACCTGCTCAAGCGCCGCATAGGGCGGGCGGGCAAACAGATCATCATCCTCCAGCCAGGCTTGCAACATGGGCATGGAATCGACGCCCCAGAATACCGGCGCATGATCGCCGGCGGGGACGAATGCCGGAACGCCGAAGACACCTGCAGAGATTGCCTGTTCCGTGTTGGCACGCAGCCTTGCCTTGGCCGCCTCGTCACTGGCAAGAGCGACAGGAACATCGATCCATTCAGCAAACGCCGCCAGCTCGGACGCTTCGTCGGGAGCCCGGCCATGTTCGAAGATGAACTCAAATGCCTTGCGCACGGTGGCCAGGTCGGCGCCGGCTCCGTCGTTGGCGCCGGCGAGAAGCCGCAATGCACCGAGAGGATTGAAGGGATGGCGTGGCGGGAACCGCATGGCGAGGCCTGCTTGTTCAGCAAGAAAGCAGGCGAGGCGATAGGTATGCAGCCGCTTGGCGGAAATCTCTGCCGGTCCCTTCTGGCCCCAGTGACCGAGTATGGCGCCGAGCAGGACCGGTACCGGCCGTATCTCATAGGCTTCCGGAAATTGCTTCAGCCGGGCCAGGGCGACATGCGCGAAGGGCGAGATCAGATCATAATAAAAATCGATCGCGCGTTGCATGATCACACCTCTTCAATCGCCGCGCCGAGTTCGCCCATCAACTGCATGAATTCCGGGAAGCTGGTGGCGATGATGGCGCAATCATCGACCGTCACCGGATGTTGGCTGGCCAACCCCATAATGAGAAAACTCATGGCGATGCGATGGTCAAGATGGGTAGCGACGGCTTCGCCTTTCGCATTTCCCAATCCCTTGCCGTCCGGTCGCCCGCGAACACTGAGCCAATCCTCGCCTTCCGTGCAATCGACACCGTTGAGTTCGAGGCCACGGGCGACCGCGGCGAGGCGGTCACTCTCCTTGACGCGCAGTTCGTCGAGGCCGCGCATGACGGTTTCGCCCTCGGCAAAGGCGGAGGCAACGGCGAGCACGGGATATTCATCGATCATCGAAGGGGCACGATCGGGAGGCACAGTGATCCCCTTCAGGCGCGAGCCGCGAACGCGCAGATCAGCGACATCTTCCCCGCCGGCAAGACGCGGATCAAGAACTTCGATCGAGCCGCCCATCTCGCGCAATGTCTGGATCAGCCCGGTGCGGGTCGGATTCATCAGCACATTGCGAATCAGAACATCGGAACCATCGGCGAGCAGGGCCGCGACCAGCGGAAACGCTGTCGAGGAGGGGTCTCCCGGCACATCAATATGTTGACCGGTCAACGCGCCCTGCCCCTCAAGCCGTATGGTGCGAACGCCATCCGGCCCGGTTTCAACATCGAGGGCGGCGCCGAAGCCCTGCAGCATTTTTTCCGTATGGTCGCGCGTCATCACCGGCTCAATGACGCTGGTGATGCCGGGCGTGTTGAGACCAGCCAGCAGAACCGCCGATTTGACCTGAGCCGACGGCATCGGAACGCGGTAGGCGATCGGCGCGGCAACGCGGGGACCACGCAGGGTCACCGGCAGACGGTCGCCCGGTTGTGCGGTGACCTGAACACCCATCAACCGCAAGGGATCGATCACCCGGCCCATCGGACGGCGCGACAGCGAAGCATCGCCCACAAAGGTGGTGTCAAAGTCATAGACACCGACGAGCCCCATCGTCAGGCGGCAACCGGTGCCTGCATTGCCGAAATCCAAAGGACCATCCGGCGCCAGCAGGCAGCCATTGCCGGTGCCGTTGATCACCCAGCAATCGTCTTCCTTGCGCAGCGTGGCGCCCATTGCCGCCATTGCCTTGCCGGTGTTGAGTACATCTTCGCCTTCGAGAAGGCCGGTAATGCGTGTCTCGCCGCGCGCCAGGCCGCCGAACATGAAGGCGCGATGCGAAATCGATTTGTCGCCAGCAATGCGAATGTCGCCGGAAAGAGCCGTGGAGCGGCGCGCGCGGGCCGGACGAAGAGTTTGTGCGTGTGCGGTCATCGTTCCACTCGAAACCAGGTCATGTGATGGCCCCGCCTGCGGGCGGCATGTGCACGGAAGGCAGCAATAGCAAGCGCGGGCCGATGGATCAGGTTGCGCGGCCTGCCTAGCACAGGCACCATGAGCCGTCATCCATTCTCTGGCATGATTTAAATGTGTCGCGGCGCACAATCTAGATAGGCTTTGACAGAGCTTGCCAAGATGATTATGGGGACCTCCGAACGCGGAAAGCAGGCTTGCAAGACATCCGGCTTTCCATAATGGCAAGAGGGTTTTCTCAAGTGGCTAAACCGGAACTCGGAAGCAAGCGCGTCTGCCCGGAAACGGGTCGGAAGTTCTATGATCTGAACAAGGATCCGATCGTCTCGCCCTATACAGGCAAGGAATATCCTCTCTCTTATTTCGAGGACACCGCTGTCAGCAAGGTGCCCGAAAAAGAAGAACCGGCCGTCGCGGAAGTGGACGATGAGAACGAGGCCGAAGTGGTCGAAGTTGTTTCTCTCGAAGAAGCCGATGACGAAACCACGAAAACCGGCAGCAAGGACGCCGACATTCCCGATTTGGATGACGACGATGGCGTTGAAATCGAGGATGATGACGAGGATGACACGTTCCTCGCAGATGACGATGATGATGACGACGACGTCAGCGACATCATCAATGTGAATGACGACGACGACGACAGCTAGGGTTGCTGTCATGCGGTGCAGAAAGTTACGTCGGCGCCGCATTTGGTCTTGATCTTGTGATCATGCGGACGTAATAAGCCGCACCGTCGGTCCGGACATCAGCGATGCACCGACCGGCAATCCCGGAGGATCGTTTCGATCCATTTGGCTTGGGGCCATAGCTCAGCTGGGAGAGCGCCTGCATGGCATGCAGGAGGTCAGCGGTTCGATCCCGCTTGGCTCCACCACCAACCTTCCGTAGAAATTTCGCCTGGAACGACCCGCCTAGCGGCGGTGAAGCCAGGTGATGCCGCGGCCGTTCTGTCCGAGGATCAGCCCGGCCACAAGTCCGACCATGCCGCCGAGAATAAAGGCCGAGGACACCGTGCCGGGATTGTCGCGCACAGCGCCGGAAACGCCTTGAGCCTGCGTCTTGAGCGCGGTGCCAGCGGAAGCGGCGCGATTGGCCATGGCCCGATTGATCTCGCCGATCTCATCGCGCAGTTGCGCAATCTGGTTCTGCAATGCCTGGAGGGTGCCGCCATTCTCGCTGTCAGCGAGCTGGCTTTCAGGTGTCAAACGGGGTTCATTGGAAGGATTGGCCATTTCGAGCTCCTCGCTGGGGGTATCCTGACTTAACGATACCCCCGCTTCCCGGTTCCCTGTCGCATCAGTGCAAATAAGCCGGCATGAGCGCGGCGAGCGGGGCCGGGTGCAAAGCGCGCCTTTCAGCGCAGCATTTGCGCTGTGGGGAAACAGGTCTGACGCTTGCCATTCTTTTCCTGCCACTCGCCGATCGAACGCCTGGTCTTGTAGCCTGGAAGACCATCGGCGCCGCCCACATCATAGCCGGCTTTCTCGAGGGATCGCTGCAAGGTTGCGATGTCAGATCGCAGCATCGCTCCGAGGTTCTGCCATGAGGTTACAAAGCCGCCGGAGCCATAGGAGATACGGTCGGCGAGATTGCCTATGAACAGGGCGTAGAGGTCGGAATTGTTGTATTCCTTTATGACGTAGAAATTCGGTGTGACGATGAATTGCGGCCCATAGATGCCCGCCGGCACCAGCATCATGCCAGACGCTTGCCGCTCATGAGCGGGAAACGGCCGGCCTGAAATCCGGATGATGCCTGCCTCGGTCCATTGTGCGATCGTTCGGGAGCGATCCATTCCCTCGAATGCGCAGGACATGCGCTCGGGGATAACCACTTCGAACCCCCAATCGCGGCCGCGCACCCAGCCTTTTCGGGCCAGGTAATTGGCGATGGAGGCAAGCGTGTCCGGAACCGAATTCCAGATGTCGGCGCGGCCGTCTCCATCAAAGTCAACGGCATGCTCGAGATAGCTTGAGGGCAGAAATTGCGGCTGGCCCATCGCGCCGGCCCAGGATGATTTCATTTGCGCCGGCGTGACGTGACCCTTCTCAACGATCCGGAGGGCGGCAAGCAGCTCCTTGCGAAACAGTTCCGGGCGCGTCGACATGAATGCTTTGGTGGCCAGAACTTCGAAGGCGGAGTGCGGGATACTTGCGGATCCGTAGCCGGATTCGCGTCCCCATATGGCGACAATGATGCCGGCAGGAACGCCCCATTTGCGCTCAATCGCTGCGAGCGTGGCGGCATGGCGGCGGGCCAGCGCGGCGCCGGTGGACGCCAGTGACCGCATGCGTTTCTCGGCGAAATAGGCTCCGGGGCTGCGAAATTCAGCCTGGCTTTGGGCGCGCTTCTTCGGCGCCGGAAAGCCGGGCGGGGCGAGGTCGGGCAGCTTCCAGTTGAGGTCGACCGATGCGAGCGCTCGGTCGAAAGTGCGCCGCGAGACGCCCGCCTGGCGAGCCTCTGGCCACAGATCACGTTCGAGCCATTGCTGGTATTGCCTTTCGACGGCGGCGCGGCTTTGCGCGCTCGCGGCGTGTGGGATCCACGCAGCAAGGCACAGGGCGGTGAGGGCCGGCAGACAAGCGCGGATGATGCGGACCAGATAGCGAATCATCCGGCGAGTCTAGCGCAAGCGACAGGCGGCGCGAAGCAGCCCGTTCGCGACCGAACGGCGTCTCATGGCCTGCTATTTGTAGAAATCGAGAATGCGCTCACAGACACGGTGCACATCCTCCTCGGAGAGATAAGGGTTCATCGGCAGGCTCAGCACACGATCGGCGAGGCGTTCGCTGACCGGCACCGAACCGACGCCCTCGCCATGCGCTTCGTAAGCCTTCTGAAGGTGCATCGGCTTGGCATAAAAGACCATGCTGACAAGATTGTCTTCAGCGAGATGCGCGCGCAACGCGTCGCGGTCGTCGGCCTGGACGGTGTATTGCGCCCAGGCGGAACGGGAATCGGGCACCCGCGCGGGGATTGTGACGACGTCTTTCAAATGCGCGTCATAGATTCTTGCCACCCGCTCACGGGCATCGAGCTCATCTTCGAAAATCTGCAGCTTCGCCGAGAGCACAGCGGCCTGAATGGAATCGAGACGGGCGTTCATGCCGAGGCGGACAACATCATAGCGGTGCTCACCTTCGCCATGGGCGCGGATCGAGCGGTATATCTCGGCCAATCTGTCATTGTCGGTGAAGATCATGCCGCCATCCCCGTAACAGCCCAGTGGCTTGGTGGGGTAGAAGCTGGTGGTCGTGCAGTCGGCGAGACTTCCGATCATCCGGTTGCCGGATTTGCCGCCGATCGACTGCGCCGCATCGGCAATCACGAAAAGGTCGTGTGCGGCGGCCAGTTCGCCGAGCGCCGTGTAATCGGCCGGCTGGCCGAAGAGATCGACCGCGATGACGGCGCGCGGCGTCAGTTTTCCAGCTTTTTTCACCGCTTCGATGCGTGCTTCCAGATCCGCGAGATCAATGTTGAAGGTTTTCTCGTCGACATCGACAAACACCGGCGTGGCATTGCCCATCAGAATTGCTTCGGCGGTGGCGACATAGGTAAAGGATGGGACGAAGACGGCATCCTTCGGTGTCAGTTCGAGACCAAGCAATGCCATGATAATGGCGTCGGTGCCGTTCGAGACCCCGATGGCGTGACGGACATTGAGATATTCGCCAATCTCAGTCTCGAAATCCTTGACCGCCTGGCCAAGCACATATTGGCCGCTGTCGAGAACGGCGGCGATGTTGCCATCGATACGGTCCTTGAGCCGGGCATATTGCGATTTGAGATCGATGTACTGGACCATGACAAGCCTTTTTAGCAACGTGCCCGCCGGCCGGGCCTTTCGGAGCCGGTGCGGTATCCCGGCCGGTTGTGCTTAGCAAAGGAAAGTTAAGAAAGGCCAGTGCCGAATTGCTGCAGGCTGTTGCGGCGCGTGAAGCGCGCCTTTCGAAACGCGCACCGGCTCAAAAGGATGTCCGCGAGCGCAGGGCCGCTGCCAGAGTGCCTTCATCGAGATAGTCCAGTTCCCCGCCAACCGGAACGCCATGCGCGAGACGGGTGATGGTGACATCTGAACCGGCGAGCTGATCAGTGATGTAATGCGCAGTGGTCTGGCCTTCGACCGTGGCATTGACGGCGATGATGATTTCCTTGATCGCGCCGCCGGCAACCCGTTCGACCAGCGGGCCGATCGTCAGATCCTCGGGACCGATGCCATCGAGCGGCGACAGCGTCCCGCCCAGGACATGGTAGGCGGCATTCATCGCAGCGGCGCGCTCCAATGCCCACAGATCGGACACATCTTCCACGACGATCAGTACATTCTGGTCGCGGCTGGGATCGGTGCAGATGGTGCAGGGATCGGAGGTGTCGGCGTTGCCGCAGGTCGAGCACATGACCACGCGGTCATTGGCTTCGCTCATCGCGATGGCCAGCGGGGCCAGCAATTGCTCCTTCTTCTTGATCAGGTGCAAAGCCGCCCGTCGTGCCGAGCGGGGACCGAGACCGGGCACGCGCGCCAGAAGCTGGATCAGCCGCTCGATTTCGGGTCCGGTGACTTTCTTGGCCATAGCTTCGCCTTCAACGCCTCAGAATCGTTCTGCACCAGCCGGACAGGCCTTCGGGAGCGGCCCGCTGCAGGCGTCCCGCCTGCCCGGCGGCTCTCCTCCAGTGCATCGCTTAAAAGGGCAGTTTCATACCGGGCGGGATCGGCAGTCCGGCAGTCACTTCCTGTGTTTTTGCGGCGATCGCCTCTTCGAGACGCGTGCGGGCATCGTTATGCGCCGCGAGGATCAGGTCTTCGAGGATCTCGACCTCGTCTTCCTTGAACAGCGACGGATCGATCGACAGCGACTGCATGTCTCCCTTGCCAGCCAGTCCGACGCGGACAAGGCCGCCGCCGGCAACGCCTTCGGCCCGCAGCTCGGCAATCTCGCCTTGCAGGCCCTGCATCTTCGACTGGACATCTTTCAGCTTGCCCATCATGCCCATGAGATCTTTCATCGGCCTCTCCTTGTTTCATGTGTGTTGGTTGAGTGCAGCCGGCTGAGGCTACAGCATGTCGTCAGGTTCGCCATCGGCCGCCGGCAGAATGTCGCCTTCGTCGGTTTCGCTGACGAGGTCAGCGGACAGGTTTTCTTCTGTGTCAAAGATGCGCACATCGGTAATACGCGCACCCGGGAACTGGCTGAGGATGGCAGCCACGTCAACATCCTGACGCGCGTCGCTGACCAGCGCATCGCGGCGCGCCGCCTCACCTTCCGCCAGTGTTGGTGCCCCGGCTTCACGGCTCAGCGCCACGGTCCATTTGACGCCGGTCCAGTCGCGCAGCTTCTTGATCAGCTCACCGGGCAGCGTCGGACTGGCATCTTCCGTCAGGTTGATCTCGATGCGGCCCGGCTCGATCCGCACCAGCCGCACCATGGTGCGGATCTGCACCTTGATGGCGATGTCCCGATGCTGTTCGGCAAGAGCAACCAGATCATCCAGCGAGCGTATCGGCACCGTTTCGGCATGTGGCGCGGCGCCGGGGGCGGGTGAGGTGTCCTGAGCCGGCTCGGCGGAATGAGCCAGATGCATGTGCGGTGCGGCGCGGGGAAGGCTGTCAGCGGCGGTGGCCGGTGACATTTCCTGTGGCGCGTGGTGCAGATCGGACCCGACGGCGCGACGGGCAGAGACGCCGGGTTGCGGCGCGGGCGGAGCTGATGCAGCGGGCGGGGCGTCTGCGGCGGCGCCGGCGCGGCCATCGGCAATCAGTTTCGCCGCCTCTTCCGGAGAGGGCAATCCGGCGGCATGGGCAATGCGTATCAGGGTCATTTCCGCAGCGGCGGACTGGCGCGTTGCGGCCTCGGTTTCGCTGATCCCCTTCAAGAGCATCTGCCAGGTTCGCGATAGCACCGAGGTCGACAATGTCGTTGCAAATTCCGCACCGCGCTGGCGCTCGATTTCGGTCAGCGAGGCATCCGACGCTTCGGGGACGAATTTCAACCGTGTAACCAGATGGGTCAGATCCGCAAGGTCGGTGAGCACGACAAGCGGGCTGGCGCCGGCGTCATACTGCTCGCGGTACTGGGCCAGCGTGGCGGCGACGTCACCGGCCATCAGGCGATCGAACAGATCGACGACGCGCGAGCGATCGGCGAGGCCGAGCATGGTGCGCACCGTATCGGCGTCAACGGAGCCGCCGCCATGGGCGATCGCCTGGTCAAGCAGCGACAGTCCGTCGCGCACCGAGCCCTCGGCGGCGCGGGCGATCATGGCAAGCGACTCGCTGTCAACTTCGACGGCTTCCTGGCGTGCGATGGCGCTGAAATGCTCCGCCAGAACGGCAGTGTCGATGCGGCGAAGATCGAAGCGCTGGCAGCGCGACAGCACGGTGATCGGCACCTTGCGGATCTCGGTCGTCGCGAAAATGAACTTGACGTGGGAGGGCGGTTCCTCGAGCGTTTTCAGCAGACCGTTGAAGGCCTGCGTCGAAAGCATGTGAACCTCATCGATGATGTAGACTTTATAGCGCGCCGCAACGGGCCGGTAGCGCACCTGCTCGATGATGTCGCGGATGTCGTCGATCCCCGTATGGGAGGCGGCATCCATTTCAATGACATCAACGTGCCGGCCGTCCATGATGGCCTGGCAATGCACGCCAAGCTCAGACAATTCGACCGTCGGCTGATCGACGGTCTCCGATTGATAATTCAAGGCTCGGGCGAGAATGCGCGCGGTTGTCGTCTTGCCGACACCACGCACGCCTGTCAGCATCCACGCCTGGGCGATGCGACCGGTCTCAAAAGCATTTGTCAGGGTGCGGACCATCGGCGCCTGGCCGATGAGGTCGGAGAAATCGCGGGGACGATACTTGCGAGCAAGAACGCGGTAGCCGTCGGGATCGGCCCCGGCGGCCCGTACCGCCGTGTTCGGACCGGCCTGATCATCCATGCGCCGCACAATTCCTCTTGAACGCGAATACGATTCCGGAAGACGATCTCGACAGTGGTCTCGAATCCGCTCCCGGACAAGGGCGAAAAGTATAGGGTGGGAGGCTGGCACGGTGACCCGTGCCTGGCTCGTTAGGGCTGCTTCCTTCCGGACCTGACCCGGTTGGCGAGTGGCGCGTCCACCACCAACCTCCCGGCCCACATATCGTCAATCAAGGTGGCAAAAGCAAGCCAAAGCCCGGAAAAAATGCTAGGGGATTGGCTGGGGGCATTGGCTGAGGCGACACACAGACGAGGATCATTCATGGTCAAATTTTCGCTCGACCCTCAACTGGCGGCCGACAGTCAGGCAATCAGTCGGCTTGGTCTGTGTGAATTGCGGCTGGTCAATGACAGCCGCTGGCCGTGGATTCTCCTGGTGCCGCAACGTCCGGCGATCGTCGAGCTGTTTGACCTGACACCGCTCGACCAGACGCTTCTGACCTTCGAAACCGCAATGGCGGCAGAAGCACTGAAGGCGGCCAGCGGTGCGGCAAAAGTCAATATCGCTGCAATCGGAAATGTCGTTTCGCAGTTTCACCTGCACCTGGTGGCCCGCAACGTGGATGATGAGAACTGGCCAAAGCCGATCTGGGGTCACGGCAGCGCAGTGGCATGGGAGACCGGGCCGCGACAGGCCTTTGTGCAGCGTCTGCTTGAGGCGCTATGAGCGCAGGCGGCGCTACCATTATTCGCATTGATGGATTGCACATGATGAACGCGGTTCGGCAGCCCGGCTTGCCGAATCGGGCGCGATCGGGCCATCTGCCGGCACCGCAAGTCGCAGCAAGGGATTCTGTCTGACAATGCCTGCCTCCATTTTCGACACCGCCGCTCCGCATGGAGAGGCCAGCCGCCTTGTCGCCTTCGCCGGCAACAGGCTCGATCGGCAATCTGAACATCGCAGCGAAACCGATCTCCCGGATGCCCTCGCGGAGGAGGCGACGCGTTGTTTCGCAATCAGCGGCGGCCGCCTAGTGATGCGGCTTGAGGCGGAACGTCCGGTCGGCGAATTGTCGCTTGCCGAGATCGATGCCTTTGAACCCGATCTCGGTGAAGCGATCCTGCTTGGCCGTGATGAGCAGGGCACGGCGCGGGTGGCCGTGCCTCTGAATATTGCGCCTGAGGCGCTTCCGGAGAATTACAAAGCGATCGACGGGCGTTCGGTCTACAAACAGCAATTGCTCGATCAGCCGATGCTTGGCGCCTATGCGCAAGCCAGCAGCCTGCTGGCATGGGCGGGATCGACGCGGTTTTGCGGCCGGTGCGCCGAACCGATGACTGCCGAGGCGGGGGGCTACCGGCGGCGTTGCGGTGCATGCGGCGGCCTTGCATTTCCCCGCACCGATCCGGTGGTCATCATGATGGTCATCGACACGGCGTCCGAGCAGTGCCTGCTCGGTCGCAGCCCGCATTTTGCCGCCGGGATGTATTCCTGCCTGGCGGGCTTCGTCGAGCCGGGAGAAACCATCGAGGACGCGGTCCGGCGCGAGACATTCGAGGAGTCGGGCATCCGCGTCGGCAAGGTGCGCTACCACGCCAGCCAGCCCTGGCCGATGCCGCACACGCTGATGATCGGAGTTTTCGCCGAGGCGCTGAGCCGGGAGATCGTCGCCGACACGGCGGAACTTGAAGATTGCCGCTGGTTCGATAGGGCGGATACGGCGGCGATGCTGTCGACGTCGCTCGGCGAAGCGGCGGAGACGCCGCCGCCCGGGGCCATCGCGCATCGGCTGATGCGTGACTGGCTGGACTGGCCGCGAGAATAAGGGACGCGCCGAAGCTATAGTGCGCTGTCCTCGCCATGCTCGGTCAGCGGCTTACTGCCCTTCCGCGCTGTCCTCGCCATGCTCGGTCAGCGGCTTACTGCCCTTCCGCGCTGTCCTCGCCATGCTCGGTCAGCGACTGGCGAAACGGATGTGCCGGATAAACGCCAAGGATGTTGATCTCGCGTGAGAAAAAGCCGAGCTCCTCGAGTGCGCGGGCGACGTTCGGCTGATCGGGATGGCCATTAATATCGGCATAAAACTGAGTGGCAAAGAACTTGCCGCCAAGCTGGTAGCTCTCCAGCTTGGTCATGTTGACGCCATTGGTCGCGAAGCCGCCCATGGCCTTGTAAAGCGCCGCGGGCAAGTTGCGAACACGAAACACGAAGGTGGTGACGACAATCTCTCCTTCCTTCGGAACCGGCGGCGTTACCGGTTGGCGCGAAAGCACGACAAAGCGGGTGACATTGGTTTCGGTGTCCTCGACATCTTCTTCGAGAATATCGAGACCGTAGAGTCCGGCTGCAAGGCGCGGCGCCAGGGCCGCCATCGAGCGGTCACGGGTCTCGGCGATCAGCTTGGCGGCGCCAGCCGTATCGCCGGCCACCACCGGTTTCCAGCGATTGTCGCGAATGATTTTGCGGCACTGGCCCAGCGCATGGATGTGACTGTGGACGGTGCGAATCTCGTCGCGGCCAACCCCCGGCAGAGCCATCAGCTGAAAATGGATCGGCATGAAATATTCGCCGACAATGTGCAGCCGCGACTCGGGCAGCAGATGATGGATGTCGGCAACACGGCCGGCGATGGTGTTTTCGATCGGGATCATGGCCAGATCGGCCTCGCCCTGCTCAAGCGCGATGAAGGCATCCTCGAAGGTGGCACAGGGCAAGGGCTGCATGTCCGGGAACATGTCGCGGCAGGCCATGTCGGAATTGGCCCCGAACTCGCCCTGGAAGGCAATGCGATTGGTTATTTCTTTAGCCATGGGCACGTCCTCGCTGCGTGGATGCATCTGTCATGCGCGGCCTGCGCAAGTCACCGGGATCAGCCGCCGAGAATTCGGCGCGCCTTCTCGAGGTCGTCCGGGGTATCAACGCCAAGCGGGACGGAGTCAACGATAGCGACATCGATGCGCATGCCGTTTTCCAGAGCCCGGAGCTGTTCAAGCGATTCGCGGCGCTCCAGATGGCCGGGCGGCAATGCCACAAATCGCTCAAGAGCAGCGCGGCGATAGGCATAAAGACCGATGTGATGATACAGTGGTCCATCCCCCCATGGCGCGGTGGCGCGGGTGAAATACAGCGCCCGCAGACGCGTTTCGCCGCTGTCATTCCCGCCTGTGCAGGGGGTCCCGACCACCTTGACGATATTGGGGTTCGTCTTCTCCGCCTCATCGGTGATCTCGACAGCAATCGTGGCGATATCAACGTCGGGATTGTCGAGCGGCGAGACGACTTTGCGGATAGCCTCAGGCTCGATGGCCGGGATATCGCCCTGCACATTGATGATGGTGTCGATGGTTCCCTCGCCATCAATTGCGGCGAGCGCTTCGGCAATGCGGTCGGAACCGGAGAGATGATCGTCACGAGTCATCACGGCCCGCACCCCCTCGGCCTGCAGGCACTCGACAATCCTCGGCGAATCGGTTGCGACAACCACCTCGCCGATGCCGGCTTGCTTTGCCCGGCGTGCGACGTGCAAAATCATCGGTCGATCCCCGATCATTGCCAGCGGCTTGCCGGGCAGCCGCGTCGACTGCATGCGGGCGGGGATGATCAGCACTGTCCTGCCGGCGGGGCTTGCCATTCTGTGCGAAATCCTCAATGAAGCGGCCAAGGTACCAAAATGTCTCACCCAGCGGGCGACAAACGCGGTTGCAACAGCCACGCAAAAGACATAGGTTCCGCGCGATTTCAAGCCCGGTCCGGGTATCGAGGACCCGGATATGAATGGGAGCGATGCTCATGAACTCCTCTTACCTGAACGCTGCCGCGGGTGCTTTCCTCGGTGTCGTTTTCGTCGTGATGACCCTGTCGATTGTCTCCGAGGGCCTGTTCCACTCGGAAGCTCCGGAACAGGCCGGCTTCGCCATCGTCGCTGATGAAAGCGCCGGCAGCGGTGATGCGGCCCCGGCTGAGGAAGGCCTGCCGGAAATTGCACCGCTGATGGCTTCCGCCGACCCGGCAGCCGGCGAGAACGTCTTCAAGAAATGCGCGGCCTGTCACACGGTTGATCCCAGCGGCACCAACAAGGTGGGCCCCGGCCTCTACAATGTGGTCGGCGCCGAGATCGCGGCGCATGAGGGCTTCAACTACTCCTCGGCCCTACAGGAATATGCAGAAGGCCGGCAGTGGGATTACGAGCATCTGAACCGCTTCCTGTTTGCGCCCAAGAAGGAAGTGCGTGGAACGGCGATGGGCTTTGCCGGCCTCAAGAAAGAAGAGGATCGCGCCAATGTGATCGCCTATCTTCGCGAGCAGTCGGATAGCCCTGCACCACTGCCGAGCCCGGAAGAAGCGGCGGCTGATGACGATGCAGCAGCCGATGACGAGGCGGCTGCAGGTGACGAGGAGACCGTTGCTGGCGACGAGGCTGCGTCCGAGGAAACGGATACTCCGGCGACCGATGATGCTCCGGCGACGGCGGACACCGCGGCTTCGGAGGATGACGGGGTCGCCGCAAGGGTGAGCGAGGAAAGCGAGACCGAAGCCGACCCGGAGGCAACGCCGGACGGCGTGATCTCCGACGAGACGGCTCCTGAGGACATCGCCGAAACATCGACCGAATCGGATCCGGTTGCAGAGGACTCCCCGGCCGAGGTGGTGACACCGGCCGAGGCTGAAGCCGACGAAGAAACCGATGCGTCGATCGAGCCAGAGACGGCCGAGGAACTGACCCCTCTCGAAAAGCCGGTCTCGGCCGAGTAGGACCAGGGTAGCCGCAAGCTGCAAAGAGAATTTGGGTAGCCGGGCAACAGCCCGGCTATTTTTTGTTTGCTCTGCCTTTTTATTGAGCGGCGAGGCCGTGCATTACGCGGCTTGACAACTTGGCGGCCTGTTTTTGGCCGCAGACTGCACTAGTGTGGAGATCGATGCCCCTTCGGGGAGAGCCTGAAACCGGAGCCCGCCCATGACCCATCGTCTCGTTCCTCTTCTCTCACTTGCCGCGCTCGCCCTGAGCGTGGTGCTGCCCGTAACACGCGCAGCGGAGAATGTCGGCGGGTGGACACACGCCATGGCGATCGTCGGTGAGCCGAAATATGCGGAGGGCTTTGCACGGTTCGATTACGTCAATCCGGAGGCGCCCAAAGGCGGTCATCTGGACCTGTCGGAAATGGGGTCTTTCGATACGCTCAATCCGTTGCCGGCGAAGGGCGATCTCGCGGTTGGTCTGGGTCTCGTGCTCGAACCTCTGATGATGGCGACGGAAGACGAAATCGCGACCAGCTACGGGCTGCTGGCGGAAGCGGTGAAGTATCCGGCTGATTTTTCCTCTGTCACCTTCAGGCTGCGTCAGGGAGCACGATGGCACGATGGCGAACCGGTAACTGTTGAGGACGTCATATGGTCATTTGAACAGACTGTTGAGAACAACCCGTCGCGGCAGATCTACTACCGGCATGTCAAAAGCGCCGAGAAGACGGGGGCGCGCGAAGTCACTTTCACCTTCGACGAGGTCAACAATCGCGAATTGCCGAAGATTGTCGGCGATCTGCTGATCCATCCGCGGCACTGGTGGGAATCCGAGGGACCGGATGGGGAAAAGCGCGATATCTCCGCGACCACGCTGGAGCCGATCATGGGCTCGGGTCCTTACCGCATCTCCTCTGTGCGGCCGGGCGACAGCATGACCTTTGAACGGGTCGAGGATTACTGGGGCGCAGATCTCAATGTCAATGTCGGCCGGCACAATTTCGCGTCAATCCAGTACACCTATTTCGGCGACCGCAACGTCGAGTTCGAGTCCTTCAAGGCCGGTGACACGGATTTCTGGAGCGAGAACGAGGCCAAGCGCTGGGCCACGGCCTACGATTTCCCGGCCGCAACGAATGGCGAGATCATTCGCGAGGAAGTGGACAATCCCTATCGCTCGGTGGGCGTGATGGTCGGGTTCATTCCCAATCAGCGGCGCGCAAGGTTTCAGGATCAACGTGTGCGGCAGGCGTTGAACTATGCCTTCGACTTCGAAACCCTGAACCGGTCGATCTTCTACGGCCAGTATCAGCGGATCAGCAGCTACTTTCACGGCACGGAGCTCGCCGCATCGGGGTTGCCGACGGGCCGCGAGCTGGAGATCCTCGAAAGCGTCCGCGACAAGTTGCCCGAGCGGGTCTTTACGCAACCCTATGAAAACCCGGTAGCCGGTGATCGTACACAGCTGCGCGAGAACCTGCGCAAGGCGGTGGAGCTGTTCAAGCAGGCCGGCTATGAGTTGCGCGGCTCACAGATGGTCAATGCGGCGACCGGTGAACCCTTCACACTGGAAATCCTGCTCAACTCGCCGATCATCGAACGGGTCGCCCTGCCCTATACCCAGACCTTGAAGCTGATCGGTATCGCCGCGACGGTGCGCTCGGTCGATTCGGCGGAATACACCAACCGGCTGCGCAGCCGCGATTTCGACGTCACCTATAATGGCTGGGGTCAATCGCTGTCACCCGGCAACGAGCAGCGCGAATACTGGGGAACGGAAGCCGCCGATCGCGAAGGCTCGCTAAACTATGCCGGCATCAAGAACGAGGCGATCGACACGCTGGTGCGTCAAGTCGTGCTGGCGAAGGATCGCGACGATCTGGTGGCGGCCACCCGCGCGCTCGACCGGGCGCTTCTGGCGCACCACTATGTTATCCCGAGCTACACGCGTCGCTCGCAGCCGATCGCCTATTGGACAAAGCTGCAGCGGCCAGCCGAATTGCCCCATTACGGGCTCGGTTTTCCGGACGCCTGGTGGATGGCCAAAGAGCGTTGAGGCGGTTTGAGGCTTGCGCGGCCGGGCACATTCGATTCTGTATGGGCAGGATCGAATCAGACCAGACTTCACAGATCACATGCGCGCATCATCCGGTGCTTGAGGGACATGAGGACATCGTGACGAGACGCAGGGACCAAGGCTGATGGGCGCCTATATTCTGCGCCGCCTGCTGTTGATGATCCCGACGCTGCTCGGGATCATGGCGCTGTCCTTTGCGGTGGTGCAATTCGCACCCGGTGGCCCGGTCGAGCAGGTCATTGCCGAGCTGACGGGCCAGGGCGATTCAAGCACGCAACGGATTTCCGGGGGCAGCGACCTGCAGGGCGCCGGCGAACAGTTCGGCGATGATCTGAATGGTCAGTATCGCGGCGCCCAGGGCCTCGACCCGGAATTCATCAAGAAGCTTGAAAAGCAATTCGGCTTCGACAAGCCGCCGCTCGAACGGTTCGGCTTGATGATCTGGGATTACGCCCGGTTCGATTTCGGTGAAAGCTTCTTTCGCAACATCTCGGTTATCGAACTGATTGGCGAGAAACTGCCAGTTTCGATCTCGCTTGGGGTGTGGATCCTGCTTCTGTCCTATCTGATCTCCATACCGCTCGGCATCCGCAAGGCGGTCAGCGATGGTTCGCGCTTCGATATCTGGACCTCCGGCTTGATCATCGTCGCTTACGCGGTCCCGGGTTTTCTGTTTGCGATCATGCTGATCGTCGTTTTCGCCGGCGGCTCTTTTCTCGACTGGTTCCCGCTGCGCGGGCTGACCTCGGAGAACTTTGCTTCGATGAGCTGGCCGGAGAAGATCCTCGACTATTTCTGGCACCTGGCATTGCCGCTGATTTCGCTGTCGCTGGCTGCCTTTGCGACAACGACGCTATTGACCAAGAACTCGTTCATCGACGAGATCCGCAAGCAATATGTGACGACGGCGCGCGCCAAGGGTCTGACCGAGCGGCAAGTGCTCTACAAGCACGTCTTCCGCAATGCGATGCTGATCATCATCGCGGGTTTCCCCGGAGCCTTCATCACGGCATTCTTTTCCGGTTCGCTGCTGATCGAGACGATCTTCTCCCTCGACGGCCTCGGACGGCTGGGGTTCGATTCGGTGGTCAAGCGTGATTATCCGGTGGTGTTTGCAACGCTCTACATCTTTTCCCTGATGGGCCTGGTGATCGGCCTCATCTCCGACCTGATCTACACCTGGGTTGATCCGCGCATCGACTTCGAGAAGCGGGACGTGTGATGGCGGCGGGATTGCAGACAGCGGACGAACAGGTGGTGGCGCAACGCCCGAAGGGCTGGCTGTCGCCGACCAACAAACGGCGCTGGGCAAATTTCAAGGCCAATCGGCGCGGCTACTGGTCGCTCTGGATCTTTGCTGTGCTGTTCATCCTCAGCCTCGGGGCCGAGTTCATCGCCAATGACCGGCCGATCATCGCGTCCTACAAGGGCGAGATCCTGATGCCGGTCTTTGTCGATTATCCGGAGGAGAAATTCGGCGGTTTCCTGGCCCACACGAATTACCGCGATCCTTTCATTCGTGACGAGATCGAGGCGAATGGCTGGATGGTCTGGCCTCCGGTACGCTATTCCTATCTGACCGCCAATTCCTACATTCCCCATTCGGCACCCACGGCGCCCTTCTGGACGATGAGCCGCGCCGAATATTGTGGCGGCTATCCGCAAGGGGAAGACGATCCCGAATGCATGCTGGGCAATCTGAACTGGCTGGGAACCGACGACAGCGCCCGCGACGTCTTGGCGCGGATGATCTACGGGTTTCGCATCTCGGTGCTGTTCGGGCTGGCGCTGACGCTGTTTTCAGCATTGATCGGCGTGACGGCAGGGGCGATCCAGGGGTATTTCGGCGGCTGGACGGATCTGCTGCTGCAACGGTTCATTGAGATCTGGTCGGCGATGCCGGTGCTCTACGTGCTGCTGATCATCGCGGCGATCCTGCCGCCGGGTTTCTGGGTGTTGCTCGGCATCATGCTGTTGTTTTCTTGGACGGCCTTTGTCGGTGTGGTGCGGGCCGAATTTCTGCGGGCGCGCAACTTCGAATATGTCAACGCGGCACGGGCGCTCGGCGTTGGCAATGGCACGATCATGTTCCGTCATTTGCTGCCCAATGCGATGGTGGCAACATTGACCTTCCTGCCGTTCATCCTGTCGGGTTCGATCACGACCCTGACCTCGCTCGACTTCCTCGGCTTCGGACTGCCGCCGGGATCGCCCTCGCTGGGTGAAATGATCGCGCAGGGCAAGCGCAATCTGCAGGCGCCATGGCTCGGCTTGACCGCCTTCTTCACGATCTCGATCATGCTGTCCCTGCTGATCTTCATCGGCGAAGCGACACGCGACGCCTTCGATCCGCGAAAGACTTTCCGATGAGCGGGGCGGCGACTGATCCGATCCTCTCGGTGCGTGATCTGAGAGTGGATTTTCATCAGGAGGGCGTGGCGCAACGCGCCGTTGACGGCGTCTCCTTCGACATTCATCGCGGTGAGACGGTGGCGCTGGTCGGCGAGTCCGGGTCAGGCAAGTCGGTCTCGGCCTTGTCGATTCTCAAGTTGCTGCCCTACCCGGCGGCCAGTCATCCCTCCGGTCAGATCCTGTTCAAGGGCCGTGATCTGCTGTCGGCCTCGGAGAAAGACCTGCGCGCCGTGCGCGGCAACGACATCACGATGATCTTCCAGGAGCCGATGACATCGCTGAACCCGCTGCATTCGGTGGAAAGGCAGCTGGCCGAAATCCTGGCGATGCATCAGGGAATCCGGCAGTCGGCGGCGCGGCCGCAGATCATCGAGCTTCTCGACCAGGTGGGCATCCGCGATCCGGCCTCTCGGTTGAATGCCTATCCGCATGAATTGTCGGGCGGCCAACGGCAGCGGGTGATGATCGCCATGTCCCTGGCGAACCGCCCGGAACTGTTGATTGCCGATGAGCCGACGACAGCGCTGGATGTCACCGTGCAGGCGCAGATTCTCGAGCTGCTTGCGGACCTGAAAAAGACGCATGGCATGGCGATGCTGTTCATCACCCATGATCTCGGCATTGTGCGCAAATTTGCCGATCGGGTGTGCGTGATGACCGGCGGCAAGATTGTCGAGACCGGTAAAACCGCCGAAATTTTCAACAACCCGCAACACGCCTATACGCGGCATCTGCTGGCCGCCGAACCGAAGGGTGATCCGCTGGCCGCGGAAGGCGCCGCCAGGACAGTGATGCAGGCGGAGGATGTGAAGGTCTGGTTTCCGATCCGCAAGGGGTTTCTGCGCAAGACCGTCGATCACGTCAAGGCGGTGGATGGTGTCTCGCTGGAATTGCGCGCCGGCCGGACGCTAGGCGTCGTCGGGGAATCAGGGTCGGGCAAGACGACACTCGGGCTGGCGCTGATGCGGCTGATCCGTTCGCAGGGCTCAATTCGATTCGAGGGAGAGCCCATAGACAGTCGGTCATTCGCTGAAATGCGGCCGTTGCGCCACCGGATGCAGGTGGTCTTTCAGGATCCCTTCGGTTCCCTGTCGCCACGCATGTCGATCGCCGAAATCGTCGGCGAGGGATTGCGCATTCACGCTTCGGACCTGACGGCGAAACAACGCGATGAGCGGGTGGCAGAAGCGCTCGAGGAGGTCGGGCTCGATGCTTCGACCCGCTGGCGCTACCCGCATGAATTTTCCGGCGGCCAGAGGCAGCGTGTGGCGATCGCCCGCGCGATCGTCCTCAAACCGCGCTTCCTGATGCTTGACGAGCCCACATCGGCTCTGGACATGAGCGTGCAGGCACAGGTGGTCGATCTGCTGCGCGAATTGCAGGACAAGCATGATCTCGCCTATCTGTTCATCAGCCACGATCTGAAAGTGGTGCGGGCGCTGGCGCACGAGGTGATGGTGATGCGGCTCGGCCAAATCGTCGAAGAGGGACCGGCCGACAAGATTTTCGACCGGCCGGAGACCGACTATACCAAGGCCCTGATGGCGGCCGCCTTCGATCTCGAGGCAGTGCCCGGCGACGCGGTGAGCGATTAGTCCAAGCAATAGGGAGGCAGGCCGGATGGCAGAGCGCGGGCACATATTGCTGGCGGTGACCGGTTGGGATCCACAACCCTGGCAGGCGGCACTGGCGCGCCATGCGCCGGACCGACGCGTCGTTCTGGCGCCGGACGGCGCGCAGGATCCTGCCATCGATTATGCTCTGGTGTGGAACCAGCAAGCCGGGCTGCTGACGCATCTGCCGAACCTGAAGGCGATCTTCTCCCTTGGTGCTGGCGTCGATCACATTTTCAATGATCCGGAGCTGCCCGAGGTACCGATCGCGCGCGTGGTGTCGCCGGATCTCACCGAGCGCATGAGCGAATATGTAGCCTGGCAGGTGCTTGATCATCACCGACGCGGTCCGGCCTATCGAAAGCAGCAGGAGGGGTGCGTCTGGCACGAATTTCTGCCGCAGCCGGCGGCGAGCGAGATGACTGTCGGCATCATGGGACTGGGAGAACTGGGGCGGGATGCCGCTCGCAAACTCAGGAGCCTCGGTTTCCGGGTCAGCGGCTGGTCGCGGCGTGCACAGCAGATCGAGGGGATTGATGTGTATGCCGGGGCGGAGCAGATGCCGGATTTTCTTGCCTCTGCGGAAATCTTCGTCGTGCTTCTGCCTCTAACGCCGGAGACGCGCGGCATTCTCAATCACGGCACATTCGCGGCCATGACACGCCGCGAGCACCTTGCGGCGCCGGTTCTGATCAATGCCGGACGCGGCGGTCTGCAGGTCGAAAGCGATATCGTGGCTGCCCTCGATATGGGACTTCTGTCGGCGGCCAGCCTCGATGTTTTCGAGACCGAACCGCTTGATGCTGCCAGCCCGCTGTGGGGTCACGCCAAGATCACGGTCACGCCGCACGCGGCCGCTGCCTCAAGCCCGGACCAACTGGTCGGGCCCATCATTGCGCAGATCGAAGCATTCGAGCGTGGCGCGCGCCTCGACAACCTGGTCGATCGCCGTGCCGGCTACTGATCGCCGGCGCTGCTGGCCGCCTGTTTCACCATGCGAGGTGCGCGCGGTGCGGACGGAATGGGGAAGAGCACATCGTAGACCCAATTGAAGATGAAGGTGTAGACCAGGTAGAACGCGGCGAAGGACACATCCATCAACAGCGCCTGCATCAGCGAGACACCGAGATACCAGGCGATGAACGGCAGCAGAACGATCAGCAACCCGCCCTCGAACATCAGGGCATGGATGATGCGCAGGGCGAGAGACTTGCGCGGCGATCCGCGCAGGCGGAGCAAGGCATGATCGAAGCCGAGATTGAAAAGATAGTTCCAACCGGTGGCGATGGTGGCACTCACCACGGCCACCAGACCAATGTCGTGCAGTGGCGTGCCGAAGGCCCAGGCGCCGAGCGGTGTGACCAGCAACAGCCCGATCAGCTCAAACGATATGGCGTGGCGGATGCGGTCCCTGACGCTGCGCATAGTCCTGCTCCCTGAAAAAGATGCGTCTGGCGCCGGGTCGTCCCGACTTGTGTTCCCTTCAGGGGGAGGCCGTCCTCACTTGTGGCGTTATATGGCCGGACGGAGAGGCCAAGACAAGGGCCCGCAAGACGCTCGGTGCGCGCCGGCTTGTCAGGGGCGGCGAAACCCTGTCGGCGCGCCGTAAAGAGGGCGGATCCGCTCGATCGCGTCGGCGAGCGGCTCACGCGTGACCGTCATCGTGCCGCCGGAGGCATGCAGAATGGTGTTCTCATCCTCCAGCAGAGCCACATGTCCGCCCCAGAAAACAAGATCGCCGCGGCAAAGCCCATCGCGTCCGGGTTCGATCGGTTGGCCGAGACATTCGGACTGCATGTCGGAATCGCGCGGTGCCGGCCGGCCCGTCATGTTCAGCGCCATCTGCACGAGACCGGAACAATCGATCCCGAAGCCGGATCGGCCGCCCCACAGATAGGGTGTTTCGAGAAACAATGCCGCGACCGCCAGCGCATCATCGGCCCTGGGCGCATCGAGACTGTCGCAGTGGACGGCAATGAGCGCCTCGCCGCTCGGCAGGAGAAAATAATCGGTATCGCGTGTGGTGGCTGACCCGGCAATCGTTAGCCGGCTTGCCATCGACAGGGCGCGCGTCGGCGGCAATTTGAGGTCGGGGCCCGGATAGAGGAATGTGCGCGGCCGCGAGACAATGTGCGTCGTTGCGGCCTGGGGGGCATCGGCCAAGCCGGTCTCCGCGACATAGCCGACAAAGCCATCATGCGCGCATTGCACCCACGCCCATCCTTCCTGCCGGTCAAAGACGCGCACGTCTTCGCCAAACAGAAGCTGAGTTTCGATGCCGGCATCATGACGCGGACGGGAGCGCAGATCGAGAATGGCTGCGGTGACGCGCGCAGACTGACCCTCGACGAAGCGGGACGCGTGAACACGTCCGGCGAGCGCGCTATCCGCAAGGTCGGGGCGATAGGCGTTGAGGCGGTGATCGAGTTCCTTCATGCGACGCCGCCATCCCACGGCAGCGCCCGGGCCTCACGGATGATCGTGTCGCCGAGCCGCTCGACAAACAGAGCACCTTCAACCGTGCGCTTGATGATGACATTGCGGCGATCGCGATCATCGCGCACGCGGCGCACGAGACCGAGGTTGCCCATGCTGTCGAGCGCCCGGGTGATGACCGGCTTGGTCACGCCGAGCCGGCTGGCGAGGCCACGCACGGTGTGCGGCGGCGGTTTCAGATAGATGTGCAGCAGGATCACCATCTGGCGCAAGGTGAGATCAGGGCCAACGAAGGCCAGATGCGACAGGGTGGCAGCATGCCACAGTCCCAAAGCCTGGGCGGGCCGGAGATCGATGGACATGACGTGCGTTGCCGGTTTCGTTTCGGTTCCGGTCCATTGTCGCGGAAATATAGGCCTACCGCAAGTCTCGCGGCGGGTAGCGCTGAGCGAGCACGGTGAAGAGCGCGCGGATTCCATAGGCCTGGCCGCCGATCGGCGCATGCGGCTGGGCTTTCGGCATCCATCCGAAGATATCGAAATGGCACCAGGAGATGTGCGGCTCGACAAATTGCTGCAGAAACAGAGCGGCTGTAATGGCGCCGGCAAAACCGCCGGCCGGCGCGTTGGTCAGGTCCGCCACCGGCGTTTCGAGCATTGCCTTGTAGGGCGGATAAAGCGGCATGCGCCACAGCGGGTCGCCCACCGCTTCAGCGGCGCCTGCGAGTTCGCCGGCGAGGGCATCGTCATCGGTGAAGAGCGGCGGCAGTTCCGGCCCCAGCGCCACGCGGGCCGCTCCTGTCAGTGTCGCCATGTCGATGACCAGGGCGGGGGACTCCTCGCAGGCCAGCGTCAGCGCATCGGCGAGCACCAGGCGGCCTTCGGCATCGGTGTTGTCGACCTGGATGGTCGGCCCCTTGCGGCTTTGCAGAATGTCGCCGGGGCGGAAGGCGTTGCCGGCAACGGAGTTCTCCACGGCCGGTATCAGAACGCGCAGATCGATATCAAGCCCGGCATCCATGATCATCAGGGCCAGGCCGAGGACGTTGGCGGCACCCCCCATGTCCTTCTTCATCAGGAGCATGGATGAGGACGGCTTGAGATCGAGACCGCCCGTGTCGAAACATACGCCTTTGCCGACAAGCGTCACCTTGGCGGCGCCGGGGCGGGCCAATCGCAGATCGAGGAGACGTGGCGCCTCGGCCGCCGCCCGGCCGACCGCATGGATCAGCGGCAGGTTGTGCGCCAAAAGCTTTTCGCCGCTGGTCACGGTCAGATCCGCACCATAATGGCCGGCCAGGCCGTGGGTCACCGCTTCCAGTGCAGCCGGGCCCATGTGGTTGGCGGGTGTATTGATCAGGTCGCGTGCCAGATCGACGCCGGCCACGATGCGCTCGACATCATCGCGCAATGAGCTGTCATCGACCGCCAGTCGGACCGATTTGTCGCGCGGCTTGCGGAACGTCTCGAAGCGATAGGCGCCCATGGCGAAACCAAGCGCGTGGCGGGCCGCATCGGAACCGGCATTTTCCAGATGCCATGTGCCCTCCGGCAGCAGATCGGCCAGTTTGCCGGCGATGAAGGGATGGCGCTCCCGCGAAGGGCTGTCGCGATCGCCCAGCCCGAACAGGGCTCCGGCAAGTTCACCCTCACCACCGGGCACCAACAAAAATCTGCCCTCGGTTCCGGTAAAGCCGGCGCTGTCCGCCCATTGCCTAACCTGAGCAGGAAGATCCACCTGACCGGCCTCTCCCTTGCCAAGCAGCCAGATCGGCAGGCTGTCCTCGCCTTGCGAAACCAGAGGGAAATCACGAGAGATAAAGCGATATGGCGCCATGGTTGAGCCTTCTAAACTGCCCCGGCCGCCTCAGTCTGGCGGTGCGCAGACCAAACGTCTTGCCGGGGGAATCACGCGTTAAGGTTTGGTTAGGGTTAACAGATTATTGATCGGATGAGGAAGCGGCGGCCGGGCTGGAATGATGGCGCCACGGGGTACCAGGTCTCCACCGGCACCGGCCCGGTGGAAGGGATGACCATCGATGATCAGAAATTCGTTTTGCAAGACAACGGGGCGCAGATTGCGCAGTTCGGCGGCGATCATCCTGATCGCCACGGCACTGGCCGGCTGCGCCGCCAAGGCGCCGCTGACGACCGGCTCAATCGGCAATTCCGGCAAGGCCGTGGAATCCATGAACGCGCATGAGCTGCGCGCAGCGACCGAACGCTATGGGCGGGCTTACGAGAAAAATCCTGCAGATGCGGCGACCGGCATGCGGTATGCCGAAATGCTGCGCATGTCCGGCCGCAACGACCAGGCGCTGGCCGTGATGCAACAGGTGGCGATCCACAATCCCGAAGAACGCACGGTGCTGGCCGCTTATGGCAAGGCGCTGGCGGGCGCCGGACAATTGCAGAAGGCGCTGGAAACGATCCGCCGGGCGCAAACCCCGGACCGCCCGAACTGGCAGCTGCTATCGGCTGAAGGCGCGGTGCTCGATCAGCTCGGCAATGCCGGCGAGGCACGCGAGCGGTATCGCAAGGCGCTCGATTTAAAGCCAAACGAGCCCTCGATCCTCTCCAATCTCGGCATATCCTATCTGCTGGCAGGCGACCTGCGCACCTCAGAAACCTACATGCGCAAGGCTTCAACGCTGCCCGGCGCCGACAGCCGCGTGCGGCAGAATCTGGCGCTCGTCGTCGGCCTGCAGGGTCGGTTCGCGGAAGCCGAGCAAATCGCGCGCGCCGAACTGGCGCCGGATCAGGCGGAAGCCAACGTCGCCTATCTGCGGGCGATGCTGTCGCAGCAGAATGCCTGGGCGCAACTGTCCGATCAGGATGGCGACGCCGGCAACACCAATTAAGCCGGCTTCCTTCGCCGGTTTCGAGAGACCGGCCGGCGACCCGGCGAACCGGACCCGACGCCCCTCCCCTAATCAAAAACAGTGCACGGGGTTGTGCCGCGCGGCCGGATTACCCGGCCGGCCGCCGCCTGGCGGCGATGTGGACAGATGCGCTGCTGCGCGTCGGCGGCGAGCCGCTTTCTACTGAAAGGTATCCATCACCTGAATGATGGCCGGGCCGAGAATAACGCCGATCAGCACCGGCAGGAAAAACAGGATCATCGGCACGGTGAGCTTGGGCGGCAGTGCGGCCGCCTTTTTCTCGGCCTCCGTCATGCGCGCATCGCGGCTTTCAGCGGCCAGCACCCGCAGCGCCTGCGCGATCGGCGTGCCGTAGCGTTCCGATTGGATCAACGCCTGGGTCACCGACTTGACCGCCTCGAGATTGGTGCGCGATCCGAGATGCTCGAAGGCCATGCGCCGATCCTGAAGATAGGAGAGTTCGGCGGTGGTGAGCAGGAATTCCTCGGCGAGCGCCGTCGACTGCAGGGCGATCTCCTCGGCGACACGCTTCATCGCCGCTTCGATCGAAACGCCCGATTCAACGCAGATCAGCAGGAGATCGAGTGCGTCGGGCCAGGCCTGCTTGATTGATTTTTGCCGCTTTCCGGCCCGGTTGGATACATACAGATTGGGCAGGTAGAAACCGGCATAGGCCGCGACGATGCAGGCCAGAAGACGAACGGTAAATGGCTTTTCCCCGAGGTAACCAAGCCCGAAAATATAGACTATGGCTGCGCCAAGCACGACGAAGGGCGTAATCAATCGCGCGAACAGAAAGACGTTCAGCGCATTCTGGGTGCGAAAGCCGGCAACCCGCAGTTTGGCAACAGTCGCATCATCAGCCAGGGCCTTGCGCAGATTGAGCTGATCGACGATCTGGCGGATCGACTTGTTGTCACGGGTGCGCAGCCCGGCAACCTTGTTGTTCTTTGCTTCGGCATTGAGGCGCGAGCGCTCGCGCGCACGGATCTCCTCGCGTTCAAGCGCCACGGATCGCATGCGGGCGTCAAGATCACTGCGCTCGAACAACGGCATCAGCAACGTGAAAAGAGTTGCGAACACCGCAATCGAGACCAGAACCGGCACCAGGAAGACCGGATCAGTGATTGAGCTCATGACATCCATCAGCCGATCCTTTCCTAGAGTTCAAAATTGATCATGTTGCGCATGACGAGAATGCCGATCGACATCCAGATGCCGGAGGCGATCATGATCAGATGGCCGCGCGGGTCGGTGAACAGGAGCATCATGTAGTCGGGCGAGGTGAGATAGACGAGGAGAGCAACGATAAAGGGCAGCGAGCCGATGATGACTGCCGAGGCCTTGGCTTCCATCGACAGAGCATTGACCTTGGCTTTCATCTTCTTGCGGTCACGCAGAACGCGGGAGAGATTGCCGAGGGCTTCCGACAGATTGCCCCCCGCCTGTGCCTGGATCATGATGACGATGGCAAAGAAATTTGCTTCCGCGAGCGGCACGCGCAAATAGAGGCGGGCGCAGGCTTCGGGGACGGTCAGTCCGATCTGCTGGGCTTCGACGATACGGCGAAACTCGGTGCGCACCGGCTCCTGTCCGTCGCTGGCAATCATGCGGATGGCATCGTTGAGCGGCAGGCCGGACTTGATCGATCGCACCATGATGTCGAGGGCGTTGGGGAATTCGTTGAGGAAGGCTTTCAGGCGGCGATTGCGCAGAAAGCGGATGACCCAGCGCGGAAAGCCGAAGGAGGCGGCGATCCAGGCGCCGACCGCCACGGGCACGTTGCCCTGAGAGGCAAGCGCGAACAGGGCCACAACCGTGCCGAAGACGATGGACCAGACATAGAATTTGCGAACCGACATCGTCAGGCCGGCCTGCTGCAGACGGGCGCTCAGCGGCGGTGATTTATGACGGTCCTTCTCGCGCTGCTTGTCTTCCAGCGTCTTGAGCGAATCCTGCATGGATTTGCGCCGTTTATTGGCTTCCACCATACGGTCGCGGGCGGCATTGACCTTGGTGCGATCGGTTTCCGCCGACTTGACGCGGCTGAGCCGGCTGGCCGACTTCTTTTCCGCTTCAAGGCGATTGTAGAGCACGCCATAGCCAAGCCCGCCGGCTGCCAGGGCGGCCAGTCCGATAACGGCAAGTAGCGTGAGATCAAAACCGAACACGGGTGGGCTCCTACTGCGACATCTTTTCCATGGCGTCGAGGGCGGCGGCGAGCCGCTGATCCTCGCCGTAGTAACGGGCGCGGTCCCAGAAGGCGGGGCGGCCGATGCCGGTTGAGCGGTGTTCGCCGGTGAGACGGCCATGAGCGTCTTCGCCGAGAATGTCGTAGCGCATCAGATCCTGGGTGATGATCACATCGCCCTCCATGCCGGTCACCTCGGTAATGTGCGTGATGCGGCGTGAACCGTCGCGCAGGCGCGCCGCCTGTATGACGACATCGACCGATCCGGCAATCATCTCGCGCACCGTCTTGGCGGGAAGAGTGTAGCCGCCCATGGCAATCATCGATTCCATGCGGCTCAGGCACTCTCGCGGGCTGTTGGCGTGGATGGTTCCCATCGAGCCATCGTGGCCGGTGTTCATGGCCTGCAGCAGATCGAAGACCTCAGGGCCACGCACCTCACCGACGATGATGCGCTCGGGGCGCATGCGCAGACAGTTCTTGACGAGGTCGCGCATGGTGACCTCCCCTTCGCCCTCGATATTGGGTGGCCGGGTCTCGAGGCGCACGACATGTGGCTGCTGCAATTGCAGCTCGGCCGAATCTTCGCAGGTGATGATGCGCTCATCAGCGTCGATCGAACCAGTCAGACAGTTAAGAAGGGTCGTCTTGCCCGAGCCGGTTCCCCCGGAGATGACAACATTGCATCGGCTGCGGCCGATGATCTGCAGGATCTGCGCCCCTTCGGGGGTAATCGCACCGAAGCGGACAAGCTGGTCGAGGGTCAGCTTGTCTTTCTTGAACTTGCGGATGGTCAGGCAGGCACCATCGATGGCGAGCGGCGGCGCGATCACATTGACGCGGCTGCCGTCGGGCAGGCGCGCGTCACAGATCGGACTGGATTCGTCGACGCGACGGCCGACCTGGCTGACAATACGCTGGCAAATTGACAGCAATTGCCCTGCATCACGAAACCGTACGTCGGTTTCCTGCATCTTGCCTTCGACCTCGATATAGGTGGTGCCTGCCCCATTGACCATGATGTCGGCGATATCGTCGCGCGCCAGCAGAGGTTCGAGCGGGCCGTAACCCAGAACGTCGTTGCAGATGTCGTCGAGCAGTTCTTCCTGCTCCGCGATCGACAGCGCGAAGTTCTTGATGGTGATGATATCGTTGACGATATCACGAATTTCCTCGCGGGCGCTGTCAGCATCGAGCTTGGCCAGTTGCGACAGATCGATGGTGTCGATCAATGCCGAGAAGACCTGCGACTTGGTGTCGTAATAGGCTTCGTTGCGGTTGGCCTTGCGGCGTGCCGGCTCTTCACGGCGCGGTATCGCGGAGCCGGCAGAAGATGCCTTGCCCGCGGCGGGCGTGGCAGCAGCGGGCGCCGCTGTACTTGCTGCGGGCCGCGGCTCGGCGGCTGCTTCCCGGGGAGCGACCCCCTCCAGCGCTTCGCGTTCGATCGGCACTGCGGCAGCGTCGCCTGCTTCAACGGTGCCGGCGTCAGGAACGGCCCGTTGTGTCGCCGGCGCCGGTTTGCTGGCGGGTGGACGAGCGGACGGCTGGGGCGGTCTTGGCGAGCCTCCGGATGGACGTTTTCCAAACATTCGTGACTTCCACCTAACGGTTGGCGGCCTAGCGGCCGAGCAATCCCATCAGCCCAGACAGGCCTGATTTCTTGCGTTTTTTGACTTCCGAGCGGCCGGTGACGATGTGCGCCAGTTGCGAAATCGATTCAGCAATCGGCGAACGCGCATTGGCTTCGGCGATCATCAGGCCGGAATTGGCCGCATCGCCAAAAATCTGCGGCTCAAACGGCAGGATGGCCACCGGCTCAACCCCCAGCGGTTCGCAAAAGACGTCGACGGCGATCTCCGGCCGTTTGGCAATGCCCACCTGGTTGAGCACGAACAGCGGCGGCGTATCGTTCGGCCGGAGCTTTGCAAGCGTGTCGAACAGGTTCTTGGTGTTGCGCAGATTGGCAAGATCCGGGGTCGCGGTGATGACGATCTCGTCGACGCTGGAGAGAAGCTGGCGCGTCCAGTCGGTCCACAGATGCGGCACATCGAGGACGCAGACCGGCGCATTGCGTTGAATGACGTCAAGAACCGGGAGGAAGGCATCGCCGCCAAAATCATAGACACGGTCGAGCATGGACGGCGCTGCGAGCATCGACAGATGCTCCGAGCACTTGGCGAGCAAACGGTCGAGAAAGACCTCATCGAGCCGGTCGGGAGAAAAGACGGCCTCGGCCATGCCCTGGGCCGGATCGTTGTTGAAGTCGAGATTGGCCGTGCCGAAAGGCAGATCGAGATCGGCAAGAATGGTCTCGCTCTCGAAAAGCTCGGAGATCGCCCAGGCGCAGTTATGAGCCAGCGTCGAGGAACCGACACCGCCCTTGGCGCCGAGAAAGGCAATGGACCGGCCCAAAGGCTCGGCGTCCGGATCGACGAAGATGGTCGAGATGACGCCGATAATGTCGGCCATGGACACCGGCGCGACGATATATTCGGAGATGCCGTTGCGGATCAGCTCGCGGTAGAGCGTGACATCATTGACGTGACCGACGATGACCACCCGCGTGTCGGGATCGCATACCTCAGCCAGCTGGGCGAGATCACCCATCAGGTCCTCGGTGTCCTGGCGCGATTCCAGGATCAGCAGATTGGGTGTCGCGGAACTGGCATACATGCTCGCCGCCGCCGGTACGCCGCCGGAATTGATGCGGGCGTGTACCTTCGCCATGCGGCGATCTTCGGTACAGCGCTCAAGCGTCTTGGCGAGGCTGTCGGTTTCGCAAAACGCATGGATGGAAATGCGCGGCAGCGGGCGGATGCGCTCGAAATCGCTGCGCTCTTCGCTTGCCCCTTCGAGCTCCACTTCCGGCGCGGCTGCGTATTCAATATTCGTCATCGGTCGATTCCTGCTTCTCAAGCGGTTGCCGCGGCGGCCTATTCAATGGTGCCGCTGCCATCCTCACGGTAGCCTTCAATGACTGTGGCACGCCGCGATGCATCAATCGGTGACATGCCGCGCGGTCCGAGCAGATCGCCGGGATTGGCTATCTGCGCGGCAAGGTTGCTCTGGCTCGAACACCCGAAATTCTCGTAGTTGCGGTTTTCATCGGGTTCGCTGAGCATGTCCTCCGGCCATCGGCCACACGGCCCCGCGGAGGCGGAGGTCGCGAGGAAGGCAATGCGGATTGGCGCGGCATCATCGGCGGTGGCCGTGGCGTAGGTGGTTGTCAGCATGCGTTCGCGCGGAATGCCTTCGGCACTGAGCACGTCAATGACCTCGCCGCGCAGGTAAGAGGCGGCGCCGGCATTGGCCGAGCCGACCGGTGTCATGATGTAGAGCGAGCCCGAGGAGAGCTGGCGGTAGCGGTCGGCCGCACCGCGCACGGATTCGCGCTTGGCGGTGGTCAGCGTGCGATCGCCGGAGGCCACGGGAATATCAAATGCGTGCTCCTTCTCGGAGATAATGATCGGATGGCGTGTCCGGTAATCGTCCGGTATGGCGCCAACCTCCACATGCTGCGTTTTGAAGGCCCCACAGCCGGTCAGCATAAGCACTGCCATGGCGGTGATGCCGACAGCGGCAGGGCGGCGCCGACGCGCCTTCGTGGCGGGCGAATGGGGTGTGGTCATGCGTGTCATCATCCGGCCCTCGATCACTTGTAGATATAGCCGACGGCGCCATGGTAGCGGCCGGGTGGCAGGTTGGTTTCCATCCGGCCATAAACGCGGTTGACGCGGCCGAGGAAGAAGCCTGCACCGTCACTTGGCGGATTGAGATTGTCATCGGGCCGCGACAGCTGCGCACGCGCCACCGGCTTGACGAGATAGGGCGTGGCTATGATCACCAGTTCGGTTTCGTTGCGCACAAAATCGCGGCTGCGGAACAGGGTGCCGAGTACCGGGACCTTCGACAGCCCGGGAAAGCCGGACATGGCCTGGCGGAAATTGTCCTGAACAAGTCCGGCGAGAACGATCGATCCACCGGACGGAAGCTCGACCGTCGTTTCGGCCTCGCGCCGCTTGATCGCAACGCTGGTCAGGCCCGGATTGCTGCCGGCGCCCTGCAAGCTCGTGGACCCCTGAAATGTTGGCTCGGACACTTCCGTCATGATCTTCAGGGAAATGCGGCCCGGAGACAGCACCACCGGCAGGAAATTCAGCCGGATGCCATATTCGACCTCGGTATCCGTGTAGGTGGCGCGACCGGTCTCGTCGTCATAGGTGACTTCGCTGCGCACCTTGAACTCGCCGCCGACGTAAAACTTCGCGGCTTCACCGGAAATCGCCGTCAGGCTGGGCTCTGCCAGGGTGCGCATGACGCCGGCCTGTTCCATGGCATTGACATAGGAGGCGATGTTGGTGCCGCCGATCGAGCCCGCCAGCCGGGCAAAATTGAGCCCCGTATTCATCGCTCCGAAGTTCTGCGGGTTGGAATTGTAGAAGCTGGAATTGCCGCCGGTGATGGATGAATTGAAGCCGAGCTGCTTGAGCACCTGCCGGCTGACTTCGGCGACCGTCACCTTCAAGGTCACCTGGTCCTCGCCGTCGATCTTCAACATGTTGACGATCTGTGACTTTTGCCGATTCTCGGCAAAGATTGCCGCATCGCCGCCCTCGGAAGTGGCGGTGATGTTGCGGGTGGTGGCCTCGCCGCCGGTGAGGAAAATTTCAGCCAGGCGAACGGCCTGAGCGGCATCCTGCGGCGTGCGCACGCTGCCGGTGAGCACGATGTTGTCGGAGATTATCTCCACGTCGATGGCCGAGTCGGGAATGAAGCGCGCCAGATGCGCCTGCAGGCCAGCGACATCCCGCTCGATTTCGAGCTCAATGGACACGATTTCCTCGCCATTGGCGCCGAAAACGAAAATGTTGGTCTGACCGACCGTCTTGCCGAACAGATAGATGCGGCGCGACGTGCGCGTGACCGCATCAGCCAGCGACGGGTCTGCAACGAGAATGTCATGCGCATCGGTCGGCAGGTCGATGACAAGCGCCTTGTTCAAACCGAGCTTGACCCTCTGCTCGACCCCGGGCCCAGCGCGACGGATCTTGATGACATTGGAACTTGCGGCGGCCGGCGCGATGAGGTGACCGGACATCGGGTTCGCCGACAGACCGACAATCGCTGTGCCGGCGAGAAGTGCGAGGCCGGTCAGGGAGGCGGTGATGTTCTTCACTTTGATGCGCATGTTCGATCTCCCGACTTAATTCGCGGCGGAAATGTTGGACACCGCGCCGGAGCGGATCACCTGGATGGCGGGCGAACCCTTGTCGCCGCTGAGAAGATAGTCGGCGCCGCCGGTATCGGCTTCCTGAACATCGGCGACGCTGCGCAGGGCCAGCGTCAGGCGGTTGGCCATCTGCTGGGCGACGGTAATGATCTTTGCCTGCTCGGGATCA
Organism: Neohoeflea coraliihabitans; assembly: GCF_019334345.1. GTDB lineage: Bacteria > Pseudomonadota > Alphaproteobacteria > Rhizobiales > Rhizobiaceae > Pseudohoeflea > Pseudohoeflea coraliihabitans. The sequence continues at coordinate 1,044,655 of NZ_JAHWQX010000002.1, forward strand.
AGCTCGAGTGTCGCTGTCGTTCCGACGGCTGTCCGCTCGCCATTGGCGCTTTCCTCGACGCGCTGATCGATGGCAAGAACGCGCACATTCGACAGGATCACCTCGGTGGTGTAGCCCTCGCCCTCTATCTGGCGACGCACCATGATGACATCGACACGATCATTGGGAAGAATGAAGCCGCCGGCGCTGGTAGCGACGGAGATTTCAGTGGCGACAGCGCGCTTGCCGGCCGGAAGAAGCGCGGACATGACACGCGACGAGGAATCGACAATCTTCTCGCTGCGCACCGGTTCGCCTTCGAACAGCGGCAGGCGTACGATCGCGCCGGTCAGCTCGGCGATGGCCTCGGGACGCTGATCCTGGCGGATCAGACCGTCGACAATTCCATTTTCCGGCCAGTCGGCCCAGATCAGCGTTTCCGGATTGAGGCGTGCGCCGACCGGAAGCGAGGCTTTCGATGCAAGCACCTGGACGGTAGGCGCCTTTTCGACGACCACATTGGGGGCCGCCGCCTGCGGGGCGGGCTGGCTGGTCAGCTTGAGGGCCAGATAGCCGGCTCCTCCAGCTGCCAGGACAGCAACAGCCATGACGATGACGCGTGCAGGTTTCATGCTTCTACCCCAAACGGAATTCGCTTCGTTGCGGAGAGAATGCGCCGGCAATCGTCAAATTATGGTTAATGCAGCGTTTCCAGGACTGGTAAACGAAAAGTTTCGGGCAAGGGGCGCCGAGCGCGTTGCCGCGATGACGGCACTGCCGCAGAAAGGGTTGGAGAAGGAAGGCTCAGCTCAAAGCAACCGCTGAATGGCAAGACGCATCAACGGCGAATCGGGATAGCTGACCAGTCCGGCCAGGCCGATTGCAATGCCGTAGGGAACGCCCTTTTGCGGATTGAGCAGGGACATGGGCAGTTGCACCGGCAGTGCAACGAGAACATGGTCCTTGCTGCGCAACAGCAGAACCAACGCCGTCAGGGCGCCCCCGAAGATGCCGATCAGCGTCATGTAGGCCAGCAAATCGGTGCCGAACCCGAACCAGATGGAACTGGCCGCCAGGATCTTTGCATCGCCTCCGCCCATTGCGTTCAGGGCAAACAGCGCAAAGCAGACGACGAAAACCAGCAATCCGGCGGCCAGATGCCATCCTATTGCTGCAAGGGTCAGGCCGCTGAAGGGCGCAATCAGCACGAAGGCAAGCGCGAGAATGATCGAGACGCGATTCGGTATCGTCATCGAAAACATGTCGGAGAAGGCAGCCACGGCCATCAAAAGCGGGAAAATGACGAAAATTGCGGCGTCGGTCATGGGATCCTCCCGAAGTGAAGCCCAGTCTAAGCGCAAGCGCTTAACAATCGGCGAACACGGCAAGGGACCATCGCCTTTGCAGCTGGCGCCTCAAAAATTGCAACAGCAAAAAGGCCGCCGAAAGGCGGCCTTCACGCGCGTTCGAAATGAACGGCTTAATTACATATTGGTGTTGGCCGTAGACATCTTGGTCGAAATACCGGTGAAGATGTTGCCCAGCGTGTTGCCAAGTGTGGTGGCGCCGGTGATCAGCGCGACGGAGATCAGGGCGGCGATCAGGCCATACTCGATGGCAGTTGCGCCGGATTCGTCTTTTGCGAAGCGTACGATCAGCTTGCTCATGGGGTTACTCCTTGTTCCGCATGGTGGTTTCAGCACGTCCTCCAGGTGTTTCCCTGGTCGGATGGCGTCACACTACCGGCGCGCCTTTGCGATCGGCTTAAGAAACAAGGTTAGCGAAATCTTGCGGTTCTTTCCGCCCATCTATGGTGAATGACCCGCTAATTTTCGCAGCTCCATACAAGGGAGTCGCCGAAGCGTTCTGACGGCAGCATCTGTCTTTATTCTGGCGCGCATGCCGGCCATCGGGACCGACCAGGTCGGGACGAATGGCGAGGCCGCGGGCCTTATCGGCCTGCAGGAACCGCCCGGCTGAACCTTTACCAATAATTCACCATTGCGCGTGATTTTAAGGGGGAACCGTGCGAGGGAAAACAGCATCATGGCCATACTCAGTGAAGCGGCGAAACGCATCTTGCCGATCCTTTCCGCCAGCGGCCTGCTGTTTGCTTCCTTCAGCTCCCCGGCCTTCGCCCAAGGAGCGGAAGACGTCATCCGCGTCTTCATGAATCACGCCCGCATCATCAAGATCGACCGCAATATCAGCAAGGTTATCATCGGCAGTTCGGACGTGGCTGACGTCGCTGTCGCTGATTCCAATACGATTGTTCTGACCGGAAAGTCCTACGGCACAACCAATCTGGTCATCCTCGACGAGCAGGGCGAGGCAATTGTCGATGAGCGAATCCTCGTCTCGGTTGATGAAGCCAATACGCTGCGCGTGTACAAACAGACCGGTCGGGCGATCTACTCGTGCACGCCCTATTGTGAAGAACATGCAGGTGGCGCCGGCACAACGACGGGCACTCCCTAAGTTTGAGCGGGTGCGATCGGTAAGGCGCACGATGCCGCTTTATAGATCTCTGACCAGATTGTAGCTGGCCGGGCCGTTCGCAGCGGCGTCTCGGCAATGGCATCGTTCAATTTCGTGCCAGGTTCGTTACGATTTGTTCAGCGCTGCCGAGTTAATGTGATGCGACAATTTGTGTGGCTTAGGAGCATTCTCATGACGTCCAGCAGGGACGGCGCAACGGCTTTTGCCGACACAGTGAAGCGTCCTCTTTGGCGGCGTTTCCGGCGCGATCAGGATGGTACTGCAGTCATCGAATTCGGTATTCTGGCCATACCGTTCTTTTTGCTGATCTTCGCGACGATCGAATCCTTCATCGCCTTCGCCGGCGAACAATTGCTCGACAATGCCGTTGCAACAATGGCGCGCGAATTGAGGACCGGACGGATTACCACCGGGACCGGCACATCGACAGACATGTCGGAAACCGAGTTCAAAGCTGCGTTCTGCGATGAAATCAAGCTGATGATGACCTGCGACGACGAGACCGACGCGGCGCTGGCCAATCTGGTCCTGGATGTACGTGAATTTTCGGACTTTGCCAGCATCCCCACCGGCGTGCCACGCAGCGGTGACGAGACCAGCGAGCTCGACACCTCCTCCTTCGGCTATTCACCCGGAGGCGCCGGCTCGATCAATGTGGTGCGGGCCTACTATCGGTGGGAGGTCATGACGGACCTTGTGCGTCCCTACATCACCAATGTCGCCACCGGTTCGACGTCCACACCGGACTACTTTTTGATGGTCGCGACAGCGGCCTTCCAGAACGAGGATTACCCCTGAGGAGTGCCCGGGTTTGAGGGAGCACTTGCGAGGTTTGAATTTAGGATCGACGACCATGGGTGCGAAAGTGCACGGTTCTGCAAAGACGCTGAGACGGCTGATCAATGATCGAGCTGGCGTTGGAGCTGTCGAATTTGCGCTGATCGCACCGCTGCTGCTGATCCTGTACGTTGGCGCGCTTGAGGTCTCGGTCGCCATGTCGATCGACAAGAAGGTGTCTCGCGCGACCGCCAGCATTGCCGACATCGTTACCCAGCAGGCCGAAGTCAACGAAACCTTCCTCGGCACGATGACGTCGGTCGCGGAAAGCATTATCTCGCCCTACATCAGCTCCGGCCTGACGATCAAAGTGACCGGCATTGCCGTTGATTCCTCCGGCGACGCGACGGTCGCCTGGTCTTGGGACGAGAGCAACGGTGAACCCTACAGCGTCGACAGCGCCGTGACCTTGCCAACAAATCTCGACAAGCCCGACACATTCTTGGTGCGCAGCGAACTGACCCTGTCGCACAATCTTTTCCTGCTGCTGCCGGGATCGGATTCGGGCACGCGGACGATCAATCTCGGCAATACACACTATATGCGCCAACGCATCGGCGATTCGATCGACTGCACCGATTGCGGCTAGGTTCAACGGTCCGGATTGCCATTCGATGCCTCTTGTCCGGCGGGGTATGTAACCTCTCCGGTGTCGCTCTCTGCCAGCCCGGCGGCTTCGCTTCCCGCGGGATCGACCAGGGCCATCACGGACCGATAATCTTCAGTGGTCGCCGGAGCGTAGCCCCCCGCGACGATGGGTTCGATGATATCAAGAAGGCCAGGGGCATTTTGCGGCATGGCGTCGAGGAAGGCACCGAGACGCTGGGCCAGATCCGTAGGGATGTCGCGGTGCAGGGCATGCGGGCCGTGATAAACCGGGGCTGATTGCCAGACAATTTCCATGTCGCCGCGTTGGTACAGCAATCCGGCGTAACGACCGGCAAACAGCCGCTCGGGCAACGGCACGTTTTCCTCATTCGCGCCGACGGGCACCCAGGCGAAGAATCCGTTCACGGTGCCATCGGCGAAGCGCTCGGCGACGGCCCGGACCGATCCGACTTCAAATGTCATGAGTTCCGGCAGTGCCCCTGCCCTGTCGGCTGCGGCCGGCAGCAACCAGCCGGACAGCGAACGGCGGGTTGAATAAGCGACGCGCAGTATCTCGGTGGTCTGAGCCGGGGGGCTGGCCCGAACCAGGACTGACCTGAACCCCACAATTCCTTCGGCACCGACCGGGCGGCGCAGCGCCTCGACACATGCGCAGACGGCCCGTGTGGCGGCGAAGGACAGCGCCGTATGCGGGGCGTAGTCGATGCGTCCGCTGGCGTGCGCATCGACCAGTGCTCCAAGGGTTGCAAATGCGATGACGGTCACGGGCAGATCGAGCGCGGTCGAAAACCCGCGTTCGATCGCGGCGAGCTGCATCGGCTCGGCCATCGCCGGATGGCTGTGCAGCAGTCCGATGCGCAGGCCGGCACGCGCTGCATCCCCTGCTGGCACTGGTTCGGTGGAGGTGGGTTCGGCCCGGCAGGGCACTGCCAGCAGGACGAACAGAACCAGGAAACGGATCATGAATTGGCCTTCGCAAAAGGGTTCTGTACCCTTTTAGCACAAGGGGGTGACAGCCGGAATCGCCCATTGCGCGAGCGGCCGGTGCGGTTGACAATTGCGGCAATAAGGGCGACGCCATTTCCGTCAGTTTCCGGAGAGGGCGTATGGCACGGGCGTTTCTGCTTCTTCTCGATTCCTTCGGCATCGGCGGTGCGCCAGACGCCGCCGATTACGGTGATCTCGGCTCCGATACGCTGGGGCACATTGCGGAATATTGCGCAGCCGGACTGGGAGATCGTACCGGATTGCGCAAGGGTCCGTTGTCGGTGCCGCACATGGTCTCGCTCGGCCTTGTCGAGTCGGCACGCATGGCCAGCGGCAGCCGACCGGCGGGGATCGAAGAGCCGGCACGCCAACGCGGATTGTTCGGCGCCGCCACCGAGATTTCGCGCGGCAAGGATACACCGTCCGGTCACTGGGAGATCGCCGGGCAGCCGGTGCAGTTCGAGTGGGGATATTTCCCTGACGAAGGCGATGCCTTCGACGAGGAGTTGGTCGCATCCTTTATAGAACAGGGCGGAATCCCGGGAATTCTCGGAAACTGCCATGCTTCGGGAACGGTGATCATCAAGGAGTTCGGTGCGGCGCATATGAAGTCCGGGAAGCCGATCTTCTACACCTCCAGTGACTCGGTGGTGCAGATCGCGGCGCACGAAGAGAGTTTCGGACTTGAGCAATTGTATGAGCTGTGCTGGACCGTCCGCAAGATCGTCGATCCGCTCAACATCGGACGGGTGATTGCCCGGCCCTTCTTGGGTTCGGTGGAGAATGGTTTCAAGCGCACCGGAAACCGCCGCGATTTTTCCGTGCCGCCGCCCGGGCCCACGCTTCTCGATGTCGCCAGCGCGCACGAGCGAGAAGTCATCGCGATTGGCAAGATCAGCGATATCTATGCCCATCACGGCGTGACGGACATGCGCAAGGCGAACGGCAACGAAGCCCTGTTCAATGAGACCCTCACCGCCATGGACGATGCGGAGGACGGTGATCTGGTGTTCACCAATTTCGTCGATTTCGACATGCTCTACGGGCATCGGCGCGATGTGCCGGGCTACGCGGCTGCGCTCGAGGCGTTTGATCGCGGCCTGCCGCAGATTGCCAAGAAAATGAAGCCCGGCGATCTGGCACTGATCACAGCCGATCATGGCTGCGATCCGACCTGGCGGGGGACCGACCATACCCGCGAGCGGGTGCCGATCCTCGGTTTCGGCCCAGGCATCAAGGGCCACTCGGTCGGCGTGCGCGACAGTTTCGCCGATATCGGCGCTTCGCTTGCGCGGCATCTGAGCTTGCCTGCACTGGCGCATGGGCGGAGTTTTCTGTGATGGATACGCTTATCGCAGATGTGAAGAAGGCAGAGATCCATTGTCATATCGAGGGCGCGGTGCCGGCTGATCTGGTGCTGCGCCAAGCTGCGAAATACGGCGTCGACACGACGCCCTTCCTTGCGGAGGGGTCGTATGTCTGGTCGGACTTCACTTCCTTTCTCAGCGCCTATGATCAGACCGCGCAGCTCTTCAGGACGCCGGAGGACTACGCGGCCCTGGCCGCGGGCTACCTGACCGGAATCGCCGCCGAAGGGGCCATCTACGCGGAAATCTTCATCTCGCCCGATCATGCGCGGCAGGCGGGTCTGTCGCCCGAGGCCTATTTCGAGGGATTGGGGGAGGGCATCATGCAGGCACGCCAGCGCTGCGGCATCGAATGCCGGATGATCGTCACGGGTATTCGCCATTTTGGCGCCGAGGCCGTGGAAGCAGCGGCGCTGCTGACCGCCCGGCGACCGCATCCGCTGATCACCGGGTTCGGCATGGCCGGCGAAGAGCGCTGCGGCCGCGCGCGGGACTATGCACGCGCCTTCGACATCGCCCGCGACGCCGACCTCGGTCTGACCGTTCACGCCGGTGAACTGGCCGGCCCGGAGAGCGTGCGCGATGCGCTTGATGCGCTCCGGCCATCCCGCATCGGGCATGGTGTACGGGCAATTGACGACAGCGGACTTGTGGCACGGCTTGCGTCCGAGGGCATCATTCTCGAGGTTTGTCCCGGTTCCAACGTTAAGCTCGGGGTCTATGCCGACTGGCCGTCGCACCCCTTCGAGAGGCTGCGCCAGGCCGGCGTACGGGTGACACTGAGTTCCGACGACCCGCCGCACTTCGACTCATCGATCGGTCATGAATATGCGATGGCAGCGCAGACATGGGGTTATGATGCATCCACGCTGACACAATTCACGCAGACCGCGCTCGAAACGGCGTTCGTCGATGAACCGACGCGGCAAAAACTATTGGGACAGCTCGGCTGACGCTAGAGTTAGCGGGTTGCCCGCGACACCGGTTCGGTGTTTCATCGCATCGAACCTCGCAAGGACAGCATTCATGGATACGGTTACCGTCATCAAGCATCCGCTGGTGCAGCACAAGCTGACGATCATGCGCAAGAAAGACACTTCGACCGCCGGGTTTCGGCGGCTGCTGCGCGAAATCTCAACCTTGTTGTGCTACGAGATCACCCGCGATCTCGACATGACGATGGAGACCATCGAGACGCCACTGGCCCGCATCGAGGCGCCGGTGCTGGAAGGTAAGAAACTGGTCTTTGCCTCCATTCTGCGCGCTGGCAATGGCCTGCTGGAAGGCATGCTCGATCTGGTTCCCTCGGCGCGTGTCGCGCATATCGGCGTCTATCGTGACCATGAGACGCTCGAGGCGATCGAATATTACTTCAAGGCACCCGAGGACATCGGCAACCGGCTGGTCGTGGTCGTGGATCCGATGCTGGCCACGGGCAATTCGTCGATCGCCTCGGTGGAAAAACTGAAGGAACGCGGCGCGCGCAACATGCGCTTTCTCTGCCTTCTGGCCGCACCCGAGGGGATCAAGAATTTTCAGGCCGCGCATCCGGATGTGCCGATCTTCACGGCATCGATCGACAGCCATCTGAATGAGAAAGGCTACATCGTTCCGGGTCTGGGCGATGCCGGCGATCGGATGTACGGCACGAAATGAGCCGCTGCAGCGGGGTTTTACTTTCCGGAAACCGCGTCGCACAAAAGAGCGCACGACGCCATTGCATTAACCTCATCGGCACTGGAGAGCGCTAGACTGGCGGGCAAACGGAGCCATGCCAGTGTACAGAAAGATCTTCATCATCGGCTGCGCCGCTCTGGCGATCGCCGGTGTGCCCAACTATATCGAAACAGCAAGGGAAGCGGCACCGGACACAGATCGGCAATCGCCCCTGTCCACGGGTGGCAGCCGGCAGAGCGCCAGTTCGTCCGAAGACACGCCAGCTGCAAACATGCTGGCAGCGACTGGCAACCAGGCTCCATCCTCCTATGTCACCGGCCGCAAGAATGCACAGATCAGCGTTGATGGCAGCGGGCATTTCGCCACCACATTCTACCTGAACGGCCGGCCGATCCCTGCCGTCGTCGATACGGGCGCCACCTTCGTGGCAGTCAATGTCTCGACGGCCAAGCGCATCGGCGCGGTTCCGAGCGCGGCAGATTTCCGCCACGAGGTGCGCACCGCCAACGGCACGATTCGGGCTGCGCGCATCGCGCTCGACAGCATCGAAATCGGCGGCATTCTTGTCCGCGATGTCAATGCATTCGTCCTGCCGGACGCCGCCCTCTCGGCGACCCTGATCGGCATGAGCTTCATGAACCGCCTCGCATCCTACAAGGTCGAAAACGCCACACTGTACATGCAGAACTGAGGCGTTCGGCGCGCGAGCTGTCCGTCACTCCAGCCTTTCGAGGATGACAGGGTGCGCTTCGCAAGGGGTATCCTGCAGCGTGATGGCTTTCCTTACACGCTGGCGGGCGGCGTCCAGGTCTGCGGGGTTGCGCGCCAGAATGGAACACAGGGGCTCGCCCCTCTCGACTCTGCTTCCGACCGGCAACAGGCCGGTCAGGCCAACGGCAGGATCGACACTGTCCTGCGGCTGGTGCCGACCGCCGCCGAGCGACACCACCGCCATGCCGATTTCGCGTGTCTGATACCCAGTAATATAGCCATCTTCCGGGGCAGCGACGATGTCGATAATCGGCGCTTGGGGAAGGTGCCGGCGATAATCTGACAGGAAATCGGCCGGCCCGCCAAGGGCGGCGACCATGCGTTGGAAATGTTCAGCGGCGCTGCCGTCATCCAGCGCTTGACGCGCCTTTTCTGCGCCCGCCGACACCGACTCAACGACACCGCCGGCCAACAGCATTTCCGCGGCGAGCGCCAGGGTCACGTCGCGCAGCCTCGCATCCTGTTTGGTGCCGGTCAGGAACTCGACCGCATTGGCCACTTCCACGGCATTGCCAGCGGCCGAGGCCAGGGGGGCGGACATATCGGTGAGCAAGGCGGACGTCGGCATGCCGGCGCCATTGGCGACATCGACCAGGGCGCGCGCGAGATCCCGCGCGGCGCTGGTGGTGCCCATGAATGCGCCACTGCCGCATTTGACGTCAAGAACCAGGCCCGACAGACCCGCTGCGAGCTTTTTGGATAAAATGGAGGCTGTGATCAGCGGGATCGATTCAACGGTGGCGGTGACATCGCGGATCGCATAGAGCCGCTTGTCGGCCGGGGCGAGATCCCCCGTCTGGCCGATAATGGCGCAGCCCACCTCCTTGACGATCTGGCGAAATTTGGCGTTCGAAGGCGTGACGGTGTAGCCCGGTATGGATTCGAGCTTGTCGAGTGTACCGCCCGTATGGGCAAGCCCGCGGCCAGAGATCATCGGCACGGCCAGGCCGCAAGCGGCAGCAATCGGGGCCAGCATCAGGGAAACATTGTCGCCCACGCCACCGGTGGAATGCTTGTCGATGACCGGACGGTCAATTTCCGGCCATGCGAGCACATCTCCGGAATCGCGCATGGCCAGCGTCAGGGCGACGGCTTCGTCACGGTTCATACCATTGAGGAAGACCGCCATGGCGAAAGCTGCTGCCTGGCCCTCGCTGACATTTCCATCGGTCAGGCCAGCGATGAAGGCGGCGATGGCGTCGGCGTCGAGCGTCTTGCCGTCCCTCTTGTGCCGTATGATCTCTTGCGGCAGCACGCTCAATAGTCACCTTCCGCCCGTGCAGCGGTGTTGCCTTCAAGAGTAGCGAGGATATCGGTCAGCAATCCAGAAGCACCGATGCGGAAGCGGGCCGGCGCCACCCAGCCGCGGCCCATGATCCGCTCACAAAGCGCAAAATAGGCCGCTGCATCGGCGACCGTGCGGATACCACCGGCTGGTTTCAGGCCGGCATGCCCGCCAGACGACGCGCTGTGCTGACGCAGGACTTCGAGCATGATCTCGGCGGTTTCGAGCGTTGCATTGACCTTCACCTTGCCGGTCGAGGACTTGATGAAATCGGCGCCGCTGGCGAGCGCGATATGGGCGGCCTTCTCGACAAGTTCGGGATCATCCAGTTCCCCGGTTTCGAGAATCGTCTTGAGCAAAGCCGGACGCGGCGTGGCAGCGCGGACGACGGAAACGAGATCGGCCAGTTTCGCCATGTCTCCCGCTTTTACCGCGCGCCAGGGGATGACCATGTCGATCTCGTCGGCGCCGTCGGCAATGGCGCCGACCGTTTCGCCGACCACCGTATCGACCGGCAAATCGCCGGACGGAAAATTGACCACTGTTGCGATGCGCACCGGAGCGAGCGGCCCGAGATGCCGGCGTGCAGCAGCGACAAAACGTGGCCAGATGCAGATCGCGGCGGTGGGCCCGAAGGCGGTCATGGCACGATCGCACAGGGCGCGCACGGCATCCTCGGTGCTGTCATCGTTCAGATCGGTCAGATCCAGGCAGGCGAGCGCCATGCGCGCTACCGCTTGTTGGTCGTATTCGTGCGCCTCGCGTTTCATCCGCTCTCTCCTGTGCCCCGTATGCCGCCTGCCTCTCGAGAGGTGAACATCTCCGACAGGATGGCGGCCAGGCGCACTCCGCCCCGGGGCGCCATGTCCTTGGTCTCGTGATGGCTCAGTTCCGAGCCCGTCATGCCGGCTCCGTAATTGGTGATCACTGACGCTGCGACAACGGAAAAGCCGAGGAAACGGGCCAATATGACTTCCGGGACAGTCGACATTCCGACCGCATCGGCGCCGAAGCCGCGGGCCATGCGGATTTCTGCCGGTGTTTCGAAACTGGGGCCGGAAAACCACATATAAATGCCGTGATGCAGATCGGTACCGCTGCGCTCGGCGGCGGCGTCGAACGACGCACCGAGCTGCGCGTCATAGGCGGAGGTCATGCCAACGAAGCGGTCATCGCTCGGTTCACCGATCAACGGATTGGCGCCTGAAAAATTGATGTGGTCGGTGATGCGCATCACGGAACCGGGCGGCATGTCCTGGCGCAGCGAGCCGGCGGAGTTGGTCAGAAACAATTGCCGTATGCCAAGAGCATGCAGGATCTCGAGCGGCGCACGCATGGCATCGGCCTTGCCATGTTCATAGTAATGGACCCGGCCCGACAGCATCAGAACCGGTGTCGAACCCAAATGTCCTGCAACCACCTCGCCCGCATGTCCGCTGACCCCGCTTGCCGGGAAGCCGGGCAATTCGTCGTAGGAGATGCGGCGCGCATCTTGCAGCGTTTCGACAAGTGACCCGAGGCCCGAGCCGAGGATCATCGCGGCTTCGGGTTTCAAGCCATCGAGACAATGTTCGAGTCTCTGGCGGGCGGCGTTCATCCGATGGCCTCCGTGGCAAAGGCCAGCGGCAACAGATCCGCCATGGTCAGCGTCTTTTTCACACCCTCATGATCACACAGGTGTACCAGCGTCTCGGCGGCAGCGAATTCGGCCAGGCGCTGGCGGCAGCCGCCGCAGGGCGAACACAGCGGCAGCTTCTCGGCGATGACGGCGACCTCGGCAATGTGCCGGCCACCGGCCATGATCATGTGAGCGATCGCTGTGGTCTCGGCGCACCACCCTTCGGGAAACGAAATCACCTCGATATTGGCGCCGCAATGGATATTGCCTTCATCATCGCGGATGGCGGCGCCCACCGGGAATTTCGAGTAGGGCGCGTGGCACTTGTGCATCGCCGCACGAGCAGCGCGGAACAGATCGTCCGGCGCGTCGGCGGGCGCCGATGCGGATGATGTGTCTGCGGTCGCGCCGCCCATCTCAACGCTCCTTGGTGTAGGGCACGCCGCCGGCCTTGGGCGGTATGGCCTTGCCGATGAAGCCGGCCAGGAGGACCACGGTCAGCACATAGGGCAGTGCCTGCATGAACTGGCTCGGCACTTGCCCGATGATCGGCAGGGGATTGCCCTGCATGCGGATGGCCGCGGCATCAAGAAAACCGAAAAGCAGGCAGGCGAACATCACATTGACGGGCTTCCACTTGGCAAAAATCAAGGCTGCCAATGCGATAAAGCCCTTGCCTGCTGTCATTCCCTTGACGAAACCGGCCGTCATGGCAAGCGACAGATAAGCGCCGGCAACACCTGTCAGAATTCCGCAGCAGATGACGGCGCGATAGCGCAACCAGGCCACCGAGATTCCGGCCGTGTCAACGGCGCCGGGATTCTCGCCGACCGCACGCAGGCGGAGACCGAAGCGCGTGCGAAACAGCACCCACCAGGTGAACGGCACCAGGGCGAAGGCGAAGTAGGTCAGAACATAGTGACCCGACAGAAGATTGGCGTAGATCGGTCCGAGGATCGGAATGTCGCGTAACGCGTCCGCGAATGGCAACTCGATGGTGCGAAACCGCGCTTCACCGCCCAAAGGCGGGGTTCGACCGCCCTGCCGGAACCAGGCCTGACCGAGAATCACCGTGGCGCCGGCGGCGATGAAATTGATGGCCACGCCGGACACGATCTGGTTGCCGCGCTGGGTGATCGACGCAAAGGCGTGGACCAATGCCAGCGCGACCGCGACGAGAACTGCGGCGCCCATCCCCAGCCAGGCCGAACCGGTCAGCGCCGCGATGGCGCCACCGCCAAATGCGGCACCCAGCATCTTCCCTTCCAGGCCGATGTCAAAAATACCAGAGCGTTCGGAATACAATCCCGCCAATGCGGCGAGGATCAGCGGCACCGAAACGCGGACCGTTGATTGCAGCAGCACGATCAGCGTGTCGAAATACTGCATGGCTCTACTCCGACGCTGGCGCCGCAGGGACGCCGGAGCGTCCGCCGAAGGCGATGAAGAAACTGGCGATGGCCGGGCGGAACATGTGCTCCATGGCACCGGCGAACAGAATGACGAGACCCTGAATGATGACGATCATGTCGCGCGAGATCTGCGGCATCTCGAACGAGATCTCGGCGCCGCCCTGGTAGAGCATGCCGAACAGGATCGCGGCGGGAATGATGCCGGCGGGGTGCGAGCGGCCCATCAGCGCCACGGCAATGCCGACGAACCCCGCGCCGCCGACGAAATCCAGTTGCATGCGGTATTGTTCGCCCATGATCGGGTTGATGGCCATCATGCCGGCGAGGGCGCCGGACAACATCATGGTGACGATGATGATGCGCGCTTCCTTCATGCCGGCATAGCGCGCCGCGGAGGGCGAAAAACCGCGCGTGCGAATTTCGTAACCGAGGCGGGTGCGCCAGACGATCAGCCAGACCACAAAGCTGGCGACAAGGGCGAGCAGAAAGGAAAGGTTGAAGGGGGCTCCGCCGATATTGAGACCAAAAATCTCCAGCAGCCAGTCGAGACGCGGCAATTGCCCGCCCTCCTCGAAGGTGCGGGTCTCCGGCGACATCGAGCCGCGCGGCTTGAGAACGTCGACGAGCAGGTAGACCATCAGGCTGGAGGCGATAAAGTTGAACATGATGGTGGTGATGACGACATGGCTGCCGCGTTTGGCCTGCAGATAGCCGGGAATGAGCGCCCAGAGCGCCCCGAAAAACATCGAGCCGAGGATCACCAGCGGAAAGGTCAGGTACCAGGGCAGGATCGTGTCGAACCACAGACACGGCAGCGCCACGCCGAGCCCGCCGACATAGGCCTGGCCCTCGCCGCCGATGTTGAAAAGTCCGCAGTGAAAGGCAATGGCCACCGCCAAGCCGGTGAAGATGAAATTCGTGGCGTAATACAGGGTGAAGCCGATGCCCTCGCCATACCCGAAGGCGCCTTCGACCAGCAGCCCGGCGGCACGGATCGGATTCTCGCCGACAAGGAGGACCACAAGGCCGGCAACCAGAAATGCGACGATGAGATTGATCAGCGGGATCAGTCCGAAATCGACCCATGCCGGCAGCTTGGCGTAAGGCGCGCTCATTGCACAGCCTCCTCCGTCTCGCTGACGCCGGCCATCAGAAGGCCCAGCGCGCCCTCGTCGGTTTCCGGTGAGCGCTCGCCGACAATGCGGCCATCAAACATGACGAGAACCCGATCGGAGAGGGCGCGGATCTCGTCGAGTTCGACTGACACGAGCAGCACGGCCTTGCCGGCATCGCGCATTTCGATGATGCGCTTATGGATGAATTCAATGGCTCCGACATCGACGCCGCGGGTCGGCTGCCCGACCAGAATGACGTCCGGATCGCGCTCCATCTCGCGGGCAAGAACGATCTTTTGCTGGTTGCCGCCGGAAAAATTGGCCGTCTTCAGGCGCACATCCGGTGGCCGGATATCGTATTGCCGGCATTTCTCGGCCGCATCAGCCCGGATTGCATCGATATCGAGGAACATCCCCTTGAGATATTTCGGATCGTCGTGATAGCCGAGGATCGCGTTCTCGTTCTCCTCGAATTTGAGCACCAGACCCATGTGATGCCGGTCCTCGGGCACATGCGCCAGACCGCGACGCCGCAGCGCGGCGGGGTCGGCCTCACCGGCGACGCCGATCGGCTCTCCGTTCAACAGAACGCGGCCCTTCTCCGCCTTGCGAATGCCGGCGATGGCCTGCAGCAATTCCGACTGACCGTTGCCGGCGACCCCGGCGATACCGAGGATCTCGCCCTCACGTACTTTCAGCGAGACGTTCTTGACCATGGCGACGCCGCGCGAGTCGCGCACCGTCAGGTTCTCCACCTCAAGGCGCACCTTGCCGGGATTGGCCACCCCCTTGTCGACCTGGAGGAGAACGCGGCGGCCGACCATCAATTCGGCCAGTTCCTCGACGGAGGTTTCGGCGGTCTTGCGGGTGGCAACCATTTCGCCGCGCCGCATCACCGACACCTCGTCGGTAATCGCCATGATCTCGCGCAGCTTGTGCGTGATCAGGATGATCGTCTTGCCCTGCGACTTGAGCTGATCGAGAATGCGGAACAGATGATCGGCTTCGGCCGGGGTCAGCACCCCGGTCGGCTCGTCGAGTATCAGGATTTCGGCACCGCGATAGAGCGCCTTGAGGATCTCGACGCGTTGCTGAATGCCGACCGGCAAATCTTCGATGATGGCGTCGGCATCGACTTCCAGACCGTATTCCGCTTCAAGGCGCAACAACTCGGCGCGCACCTTGGCAATGCCGGCATTGAGGATCTGGCCCTCCTCGGCGCCAAGCATGATGTTTTCCAGAACGCTGAAGTTCTCGACCAGCATGAAATGCTGATGGACCATGCCGATCCCCTTGGCAATGGCGACGCTCGGACCGGAGATTTCGACCTCATTGTTGTCAACGAAAATGGCACCGTTGTCGGCCTGGTAAAAACCGTAGAGAATCGACATCAAGGTGGATTTGCCGGCGCCGTTCTCGCCGATAATGCCGTGGATAGTCCCCTTGCGGACGACGAGATTGATGTCGCGATTGGCCTGGACGAGACCGAAACTCTTGTCGATCCCCTTCAACTCGATGGCGATATCACTCATATAGCTCCGTCCGCGCCCGCTGCGCATCCTGACCCTGCCCTGCCTGCCGTTCGCCTTGCAGTCTCGACACTTCTCGATACAAAGTCCAGAATCAATTGTGGTTGACGGGATCGCGGCGATGAACACCCTGGCCCTTGGATCCGCGCGGCTGGCATAAGGACGGACATGACTCGCCCGACACCCACATCCCTGTCCGATTACGGCCTGCATCGCCACGTGCCGACCCGTTGGTCCGACAATGACATCTACGGCCACATGAACAATGTGACGCATTACATGCTGTTCGATACGGCGATAAACGGCTGGCTGATCGAAGCGGGCCTTCTCGATCTTGACGACGGCGATCCGATCGGACTGGTGGTTGAAACGGGCTGCCACTTTCACGGGCCGGCGGCATTTCCCGACCAGATCACAGCCGGAATTGGCGTAGAGCGCATTGGCCGTTCATCGGTCAGCTATCGCGTCGGGCTGTTTCGCAACAGCGAAGAGACATCTTTCGCCGATGGCCGGTTCGTCCACGTCTATGTTGACCGGCTCGCGCGTCGGCCGATGCCGCTTTCCGAGCGCTGGCGGCAGGAACTGGGAAAGCTGATATCATGAGCGATACGGTCGAAGCGCGCCTTCTGGCGCTTGAGGAACTGGCCGCACATCAGGCCGAGACCATTGAAGACCTGTCCGCACAACTGGCACAGCAGTGGAGGCTGATCGAACGGCTGCAACAACGTTTCGGCGACATGGCCGACCGGTTCGAGGACATCGAGGACCAGACGCGCGCCGCTCAGCCGACACAGAAACCGCCGCACTGGTGACGGCTTAATGTCAGTCATCGCTTACCGATTGCGAAAGGAAACGCCGTGATGAGCTCGGTAGCCATGGAGGTTTGTGGTTGGAGATGACGATTTTCGACGAAACTCCCAGCAACGCCGCGGAATTCACCGTCAGCGAACTCTCGGGCGCGCTGCGCCGGACGGTCGAAGATGCCTATGGCCATGTCCGGGTGCGCGGCGAGGTCGGGCGTTTGAGCCGTCCGGGATCCGGCCACGTCTATTTCGATCTGAAGGATGAAAACGCCGTGCTCTCGGCGGTGGCCTGGAAAGGCGTCGTGGGGCGCTGGACATTCTTTCCCGAACAGGGCCTTGAAGTGGTGGCTACCGGACGGCTGAGCACCTTCCCGGGGCAGTCGCGCTACCAGATCATTGTCGAGAAGGTCGAGCCGGCCGGTGCCGGAGCCCTGATGGCGCTCCTGGAGGATCGGCGCAAGCGACTGGCGGCGGAAGGACTGTTCGCCGACGCTCGCAAGCAATTGCTCCCTTTCATGCCGCGCGTCATCGGGGTCGTCACCTCGCCGACCGGTGCTGTGATCCGCGATATCCTGCACCGCCTGGCCGATCGTTTTCCTCTGCATGTGGTCGTGTGGCCGGTGCGGGTGCAGGGGGAGACGTGCGGAGCCGAGGTGAGCAGAGCCGTTGCCGGCTTCAACGCCCTGGAACCGGGCGGGCCGGTGGCGCGGCCGGATGTGATCATCGTGGCGCGCGGCGGCGGCAGCCTCGAAGATCTGTGGGGTTTCAATGATGAGACGGCGGTGCGCGCGGTGGCGGCCTCGGAGATTCCGGTCATTGCGGCCGTCGGACATGAAACCGACTGGACGCTGATCGACCATGCGGCCGACCGGCGCGCGCCGACCCCGACCGGGGCTGCCGAAATGGCCGTGCCGGTAAAGGCCGATCTGATAGCCCATCTGGCGACGCTCGGCGCCCGGCTGCAAGGCGCAAAACGCCGCTCGATCCAGCGGCGGCTTGAAACCTTGCGAGGGCTGACACGCGGTCTGCCAACGCTTGACAGCCTGTTGGCCCTGCCCCGCCAACGTTTGGACCGGAGCAGTGACCTGCTTGGCAAGGCTCTGATTTTCAATACGGCCAACCATCGTCGTCATTTTGAACGGCAAGCGGCGCGGGTGGTCCCCTCTGCGCTGCAAGCGGCGCTGCGGGAAAAGCGCCAGACGGTCGGTGAGCGGGCCAACCGTAATCGGCTGGCGGTGCGGCGGAGTCTGGAACGGTGTCACGGGGTGCTGGACCGGCGAAGAGCTATGCTGGCAGCAATGCCGCGGCATCTTTTGAGCAGCGTCGGGCGGCAGAAGGACCGGCTGCGAGAAACAGCTTTGCGCAGCGATAGGGCGACATCGCGGCTGGTGGCGCAGTACCGCCGCAATCTTGCGGCACAGGAGCGGATGCTTGGATCGCTGTCGCACAAGAGCATTCTCAATCGCGGTTTTGCCCTGGTTTGGAACGAGGCCGATGATTTGGTCACGCGCGTCGAGCATTTGACGGCTGGCGAGAAGATCGCGTTGCAATTTGTCGACGGCCGCACCGCAGCAAGCGTTGGCCCACCCGGACCAGATGCAGCCGTTGCAGCCGCCGATACCCCTGAAGCGCCGAGGCCTGGAACCAAGTCACCGAAGGCGGCGTCAAGCCGCAAGTCCGCAGCGGGCAAGGGACAGGGGTCACTGTTCGACTGAGCGGACCCCGGACGGGCGCGGTTACCACGACCTGGACGCTAAACGAGAGAAATGGCGCGACGCCGAGCACCCCGTGCTTGCCGCCACGAGAAGATCAGGGCCGTCATCTGCCGTTAAAGCTACTTCGCCATATCCTCTGATATGCTGCGGATCTTCTCAGCCAGCGCATCCATCTGAAATGGTTTCGTCATGACATGCATCCCGAGTTCGAGATGACCGTGACTGAGCACCGCGTTCTCGGCATAGCCGGTGATGAACAAGACCTTCACCTCCGGCTGCATTTGCCGCGCCGCTTCGGCGATCTGGCGGCCGTTCATGCCATTCGGCAGCCCGACATCGGTGATCAGCAGGTCAATCTGCTTGCCCGAGCGAAGGATCGCCATGGCTTCCGGACCATCGCCGGCCTCGAGCACCTGACAATCGAGCTCTTCGAGGACATCGACCACCAGCATTCGGACCAAGGGCTCGTCATCGACAACCAGAACCGTGCGACCGACATTCGCGGCCGTGCGCTCGGTTTCTGAGCGATCGGGTTCCTCGACGGGTTCGATGCCTTCATGGCGCGGCAAATAGAGGGAAATCGTCGTGCCGTGCCCGACCTCTGAGACGATACGGACCTGACCGCCGGACTGACGGGCGAAGCCATAGGTCATCGACAGGCCGAGGCCGGTGCCCAGTCCGATCGGCTTGGTGGTGAAGAACGGATCGAAGGCCCGTTCGATGACATCGAGAGGCATGCCAGAGCCGGTGTCGGCGACGGTCATGGCGATGTAGGATCCGGCGGCGAGATCGATCTCGCGGGCCGCTCGTTCGTCAAGGACTTCATTGCTCGTGCGGATAGCCAATTTTCCCCCATCGGGCATGGCGTCGCGGGCATTTATACACAAATTCAGAAGCGCGTTTTCAAGCTGATTGGGATCCACCAGAGTGGCCCATAGATCCGACTGAGACTGCGTTTCAACGGCAATGGCCGGTCCCATGGTGCGGCGGATCAACTCCTCCATCCCGGCAATGAGCTGGTCAACCCGAGTCGGTTTCGGGTCGAGCGTCTGGCGGCGGGAAAAGGCGAGTAGACGATGAGTAAGCGCGGCGGCCCGACGCGCCGATTCCTGTGCGGCCGTCAAATAGCGATCAATCTCGACGACGCGCCCCTGTGAAAGCCGTGTCTGCATCAATTCCAGACTGCCTGACATGCCGGCGAGCAGATTGTTGAAATCGTGGGCCAGACCGCCGGTCAGTTGCCCGACCGCTTCCATTTTCTGCGATTGTCGCAGCGCTTCCTGCGCCTGGGTCAGTTCGGTCTCGGCGCGCAGCCGGGCGGTGACATCGCGGGCGTGGTGAAATGCGCCGACGATTTCACCGTCCTGGTTTCGCAAGGGCGTGTAGCTGATCTCGAAGCAGGTTTTGTCTCCGCCTGCAGGGCCGAATTCCTCTATGACGGTAAAGGTCTCACCGGCCAGAGCCCGATCCATCAAGCCTGTCAGAAGCGCCGCCTGCCCTTGCGGCATGTGATCAGGCAAGTGGTCGCCGACTTTCGGTTTGCGGCCGAAGAGCTGAGAATAGGCTTTGGCGTGCGCGCTGTTGAACGCAATCACGCGGCGATTGCGGTCGAAAGCGACGACCGGAGCTTCATCCGACTGGACAATGTTCTCATAAAGCCGCAGCGCATCTTCGGTACGCGCCAACTCTGCCTGGCGCTGGCGCTCGGCGGTGACGTCACGGCCGGAACCGTAGGTCAGGCCGCCCTCGTTCTGAGCGAGCCATGAGATCAACCGAAAACCGCCGTCACGATGACGAAAGCGGATATCAACCGTGGACGAGGAGGTGTCCGCTGTTTCCTCTGTCTCGCCTATCCGCGCCGACTCGCCGGATGCCCTTTCAAGGACCTGCCGGCAGGCAGCAATGTCATCGGGGTGCGTAAATTCAGTCCAGTTCCGCCCGATCACCGTATCGGCTCGCCAACCGAGGATGCTGTCCCACGCTTCGTTGGCGGCACGGAAAACACCATCCGGGCCAATCACGACCTGCAGGTCGCGCGAATTCTTCCAGGCGCGATCGCGTTCGGCGGTGCGCTCTGCAACACGCGTTTCCAGGGTCTCGTTGAGTTCCCGCAGTTCCAGTTCGACACGGCGGCGATGAGAGATATCAGTGAACAACACGGCGACCCGCTGCTCCTCGGGCTCGCCGGTTCGGAAAGCGTGGACATCATACCAGCGGCCAAAGGTTTTGGCCTCGTTCTCGAAGCGCACGGCCTTGCCGGTCAGCGCAACGCCGCCATAGATGTCAAACCAATGGCGCTCGAGTTCCGGGGCCGTTTCGCTCACCCACTTTCCAATCGCGTCGACCAGCCCGGTCTGGCGCTCGAAGGCAGGGTTGCCCTCAACAATACGGTAGTCGATGGCGTTGTCCTCGTCATCAAACTTCATCTCGAGCACGCAAAAGCCAGCTTCGACATTCTCGAAAAGCGTGCGATAGCGCTCTTCGCCCTGGCGCAATTTTTCCTCGGCGATCTTGCGTTCGATTGCCAGCGACGCCAGACGGATACAGTATTCGGCAAGTTCGAGATCTTCCCTGGAAGGGGCGCGCTGCGCGGCGTAATACATGGCGAATGTGCCGAGCAGCCGCTCGTCTGCACCAAAAATGGGAGCCGACCAGCACGATCGCAGACCATGCGGGAGCGCCAAATCAGCAAAATTGACCCACAGCGGATCGTTGGCGATGTCTGCGACATAGACCGCTTCGCCGCGCCAGGCCGCGGTGCCGCAGGACCCCGCCTGGGGCCCGATCTCCAGCCCATCAACTGCCTCGGTATAGGCAGTTGGAAGACTTGGAGCAGCCCCATGACACAAGCGGCTGCCTTCCTCGTTCGCGAGTAGAATCGAGGCCTTCATATCCGCGGAAGACTGGTCTTCCGCGGTGCGCAACAGCATATCGAGCGTGTCGTTCAGCGACGCATTGCTCAATGCCGATTCAAGGATGGCATTTTGCGCTGTACGCAACCTCTCGGCACGCGTGCGTTCGGTGACATCAACGCCCTCAAGGAAAATCCCGGTGGCCTTGCCGTCAGCGTCGGTCATCGGTTGATAAACGAAATCGACATATAGTCGCTCGACCGGGGCATCAGGCCTGTGCTGCAACGAGACTTCCACCGCCGTTCCGACAAAGGCTGTGGCGGACTGATAGACTTGATCGAGCAGTTCGATAAAGCCCTGGTCAACGACTTCCGGCAGGGCGTCACGCGCCGCCTTGCCGAGAATGTCGCGATGACCGACAAGCTTGCGGTAAGCTGGATTTGCCAATTCGAAGACATGGTCGGGACCGCGCAGCAGCGCCATGAATCCCGGCGCCTGTTCGAACATCTGCGCCAGGCGCCGCTGCTCCTCGGCATGACGGCGCTCGGCGAGAACGCGCTCTGAAGTCTCGTTGACGATGGCCAGCACGCCACCGGGCTTGCCGCTTTCATCGAGAACGGGCGAATAGCTGAGATCAAGCCAGGCTTTTTCAGAGTTCTTGCCGCGATGCAGCGTCAATTGCTGATCGCTGTAGGCCAAGGTCTCACCGCTTAGCACGACCTTCATCACATGGTCGTTGAAGTCGCGGATCTCCGGCCAGGCCTCTCGCACCGGGCACCCAAGCACAGCGGGATGACGGCTACCGGCGATTACCGAATATCCGTCATTGTAAATCATGAGGCCGGCTTCGCCCCAGAGCAAAGCCATCGGAAGACGCGAGCGCAAAAGAATGGCCGTCGCGGTCTTCAAGCTCTGGGGCCAGCTGTCGATCGGACCGAGCGGCGTCGATGCCCAATCATGCTCCCGAATCAACCGCGCCATGGCGCCGCCTCCGGCGAGAAAGGCCGCTTGTCGTCGGAGATCGTCGTCGTTCACAGTCAACGGGTGCCTCTCTGCCCTGGCCGCATGTTCAAGCCCAACCCCTTTGTGTCAGCAGCACCTTCGCGTTCAAGGCGCTATGAATTCTGCTTGCCGAGCATTCGTAAAGGATGCGAACAGCCGAATATGAATAGCCATATACTGTTGATAATCCAGCAGGCAATCGTTGACAGAGCCGTCAGCCGTTTTCTTGCGCCAACAAATCGTTTTTGACAGGCGGGTTACGCGATGCTTCCTACCGGGCTAGCGCCAACCGGATTTGCCGGATCGCGCTATGCGACTTTGCATTCAGTTGGAAGTTCCGGCGGCCAGCGCCGCTTCGACTGCCGGTCCAAAGCTGAGCACATCCTCGTCCCGTCCCGATGCCGCCGAAAGAAGAAAGCCCGTCGGCATCTGATTTTCGTCGACACCGTTCGGCATTGCCAAGCCGGGCAGATCGAGAAAATTGCCCACCATCGTATTGCGCAAGGTTTTCAGATTGACCCGGTGAAACAGCTCCTTATCGGCTTCCAGCGGCGCGATTTGAGGCGCTATATGGGCGACCGTCGGCATGGCCACGAGGGCACCATCCAGCCAGGAGCGCAGCTCGGCAACCAGATCCCGGCGCGCCCGCTGCAGCATGATCAGGTCATGGGCCGTCATCTTCTTGCCGCCCATAATGCGGTCCACGACACGGCTGTCGATACGGGAGACATCGGGGCCGTCGACCAGTTCACGATGTTCGGCGTAGGCGTCGGCAGCGGCAATCGATCCGTACCGGGCGGCGAGTTCCACGGTCCGCGCAAAGATTGGCAGCGGACCAGAGCGGATCGTGGCGCCGTGTTGCTCGAGGCGCCGCAAAGACGCCTCGAAATTGGCCATGACAGCAGGGTCGACCGCGTCGAGAACAACGGTCTCGGCGACGAAGATCGACAATTCGTGCAGTGGTCTGCGCACCATTGCCGGTGCGGTGGCGCCACGCAAGGCGGCATCAAGCAGGATGCAGTCTTCCACCGAACGGGCCAGCGGACCAATGGTATCGAGCGAGCGCGACAGGGGGAACACACGGGTGTCATCAATGCGGCCGCCCGAAGGCTTGAAGCCGGTGATGCCGTTGAAGGCCGCGGGTATTCGGATCGAGCCGCCCGTGTCGGTGCCAATGGCGCACGGCACCATCCCCGACGCGACGGCGACGCCGCAGCCCGACGACGATCCACCCGGTACGCGCGGTGCGCCATTGCCATGCGGATTAACCGGCGTTCCGAAATGCGGATTGAGCCCGAGGCCCGAATAGGCAAACTCCGTAAGATTTAACTTACCTAAAGTGACCATGCCGGCGCCAGCGAGATGCGTCACGACGGGGGCATCACGGGTCGCCGCGGCTTGATCACGGTAGACGGCCGAACCGGCGGTCGTTGGAACGCCTTCCACATCAATCAGGTCCTTCCACGCGACCGGGACACCGTCGAGCGGGGACAGGGGGCGATTGTCCGCCAGACGCTGCTCTGCGGCGCGCGCTTCCGTCCGGGCGCGCTCGGCGGTGACGGCAAGAAAAACGGGCGAGCTCTGATCGGAAATCGTCTCGAGCAGATGTTCGACAAGCGCCACCGGTGTGGTTTCGCCGGCCTGAAGAGCTCGGCCAATGGCGGCGGCGGACCGGCTGGCGATGGCTTGCAGATCGGGCATGGCTGTCCTTTGTTTGCTTGTGTCGGCTTTGCGATCGCAGGGACCTCAAGCCACTTCGCTTCTTGGCCCCAATGCGCGCGCCTTGGCGAGAAAGGCATTGAGGGAGCGGCGAACCCGCTGCTCGTCAATGCCGCGCGTGATGAAGACGATCTTAGAGCTGTGGTCTTCGTCCGGCCAATGATCAAGATGCATTGGCGGGTGAACCACATGCTGAACGCCGTGCAGGACAACCGGCGTCTGCGATTCCGCGACCTGAAGGATGCCCTTGACCCGCAGGATGCGTTCGCCATGCGCGTGCAAAAGCGCGGTCAGCCATATGCCGAAGGCGGTCCAGTCGATCGGCTCGGGAAAGCGCAGCACGAAGGCATTGGTGTCTGCATCGCCATGCAAGCCGCCGTGGGAGCCGCCGTGCGCGCCATGGTGATGGGTATGCGTGCCCGCATGCTCATGCGAGGGCACTTCCCTCTCGCGTTCAAGCGCTTCGGCGCTGGCGATCCAACGCTGAACCTCGGCGGCGCGGCGCAATTCGTCGCCCACATCTGCCCCGAACAGGAAATCCGCATCAAACCCGGAGCCGGACGATGTGGCGACCGGCGCAGCGGGATTGAGGCGCGCAAGCTGCCTTTTCAGGGTTTCGACGCTGTCGGTTTCAGCCAGGTCGACCTTGGTGATCAGAAGACGATCAGCCACCGCGATCTGCTTGCCGGCCTCGTCGTGGGCAGCGATCGTGCGGGCGCCGTTGAGCGCGTCAATGGTGCAGATCAGATTGGCGATCCGGTAGTGGTTGCGAATGATCGGATCGGCGGCGATGGTCGACAGGATCGGCGCCGGATCGGCGAGGCCCGTGGTCTCGACCACCACACGCGCGAAACGCGGGATGTCGCCGCGAGCCGCCTTGTCGTGCAGGCTGCGGATTGTTTCCTTGAGATCCGAGCGGATGGTGCAACAGATGCAGCCGGACTCAAGAAGCAATACGCCTTCCTCGACCTCTTCAAGCAGCAGATGATCAAGACCGACCTCGCCGAACTCATTGACGATGACGGCCGTGTCAGAAAATCGCGGACTGGCCAACACCTCGCGCAACAAGGTGGTCTTGCCGGAGCCGAGAAAGCCGGTGACGACATTGACCGGGATCACGGTTCCGATCCCTCGATCTGGGCGATCCAGGCCTCATCAAGGACATCGATCGGGGCGCCACGCAGCTGGTCGACAGCGCTCCAGACGCTCTGCAAATCATCGACGATCGCCTGTTTGCCGGTTGGCGAGCGGACAATGTAGCTGGTGGCCTGGAAGTCGGACAGCTTGAGTCGCGCCGCGGCCAGGGCCTGATTGACCAGAGCGGCGCGATGCAGGCGCTCAGCGCGAATGGTGCGGCGTCCGGCGCCCGTGAAGGCATTCGGATGAGCGGACGTCTCCGTCCAGTGAACGGTTCCCAATAGGCCGCACAGCCCGCACATGCTCGTTCCTTTTCGAAATATGAGGAAGCGGGCGGCGGCCCGCTTCTCCCTTTTGCCGCAGGGTCTGACCCTAGCGTGGATAACGGCTGGCGAAGTCGTCAGCGATGGCATCAAAGGTGGTGAACTCCACCCCCTCATGGCTCATGATGTGCTCGTAAAGCCGTTCAAGCATCAGCAACACCTGCGGCTTGCCGGACACATCCGGGTGGATGGTCAGAGTATAGACCGCATAGTCCATCTCGCGATAAACCCAGTCGAACTGATCCCGCCACATTTCCTCGAGGTGGCGCGGATTGACGAAGCCGTGGCTGTTGGGAGCCGCCTTCATGAACATCATCGGCGGCAGATCGTCGAGATACCAGGAGGCGGGAATCTCGATCAGGTCGGTCTCCTCGCCGCGCACCAGTGGCTTCATCCACTCCTCGGCCTTCTTCGAATAGTCGATCTTGGTCCAGCTGTCGCCGACCCGCACGCGGTAGGGCGTGAAGTCGTTGTGCATGAGTGAATGGTCGTATTTGATGCCTTTCTTCAGCAGCAACTCGTTGGAGACCGGCGAAAATTCCCACCAGGGAGCCACGTAGCCGGTCGGACGACGGCCGCAAAGCTCCTCGATCAGGCCGATCGACTTGTCCATCACCGCCTCTTCCTGCTCCGGCGTCATGGCGATGGGATTCTCATGGCTGTAGCCATGCATGCCGATTTCGTGCCCCGCCTCGGCAACGGCCTTCATCTGATCGGGGAAGGTCTCGATCGAATGGCCGGGAATAAACCATGTGGTCTTGATGCCCCAGCGCTTGAAGAGTTCCAGCAGGCGCATCGAACCGACCTCGCCGGAAAACATGCCACGGCTGATATCGCAGGGACTGTCCTCACCGCCATAGGATCCAAGCCAGCCGCCGACGGCGTCGACGTCGACGCCGAAGGCGCAGTAAATCTTCTTGGTCATTCTCAAGTCCTCCATTTGCAAAGTGGATAGATGCCGGTTCGGCGCGCGCGCATCGGCGAACTCACGCCTCGCCCAGCACGATAGTGGCGCGCTCTGGTTTCCAGCGCAGCTCGACTGCTGATCCCGGAACGATGCCGCGGCCTTCAATTCGCTCGCGGTAAGCCTCGATGCGCATCGGGACGAGGCCCGGAAGCTCCACACCGATATAAACCACCTGGCCGACCGGCTCGACGCTGGTCACGGTGCCGCGAGCGCGATCCAGCGCCGCATCTCCTGCGGGTTCAGCCGCGGGCACGATGTCGATATATTCCGAAGGCGCGACAACCATTGCTTTCTGGCCGACCGTACCGGAACCGGCCTTGAAACTCGGCACACCGGAGAACCGGCCAAGGGGTGTTGTCACCGAAGCCCGATTGCCATCGATGTCCGCAAGCTCACCCGGAATGATCTTGTTGCGGCCGATGAATCTTGCAACGAAGCCGGATTGTGGGCGGGTGTACAGTTCAAACGGCGAGGACACCTGCTCGACCCGGCCGGCGTTCATGACGACGACGCGGTCGCCCATCGACAGGGCCTCCGACTGGGCGTGGGTGACAAAAACGAATGTGATGTTGAGTTCACGCTGGAGGATCTTCAGTTCCTCCTGAATGGATTTGCGCAGATTGGCGTCGAGCGCACCCAAGGGTTCATCGAGCAGCAGGATATCCGGTTCCGTCACCAGACCGCGCGCCAGCGAAAGCCGTTGTTTCTGGCCGCCGGACAGCGCGCCTTCGCGCGCATCGACAACATCGCCCAATTGCAGCTTGTCGATGATCGCATCGGTGCGTTTCTTGATTTCGGAAGCGCTCAGATTGCGCACATGCAGACCGAACTCGATGTTCTGGCGCACGGTCATATGCGGAAAAATGGCGTAGTTCTGAAAAATGGTCGCCGTCGGCCGGCGCTCGGTCGGCACGTGGGTGAAATTCTTGCCGCGGATGATCAGATCCCCGGAGGTGATCGATTCCAGTCCTGCAATCATGCGCAGCGTGGTCGTCTTGCCGCAACCGGAGGGGCCGACGAAGGATATGAATTCACCCCGCTTGACCTCAAGATCAAACGCCTCGACGGCCACGGTTCCACCCGGGTAAATCTTCCGCAGCCTGACCAGTTCGAGGTCGGTGTCAGTCATGAGGCATCCTCGGCTTTTCTGGTGGTGACGCGCGGACTCCGTGGTCCGCGCGCCTTGAACGTTGCAGGTCAGGCGCTCAGGAATTCGTCCCAGCGCATGATCAGATGATCGTACTCATCCGGCCACTGATGCCAGTAGCTGACATGGCTGGCCCGCTCTTCGAGCGATCCACCATCGCGCAGATCGCCCGGCTTGATGCCGCGCTCTTCCGGACCTTCCCACGGCTTGCCCTCGTACCAGAAGCCGTATTTCTCCGGCGCCATGACATCCTTGATCGTCGTGGTCGGCGAGTAGTAGCCCTGCTCGGAAACGATGACGCCCGGGTCCCCGGACAGCCAGTAGTCGGCGTAGGCGCGCACGGCCTCGGCGTTTTCGCTGGAGGCGATCTGCGAGATGCCGATGGCCCAGGCGCGATACCCTTCCTTGGGAACGGCATAGGAGCATTCGATACCCTGCGCCTTGACCGCCATGACAGCCGGCTGCCAGGCATCGGCAAGGATCATTTCGCCCGAAGCAAGCAGGTTGACCAGCTCGCCGAAGTCGCCCCAGAGAGCGCGGAACTGTCCGCCCTTCTTCTTCGAGATCAGGAACTTGGAGGCTTCGTCGATCTGTTCCTTGGTCGGGTTGCCAGGATTTGGCACATCGAGCAGGCCGAGCGAGTTCATTGCCAGGATGGCCTGACCGAAGGCGATCAGCGGGTCGACATTGAGGCCGGTCTTGCCCTTGAACTTGTCATCGAACAGCGCCGTCCAGGTGTTGGCTTCCTCTGCACTGACGAGGTCCGGGCGATAGCCGATCGAATCGAAGTTGTAGACCGTCGGAACCATCCACAATTCGCTCTGGGCATCGTCAGCCCAGATCTGGCCGGAAATCTGGGCACGGGCTTCCATCTTGGAATCGGCCTCGGTGAAGATCGGCCGGATCGAATTCCAGTTGGACAGGCTGGAGGTCGGGATCGGCGCGATGGTTTTGGTTTCGGTCATTGCCGGCAGGCGCTCGCCAATAATCTCCCAGCAATCATAGGCGTTCGAGCCAGACAGCAATTCGGTCTGGGTGTTGGGGAAGATATCGGCTTTGCCGGAAACCGAACCGACCCCGGACTTGGCCTTGAAGTCGTTGAGAATGCGTTCCTGCACGGTCACCGACAAACCAACGGTTCGCAGTTCCTGATTGCCAAGTTCCTGAGCCCAGAGCATGTCCGGACGGATCAAGGCAGAACTTCCGGCAAGGGCACCGACCCCTGCTACGAAGCTACGACGGGATATGGGCATATTACTCATTGAAATGTTCCCTGTTTTTTTGAGTTGCGTAAAACTTTTCTTGGGCCGGCCATCAGTAGCGGCCGACCAACAATCCCCCATCCACGGTCACGACTTGGCCGGTGATGTACCGGGCCTGCTCCGAGGCGAGGAATTTGATGACGTCAGCGATGTCTTCCGGCTCGCCGACGCGTCCTATGGGAATGAAATCCGCAGCCTTCTCGAGTCCGGCCGGTCCCAACGAATGTTTCTCCGACAGGGCCTGGGCGGTGCGGATATAGCCGGGCGCCACGCCGTTAACGCGAATGCCGGCGCGGGCCAGTTCGACGGCGAGGCCGCGCACCAGCCCCACGACGCCAGCCTTGGCGGCGGAATAATGAACATGCTCGTCCCAGCCATAGGCTACGCCCATGATGGAGGAGAGACAGACAATGGCGCCCTTGCCCGATTTTCGCATCGCCGGAGCTGCGGCGCGCACCAGGCGCATCATGCCCTTGAGATCGATGTCGAAGGTGTGATCCCACTTTTCGTCGCTCAACTCTGCGAGCGGAATCCTGTGGGCTATGCCGGCGTTGCAGACGATGCAGTCGAGTGCGCCATAGGCGGCTTCAATGTCGGCGACCAACTGATCGGTCATCGCCGTCGAGGTGACATCAAGCTTGTGAAACTCAGCCTTGCCGCCCGAGCCGAGAATGGAATCGGCGACTGCCTTGCCCTCGCTCTCAAGGACATCGGTGACAAAGACGCGGTCGCCGTTGTGGCCGAAGGCCTTGGCCGTTGCGCGGCCTATGCCGATGCCGGCTCCCGTTATCAAGACATTTCTCATCGCTCTGGCTCCTAAAGCATCACATCGCCGGAGTTCGGCCCGAGGGTCTGGCCGACATAGGTGGCAGCCTCATCGGAAGCGAGGAAGGCCACCGTTGCCGCCACATCCTCCACTTCCCCGAAACGTCCGAGTGGCAGTTCGCCAGCCTTGCGGCTGCGCCATTCGTCCGACAACGCCATCACCAATTCCGTGTTGATCGGCCCTGGTGCGACGGCGTTGACGCGCACTCCAGCGGCACTGACCTCCCGCGCCATCGCCTTGGTCAGGCCGATAATTCCTGCCTTGGCAGCGCTGTAATGGGCCAATTCGATGCCGCCGATCTGCCCAAGCTGCGAGGCGATATTGATGATGGCACCGTTTTTAGCCTGCAGCATCGGTCCGATGGCGCGGCGGCAGCCGAGAAAACAGCCGCGGAGATGAACGGCGATCATTCTGTCGAATTCCTCGACGCTCATATCGGCAAGACGGACCTGCTGAACAATGCCGGCGTTGTTGACGGCAAGCGTGCAGGCACCCCAGGCTTCCTCACAGGCAGAGAAGGCGCGGTCGATGTCGCCCGGGTCGGAGACGTCGCCGGCCACGACAAGGGCCGTGCCACCAGCCTCTGCGATCATGTCGACGGTGTGCTGCGCGGTGGATTGATCAAGGTCCTGGACGACCACTTTTGCACCCTCGGCCGCGAGCCGCACGGCAATGGCCCGGCCAATGCCGGCCCCGGCGCCGGTTACCACAGCATTGTGCTTTGCCAGCCGGCTCACTCGATGTCCTCCTGAACGCCGATACCCTTTGTCTTGGCGCGCCGCACGGAGGCGGCCATCAACAGTCCGTAGACGGAAAGGAGAGCAAAGGAGAAGACGGTGGTGAGCACACCGAACGCGAACAGGTTCGGATGGATCTCGACGGCGAAGGTGCCATAGATGGCGATCGGCATCGTCACCTCGGAGCCACCCGTAAACAAGGTGCGCGGGAATTCATCGTAGCTGAGCGTGAAGGCGAACAGCATGGCCGACAGCACGCCGGGAAAGATCAGCGGAAAGGTGATCTTGCGGAAGGTGCGGCCTGGCGGCACGCCAAGCGCCCATGCGGCTTCCTCGACCGAGCTGTCGAAGCGGTTGAAGATGGCGAGCATCACCAGAAAGGCGAAGGGATAGGTGTAAACGACGTGCAAGACGAACGCCGTGCCCCACCAGGTGCGCGCGATACCCACCTGATCGGCAACAAGCGCCATGCCAAGTCCGAGGAGGACGCCAGGCACCATCATGCCGAGCACGACGAGATAGAAGACGAAGCCGGAACCCTTGAAATGACGGCGAAATGCCTGAGCGGTCAGCGTTCCGAGCACCGTCGAGACGACCATCGTGGCAAACGCCAGGGTCAATGAACGGGTCAGGGCCTCGGCAATCGGAAGCGGCGCAACGCGTGATGGCGGCGCGATGCCGAGCACATGCTGGTACCAATAGGTCGACCATTCAATGATCGGAAATTGCGGTCCGCCTTCGGGACCTGCCTGAAAGCTGAGTATGCCCATCACCACGAATGGCGCGTAGAGAAAGGTGATGAACAGAGCGGTGTAGAAACCGAGGCCCGCTTTGAGAAAATTGAAGTTTCGCATGGTTATCAGCCCCTGTTTGCCATCACAATTCACGCCGCAGATTGACGACGCGCAGCAGGCCGATGATCACGACCGCCATAACGAACGTCAGAACGACACCGATGACAGCGGCAAAAGCCCATTTGAGCGAACCGACCTGCGTGACGATGATGTTGCCGAGCAGATTGACCTTGCGGCCCGAGAGTGCAGAAGCCGTGGCGAATTCGCCGAGCACCATGACCGAGACGAAGATCGCACCGACGACAACACCCGGCAGGCTGAGCGGAAAGATCACCTTGCGAAAGATTCGCCAGGAGGATGCGCCAAGATCGCGCGCCGCTTCGATCAGGCTGTCATCGATGCGCGCCAGCATGAAGGCGATCGGGCCGACCATGAAGACGACGTAGATCTGCACCATGCCGATGATCACCGACAATTCGGTGAACAACAGAACTTCGATCGGCTGTGAAATCAGCCCGAATTTCTGCAGCACGATGTTGATGGCGCCTTCTTTGCCGAGCATCGGGCGCCAGGCGAGAACGCGAATGAGAAACGAGGTCCAGAACGGGATCACGCAGGCAACAAGAAGGATCGTCTGAACCGTCTTGTTGCGCACATGCTGGCCGATAAACAGCGCCGCCGGATAGCCGATGACGAAGGTCAGGACAAGCACGGTCAGCCAGATGCGCAATGTCCTGAGCAAAGCTCCGAAATAGGTTTCGGAGCTGAAGAAGGTCACCCAGGACTTGACCGTCAGATCTGGCGAAATCGAAAAGGTCGACTGCGTCCAGAAGCTGACATAGAGCATCATCAGCAGAGGGACGACGAGAAACAGGATCATCCAGATCACGCCGGGGGCAAGCAACAGGAAATGCCCGTATTTCTGCATGAAACCGGATCGATCAGCCGCATGTCCGGCGGAGTCGGCAGGCTCGACTGCACTCATCAGGCCGCTCCCCTCATTGAATTGTCCATAACCAACCGCCCTTTCACGTCGAAAAGCAATGCGTCGGCGGCGTGCCAACAGATTGTGCATTGCTGGTCGCGCTCATAGCTGGCGGGATCTTCGCGACTGAGGTGGCGCACCACCTCGAAGGTGCCTCCGTCGATGCGGCGGAAGATATAAATGATCTGGCTGCCCATAAATTCGCTGGCGATGAACCGCGCCGACATGCTGGCGCTGCCGTCCGGCACCATCTCACCCGGCGCAAGGACATGCGCGGCATCATAACGAACAGCGTAATAGCCAAGTTCGGGAACGTCACCGACAACCGGGAAAGCACCGTTGCTGCTTGTAAACCGGCCATCCGAAAGCGTGCCGCTGAGAATGTTGTAGGCATTGATATAGCGGGCGACGTCAATGGTGGCTGGCACAGTGAAGATCGTATCCGGCGGATCGACCTGCAGCAGGCGGCCGCGGTCGAGAACAATCATCCGATCGCCCATGGCGATCGCTTCCGCCTCATTGCCGGTCACATGCATGAAAGTGACCCCGAGCGCACGACGGATCTTCTGCAACTCCACGGTCATGCGTTCGCGCAGATTGGCATCGAGAGCGCCGAGCGGCTCGTCGAGCAGACAGACCTTTGGCTCGGTCACGAGTGTGCGCGCCAGAGAAACCCGCTGCTTCTGACCACCGGAAAGTTGCCCGACCATGCGACCACCGAGATCGGTCAGGCCGACGAGTTCGAGGATATCCGCAACCCGTTTCTCGACACGCGCGGGGTCGGTGACCGGATCGAGCTCACGATGCCGGAGTCCGAACGCCACATTGTCGATGACATTCAGATGCGGAAACAGGGCGTATTTCTGCTGCACGAAGCCCAGATTGCGCATGTGGGTCGGCTGCGTGGTGATATCGACGCCGTTAAGCCAGATTGAACCGGAATCCGGTTTTTCCAACCCGGCGAGAAGGCGCAGCAAGGTCGACTTTCCCGATCCGGAGGGGCCAAGAAGGGTCAGATACTCGTCGGCATGCACTTGCAGGCTGAATTCGTCGATCGCCTTGACGCCAGAAAAGGCTTTCGCCAACGCCCGCACTTCCATCATCTGCACATTCCTCGCACGCCCCGACAGGATCCGAGGCCGACTGAAGCATAAATGCACTTCGTATGCAAAGGAAAAATCAATGCGGACATTACCCGATTTTCCAATGGGCTTTCTCTGCACATACAGCTAATTATAGGAGGATGAAGCATGATATCGCGAAATTTTATTGTATCTTGTTGTCAAGTGCATTTTACAGATAGTCCGGTTGCGCAGAAAGGAATTTTTGGTCATGGGAATTGAACGATGAAAAACGATTCCCGCACTGCGCCGCGCTACGAGCGCATCGAGGCTGCCTTGCTCGACGCCATTGCCGACGGTCGGCTGGCGGAGGGCACGGTGCTGAACGAAGGCCCTGTTGCCAACGTCTTCAAAACCAGTCGGACGCCGGTACGCAAAGCCCTTGCCGAACTCAATGCGAAGGGCGCGCTGGCGCGCTTCGACGGGCGCGGTTTCATTGTTGCCGGCCAGAACAACGGGGCGATGCAGCATGTGCGGCGGCTGAAACTGTCGGCGGAGATGCTCGGCGCGGCGAGTGAGGCTGAGTATGAGACGCCGCGCGCCAGCGCCGCGATCATTGCCGAGGATTTCGAGCGCGAGATCGTCAATGCCATGCCGTTCGGGCTGTACCGCATCAATGAGATGGCGGCGGCCGAGCACTATCAGGTCAGCCGCACGATTATCCGCGAATTGCTGCAGCGGCTGCAGGATCGCGGGCTGGTGCGCAAGGACCGGCGGTCGCATTGGGTCGTCGGCCCGCTGACGGCGCGCGACGTGGCGCACTATTTTTCAATCCGCCAGAAACTGGAGCCGCTGGCCCTGCGCGAAAGCGCGCCGGAAATGGCGCTCGATGACATTTGTGAGATGGTCACACGGACCCGGGAGGCGCTTGAGTCCGGCGATGACGTCATGGGGGAGCGGGTCGACGCGCTGGAGCGTGATATTCACTGGCGCCTGCTGCGCCAGACCTCGAACCAGCATTTGCTGCGCATGATCGAGCAGAGCCAGATCGCGCTCGTGGTCAATAAGGTGTTTTCCAGTTCGATCGGCGCCCGGCCGTTCCGGCAACCGCTGGAAGAGCATGCGATCATTCTCGAATTTGTCATACGCGGTTCGCATGATGCCGCCGCGAATGCCCTCGAGGAACATTTGCGGCTGTCGGCGGATCGCACCGGCAAACGGTTGATGGCGCTTTCCGTATTCCCGACACCGGATTTCCACGGCTATCTGAAGCCGGAGAGCCGGTTTACCGATTGAGCACGTTTTCCCAGCGGCGCACCAGGTAATTGTGCTCTTTCATCACGGTGTCCCAGACGGCGACGCGTGACATGCGCTGCTCGTAAGCGCCCCCCTCGCGGCGTTCGCCCTTGGAAAAGACGATCGTGCCATCGGCATCGCGGATATCGCAGGCCGCCGTTGTACCGCGGTACCAGAACTCCCATTCCTCCTGCGACAGATATTTTCGCACGGCTGCGCGGCCCGTCATGTAAGCGCCATTGCGCGACATCAATGCGCCGGCGCGGCCGTCGAACCACCAGTTGATATAGTCATAGGCGGCATCGACTGCCCAAGCGTCGGCCTTGACCGAGAGAGCCAGTCCGCCAAACCAGCCGCGATAGCCGAAATCGGGGGTGACCATGTTGACGGGGATGCCGCGGGCGCGAAGCTTGGTGAAGCCCGACCACCACAGGGATCCGATTGCGCGCTGGCCTTCGCCAAAG
The DNA here is from genome assembly GCF_019334345.1 of Neohoeflea coraliihabitans. Lineage (GTDB taxonomy): Bacteria > Pseudomonadota > Alphaproteobacteria > Rhizobiales > Rhizobiaceae > Pseudohoeflea > Pseudohoeflea coraliihabitans. The sequence continues at coordinate 1,079,430 of NZ_JAHWQX010000002.1, forward strand.
GCCTCAATCGCCTGCGCCTCGTCGGCCCAGAGACAGCGAAAATGGCCGGCCGCACGGTAGGCATGCAGGCGATCAACCAGAGCATCGATTTCCTCGAGACTGAGATCGCCGGCATCGCCTGCGACCAGTTCGCCGGTGGCGTGCAATGCAAGCAGCATGTCGAGACTGCCGATCGCGGCGTCGGTCTGCAGCACGACGGCGCCGGCCCATTTCGGGTCCAGCAGTGCCCCCCAGCTTCTGATCTCGCCGGGATCGGATCCGATCACCGCGAAACTGTCGGCATTATGGACCGTGGGGACCATGGATATCTGTCGCGTCTCGCGGCTGCCGAGCGTGCCGTCGAGCTGCACGAAGAGGCGCTGAGAGGGGTCACTGCCGGGCGCGGAAAGCGGCGTACCGCCGACCATGGTCGACGCCGGCAGCCGTTCGATCTGATCCCAGCGCTGAATACGGGTGACGTCAATCGCGCGGATCGATCCGGTCGGCCAGATCAGGTCGATGTCATGAAACCACTGATCGTAGACGTCAAAAGTATCAGGATAGAGCGCGCCGCGCCGTTGCGATGCGGTGCCGTCAAGCGAAATGAATTCGAAACGATCGCCAAGATCCTCGATGGCCGCCTTCTTGAGAGCATCAACCTGGGTGACGGTCGTGCCAAGGACGCGCAAGGGATCACGCGCCCGATTGACGAAAGGCGTCTGTATTTTCGCCGCCGCGCCGCTCATGGCTGGCTGTCCATCGATGTCCCCCCGCCTGCCGCGCATGATTGCGCAGATCGGGCGCTCACGCCAGTGACTGGCGTATTTGTTCAATCAACCTTGTTCTTTGCTGTCTTGCTTCCAGGGCGGTTTTCATATCGACCTTGATGAAGCGTGTTGCGGTATGGGGCTGCATCTGACCGATGAGGTCCATGTCGGCGGAGATGACGGTTCCGATCATGAAGTATCCGCCGCCGGAGACGGCGTCGCGGTGCAGTATGATCGGTTCGGTGCCGCTGGGGACCTGGACGGAGCCGTAGGGGTAGCAGGCATCGGTGATGTTGGAGGGATCTGCGCCGGCGCCGAAGGGCTGCCTGCGCTCGACGAATTCGAGCTTGCGGCCGCCCTGGAAGCGATAGCCCATGCGATCGGCCTCGTTGGCGACCTTCCACTCATCGGCAAAGAAGTTGTCTTGCGCCTGTTCGGTGATGCGGTGCCAGTAGAGGCCGGGCAGAACGCGCAGTTCGGCCGGGTTGCCGGGGCCGCGGCGCAGCGCCTCGGGGACGCTGCGGCCGGGCATTGCCGCGTTGTGGGAAGACGGGCCGACCGGCAGGGTGTCGCCGGGCTGGACGGCGCGCCCGTCAATGCCGCCCAGGGCGCCGATGGCATAGGTCGAACGGCTGCCGAGCATAGGCGGGGTGTCGATGCCGCCGGAGATGGCGATATAGGCGCGGGAGCCCGACTGCAGGAAGTCGAAGGAGAGCACCTGGCCGGCCTTGACCTTTAGAGCCGTCCAGGTCGGGCAGGTCTCGCCGTCGATCCTGGGCGGCAGTTCGGCGCCGCAGACGGCGACCAGGGCATCTTCGGTGAATTCGAGTTCGGGTCCGACAAACACCGATTCAAGACCGGCGGCGCCCTCGTCATTGCCGACCAGAAGGTTGGCGGCGCGCAGGGCCAGACGGTCCATGGCCCCGCCCATGGGAATGCCGAGGTGATAATAGCCCGGCCGCCCCAGGTCCTGGATGGTGGTGGCGATGCCGGCGGAGAGAACGTTAATCGGCATGAAGAGCCTCCAGCAGTCTGGCATTGGTGCCGTCGATATCGGCGTTGTAGTCATTGAGCGAGAAGCGCACCTTGGCGATGCGCGGCGCATAGGTTCCCGCCTGCACCTGTGCGACCGCCGCATCGTATTCCTGCCGGTCGATCGGCTTCCACTTGACGATGTCGCCGGGCTTGAAGAAGACCATGAAGTCCTCGAGATAGGAGACGGTCTGCTCGGGATCGAAGATCGGCATCGGGGTGATGCCGAACATCTGGTAGCCGCCGGCGCCGCGCACCGAATAGACACAGGAGAAGCAGCCGCCATAGCCGACGGTCAGTTTGGGCGTGTCGGTGCGCGGGCGCAGATATTTGGGGACCTGGATCTGCCGCTCGCGGTCGACCATCTGATACAGGAACGGCAGGCCGGAGACGAAGCCGACCATGGAGACGAACCAGGGCGCGCCCGAATGGGCCTCAATGAAGGCGGCGACGCTGTCATAGCCGTTGATCCTGGCGGCATATTCGATGTCAGTGGCCTCGGGGTCCTGGTGGCGCTCGCGAAAGCGCATCAGGGTCTCGTGGGTCCAGGGGTCCTGATAATAGACCGGGATCTCGACAATGCGCGTGTCGAGCACCGGCTCGGCGGTCTCGGCGGTCTCTTCAAGCTCCTTGAGCCGGGCCATCAGATCGTCGGGATGGATGCGGTCGGGGTCGAACTTGACCTGGAAGGAGGCATTGGCCGGACAGATCTCGGTGACGCCGTCAATCTGCGCCTCGCGGATGGCGTTGGTCATCGACAGGCTGACGAAGAAGGCGTCGAGCGACATCGCCTCGTCGACCTCGACGAAGATGTGTTCATCGCCCCCGAATGTATAGCGGCTACTCATCGGCCGGGCCCTTCCTTGTTCTGATGGTGTCGAGATTGGCCTCGAGCCATGGCTCGAGCCAGCGGGTGTGGACCGCATTGGCGCGCACATCCTGGCTGGAAAGAAGTGCTGCAAACAGCGGCGCGGTGGTCGGCAGGCCGTCAATGCGCAACTCGCCGAGGGCCCGGCCAAGCCGGCTGAGCGCCTTGTCGCGATCCTCGCCCCAGACGATCAGCTTGCCCAGGAGCGAATCGTAGAAGGGCGGGATCTG